>NZ_KI928927.1:222568-263070 GCF_000521215.1 Labrenzia sp. DG1229 | reverse complement strand
TCTCGACCATCTGACCCCGCTTGGGCATCCCGAACGGCCGGACAGGATTCGGGCGATAGACAGGATCCTGGAACATGAAAAGTTCCAATCCGTCGAACGCGACCTTGCTCCGGTGGGTGCACTGGAGGATATCGCGCGCGCGCATCCGATGAGTTACGTGGACCAGCTCCACCGACTGGCCCCGGACGAAGGTGTGGCGCGGGTTGATGCGGACACGACAATGTCTCCCGGCACATGGGAAGCAGCTCTCAGGGGGGCGGGTGGTGCTTGCCGTGCTGTCGACGAAGTATTGACGAAAAAGGTCGACAACGCCTTTTCCGCTTCCCGCCCGCCGGGTCACCACGCGGAAAAAGAACGGGCAATGGGCTTCTGCTTTTTCAACAACGTTGCTGTTGCCGCCAGATACGCTCAGGAAAAGCATGGTGTCGGCCGAGTGGCGATCATTGATTTTGACGTCCATCACGGCAATGGCACACAGGATATTTTTTGGAACGACCCCAGCGTGATGTACTGTTCCACGCATCAGATGCCGCTCTATCCAGGCTCTGGCGCTGCGTCTGAAACCGGTGATGCGAACACGATTGTGAACGTTCCGCTTGCCCCCGGTGAGGATGGCCTTGCCTTCAAGGAGGCATTCGAGGTTGCGATCCTTCCCAGGCTCGATGATTTTGCGCCGGAGTTCGTGATCATATCCGCAGGTTTCGATGCACATGCCCGCGACCCGCTGGGAGGCCTCAACCTTGTCGAGGCCGATTTCGCCTGGGCGACCCGCGTATTGATGGATGTCGCAGACAAACATAGTGAAGGACACCTGATTTCGGTTCTGGAAGGCGGCTACGATCTGGAGGGACTCGCCCGATCGACGGCGGCGCACGTCATGACCCTCATGACCGGCTGATCTCTTCGAATTGAAAAACGACGGGGATCATCCTGTCTATCTGATACTTCACGGCTTGACCTGAACGCTCAAGACCGCAAGTTTCCAGATGAACTCATGCTTCAGACAAGGACCGCACCTATGAGCGATGCTGCAGGCGACATTTCCGAACTCTCATTCGAGGACGCTCTCAAGCAGTTGGAAACGATCGTGCGGGAACTCGAGCAAGGCAACGTTGCTCTGGAACGCAGCATCGAGATGTATGAACGCGGTGATGCCTTGCGCAAGCACTGCGACGCGCTATTGAAATCTGCCGAAGCAAAAGTGGAAAAAATCCAGCTTGGCCAGAACGGCGAAGCCAATGGAACCACCGAATTGGACGCTCAGTAAGCCAAGCCGGTCCGACGACTGCGAATGACAGGCGGAGCTTGTCAGGGCCCGGTTTTTCCAAAAAACTCAATTCAGGCAGAATTCCTTTCTCCATCCGTTTGTTGCGATCCGGTCCCGCAAACCGCCGAGCGCAGACCTGAAACATGCTTGCAGCGGTCTCAGTCTGCCGATCGTTTACCGGGGCTGTTGCCGGTCATTTCAAGAGGTCGAGACGATAGTCCAACGGTGCGGCACATGTCCGCGACGTCAAAGCCCGATGTCTGACCAACGCGCTGACCATGTCCCTTCAACTGGCAACTGATCTAGAGGTTTTCCGGCAAAACAGCCAAGCCTTCTCGCACGAACCGGTCCATTGACAGCGTAAAGAATCACAAGCTCCCTCAAGCGTTTCATTTGCTATTTCTCAAAAGAATTGATAGTAATATTTACAAGTTTAAGAGGTCTTTATGTAATATTTAGTAGATGCTTTACAACATGCCGTCGCTTAGTAAATCAGATGAAGTAGATCTACTTTTACGAGTATTGAGATGCTCCACACAATCGGCTGATTGGACGAGTGTGCTGGATTTGATCGATTCAAAACTGAACTGTACTTCGTTTCTGGTGGAGTTCACGAAAAGCAATGTTCCGACCAACCGGTTCGGAGGGGATCACTCGACACGCAAGCTGAACGGAATGTTGCAGACTTCGGCAACCGGCGGAAGCCGCAAGGCTTTGCAGTTCCTGCTGGCAGAAGCCCCGCTGCATTATCCCTTTTGCAGAACAACGCTCGGCAAAGGCGAATTCAATGGCCGCAAGCCCCTCGGCGAGACTGAAAAGACATCAGAAGACCTTTTACGAACGATAGAATACGATGCCGACGACAATCGCCCGGACCGCCATGTCATTCAGCCCGAGATACCCGGTCTGGTTTCTCCTCTGAGACGAACTGCAAGCTCCACGATCCTGTTCGGCTGCCTCTTTCCCGAACACACGATCACGTCGATTGACGTTGCACTGGCCAACAAAACGTTCAGCGTGCTTGCAACGTTGCTGTCTCCCGGGCTGGACGCCTTTTTCCAGATCGACCAGGAGCGTGCCACCAACCGGATCCATCGAACACTTCTTTCATTCACTTCCTGCCCCGCCGTCCTTGCAACGCAAGAAAGAATTGTGCTCGGCCAGACGGCATCGGGAATAGACAAACTGATTGCGACCGGCGGTGTCAGCCTTCGGGATGAAAAACTGGATTTCAAGAACAGGAAAATGGAAACCTGTCTGCAAGGTCTTTTGAACGAGATACAGGGGCAGGAACATTTCCAGGACACTGAAAACAAATCGAATAGTGCGACAGAGAGCCAAAGCCAGGAGCATGCCGTCTTTATTGAAGACCCAAGCGGGCATCTGAACCGGATCACCTTTGGTGCGATCACGCCTGCGCCGGTAGATGACAGATGCAGGTCTGCACCCTGGATCTTGATCAGGATGGCCGAACCTTCCGAACTGCCGCAAGCTGTCGAACTCGCCTTGCAGGACTATTATCTGCTGTCCCAATCCGAAGCGCATCTGGCCCGCTATCTGACGATGACCGGTTCGATGACTGACACGGTCGAGCAGCTTGGCATCACCAGGAACACGGCCAAAACACACATGCGCCGGATTTTCGAAAAAACCGGTATCAACACACAGCTTCAGCTGGCGAGGCTGGTGCACAAGCTATCGGGATACTTCTAGGTTATTCAATGCTAACTGGTCGGAACAACGTCCAAGCGCTCGAACATCTGTTCGATTTCCGGTCATTTCGGCACAAAAAGGGGCCGCAAGTATGCGACCCCAAGTTGATCACTGTGCACGTGGCCCCATCGACCACAACCAATGCATTAGGCCAGATCCGACTCAGATGCATCACCCAAAAGGGTGACTGATTTTCAAAATCGCGCGATAGCGCAAAAAATGCACGCGATCTGCACCTTGATTGAAAAAATCTATTCTACCAAATGCCGCAAGTCTCTTGTTGAGAGCACGCAACATTTTGGCGCATTACTGTTGAGGCATTTGCGCCCTATAATTGGTTAGTGTATGCCTGCCCGCCAGATTTAGATTCATGGAGCCATCAGCAGAGTGTCTTCAAAACCCAATACCCCTCTCCTCGACAAGGTCAGGTCCCCCAAGGATCTGCGCACGCTCGAAGAAACGAACCTTCAGCAGCTTGCCGAGGAGTTGCGGTCGGAAACCATCGATGCCGTGTCGATCACGGGCGGCCATCTCGGAGCCGGTCTGGGGGTGGTCGAACTGACGGTTGCGCTCCACTACGTGTTCAACACACCGGAAGACAGGATCATCTGGGACGTAGGACATCAATGTTATCCTCACAAAATCCTGACGGAACGACGTGATCGTATCCGGACGTTGCGTCAGGGCAATGGTCTTTCCGGTTTCACCAAGCGCGCCGAAAGCGAATACGATCCCTTCGGAGCCGCGCACTCCTCCACGTCCATTTCCGCAGGTCTCGGCATGGCGGCCGGGCGCGACCTAAAAGGCGAAGACAACAACGTAATCGCGGTGATCGGTGACGGTGCGATGTCTGCAGGTATGGCCTACGAGGCCATGAACAACGCTGGACACCTCGGTTCACGCATGATCGTCATTCTCAACGACAACGATATGTCCATAGCCCCGCCGGTTGGCGCGATGTCGGCCTATCTTGCGCGGCTGGTTTCCGGCCCGACCTATCAAACGCTGCGGGATGCGGCGAAAAACATCGTCAAGAACCTGCCTAAACCCGTGTTTGAAAAAGCTGCACGTGCCGAAGAATACGCCCGCGGCTTCTGGACCGGTGGAACGATGTTCGAAGAACTCGGGTTCTACTATGTCGGTCCCGTGGACGGACACAATCTCGAGCATTTGCTGCCGGTTCTAAAGAACGTGCGCGACACGCATCACGGTCCGGTGCTCATCCATGCCGTGACCCAGAAGGGCAAGGGTTATGGCCCGGCGGAAGGTGCCAGGGACAAGTATCACGGTGTCGCAAAATTCGATGTCATAACCGGCAAGCAATCCAAGCCGAAGGCGAACGCTCCGAGCTATACGAACGTGTTTGCGACATCGCTGATCAAGGAAGCGGAAGCGGACGAAAAGGTCGTCGCGATTACGGCGGCCATGCCAGATGGAACCGGACTGAACCTGTTCGGTGAAGCGTTTCCCAAACGCACATACGACGTCGGCATAGCAGAGCAGCATGCAGTGACCTTTGCCGCCGGCATGGCGACCGAAGGCTTTAAACCCTTCGCGGCAATCTACTCCACATTCCTGCAACGCGCCTACGATCAGGTCATCCACGATGTTGCAATCCAGGGATTGCCGGTGCGTTTTCCGATCGACCGGGCCGGCCTTGTCGGCGCGGATGGACCTACACACGCGGGCGCTTTCGACACTGCCTTTCTGTCCTGCCTTCCCGGCTTTGTGGTGATGGCAGCTGCCGATGAAGTTGAACTGCGTCACATGGTGGCAACGGCCGTTGCCTACGACGAAGGTCCGATCTCCTTCCGCTATCCGCGCGGCGAAGGCGTCGGGCTCGACATGCCCGAACGCGGCAGCGTTCTGGACATCGGCAAGGGCGTTATCCGCCGCGAGGGCACAAAGGTGGCGCTCCTCAGTTTCGGCGGCCGGATGAACGAATGTCTGGAAGCAGCCGACGAACTTGATGCCGCCGGTCTTTCGACGACAGTTGCCGATGCTCGCTTTGCCAAGCCGCTGGACATGGACCTGATCCGGCGGCTTGCGCGCGCGCACGAAGTTCTGGTGACGATCGAGGAAGGGTCCGTCGGTGGGTTCGGCAGCCACGTGCTGACCAATCTCGCCGAAGAAGGCCTCCTCGACAACGGTCTCAAGGTGCGCACTCTTGCGCTGCCGGATCTCTATCTCGATCATGACAAACCGGATGTGATGTACGCAAGAGCAGGCCTGAATTGCGAAGGCATCATGAAAGCCGTTTTCACTGCACTTGGCACGGAAAGGCTGAGTGCACCGCAGCGCGCATAAACGGCTTCGCCGACTGACAGAATCGACGCCGGCAAGTGCGCATGCGTCACACTTCAAATCGTGATTGACACGGGCTGCCATAACTGGAAATGCTGGTGCTCAGGATCAAACGCGCCGGTTCCAACCGGCGTTTTTGTTTTTGAACAAGTCACCGGGAGGCAGCCATGGCTCAGACACTCATTTCCGTGTCCGCTCTTTTGTTGTCCGTTGCCATGCTCATTTTCGGGCACGGCCTTCAGACCACACTCCTGCCGCTCGCCGCGGACCGGTTCTATTTCAGTGATTTCGAAATCGGTGCAATCTCTTCAGCCTACTTCGTAGGGCTGGTTCTGGGCTGCCTCGGCGCACCGCTGCTGATCATGCGCGCCGGGCATATCCGCGCCTTTGCGGCACTCGTTTCACTGATGTCCGGAGCCGCGATCCTGCATCCGGTTCTGATCGACCCCTACTCCTGGTTCATCATTCGCGTTGTTTCTGGCTTCAGTTTGGCCGGTTTTTACATGATCGTCGAAAGCTGGCTCAACGAAAGCGCGACCAACGAGAACCGCGGAACGATCATGTCGGTCTATATCGTTATCGTGTTCGGTGCGATGATCCTCGGGCAGGTTTCGATTGCCAGCATGGACATTTCGTCCTTCGTGCCGTTCGCCGTTGCCTCTGTCGCGTTGAGCCTTGCCGTGATGCCGATTTCGCTGACGACGGCAACGCAACCAGCGCCGATCACGCTTGTGCGCTTCCGGCCGAGACGCCTCTACCAGACCTCGCCGGCAGCCTTTGTCGGAATTCTGCTCATCGGGGTTTCGCAGGGTGCGATCTTCACGTTGTCGCCGCTTTACGGGTCACAAATCGGCCTTTCAACCAATCAGTCTGCCTATTACGCGGCTGCAATCATCGGCGGCGGCATGATGGCACAGTGGCCGGTCGGCCGCTTGTCCGACCGGATGGACCGCCGCCTTGTCCTTGTGGGCCTGGGTGCTGCGACTGCGGTGGCTGCCCTCACAATCGTGGTGTTCTCACCGACAGCATTTCCGATTGCGATCCTGTCGGCGGTGCTTATCGGCATATTCACCCAGCCACTATACGCCATAGCGGTTGCCCACGCTTTCGACCACGCCTCGCCGGAGGACTTCGTTGAGACTTCGTCCGGGATGTTGCTGTCATTCGGCATCGGTTCGATCATCGGCCCGCTGGTCGCCTCGCTGATCATGGGTCAAATCGGGCCTTCCGGCCTTTACGTCATGATTGCCGCTGTCAGTCTGACGATGGCTGCGTTCGTGCTGACTCGCGTGTTTACGAGAGAGGCGTTGACGGACGACGAGAAAACGGATTTCGAATACGCTGCAACGGCGCAGGTCGGCTCGGTTATTTCGCCCGAACCTCTCGACGCGGAAGCCGAGGAATATGTCATTCCGCCGGAGGAATTCCCGGCCTATGAAGACGATATCTATAATTTCGATACGCCTTCGGACGAAACCGAGGATGACACCAGTGGCGGGAACAGGTTGTCCGAAGATGGTTCAGCTGCCGACAACAAGGACGCCGGGGCCCAGAGCGACCGCTCCGGTGAACCCGTTCTTGAAACACATCCGGAGACTGACAAATCCGAAAAGCCCGACGGCTCCTGACTTATTGTGGTGACATGCGCGGTTTCGCCGCTCGACAGAAAGACGGAACAGGCCTATAGCCGTCATATGGCTTTGCGTGGTGCATATCTGCAGACCTTGCGGCGTGAGCGTCATCCACTGGTGGCGTTTGCTGCGCTTGCGTTTTCGCTGCGTCTGGGTCTCGTTGTGCTCGCAACAGCCATCTCACCCGACTATGCAGCCGCGTCGGGCCTGACAAGTCTTTGTCAGCCATCCGGTCAAGAGCAAAGCATCCCCTGGCCGCACGACATGCTGGCCTGCCAGTGCGGTCCCGCGTGCGCAAGTGGCTGTGCGCCCGGATCGTGTCTGCCAGGCATCTCCTCGGTGATGCCGTTCGAGGCCCCGGGATCGTGTGCTCCATCGGACGCTGCAGACAAGCCAATCTGCATTGCTGACAAACGCTGCGTCACGCCCATTCGGGGCCCGCCCTCTTCCTTGGTCTGAAACCGTTCAAAAACCCAGATACCAAGGATACCTAAATGAAACCCTGGACATCCATCGCCGTTGCGACGGCGCTTACTCTCGTTTCTCTTTCCGCACTCGCGTCCGACTACCAGGCGGGAGATCTGTCGCTTTCAAAAACATGGACACGCGCAACCCCGCCCAAAGCCAAGGCTGGCGGCGGTTTTGTGGAAATCGTCAATTCCGGTTCAGAAGCAGATCGCCTTGTGTCGGCAAGTTCCGATGTCGCCGCCAAGGTTGAAATTCACGAAATGGCCGTGACCGATGGCGTGATGAAAATGCGGAAAATGCAGGACGGGATCGAAATCCCGGCCGGTGAAACCGTCACCTTGAAGCCTGGCGGCTTGCACATCATGTTCATGGGACTGAACCAGGCATTCGAAGAAGGGTCTACTGTTCCTGTAGTGCTCACTTTCGAAAAGGCGGGGGATGTCGCCATCGATCTTGATGTCGCCAAGATGGGCGCCAAATCGATGGATCACGGCCACATGAAGCATAACAATAACTGATATTGCCTGAAGAGGACGACCCATGTCTGGCTTGAAACTCTTCCGGTACGTGGCCTGGGCGGCAGTTGCCGTCCTTGCCGGCGTATCCGGAGTGCTTGTTTATCAACAAACGGCCGGAAACGAGAATTCCGGTGGCCTGATTGAACCGCTGGCGGCGATCGGCGGCCCATTTGAACTTATCGACGGAAACGGTGAGACCGTAACGGACGCTACTTTTGCCGGAAAACCGACGGTCCTGTTTTTCGGTTTCACCTATTGTCCGGACGTGTGTCCGACGACCCTTTCGGAGCTGCAGGGCTGGATGGACGCACTCGGTGACGACGCGGAAAAGCTGAACTATGCCTTTGTTTCCGTTGATCCGGAACGCGATACCCCCGAAGTCATGCGTGACTACGTCTGGGCATTCGACAAGCGCATCACACCGCTGACCGGATCGCGCGATCAGGTCGATGCCATGATCAAGGCCTATCGCGTCTATGCCAAGAAGGTGCCTCTTGACGACGGTGATTATACGATGGACCATTCCGCTGCCGTTTACCTGATGAACGCGGACAACAAATTTGTTGGAACCATCGCTTATCAGGAAGCGGAAGATACAGCATTGCCGAAGCTGCGCCGCCTGATCAAGAACGCGCCTGCTTCGTCGTAAGGACCAGCGAAGCGGAAACATATCCATGCGCCTGCCGCTCTTCATGGGACTGATTGCCGGTGCGACGGGTCTCGTCGCACTGTCGGCAGTCTTGTGGTTTTACGCGGGAGAGCGTGTCTACGCTGACCGCCTGCTGTCCGCGATTGCAGGTTGTTTCGGCTGAGATACCAGAGTGTGCTTTTCATTCGTCCGGACCGCGCCTAAAAGACCGCTGATGTCCATGAAACGTCTTGATCAACATCTTGTCGATACCGGCCACTTTGCAAGTCGTGCCCGCGCGCGGGACGCGGTCCTGCGTGGCACAATCAGCGTCGCAGGCAAGATCTGCAGGAAACCCGCCCAGAAGGTCAGTGCGGACACCTCTCTGGAGATAGACGACCCGGCCTCCAGATATGTTTCCCGAGCAGCGCTCAAACTGATTGAAGGCCTGAACCGGTTCGGCGTCGATCCAAAAGGTGAGATCTGCATGGATATCGGTGCATCCACGGGCGGCTTCACTCAGGTCCTGGTGGAACGCGGAGCAGAGAAGGTCCACGCGATCGATGTCGGCCACAACCAGTTGCACGAGAGCCTGCGTTCCCATCCCAGGGTTTTTGCACAGGATGGGCGCAATGCGCGAGACCTGACAATCGATCACCTTGCGGGAGACCGGCCCGGATTGCTCGTTTCCGATGTCAGTTTCATCTCGCTGAAAATCGCACTCCCGCCGTCACTGGACCTTGCTGCTCCCGGCGCTGAGGGAATTTTTCTGGTCAAACCGCAATTCGAGGCGGGCAAAGACAGGATCGGCAAGGGCGGGATCGTGGCTCCCACGGTCGCCGAGGAAACAGCTCGCGAGCTTCAAAAGTGGCTGGCGACTGTTCCCGGCTGGGCTGCAGGTGACTTGATCCCCTCTCCGGTCAAGGGTGGTGACGGCAATGCCGAGTGGCTGTTAAGCGGCAAGAAAACCGTCTGAAGCGCTCATCTTCCCTTTCCGGAACTGCGCGGGACGTTAGCAATCTATCAAACTTGGCACTGTGCCAATTGCACCGAGAGCTTTTAGAGGGACGCCTGATCACAGATCAGAAATTTCTATCAAAAGTTGAATTTTATCAAACTACATTTTCCATTTGAGAACGATTTCAGGCTTATAAAACGGTCACACGCAAAGGAAGACACTCATGGATATTCCTGCTTTGAACCGCGTGGAATGCGCAATTCTCCATGACCAGTTTCCGTTGGATGGTGGTGTCATTTTTGAGGCAGTCAAAGAATTTTCCAGTCATCTCGGGTATGCACCGGAGGTTCAGCTGATCGCCTCGTCGACCTCGAAAGACATACACGTCAACGCGGGCGGGCATCGCGTTCTGATCAGTCAAAACGATGAACCGCTTGGGCTTGCGGGGTTCCGCACTGCGCTGACGACCCCCTATACCGGCCTTGTGCTTCCCAACGCACAGGACATTGTACGGCGGCACAAGGCGAACACATTTGTGACGATCGCCAAGGGTATGCTGGATGTTCAGCTCTTTTCGGAAGAATTGCGAAAGCTCGGAGATGAATTTGTCGGGTCGCTTGCAGCCGCGTCGTCCTTTGACAGCCTTGACGAGGCCGATCGGGCGAGATTTTTCTGTTACTTGCTGAGCAAACTGATCATCAGAAATAATCCGGCAAGCGCGGTTCATTGGTGTGTCAGCGACAACCTTGTGCCGCAAAGCTTCTTCGAAAGTGCCGGAAAGGCCGGCGATCTCGCTCTTTTGAATATCCGTCCAATTCTCACGTCCAGTGCAGGGCGGTTCGGAGACGACCTGCCGCTTGGCATGATCGTCAGCGGCTCCCATGATCGGAAAGGTAATCGAATTCCAGGAGGCTCGTGTTCCCTTGCCATGGATGATGGAAGTGGTACTCGGGTTTATAAATTTGTGCCAGGTCCGTGGATCGATCTTGCCGCACAACAATTCCTTCAGTGACGAGAGCAACGAGTGGGCTGTTGCGGTCTATCACGAGAAACTGGATGGGCACGACAGTTGGGAAAAAGTTCGGCTGGTCGTCGTGAATGCGCCGCAATTCGGCATTCACGGCAACATGACGGCGCAACGTTCCTATACCTACAAGAATGCCGACGATGTCAGGAAACGGGCGGAAGAGGAAAGACACGAGGTTGCGGCTGCCAACGACCCGCAACCTTACGACAGACGACCGGAAACCGCTCGAGAGACAGGATCGTCACCTGCAGGCATGCCGGCGGAAGCCGCAATTGCAAACGATCCGCGTCGGGAGACCAAGATCACACAGCAGAAACAGGACATGAACGCGCTGCGCGATCTTGCCAAACGCTCCAGCACTTCGGGCACGCCAGCCACCAAAAGTGCGTCGCGAGATCTGCTCTCACGCGCGCGGGGACTGTTTTCGAACCGCCGTTGAGGCTTCTATCCTATCGAAATTCACGCAGCCACTCTCGCTAGAGCTTGCTCCCTCCTGCTGTTGACGGTATCGCTCTGCCATGAGTGAACAAGAACTGATTATTTCGGAACTGGGTCATCGCGGTGACGGAATTGCACAGACCGACAATGGTCCGGTCTATGTGGCAGGCGCATTACCGGGCGAGAAGGTGCGGGCCAAGGTGGTCAACGGTCGGGCGGCCGAGATCACAATCGTGATCAGATCGCAGGACCGCGTTGCTCCCGTATGTGGCCACAGCGACACTTCCGGCAGCTGTTCCATGCAGCACCTTGCCGAAAAACCCTATCTTGAATGGAAGCGGGACCTGATCAGCCGCGCCCTCAAGGGCAGCGGCATAGAAACCTTCGTATCTGAAGCCGTTTCAGCCACCGCCGGTGGACGCCGCCGTGCGGTGTTGACCGCCGGCCGCGCCGACCGGCATGTCATCCTCGGCTATCACGGCAAGGCGAGCCACAAGCTTGTTGATGCTGCCGGCTGCAAGGCGCTTTCGCCCGACATTGAAAAGGCGTTGCCCGGTCTCAAGCAACTTGCGGCGAAGGTCCTGCCAAAAAAAGGCGAAATGCGCGTTACCGTGCTTGCCACCACGTCGGGTCTCGACGTTGCCCTCGACAAGGCCGACCGAAACTACGACCGGATGATCGCGGAGCTGTCGCAAAAGACCATAGAGCTCGACCTGGCCAGACTTTCCGTGAACGGCGAAATTCTGCTGGAGGTCCGCGCACCGGTGCTCGACATGGACGGCGTCAGTGTCGTCCCGGCTCCCGGCGGCTTTACCCAGGCAACCCTTGCGGCTGAAGAAGTTCTTTCCCGTCTCGTGCTCGATGGTGTCGGCAAGGCCAGGACAGTTGCCGATCTCTTTTGCGGGGCCGGAACATTCGCGTTGCGCCTGGCGCGGCAGGCAAATGTCCACGCCGTAGAGGGCGATGCAGCAGCCATTACCGCACTGGACAAAGCCTTGAGAAAACAACAGGGGCTGAAGAAGGTCACCTTCGAACGGCGCGACCTCTTCCGGCGACCACTTGTGCGCGAAGAACTGGAGCCTTTCGACGCGGTGGTTTTCGATCCACCCCGTGCCGGCGCGCAGGCGCAGGCGGAGCTGTTGGCGAGATCGAAGGTAAAAACCATTGTTGCCGTCTCCTGCAACCCTGCCACCTTTGCCCGGGATGTGCGCCTGTTGCTCGATGGCGGATACACGCTTMCAAAGCGTCACACCGGTGGACCAGTTCCAGTATTCGCCCCATATTGAGGTGGTGGCGGTCTTGAAAAGGGAGTGAGCCATGGACGTGGTGGATGAGAAGCATCAACCCTCGACGGGAAACGGGAGGCGTCCACCTATCAAGGGTTTGGCGCGGCGCGCTCGATATGCGCTGCACCAAGGCAGCCGTGTCGCGCTTTATACACTGCACTCGGAGGCCATGCGCCGCATGAACAGGCGCCTGCAAGAAGACCTGCCGGAAACACCCAAAATTCAACCGGACGGCCCGGTTCCCGGCCAACGACGCATGCTGGCCGATATCTTCAAACTCTTCGCGGACGATATGAAGGCTGTCGAGAACGGGCTCTACCCAATGCCGTCAGACGGAAGCCTGACCCTGCGCGAGCTACTCGATACCAGCAGGGCCTTTTTCAGGGATGTGCCGGAAGTCGCCCGGCGCCGGGCAACCGGCGCGCATCAGGAAGTCAACGAAGACACCGGTGGATTTGCCGAAGCGCTCCCTCGCTACTATCGCCAGAACTTTCATTTCCAGACTGACGGCTGGCTGTCGCAGGAGAGTGCCAGGCTTTACGATTTCCAGGTGGATGTCCTGTTTTCCGGCGCAACGGCAGCCATGCGCCGGAGGGCGCTCGTGCCCTTTGCCGAGATCCTGAAACGCAAGGACCAGCGCAAGATCACGTATCTCGATCTTGCCTGCGGCACGGGCGGACTGCTTCATCCCGCGCTCAAGGCCTTTCCGCGTCTCAGGGGCATCGGACTTGATCTCTCCGAACCCTATCTCGGCGTTGCAAAGGAACGGGGTAAGACGCGGCGCGCAGGCTATGTGACCGCCATGGCCGAGGCGCTGCCTTTTGCCGACGGTTCCATCGATATTCTCTCCTGCGTCTTCCTGTTTCACGAGTTGCCTCCAAAAGTCCGGAGGCAGGTGATCACCGAGGTATCCCGTGTTCTGAAACCCGGTGGCTCCTTCCTTTTCGTCGACAGCCTGCAGACTGGCGACGTGCCGGACTATGACGGCCTCCTGTCGATTTTTCCGCAACTCTTTCACGAACCCTACTTCAGTTCCTACCTCAAAGAGGACATTTCAGCTCTTTGTTCAACCCAGGGTCTGGAACAACGCTGGTTCACACCTGCCTTCGTTTCACGGGCTGTTGAATTCGTGAAAACCGGATGACAATCGCGCCAACCTTTCAGTGTCACTGAATTTTCTTCAATGTGTCTCTTGTGACTGAAAGCGAACGCACGTATATGCGTTTGCATGAGACTCGATCAATGGCTCTCGCAGACTGGAGAAAACCGGAGCGCATTCGCGCGCCGCGCAAACCTGTCTCCTGCCTCCGTAACAGCCCTATGCAACGATCCGAACGTCTGGGTGTCGCGGGACATGGCCCGCAAGATCGCCATCGCGACCGAAGGCGCCGTCACACCCAATGATTTTCTCGGACTGTCCACAACCAAGGAGCATCCCGTGTCCCAGGCCCGTGTCGCAGAAGCCATCCGCGCATTCGAACGCGGTGAAATGATCGTCGTGACCGACGATGATGACCGCGAAAACGAGGGCGATCTGATCGTTGCCGCGTCGAAAATCACTTCGGAGCAAATGGCCTTCATGGTTCGCCACACATCCGGCATCATCTGCGCCCCGATGACACCTGCCAATGCACGGCGCCTGAGACTGGATCCTATGGTCGCGGAAAACGATGCCCCGCTCGCGACCGCCTTCACGATATCCGTTGACTACCGCCAGGGTCTGACAACGGGTATTTCGGCGGAGGAGCGTGGCGCAACGGTGCATGCGCTGGCCAACCCGAATGTTGCAGCCGACGACTTCGTTCGCCCGGGTCACATCTTCCCGCTCGTTGCGAAAGAAGGCGGCGTCATGATGCGTTCAGGACACACGGAAGCCGCGGTGGACCTTTGCCGCCTTTCCGGCCTTGAAGAAGTCGGTGTCCTCAGCGAGCTTGTCAATGATGACGGCACAGTCAAGCGTGGACCGCAAGTTGCCGAGTTTGCCGCCGAATTCGACCTGAAAATGGTCTCTGTCTCCGATCTGATTGCGTGGCGGCAGCGCACCGAAAGGATGGTCGAACGGGTCAATGAACAGCCCGTCGAAACCATAGCGGGTCCCGCCTATGCCATGACGTACTCGACGCCTTATGACCCCATGCATCACCTCGCGATCGTGTACGGGGACATTCTCGACGGCCGAAGCGTCCCAGTTCGTCTGCAGCTGGAATCGGTTCTGGACGACGTCTTCGGAGAGACGAGACCGCTCGATCCCATCATGAAACACTTCGCCGATCGCGGCCGGGGTGTCATTGTCTTTCTGAGGGAAGGATCCGTTGGCGTAACGCGCCAGTCCCGGCGCACCCGCTCCGATTTCGAGGCCGCGGACAGCGAAGAGCACACTTCAGCACAAGCTCGGCAGGAGCAATGGCGCGAAGTCGGCCTCGGCGCCCAGATCCTCAAGGATCTCGGTGTCAGTTCAATCCGCCTTCTGGCTTCGCGCGAGCGCCACTATGTCGGTCTGGAAGGATTCGATATCAAGATCGATGATACGGAGATCCTCGATACCTGATCCAGAAACGAAACGGATGCGGACGACCCTGCGTGCGCACCCGAATTCTTTCTTCACATCAGGTTTTCCTTGAAAAACGCGATTGTGCGTTCTTCGGCAAGCTTGGCAGCCTTCTCATCGAAACGGGGTGTCGTGTCGTTGTGGAAGCCGTGGTTCACACCTGGATACATGTGTGCCACGTAATTCTTTCCGTTGGCCTTGAGCGCCTCCTCATAGGCAGGCCAACCGGCATTGATACGTTCGTCCAGTTCGGCGAATTGCAGCATGAGCGGCGCCTGAATTTTCGGCACATCCGCAGCATCTGCCTGACGTCCGTAAAACGGCACACCGGCAGCCAGTTCGGGGTATGCCACGGCAATCGCATTGACAACGCCGCCGCCATAGCAGAATCCGACTGCACCGACCTTGCCCGTGCTGTCGTCGCTTTTGAGCAGATACTCAAAACCGGCAAAAAAGTCGTTCAACAGCTTTTCCCGGTCAACCGTGCGCTGCAATTCTCGCCCCTTGTCGTCGGTGCCGGGATAGCCTCCGACAGACGTCAGACCGTCTGGCGCCATTGCCATAAAACCGGCCTTGCCCAAACGGCGTGCGACATCTTCAATGTATGGGTTCAGGCCACGGTTTTCATGGACGACCAGCACTGCGGCAAGCTTGCCGGTGCTGCCGGCCGGTTTGACCAGGTAGGCGTTGACCTCTCCGTGACCGTTCGGCGAAGGATATGTAATCCTTTGGGTCTCGATGGAAGCGTCGTCAGGATCCACCTGCTGGGCAAGCGCATAGTCCGGCGCCAGTTGGTCCAGGAGCATTGCAGCGGTCACACCGGCAACGGTGAATTTCGCAGCGCCGTTCAAAAACTCCCGCTTCGTGATCTTGCCATGCGCGTAAAAATCGTAGAGATCGAGAAGTTCCTGCGGAAAATCCTTTGCCGTCATGCGGCGAACCGGTGTCATATCATTCATCACATTGCTCCTTGAACCAGACGAGGCTGAATGCAGTTCTGAAACTAGGAGAACCACGCGCAAGGTCCACCGTACAACGTCGAATTTGTTGTAACCGATTGTAACAGGCAGCCCTGCAAATCTGTTTTGAGCCGTTACAGACCTGTCAGCTTTGCCTTTGAGAGAAGATCTGTTCGATCCAACGACTAACGGCAACCATGCGTGCGAGACCGCTCTGATCGCTATGCTGCATGAGCCACACCTCCCGCAACAGGTCCGGTTTCGGCTCTTCCAGTTTCTGCAGCCGATGGTCCGTCTCAGCGATCACCTGTGGAATGACGGAACGTCCCAGGCCGGCAGCGATTGCTTCGATCACACCTTCCAGGTCACTCGGACGAATGTTCGAAGTTCTATCGTTACCGGATTTCAAATGCTCGCTCATCCACCTTGCCTGAGGAAGGAAACTCATGTTTTCGTGATACATGATCCAGGGCAGATCGTCCCGTGCACCTCCAGCCGGCCCATAGACCGCGTGCGTTAGAGCGGCAATTCGTCTTGCTGTCACGTTGTAGCCACCATCCTGCGGCCGACCCAGACGAATAGCCATGTCTGTCTCGCGCCTGGTCAGACTGACATTTCGCACTTCTGACGCCAGGTGCATCTCGATGCCCGGATGACGTTCGGAAAACCGCTTCAATTCAGGCATCAGAATTTTGCTGTTCACGACGGGAACGGACGAGATCCGGACCATTCCCTCTTCTGCAAGGCGCGCTCCGGTCAATTCCGTGCTCAGGCGGTCAAGTGTGGTTTCGACAGATTCGGTATGAGATATCGTCCTGAGGCCGGCTGCCGTCAGTTCGAGAGAACCGCTCGCAGACTTTTCGATCAATTGCGTACCGATCTCCTGTTGCAGAGCGGCAAGCCGTCGTGACACGGTCGTGGCGTCAACCTTCAGGCGGTCGGCCGCACCGGAAAGAGAACCGGCGCGATAGAATGCCAGGAGATATTTCAGGCTTTCCCAGTTCATATCTGCATTATTGCAGCTGATGTCTGCAATTTCGAGAATTTACTTGCGTTATCGCAGCCTGTTAGAAAACGGCCGGTTTGAACGAAAGAGTGATGATGCTTCAGGATCTGACAAGCTGGACAGGACTGCCACCGAGTTATCTGGTGATCAGCGCCACCATGGTGTTCGTTGCAGGTGCGGTTCGCGGCTTTGCCGGATTCGGACTGTCTGCGGTTCTCATGGCCAGCATTGTCGTTTTTGTCCCCCCTGTGGAACTGATCCCCGTCTGCTTTATTCTGGAAGCAGCAGCCAGCCTGGCCATGTTTCGCGGAGGCCTGCGGGAAGCCGATCTGGGTACTGCCGTGACACTTGCACTTTTCAGCGCGATCGGTGTTCCCCTCGGCCTCGCACTGACAACCAGCATAGATGCAGACCTTTCCAAGCTGTTTGCCCTGGTGCTGGTGCTCACCCTGACAATCCTGCAACTTCTGAAAGTCAAAATGGCCGTCACCTCCCAGCGTGTTGCCATTCCGGTGACGGGGTTCGCTGCAGGTGTCGTCAGCGGGCTGGCATCCATCGGGGGAATGGTGATTGCCCTTTACATTCTCGCTTCACCGAAAAAAGCGCGGGAAATGCGGGGCGCCCTTGTCCTCTACCTTTTCTTTGGAATGCTGACCTCATCGGTGACGCTATTCCTGTTCGGCGTGCTGGATGAAAAGGCGGTTGTTCGCGGCGCAATCTTTTCGCCGCTTGTTCTGGCAGGTGTGTTTGTCGGCAGCAAACTGTTCAGTCGCAGCCTCGACCAGACCTACCGACGGGGGTGCCTCTATCTTCTGATGCTGTTCGCCGGTGCCGGCCTCATCAGAACCGTCATATTCTAAGCCAAAACATACCTTCACACTGAGAAACGGAAATTTCCGAGGATAGTCGGAGCAATCTACCCTATCTGACCGCGGTGCCTGAGATAGTGGTCGGCAAGTACGCACGCCATCATGGCTTCGCCCACGGGAACCGCCCTGATACCGACACACGGATCGTGCCGTCCCTTTGTCATCACATCCACTTCTTCGCCCTGCCGGGTTATCGACTTGCGTTCGGTCAGGATCGACGACGTCGGCTTGACGGCAAAGCGCACGACCAACGGGTCTCCATTGGAGATACCTCCAAGAACGCCACCGGAATTGTTCGTCAGGAAGACCGGTCTGCCGACATCATCCACGCGGATCTCGTCGGCATTTTCTTCTCCGGTCAGGCTGGCAGCTTCAAAACCATTGCCGACCTCCACACCCTTGACCGCATTGATCGACATCATCGCCGCGGCCAGGTCGGTATCCAGCTTGCCATAGATCGGCGCTCCCCAACCTGCCGGGATACCTTCGGCAACAACTTCTATGACCGCACCTACGGAAGACCCGGCCTTTCTGACACCATCAAGATAATCTGCCCAGAGTTCTGCAGCCTGTGAGTCCGGTGAAAAAAACGGGTTGTTGCCGACTTCCGACCAGTCCCAGTTTCCCCGGTCGATCCTGTGCTCTCCCACCTGAACAAGAGCACCGCGAATTGTGACGCCCTGAAGAACCTTTCTGGCAACGGCTCCGGCGGCGACCCGCATGGCGGTTTCCCGGGCAGACGAACGGCCACCTCCGCGATAATCGCGAATACCGTACTTGGCATCATATGTGAAATCCGCATGCCCGGGCCGGAAACGATCCTTGATCTGCGAATAGTCCTTCGACCTCTGATCCGTGTTTTCAACCATCAGCGAGATAGGTGTGCCGGTGGTTTTCTGGACCTCGTCATCGTCGACCATAACGCCGGACAGGATCTTCACCTCATCTGCCTCACGCCGCTGTGTCGTGAAGCGAGACTGGCCGGGCTTGCGCAATTCCATGTAGCCCTGGATGTCATCTTCCGTCAGCGGGATAAGCGGCGGGCAACCGTCGATCACACAGCCGATCGCCGGGCCGTGGCTTTCCCCCCACGTGGTGACACGAAACAAGTGACCAAAACTGTTGTGCGACATGAAGATTTCCAATTTCCAGCGGGAAAAACGTCAGGTGCCGAGCGATAAGCCAAACTGCCGGGAAGCTCAAGCCCCGGTTCATTTCCACTGTCCTTGCCAAATCCGTTTACACAACGTGTCGGACACTCAATAATCCGCAACCCTGAAAACCTAATATTCGATGAAAATACGACCCCTTATACTTTCACTTGTTTGTGATTTTCAACATCAATTCTTAAACTCACTCAACAGTTCAAAACATCTTGTAATTCTGGCGCTGTATTTGCCAATCCTTAAGGCACGTCGGATATTAGACTAAACCTCGGGCATCTTAACGCGGGGCACAAGTGTGCATATCAGAGGTTGGCTGACAGGTCTTATCGTCTTCTTGCTGGCACCCTGCCTGCTCTTTGCTTCGCTCTGGTTTCACAACAAGTTCGAGAATGTCAGTTCGATCGACCGGAGCCTTGCCGGGCTCAACCTGGTTCAATCGCTTGGCCCGCTGATGCAGGAAAAGGCCCTCACAGGGCAGATCAACCAGCCAACTGAAATGCTCCGCCGGCGCCTTGTCGAATTCGACACGTCACGGACCACCGACGGACTTGCCGCCGAACTTGATGACTTTCTTCAAGAGCCAAATGTCCCCAATGCGCTACGCAAAGCCAGATTGCTGACGGCAAAGATTTCACAACTCGCAAAGCTCAGCGCCTCATCGTCCTACGAAGCATCCAAGTTTCCGCATTTGATCAACGATACATTGCTGACGGTCGTGATCGAAACGTCCGTCATGGTGAAAAACGGCAAGATGCTGTCCGGAAAGGCAGCCATCAACACCTGGGACAAGATGCTCGTTCCCGTCCAGGGAGGGCAATTCAAGGTCGCGGCGGACGGAGCCTCGCGGGCGACCAGGGAATATTTCCAGGGCCTGGAAGGACCGAAAGCCGATGTGCTCCGGGAGAAGGCGGCCGCCTATCGCAGTGCCAATCTCGCCTACCAGTCAGCCGGTTCGAAATTGCTGTCTTCGACAATCAGGGGAAACAGTGGCGCGGACATCACCAATGAACAACTGAATTCCGTCCAACCTGATTTCGTGCGCACCATTTTCGCACTGTGGCAGGAAACCGTCGATTACCTTCATGAGGATCTGCAGCAGCAACGGGCCGAGACACTGTTTGCCGTTGCACTTGCGGGGCTCGTCGGCGGCCTGGTCATCGTGGCTGCCTTCGCCATAGCAGTCGCACTCAGCAGAGCACTTGCCGACCGCACCCAGCAGGAATTTGAAAGCCTGGGTTTTCATGATCCGTTGACCGGATTGCCGAACCGCAGGGCGCTCCTCAAGTCGATCCGGGCGCTGCCTCCCTGTGCGGTGGAAAACAGCACCGGGCTGATCATCTTCGACCTTCGTCACTTCAAGAAAATCAACGATCTTCACGGCGACCAGGCGGGAGACGCCATCTTAAGAGATACCGCTGAACAACTGGTCCAGTTCGCCGAGGCACAGGACCTCCTGTGCAGGACCGGTGGAACGGAATTCATGCTCTTGCGCCCAAATGTGTCCGATGCATCGGAATTCGAGAAACTACCCGCCAGGATCATTCGGGAACTCGGCAAAGAACGTCTCGTTGACGATCAGAAAATAGTGCTGGAGTCCAATGCCGGGTTGCTGATCAACAAATTCGGCGATCCGGTCACCGATCAAATTCTTGTCGATGCGGAATTGGCCCTGCGGTCGGCGAAGCAGAAAGCGCCATGCAAATGCGCCCTGTTCACATCCGATATGCGTGCAGTGTTCGAGGAGAACGGGGAGATTGCCAAGCGGCTCCACAAAGCTCTGAACAATGATGACATCCTGCCGTGGTTCCAACCACAGATAGATCTGGAGACTGGCGAAGTTGTCGGTGCTGAAGCGCTCGTTCGCTGGCTGGATTACGGGCAGATCCGCTTTCCGGGCTACTTCCTGCCCGCGGCAGAGGAAGCAGGATACATGGACCGAATTGAAGACATCGTACGCCGGAAAACCATCGACCTCGCGGCGGAGCTTGCCGGCAGGACACGCCGTACGATCCATTTCGGTCTGAATGTGTCAGCTGACTTGCTCAGCAGCGCAAAGGCCGTCGACGCCCTTCATTGCCAGATCAAGGACGCGGGCCTTTCTCCTTCACTCATCAGTCTTGAAATCCTGGAAGCCGTCATGATCGACGAGGATACTGCCGCGCCGATCAAGGAGAACATCGCCCATCTGTCCGATCTCGGTTTTTTTGTTGAACTCGATGACTTCGGAACAGGTCATTCGAGCATCTCCAGCCTGCGGGATCTGAAGATCGACAGGGTCAAGATCGACCGGAGCTTCGTGTCCGGCGTGGATAAGAAACCGGACCTGCAGAAATTCACCAGTGCCCTGATCAACCTCGCCAAGAGCCTTGATATCGACGTCCTTGCCGAAGGTGTCGAAACGACAGGTGAGCGTGACTGGCTCAGACAGAATGGATGTGACGTGATTCAAGGATTTCTGATCTCCAAGGCAGTGCCGGAAACCGACCTGAGCACAATAATCCTCAGGCAGAACTTTGGTGTGCGCCAAACGACAAACGCTGACGGAAAGTCGGCAATCGCCTGAGCCTGCATATCCGGAAGCCCGGCCTCGTTCAGGCGGTTTTCAATATGGCCTGACGCTGCTTGAATTCGGCAGCCGCCATGGACAGACCGCCGTTCGAACCGTCAACAAAGTGAATGTGCTGACTGTTGCCGATATCCTGGACAAAACAGGTCATAAGCGCTTCGCCGGACACGTGCATTCCAAAAATGACTTCACCTTCATCGTAGGTCGACGCCAGGCACGTCTCAAGGGCTTCAAGTTGCTGAGGGTTAAGATCCAGCACAAGCTGCAAACTGTCTCCCACTTTCCGATGATCGGTGTTGAGACCCAGTTCGCGGAAATACTTTTTCGGGTCAAAGGGGCCGACGCGAAAACCGGTCGCATATCCCCAAACGAAAAACACGCACTCAAACAGACCCTTGGCCCAGCCGCGGGCCTGCTTTCCGGCAGATGCGAGGTTCACTTCCAGACCAAGACCTTTTGGCGGAAAACGAAATTTCAAACGCGGTTTTTCGGCCAGCCTGGTTCGATTGTCGTCGACAAGCGGATTGAACCCGAGCTCCTCGGCAATCCTGTCCATCAACTCGGTCAGGGACCTGCGCCCTGCCGGCTTCAGAATGAGGGAGACAATATGCCCGTTTTGCGCAGGCAGTGGTTCCCAACGGCAGGAGAGTCCTTCCAGCGGCGGCAGATCCGCACTGTCAGAGGTAATCGCATAGGGCTGGACAGCTTCCGGGTCCTTCAAGATCCTGTCGGCAATATCAAGACCGTCTCCGACGATCATTGCCAGATGATTTCCCGGGCTCAGGAGATATTTGCGCAATTTGATGTCGCCACCGCGGGCTCTGATGACCGCAACGGGGATCGCGGCGGCGCGCAGCTCGAGTTCCATGACATGGCTGGCCAGATCAACAACACCAGCCAGGGCTTCCTTGCCTTTTTCCAGATCCACGGCTGGGATCAGCAACATAGCGCCGTCACCACCGAACACGAACGGAACCCGGTCACGACCGACGTTGTTCAGCACAGCAGCAATGACTGCCGCGCCAGTCATGTTGACGTCCTTGTAACGTCCCTGCGCGACCGCATCGCCCGAGCGGACAATGTCTGCGGCCAGAACGTACCAATCGTTGGGAACCGGACGATAGTTTTCCAGCTTCGCAACGCTGCTGAAATCGGAGAAACTCGGCAGTTCACGGTAGAATTCTTCTGCGGACACAACACCCCCCTCGGATTGCGAAGGTTACGCGGCAATCGCCAGAGCCGATCACCTCGTCATGGAAAACACTGTGTCACTAAATCGTGTAATTCCGTAACAGATACGTCAAATCGCGCTGAATTGTCCGTTTCGCCAGACAAAAACCTTGTCCTGAGGCACATCCAGCTTCGGGACGTTTGCACTTTCAAGCCCCTCCAGCCAACCGCGCAGCACCCTGAAGACACCTCCATGTGCAACAACCACCGTTGGCTGCAAGACACTCTTGAGCCAGTCACCGACCCGGTCCGCCAGCATTTCGTAGCTTTCGCCTCCCGGTGGAACAAATCGCCACTTGTCCGCTCGCCGCTGCAGGATCAGTTCCTGTTCCTTGTCGGCAAGATCCTCAAGCCGAAAGCCTTCCCATTCGCCGAAAGTCAGTTCCAGAAGCCGTTCTTCCAAACGATAACCATCAACACCCAGTCCCATGCCGTTACGCATAAGTTCCATTGTGTTTCTGGTGCGCCCGAGCGGGGATGCGACAAAATCGAAGACGGTGGGATCAAACCCCTCCCGCTTCATGAAATCCTTGAGCCGAACGCCGTTGGAAGCAGCCTGCTCCCTGCCTGTCCCATTGAGTGGTATATCCAGGTGCCCCTGCATTCTGCCTTCCCGGTTCCATTCCGTCTGGCCATGCCTGACAAAAATCAGAAGTTCGGGGTCATGAATTTGCGGCAATCGAACTGTTGCGCCGCCGGCTTGTAACGTCGTCATGATATTTTCCAGGATCAGGTCTGTCCTTGATCAGAAAAATGGCCGGTCAATACCGGCCATCCAGCTCAATCAGTCCTTGACGACCGATATGTCCGGCGCGTCGACCGCCTTCATGCCGACAATGTTGTAGCCACAATCGACATGCTGAATTTCTCCGGTGACACCGCGCCCCAGGTCGGACAGCAAAAACAGGGCGCTGTCGCCGACTTCTTCGATTGTCACAGTGCGCCGAAGCGGTGAATTGTATTCGTTCCACTTCAGAATATATCGGAAATCACCGATGCCCGACGCGGCAAGCGTCTTGATCGGACCGGCCGAAATGGCATTGACGCGAATGTTCTGCGGACCAAGGTCCATTGCCAGATATTTCACGCTCGTTTCAAGGGCAGCCTTCGCGACGCCCATGACATTGTAATGCGGCATGACCTTCTCAGCACCGTAATATGTCAGCGTGAGGATCGACCCGCCCTCGGACATCAGTTTTTCGGCGCGTTGGGTCACAGCTGTAAGCGAATAGCAGGAAATATCCAGGGTACGGGCAAAGTTGTCGGAAGAAGTGTCGACAAAACGTCCCGTCAGTTCAGCCTTGTCCGAAAACGCGACAGCGTGGACCACGAAGTCGATCTTGCCCCATTTGTCTTCAAGAGCATTGAAGACGGCATCGATCGTTTCGCCTTCGGTAACGTCACAATGACCGACGACAATCGCACCCAACTGCTCGGCAAGCGGTTCGACCCGTTTCTTCAAAGCATCGCCCTGATAAGTAAGCGCCAACTCGGCTCCTGCGTCGGCCAATGCTTTGGCAATACCCCAGGCAATCGACTTGTTGTTTGCCACGCCCATGATCAGGCCGCGTTTGCCGTTCATCAGTCCGCGCGTTTCCGCCATCTTCTTCTCCGAAAAGGATTCCAGTGCCACCCGAACGGGCTGGCCTCCTATGGCACAAGGGTTTGGTTCCTTCAAGAGTCACAGCGACCGAATGCGCCGTCGACGTGCGCGAAAACACCTACTATTGTGACGCCCGATTCCCGCCATTCAACTTCGCAAGGACCCCGCTCATGGAGCGCATTCCACACGCCGAACGTTTCGCTGAATTGATCGGCGCCGCAAACGTCATGACCACCCCGGAAGACCAGGTTCCATACCTGACGGAGTGGCGCGATCTATATCAGGGTGTGACGCCGATGGTGCTTCGTCCGGGCAGCGTCGAAGAGGTCAATTCAGTCATGAGGTATGCTTATGAACATGACATCAAGATCGTTCCACAGGGCGGCAACACAGGGCTTGTTGGAGGGCAAATTCCGCAGGAAACCGGGGATGAAATCGTGTTGTCCCTCTCTCGGCTCAACAAGATCCGCGCTGTCGATGCTGCCGGTTTCACCATTACGGTAGAGGCAGGAGTAGTTCTGGAGACGCTTCATGACGAGGCTGAAAAAGCCGGTCGCCTGTTTCCGCTTTCACTTGGTTCTCAAGGCTCGTGCCAGATCGGCGGGAACATTTCAACCAACGCCGGCGGGACAGCCGTCCTGGCCTATGGCAACACGCGCGACCTCGTCCTTGGGCTTGAAGTTGTCCTGCCAACAGGAGAAATCTGGGACGGTCTCAGAACGCTTCGCAAGGACAATACCGGTTATGATTTGAAACAATTATTTATCGGCGCAGAGGGTACCCTGGGGATAATTACGGCTGCGTCTTTGAAACTTTTTCCCAAGCCCAGGAAACTGGAAGCCGCCTTTGTCGGAATACCCGATCCTCAGGCGGCACTCAAACTCTTCACAATGGCAAAGGCTCAGGCCGGACCGGTTCTAACCGGATTTGAAATCATGCCGCGTGTGGGTCTGGAGTTTTGCCTGAACCATCTGGAGGGCGCGCGCGATCCGCTCAATGGCACCCACGCCTGGTACATTCTCCTGGAGCTTTCGAGCGGATCTGATGCCTTCCCGATCAGGGATCTGATGGAAAGCATACTCGGCGAAGCCTTCGAGGAAGGTCTGGTGGAAGACGCAGCCTTCGCCCAGAACCTCTCGCAAGTGCACGACTTCTGGCATATCCGCCACGGCATGTCGGAGGTCCAGAAACCGGAAGGGGGTTCAATCAAACACGATGTCTCCGTACCTGTTGCCTGCATCCCGGATTTCCTCGACAAGGCAATGGCTGCAGTCAAGGCTTTCGTGCCCGGTTGCCGGCCCGTGCCATTTGGACATATCGGCGACGGAAACATCCATTTCAATGTCTCCCAGCCCATCGACGCCGACAAAGATGCCTATCTTGCGAAATGGGACGAGATGAACGCCGTTGTCCACGGTATCGTGCACGAATTCGGCGGCAGCATCTCCGCCGAACATGGCATCGGCCGCCTGAAAAGAACCTTGCTGAAAGATGTGAAATCCAATGTTGAACTGGACCTGATGCGCCGGCTCAAAAAAGATCTGGACCCAAAGAACCTCCTGAACCCCGGGCGCATACTCTGACTTTCCTGTTCTGGCGCCTGACGCTCGCTTCGTTGCTTGTCAGCTTCCGCGCACGCATGTCCGCGATAGCCTTGCCACCGCTTGTCCGGATTTCGGCAACAGGCCGCCAGTCCGATCAGACCGATTGTCGGACGAAGAGTGCTCAGTCCGGCTCTCCTTTGATTATCCAAGCCAGACAGCAGCTATTCTCTCCCATGGAACAATTCACTTTTACTTATACAATTCTTAGGCGAGTCCAAGTTGTACCGGCTTCGCCCGAGATCAATTCCCGGGCTACAGCCAGTTAGCGAAATTCGCGACATTGCAAGCGTCGAGCACGCCAATATGTCCTGGATCGGCAATTGATGAGGAGGCCCAAACGAAGCCTTTCGTCGAACTCCGGTGTAGCTATTGGATTGAGGATTCGAAGCAGACAGTTGAATTAATTTGAATTTGTGCTGTTTTCATCGACACCCGCCAACTTCGCATCGGAGCATCAATCCGGTGATCTGCTGCCGATTTGCTCCCTGACTTTCATGGACTCAACGCTCAATCAGGTCGGAAACACGAGATGATTCACATGCGTTCTGACTGGCAAACTTTTGTTCATCAACAAAGTTCCTTGTAAAAAATGACTGATTTTTCAAGCAGTAATATGCAAAACCCTCGCGGAAAATTACAAAATCGACAACTACCTTTTGAAAACTTGCAGAAAAAACGCTCAAAAGTTAAATTTTTATTAAATATGCTTGCGTGCCTGAAGGCATTGGTGAAACACTAGGAGAAGGAAAAACTCGATCAGGACTTGCGGCATGTCCTGAAATCGATGAGGCATAAGCTTTGATATGTATTCCTTACCTTCAAACCTCTCCTCATCTACACAAACTACGATGCGAAGCGTCTATGACCTCATAAGAATAAGCTATTTGTAAACATAGTAAGTAAAAGGTTAATCATGTGTCATAGGCGTCAATAAGCCAACCGGTCGAAAGACCTGACAAAAGCAAAAGAGTTGCGAAGGCGGAACCAGCAGCTCGCAGACAGTGCACGGGGGAGAGCGACGCTGTCGTTCTCCTAGATGGAGGCCACAAATGCAGGTTCAGAACTTAGCTAGTTCGGATCAATGGGATCGTGTGAAAAATGAACTGAGAAATGAACTCGGTGAGGATGTGTTTTCAAACTGGTTTGGAAGAGTGAAGCACGAAGAAACCGTAGGCGATTCAGTTCATCTTTCGGTCCCCACGCGTTTTCTGAAAAACTGGATCCAGAACAACTACGAGAAAAAGCTGGTCGGACTTTGGAAACGCGAACTCGACGATATCAATCGCATTGAACTGACCGTTCGCGGAGCGTTGCGCCCGCGCCAGGTCAACGTAACGCAGCCCCCGAAATCTATTACTGCGCGCCGGATCAGCGGCCGCACCGCACCGTTCGGCAATCCTGCCCAATTCGGTGCAGCCAACAGGTCTGCTGCGATCCCCTGCCTTGCTGACACCGGAGATGAAGCCGCTGCGGAATTCCTGAGCGGAGCAGCGGTCAATCCCAAGCTGACGTTCGAGACGTTCGCGGAAGGCTCTTCCAACAGCCTGGCCTGTGCCGCCGTCCGACAGATGGCGGCAGGACATGAAGGCACTCTGGAAATGCTCTTCATTCACTCTTCGACCGGCATCGGCAAGACGCACCTGCTTCAGGCAGCCGCCGCGGAAGCCCGCAAGTCCGGCCGACGGGTCGCCTATCTGTCTGCCGAGTTTTTCATGTATCATCTGGTTCCTGCCTTGCGGACACCGGCCTTTCCGGTCCTTCGCCAGGCAATGAAGTCGATCGACCTGTTGCTCGTCGACGATCTCCAGTTCCTCCATGGCAAGCAGGCGCATGAGGAATTCGGCAGGACGCTCGAAATTCTGATGGAGGCGCCCAGTCAGATCATCATGGCAGCCGACCGGATGCCCGATGCCCTCGGCACGTTGAGTGGCAAGGTCATGCAGAGGATACAAACCGGTGAGGTCGTCGGTATCCAGGCGACGGACTATGCGTTGCGGCATGAAATACTGCGGAAGCGGATTGCAGCGGCCAGACGCACCCATCCAGCGTTCAGCGTGCCTGAGGAGGTCGCCGACTACATAGCGCGCTACGTTATTTCTTCAGCACGCGATCTCGAAGGGGCGCTGAATCGCCTGTTCGCACACAATCAGCTGACCAAACAGCCCGTTACAATGGATCTTGCTGAAAAGACGCTGCACGATCTGGTCAGGATCGGTGAACCGCGCACGATCAAGGTGGAAGAAATCCAGCAGATCGTCTGCAAACATTTCAGTGTCACCAAGGCGGACCTGTTGTCGTCCTGCAGGGCCAGGACCCTCGTACGTCCACGTCAGATTGCAATGTACATCGCAAAAGTCGTAACGGGACGGTCGCTCCCCGAAATCGGCCGCCGTTTCGGTAATCGCGACCACACAACGGTCCTCCATGCCGTTCGAAAGATCGAGGACATGGTGACGAAAGACAACGTGTTGGCGCAGGAGGTCGAACTCCTCAAAAGCCTGATACAGACCTGACCGGCTCCAGGGTGACCTCTACCCTGTAGACCTGCGGCAGCGACAAGACTGCCGTTACCCCCGGCACCGGGCGCAATATCCGCCAGGTGTCACGCAAACCTCCCTTCCTTGAAGCCGCGAAAGCGGCTTCTTTTTTCTTTCATTGACAGATGCAAGTTGTCCGAATATGCGTGGGGGCGGTTTGAGGAAGCCAGCCGCCCGCGGGCAGAGCCCAAGGTGAAATTCCTTTCACGAAGTGTTCTTCGTCGAATGTCGACCTTCACAAGACTGTGCAGGCTGATGGCAATGCGGGCCCCATTGGAAGGCGATTGCCTCCGACCCTGCCTTTCTTGAAAAGGTAACATCATGACACTCCCCAGTGTTTCCGAATTGAAATCCCAGGCGAAACGTCTGCGCAAGGCCCTTGCGGCAAATGGCAAGCAACTGTCACACAGCCAGGCGCTCGAGCTTGTGTCGACGCAACATGGTTTCAGGGACTGGAACACCGCCAGTGCGACAGTGTCGCGCCCCAATCACTTTGCATTTTCGGTCGGTGACCGGGTATCCGGCACCTATATGCAGCAGGCCTTCCAGGGAGAAATCAAGGCTCTCTCCAAAGTCGGGACGACAGAGCGATACCATGTGACGATCCAATTTGACGAACCCGTCGATGTGGTCACATTCGACAGCTTTTCCGCGTTTCGAAGCCGCGTGAACTGTCTCATCCGTTCTGACGGTGTCGCCGTGAAAAAAACATCCGACGGCGAACCCTATCTGCGACTGAAACCCGCAGACCCGGACGCGGACTGACGGCATCTTCCAGGGTTGGAAGATCCCGCCGGAACACAGTCTCCCGCAGTGTCATACTGCGGGAGACCTGGCATACTCGCTCCGGATGCCTCTGGTATTCTTGGCAGACACGTTGCAAAATCTTTCATTGGCCGGGGGAGACAGAATGCATCAGCTTGGAATTGGCGCCGAGAAGCAGTTGAAGATGTTGGGCATTGTCCTGTGGGCGCTCGTCTGCCTTGCAGCGACGACCGTCCAGGAGACCAACGCGGCCGTGATCCCCGGCGGAAACGGGGGATGGCTTGTGGTCGCGAGCCGCCCCAACGCGTCCGAGGCTGTCAGTGTTGCGCGCGGGTACGCCAACCGGTTCCCGAAAACAACGGTCTTTCAGTCCAACAATGGCTGGTTCGCCATCGCGCTGGGTTGGATGACCCAACCTGGCGGCAATCGATACAAAGCCAACCTTCAGTCCGGCGGCATCATCCCGGGAGACAGCTATTTTCACAATGGTCAACGCTTTCAATTCGCAGTCTGGTCGGCGACCGGCATTACGGGGGGCACGTCCCGGTCGCTGATTGCATCAACCCGCATCACGACTGGCTCCGGAGGTGGAGCAAGCCCTCCGACGGCTTCGCAAAATGCCTTTGTCTCTGGCCTCGATCCGACCGGTGACAACTACCTGTCACTTCGCACGGGACCGAGCACAAGATATCAGGAAATCGTCCGCATGGGTTTGAACACCCCGCTGACCATCCTTGGCAGAAGTGGACCATGGCTCAATGTCGCACTCGCCGATGGGCGAACCGGCTGGGCTTACGGGAAGTATGTCGCTTCCGCTCCCCGATACGCACCGTCGCCACCGCAACCATCCATCGCGCCTGCACCTGTCACACCACCGGCTGTTGCCAAGCGGTCGATCACACCACCAAGCCCGGGTGTCGTGGGAGACCTGAGCGGGACCAGCGACAACTTCCTGTCGCTCAGATCAGGTGCCGGAACTGGCCACTCTGAAATTGCAAGACTGCTCGAAGGCACCAGGCTATCCCTGCTGGCGCAACAGGGTGCCTGGTTCGAAGTTGAACTTTCAAACGGGATGCGTGGCTGGGCCTACGGCCAGTATGTCGATGCAGCAAAACCGAGGCAAAGCGCATCCCAATCGGTCCCGATCATCGGTCCGGATCCACAACCAGATCCGACTGCAAACAAACCACGCCAAAAGCAAGAGACCACAACAAGCTCAAAGCTACCGGATCTGGGAACGCTTCCTGAAGGCAAGCGGGTCGCCTTGATCATTGGCAACTCGGCGTATGAACACGCCCCGCCCCTGCCCAATCCGAAAAACGATGCGACAGGCCTGCAGGAATCACTGAAACGCCTGGGCTTCACTGTTATTCTCGGCCTGGATCAGAGCAAAGTCGCCATGGAAGGAACGGTCAGGGCGTATGTACGCTCGATCCAGGATGCAGATGTCGCCCTGTTCTTTTACGCGGGTCATGCGATGCAGTTGAGTGGAAGAAACTATCTCATTCCGATAGACGCAAAACTCGAAGACGAAACCGCTGTCGACTTCGAGACGATCGAACTCGGCACCGTGCTGGACTACATGAATGCGCCAGGCCGATTGTCGATTGCGCTTCTGGACGCATGCCGTGACAATCCACTCTCGCGCCGGTTTTCACGCAGTCTTGGCGTCAGCCGCAGCTCGCAGGTCGAACGCGGACTTGCCGCTCCTCAGACCGGCGGCGGCAATGTTCTCATCGGCTTTGCAACCGCTCCGGGCGAGGTTGCCCTGGATGGCGACGAAGACAACAGCCCGTTCACAACGGCGCTGCTCACTCATATCGAGACACCCGGCCTTGAAATCGAAATCATGATGAAACGGATCAAGGCGGATGTGTACGATTCGACAAGGGGAACGCAGTCGCCCTGGCACAATTCAGCGCTGAGACGGGAATTCTATTTTAAAAACTAGAGCCTTTTTTCGAAGAAGGTGCTGGTTGTGCCGATATACAGGTTTACCTGTCTGGCTCGGTTTGTTCAGCGACCCGGTAGAACACAAGCATAACCCGGCTTCCGGCGTCTCGGTGATGAGCTGAACCGGCTCTGACAACAGACACGGCATTCCACACAGGAGCCTCTCGTTTAACGCAGCTTCGCCAGGACCAGATGCCCGGGAACCGGGCTACCATCTTCCAGCCGAACCGTAATCGGATCCATGGCGAGAATATCAAATCCAACGACATCAAGGGAAGTTCGGATATACTTCTCCGACTGGGCGAAGCGGCTCTTGGGTCCCACCATGTAGGAGCGTCCATCCAATATCTCGTCAGGTAGAGTCTCGGTCGAAAAGGCGAGGTATCCTGCAGAACCGAGACGATCCGCTGCCGCATTCAGAAATGGTTCGACGGCTCCAAGATAAGGAAAGACATCCGTTGCCGCGATCAGGTCCCAGATCGGCCGCGTTCCATCGTCCTCTTCAAATCCTTCAAGAAACTCCACTGCTTCGCCAATATAGAGGTCTTCGTAGACGTCCCGGTCATAGGCGAGTTCGATTATCTTTTCGGACAGATCCACACCGGTCTGGTGGGTTGCGCAGTCCGCAAACGCCATTCCGGTCAAGCCGGTGCCGCAACCAAGATCGAGAAGACGTTCGAACGGTCCCAAGCCCAGTCTTCCGACGAGATCGCGAAGGAGCAGAGGCACACAATATCCGAGTTCATCGACGAGGATCTCGTCGAAGACATCAGCGTGCTGATCGAACAGCGTGGCGACATAGGCATCGGGCATTTTTTCCGGCGAAGCCTCCACTCCGATCGCCGCAAGACGAATGCTCGCCCCACCGCTATCGTCCGGATCCAGTGCAAGAACCTGACGAAAAGCCTGCTCTGCGCCTTTCAGATCACCTGATTTCTGTCGCTCAAGACCTCTGTTGTAGGCTTCGGCAAGTGCATCGTCTGCGGCATCGCCGTCCAATTCGGGCGCGCTTTTATCGGTTTCGCTCATTTTGTGTGCCTGACTGGGTTTTCCTCCCCCTACACGGCTGCCGGGTCCTTTGCACGGGAAATCTGCCGACGCGGTTCAGAACAGATCCAATTGGCTGTCGTCCTGTCTGGAGGACGTCTTCGAACTTTCCTTCAATTTAGACCCGGCCTCGTCGACATCGACTTGGTTCTGGATGTCGGCATCGTCGTTGACAACCTTGTTCACTCGCGAGGATATCGGAGTGGCGACAAGATAATCGTCATCGATCGGCACAAGCATCTTTTTTGCTTCCCGCGCCTCGACATTTGCCGTGTCGAGCCATGTCTCAAAGGCATCCGGTTTCACAATCACAGGCATGCGGTGATGGATCTCTGACATCATCCGGTTGGACTGGATCGTCAAAATTGCGCCGGTGTCCATATCACCGCCATCCGGGTCCGACCAGGTATCCCAAAGCCCGGCAAAGGCCATGACATCGCCATCCGCCGGTCGGATCCAGAATGGCTGTTTGCCTTCGGAGGTCCGCCGCCATTCATAAAACCCGGACGCCGGAATGAGGCAGCGGTGATGGCGCATAGCTGCCCGGAATGAGGGCTTTTCCGCGGCCGTTTCAGCTCTTGCATTGATCAGCAGTGTGAAATCCGACGGATCCTTGACCCAGGAGGGTATCAACCCCCAACGCACCAGGTGAAACCGGCGGCTGCCATATTCGTAGCGAACTGTCGCGATCGGCTGGGTCGGCGCAATGTTGTAGCGGGGTGGAAAATTCGGCCTGTCGGTATAGTCAAAGAAGTCTCTTACCGCATCCGGCGGCGTGGTGAGAGCAAGTCTGCCACACATATTGTTTCTCCAGTCCACGTCGAAGGCCTGCGGCGATCGTCTCGTCAAGTTGCCTTCGAGCTGCTGCGAAGTTAGGCAATTGGAAACAAAAAAGAAGTAGCCTGACCACGAAGTCAATAATCAGGGGGCAGGTATGGAGTGTTTGGATCCAGTTTTGGGCGCCGGAGATCTGGCTGCCGAACGGCTGGAACAGGCAAACATCAATCCCCAGACGGGACTTGCCACTGATTATCTCAATCATTTCAACGAAGTCATGATGCTCCTTGAAATGCTTCCCGACATGCCTGACTGCGCCGAAGACGTTCTGGACTGGGAACCCTTGGGTTATGAAGGCCATTTTGAAAATTCGACTTTCAAGGACAAGCAGCTGGCAATCATGGCCTATTCCGCGGCGCCTGCCTTCCTGAGAGAGCACCTTGAGACACATATAGCGGATATCGACGTGCTGGTCGGTCAGATCCAGGATCAGTTGCGCAAATCCAGCGACGCTGCTTCTGTTGCTGAAGACATCGCCTTCAGAGCGACACACGAAATCAAACCGCTGATCGCCCTTGCAGGTGCCGTCATTCACGGGCACCTTGAACCGGAAGCAACGCAGCATGAAGGCGATGGTGCGCAGGCAGAAATCGACGCGCTGTTTGCCTGATTATTCTGGCCCGACACTCTTTTTCAGAAATGCTCCATGTCCCGATTCTATCCAGATGCACCCCGTATCGGCGTAAGTGTTCTCTGTCACCGGAATGGACATGCTCTGTTGATCAAGCGGGGCAAGGATCCCTACAAGGACCACTGGAGCCTTCCCGGAGGCCTTGTGGAGCTTGGGGAAACGCTCGCACAGGCAGCAGAACGCGAACTTCTGGAAGAAACAGGCGTCAAGGCCAGCCTAGGTGACCCGGTCGAAACCTTCGATTCCATTCAACTGGATGATGATGGCAGGGTTCTTACCCATTTTATCCTCACCGTTTTTTGCGGCCCGTTCCATTCCGGTGTCTCGGTTGCAGGAGATGATGCAGCCGCAGTCGACTGGGTCCATCCGGATGAACTCGACGCGCGCAAGATGACACCAGACACACCGGACCGTATTCGCCGCCACCTGCACCGGTAGCGCAAAGGAGAGTGCCTTCACGGAGGTTTGCAGATCCGTGATTCCCAATTCCGCAGGGTTTGGATGAGCATGACTGCACGCTAAAGTCCGGAGGCTCTCATGCGCTTTTATTCCGTGCAACTTTCATGTCAGGCCGCGTGCATCGCTCTGGCCATGATTGTGGTCTGCATCCTGGCACCTTCCGCAGAGGCCAGCCCGGATCAGTGGCGCCGAGCCGGATTTTCAACGGATTTCACCAAAACGAGCATCGACCTGAACTCGATCTTTTCCGGTGGTCCACCGAAAGACGGTATTCCCTCAATCGACAACCCGGCATTTCAGCCTGCAAGCAGCGTCGACTGGCTTCAGGACCGGGAGCCTGTGATCCTTCTCGAGATGGATGATGCCGTCAAAGCCTACCCGCTCCAGATCCTGATCTGGCATGAGATCGTCAACGACCGGATCGGCGAGACACCGGTATCGGTGACCTATTGCCCGTTGTGCAACTCGTCCATCGTCTTTGACCGGCGCTTTGACGGCGACGTCCTCGATTTCGGAACGACAGGCCTTTTGAGAAACTCGGACCTTGTCATGTATGACCGGCAGACTGAAACCTGGTGGCAGCAGTTTACCGGTGAGGGCATCGTCGGCACCCATGCCGGACGCGACCTGAAAATGATCCCGTCCCGGGTCGTTGCCTTCGAGGCAGTCCGCAAGACCTACCCGCAAGCCGCGGTCCTTGCCCGTCCGGCGCCGTCACGGCGCAACTACGGTTCCAATCCCTATGTCGGATACGACAGCCGATCGGCGCCATATCCCCTCTATCGGGGTGACCTTCCAGACGACATCAACCCCATGGCACGGGTCGTGGTCGTTCGTGACGGTAACCAGATTTTTGCCGCAACACTCGATCACGTCAGAACGGCAGGCCCGATCTCCCTGTCGGAAAACGTGCGGTTACGCTGGAGTGGAGAACAGGCTTCCATTCTGGACCAGCGCGAGACCGGTAGTGGCCGATCAATCGGGTCCGTCGAGGCGGTCAGGACAGAAAATGATCGGGAAGTGCCCCTCGTCCATGACGTGACATTCGCATTCGTTGCGAATGCCTTCCACCCGGACATTGCAATTCTTGGGATCACTTCACCGTAGCGCTTGAAGTACCCCTTGCCCGCGCGCATGATCCCCGCATGAGGAAAAAACGCGTAGCTGATTTCATTTGCCGGGCGATCGTTTTTGCAATGCTGGCACTTTCCCTACCGGTTCAGGTTGTGTCCGCTCAGCAAGCCGGGATCGATGCGCCGCCCTATGAACAGCAGTTGATGCGCCTTTCGGAAATTTTCGGCGCGCTCCATTTTCTGCGCCCGTTATGCAAAGAAAATGACGAACCGAGCTGGCGTGACCGGATGGAAGATTTCCTGGACGCAGAAACCATCGACGAGAATCGGCGGCGCAGATTCATTGAACGGTTTAACCAGGGATATCGTGGATTCTCAGTCGCTTACAGGGACTGCACAGACGCGGCCCGTATCGCAATGGCACAGTACCTCAACGAGGGTGAGACCATCATCAGCGACGTAACCAGCCGGTACGGCAGATAAACCGGGGCAAATTTTTCAAAACGTTACGAGTTGGTTAACCTTTTGAATCAAATTTGTGGGTGGCCGTTAAGTTTGCGTTCACGGTTACTTATCAGCGCGGATCACCGTGCTAGGATCAGATTATGAGATTCGGGACAGGGACACGTTGGAGTTGTCTCCAAGCGTTCGGGACAGACCGGTAAGGGAACGAATGATAAACGACGATTATGCTGAGGCAGCAATGGACGCCGAATTTGCCGAGGACGAAGACATCAGACGCGCCGCACTCGGCTTTATTTCGGATGCCTGGGCGGAAGCCATCGCAAACGGCGTGGATGCCGATGCCGTTGCGCACGCCGCAATGTTTACCGCACTTGCTGATCTCGTTGCGGCCTATGGTGAAGATGCCGTGGCGAAACTTGCCGAAGGATTGCCGGACCGCATCCTTCAGGGCGACTACACGGTGAACCGGGTTCTCCAGTAAGTCCTGATCCAACGAATACGCAAGGCCGGCTTGTCCGGCCTTTTTAATTTCGTGTACTGGATCAATGTCCCCAGATACCGGCTGCATGACCGAGCCTGTCCAGGGCCAGGTCCAGGTATATCAATCCGCCAAATACTATCAGAACGAATCCGGCGATGTGATTGGCCCGGTCGAGCCAGCGATCGTCGATCCTTGACTTGAAATGCGAGACCGTCGCAGAGACGAACAACCACCATGACGTTGCACCACCGGCCACGCCTGCGATCATCATCAGCGACCCGAAATAATCGTCTTGCGCCGGTCGATAGTCTCCCAAAACACCAAATATGGCAGCAAAGGCAAATATTGTTCCCGGGTTGGTGATCGCCATGAAAAAGGCCGCGGCGGCGTCTCCCAGATAGCTGTATTCGCGGCCGTTGCCGTCTTTTTCAATATGCGGATGGGTGTTCCAGATCCTGATGCCAAAGACGATCAGCAGCGCGCCACCAACAATCTCGATTAGCCCAAACCGGGTATCAACGAAATTGGTGACCGCCGAAACACCGAATATGGCCGCAGATGCGAAAATCGTGTCTGCCAACACTGCGCCGAGCCCGACAAAAAACCCGTGGCTGAAACCGTTTCTGACAGCGTGCTGAATTGCCATGACATTAACCGGGCCGACAGGTGCTGTCGTGAGAATCCCGACAAGAAAGCCGATCAGCACATATTCCAAGACTGTCACAGCCGGTCCCTTTTGCTAGGCCCTGGTTTTCGAATGGCAGCCCCTTCCCGGCCGTGTGCGACGCGGGACGTCGAATACACGTGCAGGAAATTACCCTCAGCCAGTTTCCACCGTGCCACGAATTGTTTAAGGAATGTCCCTGCGGGGCAAAGCGCAACAAATCAAAATTCACAGGAGTTCGCCATGGGACGGGTAATTTGGGTGGCGGTTCTGGTTTTCTGCTTTTTTCCAACTGCCGGCATCGGCAAGAGTGTCACGACGGACACAATACCGGTCAGTCCGGAAAGCAATTCGCAAACCGCCCCGATACCGGTGGATCAACTCGGCGTTCCACAAAGTGAACTATCCCGTGAGCCGGATCACACCAAGGCGGAAACTTCGACGGATCTCACGCCACCACAGGTTCTCTACAACACATCTGTCCTGCCAAAACCCGTCGCGCGCATGCACTCGCAGTTAAGGCAAGCAGCTCTTGAAGGGGACATGAACCGGTTGCGAATGGTCCTGGAGAGCAACGAATTGCCGCCGACACTTTCCTTCGGTGACATCGGTGATCCGATCGACTTCCTGAAGGAAAGTTCGGGTGACGGCGAAGGTTTTGAGATCCTGGCGATCCTCGCCGATACGCTTGAGGCCGGTTTCATTCACGCCGATGCCGGAACACCGCAGGAAATGTACATCTGGCCGTATTTTGCCCGCTTCCCGCTATCAAGGCTGACGCCGGACCAGAAGGTCGAAATGTACCGGATCATTACAGCCGGTGATTTTGCGGAAATGGAAGAATTCGGGGCCTGGACATTCTATCGCGTCGGCATCGGTCCGGACGGAACCCTGCACTATTTCGTGGCCGGAGACTGACCTAGACACCAACCCGGCATCCGTGGAGCCTTCTCGCTAGCCGACTATTTCCAGCCCCTCTTCAGCGCAAACCCGGGCAACCCATGCCATATCGAGCTCCGGTTCGGGAGACGGCCATTCACGCGATCCCGACTCCAGCTTGGTGCCACAAATCCTGAATACGTTTTCATGAATGGAGCCCGGCACATTGAGGATCAACATTTCCGCTTCCTGATCCGTCGCATTGCGAAACGCATGAACTTCGCCCCGCGGAACCTTCACAAACTGACCTGGCCCGGCGGTTATGATCTCATCACCGACAGAAAACTCGATTTGTCCCTTTTGAATAAAAAATGATTCCTGATCATTCATGTGACGATTGGGTGGCGCACCGGCACCACTTGAAAGAATAGCGCTGCACAGGAAATATCCGTCTTCAGCACTGGACGAGTGAAAATCCATGATCATTCCCATGAGATAATAGGTTTCAGACATATCCCCTCCTGTAAAAACCTTTCAAAAACTTCAAAATATCCCGATAAACTAAGATATTATTAATTTTACCTTTAGTAAAGTCTTAGATACACTAGGTACTGTCGGTGAATATTATTTTCAAGAATTTGGAAATCGAATTCAGTTCATTTCCCTTCATCTGATCCTGCGACCAGAAGAGTTGGGCTCCTTGCCGCCAATTGTTCCGAGAGTGTACGCAGGATGTCCTCCAGTTGAAGAAGAGCTGCGGATTTCTCCTGGCCTGCGGGATAAAGCAGCCCGAAAGTCATCCATCGTTCCGGAACAACCGGCACAAGGGCGAGACGGTCAAGGGACACCTGTGCGGCAACAAGTTCGTCTGCGATCGTGATGCCATATCCTTCAGCCACCAGTGAGCAGGCCAGCTGAGATGCTGCGACTTCACAACTCTGTTGAGGTGTTATGCCGGCTGACCGGAAGAAATCGTCCAGTTGATCGCGCAAGAGCAAGCCGTGCATGAGGCGTATCACCGTGTCGTTGCGAAGATCGGCAGCGGTGAGGCTCTGCCGATCTGCCAATTTGTGTGTGCGGGGAAGAACGGCCTGGGCACGTACGCGGATCAGCGCTTTCGTCCGGATCCCCGGATGATCCACCGGAAGGGCGCCAATACCGATATCGTATTCGCGCCCGGCGAGCCATTTTCCGGCGTCGCGCCGCGCACGAACATCCAGACTTACATTTGTCTCGGGGTTTTCGGACATGAAGCGTGCCACTGCGACAGCTGTCAGGGATTGCGCCACGCGCGGCATCGTGACGACCCGCAAGGTTTCGGTTCTGCCGGCCCGGATCTCCGCGGCGATACGCGGCACTTCGTCGAGGTTGTCCAGGATGCGCCCGGCCTCGCGGAAAAACGCCATCCCCTCCCGGGTCGGCGTCAGGTTTCGGCCGCTGCGGTCGAACAACGGCAGTCGCAATTCAGCTTCCAGTCCGGATATGAGCCGGCTAATCGCCGGCTGACTGAGATGCAGGATCTCGGATGCGGCTGTCAAAGATCCTTCCGAAAGCGTGGCGCGAAAGGCCCTTAGCGCCTTGATGTTCATCGGGTCTTACTTTCAAAATTTGCAAGAGTAGATAACATATTTGCATTTTTCGCAATTGAGAACATGGCGTAACGTCCGACTATCGAGTTCGGGAGGAAAAAATGAAACGCAGAACGTTCCTTGGCGCTGTTGGTGCGGCGCTTGCAATTGCCGTCACTTCAGGTGCAAGTCTTGCGGCCGACTGGCCCAAACGTCCCATCAATCTCGTGGTGCCCTACAAGGCAGGCGGGGGAACAGACGCCTATGCCCGCGCGATCTCCAAGGCCGCGGAAGGCATACTGGACGTGCCCGTCGTCGTGGTGAACAAGCCAGGGTCTGCAGGACTGAACGGGGCCAATTCGGCCGTCGGCGCACGCCCGGACGGCTACACGATGATGATGACCTCCGGCGGATCGTTCCTGCTGTCCACGCTGACGCTTGATACCGACATCGACGCTCTTGAGAGTTTTCAGTTCGTGGCTCAGGTCGGCCAGTTGCAGACATCGCTCATGGTGCCGACCGACAGTCCGTTTCAGTCCGTTCAGGATGTAATTGACGCAGCCAAAGCGGATCCGGGTTCACTTCGCTGGGCTCATTCCGGGCGTGGTGGATTTCATCATGTCGGAGGGCTTGGTTTTCTTGCCAGCAACGGCATCGATGCGCAAGACGTCCCGTTCAAGGGCGGCGGGCCTACCCGTGCGGCCCTGATCGGCGAACAGGCGGATTTCGGGTTTCTCGGTGTCCAGCAGCTTGCAGGGTTTGAGGATCAGCTGCGGGCCCTGGCGGTCAACAGCCGGGATCGCGATGCAGTCATGAAGGACGTGCCGTCCTTCGGCGAACTGGGTATTTCGTTCGCTGCGGTTTCTTCCCCTGTCATTGTCTTTGCGCCGAAGGAAACACCTGCCGAGATTGTTTCGGCCATGGAGACTGCGCTTGAACAGATCGCTTCAAAGCCAGAATTCGCAGAATTGCTTGCGCCGCGGGGTACGGGCCCGGTTTACCAGAAAGGTGTCGATGCGAAAGCAACCTTGAGTTCCATGAAAAACGACGCCCGGCCGCTGGTCGAGAGCCTGAGCAACTGAACTGTCGATGACGGGCTGTGTCTTCAGTCCGTCACTCCTCCAACGGAATTCGGGAGACTGTCATGCGTGCCTATTCCGAAGGCCTGGTTCTGGCTGTGGTTGCCCTTGTCGGGCTCTGGGGAGCCTGGCAGGTACCCGCGGCATCGACTGGTGACACCTGGGCGGGAATTGTTCCGTTTTCTGCAAGTCTGGCTTTGCTCGGCCTAGCGGCGTTCATGCTCGGCAGCACGGCATTTGCCGGTGCGCCCAAGCCGGGAGAAGACGAAAAACAA
>NZ_KI928927.1:32439-222163 GCF_000521215.1 Labrenzia sp. DG1229 | reverse complement strand
CTTTGTCATTGCCCTGCTTTACCAGCAATCGATCAGATGGTTCGGTTACGTTCTTCCCACCGCTCTTGCGGCGCCGGTCGTTCTTTTCCTGTTCGGCATTCGCAGCCGGGTCGGTCTGGCCGTGTCGGTCATCCTGTGCCCGCTCATCTTCCACATTCTGTTTTTTGAGCTGCTCGGTGTGTTTCCGCCCTATGGCGAAGTGTTCGATCTGCTCGACTGGATCAAAGGGTAAACCCGATGGAAATCTTTCCTGCTCTCCTGTCCGTCGTGACCGATCCGACCCTTCTCGCGGCGATCCTGCTGGCGGCCGTCGTCGGGATGATCGTGGGCGCAACGCCCGGACTGACAGCATCAGCGGCAATCGCGATGCTGTTGCCGATCACCTTCTACATGTCGCCGCTCTTCGCACTGGCTTTTCTTTACGTCATCGGCAAGTCCGGCCGTTACGGCGGTTCGATTGCCGCCATCCTTTTCAATACGCCGGGAACGGCGGCAAGCGCTGCGACCCAGATCGATGGCTACCCTCTTGCCAGGGCCGGAAAGGCCGGAAAGGCCATGAAGGTCGCGACGATTTCATCGGTCATCGGCGATTTCATGGGTGACATCCTGCTTGTTGCAGGGGTCGGTTTCATCGCAGCTATCGCGCTCAAGCTCGGGCCGCCGGAAACTTTTGCAATCTATTTTGCAGCCTTTGTGGTCATTGGATCCGTCATCGGAAAATCCATCGTCAAGGGACTTGCTTCCGCCCTTCTCGGCGTTTTGGTCGCGATGGTCGGTCTCGACCCGATCTCCAGCGAAGAGCGTTACACTTTCGGTTCTTTCGAACTCTCCAACGGCATTGGCCTGGTGCCTCTCATGATCGGTGTTTTTGTCCTCGGTGAGGTATTCTCACAGATGGAAGAACGGCGAAAATCAGCTGGCAGAATCGATGACAACCAGACAGCGGCCGATGATGACAGCCTCACATGGGAAGAATACAAGCCATGCCTGCCGCATGCATTCAGAGGCAGTCTGATCGGCGCCGGGATAGGTGTGCTGCCCGGACTGGGTTCGGCAATCGCCGCCTTCATCTCTTATGGCGAAGGCAAACGACGCGCAACAAATCCGCAGCAATGGGGCAAGGGTGCCCTGGAGGGCGTTGCAGCGCCGGAGGCAGCCAACAATGCCGTTTCCGGTCCGTCCATGGCTCCGCTGCTCACCCTGGGTATTCCCGGTTCAACGATTGGCGCAATTCTTCTGGGTGTCTTTCTCATCCACGGCATCCAGGTCGGACCGACGCTCTTTCTGACGGACAAGGAACTGGTCTACCGGTTGTTTGCCTGTGGCATGCTGGGCATCGCGGCATATGGCGTCATCGGATACTTCGGTGCAACACAGGTCGCCCGACTAATTCTGAAAATCCCGACCAACGTTCTTTACCCGATCATTTTCCTGACAAGTTTTGTCGCGGCCTACTCCGCGCGCGCGTCCATGTTCGACGTTACAGTGATGACAGTTGCCGGGTTTGTCGGCTGGCTGATGCGCAGACATGACTTCAACATAGCCGCCTTCGTGATTTCGTTCGTTCTCGCCAAGGGTGCGGAAGAAACTTTCCGCCAGTCTCTTCTGATGTCGGACAGCGGCCCCCTGATCTTTTTCGAGAGACCCATTGCACTTGCTTTCCTGTTGATCGGATGTGCAGCAATAGCATTCCGCATCCGGTCCATCGTCAAGGAGCGCAGGATCGCCGACGGAGAGCTTGGCGATGCTTGATTTTCCCCTCTACCGGGGCTGCTATTCTAGCCCCGAAATGCGCGCCGTCTGGTCGGAAGACGCGACCATTGAGTGCTGGCTCAAGGTTGAGCAGACGCTGGCGAGACATCAGGCCGCACATGGATTAATACCTGCTAGTGTTGCAACGGCACTGGCGGGCCTGTCTCTTGCCGATATTGACCGGCACCAACTTCGTGAAGACATGATGCTGGTCGGCCGGCCGATCGTAGGTCTTGTGAGGCAACTGCGCGAAAGCCTGGGAGACGCTCACGGCCATGTTCACTATCACGCGACAACCCAGGACATCATGGACACCGCACTGGCGCTTCAGATGCGCGATGGACTTCGGCAGATCTCCGCAAATCTTGACAGTATCGTCGCTGGCATCGATGCGCATATCAACGACCATGGAATGCAGCAGATGATCGGGCGGACCAACGGTCAGCATGCCGTACCTCTGCGCCTTGCCACCAAACTCGAAGTCTGGAAATCGGAACTGGGCCGAAGGGCAATTTGCATTGAACAGGCCGGTCAACGGGGATTGAATGTGCAGATCGGTGGCCCGGTTGGAGACAATCAAGCCTACGAGAACGGAACAGGCAGAGCGATCAAATCTGGAATTGCCGAAGATCTCGGACTGCATGTTGTCGAGCCACACTGGCAAAATGCCCGGGATGGGATCGCTGACATTGTGGGCGCGATCGGAACCCTTTGCGGCTCACTTTGCAAGATCGCACAAAACGTCAATCTGCTGTCCTCTTCCGATATTGCCGAGTTTGCGGAAAACCCGTCACCCGGCAAGGGGGCTTCGTCTGCCATGGGTCACAAACGCAACCAACGTGCCTCGGAATTCGCTGAAGCTGTGGCGAAGCTCGGACGCCAACGCGCCGAACAGATCGGGGAACTCACTCTTCACCAACACGAACGCTCCGGCGGGACCTGGATCGGTGAATGGGTCGTCGTCCCTGAGACTTTCCTGTTGGCGTCCGGTGCTCTTTCCTGGACTGAGAAACTTTTCCAGTCCCTGTCGATAAACAAGGGTGCAATGGAGCGGAATCTTGCAAACGCGATGCAAAAGGTACGCGAGCAGGCGCATTGACGGCTTTCCCATTGCCGCTCGCCGGGAGGACTTTGATCATTGCAGCCGAACAAGGATCGGCATCATCTTTTGAGCAATTCCGCATAGTCCGAATAGCCGCGGTAAAGACTGCGGAATTCAAGTCGGCACGCTGATTTTGCAGCTACCGTTTCCAGCTCTTCTCTCAAATCAGCCCTTGGTGTGACGTGAAACGACTTCAGCCAGGCAAACAGGATTTTACCGAACCAGCGTGGAAGCCCACTCTGCTGACCAAAATCAACAACAAGGATGCGACCACCCGTGTTCAAGCGAGATGCGCCGGCTGAGAGCGCCTCACGCCAGACCGGGATCATCGAGAGCGTGTAGGAATAGAACACCCTATCGAACGACGGAACGCCCAGGGCGTCCGTTGCTGCCGGGTTGGCGGCATCTCCTTCGATCAGCCGGATCCGGTTACCCAGCCCCGCCCTTGCGATATTTCTTTCAGCCGTTTCCAGCATTTGCGTTGAAATATCCAGACCATAGAATTTCGCGTCGGGATAGATTTTCGCGGCCGCGATCAGATTTCGCCCGGTGCCGCATCCCAACTCAAGAACATCACCACCGCTTGGCGGCTGCAGTTCCCTGATCAGGTGATCACGACCCAGCAGATAGTATTTTCGCGTGAGATCGTAGACATGGCGTTGATGGCGATAGACCGCATCCATCAATCTAGCCGTTTCGACAGCTTCACTCATCCGGCATTCCGTCCCGGGCGTTATCCATTGAACACGTAAAGATGGAAGCCCCCGTAAATGGATGAACGATCCTGCCGGCCGAGTTCCAGGCTCTCGCCTTCCTCATAACTCCATTGATCGAGGATGTCGTTTGCAACACGGCCCGGAAGCAGTGTCGGTTCGGCGGCAGTCCGGAAAATGACCCTTGCGCCAGGCCGCGCTGTGCGGGTGATTTCCGCCCAAAGAGAATTCAACTGAAAATCCGTCATCCAGTCCTGGGCATCAAGGAGCACGTAGGCGTCGAGACTATCGCCGGAGACGGATTGAAGATGCTCGGTGAAGTTCCGGTTCAAAACCCGAACCCGGCTCGCGCGTGCCCGGATCTCCTCGAAATGCGTACGCTTCAGATAAGGTGGCAACGGACCCGATTTGCCGGTCGGCTCCCCTGCCTGGGGCGCATAGCCGCGGCCAAATGCCTGCCAGGCGAAGTAGTTGTCTTTCATGGAAAAATCGCATGCCAGCTTTTCCAGCCGGTTGCGCAGAACAGCAGACATGTCACCATCAGCGTTCGCGGAAACGAGCGCATCATACTGTGCAGGAGGGATCCCAAGACCATAAAGAGACACTTTCTTCGAGGTCGCCCAACGCACCAGACGCTTGTCGAAAAGTGGCGCTAGGGCGGTCTCGAAGAAGGTTCGCTGCTCTTCCAGGGAGCGGGCCTTCACCATGTGCTTCGGATTGATTCCGTAAAGGCGTGCAATGAGATGGCCGGCTCCGATGCAATACCCAAGCAGGCCATGATGATAGAGATCGCGCGAGAACAGAGTGATGCGCCTGCGGCCCCAGTTGGCCAGGTCGCGCCCTTCCCAGTAGGCTATGGTGTCCGGATCGAGATTGTCTTTCAAAAAACGGTTATAAGCAGCAACATTCGTCTTCTCGTCAGCCTCGCCGAAGAACCTGTAGAATGTCTCATAGTTCGGAAAGTGCCTGGCTGCAGCCAGCTTCAAACGGCCAAGAGCCACATGGGCCCGGTTCAGATCGACCGCGGTGATCTCCGCGGGATTGGCAGTCAGATAGGACATCACGTTGCAGCCACCCGATGCGATCGTGATCATCCGGGACTGTGGCGTCAGCCGAAGCGCCTTCATGTCGACGTCCGGATCTTCCCAGATCTGCGGGTAAACCAGCCCTTTGAAGGCAAAGGTGAAGAGACGTTCCAAAATGCCTTCGCGGGAAGTAGCCTCAGAGCGGTGTACCGCATTGTCGAGACGTTTCTTTGAAGCTGTGAGCGTGCTCTGCGCCATTGGTTTCTCCCGGGTCACCGCATCGATGAATTGCCTTCCGATACGTGACTGACACGACAGTTTGGTGACGATCCGGGTGAAATGTGCGCTTATCCGGACAATAAAAAACCCCCGCCAAAGCGGGGGTGATTTCATTGTCTTTCGGAAAGTCCGGGGTCAGCGGGTGATCACCACGAAGTCGGTTCCCAGACCGGTGTTGCGCTTGAAGCTCCGGTCCGTAATCGTCAGCGAGGTGCCCGGTGTCAGCATCTTGGCAAGCTCTGCGGAAACTTTTTGAGGAATTTCGATCCGGTTCAGCAACCTGTCCGATTGACCCCCACGTTCACCTTCGGCAGAGACCGCAATCCATTCGACGAAGTTGTCACCCCTTTCAAAATCGAGAGCGGTGTAAACATGCGTGCCGATTTCCTGGTCGATATTCTTGACGGAAACCGGGGCCGAATAGATATCCGAAAACTTGCGGCGAACACGCAGGATCGCGTTCTGCGGCTTTTCGTAACCTGCATCCCTGTGGATGCGTGCAACGAGTGCATCCGTAATGCGTCCGGTAACCGGCAGCTCAGCACCTTCCTGATAGAGGCGGATTGCCGCGCGGGTCTTGCGGCCGACAACTCCGTCAACCGGACCGGCGTTGTAGCCCATCTGATTTAGCAGGCGCTGCAACACCCTCCTCTTGCTCGGAAGTTTCTGAGGCGTGATGATCATCCGCAGCGGTCGATCGAAATATGGATTTTCCGGCTGTGCGACCGGCAGCGAAGCCTGCAGGTTCGCAGGACGGATCGCACCGCGCAAGGCAGGATCCGAGGCGATAGTCTGCCCGGAAAGACTTGCCACTTCAGTTGCCGGCACATAGGGCTGTGGCAACACGTCGTGACGTACGGACAGAGGTTCCGCTTGGTCACGCGTCACCACAACATGCATGCCGCGCTCCGTCATGGAATAGAGCGACTTTGCGAAGGAACGGGGCAGACGGATGCAGCCATGCGAGGCGGGATAGCCTGGAAGCCGCCCCACATGGAGCGCGATTCCGGACCAGGTCAGGCGCTGCATGAAAGGCATCGGTGCATTGTCATAGAGATTTGAGAAGTGCTTGCGGCGCTTTTCCAAAATCGAAAACACACCAGTCGGCGTGCTATGCCCTCGCTTGCCGGACGAAATCGGCGAGACTTCGATCAGGTCCAAACCACGGTAGACCTTGATCTTCTGCTCTTTGATGGAAACCAGCATGTGGAGCGGCGTTTCATCCGGCTGCTCCCTGGCCGCGTCAGCAGTCGTATCACGCGCGACTGACGCAGAAATGGTGCTGACTGAAAAGACTGCGGCAGTGAAGAGAAGGCCCAACCTGCCAGTACGCATTACTTGAAACATTTTTGACGACATCCCTGAGCTCTCCAACGAAAAACCCTTAAAGCTCGCAGAAAACTCTATTCAAAACATTTTTAGATCGGGTTAGGAAACACGGTTACCCATTGGTTTCCCTCGCCCATTGGCAATTTGACCTTGGCAGTTTAGCCAGCTTCCAGCTGTTATTCACATCACAAATTGTACGGATGGTATTCAAAAATACGCGTGATCCGGTACATCTTGGCGGAAAGCGACCCGAATATTGGGTATTTTCAATCAGGTTCGCCGGCAAGGAACCCTACTTCCTGATCCCGTCCTGAAAGACGACAGCTTCCCCCCTGGACGGTACCGACAATTCACCTTCCCACATCACGCGGTCGCCGCGAACCATCGTGCCGACGGGCCAACCAGTGACCTCCTTGCCGTCATAGGGCGTCCAGCCGCATTTGGATGCAATCCAGTCGTTCCCGATGGTTTCCGTGCGCTTGAGGTCGACCACCGTGAAGTCGGCGTCGTACCCGACAGCGATCCGACCCTTGCGGGCCGTCTGAAAGAGTCGTGCCGGACCCGCGCTGGTCATATCGACAAACCTGGCCAGGCTCAGGCGACCCTTGCTGACGTGATCCAGCATGATCGGAACGAGCGTCTGCACACCCGTCATCCCCGAAGGCGAAGCCGGATAAGTCTTCTGTTTTTCTTCCAATAGATGGGGGGCGTGGTCTGACCCGAAAATATCTAGTATACCTTGCTTCAATGCCCACCAAAGCCGCTCGGAATGACGCGGCGCACGCACAGGCGGGTTCATTTGCACCAGCGTTCCAAGACGCTGATAAGCCTCGTCCGTCAGGGTCAGATGATGTGGCGTCACCTCGATCGATGCGACATCCTTGTGATCGATCAGGTAGTCGACTTCTTCTTCAGTGGAAAGATGCAGAATATGTATCTTTGCACCGGTTTCACGAGCAATACCAACAAGACGTTGCGTACATTGAAGGGCAGCAATCTCGTCGCGCCAGATCGGGTGCGAACTCGGATCCCCCTCGACCCGCTCTTCCTGGCGCTCGCGCAGGCGGAACTCGTCTTCGGAGTGAAAAGCTGCACGGCGACGGGTCACCGACAGGATGTCCCTTACACCGTCGTCATCTTCCACCAGCAGATCACCCGTGGAAGAACCCATGAACACCTTGATGCCGGCGGCGGCAGGCAGACGTTCCAGATCCGGAATGTCCTTCACGTTCTCCCGGGTCCCGCCAACCCAGAAAGCGAAATCACAATGCATGCGGTGGTGCCCGCGCCTGACCTTGTCGGCGAGCGCTTCCTCGTTCGTGGTCAAGGGATTGGTATTGGGCATTTCGAACACTGCCGTCACGCCGCCCATGACCGCGGCCCGGGATCCCGATTCAAGGTCTTCCTTGTGATCCAGCCCCGGTTCGCGAAAATGCACCTGAGTATCCATTACCCCCGGAAGGACATGCAATCCCGTACAGTCGATCACATCGTCGGACTGCGAGGCATGAAAGGATCCGATCCCGGCAATCCGACCGTTTCTGATACCGATATCGCGAATGCCCTCACCGTCCTGATTGACGACCGTGCCACCTTTCAGGATCAGGTCATAGGTCTCGCTCATCGGGTTTCCTCCGTCGGTGAATTCGTCTGCGGTGTGTCGTCTAATCGGGCTTATACGCGCGCGTTCTCAAAAGGACCAGATCCGGTTTGCGTAATCCCGCCCTTGCCGCGCTCCGTCAAAACACTTATTTCGCCGAATAGATCATAGCTTCATTCAAGTAACCCTATCAGGAGCGCGCCGTGCCGTCCGCCAAGATAACCCACCTGCCCGACCGTGCCCTGATCCGGGTTGCCGGTGACGACGCACATCATTTCCTGCAAAACCTCGTGACGGCCGATATCGAGAAAACCGACAAGAGCGGTGCCTCTGCAGGTGCCTTGCTGACACCTCAGGGCAAAATCCTGTTCGATTTTCTGATTTACAAGACAGCAGACGGTTATCTGCTGGATGCACCTCTTGAGACGGCACCTGACCTGTTGAAGCGCCTGACTTTCTACAGACTTCGTGCCAAGGTCGATCTGGAATTCATGGATGAAGATATCGGCGTGATTGCCGTCTGGAATGGCACGGCCTTACATGAAAAAGCGTTGCTGACAGTGACAGATCCGCGAGTACCGGCGCTCGGCGAACGTGTTGTCGGTCCGGTTGGGACCCTGCTGACGAAAAATGCTGCCGAAGCGGCCAGCCTGGAGGACTATGATTTTCACCGAATCGCTCTTGGTGTTCCCGAAGGGCTCAAGGATTACGATTATTCAGATATTTTTCCGCATGATGCGGACCTTGACCAACTCGGTGGCGTTTCCTTCACCAAGGGTTGTTATGTCGGCCAGGAAGTCGTCTCACGCGTCCACCACAGGGGAACGTCCCGCAAGCGGTTTGTTCTGGTAGAAAGTTCAGACACACTGCCGGAAAAGGGAACACCCGTCACTGCTGGTGGCAAATCGATCGGTGAATTGGGTTCGAACACAGGCCAAATCGGTCTTGCGCTCGTTCGTCTTGACAAGGCGGCGCAAGCCAAGGACAACGGCACCCCACTTCAATGCGGTGTCGCAAAGGTGCAGGTCAGGATACCCGATTGGGCATCCTTTTCCTGGCCAGAACCGAGCACTGCGAACTGAAACCGCCATTCATACCCCAGGACCGATGCCCACAGCCCGTCCCGATCAGCCTCCCCGCGCCTGGCAGCGCATGTTGTCCGGTCGACGCCTCAACCTGCTCGACCCCTCACCGCTGGATGTCGAGATCTCCGATATTGCTCACGGACTTGCCCGTGTAGCGCGCTGGAATGGTCAGACCAACGGCAACCATGCCTTTTCGGTGGCCGAGCACTGTCTGGTCGTCGAGGACATCGCGCTGAAGCTGAAACCCGACCTACCGCCCCATTGGCGTCAGGCCGTCCTGCTTCACGATGCCCCGGAATACGTGATTGGTGACATGATATCGCCGTTCAAGGCAGTTATCGGCGAAGCCTACAAGGCGGTGGAAACGCGGCTTCAGGCGGCAATTCATCTTCGTTTCGGCCTCCCGGCGGAAATTCCGCGAACCGTCAAGAAGCTGGCAAAACGCGCCGACATTATCTCCGCTTATTTCGAAGCCGTGGAACTTGCCGGATTTGATGAGGAGGAAGCCGCCAGGATCTTCGGGCGACCCAGGGCATTTGCGCAAGGGAAAGACGGCCGTTTGCGGTATGGGCTGGAGCCTTTGCCGGTGGCACAGGCTCAGGAGAAGTTCCTGGCACGGTTTCATGAAATAGAAAAACTGCGCGAAGCTGGGAACAAACCGAGTGGCGAGCGCGCAAACGCGTGACCTGACGGGCGAATAACCCTACCTTACAGGCAGAAACAAATAACCCGGTTCTGCCATGCTGCACGTGTGCTCACTATCAAAACTGAACGAAACAGTCGCCAAAGCCGGCGCGAGGTCTGTCGTCACCCTGATCAATGCGGAGATGGACGTACCAACGCCCGCAGGCGTCTCCCCGGACCGGCACCTCTTCCTGGCTTTCAATGATATTGTTGAACAGGTCGCCCTGCTGACACCGCCGAACGAACAGCATGTTGAGGACCTGCTCGCCTTCGTCCGGGAATGGGACAGGAAAGCCCCCATGGTCATCCATTGCTGGGCCGGAATCAGTCGCTCGACAGCCGGCGCCTATGTGGCTGCGTGTGCCCTCAACACCGAAGCGGACGAATACAGGTTGGCGTCGGCGCTGCGCGAAACGTCACCTTCCGCAACGCCGAACGCACGCATCGTTGCCATGGCGGACAAGTTGCTCGGACGGGATGGCCGCATGATTGATGCCATTCGGGGTATCGGCCGTGGCGCCAATGCATTCGAAGGCACTCCATTCATCATGCCGATCGACTAGACCGACCGGGGAGCTTCATGCCGCACAGGCACGCCAGTATTGAGATCGGTTTGAACGCGGTCATCGTTTCGGTTTCGGACGGAACGCCTCAGATCGTGCACGTCAACGACGAGAAGGATGCTGACCTCGACAGCCTGCCTTTCGGTCCATTTGACCCAATCCACCACCGGACATTCGAAATCGGCCTCAGAAGCTGGGTGGAAAACCAGACTGCGCTCAGCCTGGGTTACGTCGAGCAACTCTATACCTTCGGGGACCGTGGTCGCCACAGGGTCACCGGAGACGAAGGACCCCATGTGGTTTCTGTCGGCTATCTGGCGCTCACCCGCCAAACGGCAGGCTCCGAAAACACGCTTGCACGGCACAATTCGGCCTGGCGCTCATGGTATGACTATTTTCCCTGGGAGGACTGGCGCAGCGGACGGCCTTTCCTTCTGGACAGGGACATTCTTCCTGCCCTTGAAACCTGGGCGAGCGAGCCACCGATGGAGGGTGAACCCCCCAGACCTCTCGCGCGTCAGGAACGAGTTCGTCTGGCCTTTGGCACCGATGCCACACACTGGGACGAGGAAAGGGCACTGGAGCGTTTCGAGTTGCTTTACGAGGCTGGCCTGCTTCGCGAAGCCGAACGAGACGGCCGCCCGGCTGCGCTTGCAAGAGATACCCTGCCCTTTCTGGGTATTTCAATGCATTTCGACCACAGGCGGGTGCTGGCGACAGCCATTTCCCGCTTGCGCGGAAAACTGAAATACCGGCCGGTAATCTTCGAACTGATGCCCGAGGTGTTCACGCTGACGGAACTGCAGACTTCCGTCGAGGCAATCTCGGGCCGTCACCTTCACAAGCAAAATTTCCGCAGGCTGGTCGAAAATGCCGACCTTGTAGAGCCGACCGGTGCCACATCGACTGCCACGGGCGGACGTCCGGCAGCACTTTTCAGGTTCCGACATCAGCTCATGAGCGAACGTCCGGCTCCGGGTCTGAGGGTCGGCGGGCGTTAGACTTTTATTAAGAAAATCTTCCAGTAACCGATCCGTGAGATATCGCCAAAACTTTATTGCGTTAACCATAATGCTCCTTGTTCTAGAAAAAAATCCGCGAATACCGGTCAAATCCTCTCGCATTAACGCTCTTTCAAGGTTAAGCGGACATTCTCGATTCCGGCGTTGTTGTTCACACAACGTTAGCGCTGATCGTCCGGCTTCCGGGACGGTGTGCAACGAGTTGGAGTTGGCTGCGTATGTTTGGCCCTGTATCCCGCAACGGAAAGCGGTTTTTTTCTGCAGTTACACAGAACAAGAGCTCGGCTCGCACTCGCTTGCGCCGATTGAAAATTGCGCTCGCGACCAGCCCCGTGCTCTTCTTCACACTTGGCGGCTCTATCGGCGAACAGGACATATTCGCACTGATCAACGCAAGGAAAGACCAGTCACCACGCTGGATGATGGCGCTTGAACCTGCAAATTTCGCCACGAGAGTCGCCCCAAAGCTCGCGCTTGGCACTCCGGCAATACCCGATTACACGAGCGCGCCGATCCTGACGCTCACCTCGGCTGAGCGTGGTGTCGAGGCCCGCCCGCTTTATGGCCTTGAGGACGTTTTTGCAAGCGCTCGACCGACAACCATACCCGACAAGATCCTGACCAACACATCGGCGAAAGGCGACCGCCTCATTACACTTGCTCCGGACCGACACATGGTCGACAGGGCGGCAGGCAATGTCTACGCCATGTCCAGCCTGATCTCCACCGAGAAGAAACATGAAGATCTGCCGCGTGTCGCCTTCGTCAAGCCTCAACCGCTCGATTCCAAGGAAACCACCCGTCTCGCAGAGGCGAACAAGAACGGCCTTCTTGAAGGTGGTCCGCTCGACCTGCAGAAGGTGATGATGGCGCGAAACGCGGCAGCAGCGAGTTTTTCACTCGTTTCCGCCTATGCGCCCGAAAGCGTCAAGGAAACGAAGGAGCCCTTCGACGCTCTTTTCGGTGCGGCGAAATACGAACAGGAACTGCCGCCCCCTGAAGATCCGGTCAATCCGCACTGGTGGGCGCAAAAGCCACTGCCACTTTCCGTCGGCACGAAGAAGGAACAGCGTTGTCTGGCCGAAGCCATCTATTTCGAAGCACGCGGTGAAAGCGAAGAAGGCCAGGTTGCCGTCGCGCAGGTGGTTCTCAATCGGGTGAAGAACCCGTCTTATCCGAAGTCCATCTGCGGCGTCGTCTATCAGAACAAGCACAAGCGCAATCGCTGTCAGTTCTCCTTTGCCTGCGACGGCATCAAGGACCGGATTTCCAGCAAGGATGCCTGGAAGACAGCGAAACGTGTCGCCAGAGACGTCCTGGACGGAAAGCAGTATCTGAAGATGGTCGATGCCTCGACGCACTACCACGCGACCTACGTCAATCCGCGTTGGGCCAAATCGATGGCCAAGCGTGGCCAGGTCGGATTGCACATCTTCTACAAGACCTATGCGGGCGGCTGGAACTGATCAGAAATTCCTGATCAGTTCAATCGCTGGTCCTGAAAACGTTTGTGACCACATATGTCGCCAGCAGCACCAGGTGAAAGCCGAACAATGCGGTTACCTGCAACGCGTTTACCTGCGAGAACTCCAGCAACTCGCTCAGAACGTGGATCGACGAGATGATGACGATTGTCGAGACAATCCGGTGCTTCATTCGCCGATAGGCTCTTTCGCTCTCCTTGATGAAGCCCTCGCCATAGGCAGAGGATTTCAGCCGAAAGGTGTTGTAGGTGTTGTTCGCTACCATCACCACCAGATTCGCGATGAATACCATGTCGAGCAGGTTGAGTATCAGGAGGATCGTTTTCTTGCGGTTCAGAAACTCGTACGTGGAAATTGCGTCGTAGATATCGACGAAAAACGTCACCAGAAACAGGACCATGCCAACGGAGAGACCGATCAGCATCGGAATCTGTGCCAATCGGGTCAACCGATGCGCCAGATCGAATTCGCTCGACTTATCAGCATCTGGCTTCTGCTCGCTCATTACGGTGTCCCAATGCTCCCATTCCAGAACGTTTGAGCCGACGCTAAGGCAAAAACCGATCGGACGGAACCGCTTAAGAAAACTTCGGCGGTCATTTGCATTTCCTATTGAACCCGCTCGAAAGGTTTTTGCGGCCAACTGCCGGACCTGACGAAGATCGTCGATGCTCAAGTCCGATTGACTGTTGTTGTCTGCAAGGTGACTGAAGGCGCCAGGGACAATACGTCCATTGTCTCAACGTTCCCGCGTCCGGCCGCGGAGCTCTCTGTCCTGAGCCGGGCTCAGGCCATGCGCCGCACGGTAACGTTTTGAAAAATGAGAGCCGCTGGAAAATCCACAGGCAACACCGATATCGATTATGCGCATCGAGGTCCGGCACACCAACTGACGTGCGATGTCGATGCGGATTTTACTGTAATAGTCGAGCGGGGTGCAATTCAGGTATTTATGGAAATCACGCTGCAACTGGCGCGGGCTCGCACCGAGCCGGTTGGCAATTTCCTGAAGTGACAGCGGTTCGCTGACATGTTCGGTCATCAGTTCGATGCAAACACGCAGTTTTTTCGGTACCATCTCCAGATCGTCGCGCATTATCGTATGCTGCCGCTCCTCGCCCGACCTCATGTCGTGGTGCAGCGCTATGTCCGCAACGTCACCGGCGACAGTGTTTCCATGCACTTCGGCAATAAAGCCGACCATGAGATCGATTGCGGCAGTGCCGCCCGCGCATGTCAGGTACCGACCATCGGCCTGAATGAGGTTGTCAACCAGGTCGGTTCCTGGGAACATTTCCCGGAACAGATCGGCGTATTCCCAGTGAATGGTGCACGCCCGGCCATCAAGCAACCCGAGATCAGCCAGAACGTAAGCACCGGTACAAATCCCCGCGACACGGTTGACCCGCAAGGCGAGTTGCCGGATCAGCGCCTTTTGTCTTGCCGTCAACTCGACACGTTCAACGTCATCGCTGCTGCAGACGGCTACCAGATCAGCCCTGGCAATCTCTTCCAGTGCACAATCAGCTCGCATGACACTGCCATTGCTTGCGATTGCATCAAGACCGTCAACCGTGCAGCATCTGTAGTTGAACGACCTGCGTTTCAGAACCTTGTTAGCGATACGCAGCGGCTCAATCGCGGACGCAAAGGACAGCAGGGAAAAATTATTCAAAAGAAGGAAACAAACATCCACCGTCGTGGCATCAGATCTGCCTGCGTCCAGATACTGGCCCGGTTTCGCCGGGTTGCCGTCCTGAGATTGTTCCAAAGCGCGTCGCCGTGATGCCAATTTGCTGTCACAGAAAGCCATCCGCCTTCACCTTGACAGTTCATGGAGGTTCAGTTGGTTCCCGGCTCAGACTGACTTACTTCCGCATATAAGTCGAGGTCCCGCCACACGGTACAAGGTCAGGCGATCTCGATATCGAGCCCGAGATCCAGCACGGGGGAAGAATGGGTGATCCAACCTGATGAAATCAGATCCACACCTGCTTCTGCCACGGCCTTGACCGTATCCAGCTCAATGCCGCCGGACGCTTCCAGAATGACCTTGCCGGCTGCAATCCCGACGGCGCGTTGAAGCGTTTCAGGGCTCATGTTGTCGAGCATGACCACATCCGGTCCGGCTTGAAGTGCTTCGTGAAGCTGGTCGAGCGTATCGACTTCCACCTCGATTTTCACCAGGTGTCCGGCAAATGCCCTGGCCGCATCGATGGCCTTCGAAACACCGCCGGCAACCGCAATGTGATTGTCCTTGATCAGGATCGCGTCATCGAGACCAAATCGGTGGTTGGCGCCGCCACCACATTTGACCGCGTATTTCTCGAGCGCCCTCAAACCGGGTGTGGTCTTGCGCGTACAGACAATTTTCGCCTTGGTATGCGCAATCTGATCTGCAAAGCGTGACGTTGCAGTGGCGATGCCCGACAAATGCCCGAGGAAGTTCAGCGCAACGCGTTCAGCAGAAAGCAAGGCCCGCGCCGGTCCTTCGATCCTGGCAACCTGATCGTTCGGGGCAAGGCGCTCTCCATCCTGCTTGAGAGGCAGGAAGGAAAGTGCTGTATCGGTTTGGCGGCAAGCACTTTCGGCAAGTCCCAGTCCGGCCAGAACACCAGGTTTGCGCGCGGCAATGACGGCGCGTGCTCGTGCATGCTTCGGCAAGGTCGCCTGGCTGGTAATATCACCGGCACGGCCCCAGTCCTCCAGAAGTGCAGCTTTGGCTGTTTCATCCACCATCAGCTGCGGCAACTCGGCAAGAAGTCTATCGCTCATTCACTCGACTCCGCTCAAGCCGTCTCAAGTGCCTCGGCTGAAATTGCCTCGACCTCTTCCAGGCTGGTATAAGATCTTTTGGCCATGGCCGGGTTTTCCTGCGGGAAGTCCTTGCGAAAGTGGCCGCCACGGCTTTCCTCGCGCTTCAATGCCGCCGCGGCAATGATCTTGCCCGAAGTCATCATGTTCTTGATCGACCGCCGGACGCAGATCTTTTCCGCATTGGCAATATCGGCCAGCGCTGTTCTGAGACCGGCTGCATCGCGCAAAACACCGACGTTGTTCGACAATGTTGTTCTGAGAACGCTGATGGCGTCTCGTTCTTCAACGTTTCGCTGGCTTGGCAGTCCCGGGGCATCGTCCATCTTGTCCCAAAACGCGCTGCGCGGCGTTGGCATCAGGCCCTGTATGTCTTCGGCAATGCGCGCAGCGAAAACAACCGCCTCAAGCAGTGAGTTTGAAGCAAGCCGGTTCGCTCCGTGGGCGCCGGTCGAGGCCACTTCTCCTGCTGCCCAAAGACCGTCCAGGGAGGTCCGGCCGTTCGCATCCGTCAAGACACCGCCCATGTGATAATGTTCAGCCGGTGCAACCGGTATGAGATCCTTTTCCGGATCGATGCCCGCCGCACTTACTGCCGCGTGGACTGTCGGAAACTCTTCCCTGAAGTTCGAACCGATGGCTTCCCGGCAGTCGAGATACGCACCACGGCCTTCCAGGATTTGCCCGTGGATCGCCCGGGCAACTATGTCGCGCGGAGCAAGCTCCATATCCCGATGTACCCCTTCCATGAAGCGGTTTCCGGCCTTGTCGACAAGAAGAGCACCCTCGCCACGCAGAGCTTCGGTTGCCAATGGTGCCGGATCCTTGCCGACATCGAGTGCGGTCGGGTGGAACTGAACGAATTCTGCATCGGCAATCACGGCGCCTGCCCTAGCTGCCATCGCCAGTCCATGACCGTTGGCCTCGTGCGGGTTCGTGGTCAAACCGTATAGATGGCCAACCCCACCGGAGGCGAGAACCACGGCCTTGGCCGGAAAGGCAAGACGCGATATGCCTCCCCGGCGACGGACGAGAACGCCCGTGACATAGCGACCTTCACCCAGGAAACTCTCGCCGATGTAACCTTCCAGCACGCGGATCGAAGGTGTGTTCCGCACAGCCGTCGTCAATGCATCCATGATGGCCTTGCCCGCCATGTCGCCACGGACGCGCACAACGCGGCTTTGCGAATGAGCCGCTTCGCGGGAAAGCTGCAGGCGACCTTCCAGGTCCTGGTCGAATGGAACGCCATAAGACAGGAGGTCGTGCACCCGGTCGCTTCCTTCACGGGTCATCTGGTCGACGATCTTGGGCTCGCAGATACCGCCGCCGGCCGCCAGCGTGTCATCCCTGTGCTCTTCTACCGAATCCTGTTCCGAAATGGCCGCTGCAATACCACCTTGAGCCCAGGCGGAAGACGCACCCTGTCCGATCGGAGCATTGGTAATGACAGTGACGGGCCTCGGGCTGAGTTTGAGCGCGCAGAAAAGACCGGCAAGCCCGCCTCCCAAGATGACGACGTCATCCACATCCTTGCCGATATAGGCAGGTGCAAAATCATCAACCGACACGGCCATTGGAAACTTCCCGGAACAGATTGGGCATTGCCCGAAAAACTTTCCGGACCAGGGAGAGCCCTGGGTCCGGAAGCATGCTTCGGGCGGTTTAGACCGAACACGGTCAGATTTTCAAGTTGATCATCCGTTCAACTGCCGTGCGTGCGCGATCGGCGACTTCCGGATCGACCACAACTTCCTCTTTCATCTCGACAAGGCTGTCGAGAATCTTGCCAAGCGTGATGCGTTTCATGTGCGGACACAAGTTGCACGGCCGGATGTAATTCACATCAGGCGTTTCGCTGGCGATATTGTCCGCCATCGAACATTCGGTGACCATCATCACCTTTTCCGGCCGCCTTGTCTTGACCCAGTCGATCATATGTGCGGTTGAGCCGGCAAAGTCGGCTTCGGCAACAACTTCCGGCGGGCACTCCGGATGAGCGATGATTTTCACATCAGGCTCGATCCTGCGATAGTCGCGCAGTTCTTCAGCGGTGAAGCGTTCGTGCACTTCACAGGCACCGTCCCAGACCAGAACTTCAACATTCGTCTTCTTGCCGATATTGGCAGCCAGATACTTGTCCGGAACAAGGAAAACCCTGTCAACGCCGAAACTTTCGACCACCTGCAGCGCGTTGGAAGACGTACAGCAGATGTCGCATTCGGCCTTCACCTCGGCCGACGTATTGACATAAGTGATGATCGGAACACCGGGATTGCGCTCCCGCAATGCGCGAACATCCGCTCCGGTAATGGATTCCGCCAGAGAACAGCCAGCTCGCATGTCAGGGATCAGCACCGTCTTTTCAGGGCTGAGAATCTTGGAGGTTTCCGCCATGAAATGCACACCGCACTGGACGATAACCTCTGCATCCGTTCGGGTCGCCTCGATGGCGAGTTGAAGGCTGTCGCCGAAAATGTCTGCAACACCGTGATAGATGTCCGGCGTCATGTAGTTATGCGCGAGAATGACCGCGTTGCGCTCTTTTTTCAGCTTGTTGATCGCATGGATCGTCGGTGCGAGCGCGGCCCATTCGATGGCCGGAATGAAGTGCTTGACCTTCTCGAAGATCGGCGCCGTCGCTTCGGCTATTTCGGGCGTGTAGCGCAAGTCCGGACGCTCCACATGTCCGAAGCGCTCCAGCGCTGTCAGACCAGTCGTGATGGGTTCGGATGCCGAATAGGCTGTCTGGGCAACGGTCATGGCGCCCCTCCTGTAAGCAGGCTGAAACCGGTGTTTCAGCTCACAGATTATTTATACTCATCTTGAGCAAATCAAATGCAAAAGAAAACAGGCCCAACGGCCCTGACCCTTTTGCTCGTTCAGAGTTTATATAAGCGGATCACGACAAAAAATCCATCACTTTCGCACCATTTTTTTGTTTTTCAGATTTTGCGTTTTGATTTCATAGGCTTGGGCGCTGCTTTTTTTTCGACTTGATCCTAGCTGGCTAATCTTTGTGCGGTCTGCTGCAGCATGTGCGCTCACCGCTGCGATTATACATTCCGTTTTGTGATCCACCGATCAAAATTTCGCGTTTTACCAAATTGCGTATGTCGCTATTTTTCCTTCTACCAAAAACGAGGCATCCGATGACAGCAGCTCAAACCAGGGCCCTCTCGAGACCAAACATACCGTTGGTGATTGTCTGCGGTTGCCTGATTGCCATGATCTCATTCGGACCACGCTCCGCGATGGGACTGTTTTTCCTGCCAATGACCGAGGCGCAGGGCTGGAGCCGCGAGGTCTTCGCGCTGGCGATTGCCATTCAAAACCTGGTTTGGGGCATAGGTCAGCCGGTCTCGGGCATGATGGCAGACCGCTTCGGCACATGGAAATCAATGGCCTTTGGTGCGGTTCTCTACGCAGCCGGACTTCTCATGATGATCGATGCGCAGAGCGCCCTTGCACTGCATTTGTCCGCAGGTGTTCTGATCGGACTCGGAATAGCCTTTTCATCCTTCTCGCTTGTACTGGCTGCCTTCGGACGAACTGTCTCTCCCGAACAGCGGTCTCTTGCGTTCGGCATCGGAACCGCCTCGGGTTCGCTCGGTCAGTTCCTGTTCAACCCATTGGGTGCTGCACTTATCGAAAGTATCGGCTGGCAAAGCACGTTACTCGTCTTCACCGGACTCGTCGCAACCCTTCCTCTCCTGGCAGTGGCGCTGAGGGGAAAGCCGGAACAACCGGCGGAAAGCGGTTCTGCCGGCGACCAGAAACTCACGGACGCCGTGGCGGAAGCATTCGGAACGCGAGGATTCATCCTGCTGACAACCGGATTTTTCGTCTGCGGTTTTCACGTCGCATTCATTACCGTGCACTTGCCGCCATATATCGCCGATCTGGGGCTGGGTACCGCGCTTGGGGGCTGGGCGCTGGCATTTATCGGTCTCTTCAACATCGTCGGCTCCCTCGCATCGGGTTATGCCGGCGGGCGGCACTCCAAACCGATCCTGCTGTCCCTTATTTATCTTGGACGGGCCATTGCAATCTTCGCGTTCATCATCTTGCCGATCACACCGGCTTCCGTGCTGGTTTTTTCAGCCGTCATGGGATTGTTGTGGCTCTCGACCATTCCACTGACATCTGGCCTCGTGGCGGTCATGTTTGGTCCCCGATACATGGCAACACTATTCGGATTCGTGTTCCTGTCGCATCAGATCGGTGCATTTCTCGGTGTTTGGCTGGGCGGCAAACTCTACGACCAAACAGGTTCGTATGACGCCATCTGGTGGTGTGCCATCGTGCTGGGAATTCTGGCTGCAATCATTCACTGGCCAATTGAGGAAAGACCGGTGCCCAGACTGGCTCGGCAGGCTGCGGAGTGAAACGAAATATGCAAAAGTTTCCCGCACTCATGGATCAGCAGCGCGCGATGGAAATCAAAGACCGGTTAAATCAACCGGCCGGGTGAAGCAGCGACTTTGCCTGGGAAAACGACAGCAACCGTCTGGACTTTTCATCCCAAAGATGGAGACGGATACTGGCAATGCTCTGACGGATCGTCATGCAATTGCGGTCTGCCAGATCCTTGTGATCCCGAAGAACTTCCGGCAGCCGATAGAAGGGGATCCGGCTGTTGAGGTGATGGACATGGTGGATACCGATATTGGCAACTGACCATTGCAGCACGGGCGGCAACACATAGTGGGAGCTTCCGAACAGCGCCGCATCATGCAGCTGCCAGTCTTCTTCGGTGTCCCAATGTGTTGTTTCGAATTGATGCTGCACATAGAACAGCCATACACCGACCGTTGCGGCAAGAATTGTTGTTGGCAAAAAGATCAGCAGGATCGGCATCCAGCCCCCGAACACCAGAATCAGCGCCAGGCCGACAAAGATCGCGGCGTTGGTCGTCATGGCATAGAGCCAGAATTTCGCGTTGGCCATGAAACCGAAGGGAAGTCGGTTCTCCAGAAAGAACGTGTAGGCCGGTCCCAGGCCGAACAAAACAAATGGTGACCGATAGACGCGGTACTTAAAACGGCTCCGGGGTGTCAGTGCGCTGTATTCCGCCACGGTCAGGGTATGAATATCCCCCATGCCGCGCCGCCCAAGGTTACCCGAAGAACTGTGGTGCATGGCATGTGACCGCCGCCAGACATCATACGGCGTCAGTGTCAGAACCCCGATGACCCGGCCAAGCCAGTCACTGACGGTACGGTTCTTGAAAAACGACCCGTGCCCGCAATCATGCTGGATCGCAAAAAGGCGTACAAGAAATGCTGCATTGACCATGGCAATGGCCGCCGTCAGCCAGTAGCTGACATCCAGCGACAACCAGGCCAGGATCCACAGAAGAATGAAAGGCCCCGCCGTGACCACCAGTTCAAACGAACTGCGTAGCGTGCTGGGTTCACGGTAGTTTGCAAGGATCGCAACCCAATCTCGTGGCGCTCGAATTTCCGGCTCAGCGCCAGCGGCATTGGTTTGTTCACACATATAGCTGCTTCTTATGATTTCAGTCTTCTACATAGACGGTTGGGGAACGCTTGCAATGCCGGAATGTGAAGTTAGGCAACAAATCTTTGCATTGACCCGGTTTTAACGCGTTCACGTTGCATTTTGGCAAGTCTGCTACCGACTTGCCGTCGCTTCTGTCCAGCGCCTTGACTGGTTGCCCGAGGCCATCTGAGGCAAAACTGCCCCACCGAGACCCAATACCGGCGTAGCCTTCCGAACAAAATTCGACCAGAGAATGACTGCGCTTACGCCAGTGCAAAGCGTTTTGAGACACTCTCGCTACCCGAACGATAATCAACGAATCCCATCCTCGAATAATAGCCGAGCCCGCCGTTGTTTTCCTTGCGGATCGTTGCGTCGATGTAGCTCACGCCGGCGTTTTTGGCAGCAACGGCGGTGCTGCCAAAAAGTGCACGCCCAACCCCTTTTCCATGCCTGTGCGGATCAACATACGTCGCGATCACAGCCCAGTCCGCCGGCAACTTGTCCGGGCCGGCCCAATCCGGGTCGCACCACAAGAGTGCCTGAAACCCGCAAATACCCAGTTCGTCGGTTGCAATGTGGCAGCAAATTCCAAGTTTCGGCTCAATGAACTCGCTCACGATCCCCTCGCCGTCAAACGGCTGGCGATAGGCAGTTGTACCACCAACCGAAATGATCCGGTTGAGCAATTCGGCCATTTTCTCTGCATCACGCGGCAAAGCGGACCGTACCTCTATCGGCACTGCAATCTCCTTCACTGATCCAATACTTCTGCTGACATTTGCGACACCGGAATTATCCGGCAACCTTGGAAAAATCGGCTACGACGTGGGTCGCATCACGTATCTCTGCCAGAAGCTGCAATCGGTTCATCCGGAGCGCAGGGTCTTCGGCATTGACGAGAATGTCTTCAAAGAACCTGTCAACCGGAGCCCTGAGTTTCGAAAGAGCCTCCATGGCGCCCTCGAAGTTCTCACCGGCAACAGCCTCGGCAGCCTCGGCCCGTGCAGCGTCAATCGCGGCAGCAAGGTCTATCTCTGCCTGTTCATGAAAGTGATCGGAATGCGGCCTGCCGGTCACCGGCACGCCATCCTTCTTTTCCTCGGCCTTCAGAATGTTGACCGCACGCTTGTAACCCGCAAGCAGGTTGGCTCCATCGTCCGAGGATATGAAGCTGCCGAGCGCTTCGACACGCTTGACGACCATCAGAAGATCATCCTGTCCGTCCAGCGCAAAAACCGCATCGATCAGATCGTGGCGTGCGCCCTCATCCTTCAGGTGCACCTTCAGGCGATCACCGAAGAAGGAAAGCAGATCGCCGACAAGCGCATCCTCATCAGCCACGTCAACATCAATCAAGCCCAGCGCCGAACGAACCGCGTCGCCCAGGCTGATTCTGTGGCTATTGTCCAGCACGATCCGGATTACCCCGAGCGCAGCGCGACGGAGCGCGTACGGATCTTTTGATCCGGTCGGTTTCTCCTCAATGGCCCAAAAGCCTGCCAGCAGGTCCAGTTTTTCAGCAAGTGCGACACTGACAGCTACCGGATCGGTCGGTACGTTGTCGCTTGGACCCTGTGGCTTGTAGTGCTCTTCAATTGCGATCGCGACAGACGCGTCCTCACCTTGCGCGGTCGCATAGTACCGGCCCATGAGGCCCTGAAGTTCAGGGAATTCGAAAACCATGTTGGACACAAGGTCCGCCTTGGCAAGCCCGGCTGCCCGCCTGGCCTTTGGCGCCTCGGCGCCGACAATCGGCGCGAGTTCGGCTGACAGAGAAACAAGGCGCTTTACACGGGCTCCGACACTGCCGAGCTTTTCATGGAATTTCACGTCGTCAAGCTTGGGCAGATTTTCGGACAGGCTTGACTTCAGGTCCGTATCCCAGAAGAAGCGGGCATCGGCGAGGCGCGCCCGGATCACCTTTTCATTGCCGGCGACGATCAGTTTGCCACCGTCATCGGCCTGAATGTTGGAAACAAGAACGAACCTGTTCGCAAGACGCCCGGTTGTCGGATTTTTCAGAACAAAACACTTCTGGTTGACGCGGATGGTGAGCTGGATGCACTCATCGGGAATTTCCAGAAATGCCTCGTCGAAGCTGCCCGTCAATACCACAGGCCACTCAACGAGGCCGGCAACCTCTTCCAACAGGCCGGGATCCTCAACCAGATCCAGACCAAGAGCCAACGCACGATCCTTGGCGTCGTTCAGGATGATTTCCTTGCGCCGGTCCGAGTCCAGCACAACCTTGCGCTTTTCCAGCCCTGTCGCATAATCATCGAAGCGGCGCACATCAAACGCTTCATCCGCGAGGAAACGATGGCCTCTTGTCGTCTGACCCGATGCGATACCGTCGAACTCGAACGGCACAACGTCGGGTTCTTCCGTTTCCGGCCCGAAGGTCGCAACGATCGAATGAAGCGGGCGGACCCAGCGGGTCGACGTCGTGCCCCAGCGCATGGATTTCGGCCAGGGGAACCCGCGCAGAATTCCCGGCGTGAATTCGGCAATGATGTCGATGGCGGAACGGCCCGGTTTTTCAATCACGGCGACATAGAAATCGCCTTTCTTCGGATCGTTGCGGATAGTTGCGTCTTCAATCGAGGCAAGTCCCGCACCGCGCAGAAATCCCTCGACGGCCTTTTCCGGCGCGCCAACACGCGGTCCCTTGCGTTCCTCTCGTTTGGCCGCCGACCCGGCAGGCACTCCGGCGACATGAAGTGCCAGGCGGCGAGGTGTCGCAAAAGCCTTGGCGCCCTCATATTGCAGGCCCGAGTCCACCAGAGCATTGGTCACAAGGGATTTCAGTTCATCGGCCGCCTTGCGTTGCATACGGGCCGGAATTTCTTCGCTGAACAGCTCAAGCAGAAGATCGGGCATGGAAACTGTGGCCTTCGGTCTTGGTAGGGTATTTCCGGAAACAGATGTGCGTCCGTTAGCAATTCAGCAGCCTCTTGTCACCCTTTTTCCGGTGTCATGATTGCCCGGCACCTCCGCATAAATAGCAATAATGTTTCTCATTCTTGCTTCACTCTTCTTCAAGAAATACATGCGAGACTTTGCGTTCGTCAAAGCAGTATGAAGTATCGGGACGGATTAGTGATAAACCGGGTAGCCGCAGGCAGCCTCATGATGGCACGCCCCCTGGCCGCGCTTTTTGCAGCGGCCATTGTGAGTTTTGCGGCTCTGAAGTTCATTCCCCACCTACTGGAAGATGGTCACGACGGAAACGATCATCTTTTCTACGACACTGCGACGGGCATTTTCATGGTCTTCGCGCTTGTCGGCACCACCTACGGCATCTGGGCAACTCGACGACTGAGGAAGGAACTGAGCGCCAGATCTTCCCAACATTCAGAAGCCCTGGCACTCGCCCAGCACGACGCGCTGACCGGCCTTCCCAACCGCCGCCGGTTACTGGAAGCATTCGCAGTACTCAGCCGGGAGGTGAAGGACGATTGTTTTCGCGCGGTCATGATGCTGGACCTGGACGGCTTCAAGCCCATCAACGATGTGTACGGCCACGCGTTCGGCGACAACCTGCTGCGCAGCTTTGCCGGACGCCTGGCCGAAACCGTCGGCAATGACGGCATTGTCGCCCGTCTCGGTGGAGACGAATTCGCGATCATATCGCCCGTGTTCAAGGACAAGTCGGAAGCTTCGGGCTTCGCGCGGCGTCTCTTGACCCGTATCAGCGAACGTTTCGAATTCGGCGAGAGACAGATCTCCATCGGCACCGGCATCGGTATCGCCCTATACCCGCATGATGGACATGCCATCACCGAGCTTCTTCGCCGCGCCGACATAGCGCTTTACCGGGCGAAATCTTCCGGCAGGTCCACCTATCGTTTTTTTGAAGTGGATATGGATGCTTCCATCCTGCACAGGACACTTCTCGAGCAAAGGCTGCGTCGTGCGATCGAAAACGAAGAGGTGAAGGTACATTACCAACCCATTCTCGACATGGACACGGGACGGATTGCCGGGTTCGAAGGACTTGCGCGTTGGTCGGACAGTGACTTCGGTGACGTGCCCCCAATGCAATTTATCCCGATCGCAGAAGACTGCGGCATCATTTCGGAGTTGACGCGTCACCTTCTTGCCCAGGCATGTTCTGCGGCGAGGAGTTGGCCGGACGAGCTCTATCTTTCGTTCAACCTATCGCCTGTTCAGCTGCAGGACCCGGCTCTGCCAACGCAGATCCAGACCATACTGGACACTGCCGGCTACCCCGCCGACCGGCTGGTTCTGGAGATCACCGAAACGTCGCTGGTGAAAAATCCCGAATCTGCAAAACGCATTTTGAACGAGCTCACCAAAGCGGGCATTACAATCGCGCTTGACGATTTCGGCGCCGGTCACTCCTCGTTGAGCTATCTCAGGGACTTTCCGATCAAGAAGGTGAAGATCGACAAGTCCTTTACCGAGCGCATGCTGACGGACAAGCAGTGTGCCGCCATCGTGGAAGCGGTACTCGTGCTTTCCAGGGGGCTCGATATCGACGCGGTTGCCGAGGGTGTTGAACAGGGTGAGGTTCACGACGCGCTCAGCTCCAGCGGTTGTCACTATGGCCAGGGTTTCCTGTATGCCAAAGCGGTCTCAGCCGAAGCTGCGGCCGAGCTGCTCAACGATCAGGCCGATGGCAGCCTTCCATTTTCCGATACCTCCAACGTGGCTTGAGCATCTTCTTCGGCAAGCAGGCAATTTTCCAATCTCGACGTTCGGGTTCCTGCGCGGACGCAAATAGCCACCTGCTACCAGCCTCCCCCGCCGCCTCCGCCGCCACCGCCACCTGACGAACCGCCTGACGACCCGCCGGAAAAGCCGGAACTCGACGACTTGGGAACGGGAAGCGAGGACTGGAAAGACTGCGCCATGGAACTGGTCGTCTGTCCAAGCGTGTCGGCGACACGACTGGCTTCGAACCTGTGCCCTGCATACCAGCCGGGACTGTAACTTGCCGCGACAGCGGCACCTGCGGCCGTTGTCAACCACCCCTCGAATGCCTTTGACCAAGGCTTTTCCACGCCCAGCGCGACTGCGTAGGGGAGAAGATCCTCGAAATGACTTGTACTCATGTCCGGTACTTCCGGCATGTTGAGCCGTTCTTCTTCGGCGACCGACAAATAAAGCTTGAGCCCTTCGATTTCATCGAGCACCTGGCGTCCGAGTGCGGTCGGTGCGCCAAGCAGAAAGAGGAAGAGGACATTCAGTGCGACCAGAGCCGCGGCCACCACGGGCAAAATCGGAAGCGTAGACACGCCGCCGGAAATATTGTTCGCAAAAAGTCCGGTGACCACCATCGCTGACACGAACAGCAGAAAGATAAGGGCCATCCGGATCTGCATGTTCGAAATTCGAAACACCGCCTTTCCGATGTTCACTGAGAAAGCCGCAGCGAAGATCGACAACACCATGAACAGAAAGGCAAACTCCATCTGATCAGGAGGCATCTGGCCGAATATGAACAGCGCAATGATTGCAACGACACTCAATATGGCGCCCGGGACGAGAAACGACCGGTTGTTCCTGAAAAAGACGTTCCGGCTTTCCGCTTCGATCGCGCTTCTGAATTTCCTGCCGAGCGTTTTGATCGAACTGCCATTGCCCTTGTAGATCTGCAACGGCGAGCCTCGATCCTTGAGGAAAGTAACCAAAGCAGCTTCGCCCTTCGGCAGCCCATTGGTCTCGTCAGCAACTATGTCGTCGAGCACAAGCATCATGTCTCCGTCACGCTCTTCCAGCCGCAAGCAATGCTTGACCGCAAGATTGAGGCTGGCTGCCGTCAGCGCAATCCAGCCACCGTCGCCGAAACCACGGGTCAGAACGTATCTGGAAAGTGCCGGAGATACGCCCGCAGGCGGTTTGAACCTGGGAAAGACGACACCCTTCGCAGGATCGCGTCCCACAAAAAGCCAGGCAACGAGATAATACGCCAGGACCAGCAGCACGCCTGCGCCGCCGATGAGTTCAGAGCGGTAGTCATTCAAGAAGTAACCGATCTGGTCGGCTTCCGTTGGCGGCGTGATGGATCCCTTGGGCATCGCGACCACGACGGTCAGACCTTCATAAGCGGCGAGAGGCCTCGTGGTCGTGAAAATGACCTCACGACCGTCGTCGGCAACACGCGCATCATAGTTCCTGCCTGTAGAGCCGAACACGCCGGTATATGCCGTCCAGTCCCGTGCCCTTGCTCCCTCCGGCAGAACCACCCTCGCGACGGCCTGATCGACCGGAAAGATCCACTCGTTTCCGGTCGCATTCCAGTAAATTTCGTCATGATCGGCAAAAAAGCGGATCTGCCGGTCTGTTTGGTACTTGATCGTGTAGGTATAGTCGCCCGGCTGAAGGAAGACGTTTTCCTCGCCAATATAGATTCTGACACCGTCCCGGCTTGACGTTTGAGCGAAACTTGCGTCCTGGCCGTCCTGCATAACCGAGAGCAACTTGAATCCGGCGCGGTAGGTCCGGCCGTCCTTGCCTTCGATCATCAATGGAATATCGCGGAATATTCCCCGCTTGATGTTGTTGCCTTCAGCGCGAACCGTGATCGTTTCAGTAACGGTCAAAAGCCCGTTTTCGGCGACATCGATGTTGGAGACAAAAAGATGGAACCGTTCTTCAGCTGAGATGCCGCCCGCGCCTGTGACACAGAAGACAGCGAACACCAGACAAGCGAAGGCCTTTCGGAAAATCATGCGATCGCCTCCCTAGAACTGAACCTTGGGTACGACCCTGTCTGCCTCGTCCTCGATCTCGAAATATTCCGCCTTTTCGAACTTGAACCGAGACGCAACAAGATTGGAAGGAAAGCTCTCCACCGCAACGTTCAGGCCGCGTACCGCACCGTTGTAGTACCGGCGCGCCATCTGAATTGCGTTCTCGATCTCGTCGAGAGACTTGTGAAGATCGGAGAAATTCTCGCTCGCCTTGAGATCAGGATAAGCCTCGGCAACTGCAAAGAGGCGACCGAGTGCCTGGCTCAGCGCGCCTTCCGCTTTCGCTCGTCCGGCCACGTCGTCCCTCGGCACGGAACCAGCCGAAGCCCGTAGCTGCGTGACGTTGTCCAATGTTTGCTGCTCGTGATCCGCGTAGCCCTTGACGGTCTCGACCAGGTTGGGAATGAGGTTTGCCCGGCGTTTCAGTTGGACGTCGATGCCGCTCCAGCCCTCTTCAACCATCTGCCTTTTCTTGACGAGCGTGTTGTAAAGAAAAATCGCAAAGACCGAGACAGCGATCAGAAATGCAAGAATGAACCAGGCCAACGTGAAATCCCCCGTAAAGAATGACCGGAGGCTAGCGCCTGAGCACTGTCTTGTCATCCCGCGCAGGTACAGGGAATTGTTTCAATACCGTATCAACTGTCTCGTCAATTGCTTGAGACCCCGCATCACTGCGCGCCCTTCAAGAACAGCAATTCACCTGGCTTATTCTGCCGCCTGGTTGTGATAGCCGACACCGCCGGCTTCCGTTTCCAGGAATGCAGCGCCGCAGGCTTTTGCGAGTTCGCGCACGCGCAGAATATAACTTTGGCGCTCGGTCACCGATATGACACCGCGCGCGTCGAGCAGGTTGAAGGCATGGCTGGCCTTGATGCATTGATCGTATGCGGGAAGCACAACCTGGTGCACATGCGCGCCCGTCTCGTCCCGTGCTTTCGCGCCGGCTGCCAGCAACGCACGACACTCGTTTTCAGCATCCTTGAAGTGACGGAACAGTATGTCCGTGTCCGCATGTTCAAAATTGTGACGCGAATATTCCTGTTCGGCCTGGAGAAAGACGTCGCCATAAGTGATCTTCGCATCGCCTTCCATGCCGTTGTAATTGAGATCATAGACGTTATCGACGCCCTGAATATACATGGCCAGACGCTCAAGACCGTAAGTGAGCTCACCGGAGACCGGAGAACACTCGAAGCCGGCAACCTGCTGAAAATACGTGAATTGCGAGACTTCCATACCGTCGCACCAGCACTCCCAGCCAAGCCCCCAGGCACCGAGTGTCGGGCTTTCCCAGTCGTCTTCCACGAAACGGATGTCGTGTAACTTCGGATCCAGGCTTATGGCATAGAGCGACTTCAGGTAGAGATCCTGAAGGTCTGAGGGCGACGGTTTCAGGATCACCTGGAACTGGTAATAGTGCTGCAGGCGGTTCGGGTTTTCACCGTAGCGTCCGTCGGTCGGGCGACGCGACGGCTGCACATAGGCGGCCCTCCAGGGCCGTGGCCCGAGCGAACGCAAAGTGGTCGCCGGGTGAAACGTCCCGGCGCCGACTTCCATGTCGTAAGGCTGAAGCACCACGCAGCCCTGGTCTGCCCAGAAGCGCTGAAGCGTCAGGATCAGGCCTTGAAAGGAATTTTCCGGACGCATATGCGCCGGCAGGGTTTCAGTGGACATGGATTTTCATTCCGCAATTGGCTCTTGGCGGCAGGACAGTCCCGCCATTGCGGAGCGAGAGGTGCCACGATGTGACGGCAAGGTCAAGACGCGCGGCCCAGGAGGCACACACACCAAATAGCGTGTCGCGACTGCCGGGGTTGACGCGTCTCCTTCAACAAACTACCAACATCGCGGCTCCGGACGCCAGCCGCTCGCCGACCTCCGTCTTGGTGAAGATCCGGACTTAACGATTTTTCGTTCCTCCACGCGTTTCGCGTTGCGGGCAATGCGAGCTTCCCCTTCCTTGCGAAATAACGACCTGGAGAACGGAATGTCATCCGACACTTCGCGGAAGAATGTCTTCACGCAGGGGCCACTCCCCCTCACCTTATTGAAAACTGCACTGCCGATCATACTGGTCATGAGCATGAACGGCCTCTTGACGGTCGCGGATGCCGTGTTTCTTGGCCGGTTCGTTGGGCCCGATGCGCTCAGCGCAGTCACCTTGATGTTTCCCGCCTATATGTTGCTTGTCGCGATGGCAACGCTGGTCTCAAACGGGATGAACAGTATCCTTGCCCGCAACCTTGGAGGCGGTCATGTCGACGGTGCACGATCGGTATTTTCCGGTGCGCACGGGCTGGCACTTTGTACCGGCGCAGGAGCGATCGTTCTGTTTTCAGCCGTCGGATACCCGATAATCCTGATTGCTGCCGAGGGGTCGGAACCGATCGCCGGAATGGCATATACATACCTTGCAATCACAGTCTGGACCTCGCCGCTTCTCTTTGTGCTGTCAGTCCAAACGGGTGCCCTTCGAAGCGAAGGCTTCGTCATGCAGATGGCAGGGGTCAGCCTTCTTGTCTCGCTGGCCAATATTGTCTTCAATTTCGTGCTGGTCGCCATCCTGAAACTTGGTGTTGCGGGAACGGCCTACGGGACTGCGCTGGCGCAGTTGCTGACATTTGCAGTGGTGATCCTGTTTCGCCTGCGAGCAAAGACAGTCCTGAAACCCGGCACTTTGCTAAGCTATCCGCTGACCGCGCATTGGTGGTCCATCTTTGCTCTCGGAGCCCCTCAAAGCCTGAACTTTGCCGGTATTGCCCTCAGCTCTGCGGCAACCTTTGCCTCGCTTCAGTATTTCGGGCAGGAAGGATACGAAGCAACGGTCGCCGCCTTCGGCATCGTGACCCGCATCATGACCTTCGTCTTCTTGCCACTGCTCGGATTGACCCAGGCACTGCAGGCAATGATCGGCAACAATTACGGCGCGGGAGAATGGAAGCGTTCGGACGACACGCTGCGGCTCGGACTCCTGACAGCGTTTGTATATTGCCTTGGCGCGCAAACACTCTTGACGGTATTTGCCCGCCCGGTCGGCTTCCTGTTCGTCAATGATTTGCAAGTAACCAGCGAGTTGTCGAGGATCATGCCGATCACAGTTGCCCTGATGTTTGCAGCCGGCCCGCTCTTCGTTATCGCGGCCTATTTCCAGGCGCTTGGCGATGCGATGCGCGCGGCGTTGATCAGTCTGATCAAACCGTACTTTTTCTTTCTGCCGTTGCTGATCGCGCTACCGGCATTTTTCGGCGAAACAGGGATCTGGCTGGCAAGTCCCGCAGCGGAATTCCTGCTTGTAGTGCTAACCGCCGCGATCCTTGGCGTTAACCGCCAGAAAGAAAACGCTGCGTTGGGGTTTGTTTGTTGCATCCACTGCAAAAACGAACGCCTAGGTTCCTGTCGGCGGAGCTTGTGCTCCGCCGGCACGGTTCAATTGCCTGGACGATACCTGCCTGTCTCGGGATCCAGAACAAGCTTTGCGCCGCGACCGTTAGGGTCGGCCTTTGCCGCGGCCTTTGAGATCTGGTTTTCGACTTCGGCCATCTTGCGCTTGACGCGCTGGACGATCCAGTAGCCGCCAACAGCCAGGGCAGCAACACCTATCAGTTCCGTCATTTCTACTCCCCTTCTTGCTCCCACCTCACAATTTCAATACGCCCATTTAAAGGCCGTAACGCATCCACATCGCTCGTTCCTCCACAGAGGAAATAAGCTCTTCCCCAAGGCCTTCAGTCAGTCTTTGCCCTTTCAGTGCAACACCTAGTCCCACCCTTCGGCCAAACAGACCACGCGGCGCAGATATCAGGTTCGGTTGCGTCTTTTCACCGTAGCGCTCCCGCAAAACGGATCGCAGGTCACCGATGGCATCGACAAGTCCGAGCTGGATCGCGGTGCGGCCGGTCCAGAACTTTCCGGTAAACAGGTCCGGATCGTCTGTCAGTATGTCACCGCGCCGGGATTTCACCAGATCAATGAAGGTTTCGTGGATCTCCAGCTGAAGCGTTTTCAGATAGGCAATGTCCTCCGGTACTTCCGGCAGGAACGGATCAAGAGTAACCTTCTTTTCACCTGCCGTATAAACGCGGCGATCGACGCCAATTTTCTTGATCAGTTCTGTAAATCCGAAACCGGCCGCGACAACGCCGATCGACCCGACGACGGAAGAGGGATCGACAAAGATCTCGTCACCGGCAAGTGCGATCATATAACCGCCGCTTGCCGCGACATCCTCCACGAACACCAGAACGTCCTTGTCATTCTCCTTGGCAAGGTCCCGAATACGCTTGAAGATCAGGCGTGACTGTACCGGAGACCCTCCCGGGGAGTTTACGATCAATGCGACTGCTGGTGCTTTCTTGATCGAGAAGGCTTTTTCCAGCGGCAGTGCCACTGAAGCCAGAGACAGTCCGGAGCGCATCGGGCTCTGCATGCCGATGGCACCCTGCAGGCGCACGACGGGAATGACCGGTTTGTCATTGCGGAAACGTTTGGGAAGAATACGACGAAAGCTGGAAAGCACGCTGGAAAGCCCTGAGAGTGATCAAAAACTCCTCTCGATATATGTATCGTCTCTGCACTTGCAAAGGTCGCCAGCAACCTTAATTCGCTCCGTGCGCAATCGAGAGCTCTGCGGACGTCAAGATCCGAAGGCGCTAATGCGCTTTTTCGGCTTCGGCTTTTCAGCTTCCTTTTCCTGTTCACGGTCGAGTTTGATCGCGATCATCTCCGGTGTCGGCATCGGTGCAGGCGCGAATGGCCAGTTGAGACGAACACCCGCGCTCCCCTCCCCGCGCCACACGATTTTCGCAGAAATCGGCAGATCAAGTCCCGGAATCGAGATTTCGACTTCCCGGGGCAAACGATCCAGATTGTCACCTTCAATCCGGCACCCTGATTTGCTGGCATCCACGATCCTGCACTTCATGGTGAAAGGACTGGTCTTTCCGCAGACTATAGTGCTGATCCAGACGGAGCGCCGAATTTCGCGCCGTTTTTCGCCGGTCTGCGACTTCATGGGTTCAAAGCTGATCCTGGCTTCATTGTCGCCAAAAGCAATAACCGTTCCACGGACCAGCTTGTCATAACCTTCCAGACGCAGACCGACCTCCTCCTTAAGCAGGTCGACCTTGTCTGAAACGATCCAGCACCCTTTATCAGTCAGATCAAGCACCGAAGCTTCAAAACAAGTCATGTCCGCAAGATCGACAACGAGTGCCGCAACGCAATTATCTGCAGTCCTGAGAGCGTCAAAGATGCTCAATTGAACCTCCGGATTCACCACACCCCAGACTACAACCTGAAGCCTAAAAACGGTGTTAATGCCAGGTCAGGAGAGGAAACTAACTTTCGGTCAGTTTTGAGCGAATGTTCAGGAAATCGCGCCAGGACAGACGTTTTTCCATGGGACTGCGCAACAGATAGGCCGGATGATACGTCGCTATCGCCGCTATCTGCCGCTCCGTGACCGGATAACTCATCCACCTGCCACGCATCTTGCGAATGCCGTCCTGGACGCCAAGCAGATTCTTGGCGGACGCAGCCCCGAGAAAGACAAGCACATCCGGATTGACCAGTTCGATCTGGCGCTTGATGAATGGCTTGCAGATTTCGGTTTCCTGCGGTGTCGGCGTTCGATTTCCCGGTGGCCGCCAAGGAACGACATTCGCGATATAGGCGGATGAACGATCCAATCCGATTGCCGTCAGCATGCGATCCAACAGCTGGCCGGATCGCCCACGAAGGGTTTGCCCTGAAGGTCTTCATCCCGTCCGGGAGCCTCGCCGACAAACATCAACCTGGCATCTGGAGACCCGTCTGCAAAAACGAGCTTCTTGGCAGTTAGCTTCAGGTTACAGCCGTCAAATGCTTCCAGGCAGGCCCTGAGATCATCAAGCGTTTCAGCTGATGCAGCAAGATCGCGGGCGGACGCAACGATCTGCTGATCGGGAATAACAGCCGGTTGCCCTGCGGCCGTGCCCTGCGACAGATTGACAGGGGTTTGCGATGCGGCCGGGGCCTGTGGTGTGACCGACGTCTGTGGTTTGGCGGCTGGTTGCGGTAACCGGCCGGCCTGGATCCGCGGCGGTTGCGAAGCACTCGAGCCGGCCGACTGCGCGTCTTTGGGCGCAGAAACCTCGACCTGAGGCCGGCGACGTTCCGCGGCCTGCCTGAGTGTCTGCTCGGCCCAATCAACCGCCTCATCCCCCAAAAAACAGTCGATGCCAGCGTCGACATAAAACTCCAGCAGGCTTTCGATTTTTCTCAGATCTTGTTGGGGATTTTGCAAGAGATCGACCTCCGAGGTGCGATATTATCCGGTTGGCCCGCGAGCACAAGCGGCACCCGGTGACAGAGGCTGCGGATAGTTCGATTTTCAGCGTCTTTGCACATCTCTCTACAGCCACTTCAGCGTTATTAACGTTTACGTAAACGTCAGTCTTTTGCTTGACGCGTCTCTCCGGCTTTGATCTATCTGGCGAAAATACAGTCAAATGGGGTCCGGATTTCGCAATGAGGATAGAAAAATGTCGTGTTTTGCGCCGCAAAATAGGGCAAACAAGGCGATAGGGATAAGGCCCCACCGGGTAGAGGGAGACAAAAATGAGCGATCAAGACGCGCTTGGTGAACGCGAGAGCATGGAAGTTGATGTCGTGATCGTCGGCGCAGGTCCAGCAGGACTTGCCGCGGCAATCCGGCTGATGCAAATCGCCGGTGACAGAGGCGAGGAACTGAGTGTCGTTGTTCTTGAAAAAGGATCCGAGGTCGGCGCCCACATTCTGTCTGGTGCTGTTATCGACCCTGTCGCGCTTGATCAACTTCTTCCGGAATGGCGCGACGAGGAAACACCGATCAAGACCGCCGTCACGGATGATCATTTCCTTGTGCTCGGCCCTGCCGGGTCCATGCGCCTTCCGAACCTGTTCATGCCGAAGCTGATGAACAACCACGGAAACTACATCGCTTCCCTCGGAAATGTTTGCCGCTGGCTGGCGGAAAAGGCCGAGGCGCTCGGGGTCGAGATCTATCCGGGATTTGCTGCGGCTGAATTGCTTTACGATGAAAACGGCAGTGTTGCCGGCGTCGCGACAGGTGACATGGGAATCGGCCGCGACGGCAAACCCAATGCAATGTTTACCCGCGGCATGGAACTTCGCGCAAAATATACGCTGATCGGCGAAGGCGCGCGCGGATCGCTCGCCAAGCAACTGATCGAGAAATTCGATCTCGATAAGGACAGCGACGTGCCGAAGTTCGGCATCGGCATCAAGGAACTCTGGCAGGTTGACCCGGAAAAACATAGGCTCGGCCTCGTGCAGCACTCCTTCGGCTGGCCTCTCGACGGCAAGACCGGTGGCGGGTCCTTCCTTTATCATCTGGAAGACAATCAGGTTGCCGTCGGCTTCGTGCTCCATCTCAACTACGAAAACCCCTGGCTGTCACCATTCGACGAATTTCAGCGTTTCAAGACCCATCCGGCGATCCGTGAGACATTCGAAGGCGGAAAACGCATCTCCTATGGTGCGCGCGCAATTACCGAAGGTGGCTATCAGTCGGTTCCGAAACTTTCATTTCCCGGCGGCCTGCTGATGGGATGTTCGGCAGGGTTCGTCAATGTTCCGCGCATCAAGGGCTCACATAACGCCATGTTCTCCGGCATGCTTGCAGCCGAGGAAGTGATGGCCGCCATCGGACGCGGTGAAACCCATACGGAACTGGCGAATTACGATACGGCGTGGCGCAACAGCCCGATCGGAGAAGACCTCAAAAAAGTGCGCAACGCCAAGCCGCTCTGGTCGAAATTCGGCACCTGGATCGGGATCGGTCTCGGCGGCCTGGACATGTGGACGAATGAACTGTTCGGCTTTTCCTTCTTCGGCACCATGAAGCACGGCAAGCGGGACTCCGAAACCCTGAAACCGGCCAAGGATTGCAAGAAGATCGACTATCCGAAGCCGGACAGTGTCGTGTCCTTCGACAAACTCTCCTCCGTGTTCCTGTCCAACACCAACCACGAGGAAGACCAGCCGATCCACCTGAAAGTTGCCGACATGGCGCTTCAGAAATCGTCCGAGCACGATGTGTTCGAAGGTCCTTCCAACCGCTATTGCCCGGCCGGCGTCTACGAGTGGGTCGAGGAAGGCGAGGATGCGCCGCGATTCCAGATTAATTCGCAGAACTGCGTGCACTGCAAGACCTGCGACATCAAGGATCCGAACCGCAACATCACCTGGACCGTGCCGGAAGGTGCGGGCGGACCGAACTATCCGAACATGTAACCGCCGAGATACTGACGATCTTGACACATCGGATTGGAGCGGCTTCGGCCGCTCTCTTTCTTTCATGTGTGAGCGCGCAAGCCGAAATCTGCGACAAGGTTAGGCCAGATTGGAATCCTGACGCTGGCCCTGCGTCTCAATACGAGGAACTTGTGTTTGTCTTTGGTTCAACACCCGGGTTGGCATACGTTGCTCTGGTGTTTGTTTCGCTCATTTTTCGAAAGAGATGGCTTTGTGTTCTATCGTCAACACTGTCGTTTGCCCTGGCAGTCGCAGTTATTGGTGACCGGATATTCGAGTGGGGTGGCAGAGTACAAAAATTTGCCCTGGCCGAAGGCTGCATTACGCCTCGCTATGCAATCGGGTCAATCCTTCTGGCAGCGTCTGCCATTTGTCTGCTGATCGCTGTCAAAGGGTCATCCATGCGGACGCAGTAATGCTTGAAAACAAACAGCGCCGGGAAGTCAAACTTCCCGGCGCTGCCGTCTTGTGGCCGATGGGTGTTATCAGACCGGCGAAGTGGGGGTGCCGGTCCGTTGCGGTTGTCAATTGCGCACAGCTGGAAGGCCGGACGTCTCGGACGTCCATGCGTTGCGCGATCGCCCGCGCCACAAGGCCTGAGCCGTTCTTTCAAACGGCAATTCTAATTCGTGGGAGTCGAAGGTCCTGATGGAGCCAACGTGCACCTTGTCCAGATCTTTGCCTGGTTAAAAAACCTCTGCACTTGATAAACTTGGTTAATGAATGCTTCGGTGCGCGCCGATTTATCCTTACGTTACGTTCGCGTCAACCACCTACTTCGCCAGATAAAAATTTATTATGACTCGAGAGTTCAAATTTATACTAATTGGTCAAATTTATGTCTCATTCGAAGCCGAATTTCCTAACGCTGAGGAAGCTTCGCAACGGCATCAAGTCCAGATCAGTAATATCGAATAAATAGCGCTGATAAGCCCCTGCCCGATTTTCCATAGCTTTCAACCGCTTATTGAAATTCCACCGCAATTACATGCGTATAAGAATTTTCTATACAACAATAGATAAAGAAAATGTTTCTTGCAATTCTTTGAAACTAAAGCATTTCTTGCTTCGCCAACTCGCTCGATTCAATCCTGGGTTAAGCGCAAAAATCGGAAAATAGCAGCTTTTTTCCATCTAAATATCTGAAAAATTTGATATAATCGGATATCCACATGCATTTATACACGCAATCGTCGACGATTGCAGACTCGAGTTGGTTAATCTAGCTTTACTGTCACTGGGGCTTAGGTGGTTGATTTTCGCCATGTTTTGACGATTGACGCCATGTCGTTCGCGATGGTTTTGCGAATTCCCCAAAACAATTTGAGATCTGGTCGCCCATCAGCGACCAGGTGCCTTGTGGGCAGGAAGCAGCGGCTTCCCGACCGGACTGCGGCGGTTGCGGATCGGGTTTGGACGGCTTCCAACTGTACAGTCAGAGCGGCTTCTGTTGCTCTGGACCCCATCGACCACAAGGTTTGGCACCGGGAAGGCCACTTCCCGGTGCAATTTTTTTAAAATCCGCTTCTCTGGAAACCGTGCAGCTGCCTTGGGTCAGGCAGCCCTTTTGCGGTTGTTCGGCCTGCGGCGCCTTCGCCTGCCTTGCGGATGCGTTGTTGTTGTCGTTGTCGTTCTTGGAAGACGATTTGCGGAATGGTTTCTTGGGCGCCGGCTTGCCGCCGCCGCGATTTTGCCCACCACGGTTCTGTCCACCGCGCTTTGACCGGCTCGCTGCTGCGGCCATTGGGGGAACATCGCCACTGGCAACCGGTATCTCGATACCGATCAGTTTTTCAATCTGACGGAACAACGCGATCTCCTCAGGCGCGCAAAGTGCAACTGCTTCACCCGCAGCGCCGGCACGTGCCGTGCGACCGATCCTGTGAACATAGGCTTCAGCGACTTCAGGCAGTTCGAAGTTGTAGACATGGCTCACACCCGGGATATCGATCCCGCGGGCGGCAACGTCCGTGGCCACAAGTACATTTATCCGGCCTTCGCGTAGATCCCGGATCGCCTTGTCGCGCTGGTTCTGGCTCTTGTTTCCGTGGATGGAGCCCGCCGCAACGCCGTTTTGCGACAGTTTGCGCATGAGACGCTCAGCACCATGTTTGGTCCGGCAGAAGACAAGCGACATGTCGTCCGGGCTGGACTGCAATTGCTTGAGCACGAAATCCGTCTTGGCTTTCTGATCCATGAAATGCACGGACTGGGTAACCTTGTCGGCGGTCCGTCCTGTCGGCGAGACTTCAACCCGTTCCGGATTGCGCAAATAGGAGCGTGCAAGCTCGGAAATCTGTTTCGGCATCGTTGCAGAAAACAACAGGGTTTGCCGCTCTTGACGGACCAGTCCGGCAATCCTGCGCAATGCATGGATGAAGCCCAGATCGAGCATCTGGTCAGCTTCATCTAATACGAGATAGGACGCAGTACCCAGGTTGACGGCCTTTCGATCAACGAGATCAAGAAGCCGGCCCGGAGTGGCCACGAGAATGTCCGTGCCCCTGGAAAGCCGCTTGATCTGACCGTTGATCGATACGCCACCGACGACGGAAGATACGCGCAAGGGTGTGTTTTTCAGGTAAGAAACCAGGTTTTTTGCGATCTGGTTCACCAGTTCGCGTGTCGGTGCAAGAATAAGCGCGCGCGTGCCTCTCGGCTGCGCATGTTCGTTTTCGGCAAGCAACCGGTCGATCAGAGGCAACCCGAATGCTGCGGTCTTGCCGGTGCCGGTCTGGGCCAGGCCCATGAGATCACGGCCCGAAAGGATGAGCGGAATAGCTTTTTCCTGGATAGGTGTCGGTGACGTGTAGCCGTTTTCCGAGACGGCTTTCAACAGGCCACTGGAAAGTCCCAGGTCTTTAAATTCGGTCAAAATCATTTCCTTGTTTCGAGCGTCACAAACGCCCGTGTCACCGCAAAGTCTTCCTTTGCGGCTTGGTGTCGGTTCGCGGCAGCAAGATCCCCGAAAGAGACTGTGCTCTGTGCCGCCAGACCCTAACGTGATGTGGGAACTGGTTGAGCCTATCATCAGGCTCGAATTCTGTGCAACTGGAAGTCACCCTGCTCCGGAAACGATGCGTTTTCGGGCAATCGGTGCATTGAATCTGCTCACGCGGCAGCAATTGCTGGCCGGTATATCGTCTTATGGACGCAAAATGTCAAGCGAATGTGCAGGATTTGTCTTTCGGCGACAAAGCGTTCCGGCAATCACGGGACCAATCGGATCAACCGGCCGTCATCACTGTCAGTCAGAACATAGAGAAATCCGTCAGGTGCCTGACGAACATCCCGGATACGTTCACCCAACTCGGCCAGAAGCTGTTCTTCAGAAGCTATGCTGTCACCGTCCAGCCTGAGCCTGGAAAGATGTTGCCCGCGCAATGCACCAACCAGCAGGTCTCCCTGCCAGTCGGGATAAAGGCCGCTTTTGACGAAAGCCATTCCGGAAGGAGCAATCGACGGATCCCAGTAGTAGACAGGTTGTTCCATGCCGTCCCGGGACGTTCCCTCGCCGATCTTGCCACCGGAATAGTGCCGTCCGTAGGAGATCACCGGCCAGCCGTAATTCTTGCCGGCTTCCGGAATATTGACTTCGTCACCGCCACGGGCACCGTGCTCAACCGTCCAGAGCTTTCCGGTGACGGGATTGATTGCCGCACTTTGCGGGTTCCGGTGTCCGATGGACCAGATTTCCGGTTTGTAACCCTCCCGGCCTTCAAACGGATTGCCAGGTGCGGGATCGCCGTTCGAGGTCAGTCGCAGCACCGAGCCAGTGTGTTCCGACGGGTCCTGCGAACGCGAACCTTCTCCCCTGTCGCCCAGTGTCATGAACAGGGTCCCATCAGGAGCAAAGGCAAGCCGAGAACCGAAATGACGCCCGCCATAGGCGCGATTGTTGGCCCGGAAAATCGTCTCGCCGTCTTCAAGCCGGTAACTTTCTCCATCTGCCATCAGCTTTGCCCGATAGAGAGACGTCCCTGCTCCTTCGGGCGAACCTTGCGAGAAGGTCATGTAGATCGTGCGATCGCTTTCAAATCCGGGACTGAGCACGACATCGAGCAGACCACCCTGGCCTTGCGCAAAGACTTCGGGCGTACCGGACACCACGCTCTGGTCGCCCTCGGCGGAAACGAATTTCAAGAGACCGTCGCGCTCGGTCACCAGGTAGCCGCCTTCAGGCAGAAACGCCACGCTCCACGGATAAGCAAGACCATCCGTAACCGTTTCGGGATTTACCGATGACTGGGCGGCGGCAGGCATCATCACTGCTGAACCGGCCAGAAGGACCAACGCTGCGGCTGAAGTCGTGCAAAAACTCAGGACGTTCATTCAGGGCTCCGAACAAGAGAGGCTGCCAATCGGCTTTTGTCTTTAATTAGGTACTCCTGACGATCCGAACAGCCACCATTGCACTAAAAACATTCAGTCGGCGGTTTCGACAGACGCAATATCTGCCTTTTCCAGACGTGTGGATATCGCCCGTTTCTCCCATGCCACATTCCAGTCGATCAGCGTCCGCCAGACCAACTCAGCCTGCGCGGGTTCCAGACCAAGGCCTTCGGCGCGCTGACGGATTGCTGCAATCATTGTTTCGATACGCTCGCGATCGAATGCTTCATCGGGATGCCGCTTGATTTGCGACATTCGCCGGACGTAACCCTGCCGGCGCGCGAAGATCCGGATCAACTCCTCGTCCAATGTGTCAATCGCAGTTCGGATATCCTGCTTGCTGACGCAGTTTTCGGGCGTTTTCACGGTCATGGTGCGACTTTGTTTTCGGGACAGGACGCGGGCCGGTTTAAAGGTCCGCATCGCAAAGGTGAACGCGCGAATTGAAGCAGCCGGTTTTCCTGCCGGGTTCTCCGGGCCTAATCGGCCAACCGGGTCTGTGCTTCGACGCTTGCCAATGCCGACATGTTGACCACACCGCGCGAGGTCACGGACGGTGTCAGGATATGTGCCGTTTTTGCCGCTCCCAGCAGAATCGGGCCGACATGCAGTGCCTGTGTCGCCACCTTCAGGAGGTTGTGGGCGATATTGGCCGAATCGAGGTTCGGGAAAAGCAGCAGATTGGCTTCGCCTTTCAACCTGCTGCCCGGCATCACCTGTTCCCGCAACGTTTCGCTCAACGCCGAGTCGCCGTGCATTTCCCCGTCCGCTTCCAGTTCCGGATGGCGTTCCCAGATGATGTCCAACGCCTCACGCATCTTGCGCGATGATGCCGTTTCTCTGGAACCGAAGTTGGACATCGACAGAAGTGCGATCTTGGGTTCGATGCCGAAGCGGCGAATTTCCTGAGCGGCCAGGATGGCCATTTCCGAAATCTCTTCGGCGGTCGGATCTTCAGTGACGAACGTGTCCGACATGAAAAGGGCACCCTGACTGTTGATCAGCAGGGACATGGCGGAAAGATCGCGGGCCGTCTCGCAAACGCCGATCACCTGCTTGATGTCGCGCAGATGCCGGATGAAACGCCCCTCCAGACCGCAGATGACCGCGTCCGCATCGCCCCGTCTCACGGCAAGGGCGGATATGACAGTCGCGTTGGTTCGTACGACGGTCCGGGCGGCACTGGGCGGCAGACCCTTTCGACCGACACACTCGAAATACTCATCCACATAGTCACGGTAGCGCGGGTCGTCCTGCGGGTTGACGTATTCAAAATCAATATCGGGACGAATCTTCAGGCCGAACCGCTCGCAACGCTGCTGCAGAACATCGGGGCGGCCGACCAGGATCGGTTTGGCAATGTGGTCCTCGATCAGGACCTGCGCCGCACGTAACACGCGCTCGTCCTCACCTTCAGCATAAATGATCCTTTGCGGCTCCTTCGACGCATTCTGGATGATCGGCTTCATGATCAGGCCGGAACGGAAGACAAAGCGGTTCAACCGGTCGTAATAAGCATCGAAATCTGTGATCGGCCGCGTCGCGACACCGGATTCCATCGCCGCCTTGGCGACGGCCGGGGCGACGCGCAGAATGAGGCGCTGGTCGAAAGGTGACGGGATCAGGTAGTTCGGACCGAAAGTCTCGGTTTTGCCACCATAGGCACGCGCCACGACGTCGGAAGGCTCTTCCTGTGCAAGACCCGCAATGGCTTCCACAGCCGCGCGCTTCATATGTTCGTTGATGGTTGTTGCTCCGACATCCAGAGCACCACGGAAGATGAAGGGAAAGCAAATGACGTTGTTGACCTGGTTCGGGTAATCGGACCGGCCGGTACACATCACAACATCATCGCGCACAGCCAGGGCTTCTTCGGGCATGATTTCCGGATTGGGGTTGGCCAATGCCAGAATCAACGGTCCCTTGCCCATCTTCTCGACCATCTGCGGCTTGAGCACGCCGCCTACGGAAAGGCCAAGGAACACATCCGCACCGTCAATGACTTCTTCCAGTGTTCTCAGATCGGTCTTTTGCGCGAACACGGATTTCCACTCGTCCATGAGCTTTTCACGGCCCTCGTAGACGACACCTTCGATATCCGTGATCCAGATATTCTCACGCTTCGCGCCGAGGGAGACAAGCATGTTCAGGCAGGCAAGAGCCGCAGCTCCGGCGCCGGAAGCGACGATCTTGGCATCCTCGATTTTCTTGCCCGCAAGATGCAATCCGTTTCGGACGGCGGCTCCGACGATGATCGCGGTGCCGTGCTGGTCGTCGTGAAAGACAGGAATTTTCATCTTTTCCCGGAGCTTTGCCTCGACCATGAAGCATTCCGGTGCCTTGATGTCTTCCAGATTGATGCCACCGAAAGTCGGTTCCAACACCGAAACCGCATCGACGAACTTGTCGACGTCCAGTTCGTCCACTTCGATGTCGAAAACATCAATCCCTGCGAACTTCTTGAAAAGGACCGCCTTTCCCTCCATCACCGGCTTGGATGCGAGCGGACCAATATGGCCGAGCCCAAGAACAGCGGTGCCGTTGGAGATGACGGCCACAAGATTGGCACGCGACGTGTAGATAGCAGCCTTTGACGGGTCGTCGGCGATTGCAAGACAGGGCGCAGCAACACCGGGTGAATAGGCCAGTGCCAGGTCGCGCTGGTTTCCAAGCGGTTTTGTCGGCTGTATCTCCAGCTTACCGGGCTTCGGATTCTCGTGATAATAAAGCGCTGCTTCGGTCAGATCGTGCTCGGTCTTGTTGCTATCGCTCATGACGTTTCCTGTCTCCCTGACCTTCTCGGCTCTGTCGCTGTTTCTGGATGCAATCCGGCTGGTGCTGCACATTACAACTTTGACTGCAAATTCCTTAAATGTCTCTGCGGTTTATCTCGCGCGCTGTAAAATAAGAACCCGTATCAACAAAAACAGCACGACCCCGTTCAGGACATGCCACAGGAAATGCGTTCCAAACGCAAGATGCGCGCAAAGAGGTTCATCCATCGTGCGAAATGCGAGCGAGGCAAGGAACACCAGCCCTGTCAGCAATACCTGTAGACCAAGCTTCTGATTTTTAGGAACAAACAGTGTTCCAACACCAAAAATTGCCAGGAGTGCAGGCACGTAACCGGCCGAAGACCCGACAAGCGGCGCAATTGCCTGTCCGGCGAACGGCGTTACTGCAAAAAACGCGATAACGATGCCGAGAGCTGCCCACCATTGCAGCTGCAAAAAACGATTGAGCGCGAGGAAAAGATAAAAATGGATGAAAATCGCGATCGGAATGACGTCGGCAAGCGATGCCCACCTTGTTGCAAGAGTGTGAAAGAGGAACGACCCGATGCCTATTGCGGCAAGAACGACGATCAGGCCGAAGCCCGCCAGGTCGTTCGGTGTTTTTCTGCGCCAGATCAGAAATGCGGCCAAAGCCGCAATCAGAAACGCGGCATTGGTCATGGCGTTCAATGGCTCAGACCAGAACTCAGGTCCGACGCGTTCGCAGTAGTTGTCCAGCTTCTCGTGAAGTTCCATGCGCCTCAATTCGGTTCGCAGTTCCGGTTAAACTGCTTATGCCGACCTTCGCATTCAGGACCAAGTTTGTGACGGGTGATGTTACTGCCTGGACATGACAGTTTCGCTGATCAGGGCACCAAGCCTTGAAATTCCCTGTTCAATTTTGCCCGTGTCGGCGCAGGAAAAACTCAGTCTCAAGGTGTTGCCGCCGCTCCCGTCCGGATGAAAGGCCTTGCCGGGTACAAAGGCCACCTTTGCGGTCTCGACCGAGCGCTCAAGCAAATCCGACGCATCAAGTTCCTCCGGCAACTCCACCCAGATGAACATGCCGCCTTCCGGCCGGGTCCAGCTCGTACCAGCGGGCAAGTGTTTTTCCAGGGCCGCAAGCATTGCGTCACGACGTTCCCTGTAAATCGCATTTGTGCGCGCGGTATGGCTCTCGAACTTCGTCTCGGCAACGCGCGCCATGGCTTCCTGGTTGAGAACCGGTGTGTTGAGATCACTCGCCTGTTTGATCAGAACCAGCCGGGAAATGACTTCGGACGCCGCACAGATCCAGCCGAGCCGCAGGCCGGGCGAAAGCGACTTTGAAAAACTGCCGCAATAAAGCGTCCGGCTGTTTTCAATGCCGCCGTTGCAATCGCAATCAAGCGCCAGCATCGCCCTTACCGGCTCGCCGTCATAGCGAAGGCTCTGATAGGGAGCATCTTCGATCACGGCGCAGGCGAGATCGCCAGCAAGCGACAGAATGCGCTTGCGCTCTTCCAAGTCAAGCGACAGGCCTGTCGGATTAGCAAAGTCCGGCGAAAGATATGCGAATTTGACTGCGCCGCCCTTTTCTTCCGCTCTGGCAAGATAGTCACCCGCGTCCAGATTGGCGCGCGGCTCCAGCCGTTCAAAATGAAGCTCGTACGCGTTGAACGCCTGGACCGCTCCGAGATAGGTCGGCCATTGAACAAGAGCAGTATCGTCTTCGGACAGGAACAGTTTGCCGATGTAATCGAGGCCCTGCTGAGATCCGGACGTGATGAGAATGTTCTCCAGATTGCAGGAAACACCAAGTTCTCTCATGTGATCGACAATCCATTGGCGTAGCCTGATGCTGCCTTCGCTGATGCCGTACTGGAGTGCCCTTTCCGCCTCCGGACCGCCCAGGATGTCGGAATAGGCCTGCTTGAATTCCCTGGCCGGAAAAAGTGCCGGATCCGGAATGCCTCCTGCAAAGGAAATCACATCCGGCCTGTCCAACAGCTTGAGGAGTTCGCGAATTTCCGATGCGCGCATTCGCGTCGCCCGTCTGGCGTAGAGACTGTCCCAGGTTGTCATGATCGGCTCTCAAGCATGTTATCGATTATTTAAGTCAATAATACTGACCTAATTATTTTGCAAGTGTCCCATTCTTGTTATTTTTTGTAATTTTATTTCGCGTAGATGGGTCTGGCACGCGCAGTCCGGCAACCACTGGAAGAATGACTCAACTTCCCCTATGTCTCGAACAAAGGAGTGCCACATGTCACGTATCGATGAGTCCCGTCCCTTTGTACCGCTCAACATCGCGGTTCTGACCGTTTCCGACACCCGAAAGCCGGAAGAAGACCGATCCGGAAACACCCTTGCAGACCGGGCTGAAAAGGCAGGGCATGTGCTCGCCGACCGCAAGATCGTCACCGATGACGTTCCCGCCATCCAGGAGATTGCAAGGAAATGGATTGCCGACAAAGGCGTCGACGTCATCATATCGACCGGAGGCACGGGTTTTACCGGCAGAGATGTCACGCCGGAGGCGATGGAACCGCTGTTTGAAAAACGGATGGACGGGTTCTCGGAAGTTTTTCACCGTATTTCCTACGACAAGATCGGCACATCCACGATCCAGTCGCGAGCAACCGGCGGCGTTGCGGGCGCGACTTACATTTTCGTGCTTCCCGGTTCGCCCGGAGCCTGCAAGGATGCCTGGGACGGCATCCTGAAATGGCAACTCGACTATCGCCACATGCCCTGCAATTTCGTAGAAATCATGCCGCGACTCGATGAGCACCTCAAGCGCGGGAAGCTCCAGGAAGCGTGACGCGATGCCATTCAGGATCCGTGAAACAACTGCTGCCGATGCAGCCGCCGTTTCAGCGCTGCTCGCGCAAAGTTATTCTGTTCTTCTGGCAGAGGCATATGATGCAGAAACCCTTCGAAGGGCGCTGCCGCTCATAACCGACGCACAGCCGAACCTACTGACCTCGGAAACCTACTATGCAGCCGAGTTTCACGATGGCCAGATTGTCGGTGTGGGAGGATGGACCAAGCATTCCCCGACAGGCAGGGACGAAACGGATTCAAACGGCAATATCCGTCATTTTGGAACCGATCCCGACCACACGGACAAGGGTATCGGACGTGCCTTGATGGAACGGTGTCTGGAAGAAGCTGCAGCAGCCGGACTGCAGGAACTGAATTGTTATTCGACACTGAACGGCGAAGCGTTTTACCAAGCCTGTGGCTTCAAAACCGTGGAGCCGTTTCCGATAATCTTGCCGGGCGGTGTGGTTTTTCCCGCCGTCCGCATGACCCGGACACTTTGACGAAATACAAAGACTGCGGGCGAATGGGAGTGCGAAATGGGATTGCTTGTAGACGGTGTCTGGGACAAGGACGCTACAGGTGACAGCGTTGCATCCGATCGATTCGAACGTTCTCGCGCCCAGATCAGATCCTGGGTTACACGCGATGGGTCGGCAGGACCGACGGGACACGGCGATTTCAAGGCTGAAAGCGGACGCTATCATCTTTACGTCGCCTGGAATTGTCCCTGGGCACACAGGACGCTGCTGATGCGGGCGCTCAAGGGGCTACAGACCCACATTCCAGTTTCGGTTCTCGCACCCAGACGGACGGATGAAGGCTGGGTTTTCAATCCGGAAGACGGGTATGTCGACGCGCTCTTTGGCTCTTCCGCGCTGCACGAGATCTATTCCACAGGCACAGACAACTATACCGGCCGCGTCACGGTGCCGGTGCTCTGGGACACGAAGAAGGATAAACTGGTCAGCAACGAATCTGCCGAAATCATCCGAATGTTCAATGACGCCTTTCAGGACATTGCCGACAATCCGACCGATTATGTACCAGCGGACCTGCTGGAGGTTATCGATGACTGGAACAGCTATGTCTATCCGAAGCTCAACAATGGTGTTTACCGGACAGGCTTTGCGCGCTCACAGTCAGCCTATGACGATGGTGTCCGGGATGTTTTCGAAGCGCTGGAGAGGATAGAAAAAACGCTCGAGACCAGCGCGTGGCTGACCGGGGACGTTTTGACGGAAGCGGATATCCGGCTGTTTCCGACATTGGCGCGTTTTGACGTTGCCTATTGGAGTGCATTCAAGTGCAACCGCCACCGTCTTGTCGACTATCCGAATCTTTGGGCCTATGCACGACGCTTCTACGCACTGCCAGGTGTCGCCGAAACGGTGAAACTCGAAATTTATCGTCGCGGATATCATTCCAGAAGTGATGTGCGCAACCCGCACGGGATCGTGCCCCTGGGGCCGATTGTCGATTTTTCGGAGCCTGTTGAAATCTGCTAACCGTGCAGTTTCACGGCAACGCTTGCGGGAATACGCAATGCGCCGACGCAGAAGCGTGCAAAGGCCTGGCGAAAACGGGTTGTCGAGCCATCACCTTCCGTCGTGCCGGCTGTCACAGCGGCGGCCCTCAGCAATACGATCTGACTGCGGCCGATCCGCTTGGCAATATCGAGGTCCTCGAGTTCCGGCAACGGCCGGTGTCCCCCGAGCGCCTGGTAGAACTGACGCGAGATCAGGAGACCCTGGTTACCGTAAGGCATTCCCAGCAATTGCGATCGCAATGCAGCCATGGACTCGCTGATGCGCGCACTCATTCCGAAGCTTTCGTATCTGAGGCGAAAACTGGCGGCGGTCCTCAGCCCGTTTGGTGCCCGGCTTGCCCGGTCGATAAATGCCTGGGCCTCGTGATGCCAGCCGCTTTCCAGCAGCGTTTCCGGCCGCAGGAACAAAAGCCACTCGCCTCGTTTGGCCAGTGCAGCACCGTGAGACAGGCACTCGCTGCGGGTTTTTCCGTTGCAATTCACCCAGCTGCAGCCTGCCGCATCGGCGACCTGCTCGGTCGCATCGCCGGATCCGCCATCCACAACAACGACTTCCCGGATCACGCCCTCGGCGGCCGCCGTCACCAGTGACGAAAGCGCATGCACCAATTCGGTTTCCGAGTTTTTCGTTGCTATTACGACGCTGATCATGGCCGTCTTTTACATGAAAAATTCGCAGGTGCGAAATAACCCGCTTGAATGATCCTGGTTTTGAACTAATGTTCCCTTTATGTTCTTTTTTTGGAGTGAAAACGTCCAATGAGTCCCGCACCGCAGTCCGATACCGCTGTCGACCCGGAGGAATACACCGACGCCATGTCAGCCCGGCTCAACGAGGATCGCCGACGAGGACGGGCGGCATCTCTCAACAAGACGGGCCGCTTCGAACCACAGGCACGGGAGAGTTTCGATGACGGCTGGGACAGTCTTGAAGACCTGCCTCCACTAAAAACAGAGGTTCAGGATGAACGTGCGCGCACGATCATCACGCGCAACGATTCGCCTGACCTTTCCTTCGACCGCTCGATCAATCCCTACCGGGGCTGCGAACATGGCTGCATCTACTGTTTCGCCCGCCCGACACACGCCTATATGGGCCTGTCTCCCGGACTGGATTTTGAAACCAGGTTGTTTGCAAAGCCCAACGCGGCAGCTCTTCTTGAACGCGAGCTTTCCAGGCCGGGCTACACGCCGCGTGTGATCGCGATCGGCACCAATACGGACCCCTATCAACCCCTGGAGAAGAGCTACGGACTGATGCGCGAGATCCTGGAAGTTCTAGACGCATGTTCGCATCCTGTCGCAATTGTCACCAAGTCCGCACTTGTCGCTCGTGATATCGACATTCTCTCCAGGATGGCGGAGCGTAACCTGGTCAAGGTCGCGCTTTCGGTGACGACACTCGACAGGAAGCTGTGCCGGGGAATGGAACCTCGCGCTTCTGCTCCCCACAAGCGCCTTGGCGCAATTCGAGCCCTTTCCGATGCGGGTATTCCGGTCGCGGTGATGATGGCTCCGATCATCCCTGCCCTGACCGACAGCGAGATCGAAGGACTGCTTGAAGCCGCAGCCGAACATGGCGCGCGTGAAGCAAGTTTCATCCTGTTGCGTCTGCCGCTGGAGGTTTCGGAACTGTTCCGCGACTGGCTTTTGCGCGAGCACCCCGACCGGTATCGGCACGTGATGAGCCTGGTCCGCTCCATGCGGGGTGGCAAGGATTATGATGCCAAGTGGGGTGAACGTATGCGCGGCCGCGGTCCGTATGCCGAGCAGATCGCCAAGCGCTTCTCACTTGCAGCCAAAAGACTCGGTCTCAACCTGCGCCGCAAAAAGCTCAACACGGCAGATTTCATTCAACCACAAAAAGGCGGTGTGCAACTCAACCTCTTTTGACGAACCTGCTTGCGGCAAATGGGAAGCGTCGGCAGGGTCCTATCATGACATTCAGCCCTTCCCTCTTCGACCTGACTTTTCCGGAAAGTCCAGATTTCAGGATCGAACAGCGGCACGCAGCCTCCTTTGACGGCAGGCTTTGCGGTGTCGACGAAGCCGGGCGCGGCCCCTGGGCAGGACCCGTCGTTACAGCTGCGGTCATCCTGGACTATGACAACGTTCCGGAAGGCCTCGACGATTCCAAAAAGCTGACGGAAGCAAGACGCGAGGAACTGTTTGGGCAGATCGTCTCAACCGCCCGGGTCTGTACCGCAAGCGCGTCGCCGGCGACCATCGACCGTTTCAACATTCGTGCTGCGACACTTTCCGCAATGGTTCGGGCTGTCAATGGCCTCAGCCAAGTACCGGATTACGTGCTGGTTGATGGACGCGACGTGCCGCACGAGCTCAAACAGCAGGGACAGGCGCTGGTGAAGGGCGACGGGCGCTGCCTGTGCATTGCAGCGGCCTCCATCGTCGCCAAGGTTACTCGAGACCGCATGATGGTGCGCCTCGAAGAACATGTCCCAGGCTATGGCTTTGCCCGGCACAAGGGCTATGGAGTTCCGCAACATCAGGAGGCGCTGGATCGCCTTGGCCCTTCGCCGCACCACAGAATGAGCTTCAAACCAGTGCGATTGGCCGATGTGGAGAAGAACCAGGCTTCAAAATCCCGCCAAGAGTAATCCACCGAGATCAGATAGCTGGCAAACATGGAAACACGCTATTGGTTGACTGCTGCTCCGCAACAGTTCCAGTTCCAGTTCCCGTTGTGCACTGAATTCGGCCGAACTGAATCATTTCGCCGTGACTTGCGGGTTCCGCTCTTGTCACTTCGTTTCCACACGGGATGACAAGCGTCCTGCGGTGTTCATTCTCATATACGTCCGGTAAACGGATTTCCGTCTGCTCGTGCAAATCAAGCCTTCTTCCGCGGATATCACCATGGCAACACTTGCCGTTTCAGCACGAGCTCTCGAAATCGGATACATCCGCTTGAAGATCATTATCCCGCACCCGGCAATGCGGCAGAAACAAAAAAAGCGGCCCGGAGGCCGCTTTTCTGATTTCTGGCAATCAGAACCGTGATCAGTTCAAACGTTCTTTGACCTGATCGATGCTCTTGGCAAGAATATCGTCAGCTACCTTGTCCTTGACCTTGGAGGCCAGGATTTCCTCGGCGGCGGCAACCGCGACATCCGCTGCCTTTGCGCGGACTTCGGCGATTGCCTGCGTTTCCGCCTGGGCGATCTTGGTTTCCGCGGCCTTGGTGCGGCGCGCAATCATCTCTTCCAGTGCCTGATTGGTTTCTACCGTCAGACGCTCTGCTTCGGCGTTGGCTTCCGCGATGATCGCTTCTGCTTCGCCTTCCGCTTCGTGGCGCTTGCGCTGGTATTCCGACAGGAGGGCCTGGGCTTCTTCACGCATCTTGCGTGCTTCTTCCAGTTCCTTGCGGATACCATCCGCGCGGTCGTCGAGCGAACCGCCTATCTTGCCCGGAATCTTGAGATAGATGATCAGGGCGAAGAAGAGGATGAGACCGATCAGGGCCCAAAATGTTGCATCCATGATGGTCTCCTCAATTCAACGCCGACTTCAGCGCCTTGGTCAGGTCGGTTTTTGTCGGAGCCTTGCCGATCAGCTGCTCAACGAGCGCTGACGTGGTGTCTCCGGCAATATCTCCGATCTGGGACAGTGCCTCGGTCTTGATACCGGCGATCTGCGTTTCAGCGGCCTGGAGCTTCTCGTTCAGCTCGGCTTCCGCCTTTTCGCGGCGAGCTTCGTGATCAGCCTTCAGTTTGGCACGCGTTTCGTGAGCAATGCCTGTGTGCCTTGTTACGGGCTTCGGCCAGCGCCTGTTCGTAAGCCGCGATCGCTGCGTCGGTTTCGTCTTTCAGGCGGTTGGCCTCGGAAAGATCACCGGCGATCCGGTCCTTGCGGTCTTCAAGGATCCCTGCGATCCGTGGCATCGCCACGTTCTTCATGATCCAGTAGAAAACGCCGAAGGTGATGGCGAGCCACAGCAGCTGCGACGCAAATGTGGTCGCGTCGAACGGCGGGAAGCCCACGCCATGTTCTGCGGGCGGCACTTCTATGCCTTCAGTGGTCGATTGTGTTTCGCCTGCCATTTCCACTCTCCTAGATCCGGTCAGGCGGCGCCGTCAGAGCGCCGCCACCGGAGTCGCATCGAAATTCGCTGCTTGTGAGCGATTAAGCGAACAGGATGAGGAAGGCGATCAGAAGTGAGAAGATGCCCAGAGCTTCCGTCACGGCGAAGCCGAAGATCAGGCGGCCGAACTGGCCGTCAGCTGCGGACGGGTTGCGCAGAGCGCCTGAGAGGTAGTTACCGAAGATGGTGCCGAGGCCGATGCCTGCGCCGCCCATGCCGAGGCATGCGATACCCGCACCGATGTATTTTGCTGCTTCTGCTTCCATGACACGTGCTCCTAGATGTGTTTGCAGATTGCTCACTTACGACCCTGCCGGCCGTGTGATTGGATGACCCTTAGTGGGAAGGATGAATGGCGTCGTTCAGATACATGCAGGTCAGAACCGCGAAGACGTAGGCCTGCAGGAACGCGACCAGGAATTCGAGCGCCGTCAGGGCGACCGTCATCGCGAGCGGCAGAACCGCTCCGAAGATACCTACTGCGCCCATCGCGCCGAGACTGACGACAAAGCCGGAAAATACTTTCAAGGTGATGTGACCGGCCAGCATGTTGGCGAACAAACGTACGGACAGGCTGATCGGGCGGGACAGGAACGAGATAACCTCGATCATGGTCACAAGCGGGATCAGCGCAGCCGGCACACCGCTTGGTATGAACAACTTGAGGAAGCTCATTCCGTGCCGCATGAAGCCGTAGAAGATAACGGTCAGAATCACCAGCATCGCCAGCGCAAAGGTGACAATGATGTGGCTGGTGATCGTGAAGAAGTACGGGAACATCCCGAACAGGTTTGCGACAAGTACGAACATGAAGAGAGAGAATACTAGCGGGAAGAATCGCATCCCGTCCGTCCCGGCCGCATCTCGAAGCGTGCCCGCAATGAATTCGTACATCATTTCCGAAACCGACTGCACCCGGCTCGGCACAAGACCGCGACCGCTGGTCGAGAAGATCAGAAATGCGGAGGTTGCCGCCACGGTCAAGACCATGAACAGGGAAGAGTTGGTAAATGAGAAATCCATGCCCCCGACTTCAATCGGAAAGATCTTCTGGATCTGGAACTGTGAAATCGGATCGTTCGCCACCGGCCAGCCTTCTTCGCTCGTTCATTCTCACAGCGCCTCAAGGCGCGACAATTTCTAGTCCGATCCGTCTTTGCGAACGTCTTTGTCCCGGCGCAACCCCACTTGCGGCTGTTCGACCGCCCCGGCCGAACGCAACACATTCAGGACACCGGCCGCAAAACCCAGCAGCAGGAAAATAATGAGGCCGAATGGCGTCGTCCCCAGCCACTGGTCGGCAACCCAACCTATCCCGGCTCCTACCAGAACACCCGCGATGAATTCGGATGAGAGCTTCATCGCCTGTGCGTATCCGGAGGAGTTGCTTTCAGATTTCCGCGCGGCCTTTTCATCGACTGCGTGCTGATCTTCAAGCTTCCGGTTCAATTGAGCCCGCCGTTTCGACAGACCCGCTTGCGAAACATCGCCGTTTCGATCGTGATTTTCGCCGTCTTCCGAAGACATGTTCTTCTGTCCCCAGTGCGCCGACATGTCAGATCAAATAACAGGAATGCCCCGTAAGCCGCGCGCACCATAGTCGGCGCCTATGGCCGTGTCAAGGAGCCTTAAACAATAATTATCCTATTGAAATAATTAGTCTTTTTTCTGTCTCACAAATTTTACGAGACCTAAGTTGTACGCTGGCTTCGAAGTGACGCAGCCACCAGGGGTTCCATCAGGCGGTTTCCCGGAATCGTTCCGCCGTCTCAAGGTCGACCGAAACAAGCTGTGAAACACCGCGCTCGGCCATAGTCACCCCGAAAAGCCGGTTCATGCGCGCCATGGTAATCGGATTGTGCGTGATCACGACAAACCGGGTTTCCGTGCTGGCGGTCATCTCGTCCAGCAGGTCGCAGTAACGCTCGACATTTGCATCATCCAGCGGGGCGTCGACCTCGTCGAGAACACAGATCGGAGCAGGATTGGTCAAGAAAACCGCAAAGATCAGCGACATTGCGGTCAGGGCCTGTTCGCCGCCGGACAACAGTGTCATCGTTTGCGGTTTCTTTCCCGGTGGCCTGGCAATGATCTCCAGCCCGGCATCGAGCGGGTCGTCTGAATCAACCAGCTGAAGTTCAGCAGTCCCGCCACCGAAAAGATGCGTGAACAGGCGCTGGAAATGGCCGTTGACGACTTCGAAGGATGCAAGAAGACGTTCTCGGGCTTCTCGGTTGAGGTTTGAAATGCCGGTACGAAGGCGCCGAATCGCTTCGATAAGATCATCCCGTTCGGATGTCAGCGTGGTCTTCTGCTCGTCGATTTCCTTCAGTTCTTCTTCAGCGCGCAGGTTAACCCCGCCAAGGCGCTCGCGTTCCGCCTTGAGCCGCTCCAGCTTTCGTTCGGTGGCAGCCGGATCCGGCAATGGTGCGCCTTCTTTCAGCCCGGCAATCTCGGGGAGTGCCGTGACCGGAACTTCCAGATCCTCGTCAATCCTGCATTCCAGGTTGCCCTTGCGTTCCTTAGAGGCCTCGAAGCGCTCCTCCGCCCGGATTTTCTGCTCACGTGCCCCGGCCAAAGCCTCCATGGCCGCTCTGGCCGCATGATCGACTTCCGAAAGGTCCAGTTCTGCCTGCTGCAACTGGTCGTCGCGCGCCTTCTTTTCGTCCTCGGCCGTCGATATCGCTGAAAACAGTTGCCGTCGCTTGATCTCGATGTCTTCGGGCGCTTCGATCAATTCGGCCCGTTCCTCTTCAGCCTCTTCCCGGCGTTCGGTCAGCACGGTGATCTGCCGCGCCGCGTTGGACGCCCTGGTCTTCCAGCTGTCATATTCTCGCGCGATCGCTTCCAGACGCCGGTCGCGCATTTGCTGCTCGCGTGCAAACCCCTCAGACACGGCGCGCGCTTCGGCAAGCGCGCCGCGTGCCGCGGCGACCTCTTCCTGGAGGTCCGAGATCTGTTCCTGGTAGTTCGCGCTCTCGGGGGCGTCGGCAAGACGCTCGTCCGCCTCGACAACCTGTTCGCGCGCAAGCTCCGCTTCTTCCGTAATGCGTTCGGACCGATCTTGTGCAGCAGCCTTTTTCGCCGCCAACTGGGATATCGAACGTTCCGCGGTAACGAGTGCCTCGCGGGCAGCGGCCGCCTTGCGTTGTCCATCCCTCACCCTGCCGCGTGCGGACTGTTCCAGTTCGACACTCTGGCACACGCGTGTCGCGGCGGTTTCCAGATTCTGCTGCCGCCCCTCAAGCTCACCTCGAGCGGTATCGATTTCATCGGCAAGTTCGGCCAGACGATTTTTCTGGGCCAGTCTTTGCGCCGACGGTGTCGGTGCATTCGCGGCGACCAAAAAACCATCCCAACGCCAGAGATCGCCATCTCTTGAGACCAGTCTTTGTCCCGGCCGGAGCTCTGCGCGACGGGCAGGCCCCTCTTGCTGGTCCACGATGCCGACCTGGCGCAATCGGCGCGTAAGTTCCGCCGGAGCCACGACAACGTCGGCAAGAGAACGGATTCCGGAGGGCAATCCCGGATCTCCGTCTCCGGGTAATGGGGTGCCCCATTTTACCGCGGCGGTTTCTTCGAGCGATGCATCCAGGTCTTCGCCAAGCGCGGCGCCGAGCGCGGTTTCAAACCCCTGTTCTACCTGAACCTGCTCAACTACCGGTGTAAAGTCCTGATCGGAATGCACATTCAGAACCTGATCGAGCGTTCGGGCTTCTGTTTCAAGGCCCTGCAGCGCCTGTTGCGCGTCACTCTGCGGTCCTCTTGCAGACTGTTCCCGGTCCCGAGCCTCACGGGTTGCATGTTCCGCCTCTTCCGCAGCTGCCTCGGCCTCCAGAAGAGCTTCTTCGGCAAGCTCCAGCGCCTCGCGGTTTTCAGAAACACCATCGTTCTCGGCCATTTGCCCAACCAATGCGTCAAGAGCCTGTTGAGCTTCCTGTGCCTGGGCCACAAGGCGTTCAGCGCGCTGGCGCGTCTCTGCCACCGTGCGCTCCAGTTGACGGCGCTCGGCACTGGCGCGCGCCTCCGCCGCCGTCAGATCCGACAGCCTGGCCTCGTGGACACGGACAGTCTCCTCCGCCTCCGAAACGTTATTGCGGGCAGAAGCGGTGCGCTCCTGTACCATTTCGTTTTCTTCAAGCAGTTCCGCGCGTTCTTCAGACAGGCGTTCGAGAACCTCGTCATTTTCAGACACCATTGCCTGCTCACGCCTGATGTCTTCGGCAAGTTGCACCAGTCGCCGCTCCAGATCCTGCAATCGATCCTTTACACGGCGCTCCTCGGCATCCAGTTCGTTGCGCGCGATGACAAGCCGCTGCAGGGCTGCCGCAGCCTTTACGGCTTCGTCTCTCAACTCCGGCAATTTGTGAGCTGCGATCGCCTGAACGCGTGCGCTTTCCGCCTGAAGGGCGGTCGCCTCATTGACCTGTTTCTGTGCTTCGGCAAACTGGTTTTCAGCCACTGACAGAGCATTCCGGGATTCTGTCCAGCGGATAAAGAGGATGGATGCTTCCGCCGCACGGATTTCAGATGACAGGTTCCTGTAGCGCGAGGCTTGTCGAGACTGACGTTTCAAGTTGTCGAGCTGGCCATCGATCTGAACCAGAACATCCTCCAGCCGCTCCAGATTTGTTTCGGCGGCACGCAATCGGATCTCGGCCTCGTGCCGCCGGGAATGAAGACCGGAAATTCCTGCGGCTTCCTCGAGGATCTGTCGTCTGGATGTCGGCTTGGCCGCGATCAGCTCGCCGATCTGGCCTTGCCGCACCATTGCGGGCGAGCGTGCACCGGTAGAAGCATCGGCAAACAGCAGCTGGACGTCGCGCGCGCGCACATCCTTGGCATTTATCTTGTAGTTGGATCCCTGCTCCCGCTCGATCCTGCGGCTCACCTCCAGGAGGTCCGCATCATTGAACGCCGTCGGCGCCGTGCGGTCCGGATTGTCGAGAAAGAGCGTGACTTCCGCGGTGTTTCGCGCCGGACGGTTGAGACTGCCGGAGAAGATCACATCGTCCATGCCGGACGCGCGCATGTTCTTGTAGGAATTTTCGCCCATGACCCAGCGCAGGGCCTCGACGAGGTTAGATTTTCCGCAACCATTGGGGCCGACGACACCGGTCAGCCCGTCGCCGATGATGAATTCCATCGGTTCGACAAAGGACTTGAAGCCCACGATTCGCAGCTTGGAAAATTTCATCGGCGCTCAAACCTCCGGGAGGCGAGCGCCGAACAAGGCAATGTCAGGTCCAGGCAATCGTCATCGCCCGGCGAAAAATCCGCCGGATTAAAGGTTTTCCTCGATGATCTTGCCCATCTCGTCAATCGACATCGCCCCTGAGTGCTTGGCGCCGTTGATGAAGAATGTCGGCGTAGAGTTCACGCCGAACTCGTTCGCAGCACGATCTCTCACTGCATTAACTGCGTCGAGCAGACCCTGGTTTGTCAAGCATTCCTCGAAGGACTCCTGTGTAAATCCGATCTGTTTGGAAAAATCGAGCAGGGATTGGTACGGATTGTCGGTAAATGCCCAGGCGCGCTGGTTTTCAAACATTGTATCCACAATCTCGAAATAGTTTTCAGCCGGTGCGCAGCGGGCCAGCATGAAGGCGGCAGCCGCAACCGGATCCAGCGGAAATTCGCGGAAAACGAAGCGGACCTTGCCTGTGTCGATGTACTGTTCCTTGAGCGGCTTCCAAGTGCGTTCGTGGAAGTTTGCACAATGTCCACAGGTCATGGACGCATATTCAATAATCGTGACCGGTGCGGTTTCTTCACCCAGAACCTTGTCGCCCAGCGGACCCGGTACGTTCAGCTTGTCCGGATCGACCGACTGCGCAAGCGCCGGAACGCTTGTTGCAACACTGAACGCTGCGGCCGTCAAAGCCGTGGTCTTGAGAAACTGTCTGCGGGTCTGGGTCACGAGGGTCGTCCTGTCACTGTTTCTACGCACTGCACGCGGTGGTGCTGATTCTGTTGCTTCATTTGCCCCTTCGGGCAGCCGGCGTCAACAACGCTTATCAAATGTGGCAGGAGAGAGGACTCCTCAACTGTTTGTTTCACGATGATGTTATTGCTTTGTTATCGCTTGCGAACGCGCCAACACACGTGGTGTATCAGGCCGCCTCGTTCGTGCCTTTTGCGATTACCTGAGCGCCGAGCTTTTTCAAAGCTTCCCGCAAACGGTCGTTCTCAACACCTTCCAGGCTTTTGTCGAGCTTTTCCTCTTCCCGCTCCGTGAGAGACCGCAGCGGTTTAGGCTGCTCGGTCTGCCTAGTCCTCACCGGTTTCTGCAGGATCTTGATGCGGCCGATCGCCGCCCAGCCATAGAACGTATTTATCCGCTCGATTACCTGGGCGCTGTCATGGGACAACATCATGGCAGTGGCACCATCGGTATGAACCACCAGCGTCGCCGGCTGCGGCGGTTTTTCCGGATCACTCAGTTCAGGCTGCCGCGGCCAGATCAGCTTGTCGGGCAGAACCCGCGTGCCATAGCGCTCTCCAACGATATCCGGCCAGGCGGTGACAATGTCGACAGAGGCAAATCCCCGCTTGCGGCACGCAGGCGTCATCGCCTTGCCGACGAGGTCGGCAAGCATTTTCGCCTCTTTCGGCTTGTGCTGCGTAATTGCCTTTGCCACGCTGATGACCTACTTCCTCATCCGGATCGCCAAATTGCACCGATTGAGCACGGTTCACGAAATATGATGTCGTTTCCCAATAGAATACGCCAAAAAGACGACGATTACTTTATGGACACCCACCAGGCAGTCAAATCTACCCAAGTTGTCCCCAGGCTATCCAAGATAGCATGCACAAATTCACCTGCGAGTACACGTTGATCCTCATGCGGTCTGCTTCCCTAAACCAATCGCTTCTGAGGTGGTACGACAGGCACGCCAGACGACTGCCGTGGCGCGTTTCCCCGGAAGACAGGAAACTTGGCGAAATCCCCGACCCTTACCGGATCTGGCTGTCCGAAGTGATGTTGCAGCAGACCACGGTCGCGGCGGTGAAGGACTACTTTGAAAAGTTTACCAATGCCTGGCCGAGCGTTGAGGACCTTGCCGCCGCAGATGAAGAAGACGTCATGAAGGCCTGGGCAGGTCTGGGGTATTATTCGCGTGCACGGAATTTGAAAAAATGCGCCGACACCGTCGCCCGGGACCACGCTGGCCGGTTTCCGGACGCAGAGGACGCCCTGCTCAAGTTGCCCGGGATCGGTCCGTATACGGCAGCCGCCATCGCGACAATCGCCTTCGACCGGCATGCGGCGGTTGTCGACGGCAATGTCGAGCGGGTGCTGACACGACTGACACAGATCGAGACTCCGTTGCCCGAGGCAAAGACGCAAATCAGGGACGTGATGGCAACGCTCACACCACAGGACCGGCCGGGCGACTTTGCGCAGGCGGTGATGGACCTCGGAGCCACGATCTGCACGCCGAAGCGACCGGCCTGCGGTCTTTGCCCCTGGATGAGCGATTGCAAGGTGCAGAATTCCGTCATGGCTGAATCCTTGCCCAGAAAAGCGCCAAAGAAAGAAAAGCCGACCCGGTATGGAGCTGCCTTCGTGGCCATCGACCGGGAGACCGGAGCTATCCTTTTGCGCCGCCGGCCACCAAGGGGGTTGCTGGGCGGCATGACGGAGGTCCCCGGCACGGACTGGTCGGAAACTTTCGACGTTTCGGGCGCGCAGGCACATGTCCCCTTCCCTTCCGAGTGGCGAATATGCGTCGGCGTGGTGAAACACACCTTTACGCATTTTCATCTACGGCTGACGGTCTTCCGAGCACACGCACCTCAGGACATCCTTCGTATGGTCGAAGGAGCCTGGTGGTCTCCGGCCGCTGCTCTCGACGAGGAAGCGCTGCCGACAGTGATGCGGAAGGTGCTGTCAGCAGCGCTCGACTAGATCGAGACTTCACGGCGTCACAGCGGCGAGATCGGTTCCCCTACATCGATCCTGTTGCCATCGGGATCAGCAAAGACGAACGCGCGCAGGCCATAGTCCTTGTCCTGAAGCCGCTTGATGATGCGCAATCTATGATCCTGGCACCTCTGGTAGGTTTCGGTGGCATCCGAGACCAGCATATGCGCCACGTTGAAAGTGGCCGCCTTGTGATTTTTTTGAAGCGTGAGATGCAGCTCCGCTTCGTCCTTCTGCAATATCATGAAACCGACAGGGTCACCGTTTTCAAAAACCTTTTCGAGCCCGAAGACGTCCTTGTAGACCCGATATGATCTTTCGATATCACTGACAGGCAGCATTGCGGCGATGCGGCCGAGACGGAGCGAATTGAATGGTTCGGAAGGCATGGCATCCCTCTGTTTCAAATGCGAGTTGCGCGTTTGCTCCGGACGGTGCTGGTCGTCAAGGCCGTTCATCGCTGTTCAGGGCAGTGCCTTTGCGGATACTAACAATTCGCTTTCAGACGTCAAACCCCGGACCAAGCACAAAAGACTTCAAACATGAACTGCGTTTCAAGACGAGAGTGAAGACAGCGGGTTGAAGATCACTCTTGGCAGCCTTGTCCCGCGCATCCCGGCATCAGGGCCGCGCACTCAAATCTTTTGCGCAAGCGCCGTTCCGGGTCTGATCCGGGAGCCTGGCAGACTTGCGGAAGGCCGCAGCTCAAACCCGGAACGTCGTTTTGTGAAGGTCGCCGGCGCTTATGCCGTGTTGCCGATGCGGGTGGTATGTGCCTCCGCATCTTGGTTGCCCTGACCGGAATGAGCCTTGTTGAGGCGGAAGACCAATAGCGCGCACCGAGGTTCGGCATGCTGAACAACATGAGGAGTTTCCTGTAGCGTTTGATCAGAATCAAATCGCCCACCACGTGAAAGCAGTGCAGTTGGATCACTTGCCGGAGCGTGTAAATCCGGGATCACTTTTTCCTCATCCATTCTGGAGAACCAAGCGTAGACCCGGCGACACAGGCATTCAAGCAACCTTTTGAATCGACTTGGAAAAGATCTTTTTCCAAGACGGCGAACCCTTGCCTGTGACCTAATTTCGGGAGCTAGTCATGAAACTGATACAGAACCTCGTTTTTGCACTTCTTCTTGTCGTGCCGCTGTCCGTTGCAAAAGCCGGTGAAAAGGACATTGTCGACACGGCAGTCGGAGCCGGTTCGTTCAACACCCTCGTTGATGCTGTCCAGGCTGCAGGATTGGTCGAAACCTTGAAAGGTGAAGGCCCCTTCACCGTTTTTGCGCCGACGGACGAAGCTTTCGCGGCGCTGCCGGAAGGTACAGTCGAGAACCTTCTGAAGCCTGAAAACAAGGATCAGCTTGTTGCTATCCTGACCTATCACGTCGTCCCGGGAAAAGTGATGTCCTCTGATATCGCAGGCAAGAAAGCTGAAGTCGCTTCGGTTCAGGGTGACAAGATCTCCGTGGACGCAACCGACGGCGTCAAGGTCGATGGTGCGAAGGTTGTGACAGCCGATATTGAGACTTCCAACGGTGTCATCCACGTGATTGACGCAGTCATCCTGCCGAAGTCCTGACATCTCAGAAGGGTACACATTCGGCCCCATCATGTACCCTCTGTCCGCGCGGCCTCTCAGGAGGCCGCGCTTTTTTTGGTGGTAGGTTTGTCGATAGCGCTCGATAGCGGTTGGCTGGCATTGTAAAATGCACCGTTGACTGGAAGAAAACGCATTGAAAAAAGTTCGTACTTTTGTGAACTAGCGCTGGACACACAATGTAGAACTATTCTAAGAAGGCTTTCTAGAATAATTCTAAACTATCGCATTTTAGGCTCCAAGGAGAGGTTGGCATGAAGGGAAGTGAAAAAGTCATCGAGCGCCTGAACGAAGCACTGTTTCTGGAACTCGGCGCGATCAACCAGTACTGGCTGCACTACCGCCTCTTGAACGACTGGGGTTTCACGCGCCTTGCGAAAAAAGAGCGCGAGGAATCGATCGAGGAAATGCAGCATGCAGACAAGCTGACCGACAGGATCATTTTCCTGGAAGGTCACCCGAACATGCAGAAGGTTGCACCATTGCGCATCGGCCAGAACGTCAAGGAAGTTCTGGAATCCGATCTTGCAGGCGAATACGAAGCCCGCGCGTCTTACAAAACGTCGCGCGACATCTGCCGAGATGAAGGTGACTATGTATCCATGGGCCTGTTCGAAGAGCTTCTGGCCGACGAGGAAGGGCACATCGATTTCCTCGAAACACAGCTGGAACTTCTCGGGAAAATCGGTGAAGAGCGCTACGGCATGCTGAATGCGGCGCCGGCAGATGAGGCTGAATAAGCCCTTCTGTTCATCGGAAAGTCATCAAGCGCGGCTCCGGGCCGCGCTTTTTTTGTTAGCCTTCCGGGCACTCATGTCTTGCCGAAAAATTCACCTATCGAAGACAGCTGTCTAACGACCGGCAGTTTACTGAAACGCAGTTTCCGCAAAGCTCCGGAGTTTTCGGGAATGCAGCCTTTCCGCCGTCATGTTACGCATTTTTTCCACGGACCTGATGCCGATCTGAAGGTGCTGGGCAACCTGACGCTTATAAAAGTCCGTTGCCATGCCAGGTAGTTTCAGTTCGCCATGAAGCGGCTTGTCGGAGATGCAAAGCAATGTGCCATACGGGACGCGGAATCGGAAACCGTTGGCCGCGATCGTGGCTGATTCCATATCAAGCGCGATAGCTCGGGACTGGGAAAATCGCTTGACCAGTTCGGACTGGTCCCACAGTTCCCAGTTCCGGTTGTCGAGGGACACCACTGTTCCGGTTCGCATCAATTTCTTCAGGTCGTAGCCGTCGATGCCCGTAACTTCCGCCACGGCGTCCTCCAATGCGACCTGAACTTCGGCCAGTGGCGGGATCGGCACCCAGGTCGGCAGATCCTGGTCCAGGACATTGTCGTCACGGACATAACCGTGCGCCAGCACATAGTCTCCAAGTGTCTGGCTGTTCCTGAGGCCGGCACAATGACCGAGCATCAACCAGACATGCGGCCGGAGAACTGCGACATGATCGGTGATTGTCTTGGCATTCGACGGACCGACGCCGATATTGACCATGGTAATGCCGCTGCCATCCGCCCTTTTCAGGTGGTAGGCAGGCATCTGGGGCAGCTTGGAAAGTTCCGTGCCACAGGACGGTTCGGTCTCGCCGGCTTGCGTGATCAGATTGCCCGGCGCCACGAAAGCTTCGTAGCCGCTGTCCGGATCTGCCAGAAGTTCATGCGACATGCGGCAGAATTCATCGATATAGAACTGATAATTGGTAAAGAGCACATAGTTCTGGAAATGCTCCGCGGCTGTCGCCGTATAGTGCTGCAACCTGTGCAGAGAATAGTCGACGCGCGGGGCGGTAAACGAAGCCAGAGGCATAATACCGTCAACCGGTTCATAGGTCCCGTTGGCAATGGAATCGTCCATCACGGTCAGATCCGGCAGATCGAAGATATCGGCCAGAGGCCGGGTCAGATTGGCGGCCGCAGCGCCCCCCTCCACATGGGTCCCGTCATAGAATGCAAAATGAAGCGGGATGGGCATCTCGCTATCGCCGACAAGGATCGGCACGTCGTGGTTCTTCATGAGAAGCGACAACTGGCTATGCAGATAGTTACGGAAGAGATCCGGACGTGTGATCGTGGAAGCATGCGTCCCCGGGCCCGACACGAAACCGTAGGACAGGCGGCTGTCCAGACGGACATGACTGTCTGTCACGATCCTGACCTGCGGATAAAAAGCCCTCACCCGCTCGTCAAATTCCTGGCCCTCGAGAAGATCGTTGAAACGCGAACGCAAAAAAGCCGTGTTCGCTTCGAAGATTTCAATCAGACGATCGACCGCTTTTTCCGCGTCTGTAAAAACTTCAAGCGGATGGGACGGCGCAAGCCTGACGCGCCGTTTTCCCGTTGGAATATCGCCATTGATCAAATTGGACATAACTGTCTCCTTATTGTTGTTATGGGGGCACAGTCCCGCCTTGCAGCGTCCGGGTCAATAGATCCAACCGGAGTTTTTGAATTTTTTTTCACAGAGAGAAAATTTCTGCACCTGACTTTTTAACGGTCAAAAGCAGCACGCGGCATGACGTCACTCAACACGCCGGGCTCAAAACCGACCAAGTTACAAACGACTGACGCCATCCCGCAATCTTGGAACCAAGCGCGCGCAGGAACAGCCTTTTCCGATACACCTAATGCCGATACTATCCTTGCAAATTCTGACTAGGAGCTTCCCATGAAACGTATCCTTTTGAACCTTGCGGTTGCTGTATCCTCATTGATTGGGACCGGTTTTGCAGCGGTTGCAGCCGAACTCCCCGATCTTGGTGGCCGGGAGGTCGTCATTGCTTCGGAGAACACCTATCCGCCGCTTCAGTTCGTCGATCCAAAGACAGGTCAGGCCGGCGGCTGGGAATACGAGGCGATCGCAGAGATCGCCAAGCGGCTGAACATGAACGTCGAATTCGAGAATGTCAGCTGGGATGCCATGATCCCTGCGGTGTCGGCCGGTGAATACGATCTGGCCATGAACGGCATCACCATCCGCGAAGACCGGGCCGAAAAAGTTGCCTTTTCCGACCCCTACATGCGTTCGGAAATGTTCATGCTGGTACGCGCCGACGAGGACCGTTTCACAGATCCCGAGGGCTTTGGGGCCAATGACGATTTCCTGGCCGGCGCGCAACCGGGTACGACCCCGTTCTACGTTACAGTCTACGAAGTTCTCGACGGCGATGAAAACAATCAACGCATCAAACTCTTCGAAACATTCGGAGCTGCCGTGCAGGCGCTCAAGATAGGTGATGTTGATCTGGTTCTGACCGACAGCACCGGTGGCCAGGGCTACGTCAATGCCAACCCGGACACGTTCAAACTGATCGGCGATCCGATGGGTACGGAGGATTTCGGTTTCATCTTCCCCAAGGGTTCCGAACTGATCGCACCGTTCAATGCAGCGATTGCCAGCATGCGGGAAGACGGCACGCTGGATGCGCTGAACAAGAAATGGTTTTTCGACTACAAGGCCGCCCAGTAACAGGTTCCGAACCGTCTCCCGACGGATGGACAAGCTGCCACGTGGCCGGTATCGGGACAGCGCCCGGCACCGGCCACTTTCTTTTCGAAGTTACGTATCCTTACCTGACTGCGGGGCGTCCCGACCCAGCGACCGACACAAGACACCGACATGTTCCGAAAAAAGACTTCAACGGTATCCCCGCAACAGGATTTTCCTTATTGGCTCGTTGCCGCCAGCGCTATTGCGGTTTTTCTCCTGTTTCAGATCGGAACCGACGAAATTTATACGCAAGTCATGACGACGGTTTCCCGAGGCGTCGGACTAACCATTTTCGTGACGCTCGTCGCGTTTTTCCTGGCGTCGGTCATCGGTCTGCTGCTGGCACTTGCTTCTCTCTCCGGCTCGATCGTCCTGCGCCAAAGTGCAAGGTTTTACGTCGAGGTAGTGCGTGGTCTGCCGATCATCGTCCTGCTGCTCTATATCGCCTTTGTTGGCACGCCGCTGATAGTTGCCGCCATCAATGCCGTTCTGGAACCACTTGGTACCGGCACGATGCGTACCCGCGACTTTCCCCTGCTCTGGCGCGCCATCGTCGCCCTGATGATCGGATACTCCGCATTTATCGCAGAAGTTTTCCGCGCCGGGATACAGGCCGTCGACAAGGGCCAGATCGAGGCGGCGGAAGCGCTTGGCATGAACAGGTGGCTTCGGTTTCGCCTGATCATCTTCCCCCAGGCGCTCAAGACGATCCTGCCGCCGCTCGGTAACGACTTTGTTGCCATGATCAAGGACAGTTCGCTGGTTTCCGTTCTCGGCGTCGCCGACATCACCCAGCTTGGCAAGGTCTACGCCGCCGGGTCTTTCCGCTACTTCGAGACCTACAATGTCGTCGCGCTGATCTACCTGATGATGACCATTACGCTTTCCCTTGCGTTGCGCAGGTTCGAGCGGTCGAAGGATATAGGGGGGCGGTAAGCCTCGGCAGAACTGCCTGACCGATCCGACGCTAGCATTCATTCTTTCTTGTCTTGCTGTGCCTGCTTCTGCGAGTGTGAACTCAGGCAGGAATCCGGTAGACACTAAAAGCGGGAAAGACTTAACGGAGACATGGCAAATGCGTTCCTTTGAAGAGATCGAGGCACTCGCCGCACAGAAGAAAGGCGGAGCGGAAAAGCTCGCAGCACTTCTCGGCGAGCACAATCTGGCAAAGTCAGAGGTCGAACTCGACAAAATCGGCGACGATCGCTGGCTTGCCATGTTTACCAGATGCGTCTTCCAGGCCGGGTTCAGCTGGAAGGTCATCGAGCAGAAATGGCCGGGGTTCGAAGAGGCTTTCCAGGGATTTGACGTCGCCCGCCTTTCCTTTCTGCCCGATGAAGCCTTCGAGGCTCTGCTCAAGGATACCCGGATCGTACGCAATGGTGCCAAGATCAAGGCCGTTCAGGACAATGCGGTGTTCCTGAAGGACCTGGCCATAGAACACGGGAGTGCCGCACGCTTTTTCTCACACTATCCGGTGACCGATCAGATTGGCCTGATGGAACTCATGAAAAAGCGTGGCAGCCGTCTCGGCGGAACAACGGGCCAACTCGCACTGCGATTCATGGGAAAGGAAAGTTTCATCCTGACAGGAGACGTGGTTAACGCCCTGATCCGTGAAAATGTCATTGAGAATGAGCGCATGTCGAAAAAAAATCTGAAGGAAATTCAGATTGCCCTTAACGATTGGAAGACAACTTCCGGTCGCAGTTTCAACGAAATCAGCAGAATTCTGGCCTTTTCGGTCGGCACAAGTCATTAACTTCTCATTCAGCTTTTACGATTGTAAACAAAGCCTTGATTCAAAGGGAATTTTTCTTTTTCCGACTTAACCGCTGATTTACCAAACCCGGTAACCATGACACTCGAAATTGCGTGAGGTAATGCGTCGCAATGAGTGTACTGCGTACCGGGGTGTCCTTCGCGACACCCCACCCCAATGAAAACAAGGAAGCATCCGCTTCCTGGATGAACAAGATCCTGAAGGGCGACTGCGTGTCCGCCCTTGAGAAACTGCCGTCCCGTTCCGTGGACCTGGTCTTTGCGGATCCGCCCTACAATCTCCAGCTGGGTGGCGATCTGCACAGACCGGATCAGTCCAAGGTTGACGCCTGTGACGACCACTGGGACCAGTTCGACAGCTTCGAGGCCTATGACGCCTTTACCAGGTCTTGGCTGCTGGCCGCGCGCCGGGTAATGAAGCCGGACGGGTCTCTCTACGTGATCGGCTCCTATCACAACATTTTCCGTGTTGGCGCGATCCTGCAGGATCTCGGCTTCTGGATCATGAACGACATCGTCTGGCTGAAATCCAACCCGATGCCGAACTTCCGCGGCAAGCGGTTCACCAATGCCCACGAGACCATGATCTGGGCGGTGAAATCCAAGGATGCAAAGCCGACCTTCAACTACGATGCCCTGAAGACGTTCAACGACGATCTTCAGATGCGCTCCGACTGGCACCTGCCGCTTTGCACCGGAACGGAACGGTTGAAAGACGGAACCGGTCAGAAGGTGCATCCGACACAGAAGCCGGAGGCGCTGCTTTATCGGGTCCTTACAGCCTCTTCCAGACCGGGAGACGTGGTGCTTGACCCGTTCTTCGGTACCGGAACCACCGGTGCGGTCGCCAAGAAACTGGGCCGCAACTTCGTTGGTGTCGAACGTGAGCAGGACTATATCGATGCCGCGACCGCCCGTATCGAAGCCATCGAGGCAGGTGACGGTGAAGCGCTGGAAATGCAGCAGGGCAAGCGAGCCCTGAAACGCATCCCGTTCGGCACGTTGCTGGAGAGTGGCCTGCTTTCACCGGGTGCCGAACTCACCTGTTCGAAAGGCAAGCATATTGCAATCGTGCGGGCCGACGGCTCCCTGAAATCCGGTGACCATACCGGATCGATTCACAAGGTCGGCGCCCTCGTACAGGGGCAGGAAGCCTGTAACGGTTGGACGTTCTGGCACACCAGGAAAGGTTCCGCCAAGTCGCCAATCGATGAGCTTCGCAAGGAAATCAGATCCCGCCTGCAGGTATAAGCAGGCTGACAAGCAGAAGCGAACTTCGCGTTCCCCGCGATAGCACTTAACTCCCGCCTCCCTCAAGGAGGCGGGTTTTTCTTTTTTAACCTTTGCGCCGACTCAGCCGAGCCCTTCCAACAAATCCCCAAGTGCCAAAGGTTCAGTTACCATGGCGTCGTGCCCGCTTGCGATTTCCTCGATGGGCCATCCAAGTTTTCTGGCGCGTTCCAGGGCAACGATGGCCGGCCGGTAAAGCGGGTCGGTGCAGCGGATATAGTCGGCTGGCAGGCTGTTGCCCACCGGGTTCTTGAGATCGAGCGCGGTGGTAAAGGTTCGAAAAGGATGAGGCGTCAGACGCGGCTCGACAAATGAAACGTCTTCGGAGCGGGAAACACCGAAGCTCTCTGCCGGTGCCGGTGGCAGGGTGAGACCGCCGCTGGTTTTCCTGGCCAATTCGGTACGGTCTGTGGCCATGTCTTCCGGCAGCAGACCAAGCCATGTTTCACCCGCGTCCAACATGATGGCATCGAGATAGATCAGCTTGGCAATCCGGTCAGGAACGACATCCGCGACGCCGGTGATCGGGATTCCGCCGAAGCTGTGACCGACCAGAACGACATTTTTGAGGTTCTCGAAGCGAAGATGCTGGACGATATCGTCAACGAAGGTCTGGATGGTGATGTCCGGCGACAGCAAATGCGACCGTTCTCCGAGGCCGGTCTGGGTTGGTGCCGTGACGCGGTGGCCCCGCGCCCTCAACAGGTTCGCAACCCGCGACCAGCACCAGCCGCCGTGCCACACGCCGTGAACGAGAACAAAGGTCTTTGTCTCCATGAATGGTCTTTCAATGCAGTTTTTCTAGACTATTCAGCAGCTTCAGAGGCAACTTCATAACCACGCAGTTGCTTCAGTTTGTGCCCGACCTCGACGATCGCTTCGAGAGCCGGGATCAATTCTTCCCCCAGTCCGGTCAACTCGTATTCGACCGACGGTGGCGACGTCGGGCGCACATGACGCAAAAGCACACCGCGCTCTTCAAGCTCGGACAGCCGCGCGGAAAGAACCTTTGATGATACGGGCGGAATGTCTGCCTTCAGCTCGTTGAAACGGCGTGGTCCGGCTCTCAGGCTCCAGATGACATTGGGCGCCCAAGCACCTGCAATCACTTGCATGCATTCCGTCAGCAGACACGGTTCCGGCGGCTGCGGGCTTCGGTTCTTGCGCATTTTCAGTGTCATATTGCCTGTAACTCCGCAGAAATCAGGTTTCTCCCGGGTAACTCGAAAAACATAGTTACCATCAGTTACCTACTTGTCAACAGTGACCTTAACAAACACCTTCCCGTCATCAACATTCAGTAATGGAGCGAAACGATGAAGTTGTTTTACAAACCCGGCGCCTGTTCCATGGCGGCGCATATCCTTCTGAACGAAGCCGGTGCCCCCTATCTGCTGGAGAAGGTGGATACCGAACAGGGCACGACAGAAACCGGTGTATCTTACCTGACGACGAATCCGCGCGGTTACGTACCTGCCCTGAGGCTGGATGACGGCGCGGTCCTGACGGAAAATGTCGCGATCCTGCACTGGATCGGCGAACAGTTTCCGGAGCTTGCACCTGATTTCAACGACCAGCCATTGCAACGTTTTCGGCAGCTTGAACTCCTGAGTTTCCTGTCTTCCGAATTGCACAAGGCCTTCAGCCCCTACTTTTCCGGCAAGACCTTCGCGGACACAGAACAAGCGGCAAACCGGTCAAGGCTGGACGCCAAGCTCGGTCAGTTCAATGACCTGCTTGCGCAAGGACAGTCTTATTTGATCGGAAACGCGTTCTCCGTCGCCGATGCCTACGCATTCGTCATATTGAACTGGGCCAACTTCATCGGGGTTTCCCTGGATACCTGGCCGGAAACGAAGGCCTATGTCACGCGTATCGCCGCTCGGCCATCAACTCGCAAAACCCTGCAAGAAGAAGGGCTTGCCGCATGACCAGCCCGATCGAGGAACTGACCGGTGTGATCACCGACTATTTCGATGCGCTTTATCACTGCGATACGGATCTGCTGCAGAAGGTGTTTCATCCCAAGGCGGTTTATGCGACTGCAGATGAGTCTCCCCTGCTGCACCGGACCATGGAAGAGTATGTTCCCGTGGTCGCGGCCCGGGTGTCACCCGCCTCGCGTGGAGAGGCTCGCAACGATGTCATCGAGGAGATCCAGTTCGCAGGTGACAACGCGGCCTTTGCCCGCGTTCGCTGCACCATGGCAGGCAAGGCCTATGTCGATTTCCTGACTTTCGTCCGTGAAGGCCGGCGTTGGCGGATCATGGCAAAGATCTTCCAGATGAACGCACAAGCCGAAGGAGCCGCATAGCCATGCCCTATGTCAATATCCAGGTGACCCGCGAAGGTGTCACATCGGAGCAGAAAGCCAGGCTCATAAAGGGCGCGACCGATCTGCTCGTCGAGGTTCTCGACAAGAACCCGATGACGACGTTCGTGGTGATCGATGAAGTCGGGATGGAGAGTTGGGGGATCGGCGGACTGCCGGTTGAGCAGTTTCGCGCAAAAGACCCGGTGAGTTTAAAATAGACACTCTCTCTTGAAAGCCGGGTCTTGTACCCGGCTTTTCGTCTTTCCATCAAACGGACTTCGTTAATCATCACGCAAGTTCACGACTGTACAATTTTGAATTGAATGTTCAGTCTTTCAGCTTCAAAAGGCGCCCCGGACACCATAGGAATTGCGATGCCTCGCATCTTGTACCAGACAATTCTGGGTCAGAGCTTCGAGCAAGTTCCGATACAAATTCGCGACATGCACACCTTCGCAAGACGTGCGATCGGTACCGCAAATGTCACTCGCGGTCGATCGCCGGTAGCAAATCTCATTTGTTGTTTGGCTTCCCTGCCAATGGCGCGCGAAAATGTCCAGATAGAAACATCCTTTGTCGAATTCGATGGCGGTGAGCGCTGGACGCGCCGATTTGACGGCCAACCATTTGAAACGGACATGATTGCTGGCAAAGGCGAACCGTTTCCCTGCATGCTTGAACGCCTTGGGCCGTTCTTGTTCAAAATGCGTGTGACGGCGAGCCCGACCGGCCTCGACCTGTCCCCGGAATTCGTCTTTCTCGGACCCGTGAAAATCCCGTCATTTCTTGCCCCGAAGGCTATCGGCCGCGAACGTGTCGTTGATGGCCGCTACAGGTTTTCCGTCAACGTCAGTTTCCCGTTGATCGGGAAGGTTTTCGGCTACGAAGGATCGATCGAGCCCAGCGAGTTCGTATCTGACAACGAACCCGCTTAGGCCGACACCATCACTCGAACCCGACCAACGCCTTACGGCGCCTTCCAACCGAAACGGCGAGCCGATCGTTTGCTTTCAGGTCACCGGTGCCGATCCGGCGGCGCGGGTCCTCGATGATCCGGTTGTTGAGCCGTACACCACCACCTTCCACCAGACGCCGGGCTTCGCCATTGGATGCCGCAAATCCGATTGCGACGACGAGCTCGAGAAGTCCCAGACCTTCGGCAAGGTGTTCAAGCGGCAGCTTGTGGGTCGGTTCGAGGAGGTCATCGCCGCCTGAGAACAAGGCATCTCCCTGTTGCAAGGCCGCACGCGCTTCCTCGGGTCCGTGAACGATGGTCGTTACCTGGGTCGCAAGGATCTTCTTGGCTTCATTCAGCTCCACACCCTGCAATTCGGACAATCTTTCGACTTCCTTGATCGGCAATTCCGTGAAAAGGCGGAGGAACTTGCCGACATCGGCATCCGCCGTATTGCGCCAGAACTGCCAGAAGCCGAACGGTGACAGATGTTCGGGATGCAACCAGACAGCACCGGCGGCTGTCTTGCCCATCTTGGCCCCGCTTGCAGTCGTCAGCAGAGGAACCGTGAGGCCGTGCAGCTTGCGGCCGTCACGTCGGCCGAGTTCGACACCGTTGACGATGTTGCCCCACTGATCGGATCCCCCGACCTGCAACACGCAGTCGTGGCGCTTCGCCAATTCCAGGAAGTCCACCGCCTGCAGCATCATGTAACAGAATTCCAGCACGGTCAGCGGCATCTGCGCATCGAGGCGCGACTTGACGCTGTCGAACGTCATCATGCGGTTGACAGTGAACTGGGAACCATAGTCGCGGAGAAATTCCAGGAAGCGGAACTCGTTGAGCCACTCCGCGTTGTCGACAAGCAGGGCACCATCGGGACCGTTCATGTCGACAAGCCTTTCGACTGACCGGCGAATGGTAGCGATATTGGCGGATATCTGCCGTTCTTCCAGAAGCGGCCTTGCATCATTCCTGAAGCTCGGATCGCCGATCTGACTGGTGCCGCCACCGAGGACGACGATGGGACGATGACCTAGCTTTTGCAGCCAGCGCATGGTCATCAGCGGCATCAGGTGCCCGACATGGAGACTGGCGGCGGTGGCATCGAACCCGGCATATGCGGTGACCGGTCCTTCGGAAAGCGTTCGGTCCAGCGCTTCCACATCTGTGCACTGGTGCACGAGGCCGCGTTCCAGAAGCACCGCGAGCGCTTCCGATTTGAGCTTGGTCGCCGGTTTACCGGCTTCGATCATGTGTTTGGTCATTCTCGGCTTCCTGGTTTCCCCGCCAGGAGCCCTTGAAACCAAAAAGCCGCCTGACGCGGCGGCTTTTTTAGGTTTCGATCAAGTGAGCAAGATCCTACGCAGCCGCCGGTATGTCGGTGACGTAATAAAAATACGCGAAGGATGCTGCGATCTTGGTCATGCCATTTTAGATGCTTTATCCGGCACCCAGAGTCAAGCCGGATGTTTAAAGGATAGTTTCATGACCGTGTCAGTTTCGCATTTGTCTCAAGACAGACCCAGTTCACTTTCGCCTCGAGAAAGTACGATCGGGACGATCAGATCCTCTTCATCGGCAAGATGCCGCTTGAGCCCCATGAGAAGCAAATCGCTGGTCGCCGCATAATTGTCCGAGGCCCGCCGAATTGCGTCCCGATCGCCCTCCTGCAGCTGACCGATCAGTTCATTGGCGCTGCCGATCACCGTCTCGATGCGGTGATGAATGACCTCATGATCGTTTTCCAGAAGCTCAAAGCCAGGGAGCAAGCGTTTTTCCGCCTCCATGAAGACGGGAAAATAGTGGTGATCCTCGATCATGTGATGATTGTGCAATTCGGTGAGGAAATGCTGGAGCTGCGGGGCGAACATGCCTCCAAACCTTTCGGGTGGAATCTGGCCTTCCCGAAACTGGCGCAACATGGAAATCAGGGTGTTGCCGAAATTGCGGAAACCGTCATGACGGTTGAGCCAGAAATTCGTCAACGGGCCAAGATTGCCATGCTCCAGCCACTCATTCCTGGGGTATTCCCGGAGAAGAAAAAGCCACTCCTGCGGCAGGTCCTGACGACTATCGATATCAAGCGGGTCGGTCATATGCGCTGTCAGCCTTCGTTTGGACAGCAACTGGTGCGTCAGGTCGGTCAGCTTCCTGTTGCTTACTCTTATCAGGGGTATCATCTGTCACCAACCAATCTGCGCCCGTCGAAATCAAGTTTGCGAAACGTCAATCATGCAATTATTCGAAAATTATCCTCGTTTTCAGGGCAACAACTTGCCCAGTAATTTCCAGAGCGTTTCAGCCTCTTCCTCGTCCAGATGCGCCGCAAACTCGACTTCGACCGCTTCGCGGTAGACCGGCCACATCTTCTCGAGCAGTGCCTCACCTTCCGGTCGCAAGCAAACCATCACCCCTCGACCATCATCCGGAGCCCGTCTCTTGTCCACGTAGGAGGCCGCAACCAGCCGCTCGATCAGCCTGGAGACGTTATACTGCGCCAGAAGCATTCGCTTCTCAATATCGACGGGCCTGAGGCCAACCCCGCCCGCACGCCGCAGTTCCAGAAGAACATCATACCAGCCAAGTGGCGGGAAACCCTCGGCCTTCAGGTGAACTTCCACGCGGGAGAGAACTGCACCACTTGCCCGTTGCAGCCGCGCCCAACTTTCCATCACGTCCGGAGAATGCCGGTCTTTCAGGTTTTCAGTCATGGTCAACGCATAGAACTTTAATGCATCTGCATCAATCTTGTATTTCAATGCATCTGCATCTACTTAAATGCAAGTGCATTAAAAAGGAGTTTGACATGACATACCCCTTCACCCTGATCAGCCACAGTCTTTGCCCATACGTTCAAAGGGCGGCCATCGTTCTTGCGGAAAAGTCCATTCCATTCGACCGAACCTACATCGATCTTTCGGACAAGCCAGACTGGTTCAAGGCCGCTTCACCACTTGGAAAGGTCCCCTTGCTGAAAACCGGTAACGACAGGTACCTGTTCGAATCGGCACCGATCGTGGAGTTCATCGACGAAACACAAGCCGAAAGACTCCATCCTGACGATCCAGTTGAGCGCGCAACTCATCGCGCTTACGTCGAATTCGCTTCGCAGATCCTGAACGGGATTGGCACTCTTTACAGCGCAGCTGATGAACAGAGTTTCGAAAACGCGAAGCATGCCCTGCGATCGAAATTCGAGCATCTTGATACCCGAATTGATGCAACGGGTCCTTTTTTCGATCGAGACCGATTTTCTATCGTCGATGCCGCCTTCGGCCCGGTTTTTCGCTATTTCGATGTCTTCGAGACGTTCACCGACCTTGGAATTTTCAAAGACCTTCCCCGGGTCGGGCGCTGGCGGTCTGCTTTGGCTGTGCGCCCCTCGGTAGCGAATGCGGTTACTGACGATTATGCAATGCTTCTGCGTGCCTTTTTGTTGAAAAAAGGCAGCTGGATCACCGGATTAATGCTGACGGCCGAGACCGAGACCCTTTTGCAATCTACCCGGTAACCGAATACGCCCTGCCAGCGGGGCGCAGGCCCCGCCGGCTTTTCGAAAGGCCTGACGTCTACTGAACCGATAGTGGCCGGGTGACGAGTACAGCCTTGTTATCGCCGTTGAAATAGCGAAGCTCGTAATCACCGGCTTCCTTCGGGGCGTTCAGATTGACGGTCTGGGCGTCAATGTCTCCCGACCATACGCGCCTTTCAAATACAGCTCTGCCATTGCCGCCACGTGCTGTAGGGTCCCAGATCTGTACCGAATCATACCGGGCCCCGGGCCCTTTCCAGGAGACAGAGAACGTCGTCCCCGTTTCAACACTCTCCGGCCCTTCAATCGCGATTTCAACCGGAACGACAGCAATCGGACGTGTCAGCATCACCGTCTTGTTGTCACCATTGTAGTAGCGCAACTCGTAGTCGCCCGGTTTTGCCGCGCTCGGCAATGTGACCTTGCTGTTGTCGAAATCGTCATTACGCAGTCGTTTTTGATGAACAACGTCGGCCGTCACCGGCGCGCGCCCGCGGGTCAAAGAACTGTACGCTGTCGTAGCGTGCACCGGGGCCGGTCCAGATGACGGTGACATGGCGCCCCTGACCGATCTGGTCGGGAGCTTCGAGTGCAACGACTGCCGCGGTCACCTCGACAGGCACGGTGGCGAGCACAGCCTTGTTGTCCCCGTTGTAGTAGTGCAACTCATAAGGCCCAGCCTTGACCGGTCCCGGCAAGGTTACTCTCTGATTGTCGAAATCGTCGTTGCGCAGTCGTTTTTCATGGAGTTTCTTGCCGTTCGCCGGATCGACCAGCCGAACACTGTCATACCGTGCTCCCGGACCGACCCAGTCGACGACAATCGGCTTGCCGGCTTCAGCCGCTTCTTCCGTTTCAAGCGTGACCGGAGCTTCGATGATGTCCAGTGAACGTGTCGCCAGAACGGTCTTGTCTTCCCCAGCATAATAACGAAGCTCATATGCGCCCGGTTTTGCCGGTGTCGGCAGAGTCACCTTGTTGTTGTCGAAATCATCGTTGCGCAGGCGCTTGTTGTGCAGAACCTTGCCCTCGCCGCCGCGTGCGGACGCGTCATAGAGTTGCACCGCGTCGTAACGGCCTCCGGGGCCGATCCATTCCACGGTCACCGGCCGGGCCATGGCGGTTTCGTACGGGGCGAACAGGGCCACCTCGGCCGCGATCACGTCGATCGCACGTGTCGTCAGGATCTGGCGACCTGTGCCGTCCCAGTAACGCAGTTCATACGTGCCGGGATCGGTCACCACAGTCATGGTGACTTGGTTGTTGTCAAAGTCACCGTTCACGATCGCTTTCGAGCGCAGGCGCTTTCCCTCTCCTCCCCGTGCCATCGGGTCATGCAACTCGATCTGGTCGTACCGACCACCCGGACCCTGCCAGACGACTTCAATCCGTGAACCGATCTCGGCTTCGTCCGGTGCCTCAAGCAACGCTTCCGGCAGTTGCGCCGGCTCAGCCGCAGTTTCTTCCACGGGAGCCGTCTCGACTGTTGCGGTCAACGCATCGGAAAGTTCCGCCGTGCTGCCGGCCTGGATGTAAAGACCTCCGGTGTTTTCCGCCAGGCAGGCGACCTGGCGTCCTTCCTCCTCGCTCAAGCCAAAGCCAATCACATGTGCGGTGAAGTTCACGCCGAGCCGCGCAAGTTCGTTGCCAAGAGCACAGGGATCCGCATTGCAGGTCTCAATCCCGTCCGTGACGAGCACAACGGTCGCCTTGTCTTCCGTGAAGCGCATGGTTTCGGCGGCCTGGCGCACCGATGCAGACAACGGCGTCTTTCCTTTGGGCGTGATCCTGTCTGTTGCTGCCTTGATGGCCGCACCGGTCCCGGTTGCCGGGGGAACGATCAGCTCGATATCAGCGCAATTGCCTTTTTCACGATGTCCATAGGCAAAGAGCCCCAGTTCCAGGTCAGCTGGAAGCGTTCCCAAAACATTTGTCATGGCATCGCGTGCGATTTCAATCTTGGTACGGCCTTCGATCTGGCCCCACATGGAGCCCGAACCGTCGAACACAATTGCGACCTTGTCAGCGGCCAGGGAATGAGAGGAAAAAACGGATAATGCTGTAATTGCAAAAACAAGTGGTCGAAACATAGAACCTCCGACGAAATGGAATAAGCGAGATATCGCACGGTAAACCTGCCACAGGACGCCATCTTCGCAAAGGTCACAGTTTGTCGGTCGGACGAAGGGCTCAACAAACCACGACCCCTGCCGCGTCAAGTTCGCTTTTCAAGGAAGGCCATTTCGCGGGCGTTGCGGTCAGGGTCGCGGGTTCGCGGATTTCCACGTCATAACCGCGCGAGCGTGCCCCCTTCGCCGTCAGCTGGACGCAATGGCACGCATCCAGGCCAACCAATGTCAGACGCCCGATCTTCTTTTCGGCGAGCCAGGTCTCGAAATCGGGATTTGAGAAAGTGTCTCCAACGGATTTTTCAAATACCGGCGCGTCTCCGACAACAATGTCACGGTCGAACTTCAGACCTTCCCGGCCCGGTGTTCCGATGCCGCCGGCCACAAGTTTCATCATCTGGATGACGGGCCAGTCCCGAAAAATGTTCTTTACGAAAACAACCTTGCTGCCGTGAGACCGGGCCTCAGCGATTTCCTGATTCATGACCTTCAATGCCGCGTCCCGAACTTGCGGATCGAAGCTATGTTTGCCGGTGTTGCGCGTGAAATCTTCCTGAACGTCGATGATGAGGAGCGCTTTGGACGGCCTTTCAGTCAGGTTGATCAACTCCCCTTTCGTTGGCGTGCCGAGCTTCCTGACGAAAAACCCGACATAGCCGAACAACGCCACCAACAGCAAAACAAGGCCACCGATTATACTCCAAAGGACGGACATGGTACTTCTCCTGCTTCAGAATTACTCCAGCGTCTTGGGACGATCCGGATCGTCCTCAAACTCTGCAAAGTGGTCGAGCATGGCGCAGAGGACGCGTTGCGTTGCCAGAATATCGTCTGCTGAAAAAAGCTCGCAGACTGCATCGATCTCGTCATTTTCCCGAGCCCTGATTTCTCCAAAAACCGTCTTGCCATGGTCTGTCAGGGAAAAGAGCGGTGAACGCCGGTGTGCGGGATTGGATTGCCGTTCAACAACACCTGCTTCCTCGAGAGCATTCACGATCAACTGGATCTGCTGGCGCGTCAGGAACAGGACCCGGCCGATTTCTGGAACCGACAACGGTCCTGCCTCGTCGAGGATCTCCATAACCGCGCGCATACCGACGGTGACACCGGTCCCGTTCAGCTTCGCTTCCACAGCGCGCGCCAGGCGGCGGTGAACCGGGCGAATAAGCCGGACAATTTCATACAATTCCACGGATTTCTTCATGACACCCTCACTTGACATGGTTACTGTCATAATGACAATATATTTGTCAATATAAAAAGTCTGTAAATCTGGTTTCCAAGTAAGGGTGTTGTCCTTCCAGGCAGCATCAGAGTCCCATTTCCCGGGAGAGGTTTGTTAAATGCAAGTGCCCCGGCACAAGGGCCGGGGCAGCATGACACAATCCGAATTGGCTTCTGGAGACCTAGGGGGCGATCAGCTTTACCGGCCCCTGCTCAATGACAATCTCGCAACTGACGGAATTGGCGATAAAGCAGACGTCGTGCGCCTTTTCATGCATGTCGGTTAACCAGGTTTCGTCGGGTTGTTCCCTGGCGATCAGAGTGATTTCCGGACGCAGAACCACTTTGGTGATGGCCATCTTGCCACGACCAATGCGACTCATTTCGCCCTCCGCGTGATCCCGATAACTGGCGACATTGAAATTCGCCCGCCGGGCCAGATCGAGAAACCAGAGCATGTGGCAAGAAGAAATCGCGGCCACGAAAGCTTCTTCCGGATCAACGGCCGCCTCTATTGAATGTGGTGGAGCGACCACAGTCGGTGATGCGCTTGCCGGTACCTCCAGGCCGCCGTCAAAACGCCAGATATGGCCTCGGGAATAAGCATTGGCTGCATAGTCGCCGTCGCATGCCCACTCCACCTGAGCCGTATAGTAGTGCCCTGCCATGGTTCAAAGAGACCCGACAAAGGCCTTGTAGCCTGCTTCGTCCAAGAGTTCGGCAAGCTGGCTTTCATTGCCAACCTTCATTTTCAGAAACCAGGCAGCGCCTTCCGGGTCCTCGTTCACTTTCCCTGGCTCATCGGAAAGCACTTCGTTGGCCTCGACCACTTCACCGTCAATCGGTGCGTAGACCTCACTTGCTGCCTTCACGGACTCCACGACACCCGCTTCGTCGCCCTGGGCGAGTTCGGTGCCAGCATCCGGCAACTCGACATAAACAACGTCACCGAGCTGTTCTTGAGCATATGAGGTGATGCCGACTGTTGCGATGCCTCCGTCAACTGAAATCCACTCGTGATCCTTGGAGTAATAGGTGGTCATGTCCTTATCCGTCCTCTCGATTGTTCAAGGGTTTGATTTGCGATAGTAGCGATTTGACACGAAGGGCATATCTGAAACCGTTGCCGGCAGACGATGATTGCGGACGATCAGCTCCAATCCGGTGCCGGTCTTTGCAAACCCGGCCGGGACATATCCCATCGCAACAGGCGCGCCGACCACGGGGCAAAAGCCGCCACTGGTGACGGTGCCGATAACCGGCCCATCCGGTTGCGCGATCTCCGCACCGTTGCGGGCGGGAACCCTGCCGTCGAGCCTGACGCCGATCCGGACCCGGCCCGGACCGTTCTTCAATTCCCGTTGAATACGGTCCGCTCCCGGAAAGCCGCCCTCCTCACGCCGGCGTTTCTGCAAGCAGAAAGTTATGCTTGCTTCGACCGGTGATGTTGTTTCATCAAGATCGTGACCGTAAAGGCACAGGCCTGCCTCGAGCCGAAGACTGTCACGCGCTCCCAGGCCGACCGAGTCAATACGCTCGTCAGCCAGCAGTGCGCGGGCGATCGGTTCGGCAGCCCCGGCCGGAACCGACAATTCCACGCCGTCTTCACCGGTGTAACCGGCACGTCCGACCTGACAATCAATGCCGTCAAATTGCGTGGAACATGCCGACATGAACGCGAGGTTCGCTGCTTCCGGAGCATGTGCCGCGACAGCACTGACAGCTTCCGGCCCCTGTACGGCAATTAGCGCCCGGTCCTCGATGACTTCGAGCCTGACCGCGTCATACAGATTTTCCCGAAGATGCGCGATATCAACCTCTTTACGCGCCGCGTTGACGACCAGATAAAGACGCCCGTCTTCCGCGTCAGTTTCAGGTCGTGTCACCATGAGATCGTCGATGACACCGCCTTCGCGGTTGAGCAGGACAGTGTAACGCTGCCGCCCGCGAGGCAGGTCGACGAAACTGGATGGGGTCAACGCTTCGAGTGCGTGTGCTGTCGTCTCGTGGTCCGGCCCGACGAGAACAAGCTGTCCCATGTGAGACACATCGAACAACCCGGCCTTGCTGCGCGTGAGCAGGTGCTCGGCCAGTATGCCGTTCTGGTACTGCACCGGCATTGTGTAACCCGCGAACGGAACCATGCGTGCGCCGAGCTCCAGATGGAGATCGTGAAGTGGCGTCTGCATCAATTCTGTCGCTTCGGTGGCCATTGCCATCATTGGTCCTCGAATGCAGGGCGTTGCTTGGCATTCCGGCAGATCATGAACCGGTCAACCAGCACCCCCTCTGTCCGAGTACCTGAGAGTTTTCCTGTCGAACGCCATGAGTCGCGCGGCAGTTACTCCTTCGGTGAGCAGTCCACTGAGCAGTTCAGTGGAGCACTGCTTTCCAGAGCGTTGTTCCCCATGCGGTCCTTTTGCCTGAGAGTTTCCGGGGCGGTTGCTCCTTCGGCGCCGGGTCATTTGACCTGGGCTCTCCCGCGTGGGGCACGCGCGTTGCCGCGCCAAACAGGTCACGACCCTGATTGCGGGCGGGATTTTGCGAGCGGGGAATACCCTTGTCAATACAGGATTAATCCGGCCGGGATTGAAGTCTTTCAAAACAAGACCCACAGCAGCCAGGGTAACGTAGCGGCTTCCCGACAGTCTTGCGATCCGTGGGTAATGGCGTATGTGCGTTTCCGCAGAAGACGCCGCTCAGCGGCGACGCCCTTCGTCAAATCCGAACACCACCTTGACGCTTTCGCCTTGTGGAATCGTGAATTTTTCCTCGATCAACGTCCACTTTTCCGCCGGAGCGCTCTCGCCAAGCGTTACAGGAACGGTCAGCACTTCAGAGCTCAGGGGTTTGGCGCCAGTGCCGCCGGGCACGATCGCGACCCGCAGCGGCAGAACGATCTCACCGCCTTTCCAGGCCGGGCCGGGTGTTACGTCGCCGGAAAGCCCGACTTTCATGAGCCGCTGACCGTCCGCCTGCTGGGTGCAGCTGTTTGCCCAGTCTTCGACCGTTGCCTGATAGAGAAGGCCTTCGGATTCATCCTCTTTGCCGCGAACGTAATTCCTGATCAGGTAAGCGTTTGACTTCAGCTCCATGGACGGACAAGGCACCGGCGGTGCAAAGGTTGCCGGAGAAACTTCGATCGGTTCCTGTCCGCCCGTGATTATCTTGCTGGCAATACTGTCGGAACCTCCGCCGCAACCTGCCAGGGTCGCAGCGCACAAACCTGCTGTCAGAATTGTCTTCAGTTTCACGTCGAATACGGCCTGGAACGCACTGATCATCATCTACCCATCGGATCGAAAAGCAACTTGGCGGAGTGTCATAGCAGGTGTACATTTGCTTGGCGAGGCTTGATCGCCTGAAAGCTTGAAGCATCTCTTTGTGGCCGAAATAGTGTGCACATCAGCGCATCTACTTGACAGGCATGACCTTGAAGCCCTTATTGCGGCCAGGAAGGTTTGCTGAAAGAGCACCATGAGCGATACCAAGCAGATAAAACCGCCACTTACGATAAAACTCTGTGCGCCACGCGGGTTCTGCGCCGGTGTAGACAGAGCGATCCAGATTGTTGAACTTGCGCTGGAAAAATACGGCCGTCCCGTCTATGTGCGCCACGAAATCGTTCACAACAAATTCGTTGTCGATGGTCTTAAGGCAAAGGGAGCAGTCTTTGTCGAGGAATTGAGCGAAATTCCCGCTGTTGATGCCGGCAGGCCCGTGATCTTTTCCGCGCACGGCGTCCCGAAATCGGTGCCCGAAGACGCCGAAGCACGCAACATGTTCTTTCTCGACGCAACGTGTCCCCTGGTTTCCAAGGTGCACAAGGAAGCGCAGATCCACGATCGGCGCGATCGTGAAGTGCTTCTGATCGGACATGCCGGTCATCCGGAAGTCATCGGGACGATGGGCCAACTGCCGGCGGGAACCGTTGCGCTCATCGAAACCGAAGAAGACGCCCGCAAATTTCAACCCAAGTCGGACAGATCGCTCGCCTACATTACCCAGACGACTCTATCGGTTGACGACACGGCGGGAATTGTTTCGGTCCTGCAGGAGCGTTTTCCCGATATCGTTGCCCCGCACAAGGAAGATATCTGTTACGCAACAACGAACCGGCAGGAAGCGGTGAAACATGTCGCGCCGGATGTTGATGCAATGGTTGTTGTCGGTGCGCCGAATTCTTCCAATTCCCAGCGCCTGAGGGAAGTTGCTGAACGCGCCGGCTGCAAGGTTGCGGTTCTGATACAGCGTGCAAGCGACATCGAGTGGCCGGATTTCGAAGGCGCACGATCCCTTGGACTGACGGCAGGTGCTTCGGCGCCCGAAACTCTGGTAGAGGAAATCATCGACGCGTTTTCCACCCGGTTCGATGTCATCGTCGAAACCGTGCGAACCGCTGAGGAAACAATTTCCTTCAATCTGCCACGGGAACTCAGAGACGTGGTCTCGACGCCCCAGGCGGCTACCGGATAAGATCATGGCCGTTTATACCGAAGTGACCGATGAGGAACTGCAAGACTTCATCGGCACCTACGATGTGGGGCGCCTGCTTTCGTTCAAAGGCATTGCCGAGGGCGTTGAGAACAGCAACTTTCTCGTCCATACCGACAAGGCCTCCTACATTCTGACGCTTTACGAAAAACGGGTAGATCCGGACGACCTGCCCTATTTCCTCAATCTTTTGCAGCACCTTGCCGGCAAAGGTCTTTCCTGCCCGACACCTGTTCCGTCAAAGGATGGAAAACTGCTTGGGACACTGGCGGGGCGCCCGGCCGCTCTTGTCACATTTCTGGAAGGCATGTGGGTCAAGCGCCCGCGCGTTGAACATTGCGCAGGCCTTGGCAAGGCGATGGCCGAACTGCATCTTGACGGCCAGGACTATGGCGGTTTTCGGACCAATGCGCTGAATGTCGCCGGCTGGCGACCCTTGTTCGAACAATGCGGAGACCGGAGCGACACTGTTCACCCGGGACTGGGAGACGAGATTACGCGGGAACTTGCCCATCTCGAAGCGACCTGGCCGTCAGAACTGCCGCACGGTGTCATTCACGCCGACCTCTTTCCGGACAATGTCTTTTTTCTCGGCAATGAGCTCTCGGGTCTGATCGACTTCTATTTCGCCTGCAACGATGCGTTTGCCTACGATATCGCGATCTGCCTGAACGCCTGGTGTTTTGAAATCGATCTTTCGTTCAACGTGACAAAGGCCAGGGCACTGTTGAAGGGGTACACATCCGTTCGCCAGCTCGACTCCAACGAATACGACGCGTTACCGACCCTTTGCCGCGGTGCTGCCTTAAGGTTCCTGCTCACGCGGCTTTATGACTGGTTGAGTGTGCCCGAGGGAGCCCTTGTTACACCCAAGAACCCGCTGGAGTACCTCAAGAAACTGAAATTCCATCAGACAATTGGCGGTACGGAGGCTTACGGGCTGGAACGATGAGCAATCAGAATCGCGTGACGGTTTTTACCGATGGTGCCTGTTCCGGAAATCCGGGTCCCGGCGGATGGGGTGTGTTGCTTCGCTTCGGCGAGCATGAAAAGGAACTGAAGGGCGGGGAGCCGGAAACCACCAACAACCGCATGGAATTGACCGCAGCAATCGAGGCACTGAATGCGCTCAAGCGCCCCTGCGCGATCGACCTCTACACGGACAGCACCTACGTGCGGAGCGGAATCCGCGAGTGGCTTGACGGCTGGAAACGGAAAAACTGGCGGACTGCTGCCAATAAACCGGTGAAGAATGCCGACCTCTGGCAGGCCCTTGACGAAGCACGCGAACGCCATGACGTTTCCTGGCACTGGGTCAAGGGTCATGCAGGGCATCCTGACAACGAACGCGCGGACGAACTGGCGCGCGGTGGCATGGCACCGTATAAGAACGGCGATTGAATACAGCTCCCGACCGACGCGCTGAGGAAATCAAGTGAGAGATCTCTGCTGGTCCGCTCCCGCATCGCGGCGTCAAGCCGCACCCGACATTCCAGGGTCAGTGCTGATCATGGCGAACCCCACTTCCGGCGGATACAATGCGGAATTCCTCGACAGCGTCCGCACAAGACTGGAAGATCTCGGTTTCCGCACAGAAATCAGACTCACCAGGCATGCCGGTGAAATCGGCGAAGTCTGCACCAACCCTGGCCTGGGTGTTCGAACGCTTGTGGTTGCCGGGGGCGATGGATCGATCAACGAGGCACTGACAGGCTTTCAGAACAATCCCGACCCGCCGCAGCTTGCGGTCATCCCCTTTGGGACGGCGAACGTCCTTGCTCTCGAACTCGGTCTGCCGCGAAAGCCAGTTGCTATCGCTGACATGATCTGGCGGCAGAAGACCAAATCTCTGCGCTTCGGACTTGTCAACGGTCATCCTTTTGTTCTCATGGCATCCAGCGGCTTCGATGCAGAAATCGTTCACGCCGTGCCGCTGGCTCTCAAGCGAAAGTTCGGCAAGCTTGCCTACGTGATCACTGCTTTCAGGATCGGTTTCAAACGCAAGGCGAGCCATCTGGAGATTTCACTGGACGGCGAAACGATAAATGGAAAATTCGCGGTCGCCAGCAATGCACGCCACTATGGCGGCCCCTTCGTCATCTGCCCGCACGGGGCGACAGACCCGGGTCTGCATATGCTGGTGCTGGACAAGGACGACCCCTGGTCTTCCCTGCGCTATGGATTGGCGCTGATGTTTGGGCGAATACACAAGGCGCGCGGCGCAACCGTCCGGCCGTTTTCTGTTGCCACTATCGCTTCAGCCTCGCCTGTGGCTGCCCAGGTTGACGGCGATCCTTTCGGCACTACACCACTGGAAATCAGTCAAACGGAGAAGACAGTGCCGGTACTGGTTCCCTGACACCAGTTGTCTGCCGCAGGGCGCCACACGAATTCAAGGGTGGGAACGCCTATGCGCTTTCAGCCTCTGCCGGCATTTTCCGGAGCATCTTGGTCGCTTCTGAGGAAGACATCGCTTCTCCGAAGAAGAAGCCCTGTGCATATTCGCAACCGAGCTGATAGAGCTCCAGCGCATCCGTCTCACTCTCTGCGCCTTCCGCGACAACGGACATGCCGAGATCGTGGCCCATGGCGACGATTGTTCCAAGCAGCACGGACCGGGCAGACGACCCATTGGTCTTCACGAAGGACTGGTCGATCTTGATCGTGTCGAACGGGAAGCGCTGCAAATACGACAGGGAGGAATGACCAGTTCCAAAATCATCCAGGGACAGCCCGGCCCCGAGGCTGCGCAGCCGCTCCAGTACCTTTGCCGAGTATTCCGGATTTGACATGACGAGGGATTCCGTCAGTTCCAATTTCAAGGTTCCCGGTTCAAGAGATGTTCTTGAAAGCACCGCCTTCACATCGTTGATGAGATCCTGTTTCAACAACTGGCGCGACGACAGGTTCACCGATGCGAACAGCGGCCTTTGCATCGGATACTCTCTCTGCCAGAAGGCGAGTTGCTGAGCCCCCTTGTCCAGCATGTACATCCCGAGCTCGTTGATCAGGCCAGACTGTTCTGCGATCGGGATAAACTCGGATGGTGCAATCTTTCCGCGCTTCGGGTGGTTCCAGCGCGCCAAAACCTCGTAACCGGCAATGGACTGGTCTTCCAGGCGAATGATCGGCTGGAAGAATACGCCGAGCGTTTCCTTCTTGATGGCCTCACGCAGGTCCGCCTCCAGATCGACGATATTCTTGTCGAGCGGCCGCAGGATGGGTCTGAACACTTCCTGTCGGTCACCGCCCAGTCGCTTGGCGTGATTGAGCGCGATCTCCGCGTTGGTGACCATATCCTCGACGGCCTGTTTGCCGCCCTCGAAGAAGGCAATCCCGACCGAACAGGTCAGAAAGATCTCCCGGTCTCCGAACGTGATCGGTGCGCGCACCGCTTTACGCAGGGAATCCGCCAGGGCGACGATCCTGTCCGGCTCCTGTTCCGACAAGAGCACCAGGCCATACTGGTCGCCGGACAACCTGCCAAGCGTGTCCTGCTGGCCAATCAGGCGGCCGAGACGGCGTGCCACCGTCAGGAGAATGCTGTCACCTGCCGACAGGCCGATGCTGTCATTGACTTGCTTGAAGCGGTCAAGATTGAGAACGAGCAAAGTGGGTTTGGCTGTTTCTTCCGCCTTCGAGCGCACAACGCTGGTGCGCAGGCGATCGACGAACAGTTCCCTGTTCGGCAATCCGGTCAGGTTGTCATGCACCGCATCATGAAGCAGCCGCTCTTCTGCCGTGCGCTCCTCCGTGACGTCGAGCAATGTTCCAACGCAGCGTATCACCTCACCGTCGGACCCGATGATCGGCCGGGCGCGCAACCTGAACCAGCGGAAGTGTCCATCTTCAGATCGCAGGCGGAATGTCTGCATGACCTTGCCGCGACGCTGGTCGATAACGGCGTCAAGCGTCGCCCGGAACCGGTCGCGGTCCTGTGGATGCAGAACTTCCAGCCAGTCCCTCGCCGGCCCTTCAAGTGCTCCGCGTTTGAGATTGAGCAACTCCTCGACCTCGTTGCCCGTATAGATCCGGTCACGGTCGATATCCCAATCCCAGATAATGTCGCCGGCGCCCGTGAGCCGCCAGTGCCTTGCGTTCGACATCGGAGATCAGCCCTTGAGCGATTGCACCACCGGCAAAAGCGTGCTGCATCACCGTGAAACCGATGAGCAGGACGATCAGAACAAGGCCGCCTCCGAGCGCTGGTTGAACGATATCGTTGGATAGATACCCCGTCACCGTCATGGCAGAGCCGACAAGCCAGGCAATCAAAAGACACCAGGTGGGGATCAGCAGGATTGCCCGGTCGTATTGCTGGAAAGCCAGCACGGCAATCGTGATGAAACCAAGTGCACCGATAACGCCGAGCGACAAGCGCGCAACGCCCGCCGCAATTGACGGATCCCAGACCGCAACGCCCAGAAGCCCGAGGATGAGGATCAGGGTCGTCAGCGCCAGGTGGGAGTAGTGTATGTTCCAGCGATTGAGATTGAGATAGGCGTAGAGAAAGATGAGCAGGCTGGCTGCAAGCATGACTTCAGCGCAGGACCGCGCCAATTGACTGCCGCCACCGTCGAGATTGAAGACAAGGCCCCAGAAGCCGAAATCGATACACAGATAGGCCAGGACCGACCACGCCAGCGCCGCGGTGGCAGGAAACATGACGGTTCCCTTGACCACGAACAAGATGGTCAGAAACAAGGCCAGAAGACCGGAAATTCCCAAAATGATGCCGCGGTAGAGGGTGTAGGCGTTGATCGTTTCCTTGTAGACGTCGGGTTCCCAGATGCGCACTTCGGGAAGTTTGGGCGTCGTCAGTTCGGCCACGAATGTGACGATCGAACCAGGATCGAGCGTTACCAGGAAAACGTCTGCTTCCAGGCTCTTCAGTCTTTCGGGCGCAATGCCCTGGCTCGGCGTGATCGCGGCTATGCGCGACGAACCGAGGTCCGGCCAGAAGAGATCCGATCCGACCAGCTTGTAATTCGGCGCAACGATGAGACGATCGATCTGTTCGTCACTGGTATTGGCAAGCGCGAAAACAGCCCAGTTCGTGTTGTTGCCGTCAAGCGATGGAACTTCGATCCTGCGCACGATGCCGTCCGCACCGGGTGCTGTGGACACCTGCAGACGTGTTCCGGCGTCCCGATGCAGTTCGATGGAGTTCGTAACATCGAGTGCCTCGATATCGATTGGAACGGGAATCGGCTCAAGTGCTTGAACGGGCAACGCCGCAAACACCGAGACGATCACGCAAAAAGCTAAAACAACACGTCTGATCACACTATTGATCGGGTCCGGCAACAAAATCGACATGGGGCGAAGAACTACCGGGTTGTGGCGCATGTCACAAGAATTCTTTCAAGATACCCTCAACACTGGGGCTAATTTTTCCGGAAAGAACAGCGTGATCCTCCGCAAGACAGGCGTAAAGCAAATGATCCTGCCAAGTCCCGTTAATTAACAGGTAGTTACGTGCGTATCCCTCTCGGCGAAATCCTGCATTCTCAAGCAATCGTATTGACGCCGTATTGACCGGAATGCAGGCCGCCTCGAGACGGTGAAGGTTCAAAACGTCGAAACAAAATGGCAAGATCATGGCGACCGCTGCGGACATGTGTCTCTTTCCCGCATGACGTTCACCCATCCAGTATCCCAACGTGGCGGTCTGGCTCACACCGCGCCGGATGTTGCTGAGCGTCAGACCTCCCAGGACCTCGTTCGTCCTCGACCGGAAGAGAAGAAATGTCAGGCTTCGACCTTCCTTGCGATCCTTGGCATAGCGCCGCAAGCGCCGGCGAAATCCGGATTTGGTCAGATCATCGGACGGCCATAACGGTTCCCAAGGCTTCAGGAAGGCGCGGCTCTCATCTCGCAGTTCCGCCCAGTCCTTGAAGTCGGACATCAATGGCGGGCGGAGTAGATATCCACCCGCCTCAATCAACAGCTCGGCGTCAGGTGACGATCCCGGCCGTAGCAATGCCATGCCCCGAACCTCGTAGTTTTATAATGACGCGGCCCGCAGCACCGGGGCCTGTTCCAGTCGTCCTGCCAGTTCATCCGCTTTCATGATGCCGTCAATCGGACCGATCGCCGTCAGCGTCGGCGTGGTTCCGACAAAAGTTTCGTGCGCAACTCTGCGAATATCCTCGGCCGTAACAGCTTCGATCTTACTGGAAATTTCGTCCGGACCAAGTACCCTTCCGTGAACCAGAATCTGACGTGCAATCTGACCGGCACGGGCGGCCGGACTTTCAAGAGCCATCATCAGCCCTGCTCTTATCTGCGCACGTGATCTGGCAACTTCATCATCGGAGATCGTCTGCGAGGCGGATACAAGTTCGTCCGTGATCATCGGCATGAGCGCCGCCAGGTCGTCATGACTGGTTGCAGCGTGCAATCCGAACAGGCCGGTATCGGAAAACGCCCAGTGGAAACTGTAGATTGCATAACACAATCCGTGCTTTTCGCGTATTTCCTGGAAGAGCCTTGACGACATGCCTCCCCCCAGAACGGATGCAAGGATCTGAATGGCATAATAGTCCTTGGACTTGTAGGCCAGGCCTTCAAAACCGATCAGTACCTGGGCTTCCATCAGGTCCTTGTTTCGAAGCGTCTCACCACCACCATACTTGGCTGTGGCATCCTGGGTGGCCGCCTCGCCGCTGAAACCACTGAACTTTTCCCTGGCCAGAGCAACCAGTTCGTCGTGTTCGACCGCGCCTGCCGCCGCAAGCACCATATCCGGTGCCCTGTAGCGATCGGAAAGATAGGTGTTAAGTACGTCCCGGTTAAACCCCTGAACGGTTTCCGGCGTGCCGAGAATCGGTCTGCCTATCGCCTGGTCCGGCCAGGCGGTTTCCTGAAACAGATCGAACGCCTGATCATCGGGCGAATCGTTCGCGGCACCAATTTCCTGCAGGATCACATGCTGTTCACGGGCCAGTTCCTGCGAATCGAACGTTGAGTTCTGCAGAATGTCGGACAAAAGGTCGACCGCGAGAGGGGTGTCTTCTGCCAGGATCCGCGCATAGTAGTTGGTATGCTCGATGCTGGTCGACGCGTTCAATTCGCCTCCAACCGCTTCGATCTCTTCAGCTATGCTGCGCGCTGTCCTGGTCTTGGTTCCCTTGAAAGCCATATGCTCCAAAAGGTGCGTGATGCCATTTTGCTGCACCGTTTCCGCTCGGGACCCGGTCCGCACCCAAACTCCCAGTGCCGCCGTCTTCAAGTACGGCATCTGGTCGGTTACGACCGTCATCCCGTTTTCCAGGACAGTTGTTTGTACTTTCATATAGCTACACCCTGGCGGTGGCGGCGCGGGCGTGTGTCTCGATAAATCGTTCCACCTCGTCCAGTTCTGCCGCCAAAACCTGCTGGCGCTCCTCCGCAGTCATCATATCTTTCAGGTTGTCCGGCAATTCGGGCCGAACACCTGAGGCTTTTTCAACCGCATCCGGGAACTTCGCCGGATGAGCCGTTCCCAGCACCACCATGGGCACCGAACCGTCTTCGTGGTCCCTGGCCACGTGAACGCCGATCGCCGTATGTGGATCCAGAAGATATCCGGTCTCCCCCCACGTCCCGGCAATTGTCGCCGCCGTCTGCGCTTCGTCACAGCGCCCTGCTCCGAAATGGGCTCTCATTTCAGCAAGCGGCCCTTGTTCTATCGAGAAGCTGCCCGACTGGGCGAGCTGGTCCATCATCCGGCGGACCGACGACCCGTCGCGACCGCTAACCTCCGCCAGAAGCCGTTCGAAGTTTGACGAAACCTGGATATCCATCGAAGGTGAAATGGTCGGCGTCACGCCCCGCTTTTCGTAGCGGCCGGTTTCGAGGGTGCGCGCCAGAATGTCGTTCACATTGGTCGCAACAATGAGCTTTTCGACCGGAAGCCCCATCTTCACTGCCGCGTAACCAGCGAAAATATCGCCAAAGTTGCCGGTAGGGACCGTGAAGGACACTTTGCGATGCGGTGCGCCAAGGGCGGCGCCGGCAACAAAGTAGTAGACAATCTGCGCCAGAATACGCGCCCAGTTAATTGAATTGACGCCAGACAGGGCGACCCGATCACGAAACGAAAAGTGGTTGAACATGCCTTTGACGATCGCCTGGCAATCGTCAAAGTTTCCGGTGAGGGCGAGCGCGTGGACGTTGTCTTCCGTCGGCGTCGTCATCTGGCGGCGCTGTACGTTGGAAACACGGCCATCGGGGTACAAGACAAATATGTCCGTGCGCTCGCGCCCCCTGAAAGCTTCGATAGCCGCACCACCCGTATCACCGGAGGTCGCCCCGACAATTGTCGCACGCAAACCTTTTTTGGTCAAAACGTAGTCCATCATGCGCCCGAGCAGCTGCATGGCGACGTCCTTGAAGGCAAGGGTCGGGCCGTGAAAAAGTTCAAGAATGAATGTGTTTGCACCGATCTGGACGAGCGGTGTCACGGCAGGATGTCGGAAACCGGCATAGGCTTCCCCGATCATCGCCTTCAGATCTTTTTCCGGAATTGCATCGCCGACAAACGGCCGGATCACTTCCAACGCAACGTCGGCGTAAGGTTTACCTGCAAAAGAGGCAATCGTATCCGCATCGATTTGGGGCCAGGATTCGGGAAGATAGAGACCTCCGTCGCGGGCCAGCCCCTGCAGCAGAACATCGGAAAACTCCAAGACCGGTGCTTCGCCACGCGTACTGCTGTATTTCACCCTGCCATTTCCCTCTTTGATCGTTTCAACGGACTTTGCCCGCTCCTGCCCGGCAGCCAGACCCCCAACCTACTTGAAACCCGGCTGCTTTGAAACAAACCATGCCATTCAGCCGACTTACGCGCCATAACATTCAAGCGCAAGTCGCTTTTGGGTTAAATGATGACCGTGAGCCGACAAGGCTTGTGCAACGCCACTGCATCGAAAAGGTCAGGCGTGCCCTGCGTCGGAATAAAGCATTGCCGGATCGATCCCCATTGATGTGAGTGCCCTGCGCCACTTGGCGTCGAAATCCGTATCGAACAGGATTTCCGGATCGGCCGGCGCGGTCAGCCAACCGTTCGCCTGAATTTCGTTCTCCAGCTGTCCGGGAGCCCACCCGGCATATCCAAGTGCCAGAATAGCCTGTTCCGGGCCGTCGCCCTGGGCAAGAGCCCGCAAAATCTCCAGTGTCGCGGTAAGACAAATACCGTTGTCGATCGTCAGTGTTGACTGATTGAGCATGAAATCATCGCTGTGAAGCACAAAGCCACGCTCGACTTCTACCGGACCACCTTTGTGAACATTCATACCGCGAACACTGTCCGGCAACCGGATAGCGCTCTCATCATCATTCAAGATATCCAGCTGGATCAGCAATTCCTCAAGGGAAAGGTGCCTTGCAACCTGATTGACAACCAGTCCCATGGCACCCTGATCGGAGTGAGAGCACAGGTAGATCACTGAGTGTTCGAACCGACTGTCAGCCATGCTCGGCATTGCAATCAGAAACTGTCCTTCAAGAGAGTCTGTTTCTTCCGCTCCGACCATAAACACCTCGACTGAGTTTGACGCTTGCCGTCCGATCAAAAGCATACCGCCTTTGAACGGCTTTGTTAATGACTGTTTCCCGTGCCAGTCGTCCGTCATTTCACTTTGCCGTAACGTGACCGTCACAAGGAAATGACTGCCGCCAGAGGCTCGGACCCATGACGTGCCGGCGAAACTCGTGTAGCACTGAGCCCATGAAATACACCGTCCAGATTGCGCTCATGATGCTTTTGTGCGCCTTTGCCCCCGCCCGCGCCGAGATGACTGACTGGGTCGAGGTTCAAGGTGGCGCTGTTCGTCTGATCTCCGCAGGCCCCCTTCAGGACGGACACTACATGGCCGGGCTGGAGTTCCTGTTGGAGCCCGGCTGGCACACCTATTGGCGATATGCCGGTGAGGCCGGTATTCCGCCACAGATTTCGGTAACCGCGTCCGACAATCTCGAAAGTCTCGAAATTCTGTACCCCGTGCCTGAGCGTTACGATGACGGTTTTTCGGAATCGATCGTCTATCACGACGGAATAGTTCTGCCGTTCCGGATTACTCCAGCGGAGAAGGATCAGGATGCCAAGCTGGAAGTCGAGGTCTTTTTCGGGATCTGCAAGGATATTTGCGTTCCAGGAGACGCTGTCCTGACACTGGAATTCAACCCGAACGGCAACAAGGATGCATTGTCAAAACGCCTTATCGATCGGGACCTCACCGCGGTTCCTAGCCAGAAAACCAGTGACGGACTGGAAATCAATTCCGTGACACATGACGGCAAGGGTTTTCTCCTTGTCGAGGCCACAGTTGGCGATGATGGTGAGGCCGACCTCTTTGCAGCAGGCCCGGAAGGATCCTTTATCGGTCTTCCGAAACCTCTGGGAAGGAACGGAGACAAGGCGATATGGCGTCTTTCGACGAAAGGACTGGCGACAACTGAAAGTGACCGCCAGCTCAGGCTTGTGCTGTCTTCGAACGGAATAGGCGTCGAACGCCTGGAGCCCATTTCTGCGGATTGGATCGACTAGAGCGCATCCATTGACCGGTTTCGTTCAAGCTTTACTCGACGTTGAACGAACAACGCTCTATCTGTGCAAGCGGACAAGTTCTTCGTTAAGTCATCCAGCAAAGGGATATTCGATATGACAATCAAGGTTGGGGAGCGCCTTCCGGACGCCACTTTCAAGATCATGACCAGCGACGGGCCCGGCGAGATGTCGTTGAATGACATCGCAGGCGGCAAGACTCTCGTTCTGTTCGGCGTGCCCGGCGCATTCACGCCGACCTGCCATATGAATCATCTTCCCGGTTTCGTCGAGCATGCCGAAACCCTGAAAAACAAGGGTGTCGACACGATTGCGGTCCTGTCCGTCAACGATGTGTTCGTCATGGATGCCTGGGAAAAAGCCTCCAATACGGGTAGTAAAGTCACCTTTTTGGCTGACACCGGTGCGGAATTTGTCGAGGCTATCGGCCTGGGTCTTGGACCGGCACCTATTTTCGGCCATCTGCGTTCGCAACGTTTCGCGCTCATCGCGAAGGATGGCGAAGTTACCTTCCTGGCCGTTGAGGAAACTCCCGGCGAAGCAACGAAGACAGGCGCTGCCGCCATACTTGAAGCGCTCGGCTAAGCGCTTCCACTGCCCTTGCTACGCGGCCAGAGTATCGTGGCCGCGTAGGTTAGGAACACACCCAGAAGTGTCGCAGCCAATCCGAACCATGTCAGAGCATATCCAAGATGGTCATTCTTGAACCGGACAATGGTTTCACCGGCCTGCGGCAACCCGGATTCGGGTGTGAACGCGACATCCAGATCAATGCTGTATGGCGCAAGATCTCGGGGATTTAACCCCAGCACCTCTCCCATCGCCTCCGTATCGCGGGCAAACCATAACCTGTCATCGGCACTCGGGTCCGGAGTGGTCCAGTTCGGTTTCTCGCTCAACCTCAGGAGACCTGTCAGACCCACTTGCCCGCCGGGAATTTTCAAGGCAGCCGCCTTTGCAGGTTCCGCAAGTCCCTGCGGCAGAAATCCCCGGTTGACGAGAACCAGCCAGCCTTCCGACGTTCTGAACGGCGCATAAACCAAAACACCGGGACCTTCCGCCAGCCCTACAGGGTTTGAAAGCGCGTTGTAGTAGAAGGTGTTACCTTCAAGGAATGCACCTTTCAATTTGACACGGCGATAGTCGTACTCTTTCCCGAGGCCATCCCGCCACACTGCCGGGCGTGGCGCTTCGACTGGCGGCATCGTGATACCTGATTCGACTTGAGCGATGAGGTTGGTCTTCCACTCAAGCCGGTTGAGCTGCCAGAAGCCGAGGTTCAGAAGAACAACAAGACCAAGTGCCGCGGCAATTGTGGGGATGAGAAGTTTCTTTAGTCCGCCCATGGGCCGATCATGTCTCTTTGGTTCAAATGTCGTCCGGATTATCCAGTCGGCCTTCTTCGGCTTTGTGCCTGAACTGAAGTGCGATCATCAACCCTTTTAGCGGGCGTAACACGGCAGCCGCGAGGACGACTGTCAGTGGAAGCCAAAGCAAGAGATGCAGCCAAATCGGTGGCTGAAAGGACAGTTCCACAAACAGAACCAGTCCGACGACGACAAAACCGACGAGCATGATGACAAAGACCGCGGGGCCGTCGCCGCTGTCGGCGAAGGAATAGTCGAGGCCACAAGCACTGCAGGCCTTCTTGACGCTGAGAAATCCGCTGAAGAGTTTTCCCTGGCCGCAGCGGGGGCACTTTCCGGAAAGTCCGGAGGTCACCGGATTGACCGGCGGAAAATGGGCCTTGTCTTCCATACCTGATGCCTAAGGTTCGAAAATCAAAAAACGCCCGGTCTGTCCAACAAACCGGGCGCTTCCTGATGGAGTGGCTTACTCACCTAGTGCGCGGCGGGAGTCCCTGCGCCCCAGATATAGATGGCGACAAACAGGAACAGCCAGACGACGTCCACGAAGTGCCAGTACCAGGCGGCGGCCTCGAAGCCGAAGTGTTTTTCCACGGAGAATTGTCCGGCCAGCGCACGCAGCAGGCAGACCAGCAGGAAGATTGTTCCCACAATCACATGGAAGCCGTGGAAGCCGGTCGCCATGAAGAAGGTCGCGCCGTAGATGTTGCCGTCGAATGAGAATGCGGCATGGCCATATTCGTAGGCTTGAACGATCGTGAACAGGACGCCGAGCAGAACGGTCAGCGTCAGACCCCATTTCAGGCCCTCACGATCGTCGTGCAGAAGAGCGTGGTGCGCCCAGGTCACCGTCGTTCCGGAGCAGAGCAGGATCAACGTGTTCAAGAGCGGCAGGTGCCACGGGTCGAATGTTGCAATTCCGTCCGGCGGCCAGTGACCACCGGTCGCTTCGACTCGGCTGAACTGAATGGCTTCTCCGGCAAAAAGCGCTGCGTCGAAATATGCCCAGAACCAGGCAACGAAGAACATCACTTCCGAGGCAATGAACAACAGCATGCCATAGCGAAGGTGAAGGGACACAACACGTGTATGATGCCCCTCACGCGATTCCTTGATGGTATCGCTCCACCAACCGAACATCACGTAAAGAACCACCAGCAGACCGATGGCAAACAGCCCCCAGCTTGCCGCGGCGAAGTCGATACTGAAAAGCTCGAATGATTCACCGGCTGCGGATTTCATCCATGCGATTGCGCCAATCGCCATGATGAAAGCGCCAATCGACCCGATGAAAGGCCACGGGCTCGGCTCCACCAGGTGGTAGTCGTGGTTATTGGTATGTGCCTCAGCCATCGGCAAGCTCCCCAAACACAATCATGTCATGCGCAACAAGCGCAATCGCTCACAAGTTCGTTTCAGCAGAAGGCGCTTCAGCCCGTGCTGCAACAGGTTGTTCCGGTTCTTCTACCGGGAAGAAAGTATAGGACAAAGTGATTTCCTTCACGTGTTCCAGCTCAGGATCCTTGTCCATCTCCGGGTCGACGAAGAAGACGACCGGCATTTCGACGGTTTCGCCGGACGCCAGTTTCTGCTCGGTAAAGCAGAAGCAATCCAGCTTGTTGAAATATGCGCCTGCTGACGGAGGCCACACATTGAAGGTCGAGGTTCCAACGGTCTCCTCGCTACCGGTATTGGTCGCCAGATAAGCAAGTTGCGCGCTCTCACCCATCTTGAGGGTCACCGACCGTTGTGCCGGCTTGAATTTCCAGGGCAGGGAATGATTGACATTCCCGTCGAAGCGCACGGTGATCATCCGGTTGATGACAATGTCGCTGTCACTGGTCGCAACTTGCGGAGTTCCGCCAAAACCGGTCACGCGGCAAAAGAGATCGTAAAGGGGAACGGCAGCATAGGCAGCACCCACCATCAGTCCGAATACGCTGACGCACGCAAGGGCGACCCTGCGATTGCTGCTTGCGACCTGATTGTTGTTCTGCTCGTTTCCCACGTGCGTTTCCCTAAAGAGCCCGATCCATGATACTCGGTCCCAGCTTGACGATGGTGACCACATAAAAGAGAACCACAAGCGCCAGCAACACAATTGCGATCGCAATCGAGCGAGAACGCCGCTTCTTCTGCTGTTCCGTTGTCAGCCTGATACCCTGTTCATCTTCCGCCATCATCCTACGCCCCTGCGACCAGACTTTCGCCCAGCAACAGGGCAAACAAAAGAAACAGATAGAAGATGGAAAACTTGAACAGGTTGACGCAGGCCTTGCGTGCTTCATCGCCTTCGCGCCTGCGCCAGACGTTGGCGGCAAGCGCAAAGAAAGCCAGTCCCAGCACCGCAGAAGCAGCCCCGTAAACAGGGCTCGCAAATCCCAGGAAATACGGAGACATGCCGACGGGTGCAAGGATGAGTGAATAAGCGAGAATGTGATGACGCGTGCTGGTTTCACCGGCAACAACCGGCAGCATCGGAATGCCCGCAGCACGATAGTCGCCACTCTTGAACAGGGCCAGCGCCCAGAAATGCGGCGGCGTCCACGTGAAGATTATGAGGAAGAGCACGAAACTCTCCAGGCTCACCGAGCCGGTTACGGACGCCCAGCCAACCATTGGAGGAAATGCGCCGGCTGCACCGCCAATGACAATATTCTGTGGCGTGGAGCGTTTCAGCCACATCGTGTATATGACGACGTAGAAGAAAATCGTAAATGCCAGGAACGCACCCGCGAACCAGTTGACCAGCAACCCGAGCGTGACCACGGACCCGATCGCCAATGTCATGCCGAAGGCAAAGGCCTCCTCCCCGGTGATCTTTCCAGCGGGAATCGGACGCTTTTGAGTGCGCGACATGATCTCGTCGATGTCGGCGTCGTACCACATGTTCAGGGCACCCGATGCACCTGCACCGATGGCGATACACAGGATCGCAACGCCGCCCAGTACCGGATGCACGGACCCCGGAGCCAGCATCAGGCCAACAAAGGCCGTGAATATGACGAGAGACATGACGCGCGGTTTCAGCAGCGCTACATAGTCGCTCACCGATCCCATTCCACCGTTCCAGACGGCGCTGTCCTGACTGATCGTATCCTGGCGCTCGACGAGCGACATGGGCGCGTCCTTCAAATTCCGTTGTACTGCCCTGGCAGCTTTTCAATGGAGGCACCGCGCCGATTGCCGGTGCGGTGCCGATTTCAGGTCGGAGGCCGTGCCTCCGTCCGCAGTTCTATTTGATCCGCGGCAGGGTTTCGAACTGGTGGTGCGGTGGTGGTGAAGACAGTGTCCACTCCAGGGTCGTCGCCCCCTCACCCCACGGATTGTTGCCAACCGCACGCTTCTTGGAGAAAGCCTCGGCGATACCGAACAGGAACACCAGCACGGCGAAAGCCGAGATGTACGATCCGATGGATGAAACGTAGTTCCAACCGGCCAGAGCGTCCGGATAGTCGGCATATCTGCGCGGCATGCCGTTCATGCCCAAAAAGTGCTGCGGGAAGAACAACAGGTTCACACCGATGAAGGTGATCCAGAAATGGGCCTTGCCGATGGTTTCATTGTACATGTAGCCGAACATCTTCGGGAACCAGTAGTACCAGGCTGCGAAGATAGCGAACACGGCACCAAGCGACAGCACGTAGTGGAAGTGTGCCACAACGTAGTAGGTGTCGTGGAATGCGCGGTCGAGACCCGCATTGGCTAGTTGCACTCCCGTCACGCCACCAACGGTGAACAGGAAGATGAACCCGATCGCCCAGACCATAGGTGTCTTGAACTCGATGGAACCGCCCCACATGGTGGCGATCCAGGAGAAGATCTTCACACCCGTGGGCACCGCAATGACCATCGTGGCCGCGACGAAGTAGGCCTGCGTCTCGGAGGACATGCCAACCGTGTACATGTGGTGTGCCCACACGATGAAGCCGACCACGCCGATGGCAACCATTGCATAGGCCATGCCGAGGTAACCGAAGATCGGCTTGCGGGCGAAGGTGGAAATGATGTGGCTGACAATGCCGAAGCCCGGGAGAATCAGGATGTACACTTCCGGGTGGCCGAAGAACCAGAACAGGTGCTGGAACAGGATCGGGTCGCCGCCGCCGGCCGGGTCAAAGAACGTGGTGCCGAAGTTTCGATCCGTCAGCAGCATGGTGATGGCGCCAGCGAGAACCGGCAGGGACAGCAACAGAAGGAACGCCGTAATAAGGACGGACCAGGCGAACAGCGGCATCTTGTGCAAGGTCATGCCCGGCGCACGCATGTTGAAGATCGTCGTGATGAAGTTGATCGCGCCGAGAATGGACGATGCGCCGGCAATGTGAAGCGACAGGATTGCAAGATCCATCGCAGGTCCGGGCTGGCCGGACGTGGAAAGAGGCGGATAGATCGTCCAGCCACCACCAACGCCATTACCACCCGGCGGGCCTTCAACAAAAAGCGACAGCAAGAGAAGAAGGAAAGCCGGTGGCAAGAGCCAGAAGGAAATGTTGTTCATGCGCGGGAACGCCATGTCAGGCGCGCCGATCATGATCGGAACGAAGTAGTTGGCGTATCCGCCAATCATGGCCGGCATCACCATGAAGAAGATCATGATCAGGCCGTGTGCGGTCGTGAACACGTTGAACATATGCGGGTTGCTGAAATACTGCATCCCCGGTTCCATCAGCTCCATCCGCATGCCGACGCTGAGCGCGCCACCCACGATCCCGGCAAAGATCGCGAACATGAGATACAACAACCCGATGTCCTTGTGGTTGGTCGAATAGACCCACCGGCGCCATCCATATGGATGGTCATGTGCCGCATGTGCTTCGCTCGCAGCCATTTGGGGCTCCCTCTTCAAGTACTTTCAGCAGCGCTGCGTGTTATCGCGCGTCACCGGTCAAATGAAAGCCGCCGCGTTATTTCGCGGCGACGGAGATGTCTTCGAGCTTGCCGGCAGCAAGCTTCTTTTGATCTTTAATGGATGCCATCAGCTGTTCATTGGCCGTGTCCAGGTCTTCCTGCGCCGCTGTTGCCCAGGTCTTGTACTGTTCCTTGGACACTACGCGAAGAGCAATCGGCATGAAGGCGTGATTGACGCCGCAAAGCTCGGAGCACTGACCGTAGTAGACACCTTCCTCGCGTGCGCGGAACCACGTCTCGTTCAGACGACCCGGGATCGCATCGATCTTGAGACCCATCGAAGGCATTGCGAATGCGTGGATAACGTCTTCAGCCGTCACCTGAAGACGAACGGTGGTATCGACAGGAACGACGAGATCATAATCAACCGCCAGAAGCCGAGGCACTTCGTTCAGCGACACACCACGTGCTTCGGCAACCGCCTGACGATCATCATCAGCGATCATGTAGGAATCATAATAGAGATCGCCCATGCCTTCGTCGGTGTATTCATATCCCCAGTACCACTGGTATCCGATCGCCTTGATCGTCATGTCGTATTCGGGGATATCGAGCTGCTTGTAGAGCAGACGGAACGACGGGATCGCGATGACAACAAGGATCAGGATCGGCACGACCGTCCAGGCCACTTCAATCATCGTGTTGTGCGAGGTGCGGGAGGGCACCGGATTTGCCTTGGAGCTGAACTTCACCATGCAAACGACCAGCAGAGCCAGCACGAACAGCGTGATCACCGTAATGATCACCAGCGTGAACGCGTTGAACCACGTGATGTCGTCCATCATGTCAGACACCGAGGCCTGAAAGCCCAGCTGCCAGTTTGTCATACCGGATTCGGCTGCCAGGGCCGCGGTGGACACTCCAGCAAATGTTGCCGCCGCTCCGGCCATTGTCATGAGACGCTTGAAGACTGCCTTCACGTCCACGCTCCCTTCCCTCAGCCGCCTGTAAGCGGCACCTGCATACATCCTGGACCCACGATCCGGACCAATCCGGTCGGGCAGTAACGGGCTTGGCGCGAGTTCGCAAGCCTGAATCTGCCATAACCGTTCATCGGACAGGATCATCAGATAGCCGGACTATAACCATAAACCCCTATGAAGGGCGATGGTTACAATCGGCCAGAGCGGCGATCTGCCGCATCACCCCGCCGACACCATTGTGCCGCACAAAAACCACAAGAAACGCCGAGCTGCAACGGAATTTCCAACTTTTCACATCCTCAGAATGGCCTTGCCAGATTGACGCACGTCAAGGACACACGGATTTTCGACAAAAATTCGGGCTAATCGACGGCTCGGCCCCCCGGCAGACTGGAATCAACGGCCATTGTGCGGCAATGTCTGGCCGGGATTAAACCATGATTCGCTAAGCGGACTGAAAACCAGTTCATACGCTTTTGCAGAATCGGACAACGATTGACCGGAGGATTTCTTGTCAACTCATACGCAGCAGTCCTTCCAACCACACAGCTCGGGAAAAACCGGGCTTTCCATTTTGAAACTGGCCGCCATTGCCGGGCTTTTCCTGGGCACGCTTGTCCATGGAAATCCACCCGCTCAGGCTCAAGGCGAGGTCCGATCCAGCCATGGCGATTGGCAGATGCGCTGCGATACACCTCCTGGTGCTTCCGGCGAGCAATGCGCCCTCATTCAAAATGTCACGGCTTCAGATCGCGAGAATGTCGGCCTTTCCGTGATTGTTCTCAAAACCGCCGACAAACAGGCTCGCATCCTGCGCGTTCTTGCGCCGCTGGGTGTCCTTTTGCCCTCCGGTCTGGGATTGCGCGTCGACAATGCGGACATCGGACGAGCCGGGTTCGTTCGCTGCCTGCCGAACGGCTGTATCGCGGAAGTCATTTTGGAAGATGAATTGCTGACGAAACTGAAGGCCGGTGCTCAAGCAACCTTCATCATCTTCCAGACACCCGAGGAAGGTATCGGCATCCCGATTTCGCTGAACGGATTTTCGGAAGGTTTCGACACGCTGCCCTAAGCCGGAAAACCATCCGTTTGTCAGCGCACAAGTTTCTGCTTGTGCCGTGGAGGTCCGACGAAGCCCGGACGAGGATCCCTGCGGTCAGTCCAGCGGCAAGATTGCAGTTTCAGATCCGTCAGTCCCGGATCTTCGCTTCGCTGCGTTCGAGACCGAAATCAGTGGAAACAGGAGATCCAACACACACAACACGTTGGTTCACGCGACGGGCACGTCCTGCTGATCCTTGGCGACTTCCTTGCGCGGCGTCACCTTGTGCAGGCGGTCTGCACCGGCATACATTCCCTTTTCAAGCTGGACGGCGAGGCGTTCCTCATCCCTGCCGCGCACATCTTCTTCGATCTGGTCGATCCGGTCCAGCGGTGTACCGAGCGCTTCAAGCGCCGCGCGGCCAAATACCACGCTGGACTCGAATGTCTCGCGAATCTGGAAATCCACGCCCCGCCTTGTCAGGTCCAGCACATGGGCGCGATCGGTTGCACGGCAGAAGATCAGTGCTTCGGGAAATCCGTCGCGGATCAGGTCGATCGCCTTTGCCATCACCTTGTCATTTTCGATGCACATGGCAACCAGCGCGGCGTTGCCAGCCCCGGCGGCGGCCAGAACGTCGGCCCGGGTCGTATCGCCATAGTAGACCTTGTAGCCCTGTTTTCGAGCGTAATCGATGCGGTCGGGCCGGTTGTCGATCGCCGTGATTTCAAGGCCCTCGGAGGTCAGTATCTGCGCAACAACCATGCCGAAACGACCGAATCCGATGACCAGAACGGTCGGCGCCGCCTCCTCGAAGGTTTCGATAGACGGGTTTTCAATGCCCTTGGCCTTGGCTCTTGCGGCAAGCCTGTCGAGCCCCAGACAGGCGAGCGGTGTCAGCAGCATTGTCAAGATGACGATGGCATTCAGCAAGTTGGCCGTCTGGTACGTCAACAGGCTGTTGCTGACGGCTGCAGTGAAGAGAACAAAGGCGAACTCGCCGCCTTGTGGCAGCGTCACCGCAATTCGCATGGCATCCGAATTCGACGAGCCGGTTCCGCGTGACAGGGCCCAAAGGAAGACGCCCTTGAGCCCCATGACCACAGTGACGCCGGCGGCGACCACAATCCAGTGCTTTATGACCAGCGACACATCCAGCGACATGCCGACAGCAACGAAAAACAGGCCCATGAGCAGCGACCGGAACGGCTCGATATCAGCCTCGAGCGTATGCCTGAAGCTGGATTCGGCCAGAAGCACACCCGCCAGGAAAGCCCCCAGAGCCATCGACAGGCCGACGGAATGCATGATCCCGGCACTGCCGAGGGCGACCAGAAGTGCCGCAGTCAACATGACTTCGCGGGCACGGCTTGCCGCCAGAAACAGGAATATCGGTGAAATCAGATATCGGCCCGTCAGGATAACGGCCGCCACCGCTCCGAGAACGATCAGGATTTCGTTCAGGATCTCCGCTGTTGTCGAAGGTCCTTCCCCCGGCGCCAGGATCGCGACCATCGCCAGAAGCGGCACGATGGCAATGTCCTGAAGCAACAGAATTCCGAAGGCCCGCTGTCCATAAGGTGACGACAGCTGAGCCCGCTCCTGCAGAATTTGCAGGGCAAACGCCGTTGAGGACAAGGCGAGACCAAAGCCGGCAACAAGTGCAGTCGAAAAAGGCATTCCGACAAAAAGGGCGACTGCAAACAGGCTGGCGCCCGTCAGGATGACCTGGGCCGTTCCCAACCCGAAGATGTCCCTTTTCATGCGCCAGAGCTTTTGCGGGTCGAGCTCAAGCCCGATCACAAACAGCAGAAGCACGACGCCGAGCTCCGCGACATGCAGAACGTCCTCGCCCGAGCCCAGAAGCTGAAGGCCGTGCGGACCAATCGCTGCTCCAGCAGCCAGATAGCCCACAACCGAGCCGAGACCCAACCTTTTGGCAATCGGAACGGCGACGCAGGTCGCTGCCAGGAACACAATCGATTCAGCAAAAAACGGAGGTGCGCCTTCCGCAGCCATCCTATCTCCTCTGCCGTGCGGCTGAAAATTCCCTTGCCCCAGCATGCATGCCAGGGAGTTGATTCCATATTAACAAAAATCAGCTGCATTAACTTTGACAAATCTAAAACAAGACAGGAATTAGTGACCAAAAAACGGTCAATTCTGCCAAAACAAGTTGCGAAATTCTAATCCGAGTGCAGATCGGGCAAAATCCCTTCAAGAAATTTATGCACTCTCGAGCGATATAAACTTGTTCGACGACGGAACCAAATCGTCCTTTTACCTGTATGACCCTGTACTGGCCGGTCCTTTTTCTCGCCTGGGTCATTTCGATCTTGCACTATCCAAATCCGGCACCGGGCAGATGGCAGGAAGACGAACTGAACTGTTGTCAGATCAGTCCGTGCCGCTGCAGGAATGCCAGAAGAGCACCGTCCGATGTATAAACATGTCCTGTCAGACCAGCCTTCTCCGCACCGGACACGTTTGCCGCATTGTCATCGACAAAGGCGCTTTCTTCAGGCCCGTATCCGTATTTTGCACAGAGGCGACGATAGACGACCGGATCTGGTTTCCGGGCTTTGAATTCGGCGGAAACGTGGGATTTTTCACCAAATATCTCAATCACTTCCGGTGCGCAGACAGGCAAAGCGGCCTTGAGCATCATGCCGTTGTTCGTCAGAAGCGCCAGATCGGTTCGCTCCTTGAGCCTGCGGACATGCGCCAGAACCAAAGGTCTTGCGCGCATCATCTGCCTGCGAATGTCCGCCCAGGTATCAAAATCAATCGGGTACCCGAGCAGGCGGGCATATTGAGCCAGATAGCCTTTCGCGGTGTCGGGAGATCCGGCTTCGGCCGCCGCTTCATGCGGTCCACCCCAGACGGCGGCGTCAATCTCGGTCGCAGACCGACCGGTCAGCTCCTCCAGCAGACGGAGCCGGATCCGGTGATCGTAGTCGTAGAGCACCTGATCCATATCGAAGATCACGAACCTGATATCAGGCATGAAAAAATCCGCGTTCCTGATCAGACAGCCGTCCCTCCGACAGTCAACTCGTTGATGCGCATGGAGGGTTGCCCGACACCCACCGGGACACCCTGCCCCTGTTTGCCGCAGGTTCCCATACCGGGATCGAGCTTCATGTCATTGCCGATCATGGCGACGCGGGTCAGGGCGTCTGGGCCATTGCCGATCAGCATCGCCCCCTTTACAGGTGCACCGACCTTGCCGTTTTCAACCCGGTAGGCTTCCGTGCAGGAAAACACGAACTTTCCGGAGGTGATGTCAACCTGGCCGCCACCGAACGAAACAGCGTAGATGCCATCCTTCACCGACTGAAGAATCTCTTCCGGATCCTTGTCTCCTGACATCATCACGGTGTTGGTCATGCGCGGCATCGGAATGTGTGCAAAGGATTGCCGGCGGCCGTTGCCGGTCGGCTCCATTCCCATCAGGCGGGCGTTCTGACGGTCCTGCATATATCCCGTGAGAATACCGTCCTCGATAAGGACCGTGCGACCGGCCGGAGTGCCCTCGTCGTCAACACTCAGGGACCCGCGCCGATCGGGTATCGTGCCATCGTCGACAATCGTGACGCCCGGCGACGCGACCCGCTCTCCCATCAATCCGGCGAACGCAGAAGTCTTCTTTCTGTTGAAATCACCCTCCAGGCCATGGCCGACTGCCTCATGCAGCAGAATTCCCGGCCACCCCGGACCGAGCACGACATCGAAAGACCCTGCCGGTGCAGGCACGGCTTCAAGATTGACGAGCGCCTGGCGAAGGGCTTCGTCAACACCGCCCTGCCAGTTCTCGGCCGTGACAAAACGTTCGAAACCCTCACGGCCGCCGCAGCCGAACATTCCGCTTTCCTGGCGTTCGTCATTGCCGGCAACCACGGAGATGGAAAGGCGCACCATCGGTCGGACGTCGCGGACGAGATGTCCATCTGCACGAAGGATTTCCACGACCTGCCAGGAGCCGGCAAGTGACGCCGTCACCTGGCGGACCCGCGGGTCTTTTGCCCTTGCATATGCATCGATCTCCTGCAGCAGCTTGACCTTTTCCTCGAAACTCGGTCCTCCCAGTGGATTGGCATCGGTGTAAAGAGACTGGTTGGTGCGTGCGGGTGCTGCTGCGTAGCTGCCCGAATATCCCTTCGTCACCGCACTGACAGCGTCCGCCGCACGCTTCAGCGCGGCCTCGGAGATGTCACCTGCATGAGCATAACCGGCTGCTTCGCCGGCAACAGCCCGCAAGCCAAAGCCTTGAGCCGTGTCATAATTGGCCCCCTTCAAGCGTCCGTTGTCGAACACCAGACCTTCCGTCTGCCGGTACTCGACAAACAATTCGCCATCATCCGCCCCCGCCAACGCCTCCTGCGTAATTCGCTTGGCGGAGTCCAGTCCAAGGCCAGAGGTTTCGATGAGATCTGTCGTTGATAGGGTCATGTCGTGTCCTGTCTTCGCCCGGGTTTCGAGGCGCGAATCTGCGTGGAGACGCAAACCGGTGATCCTGTTTCCCACAACATAGGTGCATTGCGTCCGTTTTTCACACGAAAAGCAGCAAAATCCGCTTGAGGAAATTTTTACTTGAATATAAAACTCAACTTAAATTCACCGAGCGAGAAGCTGAGGCACAGCCTGGCGCGCCACACCGCCTAGCCAATTCCCCGAAAACTCGAACCAATCCCGCTGCCGAAGAGCTTGCGGAACAGGGACCGGTATGTCCAGACCAATCAATGTGACCCCAGGCGGCAGCATAATCGCGTTTCATGACATTGCCATGCTACGCGGCGACGGACTTCACCCCAGGCTGTTGGAGGCATTGGAAAAAACCGGGCATGTTTCCGGTCCACCCGCCGAAAACACAACGCGTGACTGGAACATCATCCCCGTTGACTTCAGCTCAAGGTCAAGTTTTCCGCCCCCGGACCGGAAAGCATCGAAATGAAGTTGATCCTCGTTGCCATGCACCTGGTCGCCTGTCAGCCGGATCTTCTTGTCTGTCAGGACATGTCCGTGAATACAAAGCGCTGGTCGAATATCGAAACCTGCCGCGAGGACCGGGATGACGAGATGTTTCGGCTGAAGCAGGATTTGCAGGAGTGGGCGGTGGTCATGTCGCGCTGCCGCTATCTTATCGGCAGTGACCGTCGTTCCACTCCGGCGTTCTGAATAACCGGTTTGTTTATTTGCTTCACGGCTTGCCGGATAGGCGCAAAGTACCGTAAAAGACGGGGAGAAACTGCGAAACAACACGGCAAACCGGCGACAATGAACCGATACGAAAATCCGCGCATTCCAAGTGAAGCCCGCGTCCGATACCTGGATGGCGACTATCAGGTCGAAACGCCGGGAACTTTCGTGCGCTGCGCCGTTACAGGGTCGGCGATCCCTCTGGATGAGCTGAAATACTGGTCGGTCGAGCACCAGGAAGCCTATGTCGATGCCAAGGCATCCATGAAGCGGTATCTGGAAACACGCTAACGTTTTCGCCTAGCCTTCGAAGGACTTTGCACGCAGTTTCTCGCGGATAAGCGTGATGAGACGTTCTGCGTCATCGATTTTCATCGACACATCGAGCACCTGTGACTTTGCGACCAGCCAACGGAACAGTTCACCGTTCGAAGATGCAAGCCGCACCATGTCTTTCTGCGTTGTCACCAATTGCAGGCCGTCGTTTTCGGCTCCAGTCAACAAGGCTCGTGCGTCTGTTTCCTCATACTTGTGGTGATCGGCAAACTCGCGTGTTTTCCTGACGCTGTACCCAAGGTCTTTCAGCGACTTGAAGAACTTTTGCGGGCGTCCGATACCTGCGAAAGCGAACAGTCCAGTGCCTGCCAGAGCGTCATTGGACTGCGGTTGCAAGTGAGCGTGCAGTATTGGCAAACCCTTGCGTCCTGCCAGATGAACCACCTCGTCCGCTGCCTCGCCCTCACCGACCAGCACAAGACAGTCTGTCTTGACGATTTGCCTGTCGGCGGGTGCCCGCAACGGCCCCGCGGGTAGGCAATATCCGTTTCCAAATCCAGTCGCGCAGTCGACAAGAACAAGGTTCAGATCCTTGGCCAGAGCCGGGTTTTGGAATCCGTCGTCCATCAAGAGAAGGTCAATCGGCAGTGTCTCCGCAAGGAGCGCACCCTTCGGACGATCCGACGATATGACCACCGGTCCATGTGCAGCCAGAAGCAGCGCTTCGTCGCCAACGTCCTCCGCACGGTGCCTTGCAGGGTCCACGAGCGTTGGCCCTTTATCCCGCCCGCCGTAGCCTCTCAGAAGAAAGCCGGGCGCAAAGCCCTCGTCCCGCAGTAAACCGGCCAGCGCAATTGCAAAGGGTGTCTTTCCGGTTCCGCCGACAACGAAGTTGCCGATGCAGATTAGCGGCAACCGGCTCCTGGCCTTGGGTTTTTTGAAAAGTCTCCTGCCGGACACAAAACCGTAGACCCAGCTGAAAGGCATCAAAAGAGCCGAAACTGGAGACAGTGACGGCTGCCACCAGAAATCAGGTGATTTGTTCATCCGCCGCCTCCTGGGGCCGCTTTGCGCGATCTCCATTCAAAAGGGGTTGTAGCAATGCCAAGGATTTGTCGAGTGCACCACGTCCTGCTTCGACGAGCTCTCTCGCTGTTTCAATCTGTCGGCGGACCTTATCAGGATTACGGAACAACTCGCCGACTTCATTGGCGAGTTTCGACGGATCCTGCACCCGGACAGCAGCGCCATTGCTCCAGAATTCCTTGTAGACCGCGCGTGCATTTGCAACTTTCGGTCCCGTCACCAGAGCGGACCCGCTGAGCGCGGCCTCAACCGGATTGTGCCCGCCGACATCGACAAAGGACCCACCCAGAAACGTGACAGGCGACAAACGGTAGTACAATCCCATCTCACCAAGCGTATCACCAAGAAAGATCTCGGTTTTCCGTGTGACCGATTGTTGAGAACTGCGCGACACGAGAGAAAGATCGCAGGCTGCAGCCAGGTCAACAACGTCCTGCGCGCGCGCCGGATGTCTTGGCACCAGAACCAGCAGCAGATCCTGAAATTCCTGCCGGAGCCTTTTGTAGGCGTCGAACACGATTTCATCCTCACCGGGATGGGTCAGTGCTGCCACCCAGATCCTTCGTTCACCGATTTGCGTCTGCAGACCCGTGATCGCCTCGTCATCGACCGCCGGCTCAGGCGCATCGAACTTCAGGTTTCCCGGGACCTTTACATCATGGCAGCCAAGCTTTTCAAATCTTTCGGCATCCGCCGGACTTTGCGCAAGAACCAGGTCCAGGCATCTGAAGATGAACCGGGATGTGTTCGGGACACGGGACCAATTCCGCAAGGACCCATCCGAAAGCCTGCCATTCAACAAGACAAATGGCACGTTACGGCCACGCATTTCGTCAAACAGGCACGGCCAGATCTCGGATTCGACAACCATCGCAAGGTCGGGCGACCAATGCTCAAGAAACCGATTGAGTGGAACCGGTGCGTCATAGGGTACGAACTGATGAAGGGCACCGTCCGGCAGTCTTTTTTCGGCAAGCTCGGAGGCAGTCACAGTCACCGTTGTCAGCAACACCGCGTGACCATCTCCGGTCAACGCATCAATCAGTGGCAGCACCGACATGGTTTCTCCGACGCTTGCGGCATGAATCCATATCAGACTACCCGCTGGACGGGCTAAATCGCTCCTGCCGAAACGTTCTCCCTTTCTGGCGGGAATTTCCTTCGATGAGCGGCTCCTGAGCTCAAATAGCACATGAAACAAAGGTGAAACGCCTTGCGCAGCGGCCCGATAGAGACTGAGCAAAACTGGGCGCTTCTCAACCATCCGACCTGCCGACCAGTTCATAGGCCCGCCTGGTCACGGCATTCAGTTCGCCTTCCACTTCCCGGCGACAGGCCTCAAGCGCTTCTTCTTCCGCATCAGAAGGAATCCAGATCAGTTCGCCTACCGCAATGCAGCCGCGCCCGAACGGCAGATTCACACTTGCCTTGTCCCAGCTGTTGAGCTCGATGCTACGGCTCGTTGCGACGGCGACAGGAAGGATTGGGCGGCCCGAATGCTTGGCAAGTTGTACAATTCCCTCGCCGGCCTTGCGAGCAGGCCCTTTCGGCACGTCAGCCGTCATGGCAATGCTGTAGCCGTCCTTCAATGCTCTGACCGCTTCGATAAAACCGCGCATACCACCGCGCTTCTTGATCTGGCGCGCATTCCGGCCACCGGAGGCCCGGATCAACCCCAGACCGAACTTGCTAGCGGCGATTGCGTTCACCTCCCCGTCGGCCGACCGGGAGATCATGACCTTGGCAGGCCAGTGCCTCGGTTTTGCAAACGGCACCATGAAGTGCTGCCCGTGCCACATCGCCACGATGACAGGCAACTCTTTCTCGGTCTCGTCGTGAATACCTTCGGGATCAACGTTGAAACGGTTGGTGTGATAGACCAGCTTAAGGTATCCGGCGAGCGCGGAACCCACGCCTGCAAGTACCCATGGATGGCGGCCAAGGCGTTTGATCATTTTTTCTTATCGCCTGAATGTTTCTGAGCTATGCCGCCGCTTCCGGATCCAGAAGGCGATGCATGTGTACAATGAAGTAACGCATGTGCGCGTTGTCAACCGTGGCCTGGGCCTTGGCCTTCCAGGCTTTGCTTGCCTCGGCATAAATTTGGATAGATGCCCACAATATCCAGTTCATCCAGATCCCGGAAGGTCAACCCATCCGGCGATTCCAGTTCACCGCCAAAGACCAGGTGCAAAAGCTGTTTCGGGGTGTCTGTCTCGCTCATGAGCATCCTCGCTAAGTTTAATACAGGCGCTGGTCATCTACCGGATAATGTTCTCAAGCACAGCACGCACAGGTCCTATAAGCCCGGTCGAAGCCGCGATCAATGCCGGGTGACCGGTCCGGCTGCGATTATAGGTCAGATCCTGGCCGGAAACGTCAGTTATCCGGCCGCCAGCCTCCTTCACCAGAAGGTCGGCCGCTGCAAGATCCCAGTCGCTCGGACCACCACGCGCTGTTCCGACATCTATACGCCCTGCAGCAACCATGACGAGCCTGTAGGCCAATGACCTGAGTATCTCGGTTTTCCGGAAACCGGCAGCAAGCACATCCGTATTCGAAATGATCGAATGCGGACCGGTCAACGTCGCACCAGAAACACTCGTGCGGCCGGAGACGCTGATCCCTGCTTCGTTCAGGAACGCTCCGCCACCCGCACGTGCCGTGAACATTTCGTTCCGCCGCGGACAGAAAACTGCCCCGGTCACTGGCCGACCATCTTCAACCACAGCGATCGATATCGTCCACTCATCGCCGCCAGCCAGGAACGCGCGGGTACCGTCTATTGGGTCAACAATGAAGACGCGTCTACATTCCAGACGGGCGCGGTCGTCGGCGGTTTCCTCCGAAAGCCAGCCGTAGTCCGGACGAGCGGTCAGAAGGCGGTCCGCCAGAAACCGGTCCACCGCGATGTCCGCCTCGGAGACAGGTGACTTGTTACCCTTGAACCAGGTTTCCAAACCTTGCCCAAAATAACCCAACGCCAGTTCACCTGCCTGACGAGCCGCCGTTTCCAGCAATTGAAGATCCGCAACGAGGTCACACCCGTCGGCATCCTGATCAGCTTCCGGCAAGCGCCATTCCTTCAATCATCACAGAGGGTGTCGCTGCCGAGTAGCGGTTGTCGAGGTCGCTCCCGGGAACCAGTCGCTTGAACATGTCGTTCAAATTGCCAGCAATCGTAATTTCACTGACGGGTTCGACAATTTCACCGTTTTCGAACCAGAATCCGGCAGCCCCGCGCGAATAGTCCCCGGTGATACCGTTGACTCCGTGGCCAATGAGATCGGAGACCAGCAAGCCGCTGCCGGCTTCAGCCATAAGCGTGTCCAACGACAACTCTCCCGGCATCAGGGTTATGTTGGTGGCACCGGGTGACGTGCCGCTTCCGCTTCTGTGCGCGCGTCCATTTGGATCCAGACCCAGTTCACGAGCGGACGCACCATCAAGAAACCAGTGCTGAAGAATGCCATCTTCGATCATGTGCAAGACGGAGGCAGCCGTCCCCTCACCATCGAACGGCCGGGTAGCCCCTCCCCTGCGCTTGAACGGGTCATCGACAACCTGAATTCCGGGTGCGAAAATCGCTTCTCCCATCCGATCCTTGAGAAAACTGGTTTTCCGGGCAATGGAGGCACCATTTATGGCGCCGGTCAGGTGACCGAGAATGCTGCGAGCAGCGCGCGATTCGTAAATGACATTGGTCGTGCGCGTGGAAAGCTTTTGCGGATTGAGCCGGCGAACAGCACGCTCGCCTGCCCTTCTGCCGATTGCAGCGGGTGCATCGAGGTCTTCGAAATACGTCCTGCTGTCAAAGTCATAGTCACGTTCCATGCCGGTGCCTTCACCGGCGACCGCCGTCATCGACATGCCATAGCGGGATGTCATGTAAGACCCTTCAAATCCATGACTTGTGGCCAGCACGACGCCGGCGAGGCGCCAGGATGCTCCGGCACCACCAGATTTGCTGACCCCGGCAACCGCCAGTCCCGCTGTTTCCGCTTCAAGTGCGATATCGGCGAGCACATCTGCAGTCATTTCCCTGCTGTCAAGAAGTTCCAGTCCTGGCATGTTCCTTACAAGGAGGTGTTCGTCGGCAAGCCCGGCATAGGGATCTTCCGGCGCGACACGAGCCATCGCCACGGCACGCTCAGCCAAGGTGCCGGGATCATCCAGCTGATTTGCGGAGACCGCCGCTGTCCGCTTGCCCACAAAAACGCGCAAGGTGACGTCGTCGCCTTCGGCACGTTCGGTCTCTTCGACCTTTCCCTCCCTGACATCAACGGCGAGGGAGACACCTGTCACCGCCACGGCATCGCAGGAATCGGCTCCGGCCTTCCGGGCCGCTTCGACAAGACGCACAGCACGCGACTGCAATTCGCTTTGATCAATCATTTCCGACATTCGTTCCGCCTTGATGGGTCTGCTTTATTCGCCCCGCTTCGGCTGTTGTTTACGCCCAGCGCCCGTGCTCCGCAACAATTTGCGCGCAGACAACACGTTGTGGACATGGCCAGCATGTTGAACCGCCTTTGAAATTTCCGTTTCGGCCCATTTTGAACACAGGCATGAACAGATCGTTTGCACCACGCTTACACTCCGGTAACCCTCTTTAAAATCAGAGTTTTTTAACTCTATCTCTTAAGTGGTTCACGACTTTTCTCCATTACATTCAGCTTCATCAAGAGACCTAAAGGTCCGACGGAGAGTCATTTGAGACGTCAAACAGAACAACAGGCGCCAAAAGCAACCGGGAGCAGTGCAGAAACAATACTGCATCCCGGTTGCCTGCCGGTCCGATTTGAACAAAGGCTCGAATGCCGCCCCGGAACACCTTCTCTTCCTGCTGAAATTTGTATCGACCGTACAAGGGTCATCATCAAGCGGCTCATTGCAGGTGTTCCCGTCAGGGTCATTGTCCCTGCAAACGGTTTCGATGGTGTCATGGTTCGGATCGTGCCAGGTGCCGCGCCCGGTAACATTACGGCTGCGCTGATCCTGAAACATCCCGACAGTGCACTTTCAATCACGCTCGCAGAGACGGAAAACTCCGACGAACTGGCTGTGCTTTGGAGCCGCTGGGCCCAAACTTTGAAACTGCCAATGCTCGTATGCGATCTTGGCGGTGAAGTTAAACCGATAGACGCATTCTGCGCGACACCCGCCGCAAATCCGGCTCCGCGCCGCAAGCTGCGCCTGTTGACAGGCCGCCGTCCCCGTTTTTTGAACAGACGCATGCCTGGAACAGTGTCCGCTACCCCGGCAATTTTCGGACATGAGCGGGAAATCATCGCAAGAACCTGAAGCCTTTCCGATTTCCCGTAGCCGGAAGGCACCCCCAGGTCTCAGAGCCCTGCGCCGATCAGCGCATCGGCGACAAACCCGGCAAACAGGATCCAGCCATAGGTTCCGTTGGAACGAAAGAGCTTCAGGCACTGGTCGCCATCGTCGATGTCGAGAACGATCACTTGCCACCCCAGATGAGCCACGCCTGCCAGGATGCCTGCGAATGCCAATGGCCCGGCGTCGGCAAATGCAGCTGCCAACGAGAAGAGCACCGTCGCACATCCATAAAGGGCGATCAGGGCCGGTTTCGTGCGATTCCCGAAAAGGCGCGCCGTCGACCTGACACCGACAAGTGCGTCATCGTCCTTGTCCTGATGCGCGTATATCGTGTCATAACCGATCGTCCAGCAAATGCCCCCAAAATACAATAGGACGGGCGCTGGCGACAACGACCCGAACACTGCTGCCCACCCCATGAGGGCTCCCCAGGAAAATGCAAATCCGAGGAACAGTTGTGGCCAGTTCGTGATGCGCTTCATGAAAGGATAGATCGCGACCGGCAACAGTGAGGCAAGGCCGAGAACTATCGAGAATGTGTTGAACTGCAACAAAACCAGCAGCCCGATCAAAGCCTGCACGATCAGGAATATTCTGGCCTGGTTTTTGGACACTTGACCTGCCGGTATTGGTCGGGACCGCGTCCGCTCGACCCTGGCATCAATGTCAACATCCAAAATGTCGTTGTAGGTACATCCGGCACCGCGCATTGCCACGGCTCCTACGAAGAACAAAACGAGGTGCCAGGGGTTGGGCCAACCGTTGCCGGCTGCAATTGCAGCAAGCGCAGCTGACCACCAGCACGGCCAAAGGAGCAACCACCATCCGATAGGCCGCTCCCATCTTGCAAGTCGGGCATAGGGACGGAGTCCAGTGGGCAAACGTGTGTCGACCCAGTGCTGCTTCACCGCGTCAGCCACCGGTCCCGTGTCCTTGGTGGAAAAAAACATTCACTGCCCTCTTCGAGTTCCGAACTTCTACCAAATTCGCGACGAAATACATCCTGCAATTGCCCTCGGGATATCGAACAGTCTTCCCGTCCCGATGATGAATGATGATCTGCCTTCCCCGTCTCCGCGTCCATATGACGGTTCGCCGCTCCCAACAAGATCTCTATCTTCAATGTCTGCAGGACGGTCTCACCTGCACTTGTTTGCCCGATTTGCAGGGACCGACCTGCCATGATAGACCGCGCAACTGCAACGCTGGCGAACCCGAATCCGCGTCAGCGAGACGGATCGTTTTCGAAAGATCGGCGATACATGAAACTGCTGCTTATCGGGTCCGGCGGGCGTGAGCACGCCCTTGCCTGGGCCTTGGCGAAATCCCCGAAACTGACCAAGCTTTACGCCGCTCCCGGAAATGCCGGGATCGCAGAAATCGCCGACCTGATCGACCTGAATGTATCCGATCATGATGCCGTGATCGGGTTCTGTCGTGCAAAACAGATCGATCTCGTGGTTGTCGGTCCTGAAGCACCGCTTGTTGCCGGGATTGTCGACGACCTTGAAGCGGCCGGCATCAAGGCATTCGGACCAAGCCGAGCCGCTGCACAGCTGGAGGGATCCAAGGCGTTCACAAAGGGTGTGTGTGACGAAGCGGCAATTCCGACAGCCGGATATGGCCGTTTTGCCGATTGCGATGCCGCACTTTCCTATGTCCGCGACCGGGGAGCACCCATCGTCGTCAAGGCAGATGGTCTTGCGGCCGGAAAGGGTGTCGTGGTCGCGATGACCCCTGGTGAAGCGGAAGACGCGGTCAAGGCCTGCTTCGAAGGTTCGTTCGGGGATGCCGGTGCCGAAGTGGTCATAGAGGAATTTCTGGAAGGCGAAGAAGCCAGCTTCTTCGTCCTTTCCGACGGTACCCACGCCCTCCCCCTGGCAACCGCCCAGGATCACAAACGCGCCTATGACGGCGATGAAGGACCCAATACCGGCGGAATGGGCGCTTACTCACCGGCCCCCGTCTTGACGGACGACCTGGTCACCCAGGTCATGGAGCAAATCGTCAACCCGACGATCAAAACCCTTGCGGACCGCGGAACCCCTTTCAAAGGCGTTCTCTATGCCGGCCTGATGATCACTGCGGCTGGTCCGAAGCTGATTGAATACAACACCCGTTTCGGCGATCCGGAGTGCCAGGTCTTGATGGTGCGCCTCAAGAGCGACCTTCTGGAACTCATGCAGGGCAGCGTTGAAGGAACATTGTCATCCGCAAATGCCGACTGGACCCATGAGAGCGCGCTTGCTGTCGTCATGGCTGCAAACGGATATCCGGCAGCATATGAAAAGGGCACCGAAGTTCGCGGCCTCGAAAAGATAGGATCCGAGACGCTCGAAGTGTTTCATGCCGGCACCAAACGCGAGGATGAACGATTGCTGGCGAACGGAGGCCGGGTGCTGAATGTGACCGCGCTCGGTGATACGGTTCGCGACGCAAAAGCCCGCGCCTATGCGGCAGTCGGGCAAATAGACTGGCCGGAGGGCTTTTGCCGAAACGACATCGGCTGGCGCGCCGTTGAGCGCGAAGTAGCCGAAGGCAGAGGAGACGAATAGAAATCCGGAGACCTTTGCGAATTGAAGTGAACAACAAGTCTGAAAGTTCGTCTTGGCAGCATGTTCTGGTAGCCGCTACTGTCTCGGCGTTCGCGACCCGGGGAGAGCGTCTTGAAGAGTGATTTGCCGGATCTATTTCCCGGATTCGAAACCAGATTTGTCGAAGCGAACGGGATATCCCTGTTTTGCCGGACCGGTGGGTCCGGTCCTCCTCTCCTGCTACTGCACGGCTACCCCCAATCGCACGTCATCTGGCATGAAATCGCGCCGATCCTGTCGGCACATTTCACCCTCGTGATGCCCGATCTTCCCGGCTACGGAATGTCCTCCATTCCTCCGGTGTCCGGCAATCACGAGGCGTATTCAAAGCGGTCAATGGCTTCCGTGATGCGCGAATTGATGCGTGTACTGGGGCACCGGACGTTTTTCGCAGCGGGGCACGACCGGGGCGGCCGAGTTGGATACAGACTGGCCTTGGACCATCCGGAAACGATCCCCAGGCTGGCCGTGCTCGATATCCTTCCCACGTCGGACTATTGGGATCGGATGGACCGCGTCTTCGGTCTTAAGGTCTATCACTGGATGTTTCTCGCCCAGCCATTTCCATTTCCGGAGAAAATGATAGCCGCTGCACCGGTCCGATATCTGGAACACACATTGGCGAGCTGGACAGCGAAAAAAAACCTCGACTGTTTTACGGAAGGGGCCCTGGAACATACCCGTGCCTGGTTCTGCGAACCCGATCGGATCTCCGCATGCTGCGAAGACTACCGGGCAGGCGCGACAATCGACTATGAGCACGACATCGCCGACCGGAACACCGGCAACATCATAAGGGCGAAAATGCTGGCCCTTTGGGGCGACAAAGGCATTGCAACAAGCGTCGACGACCCTCTGGCGGTATGGCAGGCCTGGTGTCCACATGTCGAAGGACGCTCCCTTGCCGCGGGCCACTTTCTGCCCGAGGAAGCACCAAAGGCCACTGGCGAGACCCTGCTCGGCTTTTTCAGCTCCTGATTGAATAAAGCTTGAATAAAATTTGGACGATAAACTTCAATTCATCAGTACTACCTGGAAAAAAAGCTGAAAAACCCGACTTTTTTAAAGTTGCGTGAATTGTCACTTAATAGCGCTTAAGAATTCCATTCAAACCAATTTAACTAATATAGTCTATTGAGAGAATGGGCAGAGAACGCTTGGAAAAAAACGGCGCTTCATACTTGCGGCGACGAGACCCCGGCATCCTGACCAATCAGTTAGCAGCTGCGGCTGCCGGGGGTATTTGTGCTGAGTATGGGCAAACAAGTGGCTGGGGAACAGGAGAACCTGCGGGGACACGCGCCTCGTCAGGACCGGTTCAACAGTTTTCTGGACCGCCTCGTCGATCAGCTTTGTCCGGATGACCTGCATTTCGAAAAGCCCTTGCGGATCGTTTTCCTGTCCTTTCTGGCCTTGACCGTTTGTGTTCTTACTGTTCAGAACATCGTTTCCGAATACAGGAATTTGCGTGAACCCCAGGAAGCGCTCGTTAACACCGCTGAACGCCTGCTGATGCAGCAAAAGAAGGTCGGCTCCGAAACGCTTGACGAAATCGTCGGTGCGCTTGGGGCGAACGAAGATCTTCAAAACGCGATCAGGAAGAATGATCATCGAAAGATCAAACAGGTTGCGGACGCACTGTTTGCCGTGAAATTCGACAGTCTCAACATAGTGGAACTTGCGATTTATTCCGCCAACCGGAACCTGATCTACCCCGTCAATGGCACGGCACCCGACCGCGTCCCCGGCGCAGTCTTCAAGTCCGACCTGAATTCAACCGCCCCCGGCCGGAGCGACGGCATCGAATTCGGCCCGAACAACCAGTTCGTGGTCAGTGTCTTTCGCCCATGGATTTCCGAAGGTCAATTGCTGGGATATCTGAAGCTGGCAATAGACATCGAACGATCCCTGGCACTTGCAAGTGCCACTGTGGACGCGCAGATCGTGAAATTGTGTGAATTGTCCGCAGCCAACGGAGATCCTGCCGGTTCGACACGTTACAAGATCCTTGGAAACCTTGCTCCCTCGGGGTTTGATCTGGGTGTTTTTTCTTCCAACGACCGAAACCTTGCCAGGATACATCCGTTGTACCTTCAGGACGGCAAGGTCTTCATGGTTCGCGACCTTCCTATCTCGATCGCGCAGAACGATCACGCATTCAAGCTGCTGCTGGTCAAGGACATTACCGACAACGTCTGGGCATTCTTGAACGGTATTGTCATTTCTCTGCTTGCCGGTGTCGGCCTCTCGTTCATTGCCTGGGCCGTCATCCATCGCCTTCTTTCACGCTTGCAATCGTCTGTTCAGAAAACCCGTGCGCGGCTCGAGGCAGAAGTCAGGGATTACACTGAAAAGCTGGAAAGCAATGCTTCAAAACTTATAGAGGCACAACGAATTGCATTAGTTGGAAGCTGGGAACGGGATGTTGCCACGAACGAGGTCAGCGCGACGGAAGAATATTACCGGATCATGAACCTTCCAGCAGGTCTTTCCTCGAAGAAGATCATCGAAAGAGTATACGCCCAAATACCGGAAAACGAGGCACAGGCAGCCAAACTGATGGTCAGGCGTGCGATCGAGACCTGCGGCGAATTCGATTTCGAACACTCGTTGGTGCCGGAGAACGGTTCTCCACGCTACCTCCACATCCGCGGCTATGTGCTTTCCGGCCGGGACGGAACGGCGACCAAAGTCGTTGGAACCGTGCATGACATAACCGAACGCACACGGGCGGACCGCAAAAACAATCTGCTGGCCAATATTCTGGAATCTTCGCTCAATGAAATTTACATTCTCGACGCCAAGTCCTTCCGCTTTGAACACGCCAACAAATGTGCCCTGAACAACCTCGGCTACAAGCTCGACGAACTCAAATCGCTGCAGATCTGGGACATAAATTCCATCTATGATCGGGATACGATCGAGCGACAGACCAGGCCTCTTCAGAACGGTGACATTGAGGGCGTAGCAGCGGAATGTCTGCACAAGCGTGTCGATGGTTCGGAGTATCCGGTCGATCTGCGCGTACAATTGCACAAGGACAAGGACCACGACCTTTTCGTCATCATTGCAAATGATGTCACAGAAAGGGTCCTGCGGGAGACAGAAACCCGCGAGGCCAGAGTTCGGGCCGAACGATTGGCCTATTTCGATCAACTCACCAAACTGTCCAATCGGGCTGGATGTCAGCGTGATGCGAAACAGCGCTTCGGCCACGATACCAAGCCAGCATTCCTGGTGCATGTCGACATGGACAATTTCAAGCGTGTGAACGATACGCTCGGGCATCTTGCCGGCGACTATTGCCTTGAAGAAACCGGCCGCAGATTGCGTGAAGTCTCGCGCGGGCTGGGCACGCCTTATCGGTGGGGCGGTGATGAGTTCGTCATTATTGCCGAAGCGAGCGACTCCGATCCGAACGAACTTTGCGAGCGCGCACGTAGACTCATGCGCATGCCGATGGAGTTCAAAGGCAATCGGTTCTGGCCAACCGTCAGCATGGGCATTTCGCTGTGCCCAGAGGACGGATCGAACTTCGAAGACCTGCTTTTCAATGCTGACCTGGCGCTTTACCAGTCGAAGGAAAACGGCAAGGATCGGCTCACGTTCTTCCGGACGAGCATGAAGACCGAAAGCGAAACGGAAGCCAGGATCGAGCGGGAACTTCAAGACGCGGTCAAGAACAACCAGTTTTTCATGGTGTTCCAGCCGCAGGTCAATCTTCGCTCGCAAACGATAACCGGCATCGAGGCCCTGATCCGGTGGGACCATCCAGACCGAGGTGTTCTGTCGCCCGGTGGCTTCCTGTCTGTCGTCGAAAAAACGAGCCTTGCGCCGGTACTGGGCGAAGTCGTCATCGATCGGGCCATGGCGGCGGCGAAATACTGGCTCGACACGGGACTCGACTTTGGACGGGTCTCGATAAACGTGTCACCTGCACACTTGGCGTCCGGTCTTCTTGTCGACCATTTCAAGGCCGCAATGGCGAAATATCAGGTCCCGCCTGACCGCGTTACCGCCGAAGTGCTCGAATCGGTCTTCCTGAGCGACAATCGTTCAGGCCATCTGGCTGCGCTTAGGGAATTGTACGAGCTGGGTGTTCACATCGAACTTGATGATTTCGGCACGGGTTATGCCTCGCTCACCCATGTGGCCGACCTGCCCATAAACGGATTGAAAATCGACCGGTCCTTCACGAACCAAATGATTGATGACCCCAGAAAGGAAGCAGTGGTCAATCAGCTTATCCACCTTGCCCGATCGCTTAACATAAACATTGTCTGCGAAGGCGTGGAAACAGAAGCGCAATATGATCGCCTGCGCATGATGGGCGATTTTTCCATCCAGGGCTTCCTGATTGCCGAACCAATGCCCCTCGATCAAATGACCGAATGGATGAATGAAGCGTCCGACGATATCTACTTCGTCATTTGACCGTGCGACAAGCGGCGCGACAATTTTCGCTCGTTGACAGCACTCTTTCACAGGGGAACGGTCCAGCCGAAGCTTGGCAAGACACAGTCCGGCACCCATCTGTCCCAAGGCACACAGGGGATAGGGCAATTCAGATGGCCTCGACACCCTTTCCCGCAGGGTCCCAACCACGCATAGGTCTGGCCCTTGGCAGTGGCGGCGCACGTGGCCTTGCCCACATTCCGGTTCTGGAAGCACTCGATGACCTCGGTTTGAGACCGGTCCAGATCGCGGGCACCTCGATCGGAGCAATCCTTGGCGCTGCTTATGCAAGCGGGCATAGCGGGCGGGATATCCGCCAGATTGTTCTCGACATTTTTGCCGACAGAAACACTGTCCTGTCCAAGGTCTGGCAATTGAGGCCGCGGCGGTTCGGTGACATGTTCCGGCCCGGTCCGGTTCAGTTCGACCCCGAGCGTGTCCTTGAGGTCTTCGTTTCTGAATATCTGCCAGAGAATTTTGAAGATCTGCAGATACCGCTACGCCTGCTTGCAACGGACTTCTTCGGCGTCGAGGAAATCGATTTCGAAAAAGGGCCGCTCCTTCCGGCGGTTGCCGCATCAATCGCAATTCCGGCGCTGTTTCGTCCTGTGAAGCACGGAGACCGGTTCCTGATCGACGGCGGTGTCGTCAACCCTCTTCCGTTCGAAGGCATGCGCTCCAACTGCGACATTGTCATCGCGGTCGACGTCGTGGGAGCACCGGTGCCGCGGCCTGAAAAGTCCGATATCAACATGCTGGACTCGCTGTTCGGGTCCGCGCAAATCCTCATGCAGACCATCACCAACCAGAAACTCAAAATGGAACAGCCGGATATTCTGGTTCGCCCTCCGCATGACACAACTCGCGTCCTTGATTTCATGAAAGCGGATCGGATTCTGGACAGAGCGGAACATTTGCGGGCAACGACCAGAGAACAATTAGCCAAATTGATAAAAGAGACAATGAAAGTAACCTGAATGTCACATAAGTAAATTTTACCAGACAACTGGATTTTATTGCAAAATATTTTCAAATTAATTGTTGTTTAACGATTTAATGAGATCTTATTCTTGAATAAATAGGGGCAAAACAATGCAACATACGCGGTCTATAGATCTGGAGGACTGCCCAGTTCCAGAGGATCTACTCAAACGCCTGCTCGACGCGACACTGAATGCAATCTCGGATGTCGGATCCCAGTTGACAGAACCCCAGCGCGCCGCTCTTGCCGTCTATTGTTACCGGCGCTCGCACTTGCGCCAACTCGGCTTGGCGCTCGCAGCCCTTTGCAACCGGGCCGCATTGATGATGGAAGCCGGTCATGCCGGTGAACTCATCCACATGCAGGCACAGGCAAACACTATCAGCGATGTTGACGCCGACAGACGTCCGAGGGGCGGTAAGGCACCCGTCAGCCTCTACGTTGTTTGACAGTTCATTCGGGGCGGGTACTTCCTCCCTCCTGCCCCCACCTGCGGCAACCGCCTCCGTATACGTGATACGCAGGCCGGTTGCCCTTTTCTTTCCAAAAGCCTTGCCGAAATGATCCTGAAACCGGATTTGAACATGATCTCGGCTATTCATGCTTGCCAGTGACGATCTGACCGCTACTCTTTAGAGAACTGATAGAAACCGGGACCAGACACATGGCTTCAGGCGTTTCCGTTCTCAAACTGTCCCGGCATCGGGAAAACAATTCTTGCTGCCTGATTGCGGTTCTTCTGGGCATATTCCTCTCGTTTGTGGCCCAACCGGCTTTTGCAATTTGTCAGCTGATCGCAAACGGCCCTTATCTTCAGCCCGAGACAGATGCCGCCCGGGTCTGGCAGGCCTCGCTTCAGGCCGGAGAAGTTCAAATCCGTTACATCGGCCACTCAACGTTTGAACTCGAAACTCCAGACGGCGTGCGCATCGCGACCGACTACAACGACAGTGTCCGGCCCTTTCTCCCACCCACGGTCGCGACGATGAACGGGGCTCATACGACCCACTACTCGCTAGCACCCGACCCGAGTATCGAATATCTGCTCTACGGCTGGAATCGCGAAGGTGGTCCAATGGACCACGACCTGACGGTTGAAGATGTCCGCATCCGGAACATCCAGACAAACATTCGCGGCTGGGACGGGGAAACCCGCAGGCTCGGCAATTCCATCTTCATCTTCGAAATTGCCGATTTGTGTATTGCACATCTGGGGCACCTGCATCACAGGCTGACAAAGGACGACCTCGCCAGACTTGGTCAGATCGATGTTGTTTTCGCGGCGATCGACAATTCCTCGACGCTCCGCCTGGACAGCCTGATGGATGTCTTGGCAGGCATCGGCCCAACCATGGTCATCCCGATGCACTTTCACTTTGCAGGTGCACTTCCGGCCTTCATGGGAAGGGCAACGGAAGCCGGCTTTCAGATCGTCAGGGCAGAAACGCCGAAACTCGTAATCAGCCGATCCTCATTGCCTGTGAAACCGACGGTCTACATTATGATGCCCGGAGGGATCTGACGCCTGTTGAAAGGTCAATCAGCAAACTGGTAGCGGAGAAATATCACCTGGCTGTCTCCGGTCAGACGCCGGTCGATTTCAGAAAAACAATCGGGAAAATCAGGCGCAACGCCAGCACGTTCTTCCAGAACGCAGATCGCTTCGGGCTTCAGCCATCCGCCCTTCACGGCAGAACCCAGTGCCGCTTCCCCCAGTGCCTTCCCGTAAGGCGGGTCGGCAAAAACAAGATCGAACGGCTCGATTGTTCCAGCGTCCCCGAGGCGGGTCGCATCACGGCGAAAAATCTTGGCCACGCCGTTCAGACCGAGATTTTCCATGTTGCGTCGGATGACGCCTCGCGCCTCCGCACCCTCCTCTATGAAAGTACAGTGGCGGGCGCCACGGCTCAGTGCCTCAAGGCCGAGAGCACCGGTGCCTGCGAAGAGATCCAGAACCCGAGCGTCCTCGACGTCGACTGCAACACCATGTGCAAGAATATTGAAGATGGTCTCACGCAGCCGATCGCTCGTCGGTCGGGTCATCCGGGATTTTGGCGCGGCAATCGCCTTTCCCTTGAAACGCCCGGAAACAATTCTCAAGAACGACCGCCTCCGCGCGGACGACCACCGCCTTTTGGTGGTCGGCGACCATCCTTATTGTCTTGATCCGCCCTGTTTTGCTGTGCCTTGTCCTCCAGCAAGCCGTCTTCGCTCCATATACGGCGTTGCGGTGACCGGCGCTGTTCGCCAAATTCCTTTCGCGGCTTCGGTTCGGACGTCATGCGAAACTTGGATCTCGGTGAGACCTTTTCTTGCCGGGGACCAGCGCCGCCACGCTTGGCCTGCTTTCGATCCTGCCGGTCGGTCTTTGCAGTTTTGCGTTTGTCGGTCTCGGACTTGCCTTCCCGCGCGGTCAGCCATTTGCCCTGATTACCACCCCGGTCACCGGATTTGCGTCCGGAGCCGGATTCGGAACTGCGGCGGTTGGCAGGGCTCTTTTTCGGAGTTTCCTGTTGAGGCTGATGAAAAATCGGCGCATCAAAGTCCGCACCAGCTTCATTTGCCAGTGCCTCCCCAAGCTGGTCCCGCAGGATCCTGCCCCGGATTTCACGGACATCGTTGTCCGGCAGGTCCATCAGCTGGAATGGCCCATAGGAAATCCGGATGAGCCGGTTCACCGTAAGACCCAGATGCTCGAGGACCCGCTTGACTTCCCTGTTCTTGCCTTCGCGCAAACCGACCGTAAGCCAGATATTGCCACCCTGTTCCTTGTCGAGGGTTGCCTCGATGGCGCCGTAGAGAACTCCCTCTACCGCAATGCCGTCCTGCAGCCCGTCAAGATCCGCCTGGGTGATCTTGCCGAAGGCACGCACACGGTACCGCCGCAGCCATCCCGTCGACGGCAGTTCAAGAACGCGTGCAAGGCCGCCGTCGTTTGTCAGCAACAGCAGTCCCTCGGTATTGATATCAAGCCTGCCGACAGTCAGGACTCGGGGCAGTTCCTTCGGCAACCTTTCGAACACCGTCGGACGGCCTTCCGGATCCTTGTTGGTCGTCACCAGTCCGCGCGGCTTGTGATAAAGCCACAGACGCGTCCGCTCGCGCATTGGCAATGGCTCTCCGTCGACGAGAACCTTGTCGTTCGCCGAAACGGTGATGGCAGGTGTGGCCAGCACCTTGCCGTTCAGCTGGACGCGCCCTGCCTCGATCCAGGTCTCCGCTTCCCGGCGCGAACACAGCCCTGCGCGGGCCATGACCTTCGCGATGCGTTCGCCGCGCTCCAGAGTATTGTCAGAGACCACGTTGGCCGGCTCGGCATCCGGCCTTTTCCTGGCGGGAGCCCTGGAGGGCTTTTTGCCCTGCACGCTTTTTCCGCGCCCTCGGCCTGATTGCGGTTCCGGGCGCTTTTGAGAAGGTTTTCTTGTCGTCATGGATGCGTCATAGCAGAGCTGGACCGTTTCGGAAATCGCCAGTTGACGTCCAATTCTGCATTGGAGCCCTTTTCCTGGTGCATGGCACGTGCGAAACAACTTGCGCACAGGACCCTTGAGGGGATCCGTGCGGACGACTTGAAGACCTATCCGGCGAACCTGAAACATCCTCGACACATGACCATAACCAGCATCAAGACCGAGAAAAACTCTTTCATGAACATCGCCCTTGAGGAAGCAGAAGCCGCTGCCGCAAGAGGGGAAGTTCCGGTAGGTGCCGTTCTGGTCAGGAACGGCAACATCCTGGCCCGCAACGGCAACCGGACGCTGGAGCTGCACGACCCGTCAGCGCATGCAGAGCTTCTCGTCATCCGGACCGCGTGCACGCTGCTGGAATCTCAACGCCTGACCGGTTGCGATCTCTATGTCACTCTGGAGCCATGTCCGATGTGCGCCGGGGCGATATCCTTTGCCCGGATCAGACGTCTTTATTACGGAGCCGGTGACGAAAAGGGCGGCGCGGTGGATCACGGAACGCGATTCTTCTGTCAGCCAACCTGCCACCACGCACCAGAGGTCTATGCGGGCATAGGAGAAACCGACTCCGCAAAAATACTTAAAAACTTCTTTATTTCCAAGCGGTAACGGCAATCTTGCGTTGCGCAGAAGCCACATCACTTCGCTAAAAGTGCCAGAACCATTTCTCGCTCACGTTTTCCGTTGGCAAACCGCCGGGTCCATCACCCATACTTGCAGGCATCGGCACCCGTGAACGCTGGAGTTTAAAATGTCCCGTCTTGTTGCTCTTGGTCTGCTTGCCGGCATTGCCAGCGCGACCGGTTCCGCCAACGCCGCCGATTTGCCGGTTGCGCCGGAGCCCATCGACTACGTCCGCATTTGCGATGCCTATGGTTCCCGTTTTTACTACATTCCCGGCACCGAGACTTGTTTGCGCGTTCGCGGCAGGGTCCGTACCGAATTCCGGGTTCGCAATTTCGGCAAAGCCGAAAATTCATGGGGTAACAGGGACTCAGACGGGTATCAGTGGCGCTCCCGCGGCTACCTTTATCTCGATGCACGCACGCAGACGGAATTCGGTACGCTGCGCGGCTTCATCGAAATGTACATGCAGCAGACGAACGAAAGCGCAGGCTATTCAATCGACAACGCCTATATCCAATGGGGCGGATTGCTCGCAGGCCTGACAAACTCGAATTTCGATTTCTTTACCGGTTACTCGTTCAACGCCCAGGTCGAAAGCTATTCGGACCAGTCGCTGAACCAGGTGGCCTATACCTACGCCTTCGGCAACGGGTTCAACGCAACGATTGCCCTGGAGGACCGTTCCGATCGTGAGGCCAGCATCGGTCTCAACGGCGGTACGCTTGGATATGGCGGAACCCGGATACCGGATGCGATTGGTGTCCTCGGCGTAAGTCAGGGCTGGGGTGAAGCCCAGATCATGGGCGCCTTGCACCAGGTTTACCCGAACTCCGTTTACAACGGCACGACCGGCGGTTCTGAAGATGAACTCGGATGGGCCGTCGGTGCAGGTGTCGAAATTGAATTCGGCGGCTTTGCAAACGGCGGCAGCATCGCACTACAGGGCGTTTATACCGACGGAGCGAGCGCCTACGGTTCGACCGGCTGGGACAGCCGCATTACCGATGCGGTCTGGGACGGCAACAGCACGGAAACCACAAAAACCTGGAACGTTTTCGGCGGTGTGAGCCTCGGCCTGACTGAAACTGTCGAACTCAACGTCGAAGGCGGTTATCACAATGTTGATGCGGGTACGAGTGCTTATGATTTCACGCAGTGGAGTGTGACAAGCAACCTCGTCTGGGAACCGGTTTCAGGTCTAATCATCGGTCCTGAACTCCAGTACCGCGACATCGACTACAGCGCCGCTTCAGGCCTGGACGATACCTACCAGCTTTATGGCACCTTCCGGATGCAGCGTTCCTTCTAAGGCGCATCCCTTGAATGCTGGATTGCCAGATGTCGAAAAGCGGTTCACCCGGCAAGACACGTCGGGGCGCTGCCGGTGAACGGCTTCCATCACCTGAAGGGCCGGTGACATCAGGAGCGCGAGCCGACCCACGATTTTCAGCTCAACCTGAATTCGATTGCCCGGAAGTCTGAAATCACCGGACAATCGGGTTTTGCACCACCCGGGCTGGCAAAGCCGATCGCGATCACGTCGCTTCCTGCATTCAACCCGGCCTGAATTCCTGCCGGGGCGTCTTCAAAGACCAAACATTGTCCGGCACTGGTACCGAGCTTTTCTGCAGCCAGAGTGTAACCGGAAGGATCAGGTTTCCCGTGTTCGATATCTTCGGCGGTTATCATCACGTCGGGAATGGGCAGGCCGGCTGCGGTTAGCCGGCGGACAGCAAGATCGCGACCGGCAGATGTAACAATGGCCCAACGCCCGGTCGGCAGTTGGTTCAACAAACCAGCGGCTCCGGGGATTGCCACTATTCCGCGGACATCGTCGGTTTCTGCAGCTTCGATTTTGTCAGCCTCGGATTCGCAATCCGTGCCAGCTTTCGCGAATTCTCGAACTACGTCAATGGTTCTTCGGCCATGTGAAACTTCAAGTATGGAAATGGGATCGAGTTTGTTGGCAACTGCCCAATCTGTCAAAACACGCTCAATCACCACGCGGGAATCCAAAAGCGTTCCATCCATATCGAACAGAACGGCTGAATAAGCTCGATCTAGCTGCATCATGTTTTGATTTGTTCCTTTCACAAACAATGCCTAAAAATTTGAGCAGGTAGGTGCAGCAATGATGCGGCTTGTTTCAGGTTCGCCAAGCCAGAGCGTGTTCTATGTCCGACTCGCTCCAGGCCAAGCTGCCCGGAGCTGTGGTTCAGGTCCCTTCCCGGGTCCATTTGTCCCGGACGGCATCCCAGAGACCGCTTGTCCACAAATCGCTATGACCCGCGCCGTCAATGATCAGGAGTTCCCTTGGATCAGATGCGAATTCGTACAACCGCTTGCCATGGTCGACCGGAATGACCGCGTCCTCGGTTCCATGAATGATCATCACCGGAGCATCGACTTTCCCGATCCGCTCACGTGTTTTCATCGGGTCCTTCATCAGCATTTCAACAGGAAGCCATGGATAGCTTTCGCCTGCCATGTCAACGAGTGCGGTGTAAGGTGCTTCCAGCACAACAAGTCCCACATCAGATCGTTCGGCGCCCACGGCAGCTGCAAGTCCGGTTCCAAGGCTCTCGCCGTGGACAATGACCGGCGACCCGGCCGCGGCTGCCCTGTCGTAGTGTTCCAGCGCATCGGAAATGAGGGCGGCCTCCGAGGGGCTACCCTCGCTGCCGGCATAGCCGCGATGTGTTGGTGCATAGAGACCATAACCACTGTCCACGATCTGCTTGAACCGCTTCCATCGGCCCGAGAGATTGCTCGAATTGCCATGAAAATAGACAACCGTCGGAGTGGCCGGATCCACCGGTTCCGCCGTCCAGACCGTTATCTTCGTTCCATCCGCCATTTCGACGATTTCAGCTGAAACAGTCTCAAGTCCCTTGTCTGCCGGTGTTTCCAGTTCGCCGCTTGGCACAAAAACGAAGCTGCGCTGGTTCACATACATGTATCCTGCTGCCATGGCGTATGCGATGGCAGCGGCGATCACCAGTTTGATCAGTCCCCGCCGAAACTTCGGCCAGGCACCCGCATGTTTTTCCTGTGCTCCCGCTGCACTGCCGGCTTCAGCCTCGGCCATGACACGCTCCTTGTTGCACTTGCCGTTGTTCCTACGCATGGCGGGTTGTCGCCGATCAGATTGCCGCGATCACTTTCGCCCGAAAAGCCTCTCGATGTCCGACAGCTTGAGCTCGACCCAGGTCGGCCTGCCGTGATTGCACTGGCCTGATTTGGGCGTTGCCTCCATGTCGCGCAAGAGCGCGTCCATTTCTTCCGGACGCATTCGACGACCTGCGCGCACAGATCCGTGACATGCCATGGTCGCGGCGACATGGTCGAGTTTTTCCTTCAAGCCGTCCGCAGTGTCCCATTCCGCCAGCTCATCGGCCAGGTTTCTGACCATGCCCTGAATGTCCATGTCACCCAGCAGTGCCGGAGTTTCCCTGACGGCGATCGCACCGGGACCGAATGCCTCCAGCATGAGTCCGACCTCTTCCAGATCAGCTGCCCTTTCGTGCAATCGGAGCGCATCTTCTTCTGCCAACTCGACAATTTCCGGGATCAGGAGAATCTGGCGCGCAACGTCTTTCTTCGCCAGTGCCTCCTTCAGCCTTTCATAGACGAGCCTCTCGTGAGCCGCGTGCTGATCGACAATCACGACACCATCCGAGGTTTGTGAAATGATATAGGTTTCGTGAACCTGTGCGCGTGCAGCACCTAGAGGCAGTTCGGTCTTTCCGGTTTCGACTGGTTCCTGGTGAGCCCTTGAATCCGCGGATGGAACCGCCATTTCGGCGAAACCGTTCTGAGCCCGGAAACTCTCCTGGGCTGTCTCGGCAAAGCCCTCCATCGCCGCGCCGCCGTCCTGCAGTGGACGGAAGACTTCCGGGTTCCAGCGGTCACCGGTTTCCGGCCGGGCATGTGGATACGCCTGAACCTGGGTGCCTCTTCCGGAATTGCCCTGACCTGGCGCGTATCCACCTGCAGTGGAAGCCTGAAAGCCGGGTCCATGGGAGCGCAGCGCATCGAGCGCGACTGCGGCGTTGGAAGTTGACGACCGGTGCCCGGCCTGAACAAGCGCCTGTTTGATGGCCCCGACGAGCAGTCCGCGCACCAGTTGGGAATCACGAAACCTCACATCCGCCTTTGCCGGGTGCACGTTGACATCCACCTGCGCCGGATCCAGGTCGATGAAGAGAACGACGACCGGGTGCCGGTCTCTTGCCAGCACATCGGCATAGGCGCCGCGCAGTCCGGACAGTAACAGTTTGTCCTTTACCGGCCTGCCGTTGACAAAAAAGAACTGATGTTGTGCATTGCCGCGATGATGGGTCGGCAACCCGGCAAATCCGGTCAGGTGAACCCCTTCCCGCGCCGCATCTATTTCCATCGCGTTTTCGACGAATTCCTGCCCGAGTATCTGGGCGATCCTTGCAAGCTCGGGTTCATTGCCTCTTGCGGCCGGCCAGCTTTGCGCCTGCCGGTCAACGCCCGAAATCGAGAAACCGACTTCCGGATAGGCCAGGGCGATCCGTTTGACGATATCAGTGATCGCAGATGATTCTGCCCGATCGGATTTCAGAAACTTCAATCGGGCCGGGGTCGCAAAGAACAGGTCTCTAACCTCAACCAGTGTGCCACTGGCACGCGCGGCAGGTGCCAGTGGCTGTTCCCTTCCCCCTTCGACCGCAATCGCCCAGGCATGATCTTCTTCCCTGTGACGGGTCTGGATCACCAGCCTCGCCACGGAGCCGATGGATGGAAGGGCCTCTCCGCGAAACCCGAGAGTCCGGATATCGAAAAGGTCATCGTCGGATATCTTGGATGTACAATGCCGCCGGATTGCCAGTTTCAGGTCGTTATGGCGCATGCCCTCGCCGTCATCGGCAACGCGCATGAGCGTCTTCCCACCGGCAGCGGTCACGATCTCGATATTCCGCGCTCCGGCATCAACGGCATTTTCAACCAGTTCCTTGATGACGCTGGCGGGCCGCTCGATTACTTCGCCGGCCGCGATCTGGTTGATCACCTGTTCGCCAAGTTGCCTGACCTGCATGAAACTCCCTTTACTCGGTTTCGCACTGCGTCATGTTCCTATATGGTCCGCGCCGAGTTTGTCCCGATTCTTTCCCAGCTTATCAGATCAAGCACAATCCGAGTGAATGACATGACCGTTTCTGCACCGCTTCTGATTGACGGGCTTCGCGCCGTTGCTCCTTTCTACAAGGGGGTTCTGTGCGATGTCTGGGGCGTGCTTCACAACGGGGTCGCGGCGTTCGAGGAAGCACACAAGGCGCTGAGAGCCTATCGGGAGGAGACCGGCGGCAAGGTGGTTCTGATCACGAACGCCCCACGACCTGCCAAACAGGTCGGGGAGATGCTTGCAAAACTCGGTGTTCCCGAAGAGGCCTACGACGATATCGTGACATCTGGGGATGTGACCCGGGCGATTCTGGAAGAACAGGGCAACAAAACGCTTCTGCATCTGGGCCCCAACAGGGATCAGCCGCTTTACTGGGACCTTGAAGCGACCTTCACCTCCAATGACGACGAGGCGGAAGCCATCAGTTGCACCGGACTTGTAGACGACGAGAGGGAAACGCCCGACGACTACCGGGACCGGCTGCAAAAACTGGCCGACCGGAAGCTGCTCATGATCTGCGCCAATCCGGATATCGTGGTGGAACGTGGTGACCGGCTGGTCTGGTGTGCAGGAGCCTTGGCCCGGCTCTACGAAGATCTGGGCGGAGAAGTTGCCATTCTCGGCAAGCCGCACGCACCAATCTACCACGCCGCGATGATACGGCTGGAAACGCTTGCGGGCGAACCGATTTCAAAGGAAGACGTTCTGGCCATTGGAGACGGTCTTCCCACGGATATCCGCGGAGCCGTCTCACAGGATATCGACGTACTGTTTATTACCGCCGGAATTCACGCTTCGGACTTCGGACCCAGTGACGCGCCGGAAGAACACCTGATCCGCAAACGCCTGATCGAGGAGGGTTTGCGCGCTAGAGCTGCTCTGCCCCGGCTCTGGTGGTAAGAACAAAAAAAGGCCGCCAGCGGCGACCCTTTGTTCAACCAGGATCGAGATCCTTCAGTCGAAAAGCTTGTCGATATCCGCCTGGGCGCCCATCAGCATTGAATCGATATCGTCCTGCGAAACGCCTTCACCATTGTGTTGCGGACCGTGCAGGATCAGTTCACGCTTGCGGCGCTCTTCGTCGCTTTCCTGCATTTCCGCATCAAGGTCCTCTGGAATACGCAGATGTTCGATGAAGGACGAGACGCGTTCGTCGATGTAATTCAGCGTCGTCACGACCTTTGAAATCCGTTGTCCCGTGATGTCCTGGAAGGTGCAAGCCTCGAAAATGCTGATCATCTTGTTGCTGACCAGTTCCTGGTAGGCTTCCGTGTCGCTTGTGTCCGCCCCCATGATATCCTCGGCGGCTTCCATGATCGTGTTGGTGGCCTCTTCGGTCGCCTCGACAATCGCATCAAGCTCGCGTCCGGCATCAGGTATCTTGTTGCCGGTCATGTCATTTGCGCGCAGTTGGCAAATTTCTTCCTTCATGCGCGTGATCTCTTTGGCGATCAACTTGAGCTCTTCTGTCACCGTTGGCTGAACGGTCGACAGAAAGTCATGCATCGATCCGGACATGACCTCGGCAAGGTGCATCACATCCGTAAGTGAGACTTCGCCATCTCGATTTTTGTTCTGTTCCAGGAAATCTATAACGCGCGCAACGTTTTCCTGCTTAATATCGGCCATAAGGTTCACCCCCCGCATGAAAGCCACTCCTGAACGCAGCGGCAAACATTGCGCCGCGTTCCTGGTTCAGGATCCGTATAGACCTGACGACACCTGCCCGTCCGACAGCTGCGTCATACCTGTGATCCCTGTTTGCGCCGGCGGAACACCCACTACTGGGCTCCGCCCGGCACAAAGGTCACTCGGAGAAGACAGCTTCGATCTTGCCCTTGAGCGTCTGAGCATTGAACGGCTTCACGATGTAGTTGTTCACGCCGGCTTTCTTTGCGGCAATGACGTTTTCCGTCTTGGATTCCGCAGTGACCATAATGAACGGGGTTTTGCTGAGACCAGAATCCGAACGAACCTGCTTGAGCAGTTCGTAGCCGGTCATCGGCTCCATATTCCAGTCCGAAATGACCAGGCCGTAACGGCGCTGCTTCATTTTTTCCAGGGCTTCGGTGCCGTCCGCGGCATCGTCGATGTCTTCGAAACCAAGTTGCTTCAACAGGTTCCGAATGATGCGAATCATCGTTTTGTAGTCATCGACCACGAGGACCGGCATCTGAAGATCAAGGGCCATTGTCTACTCCATACTGTCAATTGGCGCGGCCCCTGGCCGTGGGCCGGTGGAAACGCGATATGACTCTGAAGGAGAGCAACACAATTACTGTGTCCTCACCTCCCCACACCCGGCATAATCTACCTGCTGGCCCTGAAAAGACCGTTAATAACGCGCGTATTTTTCTTCGCCGAAAGCATAATTGCCAGAAAACCCTTGCGGGCCTAGCGTTCTCGACGGTGGGAAACAAGAAAAAACCGGGCGGTATTGGCATGTTGGAACTGCGAACACTCTGTTTCGAAGATCTGGAAACGGGAATGCGCGAAGAACTCGTGAAACACGTCAGTTCTTCTGATGTCGTAGGCTTCGCCGAAGTCTCGGGGGACCGGAATCCCATTCACCTGTCGGAGCACTTTGCAGCACGCACACCTTTCAAAACCCGGATTGCACATGGCCTTTACACCGCAAGTCTCATTTCGGCCGTGCTCGGGACACGCCTTCCCGGACCCGGTGCGATTTATCTTTCCCAGACACTCAATTTCAAGGCACCGGTAAGGATCGGCGACGACGTCAAGGTAACGGTAACGGTCGAAGAACTCATGGAACGGGGAAACCGTGCCCGGCTGTCCTGCATCTGCAGCGTCGAGGATCAGGTGGTTCTGGAAGGTGAAGCCCTGGTGAAGGTCCCTCGCCGTGACGAGGACAGATCGCGTATTTGACCGCTGGGCATCGGTCAACCGGTTTACGGTGTCCACCGACCTTGACGTTTTCACGCGCAGACGGCAGTTTCCTCGCCAGCATCAGCGAGCGGACACATCACGTGCCCCCGTTCCGACTGCCGTTTCCCGAGAAGCCGTTCCGGCCGACACACTGCGCGAAGGTTTGCTGCATGAGCCCGTCTCAATCCGCCAGTTTCTTGTACGCTGAGAATCTGGACGCGTTTCCTGAAGAATTGAAAGGCGGTATTGTCGCAATCGGAAATTTTGATGGCGTGCATCGGGGGCACAGAGCCGTACTGGGCGCGGCATTGGGGCTCGGCCACGGCACGCACCATCCCGTTTTTGCCATGAGTTTCGAACCGCATCCGCGTACAGTGTTCAATCCTTCCAAACCGGTCTACCGGCTGACGCCGCCGCCGTTGAAGGTCGAAATGCTGAATGCGTGTGGACTGGACGGGGCCCTGATCCTGCCGTTTACCCGGGATTTCGCCGGAATTGAAGCAAACGCCTTTGTTCAGGACATCCTGATTGACACACTCGGCATTTCGCACGCGGTCACGGGCTATGATTTCCACTTCGGCCGGGCGCGACAGGGAACACCCGACTATCTGCGCATGGCAGGCGCGGAGCACGGTTTCGGAGTCACGATCGTTCAGCGTGAAGAAGATGAAGGTGCTGAAGTCATTTCCTCCACGCGGATTCGCGACTGCCTCGCACAAGGAGATGTTACGCAGGCCAATGCCCTGCTCGGGTACCGGTGGTATTTCGATGCAAGGGTCGAACACGGTGACAAGCGCGGGCGTGACCTCGGTTATCCGACGGCGAACCTTCATCTGAGCGGCGACAGCCCGCTTCTTCAAGGCATTTACGCGGTCAAGGTGCGGACGGAAAACGGCTGGCATGACGGTGTTGCCAGCTATGGCAGACGACCTACTTTCGACGACGGAGCGGTCGTGTTCGAAGTCTTCCTGTTCGATTTCAGCGGTGACCTTTACGGCCAGACACTGAGAATACATCTCGTTTCCTATCTTCGGGGCGAGGACAAGTTCGAATCGGCCGAGGCACTCGTTGCGCAGATGAATCGTGACAGCGACGAAGCGAGGGCGGCATTGCAATCCCTCCAACCCCTTTCGGAAATCGACATGAAGTTGCTGGACCTTGCCACGTGACGAAAGTTTCAGCCCGGGCACCGGTCGAGCATAATCCGCTATTTGCAATTTTCCTGATGACAACAGCAATGCTGATCGTTCCGGTCATGGATATCATTGCAAAATACCTGTCGTCGGCTCTACCGGCACTTGAAGTTACCTTCGGCCGATTTTTTTTCCAGTTCGTGATCTGCCTCTGTATCGCACTTGTCACCGGACGGATGATGCGTCTCAGGGCCAGGCAGCCGGTTATCAATTTTCTGCGTGGCATCCTGCTCGCGATTGCATCGCTCAGTTTCTTCACCGCCGTCAAATACATGTCGGTCGCAACGGCGATCTCGATCTTTTTCATCGAACCAATGGTCTTGACCATGCTGGCCGCGCTGATCCTGAAAGAACAGGTCGGCGTCCGCAGGATCGGTGCCATTCTTGTCGGGCTTCTGGGCGCAATCGTCATCCTGCGCCCAAGCCTGACGGAGATCGGACTGGTCAGTCTACTGCCCGTTTTGACTGCATTCCTGTTTTCCTTTTATCTTCTGATCAACAAACTTTACCCGGTGGAAGACGATTTGCTCACGATTCAGTTCGGCGCCGGTCTGTCAGGTGCGCTGCTGCTGGGTGCGGCTTTGCTGATCGGATCGTACGGACAATTTGAAGGCTACGAGTTCGAAGTCCCCACACTCCGGCAAACGGCCTTGCTTGCGCTCATCGGGCTGATTTCCTTCGCGGCCCACGGGCTCGTTGTTGCCGCCTTCCAGCGAGGCAGTGCCAGTCTGCTTGCGCCGCTGCAATATGTCGAAATCGTCAGCGCGACGCTGTTCGGCTATCTTGTCTTTTCAGACTTTCCCGATGGTCCGACGTGGATCGGGATCGCGCTAATCATCGGCAGCGGGCTCTATATTGCGCACCGTGAACGGAAGCTGAAAAAGAAAACTCAGGCCGATGCGGTTCCGGAGATGTGATCCGGTTCACGTTCCTGCTGCCGTGCACGATCGATGAGCTGCATACGCCGCATTCCAAGAAACAGGATCGCCGCCGGCAAAAGCGGTGCCATCGGAATGCCGAGCAGGATGGCAAACGGTGCCGTCGATGCGGACAGCCCGATGACCACGGCAAGCAAAATCCTGTCATAGGGGAAAAACCCTCGATTGAGCCCTTCCCTGATCAGGAATGCACACGGGATGACGAGAAGCGTCAGGTCATAGGTGAGTGCAAACGGTGTCACCAGGAGGGTTCCGCCAATCAGTGATGCAGACCGGACGGCCATGTCACGCGTTCTGCGCCAGGCCTTCCAGACGCAGATGAGCGCACCGAGGCCGACCAACATCTGCGCAACCATTGAAATCTCGTGACCAAGCCCTAATTGACGAAAGCTGCCGTAGACAGAAATCATCTTGCCCCATTCGACACCGCCAAGTTCCATCATTGCTGCTGCGACCGGTGCCTGTTGCCAGAACATCAGCCAGACACCGGCGCCGAGCACTGCGGCACTGAGGCCTGCAAACACCAATGTGGTCAGCGACGCGCTGAGGAAGGCTCGCCAGTTCAAGCTGGCAACAAGCGCGACCGGGACAAGAATTCCGAGTTGCGGCTTTATCGTCAGCAAACCGAGAGCAATCCCGGCCAGCATCATGCGCTGACGCTCGACACCGACGAGAAAGAACCCGTAAAGAGCAGCGGTCAGGGCCGCATTCTGTCCGTGAAACGCATTGTTAGCACAGGCCGGGATGAGGATCAGGCACGCGGCGAGCAGCCACTTGCCGGTGATCAGCCGGCAGGAAAGGCACAAGAGCGCAGTGGTTGAGATCACGAAAGCCGCAAAGGCCGTCTTGTAAGGAAGCGCGGCAAAAACGCTCAGGAGAAGCTGGAAAGTCGGCGGATAGAAAAAGCCGAAGACCGTTTCGGATCCCGAGATTTCGACCTGCAGCGCCGAAAACTCGGCGGGAACATAGACAATTTCAGGGACCCCGGCGAGTGCCTGCCGTCCTGCAAGCCAGAAACTGAAATAGTCCATCAGCACGGTGCCGTTGGGCGCGCCGAAGGCGTTGGGAACAACCAGCAACCAGATGAGACCGAGACTGAGGCCGATGGCGGAGCAAAGACACGCAAAGCCGATCCGGTCCCAGGTGAGCCAGGCCCCCTCGCGAATTCCCTTTTCCCAGATCAAAGCGGTGCGGTTTTGCGCTTTCATGACTGCACCTCATTGCCAATACGGCCAGAAAAACCGACAAGGCGCATTGACACAAAAAGTATGATTGCCGGTGCCACAAGACCGAACGGCACACCCGAGACAGCCCCGATATATCTCGAGGAGGCAGAGACCAGCACCGCGAGGGCAACCAGCGTCCACATGTATGGAAATGCCTGCTTGCCGTTTGTGGCCTGCACCAAAAACGCGATCGCGACAGCCAGGGCCGCCAGGTCATAAGGCAGCACATAGGGTGTTGCAAAGAATCCGGCCGAAACCAGAACCGCGGCCTTCAGACCGAAAGCCTCGTCGGATCCCCAGACTTTCCAGACCACCCACAGGGCCGCGAGGGTTGCCGCGCCCTGAACCGCATAAGCGGGCAGTGAGTCCAGGCCTATCAAGCGAACGGAGGCATAAACGGATGCCATCTTGTAAAACCCTGCCATTCCCTGATCGGTTGCCTGGCCGGTGAACGCAGCCTGTTCCAGAAAAGCCTGCCAGGTGCCGGAACCCAGCGCAATCCAGCTCAGCGCGGCAACGGCGACCGCGGTGACGGCGGCAGACGAGAATGCCCTGTAGTAACCAGCCGCCAGGAACGCGAAAGGCAGAAGAACACCCATTTGCGGCTTTATGGTCAACAGACCGATGAACAGCCCGGCCAACACTTCACGGCGCTCCGACAAGGCAACAAGACCGGCTCCGAGCAATGCAGCGCACAAAAGTGCATTTTGTCCGTGAAACACTGCATTGAACGTTGCGGGCATGGCTGCGATCAGCAGAACGCCGGTCCAATTGCGCAGGATGCGTGCGCAGACCGCGCCGGCGAATGCCAGGCTGACCACTTGTGACATCACATATGCCGGGATGGCAGCCATCGTCCCAAGAGGAGCCAGAATCAGCAAAAAGGTCGGCGGGTAGAAGAACGGATAGAAGGCCCCGGGTTCAAGATAAGGTGCCTGCAGCGCAAGAAAGGCGTCATTGTCGTAGGCAACCTGAGGCGTGCCCCGCACAACCTCCGAACCCGCCAACCAGAAACAAAGGAAATCGTTTATCGGCACACCGCCAGTGGTCACAGCCGGCCCGGCCGGTGAAAAGAAATAGATCAGCACTGCGCAATAGGCCGTGACGGCCATGAGACCTGCCGGGATCAGGCGATCCCGCGTCGCCCAGTACCCATCTGCAAAATACGCGGCCATGCCGTCCTCTTGATCAAGCTCCCCTTCTTCATAAACTGCCAGCCGTTAAAGAAAGCCTGCCATTCCGGCAGTCGAGTACCCACGAAATACTGCAGGCCTCTTTATTCGGCCGGCAAGTGCTGCTATGTCCCATCCCATGCACGACATGCCACTCATATTCATCGGCTCTCAGATGATCGCGATTACGCGAATTACCTGCCCGGCCTTCGGCTGACGCGAACGACGCGGCGCCAGGGACCGGGACACTCCTGTTCTCGCGGCCTGAAGACAGGCACGCAACACCCTGTAAAATTGGCGGGCAGTTTGCCCGAACGACCGGATCGACTTGACGATGACCGAGACAGATAAACGCGACTATTCCGAAACGCTCAACTTGCCGAAGACCGATTTCCCGATGCGCGCCGGCCTTCCCAAAAAGGAACCTGAAATCCTCGCAAGGTGGGAAAAGCTTGATGTCTACAACAAGCTGCGCGTGCAGGGTGCGACCCGCGACAAATTTGTGCTGCACGACGGCCCCCCTATGCCAACGGCAACATTCACATCGGGCATGCGCTCAACAAGACGCTGAAGGACATCGTCACCCGCTCGATGCAGATGATGGGTTTCGAGAGCAATTATGTTCCTGGCTGGGATTGTCACGGTCTGCCGATCGAATGGAAAATCGAGGAACAGTACCGCGCCAAGGGCAAGAACAAGGACGAGGTTCCGATCAACGAATTCCGCAAGGAATGCCGCGAATTCGCCGAACACTGGATCGATGTTCAGCGCAAGGAATTCAAGCGCCTCGGTATTGAGGGAGACTGGGACAACCCATATCTTACCATGCGCTTTGAGAGCGAGGCGGTCATCGCCCGGGAGCTGATGAAATTCGCCACGTCCGGGCAGCTTTATCGCGGCTCCAAGCCGGTCATGTGGTCGGTTGTTGAAAAGACGGCACTCGCGGAAGCGGAAATCGAGTATCAGGACCACAAGTCCGACATGATCTGGGTGAAATTTCCGGTCGTGACCGCCGGTGGCAGTGATCAGGCCGCCGTGGAGCAATTGCTCGATGCGTCCCTGGTCATCTGGACAACCACGCCCTGGACCATTCCCGGAAACCGGGCGATCTGTTTCTCTTCGCGTATCGCCTACAGTCTGTATGAAGTCACACAGGACGGCCTGCCCGACGAAAACTGGGTGCAGAAAGGCGATCTCCTGATCCTTGCCGATGCTCTGGCGGCAGACGTCTTCAAGAATGCCCGCATTTCAGACTTCAATCGTGTTCGTGCCGTAACCGCAGACGAACTTGAGGCAATCACCTGTGCGCACCCTCTCGCCGACCTTGACCTAGGCGGCTACGAATTCGATGTGCCCGTGCTGGATGGTGATCACGTAACCGATGATGCAGGTACGGGCTTTGTCCACACCGCTCCCGGCCACGGCTCGGACGATTTTGAAATCTGGATGGACAAACGTGCCGAACTCGATGCACGCGGTATCAATACCGCCATCCCGTTCACAGTTGCCGATGACGGATTTTACACCAAGGATGCACCGGGCTTTGAAGGTGCCGAGGTCATCACCCACAAGGGTGAAAAGGGCAAAGCCAACAAGGTGGTTATCGAAAAGCTGAAGGAAAGCGGAAATCTGATCGGCCTTGGCCGACTGAACCACTCCTATCCACATTCCTGGCGCTCGAAGAAACCGGTGATCTTCCGCAACACCCCACAGTGGTTCGTCTACATGGACAAAACATTGTCCGGTGAAGGAGACACGTTGCGCACGCGCGCGCTCAACGCGATCGACGAGACCCGCTTCGTCCCGAGAAGCGGTCAGAACCGGTTACGCTCGATGATCGAGAACCGTCCGGACTGGGTCCTGTCCCGCCAACGCGCATGGGGCGTCCCGATTACCGTGTTCATCCACAAGGAGACGGCTGACGTCCTGAAGGATGAAGCAGTCAACGCACGCATTTATGAAGCCTTTTGCGATGAAGGTGCCGATGCATGGTACGCGGAAGGTGCCAAGGAGCGTTTCCTCGGGAATGACTATCTGGCCGGTGACTGGGACATGGTCACCGACATTCTCGATGTGTGGTTCGATTCCGGTTCCACCCATGCCTTCGTCCTGGAAAAGCGGGATGATCTCAACCCGGCGCGCAAGAAGGACGGCGGCAACGACTATGTTCTTTATCTTGAGGGGTCGGACCAGCATCGCGGCTGGTTCCATTCCTCGCTGCTGGAGAGTTGCGGCACGCGCGGCACCGCCCCCTATGACGCCGTTCTGACACACGGCTTCACCATGGCCGAAGATGGCCGCAAGATGTCCAAGTCACTCAACAACCAAGTGTTCCCTCAGGATATCATCAAGCAGTACGGGGCCGACATCCTGCGTCTATGGGTGGCGTCGACCGACTACTGGGAAGACCAACGTCTCGGCCAGGAAATCATCAAGACCAACGTCGACAGTTATCGCAAGCTGCGCAACACGCTGCGATGGATGCTCGGATCCCTTGCCCATGCGACCGGCGAAGAGATTTCGATCACCGACATGCCTGAACTCGAAAGGCTGATGCTGCATCGTCTGGCCGAGTTGGACGCCTTGGTTCGGGAAGCCTATTGGGAATTCGACTACAAGAAGGTGACCCACCAGCTCTTCACCTTCATGACCGTCGAATTGTCCGCCTTCTATTTCGACATCCGTAAGGACACGCTTTATTGCGATGCTGAATCTTCTGCTCGCCGCAAGGCGTCGCTCTTCGTCATCGACAAGCTGTTCAACTGCCTGGTCACCTGGATGGCGCCGATGCTGCCATTCACAATGGACGAAACCTGGGTTACCCGTTACGGGGAAGAGACCTCGGTTCATCTTGAGCAGTTCCCGGTCGTTCCCGCGGAATGGCGAGATGAAGATCTGGCTGCCAAATGGGCAAAGATCAGAACGGTTCGCCGCGTGATCACCGGTGCTCTTGAGATCGAACGCAGGGAAAAGCGGATCGGTTCGTCACTCGAGGCGCATCCGGTCGTACATGTGACCGATCCGGACCTGATGGCTGCGCTTGAGGGTCAGAACATGGCTGACATTGCCATCACGAGCCAGTTGACGTTGTCTTCCGGCTCTGCCCCGAACGGTGCCTTCACGCTTGAAGACACAAAAGGCGTTGCGATTGTGCCGGCTCTGGCAGAAGGCCAGAAATGCGCCCGATCCTGGAAGATCCTACCGGAAGTCGGAACTGATCGGGACTATCCGGATGTCACATTGCGCGACGCTGCAGCGCTTCGTGAATGGGACGCTTCTCACGTGCCCGCATAACGCGGCAAGGCAAGGGACAGTTTCTGGTACTGCATGAGCGAACCGACACACATTGATCCAGAGTCTACCGGGCGCCCCCTCTTGTGGGGCCGCTTCAGCGGGATTGTGTTCGTTGTTTCGCTTGTTGGCCTCGTCCTGGATCAGGTGAGCAAACTCTGGCTGCTTTATGGCTTCGAGCTTGGAACGAATGGTCCTGTACAGTTGTTACCGGTACTGGAATTCGTGCTGGTCTGGAACCGGGGTGTCTCCTACGGCCTGTTTCAACAGGACAGCGATACAGGCCGCTGGTTGCTGGCCGGGCTGACGGTCGCCATTACCATCGGCCTTTGGGTCTGGTCGGCGCGCTGCCAGACAAAACTGGTCGCCGTCGCGCTCGCGCTGGTCATAGGAGGTGCGATCGGCAATGGAATAGATCGAATCGCATACGGTGCCGTGGCAGATTTTGTGCATTTTCACGTTGGCACATTCTCCTGGTACGTCTTCAACCTCGCAGATGTGTGGATCGTTGCAGGCGTGGCCGCTCTCCTGTATGACAGTTTCAGAATTGGTCCTAATTCAGCCGCAAAATGAAGGTTTAACGCTGGACAGATGGATTGCGGGCGCGTGTATGCCTGCTTTTTCAACAGGTAACCGGGGAGTCTGCTGTGGTGCGGACGAAAATTAGCTGGGTCAGAAAATCCGCCGTGCTTGTCCTTTTGACTGGGCTGGCGGCTTGCCAGGCGGCCGACGGAACATCGCAGGCGCCGGATGTGGCACTGGTGAATTCCCTCATGAGCGGGCTCGGCGCTGTCGATCCGAACGCAAAGCCTATCGATTACAAACCCCGCGCTCCGCTTGCCATGCCTGCCGAACCGGGAAAGCTTCCGGAACCGGAAACCGAAGTAGCCGGAACCGATGCCCAGAATTGGCCGCAGCAGCAGGAAAATGCCCAATACCGGGAACTGAAGGAGCTCTACGCAGATACCGGCGGGCTTAACAAGCAACCCTTGACACCTGAACAAATGCGCGGCTTCAAGATTACAGGCGTGACCGGCCAGACAACACGAGACCTGGAAGCCGAGCGCCGCGATAACGATATCGCCGAAGGTGAAGTTCAAACGCGCGCGCAGCAGCGCGAAGAATGGGAAAAGCTTCAGCAGCTCAAGGCACAGCAGGCCGGCCTGGAAGACAATGGTGTTGCGGCACGCCGCTTCCTGACCGAACCGCCAAGCAGCTACAGCACGCCGTCCCCGGACGCGCCGATGCCGGACATTGTAAAGAAGTCGAACAACAAGAAACCGACCAATTACGATCCATATACAAGTACGCCAGTCGATCCGCGGTGTCTGGAAGGTCAACAGGAATTTTGTAACTGACCGATACGCGGTTAAACCGCGAATGACAAAAATGTAATGGGACCTCTGGACCAACCTTCCTATATGGAAGGATCAGTCCGGAGGTTTTTTCGTTTTCAGGCCACAAAGGGAGTTACACGTGAACCCTCGCCAAAATGCATTTCGTCCATCAATTGCAAAACGACTGCGACGGTCCGCCCGTCTTTTGGCTCTACCCGTGCTCTTCCTGGGTACCACAGCGCTTCTCACCCCATCGCAGGTTGCTGCAGACTCGCTCCTGACGAGCGATATCGTCATAGCACCCAATCTGGAGAGCTTCACGCTTGAGAATGGCCTCCAGGTCATTGTGATACCTGACCGCCGGGCACCGGTCGCCACGCACATGATCTGGTACAAGGTCGGATCGGCCGACGAACCGGAGGGGCAGTCAGGCGTGGCACACTTTCTTGAACACCTGATGTTCAAGGGGACAAAGGCATACCCTGACGGCGCTTTTTCGAAAATGATCGCGGAGCGCGGTGGTCAGGAAAACGCTTTCACGAGCCTGGACTACACGGCCTATTTCCAGAAGGTCGCAAAAGAACACCTGCCGCTGATGATGAAGCTTGAGGCAGACCGCATGGAGAACCTGGTGCTGACCGAAGAGATCGTCGCGCCGGAACGTGATGTCGTGCTTGAAGAACGCAGAAGCCGTGTGGACAGCGAGCCCGGTTCGCGCCTGCGCGAAGCCATGAACGCCATCACATTCGTCAACCATCCGTATGGGTCACCCGTGATCGGTTGGGAGAGCGAAATCGAAGCCCTGAACAAGGATGCCGCGATCAATTTTTATGACCGGTTCTACACACCGAACAACGCGGTGGTCGTGATCGCCGGTGACGTCGACGTTGAGAAGACCCGGGAACTTGCGATCGAAACCTATGGCAAGGTCGCAAGGCGTGCGGAACCCGGCGAACGCGTGAGACCTTTGGAACCACCGCTCTCCGGAGAACGCAGGATTGCGGTTTCTGATCCAAGGGTCCGCCAGGAAACCATTTCACAGACCTGGGTCGTTCCCAGCCAGTCGACGGGTCAGGGACGGACGCCGGAGGCGCTCGATGTCCTGTCGTATATTCTGGGAGAAGGCCCCTCGAGCCGGTTGCACAAGGCGCTCGTGCTTGGCCAGGAAGCCGCCATCGGGGCAGGAGCCTATTACCAGAGCCGGGCTCTGAATGACGGCAGGTTCGGCGTTTATGCCGCCCCTCGCCCAGGTCGCACCCTTGAAGAAATGGAACGCCTGATTGCAGCAGAGTTGCAAAAAGTCATCGAAACGGGCGTCTCGGAAGAAGAAGTGTCGCGTGCCAAAAACAGCATGCTTGCAAGCGCGATCTATGCGCAGGACAGCCAGTCAGGACTCGCCAGGCTGTTCGGCGGCGCACTGACCACCGGCCAGACGGTGGAAGATGTCCAAAGCTGGCCGGCACAAATCAGTGCCGTTACGCCGGCGGACGTTTTGGAGGCCGCCCGGTCCTACCTGACAAAAATCCCGGTTTACGGGGAATTGCGGATCGAAAGCGGAACAGAACCCGCAGCCGCCCTGACCAATGCAACAGACGTCAACGACAAGTCCTGATCCATGACCCAGAAGACATTCTTTCGCACGCTTTCATCCCTCGCCGTCCTCTCCGTCGTCGCCCTTCTGGCGCTTTCCCGTCTCGCCCACGCTGTCGAGATACAGAAAGTTGTCAGTCCGGAAGGCATTGAAGCCTGGCTCGTTGAGGATCACACGGTTCCCATCATTGCGATGAATTTTTCCTTTGACGGTGGCTCGACGCAGGATCCGGCAGGAAAAGAAGGCCTGACACGGCTGCTGGCGGCATCACTGGATGAAGGTGCAGGTGACCTCGCTTCCGAAGATTTCCAGGGCAAACTGGAAGAACTCGCTGTGAGTATCGGGTTCAGCACCGGCAAGGACCGGTTTTACGGGAGCCTGCGAACTCTCGGCCCAAGACTGGCACAGGCGACGGATCTTCTGCGGCTCGCGGTCAATGAACCCCGTTTCGATGATTCACCCGTGGAGCGCATGAAGACGCAGTTGAGTACGCAGATCAGACGGAACCAGAGCGATCCGAACGCGATTGCAGGCCGGTCACTCGCCGACGCCATGTTCGGGGCGCACCCGTATGCCCGGCCGACGCTTGGGACGCTGGAATCGTTGACCAGTCTTACCGCGGCAGACCTTCAAGCACTGCACGGCAAGATACTGACGCGGGACGGGCTGAAGATCGGCGTCGTCGGTTCGATCGATGCAAAGACCCTGGCCCCGCTTCTGGACAAGGTTTTCGCCGACCTTCCCGAGCGAAGCTACCTGGCGGCTGTCGCCGACCTTGCGCCCCGCACCGGCGGGACAGTTCACCGCGAACTTACAGTGCCGCAAACAACGATACTTCTGGCTTATCCCGGCATCACACGCGACGACCCTGACTATCAGGCGGCCTACGTGATGAATCACATACTCGGTGGCGGGACCTTTACATCGTGGATGTATCAGGAAGTGCGCGAAAAACGCGGACTTTCCTATGGCGCGAGCACGTCCTTGTCGCCATACCGTCACACAGGCCTTCTCATCGGATCCGCCGCGACCAAATCGGACCGGGCCGGCGAGACCGTGGAGGTGATGCTGGACCAGCTCAGCCGCATGGCAACGCAAGGCCCGAGCCAGGACGAGCTGGAGGCGGCCAAGCGATTTATTACCGGTTCTTATCCGCTGCGCTTCGACAGTTCGGGCAAGATCGCCCGTCAGCTGGTCGCCCTTCAAAACGCCGAGCTCGGCATCGACTATTTCGACCGCCGCAACAGCGAGATCCAGGCCGTGACTCTTGAGGACGTTCAGCGCGTTGCAAAAAGGCTGCTCGCGGAACACAAACCGACCATCGTCACCGTCGGCCAACAGCAAGGCTGACCGGCGGTTAGGCCTGATGCGCGTCGTCGAGAGCGGGTGCACGCCCGCAATGCGCCACCGCCAGTCTCGGCGACTCGCCGCGAGCGCAATGCCTATGCCTCGCCTGGTGTCTTTGCTCCAGAGCAAAGAAAGTCTGCCGCAGTTTCACTGAAACGGAACCTTGGGATTTCAGGTTTTCAGTCTTCGCCTGTGTCCTCGAACAGTGTTGTTTTGGGATAGTGCAACGTGTTGTGAAACTGAGCCTGCTCATCACGAAGATTGCGATATCCGTGGGGCTGATCTGCATGAAATCTCAGACCGTCTCCGTAGCGGCATCGTTTCCATTGGCCGTCAAACAAGATTTCCATCTCGCCCTTCGTCACGAACACGTCCTCGACCACGCCGACATCGTGTGCGTTTGAGGTATGGGTTTGCCCGGCTTCCAGCGTCACGAGAAACGTCTCCGAACCAAAAACCGGGTCGAAGGGAAAAACGGTGTGAAAACCGATGCCGTCCGGAAAACGGATCAGGTCGGTCCGGGCAGGAACAAAGGTTTCCCCGGTCTGGATGAGATCCTCGATGAAAGCGGTCAGCGGTAGGTGAAACCCCTTCGCCAACTTCCACAAGGTGGCGATGGTCGGGCTAGAGTCGCCGCGCTCGATCTGATGCAGCATCGCTTTGCTGACACCTGTCAGTTCGGCAGTTTGTGACAGGCTCAATCCGGCGTTTTTCCGGGCTGCCCTGAGTTTGATCTGAATTTTCTTATCTGTCATTTGCCTGAATCTCTTGTTCGCTATAACGAACGTACGTTATAACGAACAATCGCAGAGTATGGTCCCACGTGTCCAAGCTTAGCTTTCCCGAACCGCAAAGGCACGACAGATATGATTGCCGGTCTGAAACTTTCACATCTTGTCTCGGGATCCATCGCGGTATTGGTCGGCTACACCGGCAGCGTGGCGATCATATTTCAAGCCATTGACAAGCTTGGGGCCACACAGTTGCAGGCCAACAGCTGGATGCTGGTCCTGGGACTGGGAACCGGGTTGAGCGGCATTGTTCTGTCATGGCGCTATCGGATGCCAATCCTGACCGCATGGTCAACTCCGGGGGCGGCCTTGCTGGTCATTGGCCTTGATGGCATCCAAATGAGTGAAGCCATTGGTGCCTTTGTGTTTTGCGGAGCGTTGCTGACGGTGACCGGATTGACCGGCTGGTTTGAGAAACTGTCGCATCTGATACCAGATGCGATCGCCAGTGCCATGTTGGCAGGCGTTCTTTTTCGCTTTGGTTTGGGTGTATTTTCGTCAATGGAAGAGGACATTGCGCTCGTCGCGGTCATGTGCCTGACCTATCTTGCAGGAAAGCGATGGTTTGCGCGATATGCGATACCTTCGGTATTGGCGACCGGGATCCTGTTTTGCTGGATCGCAGGCGCCTTCCACACAGATGTCGATTTTGCGTTTTCAATCGCTCGACCCGTCTTTGTCATGCCCGAGTTTTCCATGGCCGCACTCGTCGGGGTCGGCCTGCCCCTCTACGTCGTCACGATGACCTCGCAGAACATGCCCGGCATCATTGCCTTGAAATCAGCAGGATACAAACCGCCGGTTTCCGCAAGCATGACGGTCACCGGGTTGACCACAGTACTGCTTGCCCCTTTTGGAGGGTTTGCATTCAATCTCGCGGCAATAACTGCAGCGATATGCGCTGGTCCGGAAGCCGATGCAAACTCACTGACGCGATACAAGGCGGCCCTCGTTGCAAGTGCATTTTATTGTCTTGTCGGGTTACTTGGAGCTGCCGTTATCGGTCTTTTCCTAATAGCTCCCAAGGCGCTGGTGGTATCGGTTGCGGGGCTTGCGCTAATGAATACCATCGGGACCAGCCTCAACACAGCGCTGTTACATTCCGGTCAACGAGAAGCCGCATTGGTGACTTTCATGACCACTGTGTCCGCCATCTCCTTTTTCGGTTTTGGTGCACCTGTCTGGGCCTTGCTGTTCGGAGCAGCAACCAGTTTGGCATTATCAAAGAAGGGAGTGTTCCCTCTAAAAGGCGCGATCTAGCAACCGCAAAACGATTCTGCCGTGCGAACCCGACCAGATCCGAATTTCATCCCTTTCGGGAACGACAGCTGCAAGGAAAGCCGTCCCCGATCTTGCTCATAAGGAATTGAAAAACCACCCGCATTCCACGCAACCGGTTTGAACGATTGCGCCAGATCAGCCTGCCGCCGATTTTCTGGGAGCCGGCGCACCCTGCAGGACTTCTGCCCGGACGGGACGAGGCGGAGAAAACAGATTGCCCTGGGCCAGTTTCACGTCGTAATCGAGCAATTCCAGAACCTGCGATTCCGTCTCGACGTGATCGGTAATCAGTTCCATGCCGTAACGATGCAGCAGATCGCCGAAATCCGAGGGATGAATGTGACCGTGCTTGGCTTCCCGGCGGCCGATCAGATAGTCAGCATGGAGCTTGCCGTATTTGAAGCCCCGCCCGGCCAGAGAATTGAAGTCCATCTTCATGTCGTTGATCCGGTCGATCGAGAACCGGAAACCGACATCATAAAGAGCGTTCAGGCTCTCGAGTTCCATCGCTCCCATCTCGGCGACATCGCTCTGGGAGAATTCGAAGACGAGCACATCGGCAAAATCCCTATTGGACTTTACGAATTCCAGAAACCCCGGGAAAAAAGTTTCATCGACAAGCGAAACCAGGGAAATATTGCAAAACAGAACCGCATTACGATTGCGCGAGGTCAAACGACGGATGACCTGGACAGCACGGAACAGCAACAGGTTGTCTATGCGGGCGATCTGGCCCGACAGCACCGCTTCGGGCAGAAATGCCGTTGCTGCTATCGCGTTGCCCTCCGCATCGCGAAGGCGCGTGAAGGCCTCGTAATATTTAACCTGCCGCTGTGGCAAGGTGACAATCGGCTGCAAGTGCAGCTCTACCCTGTTGGCATTGAGCGCGGAGGTTATCAATTCCCGCATTGCCATGTTGGGTTGCGGGCGTTGTGGCTGAACTGCTTTGACATCTTTTGCCTGAATGTCTGCTTGAGACGTCACTTCATCGCCGAAATCAAATGCAGGTTCAGGCCTCGGTGCCGGCACCATGGCGTCTTCTTCACGGGGACTTTCGCCATGAACACCATATCGCCGATCCCATTCCGCCATGTTGCCATGGCCGTGCGTTTCAGGCGACTGTGGAGCTGGCGCCTGCCAGGTCATATGATCAACAGGCGGTTGCTCGGGCTCCTGCTGCGGCATCGGATGCAGCTGCGGTGGCACTCTCGGTTCAGCGTGCACAGGGTTGTACGGAGGGGAGATGGGGGCGCAGGTGCGTATGAGGGCGGAATGCCCGCCTCATGCGCCTGCACGGCGGGCCGGGCATGCGGATAATGCGGAAGATTGGGCGCCCGCGGCGGCGGAGCAAGTGCCTGTTGATCCTCTACCCGGGTTTCCAGATCGGACATGGCTTCCGCCATCTGTTTCACCAGGGTGCCGAGCACCTCCACCTCGGCGAACAAGGGATCGATTTCCGCGCGGGTCCGGCGAGGCATGGTATGTTCCATTCCCGTCAGCCGTCCTTCGAGATTACCGACATCCTCATCAAGGTCGGCCATTCGATCCTCGAGACGATCCACCGCAACGCTCACCGCTCCTCGATCACGTGCACGTCCGATCAGGAGATGGATCAGAATCATTGTGCACATCAGCGCGAGCGACAGCGAAACCGCTTCACCGAACGGCCGCCCGAACTGAAATATCAGCACGATTGCGGACGACAACGCGATGATCGCCATGCATATTGCTACAAAGATGGTCCCCGTTCGACCCATGATGTCTGACAGTTCCGACCCGAATCAAAAATTACTGGTTAATCATGCCTTAAGAAACAAGCACATCCGAATCCGCAAGCCTCCGTGAGGCATCGAATTGCCGACTTGTCCCCGACTATGCATCACCAAAGCCACTGTTTTTTCGTTTCTTGGGCGATACCGGGCAGGTCAGAAACCCGTGCGGCGCGGAAGAGGCGTCAGCTGCTGTATCAGCCGGGCAGAAACGCTAAGGATTTGCAATCACCATAGACTTGGTTAAAATTATGGCGGGCAAATTGTCGTGGTGCAGAGGGAACCGGTTACCATAAGGGGACTGGCATGCACACCGCCGAGCAGACGACCCGGAACGCTTCCACCCGAAAGGCTCAGGATGACCGCGCAGGCAGCCACTCGTCTGCACAGGCCGATTCAGCAAAAACCCCCGGCGCACAACCGGCACCTTCTTCCGATGCCTCCGTCTTGCCATGTAACGAAAAGCAGGCCCGGCTGGCATTGACCGATGCCCTTGAAAGCGCGGAATTTCGCTCGGCACCTCAACTCAGATCGTTCCTGGAATTTGTCGTGCACGCGTCGCTGGAAAACAAGCATGAAAAAATCAAGGGGTACACGATCGCCGTGGAAGCCCTTGGACGTGCAACGGATTTCAACCCGGTCACCGACCCGATAGTGAGGGTGGAAGCCGCCCGGCTCCGGCGCCGGCTAACGAAATACTATGAGGGTTCCGGTGCCTCCTCCCCTGTCCGTATCACGATCCCCAAGGGAAGTTACGCACCAGCGTTCACATCCGTGAAATCGGCAGCAGATTCGGGAACAGCAGCCAATCGGCAGGATACTGTCACGAGCGAGAACAAGGTCGCGGAAGACAGCCGACCGTTTGACGACCTGCATTCACCTGTTTCTGCGGACGGTCAAGCAGGTCGCTCTGATCCTGAACAAAGCTTCGCGAATGCGAATTCCATCGGTCAGGAAAATACCGCGCCGGGCACGGAAAACGCGATCCCCTTGCAGGTCGGCTCCCAACACGCATTTCCAAATCAGTCGGAAGATCCACTCCGGCAACTGCTCCGGATGAAGGTTTCGCTTCCGATTGCTCTCGCACTCGCGGCAGGTGGTTTTCTCGCCGGTCTCCTTGTGGGCGCTTAGGATAACTCGCTGGTCCGATCAGTTTTCTCCGTAAAAACTGCAAAATGCGTCATCTGACAACGCTTTGTTTACCCTGTTCGGAGAATTATCAGGTTGACGAATCTTTCGATATTCGAAGGACCCGGGTCAAGCGATGGGAGTTACCCAGCAATGGGGAGTATTGAGGGCAACCATTTGCCTGTGATTGTACGTGTACTCGATGCATCTGCCTCGGAGGCAGCTCGCACTTCCGCCGTTTGCGCGAAAATATCCGCCTCCTGCGCCGATCCGATCCTTTACACGGACTCAGCGTCCTGCCTTCAGGATCTGGCGGACAAGTCAACTGATGTTCTTATCATAGACCTGGAAACTATTGGCGGTGACGAAGCCCTCGAAGCCTACGCCGTAAGGTGTCCGAAGACCGTAATCATCGCCGTATCGGCAAAGGGATCGGTATCGCGTGCGGTCAGCGCGATGCGATCGGGTGCCCACGATTTCCTGACCAAACCGTTCTCGCTTGACGCACTTGCCACCAAAATCATGTTTCAGCTCAAACAGCGCAGACCTGTTCTGGCTCCCACTCCCGTCGAGGCTGCATTGCCGAAGGAGCCTGTTTGTGTGCCGGAACGCCCAGCCCCGAAGTCGCGATCTGAAATCTCAATCGTTGTACAAACGGGCCTGGATCGCCTGATCGGTGTTTCGCTTCAAATGCGCGACGTCCATGATCAGATAAGACGCATGGCGCCCTCACAGGCTCCCGTGTTCATCACCGGTGAATCTGGAACCGGTAAGGAACTGTGTGCAAACGCGATCCATGACCTGTCTGATCGTCATCCCAACCGGTTTGTCACGCTGAACTGCGCTGCCATTCCCCGGGACCTTATCGAAAGCGAAATATTCGGGTACATGCGCGGTGCCTTCACGGGCGCATCGGAAAATCGAGCCGGCGCCGCGGAACAAGCCGATGGCGGAACGCTGTTTCTCGACGAGATCGGCGAAATGGACCTGCTGCTGCAAAGCAAGCTCTTAAGGTTTCTTCAGACCGGAAGTTTTCAACGGCTGGGTGACACACGGTCCCGCAGGGTGGATGCACGCATCATCTGCGCGACGAACCGCAATCCGGTTGCCGAAATTACGGCCGGCCGTTTCCGCGAAGACCTTTATTATCGTCTTCACGTCCTACCGGTCCACCTGCCGGCGCTGCGGGAACGCCGCGACGACATCCTGCCGCTTGCGGAGACTTTCCTTGACAGGTACTCAAGCGAAGAACGGCGCAGTTTCAAGGGCTTCGACGCCGACGCCGAAACACGTATCTTGTCCTACGGCTGGCCCGGCAATGTCAGGCAGCTGGAAAACACCATTCGGCAGATGGTTGTCATGAATGATGGCGCAGCCGTTACGTATGACATGCTGCCGATGGTAATCCGCGATCAAAGCAGTCGACCGAATGCGATCATCGATCTTTCCAGGGAAAGGTCACGCCTGAGCGTTCCAAGCCGGCCGTTCGGATCCATCGAGCCCCTGTGGGCCCAGGAACGGCGGATTATCGAGGACGCCCTCGATGCGTTCGACGGAAACATCGCCATGGCTGCGGCAGCGCTGGAAATCAGTCCCTCCACTATCTATCGGAAACGTCAATCCTGGACGGCACGAAGCCTTTAACCGGCTATCCGTTTACTGCATTGCACACATTTTCTTGTCTATCGTCAAAAGTCGGTCTATATCGGCGAAATCGCCAAGAAACGACAAGACATAAGGGCGTGCGGGGAAGTGAAAATGCTGACAGGAATACGTGTCTCCCGGCGAGGCGCCTCTGCTATCCTCCTGGCAACGGGGATTTATACGGGGATTTGCACAGCAAGTGTTCAAGCTGAAACTGTCTCCACTCCCTCAAATGCGTTCACGGACGCACTGACAGCTTATGATGCAGCCTGGGAAGCTAACGGACTTGCATTCTCCGTTGCAACTTTCACGCAAGATGGTGGAACCGCGTACGGACAGTATACTCCGCACAAAGATGCCGTCTTTCAGGAAAACGACGTCCTTTCCATCTATGCCGAACCGATCGGATATTCCTTCAGTCAGACCGACGGCATTTACGCGTTTGACTTGACAGCAAGCTACAGGCTCCTGAACCTGTCGGGTCAGGTCCTGGCCGAGCAGAACAATTTCGCCGCGTTTTCCGGTGAGGGCCGATCGAAGCAACGCGAACTTGCCGCAGCCCTTTCCTTCCAGTTCAGCGGGCTTCCGGCCGGCGATTATCAGCTCGAAACCCGATTTAGCGACGATGAGGGTGGAAAAGTGGCCGGATTCACCTTGCCATTTACGATTGCCGATCCCAAATAACGGGGCGTTCGGAGAGACGCGCGTGCTCTCCGCGTCGGTTTGGATCAAGGTTCCTGGATCAGGAATGACCCCATTCCGCAAATCTGCGCCAAGTCAAGATTAAATTCTCCCCACAAACCATTGACAATCTGGACGTTGCTGCATAAATCCAAGGCGCTGTTAGCACTCGCCTTGAGGGAGTGCTAATACGCAGCAGGGATCAAGGTCTCCTGCTTAGTTCAACCCATTAATCATGTCTCGCGCGCTGCCAATTGCGTGGGGCGCGCTCATGAGAGGAAACAGTCTTATGGCATTTCGTCCATTGCACGACCGTGTCGTCGTTCGCCGCGTAGACTCTGAAGAGAAGACTGCCGGCGGAATCATCATTCCGGACACCGCTAAGGAAAAGCCGCAGGAAGGCGAGATCATCGCTATCGGCACTGGCGCCCGTAAAGACAACGGCGAGATCGTTGCGCTCGACGTCAAGGCAGGCGACCGCGTCCTGTTCGGCAAGTGGTCAGGCACCGAAGTCAAAATCGACGGTGAAGACCTCCTGATCATGAAGGAATCCGACATCATGGGCGTGATCGCTTAATCAAACAGCGAACCGCTTCTGATCTCCTCCATTTCTCAATTTAGGTGAGACGACCCTATGTCTGCTAAAGAAGTAAAATTCTCCTCCGACGCCCGTGAGCGCATGCTCCGTGGCGTTGACACCCTCGCAAACGCCGTCAAGGTGACCCTCGGCCCGAAAGGCCGTAACGTCGTTCTCGACAAGGCCTTCGGCGCACCGCGCATCACCAAGGACGGTGTTTCGGTTGCCAAGGAAATCGAACTGGAAGACAAGTTCGAAAACATGGGCGCCCAGATGGTGCGCGAAGTCGCTTCCAAAACCAACGACATCGCTGGTGACGGCACGACCACTGCGACCGTTCTGGCCCAGTCCATCGTCAAGGAAGGCGCCAAGGCCGTTGCGGCCGGCATGAACCCGATGGATCTGAAGCGCGGCGTAGACCTGGCCGCTGCTGAAGCCGTCAGAGCCCTGGAAGCTGCTTCCAAGACCATTACAACTTCCGAAGAAGTTGCACAGGTTGGCACCATCTCCGCAAACGGTGACGAGCAGGTCGGCCAGGACATTGCCGAAGCCATGCAGAAAGTCGGCAACGAAGGTGTTATCACCGTCGAAGAAGCCAAGTCCCTGGAAACCGAGCTGGAAGTCGTTGAAGGCATGCAGTTCGACCGCGGCTACCTTTCTCCGTACTTTGTCACCAATGCCGACAAGATGCTTGCTGACCTGGAAAAGCCGTTCATCCTGCTGCACGAGAAAAAACTCTCCAACCTGCAGGCCATGCTGCCGATCTTGGAATCTGTCGTACAGTCTTCCCGCCCGCTCCTCATCATCGCTGAAGATGTCGAAGGCGAAGCACTGGCAACCCTCGTTGTCAACAAGCTGCGCGGCGGCCTGAAAATTGCTGCTGTCAAGGCTCCTGGCTTCGGCGACCGCCGCAAGGCCATGCTGGAAGACCTCGCGATCCTGACCGGTGGTACCGTGATCTCCGAAGATCTCGGCATCAAGCTGGAAAACGTTTCCCTCGACATGCTCGGTACTGCCGAGAAAGTTGCGATCACCAAGGAAACCACGACCATCGTTGACGGTGCCGGTGCCAAGGAAGACATCGACGGCCGCGTCGGGCAGATCAAGGCGCAAATCGAAGAAACCACTTCCGATTACGACCGCGAAAAACTCCAGGAGCGCCTGGCCAAACTCGCAGGTGGTGTCGCAGTGATCCGCGTCGGCGGTGCGACCGAAATCGAAGTGAAAGAGAAAAAAGATCGCGTCGATGATGCTCTGAACGCAACGCGCGCTGCTGTTGAAGAAGGCATCGTTGCAGGTGGCGGTGTTGCCCTGCTTCGCGCAAAGAACGCAGTCTCTGAACTGACTTCTGCCAATTCCGACATCGCAGCCGGCATCAAGATCGTTCTGCGTGCCCTGGAATCCCCGATCCGTCAGATCGTCGAAAATGCTGGCGTCGAAGGTTCCATCGTCGTCGGCAAAATCCAGGAAAACAACGACGACACCTTCGGTTTCAACGCGCAGACCGAAGAATTCGTCAACATGATCGATGCCGGAATCATCGACCCGACGAAGGTTGTTCGTACGGCTCTGCAGGATGCAGCTTCCGTTGCCGGCCTCCTGATCACAACCGAAGCCATGGTTGCTGAGCTGCCGAAGAAAGAAGCAGCTCCGGCAATGCCGGGTGGCGACATGGGCGGTATGGGCGGCATGGGCTTCTAAGAAGCCAAACGTTCAATGCTTTTGGAAAGGGCGGCCTTGTGCCGCCCTTTTTGCATGTCGCCACACTCATCATTTTCAATTCGTACCGCCTAGCAGCACGAGCGCGGCATGGACCTTCAAGAAGCCAGACGTTCAATTGCTTTGCTGAGCGCCCGCCATTGACGGCCCTTTTTCCGCGAGACTCTACTCGACACATGGCAATCTTTGCCGCCAATCTTGAGTTTCTCGAGGCCCAGGCAGCAATGCAACAGGCCACGCAGGATCGACAACCCAAGAATTGGCTGGCGGCGTCTTCCTGAATGCGATAGCAAATCACCGCATTCTTAAAGAGACCCCCTTTAAGCGAATTTTCGTTCAGCCAGCAGCGCATGATGCCGGCACTGCGCTAGGTGCCGCTTATCTTGGATGGTACCGGAACAAAACCTCGCGGACATTGCCGACACGTTCGCCATCGCCCTTCCTCGGGCGAATCTACGACGACGAAGAGATCGAAAAAACCTTAGTCTCGGCAGGAACTCCGTATTCAAGAGTTGAGGAACCCGACTATCTCACAGGCTGCCTTATAGCTAACGGATGTATCGTTGCGCGCTACGATGGTCGAAGTGAGTTCGGTCCCCGCGCGCTCGGGCATCGCTCGATACTCGCTGACTGCAGGGATCCGGATATCAAACAGCGCCTCGACCAATGCGTGAAGTATCGCGAACCCTACAGACCTTACGCGCCAGCGGTACGATCCGAAGACTACGCCCGCTATTTCGAGCTGGGCGCACCTTCGCCATATATGTTGTTGATCGGCTCCGTCAGACCCGAGTGGCGGTCGCGCTTGCCAGGCATAACCCATGCCGACGGATCAGCGCGGGTACAGACGGTGGATGACTTCGACGATCCCGGGTTCGCTCGGGTGATCAAGGCTTTCCATCAGATTACTGGCATTGGCGTTCTGTTGAATACGTCAATGAACATAGCTGGAAAGCCGATAGTCGAGACCCCTAGCGATGCTCTTAAATTCCTTGCAGCAACGCGCGTAGATTGTCTGATGATCCAAGGGTTTGTCGCAGCCCGAACGGAGCAAGAGCTCAATAGAATTCTGCAGATGCGGGAAAAGGTATCGGCATGAGCAGAGAATCGTCTGACTTGGACGCGCGGGTGAGCCGTGATTTAGCGGCACGAATAAGAGAGATTGACGGACGGTTGTCGAATACCTCTTCCAGAGCATTCTGGCTCGGACACTGTCGGTTTTTGTGTCGATTTGCAGTCTCGGAAATGTTCGAACTTGTTGAACATTTCTTACCCCACACTGCCTACAGCTTATCTGGTTGTTTGCCGGTTGAACATGAGATCAGGTGTCTCGTTTCGGAGCAGCTCTGTATTGAGGTGAGCTCGATCGTCCAGGAATTCGAGCCGACCTTCAAGGTAGAGACCTTCGTCGACGACCCCGAAATGGTCTGTTGGGAGTGGCCCGAGCTTCGTATATGGCTAGTGGAACCTCTATACCATTCCGCCAAATTTGTGATCATCCAAGAACCGGTTCGAAACCGTGTTACCCTGGTGCTCTCAAATCCAAACGTTAAAACACAGATAATGCGGGTGCTTAGGGAATTGTACCTTCGGGAATTGGAAGCGCACGGTGGTATCCTCCTGCACGGAGGTGGCTTTGTGAAGGATGAGGAAGTCACGCTAATCGTCGCGGATAAATGCTGTGGCAAGACTACTGCTATGCTCACCGGCCTTTTGATTTCTGAGATGGAGTATTTGGCCAACGATCGGGTGTTAGTTGTGCAAGATGGGGAAGGGCTGGCAGTGCTACCGTTCCCGATGGCGATCCGCGTTGGTTGGGGTACCGCAAGAGCTTTCCCTAATTTGCACGTCCCGGACCTTAGTACACTCTACCGCCCTCAGGATCCTCGGTTGGCTGGAGAAACGAGCGAAGCAGCTACCTTTGGCTCTGGAATAAAACTTGAGCTAACACCGTTGGAAATATCGCAGTTTATGCGTGTACCGCATAGCGGCGGCGGAAAGCTGAAGAGAATTCTGGTGCCAGCCATCCAAAAAACCGGCAGTGGCGTAAAAATGACGAAACTTAATCATCAGCAGGCGTTAGACGAGCTTTCCGGACAGGTCATGACGCCGATCGACGAGAAATGGTGTAATCCGTGGCTTCTACCACGACAGGTGTGCAGTGAAGCGGTCAGAGAAATGCTCGAGAGAATTGTTCAGAACGCAGACGTGTTCAGGGTTGCGTACGGTTTCGGAGATGTGGATGAGCTCCGACAGAACCTACGAAACGATGTTAGGAGAGCAGAGGAACTCTCCGGACTATTGTCGCACGGCTAGACTTAGAAGGATCAGTAATGACCAGCCAAGATAGTTTCTTTGAGAAGATTACCGCCGCACAAATCACGAGAGTGAGCGTTCGCAGTCTTTGTTTTCGAGGCGAGTGTGTTCTTGTTCAACGACCGAGCGACGACGACACAGCAAATTTCGCCTTTCCTGGAGGCAGATTGGAGTACGGCGAGAGTCTTAGCGAACGTGTGCGAGCAGAATACCAAGAAGAAATGGGTGTTTCAATTGAGCCTCCCCAATTTTTGTTTGTGGTTGAAAACCGCTTCTGGCACCGGGACAAGATTTATCATGGCGTAGAGCACTATTTCCTAGTGCAACCGCCACTTACTAGCATCGTGTCACAGGAGCCTCATATCGTTTTTCACTGGTTACCTCTCGCAGAGTTAGCAGACGCCGATCTCCGCCCAACGGTGGTGCGGGATTCCATCTGCGATGGTAGTTGGCGAACGGCCCGTCTGCTTTCGGTTCCCTTCAACGAAACCCATTCTCCCCGTTCCGTCTAGTAACAGCAGTCTAAATGTTACCGGTTAAGAGCACCGCATGGCCCACACTTGTCAGAAGTCTGTCTTTGGCGCAAAGCGAGCGCTTATTTTTGCGCACCGCTTGCTGCCGCCGTTAGACCGCGAGCAGAAGAACCGTATCTCTGATCTGTTATTGCTTGGCAACAACACGACTTGGGCGAGTGAGATCTGGCATAATTCCGAATCCTTACATGCAATTTATCCCGCCATCGAAGTGCATCGCCTCCATGGTGCGTTGGAGCATGTACTGTTGAAGCAGCATTATAGTGGAGATGTGTCCGAGATTTGGAACAAATGGCGGGTGCTTTTTGCAGAAAGCCGCGATGCAATCGTTGCCTCACACCGGGAATTTGATATCGTCCAAGAATTTCTTTGGCAAAAAGGTATCCCTAGTTACGGCTTGAAAGGCGTCTTGTTGGGTCGCCACTATTATCCAGACGTTGCAATACGACCGATGAGCGATGTCGATATACTTATACCAACAAGACAAAGCGAGGCTGCGATCCTAGAGCTGCAACGTGCTGGTTACGCTGAAGAACTCGAACAAGAATATCACGGCACATCGAAGACCCTTCACCTACCTCAATTAATTCACCCAGACCGGGGAATTGTTGTTGAACTTCATACGCAAATAGCCCGAGATCTCGATTTAAATTGCATTGTAAATCATTTCTCCCTTCCCCCCCCGTCAGTCGGCAACGCTGTCAGCTTCCTAGAGAATTGCATCTCGTCCATAAACTCCTGGATATCGCCAAAGACGGATACTTCAGACAAGGGCTGCTCGGATACTTGGACATTTTGCAATTGATAAGGTTCGAGGCGCGCCCCATTGATTGGCCGGCGGCGATGGGTCTCCTCGATCGCGTCGGACTTAGGCCGCTTGGTTCTGCTACTCTGTCTGTTTTGTCACGTTTTTTCCCCGTTCATGACCTCGCGACAGTGCCGTCTGAAGCGACCGAGATTTTATCTGCCTCCCTGCGCCTTCTTGTTGCACATCAAGCCCGCTTCGATGCTTTTTGGCGATGCAGATATACGCCTCGGTGGCAAAGGAAGGCAGCGAAGTGGATAGTGGGATCCGTGGTTTGAGCTTCCAGGGCATCATCTTCGAGGGTGTTAGCGGTACAGGCAAATCTACGCTCTTTAGGAGGTTGCTTCAGGAGCAGCACTTCACTGGCCAGGATGGCGGCATATATCTTTCGCAATGTTATACTCTTCGCATGGCAAATCAGGGGTGCCCGAGTTCGTTGGCGGAATCGCGACTGCGCCTGCTTAAGAGTCTCCACGATGATTATTCCTCAAGTGAGTTTGCTCATCGTTCCGACGGCCGTGGTAGCTGCAGTTTTATTTTTGAGAGCTTCCATTACTACCTCGCGCTGGACCTACTAAGCGAGAGCTGCCAGCCGGCTTTTGTGAGACGCATAGATCGGCGACTAATGTCGCTTGGAGCGCGTGTCGTGTTATTGCGTGTCGAACCCGAGGCAATGATTGAAAATTGCGTTCGTTCAACGATTCGCCATCGCGGTCAGAGCTGGGCCGCCTTTCTTTCCCGTTACGGCAAAGCCGAGTTGGCCCTCGTAAATCATTTCAAGCGCCGTCAAGCAAACTTAGAGAGATTGGCAGCCGAATCAGCTCTTCCCATACTGACAGTAGACACGACAGAGCAAAATTGGAGTGAAGCGTTGGAAAAGATAGTCGACTTCGATGCCGGCTAAATCACACCGCAGCCACAACTGCCCATTTCAGATCACGAGCCCGTTCGATCGAAGGCCGAGTTGTTCGCCGTATCTGAAATGAAGTTTCTGAACCGTTGAGGATCGTCAACCCAATGATAGCTGGGATCGCTTTTGCCGGTGTAACCGGAGTCGGCAAGTCAACAATGTTTAGATTGGTCACGTCCAAGCTAGTTTCGAGAGAGGACACGTCACTGCTTGTTCTTAGAAACAATCTGATACAAACGCGCTTTTACGAAACTTTTAGTGCAACTGGCTCGCTTGATGATCTTACCGCCTTTTTAGCTAGTCCCCTACGTATCATTGAACAGCTCACGCGAGTGAGCGCCACCTGGCCGTCGCGTGACGTCGATCCCAAGACCGTCGTCATGGCGGAGAGCTGGCTGCTAAACCTTTGCGCTGAGTTGCGCATTGAGCCGATGGACCAGATTGAATACTTGGATAACCTCCGCGCTAGTGCAAACTTAGCAATAGTCCGCCTCAGTTTTCCGTCGGATTTGGTGGCAGAACGTTCCGTGATCTCAACGCGCCGTTATCGTGGACCTGGCTGGGGCCGATATCTCGATCAAATGGGCAATTTCGATGCGCAGGTTGCTGAGTTTCAGAGGCGACGCGATGTGATCGATCGCTTATTTGAGATTTGCCGTCCCCCCAAGTTGTCCATCGACACAAGCCGTATGGACTGGGCTGCTTACGCAGACGAAATGCTTGAGTACATGAGGTTTTCTCCATGATCCCGAATTGTCGATTTTACTGCCCGACCGAAATTGTCTTTGGAAGGGGAAAACTGCAAGAACTGAACAACAAATTGGAATCTCTAGGCGTCAAGCGAGTGTTTTTTCTTTTTGACTCGGCGCTGTCATCAATAGCGTCGCTCATTGAGGCCAGTACCAATGTCACGTTAGTTAGTCATGAATTGCAGAATGGGGAACCAAGTCTGGATTTGCTATCTGTCACGGCAGAAGTGGCATGCGCATCAGGTTGCGATGGAGTCGTTGCGCTTGGTGGAGGAAGCGTAATCGACATTGGCAAGGTGATTGCTGTCACGGCGGCCGGCGTGTATCACAACTATCGAGCCTATCTCGGCGAAGGTGGTTCTTCGGTCAGATCAGTGTTGCCTCTCGTAGCCATTCCAACCACGGCAGGCACAGGTGCGGAAGTCACGCGCGGCGTTGCCGTTGTCGACGATAAGACCGGTGCGAAGATTGGCTTCGCGAAGGGCGGTTGCCATCCAAGATTGGCTATTCTTGATCCCTCACTCACGGACCTTCTTCCACCTACTCAGACTTCTGTAAGTGGGCTGGATGCATTCTGCCAGGCGTTGGAAGCGTATATCTCTCCGCGGGCTTTTCCGACTACGGACTGCTTTTCGCTGCAGGCCCTTAGATGGGTCAACGAACATTTTGCCTTAGCCATCGCTGGTGGCAATCCACGCTCGCGCGATGCAATGATGATTGCAGCGACGTTCTCAGCTCTTTCGTTTAGCACCGGCTCCGGATTGACATTCTCTCATCATTTTTCAGATTTGGCGGGTCCTCAACTCGGGATCCCCCACGGTTATGCGGCAAGTTTACTTATTCCGGGAGTGGTAGAGCAAGCGTATCAAGCGCGTCCCGAAAGGTTTGACCCACTTGCACAAGCACTCGGTGTTTCATCACATGAATTGGTATTCTCAAAAATTTCTCAGGTGCTCGCTCAGTCGGCAGCTCCCAGCATCAGTTCCATCATCACCCTCTCTGAGGCTCTTGAACTCGCCGAAGCAAGTTTGGATCTTGTCGATGACCGCGCACCGTTTAGTCGCGAAGAGGCTCTGGAAGCAGTAATGCTCAGTTTTCAAAGGACCGCCGCCTAGCCCGCATTTCTCACAGGGTTGTCGCTTGATGGGTTTCAGTCGGTCAGTTTCACGTCCAGTCGCTCGGACACATCCTCGCCGATCAATGAAGCAGACGGCCATCCTGTCGAACAACCCGATGGCTCTATCGGTATGGCGTGACCTAATGGGATGAATAAACCTGATTCACCGAGGAGCTATGTTTGGAATTGGGTGACGGGACCGATTAGGCGGCGTGTTGATCAGGCGTTGTCGTGACGGCAACGCCGTCGGCGAATTTGATGCCTTCGACGACCATTGGCAACTGATTTTCGCCCTTCAGCCGCCGCCATGATTTTGCAGCGGCCATGACCAGCTTGAAAACCATGAGCCTTGCCGTCCTGTGGGACAGGCTGCCCTTGGTGCGCACGGTCCGGTGCCGGACAGTGGCGAAGACGCTTTCGATCGGATTCGATGTCCTCAAGTGATCCCAATGTTCGGCCGGAAAGTCGAAGAAGGTCAGCAGCGCTTCGCGGTCCTTCGTCAGGCACTCGACGGCTTTCGGATATTTTGCATCGTACTTGTCGACGAAGACGGTGATGGCGGCCTCGGCGGTGGCCCGATCCGGCGCGTCCCGAACTTCCCGGAGATTAGCCTTCATGTTCGGCTGCACCGATTTCGGCACCTTGTTGAGCACGTTGAGGACCTTGTGCTGCCAGCAGCGTTGATGACGGGTCGATGGAAAGGCCGCGGGCTTTCAGGTCAACGAGCAACTCGCGCCAGCTCTGCGTGCTTGTGAGCGTCCGTTGAACCCGACCTGCCGCTTTTCGATTTGGTGCGTTAAGTGTCCGCTTATGTAAATGCACACTTATGGACCCTTGATGAGTAAGCTAAAGAAACGGCGGAGCTGGTCTGATGAGGAGAAGCGGGAAATCTGCCAGCAGGCGGTTCTTCCCGGAGCATCGGTTGCCCAGGTGGCGCGCCGGTATTCTGCGAATGCCAACATGATCCACAATTGGCTGAAGGATCCGCGCTTTGCCGCAGTGCCAGCTTAGCAGGGCAACGTTGAGGACGGGTCTTTCGTTGAGCTGGACCTGGTTCCGGCGGATTGTCCTGGCAAGCTGGATATTGCCGCTCTGCCCCCAGCGCCGGTCTGTGCCAGCCGGGTTGATATCACCCTTTCCGATGGTCGCCGGGTCTTGATCGAAGGACCGACGGCGCTGACCGCAGTCATGGGACTGGTTCAGGGTTTGATGGAATGATCCCGGTTCCATCGAACACCCGGGTTTGGCTGGCGGCCGGTGTGACGGACATGCGGCGCGGCTTCAACTCTTTGGCCGCACAAGCCGAACAGGTACTGGCCGAAGATCCTTATTCTGGGCACTTGTTTGTGTTCCGCGGTCGGCGGGGCGATCTTTTGAAGATCATCTGGTGGGACAGTCAGGGGGCTTGCCTGTTTTCCAAACACCTGGAGAAAGGCCGGTTTGTCTGGCCGGGCGCGAAGGCTGGCAAGGTCAGCGTCACGGCGGCGCAGCTGTCGATGTTGCTTGAGGGGATTGACTGGCGCATGCTCGTCCGCACCTGGACACCGCTGACAACAGGGTGACGACTGGATAGTGCCATAAATACAGAGGCTTATTCCGCTTTTTCCTTTCTGCTGCGGACCGCATCCGGTATAAGTCTGGCCATGCTGACGGACTTGGATATCACACCTGACGATCCGGCTGAACTGAAAGCCGTGAACCGGCTTCTGGCTAAGGAAGTCAAGGCGCTCAGTCTGAAGGTCGAGCAGCTTCAGCATCAGCTTCATGGGGCAAACCGGAACCGGTTCGGCTCCAAATCAGAAAGCCTCGATCAGCTCAATTTGAGCCTTGCCGAGGACGAGGCCATTGGTGTCGCTGCTGACCCGCAAAACATGCCGGAACCAGCCTCGGCAGATGCTCCTCCCGGACAGGCCAAACGTCAGCACAGCCGCAAGCCGCTGCCGGACCATCTTGAGCGCAAGGACACCGTCCTGATGCCGAATGAAGACTGCTGTCGCTGCGGCAGCAAGTTCAAGACACTGGCGGAAGATGTCACCGAAGAGCTGGAATATGTGCCGGGCCGGTTTGTCGTGAACCGTATTGTCAGGCCGCGCCTGTCCTGTTCTTGCTGCGAGAGGATTGTCCAATTGCCCTTGCCATCGCGTCCGAGCGAGCGCGGACGGCCGGGAGCGGGACTTTTGGCGCATGTTTTGGTTTCCAAATATGCGGACCACCTGCCGCTCTACCGCCAGTCTCAGATCTTTGGCCGGGAAGGCATTGATCTGGACCGCTCCACCCTGGCTGATTGGGTGGGACGCTCCACTGCCTTGCTTGAGCCCCTAGCGGATGCCATCGGACGAATGGTCCGGCAAGGCGAAGCGCTCTTTGCCGATGACACGCCGGTCAAGCTTCAGGCTCCGGGAACGAAGAAGACCAAAATCGCCAGGATCTGGGCCTATGTGAGGGATGAACGCCCCTGGGCAGGCTCTTCTCCACCGCTAGCTTGGTACCAGTTCACGGTTGACCGCAAGGGCGAACATCCTCAGGGTCACCTGTCCGGCTACAAGGGCTGGGTTCACGCGGACGGTTATGCCGGGTTCAACGGCCTGTTCGGGGAGAACAAGGCGCGGGAGATGGCCTGTATGGCCCATATCCGGCGCAAGTTCGTCGATGTGCATGCTACCCAGGGATCATCCATCGCCGCTGAGACCATCCAGCGGATCGCCAAGCTCTACGAAATCGAAAAGCGGGCACGCGGAAAACCGCCGCCGGAGCGCACCGCCTTACGGCAAGCATACGCCAAACCTATCTTCGACGATCTGGAAGATTGGCTCGGCAGCCAATTGACGCGGATCTCGGGAAAATCACCGCTGGCCGCAGCGATCCGCTATGCACTCAGCCGCCTGCCGAAAGCCCGGCCGTACCTCGGCAACGGGCATCTGGAACTGGACAACAATTGCGCGGAGCGGGCAATGAAACCGATTGCCCTTGGACGAAAAAACTACCTCTTCATGGGCTCAGAAGGCGGCGGCAAATCCGCGGCTATCGCCTATACCCTGATCGAAACCGCCAAACTCAACGGCATCGACCCGCAAGCCTGGCTGACCTGGGTTCTGGCACAAATCGCCGACCACAAGATCAATCGCATCAACGAACTCATGCCTTGGTGTTACGCTGCAAAAGCAGCGTAACAGAGCGCGTCGCCACCATGAAGACCGCCTTCACCGGACGGACACGCGTGCTTTCGCGCACACCCACCTGAAAGCCGACCAGTTCCTTCCTGCCTTCCGGCGTCGCACCGATGACTACCAGCATGCAGGCGGCATTGTCCTCCATGCGCGCCTGAAGATAGACCCAATCGGCCCAGATGTAGACGGTAACCGCTGTTCTGCCTCCACGTTGTTTTATCTCCCTCGATCTGTGATCGCCTAATCATGTTGGATCGAGAAGGAGTTTCTCCATGGAGACTACGATTGAGGTTCTCACGGACGGGCGTGATGCAGGTAGCCCGCGCCGTTGGCCAGACGATTTGAAGGCACGGATCGTTGCGGAGAGCTTGCGTCCAGGCGCGACGGTGAACGAGGTTGCGAGCCGTTACGGTCTGAAACCGAACCACCTGTCAGCCTGGCGAACCCTGGCACGGCGCGGCAAGCTGGTTTTGCCCGCTCCGGAAGATGACGTGGAATTTGCGGCCATGATTGTCGCGACGCCGGATGAACCTGAAGCTTCCGTTGAAACGGAACGCCCTGAGATCCTGATCGGCCGCATGACCATCCGTTTGGAGGCAGGCGTGTCGGCAAAGCGGATTGCGGCCGTTGCACACGCACTCGGCAAGCTGTCCTCATGATCTTTCCGTCGAACCGGGTGCGGATCATGGTGGCGACAAAACCCGTCGACTTCCGGAAGGGTCATGACGGTCTGGCAGCGCTGGTGAAGAACGAGTTGCGCAAGGACCCGTTCACGGGGACGGTGTTCGTCTTCCGGTCGCGCCGGACGGATCGGCTGAAGCTCATATACTGGGATGGAAGTGGTCTGGTGATGACCTACAAGCGCCTTGAGGACCATGCCTTTACCTGGCCGGATATCAGGGACGGCCTGATGTCCCTCACGCACGCCCAGTTTGAAGCTTTGTTCGCAGGGCTGGACTGGCGGCGCGTTCGCGCGATCACCACCCGGGCTCCAGAGGCCGTTGAATAGCTGCGGCACGATGACTCGGGTACTTGTTTCCACAAGCGGATCATGGCCGGATTTGATAGATCCGGTCCATGCTGACCACCGCCGACCTGCCAGATGATATCGCTGCCCTGAAGGCAATGCTGATTGCATCCGAGGAGCGCAATATCCGCAAGGATGAGCGGATCACGCGACTGGAAAAGCTGGTTGCCGCATTCAAGCAGGCGGCCTTCGGGCGCAAATCCGAAAAGCGCGACCCGGACCAGTTCGACCTGGCGCTTGAAGATCTGGAAACTGCCATTGCGGCGGTCCATGCCGAGGAAGAGGCAGATAGCCCCGGCAACAAACGAGCTTCCACACGACGGACGGTCAATCGCGGAGCCTTGCCCAAGCATCTTCCCCGTGTTGAAGAGGTCCTTGAGCCGGAAAGCCTGACCTGTTCCTGTGGCGGCTGCCTGCACCCGATCGGCGAGGACGTATCCGAGCGGCTGGACGTGATCCCGGCCCAGTTCCGCGTCATCGTTACCCGCCGACCGAAATACGCCTGCCGCTCTTGCACCGATGGTGTGGTTCAGGCACTGGCGCCGGCGCGGCTGATCCAGTCTGGCCTGCCGACCGAGGCCATGATCGCCCATGTCCTGGTCTCCAAATATGCCGATCACCTGCCTTTATACCGGCAGGCGCAAATCATGAGCCGCCAGGGCATCGATCTCGACCGGTCGACGCTTGCCGACTGGGTTGGCCGGGCGGCTTTCGAATTGCGTCCCGTCTTTGATGCGTTGATAACAGACCTCAAACGGTCCACCAAGCTGTTCATGGACGAAACCCGGGCTCCGGTGCTTGAACCCGGTTCCGGCAAGACCAGAACCGGATACTTCTGGGCCTTGGCGCGGGACGACAGGCCCTGGAACAGCGGAGCGCCGCCCGGTGTCGCGTTCACCTACGCGCCCGGCCCCGGGGGACACCATGCTGAACAGATATTGCAGAGCTTCTCAGGAGTTTTGCTGGTCGACGGCTATGCCGGATACAATCGGCTCATCGCGCCTGATCGGGTAGGACCGGATATCCGGCTGGCCTATTGCTGGGCCCATGCCCGCCGCAAGCTCGTTGAGATCACCCGGACCGGCTCTGCGCCGATTGCCGAAGAAGGCGTAAAACGCATCGGCGACCTTTATCGCCTCGAAGCTGAATTGCGCGGGCTCGATCCCGAGGCCCGTCTGGCCGGCCGTCGGGAGCAAGCAGCACCGCTCATCACTGACATGGAAACATGGCTCACGTATCATCGCGCTCGTGTCGCCACCAAATCGCCCCTTGGTGAAGCCCTGAAGTACATCACCAAATACTGGCAGGGCTTGTGCCTGTTCCTGACCGACGGGCGGATCGAGATCGACAACAACACCGTCGAACGAACCATCAGACCCATCGCACTCAACAGGAAAAACGCTCTCTTCGCCGGTCATGAAGCCGGAGCTGAAAACTGGGCGGCAATCGCCTCACTCGTCGAGACCTGCAAGCTCAATTCCGTCGATCCGCAAGCCTATCTGGCAGCCACACTGACCGCTATCGTCAACGGCCACAAACAAAGCCGGATCGATGAACTCCTGCCGTGGAACTTTATCGGCAAGCGCAATGAGAACATCATTGACGGATTGATGGAAGCCGACTGACATTCGGGTTCTGGCAGTAAGTCATATTGATGCTGCCCGATCGAATTCCGCAGGTCCAGGTTTTGTTATGAGACTGACTATATTGCTGCTTTTTCTGCTTGTGGCACCATCCGCATTCGCGGCCGTACCCTCAGGGCCTCCACCGTGGTTTTGCAGTCTCGTCCATGCGTGCGACGACAACAATATGTGTGTGTCGGTCTTTGGACCACCAATGGGTTTTAATCTTCGCTCGATTGAGAACGAAAATAACAAATTCGTCTTGGAAGGGCTTTATGGCAAAGAACGATTTGCAGCGGTTTTTTCTTCGCGGGATGAGGCTCGGCTTCGCATCGAAACCGACAACTCGATTGAGCGAGGCACGATTATCCTAATTCCGAACAACAAAGTCGCAGATGCCCGCGGCTTTTGGACTCATATTGCTGGCGACCGCGGTAACGGTGAGCTTTTCCTAAGCGCAAAACATCTTCTGATTGCCTGTGGCAAGATACCAAAAAAGTTGATCAGATAACGTCCAGCAGTCTGGAAAACTCAAACTAGGCCCGTGGGGTGAAAACATCGCTTACTGTAGACGTAGTGGCGGGCCGACAGGTCGCGGTGCTGCCAGTGATCATAGTCACCCTGCCATTCCTCCTTAAGCCGCCCTATCACCGATGGTGACAGGTTCGGTGCATCCCGACCCAGAAGCGCACCAAGCGCGTCCTGGAAATCGCCGGTCGAGATGCCGCGCAGGTAGAGGACCGGCAACAGAGCGTCGAGGCTCTTCGTGCGCCGTGCCCATTTCGGCACAATCGCCGAGGTGAACGTGATGCGGTCCTTGCCGGAAGCTTCCGGCCCTCGATCGCGCAGCTTGGCGCGCTTGACCGGCACCGGACCAATCCCCGTCTGGATCATGCGTTCCGGCCCATGGCCGTGGCGCACCAAACGGGCACGCCCATCGGCCAGGCGCTCCTCGGCCATGGCGGCAAGAAACGCCTCGGCTTCCGCTTCGACAGCCTGCGCCAGAAGCCGGCGCGCGCCTTCACGCAGAACCGATGTCAGGGGATCGTCGAAAGCGTCAGGGTGCGCAAAGGGTACAACGGTGGTATCTGTCTTCATGGCGTATCGCTCCTTCGTGAGGTTCTGGCAGGCTTTGTCACCCGCCTCGATACGCCGCCTTCTTCAATCCGTCATCACCCAAGTTCCGCCATAGCTCTTCACCGAGTTGACGCAATGTCACTACGGACTTGGTTTACCCTTTCCTCGGATGAGCCGGCTTCAATGTAAGCGACGGCTGTCCCTCACCTATTCTCTTCCGTCGTGATGCTGGAATCCATACCCATTGTCGATTTGGGAATGGAGGCAGGTTTGGGAGTCCATAGAGAGCTCCATATGGAGTCCGTATGCGGTTATGAGATTTTGCCGCGCGACACGGGAATGCGCCGTTGGCCCAATGAAGTGAAGGGGCGTAAGACCGTATGTCTTTCTCCTAGCCAGCCAACCTCGATCAGCCTGTAACTTGATCGCATGGCGGCAGTTGCCGCTTTTTAGCGATGGAGGCAGGCATGACAGACGAAGAACGAACGATCTATGTCGGGATCGATGTATCGAAAGCCAAACTTGCAATAGCAATAGCAGATGGTATGAATCGTGACGAAGTTTTGAGCTTGGGCACAATTGAGAATGCACCAGCCAGTGTCGCCAAGCTACTGAAGAACCTTTCCAATCGGACCTCCCGTGTTGCAGTTTGCTATGAAGCTGGGCCAACCGGATATGGGCTTTATCGGCAAGCTCGGGCCTTCGGATTTGAATGCTTGGTAGTGGCGCCCTCTCTGATCCCGGTGCGGGCTGGAGAGCGGGTGAAGACCGACCGGCTAGACGCCATGCGGCTTGCGCGGCTATTCCGTGCCGGAGAATTGACGCCGATCTGGGTCCCCGATGAAACACACGAGGCGATGCGCGACCTGGTTCGCGCTCGGGAAAGTGCCGCGGAGGACCAACGGCATAAGCGCCAGCTCGTTTCAGCGTTTTTGCTTCGCCACGCACGGGTCTACCATCGCACTAAACCATGGACGATGCGATATCGACGCTGGCTGCAATGTCAGAATTTTGAACATCCTGCTCATCAGATTGCCTTGCAGGAAATGTTGCAAGCTGAACGGAACGCGGCCGAGCGTCTGGATCGGCTGACAGGCCATATCGAAGCACTGGTGCCGGAATGGCCCCTTGCGCCTGCCGTGAATGCTTTGCAAGCCTTGCGTGGCGTCGCGTTGATCAGTGCCGTCACCTTCATGGCAGAAATTGGCGATGTACGCCGCTTTGATACGCCGGTAAAACTGATGGCCTATCAGGGACTTGTACCCAGCGAATATTCCACTGGCAAAACGACGAGGCGCGGAGGAATCACCCGCGCAGGTAACGCCCATGTGCGCCACAAATTGATCGAAGGTGCCTGGACCTATCGCCTACCAGTCCGACCCGGGGCCAGAAAGCTTTATATTCTGCGCGAGCAGCCTCCAGAGATACAGGACATCTCCTGGAAAGCTCAATCACGTCTGACCGCGCGCTACCGAAAACTCAGCCAGCGTGGAAAGAGATCCACCGTCATCACCACAGCAATCGCAAGGGAGATGGCGGCATTCATGTGGGATATTGCACGTCGAACAATGCCGACAAGCTGACCGTCACCCAAATGCGCCCAACGGCGGGCGCGAGGTCCTCGGCAGGGGAATATCCGACAGTCGCTTTGTGGCCAACTTTGATTGATGCCCGTTGTAAGACAGGAATAGCCCCGAGACGCATAATCGGTCATGCGGTATTCAATCCGCGCATCAGCGCTTGTTCACCGACGTCTTCAGACCTCGTGCCCACCATTGGGCGCCTGAGAATTTGATTATACGCTTCAGCGTACCCATTGGCATGAAAAATTCCTTGAAAAAAGACATCAGAGCGCCGTCTGCGGCCCACCGGGTTTCAGCTTGACGGCGCTTACGCTTCAATGTCTTGGCACAGCACTGTCTTGTAAGTCTGCCTGATGGGCTAGGGACGAGACATCCGACAGGGTTTCGTCAGAAACCCGCTAACCGGAATTTAACGCAGCATCCAGCATCTCTTCATCGATAACTTTAACAAGTCAAATAGCCCGCTTTTGGTGTGGAAAACATTTTCATCAACCTTGTGATGACACCCCATTCTGTGTTGGGTTGCGCCCTCTCGCAAGGTAATCAACCACTGATTGCCGTAGCCGTAAATCATTGATCTGAAATAAAAAGGACACTCCGAATGACCTCCGGAGCACCTGGGCTCGTCCCTGTGCCCGGCCCGATAAATGCTGTCTCGATGAGACCACACCAGCTTTTGAAAACCAGGTGGCCGTAATCCGTGATGTGTTTACCGACCGGGGAACGTTCTGGTTTCGGTAAACCTTCTATATTTCCGTCATTTATTGCTTGCCTTCGAATTTTCAATCTCTCCTTCTCTGCCCTTAAGATAATCCAAAATCAATGATCGATCCGCGCAAGATATTATATTGCTCCACAACCTTTGCGTTAGTCTCTTGTCTTGCAGCAATACTTAATACAACCGTTGTTTCGGCAACGGTCATCGAATGGGACACCAATGGCGAGCCTGTCATTCAGGAAGGTTCTTCGGATACTCGCGGTGAAGAGTCAGCGCGAACCTCGCCCAAAGAAATTCCGCAACTGCGAACTCCCACACATTCTGCCGATCTTGAACGCGCCCTGAACCAGAAGGTGACACGGGAAGTCGCGTTGAAGTTTTCCGGCGACGATGGGGTTGTTGCAGCCGGACTGACGGCATTGGAGTTCATCGATCTTTTCGAAGCCCTTATTCAGAGAGAGTCCGCGTTCGATCACAACGCAGTCTCGGAAAAAGGCGCCCAGGGTTTAGGGCAACTCATGCCGGAAACGGCAAAAGACCTGCGTGTGAAGGATCCCTTCGACGCCTACGAGAACCTGAATGCATCCGCGCGCTACTTCACAGCGCTGCTGAAAGAATTCGGACAGGCCGATCTTGCCCTCGCAGCCTACAACGCCGGCCCGAACCGGGTGAAAGAACTTGGCCGCGTTCCTCGAATTGAGGAGACGCAAAATTATGTTCGCGCTGTCCTGACGAACGCCGGACAGCCTGTCCCTGAAATGGTGGCCATAGAGCCGTCGGCCAACAAAGACACGACCCCTCAAGACAGTTCGGAACATCTCGAAACTCCGGTCAAGGCAATCGCCGGAGAACCACTCACAGGACACATCTCGGTATGGGAATTTTGAATAACTTTGGCCGTTTGGCCGTTCTGTCTGCGTTTGCCGCTCTCGTTTTAACCAACCCTGCGATGGCGCAGGATCTCTCGCCCGTGACCACCTTCTTCACGACCATCGGCACGGCATTAACCGGCACGCTCGGCCGGGCCATCGGCCTGGTCGCATTGTGCGCGATCGGTTTCCTCTTCATGACCGGCCGCATGAATTGGGTGTTTGCCGGTTCAGTGGTCCTCGGCCTCGTTATTTTGTTCGGGTCGGCCACCATTCTCGCTGGTTTCTAAGGACTTAGCCTCCGGTTATGCGAGCGCCATTGTTCAAAGGTCTGACGCGACCCGTAAGTTTCATGGGGCTACCGATGGCTTATGTCGCAACACTCATGATCATCGTTGTGGGTGGCTTCATTGCCACCCTTTCAATCATCTATCTCGTGATCAGCCTTGCCCTTGGATACGCCGCGTTGAGGCTGTTGGCCGCTTACGACCCGCATATTTTCAATGTGCTGATTGTGACCATTCGCGCGACCCCGATCAAAAAAAGTCAATTACAGGGAAAGGGGCTAACATATGGTCCGTGACCAGTCCCTTGCGGTCAGCAGCCTTTTGGATCCGGCGATAACAAAGCCGGAATCTCTTGCCGCGCATCTGCCTTTCGTGTCCCTCCTAAACGACGAAACCATGATGTTGCGAGACGGCGACCTCATGACATCGTTTGCGGTTGACGGTTTGGCCGCGCAAACGATGAACGAAACCGACATCGATACGCTGGCACAGTCCATCTCGAACCTGATTGCTCAGCAATATGGCGACGTCGGCTTTTACGTTCATCGCATCTCTTCCAAGGTTAAACCGGAACTCAATCCGATTGCGGATACAGAGACCTTTGCCGGCGCGATCGATGCGCGGTGGCAAGAGCATTTGCGCTCGGCCGAACTTCGTCATCGCACGACAGTCTTTACGCTCACGCTCAGGCCATCGAGAATATCGGGTCTTTTCGACCGGTTGCGCGGCGCCGGTAAAAAAGGGAATGCCGAGCGGATCGCCAGGCGCGCACAGCGTCTAAACGACATTGCTTCCAGCTTCATAGAAATCGCGCGGCCCGCCCGCCCAAGGCGGTTGACCGTTTCAAGTGGTGAATGGTTGGGGCTATTCCGGGCTGTTCTAACGGGAGATTTTGCGCCCTTAAAGCCAAGTCGTGGCTATGTGCCATTGAACGACCTGGTCGCAACAACGCCGATCCATTTCCAGAACGATGCTTTCACGTTGTTCGGAACCCATTCGCAGACGACAAAAACCGGGACGATTCTAACGCTGAAGGATTATCCGGCAGAAACTTATGCCGGCATCCTGGATCTCCTGGATTTGGGCATCGACATGTGTGTGACCAACTCGTTCACACCTCAAGATCCGGTGTCGGCCCAGGAAGACATAAGGCGCGTTATCCGGCAGATGAGCGTCGCCGACGACGCGGCAGTCTCGTTGCAGCTGCAACTGAACGGGGCGCTTGACGACGTTGCATCAGGGCGCGTTGCCTTCGGGAAGCACCATTGCACGGTTGCGCTATACGCGGAAAATGATCGGCAACTCGATGAGAACATCTCAATTGTAGACCGGATCTTGACCGGCTCTGGCGCCTCTGTCCTCCGCGAAAACTTCAGCGCCCGCCCGGCCTATTTTGCACAAGTCCCAGGCAATTACAGCTATCGGACAAGAGCGTCCTCCATCAGCTCGTTGAACTTCGCACACTTGTCGGCCTTGCACGGGTCAGCCAGGGGTTTGCCAAAAGACAAATCCTATTGGGGAGAGGCGATCACCATTCTCCCTACGGGAAATGGTGAGCCCTACAGGTTCAATTTCCACTTGGCAGGTTCGCCCGAAAGCGAACCGGTTGTTGGGCATTCTCTCGTCCTCGGCCGGACCGGATCCGGCAAGACGCTGGGGACAGCGTTTTTGCTTTCCCAAGCGCTTCGACTTTCCGCACGCCTGATCGTTTTCGACAAAGACCACGGCTTCGAAATGGCGATCCGGGCCTTGGGCGGAAGCTACAATATCGTCCAGGTCGGCACGAACACGGGCTTCAATCCGTTTTCGTCCGAGGCAGACGAACGGGGTAGCGCCTGGCTTGCAGACTGGTTGGAAAGTCTGCTCAAGCCCAAAGATGGCGAGTTGACCCCGGTTCAAATCGAGGCTCTGGGCCGCGCCTGTGCGGCCAACCGCAGCGCTGAAGAAAACCTTCAGACCTTGAGCCATTTCAGATCGCAGTTTCGCTCAACCAATGACGGTGGTGATCTTCATCAGCGTCTGGGCCGATGGGACAAGACCGGGCAGTTTGGATGGCTGTTCAATGGCGAAGGCAAGGACAGCCTCACCTTTGAAAACGACATCACTGCGTTTGATGTTTCGGAGATTTTCGACAACCCGCAAACAAGAACGGCCTGGCTCTCATACGTTTTCCGGCGCATCGAGCGAACCGTCGAAGACAAACGGCCAACGCTCATTGTCCTGGACGAAGCTTGGAAGCTTCTGGACGATGACTATTTCCGCACCCGTCTTAAGGACTGGATGCTCACCATGCGGAAAAAGAACGTGGCCGTTGTGTTGTTGACCCAGCAAGCGTCTCACATCACGGAAAGCGCTGCCGGCAGTGCCATTTTGTCCGGTGTTGCAACCTTGCTGATTTACCCATCGAACAAGAGCACTCGCGAAGAGCTTGAACCGCTTCGTCTCACCGACAATGAGCTTGATTTTGCCATCAGCTCGAATGTCGGCCATCGCCTCGCGCTCGTGCGCTCAGGCGATACCAGTTCCATCGTCGATATAAACCTTGGCCCCCTCGGCCCCCTCATGAGCGTCCTGGGTGGAGGCAACGGCGAAGGAGCTCCTGCAGGGTGGCGTAACGATCCCGATTTTTGGAAGGGCTACAAATGACAAAGACAATATTGCTGCTCGTTGCGATCGCTCTGGGCTTATCGGGATGCGCCGGCATGCCCACGGAATACAAATCTCCCTGCGCCTGCGATTACAGGCCCCTCAACGCTCATAGCGAAGGAATAGCTTGATGGTGAGAACAGTCAGAAAAGTCCTGTTGGCCGGCGTCGTATCCGTCGTCATGAGCGGAAGTGCGTCCGCCAGCGGCATCCCCGTGATCGATGCCGCCAGCATCGCCCAGGCCATCACTCAGGTCGAGAACCAGGTCAAGGACTATGCCGAGCAGCTTAAGCAGCTCGCGACCATGAAAGAACAATTGCTCAACATGCAGGAGCAGTTGACGACACAGATTTCGCAGCTCACGGCGATGACCGGCGTCAAAGAGATTGCAGGCATTCTGAATTCGCAGGAACTCAAGGATTTGAGACAGTCTGCGGAGTCGCTGAACGGCATCATGTCTTCTGTCATGAGCGGCGGCGACATTGCAGGCCAAGCGACTGCAATCAAAGCCAAGGTTGACGAGCTGAAAAACAATTTCGGGTTCACAAACCTGAGTGCCCTCATGTCGTCGGAACACACCATCGACAAGGCAGCAGCACAACTGGCGGGGGCTGGGGTTACGGCCGTTGCGACCGCAGAAGACGGCTTTACCAAAGCCGATGCTGCCGCGAAGCGGGTCACGGACCTCATTGACGGCATCGACAACAGCACCCCGGACCTGAAGGCCTCGATTGACTACAACACCCGCGTCCAGGCCGAGGTGGCGGTCCTTCTTGTCGAGCTTCTGCGTGTTCAGTCTGCCAATGCCAACGCTGTTGGCATGTCCCAGGCTGCGACCGCCCGCGATGTCATCGCCGGCCGGAAGTTCATCCTCGTTGGCGATAAAGAAGGGGAATGATCGGCATGATGAAAACACTACTGATCGCGGTATCGTTGATCGCCGTTTCCGGTGCCGCCCAGGCTGGCTCAAAAAAGTCATTCGGATGCGGGTATCAGTCGTCTTTAGGTGGCGATGCGCACAAGGCATTTCTCGAGAAGAACGCCCAAAATGGAATGGCCGAGCAACTGCTAAATCACTTCACTGGCATATGGCAGTTTGAGGAAGAGAAACGAATTTGTGAAGCATACGAACGTGGTGAGCCTGCCGAGTTTGGTTGTCTGATCGACCGGCGTGACTATGACGCTATCCTTGCCATGATGCCGAAGAACTACGGGTCTCTCAGCAAAGAAGACTTGCACAATTGGGTGCTGAATAGAGATCTGAGCCTTTCAGCGGAAGGCAACAGATATAGGGACATTGCATTTAATGCTTGCGTCAAAGCAGGAGTCTACAATGGGAAATTGAGGGAGGTCAATTAATGGCCTCCTTCATTACCGACACGCTCGACAGGATCGACTCGGCAATCGCGAGCTATGCGCAGTCGGTCTTTACTGGGGTATCTTCGGAGGTCAACACTGTCCTCGTCGCTGCCGGACTGGTCGGTCTCGCGTTGATCGCGGTCAACTCAATCCTGGCTTTTTCGACGGTCAGCATGCGCAGCTATATCACCTGGTCGGTGCGCTACATCATTGTGTTGGCCGTCGCGACCAGTTGGTCCCAATTCCAACCCATCTACGACATAATCACCGATGTACCGCAAAACTACGGTGGAGCTTTGCTTTCAGCCGCAGGGGCAGGGGTGAGCGACAATGCCGGTCTGAACTCAGCCATGGATGACATGGTGACGTCAATTTTCAACTACTCCGACCAAATGAACGAAGAATCTGGTTGGCTCGGTATCAGCATTTCGGCAGTCCTGCTGATGGTTCTTGGGGCCATCATGGCCTTTATCGCTATCGCCATATCTGCCATCGGCAAGATCGGTCTGGCGCTTTTTGTATCGATTGCACCGTTGGCCATTGGCGCGCTTGCATTTAACGGCACACGCCAACTCTTTGAATCCTGGTCTCGGGCGACAATCGGTGTTGCATTAATTCCGCTTGTCCTGGCCGGTATCATGGGGGCTGTCATTAGTGTCGGCCGTCAAATCATGAACACAACACCAACTGCAACCGAACTTTCAGACATTGCCGGTTTTGTGATCGTTTCCCTGGCTGCGATCTTCATGATGAAAAACGTTCCGTCCTACGCAACCGGCTTGGCTGGAAGCGTTGTTGCTGTTGGAACCGGTGTGGCTGATGCCATCAGGATGTCGAGGACGGCAGCCAGCGCCGCGGCATCGCCCGCCACAGTCGCCTATAGCGCAGCCGCCCGCATGGATGCCGGCAGGCAAGCTGCTGCAGGCGTTCAGGAACGGGGCGGCGGCCGGTCTGCTCAGATGGCAGCATTCATCACGCAAGCCTCACGCATGAGCCGGGACCGGCAGCGTTACTCCGACTTGTCATATATGCGCGGCCCCACTGGACAGTCCCTCGGTCAAACACCCGAAAAGCCCTCCAGAAAATTGAATAACAGGTCGCTCGGACAATGCTTCAAAAAACGCCCGCTGAAGTCGCTTACTCTTTCGAGGAAGAAGTCTTCTTTTCGCTTCGTCGGCAGAGGAACATCTGGGCGATTGTCGCCATTCTGTGCCTGATTTTGGCGATCTCCTGCATCGGCTTTGTCGCGATGCTTCTGCCCCTGAAGGAAGTGCAGCCATATCTCGTAATGGTCGACAGGACGACCGGCGAGGCGGAGCGCCTGGCCCGGGTCGAACCGCTGTCGTTGTCCGAACAAGAAGCCGTCATCCAGGCCGAACTCGTCCGCTACGTCACAGACCGGGAAACCTACGATGTCGCGGACAATGCCACCCGGATTCCCGATGTGTTGACCCGATCTAAGGACCAGGCGGCCGAAAGCCTTAGGACTCTCTGGAATTCCGGTAGCGAAGACTACCCGCCCAACCTCTACGAGGACCGGAATCGCCTGAAGGTGACCATCGTCTCCATGTCGCTTCTCGAATCCAACCAGGCCCAGGTTCGCTTCCGAAAAACGCTCGAGGAATACGGAATGCCGGACGTGGAACGGGACTTCGTAGCGACGGTCCGCTTCGTCTTCGAACCAAAGGTTGAACGCAACCTGCAGGCCGTCTGGGCAAACCCTCTCGGGTTCAAGGTTTCCAATTACCGCGTTGACGCGGAAACACTTACCAATAGGGGCACACAATGACTTTTTTAAAGGCGATCGGCACGGCACTGTGCATTGCGACCCTTGCGACCTCGGCTATGGCTGAATCTATTCCTCAGTCATTGCCGGCTGCGTCGCAGATCAAGCAGTTTGTCTATAACGAATACACCGTCTACCGCTTGGACCTGCACACCAATTTCATCTCAACAGTTCAGTTTGGCCGGGGCGAAAACGTTCAGTCCATTCAGGTGGGCGACAGTGCGTCTTGGCAAATCATCCGCCTGAAGCGCGGCGACGTGATTTCCATCAAGCCGTTCAACTCGGATGCCATCACCAACATGACCATCTACACGGATCGTCGTGTTTATACCTTCGAGCTCCACTCACACGCTGGAAGCGGCAGGCGAACGGGCGGGTATAACTATCGCACCACATTCCAGTACCCGACGCCGGTGGTCGCGCAGTTTTCAGATGCCACTTCGCTCAGCAGCCGCAACTACGATTATAACGTTGCAGGCAGCGCCGACTTTGCCCCGACGTCCGTTTATGACGATGGCAAACAAACCTATTTCGTCTTTGACAGCGCCCGGCGCCGGCCCGGCGTTTTTAAAGTGGGACAAGGCGGACAGGAGTACACAGTCAACTCCAGGTCCGCCGGCAGCACTCTCATTGTCGATGGTGTGAGCGATCGCTGGACCGTCCGGATCGGTGGAGAGGCCATCTGTGTCGCTTCGAGCGCCGCCGCGGCGCGGTATGCAGGGTTCTAAGCCATGAGCGATGACACCGAAGACAAGCTCACCGCACGGCGACAACGGATGGAAGGGGGCAGCTCCTCAAGGAGCCCCATCCTCATGGTCCTCTTTTTTATTGTCATTGCGATCGGGGCGGCGATCCTGCTTTTTCCGCAAGAACTAGGAAAAATTCTGGGTCTCTCGACATCTGAAAGCGAGACAATCCAAAAGACATCTCAGACCGACAACTCAGGCCTGAACACGAATTTGCGACCGCGCCAAGGTCTGGACACGAACCAGCGCAAGGAACCGGAAATCATCATTCGACCGGTGGAACGTAGTGAACCGGAGATCCCGCCAGCTCCGGACAAGTCTGCCGAGCTGGAAAAACAGATCGAAGCCTTGCAAGCGCAAATCGAGGCTCTTTTGCAAAGGCCCGCTCCAGTCGTCAACTCGAACGCCGGTATTTCTCCCGAAGAATTACAAGCGGCCCTGCGAGAACAATCACAGCGCGATCGCCAAGCCGCTGAAAGCCGCGAGGCCCTGTTGCGCGCTGAAATGGAGGCAAAACTTGCTGGCTTGAGAGCCCCGGTGCCCGCAACTCCCACTGGTCCGGATCTTGATGAAGAGGAACGTCTTCGGCGGCTCAAAGAACTGGAAGAGCGCAGGGCAGCTCGTGAGGCTGAACTGCAAGAACGTCGTTTGAGCGATGGCAACATTTATGACGAGTCTGAAGAAGGATCCACATCCGGAGCCAGCGAGAGCGGCGCCGGGATTCAGGACATGTCATCGAACGAGCGGTTTCTAAGTCAGAGTGCAAATGCCGAGGTTAAAACCGCCAAAGCGCGCGACCTCGGTGATTTGTCTCGAATGATCGTCCAGGGAACGATCATCACCGCCGTTCTGGAGACGGCCGTAAACACCGAGCTGCCTGGGTCGATGCGGGCTGTCGTATCCTCGCCGGTTTATTCATATGACGGCATGGAAATCCTCATGCCGGCCGGCACCCGGTTGATTGGCACTTACAACAGCGACATTTCGATTGCCCAGAAGCGCGTCTTGATCGCTTGGACCCGCGCCATCACGCCTGAAGGAAGGTCAATCTCTTTGGCCGCAACGGGTGTTGACCGGCTTGGCCGCGGTGGTGTTGAGGGCAACGTCGATTCACGCTTTGTGCAGCGCTTTGGAACTGCGGCTCTCATCACGACCATCGCGGCGATCCCGACCTTCATTGCCGCCGTCGCCACAGACGGAGATGAATCGAGCGATGCAGCAACAACGCTTGCATCGGATGTCAGCGAGGACTTCGGCGATCAGACTGAAAGTGTTCTCGAGGAATATCTCAGTCTGCCTCCGATCATTCGGCTGCCGCAGGGCTATGAGGTCAAGGTGTTTGTCAATCAGGATCTCGTCTTCTGATGGATGCCGTTGCCTCCTATGTTGAAAGCAATCTGAAGGCGTTGAAGGGGCTTCTGACGGCAGAAGATGTCAACGAGATTGTCATCAATCCAGACGGGTTGATATTCGTGGAATATTCCGGCTCAACCTATATGGAGGCCACCACGGACTTTGCTCTGAGTGACGAGGATATCCGTGCCATTGGCTATAATCTCGCAGGAGAGACCAAGAACACCCTCGGAGAAGCACAGCCGATCGTGTCCGGCCGAGTTCACTTGTTCGGGCACGATGTGCGTGTGCAGGTGGTCATCCCTCCAGCCATCGAAGCCGGTGTGAGCATTTCGATCCGGAAATTTGTGAGCCGCGTGCTCTGCGTTGACCAGATAGGTTTTGTGGCTGGCAAGCCCATCGATGTGAACAAGCAGCGTCACGACGAACAGGCGCATCTTCTTGAATTAGCCTCAGAAGGAAGATTGCCAGAGCTCCTGAAAGAAGCGATCGAAAACAAGCTCAACATCCTGATCTCAGGCGGCACGTCATCCGGAAAAACGACGGTCGCGCGAGCCTTGCTCTCTCTGACGCATCCGGCCGAACGCATCATTACCATCGAGGACGCTGTTGAGCTGCGGCCGGAGAACACGAACAAAGTCTCGCTGGTCGCGGAAAGGGTTGCCGACAGCAACCGGACAGCCGCGAGACTGCTCGAATCGTCCCTACGCATGCGTCCGGATCGTCTGATCCTGGGTGAGATTCGTGGCGCTGAAGCCTATAATTTCCTCGAGGCAATCAACACTGGTCATCCAGGCTCCATTTCCACCATCCATGCGGATAGTCCTGCCCTGGCGCTGGAACGCATGGCATTGATGGTGATGCAAACCGGCGTGCCTCTCACCAGACACGATGTCATCGAATACGCCAGCGCGACGATTGACATGATTATCCAGGTCGGCCGCCGAAACGGAAAGCGGGGCGTGCTCGAAATTCATATGCCTCAACTCTCGAAACAATAAGGAATTCCAATGCGTCTGCTTCTCGCGATCCTATTGCCCTGGCTGCAGTTCTTCACAATCGGTCGGCCGTTCGCCGGCATTATTTGCTTGTTTTTGCAAATCACCTTGATCGGGTGGATTCCTGCGGCTCTTTGGTCGGTCTATGCCCTCAGCCAATATAAAACAGACCGGAAAATCGCCGCGGCCGTTGCTGCACACCAGGATGCCAACCGGCTCTAAATCTTGCGAGGCTGCCGTTCGTTGCGCGACGTGCAAAGGTCAATAGAGGGCGGGAAGCGGTCCTTCGCTGCGAGAGCGAAGTTGGCACGTGCGAATGGCCAAAGCGGGCGTTCGCCGTCGCGCCACCCGCCTATAGTGCCAAATGACTGCCATGCAGACGAATGTGTCGCTCGCCGAATATCTGTTTACAGGAACGCGGTAAAGCAGGGCTAAAATGGTCTATTCAAATTCCCTAACCGCAGGATCTTCCTCAAATGATAAGACTACTAAATCATCATCATCATTTGATTTGCCTTTTTCGAATTTAATCGAAGAAATACTCTGGTGATGCTTGATCACATTTCGAAACTTTTCTGGAAACTGATCCAAGAAATCATCAGGTTTGAGATCACCGGAAATTAGGTCTCTCAAAGCTCCTGCCGAAAACTTCAATTGCATCAGATAGGGTTCCTTTCTCCAGAAAATTTGCGCTACCTTGTACCGTACTCTGTTCGTCGGCCGAAAATTTCCATGTCTTTGATTTTGCCGGGCTAGATTCGCGTCAATTCTTGGCGGTGGCAGCCGTGAAAACATGTACTCGATATTTGACCAGTCGATCTGATTGTTCTCTGGAACGAATACAGTGATCTTCCAAATATTGGGCTCGTTACGAACGCCTAAAAGTCCGGAGCCTTTGAAACGCATGTCCCAAGCCGAAACAACTACCACAGCGTCAATTTCGCCGCGAAACCTTTGTATGAAGCTCTGTATGATATCGGGTCCATACGTTTGATCCGGCGACCAACTGCGATGAATATATCCACCAATTTGGTGGAGGAGTTCCGCACCAACGTCGGCGAGAATGATCAACTTCAACGCTTCAGGATCACCTCCACGCAATTGCCTTCGCTTCTCGTCCAATGCGGCGAATATTGGATTTTTTTTCAATGAAAAGCATTCGGGCGGCATTGATGTGCGAACGAAGGGCTCTGATTGAGGTTTCTTTGAATAGTCGATTTGAAACGCTACACCATCTTCATGAATTTGGATTGGTTCAGATTGGTAAACCCGTTTCTTAATCCAATCGGAAATTCGTTCTGCTTGTATTTTGGATGGTCTGTATTCGGCTTTAACTAGTACACGGCGCTTGCTGTATCGCCCAGGGCTGTTCAACGCTCGTGATATGAACCGTTTGGCTGTCTGCAACAGGTCGTGATTTTTTGCTTTTCCGAACGATAAGTCTCTGAATCTATGTAGAGCAACCCGAATCAGGAAAGTTGCTCTCCATGACCCCATCCCTTGATCTTGTGTCCTGCCTTGCCGCAATTCCCGACCGTCGGCGTGCTGAGGGCAAAATGTACGGTCAGGTCGGCGTGATTTTGTTCTCGATCATCGCCATGCTGAGTGGGGCACGCTCCTATCGGCAAATTCACGCCCTGATTGCCGCCAGATTGCCGCTTCTCAATGCGGCCTTTCCCAAGGCGGCTCTGCGGCGGGCTCCGGCCTACACATCGGTGCGTGGGATCCTGCGGCAGATCGATCCCGACGCATTGGAGGTGGCCTTCCGACGTCATGCCCAAGAGCTTGAGCAAACCTGTGCTCCAGCGGACCCTTCACGCTTCATCGCTATAGACGGAAAGACGTTGCGGCAGAGTTTCGATGCCTTTTCCGATACCAAGGCCGCCCATGTGCTCTCGGCCTTTGCCGTCGATCACCAGATCATCCTCGCTCATGAAGCCGTCGACGAGAAGTCCAACGAAATCCCGGCCACCCAGGCGCTGATCGCCGCGCTCGGCCTTTGCGGACGTGTGTTCACGCTTGATGCGATGCACTGCCAAAAAAACATTCCAGATTGCCCGCCAGACCGGCAACAACATGATCGTCCAGGTCAAGGACAACCAGAAGGCCCTGTTACGCCAGCTTGAAGGGATCATCGCGACCACCCGGCCCGACGATACTGATGCCAGCCGAACTCTCGCACGCAATCGCCAGGAGGAGCGACGCATCGAGGTCTATGCGCCCGGACAGGCCCTCGCCGGAGATTGGAGCCCCCATATTGACGCCGTGGTGCGCGTCACGCGGCGAACCTGGATCCGATCCGCCGCAACAGGCCTTTGGAAAAGCCGCGAGGAAACGAGCATTTATGCCTCATCGGTCGTGCTGGACGCCAAGACCTTCGCATCGGCCATCCGCAATCATTGGGCCATCGAGAACTGCAACCACTGGGTTCGCGATGTCACCCTGGCCGAGGATGCAAGCCGAATCCGCTGCAACCCTGGTGTCATGGCGCGCCTGCGCAGTCTGACGCTCAACATCGTAAGGGCAAACGGCGTCTCGAATGTCGCAAAGGCCCTTTGGGGCGCTGCTATCGACCCAAACATCGCAATCTCATACAAAGGCCTATAAAAAGCGTTGAACAGCCCTGCTGTATCGCCCTGTTTTTGCGCCTTCTTCAAAAAAATAGAAATTCAAATGCTTCCCGAATTTTTTTTTGATAGAAGAAGCAAATTGACAAACTCGGTCAGCAGCTTTTTTCATATCGTCTTGCTGTGACACACTTCCGTCCGAGACAGCTTTAACATCAAATATTACGGCGGTTCCTTCAATTATGCTCTCTGAATACCCATCAGGTTTTTTGTTTCCACCCCACCACTCCGGTTCTATCTCTAGATCACCAGTTTGAGCCACTGACCATAGTACTGCCAGTTCCATTTCTGCTGGCAAATTCTGATTCAAGTGTTTGCTCTCTAACCGTTTTATGAGGTCACGTTCGTTTTTCCGAGCTTAGATGCTCATCTAATTCGTTAAGCATTTTTTGAATGTAACGACGCGAAAAGAAACTCATAAGCATCAAAACCCTACGTTTCGAGGACGGCCGCTATACTATTCTCCGATGTGCATACTACGTCTATCGAATTGGCTAGCACCGAAATTTCTCATTGTGGCTTCGACGTTTGTTACACTAGAAAAAATTGTACTAGCGGCAGAGATGTCCAATATTCCCCATTTTGGTGATTGCGAGCGAGCAGGTTTAAGGACGGCCTTCCGTCCTTTCGAAAAGGCGATGCCCTTTCGGGATGATCTTCCCTCTCCCCGGTACGTCGGATCGCGTCTTAGCCTTCTGTGCGCGGCGGTGCCAGCTCAAGCCCGAGTGTTTCCGCCGCGACAAATTCAGCGACCTCGCCAGTGACGCCCAGAGGCTTTCCAGTCAGACGATAATATTCTGCGGAGAGCGGTTTGACCTGCGCCAAGGTTTCGCGGAGCCGAGCTTTTTCATCCTCTGAATTCATCGATCACTCACCTCTTGAGGTTCAGGCGCTACGGGCCGCAGCCAAAGCATCTTTCAGTTTTTCAACACCAAGCTGGCGTAGAATCTCCTGCTCATATTCAGGCGACAGGCGGGTTTTGATCCCGTGTCGCTTGGCATCCATCAGGTAGGTGATGCCGTCCTTTCCGTCGGTTTGCTCTTTCGTGCTCTCGATAGCCAGCCTTGCGAGGTTCTCTGGTGTGAGCGGGTCGATCGTTGCGGCAATCTTCGTGTACAGGACGGTGTCTATTCCTTCGAAATTCCTGACACATTTCACGACAACAGTGTTCTTGCCTGGACTTTCCTTAGGTTCGTATTCCCTGCCGCTCCCTACTTTGTGGATTTCCCGTCTGTATAGGCGGTTGGCAGCTTCTGTTTCATCGACATTCAGCACAAAAATCTGGGCGTTAACTGAAACACCTTCTTCAACAGGAACCAACGTGGGGGCGCCTTCGCGCATACCGCTGCTCCTTGCATACTCAACATTGAACGGCGTTTTGATGTCTTTTTTTGTGGCTATTCTCGCGTCCTTAATCTCCTGACCGGGGTCCGAGATTAATGATCCATATGCAAGTATTCCAACGGTCATAATGTGCTCACATTGTTATTCAGATGCAGCCACCTTGGCGCTGCCGATGATCTTCGTAGCCAGTTCCTCGCATTCGCGCGCAAATTTTTGAAAGTTCCGATTGTGTGCGGACTGCCACGAGCTTTCACGGGTAAGGGCCGCGCTTAGAAGTTTTTGGCTGTCTTTTGATAATAACCGATATTTTTCAAAGCCGATCTCGCCGCGAATGAGTTTTGAGGCATTATCCGCCTCCATCTCGTAGTAGCCCGTCATTTCGGTCCAGTTCGCCGCCTTTGCCAATCTGGACATCTGGGCGTTTTCGAAGCCGTTTATCTTCAGCGCCCATAGCGCATCGCTTCCACCGAGCTTGAGATTGTGCGCGACCGTATCCTGAAAGTTGATGTTGACCCTTCCCCGCACACACAGGACAATCGATTTCTGCTGGGTTGGGGGCAGCTCTGAAAATATCTCACCGGCTCTTTCGCTCAGGCCTACAACGGGTTTGGGCACTTCCGGTTTGATGTCTTCACCAGCGGCCATCTTGGTCGCAAGCAGCTCCCAACATTCTATCAGGTCCAGATAGTCGTGGCCGGGATCGTAGCAAGCGGCGCTGGCCTCACTGATCTCGAATTCGCCGTAGCGGCTGGCATTAATCAGGATCTTGCCCAGAGCGGCTTTTTCGCGTGGATGCAGAGCGTTCAACTCAGCGCGGCATTTCGCATCGGATCGGATTTGGTCCATGCAGTGTTCATAGTAACGAACAACATGGGCCTGCTTAAGGCGAATAGCCGCATCAATCACCTCGGACTGAGCAAATGCGGCGGGTGAAATCAGTGAGAGGCACAGGCCAAGAACAATAAATAAGATTTGCCGATCCGTTCGCATTCTTAAAACAACTCAATTTTAAGTACCAATCGCAGATTGGCACACCTCTGATGCAAAAGCACGAGCCTTGATCCCAAGGCCAGGGCTTCTCCCAATTGAAGGGACGGAGGCGGCCTCCATTCGAGGCTGTCAAAATCCGTAATCAACTTTTGCGCGGTCATAGAATCCGAAGACCATAATAAGGCTAATAAGGCTAATAAGGCTAATAAGGCAGTGTTGAATCCGTCCGCGATGCCGTCACTCGTACTGAGGCTAGATTAGCGTCCCATCGAAAGTCTACTATCGGATTGTACACAGCAGCACCCATCTGCTCGACGAACGGCAGCTAATGGGATGTGCCGGCTGCTTCCCCGAGGTTGGGTTATCCTTGGTTTGGATGATCCACGGTTACAGGAGAAGCAGTGATGAGTGCAAAGAAGAATGGCAATTTGAAAGATCTTTGGGTTTTAGGTGTCGACATTGGCAAGGACACGTTTCATCTGGTTGGTTTTGATCGATCGGGCCAGGTCGTCATTCGCAAGCAGATCAAGCGGCTAGCGTTGGATGCGACTTTTGAGAGGTTGCCGAGGTGCATTGTCGGCCTGGAAGCTTGTTTAAGCGCGCACTTTGTCAGCCGAACACTTCGGGCCATGGGGTTCGAGCCCCGGATCATTCCGGCCCATTATGTGAAGCCATTCAATAAGGGGCAAAAGAACGATTACAACGATGCTGAAGCCATTGCCGAGGCAGCCTTGCGTCCGAACCTTCGCACCGTGACAGAGAAAACGCAGGACCAACTCGATCTTCAGGCACTCCACCGGGTTCGTTCCCGCCTTGTGTCTCGCCGGACCGCCACGATCAATCAGATCCGCGCCTTTCTGATTGAACAGGGGATTACGGTTCGGAGAGGCCTTCGAGCATTGGACAATTCCTTCGAGATTATTCTGGACAATCGACGGGAAGAAATCTCTGAACGCATGCGCATGATCCTGCTGGGGCTTCGTGATGATTGGCTGCGGCTTGATGAACGCATTGAGGCCGTTTCAGATGAGATAGAAGAGATCAGTCGTACAGAGAAGAACTGCGTCAACATCATGACCATCCCGGGTATTGGCCCCATGATCTCCACGGCCGTGGTCGCTGCCATCGGTCAGGGAGAAGCTTTCGACAGGGGGCGAGACTTTGCGGCCTGGGTTGGGCTTGTCCCACGCCAGTACAGTACGGGCGGACGAACGGTTCTTGGCCGGATCACGAAGCGTGGAAGCCGATATCTCAGGATGCTCTTCGTCCAGGCCGCCAAGGTGATCATGATGCGGCCCCATCGCTGGGAGGCCTTCAGTTTTGGCCCTTGGTTGACCAATGCCGTTGCACGCATGCCCAGAAACAAGGCCGCCATTGCGCTGGCCAACAAGCTGGCCCGCGCTGCCTGGAGCATCCTGCGCCACGGCACAAGGTTTGATGCCCACAACACAATGATCCCGGAAGCGGTTTAAGGAGTAAACCGGGACATAACGAAATTCGCGAAAGAGAACAGCATGGAACGGATAAATGACGCCCACAAAGTCTGACGGCCCTGACGGTCATCATCGACCTATCCGCTAATAAGACCATGGTGCGTGCGGAACCCCAACGAGGCCACGGCCCGCGAGCCGATCAAAAAGGCCGTATACATATGAGCGAGTTCTGAAGCCGTGCCAATTTCTCTATTGCGAACAGCAGCCGGCACATACATCAGGGCCGTTTGTGTCGACCAGGCACCAGCCAAGGTCAGGACTGGAGCGCCACACCGCCGCAAGGCCGGTTTGAGCCCAATTTTCAATATGCTGCGCCGCAGGCCGAAGTTTGCTATCTGAGGACGAACTTCAAATCACCAAGTTGGGCACAAGTAATGGAAATGTCTGTAATCCGCCGCCTTCTGCCCGATTGGGGTACAACTTATGGGCCTGCGGGAGAAGGCCCCTTTCCGAGCGTTATGCTTCTTCATGGCTCTGAGGGCGGAATGTCGGGCTGGGCGCACCGGACTGCCGCCATCCTCGCGGCAAACGGCTTCTTGTGCTACCCACATAGCTATTCCAAGGGCGGTAACGCCTGGAACGCAGGTCATATTGAAGATGTCGAGATTTTGCGAACCGCAGAGGCATTGGCTGCATTGCGTAAACTGGCACCGGGCAATGGTAAGGTTGCGGTGTACGGCGTGTCCCGAGGGGCAGAGCACGCGCTTTTGCTTGCATCGCTTATGGCCCAAGACGAAATGGACGGGCTTCCTGATGCAATTGCATGCCTTGCTGCTCCCGATGTCATTTGTGGCGCGTTTGATGCGAGAAGTTACCGCGACATCGGCGATCCGGGATGGCAAGCATGGGATCCTTCCAGGCGTGCATGGACATGGAACGGAAGTTCGGATGACCTGCTGCCAACAACGCCAATCGAAATCGAACGCTACCCTGGCCCGCTCTTTTTGTCCGTTGGATTGGAGGACCGGACTTGGTCGCCAGACATGACCCGGCGGTTGGAAGAGCGCCGAAAGACGGCCGATTTACCGTGTGAAGCACACTACTATGACGGCGAAGGTCATGTACCCGGCAGTGAGGGGGAAAACAAACATCATGGGCTTCTTGCTTCGTTCCTACAACGGACGCTGCACACTTGAAGAGTGTAACTTAACAACCAAAATCGAAGAAAACCTGGCGGCATGGCCTTTAGACAGCGGCTTCGTCCGTATTGTTGGCGTCTGATTGCCAGCCGTCTTAGCCGATGCAATGAATGACAGCATTTGCGGGCTGCACTGCAACGTCATTTCAGCCGATGAATGTCAGAAAAGGGCCGTTTGTGTCGGCTAGACATCAGCGAGGGTCAGAATTGCAGCGCCGCACCGCCGCTTGGAGCCCTTCTCAGCCAAACGGGCTGCAAGTATCATAATGTCCATTAAAACTTTGTATGCAGATATGTTCCCAAACTGTGAGGAAGTGCCGTGAGCCAAAAACCACTTAGCGATTTCGTATCTGAAACGCTCCAGCAAATTCTAGCTGGGATCCGCGGCGCACAAAGCGTGAACGAAGGGGAACATGTGAGCCCCCGGGGCATCCGCCTTGGTGCTGATCATGCGCCAAAGAAATATCTCGATACCCAGACCGGGCATATGGTTGTGATGATCGATTTCGATGTAGCTGTTACTGCGACAGAAGGCGCATCAGCCGAGGGTGGGATGGGTATTTCGGTGTTGCCTCTGAAACTTGGAGCAAAGGCATCGACGGGATCGGAGAATCTCGCCGAAAATCGGATTCGTTTTTCGGTGCCTTTCGCAATGCCGGAGGCTGAATTTGATATCGGCTACAGGCCGAAAGATCCCTGATGAAACTATGAGGGTACGCCTCGTCCTGCACTGCTGCCATTCTTGGCTCTGTCGTACGCAGTAAGACGAATGGCCGTTTTCGCAGCTTTATCATTGTCTTCCGTCAGACAGACCAATGGCAGGAATGGGCCGGAAGCACTAACGAGAACACTTTGGGTGAATGTCGGCATCAACCGTTTGACGGCTGCAAGCAGCCAGACCGCAAAGCGTTCCCCGACCGGCAGCAGTTCATGACCCTCGACACCGACGAGTTCATCCGATGCTTCCTGCTCCATGTCCTGCCGCGCGGCTTCCACCGCATTCGATACGACGGCCTGCTCACAGGAAAGTCGTGAAACGCCTCGGCCGGTCTTTCGAATATCCGTCCTACGCGACACGAACGACGGCCACGAGCACTCAAAGCAGCGTCAATTGATCTCTCGTCGGTCCAAGGACGCTTTCGCTGAGAGATGATAATGAGACGCCCAGGAGGCGTATTCCTTTTGCCACGGGGAACACGCCATCCAGGAGCGCGCGGGAGACGCCCACCAGTTCATCCAGGTTGCTAATTGAACTGGCCGACGTCCGGCTGCGAGTAATCTGCTGGAAGTCCGCATATTTGACTTTGAGTGTCACGGTCCGCCCGCTGATTTGCTTACTTTTCGCGTGTTGCCAGACCTTTTCGGCGAGGGGAACCAACTCGGCCATTGCCGCTTCAAGATCGAAAATATCGGAAACGAAGGTGTCTTCGGCACCAATCGACTTGCGGGGACGATCGGGCTGAACCGGTCTCTCGTCGACCCCCCGCGAAATCCGATAATACCAGGTTCCCGACTTGCCAAAATTGTCGCGCAAGAAGGTGAGTGACTTCGCCCGCAGATCGGCG
>NZ_KI928927.1:0-31274 GCF_000521215.1 Labrenzia sp. DG1229 | reverse complement strand
CGACACGCCCACCTTCCACCTTGCTTGCAGGATCGGGTTCCGCAAACGACGTGAAAGGGACAACGCAGCGGCTGGTCGGTCCGAGCCAGCGGCGCCAATGCGGCGATCCGACATTGCGAATATTGGTGACCCCACGATCGGCTTTGCCTTTGACGAACGCTGGCGGTGTCGGCATACCCCAGGTCGCGCTAACGATCTCGCGGTTGCCGTCAGCACCGACGCGCACGATCGGCGCCTGCGTGTTGGGATAGACATCGAGGGACGGCTCGTTCCATCCGGCTTTGTCGGCCATTGCCTTCGTGAATTGCACTACGGCGTCTCGCATTGTCGTCAGATTATAGAGATTGCACAAAACCTTCTCCCGTCAGCGCCACATCCCGCGCATGCGCGCCCCGACATCGAGACGCATCTGCCGCGGTCCGGCATTGCTTGCCTGGCTCAGTGCGACCACTGGCCAGGTCTTGTTTTCAAAATGCTGCAACAACATAGAAGGGATGAACCGCGTCCGCGAGGCATAGACATGGCGGTCGCCGGTCGAAGACTGTCCGTGGGTGAAGAAACGCTGCGGGACGACAAGGTTCAGACTGTCTTTCGCCCGCGTCATGGCGACATAGAGCAGCCGCCGTTCTTCCTCGATCTCGTCGCTCGTGCCGACGCCAAGATCGGAGGGAATGCAGCCGTCGACAGTGTTGAGGACGAAAACCGAGCGCCATTCCTGGCCCTTGGCGGAATGGATGGTCGACAGGATCAGGTAATCCTCGTCAAGCAGCGGCACGCCGGCCTGACCGGAGGTCGCATCCGGAGGATCGAGCGTCAGCTCGGTCAGGAACCGTTCGCGTGACGGATAGCCTGCGGCGATGTCCTCGAGCTGCAGGAGATCGGCGCGGCGCATTTCGAAGTCTTCATGGATGCGTTCCAGATGCGGTTCGTACCACGCCCTGATCCGGCCGATTTCTGCCGGCCAGCCCATGTTCGCGGTGCGCAGGTCCGCGATCAACGACACCAGACCGGGCCAGTCGGCTGCGGCACGCGAAGGCGCTGGAAGCGCGGCCAGCGTCTCGACGGGATCGGCCGTCTCGGCAACCGCATCGAGGGCGGTTTGCGCCGACGCCGGTCCGACACCCGGCAGGAGCTGCATCAGCCGGAAACCCGCCACTCGATCGCGCATGTTCTGTGCGAACCGTAGCGCCGAAAGCATGTCCTTCACATGGGCGGAATCGAGGAATTTGAGGCCGCCGAACTTGACGAAGGGGATGTTGCGGCGGGTGAGCTCCACCTCCAGCGGTCCGCTGTGGTGGCTCGCCCGGAACAGGACGGCCTGATCCTTCAGCCGCATGCCGCCCTCGCGGTTGTCGAGCACTTCGTCAGCGACAAAGCGCGCCTGGTCGCCTTCATCGCGAACCGTCACCAGTCGTGGCTTTTCGTTCGAGGCGCGGTCCGTCCAAAGGTCCTTGGTGTAGCGCTCCTGGGCGAGACCGATGACGCCGTTGGCGGCGGCGAGGATCGGCTGCGTCGACCGGTAATTGCGGTCGAGCGTGATCACGTCTGCCTTTGGCGAAAATTCATTCGGGAAGTCGAGGATGTTGCGCACCGTTGCGGCTCGGAACGAATAGATCGCCTGGGCGTCGTCGCCAACCACGGTCAGGCCGCGACCGCCGAGCTTGAGCGCCATCAGGATCGACGACTGCAGCCGGTTCGTATCCTGATATTCGTCGACCAGAACGTGGTCCCAGCGTCCGCCGATCTCATCGGCAAGTACGGGATCGCCCATGGTCTGGGCCCAATAGAGGAGCAGGTCGTCGTAATCGAGGACGTTCTGAATCTGCTTGGCCTCGACATAGGCCGCGAATAACTCCTTGAGCTCCTTCTCCCAGGGCGCTACCCAAAGGAAATTCGCCCTCAGGATTTCCCCGAGCGGCGCCTCGGCATTGACGGTACGCGAATAGATGGAAAGGCAGGTGCCCTTGGCCGGAAACCGGTTTTCCGTTTTCGAGAAGCCAAGGTCGTGCCGGGCGAGGTTCATCAGGTCGGCCGAGTCCTCGCGGTCATGGATGGTGAATTGCGGATCGAGGCCGAGCTCGACCGCATATTCCCTGAGCAGCCGCGCACCGATCCCATGGAACGTCCCCGACCAGGCAAGCCCGTCGGCCATGATCCCCGCCTTGTCGCCAAGAGCCTTCGCGCAGATCCGCTCGACCCGTTTGCCCATTTCGGCGGCCGCCCGGCGCGAAAAGGTCATCAAGAGGATGCGACGCGGATCGGCTCCGGAAATGATGAGCTGCGCGACACGATGGGCGAGTGTGTTGGTTTTCCCGGAGCCCGCGCCGGCGATAATTAGCAAAGGTCCGCCGATGCCGCCATCGGGCAAATCAATGCCGTGCAGCACTGCCGCCCGCTGATTGTCGTTCAATTTTTCCAGATGCGCTGCGCTCATCCCGTCCCGCCTCAAACCCTTGGGAATCAACGATGCGCGCCCCACGCATCGGTGTTTTCTGCCGGTCGAGGTGGCCTGCGCCCATCAAAGAGTCCGATTGACTCAAAACCGGAAAGAGAACAAATAATGAACATACTGGAGAATTCCGTCGTTGCAAAGCCCTGAAGGAGATGTTTTCGCATCATGCCGAGCCATTCTGTCGGTCCCGCTATCGCTCAGCTTCGAGAACGTATTGCGCATCTCGAAGGTCCGGGCGGACGCGCGCGTGTCGTTCCGCCCTTCGGCCTGACTGACATCGACCGAAGGCTGCCGGGAGGAGGGCTGGGGCTTGGCTGTCTGCATGAGGTGGCTGGCGGCGGCAATGGCGGCGTGGATGGGGCGGCGGCCGTTTCGCAAAACACACCTCACAACCAGCATCTGTTCATCGCTCTCAATCACTTGGTGTCCACCTCCGTTAAGTGGACACCTCATGCAGCAAAGCGCTCAATCAAAAAAGTGCATAGAAATTCGCGCTTACACTCGAACAACGTGACCGCCTCGACGCACCCATTGGGCCGCAGGTGCGGAGAGATTTCAGGCATGCGGCGTTTTCATCCATTCCAGCGCTTCTCCGTCAATCCCCATATCCGGCGATAGACCGCGGCCGCATCCTGGTGATAAATCCCGGCAAAGAGGAGTGATTATCGTGCCAAACTGCACCCTTGCCGAGGACGCCACAGGGGCGTGGAAGCTTGTTTTCCTACCCGACGAACTGCATCTCTATGTGGTCTTCGCTCGACCAGGCAAAGAAGCCGATCCGATCGACGGAATGACTATCGAAGATTTCCTAGTGCGCCTTCCGAGCGGCGCGTTGCATAGAAGGGCGCATCGGAAGCTCATCGGGCTGCTCGGCAAGACCGGCACCTTCGAAGCCGTGGCGAGCCGGTAAGGTCAACCACCATCAACACCAAGGCTCCCGCCTCCCGGTCCACGGCCGGGCCAGGCCCTCGGCGACGAGCTGCAACCCGATGTCGCTGCCGTTCACCTGCACACGCGCCAACGTTCTTCCATATTTGTCCTGTCCGCTTCTCAGCACTTGGATTTTCTGGTTGGCGACGATCGCGGCGAACCGCTTCTTGGCGCTGACCGCGATGCGCCGCTCTGCAGAACATTTGCCGTCGATTTCGGGCGTATCGATGTTCTCCACGCGAACCTTTTCTGAGCCGCTTTGACGGCCGAGAAGGAAGGAATCCCAGTCCCAAATCCGCAAGGTTTGAGGCTGGCAGACGGAGGTGCATAGAAGAACGGCGACTGCAATATGAGCGGGCAACGAATTAAACCTCTGCCAAATTTTCTCTTTGAATATCACTGATCAGGCTGAGCAGACTATTTTGTTCGCTCAGCAGCTCGTCCGCTTGCTGTTCGGACAAATTTTGAACCGTTTGCGGGGGAGACTTGAGACGCTTTGCCTTGGTCCTGGACGCTTCTCCCGCGCTCGAAGCCTTAGCCGTGTCGGACCGGCTTTTTAGAACTTCTGCTTTGGGCTTCGATGCCGCTATCACCACTGGCGGCTCCGGCAGGACGCCGGTCTGTCCTTCGAAGACCTTCTTCAGCTCCCGGTCCTTATAATAGATGACCTTCTTGGCTCGGACCGCGTCATGTCCCTGAATCAACAAGACCACTTCGTCGTCGCTGAGACGGCGCAAATCTTCGGGCCGCAAAAGACGTGTGCCTTCCTGCCGTTCAGAAATGTTGGTGCCGCCGAACTTGTTCATTTGCCACGATTTTGAACGGCTCTTGCGCGTAAAATCGCCGATGGATTTCGAGACATATTCAGGCGTCTCCGCATCGGCCGGAGCCATGAACAATTGCAAGCGGCAGTTCGCCAAGAAGTTTTGCGCGCCATCGTTGCCGTAGGCGGCTTTCAAGTTGGAGATCGACTGCGCGACGATCATCATGCGGCCGCCATAGGAACGCAGTGTCGTGATCCCCTGGCTCAAGGAGTCCATTTTGCCGAGCGCTGGAAACTCGTCCATCAGCAGCAAGACCGGATAGGGCTCGTCCTTGCCTGGCTCGGATCTCTGCAAAATCGAAACCGTCTGCTGGAACATCATCCGGATCAACGGCGACAGCACCTGCAAGTCGTTGGGGCCAACCACAATGAAGATACTGGCCGGCCGGCGGCGCAACTCGGCAATAGAAAAATCGCTGGCCTCGGTCGCGCGTCTCACATGGTATTCCGCCCACTGGCCCAGACCGCCATCGAACAGAACGGACATATAGGCGGAAACCGTCTTGTAGTCGGTTCCGGCCATCCGGTTATAAATCGCCTTGGCCTCCTCGATGGCCGTCTCGCTGGCGAGCTGCTTGAACAAGGCCGCAAAGTCGGCTTCACCTTCTCCGTCGCTGCGTTTGCCCTGGGACAATAGGTCATAAACCGTGCCGAGGTTCGCCGAGTTGCGCTCGATCGCAACGAGGATGGTCGCGACCAGGATCTGTTTGGCGGACGGCATGAAGCCTTGAGCGTTGTTACCGGGAAGGAATAGGAGCGATTCCGCAATTCGCTGCGCCTCTGCGTACCGGCGTCTCTCCGGCAACGCCGCAACATCCTCCAACGGGTTATACCGGTGTGTCCTGTCTTCTTCGTCAAACGGCGCGAACTTATAGATCAGATCGCCGAGCTCCTTGCGGTGGCGGCTCGTCTTATCGAAATTCTCGCCTTTCACATCGAGACAAATCACGCTTCCCGGATAGGTAAGCAACGTGGGAATGACAACGCCAACGCCCTTACCGGAACCGGTCGGCGCTGCGATAAACGAATGCGGAATGTCCTGACTAGAAATAAACTTGCCCCGGCCTCTCGGCAGAGAAGTCTTCGCATAAATCGGCCCGCTCACGGATTTAACCGTGGCCAGAAGCTTATTCCGCTGCAAGTCCTGGACACTGGCCCACCTTGCGGAACCGTGGCTGTTCATCGACGGCCGGACACCAACAGCAACCGCGCCAAGACCTCCAAGCAGGGCCGCGGCACCAAACACATAAAGAACATGGGTCCAATACGTCGGATGACGGAAACCGCCCCAAGAGCTTACCTTGAGCGCATCGAGCAATTCGAACTGGCTGAGCGGGGTGCCAAGCCGCCAGTCCACATACGCCCCTGCCAAAAGAAAGCCGATCACTCCGCCCAGGATCAGGCCGAACACCGCGAAGAAAATTCCGTCTTTGACCGTCTTGCTCACAGCCCGTGATCCTCGTCCCTGCGCGGCCGGCGTTTTGCGCCTTCAGCCCTCTTCGCCCGGTCGTTCTGCTGGTCGCGGTCCAGTTTGCCCAGGGCGAGCTCGATCTTACCTTTGCGCGCTCCCACGGCTTCAGCCAATTCGGTTTCCAGATATCTTCGAGCCAGCACGGATTGCTGATCCGGATCCTGGGTCAAACTCGACAGGGCTTGCCTGTTGCCCTTTTCGAGCTCGCGGATCCTCGAACTCGTCAGCGTCTCTTTCACCGTCTGCGCGAACCGGTCATTCACGTCGTCATCCGTGCCGATGCTGGAAACGAGCCTCGCCTTTCGGCCTTCATAGGCTTCTATATCCCGCCGCGCTGAGCCGTAGATGTCGCGGATCTCCGCGTGCACCGTCTCAAGCGTCGATCCCGCCTTCGCCTGGCTGGTGTCGGCATCCAAGCCCTCTATCTGTTGATAATAGGTCGAGAGCTGCCGCAGCTCGGCTTGTTTCCAGCCTTCAGCAACAGCCAGGGCAACAGGCTCATCGCCTCCGTAACGCTCAACGATGATGTCAGGCTGCAGACCGGCCTTGCGCGACAGATCAATGACCAAGCCCTTCGCCTTCCCGGAAATCTCATCCGTGAAGTCGTCATAGGAGGTCACGCCCTGATAGGCTTTGTCGGCGGCCGGACGTCTGAAGCCCTGCAGTTGCTGAACGTCCGCCATGAACTGAGCGGCCTTTGTCTTGGTTCTGGCCGTGAGCCGTTCGGCCCTTGTCCTGTCCGGACCTTCCGGAAGCGAGGAAAGCTCGGAATCGATTTTCTCAAAATTGCTCAAGATCGCGGCCCGCCGCGCGTCAATGGCTGCATTCATTTCGCGGATCTCCTTGATCGTCACGATATTGGCCGGCACAAGCTCACCGTAGAATTTGTGACCGCTGTCAAAGGTCCGTTTCAACCCCGCCTGGTGAGCGGGACCGGCCGCCTTGAGTTGCCGGCCTTCCTCAATCAACTGAGCCGCCTCGCGCAAAAGCGTGCTGTATTTCGAATGCTCACCTTCGATAAGGCTCGCCTCTCCGCGGACCTGGAGGATAAACAAACCCTTCGCCAGCGAAGCCTTCAAACGAGACACGGCATCATGTGCGCGGGCCTGCGGTGAACGTTCTTCGCGCCAGGCTCGCTGCACCTCGCAATCGGTAAAGGGCCTATCCTCGACACCTCGAGCAAATCGCGGCGTTGCCTCAAGCTCAATTCCGTGATCGGCCGCAACCCGGACCTGGACGAAGCGCATCTCGTCATAATCGAAGTGTCCGCGCGGCGAGACTTTCAGCCATGACCCTTCCTCAAGCCCGCGCCGGTTCACGACGACATGCATGTGAGGATGCGCCCGGTCCGTATGAAACGCTGTGAAATAATCGAAGTGATCGCCGTATTTGCCGCTGGCGAACATCTCTTCGGCCCAGGCCCGGCCAGTACGGTAAGCCGCACGATGGTCGGTGCCCTCCGGAAAACTGACCATGAAATGACTGGTCCGGTCGGCTTTGCCTTCGCCGGCGTCCGCAAGCTGCCAGGAGGTCATCATCTCCGCCTCGGCTGCCTCATCGACAACACGGCCGAAATACCGGTCTGAACGTTCAAGCTCAACGCTGCCTTCTTTGCGAAGGTAATCCATCTGATCGCGAATGCCGCGCAAATCGGACGTGCCGCCCGTTCGAATGAGCTTCGCCATGGCCTGGGGCTTCTGAGCCAAAAAGGCGGTTGTCATCCGGTCGGTCCAGCTGCTCGAACCCGATCCTCCACCACCGCCGCCGGCGATCTTCTTCTGCAGCTCCAGGACATACTGCAGCATCGGCCCGCGCATCGAGGCCGGGATTTTCAGGATGCCCCAGTCTTCACCCATCACCGCTTCGAGCGGATCGACAACCTCACTGACCATCGCCAAGCGCCTTTTCTAAAATCGCCTTCGCAGCGGCCTTCCGCTTTCTCACGTTGAGGAGAATTTGCACCTGCGTCTCGACCTTCGAGAAGAGCGCGCCAAGCCCTTTGCGGTCTTCCATGAACGCAATGAAATCAGGCTCGCCGGTTTTGTTCGCCTGTTTTGCGAGCTGATTTATGTTCGTCGCGATCCCGGAAATCTGTCTCGTGAGATTGCGCAATACGTCCGTGGTCGCCTTGTCGTAGTCCAGGAAGCCATTCGCTTTCAGGACCAACGTGCGCAAAACCCGGTTTCTCTTCACGCCCAGCTCGGCGCAAAGCGCATCCAGCTCGGCGACTTCAGACGCTCTCAAGCGCACGCTGAACACGGTCCATTCGTCTGGTTCTGACGCAGATTTCGCCTTCGGTTTTGACTGATTTCCGTCTTCCGCTTCGCTGCTCATGGCCGCTCATTTTGGATTTGGGCTGGTGATGTCGTTGCTCGCCCTCGGGCGCTGGTGGGGGTACGTGGCGGGGGTGCTGGGCACCGTGAGTGTAAATGTGTTACATTTGCAATATCCTGCCACGTACCAACAAAGGAAGGTATACGACACCAACTATATGCAGCGCAAGCTCAAAGCTGGAGCTCTTCCGAAAACCCAAACCTTTCTAACAAAGCCAGTCACCTTGATGTTTTGAACACGCTGTGCGTCGGTCAGAACTGCCAAAATGGCAAGGCGACAAAGGCGTGCTTGTACTATGTAGCAGGCGTACAAACGTACAAGTTTGCATTGTTGCAAAATTTCTAAGTGGCAGAGTGATATTTTTGCAAAGTGATTTCTGTACTTTGTTGCAAAGTTGCAAATTTGCAGAGTAGCAAACGTACAAAATGGCTAATTCTCAGAAGAGCAAATTGTCAGAAGATCAAGGTGACAAAGGGTCTTTGTCACCTTTGAGGAAATGCACAGTCGATCAAAAATACAAAAGCCCGAATGATGACGTGTGGGAACGGTTGACGGCTACCGCAAGATGGTGAACATAAAGATCGCATAAATTGTAGTTCTTGTTCTCACAATCGAGAAGCCGTGCCTCCCATGAAAATCATCTCGTTCGTTTCCTTCAAAGGCGGAGCCGGAAAAACCACCGCTCTGATGGCCGTCACGTCCTGTCTCATTGAACAGGGCTACAAGGTCGCCCTCTTTGAGGCAGACAACAACAAACCAATCTCCGAATGGAGCAAATACGCCATCAGCAAAAACACGTGGCACAAAAATGCCAGCGTGTTCATCGCTAACAACGAAGCCGACTTCGAAAGCGCCTATAACCAGGCTCTCGAAACAGGCCGCGACTTCGCCCTCATCGATACACACGGCGGTGGATCCGAGCTCAACAACATGGTCATCGTCAATTCAGACGCAATCATATTGCCGACCGCCCTCACCGTTCTCGACACAGATGAAACGCTCGCAACGTTCAAATACGCAATCGAAGTGGCAATGGCCGCCGAAATTGAAATCCCAACATTCATCATGAAAACAAGAGTGCCGACGGCAAAGCTGACACAAGCTCAAAACCGGACAAGTCAGCTCTTGGATGAAATGCCATGCCTTGAAGCGGGCCTTCATAGCCGCAATGCCTTCGAAGACATGAAATTCAAGGGACTGCTTCATCAGGTCCTGCGGAAATTGGAAGCGAACCCAAATGACAGGCTGATCGCAAACAATTACAGAACCGCAGCCAAAGAAGCCGAGAGCCTTACAAACGGCATTCTCGCCATCCTGAAGGACCAGGCAAATGCCGCTTAGAAAATCACCTGTTTCCTACCAGGAATTCGTCGAAACCGGTGTTGTCCGGAAAAAGACTAACCCAGCCGTGGAACCCGATCCGGACAACCACGAAACACCAGACACAGCAAAGCCGGAAGCTGCAAAGCAAACAACACGGGACCGGTCTTCTGACCAGCAAGCGCCAAAAACACCCTCACTCACCCATGAGGAGGCGAAACCGAAAGTCGCCGACAAGGCCAAAGGGCTTCTCACCATCGATGCGCCCTTCCCTGCACAAGGCGTCTCGCCAGCATTCGACCTGTTGTCCCGCACGTATCCGCAAGACAAAGCTATTGCCTTGATCCTCAGAAAGGCAATGCCCCTCTATGAGAAGCATCTGCTAAGCGGAACATTCAAGACCCTGCCGACCAACTATCACACTCAACCAGGCAGCTTCAGAACAAAACGAACCGTCTCCGAAAAAGCGTTCAAAATTGCAAAAAAACAACGTCGACCCTTTGGACATGCTTCCGAACCTTCAGTTCGGGCGCATCTTTGCCCGAGCGGCCCTTGCCGCTTTTTTTGAAACCGAAAAGCAGAACTAGAAACAACGCCTGAAACCGGAACCGCACCAATGCCAGCGCAAAAACCGAATTCAAAAAAGCCGGGACGGACCAAAACGAAGATTGAAACAGATCTTTACGGCATCGCCAAATCACACTTCGATCCATGCGACGTCCTGCCAGACCGGCAACTCGGCGGATTAATCGGAACAAGTGCCCTGGCCGCCTATTTCGAAAACGAAAAACAAAAATAGACCGTGCCGAACCGCCCGCCTTTCCCACAGTCCTACGGCTTCTCTTCAGCGCTTGATGGGGAGCGCGTTCAGCCTCCGGACTGCTCCGCCTGTTTTTCCTTAAAAACAGGCTACGGCCCTCACGGGCTGGAAAAGGCTTAAGCAACGGTCTTAAGACAGCAGCCATCTATACCAATCGCAGCGACGGTCTCGAAAGAGCCCTTACTGTTAATTCGACTTTCTCGCTGCGACTGCACGCAGCGTCAGAAATGCCGTATGTGCGAAAAACCCAGCGCCGCTCTGCAGCAGAAGAAACGGACATTCTTGAAGGTCGGTGCATCAATCAGGCATCGAAGTTAAGAAGCGCGTCTCAAAGCGAGGCGTTCTGCAACCAAACCGAAAAAAGCGCAAAGTGATTACATTAGAACGTTATTCAGACTGCGAAGAGAAGTGTTGCTCCAATGGGAGGCAAATGTCTTAAACAAACAAGGAAAACGAGCTTGATCCGAACGATCAGTTAGATGAGCGGTCTTTCTTTTTAGGGATAACATTACACGCCCCGTGATTGAAGGCACTGAGCATTTTGTCCACTTCAAACTGTGTTTCGGTTATTTATTGTTCCTAGATCCAACTGATCCAGTTATTTTTGGCGAAAGACGCTGGTGACGATCTCGCGAGCGTAGCCTTCCAGCCAAATTTCTGACCTATAAACGGTGGAAAATGCGACAACAGCGGTATCAGTCCCGGGCGAGATATAGAGGAATTGTCCGCTTCGGCCAGACTTGTAGAAATCACCATCTGCGAGTACCGCATCCCACTGATACGCCGCTCCGATTTCTTCAGTCCCAAAACTTTCGACCAGCCGTTCAGCCATATAGCCACCGCGAAAGATCGCGGGGTCTGCGGCTTCGTACAGCCGATCCAAATACCCTTCCGGCACAACACGTTCAATTGCTACTCGCTCCCAGCTTGGGGTGTACAGCGTAGCATAGCGGGCCATGTCGCGCAGGCGCGACGCTATCAGTCCATAGGCAACTGGCTCACCTGAGAGTGTAAGTGCCACTTGTGCATCCCCCTCCATGCCAACACGCTGCCAAAGCCGTTCCGTCGCCGCGTCATTCCAAGCTTTTCCGGTCAGGGCCTCAATAACAAGTGATGCCATCTGCGTGTTCATCGAAGAATAAATAAACTGCGTGCCCGGCGGGTCTTTGACCTCGACCGTTTTCAGTATCTCGCGAAGTGGATTGTCGGCAGCACCCTCGGCCCCAAAAGCTGTTGCGTAAAATGCGGCCATTGGATGGTCGGGTTTCGCAAAACTGCTTTCCTCAATATCCAGACCGGATCTTTGGTGCACGACATCTGCCAGCTTGATATCAGCCCATGCTGTTCCTGCGAAATCGGGCAGGTAAGTTGCAATCGGTTCGTTGAGGTCAACCAAGCCTTCTTCTTCTAAACTGGCGATGATAAGACCCGTTATCGACTTTGAAGCGGAGGCCCACAGGTGATTGTCCCATGGACGAATGCCGATGTACTCCTCAAAGACTAGCTCCCCTTTATGCACCACTGCGAAGGCACGTATCCGCGCCCGTGGATCGTCGAGTGTCTCGCGCAAGGTCTGCGTACCCAGCGCAGTCGACAGCGAAACATCGGCAATCTCTGGCATCGGGTTTCTGCTGAAATCAATAACGTCACCGTTGCGGTAAAGCTGTGCAGTTCGTAATACATCGCTGAGATTGGCCATCGCGAACGCGCCTACGTCACCCGCTTCAGTCAGTGATGAGGCGTCAAATTCCTCGCGGAAATTTGTGGCTTCTTCAGCTGAATAGCCGTTCCGCCAAGTCTTCAAATCAGTCAGGCTATCAGGGATTGTATATCTTTCCTGAGCGAGCAGAGGGTAACTGAAGGTCGCAAAACAACAGGCAAGCGCCAATTCTTTGTAGCGTCTCATAGTCCATCGGCTCCATGTCGAAATTTCAGCTATTCACATTCGTACACTGCAAATTGCAAATGAACCAATGGGAGAATTTGGTATCCTGCAAGTTTAGCATGGGCCGCAAAGCAGACCACACGGCTAAAGTTGGCGATTAACCGCATTGGGTCAGTTGTTCCAAATGCTGCGGCTCGCACAACCGACGCCGATGCCCACAGTGCGGTCATTCGACTGTTTTGATCGGGTGCACGGTTTGCGTGTGCTCAAGGTAGCTTTGGCCCATGTGGTGCTGCGTCCTTTGTGGCCTGATCATTCCGACTTGCTGAAGCTCACCCGGACGGGCATTGTTGTCGGTAAATCGCCAGCAGGATGGGAGAGTTCGATGGCCCATAGGTTCGTCTGATCTATATTGCAGCTCCCTAGAAAGGACCACTCTCATGGACTATGTGTCTATCAAACGCATTACCTGCGCGGCACTCTGTGCCCTATCATTCGGAATGCCCACCCTCTCCGGTGCAGAAGAAGATCCGACGGCGTCGGAGCTTGGCATAATGAAAGGCTTCGTGAAACCCGAAGGTATGCAGGTCAACGCGGCCAATTGGAACGTGTATCCTCTCAATCGCTGGTCCTTTCAGAACGTACGTCGAATTTTGCCGACAGCGCCTCTCAAAACTGACCCGGAAAGGACGGTTCCTTTCGTTGAGAACCGGCAAAACCTGACGGATATTTCCGTAGAGCTTCCAGATGGGACGACAAAGACAAGCACCGAGATATTCGAGTCGTGGCAGACAGACTCGATTGTCGTGCTTCACAATGGTGAGCTGATCTACGAGCGATATTGGAACGGAATGACGCCTCAAAGCCCGCACTATCTTGCCTCGGTAAGCAAGTCGTTCATCGGCACCGTAGCCGCTATGCTGGTTGACCGCGGCGTGCTCGACCGGGACGCAACGGTTGAGACTTATGTACCTGAGCTTGCAGGCTCGGGCTTTGCTGACGCGACGGTTGGACAGATCCTCGACATGACCGCAGGCACAGACTGGGATGAAAGTCCGGCTGCTTTTGCCGATGCAAGTTCGCCTGCGCGGCAATACTTCGCCGCCGCCGGAGCGCTGGTCATGCCCGGAGAAGAAAGTTTGGGAGTGGCAAACTTTCTGCCATCGGTCTCGCAAGCCCGCCCACATGGCGACGTTTTTGTTTATAACTCGCCACAAACAGACGTTGCCGGATGGATTGTGGCCAATGCAAGCGGGCGATCCGTTTTAGACAACGTTCAGGAGATGATCTGGTCGAAGCTCGGACCGGAATGCGAGGCTTATTACCTGCTCGATGGGGCTGGTAACCCTTTTGCGACCGGAGGTATGAACATTTGTGCACGCGATATGGCGCGTTTTGGCCAGATGATGCTGAACGAAGGTCATTTCGGCGGACAGCGTATCGTCCCGGACAACGTCGTCAAACAGATCACAAAGCTGGGTAGTCGCGAGGCATTTGCAGCTGGCCCCCGAGCATCGACATATCCAGACGGTGCGTATCGTGATTTCTGGTGGATCACGAATGATGAAGACGGCGCCTACCTCGCAAAAGGCGTGTTTGGCCAACTGATCTACATCAACCCGAGCCGGCAGGTTGTGATTGCCCGCCACGCATCAGAGGAAGAGGCCTCAAATTCTCAAAGAACAATCGAAGTTGAAACTACCTTTGCCGCAATTTCCAGATTCCTGGATAAATAACCCGGGCAAATCCGACATACGCGGTCAGGCGAGAGGTTTAACGGGAGAGGAAAGAAACCGAGCTCTGAGTCGTCCGTGCCGCTAACCATCTTGGGTTTCGGCTAATCTATTGTCAGAGATAGTAGTGTTTCGGGTTAGTCGAACGCGCGATTCGTCTCAGAAAGAACCGTTTATGCCGCGCCTTGCTCGTTTGACTTCGCTGCGGCGAAGGCTTCGTTTTGGATAGGGCTAAACAACTGTCGAGAATGGCCGATCTGACGACATCCACCGCACAGCAGGGAAAGAGGCGCTGCACATGCGAGCAAATGCTGCATCAGCAATAGCCGCAATTGCAAAAGTCTGGATTGTCCGCATTTTAGACCTTTGAGTAGAGCGCAACGAACGTCTCCTCTTCGTCAGGTGGGCCGCTCTTAAGAGCGGCCCACCTGATATTCAGTTCCAGGGAATGATTGCCTGTACGGCTGGATCGTCCTGCCCGGCGGCCTGGCCGAGATTGGCCTTGAAGTTCCGGGTCGGAATGTCGAGCGAGAGATAGGGCTTGCCGGTTTCCCTGGAGGTGTTTTTCCAGATCGCACCGCAGTCAATGCGGTGCCCGGCCGGGGAGCGGCCGTAGAGCCGATGCGTCGGTGCTTTGTCGTTGTCGCTGGTGACGGGTTCAGCCTCGATCGTCAGGTCCCAGTCCAGGGTTGCGATTGTGCCGGTGGCTTTGGATCCGATGAGAGTTTCGTTTTCGAAGTGAAGAATGTTAGCCAGCATCGCCGTGTCTCCTTGTTTGGCGTTTCGATGGCGATGACGAGGCGGGCGCGTTGAGCAACGGCAACCGTCAGGGGAAGGGGCGGAGGCGGCTTTTTTTGATCCGCGCGGAATTGGCCAAAGGCCAAGGGAAAAAAAGCTGCCGACAACCTTTTGCCGGAAGCGGCGCCCGCCAAATCTCCATCTTAAAGAAACGCAGGACAAGGAGACATAGTGATGACTGGCCTGCCGCCAGATTCGAAAGGTGAACCAGTCCGTTCCGATGCTTTCAAATCCGAACCGGTGATGGGAAAAGACCAGGGGCGTTGCCCCTCGCCCGGTCAAGGCACGGTTCCCGTGGCTCGGCCTTGCGGCCTGCGCCCGCCGCTTCTCCCTTGACGGTGCACACCCCACTGTTCGCCACGAGGCAGGAGTGCAAGGGACTTGCACTCCTGACCAATGAGGAAAGAAAGGAAACCCGGCTTTGATCAGCAATATTTCAGGACGATCCGAAAGAGCACATAGATCCAGATCGGGGACGTGAATATGATAATCCAGAAGAGGGTTTCGTTCATAGGCCGTACCCCTCTTCCCGGCGGGACGGCCGCCGCGACACGGATTTAGATTTCTGTTCACCGGACTCTTCCCATCCGTCAATGCCGCGATCCTTGGCCTTCAACCTTTCAAGCGTCTCTTTGAAGTCTTGCGCATTGTTGACGAGCTGCTGCTGTGCCTCGTTGCCGGATCGGGCGGCCTCCTGCAGACGGTCCAGATGCTTTTCCTTCATTGCCAGATCATTGGTCACCTCGATCTTTCGGGCCTCATCGGAAATGACCACATCAACCGCCCAGGGCTTGGGCGACTTGAGAGAAAGAGACTGATCGCTTTTGTCGACAACTTCGCGGACGTTGGCTCCCTCGCCTTCAAAGATCTGTACCCTGTCTGCCTTTGGCAGAACCTCAGACAGGGACTTCAGCGCGCTGCGCATTTCATCGTCGATACCCAGCTTGCCGGCGAACTTCACATGGACTTCGAATCCGGCCTGCTTGGCCTGGTCGATCAGATCTTTTGTCTGATCATCGCCAAGCGTGCTTGCAACGGTCAGTGACTTGCCCTGCCCGATCGCGGCCAACTGGTCCTGCTGGCCCGTCACATGCTCAGAAGAGGAACCGAGCTTGGTATCGCGTATCACCGCGTCGCGGCTGGCACTGTCCGGACCAGTAACAAGCGTCAGGACGGGCCGCTCGTCAGGTTTGGACAGGCCTGGGAGCCCGGTGAACACCTTCTGGCGATCCGAGAGGCTGAGAGACCCTTCGCGCACGAAGGGTTTGAGATAGCTGTCCAGGGCGTTGGAACCGGGATTGTTGATCTCGTTGGTCAGCGCGACCAGATACTTAATCTTGTTTGTCTTCGACCAGTCGATGTGGATCCCGGCCCGGGCTGCCAACTCGCCATGAACCGCCATCAACGTGCGGCCGTTACCGTCCAGGAACGGGTGCGCGTAGGCCAGATGGCCCATCACCTCTCCGGGTGAGGCGCGCATGGTTTTCGGATCGTTCCCCATGGCCAGGGCATAATCGACGCCGCGCTCTGTATGGCTGGACGGCATGAAGGCCACGGGCCCCTTTGTAATCATTCCGCCAAGGTCTCGTTTCGACGGATCACCGGTCAGCTTGGCTTCCTCTCGGCCGACAGCAAAGCGGTCCTTGCCCGCCCACGGATAGACATCCTTGAACAGCGTTCCATGCGTCTTGAGCACATCCTGATAGGTAAGTGGCTTGCCGGTCTGCAGGTCGCCAAGCGCTTGCTTGATGTTGGAGATGACCGACCTGTGTTCCAGCCGTTTGACCATCTCAGGATCGGAGACCCCTGCGATATTGCGCAAGTAGCCTTTTTCGGTGTGATCGCCAAACGGATCGAAAGCCATTTAGTTGGACGCTAGCTCAGTCATATACCGGGCATGCAGACGGGTCAGATCCTTACCGTCATAAAGGCCAAGCTTGCCGACATTGGCCAGCATTTGTTCGATCTCATCAAGCTCGACGTCATCGCCTGCAAGACGCGCCATGTCACCGGCATACTTGTCGAGTTCTGAGACACTGGCATCAACGCCATGCTTGGCGGCAAGCGCCTCAATAATCTGGAGCGCGGTTTGCGTCTGATCGTTCCAGTCGACGGTTAAAAACTGTTTTTCAGAAGACGTCATATCAAGCATGGCTACCTCTAAATCAACTCTCTCTATATGGTTGTTTTTTATAGCACAAAAGGCGTTTTCAGGCCAGTTCGGGGCACTCACAAACCGGCAGGAAACCTTGATTTATTGCGGCATCGAGTAGGTCGGAACCGGGCCCCGGAAAACAGCATCGGATCCATAGATCCGCTGGAATTCTTCATAGCCCTCTTTCAGATCGGAAAACGCCTGCGAGCGCTCCTGTTCCAGGCACAGCATGTAGGCTTCCAATTCTTCCAGATAGGTCTGGAATTCTTCCCGGGCCGCTTCATAAAGCGGATCCGACTTGGAAAGCTGATAATCGAACGGTTTTTCCGGCAGATAGCAGAAGGCGTCCTGCGCCATGACAGGCGCAGAACCAAGTGCGCTTCCAGCAAGGGCCGCGGTCAGGACCAATCCAAGGTTCCGCATCAGCGTTCGATAACGGTCCCGTTGCCGGTGTTGACGTAGTAGCGCGGCGAGGTGAAGGCAGCGGCAGAGCCCGGCTCGACCGTCACCTGCGTGGTGAAGTTGACATGGGTAGCCGAGCTTTTGCCCTCATAGATCGTGACGTTATCGTCGCCCTGACGCACGCGTCGCGAGTTGGTGTAGCAGAAGACATCCGATCCGAACCGATCCTCGTCATCCCGGCGGTAGTGGAGCTTCTTGCCGTCCGGGCACAAATAACTACTTTCCCCATGCAGGAATTGCGCATCGGCCTGCACCGCCTCATAGGAACCGCCGTCTTCATAAGAGCAGATCCCGAAGGGGCTTTTGCCCTTCTTGAGACGTTTGAACATATAGGACTTGGCATCGCCGCAAGTCTGCGGGAACCCGCCAGCCAGGCACAGGATCACCTTGCAGTCCATATCATAGTCCTGGGCCTGACCGGGTGCGGCAAGAAAGGCGGTGGCGGCGGCAAATGCCCCGGCACCGGCCAGAAAGGAAATTGATTTCATCAATCTCGTCTCCAAAAAGGATATCTTGAACAAAGCCCCTTGGTTGAATCTATCGCACAGCACAATCTATTCGTACAGAACAAAAAAGGGGTTCCCGCCCGCGTCAAAGGTCCTACGTTTGTGATACGGCGGACTTAAGGGTACGTCCCGTTCATTGCTCTCCACGAGGCCGCACCGGATGGCAATGAAAAGGCTCCCGCGTCGCGCAATGCGATGCGGGAGCAACTTCATTGCCGCGACCATCGCCTCGCACAACGCCATTGCCAAATAATCGAGGCATGTTCGAACTTACCTCTAATTGAGGACACTATTATCATGCAATTTTATAGCGCATCTCTCAGTCACTATTGAGAGGGACTATCCCAATTTGGATTCATGGAGACGACCAATGTCCAAACGTCTTTTTTCTGCGCTTGTTTTCGGCGTTCTGTCCACATCAATGGCTACCGCGACGCTTGCCGCGGACTTTATGGAGATCGATACAAACCGGGATGGATTTGTGTCACTGGCCGAACTGTCGGTTGCAGGCGTCCCGATCACGCAAGAGATCTATAGCGCTGCAGATGCCAACCAGGACAATCTTCTGGACGAAGCCGAATTCGGCACCCTCGCCCAGTAATCCGTAATAGGCGGATTGGATCGTCCTCAGGCGTTTGTTGGTTGCTCCCACGATACAAACCCGTGACAACCGGACGATTTTCCCCAGCCGGTGCGCTCACAAGAGCGCACCGGCTGTTTTCGTAGTTGAGGATATGCATAACAAGCAGATCCAACCATCCAGAGGTTTCCGTGAAACAGTTTCCATCCGGGCGGGTGGGGAGCCCAAGGGGCGGGGTCGGAAGGGCGCACCCCTCGCAAGCGTTTTTCTGCCGCTCGATGCGGCAGGGAAATGCCCCCGGCTTGGCTATTTCGGGAAAGTGTCTTATATTCAGATCCGGAGTGGGATGGCAGGTTTCCCCGCCACCCCTTTCCTTACAAGATGAATTGGACCCGCAGCGTCATTTGCCAGGACTTGCGGGTCTTTTTCATTGTAAGGGAAATGCTAATTGGCAAAAGCCACATCACATTTCCTCCGTTAGAGTAGCAGGGCTGCTGCCTCAGCCGGGCGAGCCTATCTGGCCCGGTCGCGCCGCTGGCCCGGCGCTGCTGCTTTTGCCACTCCAAACTGGATCGGGCTCTCCTCTTATCACCCGCTTGGGGCAAGAGAAAGCCAATCACGGGGGAGAAAACCCGTGACCGGCAAACGGCTGATCACTCAGCCGCTTCGGGAAAAGGTGTGACGGTGATGTCTCCGTCTTCGAGTTCCGGCATTGTGGGGATGCCGCAACGGACCGGTTCGGGCAACCAGTTCTTATCTTTGAGAGACTTCTCAGCGAACGCTGCCCCCTCTGCTTTTTTCATGGAAGCAATACCATCGGCAAAGTCGTCGCTGCAAGCTTCCGCAACCGCTGCCTGAATGCTGCTGCGATTGAGATGACGGAAATAGTTCTCCGCCTCCGGTTTGAAATATCCGTGCATGTCGATGTTGACGGCTGCGCCGATCTGATCGGCATGGGCGGCTTCCTTCGGACGGTCCATCTTGCCTTCAACTGCATTGATGGAATGGGRYGCAGACCATGCGAGCAGTTCCAGAAGCTCAGCACGGCTCTTGTCGATACACCAGTCCCAAAGGTCTTCCGGATTGCCCGGAATATGGCTGGTGAAGTTCTCCGTCAAACTGTCCAGTTCCTCCAACGCTGCGCATTGATCCGGCTGTTTCATCGAGCTTGCAAGATCGGTATGGGTCAACGACACCTCAAGGGCTGAAAGCTGGTTGATACCGTAATGACCGAGATACGCAATTCTGAGCAGGAAGGCATGAACCACACTGGCCAAAGCGATATCGGTATTGTTAGCGACTTCCAACCTGAGAGCCGCTGTTTTCTGCGCTGTCAGGTCTTCCGTAAGCGTTGCCGAATGCTTGAGGATGGGTGTGTCGTCCTCTTCAATTTGAGCAGAATTGCCTTTTGTAGTTGCCGTTTCTTCCCGTTCCGGCATGTCCTCCGGCTTCACAAGCCCGCGCTCAATGCGCAGCGTGCCGCCATGTGTCAGAGACACAATCGCTCCGGCACTCTCAAGATCTTCAGGCGCATAGATTTCCTGTTCCAGAAGGCTTTCAATCGCGGTGATCTTCTCTCCAAGCTCATTCAGCTCCGCGTCGTTCTTCGCTGACTCTTCTTCCAGCTCCAACGTCTGATAGCGGGCTTCGAGCGCTTCCAGTTCTTCGGCTTGCTCTTCCGTCAATTCCACATCTTGAGGGTAAACCCGGCTGTAATCTGACAATTCGCCGTAATCGAGTTCAAAAAAACATTCGACCCATTTCCAACCCTCAGCCTTGACCGTTTCCGCTTCTGCGGCCAGCTTCTCGTCAACCAGCTTGGCAAGCAGGGCGCTGTCCATGGCAAAGCCGCCTGAATGATCGTCAAACAGATCACGCTTCACGTGGCCACCCGCCTGTTCATAGGTTTCCAATCCACCAATAAACCTGATCCGCTTATCCGTTCCCTTGATCCCCTCCCCTTTGAGCGCGTCTTTGATCATGTGCGCATGACGGTGATAGCTTGGAAGCTCGTTCCAGACCCGCATTTGTTCCTCGTGATTGTCGGTAATGGTGAAGGCGGCAAGCTGGTCGAGGGTCATCTTGTCCTCGCGGAACACCTCCCGTAGCTCCGGGGCCACCCGTCCAAGGGCCAGTCGCTTTTTGACGATGCCTTCTGTGGTGCCAAACTTTGCGGCGATGTCGGCAACGGGCTGTCCATGGTCTGCCAGATCGCGGAAGGCTTCGAATTGGTCTGCCGGGTTCATGCCCTCGCGCATGATGTTTTCCGCAAGGCTGAGTTCCTGCGCTTCTTCCTTGCTGATCACTTTCACCGGCATGGGGTGATCCGGGTTCAGTTTGTCTTGATCCAACAGATAGAGGGCGGCGCGATATCTGCGGCCACCGGCGGAAACATAATAGCGCCCGTTGCCTTTGGCCCTGCGAACCAGCAGGTTTTGCATGATGCCATGGGCCGCGATGCTGCCTGCAAATTCCTCGATGCTTTTCTGGCTGTAGGTTTTGCGCACGTTGAGCGGATCGATTTCGAGCTTGTTGAGTGGAACGAAAATGATTTCGGCTGTGTTCTGGCTGTCTTTGTTGGACATGATGGTAACTCCGGTTGCCGTGATCGGCCTGAATGCGATGTGTGTGGAGAATGGGGAGCGGACGCGTCCCGCTCCCGGTCAACGCTTAAGACGCGCGTGAACCTTTGAGTTCGGCCATTTTCTCGCTCAAGATCCAAAGAGCTTTATTGAGCTTGATGTCCTGATCGATGCCGTTGACGGCGCGGGTGCGGGTTCTGCGGCGGCTTCCCTGCGCATCGCGGCTGACCGCCCGAATGCCTCCCCGGATCATGTTCTCTTGTGCTTATGTGGAGCGCGTGTTTATGTGGATTCCGGCAGGGCGCTTCAGGTGGACCAGATGCTGCTGTCGTATCCACTCAACATAAATACCGGCGTGCAAAGCATCGGCATCTTTAACAATGTTTGGAGATTGTCATGCTACAACACCTATTCAATCGCGCCTTGCCACGACTGAAGGCATCAGCACACGCCCGTGATCTAGATGCGTTCGCCAACTTTCTGCTGGCCGAGAACTATTCACGCCTTACCTGTCGTCGCCATGTCCGGCATTTGTCACGCGTGCTTGACCAAGCGACGCGTGAGCCAATAGGCCGTGTCTCCGGCACGGAACTGCGCACGTTTTTCAAAGATTGGCCTGGTAAAGGACATCGAGGTACCGAGCGCCTGTATCGCCGATTTCTGGCTAACAGCGACCGACTGATCGCGGATTATGATGACGAACCCCGTTTCACGTTGAAGCGGCGATATCTCGAGCGGTTACGCAAGCTGCGCGGTCTTGCTCCCAGAACGTTGACACATATCGACTGGGCCCTGACCCATTTTCTCACCAATTGCCTTGCGCCGGACGACACTGAAGCCACGCTCACGACAAAAGTCGTCGAGAACTATTTCCGCATCCGCCGCCCACAATTGGCGCGGCCAACTTTCCAGCATATCGTCGGTTCGGTCCGGCGTTTCCTGCGTTACGGCTACGAATGCGGCGAGATCCTTGAAGCGCTGCATCAGTTCGAGCTGCCGCGCAGTTTCCGGTTTGAGCAGCCACCGCGTGCCGTGCCATGGGAGCAAATTGAAGCCTTGCTCGTCGCGATTGATCGCACGACCTTCGTGGGCAACCGCGATTACGCGATGCTGCATCTCATGGCGTTTTATGGCCTTCGTCCTGGAGAAGTGGCGGCCCTGACAACCAATGCAGTGGAATGGCGGAATGGGACACTAACTGTCTACCAGCCCAAAACCCGTTCGACTCTTCTGCTTCCGCTGGCTCCGGCCACAGTTGCCATTCTGCACGATCACGCCCGGCAACGACGGACCTCACCGCATCCCGAGTTCTTCTTGTGCGGCCAAGCGCCTTATGGGCCCCTCAGTTGCTCGGTAGTGTCCACGCGCTTCAAACTCCAAGCCCGGCGGGCGGGGTTGCCCATCGCCGAAGCTTCGGCCTACACGCTGCGTCATAGCTTTGCCATGCGTTTGCTCGCAGGAGGTGTCGGCATCGAGGCCATTGGTGACCTCATGGGGCATCGTAACGTCAGCAGCACCAGCGCCTATTTACGCATCCAGAGCGACATGCTCCGCTCCGTCGGACTCGAGGTTCCCGGCCGGGAGGTGCAACCATGAGCCAAGCCTTCGAAACGACGAAACTCGGCCACCACGTCGATGCCTATCTCGCCCATTGGCGTGCGCTCGGACGGCGCTATCGTCAGGAGGAATGGCTACTCAGAGCGGTGACGCGCGATCTTGCGGCCCTTGGCCATGACGATCTAACGGCGCAATCTCATGACCTTTGGCTCGAGTTGAAGAAAGATCGGCATCCAAACTCACGGCGCAAATGGGCACAACGGCTACGCCACTTCTGTCTGTTCCGACGACGCTTGTCGCCGGAATGCTTTGTACCGGGACCGGAACAGGCATGCAAACGCCGACCTCATGTCACGCCGATCATCGTTGGCGACGACGAAGTCGCCAAGTTGCTCCTCACGGCGGACCGGCTGACTCCCGCGCCGGGCTCGCCATTGCGAGCCGCAACGATGCGGATCGCTACCGTGCTGCTCTATACAACCGGCATTCGTCTCGGTGAATTGCAGCGTCTGAGGTTAAGCGATGTGGAGGACGATGGCTCGATTTTACGCATCCGGGCATCGAAGTTCCAGAAAACCCGCCTTGTTCCCCTGTCGCTGACTGCTCAAGCCGAACTGGCCGACTTCATGGTTCTCAGAACAAGTGCAGGCTTTGCCATAGTGCCGTCCACTGCGCTGCTGGCTCCCCATCCAGGTCGAAGCAACGGCTACAGTATCTCCGGACTTCAGAGTGCGATCACCGCGCTGTTCCGAAACGCCTCGGTAAACGATGGGAACGGGCGATGTCCTCGCATTCACGATCTGAGACACAGCTTTGCCATTCAGGTGCTCACGCGAGCCTACCGAGAAGGCGATGACGTGCAGGTTTTGCTACCAAAACTCGCTATGTACATGGGCCACGTCTCCATCGAGTCGACGGCCTATTACCTGCAATGGAGAGAGGAACTGGGCATATTGGCAAGCGAACGCTTTGCCACCCGGTTCGCCGACGTAATCTCAGGGAGGCCTTCATGAGCCGCAGCCGGAAAATGACGTCGCTCGGCGTGTCGATCGTCGCATTCTTCGAAGACTATCTGCCAAACCAGCGCGGAATGAGTCAGCACACGATACGCAGCTACAGGGATGCAGTCTGCCTGTTGCTGCAATTTCTTTCCCGCGAGTGTGAGCGTGGCATCGAAACACTCGACCTTGCAGATGTTGATGCACAGCGCGTCGAGCGTTTTCTGTTCCATTTGGAGGAGGAGCGGAACAACGGCATTGTCACCCGTAACATGAGGCTTGCGGCGATCCACACGTTGGCACGCTTCCTCGCCAACCGTTGTCCCGAACGGGTTGGACACTGGCAGGCTGTCATCGCCATTCCATTCAAGCGCGGCGCACGACAGGCGCCTACCGAATACCTGGATGCGGCCTCCATTAAAGCGCTATTGGGAGCGATTGATCGGACCAGCGACAGCGGATGCCGGGATTATGCTTTGTTCGCGCTGCTCTTCAATACGGGTGCACGAGTGCAGGAGGTGCTCGATCTGCGTCCCTCCGACATCAGGCTCTTGCCGCCGCATCAGGTGCGCCTTCATGGCAAGGGCTCCAAGATTCGGGTTTGCCCAATTTGGCCCAATACAGCGAAGTTGCTTGCCGACCTCATGGACCGCCGAAAGCGGGCAAGTGACGAAGAAAGCTCGAATGCCTGTATCTTCGTCAACCAGCGTGGCCGGCCTCTGACCAGGTTCGGCGTACGCTATCTGTTGCGGAAATATGCCAAAGCTGCAGGAGCGATGACAACGGTCACCCACAAGTATCCGCATCCTCACAGTCTGCGGCACAGCACGGCGATCCATCTGCTCAAAGCCGGGGTCGATTACTCGACTATCAGCCAATGGCTCGGTCACGCCGGTCTGAACACTACAATGCGCTACGCGCGAGCGGATCTCGACCTCAAGCGCCAGGCGTTGTCACAGGTGTTCCCAGAAACGCTCGCGCCGCCATCCACGCCGCACGTACATATGGACGCCGGCAACCTTGCAGGATGGCTGCGGCGCCTCTGAGTTATGTGAAGTGTTCCGGCGGAAAACGACATGCTAGTGCCGTCCTTCCGCCGGAATCCACATAAACACGCGCTCCACATAAGCGCAGTTATGTTGAGCTCTACATAACTGAACGACGTTGAACGTGGTCCAAAGATCATTGTTGCGGTCATCACGTCGGCGGGGTTCTAACAGCTGTTCCGGCTTGACCGAGGTGTTTGTTTCCCCCTCGGCATCGCCAAACCGCAACACATGGGCAGCTTCGGCAAAGGCGTAACGCTCATCCGAGCCAAGACTAAGCCCTGACCAGTCGGCGGGAGCGACAAGGGCTTTTTCCGCTTCGCCCATGACGCGGTAGGTGCCTTCAATCACCTTGCCCGCAACATCCCCGCTATGGCGCACCTTCACGCTGTCCAGCGTTGATGTCTGGGTAACAAGCGAATTGAGGCAGCAGACCCGGAACAATCCGGCCATCAGATCATAGGCGGATGTCCCGTCATTGGCGTTCTTCAAGAGGATTTCGCAGACCGTATCACCAACACTGTATTTCTGATCATCATCCAGCCGTCTCAGTCTGATCAGGTGTTTAGTGAAGTCGGATTTGCTTTCGTCGCGGGTGCGGGCTTGCTTGGCTCCAACCGGCATGAACCCTTCATCCATCAATCCCCGCAGGATGTCGATGGTCGGGATCGGCTGAAAGCGGTCCGAGCGGCTTTCGTGGGCTGATGTTGCGAAGATCGACGGAGCCAAGCGCCGCAATTCGTCTTCGGTGAGGGCGCGGCCATGATCAAACCGGGCGGTGTGCGCATAAACTGTCATTTGGGGTTTCTCCTTTTCCCAATCCGCGGAACGCGGGTTCTGCCCCGAAGGGCAGGAGCCCGGCTCCTGCTCCTGAGACCTCGGCGGCGAGAGCGAAGGGGAGAGGGACAAGGGCAAAATCAGGAGGGGCATCTCCCACCGGGACGGCCAGGTGTGGGTTCGCGCTCACGCGGATCCATACCTGGTCCTGCACAAACGGAATGCGCCGGCGCAGCCGGTTCATGCAGTGCGGAAGGATGGGGAGACCTGATTTTGCCCTTGTGGGAGAGGGGAAGCCGAGCGGCCCCTCTCCTGCTGACAAGTAATGATGCCCGCCTGCAGGGCGGACCATTTGGAGATGGCAAGCGGAGTGCGCAGGGCGAAGTCCGGAGGCGGGAGGATCGTCACCGGATGGCCGAGCCGGACGCTTGCGGCCGGCTCGGGGAGCACAGCGACTAGAGCCGTGCCCATCGGGTCCCGCGTGAACCTATTTACTTGGTGGTATAACGCGCCTAGAAACGGCTCTGATCTTACGCTCAGGTCATTACCGAAAAGGAATTCTCATGTCTGAAGCTCCGCAAACGAACGTTTCTCTTGAGCCTGCTTTTGTTGATCTGACAGCGGACATCGTTTCGGCCTATGTTAGCAACAATACGGTTGCCTCGAGTGATCTCCCAGCGTTGATCTCGAGCGTTCATTCGGCCCTTTCCTCCACGGTTCAAAAAGCCTCAGAGCCTGTTGTCGAAGTGCTGAAACCTGCGGTGCCGATCAAGAAATCCGTGACGGACCAGCACATTATTTGCCTGGAAGACGGCAAGAAGTTCAAATCGCTCAAGCGGCATCTGCGGACACACTTCGATCTGACCCCGGAAGAATACCGGGCAAAATGGAATTTGCCGGACGATTATCCAATGGTTGCGCCGGGCTACGCGGCGGCCCGATCCGAGCTTGCAAAGAAGATGGGCCTTGGCCAGAAGGGCGCGCGGAAGCCGGGGAAACCGCGTTCCAAGGTCTGAGACTATATGAACCGCGGCTAGCACGACCGGCCTCGTCCAGAGCAACAGATATGGGAAACATGAAGCACCCCGCATCCCGGAAGGGATGCTGGGTTGTTGCGTCAGCCGGTTTTGACGGACTTGGTGTTGTCGTTATCGGACTGCGGTTTGACGCTGTATCCGAAGCGGATGCTGACAAACGGCGGCAGGCCGATTGCGACGCTGATGCTGAACTGGCCGTTGGAGCGGCCTTTCTTCAGGAGCTTGCCGAAATAGGCAAAGACGTTGCGGCTGGTACGTTTCAGGTAAGAGAAGATCTTTTTCATGTGGGTCTCCGTTTTGTTGATTTCGATTGGGTAGCGAAGCCGATCGACGCGGCGACCGGCGGCAATCCGCACCGCTTGCGGCCGCAACGGAGTGAAGGATCCGAAGGGTTGAGGATTGGCGTCAGCCGCGTAAATTCGCTTGAGCGACCATCGGAATCTTCAACAAACGAGACCGGGAAAGTCTTCTCCTGGGAACGCACCATCCTCAGTGATCGCAGCCAGGCAAGCTCCTGAAGAAAGGAAGCGGGCCGCTGACAATGCTGCGTGGACGGACGCCCTTCGTCAGCATCCGGCGCAGCCTTCCGCGCCGATCCGGAGGCCTGCGCGAAGTTCGTCAAAACAGGCTGATACAGTGAACCACCAGCAGGGCGGTTTTCATGCGTGGGAGGGGAGTATTGAGGGGCGGGGCCGGAGGGGGCGCCCCTTGATCCGTTTTTTGGCGCTCGATGCGCCGGAAAGCGGTCCCGGCTTGGAAATCTCGGGGAATTGGCCTATATTGATTGCCGGAGTGGGACGGCAGGTTTCCCCGCCGCCCCTTCCTTACGTTATGAATTGGACCCGCAACGTCACTGACCAGGTGGTGCGGGTCTTTTTCATTGTAAGGGTAACGCTAATGGGTATGAACCACATATCGTTACCTCCGGTTGGGGCAAAGGCCGTCTGCCTCGGCCGGGCTGGCCAATCCGGCCCGGTCGCGCCGCTGGCCCGGCGCTGCTGCTTCTCACCCCAAAACTGAATCAGTCTTCCTCTTTGTAGAGCTGTAAAACTCTCGGGTTCGTTAACTGGTCGCGGGCCGCCTCGAACCTGTAGCCGTCCCAATCCGGCCAGGACTCCCAACCGGTCGGCGTAGCCCTGCCATACCAGACCCGAACGATAACGCGATTATCCCGCCATTCATCGACAATGGAAACTGTGTGCGTTCCACCGAGCCCGGAATCGATGTCATAGACTTTGACTTTTCGGATCTGAGCCATTGTCCCCTCCCCTCACAGCAAGGCGAGCTGTTCAGCGGGACGATCCGGGACGGCCGGAACCGGCAGGGCGCTTAGGCGCTCCTGCACCTGTCTTTGCCGGGCGCGGTCCTGGGCGAACTCGTAGCAGGCGATTTCACAAATGATCGAGGTATCCTTCCAATCGTCCTTGTACATCGAGGTATCGACGCCCGCGCCTTCATGCATGAGGAACCCTGACAACTTCTGATATTCAGCCGCAGGGCCGGTTTCAACCCGCTGAAAGCAGTGCACTCCGGAATAGCGGAAGGTGGCGGACGTCTGCGGCACGATGAACGCGCCCCGGTCGGCGAGCTCGGCGGCAATGTCGATCACATGAAACTCAAACTGGCGGCCACGATAGCGCGGGCCGTTCCCGGAGCGCTTCACGGCACCAAACGGCGGATTGGACACGGCAACGTCAAAGCGATGCCCTCCAAGCTCCGTTTGCCAGTCCCGCCAGTCGAAGACATTGGCGCAAATCCATCGGGCGTCCGGCAGGAGCTTCCTGCCGACTTCGACATATCGGGGATTAAATTCAACGCAGGTCAGATCCGGGCAATTATCGGCCCATTTCGCGCGATGGTGCAGGAAATAGGACAGGATTCCGATCCCCGCGCATAGATCGATCACGCGGCCACCAGCGCCCCCGGCATCGATGGAGAAATCTGCCGCAAGTCCCCAGGGCGTGAAAAACGCCCCAGCTGCTCCGTTGATGTGGTTGGCGCCTTCGTGCCAGTTCTGGAACACGAAGTCCTTTTCGTCGTCGGTGAGGTGATCCTTGGTCAGGATCGCCTCAGCCTCGGCATGGGCTTTGCGTTGCGCTTTGGTGAGTTTCGCCATGGCTCAAAACTCCCCGTCGACAACGATAATCGGGTCGCTTTTTTCCATCCGGATGTTGAAACCGGACAGGCCAAACCCGATCAGGCCCGGACTTTCAAAAGAGGACAATTCCGGATCCATGACAGGCCGGTAGACGGTGATCAGCGCCGCGATCTGTTCGACGCTCATGCGAGGCTCGGCAACGTCCCCGTGTTCATCCCTGCCGACAATGACGAGGTTTCCAGCAAGGGGATTGGGAAAATTCTTGAGCTGAGCGATGGTGTGCAGGCCGTCTGCGAGGCCGTTGTCATCCAGAAAAATATCGTGATGGTCATCGATGCGGACGACATCAAACAGACCGCATCCAATTCGCTGTTTGATTTCCTCAAGGTAGCCTTCCCTGTTCAGCGAGATATCAGCGATTGCGCCGCTGAAGCTGTCGTAGAAGAACGCGGTGACGTTGGCGGATGTACAGGTCATGGTGTCCCCTCCCCTCAGCCTGCAAACACAAGGCACAGGCCAAACAGGCCGGAGAGAAACAGTCCCAGACTGATGATTTCGGCAGTGATTTTGACGACTGTCATTTGGGTTTTCTCCTTTTCCCTATTCCGCGAAGCGGGTTCTGCCCCGAAGGGCAGGAGCCCGGCTCCTGCTCCTGAGACCTCGGCGGCGAGAGCGAAGGGGAGAGGGACAAGGGCAAAATCAGGAGGGGGATCGCCCACCGGGACGGCCGGGTGGGGATCCTCGGGCCTGGTGGGCACGCGGATCCATGCCTGGTCCTGCACAAGCGGAATGGGCCGGTGCAGCCGGTTCATGAAGTGCGGAAGGATGGGGAGACCTGATTTTGCCCTTGTGGGAGAGGGGATGCCGCGCGGCCCCTCTCCTGCGGACAAGTGACAATGACCGCGCCGGCGGACCGTTCCAGGGCAAGCGAAGCGCGCAGGACGGATGTCCGGAGGCAAGAGGAATCGTTACCGGCAGGCGGAGACGGCCGCCAGTCAGTTATGATAACTGAGAATTATCAGGGCCTCAAAAGCGCGTAGCAATCGCCAGCGCTCTGTCGGGTCAGGCCTGTTGATAGTCCGAGTGTTCTGGCTAGTGACCAAAGATTGTATTCAATCTTTGGTCACTAGCTGCCTATCGTGCCGTCAACAAACGGCAAGACAGTTCCCGGTCACCCCAACGTGTCGAAAAGGTAGCGCAGACTTCTATGCGTCCGAAGAACGCTATATTCTTCGGACGCATAGAAGTCTGCGCAACAGTAGGAATAAGTGGTGCAAGTTTTGAACAAATGGGGTACGCACACGGGATTAACCCCGTATTGATATGGGGAACAATGCCAGCTAATATTGGCAAATGCGTTATACTCAAAGCCAGATTCGTGAACTTCTTTCCATTTCTGTAGATGCCTTTCGTACGTGGCGGGATGCTATTCCCGCACTGGCCCTACATAAAGGACATGCCCCCAGCTTCACGCCGGGAGATGTTGTCGCCATGGCTATTGTCGCCGAACTGGTCAGGAATTTCGGTGTGCGCGTGGGGACGGTCAGCGGCCGTTTCGATCAGCTGTTCAAGGAGTGTCGGGGGCGGTCCTGGCTCTCGCTTGAAAGCTGTGTAGCCTTGATCGAAGCCGACAACTTCCGCCTGATCGACGCAAACGCGGCCCATCGCCGCTCGCCGGATACTTCCATCATCAGCGTGCCGTGCGCGCCAATCATAGGGCGACTGCGCTCCGCGCTTACAGCGTCCGAAATCGATCAAGCGCAAGGATATCTCCAGTTCCCCCCTACTTCCGTGGCCAAGCAGCGGGAACGGCGCGGGAAGCGAGCATGACCTTGGCATCCACATTGGGGCCGGAGTGGAAAGACCGCTTGGGGCTCACGCATCGACGCTTGCCTGAACTCTACGAGTCAGCCGAGGCCGTCAGCGACGTGCCGCATGCGTCGGCGATCCGAGCCGCCCTTACAGAAATGGGCGTATCAGCGATCTTTTGCGTCCAGGGCATCCCAACTGTGGCGATCCTGGAAACCGATCAGTATGATCGCGCCACAATAATCGACCTTCACGGCGCGCTGTGGAATCAGGGCCTCGCGAGCCTGTTGCTGGTCATCGCCGAAGATACGCTCAGAGCGTTTTCGCTCGCTCGCACTCCGCTTAGCGATCCAGGCGACGACTTCGAGACCCGCTGCCTCATCGATAGCCTCAGCCTGACGACCGAAGCGTTGCGGTTTCAGAATCTTATCTATGGCGCGGAATCTGGACGCCTCTGGAAGGACTACGGCGAATATTTCCCCCCAAAAGAACGTATCGATCAGGTTCTCCTCGACAATCTGAAAACTTCCCATAACCTCCTGCAAAAGGCCGCGCTCGCTCCCGATGCGGCCCAGGCCTTACTCATACAGGCAATGTTCATCGCCTACCTTGAGGACCGGGAAATAGTAACGCCCGCCTACTTTGCGGCCGTCTCCGAGAAGAGCGCGGAGAGTTTTTCGACGCTGCTCGAAACTGGCGACGTCAATCTGTTCCAGTCTTTGTTCCGGACCCTCCACGCGGATTTCAACGGCAATCTGTTCGTCGCACCGTGCTCCTTCGAGGCCACGAGCGAGGCGCCAGAAGTCACGCCTACCCATCTGACGATCCTGGCGCGGTTCCGGTCAGGCCGTGAAGAAATGGCGCATTCCGGACAGCAGCGGTTCTGGGGCTATGACTTCCGCTATAGTGCGCCTCGTCCCGGATGGTCCTGGGTGCATATGTCTGGAATGCATTGAGAAAGGAGGAATTGTAATTGCCTTGCCCCTGCTGTGAGGGGACATGAGCCCAAGCGGCGGTGACCTGCTGTCAACTGGCAGGGTGACGTAGCCCGCAGGTAAAGGGAATTGAGGCGAAGCCGTTACGCCGAGATGGTTCCCGAGG
>NZ_KI928926.1:55999-101744 GCF_000521215.1 Labrenzia sp. DG1229 | reverse complement strand
TGACATCGTCGGCATGCAGCGGCTGGTCCGGATAGAGCTTGCCGCCGGTGAGCTCGTTATAGGGATCGCCCTCGTCGCGGTCGGCGTCATGGGCGACTTGTCCCTCGCGTCCGTCGGACTGCGAGATCAGGAGGTCGTTTCCGGCCCCGCCGTTGAGGATGTCCTCGCCGTGCCCGCCGTCGAGCACGTCGTTGCCCTCGCCGCCATTGAGGATGTCGTTGCCGTAGGACCCCTGGAGGATGTCGTTGCCGTCATTGCCGTTGACGGTATCGTCGCCCAGGCCCGCATTGATGGCATCGTCTTCGTTTGTGCCCTCGATGGTCTCGCCGGCATCGGTGCCTTCGGAATATGTTGCGCCGGAGGTCATCTGGCCCATGTGGTTGAAGCCGTAGGCCATGGCGAGGGCCTTTGCCTCGTCGGACCCGTGATGGAGCTGCTGGAAGGCGGGCATCAGGTCGTCCTGTGCCATGGCGGCCAGGGCGTCCGCCTCGAAGGCGGGGTCGACGGCACCGGCAAGCGCTGCCATGTCTTCGCCCACGACCTGTTCACCGAAGACCATGACGTCTGCGATGGTGCCGTTGAACTGCTGGTGGGCGGTGTGGCCGTCGTCGGAGCGCCAGGCGCCGGAGGCCCCGACCAGGAAGGAGCGCTCGTTCATGTCCATGCCCTGCTTCATCTCCGGCTCGGACGCCCGGAGCTTGCCGTTGACAAAGACATTGAGCCCGTCCTCGCCGAAGGAGACGGCCAGGTGATAGTCGGTGTCCTGGCTGATCATCAGATCGGGCACCTTGAGGTATTCGGTCGATGCGTCGGTCTGCTGGCGGACATAGATGCGTCCGTCCTTGAGCCAGACGGTGAGGTGGCCGCCATCGTCATAGCCGCTGCCGTCCTTGGAAAACAGTGCCTGGCTTCCCCAGACATGGTCGGCATTGAAGGTCATGGCGATGGTGCCGGCCGCCAGCGACAGCGCCGCCGCATTGCCCGCATCAAGATAATCGCCCTTCTCTCCGGAAAACTCCGTCTCACCCGCGATGGCAAAGACGGGTGTCATGCCATCGGGGAGGGGAGGTCGTCCTGTGACGGGATGTCTGCGAGTGGTTCGATGTCGCCCCTGTCTGTTCCCATCTCGATGGGTTTGATGGCCTCGTCGATATCTGCGATCGAGCGGACGATGCCATAGGCGGGTTTGGCCGTTGTTGAGATGTCGGAGAGCGTGATCAGGTCGCCATAGACGGTGATGGTGCCGAGATCGTCGTTGTTGTGGGCACCGCCGCCCGAACCCTGGTCGGAGTAGAGGGAGATCAGGGAGTGATCGACGATGCCGTCGCCGTTTGTGTCTCCATAGGAGATGGATCTGATCTTGGTGGTATGTCCCTCGATCAGGATGGTGTCGCCTTCGCCCCTGTTGAAGTCGGTGATGACGTCGTTGCCGATGACATCGACCCAGTGGTCGTGGATGTTCTCGTTCTCCCCGGCAACGCCGTGCCATCTGATGGTGCCGTCATCCTGTGTGTGTTCTTCCAGGAAGCGTGCCTTGGCGTTGATGAGGGTCTGGAAGTAGAAGGTGTCTGCGCCTTCGCCTCCTGTCATGACATCGTCGGCATGCAGCGGCTGGTCCGGATAGAGCTTGCCGCCGGTGAGCTCGTTATAGGGATCGCCCTCGTCGCGGTCGGCGTCATGGGCGACTTGTCCCTCGCGTCCGTCGGACTGCGAGATCAGGAGGTCGTTTCCGGCCCCGCCGTTGAGGATGTCCTCGCCGTGCCCGCCGTCGAGCACGTCGTTGCCCTCGCCGCCATTGAGGATGTCGTTGCCGTAGGACCCCTGGAGGGTGTCGTTGCCGTCATTGCCGTTGACGGTATCGTCGCCCAGGCCCGCATTGATGGCATCGTCTTCGTTTGTGCCCTCGATGGTCTCGCCGGCATCGGTGCCTTCGGAATAGGTCGCTCCGGAGGTCATCTGGCCCATGTGGTTGAAGCCGTAGGCCATGGCGAGGGCCTTTGCCTCGTCGGACCCGTGATGGAGCTGCTGGAAGGCGGGCATCAGGTCGTCCTGTGCCATGGCGGCCAGGGCGTCCGCCTCGAAGGCGGGGTCGACGGCACCGGCAAGCGCTGCCATGTCTTCGCCCTCGACCTGTTCACCGAAGACCATGACGTCTGCGATGGTGCCGTTGAACTGCTGGTGGGCGGTGTGGCCGTCGTCGGAGCGCCAGGCGCCGGAGGCCCCGACCAGGAAGGAGCGCTCGTTCATGTCCATGCCCTGCTTCATCTCCGGCTCGGACGCCCGGAGCTTGCCGTTGACAAAGACATTGAGCCCGTCCTCGCCGAAGGAGACGGCCAGGTGATAGTCGGTGTCCTGGCTGATCATCAGATCGGGCACCTTGAGGTATTCGGTCGATGTGTCGGTCTGCTGGCGGACATAGATGCGTCCGTCCTTGAGCCAGACGGTGAGGTGGCCGCCGTCGTCATAGCCGCTGCCGTCCTTGGAAAACAGCGCCTGGCTTCCCCAGACATGGTCGGCATTGAAGGTCATGGCGATGGTGCCGGCCGCCAGCGACAGCGCCGCCGCATTGCCCGCATCAAGATAATCGCCCTTCTCTCCGGAAAACTCCGTCTCCCCCGCGATGGCAAAGACGGGTTCGGACAATGCGGTTGACGTGGTCGACTTCATGCTTGGTACCCCCTGGTCAGGCCAATTCAGCCTGATAAGCCGAAGTTTCTCGGCATTTATACTTATGTGTCCAAGCGATTAATTTCGGTGAGTCGTTGTTGTGCCTTAAATGTATTCGCGACAATTTGACAAAAAATCAGAGCAAATAAGACGAAAAAAATACGATATTTGGATGATAATTTGATTGGAGTAAGTCAAGTAAATGTCAAATTTTACTCAAAAATGCGAAATGCATGATTTTTATCATTAATTTGAATCTCTAGGATTCCTTGAGTTACCATTTGGCGAGTATTTGTTATTTAAATTACTCTTAATCCGGTGGCGCCGTTGCTGAAGCAGGCGTAAATCTTCTCTTCAGCGTCTTTTTCACAAAGTTAAGCTGCAAAAATCAAACAAGGTTGTGGGTGGGTTGCAATCTGCAAATGGTGAGGACGACATCAATTCCCTGCAAGAGGCGGACGGAACCTGAATGTGTATCGGCTCGTTTCTTCGCGTGTCCGGGCGAGAATGCCGCGATTGCCGAGCGGACAATCATGGCTGCGCACCGGTCATGAGACCAACGCGCAGCTGTTTTGAATGGTCTTTGGCTTCCGCAGAGACGACTGCCATCGCTTCGGAAGGCCAGTGAGACTGCTTCAGCCGTTCAATTTTACCCAGGCCGCATTCCGGGCCGAGGATCTCACGCAGGCGTCGACGAACTGCACACCTGCAAGGCCGTCGCCGATCCCCGGGACAAGTGATCCAATTTCCTTGCCTGCCTGGTGTGCCCGGATCACATCGGCTGCGTCCTTGTAGAGATTTGCAAAGCCCTCCAGGTAACCCTCCGGATGTCCGGGAGGGATCCGGGTTGCCGGCGCGACGCTGTCCGACATTCCGGCCCCGCCACGGGTGACGATCCGCTTCGGTTCCCCGAACGGCGTGACATGGAGATAGTTCGGGTTTTCCTGATGCCACTCCAGGCCGCCCTTGTCGCCATAGACCCTGATTTTGAGATTGTTCTCGTTTCCGGGCGCCACCTGCGAGCACCAGAGCATGCCCCTTGCACCGCTGGCATATCTCAACATGACGTGCCCGTTGTCGTCGACCTGACGGCCGGGAACGAAGGATTGCAGATCGGCGGCAAGGCTCTCTGCAGACTGGCCGGTAATGAAACAGGCCAGATTGTAGGCATGCGTGCCTATGTCGCCCGTTGAACCGCCGGCGCCGGAGCGGGCCGGGTCCGTGCGCCAGTCGGCCTGCTTGTTGCTCTGCTTGACGGTCAACCAGTCCTGCGGATATTCCACCTGGACCACCCGGATCGTGCCGAGATCACCGTTGTGAACCATCTCCCGCGCCTGCCGGACCATCGGATAGCCGGTGTAATTGTGGGTCAGGAAAAAGAGCGCATCTGAACTGTCCGCCGCCTTTGCAAGTTTTCTGGCATCGGCAAGTGTCGACGTCAGTGGCTTGTCACAGATGACGTGGATGCCTCTTTTCAGAAATGCCTTGGCTGCCGGATAGTGAACGTGGTTCGGCGTGACAATGGCGACCGCTTCGATGCCGTTTTTCAGCCGGGCTTCACGTTTGGCCATCGCCTCGAAATCGGCATAAATCCTGTCTTCGTCGAGGCCCAGGGCACTGCCGGACTCCTCGGCTTTCGCCGGAGTTGACGAAAGCGCACCTGCGACAAGTTCGTAGCGCCCGTCAATGCGCGAGGCAATACGGTGCACCGCTCCGATAAAGGCGTCCTTGCCGCCACCGACCATGCCGAGACGGATCGGGCGCGTCTGCGGGTTGTCTTTACCTTCTATGGCCATATCGCTCCTCCTGTTTGCACCAGCGGTCTTAGGGCGCTGTACTGTAATCGATTACATTTCTATAGAGAAACCCGGTCTGATGGAAGCACCTGAAAGCCGTTTCGAACAAAAGCTTTCTGTTTCCCGGCCGCGTGACCCGTCCTCAGGGCGAACCCGCCTGTCTTCTTCAGAACGGTACCGTACTTTTCGGGCCGTCATCTGGCACGACTGGGTGTCCAGGTGTTCTTGAACCGTCAATCCCGGTCAAGCCCCAGCATGTTCCGATTGGCTGCGTCATCAGAACCACCGTCGGCAAAGTCGTCAAAGGCCTTTTCGGTAACGCGGATGATGTGATCGCGGACAAATTGCGCACCTTCTCGGGCACCATCCTCCGGATGCTTCAGGCAGCACTCCCATTCGACGACAGCCCAGCCGTCGAAATCATTCGCGGCCATTTTGGAAAAAACAGCGGCAAAGTCGACCTGACCGTCGCCGAGAGAGCGGAATCTGCCCGCCCGGTCCACCCAGGACTGATAACCGCCATAGACGCCCTGCCGACCGGTCGGGTTGAATTCGGCGTCCTTGACGTGGAACATGCCGATCCGGTCCCTGTAAATGTCGATATTGTCGAGATAGTCCAGGCATTGAAGCACATAGTGTGACGGATCGTAGAGCATCTTGCAGCGCGTGTGGCTGTTCAGGCGTTCCAGAAACATCTCGAATGTGATGCCGTCATGGAGATCTTCACCCGGATGAATTTCATAACACACGTCGACGCCCATTTCGTCGGCAAAGTCGAGGATCGGACGCCAGCGCCTGGCCAGTTCGTCAAAGGCCGTTTCGACCAGACCTTCGGGACGCTGCGGCCAGGGATAGAGGTAAGGCCAGGCGAGGGCGCCGGAGAAGGTGGCGTGTGCGGATATGCCGAGATTGCGGCTGGCTGCAAGTGCAAGCTTGACCTGATCGACCGCCCAGGCCTGACGGGCCGCAGGATTTCCACGAACTTCCGGGGCGGCGAACCCGTCAAAGGCGGTATCGTAAGCCGGATGCACGGCGACAAGTTGCCCTTGAAGGTGGGTGGAGAGTTCGGTGATCTCGATACCGTTCTCCCTGGCGGTGCCGGCAAGTTCCTGGCAGTAGGTCATTGAGCTGGCGGCTTTGGCGAGATCGATCAGCCGCCCGTCCCAGCTCGGAACCTGAACGCCGCGGTAACCGCAATCGGCCGCCCATTTGGTGATCGAGTCCCAGGAATCAAATGGTGCCTCGTCTCCTGCGAACTGGGCAAGAAACAGGGCGGGGCCCTTTATGGTCTTCATGGCGCTTCTCCGAAACTGGGGCCAGGTCTGAAAAAGGGGCCGGGATCCCATCGCAAAGACCCCGGCCAGTTTTCGCTGAACGATTAGAACGGCGAATCCGGGAAGTAGTAGCTCTCGGCATTCTCGCGGGTGATCAGGGTCGCGCCGAGAATGTAGCGGCCGGCAACCGGTCCGTTGGACTTGAACGCGTTGACTGTTGCATCCATGGCGGTTGCGATCATTGCCGGCGGATAGAGAACGTCGACAGGGATCAATTCGTCACCGTCCATGATGCCCTTGATGATTTCCTTCATGCCGGCACCACCAACAACGAACATGCCATCACCGTCGCGGCCAGCCTGTTTCAACGCAGCCACGACACCGACCGCAATGTCGTCATCCTGGGCCCAGACCGCATCGATATCCGGAAAGCGCGACAGGAAATCCTGCATGACCTCAAAGCCGTCATCGCGGTTCCAGTTGGCGTGCTTGTGGTCCAGCACGTTGATGCCGGATCCCTCGATTTCTTCCATGAAAGCATCGAAACGTTCATTGTCGATCACGGTCGGAATACCGCGCAGGACAACGATGTTGTCCCCGTCTTTCAGGCGGCCTTTCATGTATTGTGCCGAGACACGGCCGAGTTCGGGATTGTTGCCCGCCACATAAAGGTCCTCGATGCCCGGCTGGCTGAGACCGCGGTCAACCACCGTGATCCAGGCGCCTGATTTCTTGACGTTCAGAACCGGGTCGGTCAGCGGTTCGGATTCGAACGGCAGCACGACAAGTGCGTCGATCTGGTGAACCGAGACGAGGTCTTCAAGTGCGCTTGCCTGCGCACCCGGGTCAGGAGAATTGACCAGGATCAGATCCACGTCGGGGTAGAGCTTTTCCAGTCGTTTTTCCGCCTGTTCGGCATGCCAGTTCATGCCGGCTGCCCAGGCGTGTGTCGGTGTCGGATAGCTGACGCCGATCTTGATCTTGTCTTCGGCCGATACCTGACCAGCAAGAGCCAGCATGCCGGTAACGGCCATCATTCCAAGTGTTGTCTTCCAGAGCATCGTTTCCTCCTCCAATGCTGTCGATTGGACGCACCTTTCCCGTCCGGTGCGAACCGGTCAAAAGTGGGGACGGGTCCCTCTAGCTTGAATTCAGCGAATTACGACTTGCTGTTTCTGCCGAACTTCCAGTCGCTGCGCTGCAGAAGAACCGCAACGATGATGATCAGACCCTGCATGGTTCCATTCAGGTAATTCGAAATCATATCGGTGAAGTTCAAGATGTTGCCGATTGTTGTCAGAATGAGTGCGCCCAGGATGGTGCCTCCGATGCGGCCATACCCACCCTTCAGCACCGTGCCCCCGATGATTACGGCTGCAATCGCCTCCAGCTCCCAAAGGACGCCGGTCGATGCGGAAGCGGAGCCGAGACGCGGCACATAGATGATTGTTGCAAAGGACACGCACAATCCCTGGATGATGTAGGTAAGTGTCTTCACCCTGTCGACATTGATGGCGCTGTATTTGGCAACCGCCTCGTTGGAACCGATCGCTGTGCAATAGCGCCCGAAAGCCGTCCGGTTGAGCAGCAGCCAACCGCAGATGGCGACGCCGATGAAGACCCAGACGGGGAAGGGAAGGCCAAGAAAGCCGTCATAGTAGACCGGACGATACGTGCCGCGGATATCGAAGTTCAGCGACAATGTGCCACCGTCTGCGAAATAGGTTACCAGCGACCGGTAGATGCCCATGGTGCCGAGCGTGACGATAAAAGCCTCGATCTTGCCCCTGGTGGTCAGGGCCCCGTTGATCCAGCCGGCGCCGATCCCGAGCAGAATGGCGATACCGCACCCGAAGAGAACGGTTGGAACACCGGTGCCGAGCGTTTCTACTGCATTGTTCATCACGATGATCATCACGCCGGCTATCGCGGCGGCCATGGATCCAACCGACAGATCAATGCCACCTGCCGTGATGACGAATGTCGCACCGACCGCAATGATGCCGATAAAGGCTGAACGGGTCAGAAGGTTGGTCAGATTGCCTTCACTGACAAACGCGGGATTGAGCAGAAAGCCGATGATACAGAGCAGGAGCAGGGCGAGCGCCGGCCCAAGCGTCTTGAAATCAACGGAAAACCGTTTGGCCGTTTTGGCCGCTTTGTCGTCTGATGCGGTCATCATGGTCAATGGAGGTCCTCCCGTTTCAGCCCGGCGGCATAGCGCATGATTTCGTTTTCGTTGATGTGGTCACCTGTCAGAATGCCGGTGATACGTCCTTCTCGCATTACTGCCACCCGGTGGCAGATGCCGATGATTTCCGGCATCTCGGACGAGATGACGACCACAGAAACCCCTTCCGCGGCGAGCGCGGCGATAAAATGATAGATCTGCTGCTTGGTGCCGACATCGATGCCTCTCGTCGGCTCGTCGATGATCACGATCCTCGGATCACATTCCATGATTTTGGCAAGAAGCAGTTTCTGCTGGTTGCCGCCGGACAGTTTGCCGACGGTGATGCCGGGATCGCGTGCTCTGACGTCGAACCGGCGGATGGCGCGCTCAAGCGCACTTTCTTCCGCTCTTTTGTCTATGGCAAAATTCTTCACGAACTTCGGCAGGGCAAAAAGAGTCAGGTTTGGCTGCATCTTCTTGTCAAGCAGCAATCCCTTCTCCTTGCGATCCTTGGTAAGGTAGGCGAGGCCTGCATCGCGTGCCCGGGCAACGCTCAGGGGGGCAGTCTCATTGCCGAACAGCCTGATTGTGCCGCTATCGATTGGAGCAAGGCCACAAACGGCTTCGAAGACCGCCGTCCGGCCTGAGCCAACCAGACCCGAAAAGCCGAGAATCTCTCCCTTGCGCAAGCTGAAACTGACATCGTCTATGCCGGACGCCCTGAGGTTTTGGACTTCAAGGACCATTTCCGCATCAACATCTGCCTCATGCATGGGCGGATAGAGGTCTGAGAGTTCGCGACCCACCATCATCTGCGCCATCGTATCGGGCGTCAGGTCACGGGACAGGCGTGTATCGATCCACTGACCATCGCGAAGGATGGTGATCCGATCGGCGATTGCCTTGACCTCGTTCAGCTTGTGGGAGACAAAAACGATGCCGACACCACTTTCCTTCAATTTTTCAACCTGCCGGAAGAACACTTCGGTTTCTTCCTCTGTGAGTACGGCGGTCGGTTCGTCCATGATCAGGATGCGGGCCTTCCGGCTGACTGCCTTGACGATTTCGACCATTTGCTTCTGCGCAATCGTTAGGTCTGAAATCCGGTCCGTTGGCGATATCTCAAGGCCGATCTCGTCCAGAAGTCCGTGAACTGCCTCCCGCATGCCTTTGCGATCCAGAAATCCGTTCGATCTGACCTCCCGTCCTAGGAATACATTTTCCTCGACGGTCATCTGCTCAGCGAGATTGAGTTCCTGGTGGATCAGAACGATGCCGAGTTTCTCGGCTGCACCGTTGGGAGGGAGGGTTGTCTGTTTTCCGTCGAGGCGGATCTGGCCTGAAGTCGGGTCGTGGAAACCCGAAAGGATCTTCATCAATGTTGATTTGCCGGCACCGTTTTCACCGATCAGCGCATGCACTTCTCCGGAGCGGATGTCCATGCTCACGCTGAACAGGACAGGTACCGGGCCGAATGACTTGCTGATGTTCACAGCTTCGACGATCGCCGCCGGAGCGGACGTCTCAACATCCATTTGAAGTTCCTCCCAGGCACCTTCAGCTTCAGTCACTTTGATGCCATGAAACTCGTGTAAACGTTTTCATGATCGATGTAAACCTTTACATTGAGGTTTGTAAACCTTTTCATGAATCAGTTCAGAGTCTATACAGCTAGGAGAGTATTGAATTTCATGCACTTAATCGCAGCCCGCAGCGCAGCATGATCGGGGCCTTAAAATGAGTGAACCGGTCGACAAGCCGGCAACAATTGAAGATGTGGCAAAACTGGCGGGTGTCTCGATTGCGACCGTCAGCCGGGCATTGCGTTCGCCGGAGAAGGTGGCGGAAAGCACGCGCAAGAAGGTGACCGCGGCTATCGCCCGGACGGGGTACACGGCCAATGCAATGGCACAGAACCTTCGGATGCAGCGGTCCAAGATGGTTCTTGTGCTGGCCTCGTCCATCGCTGATCCGAATTTCGCCGGGCTCCTGACCGGACTTGAGAAGGCTGCAAACGACCGTGGCTATGGCGTCCTGATAGGCAATACCGAGGGAACAACCGGACTGGAGCAGAACTACCTGCGTTTCCTGTCAACAGGTATGGCAGATGGCCTCGTTCTTCTGACCGGCCACATACCGGTCGCCGGTGAGCCCCAGACGCCATTGACAACGTTACCGCCGATCATCGCCACCGAACGGCCTGTCTCCAACAGAGAGATCAGCTATGTAGGGGTGGATGATGTTGCGGCATGCAAGATGGCAACGGAGTATCTGATTTCGCTTGGTCACCGCAGAATCACTTTCATTTCGGGTGGCCCGTCCGATATCCGCAGCGATCTGCGCCATTCCGGCTACAGGCAGGGGCTGCGGGAATCGCCCGAAGACCTGCGCGACTGGCGCGTTGAAGGAGACGGCACCAGTGAAAGCGGACGGGCGGCAGTTGAACGCCTGTTTATCAAGGACGACCTGCCCACCGCTTTTTTCTGCTTCAATGACAATACCGCAATCGGTGTCATTTCAGCGCTGCAGTTGCGTGGATACCGGGTTCCGGAAGATTTTTCAGTGCTTGGTTTTGACGACATTCCCTTTGCCAGCAACTTTTCGCCCGGCCTGACGACCATTCGTCAACCGCGACATCACATTGGTGAAAAGGCAATGAACATCCTGCTGGATCGCCTTGCCAACCGGCTGCTGGAAACAAGGAGCCACCTTCTTCATGGCGATCTGATCGTGCGCGAAAGCTGCGCCGTTGTCTCCAGACAGCGGAAGTAGTCTGAATTCATGCTCCGATGGAAGCTCGGGCGCCTGCAGTTTCCTCAATGTAAGACAGAACCTGCCGGGTCACCTCACGTGTTCCCATGTCTCCCCCGAATTCCATTGGGCGCAGGTTGTTTTGCTGAAAGCCGGTTTCCACCGAGCTGTTGATAAGTTCAGCAGCCTCGCTCAGCACAGGCCGGTCGAGTTTTTCCGACAGATAATCCAGCATCAGTGCTCCGCTCAATATTGCGGCAAGTGGATTGGCCTTGTCCTGTCCCATGATGTCGGGCGCACTGCCATGCGCCGGCTGGAAGAGCCCGGTGGTATCTCCGATTTCGGCACAGGCCGCCATACCCATGCCGCCCACAAGCCCGCCGGCAAGGTCGGACAGGATGTCTCCGAACATGTTTTCGGTCACAAGCACATCGAATTCCCAGGGCTTGCGCACGAGATCGAGGGCCTGGGCGTCGACATAATTGTAACCGACCGGAACATCCGGGAAGGCTACCTTTACCTCGTCGAACAATTGCCGGAAAAAGGCGAGGGAAGTGAACACGTTCGCCTTGTCGACGCAGGTCAGATTGCCCGGGTTGCCCCGTTCGCGACGCTTGCGAGCCAGATTGAAAGCGAATTGATGCAATTTCGTCGTGGTTTTGCGCGTGATTCTGAGTATGTCCTGAACTTCGTCGTCGTTCACCACGAGGCTGCGCTTGTGGGTGGCGGCCGAGTAAAAAAGGCCCTCTGTCGACTCGCGCAGAATGACAAGGTCGATCCCGGCCGCGCGCGGGTCGGCCAGCCGTTGCGGGGCATTCGGATAGGCTTTGACGGGCCTGACACCTGCATACAGGCCGAAGCGGTCACGCAAGCGCAGGTGAGGGGAAATTTCGGTGCCATCATCGTGACGGATCGAGGGAAGACCGATCGCGCCAAGAAAAATCGCATCAGCGGCCCCGGCGCGTTGCTCTCCGTCGGCTTCGATATCAAGACCGGTGTCCTTGTAGTATCCGGCTCCTGCACAAATGTTCTCATAGTGAGGCTGTGTCTGGCCGGTTCTGCGCAGGGCAGCTTCAACAACGGCCAAAGCTGCCTCCGCAACATCCACGCCGATACCGTCGCCTTTGATCAGGGCAATTCTCATTATTTCCGTCCTTACGTCCAGTCAACGTCGAACCGGTCAACAATCCGGTCGATCTGATCTGCGTTCAATACGATAGCGTTTGCACCGCGCAACAGCATTGCAAGTCTTGCCGTCGCTTCAAGTTCTTCCATCGCATTCACTGCGGCCTCGAGACTTTTGCCCGCAACGACCGGTCCATGATTGGCCAGCAGGACAGCCGACCGTTTTCCTGCAAGACCCCGGACTGCATCGCCCATGGCTGGGTCCCCTGGTACGAAAAAGGGAAGTAGTCGGACCTTTCCGAGCTGCATGATCCCGTAGGCCGTCAAGGGCGGGAGCACATTCTCCGGGTCAATGTCCGGGAGCAACGAAAGCGCCACCGAATGACAGGAATGCAAGTGAACGACTGCACCTGTCATTGCGCGCGTATCATAAAAGGCAGAATGAAGGGGCATTTCCTTGGTGGGACGGTCACCAGACAGAAGGTCGCCGCTCGCCGAAAGATGACTGATCCGCCCTGGATCGAGAAATCCCATCGACGACCCCGTCGGCGTCACGAGCAGGCTACCGTCCGACAAGCGGGCAGAAATGTTGCCCGTCGAACCATGGGTAAGGCCTCTGTCGAACATGGACTTCGCGCAAGTGGCGATCTGGTCGCGAACAGTGGCGATTTCACTCATACGTGCCCCTCCAGCACCGCGAGTGCTTCGCGGAAGAAGTCGGGGCCCCCGAAATTGCCGGATTTCAGAGCAAGGACGAGTTCACTTCCGGTAACCTTGAGCGCGGGAACACCGGCCGCAATCCTCGGCCCAACCTCAAGCGTGTTGGCTGATACACCGGAAACGACCGCACCGGAGGTCTCGCCTCCGGCGACAACAATCCGTGTTACACCTGCTTGTGAGAGAGCTGCGGCAAGATTTGAAAAGAGGTGCTCAACCGATTGGGAGCTCTCATCTTTTCCGAATCTTTCCTGTGCTGCCGTTATCACATCGGGCTCTGCAGACGAATAGATGAGCGGAGGTGTATCCTGTTGCAGCACCCAATCCACGAGTTGCTCAGGCGATACTCTGTTTTCCATGATGTCCGCGACCGCAATCTCGCGCGAAGGAGCGAAGGCCTTGAAAGTTTCGACCTGTTCGCGCGTTGCCGTTGAGCACGAGCCGGACAGGACCACCGCCTTGCCGGAAAGACCATGCCAGCCGGTCTCCCTGCGCACCACTTCAAAATTTTCGGGCAGACCGAGCGCAATGCCGGAACCGCCGACAATGAGTTTCCGATCAATTGCCGCCCGTCCCAAGGCAACAAGATCTTCGTTTCGAACCGCGTCCGCGATGAACATGGCCCTTCCGGCATCGGAAAGCGCGGATGCGATTGCGTCAACTCCGCACCGGATCAAGGAAATTGGCATGTGACGCACGGTCCAGTCTGTCTGGGCGGCAAGCACGCGGCGCAGATCCGGATCGCGCATGGGCGTCAGTGGATGATTTTGCATGCCGCTTTCACTGAGCAGCCTGTCCTTCACAAAAAGATGCCCTTCGTAGACGGTGCGTCCGTTTTCGGGAAAGGCTGGACAGACCAGAACGGAGGTTTCGCCGAGACGGTCGGCAAGCGCTGCACCGACCGGACCAATGTTTCCCTCGTCGGTGGAATCGAAAGTCGAGCAGATCTTGAAGACAATCTGTTCGCACCCCTGGTCGACAAGCCAGTCGCAGGCCTTGAGCGAATCCTCAATGGCGTCACCCGCAGGTGCTGTTCTTGACTTCAGCCCGACGACACCGGCTTCAATGTCACTCTTGGCCGCGCTGGACGGTACGCCGACATACTGGGCCGTCCGCATGCCGCCTTCAGACAGTGTCAGGGCGATGTCGGACGCACCGGTAAAATCATCTGCAATCACACCCAGCTTCATGCGTCTATCCATTTGGTCGGACCGTGGTCGAGGCGAGTAACGTGGTCCGGTCCGTGGGAAGGAAAAAAGTCCCGTACGAGCGGATCATGTCCTGGGATGACGAGCTTGTCTGCGCTGGCAAGCTGCCGAATGGTCCTGAACCCCTCCAGCATGTCATCGAGATCGACAACAATCGGGAACGGTTTCTCGTCGAGAAAGTTCTCGTAATAGTGGGACGTATCGGAGGCGAGACACATCCAGCCCGCTTCGGTCAACACTCTTACGGCCTGGAGGCCCTTGCTGTGACCACCCGTGTGATGGACCGTCACGCCTTCCCTTATCTGCCCATCGCCCTGGTGGAAGACGACGCGGCCAGAATACAGTCTCTGCACGGCCTCGCAGACATGGTCAGCCGTAAAGGGGTCTTTCAGCGTTCCGTGGCACATGCAGGGGCCTGTTGCGTAGGCCATTTCCGCCGCCTGCAAATGGATCGTCGCGTTCGGGAAATGCTTTAGACCGCCTGCGTGGTCGTAGTGAAGATGTGTAACGATGATTGTCGAGACTGTCTGCGGGTCGACGCCGAGCGGCGCAAGCGCTTCGACCGGGTTGAGCCTGATGGGCCGCCCGCGCCGGTCGCCTTCCTCCCTCGATCATAACCGGTATCGACCAGGGARTAATCTCGCTGCCCTGGCGCAGTACCCAGATGAAATAGTCCATCTCGTGGGGAAGATGATGATCGTCATCAAGGATGAAGCTGTCTTTGCGGGTCCGTTCGTTCCGGTCCGCATATTTTACCGCAAAGACTTCCCAGGGCGTCATGATCTTACCTTCGCATAAGTCGCAACGGACTTTTCGGAAATCATCGGCGCGACCTGAGCGTCAAAGGCCTGAAAATGCGGCGTTTTCAGGTGCGCCTGAAAAGCGGCCGCGTCGTCATAGATTTCGTAGAGAAAAACTTCATTCGGCCTGTCAGGATCGGAGCAGACATCAAATTGCCGGCATCCTGGTTCGCCTTCAAGCGAGGCTTTGGCATTCTCGATCATCAGTGGCATGAACGTTTCGAACATTCCGTCCCTGATCTGGAATTGAACCGTGACTGCAAACACGTGGTTCTCCTTGTTACCGGAAAAGATGCACCATACCCATTGAGACGAACGGGATATAGGTCACGGCGAGAAGAGCTGCGATGGCAGCGAGGTAAAGGTGCGCCATGTTGCGGGCGATGGTAAGGACGCCGACACCGGAAATCCTGGAGGCAACGTAAAGCGTTGCTCCGACGGGTGGTGTGAACAGGCCGACGGCAACGTTGCAGGTCATGATCACCCCGAGATGAACCGGGTCGACGCTGAAAGCTTTTGCCGTTGGCAGGAACAAGGGGGCCGTGAGCAGGATCGCCGGAACAGGGTCGAGTACAAGCCCGAGAATAAGCAGGACAATGTTCACAAGCAGAAGGAACATCCAGGGTCCGCTTGAAAAATCCTGGACAAAACCGACCAGGATCTGTGGCATCTGTTCGAGCGTGATCAACCAGCCGAGCACGGTGGTAGCACCGATAACCACCATCACCACGGCACTTGTCACGAACGAATCCACCAGAAGCCTCGGCAGGTCCCTCAGTTTGAAATCTCGATAGACGACTGTGGTCACGAACAGCCCGTAGACAACAGCAAGTGCAGCGGCTTCGGTCGGCGTGACCCAGCCGGTGAAAATGCCGCCGAGAATAAGGACCGGCATGAAGAGGGCGGGGGCTGTTCCGATGAAGGAGTTTCTCAGTTCCTTCAAGGAGGTTGTTCGCCCACCTGGGTCGCACTTGCTGGTCTTGCCGACGTAGTAGCAGACCGCCATGAAACTGGCACCAAACAGGATTCCGGGGACCATGCCGCCCAAAAACAGGTCGGCAACCGAAACATTTCCGACAAAGCCGTAGATCAGCATCGGAATGGAAGGAGGAATGATGATCCCGATCGTACCGGCGGCGGCGACAAGCCCGGCCGCAAAAGCGGTGTTGTAGCCTTCTCGCGACATGTTCTTGATCATGACCGAACCGATTGCGGCACTGTCGGCAATGGCGGATCCGGAAATGCCGCCGAAGATCATCGAGGCTCCAACGACGACCATGCCGAGACCGCCGGCCATGAACCCGAAAGCGGCGCGCGCAAATCCGATGATGCGTAGACCCACACCGCCGCGGCTCATCATTTCACCGGCGACGATGAAAAGCGGTATCGCCAGGAAATGGTTTGGCTCGACACCGCCGATGAAGTTGAGGAATAGCGCCTGCAGCGGGTAGCCGAGGTCAAAGACAATGATTGGGAGAACAGCCGTGATAAGGATGGCCCAGACAAGGGGAATACCAAGAAAGACTGTGGTCAGGAACACGGTTACGACGAATATCAGGATCATAGCAGCGCCTCCCCACCATCTGAATGCGTTCCGTGAGGCACCACCGGGTTCCGGATGTCGAAGACCATGTTGTAAAGATGAAAGACCAATGTCAGTGCCATGCCGACGGGCATGGATGCATAGAGCAGCCCGACAGGCCAGTAGAGTACCGTCGTCTTCTGCGCCCATGTGTGAACCGAGATGTTGTATCCGGTATAGATCAGGCTGATCAAAAGGACTGCGATGATTGCGTCGATGGCGATCGAGAGCAGTCTTTGCGCGGCAAACGGCATGAGCCGTTCGACGATCTCCGTCACGCGCATATGCGCTCCGCGTGCCACTGCCGCTGCGCAGCCGGTGAACGTGCTCCACAGCAGGAGAAAGCTGGTAACCTCAAGGGACCAGGCCAGGTCAAAGCCGGCAAAGCCTCGGAGCCAGGCATTGCAGAACACCAGTGTTACAATCGAAAAGCCTCCCAGCATGAGGCCAAAGTCCACCAGATGGCTGAGCCAGCGAAGCACAGCCGGATAATGATCTCGGTAATCCACGGTCATCTCTTTTGAAAAGGACCGGAGCCCATAAGGCTCCGGTCAGTTGATGCTCTAGGTCAGTTTTGCGCCGGAAGCGCGTCTCTGATGGCCGCGGCATCGGAGAGGATATTGTTGACAGCTTCCTCGCCGTAGACGTCTTTTGCCTTTGCATAAACCGGCTGTACGGCTTCGCGGAACGGTCCGATTTCTGGAACGCTGACCTTGGCGCCGTCCTCCGTCATCTGGGACAACTGGCTGTCGACGGAGCTTTTCACCAGGTTGCGGCTGAAGGCTGCGGATTCGGTGGCCGCCTTCCGTACGGCTTCCTTGTCTTCGTCAGAAAAGGACTGCCAGGTCTTTTCAGCGATCGTCAAGGGCAGCGGGCTATAGACATGACGCGTCAACGTGATGTTGGGAGCCACTTCATAGAACCTAAGGGAATTGATCGTGTCGACCGGGTTCTCCTGGCCATTCACGATGCCTTGCTGGATCGACAGGTAGACATCTGTGATCGGCATGACGACCGTCTGAAAGCCGATGGCTTCCATCGACCAGCGGATCATGTCGTTCGGGAAGACGCGCATCTTCATGGATTGGGCGTCTTCTGGGGAAGCGAGCGGCTCGTTCGTGGTGAAGCTGCGGAAACCGGCTTCCCAGGTCGACAACACGCGGAAGCCCTTTTCAGGCAGCTTGTCAAATTCACCCTGCAGCCAATCCGAATTGTCATAGAGTTCCCAGCCCTGCTCGTATGTGTCGACCAGGAACGGCATGGCCGTGAGGTTAAGCGTCGGCAGGTGAGTGGCGTAGCTGCCCGTTGCGGAGACCGTAAAGTCGATGCCACCGAGCTGGAGCAGTTCAATGGCCTTCGGATCGTTTGCCAGCTGACCTGACGGGAAGATCTGAACTTCGTATCGGCCATCTGTGTATTCAGCGACCTTTTCGGCAAAAGCTCCGCCGCTGCCTGGCGAGAACCACCAGGATTGTCCGTGTGGCTGAACCGAAGCGTTTCCACGGCAGCAGCGCTTCCGGCACTCGCCACAACGATTGCAGCGCTCATCAGCAGACGGCTCAGGGTTTTCTTATCAAGCATTCCAGTCTCCTCCCACGATCGGATTTGAGATCGTATCTAATTACACATTGATTTACGTATACGTAATTCAATCCCTTGTCAACTTGGCTGATCTCCACTATCAAAAAGATGAAGATGCAGGCGCTCCAGAAAGGTGCTGCGAAAACGACCCAATGTGCGTATCAGCGTCAGGGCCACGGAGAGAAAGCCATGAAAAAAGACGGTGAGACTTTGCGGGTTGCGTGCCTGGGAGCCGGTTATTTTGCCCGTTTTCACTACGAGGCCTGGCAGGGTCTGCCGCGCGTCAGGCTTGTCGGCGCCTGCGACCGCGACCTGGAAAAGGCGAGGGCGACAGGTTTTCCCGCGTTCGATGAACTGACGACGATGTTGAAGATGGCGCGACCGGATCTGCTCGACATTGTAACACCGCCGCAGACCCACCTAGCAGCCATTCGCCTGGCAACGGACAATGGCGTCAAGGCACTCATTTGCCAGAAACCGTTTTGCAACTCGATCGAAGAGGCAAGAGAGGCCGTTCAACTGGCCGAAGCAGCGGGCATTCCTCTTGTCGTCCACGAGAACTTCCGGTTCCAGCCCTGGTATCGCGCAATTAGACAGGCGCTTGATGACAAGCTTGTCGGTGATTTGCTGCAGGTCACATTCCGCCTGCGCACCGGCGACGGACAGGGGCCGGAAGCGTATCTGGACAGGCAACCCTACTTCCAGCAGATGCCGAGGCTGCTCATTCACGAAACGGGCGTTCACTGGATCGATACGTTCCGTTATCTGCTCGGTGAACCCGACGCGGTCTACGCGGATCTGCGAAAGCTGAACCCGGTGATTGCCGGGGAAGACGCCGGGTACTTCATTTTCGACTACCCGAACGGCGCCCGGGCGCTGTTTGACGGCAACAGGCTGCTCGATCACGCCGCAGAAAATTGCAGGACGACTCTCGGAGAAGCGCTTGTGGAGGGAACACTGGGAACGCTCAGTCTTGCTGGAGACGGTTCCGTGCGGTTGCGGTCTTTCGGCTCGACGGAAGAGAAGGTGCTGCTGGCCGCTCGAAAGTGGCAGGGCTTCGGAGGTGACTGTGTCAAGAATCTGATATGTCACGTGGTTGAGGGTCTTCTTGACGGCAAGCCGTTGGAGAATGAGGCAAGGGACTATCTCAAGGTGACTGCGATCGAACGGGCACTCTACCGTTCCGATCGCGAAGGCATGAAAATCCGGGAGTTCGAAAGTGCTTGAAGCACAGAAACCGAAGACGATCACGACACAGGCGATGGAGCAGATCCGTCAGCTGATCTTCGACGGTGAACTTGCTGCAGGGTCGGACCATCTGGAAAGCGAGCTCGCCGACAGGCTTGGAATGTCGCGAACGCCCGTCCGGGAGGCAACGCTGATGCTGGCCCAGCAGGGTCTGTTGGAAGTGCGCCCCAGAAAGGGCGTACGCATTGCAACACTTTCATTGACGGACATGGAAGAAATCTATGCGGTTTTGACGGAGTTGGAGAGCCTTGCCGCGGAAGAAGCAGCTGAAAAAGGATATTCGGAATCGGATCTGGCAACCCTTCAGCGTGCGATCGAGGCGATGGAAGATGCGCTTGAGCGGCAGGACCGGGAAGACTGGGCCGTTGCGGACAATGATTTTCACGAAGAACTTGTCCGGCTGGGTGGCAATTCCAGAGTGGAGACGATCGTCTCCATGATGGCAAACCAGGTGAGGCGCGCCAGGGCCATGACCTTGTTCATTCGTCCTTTGCCGGTCAAATCGAATGAGGACCACCGAGCAGTCTACAATGCGATCAGGCAGGGCAAGCCGGCGACCGCGCGCGAGCGTCACAGGAGTCATAGGCAGCATGCAAGGGAAGTGCTCATAGATCTTCTCAAGAAACACAAGCTGTTCCAGCTGTAATGCATTTCGTACAGATGTTCCGGCTGGCGCTCGAGGCTTGGTGCTGGCGCGAAAATCAAGAGACCCGGTTAAACAAGTAGCCGAATGAATTGTATTCATTCAGTTTTGGCAATATTGTGTCGAAATATTTCTGAATGTTTCCAAATAAAAACTTACATTAAAACAAAACACGTAATTTTAAATTTCAATCCTTAAATAAATATAAAACAAAATACATAGTATTTACTTCTTTTTGCCGTATTTTCACACAAACGTGATTGCTTCTCTTCAAGAAGAAATGAAAGAGGCAGTAATCATGATTGCGTCAAGCTCTCGCCCGTTCGCATGTGTTTCCGTTTTTATTCTATTGGGGACAGTCGGGGTTGTCATTGCCGAAGTTCCGGAAAAGCTCGATCAGATGCATTTGAATGACCGGGTCAGGGAGGATCCGCATCAGGCTTTCATCGAGGCCTTTGACGCGGGAGATGAACTGACGGAAGCGGTCTTCACGGTCGAGCGGGGTGTCGGGGCAAAAGTCAGCCAGGACGGAAGGCTGTTCACTCGCATGCCTCGGGCGGACTTGCAGGCATTTGGCGAATGGACGAACCATTTGCCGAAACGCGAAGCCGGGCCGGTCGCACAATCGTGCATCTCATGCCACTCCGCGCCATATGCAAATGGTGCAGGTACCAATCCGCTCAATGCAATTGTTGATCCTTTGCACACCGGTGATCCTGCAAGATATCTCCACCGCAACACCCCACATCTGTTTGCACTCGGTGCCGTTCAGCGTATCGCGGAAGAAATGACCGCAGAGCTTCAGGCCGTGGAAGCGACACTGGAAAAAGAGGTCTGTGCACTGAATGGCAGCGCATCGCGCCCCTTGACCGCCAAATCAGTCGATTTCGGAATGCTGTCTGCCAGCCCTAGACTGGATGCTCAAACCGGTGTCTGCGTTGCCGAGTATGATCGCAGCAGCGTCGAAGGGGTAGACGAAGACCTCGTTGTCAGGATGTTCGGCTGGAAAGGATCCCATGCGACCCTGCGCGCGTTCACCCGGCATGCGGCGCACAATGAACTTGGAATGCAGGCGGAAGAGCTTGTCGGTGACCACGATGGCGACCATGACGGCGTTACAAGCGAGTTGTCCGTCGGCGATCTGACCGCTTTGACGGTCTATATGGCAGCTCTTGAGCGCCCGGTTTCCAGGCTTGAACTTCATCAGCGTGGTGTCATGCAACTTGAGCCGGAGGAAAAGGACAGGATCGAGCAGGGTGAGACAAAATTTGCGGATGCGAAATGCGCGGGTTGCCATGTGCCCGTGATGAATGTATCCACCCCGATCTTCAGCGAACCCGGCCTGCAGGCCGGGTTCACCGAAGAGATCTTTCCGTCCGGGCAGGAGGCTGCGGAAGCAGGTCTCTCTGCCAATACGGCAGTGTGGTTTGATCTGACGGAAGATTCACCCAACAATCATGTTGTGCTTGCCAACGGTGAAATTCTGAATTTCGGCGCGTTTGAGAAAGCCGGGGATGGGTCGGCCATCGTTGCCTGGTACTCGGACTTCAAGCGTCACGACATGGGCGAAAAGCTCAGCGACCCCGTCGATGTGCACGGTTTCGGCGCTTCGGTCTGGCCAACAGCTTCCCTGGCTGGAGTAGGGTCGACAGGTCCCTGGCTCCACGACGGAAATGCCACGACGCTTGAAGAGGCAATTCTGGCTCATGGAGGTGAGGCAGAAGAAAGCAGGCTTGCATACGAAGCACTATCCGAAACCGACCGCGGGGCGCTGATCGCTTTTCTTGAAAACCTGATCCTGATTGACCTGGATCCGGAAGACGAGGAAGAGGAGCACTCTGCCGTCGAGGGCACGCCTGGGTTCGTGCGCAAGGCAGAACTGGACGCGAAGGTCGTCCCGCTGGCCAAACCAGTCTCGAAGCTTCGGTAGGGAGGTTGAAGCGCCCTGTTCGCCGGGGGCGCCGCCTCACTTCTCCAAGCCAAATCCATGACACCGTCCCGGGCTTGCCCCGGGACCAACTTTGTATGTGCTGCAAAAATGCACAAAACCTGGGCGGCGTACAAACCCTGCACAAACAGATCGAGTGCAGTGTTTCAGCGCGGTGCCTGCTAGCCCCCTTGCCAGACCTTGATCGCCTCGACCGGATAAACGAGCATCAGGACATTCAAGGTGAGATTGTCTCGGATCACCCAAAGCGCAAGCAGTTCGAAGAAAATCGCGACCAGGATGGTGACCCAGACAGGCATCCGCCAGGCAAAGAAGAAACCGACCAGCATCCAGACGATGTCGAATATCGAATTGAGCACGCTGTCGCCGGTATAGCCGACAGCAATCGTCGCTTCCCGGTACCGGTCGATGATCCAGGGACTGTTTTCGGCCACCTCCCATGCTGCCTCGATGAGGATCGCCCCTAATGCGCGTTCGCAAACCGAACTGCGCCGGAAAAGCAGCCAGAGCACCCAGTAGAAGATGAACCCGTGGATGATGTGAGAAAACGTGTACCAGTCGGCAATATGCTGTGACGACCCGGCAACATCGCTCGCAGGCGTCCAAAGGAGGACGTAACCGCACTCACAGATCGGGATCCTTCCCATGGCGAAAAGTATGGCGGCCATCACGGCAACCATGAGGAGGCCGGTGATCAAACATTTCGTAGGGCTCAAGGGCACTTACCTCGCCTGGTTGACTGTCGCTTGATTCGCTCGCGGCAGTTTACCAGTTTCATGCGCCTGCAAACGATCCTTTGAAACGAATGTTGGGTCCTTCGCGGGACGGTGTCGTCATGTGGCGCGATTTGGATGGACCCTGGCTTTACCGGAATATGTCGCGCGGCAATTGCATGGAGACGTGGTAATGCGGAGTGTCGACGATCTCGTTGATCACCAGATTGCCGACAAGGCCCGTCAACAGGTAGGCATCCGAAAGTTTCAGGTCGTGGAGCCGCATCAGCCACTCGACCATGCTTCGGTTGGCATCCTGTGCGTTTTTGTAAAGGTCAGGTCCGAAGGCAGAAGTTGAGTAAAACGCCATGCTGTCGTTGCGATGCCGGCACCCGGGCGCGGTGATGTAGTGCGGTGCCGCGATGTGCCAGTCCTTGTGGAGGCGAATGCGCGCTGTCACCGTCATGGGAGCCTCGACCGCATAAAGGCTCGACTGTCCGTCGCCCTGGGAAAGGTGACAATCACCAAGAGACAGGAGGCCACCTGCCACTTCAACCGGCAGGAACACCCTGGAACCGGCGCGCAGGTATCGATTGTCCATATTGCCACCGGTGCGGCGCGGCAGCAGCGTGCGATGCGGTCCGGGCTCTTCCGGGGCCAGGCCCACAAGGCCGCAGGACGGATTAATCGGGATCCGGACATCGGGAAGAAAGTCGAGGCAGTCGTCGTCACCGATGTTGAGAATGCGCAGTTCCTTCAAGTCGGAATATTCATCTTCCAGCAACCCCTTGCCGAGTACGCCGTCCGATTTCGGCTGCAGTGCGGTCCAGCCCCAGCCATGATGCTCGAATGTCGTCAGTTCCACTTCAACAACGTCACCGACTTCTGCGTCCTTCAAGAAGATCGGACCCTGGATGGCATGGACCCGGCCGATATCGCCGTTTTCAAGATCTTCGTAGGTGGATGAAGGAGTGATCTGACCGTCTGCGGCCTCTCGGCATTCAAAGATGACCCGATCACCGGAATCAACTTCGAGCTGGGGCGTCAGAGTCTTGTCCCAAGCATAGTGATATCCGTAATCCATGATGTACGTGGCCATGAAAACCTCCAAAGATGCGATGGCGAAGCATTGTTGTTCCGCCGTTCAGGCGGTATCAATTAATGAATCAACATTGCACACCTTGTGAAATCAGATGTTTTGGGGGGCTGGAATAAAAAAATTTAATGCGAAATCTTCGAAAGAACATTCCGTCACCAAAAGCCCTGATTGCCTTCGAGGCTGCGGCACGGCATCTGAATTTTACCGCTGCGGCTGAGGAGCTTCTCATCACGCAGGCCGCAGTGACCTATCAGATACAGAAGCTGGAGCAGGGTCTGGGCACGTCACTGTTCACACGTTCCCACCGACGGATCGACCTGACCTGGGCAGGTGAACGTCTCTTGTCGGCCGTGAGCCACGGCCTCGGACACATTGCGGAAGCCGCATACCAGATCCGAAAGGCAAGCGAAGGCCGGACTCTGACCGTTGCCGCCAACGGTGCCGTTTCTTTCTACTGGCTTCGTGAAAGGGCACTCAATTTCCAGATCGAAAATCCGGGCATAGAACTGCGCCTGATGACCGGTGAACAGGATGATATCGAAAATCCCGGAAGCGGCATCGACCTTGCCATTCGCCACGGTTCGGGCGACTGGCCGGGGCTGGAGGCGAGTCTGCTGTTTGATGAAGTTGCTGTGCCCGTCTGTTCACCGGACTATTTGGCAAGAAATGGTCCCTTCAATCAGCCCGCAGATCTGAAAAAGGCGAGATTGCTCCAGCTGGAACCGCTGTCTCCGGACTGGATTACGTGGGAGGCCTGGTTTTCACTCCGCTCTGTGGAATACGACAAGCCGCAACCGCCTGAGACCGTGACCTTCAACAGCTATCCGATCCTGCTGGAAGCCGCGATTGCCGGTCAGGGGATTGCGCTCGGCGGTCTCAACGTGATCGCAACCGTCTTGAAAGAGGGTCGGCTTGTCCAGATGGACGACCAGCCACACCGCACGGGACTTGGATATTATCTGGTCCAGCCAGTGAACAAGCCGCGCGGAGAAGCTTCTGTGGGTTTCGCCAAATTCCTGGTTGCCAGCCTGTAGACGTCAATTCTCTTCTGGAAATTTGACGCTATTCCCTCTATGACCTTGCGCCAACGAAACATCAATCCGTCCGGCCACCAAGAGTGTTGTTGCGCACCGGTATCAACCGTCGCGAATGCGCAGACCCCGCCGGATCAGCGGACCAGGAGAATTTCATGGCAGGCCTCAACGGTAAGGCGCCGTTTCAATCACGGCGCACATTTGCAATTATTTCGCATCCGGATGCCGGCAAGACGACCCTGACCGAAAAGCTTCTTCTTTCGGGTGGTGCGATCCGGGCAGCCGGGCAGGTGAGGGCGCGCGGTGAACGTCGCAGGGCTCGCTCGGACTGGATGAAGATCGAGCAGGAACGAGGCATTTCGGTTTCGTCCTCCGTCATGACCTTCGAGCGCAAGGGCATCGTCTATAATCTCCTCGACACACCGGGCCACGAGGATTTTTCCGAGGACACTTACCGCACGCTCACGGCCGTCGATGCGGCAATAATGGTCATCGATGCGGCGAAGGGCATCGAGACCCAGACCCGCAAGCTATTCGAGGTCTGCCGCCTGCGCGACATCCCGATCATCACTTTCGTCAACAAGATCGACCGGGAAGGCCGTCACGCCCTGGAGATCCTGGACGAGGTCCAGGAAGCGCTTGCGCTGGATGTTTCGCCGCAGACCTGGCCGGTCGGCATGGGCTCAGACTTCTTCGGCGTCTATGACTGGCAGCAAAAGAAGTTCCATACGTCCGAAGGCGAGCGCGGCGGCGCCTATGCCGAGACCAGGGACGTTTCGGGTCTTGAGGACGAGATCCTGACCGCAACCGTGTTCGACCGGATCATGGATGAACTGACCGAGAACGTGGAACTCGGTGCGGAAGGCTACGCCGAATTCGACAGGGAGAGCTTTCTCGAGGGTCACCTGACACCGGTCTTTTTCGGCTCCGCACTGCGCGACTACGGCATCGAGGAGGTGCTCGACTTCATAGCGGCTTTTGCGCCGCCGCCACATTCCCAGCCGGCCACCGGCGGGCGTACAATCATGCCGGAAGAAGACAAGGTCACCGGTTTCGTCTTCAAGGTGCAGGCCAACATGGACCCCAAGCACCGTGACCGGATTGCCTTCGTCCGCCTGTGTTCGGGAACCTTCAGGCGCGGCATGAAACTGAAACACGTACGCGCAAACAAGCAGATCGCGGTCTCCGCACCGATCTTCTTTTTTGCCGAGGAACGCGAGATTGCAGACCTTGCCTATCCGGGCGACGTCATCGGCGTCCCGAACCATGGCCAGCTGCGCGTCGGCGACACGTTGACGGAAGGCGAGAACATTCACGTCACGGGCCTGCCGGCATTCGCACCGGAAATTCTTCGCCGCGTGCGTCTGTCCGACACCATGCGCGTCAAGCAGATGCGCCAGGGTCTGCAGGATCTGGCCGAGGAAGGTCTGGTGCAGATCTTCAAGCCCGACCTTGGCTCCAACTGGATTGTCGGCGTGGTCGGTGCGCTTCAGCTTGATGTCGTGGTTGATCGGCTGAAGGCCGAATACGGCACAGAGATCGGTTTTGAAGCGGTGCCTTACAACACCGCCCGCTGGATCGAGACGGATAGCCAGACGCTGCAGAAGATGATCGAAGCCCATCGCATGTCGATCGCAAACGACCGCGATGACAAGCCGGTGTTCCTGTTCAAGAACGCCTGGGAAGTCGGTCATGTCACTGAGAAATTTGCAGATGTGACCTTCCGCGAAACCCGCGAGATCGTATACGAGGCGTGACGCGCTAAAAGCAAATCGTCAGGTGCGGTGAAGTCTGCCCGAGGTCTGTCCCGGAAACCGGTTATCCGGTACTGTGCACAATCAGTCAGAAGCGGTAGTCTGAACCGCAATCCGGTCGACGAGGTGTACAATGGCAGACTATGACAGGAATCCCGCACCCTATCTGCAGCAATCGGTCGCCGACAATCCCTATAGATTGCTTGAATGGACGGTGTTCCTGGAGGTGTTGGGGCAAGTCACAGGTAAACGCGTTCTCGACCTGGCCTGTGGCGACGGACGCCTGACACGTGTTCTTGCCCATGGCGGAGCTGCGGAGGTTCTTGGTCTTGATGTCTCCGAAGAAATGCTGGAACACGCCAGCGAACAAAACGCCGAGGGGCAGCCTGAGGCCTTCCCGGATCGGGTGAGCTATGCCGAGGTCAGCGCCACGGACGAGACCTTTCAAATGACCCCGCGGGCAGACATCGTCACGGCGATGTATCTTTTTCACTATGCACGCAGTGTTGAGGAACTTGAACATATGGCTGACCTGATCGGCCGTAACCTTGAACCCGGTGGGAAGTTCGTAACCTATACGATCAATCCGGACTATGATTTTACCAGTGCTCCGGACGACATGGAAGAACGGATCGGCTTTCATTACCGCATCATTGACCCGCCGGCATACGCGCTCGTCATCAAGGATTTTGAAGTTCCGATATGGCAATGGAGCCGGCAGCAGCATGAAGAAGCGCTCAAACGCGCCGGGTTGACCAATATTCGCTGGCATCCGCTCCAGTTTCCGCCGGAGCAGACACACCATCTGGTCGGTTGGGCCTGGTACCTGGACAATCCGAGCTGCATTGTGCTGTCTGCGGAAAAGGCAGGATGAACAGGCACTGTCGCCGAACCGCATCACTATAATGAAGTTGCGAAGGTTCAGACAGAAGTCCAAACGCTTACCGACATCACCTTGACATATACGTTCGCAACGGTACCAATTCAGGAAGTTTGCTTTTTATTAAAAGTATAGATCAGGAATTTTCCGACCAATGATTACCGTCCCGGAACTTGCGGCAGACGCTCTCGGCGAATTCCTGACAACCTATGTTCAGCGCCGTTTCGGCCGGTCGGATCCGGAACTTGCCGAACTGTTACCGTCTATTGCACGCATCGCCCTGGAGTGTATCGGCAATAGCGACGCGCTTTATCACAATATCGAGCACACAATGCTGGTGACCTTGGCCGGGCATGACATTCTGCGCGGCCGTGCGCTCCATTCGGATATGGCCCCGACCGACTATGCACATGTCATCGTTGCCTGCCTGACGCATGATATCGGTTATGTGCGTGGTATCCTGCCGGAAGACGAAGACAATCGCTTCGTCATTGATCCTGCCGGCGACAAAATCAAATTGCCGCGCGGCGCGTCGGATGCGTCGCTGACACCTTATCATGTCGATCGCTCCAAACTCTTCGTACATCATCGTCTTGCGGGCAACAGCCTTCTCGACCCTGAGCGCGTTGCAACTGCAATCGAAGGCACCCGGTTTCCCAACAGGTTTCCGGATGACGGCGAAAAACTGTGCGAAGAAGCAAACTTGTTGAGAGCTGCCGACTTTATCGGTCAGCTTGGCGACCCGCACTATATTCGCAAGGCGAATGCGCTCTTTTATGAATTCGAGGAATCCGGTCTCAACAAGCAACTCGGCTATGACACGCCTGCTGACCTGGTCCATCTTTATCCGCAGTTCTACTGGAACAGCGTCGCACCCTACATACAAAAGGCAATCGACTATCTGAAAATCACGACCTCCGGGCGCCAGTGGATCGCCAATCTCTATTCCAACCTGTTGCTGGCCGAAAAGGACATGGCTCTTCTGGGGCCGCAACGCTAGAGCCGTCCTTTGCGTATCGGATTGCTTCCGCTCGCTGGAAATTCCTGTGTTTCTTGTCCGCTGTCGCCGGGGAAATCCACGACAGTTGGTGAGATGCCGGTTGCTACAGTCTGAGCGATGGTGTCACCGGCCGATCCACCGGTCAAAGCCCGGCCCATTGCGTTCGCCGGGCATTCCTTTCGAGCGATAAAAAGATCAGCAGTTGCTGAAGGAGGTCAAATTGACCAGCCGAACTCTGTGAAAAACGCTGGTACTCAATGATTCGGTTTCACAGGGAAACCTTCCAGGATCGTGGAATGGTTGATGAGTTCCGGCCGCTCAAACGCTTCATTCAGAACTTTAACGTTTCTTCGGTTGCCTGAAGATGGCCTTGAGCATCCGAGTTTGCTCAGATGTCTGGCAGAACATGGCGCCTGTTGACGATAACCGCTCACAAGGCGAAGAGGCTCCGGGATCAAATCCCGGAGCCTCTTCAACGTTGACGTCGTTCACGGGGTCTATGATCCCCGAAGTTGCCGGTTACACGGACTTCCTGCGACGCACAAATGCGAGCCCACCGACCGCAGTCACCAGAAGCAGAGCGCCAGCCGGGATCGGGACAGGTGTGGTTTTCAGATTGGCAAACTCAAATGCGTTGGAACCAGACGTGAGGACAATTTTCTGGAATGCGACATTCGTGACACCGACCAGGGAAGCCAGAATGCCGCTTGGGCCTTTTACGTCATTGCCGTTGATGGTGTAGGTGCCACCACCTCCCAACAACGTAATCACCAGGTCATTGTAGCTGTCCGGAGATCCCCAGATCATGGACAGTCCGGTCTGGACCTTGTCAAATTCAAAGGTTGCCGAAGATCCGCCCTGCACCGAGCTGAAAACACCGTCGGTGTTCTGGTGGGACGTGCCCTCCCAGGGAGAGCGTGCAATCAACCCGCCGCCACCATTGAACTGGTTGCCGATCACGTTGTTAAAGTAGTTTCCTGTTGTTGACGTCGGTGCAATATTTGCAACCGGGGTCAGCGCTTCGATTTGAGCCTGATTGAGCCCTGAAAAGCTAAGCGTCGGAGCGGCGCTTGCGACTGTGGAGGCAGCAAGAAAGATTGCCGCTGCAATTCCTGCGAAATTCAATGACTTCATGTTTAACGATCCCATGGTTAATTTTTTCTTGGTCATACTTAGCACGGATATACAACCGGGCAAGCACTTATTGCGTGCAGCAACGTAAGTGGAAGGTTTGACGAGCGGATAGTCTCATTTTGAAACTGACAGCTGCGTCAACCGTCCTGTGTGTGCACATTTACGCCTGTTCTCCTATGCATGATCCTTGGTCAAGCAAGCCTTGGGCCAATTGACAGACATGGATCAAAAACAAATTTCCTCAATTTCAGTCGGTTTGGTTCAAGCAATTGCCGGTGTCCTGGGCCAGCCTTTGCAATTCGATAAATGTTTCCAGTATTGGGAAAGTGAAACTGTTGCTTGAATAGTAAAGTCGCCGACAACCGAAATTCCACCCCGACCGGTGATTTGGCGACGGCGTTTTCATTCAGCAGGGAAAGGTGTTTACCGCGGTAGGCGGGAAATTCAGACGCGCGGTCCGCATCTGACGTGGTTGAAGCCGAAGTGCTTTCAGAAACAGGCAAATCACTCTATACAATTCTCGATAATGCACGTTGTCGTGACACCAGCAATGCGGCAGCGCGGTAGGCTGTTGATTGACCGACATTGTTTGTGAGCCTGTCCATCAGGTCGCCGGATGCTCGCAGTGAAATCTGTCTTGACGGTGCAGACAGAGTTGACCGTATGCGTTTTGCGGGCTTGCAAGAACGCAATGGCAGGTGGCGCAAGTCATCGGCAGAGGCGAATGGGTCGCCTGATCGCAGAGACGAGGTGTCATGACTGAGACGAAATCGAAACTGACACCCAAAGCGATTATGGCCGCGTCCAGCGGCAACGTTCTGGAATGGTATGATTTTACGGTTTACGGCTTTCTGGCGCCGACACTGGCAACCCTCTTTTTCCGTCGGAGGACAAGCTGGCCTCGCTCCTGTCTGCCTTTGCGGTTCTCGCGGTCGGCTATGCCGCACGGCCGATCGGAAGTGTGATTTTCGGGCATATAGGCGACCGTATCGGACGCAAGACGGCACTGATGATTTCCGTTCTGCTGATGGGGGGCGGGTCCTTTGCCATCGCTGCACTTCCGACATACGAGGAAATCGGTATTGCTGCCGCCTTGCTTCTGGTTGCCATCCGCGTCGTGCAGGGAATATCCGTTGCCGGTGAGTACACAGCTTCCGGCGTGTTGCTTGTCGAGCAGGCACGCGAGGGGCGCAGGGCCATGACCGGTGCATGGGTCGCCTTTGCCATGATGTGGGGGTGTGTTCTTGGGTCTGCCGTTCCGGCGGGTTTCAGCACGATCCTGAGCACCGAACAAATGGCTGAATGGGGATGGAGACTGCCATTCGCGATCGGTGGTCTTGTCGCGATATTCAGCGCGATCCTGCGCTTGAGCCTGACTGAAACCGTCAGGGCTGAAAGCCCGGACGACAGGACGTCTCCCGTTCTGCAAAGCCTGCGCAATCACAAGGGGCTGATCGGGCAGATGGTTTTGCTGCTGATACCAACGGCCGTGATCTATTTTGTCATCTATGTTTACGCGGTGTCTTACCTGAGTTCGGAAGCCGGATTTTCCTCTTCGAAGGCGCTCGACATAACAACGATCAATCTCATCGTCATGGCGCTGTTCGTTCCGGTTTGCGGCATGGCAGCTGACAGGTTCGGCTTGCGTCCGGTCTTTTTGGCCGGCGCGATCATCACGCTTCTTGCGGTTGCACCCTGTTGGTGGCTGATGCACCAAACGGACACCATGTTGGTTTTTGCAGGCCAGCTCGGGTTGACGCTCAGCAGCACGGCCGGTTGGGCTCTTTCGGTCAGTGCACTTACGATGATGGCACCGCTACACCTTCGCTGCAGCGTTGTGGCGCTCGGTTACAATATTTGTATGGCTGTTTTCGGCGGCACGACGCCAATCGTGGCGACTTACCTTGTAAACAGGACCGGTGACGATTTTGCGCCGGTCTACTACATCATCATTGCGACACTTGTTTCGATCCCGGTGATCTGGCGCCTGCCAAAACTGATCAACCGTGCAAAGGATTACAATGCCGGCAAGACGTCAAGCAGGGCGTAATGGCCGGAGGGAAAGCGTCAGGTTGCCGTCTACTCATCGGACTGCTTGATCTGAGCAAGTCTCCGTTGGGAGACATTTAACAGGTTGACGCCCCTAAAGGCCATCAAACGCCAAAGCAGGAACCGGCCAGTCGGCCGGTTCGTACCTGAATCAGTGTGTTAGGAAGCCTTCGCTGCCGGCAGCTCGATATCAATACCGAGTGTCGTGACATCGCCTGAACGGTCCATTTCAAGGCGTACTGAGTCCGGGTCTATGTCGACCCGTTTGGCGACAACGGCCAGGATATCTTCCCGTAGGCTCGAGATCAGAACGGCATCGGATCCGTCATCGGCCCGTTCATGTGCCAGAAGGATTTGCAGCCGGTTTTTGGCAACAGAGGCGCTTTCGCCTCTTTTGCCAAAGAGGCTCAGGATGTTCATGCGGCCCTCCCTTTGAAGAGCTTGCCGAACAGGCTCTTCTTCTCTTCCGGGATTGTGACCGGGATGTTTTCCCCGAGCAGACGGCGCGTCGCCTCCATGTAGGCCTTTGCAGGCGGAGAATTTTCATCCGACAACGTCACGGGGAGGCCGACATTCGAAGCCTTCAGAACATCCTTGCTCTCCGGCACAACGCCGATCAGCGGAACCGAAAGAATGTCGACCACATCGTCTGTTGCCAGCATGTCGCCTGTCTTTGCGCGGTCCGTGTCGTAGCGCGTGATCATGAGATGCTTGGGCATCCGGCCACCGTCTTCCGCCACCTTCGTCTTGGCGTCGAGCAAACCGATGATCCGGTCACAGTCCCGAACGGAAGACACTTCCGGATTGGAAACGATGATGGCTTCGTCGGCGTGGCGCATGGCAAGCGTCGCCCCGCGTTCAATGCCGGCCGGGCTGTCGCAGATCACCCAGTCGAAATACATGCGCAACTCGTTGATGACACTGGCGACCCCCTCCTCGGTGAGGGCATCCTTGTCTCGGGTCTGGGACGCAGGCAGCAGGAACAGGTTGTGGAGCTTCTTGTCGCGCACCAGGGCCGTGCTTGATCGACGCTTCGCCGCGTACAACGTTGACGAGATCAAACACCACCCTGCGCTCTGCACCCATGATCAGATCGAGATTGCGCAGTCCGACATCGAAATCGATCGCACAGACCTGGTAGCCTTCTTTGGCAAGTGCCGAAGCAATCGCGGCGGTTGTGGTCGTCTTGCCAACCCCGCCTTTGCCCGACGTGACCACAACGACAGTGGCGTTGCTCATGGTGTCCGTCCCGTTTTTGACTTCAGTCCCGTCTCTCATTGGCAGGGTCCTGTTCAGTTCAGTTCTTCAAAGACCAGCGTTTCGTTCTCGAAGCGGATCTGTGCCGGTGAATTGCGTAAGGCGGCGTCGAAGTCGTCCGCGACCTTGTAAAGTCCGTTGATGGAGACCAGTTCGGCATCCAGCTTCGTGCAGAAAATCCTGGCATTGTCCTTGCCGGCAACACCAGCAAGGGCACGGCCGCGCAGTGCCCCGTAGATATGGATTGACCCGCCCGCAATGATCTCCGCACCAGAGCTGACGGACCCGATCACGGTGACGTCTCCATCCGGATGGAGGATGCTCTGACCTGAGCGAACGGGTTCGGGAATCACGATCGATGCACCTTCTTCCATTGGGACAGGATCCGATGTCTCCTTGTCCGGTTTGGCAGAAGTATGGCCGTTGACTGATTGTCCGTTTACATCCCCGTCTTTCGGATTGACCAAGGATGTTTCGCTTGAGGCCACGGCTGATGCATCTGCCGACAGGACCTCTTTGTTGTCTTTGTCACCGACAGTGTCAGGCTCGGACACCGCCACATCTGAAGCAAGCCGTCCGCCGCCAAAGCTTGGCGGCATGCCTTTCTTGAGACGTGTTCCGGACACGCCGTCTATTCCCATGACGCGGATCGAGCGTTCGTTCAAACCATCAAGGAGCTGCTCCAGATCCTCGATCGGGATGTTGGTGCCTCGAACATCGAGGATGATTGGCCGGTCGATGAAAAAACCCGGCGAGCGCGATATGATCCTGTCAACTTCCTTGAACCACGCATCAAAGGGTTGCTCAGGTGAAAGCACGATCGCAATAAAGGATTTTCCCTTGAACTTCATGAACGGGGTCCGGAGGCATGTCAGGTCGATTGATTTGGTCAAATAAACCTACCATTAACCGAACCTGACATTCCGGCAGCGGTCCGTTTTCCACCGATATCGATTTTGTCGAGCAATTTCAGATAATTGACGGTTCAACCTATACGTAGGATCAATAGACGTCCGCTATGCTCGCGAGAACTACCGAGAGCGGTTGTGAGAATCATCGTTATGTTCCAGCGCTCAAATCCTTTGCCGATGAAGGATTTAACTAAATTCTTGTAAAGTGCTGGAATTTCGCCATATTGCAGCGCACTATATGGAGGTGGATGTGTTCGGGCGTTCAACGTCTGGGGTAAAAAGATGAGTAATTTCAGTGATATGGTTAAGTATATCGGTCTGTCGATAGACGAGGCCGCTGCTGCTCTTGACGTATCAAAGGATGAAATTGTTCGCTGGTGCGACACCAGCGAAGCGCCCCCCCTGCATATCTGGCAGGGCCTTGTCCGGATGCTTGACGAGATCCGCATCTCCGCGGAAGAGGCCGCCAAGTCGGCGGATCTGGATCAGCTGGAAGCATCAGATCTCAACAGCGTCAGCCTGACAGTTCCCGGGCAGGCCGCTTCAGAATTCGACGGACCCAAACGCGCGGCAACCGCGATGGCTGTGGCAACACTGGCGCGGGTATTCGTCTGACATTGACCGAGTTGACCGGAATTGATGGTTACTTGCTGTAGATTTCGCGGCTTGGTGCAACCGGCGGGTCTTTGGCGATTGCGCGCTTTCTGGTAACTAGGGTCCGGATCGGCCTCTTTGACGGCCCCCAACGTAAAAACCGGAATACTTCTCGACGCGTTCGTTCCTCATGTCTTCGAGCTTGCGTCACAAGCGGGCCGACCTACCCAGCCGAAGAGGGCTTCAGCCATGTCAGCATTGCTCAGAGGACTCCTCGCGGCACTTGGAGCGTTCGCTCTTTTCTCAACCCACGACGCCGTTATCAAGTCGCTTGGCGGCACCTACCAGGTATTCCAGATCATCTTTTTCTCGATGCTGTTTGCCTTTGTGCCGATGTCCATCATCATGTTGGCTGACAAGGCCATCGACAATTTCCGTCCGCATTTTCCGCTCTTGGTCCTTTGCCGCGGTGGACTGAGCATCGTCGCGATGTCTTGCGGGTTCTACGCATTTACCGTCCTGCCTCTTGCCGAGGTTTATTCGCTGCTTTTCGCCACACCGCTTCTGGTGACGGTGCTGTCCGTCCCGCTCCTCGGAGAGACGGTCAGGATGCAGCGCTGGGGAGCGGTGCTGGTCGGTCTGATCGGGGTTATGATCGTTCTGAGGCCGGGCGTCACCGAACTGACATGGGGGCACATTTCCGGGCTGACGGCCGCCGGTGCCAGTGCCATGTCATCCATCCTGGCCCGCAAGCTCGGTGGCAAGGAACGTCCCGCCGTCCTGATCCTGTTTCCGATGCTCCTGTCGATGCTGGTCATGTCGATGACATTGCCGGTCGTTTATGTACCCGTATCGCTTCCCGATCTCGGGTTGATGGCTGTTGTCGGCTTCCTGTCCGTGCTCGCACAGCTTTGTATTCTCGGCGCTTACCGGGCCGCTCCGGCTGCGTTTGTCGCTCCCCTGCAATACAGCCAGATCCTGTGGGCAACATTGTTCGGAGCGCTCTTCTTTGCCGAAACGCCGGACCTTTACGTTGCCCTTGGCTCTTCGGTGATCATCCTGTCGGGTATCTTCGTGGTCTGGCGCGAAAGCAGGGAAAATGTCTCGGATCAGACACCGGTCCTTCGAACCGCGAACCCGCGGGTCGACACGGGGCCGCAGCCGAAATGAATCCGTGTTTGCTCAGTCCAGCCGCTTCTTGAAGCGGAGGGCGGCGATAGTCATGCCGAGAACAAAGAAACCGCACATCCAGAGGACATCACGATGCAGGTCGACGAGACCGGCATCGCGCAGAACGAACCCGCGCACCATGCGCATGAAGTGGGTGGCAGGAAAGGCCTCGGCGATGTACTGCGCAATCAACGGCATGCCTTCATAGGGAAACATGAATCCGGAGAGAAGGATTGACGGCAGCAGCACGAAGACGGTCATCTGGGTGGCCTGGAGCTGGCTCTGCGCGATGGTTGACAGCACCAGGCCGAGCGAAAGGCTCGCACCAATGAACAGCAGTGTTCCGATCAGAAGATCGAATGTCTTGTCGCCGAAGGGCACGTTGAAGAGCAGGTGACCCAGACCCAGAATGATCACTGTCTGCAGCAAGCCGATAAAGATATATGGGATGATCTTCCCGATCATCAGTTCCATTGGCCGTACAGGGGTGTTGATCAGCATTTCCATGTTGCCGCGCTCGCGTTCGCGCACGATTGCCGCAGACGTGAACATGATCATTGTCATGGTGAGAATGATGCCCACCAGACCCGGGACGATATTGATGGCCGTCCGCTGCTCGGGATTGAAGAAAAGGGCAACTTCAAATGTCGGTGTGGATCGGTTCGGTGCCTGACGGTTGAGTTCTGAAAGGGGCATTGAACGAAGTGATTTGATGGCCCCTGCTATCATCGTGTCGGAACCGTCGACGATCCATTGTGCCACCGGCCTGCTGGTTTCCTCATCCGTTGACGGCGGTGTTCCGCGGCCAACTGCTGGAGACCGCACGATCCGTTGCGACAGGTCCTCAGGCAAGACAAAAGCGGCGCGTACACGAGCGGACTTGATCGCCGCTTCGGCTTCTTCCGGAGTGCTCAGGCGTTCGGTTACCTTGACCACTCGCGTGGCTTCCACCATCTGGATCAGGATCCGGCTGAGCGCTGTCTGGCTCTGGTCGACCACAGCAACCGGAATGTCGCGGATGTTGGTGTTGATGGCATACCCGAATAGGATCAGCTGGATCAGCGGGATCATGATCACCATGCCGAATGTCATCCTGTCACGGCGGAGCTGTGCCAGTTCCTTGAGAAAAATCGCGGAAACGCGGGACAATGACCTCATTGGCGACCTTCTCCGGTTGCCGTCACGAAGACGTCCTCGAGATTGGGTCGAACCTGCTCGATCAGCGTTGCTCCGTCGGTTTCCGGTTTCTCCTTGAGGAAGGATTGCGGGTCGCGGATGTTGTCTTTGACCAGCACCCGCAAACGGGCACCCAGCTGGGCGGCAGCCATGACGCCGTCCGTTCCCAGAAGGTGACGGCGGATCTCGCGGAGGTTCGGGCCTTCTATTTCGACCACGTTGGCCCCCATGGCCGCCATCAGTTCCTTGGGCGCGCCGTCGGCCCGCTTCTGACCCGATTCCAGGATTGCTATCTTGTGGCAGCGCTCCGCCTCATCCATGAAATGCGTCGTTACAATGATCGACGTACCGTTTTCCACGAGGTCGAACAGCTGCTCCCAGAAATGTCGCCTGGATTCAGGGTCGACCGCAGAAGTGGGTTCATCCAGGAACAGCAGCTGCGGCTCATGCAACACGGCGGTTGCCAGGGCAAGACGCTGGCGCTGGCCACCGGACATCTTGCCGGCGAACCGGTCCTTCAGGTCAGTCAGTTCATACCTGTCCATCACCTCCCGGATGCGGTCCTGGCGCATTTTTCTCGGCAAGCCGTAAATCGTCGACATGAAACTGAGGTTTTCAAGAACCGTCAGATCGCCATAGAGCGAGAAGGTTTGCGTCATGTAGCCGATCTTGTATTTCAGCGTCTCCGCATCCCTTGGAACGGACAGGCCCAGCACCTCGACCGTGCCATCTGTCGGCGTCAGCAGCCCCGTCAACATGCGCATGGCAGTTGTCTTGCCGGAGCCGTTGGGACCGAGAAAGCCGTAGATCATGCCGCGCTCAATTGTGAGGTCGAGCCCGTCCACCGCACGGAAATCCTTGAATTTTTTCACCAGCCCTTCAGCCCTGACGACGATGTCCGACGCAGGCGCAATCACGGAAGCACCACCTGGGCGGGAACGCCGTTCGGCAGGTCGGACGCGCTGTCGGGAAGTTGTATCTCGGCAACATACATCAGCCGTGCGCGTTCAGATTGATTGAGGGCATAGTAGGGCGTGAACGAGGGGTCGGAGCTGATCCAGCGGACGTGACCTTCAATGGACGCGTCGAGGCCGTCTACCCTGACCTTGAGCTTGTCGCCTTCCTTGATCCTGACCCGGTGCGGTTCCGGGACATAGACGCGCGCATAGGGCGCATTGCCTGCAAGCAGAACGGCAACGGGACTGCCGACAGTGACGCGTTCCCCGAGGTTCCATGGCAGGTTGTCCAGGACACCGTCCCGGGAGGCAATAATTGTCAGGTCCGATAGGATCGTCACCTGGGTCAGGAGACTTGCCTCGGCGGCGGCAAGTTCCGCGCGGGCAATGTCGATATCCTCCGGTCGGGACCCTGCCACAAGTTCCTTCAGCTCTTCTTCGGCACTTTTCAGGCTGGCCGCGGCTGCATCCCGGCCTGCCCGCGCACTGTCGAGCTGTGCCTGGCTGGTGGTGCCGCGCCCCGTCAGGTTGCTGTAGCGCTGGAAAGAGGCCTCGGCATCGACCAGTTCAGCGTTTGCTCCGGCGACATTCGCGCGGGCTTTCGCAATATCTTCTTCGCGTGAGCCGTTGAGCAGTTTTCGCAGATTGGCTTTGGACTTTTGCACTTCAGCCTGTGCCTGGTTGACGACAGCCTGCTGTTCAGTCGGGTTCAACTGGGCAAGAACTGTCCCCGCCTCGACAAACGTCCCTTGCGGGATGGGCAGGTCGATCAGCACTTCGCTGGCAGTTGCAGTCAGAGCCACCCGGTCTCGTTCCAGCGACCCGAGCGCCACGTCGCTCTCCTCGCCGAAACACCCTGCCAGGAAGAGGCAGGCTGTACTCACCCGAGCTGAACGGACAAGAAACGACAACATGATTTCCTCCAGAAGATCAGCAACATGGACCGGACAGAATTCTAACCAGCTTCACACTAGTCCGATCACGCCAGGCAAACCACTGGCCAAAACGTAAAAAGCCGGGCATGACCCGGCTTCTCGTTTCCGTGCGAACAAAACGTCAGCTGGCGCGCCTGAAGATGTTGTACCAGCGTTTCTTCGGCACCGTGATCGCGCGCTCCAGGATCTCCGCTGCATAGAGCGCGGCATTTTCCCGTGCCTTGGTAACACCGGACACCACCGACGCGTCGAGGTTCGCAAGCCCGCCACCGAACTCGAACAAATCGCGGAAAGCCGCCCGCTCGACTATCGGCGTCATCAACACGTCGATATTCTGGGTGGACAGGAACTCCTGCACCGATTTCATGGCGCGTGTGGTGACTGCCGCGTTCGTGCGCGTCAGAACGACACAATGCCTGATGTCCTGCCGGACGATCTTTTCAAGTTTCTTGATCAATGTCAGGATCTTGGCGCCGCCACGCGCGTCCATCGAAGATCCCTGGATGGGGACGACCACCAGGTCGGAGACCGACAGCGCGTTGGCAACGATCAGATTTTCGGTGCCTTCCAGGTCGACAATCACGTAATCGGAATATTCGGTGGCGTGCGTGATCTGCTCGGTGATGGAGGCTGGAGACATTTCGCTGACGACCGAGATGCCCGGGCACTTTCTCGGTAGTTCAAACCAATTCGAGATCCACTTTTGCGGATCGGCATCGAATATGGTCACGCGTTTTCCCCGTGCCGCGACTTCTGTCGCCAGCAGCAACGCCGCCGTGGTTTTACCCGCGCCGCCTTTTGCATTTGCGAAGGAAATGACTGGCATCTGGGTTCTCCTGAACTTGCCGTGCATTGTCTTGCGGTTCGGCCTCTTTTGGGCCTGTCTGATTGAAAATCTTGGAATTTTATGGTTACCAATTCCTTAAGTTCGCAATTTGCGAGGAAGTTATTCAAAGAGCCTTCCAGGGTGTGGATAAAGTTACGATTTTCCTCCGTATTAATCGCAGTGTAGGTGATTGATTTCAGAAAATTCCTGTGAATTCACAAATTGCGAAAGGCAAAACGTAGTTGGAAACAGCTACCTGCCGGGTGCTGCTTTGGCACCGGCGCGTGCAACGATGGCCGCCGGTTTTTGCCCGGGACGCAATTGCACTGCGCTGGCGCGGCGCGTAGGTTAACGACTGATTTGCTTGAACGCGTTGCCCGAACGAAGAGCCATTTATGCTGCACCGATTGATGCCTGCCCACCCGATGAGATTGATTTGTGGTGTCTTGCTGGGCGCTGTCATTGCATGTTCAGGAACAGCGCAGGCCGATGTTCTGAAGCCGTACAAGGATCGTCTCTTCAGATACAAGAAAGTCTCCGAGACGCTCTATAACGGTGACTTCATCGTCGTTGAATATTCCAAGCAGCGCGATCTGCGTGACCGGGACGAAGTCGACGAACGCAAGGTGTTCGGCAATTACGTCTCCTACAAGCCCAAGCGGGGCAGGGGCAGTGCCGAGCTTCAGGCCAACGGCCGGACGATCCAGTATATGGGTACCGGCAAGTGGAAGGGCGGCGCAAAGGCCATTGTCATCTATATCCACGGTCAGGGCGGCAACCGCTTTCAGGGCATGAACGACGTTTCCTTCGGCGGCAATTTCAACCGCGTGCAAAACCTGATGGTGCGCAATGGCGGTGCGTATCTGACGGTCGATATCAAGAACTTCGGCAAAGGCGGCACGGCCGATGTCGCAGCCCTGATCCAGCATCAGAAACAGCTCTCGCCTGGCGCAAAGGTCGTGGTGGCCTGCGGGTCCATGGGTGGCATCATCTGCTGGAACCTGGTGAAGAGCGCCAACTATTCCCGTCTGGTCAGCGGCATCATGCTGCTCGGTTCGCCAAAGGATCCGAATTTCCTCTCGTCCGGGGGACTGTCGCGCAACGTGCCCATCTATATGGGGCAGGGGACGCTCGACCGGGTTTACAACTGGGAAAGCCAGGCCAATTTTTTCAAGCAGATCAAGTAAAGGGCACCCAACTACCCGATCCGCTTCACGCTGTTCGACACCGGCACGCACGGCACGCCGATCCGCATGACCGACTGGCGGCTGGTGCTCAACTGGATGCTGGGATGATATGAAGCTGCTGGCACGCGATGATGGATCGTCTGTGGTCGAGGGCATGATGGAAAGAGCCGGATTCAGCCCACGGCCGGTGGCCTGACCGCAAGTAGCCCTTCAGCCAGATGATCAAACACCATCCGGATCCTGCGGCTGGTGTGCAGTTCGCGGTGCGTGACCAGCCAGATTGGAAACGTGATCGGGTCAATATCCTCAAAGGCAGATACGATCTCTGGGTAACGTGCCGCGATCTCGTCGGCCATGATGGACAATCCGAACCCTTCACAGACATATTGCCAGGCAACGATGCCACTGGGCGAACCGAGATTTATGTTGGCTTCGCTGACATCGAGCCCGAAGACCCGCAGGTATTTTACCAGTTCCTCATTGTTGTCGTAGCCGACGAAGTCGAGATCCGCAGCGTCTTTCTTGGTCAGCTTTCGGCCGATCTTTTCCAGGTAGCATTTCGCGGCATAGATCCGGGCAGGTGCTTCGCGCAGCTTGCGCGCGTAAAGATCGGGATGATCCGGCTGGACATGTCGAACGGCAATATCCGCCTCGCGCCGCCGCAAATCGCTGAGGCTGTTGGTACAAAGGACCTTGAGTTCGATGGCCGGAGCCTTGCGGCGCAGATCACGCAGAATGTCAGGCAAGATATTGGCCGCCATCAGATCCGTCGCGGAGATCGTCACCAATCCCTCGACCTGCTGCGACTGGCCGGAGGCTGCCAGCGAAATCCGGCTGGCAGCATCACCCATGGCACGCACATGTTCGGCAAGCTCAATACCGGCTTCGGTCAGGACAAGGCTCTTGGAGACCCGCTCAAACAGGGTCACGCCAAGGGATTCTTCCAGCGCAGCGACCTGACGGCTCAACGTGGGCTGGGTCAGGCCGAGCGCACGGGCGGCCGCAGACAGGGAGCCTTCTTCCGCCGTCACGAGAAAGGCGCGCGCCTGGTTCCAGTCAAACGTGATGTTTTTCCAGTTCATGCATTTCTGTATATCACCTAGTGAATTTTCGGCAATTTCCATTCATTTTTGGAAAGGCTAGAAGGGAGGCAAGGAGCGCTTCAGATGAGCCCGCACTTTTTAGTTTCGCACCTGGCAAATGCTGCGATTGCCGTGCTGGAATTCCTGGCCTCGCCAACCGGCGGCAGGGATCTCGGCCGCGGTCTGCTTGAACGCCTCGGCCTTCGCGGCAGCTCTGGAAAACGCAAATAAACCGGACATTTCCCGTCCCTTTCCTGAATGTTGAGAAAGACTGACCATGGCAATCGCATGGACCAATGACATGACGCCTTCTACCCGGTTCTGGGACAAGGTTGCCCGCAAGTACGCTGCTTCACCGATAAAGGATGAGGACGCCTACCAGAAGACGCTGGCCCGCACGCTCGAACACCTTGGACCACAGGACAATGTGCTCGAACTTGGTTGCGGCACGGGATCGACTGCCCTGATAATGGACGGAAATGTCAAATCGTATCTTGCAACGGACTTTGCTCCGGGCATGATCAGGATTGCGGACGAAAAGCTCGAAGCCGAAAAAACCAGGGGCAAGTTGCACGACGGCCTGCGTTTTCTGACCGCCGATGTTTTCAGTGAAAACATCGAAGCGCCTGAGGGCTACGACGCGATCCTTGGCTTCAATTTCCTGCACCTCGTCGAAAACCCGGAAGACCTTCTGACACGTGTGCACGGTCTTTTGAAACCGGGCGGGCTCTTTATCTCAAAGACTGTCTGTCTGGCGGACAAGGCCTGGCTGTTCGTGCCGTTGATCAAGACAATGCAACTGGTCGGCAAGGCTCCCTTCGTACGCGTCTATTCCTTTGCCTCGGTGGAAGATATGATCAGCCGGACAGGGTTCGACATCATCGAAACCGGCACGTACCCGGAGCCGCGCAGCAGGTTCATAGTCGCGCGGAAAGCCTGATTGCGCTGTTTGCACCGGGACGTCGCGGCGAATGTGGAGATCCGGAAATGTTCCTGGGAACTGGTGCCCAGGACAATCCACTCCGGGAAACCCGGGTACCGCACTTTCACATCCCCGAGGTTCGAGACTACCCAAGCACGCAGCTCGAAGGTGCCGACACTTGTCGTGTTGTTTCCACGTTGATTTGACATCGGGCAACTTTGCCAGCTTTTGGCAACCGGCTCAAAAAACGTTGTTGCAATTGCGAAATCCGTTACAAATGGCACTTGTGTTGGACATGTCAGATGGCTGAAGCGCGGACAAGGCCACTGGTTGGAAACACCGATTTCAGGAAAGAGGCGGCACCTTCATGCCGTACTTTCCCTCGTCATTGGATCGCCTCACCAATCAGTATCGTCGGCCGGCCGTTATAATAATTGGGAATGTCGTCCAGGATTGTTTGCGAATTTGCAAGCGCGCCTTGCAGGACATCAAGCGATGCGACGGTGAGTGTAAACACAGCGAAATATCCCGGCGGAATGTCGGGGCCACCAGCAATGCCCCTGGAGGCTGACATGCTCTCGGCGACGTCACCCAGGCCGTCACGTACCAGCTTCATGTGGTGCCCGGCATAATAGTCATGATCAAATGTAAGGCCTTCGCCCGTCGGATACATAACGTGGAGTGTTGCGCTCAACTCGGTCCCCTTTTTTGCAATAGCCAGAGCCTGTCGGACATGGCCGGGATGGTCAAGAACTCGGGCTGAAATAGTCCGCTGGGTCTTGAAACCGGTGTTCGATGCAGCGCATGGCCCATGATCGGCAGAAGGGGTTGTATGACACGGTAAACCAGCGTCTTAAAAACCGTCAGCAGTTTTTAAATCGATTGAAAGGACCCGTTTCTGCGACTTGCGGTGCCGTGAAGCGGGTGTTACGTAGGAGGCGCTCCCTCTGGCGCGCCCAAGAAAGTCCCTGATGATCGTCCGTGACCGTGCTTTTTTCACGTCCATGTTCCTGACGGTTCTGGCCGACCAGATCCTGCTCTTTCTGGTGCCTCTGGTCATTTTCCAGATCACCGGAAACGTCGCCTGGTCCGGACTGGCATTTTTCTTCGAAACGCTGCCGCGCTATCTCACCTTTCCAGTCGCCGGCATCCTGTGCGACAGATTCAACCCGATCCTGCTTTTGCGGATCAGCCGTATCGCAAGGGCTGCTGTCTGCCTTGTTGGTATCGCCGGTCAGATCGTGTTTGGCGGGGTCTGGTGGCTGATCGGTCTGTCTGCGCTCGTAGGCATTTTGACGACCCAGGGCATGCTTGCACTTGAAATGGTACTGGTCCGTGGTTTCAAGGACCAGCGGTTTGAAAAAGTGGCTAGCTACAGTCAGATTGCCTCGCAGATGGGTGTTGTCCTGGGGCCGTTGACCGCAGCCTACCTGATGGCGCTCTGGCCTTGGGAAACCGTTGTCTTCGTGGCGACGGGCCTGTTTTTCCTCGCTGACGGTATTTTCATGATGTGGCGCGGACAGGAACGCCTGGAAGGACAACCAGCTGGGGAGCGCCGGCATCCGGTTGCTGACTTGACGACTGCGCTTCGGCTGGTCTGGCAACTGCCTGGGTTGACGCGTGCGATCCTGCAGGCAGCCGGCGTCAACCTGATCATCGGTGCGACACTGGCAACAGCTGCGGCAATGATGACGGGATTTTTCGCCCAGAGTGAACAGACCTATGCCTGGCTGCAGGTCGGTGGAGCCGTTGCAACCCTAGCCGTGCTGACGCTGACCGCGCATGTCCATCTTGGCCTCAACACACTTGGAAGAACAGCCTATGCCTTCATCTGTCTTGGTGTTGTTCTGACGGGTCTCGGCGCACACCCGCTGATCTACGCGGCCGGTTTTCTGCTGATCGCCGGCTTCGACAAGATGTTCAACATCTATGTCCGCACTCTCCGCAAGGAGATCATTCCACCGGCAGAATTCGGCAAGACCACCGGCATCATCATCTGCCTCAACAACCTGTCTCAACCGCTTGCCGGTCTGGTCGTGGCGCTCTTTGCCGCCGGTGACGACGCACGTTCTGTTCTGCTGGCTCTCGCAGGTACAATGGCGGTATTGGGAGTTTTGACGTTTCGTCGCTGACAATTCTATCTGCCGGCAAAAAAATGCGACTGCTTAAACCCTGAGTTCAAGGGTGATTCTCTGCCGAACTGCGCACGATGTCGGCGATCTCGTTCAACTGGCCCGCCAGTGGGCTGGACTTGCGCCAGACCATGCCGACGGTGCGGGTCGGTTCGGGATTTTCGAAACGGGAAATGGAGACCGAAGCGGAACGGGTTTCGACCGGTACGGCCATTTCCGGAATGAGTGTTACGCCCATGCCGGCGCTGACCATCTGGACGAGGGTCGACAGCGAACTCGCATCAAGCATCTCGCGCGGCGGACCGGATGGCAGGTTACAGAAGGAAAGCGCCTGGTCCCTGAAGCAATGGCCTTCCTCAAGCAGCAGCAATCGCATTTCCCGCAGGGTATCAGCGCTCGGGAGCGGTGCGCTGGCTTCACTGGCTGAGCGCACGAGCACGAAGGTTTCGCTGAAGAGAGGTGTTTCGGCGAGGGAAACCTCTGAAACGGGCAGGGCGACAATTGCCGTATCCAGTTTGCCCTCACCCAGTTCCTGGATGAGTTTTGGCGTCACTGTCTCACGCACATGAATTTCCAGTTCGGGATGGTGCACTGTAAGCGCGCTGATCACTCTCGGCAGAAGATACGGCGCAATCGTCGGAATAACGCCGATGCGCAACCGTCCGACGAGACGGTCTCGGGACGCGCGGGCCAGGTCGCCGAGTTCTTCGGCCGCTCGCAATATGTCACGGGCACGCTCTACTGCGACTTCGCCGAAATGTGTAAGCCTCACCTGGCGCGGGCCACGCTCGATCAGGGACGCGCCAAGTGCCTCTTCCATTTCCTTGATCTGCATTGACAGGGCCGGTTGGGAAATCGCGCAGGCTTCTGCCGCCCTGCCGAAGTGACCGTGCCGCGCGAGCGCCTCGAAATAGCGAAGCTGTTTCAGGGTGATATTTATCATAAGAAAATCCTATCAAAGCAATCAGGAAATTCAACTTCTTCTGATCGAAATGCTCTGCTAGTTTGGAATCAGAAAAGATTGGAGCAGCGTGTTGTCGGGAACTTCTGGTTGCGCTGCCTGGTTTGTTTCACAGCTTTTTGTCGTACTGCGGCCTCTCATCAGCATATGCGCAGCGCCTTGGCCTTTCTCGAAGGCTCGCTGTCAATCTGTTGTCACGAGGTCGGAGTTGTGTAAGCCGGTGCAAAGCACCGACACCTGAATTGGAGAGGAAAATGGACGCGAAGGTCGATAAGGCGGGCGGATGCCCGGTAATGCACGGCGGGAACACGTCGATGGACAAGCCGGTCACCAAGTGGTGGCCGAATGCGCTCAACCTCGACATTCTTCACCAGCACGGCGCCCGGACCAATCCGATGGATCCGGATTTCAATTTCCGCGAAGCCGCCAAGGGACTGGATCATGAAGCGGTCAAGGCCGA
>NZ_KI928926.1:0-55573 GCF_000521215.1 Labrenzia sp. DG1229 | reverse complement strand
CGATGTCCGGGCGTTGATGACCGATAGCCAGGATTGGTGGCCGGCCGACTGGGGTCATTATGGCGGGCTCATGGTCCGTCTGGCCTGGCACTCGGCCGGCACCTATCGCATGCAGGACGGTCGTGGTGGTGCAGGCTCTGGCAACATCCGATTCGCACCGCTGAACTCCTGGCCGGACAACGCCAGCCTCGACAAGGCACGGCGTCTGCTCTGGCCCGCCAAGAAGAAGTACGGCAACGCCCTTTCCTGGGCTGATCTTATCATTCTGGCCGGAAACATGGCCTATGAGACCATGGGCTTCAAAACCTTCGGTTTCGGTTTTGGCCGCGAAGACATCTGGGGACCGGAAACCGACGTCTACTGGGGCTCCGAGAAAGAATGGCTGGCGCCGTCGGAAAACCGGTATGAAAACCTGGACGATGCGACCACATTGGAAAATCCGCTGGCGGCCGTTCATATGGGCCTCATCTACGTCAACCCGGAAGGCGTGAACGGCAATCCCGATCCGGTCAAGACCGGCGCGCATATTCGCGAGACCTTCGCCCGCATGGCGATGAACGACGAGGAAACTGCGGCGCTGACATGCGGTGGCCACACCGTTGGCAAAGCCCATGGCCGGGGCGCGGTCAACGACATCGGTGTCGAGCCGGAAGCCACGGGCGTCGAAGCACAGGGTCTTGGCTGGTCGAACCCGGACCTGGACGGCAAGGCGACCAATGCGTTTACCTCGGGCATTGAGGGTGCCTGGACAAAAGAGCCGACCAGGTTCGACATGGGTTTCTTCGACTATCTCTTCAATTACGAATGGGAGCTGACCAAGTCGCCTGCCGGCGCCTGGCAGTGGAAGCCGGTCGACATGCCGGAAGACCAGAAGCCGGTAGATCCGACGAACCCTTCCGTTCACCACGATCCGGTGATGACCGACGCTGACATGGCGATGAAGATGGATCCTGTCTACAATGCCATCTGCAGAAAATTCATGGAAGACGAAGCCTATTTCCGGGACACGTTCGCACGGGCCTGGTTCAAGCTGACTCACCGCGACATGGGACCGAGAGCCAACTATCTCGGACCGGACGTTCCGGCTGAAGACCTGATCTGGCAGGACCCGATCCCGGCAGGTTCGACGTCTTACGACATCAATGCGGTGAAGGCGAAGATTGCGGCAAGCGGTCTGTCCGCAGCTGAACTGATCGCAACCGCCTGGGACAGTGCCCGCACGTTCCGCGGCTCCGACAATCGTGGCGGCGCCAACGGTGCGCGCATTCGCCTTGCTCCGCAGAAGGACTGGGAAGGCAATGAGCCGGACCGTCTGGCCAAGGTACTGGCAGGTCTTGCACCGATCGCTTCGCAAGCCGGTGCTTCGCTCGCGGACGTCATCGTTCTGGGTGGGAATGTCGGACTTGAACAGGCCATCAAGGCCGCCGGCTCAAATGTAACGGTTCCCTTTACGGCCGGACGCGGCGACGCAACCGACGAACAGACCGACACCGGCTCCTTCGACGTTCTGGAGCCGTTGGCTGATGGCTTCCGCAACTGGGAAAAGGAAAACTACGTCGTCAGCCCGGAAGAAATGATGCTCGACCGGTCGCAACTGCTCGGCCTGACTGCTCAGGAAATGACGGTTCTAATCGGTGGCCTGCGTGTTCTTGGAACCAACCACGGCGGTACAAAGCACGGCGTCTTCACGGACCGCGAAGGAACGCTGACCACCGACTTCTTCGTCAACCTGACTGACATGGCCAACAGCTGGAACCCGGTTTCAGGCGGTACCTACGAAGTCCGGGATCGCAAGCTGAACACGTTGAAGTGGACCGCGACCAGCGCGGATCTCGTCTTTGGCTCGAATTCGGTTCTGCGTGCCTATGCCGAGGTCTATGCCCAGGACGACAACCAGGAGAAATTCGTCAAGGATTTCGTTGCTGCCTGGAACAAGGTCATGAATGCGGACAGGTTCGATCTGGCGTAAGCCTTCGCTCCACGATCTGATCCACAGGCCGGTCCCGCATCTCGCGGGGCCGGTTTTTTCAGTTCTGATTCAGGGCTGAAGGGGGGGTGTCCGGCGTATCATTTGCAAGCGCGGTTCCGGCTGGAATGCTGTTTATTCGAAAGAGCGTGTTCAGGAAGTCCGACATCTTGGTGTCGGGGAAATGACCGGCAAACAGCCGTTCAATGGTTCCGTCCTGAAACATGCTGTAGAGAGCAAGATCGACCTTCTCCGGTAGCCCCGGATGCGTTCTCGACGAAATGACGAACGCATAAGGCTCGTACCTGCCGGTGGCAGCCGGAGCCGGATCCATCGCGCAGTCTCTCCTGGTCTGATTTCGCTGGTCTGCAAGTGAAGCCTGAACGATATCGAGATCGCCATAGTAGCGGGACAATTCGCCATTGCAGAATGCTCTGGCTGCCTCTGTGTGCGAGGCATAGTTCCGCGAACAGACGATCTTCGCACCAATCTGGTTCTTTGGTGGCGTGCTCAGTCGCGCATTAAGTGCGTCGCCGATCGTGGATCCTTCGACATATCCCCAGACCTCATAGTCCTTGGGAGCTTCGGTTTTCACCTGTTGTGGAGTTGCAGGGACGAATTGAAATTCGATTTTGAACCGATCCCAGAAACTTGCTTGGCTTTGGTCGGCCGGGTTTCCATCGCCCGCCTCGCCACTGGCCACCGCCGAAGATGTCTGATCAGGTGCCGCCTCTGGCCACCATGCGTTTTCACAGGTGTGTTCAGCCGCAGGTTTGCCTCTGCCGACGGCGCTTACATGATCGATCCAGGGCAATATGCAATCGCATGTCGGCTTTGTCCCGTCTTCAGGCAGTCTTGCCTCGTTCTTGGTGAGATCCTTTCCTGGCTTGGACTTCACAAAGGAACTGTTGGCTACAAAAACAATCTGCGAGAAATGAAGCACGGGCGTGCCGTTTTCAATCGGGAAACTCTTCATGCGCAGCAGCGTGATGGTGGTCGGGTCACATAGAAAATCGATCTCGGTGCCGCCGGAAGAAACCTTTTCAGTCTCCGGGGAGTTTGTGTCGGCCGTTGCAGCGTCCTTTGGAACCCGCTTGTGCCCGCCCGGGTCGATCCGCCCGGTTTCGAGAATGGATTTTCGTTCCACCGTGCCGATCTCGACGGTTTCGAGCTGGTATCCTGCGCGGTGGATCGCCTCTGTACAGATGTCCCAGTAAAATCCCAGATATTCTCCAGAGTCCTTGTTCATCCAGATGAATGGCCTGGTATCCGTTCGAACGGCCATTTTGACCGGCTTGTCATTTTCTTCCGCCATGCCGGTAGAGGCAGCGGCGATTGCCTGCAAGAGAGTGAGCCCGAGGGATAGCAGCCACTTCATGTGGCGGCCGTGCGTGACTTTGGCGGCGCATGACCGGTCGATTGTGATGCTTTGGCCTGCGCCCCCGTTTGTCGTCGCCTTTGGTTCTGAAGCGCTTCAGCGATACAGAAGACCACCAGGAACCCTAGGATGGATGAATAGATCGCCGCATATGCGATCAGACCATGGTCAATCGCATCCAGTTGCGGCTGTTCCGCTGACCGGTTGAGCGCGGACGCCCAGGACGTCAGAAAGCGCGTCGCGCCTCCGCATACACCCATGATGATCGCGGCTCGGACCGCCCAGCCTCGGCTCCATGCTTGAGTCTTTTGTGCAACGGCAGATCTGGACATGGTCGAGGCCGCGTCAAGCAGCACAACAAGGATCAGCGCAAGCACAGCCCCTCTCAAAGGGGTCGGGGCATTGTATTCGAATGATGATCTCAGTGTCGTCCAGACAGTACGTTGATTTTCCGACCATCCGCCGGATTCGATCGCCGAGCGCCAGAGCACCAGCCCGATGATGAACAGTGTTGCGACTGCCCAGGAAATGAAGACAAGCAGGAGGGCTTGCGGCAATTTCTTGGTCCAGTGCGACTGCGACATGTTCCGCCACCGATGGGTCTGGCGCGCGCCGTCCCGGAGCGCGAGGGCGATTATGATCGGGATGCAGAAGCTGTTGAAGGACGTTGTGGCATACCCAAGCGCGCGCCAGTAGGGATTGCCGGGCGTCCCGCTCTGCAAGGCGGATTCATAAGGTCCGGGGAAAATACTCCAGGCGACAGCGAGCAAGATGGTGATGCCGGCGGACCAGAGAATTGTGAGCATGGCGTGCGAGCGTGAATGCACCGGCCCGGCATGTTCGTTGAGCAAGTCGCTTAAAAAGACCTCGAGCTTTTCCTTCGCAAGAATCTGCTGTCTGACCGAACTGGGTGTATTCTTGTCCGACCTCTTGTGATTGGCTTCCGAAATGATGATCTCGTGTTCGACATAAAGGGCAAGCAATATGCAAAGATCGTCTGCCAGGTGATCGGCATGTTCGGCAAGTCGCTCCCAACTGGCTCTTTTCTTTTCCTTGGATGCGGAGTTTTCCGCCGCCCCGTTGCCTTCGTGAGGTGCATCCGCCTCCAAAGCGGTGTCTGAATTTTCCGGAGAGCTTAGGGTCTCGCCGGCCTGATAATTCGACTTTTCGTCCAGTTCCAGAAGGAGAACATCTCTGCGTCTGGTCAGGGCGGCTTCAAGCTTGTCGAATTCTTCGCGTTGGCTCGCATTGGCCAGCTTCAGCTTTCGATCCAGGATCCAGGACGAAATTGCAAAGATCAGATCAAGGTCCTCGTGAAAGTCCTGAGGGTCTGCAAGTTGCCCTTCCGCTGCCTTTGTATAATGACTGATGCGCTCCCAATGACCGCGCGGTATCAGCAGACTGTTTTTCGGAATATCGTTGCCCGGATCCCCTGCATCCCGGATCTGGATGGAATTGCGCTGTAGATCCTCGCCGGCTCCGATGACGCGCGTGGGAATACCCGCGAGTCGGTGCGCCGCACTGCGCATCCAGTCTTCGAAGCGTTGCAGGATCGGAAAAGTCGGAGCAAGACCGACTATGATGAGCGCGATCGTGAGAGAAATGGACGGATCTATGCCGATATCGAGGAAGTTTCTTTTCTCGGATGGACCTGTTTCGCTTGAGAGTGGCTGTGCCCAGAAAACACTATCGCTGTTGGGCAACGGGACAAACCCGGTTGTCGAACTGTCCGCATCGTCTGTCGGTGCCGTTGGCAACTGGCTTGCACCGACCGTGTCGGAGACGATATCCGGGCCGCCGAGATAGGGGATGACTTCTGCATAAGCACACAAGAAGAAATAGATCATCAGCATCGTCAGCGCGTAAAAGGTATACGCATGGAAGACGACTTTGCGTGCGCGAAGCTTGTCGGGTGTCAATAGATCGACCAGGCGCTCAAGCTGCCTGCGCCCGCCATAAGTTGCCTTGTTGAATCGCTCGTAAGAGAAAACGCCTATTATCAAGGCTCCAAAGAGCAAGGCGACCAGATCAGGCATCTTCGGTACCTGCTTGTTTCAATGCTCTTAGCGGCAATATTGCGTTGCCGGATTGCAAGCTGTCTGTGCAAAGCCAGGTGCCGTGCTGCCAGATAGTAACAGGAGGATAATCAAAACATTCCTCATGACGCGGTCCTCAAGTTAAATAAATTTTTCTGTTCAATTCTAAAAGATGAGGTTGAAATCATAACATGTCCACAATTGAAAATAAGGAAATTTCTTCAAATAATGGTCGGATTAATATTTTCAATATAGAGTTGTAGCTAGGTTGTGTTGTTAAAAGTTACCTAAAGTAAGTGAGTGCGAGTTGGAAACTGGGTCCGCACAACCACCTATATTTGCGATTGGTCATTTTCTCGTCACAAGGATCATGTTGCACTGCGGTGTGGTTTCAGGTTGCATCTGAAACAGCGGGAGGTTTCGTCCGGTTCGTGCCGGTTCCAATCTGTTCCAGCGTCAGGGAGCTGACCGCATATGTTTGATTTGACGGGCATGAAAGCGCTTGTGGTGGGTGTCGCAAACGACCAGTCCATCGCCTACGGCTGCGCGAAGGCGTTCAGGGAGCAAGGGGCCGACCTGGCAGTTACTTTCCTGAATGAAAAGGCCGAACCGCATGTCCGGCCGCTTGCCGAAGAACTGGGTGCTGAAATCGTTGCACCGCTCGACGTTCGCGACCATGAACAGCAGGATGCGCTCTTTCGTGAGATCACGGAGAAATGGGGCAGGCTCGATACGTTGCTTCACTCGATTGCATTTTCGAAAAAGGAAGACCTTCACGGGCGTGTCGTGGATTGTTCCGCCGAGGGCTTCGGCCTGGCGATGGATATCTCGGTGCACTCTTTCCTGCGCCTTATCCGCGGAGCTGAACCGCTTATGCCTCAAGGCGGAACCTGCATGACAGTGTCCTTCATGGGGGCACAGAAGGTTGTCGAGAATTATGGGGTCATGGGACCGGTCAAGGCGGCGGCTCGAAGCCGCAACGCGTTATGCTGCCGCTGAGATGGGACCGAGGGGAATATCCGTTCACGCGCTCTCGCCCGGACCATTGAAAACCCGTGCGGCATCGGGAATTGCGGAGTTCGACGAACTCCTGAACGATGCCGCCGAGCGCGCGCCCACGCATCAGCTTGCCACGATCGACGATGTTGGCGCCTACGCTGCGTTCCTGGCAAGCCGGGAAGCCTTCAACGTTACCGGCGGCATCCATTTCATAGACGGCGGCTACAGCATTGTAGGATAGGAGGTCCTGATGAAGGACATTTTTGACGCTCTCGAAAAAGGTCACAACGAGTTCCTCAACTCGCTGCACGATGCCACGGCATGGTCATCATCGCAGCGCTTCACGGCGCTTCAGGCGCAGGCAACCGAGATTTCCAACATGGCCGAACTCATGGGCAGGGGGCTGACCATGCATTTGACCAACATGACCGATCATCACAAGAGCCGCTGGCAGGAGAGCCTGTCCGCGTATGGCAAGGCGTTTGAGGATCTCACTCAGGCGCAATCAGGCGGCAGTCTCTACAGTGCCTTTGAAAACTACTGGCAGGACGCTGCACAGCGCATTGTCCTGACCATGGATACGCTTCGTCAGCGCGGCGATATCTTCATTGAACACGAGGATGCCGGCTGCCCGCCGGTGCTGATCTACGACTACGATGTCGTCATGGATGGGGCCGACCTGCCGCGGCCCTGCTGCTACATGCTCCTGAAGATCAAGCAGCCTGCGGACGGAAAACAACGCGCGCCCAAGTCCTGGAAACGCCCTTACATCATCATCGATCCGCGCGCGGGACACGGTGCCGGTATCGGTGGTTTCAAGCCGGACAGCCAGGTCGGCGTCGCGCTTCGCGATGGTCACCCCGTCTATTTCGTCGCCTTCAGGCGCATGCCCGAAAAGGGGCAGACGCTTGCCGATGTCACCCACGCCGAGGCAGCGTTCGTGCGCAAGGTGAGGGAATTGCACCCTGACGCGCCCAACCCGGTTGTAACCGGAAACTGCCAGGGTGGATGGGCAACATTGCTGCTGGCGGCCACGAACCCGGACCTCACCGGTCCCGTCATCTTGAACGGTGCGCCCGTGTCGACCTGGGCCGGACGTGTCGGAGAAAATCCGATGCGCTACAACGGCGGAATACTGGGAGGCACCTGGAATGCCATGTATTATTCCGATCTTGGCCACGGCGTTTTCGACGGTGCTGATATCGTTCAGAACTTTGAACTGCTCAATCCGTCACGGAACTATTTCGGCAAGTACTATGACCTTTACGCCAGGGTTGATACCGAGCCGCATCGCTTCCTCGAGTTTGAACGCTGGTGGGGTGGCTATTTCCTGCTGAACGAAGCGGAAATGAAGTGGATCGTCGAGCAACTTTTCGTCGGCAATCGGCTGTCCAAGAACGAGGCACAGCTCGAACCCGGACGGAATGTGGACATCAAGCAGATCCGTGCGCCGATTATCGTCTTTGCCAGCTTTGGTGACAATATCACCCCGCCACAACAGGCGCTCAATTGGATCATCGACAGTTATGCCGACGAGCGGGAGATCGTCATTCGCGGGCAGCGGATCATCTACATGGTTCACGATCAGGTCGGGCATCTTGGAATTTTTGTCTCATCCAAGATAGCCAAGAAAGAGCACACCGAAGTCACGTCGACCTTGAAGACCATCGAAGCCTTGCCTCCCGGTCTTTATGAAATGACGATCGACGACTACGAGGGGGACATCCTGGACAGGTCCTTCACGGTCAGTTTCCATGAGCGCAAGATGGAAGACCTTAAGGCGATGGACGACGGCCGGGACGATGAGATCCCCTTTGCGGCGGTCGCAAGAGCCTCTGAACAGCAGGCAGAGTTTTACGATGTCTGCATGCGCCCTCTTGTTCAGGCCGGCGTCACCGAACAAAGCGCGGATTTGCGCCGCAAGACTCATCCTCTTCGGATGCAGCGCGAGCTCTTTTCCAGCATGAACCCGTTCCTGAACATGTTGCCGGGTTTGGCGGAGCGGGTGAAGGAGGATAGAAAACCGGTCACCGCGGACAATCCCTTCGTCGAGCTGGAGCGGGTCAACGCAGCGCTCATCGAGCAATCGATGGACCTGTTTCGGGATCTGCGCGACACAATGTACGAAAACCTGTTCTACACGATCTGGGGATCGCCCTACATGCGTTGGTTCGGGCGGACGAAACAGCCGGGCCGAACGCTGATGAAAAAAGAGGAATTGCGCAGTCTGCCCCCGGTTCAAACCGCTCTGATGCATATCGAGGAAGGCGGTTTCCGTGAAGCCGTCGTTCGCATGCTCATCCTGCTGGCGGACAGCAGGGGAAATGTCCGCCGCGACCGGCTGGAGCGATCTTCACGAGTTCTGACACAAGATGAACCGTTCAAATCGCTGACACCGGACGAACGCAGCTTCATGTTGCAGGAGCAGACATTGATCGTGGAATTCGCACCTGAAAAGGCGATCACGTCACTGCCGAAGCTGCTCAAGACAAGAGAAGAGCGCGAGCTGGCCTCCAGGGTCGTACGCTACATTCCCGGCTCCATCGATGAGATGACATCACACACTCTGGAAACCTTGCAAACATTTCACAAGGTTCTGGGATTGCCGCCCGCATCCGAAGATGTGACTGAAGATCCGTTGGTCCGGCCCAAAGCAGTTGCTAAAACGGAAAAGGTGGAAATTTCCGAAAAATCAGGGAACACAGCAAAAACTGCGGAGGTCGCTGCTTCCACAACCAAGGCACCACAGAAAGCCTCACAGCACAAAACGGCACAAAAGACATCTCCGCGACGCAGAGCAGCCGCGAAGCCGGCGACGCGCGGAAGACGGCGCACGACCAAAAATTCGGAAGAACCTGCCGGATAAGGTGATAGGGCGTCCGGGCCTCTCGGACGCCCCTCAGAGCCCCCCTGGTTTTTTGCTGGAGTTAGGCTCTGATCCGCAGAATTTGTAACTTTTTCAGTCGCGTCCGGTTTCTACGGTGAGCCCTCTTGGCCATCCATGGTTCCAGCGACGACAAAATTGAATGCAGCACAATACCAAGAACCGCTGTCGCTACAAGTCCCACCCTTACCAGATGGCAATTTAATCGTGACGGACGGACAGCAAAGTGTGCCCTGCACCGTCGCTGGTGATCGTCGCCGTTGTGCGTTCGTAGATGGATCTGCACGACAAGTTCCAGGCCATCGCCCGGAAATGGACGCAGTTTTCTTTTCTATGCGATGCTGGCCGCCTGGCTTATGTGTTGAAAAGACACTCCAGATGGCTGAAATCATGACGATGATGCCACTTGAGAATTCCCGGAGACGTATATGCTCTTGCTGAAACAGATCAGGTTGGCCAGACAATCAAGGTGTTCATCCTTGAAATTGCAGGCGGCTGGCAGAAACTGATGTTCGACTGGGTCTACAAGAAAAGACTGAAGGATGACCTGGAGGTCTGGGTCTCGAAAGGCTGGGTCAGTTCGTCCGGTGCCGCAGCCATCCTGCGCGAACAGGATCAGGAAGACGGGCGATCCAGGTTGCCGATGGCTCTGGCCGGTATCGGCATGGTCTGTGTTGCCTTGGCACTCTTTGCGTTTATCGCAGCCAATTGGGCCGCGATCCCGAAAACGGTAAAACTGATCGGTATTGCCTGCCTCCTGCTTGCCAGTCACGGCGCCGCGGCAAAAGCAGCGGCGAATGGGCGCAGAGGTATCGCGGATCTGCTGACAGGCTTTGCAACGCTGGTCTTCGTCGGAGGAATGGCCCTGGTGGGGCAGATTTTTCATCTACCCTCGGACTGGGCCGGTGGAGCGTTTCTTGTTTGCCTCGGAGGCTTGGCTGCAGCCTGGCTGACAGGATCAAAAACCTCGATTGTCATAGCGGCGATCGCTGCAATCATGTGGCAGTTCACACGCGCGGAGCTGGGTGAAGCTGTCCTGTTGCAGGATCTCATCGGCCTTTTGATCCTGGCCGCTGTCTTCGCTCATCCGCTTGTTCATCCTGCGCGCCTGTCGCGCTGGCTGGCGATCAGCCTTATCTGGGTCACTTACGGCCGGTGGTTCGCGGAATCCGCCGAGATCCTGTCTGCGGACGACGGCTATATCCTTGCCATGGCGCTCGCCGGGGCAGGAGGCCTGGCAGCGATCATGGTGCTGCTCGATCCGGTTGCGGACCTGTTTGTCAAATGGTCAAGCAATCTTCCATCGCGTGGCCATGGCTATTGGCTCATGGGAAGATCCCTGCAGGATGCAGGCTTTCTTGTTCTCTGCGCGCTCATCGCCGCAGCACTTGTCCTGGTTCCAGAGATTTCAAAACGCGTCGCTGTGGCCGGCATTTGGGAAATCCCGGCGCTGTTGCCACTGCTGCTCGCTGTGTTTTTGCTCGTCGCGGGTTTTGTTCTTTCCTACAAGACAACAAAGGCTCAATCACTGTTTGGTGCGATCGGGCTCGCGGTTCTTGCTGTCCTGATGCCGGTCTTTACGGCGAATAGCATTGTGCTCGCTGCCATCAGCATGGGCTCGCTTGTGGGGCTCTGCGCCCTCGCCACATGGTTCAACAACCGGTTCTGGATGCTGTGTGCCTATCTCGGGTTGACCGCGGTAGCACTTTGGCTCCTGCAGGTTACAATCGGATCTCTCCTGGGCCAGTCGGTGTTTTTCCTCGTTGCAGGGGTCCTCTTGCTTGGTGTGGCATTGTGGCTCGCGCGTCTCTTCAGGAAAGGCAAAGATGCTCCGGACGCCGGGCCTGATCGCAAGGAGGCCCTGACATGAGTATCGCTTCCGCTTCCCACGAACCTGCCCGGCCATCCAAATCCCGGTTCGCCTACCTGCGCTGGGGGCTGCTGGCACTCATACAGCTCGCACTGATCTCGATCCCCCTGGTTGACCGGCTTCAGGTTCAGGTCTCAGGAACAGTGGTTCCGCTGGAACTTGTCCCCGTCGACCCAAGGGATCTCTTGCGGGGAGACTATGTGATTATCAACCTCGCGATTGGACGTTTGTCCACGGACCTTCCCGGCGCGGACGCCGTCAAGTCCGGCCACACGGTTTACGTTGAGCTTGCGCGTGATGGCGCGACTTCTGCTCGGCCCGTCTCGATGTCACAAACACCGAGACAATCCGGCGAACTCGTCATCGCAGGCACTGTCACGTCGGTTTCAGATGACAAGATCTGGGTAGATTACGGCATCGACGCTTTCTTTTTGCCCGAGGGCGAGGGACGGGTGATTGAAAAGCTCGATACCAGTCGGGTTCTGCTGGAAGTCGCGATTGCGGAAGACGGACGCTCCCTCCCACTCACATTGCTGGTCGACGGCGAGGCGTTCAAATCGGACGGGACCTTTTGACGGACGGTGCTCCGGACGCTATGAGCGCTGCAACGCATTGAATAGGAAACCTGGTCCCTGATGTCCGATCCCGCGCTCGACACGCTCATCCTTCCTCTGGAAACGGAGAATATTGAACTTCACCCAGGCGCGAAGGTCTTGTTTCTGCGTGCCCGTTATGGCCGGGCACTGAATGCCTTGAATGGACTGGATCTTCTGTGCGTTCAAAGTTTCGCACCGGACCGCGATGCGCTGCAAAAGGCGGATCTGAAGGTGAGCGCCGAACCAGGGGGAGACAAATTCGATGCCGTGTTTGTTCTTCCCGGCCGTCAAAGACAGGAAGCGCGGGCGCAGTTGGCAGAGGCGGTTTCCAGGGTAACAACCGGTGGTGTCGTGATCGCGAGTGCCCCCAACACCGAAGGTGCCCGGACGCTGGAGAGGGATCTTGTCGATCTTCTCGGCAGTGCGGAAAATCTCTCGAAGAACAAATGCCGTGTCGTCTGGGCCACCTCACATGCTGACAGCGTCAACGAGACGCTTCTGAAAGACTGGCGGGCTATTGATGTTGCGCGGCCGGTTCTGGACGGAGCGTATGTCAGCCGCCCGGGCCTGTTTGCCTGGGACCGTGTCGATCCGGCCTCGAAGCTCCTTGGCAACCTGGTGCCGGATACACTCAAGGGCAAGGGAGCCGACCTCGGGGCGGGCTTTGGCTACCTCGCGCGGACAGTTCTGGAAAAGGCCTCGAAAGTGACCGCAATGGACCTCTATGAAGCTGAAAAACGCGCACTCGACCTTGCGGAGCGGAACCTCGGTGGTTTCAAGGGCAATAGGCGTTTGAGCGGCATCTGGTGCGACGTGACAAAGGGGATTGAGGGTCCTTACGACTTCATCGTTTCCAATCCGCCGTTTCACCAGGCAGGCCGGGCGGAACGCGCTGACGTCGGTCAGGGGTTCATCCGGGCTGCAGCAGCGGGTTTGCGTCCGGGAGGCGAACTCTTCATGGTTGCCAACCGGCACCTGCCTTACGAACAGACACTGACCGAAGTATTTGCAGATGTCAGGCAACTGGCTGACGAGGGCGGCTACAAGGTTATCCGCGCCGTCAAGGGCAAGGGAAAGCGCTAGAATGCGGCTCGTAAAACTCCTCGCCAATCTCGGCTATGGCAGCCGCAAGGAAATGCAGCAGGCGATCCGCAATGGCTGGGTAACGGACAGGGACGGCAACAGGCTGAAGCCGGACAGCAAGACGGCGCATGAGAACATCCTGTTCGACGACGAGCCACTCGACCCGGCACAGGGCGTCGTGCTTTTGCTGAACAAACCGGTCGGATATACCTGCTCGACAAAGGACCACGGGCGTTTGGTCTACGATCTGCTGCCGGACCGGTTCCGCACCCGCAAGCCTGCACTGTCGTCTATTGGTCGTCTCGACAAGGAGACATCGGGACTGCTGCTCTTCACCGATGACGGCACGTTTCTTCATAAGGTGATTTCACCAAAATCGAATGTTCCGAAAGTCTACGAATTAACGCTGGATCGTCCTTTGAAAGGGGGCGAAGCCGCTTTGTTCGCTTCTGGCGAAATGATGCTTGAAAGCGAAGACAAGCCGCTGAAGCCTGCCGAACTGGAGGTCCTGGACGACACGACCGCCCGATTGACCCTGCACGAGGGCCGCTATCACCAGGTTCGCCGCATGTTCGCCGCAACCGGTAACCACGTGGCGCAACTCAGGCGCAGCCGGATTGGCGCGCTGGGAGTGGAAGGTGTAGCGGAAGGAGAGTGGAAGGCACTTTCAGATAACGAAAAGGCAAAAATCTTTGCGTGAAAGCAAAGAGGTCCGGGAATGCCGGACCTCTTCGTAACTCCATGGGTCGCTATGGTGCAGTCAACCCTGCAACCGGCTCAGAACCCGAATGCGGCTGTCGAACTCGCCACGGTCGACGTAGCAGCCACGCAAATGCCGGAATCCGGTGTTCGGGTCGAATGCGGCGCGACCGTGCAGGACGCGGCGATTGTCGAAAATCACCATTTCTCCACCCCGCAGACGTGTGGTCATCACGTATCTTTCTGACCGCGTCATCTCCATGAGTTTGCGATACGCAGTGTAGTAAGGCTCCATCTTGTCGGCCGGCAGGTCGAAAATTCCCGCAAGATGAGCATTGAAATGCAATTCCTGCATGTTTCCGAACAGATCAAGATCGATCACCGTGTGATGGCGCCGGATGTCGTAGTCCTCATCGTGAAAGCGAAAGGGGACAGGTGTTTCGGACAGCAGCCGGAAGGCTTCCGGCTCGTCATTGCGAAGGTCACTGGCGATGGCAAATCCATCACAGAATGTCGACCCGCCACCTTCCGCCTCGTTGGCAAGGCAATGCAGAAACTGGAAGCCAGGTGGCAGTTCCTGGTTGGCAAGATCCGTATGAAGCGGCAGGGCATGGGACGTATAGGCAAGATTGTTCGGATTTGGCTTCGACATGACCTCGAACGTCGTGCCGAAATTTGTTTCTCTGAGAAAGCCGATGCGCCGTGCCATCGCCATTCCGGCATCCTTGTCGTGTGCCATGCCGTCAACGATGGCAAGTCCGGTTTTCTTGGCTTCCAGCAGGAATTCCAGCAAAAGTGCGTCGCTTGACGTCAGATCGCTTGATGTCGCGCGAGGAAGATCGGCCGGAGAAAAGTCTGCGCGCCAGAGTGTTGCATCCACCTGGGCCGGGTCCAGAAGTCCTATGCCGGGCCGGTGATCGTATAGCCAGCCCGGATCAAATCGACTGGTGTGAGATTCCCCGTCCCAGGTCACGACAATATCGCCATCTTCGAGCGAAACATTGCCGACACTCAATCCGAGAGGAATACTTGTCAGGTCGAACTGGCGCTCCCTCGTGTCGGGATGAAAGCCCGTCGGGCAATTGTCCCGAAGCCAGAGAAAGGGAAAGTCCGCGCTGGTTCCATTTGGCCAGCAGACATGCACGACGCGGTTGCCGCCGCGAAGAGTTGCGGTTGTCATGGTTGAGTTCCGTTGATTTTTGAAAGTGAAACAAAAAATCGCGTCCGCAGGACGCGGCTCATCAACGGCAGGCGGGAGGCGGCCACCACCAGTAGGCTTTGTTATGCGGATTTCCGGGATTGCGCCCGAGGATATGGAGCATCCAGTTGTAACCCGTTCAAAGGCGACGCCTTCAGATGAATTCGCTGGCAAAATGACATCAATAAATACGCCCGGCAACAGGTTTTTTGCCGGGCGTGAACACGTTTCAAGTTACTGGACTCGCGCTGGCAATTCAGCCCTTGGCGGCGCGCGCGGCCAGCGCGATAGCGATGTAGCTCCAGCCGTTGACGAGCACCGAGATACCGGCGATCAGGCCAAGTGCCCAGGCGGCTGAACCAGGCAGATCCATCCAGATCATGACCCCGGCTGCGAGTGAAACGATACCGGCGATCAGAACCCATACCCAGCCTTCATGCGGCTTCAGCTTGAAGGCTAGCAGAATCTGGCTGACACCCTGTGCCACGAAGATAGCTGCGATCACCAGCGTAAGCGCAAACGTTCCAGCAAGCGGGTTCAAATAGATCACGATACCGCCGATGACTGCGATGATGCCCGTGATGAGATTCCACAGAAAGCTCGACGTTCCCTGCGTCTTGAATGAATTATAGATCTGAACAAGACCGCCTACGAACAACACGGCCGCTATCAGGATCGTGACGGCAACGGATGTTGCCAGCGGCGCGGCAATCAGAATGATTCCACCGATCACAAGCGCAATCCCGAGTGTCAGGAACCAGCCCCAGTTTTCCTGGATTTTCGCTTTCATGTCTTCTACAGCCTGAACCGCATCTGCCATTTTGACCTCCTCACGTTCCGGTTGTTCATGCACCGTAACTGCTTCGTGGGAAAACGCAAAATATTGATGACATTACGAAGGGTTAGCGTTGGGGATTAAGGAACTTGACATTTAATGTGTATATGCACACAAAGAGCCATGGAAGACGATGACTTCTCTCTCTGCGTCCTTGACAATGCCCGCAAAGCGGCACGGGCGGTCAGTCGTCACTATGATCGTCTGGCCCGTCAGGTCGGGATGACCGCAGGCCAGTTTTCCGTGCTTGTCGCCATCAGACAGGCGCGCGATGAAACCACGGGAGAACTGGCGGAAAGGCTTTCCATGGATCGCACTACCCTGGTTCGGAACATCGCGCTTCTGGATCGAAAGGGCCTCGTTGTGTCGGCGCGCACAGGTGATGCAAGAGGAAAGAACCATCATCTGACCGGGAAGGGTGAAGCGCTGCTTGAGAGTGCCCTGCCGCTTTGGCGCAAGGCGCAGAAAGATGTGGAGACCCTTCTGGGCAGGGAGGAGTTCCTGAAAACAATCAATGCGTTGCAGAGACTTTCGCAACTTTGACAATGGTTCCTTGAATCTCTTTCTAAAGGACCTTTAAAACCGCTTGAACACGAAACACGTGACAGAGCGTCATCTGACATGAGCAAAGTGAGGTAAACATGCGTCGGGTAGTCGTAACGGGAATGGGGATCGTGTCTCCCCTCGGAACCGGAGTGGACGCATTCTGGAGCAGGCTGACATCGGGCGCGAATGGCATCCGCAGGATCAGCCACTTCGATCCGAGCGACCTGGGCTGCCAGATTGCTGGCGAAGTGCCGTCAAAGGACGAGGACGAGTATGGTTTTGACGTCGATGCGGTTCTTGATTCTCGGGAACAAAGGCGCTCCGACAGGTTTATCCACTTTGCCATGGGAGCGGCCCAGCAAGCGCTCGCAGACTCCGGTTGGGAACCAAAAACCGTCGAGGAAAAAGAACGGACCGGCACGATCATCGCGACCGGTGTCGGTGGCTTTCCGGCCATGACGGCCGGCACCAGGCTGGTCGATGAAAAGGGGCCCCGCCGGGCTTCGCCGTTCCTGGTGCCGTCATTCCTCGCCAATCTGGCTGCTGGCCAGGTATCCATCCGCTATGGTCTGAAAGGGCCTATCGGCGCACCGGTGACAGCCTGTGCAGCCAGCCTTCAGGCGCTGGGCGATGCCGCTCGCTTGATCCGCTCGGGCGAGGCGGACGTCATGGTGGCCGGTGGGACGGAAGCCTGTATCGACAAGGTTTCATATGCCGGTTTTTGCGCGGCCAAGGCCATGTCCTCCAAGCGTAACGACGACCCGTCTCATGCGTCCCGCCCGTTTGATCAGGATCGTGACGGCTTCATCATGGGGGAAGGCGCCGCCATCCTGATCCTGGAAGAACTGGAGCATGCGAAGGCGCGTGGCGCCAATATTCTGGTTGAACTCACGGGCTACGGTACGACGGCTGATGCATTCCACGTTACCGCGTCGTCGCCGGACGGCGAGGGGGGCTTGCGTGCGATGCGTCAGGCACTTTCATCCGCCGGACTGAAACCTGCCGAAATCGGCTACGTCAATGCACATTCCACATCAACGCCGGTTGGCGATGCGGCGGAGATTGCCGCATTGACGACCTTGTTCGAAGGAAGGGGCAAGGACCTCGCCGTGTCCTCGTCAAAATCCATGTTCGGACATCTGCTCGGCGCGGCCGGTGCTGTCGAGGCAGTAGCCTGCGTCAAGGCGCTGACAAGCGGACAGCTGCCTCCCTCCCGGAACCTGGAAGCTCCGGACATGGCAATGACCCGGTTCGAAATGATCCCGGGCAAGGCGATCGACAGGCGCGTTGATCACGTTCTGACCAATGGTTTCGGCTTCGGCGGTGTGAATGCCAGTGCGGTATTTTCGAAGGTCTGACACGCCATTTAAGGACCAGTGTCAATCACAGTTTAAAAAATACACTGCTGCCCCGGTTTGGAGCCGGGGCCGCTTTGCTGCAATTCGACCGCTCCACGGTTAGTGGCGATCTCAACATCATTGACTGCTCGCAAGCCCGGAACAGGCCCGAAAGGGTCTCTTCAACGCAACGATAAATTTTCACTTGGAAAGCTGATTGTTTCCATTTATGAGAATAATCTCATTTATGGGAATAATCATGTCTGAGCTTGAACAGGATATCGGTCGGCGGATTGCAGGACTGCGTCGGGTGAGGGGGTGGCCGCTGGATCTGCTGGCGGAAAAGTCGGGAGTGAGCCGGGCGACCCTGTCGCGGATCGAACGCGGCGACACCAGCCCGACCGCGGTGGTGCTCGGGCAGTTGGCCCGGGCATTCCGGATTTCCATGGCCGATCTTTTCGGCTTCGGATCGCCTGTGCTGGACGCCAGGATCGCGCGGGACGACCAGCCGGTCTGGCAGGATCCGGAAACCGGTTTTCGCCGCCGGAGCGTCTCACCTGTTTCAAACGGGTTTCGCGGCAGTGTTGTCGAGGGGGAACTGCCCGCCGGTGAAATCATTTCTTATTCTGTGCCGCCGCTACCGGACTTGGAGCATCATCTGGTTCTTCTGGAAGGAAATCTGGTGATGACGATCGGAGACGAGCGGCATGAGTTGTCGCCCGGCGATTGCCTGCGCTTCCGCCTCAACACTGCCAACGCCTACCATGCCCCGGGCCCGGGTTCGGCACGCTACCTCCTGACGGTGATCACCCCATGATACGCTTTTGCCCGGAACCACCGGTGTTTCTTCTGTCGCCGGTAGAAGTTCGCTCTTCGCTCGAAACTCTTGCGGATATTCTGAAGGCCTGCGTGGAAGATGGTGCCGGCATCGGTTTCATCCTGCCGCTTCAGCGTGAAAAGGCCAAAGCATTCTGGGAAGGACAGTTGTCGTCGCTGGAGTCTGGAACGTCCTTTCTTCTGGCCGCACGGGCCGGAGAGGAAATCGCAGGCGTTGTCATGCTCGCCCTTGCGCCGCAGAATAACGGCCACCACCGGGCGGAGGTCGCGAAGCTGATGGTTCACCCGGACCACCGCCGGCAGGGGCTGGCGCGCAAGCTGATGGCGGCAATCGATGGCCTGGCCCTGTCGATGGACCGTTGGCTCCTTGTTCTCGACACCGTCACGGGTGACCGGGCCGAACAGCTCTATCTCACATGCGGATACCGGAAGGTAGGCGTCATTCCGGACTATGCCTATGGCAGCCACGGGTCACTCGATGCAACCACGGTTTTTTGCAAGGATCTTCGGTAAGGGCTGAACTCGTCGCTTGTCATCCCTGCGAACGTGCAGAATCGGGATGCTGGACTAGATGAAGGGGCGCAATTTTTGCGTTTCAGCCAGGCTTCGGGTCCCGAAGCTTCAGTCTTCGCAGAATTTTCCGGTTTCCTGTTTGCACTGTCTCTGGCGCGTGTGTTCGCGCCACGCAGCTTGATTGTAGGATTTGTAGTCCGGATAGGTTTTGCCGGAGCACGTTATTTTCGCGATCGCCCGACCACCCGCAGTGTTGTAATCCCACGATTTCTTGGATTTCTCGCAGGCATTCTCCGGGACTGAAACCTCTGGAGTTGCGCTTTCATTGTTCGACTGGCAGCCACTCAAAAAGGTGGTGAACAGGACAACCACAACTGATGTCACCAACCGCGGATTTTTACCCATTATTTCCAACCGATTGCATGTATTGATTCCAATTACGTCCAAAAAGAAAATCTCGATAAGCTTTTGATTGCGTTCAGAAAAAAGCCAAACCCAAAGGGTGAGGCCGGAATTGATACACCTTGATGCTTAGGTCAGCCTTCTTCGGCGAGTATCTCAAGTTCCAGCCATTGCTCTTCCGCTTCGTCCTTTGCTGAGGTCAGGTCGGTGATTTTCTGCGAAAGTTCTGAGAACTTGTTGGGGTTTTTTGTGTAGAGCTGCGGATCGTTCATATCGCTTTGAAGCTCTACAAGTTTTGCTTCAAGTTGCTCGATTGTGTCGGGCAGGGTTTTCAAAAGATGCTGCTGGGTGAAGCTGAGTTTTGCTTTCGTTTTAGGGCTCTCCGCTGAGCCGCTTGAATGGTTCTGCTTTTCCCTTTTTGCCGGAGCAGTTTTGTGAACGTTTCGGGCGGCAACACCCGCGCCGCGTTGGGCAAGCATGTCGGTATAACCGCCTGCGTATTCGCGCCAGAGGCCATCATCTTCCGAGACGATCACGGACGTTGCGACCCGGTCGAGGAAATCGCGATCATGCGAAACGATCAGGGCAGTTCCCGGATAGTCGGCAAGCAGTTCCTGCAAGAGGTCCAGCGTTTCCAGGTCCAGGTCGTTGGTCGGCTCGTCAAGTACCATCATGTTCGATTTGTTGGCCAATGCCCGTGCCAGCATCGCACGTGCACGCTCGCCGCCTGAAAGGACACTGACCGGGGTTCTTGCCTGTTCAGGCGAAAACAGGAAATCCTTCATATAGGACATGACGTGCTTGGTCTCGTCGCCGACGACGACCATGTCGCCGCGCCCGCCGGTCAGCACCGACACCAGGGTGTCATTGAGATCAAGCTTCTCTCGCTTCTGGTCGAGTGTCACCATTTCCAGGTTGGTGCCGAGACGGTTGGTGCCTGCGTCCGGAACCAACTCGCCTGTCAGCATCTTCAAGAGCGTGGTTTTACCGGCACCATTCGGCCCGACAAAGCCGATCCGGTCACCGCGCTGAATGCGCGTTGAAAAGTCCCTGACAATGGTGCGCTCGCCATAAGTCTTGCAAAGACCTTTCGCCTCGATGACCAGTTTGCCGGAGGCTTCCGCTTCGCTGGCGTTCAGTTTTGCAGTGCCTTGCGGGCCGCGATGCTCACGCTTCTGTTTCCTGAGATCTGCGAGTTCCCGAACACGGCGCATGTTGCGTTTGCGGCGCGCGGTGACGCCGTAGGTCATCCAGTGTTCTTCGCGCTTGATCTTTTGTGCGAGTTTGTGCTGGTCGGTCTCTTCCTGCTCGAACACCACGTCACGCCAGGCTTCAAAATGCGCAAACCCCTTGTCCAGGCGCCTGGATATACCCCGGTCGATCCAGACGGTTGCCCGTGACAGGTTTTCCAGGAACCGGCGATCGTGAGAAATCAGGACAAGTGCAGACTTGAGGCTCTTCAGTTCCTCCTCGAGCCACTCGATGGCCGGAAGATCCAGATGATTGGTCGGCTCGTCCAGAAGAAGAATGTCCGGTTCCGGAGCGAGGGTGCGGGCCAGGGCGGCACGTCTGGCTTCACCACCGGAGAGCGTTTCAGGTTTTTCATCGCCGCTGAGCCCGAGGACGTCGAGAAGATAGGCACCTCGATATGGGTCGTCGCCTTCCGTCAGTCCCTCGTTGACGTAATCGAGTGTCGAGGCGTAGGTGGACAGATCCGGATCCTGCGGCAAGTAACGGACCGTACGGCCCGGTTGAAAGAACCGCTCTCCCTTGTCTACCTCGATCTGTCCAGCTGCGATCTTCAAAAGAGTGGATTTGCCCGAACCGTTTCTGCCGACAAGACAGATACGATCACCTTCGGAAACGGACAGTTCCGCACCGGTCAGGAGGGGCGTTCCACCGAAAGTAAGCTGAACGTCTTGGAGTGTGAGCAGGGGTGGGGCCATGAAGTCCTGTTTCGTCGTCTAATGATCGGCGCCCGGTTTACTGTCCTGACGTGAGCCGCGCAAGCGTCAAACCCGACTTGCGACGTTACAAGAATAGGCTTGCTCGGAAATTTGATGCGTTTCCGCCAGATTTTTGTCCTGATATGCGTTATGATTGGCGTGTGGTCAGGGGCCTGTTGTCAAATCACCGGCTGAAGAGCCGGAAGGAGACCAATGATGTTTGATCTGATCAAGGGTCCCGTCAAATCCGGGAAAGTCGCAAAGTTGCTCAAATCGTGCAGCCTGGCGCTGGTGCTCGCATTTGGCGGAACCGGCCTCGCCACCATGGCCTTTCCGGAGCCCGCTAAAGCGGATGCGTTTTACATCGGCACCGGAGGTGTGGGCTTTGCTTTCGGCACGGGCGGATATCGTGGCGGTGTCTTTTACGGATATCGAGGCGGCTTTGCAGGGCCCCCGTTCCGGCCCTACGGTCCGCCCTACTACTATCATCCTTATGACCGCCGCGCCTATCCGTACCGGTCTCGGGTCTATGTCGCCCCGCGCCGCTACGTAAGGCCACCCCTCTATATTGCACCGAGGGGAAGGCATGTCGGTCAGCCGCAACGGGTGCCCTTTACCAAAACCGGACTGGCTCCTTTTACCCCGCAATGGGTGGCGTATTGCTCGCGCAAGTTCAAGTCCTTCAATCCGAACACGGGCACGTATCTGGCCTACAGCGGAAGGTATCGCTTTTGCCGCTAGGATCGCCAAAGTCTCACGCTTGTCTGAAAAATTAGGTTGGTGACCCCGCGTCTGTCAAACGCGAAAACCAAGTCATTCCGGCCTTCACTTGCTCCGCTCGAACCGGGATGTCTCGGGCTGACAAGAGGCATTGCTGCTGTTTCTTTTTCTTTCCTTAAGGTAATTAAAAATCATGCTGTTCACTTTGAGCTCAACAAGGTAATGAATCTGTTAGGTGGCAGGGCAATGACACGATGCTTCTGAGGTACTGAAATACATGATTTCTCGATTGGAAGATTTTTCTAATTCGGTTTTAGGTGCAGAAGACCCGCTGGCAGTTTGGAACATAGCTACAAGCTTTTTCGAGAGCTTCGGCTTTATAGGATCAATGTACGGGATCAGGCATTTACACACGACACCCAATGAAAAAAACATTCGTTTTTCCAGTGCCTTGTCCGACTGGAAAGCGTCCTACATGGCACACAAGGATTACGAGCGGGACCCTCTTTTCATTTATGCGCCACAGCTGCCGAGCGTTTTTTTTACAGGCGTGAATTTTCTGGAAGACCACCCTTATCTGCGGGAAGAAGACGTTGCGGTAATTCGGCGGGCGGAATCGTTTGATCTAACCAGCGGAATCGCCCTCAAGATGGCCGGTGGCGAAGATGGCGTGGTCAGAGGCTGGAACCTGATCGGTGATTTGTCCAGGCCGGAAATCATGTCGCTGAATGATGCCCATGGTGGTGTTCTGCATGTCTGTGCAGCACTTGCTGACCAAAAAATCAGTCAAACGGTGACAAGGCCGGACGCATATTTGACGAACAGGGAAAAGGAATGCCTGATATTGTTGGCAAACGGTAAGAGGACCGCTCAAATAGCCGACAAGCTGAATATTCAGTCTGTAACCGTGGATCTGCATATGCGCAACGCGCGTGAGAAGCTTGGTGCACGAACCCGTGAACAGGCGCTTGCGGTTGCCATCGTTTCAAATCTCTTGCCGCTCTGAATTGAGTTTTTGGCGCGGCGATTGTGAGCAGCCTGATTTTTCCTCACCGGCAACCCGTGACTGAAAATGTGCGTTCGACGATCAGGTCTTCGCCGCCAAAAGGGGGCGGCGACTTTCTCCAGCCGGTTATTCTGCTTCTGTCAGGCGCAAAGGCGGGCAGACCGGACTGCTGGCATCGGAAGCCACCAATGCATCCCTTGATGACGGGACCATTTCATCGTGGATTCCGAATCGGTCTCCCACAAGCCATCATGCTTTCCGTCTCAACGGGACAGGTCAAAATGGACAAGAACAATCTTGGCGGGAATTTCCAACCAAATTTGGCGACACGAGATCCTGATTGAGCTATAGAGGAAAGTATCGTTTTTGCCGTCAGGATTGTAACTTTATTTCGCGCTCGTATGCCGATTTATTTAACAAACGTGCAAAAACGGGGAAATATTTTTCTATTCTGTCGTGCAAAGTGCAAAAACATCGCCTTTTTGCGACGACGTGTGGAATATGCCGTTGGGGGACGGTTGATTGCGCGCAAAGAGCGTGGAATCTTGTCCGTTATCGTTTCCATATCTTCAACAATAACCCAAGAGGGGAGAGCGATATGATCAAGTCCATGCGCGTAACAGCGCTTGCGGCTGCATTGATGGCAGCCACATCTTTGACCGCATTTGCCGAGGTGGTCTATCATCGTGGTAACACGGCCGATCCGGAAACTCTGGACCAGCACAAGACGTCCACGACCTATGAAGCCCATATTCTTCGTGATCTCTACGAAGGCCTTGTTGCCTACAATGCGGCCGGCAAGGTCATTCCCGGCGTTGCCAAAGACTGGAACGTCGCTGAAGACGGCATGGTCTACACTTTCAACCTGCGTGATGATGCCAAGTGGTCCAACGGTGATCCGGTTGTCGCAGGCGACTTCGTCTACTCCCTTCGCCGTATCATGAAGCCGGAAACCGGCGCGAAATACGCAAACATCCTTTACCCGATCAAGAATGCGGAGAAGGTGAACAAGGGCGAGCTGGCGCCGGAAGAAATCGGTGTGAAGGCGCTGGACGATCACACGCTGGAAATCACGCTTGAATCGCCGACCCCTTATTTCATCGAGCAGCTGACGCACCAGACTGGTCTGCCTGTTCATCCTGCGACGGTCGATGCACACGATACCGACTTCGTGAAACCGGAAAACATCGTCACAAACGGTGCGTTTACGCTTGCCGAATTCATTCCGAACGCGCACGTCAAGGCCGTCAAGAATTCGAATTTTCACGATGCGGACAATGTAAATATCGACACCGTCTTCTACTACCCGACAGAAGATCGGGGCGCTGCATTGCGTCGTTTCCAGGCTGGCGAACTGCATACCAACAACGATGCTCCAACCGAGCAAGTTGCCTTCATGAAGGAAAATCTGGGCGACCAGTTCCGCGTCGCTCCGTATCTGGGCACCTACTACTATGCCTTGAATCACGAAGACGAAACGCTGAGCAGTCCTGAAGTTCGCCAGGCGCTTTCCATGGCGATTGACCGCGAGTTCCTGGCCGATGAAATCTGGGGCTCCACCATGGTTGCAGGCTATTCGTTCGTGCCGCCGGGCATCGGCAACTATGGTGAACCGGCTTTCGCCGACTACATGGACATGTCCCAGATCGATCGCGAAGAAAAGGCGATGGAACTTCTGGAAAAGGCCGGTTTTGGCCCTGACAATCCGGTGAAGCTGACCATCAATTACAATACCTCTGAAAACCACAAGAACACGGCGGTCGCAATCGCCGACATGTGGAAGCCGCTCGGTGTTGAAGTTGCCATGGTCAACACGGACACGAAGACCCACTACGCGATGCTTCGTGACCGTCAGGACTTCGACGTCGCTCGTGCAGGCTGGATTGGAGACTATTCCGACCCGCAGAACTTCCTGTTCATGGTTGAAAGCGACAACACCGGTTTCAACTACGCACGCTACGAGAACCCGGAATACGACGCCCTGATGGATGAAGCCGCGGCAACGGTCGACCTGGAAAAGCGATCCGAAATCCTGAAGCAGGCGGAAGAGTTGTTCATGCGCGATCTGCCGTTCATCCCGCTGATGTACTACGGTTCGATGAACATGGTTTCCGACAAGGTCGCCGGCTTTGAGGACAATCTCCTCAACGTTCATCCGACCCGCTTCATGAGCATTTCCGAATAAACCGAAAAACAGGACCGGCAGGGATTTCCCTGCCGGTCTTTGCAAGGTGGCATGAAAAAGACCACCAGCAGAACAACAGGGGCAGATCCTATGCACCGTTACGTGCTCGGTCGATTGCTCAGCGCAATCCCGACTCTCTTTCTGATCGTGACAATATCGTTCTTCCTGATCCGGATTGCGCCGGGTGGTCCGTTTGACCTGGAAAGGCCGCTCGAGGCCAAGGTGATGGAGAATCTGAACAAGATCTACCATCTCGACGAACCGCTCTGGAACCAGTACCTGCTTTACCTGAAAAGCATTGTTCAGCTGGACTTCGGGCCGAGTTTCTATTTTCGCGACTTTTCGATCAACGAGTTGTTTGCCCAAAGTCTGCCCATTTCCATTCAACTCGGGTTGTCTGCTCTTTGCCTTGCGCTTGTGGTCGGTGGCACGCTGGGTGTCGTTGCAGCCCTCAGGCAGAACCAGGCAACAGACTACTCCGTGATGGCGGCGGCGACCCTCGGCGTGACCATTCCGAATTTTGTCGTCGCGCCGATCCTGACCCTTATCCTCGGTGTCTGGCTGGGTTGGCTGCCCGTTGGAGGCTGGAACGGCGGTGCCTTTGTCAATGTCATACTGCCGGTCGTGACACTGGCGCTGCCACAGGTCGCTGTCGTGGCGCGGCTGACACGCGGTTCCATGATCGAGGCGCTCCGGTCCAACCACGTCCGCACCGCGCGTGCCTATGGTCTGACCAGTTACATGGTCATCGTCGTGCATGCCTTGCGCGGCGCCATATTGCCGGTCGTCTCCTATCTCGGGCCGGCGGCCGCGGCGCTTTTGACGGGCTCTGTCGTCATCGAGACAATATTCGGAATTCCCGGCATTGGCCGGTACTTCGTGCAAGGTGCGCTCAATCGTGACTACACACTGGTCATGGGAACCGTCGTGGTCGTTGCCTGTTTCGTCATCATGTTCAACCTCGTCGTGGATCTGCTTTATGCGCTGCTTGATCCGCGCGTGAGCTACGATTGAGGAAGGACAGGATCATGACGATAACCGCTGCAGACAATGACGCACCTGCAAGAGGCCGCTCGCTCTTTGATGATGCGCGCGATCGATTGCTGGCCAACCGGGCGGCCGTCGCCAGCATGATCGTGCTGGTGGCAATTGCTCTGGTATCCGTCCTGGGGCCAGCGTTGTCCCCGCATCAGTTCGACACTGTTTACCGTGACTACGTCAAGGTACCAGCGAGCCTGGATGCCTATCCGAGACCGGAACAGGTCGAGCCGGGCTTCATGTCCGTCGCCAAGAGGGCTCGCATGACAGTGGACGGGTACGAACGGGACGGGGACACCGTGATTGCCAACGTTACGTCGAAACGGGAGATCGATCCGCGTTCGACACGGTATTTCGATCGCAGCGATCTCTTCAAGGATGCGCAGCTGACAGACATGTCCGCGGACAAGAAATCCGCAACCATCCGTGCCGACATCAACTACATGCACTTTTACTTCGGGACGGATGCCAATGGCCGGGATATGATGACCAGAACATTCATCGCCGGACGCGTCTCCCTGACGATAGGCCTGCTTGCCACGGTGGTTGCCATTTCGATCGGCGTCATCTACGGCGCCACCTCCGGGTATCTCGGCGGGCGCGTGGACCAGATGATGATGCGCGTGGTCGATATCCTCTATTCACTGCCGTTCATCTTCTTCGTCATCATGCTTGTCGTGTTCTTTGGCCGGAACTTCATTTTGATGTTCATTGCGGTCGGTGCGGTCGAATGGCTGGATATGGCCCGCATCGTGCGCGGCCAGACCTTGACAATCAAACGCCAGGAATACGTGCAGGCGGCAGAGGCCATGGGTGTGGGCGACGGCGGAATCCTGAAACGGCACATCATTCCGAACACCCTCGGACCTGTCGTGGTCTACATGACACTGCTCGTACCGAAAGTCATTCTGCTTGAAAGTTTCCTGTCGTTCCTGGGGCTTGGCATTCAGGAGCCGATGACAAGCTGGGGCGTTCTTATTTCCGAGGGCGCCCGGAACCTGCAAGGGGCAGCCTGGATGCTCATCTTCCCGTCAATCTTCCTGACATCGACCCTGTTCGCGCTGAACTTTATCGGCGACGGCCTGCGCGATGCGTTGGATCCCAAGGACCGGTAAGGAGAGCACCATGACCCAGGAAAACAGCAGAACGGTTCTTTCCATCCGCGACTTGAAGGTCGACTTTGAAACCGGCACAGGTACTGTCAATGCCGTTCGCGGTGTAGACATCCACGTGGAAGCCGGTGAGACGGTCGCGATCGTGGGAGAAAGCGGGTCCGGCAAGAGCCAGACCATGATGGCGGCGATGGGCCTTCTTGCCTCCAACGGGCGAACGGAAGGCGAAGTCATCTACGAAGGCCGCAACATTCTCGGGCTGTCGACCAGGCAGTTGAACGATATTCGCGGCGCCAAGGTCACCATGATCTTTCAGGAACCGATGACATCGCTTGATCCGCTTTATACCATCGGCCGCCAACTGGCTGAACCGATGGTGGTTCATGGCGGCCTGTCCTGGAAAGCGGCCAAGGCAAAAGCACTTGAACTTCTGAAGCTGGTGAACATTCCGGAGCCGGAACGCAAGATCAAGGCTTATCCTTACGAGATGTCCGGCGGTCAGCGTCAGCGCGTGATGATTGCCATGGCGCTTGCCAACGATCCGGATGTGCTGATCGCCGATGAACCGACGACCGCGCTGGATGTGACGACCCAGGCGCAGATCCTTGATCTTCTGCGTGGTCTGCAGAAACGTCTTGGCATGGCGGTGATGTTCATCACCCATGACCTTGGCATCGTGCGCCGTATCTCCGACCGGGTCTATGTGATGAAAACCGGCGAGGTCGTTGAAAGCGGTGAAACCGCCAAGATCTTCGCGCAGCCGGAGCACCTCTATACCAAGATGCTGCTGGATGCCGAACCGACAGGTCACAAGCCTCCGGTACCTGACAGTGCTCCCGTTCTATTGGAAGCCCAGAAAGTCGAGGTCGAGTTCGAACTGGATTCCGGCTTTCTGCAACCGAAGCATATTTTGCGCGCGGTCGATGACATCAGCTTTTCACTGCGCAAAGGCCAGACGCTCGGCATTGTGGGTGAAAGCGGATCCGGCAAGTCAACGCTTGGCCGTGCGATCCTGAACCTGCTGCCTGCGGGGGGGCGCGTCGTCTTTCACGGACAACAGATTTCCGGGCTGGACAAGGCTGCCATGCGGGCGCTTCGCAAGGACATGCAGCTCATCTTTCAGGACCCGTTTGGCTCACTCAGTCCGCGCTTGACGGTCGGCCAGATCATTTCCGAAGGCCTGCTCGTGCATGAGCCGTCGCTTACCGGCAAAGACCGGGATGTACGTGCCTGCCAGGCGTTGGAGGAGGTGTCTCTCGATCCGGTCATGCGCAACCGGTATCCGCACGAGTTCTCCGGTGGGCAGCGTCAGCGCATAGCCATTGCCCGCACGATGGTTCTGAAGCCTGAATTCGTCGTTCTGGATGAGCCGACGTCGGCTCTGGACCGCACGATTCAGAAACAGGTTGTCGAGCTTCTGCGTGACTTGCAGAAAACTCATGAACTGACCTATCTGTTCATCTCCCACGACCTCGCGGTCGTGCGCGCTCTGTCAGACACGGTGATGGTCATGCAGCGTGGCAAAGTTGTCGAAGCCGGTACGGCCGACGCGATATTTGAAGCGCCTAAATGCGACTACACCAAAGAGCTTATCGGAGCCGCGATGCTGACCCAGCAGCAAATGATGGAAACTGCCTGAATTGGCCCAGTATGACATGTGACTTTCAGAGCCCTTCCAGAACGAGCTGGTCGGGTTCTTTTTCACATAGCGTCCGCAAGGCGACGGGATCCTGACCGTAGTACTGTTTGGCAAGAAGCGTTGCGCTGGAAAACACGTGGTCCTTCAGCGCTTTGACCGCTGCTTTGTCGTTTCTCGCTTCGAGTGCATCAAGCAACAGGTCGTGTTGCACAATATCCGGGTGTGTCCATGCCTCGTCCGGCCTCGGATTTGGCAGCATGATGCGCTGCAGCATCATCAGCGTTCTGACCAGCATGGAGTCCAGCGCGGGCATTCCCGCGAGTTTGAAGATCTGCAGGTGAAAATCGCGATCGATTTCCGAGCAGGTAAAGACATCCCGCTGGCTTCGGGCTTCCACGAATTGCCGATCGAGGTCACGAAGTTCAGCGAGCATGCACGGAGTAATTTTCTTTACCGCTTCCATGATGCCGGTGGTTTCAAGATTGACGCGCAACCGGAGCAATAACAGAGCTTCGGAAACGGAAGGGTCCGTGACGAAGGTTCCCTGATAGCCTTTGCGTACAACAAGGCCGCCTTCCTGCAGCAACATCAGAGCTTCCCGGATCGTGCTTTGAGAACACGCATAGTCCTTTGCGAGGGATTGCTCGGTCATCGGGCTGTCCTGCCGAAGCTGGCCAGTAAGAATACGGCCTTTCAAATCCTGAAAAACCGAGTCCGATTTTCGGGTGCGTTTGTCCCCTGAAACCTCTTTTGCTTGCGGCGTCTTGTCCGCAGCAATCTGTATGTTCACGTCGTCGCCCCCGCCACTGATCAAAGATCGGTATCGCCGCAAGGAGCTGCAATGGATGCCGGAAATTTCAGGCAACCCTGCATGCTCCTTGTCATCCGATTTTCCGCCAGCAACGGAATACCGGTCAATGGGGCGCACCGACCAATAGCAGCCATCTGCCGGTCTTTTGTGACCTTTCCACGTTTCTGGTGAAAACCGGGTTGGTCAAAATTGCCTGAAAGTGGGATTCTCACAATGCCGGAATTGACATTTGAACGGCTGCAAAAAGTGCTGATGTGTACATCTTCGGCCTTGGCCACGACGATTGCAATCGCGAATTCGAAAGCTTTAGTAACAAATTCGCGAGCAGAAACAGAACCGAAGTCACAGGCCGTCTGTTGGGTCGGGATCGGGCGGCCTCAGGCGGACGACTTTTCCAGCATGGACAACCAGTTTTCAAAAGCCAGTTTTCTGAGTGTGTCCGGACTGAAGCCCCGCTCTCGCAGCACTTCGAAGAGCCGTGGCAGACCGGTTACATCACTCAGGTCTGCTGGCGGAATGCACCCGTCGTAGTCGGAGCCCAGACCGACATGGTCCTCACCGAGCCGGTCGACAAGGTAGGCGGTGTGATCGGCAACGACTTCAAGGGATGTGTCTTTCTGAAATTTGCCGTCAGGTCTCAGGAACGCCACATGGAAATTTACGCCGACCAGGCCTCCGCTTTCCTTGATGGCGTCGAGTTGCTTGTCAGTCAGGTTTCGACTGCTGGCACAGATGGAATGCGCATTGGAATGACTTGCGACGATCGGCCGGTCGGTGATGCCTGCAAGGTCCCAGAATCCCTTTTCGTTGAGATGTGAGACATCCAGCAGAACACCAAGTTTGTTGCAGGCCCTGACAAGTTCACGGCCGGCTTCTGGCAGGCCTGGACCGACATCAGGTGACGCCGGATAGGACATTGGAACGCCGTAACCGAAGGCATTTTCGCGACTCCAGACAAGGCCGATGGAACGAAGTCCCCGCGCGTAGAGCTCCTCCAGCGCGCGGAATTCCGTGTCGATGGCTTCGGCGCCTTCGATATGAAGACTGATGGCGAGCTTGCCGGTTTCGATCGCTTCCCGGTTTTCCCTTGGAGATTTGCAGATGACGACTGAACCGTTCGAGGCTGCTTCAATCCGTTCGGCGCGCTCCAATAGACGCTTGGTGAAGTCGAGCGCCTGTTTTTGCGGCACTTCCTGAAAATTGGACGGGTCCTTCGGATCGAATGACTTGGAAAAGTCCTGGTCCGGATTCGATGGAACAAACATGGCGAAGAGGCCGCCGGAAAAGCCGGCTTGCCTTGCGCGAACAAAATCGATGTGCCCCTGGTCAGACCGTTCGAAAAAGTCGCGTTCCTCACCCTTGATCGCGTTGATCTCAAGCTTGAGCAGCGTGTCGTTGTGACCGTCGAAAATCGGAAAGGGAGAAGCTAAAGCGTCGTGTTGCACGAAATGTCCTTGAATATACCGGAGGATCACAAATGGGGGGCGACGTGAATACTCTAGTCATTCGGGAGAATAATGTAAGGCGCTTTTGCGAAAGTGACTTGCAACTGTTGAAAAGCTGGCCCAAGAAGAGTGCCAGATTTTTCGGAGGTCACATGACGCGCGAATTGCCGCTGCACGAAAATTCAGTCTTGAGAGAAAATTGCCTGGTTTCACGCCGGACATTTCTGACGGGAGGCCTGTTGCTCACCGGTGCCGCATTGGCAGGATGCCAAACGGCCGTCGGGCTGCCGGACCAGGCCGAGCTGCCGGACGAGAACTTCGACTATGCGACCGCCTATGCGGCTTTGCCGGATGGCGACTACACCTGGCCGGCGATCAACTACAAGAATTTCGATGAGAGTTATCTGCGGCAGATCGTGGAGTACAGGACCCGGGAAAGACCGGGCACGATCATTGTCGATCCGTACAACAACTATCTTTTCTGGACGCTTGGCAACAAGAAAGCGCTTCGCTACGGCATCGGTGTCGGTCGCGCCGGATTTGACTGGTCCGGCGAAGCGTTGATCCGCGTGAAGCGCGAACATCCGATATGGCGCCCTCCACGGGAGATGATCGCGCGGAAGCCTTCACTTGAGCGGTACTGGGAAAAGGGTTATCCGCCCGGCCTGAAAAATCCTCTCGGTGCGCGTGCCATGGACCTTTGGCAAGGACCGGTTGATACGCTCTTTCGTATTCACGGCACCAACAAGCCTTCTTCCATCGGCAAGAGCGTTTCTTCCGGCTGCATACGCATGTGGCAGCAGGATGTGATCGACCTGTTCAACCGGGTGCCGCTGCGGACGAAGGTGGTCGTGCTGAGCAAGGACCCCAACGCCGAAGCGTAACGCCGAGTGCTGCCCAAGCCTAGGTAAGGGCAACGTCGTGCAGCACCGCACCGAAGTGGCAGACTGCAGCGGCGAGGACGAACGCGTGCCAGATGGCGTTTTGGAAGGGCAGCTTCTTCCAGGCGTAGAATGCTGTCCCGATCGTGTAGAGCAATCCGCCGGCCAGAATCATGTAGAAGCCGAATGTCGACGCTCTTTCAATCAGTGGATTGGCGGCAAAGACAACGACCCATCCAAGACCCAGATAGATCGGAACCGTCAATCGTTCGGTGCGGGACAGATGAACCAGCTTCAGCAGGGCTCCGGACAGGGCCCCTGTCCAAACGATCGCAAGCAGGATGCCGCCGGTCCAGCCTCCTATGATGACAGCAGCGAGCGGCGTATAGGTGCCTGCAATCATCAGGAAGATCGCCGCATGATCAAGTCGCCGCAAGATGCCTGATTTGTGATCCCTGGCGAGCATGTTGTAGAGCGCTGAACAGATCAGCATGGTCATCAGGCAGGCCGCATAGATCATCACTGTGATCTGCCGGGTCGGGTCGCCGGCATTCCAGAGCGTTACGGCGAGAACGATCGTTGCCGTCAGGCCGAGGCAGATGCCAATCGTGTGGATAGCGCCATCCGCGATCAGTTCTGCGAGTGTTTGAGCCCTGAATTCCGTCATTTCAACTTTCGCGCCTCATGATGTCGCATCATATTCCAGTGCAATCGAGCTGTAGGCGCATGCCAGGGCGATCATGACGCCCATGGTGACGAACACCGACGTGAAACCTGCGCCCATGGCCAGGAGGACGCTTCCCAGAGTGACACCGAGCGTGCCGCCGACCAGACGCGCGCTGATGATGAGCCCGCTGACTTCGCCCTGTTTGTCTCTCGGCACGGAGTTTGCGGTTATGCGTCCGGTCGGGATCATTGCGAACGGCAGGAATATCCCCCACATGAGCAGGACCGGCGCCAGCACCCAGTAATTGTTCAACAGCATGACCAGGCCAATCATTATGTTGGCTACCGCCAGGAGGGCCATGGAAACCAGAACCGGTTTTCGAGAGCCGTACTTGTCAGAGAATTTTCCGGCCGGGGCAGCCAGAATAGGCATTGGCAGCACGGCGATGACTGTACCGACTCCTGCCCAGAGAGCTGAATAGGACAGATCCAGCTGCAGATAGTGCGGCACATAGATCGCCACGACAATCTTGCTCATTTGGGTGAGCAGAATGATCATCGCGCTCGCGTGAAACGGGGGCAGTTTGAACAGGCGTACATCGATCAGCGGTTTGGCCTTTCTGGTCTCATAGACCAGGAAGACTGCGATGCCGATAACACCTCCGAAAACGGTTCCCAGGATCACAGGCGACAACCAGCCGAAATCAGGTCCTTCCATCAGGCCGAAAATAAACGCAGTGAGCCCAATGAGCATCAGCACTAGCCCGATGGGATCGATGACGGGTCGTGGACGCGAGTGTTCCGGATTGCGCCACAAGATGCAGGCAAGAACACTCCCCACGACGACAACAGGAATGTTGATCCAGAAGACCCACCGCCAGGAAAGAAAATCCGTGAGAACACCGCCGACCAATGGACCGGCTGCAAGAAAGATGGTCGCCATGGCGGCCAGTATGCCGATCGCCCTGCCGCGTTCGTTTTCGTCGAAAGTCAGAGTTGCGGCGGCGAGTGACATGGGAAACATGATCGCCGCGCAAAGTCCTTGAACGACACGCATTGCAATCAGTATTGCGATGCTGTCTGCCAATCCCGCCACGAGACTGGCGATGGCAAAAACAATACTGCAGGCAATGAGGGCAGGTCGAAATCCGAACAGGTCTATCGCCTTGCCGCCAACGGCAGCAAAGCATGTGAAGGCAAGCATGTACGCGTTGAGTATCCAGTGTGTCGTTGTCGCCGACAGGTGGAAATGTTCGCGAATGGCGGGCAATGACACGCCGAGCACCGTTTCGTCGAGCATGACGAGACCGCCAAGACAACCAACCGCAAGAACAAGGCCCCGCTTACGCTCTTTGTCGGAAAGTGACATTATCCGCTGCTTCCTTGTCGATAAGCACTCTGTGCAGTGCTCGCCCTGTGCCGGTCGATTTACACCTTAAGTCAGCCAGCAGACGGTAGCATAGCTGTTTCTTGAGAATGCAATCAAAGGCTTGGCCGATCTGCCGCAAAAGCCAGCGTGGACAAGGCACGGTCAGACTGGGCACTCCAGGACAACAGGGCCTCTGCCAGGCGGGCCGCCGGACCGTCGTTCGGATCCGACGCGCGTCTGACGCACCACCAGTCGAGATACATGCCGTCGTCGGCGATTGGCCGCGCAACCAGTGTGCCATCTGCCAGTTCCGGTTCGATCGCCCATTGGCTGAAAAGCGCAACGCCGAAACTTGCACGCACAAGATCGATGACGGCCTCCGGCGTCGGCATCGACGTCAGGCGGCGGAAAGGTTCGACCGGAGCGCCGAGAAGGGTGGTCCAGTCGAAGCCGGGTTCGGCCGTCAGCGGATATACGAAAAATCGCTCGTCACCCATGTTCAGACTGTTGACGACGGCCTCGCTTGCCAGTGGGTGATTTGCCGACATGACTGCGACGATCGGGTCGGATCCAAGTTTTGTGGCCTTGAATTGGGCAAGGGCAGGTTCCCTGCCGAACACCAGCGAAACATCCACGGAACCGTCGATCAGCGAGGCGAGCGGCCGGGACGTTGCGTTGCCTGAAAGATCCACTGTCAGGTGCGTGTCTTCGGCTTCCAGATATTCCAGAAAAGCCGGAAACCAGTGGTAACGGCTGTAAGTCGCCTGGCCGAGCCGGACCAGGAGACGTTGTTCGCGGGCTGATGCCTCCAGTTCCTGCTCCAGTCTGAACAATTCGGCGAGAAAATTTTCCCCCAGGCGCCTGAGGCGTTCGCCTTCGGAGGTCAGCTGAAATCCGGTCTCACCCCGTTGGACGAGAGAAATCCCGATCCGTCGCTCGGCTTCGCGAAGCCGGTGGGAGGCGGCGGACTGGGTTATGCCCAGGCGGGATGCGGAAATGGTCATGCTTCCGGTTTCACGCAGGGCGGAGAGGAGCGTCAGGTGATGAATGGCGAGTTTCGGTATCATGTCATCATGAAATCATTTCATGATCAAAATGAAAACTAAGAATTTTATTTATGGAGAGAGGCGATGTATCGAAGGGCATGTCAGTCTTCTCTTTACCCCGCTTCCAACTCAGTCCTGCAGTCGCAACACTCACAATCGTGGTGACGGCAATCTGCTTCGGTCTGGTACCAGTCTTTGTCCGGGAGTTTCAGGGGCTGGGAACCGGTCCGGCCACGATTGCGTTGTACCGCTACGGGATCTCGGTGGTTGTGCTACTGCCGTTTCTTCCGCGCGAGCGGCATAAATGGGGAAAGGCCTTGCTTCTTGCCGGAGCGGGAGGTGTCGTCGGCCTCAGCCTGATCGGCTATCTGGAGGCGATCAGCATGGCACCACTCGCAGCAGCGGGCGTCGTTTACATGTCCTACCCCGCCTTCGCAGCACTGTTTGCATGGGTTCTTCTGCGCCAGGCGCTCACCTGGAGAACCTTTGCCGCGATCGCTCTGGTGCTTGGGGCGGCTTCGCTCCTGCTGGACCCATCTGCGTTGTCGCCTCAGATCCTTGCGGCTTTGCTGTGGGCCATCCCCGCGCCGATCGCCTTCGGTTTTCTGATCGTCGTCCTGAGCGGCATGTCCGGTGACCTCAATCCGCTCGAGCGCGCCGTGAGCACCTTGGTCGGTGCCATTGCCGGCTTGTTGCCGCTGGCGCTCTATGAAGGTGGCGGATCCATATTGCCGTCATCATTCGATGAGTTGTGGCTGATTGTGTTGATGGGGCTGGTCACGGCGCTCGTTCCGCAGATCATGTACACGATCGCATGCCAGAAAATCGGTCCGATGCGAACCGCAGCAGCCGGCAGTTTCGAACTGCCGACCATGTTCCTGGTTGGCTGGCTTGTTTTCGGTGAGACATTCGGATTGCTCGAACTCGTGTGTGCGTTGCTCGTTCTGTCCGCGATACTGGTTGCGCCAGCACCGGGTGCCAGCCCGGCACAGGAACCGAGGGTCGTTCAGGCAGGATAAATATCTTTATAAAAAGAATATTGATATAAAGATAAAAAGTGATTATCTCCGGCTCAACCGGGCAGCTAGAAGCCCGCATGAGCCTAGGAGAACTTGCCAATGACTGGTCGCAATCCCGATCATCCCGTCGAAAACCTCTTTGTCGATCGTTGGTCAACGCGCGCTTTTGACGGATCCGAAATGCCGGAAGCCGATCTGAAAACCGTCCTCGAAGCAGCGCGCTGGTCGCCGTCGGCCTTCAATATTCAGCCCTGGCGGTTCGTTTACGCACGCCGAGGGGATGACCATTGGGAAACCCTGGTCAATCTGCTGAACCCCTTCAACCTGGATTGGGCCCAGCATGCCTCCGCGCTGGTTTATCTGTTTTCTGACACGGAAGTTGACGGCAAGAACGACGAGCCGAACCGGGCGAGCGGCACCCATTCCTTCGATGCGGGATCGGCTTGGGCCCATATCGCTCTACAGGCAACCGCGCTCGGGTATCACACACATGGGATGGCCGGCATCTTGAAAGAGGATATTCACCAGCGGCTGGGTGTCCCGGACCGGTTCAAGCCGGAAATCGCCATTGCAATCGGCAGGCGGGGCGATGCGTCTCAACTGTCGGAAAGTCTGCAGGAGCGCGAAACGCCGAGCGCTCGCAAACCACTGAGCGAAATCGCTTTTGCGGGAACCTGGGGCTGACGAAACGGTTCCCTTGTGCATCGAGCGAAGGTGGCGAATAAATGCGTCGCCACCCTGCTACTTCAGGCACTTGAGCCGGATTGAACTTTGTCCAGTTCCGACGACGGCTTCCCAAATACCTTCTCTCTAAAACTTTGAACCGCCACATAAAGAACCGGGATCATCAAGAGACCGATTGTGCTGTCCAGGATCATTCCGGCGAAAACCGGCAGACCAATGGAAATCCGGCTCGCTGACCCGGCTCCTGTTGCAAACACCAGCGGCAAGACCCCGATGATGAAACACAGGCCGGTCATCGTCACCGGGCGGAACCGCGTGTGTGCCGCGCTGATCGCCGCGTCCGTTATGCTCATGCCTTCGTCACGGCAATTGCGGGAAAACTCGACCAGCATGATCGCCTTCTTGGCCGCGAGTCCGATCAGAAGCACCATGCCTATCTGGGCATAGATGTTGTTGTTCAGAACGTCGATCAGGTAGAGCGGGATCATGGCGCCGCAGACCGCAAAGACTGCCGACAGCATCACGGAAATCGGCAACAGCCAGCTCTCGTACTGCGCAACGAGACAGAGATAGGCAAACAGGAAGGCCAGCAGGAAAATATAGACGACATAGGAGCCAGCCTCGATTTCCTGAAGCGACATGCCCGTCCATTCAATGGAATACCCCTTTGGCAGAACGTCCTGGGCGACTTTCTCGAAGGCGGTGATCCCGTCGCCGGTGCTGAAACCCGTGTTGGTGAGGCCCTGAACGGCAGCAGACCTGACCATATCGTAGCGGGTAACGCTCTGGGGACCTACAACCGGGTTAAGATTGACCAGCGTACTGAGCGGGATCATGTCGCCGGATGAGCCGCGGACATATATGTTGCCTACATCTTCAAGCGTCTGCCGATACTCCGCCTCGGAAGCGAGGATGACCCAGAATATCTTGCTGTCGAGAATGAAGTTGTTGACGTAGTAGGACCCGAGATTGGCCTGAAGAGCGGTGAAAATATCGCTGACATCGACTCCGAGGGCCTCTGCCTTGTCCCGGTTCAGATCAACCTCGTATTGAGGATTGCTGGCGGAAAGGGAACTGAAAACCTGCAGGAAGATCGGGTTGTCGTTCGCCGCCGAGAGGACCGCGTTCGTGACCGCTCCCAGATCAACCACGCTGGCACCGGCATCGTCCTGGATCTGGGCTGCTATGCCACCGGAAATTCCAAGTCCGTCGATCGGGGGCAGGGGAAAGACAAAGGCGATCGCCTCCTCGAAGGTTGCAAGTTTCTCGTTGAGCGTCCCAAGGATGTTGTACCATTGGGTGGCCTTCGTTTTCCGTTCGTCCCAGGGAGCCAGGATCGGGATCAGCGTGACATAGTTGGAGCCTTCACCCGCAATGATGCTGAAGCCGGTAACGGAAATGACATCGGTCACGCCCTCGACCTCACGCATCACTGATGTCATTTTTTTTGCCAGCGCGTCCGACCGCTGCAGAGATGCGCCATCCGGAAGCTGGACATTGGCAAAGAGGACGCCCTTGTCCTCAAGCGGTATGAAGCCGGTTGCCGTTTCGCGGAACATGAAGACAGTTGCTGCTACTGCGGCGACGAGTATGAGAAGTGACAGTGCGACATGGCGGATCATGATCCGGACAAGCCACACGTAGCCGTCGCGAACCTTGTCGACAAACCTGGCGAAGAACTGCAAGGGGCGGAGAGGCTTGGCATCCGAACGGCGCAAAAGGATCGAACACAATACGGGTGACAGTGTCAGTGCATTGACCGCGGACAGGCAGAACGCGACAGTTATCGTCAGGGCGAATTGCAGATAGATCCGTCCGGTAATCCCCGGAAAGAAACAAACCGGCACAAACACCGCAAGCAGTACGAATGTGGTCGCGATGATCGGGCTCGTCACCTGGCTCATGGCCTTGAGGGTGGCTTCACGAGGCGCGAGACCTTCCTCGCTCATGATGCGTTCGGTGTTTTCGATGATGACGATGGCATCGTCAACGACGAGCGTGATGGCAAGGACAACACCGAACAGCGTGATCAGGTTTGCCGAAAACCCGATCAGGTAGAGAATTGCCAGCGTTCCGAGCAACGATACCGGAATGGCAACGGCCGGGATGATGACCGCGCGCCAGTTCATCAGGAACATGAACACGACAAACACGACAAGAGCCGTTGTGATGGCAAGGGTCGTCAGGATTTCCTCGATCGAGGCGCGTACCGCCTTGGTAATATCGTAAAGAAGCTCGTATTCGACTCCCGGCGGAAAGTCCGCCTTCATCCTGTCAAGTTCTTCGGCGACGAGGGCTGCCACATCGAGCGCATTGGCACCGGGGCTCTGGTAAACGGCGATCGACGTGGCCGGTTTGTTGTTGAGCGCGGAATAGGCCGCATAGGAACTGGAGCCGAGCTCTATCCTTGCCACGTCTCTCAGGCGCACGAGTTGCCCCGAAGTGTCGCCTGATACCACGATGTTGCCGAATTGCTCTGTCGTTTCCAGAAGGCCCTGCGATTTCAGCGTAAACTGCAGGTCGGTCGGGCCCGCAAAGGGTGCTCCACCGATCTGACCGGCTGTTGCACGGGCATTCTGGGCCTGTATTGCGTTCGAAAGGTCGGTCGCCGTCAGGTTGAGGGCCGCCATCTGGTCCGGGTTCATCCAGACCCGCATGCTGTAGTCCAGTGGACCGAATTGCGACACGCTGCCAACGCCAGGCACGCGGGACAGGCGGTCCTGCATGTGAATGGTCGCGTAGTTGCTCAGGTAGATGGCGTCCCGGCTTTCATCAGGTGAAACCAGATTGATGACCTGGAGCATGTTTGCGGATTGTTTTTGCGTGGAAACGCCAAGTGTCTTGACGGACTGCGGCAGGGTTGGTTCGGCGAGTGCGACCCGGTTCTGCACATTGACCGCCGCAATATCCGGATCCGTGCCGACTTCAAACGTGATGGTCAGTTGATAGGAGCCGGAGTTGGAGCTGGTCGAAGACATGTAGAGCATGTCATCGACGCCGTTCACCTGCTCCTCGATCGGGATCGCCACCGATTTTTCGATAAGTTCGGAATCGGCGCCGGGATACTGGGCAGCCACCACGATCTGTGGCGGAGTGACATTCGGATATTCTGCAATCGGGATGAAGATGATGGCGATCACCCCAACAAGGGACGCTATCAGCGACAGCACCAGCGCGAAATTCGGTCGGTCGATAAAAAACTTGGACAGCATGGCCTCAGGTCTCTTCTAGCTTTTTGCTTCAACCGGATCGACCGTCATGTCGGGTCGAATCCGTTGAAGACCCTGAACAACGACCAGCTCTCCATCCTTGAGGCCCGATGTGACTTCCCAGAGCGTGCCGGATTGCCGGCCGAGCACAATGTCCCGCCGTTCGACCTTTTTGTCCGCTCCGACCACAAAGACGAAATGGCTCTTCGCATCGAGCTGGATTGCGGATTGCGGAATTGCCGGCATCGGCGTCTGCGTGTCGTCCTTGACCGTGACATTCACGAATTGACCGGGGATCAGGAGGTTTTTCGGGTTGTCGAACGTTGCGCGCAGTTCGACGGAGTCGCTGCCTTCCTCGACCGAGGTTCCCACGTAGGAGATCTTTCCCTCGGAGGGATATTTCGTTCCGTCGGCAAGGGTAAGACCGACTTGAAACGTTGCGCCGTCGTTACCGATTAGGCCGGCTTCCCGGTCCTTTATCAGATCCTTTTCACCCATGTAGAAGCTGACATAGATCGGATTGACGCTGGTAACGGTCGCGAGCGTACCGGAGTTCGAATCGACAAGGTTACCGACATTGAGATTGGTCTTGCTGATGCGGCCGTCGATCGGACTGGTGATGTTCGTATATCCCAGGTTGATCGTGGCCGTTTCCAGGTTGGCCTGTGCCTCGTCCACATTGGACTGGTCAAGATCCGCCGTCGCCTTCGCACTGTCATAAACAGCCTGTGAGACGTCTCCCTTGGCAAGCAACTGCCGCTGGCGTTCCAGCTCGATCTGTGCGTTTTCGAGCGTTGCCTTCGCTCCTTCAAGCGTGGCTTTGGATTGGTCGACGCTCGCCTGGTAAAGATCCTTTTCGATCACGTAAAGAAGGTCGCCCTGCTTGACCGAACCGCCTTCGGTGAACTTGCGTTCGGTCAGATAACCCTCCACCCGGGCGACGATGTTGACGCTGTTCGTTGCCTCGACCCGGCCGACATAACGGGAACTGTTTGCCGGTGTGATCATCTGAACTTTGGCAACGCTGACTTTCTGAGCGGATGATCCGCTTTCCTGAGCACTCGCACCGATCCCGCTGACCAGACCGACAGTCAGGCCCAACAACACCTTGGCAGTTTTCATGACCCCTCCAGCCCATACAAATCCAATTCAACCCGAACTTCATCTTAACCGGAATGCGCGGCGAAGCGATTGAAAACAGGGCAATTTACAATTTATTTTGGCCGTCTTCGTAATGCCCGGACGTGACGGCTTCCATTTTTCCGAATGGCAAATGCAACTGAAAGTCCGTGTGATACGGGGTGTGTCAATCGGCGCAATGAGGGTGTTGGAGTGATGGTGTATTGTCCCGGAAAGCACACCAGATGGGGTCTTGATATGAGCGTTCGAGACAGACTGCCGAGTGACAGCATTCTCAACACCTACTACGCGCCACGTGATTTCATGGACGTCTATTCCGTGTCACTGGCAGAGCGGCCGGATCTTCATACCGTGGACATGCGTGTCCTCGCAGATCACATCCTGATGGCCGAGATCGGCTGGATGAGCGCGCTGCTCACATTGCGTGATACCGTTGTAAAGCCGTTCGGGCTGAAAACAACCGAAGATCTCGGTCTGGAAGAGACAGATACGCCACTTGAAGACAAGAAGCCAGGTGACCGGATAGGGTTTTTCCGGATCTTCCGGGTCGAAGATAACGAGATTCTTCTCGGCGAGGACGATTGGCACCAGGACTTCAGGCTGTCGATATTCCGCCGAACTGACCGGTCACCCAGGATTTATGCGTCCACCTGTTGCAAACGACATAACGTCTTCGGCCATGTCTATCTCGCGCTGATCCTGCCCTTTCACAAGAAGATCGCTTCAACCGTGCTGGATACCGCAGTTACGCATAGGCTCGCCCCGAAAGCTGCGTCTTAGGCATTCAACGGCAGAGATGTCCCGTCTTGCGCCAGACCCTAGTGCCCTGGTTGGTCATGATGGTCTGGATGCTGTCCGGGGGAAGCCGGAGCCAGGCGCCCTGGTCGTATCTTCCGTCCTGATCTTCGAAACTGCCTTCCACCACGAAATATTCGACCCCGCCGGGAAACGCCTGTTGGGAGAAGCTGGATCCGCGTTCCCAGTCGAGCATGACAACTTCCTCGTCCGGGCGGATATGCAGTGGCAGAATGGATTCGCCCGGGCGTCCCACTTGCCAGCCTGCCGGATCAAGAGTGTTCACGCGCACAAAGACATCATCGTCTGCCTGCATCTGGCGCAGCTTTACGAGGATCACCGCACCCGGTTCGCTGGAAGGGACATGACTCGAGCCTGGAGGATTTCGAACATACATGCCTTTGGGAAAATCGCCGCTTTCGTCTGAAAAGACGCCATCCAGAACATAAAACTCTTCGCCCATGTCATGTGTGTGTGCGCAAAAAGCTGATCCGGGTGCATAACGCACGAGGCTGGTCGCACGCGCGACTTCTTCACCATCCCGTTCCAGCATACGTCGTTCTACGCCTGCCATCGGCGAGGGCACCCAGTCCAGGGCTGCACTGTCGACAACGGCGCGTACGCTCAGATCGGCGTGGATTTTCATCTAGTCTCTCCCTCAAGGCAGTGCCTTAGAATTAGATGGAGTTACCAATACGCTTTTGAAGAGGAGAGGAGAAATCAATTCGCTCCGGATCGGTAGGCCGGATTTTCCGGTATGCAAAAACCGGTTGCGTGGAATTCTTGGAAAACGACGGATTCCTGTCCGGTGGTCTTTGCAATGGCCGAGGAATCGTGCTGAGTCGCGTTCTTGATAGGCGGCACAAGCGGAGAAATCGAAGCGTCGAAATACGCTGAACGAGTTCGTATGACAGTTGAGATCGATATCGGAGAAATGACGGGTGGTTCGCGCGCCGGGCTCGATCTGGAAGAGTTGCTTGCAACGCGTCTGCTGGTGCAAGGAAATTCCGGCTCGGGCAAATCGCATCTGTTGAGGCGTCTCCTGGAACAGTCTGCGAACTGGGTACAGCAGGCGATCATCGATCCGGAAGGAGACTTTGTGTCTCTGGCGGAAAAATTCGGTCACGTCGTTGTCGATGCCGTCGGTACGGAAAAGGACCTGCAGATGATTGCAGGAAGGGTCCGTCAGCACCGCGTTTCCGTTGTCCTCAATCTGGAAGGCCTCGATGCGGACCGCCAGATGAAGGCAGCTGCGACTTTCCTCGACGGGCTTTTCGAAGCTGATCGCGACCTCTGGTATCCGATGGTTGTCGTTGTCGACGAGGCGCAGCTGTTTGCACCGGCTGCCGCCGGTGAGGTCACGGAAGAAGCCCGAAGACGTTCACTGGGGGCGATGACAAACCTGATGTGCCGCGGCCGTAAACGCGGACTGGCGGGTATCATTGCAACCCAGCGTCTGGCAAAGCTTGCCAAGAACGTTGCCGCGGAAGCCTCGAATTTTCTTATGGGACGTACATTTCTCGATATCGACATGGCACGTGCCGCGGATCTGCTTGGCATGGAGCGGCGTCAGGCCGAAAGTTTCCGCAACTTGGACCGGGGCAATTTCATCGCACTCGGTCCGGCTTTGTCACGGCGGCCCGTACCCATCAAGATTGGCCCCGTTGAAACCATGGGGCGCGGTGGGAGCCCGAAACTGATGCCTTTGCCGGATCAGCCGAAGGAAGAGGCGAAGGAACTGATCTTTACGCCCTCTGCAGATGAGCATCGGCCGATCAGACAGCGTTTTGTCGAGCCGGTCGTTTCGACAGGCGAAGTGCTCGATCGGCTTTCCAGCGCCGAACTGGCCGGTGAAGATACGCTTCCTCAGGCCGAGAACCTGCTGGACTTCGGCGAACGCGAGGAGAAGGTCGCAGAGATCATTGCGGGTATCCTGGAAGAAGAAGACGCTGCATTCCAGCCGATTGCAACGCTCTATCAGGATTTCCAGGTTCGGTGCCGGATTGCCAAACTGGCGGGCGGCGCGCCGGATTTGCAGAGTTTTCGGGAAAAACTGTCGGTTGCGCGGGCAGGGGTCGAAAAGGGTGAAATGGATGAAGGTGCGTGGGCGCAGGCAGAACTGATTGCGGCGGAATTGCCCGATGACATGCGAGGGGTTTATCTGCTGCTTGCCAAGGCGGCGCTGGCAAAAACGCCATGTCCAGGCAATATCGAGATTGCAACGGCTTATGGAACAAGGTCGCCGGGAAGGGCAAGATGGCTGTTGAGCCACATGGAAGAGCGCGGCTTTCTTGTCTGTGCCACCGACCTGCGTGGCAATCGCATTGTCACCTTGACCGATCTCGGCTGGCAGACGGCGCCGGGCGACGAGGCGGCGGCATAAGGCCGGCTCCGGTTCAACTGTCTTGCACGCAATTGTCACCAGGACTTGGTTGAAACGTCACACGTCTTCACCAGTTGAAGCGCACGCCAAGTCGATTACAAGGACCTGATATGCTGAAGCTGCTTTTTCTATTGGTTTCCCATGGAGCCGTTCTGGCCATCGGTTTCGCGCTCGGCGTCTATTTTCTGCCGATCCTGACGGAACCAAATGGGCCGGACGCGACCGCGCTGGCTGCGGCGGCGGAAGGCGCAAGATATGAGGTTCCCCTGACTCGGGACCTCAAGGGTAGCGACCTGCTCCATTGGGGCGAAGGCACGATCAGTCTTTCCGATCGCCGGATTGTCCACAAAGGCGAACTCTCGCCCGGCCCGGACTACAAACTCTATCTCGTCAAGGAGTTCGTCGATGACGAGGCCGGATTTCTTGCCATGAAGGAGTCTGCTGCCCGGCTTGGAGATGTCAAGACTTTCGACGGCTTCATCGTTGAAGTTCCCGAGGGCGTGAGCATCGACGATTACAATACGGTGCTGGTGTGGTGCGAGGCCTTCGGTGAGTTCATCACCGCCGGAAAGTACAGGTAAACCTGAACGACACTTCGGGGAGATCGGGATCTTCCAAGACCGTATCAGATGGCCGGACGCATGCGCCGGTCCGATGGGCCGTATTCCGCCTGCGTGACAGGTTTGCGAGCAAGCAGATAGTCCAGTTGAGAGAGTTCAAGCGTGATGCCGTCGATGGTTCTCGTCAAAACACTTTCCATGTAGCTGCCTGCCGGTGAGTGGTCCCGAATTGCGACCGCCCGTTCCCTGGCCTTGCGCAAGTAGGTCATCATCTTGCGGACATCCTCCGGCGTGACATCCGTGGTCGGCAGCGCATCGAGACCGGACGCTTGTGAAGCCACCACGACGGCAAACTGGCCTTGGACAGGGCTGACAAATTGCATGCTTACCTCAAATGTTCTTTATTTGTTCTTTTTAGCGTAATCTGGTTCAGCGATCAAGATGTCTTGTTGCTAGAGTTGGTGAGGGGTGAATTATTTTAGTGAAATCAGGTAGTTAAATCCGAAAGAAATCGGAGTTGAAAAAATCATCGTCGATATATCTTGACCCATTCTGAATATTGGTTACATATGTAACTAATTTAGCCCTGACCCGGGAGGACATGATGGATCAGAGAACGGATAGCACTCAGGATGTGTCCGGCAACGGCCGCAATTCTTCGCAGACCGACTACATGCCGGGCTTCGGCAACGACTTCGAAACGGAAGCGCTTCCGGGCTCCTTGCCACAAGGCATGAACAGCCCGCAGAAATGTGCTTACGGTCTTTATGGTGAGCAGCTTTCCGGCACGGCATTTACCGCGCCGAGCCATCAGAATGAACGCACATGGTGCTATCGCATCCGTCCGTCTGTGAAGCATACCAGCCGCTTCAGGAAGATAGATCTGCCTTATTGGAAGAGCGCGCCGAACATTGATGAAGATGTCATCTCGCTCGGCCAATACCGCTGGGATCCGGTGCCCCATACGGATGAAGATCTCACCTGGCTGACCGGCATGCGCACGATGACCACCGCCGGTGATGTCAACACCCAGGTCGGCATGGCGAGCCATATCTATCTCGTCACGAAATCGATGGAAGACCAGTATTTCTTTTCAGCCGACAGCGAGCTTCTGGTGGTGCCCCAGGAGGGGATCCTGAGGTTCTGTACGGAACTCGGCGTCATTGAGCTGGAGCCAAAGGAAATTGCCATCCTGCCACGAGGACTTGTCTACAGGGTCGAAGTCTTGGAAGGTCCCGCGCGCGGCTTCGTCTGCGAGAATTACGGGCAGAAGTTCGAGTTGCCGGGCAGGGGACCGATCGGTGCCAACTGCATGGCGAACCGGCGGGATTTCAAGACGCCTGTTGCCTGTTTCGAGGATCGCGAAGCGCCGTCAACCGTAACAGTGAAATGGTGCGGTCAGTTTCATGAGACAAAGATCGGACACTCTCCGCTGGATGTCGTTGCCTGGCATGGCAATTATGCCCCATGCAAATACGATCTGAGGAACTACTGCCCTATCGGAGCAATCCTGTTCGACCACCCGGACCCGTCGATCTTCACGGTTTTGACGGCACCGTCTGGCGTGCCTGGCACGGCCAATATCGATTTCGTGCTGTTCCGCGAGCGCTGGATGGTCATGGAAGATACGTTCCGTCCACCCTGGTATCACAAGAACATCATGTCGGAAATGATGGGCAATATCTACGGTCAGTACGACGCCAAACCGCAAGGCTTTGTTCCAGGCGGCACGAGCCTGCACAACATGATGATACCGCACGGACCTGACAAGAATGCCTTCGAGGGCGCGTCCAATGCAGATTTGAAAGCGGAAAAACTCGACAACACCATGTCGTTCATGTTCGAGACCCGCTTTCCGCAGCACCTTACCGAATTTGCTGCCCGGGAAGCACCGATTCAGGACGATTACATTGACTGCTGGGAGACACTTGAGAAAAAGTTTGACGGGACCCCGGAAGGAACGTGGAACAAGGGTTGATTGGAAAGATGGCGTCAACGGAACTCAAGGACCGCCTGGTCATTCTCGGGTCGAAAGGCGGCCCGGCCATACGTCCGGGTGGCCCGTCGCCGACCAGTTCGCTGATCGAGATCGGCGGCCGAAGATGCATCGTCGATTGCGGGCTGGGTGTGACCCGTGGCCTGGTGGAGGCGGGGGTTCAGTTGAAAGACCTCGACCTTGTCTTCATCACGCACATGCATTCAGATCATGTGCTGGAACTCGGGCCGCTTCTTCACACCGCCTGGACGACGGGACTGGCGCGAACGGTGAGGGTCTACGGACCGGCGGACCTGATGGAATACTGGGACAGATTCCTGAATTCCATGCGCTACGACATCGATCTGAGGATCGACGATGAAGGCCGGCCCGATTTGCGTGATCAGGTGGAGATCCATCTGATTCGGGAAGGTGACGTGCCGCTGGAAGACGAAAAGCTATCCGTGAGAGCGCTGAAGGTTGATCATCCACCGGTTGCCGATTGCTTTGCACTGAGGTTCGAAACGGCTGACTGGTCTGTCGTCTTTTCAGCCGATACAACTTATTTTCCGCCGTTGGCGAAGTTTGCTCAAGGGTGTGCAGTGCTTGTTCATGAGGCGATGCTGGAACGCGGTGTTGACAGGATCGTCCAAATCACGGGCAATGGTGCGCGGCTAAGGGAACACCTTCTGGCGAGCCATACAACGGCGCCCGATGTCGCGAAGATTGCCGAGGCTGCAAAGGCCGGGACGCTCGTGCTCAACCACCTGATCCCGGCGGATCTGCCCGGGTTTGAAACAGAAGAATGGCTGGATGCCACGAAAGCCTTTTCCGGCAAAACCATTGTCGGCCAAGACGGGCTGACAATCACAAGGAGCTGAATTTAATGAAACTGGCAACGCTCAAGGATGGCAGCCGGGACGGCAAGCTGGTGGTGGTCAACGAACGGCTGACCTATTGCACCGATGCAAGCCACATCGCGCCGACGCTGCAGGCCGCGCTGGACGACTGGGATGTCATTTCACCCAAGCTGAAGCTGCTGTCCGAAAGCCTGTCTCACGACGCCGTGCCGACAATCCGGTTTCATGAGCATGATGCCTTGTCCCCTTTGCCACGTGCGTTTCAATGGGCGGACGGCTCGGCTTATGTCAACCACGTGGAACTGGTGCGCAAGGCAAGAGGCGCCCAGATGCCGGACAGCTTCTGGACCGATCCTCTGATGTATCAGGGCGGTTCCGACACTTTCCTCGCACCGCGCGATCCGATCAGAATGCGCGAGGAAGCCTGGGGCATCGACATGGAGGGCGAAATCGCCGTCATCACTGGCGACGTGCCAATGGGTGTCAGCTCCGGGGACGCTTTGAAATCCATTCAGCTGGTGATGCTTGTCAACGACGTGTCTCTGCGCGGTCTCATTCCTGCGGAGCTCGGCAAGGGATTCGGCTTCTTCCAGTCCAAGCCTTCTTCCGCGTTCTCACCTGTTGCTGTCACACCGGATGAGCTGGGCGATGCCTGGAAAGACGGCAAGCTGAGCCTGCCGCTTCATGTGGATCTGAACGGTGCGCCGTTCGGCCGAGCACAAGCCGGTGTCGACATGACCTTCGATTTCGGCCAGCTGATCGCCCATGCAGCCAAGTACGCGTGATCTTGGCGCAGGAGCAATCATCGGCTCAGGTACCGTTTCGAACAAGCTTGACGGAGGCCCGGGCAAACCGGTGTCAGACGGTGGCGTCGGGTATTCCTGCATTGCCGAAATCCGCATGATCGAGACGATCAATGACGGTCAGGCCAAGACTCCTTTCATGAAATTCGGTGACACGGTGCGTATCGAAATGATGGACGGGGAAGGGCATTCGATCTTCGGAGCGATCGAGCAAACGGTGGAGAAGGTCTAGGCAGAACCTGCCTGTCAAATCGAAGCTGACACGGTCCCGGACCCGGTCCGGATCAAACAACAAGCAGGCGCAGTGTCTGGGGAGTACGCATGAGCAAACAATTCGCATCTGCCGGTGACATGGCGGACAAGAAGATCTCCTTCACCGAGATCGGCAAGGACCTCTGGGCCTTCACGGCCGAGGGGGACCCGAATACCGGCGTCATCATCGGCGATGACAGCGTCATGATCATCGAGGCGCAGGCGACACCTGAACTTGCCAACAAGGTGATCGAAAAGGTGCGCTCCGTCACCGACAAGCCGATCAGCCATCTTGTGCTGACCCATTATCACGCCGTGCGCGTTCTGGGCGCTGCCGCCTATCAGGCACCGACCATTATCATGAGCCAGAAGGCCCGTTCCATGGTTGTGGAGCGTGGCGCTGAAGACCGGGAATCTGAATTCATGCGTTTCCCGCGTCTGTTCATGGGCTATGACAATGTCAACGACATTCCGCCCCTGACCTGGCCGACCACCACCTTCAACGACCGCATGACCGTTTATCTAGGAAAGCGCCGGGTCGATCTGCGCTTCCTTGGCCGCGCCCATACGGCGGGTGACATCGTCATCCATGTTCCGGACCAGAACGTCATGTTCACCGGCGATATCGTCGAATACCACTCCGCCTGCTATTGCGGCGACGGCCATTTCAACGACTGGCCGGCAACGCTTGAAGCAATCCGTTCCTTCGATGTGGAAGCCGTCGCACCGGGTCGCGGCGACGCGCTGGTTGGCAAGGAGATGGTGGGCAAGGCGCTGACCAACACGGCCGACTTCGTGTCCTCGACCTACCGGCCGGTCGCCCGGATCGCCCAGGGTGGCGGAACGCTGAAAGAGGCCTGGGATGCCTGCCGCGCCGAATGCGATCCGAAGTTCAAGGACTACGCGATCTACGAGCATTGCCTGCCGTTCAATGTCGCCCGGGCCTATGACGAGGCACTCGGCATCGACACACCGCGTATCTGGACGGCAGAACGGGATGCTAAAATGTGGGCGGATCTTCAGGGGTGATCCATGAGCGCAGTTCTGGTCCACCTCCGCCTGATGGCGCGCAACAATGCCTATGCCAACGAACGACTCTATGAGGCGTGCTGCCGCCTCAGTCAGGCAGAGTTCGAGGCTGAGCGGATCGGCTTTTTCCCGTCGATCCGGGAAACGCTTAATCACAACTGGGAAGTCGATCGCTACTACCTGGATGCACTGCGCGAAGATGGTAAGGGCCTGGCTGTCTACGAGACGCCTCATCTGGAAACTGCGGACAAGCTGAGATCGGCGCAGACCTGGCAGGATCAACAACTCGTTCTGTTGTGTGACGGCTTGAGCGAAGCGGACCTGGACAGAAGCGTTGCGCAGGACCGGGGCAACAATGGTGTCATGCGAGAGACCATTGGCAATACGCTGTTGCATCTCTTCCAGCACCAGATCCATCACCGTGGACAGGTGCATGCCATGCTGGCCGGAACCGGTGTCGCACCGCCTCAGCTGGATGAGTTTTTTCTTGAGTTCGACCGCCATCCGGCGGCTGAAAAACACATGTGACGCGGGAGCTGGGAGACAAACCTGTGACCAAATTATTTGAAGTGCCGCTCTATCCCTACAAGCGCACCGCTGACCAGGATGCCCCGGCACCTGTCCGCCACCCGGTCGTCATTATCGGGGCAGGACCCGTCGGGCTTGCCATGGCAATCGATCTTGCCCAGGCGAACGTTCCAGTCGTTGTGCTCGACGACAATGACAAGGTCAGTGTCGGTTCCAGGGCGATCTGTTTTTCAAAGCGTTCCCTGGAGATATTCGACCGGCTGGGTTGCGGTGACGAGATGGTCGACAAGGGGGTCGTCTGGAATCTCGGCAAGGTCCACTTCGGTGACCGGCAGGTCTATAACTTCAACCTGCTGCCCGAGGACGGTCACAAGCGTCCGGCCTTCATCAATCTGCAGCAATATTACTGCGAGCTCTATCTGGTCGAACGCATCAGGGCGCTGCAGACGGAAGGCAAGCCGGTGGAAATCCGGGGCGGCAACCGCGTTGAAAACCTGCATTGCTATGATGACCATACGCTTGTAACGATCGAGACTCCGGAAGGAGCCTACAACCTGGAGGCCGACTGGCTTGTTGCCTGTGACGGGGCAGGGTCGCCGACGCGGCGAATGCTCGACCTCGACTTTGTAGGACGCGTTTTTGAAGACAATTTCCTGATTGCAGATGTCATCATGAAGGCCGATTTCCCGACCGAACGCTGGTTCTGGTTCGACCCGCCCTTCAACAAGGACCAGTCGGCACTGCTTCACAAGCAACCGGACGGTGTCTGGCGGATCGACCTTCAGCTCGGCTGGGACATTGACAAGGAAAAGGAAAAGAAGCCGGAAAACGTCATTCCCCGATTGAAGCAGATGCTCGGGGACGACGTTGAGTTCGACCTGGAATGGGTATCCATCTACACGTTCCAGTGCCGGCGGATGGAAGAGTTTCGCCACGGCAGGGTGATCTTTGCCGGTGACGCGGCCCATCAGGTTTCACCCTTCGGAGCCCGCGGTGCAAATTCCGGCTTCCAGGACGTCGACAATCTTGGCTGGAAGCTGAAACTGGTTCTTGACGGCAAGGCACCTGAAACGCTGCTCGACAGTTATTCATTCGAGCGCGAGCAAGGAGCCGATGAAAATATACTGCAAAGCTCCCGCTCGACGGATTTTATAACGCCGAAATCGGAAATGAGCCGGATATTCCGCGATGCTGTGCTCGATCTCTCGGAACACTACGAATTCGCCCGGCCGCTTGTGAATTCAGGGCGCCTGTCCGTCCCTTGCACGTATGACGGCTCGCCGTTGAACGGTCCGGATGTCAGTTCTCTGCCGCCAAGAACCCGCCCGGGCAGTACCGTGGTGGATGCCCCACTTGGTGAAGATTGGCTGCTTGATCACCTGACAGGGGATTTCGTGCTTCTCGGGCTTGGCGTCGACATTCCGTCAGACAATGAGATCAACGGTATTTCGCTCACCGGTATCACTATCGGCAAGGAAAACATCAGCCCGGAGCTCCGGGATCGCTATCTTGGAAACGCCGCAGCCGCAATCTACCTGATCCGCCCGGATCAGCATGTCGCGGCGCGTTGGCTGGATTACGATCAAACAGAGATCGGGGCGGCACTGGCCATGGCAATCGGAGGGAAGGTTCAATGAGCGATAGCGTCACCACACCAAATCTGGAAGCTCCTGACGCGTTCTATGCCGATTTGCTTGCCGCACATGAGGATCTCGGCAAGGAACAGAGCGATGCCTTCAACGCGCGGCTCATACTGCTCATGGCAAATCGTATCGGGAATCTGGGCGAGCTGCGTCAATTGTTGGAGGCCGCGAAAGAGAACTGAGTTTCGAAGAAACAATATGGAACGTCATACGAATTTTGAACGAGAGACACGCGCACGAAGCGATTGTGTTGGTTTGTTTTTGCAATGAAACCCTGGCGTGTTCTTGAACGCACCACCGAAAAATCGGCTGAAATCTCGAAAGTTGCAGCATTTTGTTGCTATATTTCAATCAATCAAATTTTGATTTTTCTTGTGTAAATTCAGTATCTTAAAACATGAATTTCAACATCAGGAATTTAAATCTTGCGGTGAATGTAAAACCTGAAGTTACAACTGTGTATTCAACGAAAACTGGTTTTTAATACTTTGACTCTACCTTAGCGGAATAGACGTGCAGTTGTGCGTCGCACACTCTTTGGGGGAGCTCAAATAATGACAACATTGAGAAATGCTTTGGTTTCAACGCTGGCTGCGTCACTTATGATGTCGATCAGTCCGGCGCTTGCGGAAAATGGTATCACGGATTCCAAGGTCGTGTTCGGCCAGGCCGCTGCTCTTGAAGGGCCGGCTGCCGCTCTCGGCACTGGAATGAAACTGGGGATCGAAGCGGCCTTTGCCGAAGCAAATGCTGCCGGCGGTGTCAACGGGCGCATGATCGAACTGATCAGCATGGACGATGGCTACGAGCCGGATCGTTCGATTGCAGCGGTCAACAAGCTTATCAATGACGACAAGGTTTTCGGTCTGATCGGCCCGGTCGGCACGCCGACCTCCAAGGCAACCCAGCCAATTGCAACAGCTGCGAAAGTTCCGTTTGTCGGCCCGTTCACCGGAGCTGGTTTCCTGCGTGATCCGGCGCACGGCAACATTGTCAACGTTCGGGCGACCTACGCTGCGGAGACCGAAGCCTGGATCGATCACCTGAACGGCGCGCTGGGCCTCGACAAGATCGCCATTCTTTATCAGGACGACGGATTTGGCCGTGTCGGTCTTGCCGGTGTTCAGGCTGCCATGGAAAAACGCGGCCTGGAACTCGTCGCGGAAGGTACGTATCAGCGCAACACCACCGCCGTGAAGTCTGCGCTTCTTGAAATCCGCAAGGCAAAGCCGCAGGCAGTTGTCATGGTTGGCGCCTACAAGCCGATCGCGGAATTCATCAAGCTTGCCAAGAAGGTCAAGATGGATGCGGAATTCGTCAACATTTCCTTCGTCGGCTCGAAAGCCCTTTCTGCTGAACTCGGTGATGCCGGTGAAGGCGTGATCATCTCCCAGGTCGTTCCGTTCCCGTGGGACACCACTGTTCCGCTCGTCAAGGAATATCAGGCTGCGCTGAAGGCAAAAGATCCTTCTGCTGAGCCGGGCTTTGTCACGCTGGAAGGTTATGTGGTTGGTCGACTGGCTGTCATGGGTCTGGAAAAGGCCGGAAAAGACGTCACGCGTGAAAACTTCCTGAACGCTTTCTGGTCCACCGGTGAGTTCAACCTTGGTGGCGTGACCCTGTCCTTCGGTCAGGACGATAACCAGGGCATGAACGACGTCTTCCTGACGACCATTCAAAAAGACGGCGGCTTCTCGCCGATCGACAAGCCTGCGAGCTAATGAGCTCCTTGTCGCTGGCCCGAAACACGGGCCAGCGAAATTCCATTCTGCCATCTGGGGTTGGATAATATGGCAGAGCGTGTGTTCTTTGGGGGACTGTCGGGAACATGGTTGGGTTTAAAAAATTCTTTTCAGGGCCTTCTCGGATGAGATCATCATTCAATTTGAGGACCCGAGGAAAACTGTTCACCGCGTTTGCGGGATTGGTCTTGCTGACCGCGACAGCGATCGGCATAGGCCTTTTTTCCTTTCAGAGGGTCGAAAGCGGTTTTGCGGAACTTTCTGAAAAACGGCTGCCATCAATTGAAAATGCAGCCCAGCTGGCGCTTTCAAGTACGGAAGTTGCGACCGCGGCAGCAGCTGTAGCCAATAGCGTGACGCTGCAATCCCAGGAAGTTTCGTTTCAGGCTCTTCAGAAATCTGTTGCTGTTATTGAAGGCATAGAAACGACTTTTGTCGCTTCGGACTCGAACCGTGAGATTGTTGAAGCGCTCTTTTCCCAAAGCCATACTTTCAAGGAACGCCTAGGCGTCCTCGATCAGGCCACCAAGGAAAAAATTGCTGCCCGAGACGCAAAAGATGCGCGCATGGCCGCTCTTTTCAAGGCTTACGACGGTGTAAACAGTGCGATAACGCCAATCGTGGACGATGCCTACTTTACAGTTGTGCTGGGTGGCGAAGACGCGGCAAATCAGAGCAAGGAACTCGTCGACAATCTTGCCAATACTGAAATGGCAAAGCTCAGACTTTATCTGGAGCTGCGCGCGGAAACCAACCTGCTTGTCGGACTGGCCGAAACGGTCGCATTTGTAGATGATACTGCTCTGCTGACCCTCTTCGAAGACAAGATCATAGCGACAGAGAAGAAGATTGCCGACTATCGTCAGGAATTGAGTGCGCTCGAGCTGATTACGGGTGCAGAAGCCGAGTTTGACGAGCTGAACGAACTGGTTGCAAGCACGCTGGCAAAAAGCAGCGCGAACAACATCACGGCCGGCGAGCAAAAGCAGACGTTGCAGAAAGCAATCGGCCTGCAAAAAGCAATTGATGATGCACTCATCATGCAGATCGACGACCAGTTGTTCACGCTGACGATCGACACGGAAGAGGCTGTAACGGAAAACTCGGCAATCATCACCGATCTGCTGAACAATCAAGTGGGCCAGTTGAAGAGCACCCTGGAAGCACAGGCCTTTGCCAACAAGTTTGTCGCAACCCTTGTTCAAGGTGGCTTGACACAGGATCCGGCGCTCTTGGTGCCGCTTCAGGAGAAAATTACAGCCGACGCGAAACACATGCGTGACGGCCTTGATACCCTGGGGTCTGAAGACATCAAGGCACAACTTGAACAGCTGCTGGCGTATGGCAATCCCGACAACGGTCTTTTGCGCGATCACCTGGAAGAACTCACCAGCACCAGGAAGTCGAACGAACAGGTGACCGAGATGTTCACCGCGGTTGAGCGTATCGGTCAGTCCGTCGCTTCGCTCATCGAAATGGAACTGGCTGCGGTAGATCAGGCAACGACACAGATCAACAGGCTGTTCGACAACGGGTCCCTGGCCCTGATCGCCATCGGGATAGCGAGTCTCGTGATCGCAGGTGCAATTGGTTTCTTTGTCGTTGACCGTGGACTGGTGAAACCGCTGCTGGGTCTCGTCAGTATTACCCGAGCGCTTGCCGACGGTGAGCTCGATGGACATATCGCCGGAACAAACCGCAACGATGAAATAGGTGATCTGGCGAAGGCGATGGAAGTCTTCAAGGAAAACGCGATGGAACGCAACAACCTTGAAGCCGTGTCCCGGGACGAACAGAACGCGCAGCTGGAGCGGCAGAGCCGTATCGAAGATATGATCACGGATTTCCGCGACGAGATGGAATCCGTGCTTGGCAATGTCACCGCGWACATCGGAWCTCCGAAACGTT
>NZ_KI928925.1:232725-239648 GCF_000521215.1 Labrenzia sp. DG1229 | reverse complement strand
AATGCGGTGGAAGGCTTCATCCGGCAGATCATCGGTTGGCGGGAATATGTGCGTGGCATCTATTGGCTGAAGATGCCGGATTATGCAGCAAGCAACGGACTTGGCGCATCCCGCCCGTTGCCTGATTTCTACTGGACCGGCAACACGGACATGCTCTGCATGGCCGAGGCGATCGGTCAGACCATCGGGGACGCTTATGCGCATCACATCCAGCGTCTGATGGTGACCGGAAATTTTGCCCTTCTAGCAGGCATCGATCCACAAGAGGTCCACGAATGGTACCTGGCGGTTTATGCGGATGCATACGAATGGGTCGAACTTCCCAATACCCTCGGCATGAGCCAGTTTGCCGATGGCGGTCTTCTGGCGTCCAAGCCATACATGTCGAGTGGCAACTACATCAACAAGATGTCCGATTACTGCGGGAGCTGCCCCTACGACGTAAAGGCCAGGAATGGCGCCGGCGCGTGTCCCTTCAACTCTCTGTACTGGGACTTTCTCTCCCGGCACAGGCAATCAATGAAAAGCAACCCACGGTTAGGTCAGGCCTATGCGGTCTGGAACAAAATGGACGGAAAGAAACGGAAAGCCCTTCGCGAGAGCGCGGCAATCTTCCTGAAGCGGCTAGATGAAAAGCAGAAGGTTTGACGGTTAAGTACCAGTTTGCCGGCACCGTTCAGATGCGTGTTCCGACCACAATTCCGGGGCGGTGAAGATGGACATAAACAGTCGTCAAAAAAAACGCGCAGCCCGAAGACTGCGCGAATAAAGTTACTGTGCACGTGGCCCCATCGACCACGGCGGCAACTCTAGCGGCATCTCCTGTGAATGTCATTACCGTAAAATATTTTATTTTTTGATTCACTGTAATGCGACTGATCGTTATTCATACTGAGTCAATCGTGAAACTAACGTTCACGAAAATTACATATGAAAAATCAGTGAATTGACCGTCACCGGATTCGTTTGACTGTATCCACGCGCTGACAGCGTCCTGGTAGTCTTGTAAAAAACTATCGGCATTTCTGCGTATGTTTGGCGATTTTCTTTGCATCGGCACCGGTGACACGCACCTTGGTGATGCCCTTGTTGACAAATCCGAGCTGTTTCGCGGCCGCCAGCGTCACATCGATGACACGCCCTTTGGCAAAGGGGCCCCGGTCATTGATGCGAACGGTCACGGTCTTGCCGTTTGCCAGGTTCGTCACGTCGACGAGAGTGCCGAAAGGCAGGGAGCGGTGTGCTGCGGTCAGGCCTTGCGGGTTGGCGCGTTCGCCGTTCGCGGTTGTGCCACCGAGCTTGTACCAGGACGCTTTCCCGCACTGTTGAAAAGCCTCTTTCGAGGTGGCTGTGCCTACACCTAAAAAGAGCACCGGGACAGCACAAAGTGCCAGTGTGCGGAAGGCTGGAATAACAAGACTGGTATACATGACGGTACTCTTAACAAACGTCAGCGAGGAGATTTCTCACACGAAGGAACTATGGCACCTCAGGGGAAGTGCGGGCTGCCTCTACGTCAGTGAAATGATCAAATTAAGGCAAGTCCTTGAATTTAAGAGAATAATAGTAGAGAAAAGCACTAATTAGAATTAAATTTGAAAATGATTAGTAAATTTAATATTAACTATAATATTTTTAAGAGTTGTGAGTTGTTTTGCTTCGGCGAATTTAGTGGTTAAACTATGGTAACAATTTTCAAGGGGCGGCGCACATGTATTTGAGTTGGCGCCAATCATACAGGCTATTTTGAAAGGGCTGTCTGGTGCAAATCAGCCATCGGTTGATGCGCGACCGGCGGGAAGATCTCGCTCGCGCACAGAGCAATACATTGTCGGCTTTTCATGCGTCTCTTTTGGACGCACTACCCTTTGCCGCTGCCTATGTGGCAAGGGATGGAAGCCTTCTGGTTCGCAACAAGCAGTTCGCTGCGACTTGTGACCGCCTCGCGGTGCAGTCTGCTCCCGAGGGGCTCCAATCATTACTTTCCGCTGAGAGCTGGAAGCGCTGCGAATTGATTTTGTCGGCGGCTTTCAGTGGATTACCGGCAGAAGTCAGCGGGGAAGTGCGTTTGCGCTCCGGCGCAATTTTCTGCCACCACCTTACCTGTACATCGCATGTCTTCTTGAAACACGACATCGAGGCCGTGCTTGTCCAGTTTGAAGCTGAGCCGGCTGACCGGAACCAGTTGGCCGGGGAAACCGGCAAGGTTCAGGGCGGGCCGGTTTCGGAAGAAATCCTGCCGGACACCGTGCGGCAATTGAACAGCAGGTTCCTTGACTGTTTTCCGGATGAGCTCCTGTTTTTTGATGGTTCGGAAAGCGCCGGTGCAATGGCGCACACCCTCCTGCAGGCAACCGGCGCCAGTTATGATCCGGACCTGCTGGCCGAAACGCTGGAGTGCGCTGGCGGGAAACTGACCCAATCGGTTTATCTCCCGGAATCCGGCCAACCCGATACCGATGACGGGTCGAGCGGGCCGAAAATGTGTGAAGTCCGGCTGGTTCCGATACCGGCCGACCCAAGGGCAAACAAGGAGCAGCCAACCTTGATGGCTGTAATCCGGCACAACGTGGACAATCCTGGGGAGATTGCCGAAAACAAGAGGCTGGCCTATCAGGACCCGCTCACCGGGCTGGAAAACCGCAGGGCGTTCACGCGGTCACTGCGGCGCGAATTGGACCGGATGTGCTGCGACCGGGAAACCGGGCTTGCCGTTTACTACATCGATCTGGACGAATTCAAGAAGGTCAACGATCTGGGCGGGCACGATGCCGGGGACGACATGTTGCTGCACGTCGCCAACAGCTTGAAGCTGACCCTGGGAGAATTCGGAACTGTGGCGCGGATTGGCGGCGATGAATTTGCCGCGATGTTGCCGGTGACCAGTGAAGAAACGGCACTTGAATTTGCTGAAAGGATCCTTGAAGGGTTCAGTGGGATCAGGCTTGAGCTCAAGGATCGGATCTTCACGATCAGCGGCTCGGTCGGCCTGGCGTTCCTGGACCGCTCGATCGAACTGAAAGACGAAGACGCAACGGCTCTTCTGGGGCTGGCTGACAGTGCCTGTCTGCGTGGCAAGCGGATTGGCGGCAAGTCCGTCCAGGTTCACCAGGTTACATCCGGAGACTGTCCCTCGGGCAATGGCGAGCAGACGAACGTGCCTGAGCCGGAGAGTTTTTGCGGCAAGGAGCTGGTGCTCTATTCCATGCCGATCGTCTCAATGGCGACCAGTGAAGTCTGCGGGATGGAGGTGTTGCTGCGGCTTCAGGGTGACCGTGCAAAGGGCCTTTCCTCGCGCGCCTGGATTTCGGCGGCAGAGCGCTCCGGGTTCATTGCACAGGTTGACGCATGGACGCTTAACCGCGTTCTTGATGCGGCCGAACGGACCGCGACGAGAACATTGCTGACAATGAATGTCTCCGCGGAATCGGCGCGCGATCCGAATTTCCGGGACGCGCTTCATCACCGGCTCTCCGTCAATCCCTTGCTGGCGTCCCGGTTGTGTCTGGAGATCGCCGAACGGGACTTTCTGCGCGAACCTGCAACAGTCGAGTCGTTTTTCAGGTTTGTCTCCGAGTTCGGGTGCCAGACTGCAATTGACGATTTCGCCGGTCATTGGCCGGTCCTGTCGCGTCTGACAGGAATGCGGGTTGATTGGCTCAAGCTTGAAGCAGGCCTAACGCGGCAGGTGATGCGCGATCCCTCAAAAGCGACGATCCTGAACGGCTTGATCGGTGCTGCCCGTGACCTCGGCATGAAAGTGATTGCCAAGCACATTGAAACACCAGCAGAGGCTGCGCTGTTGACCACGCTCGATATCGAGGCGGCGCAGGGCTTCCATTTCGGACGGCCTGCACCGTGGACGGAAACAGTGGCCTGACAAGGGGATCCGGAGCGCGAAAAATGCGAAACGAAAGTGGCGCGCCAGCCACTTTCTTATAGGCGTTGTCTGTGTTGGCATAGTGAAGAGCACACGCTTTCGCGCACTTTATAGGAAAAAAGGTAATCAAGTAAATTAATGTTCCAATTTATATTTGAGAATATTGTAAAATGGTTTTATTTACATGCCAAAAAGAGAAAATACGGGGATTTGTTTCTTGATTTTCTCGATTGACCAATAAAGCATCGCAGATTAAGTTTCAAAAGCACTCCACAAAAAGTGTGAAATGCACAATGCGCCCTTGCATCTTCATTGATTTTTCCTGAGTAGATTGATGGTCTTGCTTGGTATCTCGCCAAACTCTTGCCGGTAGTGCTTGGCGAAGTTGCTGACGCTTGAGAAACCCGATGCATGGGCAATCTCGGCAACGGTGTTGTATTGATCCAGAAGGATTAGATTGCGGGCGAAGTTCAAGCGCGCCGACCGGATGAACGAGGCGGGCGACTGCCCGCTGGCCTCTTTCAGTCGACGCCCCAGTGTCTTTTGACTGATCGCAAGGGAGGATGCGAGTTTCTCAACGCTGAAATCCTGATCCTTCACGCTGTCGAGCACGCATTCCGTGACACGGTCGAGGAACTGTTGCTTGGCGGACAGGTGTTGCCGGGTCTCCGGATCATCCGCGAGCGCATTCTCCAACGCTTCAAGCCGCGCGGTTGTCGTCTTCTCCGCCGCCCGGTGTTTTTGTTCGATATGTTGCATCTGCTGCCCCAATGAGGCGAGCTCAACGGCAGCGACATGCCGTTCGCTCTGCATGGAGCGCACCATTGTTGAGATGGCCAACATCATGAACAGCGTTTCACCGGCGATCGCGAGATAGTATCCCCAGGACAGGGGTCGCAGCAGCACCAGTTCATAAGCGTGGGTCGCACCGGTGATGTTCAGCGGGAACATGAACGCGAAGACTGCAATTGAGAGCCCTAAACTCAGCGACAGCAGCGCGCAGGCAATGGGCCTGGCCTGTGGCAGCCCCGTTATGATCTTGCGGATAGCAACCGTCAGCAGGATCAGTGGGCTGATGAAGTAGATCAGATGCAGCGGTCCGGACAGGCGCCACGGGTCAACCACCGCCAGCCCGATCACGACGACCACCACAGCCGACAGCAGTGTGAACAGGTGGCGCCAGACCCATGGATCGTCGTGGGCATTCAGCAGGATCCGGCAGTACTGCACGATGGCGAGGGTACTCAGCCCGGCGAATAACTCGGTGATCGGGGCGAGTGTGGTAATCGGCAGCGTGACGCCGAAGAATTTGCTTAGCCAGCCATCATAGATGAACGAATAGACAAACAGGCACAGGATGTAGAGCGTGTAGTACTGATAGAAGCGCACGTCGATCTGCCGGAACAGGATCAGGCTGAACAGCGCGATTGTCGCGACATACCCCAGAAACAGGGCGGTCATGATCAATCTCAGCGTGCTCCAGCCGAAGAACAGGTCCGCCGACATGATCACGGCGGTCATGGTGGGCGCGAAGGTGCCCGCGAGACGCAGGTAAAACACCCGCTCATCTCCTGGCTGCATGGTAACTTCAATGCCTGTCCGGATAGCGGTGTTGTCCTTGTCCATCCAGGGCACCACGCGGCCCGTGCGTCCGACTTCGACCAGCCTGGCATCCCTCTCTTCGAACAGGGTCACCTCGTCGAAGATTGTCTCCATCAGGCCAATCACCCAGCGGTGGGTTTTGCCATGCGGGTTGGCGAGCGCAAACCGCAGCCATGCGGACTGGCCCGGCAAGGGCGCTTTGAAAATCCCGTTGCAGGCGGCGGGGGCGAAGGCCTCGGTGACAATGCGGTCGGGCCCGGCGTCTCCGGTAGGATCGAGATAGTATTCGGCTCCAAGAGGGCGCAGTTGGTCGGTCGGCCCGTCCGAAAGCGAAAAGGCTTTTGGAGCAGTCTGCTCCGGCTGCAGGCATGCCGGATTCCGCGCGTCCTCAGCCCAGACGGTACCGCTGCCGCAAGTCAGCAAAAACAGCACGCAGGCGATCACAAATTTTCTGATCATCGTCCCCAATCAAGACTGTGCGTTTCGAAGGTTCTATGCGAATTCGCAGCATCCGACTGCACTCGTTTGGGACAAAATTGGCCACGTTTCGGTCAAAAGTCAGTCGCGCGGTTTTCTTCACACAGCAAAATTGACATTGATGATGCCCGCAATCGCCGTCCACTTCAACCGGGGCGAGAACTTCCGTGAGGCGGGTGCACACCATGCCTTCGACGTAGCGCACGCCCTCGTACCGAGTGGTCAAGGGGCCGGCGTCCTGCTGCGCCCAAACGTCCCAAAGGCCTGTCAATCAGGACCTTTCACAAGGAGACAAAGATATGACCATCAGGTCACTTGCCATCGCCGCCGCTCTGGTTGCACTGACAGCCACATCGGGCCTCGCGGCCACCGTGCAGCTGAACGTCGCCGGCGGCCAGCTGCTGGGCGCCAGAAACGTCGATGTCAACGGCGCGTTCTACGATGTGGAATTTGTCGATGGCACCTGCGTGGCGCTGTTTAACGGGTGCACCAGCGCATCCGACTTTGATTTCTCGACACGCACTCTGGCCATTGCAGCGGCCACAAGTCTCATGAACACGGTTTTCCTCGATGGACCCCTGGGAGATTTCGACAGTGATCCTGCACTGACTGCCGGCATTGAACCAAGCACTTTGGACTTTGGCTTTATCGGTGTTCCGTATGAGTTCCTGCCGGGATCTGTGAGTGCAGGAACAATCAGCTTTTGGAATGAGTCTGGCGACACCGACAATCTTTCAACGACCTCACGCATAAAACTCACTACTGATACGTCCAAATTCGACGAACTTGTCTTTGCCCGTTTCACCCCGTCGCAGATCACCGCCGTTCCCCTTCCTGCAAGTGGGCTTTTGTTGTTTGCCGGGCTCGCCGGGCTCGGATTGGGTCAAGCGCGGCGCAAGACAGTTGAGGCTCGCAAATACTCGGCTAACCGCTGAAGGACGGCATCTTTGATGCCCGCAATCGC
>NZ_KI928925.1:164024-232238 GCF_000521215.1 Labrenzia sp. DG1229 | reverse complement strand
ACCGCATTCAGCGGTGCCGCACCCTTTTGATACGCGGTCACTGCTTTGCGGCAAAGATCGAGCGGGTCGAGCAGACCGGCATTCAGGTAAGCGGAGACGACCGCGTGATAGAGAAATTTCTCTCCCTTCAGCATCGCGTCCTGATATGTGCCGAAATCCGCAAGGGCGTGATCCAGAAACGCGTCGAACGCCTTTTCGGCATCCGCCCGGGTGACCGCGAACCAGAAAGGCCGCAGGGTGCCGATGTGAACGGTGAAACGACGCTCGACCAGCGACAGAACTTCGCCGGTGACCGGATCCGGTGAAAATCGGGGTGGCTCCGGCATGAACAGGTCAGCGCGTGCAGGCTTGCGATTGTCCGCGTCATAGTTCCACCTGCCACCGGCCGGCTTGCCGCGTTCCATCAGCAACCCGCTTTTTTTACGCATGTCCCGATAAAAATGCTCCATGCGCAGCTGCTTGCGACCTGACGCCCAGGCCCGGAATTCGGCACGCGAACAGAGGAATCGCGTGTCGTCCAGAATGTCGACCGGCAACCCGGACGCCGCCTGCCAGGTTTTCATGTCCTCCAGAAGACGCCACTCTCCCGGCTCCGTGACAACAATTTTCTGCGGCGACAGGCGACGGCAGGCCCGCTCGACCTCACCGCGAAAAGATCCGGTGTTGCCGTCGTCCTCAAGCTTCACATAGTCGACAGACCAGCCGATCCGGCGCAACTCTTCAGCGAAGTGGCGCATGGCGGACAGAACAAAGGCAATTTTCTTCTTGTGATGGCGGACATAGGTGGTTTCCTCATGGGCTTCGACGAAAAGCACGCGATCCATTGCCTTGTCGGCGGCTCGCAAGCTCGACAGCGAAGATGTCAACTGATCTCCAAGGATCAGGACGAGATTTCGGCAACCGGTTTCATGCGTCATGTGCGCCAGGGATCTGTTGTCTGTTACTGACGTCTACGCACGAAACGGACAGCCCTATCACCTGCTGCGATATTTCTTTCCGTTTGCGCTCCGTTTCTTCCTGCGTTTGTGACCTTGACCTGCAGCCAGGCGCTGGTCGCTCGCCGAGATATCTTGTCCAGTATCGCCAAAAACCCATTGCCCGACGCCGCCGGATCTAGTATCAGACCCCTCTATCCGCCGCGCAGTCTTTCCGCGCCGGCCTGGCACCCGTAGCTCAGCTGGATAGAGCGCTGCCCTCCGAAGGCAGAGGTCACAGGTTCGAATCCTGTCGGGTGCGCCAATTTCCCAAGTCAACTCGCGTTAGCCGCATGATTTCCAACGGCTTTCTGTCGGATCTCCTGCAGAGGGTAGACCATGCGGTTGACCAAAAAGACCACCTGTGTCTTCGCCAAACGTGGCGTATTCTATTTTTGAGGCGTGTGCCTGCTGATCTCAAAAATTATTCCAATGGAGATCAGGTTGTCATTCACTCAGAACAAAATCGCGTCTTGCGGCCCATGCACGGGCGAAATCACGCGCTCTCAAGCTCGAAGAAGATTGGCTGACCCTTCGAGGGAAATTGTCGAACAACCCGTTCTTTGATTTTCTCCGCGATAGTGCCATCGCCGTTACAGAATCTACAGATGCTCCTCTCGTGTCTGAAGCGCTGGAGGTCTACATCGAGACGAAAGGCCGAGATCGTTCCAGCACGTTCGAGCAGACAGCCAGCTGCTAGATCGGCTACCTGCTTCAGTTACACGGTGATAGTTCAATCGATGCCTACACACGCACCGAAGTGAATGCCTTTTGGGACTCGCTCGAGGCCAGAGATCTCAATCCAACGAGTTTCAAACGTATCTTCAGCACTGTCCGGGCTACAGTGAACTTCGCTGCAAAAAAAATGGCAACGACGAACCCAAAACCTTCTCTGGTGTCTTTCTTGGCGGGAGCGCAACGAGTGCACAGTCGAACCGCAATCCGATCCCGCTTGAGGAACTCAGAAAAGTTCAGATGAAAGCGAACCCACAAATCGAGCTCACTGAGCCACCTACTACCGACTTTCTTTTGAACAAGATACTTCGACGCTCCATCCTTCGGCCGATCGCTTAGAGGTTTCATGCCAAAGTACCCAGTCGGGTCGCAAATCGGATCGCGAACAAATGCTGTCGATTAGCGCTACAGCTATCAAGTAGTGTCCATGCTCCGGAAGATTTTCTGACGTGATAATCAGATCGAAGGGTTTGGACACATCGGCATCGTCATACGCAGCGGTATAGGGTTGCCCGAGCAACGAACCCGTAAATTCTGGTGCCGGTCCTGTTGTGAGCACTTGGTTGTTTGCTCTGAATGAAGGAATGACCTTCTCAAGGTCGACGGTACCATCAGGCAACAATGGCACCTCAACCGTGTCAGCTTCAGACACTGATCCAAAGACGAAAATCAACAGAACCGCCAACCATGCAGCGGTGAATGGAATGCACTTCAAGCTCATTTGTCAGACCGCACGCACACAGAAAATCACGCCCCTCTGCAAGCTGGTCTACCCTCCGCAGGAGCTCCGACAGAAAACCGTTGGAAATCATGCAGTTAACGTGAGTTGACTTGGGGATTTGGCGCACCCGACATCTGGTGGCTCCCGTCACAGGCGTCATCTGAGACATAACATCTAACGACTTCAGATACTTAGCATAGATCTGATACGAGACCAAGAGACGGTTTTGGTCTACGCTGAAGCCCTTGCAGTTTACTGATGGGTCTTGCGGGTGCACTCATGGTTTCCGCAGTGAACTGACGGCCCTTGCAAGCGCCGCCGGAGCCCGTTTCCGTCTTGCCCTTGCCCCAGCTCATTTCCGTTTCACCGGAAAGCACCTCTGCTGATCCGAGTTTATTCCGCCGTACGATCAAGGACAAAAACCAGACAAGCAATGGTGTCGACCGGGATGCCAGCGGGTGACATTGCATCGGGTGTCAACGAAAACGGAGCGCCACTGCGCTCCGCCTCCGGTTTGTTCCTCGAAGGTGACTGCGCTAGCGCTTCGGGATGATGTTGTGTTCCGGGCCGAAGGGGAAGCCGGTGATGTTTTCCGCGCCTTCCTCGGTCACGATGAGGATATCGTGTTCACGATAACCACCTGCCCCGGCGTCGCCTTCCGGGATCATGATCATGGGTTCCATCGAGACGACCATGCCCGGCTCAAGCACTGTTTCGACATCCTCGCGCAGTTCCACGGAAGCTTCACGGCCATAATAATGGCTGAGCACGCCGAAGGAGTGGCCGTAGCCGAAGCTGCGGTAATTCAGAAGATCGTGGCCGCGGTAGATGCCGTTGAGCTCTGAAGCAATGTCGCAGCAACGCGCGCCCGGCTTGATCAGTTTGAGGCCTTCGCGGTGCACATGGCAGTTGATTTCCCAAAGGCGCAGGTGCTCATCTGACGCGTGTTCGCAAAAGAGCGTGCGCTCAAGAGCCGTGTAATATCCGAAGATCATCGGGAAGCAGTTGAGGCTCAGGATGTCACCTGCCTCGACCACCTTGTTGGTGACCGGATTGTGGGCGCCGTCAGTGTTGATCCCCGACTGGAACCACGTCCAGGTGTCCATCAGTTCGACAAACGGAAAGGACTTCGCGATTTCCCGGATCATGGCATTGGTCGATGCGATGGCAACTTCATGCTCGGTGACGCCTGCCTGAACGGCATCGACGAGCGCTGCACCACCAACGTCGCAAATACGTGCACCTTCCCGGATCAGCACGTGTTCCTCGGCACTCTTGATCGTGCGCTGCGCCATGGCGTCCGCGGCGATATCGACGAACTCGACCCCTGGAAAAGCCGCTTCAAGCAACTTGAGAAGATCAAGCGAGACGTGATCAAACTCGATGCCGATACGTCTGACGGACGGATTGGGCCAGCCTACCAGTGTCTGTATGGCGTGGAAGTAGTTGTCCCGGCGCCAATCGGTATAGATCACGGTATCGCCATGGGTCCGGCGCCAGGGTTGGCCGCCGTCAATGCCGGCCGCAACCGTCGTTGCCTTGTCGTGTGTGACTACAAGGCCGTATTTCCGACCGAAGTAGCAGTACAGAAATCCGGAGTAGTAACAGATGTTGTGATAGGAGGTGAACAGGCAGGCATCGATCTGGCGGCCTGCCATGAGCTTGCGCAGGTCTGCCTGCCTCCGGTCCATTTCTTCCGGAGAAAACGGTGAAAAGGCCTTCTCACCATTGTTCATTTCGTAAATGCGGATCATGTCGTCGCTCATGGAAGATCTCCTTTCTTGAATGCGGTCCTATTCCGCCTTGTCTTCCGTTACAGGGCCAAAAACGCAAAACGGGCCGGCTTCCTTCAAGAAGCCGGCCCGCCAGGCCCAAAATCAAATTGTCATGCTACCGGGAAAACCCTTGTCTTCCACCCGGCGACTGGCGTTCCGCCACCGGCACATTTCGTGAGCAGCTGGGCTGAAATCAGCCCGGTGTCAAACCTCTAAGCCTTTCTGAACGACGGCGCAAGAGCTCCAGTACCGTCAGCAGCGCAATCGAAATGAACACCATGAGAGAGGCTACCGCCAGAATGGTCGGCGAGATCTGTTCGCGCAGTCCAGTGAACATCTGCCATGGCAAGGTTTTCTGTCCGGCGGAGCCAAGGAAAAGCACCACGACCACTTCGTCGAACGATGTAATGAATGCAAACAGTGCACCGGAGACAACACCGGGGATGATCAACGGCATCTGCACCTTGAAGAAGGTGGTGACCGGATTTGCACCAAGGCTTGCCGATGCCCGAACGAGGCTGCGGTCGAACCCGACCAGCGTCGCGGTCACGGTGATGATCACGAACGGCGTGCCAAGCGCGGCGTGCGCCAACACGACGCCAACATAGGTGCCCTGCAGACCGATCGACGAAAAGAAGAAATACATGCCGGCAGCCGAAATGATCAACGGCACGATCATTGGAGATATCAGGATGGCCATGATCACGGGCTTGAACGGCACATGCGACTGCGAGAGGCCGATCGCTGCCACGGTTCCAAAAGTGGTCGCGAGCAGCGTTGCAACGGGCGCAATGAGAAACGAGTTCTTCAACGCCTGCTGCCAATCCGGATTGGTGAAGAAGTCGTTGTAGTGCTTGAGCGAGTAGCCCTCTGGCTTCAGCGACAGCATCTCCTTGGTGAAGGTGAAGAAATCCTGGGCGTTGAAGCTGAGCGGGAGGATCACCATGATCGGGAAGATCAGAAAGAAGAAGATCAACCCGCAGATGACCCTGAAACTGTAGAACCATGTCCGCTGGAGAGGGGACGCATATGGTGGAAGTGCGCTCATCTGGTCCTCCTATCCGAGCTTGACGTTGTCGATGCCGACGATCTTGTCGTAGACAACAAAGAGAACGAGAACCGCTACCAGCAGCAGGGTACCAAGCGCAGCTGCCAGACCCCAGTTGAGCGATGACGAGATGTGATAGGCAATCCGGTTGGATATGAAGATACCAGACGTCCCGCCCACAAGCTCGGGCGTGATGTAGTAGCCGATCGACAGAATGAAGACGAGAACCGCACCTGCGCCGATGCCGGGGACCGATTGCGGGAAATAGACCCGCCAGAACGCCGTCCAGTCGTTTGCGCCAAGGCTTTTCGCCGCGCGAACATATGTGGGCGAGATCGTCTTCATCACCGAATAGAGCGGCAGGATCATGAACGGCAGCAAAATATGCGTCATGGCAATGATCGTGCCGGTCTGGTTGTTGATCATCACCAGACGTCCGCTATCGGAAATCAGATTTATCCAGACCAGAAAATCATTGATTACACCCTGTTGTTGCAAGAGCACCTTCCAGGCGGACGTGCGGACCAGCAACGAAGTCCAGAACGGCAAAAGCACGAGGATCATCAAGAGGTTCGATGTCCGCAGTGGCAGGGCCGCGAGCAGAAATGCGATCGGGTAACCGAGCAACAGGCACGACAGGGTGATGACAGTGGACAGAAACAGTGTACGCCCGAACAGGAACAGGTAGATACGTTCGTCGGCGGGTTTGAGCTCAACGCCTTCGGGGCCAAGCTTGGCATCAAAAGCGTTCAGGAAGTATCCGCCCGTATAAGACGGCGAAAACTGCTTCAGAACCTGCCAGGTCGTGACGTCTCCCCACTTCTTGTCGGCTGCCAGAAACTGGTCCTTGAGCGGCTCGCCTTCGTCCATGCGCTTGATGCGGCGTCCGGTCTTGCGGAACAGACTGGAAATCCCGCTTTGCTCATAGTTCAGACGAGATCCGAGGCGGGTGTGGGTTTTTTCGTCAACGGCGATGACCATATCGTCATAGAGCGCCGCAAAGACGACCTCGTCCGGGACATCGCCGGAACCGGAGTCCCATTCCTGCAGCGCTACAACCGTCTTTGGCAGGGTCTCCTCGACAATGCTGTTCTCCACTGATCGGTGCAGCATATCGATGATAGGCGCAACAAAGGTAATCAGGATAAAGATCAGCAGGGGAGCGACCAGCAGGAATGCACGTAATTTCTCACGAAACAGCGCACGGCCAAGGGCGGCTTTCAAGGGCCGTCCGTCCTGCGTCGTCAATACCTGACCGTCCTGGGTCGTATCGCTCATGAAACTGTCTTCCGCATATCAAGAAAAAGGTTCCGGGTGAGGCTTTCCCCCACCCGGACCATAGTCAGTTGGCTTACTGCGCCAGCCACGCCTGGAACTTGGCGTCGATGTCGTCGCGGTAATCCGCCCACCACTCGTAGTTATAGAGGAAGGTGTTCTTGGCGTTGTTCGGATCGGTCGGCATGTGCGGAGCCATGTCGATACCGAGCGAAGCATGCTTGCCGACGAGCGGCGCGGAAGACTTGCGAGCCGGGCCGTAGGAAATGTACTTCGCCTGATCGGCCAGACGCTGGGTGTCGGTCGCGTACATGACGAGTTTTTTCACTTCGGCAAGACGGTCTTCGGGAAGACCGGCCGGGATGATCCAGCCGTCCAGATCGAACACCTGAGCGTCCCACAACATCTTTACAGGCTGCTTCTGCTCTTCGATCAGGGCAAACAAACGGCCGTTATAGGTTGAGCCGATCACGACTTCCTTGTCGGCCAGAAGCTGCGGGGTTTCAGCACCGGCAGACCACCAGACGACATTGTCCTTGATGGAATCGAGCTTCTTGAACGCCTGGTCCTGGCCTTCTTCGGTTTCAAGAACAGTGTAGACGTCCTCTTTCGGTACGCCGTCACACAGAAGTGCCCATTCCATATTGTTGATCGGGCGCTTTTCCAGGGAACGCTTGCCGGGGAATGTTTCCAGATCGAAGATGTCGCAGATTTCGGTCGGTTCCTTGCCGCCCCATGCGTCAATGTCGGAGCGATAACCGAACGTCGTCGAATAAACGATCTGCGGAATGAAACACTCGGAAACAAGCAGGTCACCGAAGTCTTCGGAGGCCGGTGTTCCGTCCGGAGCTGCTGCCAGGTCCGTATCCGGGTTGATTTCCATCGCCAGGCCTTCGTCGCACAGACGGATGGCATCGGAAGCAACAACATCGACCAGATCCCAGGTGACGTTGCCGGCTTCGTTCATGGCACGCAACTTGGCGACAGCTTCTGCCGAGGATTCGTCCCAGATCACGTTGACGTCCGGATTTGCAGCCGTATACGGATCCGTATAGGCATTCTTCTGGGACGACTGGTAAGCGCCGCCCCAGGAGACGAGCGTCAGGTCTTTGGCGAGTGCAGCACTACCGGCAAACGCCAGGGCTGTACCTGCGAGGATTACAGTTTTGAGCTTCATGTGAGCTAGCTCCCTCTTTTTTGGATTGAACGGATTATCTTCCGTTGTTGTCGCGGGCGGTCTTTGCCGTCCGCCTCGCGAATTTAGGCAACAGCGTCGAGCGCTTTGCAGTCGTTCATTGCCCAGCCGACCTGGACAGTTTCACCGACATGCAGCTTACGCTTCTCTCCACGGTTGCGAACCTTGACGATGAACTCGTCGTTTCCAGCCACGTTCATGCGAACACGGATGTGGTCTCCCAGATAGATCAATTCCTCGATCCGTCCATTGACGAGATTGTCCATGGTGTCGTTCGTGTCGAATTCGACACGCTCGGGACGGAGCGACAACGTGGTCATGTCGCCAATTGCGGAGACATTGACCTTGTCCGCCTTGAGCTGCGTGCCGTCATCAAGCTCAACAAGGCACTCCTCGCCGTCAACGCCGACGACCTTGCCATTCAACTTGTTGTTCTCGCCGATAAACTGCGCCACGAACGAATTCTGAGGATCTTCATAAAGATCGTCAGGTGTCGACAATTGCTGAATGACGCCGTCGTTGAACACCGCAACACGGTCCGACATCGTCAGCGCTTCTGTCTGGTCATGGGTCACGTAGACCACTGTGACGCCCAGATTTTCGTGAATATGCTTGATTTCATACTGCATCTGCTCGCGCAGCTGCTTATCGAGCGCGCCAAGCGGCTCGTCCATCAGAACGAGTTCGGGGTCAAACACGAGTGCGCGCGCAACGGCAACCCGCTGCTGCTGTCCGCCGGAGAGCTGCGCAGGACGCCGATTGCCGAAGGCACCGAGTTCGACCATGTCGAGCGCATGCTGAACCTTTTCGGCCTGTTCCGCCTTGCCGACATTTCTGACCTGAAGCGGAAATGCCAGATTTTCGGCCACCGTCATATGCGGAAAAAGCGCATAGTTCTGGAACACCATGCCAATACCGCGCTTGTGCGGCTGGACGTTGTTGATCGGGCGGTCGTTCAGGTAAATTTCGCCGTGCGTTGCAGGTTCGAAACCCGCCAGCATCATCAGGCACGTTGTTTTGCCGGATCCTGAGGGCCCCAGCATTGTCAGAAATTCGCCAGGCGGAATATCGAGGTTGAGGTTCTTTACAACGAGACTTTCCCCGTCATAGCTCTTCTGAACGCTGTCATACTTAACAGCAGCGCCCCTGTTATTCGCCATTGTGTCCCCAAATCCGGTTCTATTGTTATTGTGGACAGCACAACAGTTTCATCTGGCGACGAGGGCCACCTGTCAGATATTTGCCGAAGCCATCGAGGTTAGAAAAACAAAAAAAATGCATCTTTGAAAGAGGCTTGTGAAAAAAAATGAATTATTTTTACTCATTGCCCGACTTTATATTTTGCATCGCGGTAAATTTGTGGAAATTTTACTCAAGCAAACGGCCCCAGAGGAATAAAACTCCCTTCCAGGGCAACAAGCATTCTTTGAGCACACGTGGTGCTGTCTTGTGTTCACAAGAAAAGTATCATCTGAAACTTCGGAGCCGTTATGCCCAAAACGTCGCAAATGACGCTTCAAGCGTCGCGGCGCCACACTTTGACGACGTGTCTCATTGAATTGCGCGCTCGGTCTCGGCTACGCTTTTCGAAACAGCAGGAACCACATTGCCCGATTCTGACAAAGCCACGCCGCTTTTCCTGACCACGAAGGAAGTTGCCGATCTTTTGCGTGTCAAGGAGCGCAAGGTCTATGACCTTGCTGCCGCAAACGAGATCCCCCACCGACGGATCACGGGCAAGCTTCTTTTTCCGGTGGAGGCGATCCGCACCTGGGTCGATGGGCCGGATAACCCGCCGGGCGCCGATCGGCCAAACGTGCTGGCCGGTTCTCACGATCCCCTGCTCGACTGGGCCATTCGAGCCTCGGGTTGTGGTCTCGCGACACTTTGCAACGGCAGCCATGACGGACTGACCCGGTTTCAATCGGGCGCAGCGACAGCGAGTGGTCTGCATCTGCCGGAGCAAGATGGCTGGAACATTTCCGCCGTCTCTAATGCCGGTCTTGCAAACAGCGTCCTTATTCATTGGGCTGTGCGCAAACGCGGGCTCCTTGTCGCGTCCGGGACAAACGATAGCATCCGGTCCATGGCGGACCTGAAAGGACGGCGCGTTGCCATGCGCCAGCCAGGTGCTGGTGCCGCCCTGCTCTTGACCAGGCTGCTGAGCGATGCGGGGCTGAGCGAAGGCGATCTGGACCTGAGCAGGGACCAGGCCCACACGGAAAGCGACGCAGCGGCTGCCGTCGCAGCCGGTGACGTCGATGCCTCGCTAGGCATCGAAGCGATGGCAAGGCAGTTCAAACTTGCCTTCATTCCCCTCGTGGATGAAAGTTTCGACTTGTTGATCGACCGCAAATCCTATTTTACCGAACCGTTGCAAAAACTCTTCGCGTTCTCGAGAACAGCCGGTTTTCTGGACAAGGCCGATTCTCTTGGCGGGTATGACATGAAGGATCTCGGTACGGTCCGCTGGTTATCCGACTGAGAGCAGACAGGACACAAGCATGAGCGATATCCGCGCGCACGAAATCATGGTGCCGACATCCCAACCCGATGACGCGAGGCTTCACTTCATCGGACGTATCCACACGCCATGGACCGACCGAAAAGACTGTCCGCGTCAGGGCAAACAGGATGGACCGGAGTGCCGGATCGAGATCTTCGAACCATGGGTTCCGGCGCTGAAAGGGATCGAGATCTTCGACCAGATAGAAGTTCTTTACTGGCTCGACAAATCCAGGCGGGACCTGGTCGTGCAAAACCCGGGTCACAGCGACAGAACCTATGGAACATTTGCACTGCGCTCGCCTGTCCGTCCTAATCCGATCGGGACAGTCGGTGCAAAGCTGGTGAAGGTCGAGGGATCGGCATTGATCGTGCGCGGCCTGGACTGCCTGGACGGAACTCCGCTGCTCGACCTCAAACCGGACCGTTGCGCCTTTACGCCCAAGGCGCCGCCGAAAGACTGACACCGTAACCCATGCCGTAACCAGCAACGGATATTCGGGTCACATCCTTTGGACAACTTGACAACCGTAGTGCGGAACTGAAAATTCTGGCGCAAGAGCGCCTGTTCCGGGCGGTTTCGGGAGGAATTCATGAAATCAGGATCAGAGACCGGCTTGACCGGTATCAACGACGTCGTGTCGATCGACAGGCAAGGCGGGATCGCGCTCGTCGCGCTGAACAATCCGCCCGTGAACGCCGCTTCGCACGCGGTGCGCTCCGGCCTCTGGCAAGCCATCGAAACTCTGCAGACCGAGCCGGAGGTCAAGGTTATTGCCATCTATGGCGAGGGCCGGACCTTCATTGCGGGCGCGGATATCCGGGAATTCGGCAAACCTCCCAAGGATCCCTGGCTTCCCGACCTGTGCAATTTCATTGAAGACTGCAAGACACCTGTCGTTTGCGTTCTTCACGGCACAACGCTCGGCGGCGGACTGGAGGTCGCCCTCGCCAGTCATGCACGTGTCGCCCTTGCCGGTACAAAGGTCGGACTGCCCGAAGTCTCCCTCGGAATTCTGCCTGGTGCCGGCGGCACCCAGCGAGCACCGCGTCTTGCCGGCATAAAGGCGGCGCTCGATCTCATCACGAGCGGCAAACCCATCTCGGCAAACCAGGCGCTGGAGCAAGGCCTGATTGATCGAATTGCAGACGGGGCGCCACGCGAGGTTGCCCTGACCGCAGCCAGGGAATTGCTCGACGGCAAACTGGCAAGCAGGCGCACATGCGACCTGACTGTTGAAGACGACCCGCAGGCGTTGACCGCGATGCGCGACAAGCTGGCAAAAACGCAACGGCTGCTGTTTTCACCGCACAAATGCGTCGATGCGGTCGAGGCCAGCAGGCTGCAGCGCGAGGAGGGCCTAAAGGAAGAACGCCGCCTTTTCAACGACTGCATGGACAGCCCGCAACGGGGCGGTCTCGTCCACGCCTTCTTCGCAGAACGCGCTGTCGCCAAGGTTCCGGAAGCCTCGGCCACGCCGCACGACATCCGGAAAATCGGTGTCATCGGCGGCGGCACGATGGGTTCCGGCATCGCGACCGCTGCGCTCCTTGCCGGGTTCAGCGTGACAATGACCGAGCGGGACCAGGCCGGTCTTGACCGCGGCACGTCGACGATAGGAGCCAATCTCGATGGTGCCGTGAAGCGCGGAAAGCTAGGCGCCGGGGCCCGGGATGAAATCCTGTCCGCCAAGTTCTCAACGGCGACGGAGCTTGATGCCTTGTCGGACGTCGACCTCATCATCGAGGCCGTCTTCGAGGACCTGGGTGTCAAACGCGAGATCTTCGGAACACTCGACAAGGTGGCCAGACAAGGCGCCATTCTTGCGTCCAACACCTCCTATCTCGACATCGACCAGATTGCGGCGGCGACCAGCCGACCGGAGGATGTCATCGGGCTGCACTTCTTTTCTCCTGCCCACATCATGCGTCTCATGGAAGTGGTCGTTGCCGAAAAGACCGGCGCGGACGCGGTTGCCACCGGTTTCGCCCTTGCCAAGAAGCTGAAGAAAATCGCGGTTCGCTCGGGTGTCTGCGACGGCTTCATCGGCAACCGGATCATGACCTTCTACAAGAAGGCGGCCGACTACATGATGATGGATGGTGCTTCACCGGAGGAAATCGACAAGGCGATCACCGGCTTCGGCTTCGCCATGGGCCCCTACCAGGTGGCCGACCTTGCCGGTCTCGATATCAGCTGGGCTGCCAACAAACGCCGCGCGGCGACGCGCCCTGCCGAAGAGCGCTACATTCCGATCGCCGACGAGATTTGCGAAAAAGGCTGGTTCGGACGCAAGACCGGGCAGGGTTTTTACATCTACGACGCAGAAGGCACCCGACCCAATCCGGCAGCACTTGCGATTATCGACGCAGAGCGCACCAAGGCAGGCATTTCGCCGAGAGCCTTTGCCGAAGACGAGATTGTCAGCCGCTTCATCACCGCGATGATCCTGGAAGCAACGCGCGTCCTTCAGGAAGGCATCGCACTCAGGCCGGTCGACATCGATGCAGTCTTCCTGTTCGGATACGGCTTCCCGCGCTTCCGCGGCGGCCCGATGCACACCGCGGACCAGATCGGTGCGGCGGAACTGGTTCGACGGATCGAGGACTATGCGCAGGAAGACGCGTATTACTGGCAGGTTCCGTCATTGCTGCAGAAGCTGGCGGAGAGCGGAGGGACGTTTGCCGAGATGAATGAGCAAAGCTGAAACACCTTTGGGTGTTGACTTGGCCACGACCTCATCCAGTGGAAACGAGTAGCGCTTTCTTGCAGGATTAGTCGCGAATTCCGGAACATGAGGCCGTCCCATCCTTCGAGACGTTGGTTTCTCCGGTTGTCATCCCGGTTTGGCGCCAGGGCCAGGACCGGGATGACAAAGGGGGCAACGCCGTTCAGGACATCGTGTACGGGCGGTTTGGCTTCAAACAGATTTCGCCGCTTCCAGCCCGCCTTTTGCGTATTCGGGTACACTGGCCCCAAGCTTCAATCCCAGTTCCGGATTGGAGGCATTGCCGTCAAGGGCGCGTTTCTTGACGCCCTGGAGGATCGCTCCCATGCGGAAAAAGGCGAAGGCGAGGTAGAAGCCGAAACCCTGAATTCCGGGCAGCCCCATACGCACGCAATAGGCGTCGATGAAGGCCTCATCCCCGGGGATACCGAGCATCGCCCGGTCGACCCCTGCGAGACCCCGCCCCTCATTTCCCGGAGGCCGTTGCCACTGCATGATCAGGGCGGCAAGGTCTGCGAAGGGATGGCCGATTGTCGAAAGCTCCCAGTCCAGAACGGCCACACATTCGGGGCCGTTTTCGGCAAAAAGCAGATTGTCGATACGATAGTCACCGTGAACCAGAGTCCGCTTGCCATCGTCGTCCGGGACATTTTCATCGAGCCAGTCGATCAGTTCGTCCATTGCCGAAATCGTTTCCGTTTCGCTGGCGCGATACTGCTTGCTCCAGCGATCGATCTGGCGTCTGTAGTAATTTCCCTCGGGCCCGAAATCCGGAAGGCCAACCGCCGCCAGATCGATCGCGTGAATGGCCGCCAGAACCCGGTTCATGCTGTCGTAGATGCCGGTGCGCAGGGTCACGTCGAGACCGGGTAGCTGCGGATCGTCAAAGCACCGTCCGGGCACCCGTTCCATGACATAGAACGCCGACCCGAGAATGCTGTCGTCCTCACACAGGACATGCATCTTCGCGACCGGGACATTGGAGCCCGCAAGCGCATTTTGAACCCGGAATTCACGGTCGACCGCATGAGCGGATTTCAAGAGAACACCGGGCGGTTTGCGGCGCAGGACATAATCGCCGGAAGCTGACGTTAAACGGAATGTCGGGTTGGACTGGCCTCTATTGAATTTTTCAGCCAGAACCGGCCCTGCAAATCCGTCGAGATTCTGGCCCAGCCAATCGGTTAATGCCTTCAAATCCAGTTCCGAACCGGCAAGTGCCATCATCAGATCCTGTCGTTGGTATACTTCCGCAATTCCGTGCGGGCGACCTGACGTCGATGCACGGCATCCGGACCGTCCGCAAATCTGAGGGTCCGCAGGTGAGTCCACATGGCAGCAAGCGGGAAGTCCTGACTGATGCCGGCTGCGCCATGAACCTGCATGGCCTCGTCGACAATCTTCAGCGCCATCAGGGGCGCGACGACCTTGATCTTGCTGATCCAGGGCTGGGCGGCGCGCGTTCCCCTGGTATCCATCATCCAGGCCGCCTTCAGACAGAGCAGACGCGCCATCTCGATCTCCATGCGCGCGTCGGCGATGATGTCGTAGTTGGCACCGAGATCGGTCAATATCCTGCCGAATGCCTGCCGGTTCATGGCCCGTTTGCACAGGAGTTCAAGCGCCATTTCGGCCTGACCGATCGCCCGCATGCAGTGGTGGATGCGGCCCGGACCAAGACGGCCCTGCGCAACCTCGAAGCCCTGTCCCTCGCCGAGCACCAGATCTTCCGCCGGAACCCGGACCTCGGTGAAACGGATATGCATGTGGCCATGCGGGGCATCATCTGCTCCAAAGACCTGCATCGGTCGCAGGACTTCAATCCCGTCGGTATCGCTCGGCACCAGAAACATGGAATGCCGGCTGTGTTTGTGGGCCGACGGATCTGTTGAAGCCATGACGATATGGAGCCTGCAACGCGGATCCCCTGCCCCGGTCGCCCACCACTTTTCGCCGTTGAGTATCCAGTCATCCCCATCGCGGACCGCGCTCAGTGCAATATTGGTGGCATCGGACGAGGCAACGTCCGGCTCGCTCATCAGGTAAGCAGAGCGGATCGCCCCCTCCAATAGCGGTTTCAGCCAACGCTCCTTGTGCACCTGCGACCCGTAGCGCTCAAGCACCTCCATGTTGCCTGTGTCAGGTGCATTGCAATTGAAAACCTCGGCCGCGATCCCGACCCTGCCCATTTCCTCCGCGAGATAGGCATATTCGACGGTGGACAGCCCGAAGCCCCTCTCGCTGTCGGTCAGCCAGAAATTCCACAGGCCGCGTTCCTTCGCCTTCGTCTTGAGGTTTTCCAGAATTTCCAGTTGCCGCGGCGTGTGCTGGAACCGGTCACCGGACGGATGCCTGCCAACCTCGTTATGAAACTCGATATCCAGTGGTGCAATCTCGTCCTCGACCATCTGCCGGACCTGCTCGATGAGCGGCCGCACCCGGTCTGATATGCCCAGATCCATGACGTCTCCCTAAATGATCTCTCGCATGCGTTCGCAAGCATCCCGGTATTCACGTTCCAGACGATCAACCACGGCCGCTGCCGGTCCGACCGACTTGATTGCACCGATCCCTTGCCCCGCGCCCCAGATTTCCCGCCAGGCCTTCGGCAGCGGACCATCGTCCGGCATGACGCTGACATCCCAGTCAGGCGGCAGGTTGTCCGGGTCGAGACCGACCCGCGTCAACGACCCTTTCAGGTAGTTGGCCGGATGCCCGGTGAACAGGGATGACGTCAGCACGTCTTCCGCCGCAGCCTTCACCATCATCTCCTTGTAGACCGGATCGGCGTTGGCTTCATTCGTTGCAACGAAAGGTGAGCCGACATAACCGAAATCGGCCCCCAGCACGCGAGCTGCCAAGAGAGATTCGCCTGTGGAGACCGCTCCTGCAAGCAACAATGGGCCATCGAACCACTCGCGGATCTCGCGAACAAGGGCAAATGGCGATTGTGGCCCACCGTGGCCGCCTGCCCCTGCCGCAACCGCGATCAGTCCGTCGGCGCCCTTGCCGATCGCCTTTTTTGCATAGGTGTTGTTGATAACATCATGAAGCGCGATGCCCCCGCACGAATGAGCGGCGTCGTTGACCTCGACCCGCGCACCCATGGACGTGATCCAGACCGGAACCTTCCACCTTGCACAGATTTCGACATCCCGTTCGAGCCGGTCATTGGACCGGTGGACGATCTGGTTGACGGCGAACGGCGCTGCCGGCCGATCCGGATTTGCCTGATTATGGCGGTCAAGCTCTTCGGTAATCTTCCTGAGCCAAGTCTCGAGCAACACCGGACCGCCGGGTTCGTCCCGGGCATTGAGTGCCGGAAAGCTGCCGATGATCCCGGCCTTGCACTGCGCAATCACGAGATCCGGGCACGAGACAATGAAAAGTGGTGCCGCCACTGCCGGAATTCGCATGCCCTTCAAAACAGTTGGAAGCGTTCGCGCCTTCAGCATGCTGGCTGTTTCTCCTCATTGCGGACCAGATAGAACCTGTTGAGCCAATCAGCCTTGAGCGCGGGACGGGTCTCGCCTTCAATTTCCACGGTTGCCTGCCAGAGAAGATCGACCTCGCCTGGCCTGATTTCGTTCACGTTCGCCAGAATAAAACGACCGCGAACCTTTTTTCCGGCCTTCACGGGAGAAAGGAACCTGACCCGGTCGAAACCGTAATTGATGCCCAGGCGGGATCCCGCAATTTTCGGCTGCGCCTCCTGGCCCATGGCCGAGAGCAGAGACAATGTCAGAAAGCCATGCGCTATCGTTCCGCCAAACGGGGTCTCCGCAGCGTTTTCCGGGTCGACATGAATGAACTGGCGATCCTGCGTCACATCGGCAAAGGAATCTATGCGCGCCTGATCAATCAGGTACCAGGACGACACCCCGACATCCTCGCCGATCAACGACTTCAGCTTATCGACCGAATGCGCGCGCGCATCCTCACTCGCAGTCACGCATAGGCCTCCTGAAACAGGTCCGGTCCGGTTTCGACGTTGATACCTCCGCTGATCGGGAGGATAGCGCCGGTGACGTAAGCCCCGCCGCGGCCACACAGATATTGCAGGGCCGCAGCAATATCTTCCTTTCGCCCGACCCTGCCGAGTGGAACCTGCGCACCGACCCGGCCCCGGATTTGTTCATCTTCCGTTGCGAAGGCAGTCATCTTGCTGACGAATGGTCCGGGGGCCAGCGCGTTGACCGTAATTCGCCTTTCAGCCAGTTCCTTGGCGAGAATCTTCGTCAGGTGGTGGACTGCCGCCTTGGAAGCTGCGTAGCTGTAGGCGCGATCGCCATGCGGCAATTCCCCCATGACGGATCCGACATTGACGACGCGTGCGGGATTGTCATCGCTTGCTGCAGTTTCCAGCAGGGGCAGGAGTTTCTGGGTCAGATGGAACAATCCGGTCACATTGAGCTGCATGACGCGCTCCCAGGCGAAATATGGAAACTCGCCAAGCGGCGTGCCCCAACTGGTGCCGGCATTGTTCATCAAAATGTCGAGCTGTTCTGTGCGATTGCCGATTTCGGCAGCCAAGGCATCGATGCCCTGCTCGGTCGCGACGTCCCCGCCAAAGCCCTCTGCCCGTCCGGAATAACCGGCAGCATTCAACTCTTCCGCAGCTGTCTCGCAGGCATCTTGCTTTCGGCTCGCGATGAAAACCCTGGCACCGGCAGCAACCAATCCTTCGGCCGCCATGCGGCCAACCCCTGTCGCGCCGCCGGTGACGAGTGCCGTTTTTCCAGAAAGTCCAAAAAGAGCATCCGGGGTCATAGACTACCCTCGGCGCGCTGTTTTCTGAGTGTCAGTTTGGAAACCTTGCCTGTCGCCGTAAGGGGAAGCTGATCCACAAAGACAATCTCGTCGGGCACCTGCCATTTTGCGAGCTTGTCCACGAGAAGCCCCCGCAACTCGTCCTCCTGCGGCTGGGCATCCTCCCTGGGTACGACAATCAGCAACGGCCTTTCGTCCCATTTGGAATCCGGCACGGCGATCACGGCACAATTGGCGACACCTGGATGGGACATGACTATGTTCTCAAGATCGAGCGAACTGATCCATTCGCCGCCGGACTTGATCAGATCCTTCGACCGGTCGGTGATTTGCAAAAACCCTTGCGGGTCGATCTTGGCAATATCACCCGTACAGAACCATCCATCCTGATCGAACACAGGTTTTGAAGCCTCCGGATCTTCAAAATAGCCGGAGGTGATCGTATTGCCGCGCACGTAGAGATGCCCTTGTGACTTGCCGTCATGCGGCAATCGATTGCCGGCATCGTCGACGATTTTCATATCCACGCCGAACACACCGCGCCCCTGGGACTGCTTGCGGTCGATACGTTTTTCAAGCGGCAGATCCGCCATATCAGGCGGCAGGTTGCACTGGGTACCGACCGGGCTCATTTCGGTCATGCCCCAGGCGTGACAGACGTTCACGCCCTTCGTCTCAAAAGCCTCAATGAGTGCGCGCGGCGCTGCGGAACCTCCGATCACGACATCACCGAAGCCATCCGGCAAGCTGCCTCTCTGCGTGATTTCATTCATCAGGCCGAGCCAGACAGTCGGCACACCCCATGCCGAATAGACTTTTTCCCTGTCCAGCAGATCAAACAGGCTTTTGCCGTCGAGCGCGCCTCCCGGAAAGATCAGACTTGCTCCGGAAAGCGGCGCTGCATAGGGCAGTCCCCAGGCATTTACATGAAAGAGTGGCACCACCGGCAATATGCGGCCACCTTCCTGCAGAACCTTCGGAATCGTTACGCACAGCATAAAGGCGTGCAGTACCGTAGAACGGTGCGAAAAGAGCGTCCCCTTGGGGTTTCCCGTGGTGCCGGAGGTGTAGCAAAGACCCGCTGCTTCATTCTCGTCGAAATCCGGCCAGTCGATGTCCTGAGGCTGTCCCTCCAGAAGCTCTTCGTAACACAGCACATCTTCCATCGAAGTCTGTGGCATGTGTTGCCTCCCGGTCATGATGACGACGCGCAGGTCATTCGGCAGCTGGTCGCGCAGTTTCTCGATGATAGGCACGAACGTGGTATCGCAAGAAAATGATCCGGTCCTGCGCGTGATTGATGATGTAAATCATCTGCTCGGCTGAAAGTCGCGGATTGATGGTGTGACAGACCGCACCAATACCGGAGATCGCGTAGTAAAGTTCGAAATGCCTGTAGCCGTTCCAGGCAAGTGTCGCGATCCGGTCGCCCTGCGCTACTCCCAGTGACTTCAGACCATGGGCCAATTGCGCGGTGCGACGTGCCGTTTCGCAGTAGGTCGTCTTGTGGATATCACCTTCGGTTCGAACGGAGACGAGTTCACCGAGCGGATAGTTTTCCGCGGCAAAGGTGATGATGTCCGCTATTTTCAGCGGACGGTGCATCATCATTCCCTTCATTCGTGTCCTCCCAAACACTGTTGCGAATGCGCAATCGTTCAAAGGCCCCGGGTACTTACCCTTGCAACAGACCGTAGCGCGGGCATCGCTCTCTGGGAAGGCTGACTGACGAAATCCTTTGACAGTACGTCCCAGTTGCGCCAAACCCCTGCGCGAACCCGGGGTCTGGCTCATGCGAAGGACCTTTGGCGCTAACCGGAAGGATCAAGTCTGCTCCATGACCCAGAAACTGGTCATTGCCGTGTGCACAGCGCAACGCCCGAACATGCTCAAGGCGTGTCTTGCAAGCCTTGATCGGCTTGTCAGTCCGGAAAGCACCGAGCTTTCGATTGTGGTGGTGGAAAACGATCCCAAACCCTACTTCACCGGCGCTTCGGCCGAAGAGGCAAGGTCGGATCTGCAGATCCCGGTCTTCTTCTATCACGAGGGGCGCAAGGGCATTCCCTTTGCGCGCAACTCGGCGCTGGAGGCGGCGCTGGAACACGCTCCGGACTGGGTCGCGCTGATTGATGACGATGAGCGCGCGGAGCCCGACTGGATCGAAAAACTGCTGGAAGCCTGCAAAACATATTCAGCCGACGTTGCCAACGGACCTGTCCGCCGCATCTATGAAAAACCTGCGCCGCACTGGTGGAAGTCGCAACTCCTCAAACCCCGGCCAACCGGAACCGAGATCACCGAAGCGCCCACCAACAACGTACTGATCAACGCAAGAGTAATCCGTGCAGACGGACTGGGGCTGCGATTCGACGAGCGCCTGACCTTCGGCAGCGAGGACATCGACTTTTTCCGCCGGACCCATGCGGCCGGTGCCAAGATGATCTGGGTCGACGATGCCTTTGTCGAAGAAGATATTCCCGCATCCCGCGTGACCACCAAGCGGCTGCTCAGCAGGATGCACATGGCGGCAACGTCAGGCGCGTTCAACATCGTGTTGCGTGAGGGAAGAGGCAAGGCGGCGCTGCATTTCATTCCCAAGAGTACGCGGCGCATGGTCTTCGGACTGCTTGCCACCGTGTTCGGCTTCTGCCTGAAACCGTTTGCGCGCCAGCGGGGGGAAAAACTCTTTTATTACGGGCTCATCCGCTTGATGAAAGGGTCGGGAAACCTGCGCGGTCTGCTTGGCCGCGCGCACAATTACTATGACGTGATCGATGGCAACTGACGTGACACCGCGCTCGACAAAACTTGCCCACATTCATCTTGGTGTCGACGGTGGCGCAGAGAAGTTTTTCGTGCGGCTATCGCGAGCGCTGGCAAAGCGCGGCATCGAACAGATCGCCTTCATCCGGCACGACAGACCGTGGCGCGATGAACTCTCCGAGCACTGTACGGTCCGGGAACTGAAGTTCAGCCGTTCGCACCTGAAGCGCCACTTCGTGCGCTGGGGTGTTTCCAGGGAGATTCATGATTTCGGCGCTTCCGCGACACTGGGCTGGATGAGTCCTGCAAGCAAATGGATGCCCAAGCCCGGGCCGGACATGCATACATTCCTGCGCCTTGGTGATTTCCCTGACGGCTTTCACACCTATGGCAATGTGCAGCAGTTGATCGGCAATACGCCGGAAATCATCAGGCAGGCCGTCGAAATGGGCTGGCCTGCCGAGTGTGCGCACATGATCAGCAATTTCGTGGATCCGTTGCCAGACAATCTGCAGCCGGTCAGCCGGTCGGAATTCAACACTCCGGAAGATGCGACCGTGCTGATCGCCCTTGGCAGGTTCGTTCAGCGCAAACGCTTCGATCTCCTTATCGAAGCGCTCGCAAAGCTCCCCGAAACCGTACACGCCTGGCTCATCGGGAACGGGGAACTGATGGAGGATACGAAGCATCTGGCGAGACAGCTGGGCGTTGAGGCGAGAACACATTTTCTCGGCTGGCAACGGAACCCGTCGCCGTTCCTGAAAGCGTCGGATATCCTGGTCTGTCCCGCCGACGACGAACCGCTCGGCAATGTGGTCCTTGAAGGCTGGAACGCCGGCCTTCCCGTCGTCGCCACTGCGTCTCCGGGTCCAAGCTGGCTGATAGAACACGGCAAGACCGGACTTCTGTCACCTTGCGGAGATGCGGATGGGCTCGCGGAGGCGATACGAACCGTGGCTGCAGGCCCGGAAGCCCGGGAAAGCTTCCGCACCAATGTCGCTGATCACCAGCGGAAAAAGCACTCCGCAAATGTAATCTGCGGCCTTTACGCCGATCTGTTGTCACTGAATGTCGATGGCAGCACAGGAAACGGAAATTAACCGCGCAAATCATAACGCGGTTTGAGGACCAGTCTCGTCTGGTGATCAAGTGTCATTGGTCAACTGTTTCTTTGAAAGAGAGAACACTTTCCCAGGACACGTTTCTCGACGAAGCCCTTATTCAACAGATAGGCACGCAATTCTTCTATCGCCGTCGCGCCGACGATATGGGGGTGCAATTCGACAACAATTTTTCCCACCTCGCTCAGGTCACAGGAGCGTAACAGGTCAATCTCGGCGCCTTCTGCGTCCATCACGATTGCCGACGGCCGGAATTCCTCGACAACACCGGAAATTGCATCTGCTTCGACACGCGTCGGCGCACCCTGTTGCCGGTCGACCAGAGACGATGACAGAACAGAGTCGCAAAAAAAGAATTCCAATTCACCGGTAGCCGTCGCGACAACCTTGCTCCGGAGATTTGGCCGCATCCCGTTCAACGCATAGTTCGCTTCGATCACGGGTTTCATCTTCGGATTGGGTTCGTATGACAAAATCTCGTCAGAACCGCAGATTTTTGCACATGCAATCCCGACAAATCCAATCCCGGCGCCTATTTCCAGGACACGATCGTCCTTCCTGATCGCCTCGTGGACCAATTCGACTTCCTGGCTCTCGTAGTTCTTCTCAAGAAGTAACTTACGAATTCCCCTGGGCACAAAATCGGGATCCGTATTCAGTTTTATGCCGTCTAACGTAATTGTCTTGTAGTTGAGCTTTCGCCTGATCTTGTAGGCTATTCTATTCAAGAATTTGTCGAACATATCGAGACCAGAGCCACCGGAAATACAGCTAATCGTCAAACCAGACGATGTGATGGAACCGCTTGTATTTACCCACCTGACTAAGTCAAGCAGAATGCATAAAACACCGCGACAACGGTGGCGAAAACAATCAATGATGACGTGCGCAAGGCGGGAGTGAAACGGACAAAGTCCCTCACATCAATGCCTCAGGACTTTCCTGAGTATTTTTCTTTTAATTTTCTCTATTTTTCCAGGCTTTTTCTTCTTGAGCGCGTAAAATTTCTTCAAGTCTTCAAATGCAGCACTATCTTCCGCCAGTATCTCTGGATATTCGATATTCGGTTCGAGGTTCAATTTTCTCTTTTTGTTGCGGAATTCATCGACATTGCAATGTACTCCGCTTCCATCGAAGCCGATGTTTCGAACGTAGGAAACGTGCGGGTTCAAACACAATCCATTCTGTTTGAAAATCGTCGCATACCAGAATATTGCCCAGGTGTTCATTCTCCCGTCGACATTGGCAAGCACCTGGAACCAGAATTTTTCGCCAATATCCAGATTGAAACGATCAATCATTTCCGGCGTGAATTCCGTGATGAGTTTTTCAGGTTTCTTTTCAAAATGCTGCCATCTGTCGCGCCAGGTTCCCCAGCCCCAGCAGTTCATCAACCTGGAAAAATAGGTTTTTCGCGAATTTCGATTTTCTGCCGGTTCATTGTAACCGCAGATGTGCCAGACCTTTTTCTCGCTTTCGTACCGGGCAAGACTTGCATTCATGTAATTCAGAAATACGGGACTGGTGACAATATCGTCTTCGAGAACAATGATGTTGCCATACTCTTCAAGAACCTTGTCTATTCCCTGAACAATACTTTTTGCCAACCCCATATTCGCATCTTGCTCAACGATCGTGAGCGACTTGAATGCGTTTATCCCGCGGGCGATCGTGCACACCTCCCGGATAAGCACAACGTCGTCTTCGTTCCGAGGGCCATCCACGAAAACGAAGAGATCCGTTGCACTTGCAAGGTCGTTTTTGGCGATTGCCTCGAGTGTTTTTCTCGTATGTTCAGGCCGGTTGAATGCGAACAGCGCGACAGGCGCCAAGACGTTCAGATTCATTCGATCACCTCCCGCGCACTTGCTATGAACCTACACAAATTCATTTCATGCACTCAATTTGAACCGAATACAGGAAATCACGGAAAATTATCCCGTTCCGGATTCAGTGTTACGCTGGTTCAATTCCGCTTCGATGTTTTCGACGAAATTCCGATTTTGACTCACAAAGAAACTCAGCCATTTCGTCTTGGATTCTGTCTCCACGATCTTTTCCGAGGACAAAACTTCAACCAGTTGCCTGGCGGCCTTTTCCGGTTGATCTGACAGATGCAGAACGACATCTTCCGGAACTTCATCTGAAAAACTTGTTGAATTTATCGCCGCTGCAGTCACCGGTGCGAATTTAATGTTCTTGATCAACGCTCCCTCGATCGGAGCCGACCAGAGAGATGGAGACAAGGCCACCTTGCAGCGGGCGACCGCGTCTTTCAGTCCTGTCATCCAGTTCATTTTGACAAAGTCGCAATTTTCGGGAATTGCCCCGATATCGAAGGACGGTCGAACGGAAACAGGAATGTCAGCTCCGGCGCATGGTGAGCAACAGAAAGTGCCCACCGGCTTCCTTTTGCCAGAATGTCGTTGCCATGAAAAACGATATCCCATCGGGTTTCTGCCCGTGCTGGCTCCGCTGCACCGGCTGTTTCGGCGATCAGCGACCTTTCAAGTTCTGCCGTCCATAGACCAACGACAGGCACCCGTCGTCCGAACTGCTTTTCAGCGAGACTCGCCTGGCGCTTGTTCTGAGCGAGGAAGCGCACCTTGCCGGCATGCGCAAGCTGTACGAGTTTTCTGACAAATGACAGTGCTGAAAAGGTTTGGCGCGGAAACGGAGCGCACCCGAAAACCTTGGCGGCGTTTTGCGTGGTGTCAGAAAGGCATCTGACGCAGGCGGACGTTTCCGTCGGCATGTAGTTGTAACTTCGAATGCAGAAGAAGCTGGAATCCAGCAGGTATATCCAGCAATTTCCGCGCATGACCTTGATGATTCTCAAAGTCGCCGAAAATCCGATGTCTTGCGGATGCAGCAGGAGGACCTTTTTACCCGTCCTATTCAACACCCAGAGGCGAAAAAAAAACAGGAGCCAGCGCGGTCCTTCCTTTAGCCAGAAAACCAGCTCCCGGAAAATGGAGCGGTCATCAGCCTTGTCGAGCCGGTGGCCGGGATCGATGAACCGCAGTCCGCGCGACTTCAGATAGGCTACCAGTTGACCTGTTCCCGAATTGCCGGCCGGGACTCCGCTTATGACGACAAAAGCCTCCGAAGCCTTTTGCCCTTCATCGCTCAACGGACATCCTTCCAGACTTTCCAGGGCGCTTCTCCGCTTTGCCAGAGATTTTCAAGATATTGCTTTTCCCGCAGCGTATCCATCGGCTGCCAGAACCCCTCATGAACGAAAGCCGACATCTCGCCGTCGCTTGAGATTCCCTTCATCGGCGCCTGTTCCCAGGGAATATCGGAAATGTCCGGATCCTGCAGGTAAGTCGAAACCTTGGGTGAAAGCACAAAAAATCCACCGTTGATCCAGCCACTTTCACCCCGCGGTTTTTCGACAAACCCGCTTACCCTGGTATCAGCAATTTCAACCGCGCCAAAGCGACCCGGGAGCCTTACCGCGGTCACCGTTGCAAGACGCCCCTCGTTCTTGTGGAAGTCGATCGCCTTGCCGATGTCGACATCGGACAATCCATCGCCGTAGGTCATGCAGAAGTCCTCATCACCCACATACGGCAGTATCTTTTTGATCCGTCCGGCGGTCTGCGTATTCAGCCCCGTCTCGATCAACGTGATTTTCCAGGGTTCGGACCGGTTTTCATGCAGCTCCACGCCACCGTTCTTCAAATCTATCGTGACGTTGGAAACATGCATCAGGTAGTTGGCAAAATACTCCTTGATCATGTAACCCTTGTAGCCAAGGCACACAGGGAATCGTTTATTCCATGCGCCGAATACATCTTCATGATGTGCCAGAGGATCGGTTTGCCACCAATTTCGACCATCGGCTTTGGCCGCGTAACTGTCTCTTCAGCTAGTCTCGTACCGAGGCCGCCGGCCAAAATCACCGCTTTCATTTGATTGGTTCCAATCGTTCCATTGAGCCAAGAGCGGTTTCATAGGCATCGATCTGCACCTGCGTCAGCGCGGCGACATCTTTCCGGGCATTGAAGCACCGGTACCATTCGACCGTTTTCTGCAACGCGGTCCGGGTATCCCAAAGCGGCCGCCATCCCAGACCGAAAAGCGCTTTTGAATTGTCCAGCGCCAGAATTCCGGCTTCCTTCTTTTCCGTTTCAACGTGGCCGGTCACCGCCCAGTCGGCATCCTCGCCCCAGCTTGTTTTCAGAAAGTCCGCAATTCGCCTGACTTCCCAGATCCCGTCGACATCAGGGCCGAAATTCCAGCCTTCACCGTAACGCTGCGGATCTCCCGCAAGCTTTTCAGCAAGGATCATATACCCGCTGAGCGGCTCCAGAACATGTTGCCAGGGCCTGATCGCATGCGGGTTCCTGATGCTTGCAGCTTGCTTTTTCATGAAGGATTCAACGATATCAGGCACAAGCCTGTCCTGCGCCCAGTCACCTCCGCCAATGACATTTCCGGCCCTTGCCGTTGCCAACCCGATCTGCTTTTGAGCGAAGAAGGAATGCCTGTAGGACGCCGTGAGAATTTCAGCGGCACCCTTGCTCGCGGAATAGGGGTCCTTGCCGCCCATCGCTTCGTTTTCCCGGTACCCCCAAATCCATTCCTTGTTGTCATAACATTTATCGCTGGTCACAACGACAATCGCCTGCAGACCAACAATGGCTCGCAGGGCGTCGAGCAGATAAGCCGTAGCCATCACATTGGTTTCGAAAGTTTCGAGCGGATTGTCGTAGGACAATCGCACCAATGGCTGAGCCGCGAGATGGAAAACGATCTCCGGGCTGCAGCGGTCAACCGCATCCTTCACAAGTGGCAGATTCCGCAGGTCAATTCGGAAGTCGTTCTCCAGGTCGTTGCCGGCGTTCGTGCAGACATACAAATGCCGGTCACTTTCCGGGTCGAGCGCCAGGCCACTTACCGTTGCGCCGAGTTTTTTCAACCAGTGAAGCAACCAGCTGCCCTTGAACCCGGTGTGACCGGTTACCAGAACGCGCTTGCCTCGCCAAAATTCTCTATCGAGCATAATCTCTTTCTGACACTAAAGGCCCCAAATTATCCGGTCGACTCATCCCATTCCCGAAGTAATTGTTCAACACCTTGCGCGATATTTATCTTCGGTTCCCAGCCGCTCAGTCGCGGCCCCAGGTAGGGATCCATAATCTGGTTGCTCCGATATGGCCGGGCACCCCAGTCAATGTTGAGTGCTTTTCCCGAGACCCTTTCAATGAGGCTCGCCAATTCCCGAACCGTCAACGCGTCTCCGCCATGAACGAATTTGTCCGGATTCGACGGCAGTTTGTTGCCACGCACTTGCTCAAGGGCCACCAAGATTGCGTCAACCGCGTCGTAAACGTGCGTCGGGACGACTTTCTGGTAACCGGCGGTCGTGTCTATCCGCTTTCCCGTCTTCGCGGCCGAGACCAATTCCGGCAGGAGTTTCGGCCTCTTGTCGCCAGGGCCGTATAAGTCATAAAGAACAAGTGTCAGCGCATTCAAGTCCTGCCAGTTGGCATAATAGGCAACCAACTCCGAAAATGCCTGTTTGGTTGCGGCGTAAAGTGAGTTCGGTGCGAGAGAACCATCTTCCGCGAATTGCCAGAAGGTGCCGATATTGACAAATCCTGTCACACCAGCTGCAGCCGAAGCAGCAAGCAGTCGTCCGCCGAAGAGAATATTGGCATTCAAAACGGACACCGCGTTTGGCCCGGCCTCGTCAGGCGCGTAAGATGTTGCCAGATGGATAACATCCGCAATATCGCGCTGTGTGAGTTCGCTTGCAAGTTCAAGCACATCGCCACGATCGTGAAGGGTCGGATACGGCCGCGGGGTTTCAGGAGAGGCGTTTTCCCGAACAAGCGCGAATGCGGGGATATTCTGGTCGAGGAGCCGGGTCATGAGGTGTCCGCCGAGGAAACCTCCTGCGCCGGTGACCAGAACACTGCCCATCAGAACTGCCCTGCAAACTCGTCAAAGCACTCGTGGACATAGGCAAGCATCTGCTCTGTCAATCCGTGATGACATGCCATGAGGATTCCGCCGCGCATGACTGAGTCAGCATTTGGAAAGTCAGCAGCTTCTCCGACGCCTGGCTTGTCCTTGAAGCCCGGCTGGCGAAGAATGTTGCCGGTAAAGACGACCCGCGTCTGGACATTCTTCTTTTCGAGGAAAATCTGCATGTCCCTTCTGGAAAAAGGGGCCTGTGACTTCACCGTCAGCGGAAACGCCAGCCAGCCGGTTCTGGTGCCCTGCGTCTGAACTGGCAGCTCGAACCAGTCCTCATATTTTCTGAAATACTCGGTCTGCCTTGCAAAAGCCCATTCACGCGCCTTGATATTGTCTTCGAGTTTCGCGAGCTGCACCAGTCCAAAAGCCGCGCCGAGCTCCGACGGTTCAAAATTGTGACCCACATCGGAAAAAACGAACTTTGCGTCATACGGAATTCCGTCCAACTCAACGTTGAACCTGTTTTCAATGGCTTCCGAATCCACAAAGAGCGACGAGGAACGCCCCCAACTCCTGAGCAGCTTTCCTCTTTCTGCCCACGCGTCCCGATTGACGCTGAGCAAGCCGCCATTGCCTGCGCAATTGATAACATGCGACCCGTAGTAGCTCGTTATGCTGATATCCGACCAATGGCCACTCGGTTTCCCATGGAGGGTTCCACCAAGCGTGTCCGCGGAGTCTTCAACCATCAGCAAATCGTGCTTCTTGCAGATCTCGCTGATTTTTTCCCAGTCGGGAATGTTGCCGACCAGATTGGGTATTACCACGGCCGCCGTCTTGTCCGAGATTTTTGCTTCAATCGCATCCACGTCGATCACATAGGTCCCCGGAACGACGTCGACATAAACCGGAATAAGTCTGTTCCGCAAAATGCATGATACCGTTGTGGAGAACGTCAAGACCGGTGTTATGACCTCACTGCCTTCGGGAAGCTCCAGCAACTCGACCGCAATCTCCAAGGCAGAAGAGCCGGAATTCACCATCAGGCCATGTTTTTTGCCGAAGAGTTCCGCATTCTTGCTTTCAAACGCGCGAACATTTCGCCCCATTTGCGTGGAAGTCCGGAGCACTTCGATAACGGCGTTGATTTCCTCTTCACCGTGAACCGTCATTCCGTACGGTACAGCAATCATGTCGTCCTCCTGCATGGACCAGTTTCACCGGGTAGGTCTGCCGGTATAAGTTTAGTTGCCAAGACGCAGTTCAGACACGCCCGCGTTCATCAAGACACCGCTCGATATGAGAAAGCGCAATTGCTGTCAATCAGCGTCTTTCAACAAGACCGGTCTGACGAAGGACGGGTCTTTCCCGGGATGTCAGTCGGGCATATGACTTGAAAGAGACTTGAGGTAGTGCAGCCTGGCAGCGCTTCTGCCCCGTGTTTCCCGCGCGCCGGATTTCGCCAAATCCAGAATTCCTCGAGCAAACTCTTCATCGCTGACCGCCGCCACCGCATTGCCGTGAGACAAAAACGACTGCATTGAAATTCCGGCGGAATGAATGACAAATTTTTCCGCCGCAACTGCATCCTGGATGATACCGGATCCCTGCAAGCCGTAGACACTGGGGTCGTAAGGCAACAAGATTGCATCGGCAGACAGGAATTGATCGGTGAATTCGGCCGGGTCGAGGCGATCGGACAGGCTCAAGATGCGCAGGGCGCCTTCTTCGGCCTTGTAAGCCCTGGCAAATGCGTAGATGCCACCTTCGGCGTAATTTTCCTCCGAACCCTGAAGCAGTATCTCTATCGGTCTTTCAAGAGGCGCTGTCTGAAGGTATTTTTCAAGGACAGGCACAATTCCGGCAATGCGCTCATATCCTTTGCCGAGGCGCGGGGCGCCGAACAGTCCGACCCTGAGGGCTTCAGAATCGTCCCGGACCGTTGGCCCGCAGGTGGCTGCGGGATCGAAACTGCAAGGAAGATAAAAACCGCCTTGAACGTCCAACCCGTATTGAATGTTCAAATGCGCCGCCATTTCCTCGGTCTCGCAGCAAAGGGACAGATTACTCTTTCGGGAGAGAATTTCTGAGAGAACCCCAAGGCGTTCTTCCCGCCTGGCAGTCTTGTGATCCCCCAACTCGGGATCGAGGAAACGGAGGACAAGGCGCGGTGACCGGTCCCTTCTTTCATCCACGAGGTGACATGCCGATTCGAGCGCCTCGAGATCCGCGGACGGAACAATCAGGAGATCGCTGGCGTTCATATCAAGCTTGTCGCAGACCTGCGAAAGTTCCCGGCCATAGGGCGACTTTGGCAAGGACAGGAATTGCCCCGACAACGCTGCCCGGATAACAGCGTCGATTTTCTGCCTCAACGATCCGTTTCCGATCCGCCACCGAAGTCTGGAAAGCTCTCTGGAGCGAGCCGAAATCCTGGCGGTGGCCTCGCCCAGAAACCCATCATAATCCTCTCCCGTCACGAGATGAAGATCACGGCCCGGCATCATTTTCTGCAGTGCGCCTATCTGGGTGTGCTGATGGCCGCGATTGCGGACGAGTTTCCGCTCGACGATTACCAGTTTTCTTCGAGAGCTGTCTCGCGCGGGCATCTAGTTTCCGGATCCGGAACCGAAGGCCTGAGCGTAGGTTTCGGAAACACCCTGGCGCAACGTGCGCGCCCGATTCCAGCCGAGCCCATTCAAAAACGATGTGTCGGCGAGTTTGCGAGGTGTTCCGTCCGGCTTGCTGGCATCAAACCTCAACGTGCCTTCAAAGCCCGCCACGGCGCAAATGAGTTTCGCGAGGTCTCCGATACTGACTTCTTCGCCGGATCCGATGTTTACCGGTCTCGGACCGGAATACGATCTTGTCAGGAACACGATGGCATCCGCCAGGTCGTCAACATGCAGAAATTCCCGGAGCGGCTTTCCGCTGCCCCAGACCTCAAGCGTTTCTGAACCCTGCTGCTTCGCCTCATGCGCCTTTCGCATCAGCGCCGGCAGGACGTGGCTCGAATTCAGATCATAATTGTCCCCGGGGCCATAGAGATTTGTCGGCTGTACGGAGATGTAATCGCAGCCAAACTGTTCACGATAGGCCTGACACAATTTGATGCCGGAGATTTTTGCTATGGCATACCACTCGTTTGTCGGTTCAAGCGGTCCGGTCAACAGGCTGTCCTCGTTGATCGGCTGCGGCGCAAGCTTGGGATAAATGCATGTTGACCCCAGGAAAACGAGCTTCTCGACGGCTGCCCGATAAGCCGCGTGAACAACATTCGCCTCAATCATGAGATTGTCATAAAGGAACTCGGCAGGATGAGTGCTGTTTGCCAGTATGCCGCCGACCTTGGCCGCAGCCAGTATCACGACATCCGGTCTTGCGTCACTCATCCAGTCTTCGACCTGGCTTTGTTGCCGAAGATCTACATCCTTGCTGCTGACTGTCAGTATGTCACAGGATTCCCGTTGCAACCGGCGTACAAGTGCGCTTCCAACCATGCCGGTATGCCCCGCGACAAATACCTTTTTCCCGGCAAGGTCATAAGTTTGGCCGTCCGGCTGGCCGGTATGTGGTGCTTCCTGCATTCGTGCCTCTCGTCAGACGTCTGAACGCGACGAACTGCTGTTTGAGTCGAGTTCCAATGGGACAGCTTTCATATCGGAACGCACCATTTGCGCCACCATGTCCCTGAAAGAGACTTTTGGCGACCAGCCAAGAACGCGATGCGCCTTGCTGGCATCCCCGATCAACAATTCGACTTCGGTGGGACGGAAATACCGCTGGTCGACCGACACAAGCAACTTGCCGCTGTCCGCATGATAGCCTTTTTCATCAACACCCTTGCCCTGCCAGCGAACCGAAATACCCACTTCCGCGAACGCAAGCTCAACGAACTCGCGAACCGAGTGTTTTTCGCCAGTGGCAAGAACAAAATCGTCTGCGGTATCTTGCTGGACGATGCGCCACATGCCTTCGACATAGTCTTTCGCGTGCCCCCAATCGCGCTCGGCATCCAGGTTACCAAGGAACAGCTGTTCCTGAAGCCCGAGTTTTATCGCGGCGGCCGCCCTCGTGATCTTTCGCGTCACAAAAGTTTCCCCACGGATCGGGCTCTCGTGATTGAACAGGATGCCGTTGCTTGCGTGGATGCCATAGGCTTCCCTGTAATTTACAACCACCCAATAGGCATAGAGTTTGGCAGCGGCGTAGGGACTGCGCGGATAAAACGGGGTTTTTTCGGTTTGCGGGACTTCCTGAACCTTGCCGTAAAGCTCAGACGTCGACGCCTGATAGAACCTTGTCTTTTCGGTCAGGTTGAGAAGCCTTATCGCTTCAAGAAGGCGAAGCGTTCCGAGCGCATCTGCGTTTCCCGTGTATTCCGGCGTTTCGAACGACACCTGCACGTGGCTTTGTGCGGCCAGGTTATAGACCTCGTCCGGCTGCACTTCCTGCATGATACGGATCAGATTGGTCGCGTCCGTCATGTCGCCGTAGTGAAGGTGCAAACTGACGTTCTGCTCGTGCGGATCCTGATAAAAATGATCGATGCGGGCCGTGTTGAAAGATGATGACCTGCGTTTGATACCGTGGACCGTGTATCCCTTGCCAAGCAGAAGTTCTGTCAGGTAGGCGCCGTCCTGTCCTGTAATGCCGGTAATGAGTGCTGTTTTTGTCATCTGTCTCGAATTTGTTCAAAGCACGCTTGCTTGCTCGCCGCACGAAAAGCCCATCAAGCGCTGTTCGGCGCTTTCCGAATGACCCCGAAACTCACATTGAATTCAACGGGTAACCGGGCCTGTAGCTGGCTTTCCGGATCGCTGCGTTATAGTCGTTCCGCTTATCAAAAAAAAGCTGAAATCTGCAAATTTCAATAATGCCGAAGCTGCAAGCACTTAAGCGTTTTCATTGCATGCCGGGGCAGTCAAAAGCCTGTTTCAGACCAAAAACAAACGCTGGATTTATGAAATCCACCTTGGCATAAGGACCTTGTTGCAATTGCCCAGCGGCGGACAGGCGCGTGCTGGTTCAGCGCCATTCGTGCAGGACAATGACGAACAAAGATCCGATCGATGTAACACTCGTGTCAGGAGCGCGCCCCGGCCTGCTGCAGGAAACGCTCAGAAGTTTTTCCGAAAAACTCTTCAAACACTTCCCGATCGCGACGCTTTACGTCAACATCGACCCTTTCGAAGGCGGACAGCAAGAGGTTGAAGACTGTGAACGGATATGCCGGGAGTTTTTTCCCACTGTCGTTTCCAGGAAACCGGACACACCCCACTTCACGCGCGCGGTAAAATGGCTATGGCAACAGCCGCGCTCAGCATGGTGCTTTCATCTGGAGGACGACTGGATCCTGAACAGGGATGTCACCTATACGGAATTCTCCGGTTCGATGAAGTGGCGTGTTGCGCAGATTACACTCATGACGAAGGAGAAAAACTGGGGGTACCGCTCACCCTATCACTTCGAACCCGACCGGTTCACGATCTTCGGCAAGGATTTCGGCAAGGGCCTCAACAAAAAGCGGCCGGTTTTCACCACAAGTCCAAGCTTCGTGAAACGGGAATTCGCCCATCAATGTTCTGAATTGATGAGCGACACCCTTGATCCGGAAAAGCAGTTGAACGCGCTAAACCCGCAACTAAATCAATATACCGCGAAGTACCGAAATCGCTTTATCGGCAAACGTCGCGAGTTTGTGGCCGTGGATATCGGCAGACGGCACCGCGACGAAATAGGCCTTACAAAGACGGTGATCGAGGGGAACAGTGTCTGGACAGAAGACGACTGATTGCCTGAAGCTTAAGTGCCCTCAACCGCCGGTCGCAAACAAAGTGCCCTTTTGTGCCGCAGTATCAAAGTCAAAGCCGAACACGTCGAGGTCAGACGCATACCAGTCCGCGACGGTCTGGATCGATCTTTCCGTATAGAAATCCTTGTAGGATGCGCCGGCATTGCGGGAGACGTTCCTGTTTTCAAGTCCGTCATCGACCTTGAAATAACGCGACACCTCTTCGCTCAGGAATTCCTGGCGGAGTATGTCGACCGCAATGCTGCCAGCTTCGTCGATGACATAGTCGGTCTGCGGATACCATCCAAGCGACGCCCTGTGCCAGAAGTAATCCTTGCTGCCGAATTCATGACGTGTTTCGAGAAATTCATCGAAGCCTTCGATCGACAGTTCCGATTGCGGCAGATCTCCGCCGCCTGTCTGAAGATAGAACTTGTAGCGCGAAAAGGTGCGGGCCCAAGGATTTCTGATGACGGCAAAGGGTATGGTTCCCGCACGCACCGAAAAGTCGATATCTCTCAGCCGTGCATGTTCGTAACCCGGGTGCAGGTGAATGGACTTCATGAAGTCGAGAAGGCCGTCGGCATAAGCCTTGCTCCTCAGGCGCCTGCGATGTGCGATGATGATCTTGCCGTACAATGAAGACGCTTCGCGGATTGCCATGCCGCCATTTTTCGGAACATGGACCAACAGGTGTTTCCTGGGGGCGATGCCGAGACGCGAGGGAGCGAATTTCAGGAAGTTCTTGAGTTGATACTCGTCCATAATGTCTTCTGGATCTTCTTGGCGGCCGGATGCAGGGGGAAACGGCTACCGCCGCATATCAATCTGATGGTGCCTTATCCCAATCTTCCAGTCCTGTCCATTCATCGGCTCTCCATCCAGATTGAACTGAACCGGATTGGCTGTCTGGATATTGATATCCCGCGCCTTTCGCTGAATTAGACCGTTTTTCATGCCATCCACACCGCTGTCCAAAAGGGTCGAAAGCAGATCGGTAACCTTCCCGGACCTGGGAAATGGCAGGATCGTCAAGTCGAGAAATCCGTCGTCCAGTTTTGCCCGAGGACACAGGCGGATACCGCCGCCGGCGCGCCGGCCATTGCCGATTGCCAGAGCAAGGAACGCTCCTTCCCAGGAGAACCCTTCCGCTTCGATCCGTCCTTCGCAGGCCGCAAGTTCAGAAAACCGGTTCAAGCCTGTGAACAGATACGCTGCGCCGCCGAGCACACGCTTCAGCTTGGGGTCTGTCTGTGACGTCACTTGCGTCCCGAACCCCCCGGTTGCCATGTTGACGAAACAGCAACCATTGACTTCGCCAACATCCATCGGCTTTGCGCTTGCACGTGCCGCAAATCGCAGGCAGCCGGGAACATCGGCAGGGTCCAGGCGGATATGGCGGGCGAAATCGTTCGCCGTTCCAAGCGGTAATACGGCAAAGGCAAAGGGTGGTTTTGCGCCGTCTTCAAGCTCGTGCAGCACGGCATCAACAACCTCGTGGATCGTTCCGTCTCCACCACCGCTCACCAATGTGTCTATCGCGTCGGCCTCGTGATCCCTGAGTGCCTCCTTTGCGAGACGCACGGTATCACCGGCTTCATAAGTCACCCTGACGGACACTTCATGTCCCATGGACCGAACCGCGCTGACGGCAGTGCGCACATCATTGCGAGACGCCGATTTTCCGTTCAGGATCAGACGCAAATGCTGATTTTCGTTTGTCCTCATACTTTCCCAGTCTCACTTTGCCTCATTCAGGCAACATCATTTCTCGTTTGATCCGGGCGGTTCTTGCCTCTTCCATCAGCCAGTTGCGGAATGCCGCCACAACGGGCCGCATGGTCCTGCCTTCCGGATAGACGAAATAATAGGCTGTCTGCTGGTCCAGAGACAGATCAAACAAACGCACCAAGCGCCCTGACGCAAGCTCGGCTTCAACAAAGAAACGCGGGATCAGGGCAGCGCCCGCATGATGGATCGCCGCTTCCGATATCATGACAAATTGTTCGAAACGTGCTCCCTGAAAGGCGGCATCCGTTTCCACGCCGGCGAGATCGAACCATTGCCGCCAGGCCAGCGGCCGCGTCGCCAATTGCAGTCGCGGCACACGCGCCAGATCCTGTGGAGTCCTGATCCCGAACCTGTCTCTGAACGCCCTCGAAGCAACCGGGACAACTTCTTCTGCGAACAGTCTTTCAGTGATCGCACCCGCCCAGACCGGGTCTCCATGGTGAATTGCCCCGTCAAACGGCTCCTCGTCGAAATCAAACGGCTGCAAACGAACACTCAGGTTCAATCCGGCATCCGGATACCGACGGCCGAATTCGGCCAGTCTGGGAGCCAGCCAACGGGTTCCGAACGTCGGCAGGACCGCGAGATTCAATACATCTGCACTGCCGGCATAGGACATGACCTGACGCGTGGCTGCTGTCATCTGTTCCAGGGCGCCGCGAATGTCATGCAGGTAGAGCCTGCCCGCATCGGTGAGCACGATCCGCTGGCGCACCCTGCGAAAGAGCTCGACGCCGAGGCGGTCTTCTAGATGGCGAACCTGTTTCGAGATTGCGCCCTGCGTGAGGTGCAGTTCCTCTGCCGCGCGGGTAAAACTCAGATGCCGGGCCGCGCATTCAAATGCGATCAGAGTGTCTGCCGACGGGATAAAGGCGCGCTTCATACAAATGCCCCAGTTCATTCCATTTCGTCATGAATGATGAACCAGCTTTCGCTTTTCCGCAAATGAAAATCCGTCCACACTTGCTCAAACAGAATGACCTCGAGCATCAGCACATCTTCAATTTGCCCCAGGCTCAAACTTTTGCCGGGACACGTCACAGGAGACACCCATGAACGCCCCAGCACAGATAAAGTCCTCTCCTTCCGGCGGCGGCACGTTCGACTGGCAGGATCCGTTTCACCTTCGGGAACAGCTTCAGGAAGACGAGCAGCTCATCCAGGACACGGCCCGCGCCTTCGCGCAGGAAAAACTTCTTCCGCGCGTGATCGATGCCTATCGGGAAGAAAAGACCGACCGGGGCATCTTCAATGAAATGGGTGAACTTGGCCTGCTGGGTGTCACGCTGCCGGAAGAATACGGCTGCGCCGGGGCTTCCTATGTTTCCTATGGGGTTGTCGCACGTGAGATTGAGCGCGTCGATTCCGGATATCGGTCAATGATGAGCGTGCAGTCCTCGCTCGTCATGTATCCCATCCATGCCTATGGCTCCGAAGACCAGCGACAGAAATACCTGCCAAAACTGGCGAGTGGCGAGTTTGTCGGATGTTTCGGCCTGACCGAACCGGATGCAGGGTCTGATCCTGCCGGAATGCGTACCCGCGCGGAAAAAACAGATGGCGGATACAAGCTCACCGGCACGAAGATGTGGATTTCAAATGCGCCCATTGCCGATGTGTTTGTCGTGTGGGCGAAATCGGAGGCCCATGACGGCGCCATCCGCGGTTTCGTGCTCGACAAGGGCATGAAAGGCCTTTCGGCGCCAAAGGTCGGCGGAAAACTTTCGCTGCGCGCTTCCATCACCGGTGAAATCGTCATGGATGGCGTCGAAGTCGGCGAAGATGCTCTTTTGCCCAATGTCTCGGGACTGAAAGGACCGTTCGGTTGCCTGAACAGGGCGCGCTACGGCATTGCATGGGGAGCCATGGGAGCTGCAGAAGACTGCTGGATGCGCGCGCGCCAATACGGCCTCGATCGCGAGCAATTCGGCCGGCCGCTGGCGCAAACACAGCTGTTCCAGAAGAAGCTTGCCGACATGCAGACCGAAATCACCCTGGGTTTTCAGGCAGCGCTGCGGGTCGGGCAGCTTTTCGACGCGGGCCGTGCCTCACCGGAAATGATCTCGATCATCAAGCGTAACAATTGCGGCAAGGCGCTCGAGATTGCCCGTCAGGCGCGCGACATGCATGGCGGTAACGGTATCCAGGAAGAGTATCACGTCATGCGGCACAGCCAGAACCTTGAAACCGTCAACACATATGAAGGCACGCACGACATTCACGCCCTGATCCTTGGCCGTGCCCAAACCGGCCTGCAGGCATTCTTCTAAGTCAACCAGGCACCAGGCTGCGCGGTCAACCCGTGCCAAGCAGCCACACTCCATCTCCAGGAGGCGACATGGCGCAACGAACTGCGGACGTGGTCATCATCGGTGGCGCCGTCATGGGATCTTCCGTGGCTTGTCATCTCGCGCAGCGGGATGACTTTCGCGGACGTATCATCGTCGTTGAAGCCGACCCGGTTTACGAAATCTGCGCCTCCGCAAGATCAGTCGCGTCGATCCGCCAGCAGTTTTCGACTGCGGTCAATATAGAGATTTCACTTTACGGTATCCGGTTCCTGCGAGAGATCGGTGGAGCTTTGGCCGTTGATGGCGACAGACCTGACATCGGCCTGCAGGAAGGCGGCTACCTGTTCCTGGCAACGCCCGACAAGGCGGAAATCCTTGAAAAAAATCACTTACTTCAACAAGAGCTGGGTGCCGATATTGCGCTGCTCGATACCGACGAGCTCAAGTCGAAATTTTCCTGGCTTTCCGTTTCGGACCTAAAGGCCGGTTGCCATGGTCTCACGGGTGAGGGCTGGTTCGACGGCTACGGGCTGATGCAGGCATTTCGCAGAAAGTCACGATCCCTTGGGGTGGAATATGTGCCGGCTCGCGGAAAGGTCGAAAACAATCCGGAACCCGGCTGGTCCGTGCTGTTGTCTACGGGCGAGCGGATTTCAACACCAGTGCTCGTCAATTGCGCGGGAGCCTCAGGTGGAACGGAGATCTGCGCGCAGGCCGGCCTGGATGTTCCGGTTGTTCCGCGCAAACGCTGCGTCTTTACATTTGACTGCAAGGAACCGCTCGAGAACTTCCCCTTGTTGATCGATCCGGCCGGAACCTACGTGCGCCCTGAAGGTCCGGGCTACATCTGCGGATCCGCTCCGCCGGCAGACCGGGACCCGGACTGCACGGACCTGGAAGTCGACTACACTCTCTTCGAAGACCATATCTGGCCAACGCTTGCCGCCCGTGTTCCCGCCTTCGAGGCGATCAGGCCCGGTGCCGCCTGGGCCGGAACCTACGACATGAATCTCTTCGATCACAACGCCTTTGTCGGCAGTGTTGCTGAAATGGAGGGTTTCTTTGTAGCGCTCGGATTTTCGGGCCACGGCCTGCAGCAATCCCCTGCTGTCGGGCGGGGCCTTGCCGAACTGATTTCAACCGGAGCATACCAGACGCTTGACCTGGAACCGCTCTCCATCCGGCGCCTGACGGAAAACGCACCCATATCAGAGAAGAATGTCGTCTAGACGGTTTGGAATGACCGCCTCATTCAGCGACGAGAAGCGGGAACTGTCCATTCCTGTCTGATGCGCTCTCGTCAGCCAGAGAAAGTTCAGGTGATGTCGAGGGTTCCCCCAGATCACTCTCCTGCGCTTCATTTTCAGGTTGAGGAGAATTGAGGCTTGTTGGCCGGGTCTCTTCATCATCAGCCTCATCAACGAAACCCGCCGCCGGGCCTTGAGCCTGTGCCACATTTTCCATGGCCGCGGATACGGTCAACGGGTCTGGATCCGGGGCATCTGCCTGCGCGCGTGCCTGTATGCCGGCCCAATCCAGGATCCGGGACAACCCGTCCGCAAGAACGGTCTGGAGGCGCGCGACCCGGGCCTTGTCCGGCTCGAAAGGCGGCGATTCGTGGCGTAGATAGGAACGCTGTGCCAGAAGAAGCGTCAAACAATGCAGACCACGCTCGGGCCTGCCATAGGACTGCACGATAAATCCACCGCTCGTCTGCTCATCCACCGCAGCCGTGTAACCTTTCACTCCGCTGAAAGAGCCTACGAGCAAATTGCGAAGATCGTTATCGCAGGACGTTCCCCCGGAACTCCCGATGCTCGCGATCGGAAGTTCCTTGTCCGCGAAGCCCTTGATCTGCGAACGCATGGACTGACAGTCGAGAACTATGACATTGCGGTGGATGCGCATCAGCCTGTCAATCTGGCGGCGCAACGCCTTGTGGAACGGCGCGTGAAACAGAAGGACCCGCTGTTCAATCTCTGTAGGCCCCGGCTCTTCCCCGTCCTGATAAATCCGTTTGCCGTCAAGTGTGGTCGCAGGACAAAGCGCGACCGCGGGATCGGCAGCGGCGTTGAGTTGCGTGCCCGGATCCTTGTCCAGATCAATGACGTAACGCGAAATTGAAGACCGGACGACGGTCAAATCGAGGTCAGAGCGGAGGCCAAAGACCCGTTCCAGTCTCCATGCGAGATCCGCCTGCAGACGGCCGGTCGCGTTGAAACGATTGCCCACGGCTTTCGGCACTTCCGTGCCGCTATGCGGCAGGCACAGGATGAGTGGGCTCTGTCCTTCTTCGACCAATATCATGTTGCAACGCCTAACTGACGACACCGGGCCGCCGCTAGATTGAAGAATTTACTTAACGGAAACAAGACATTTTCTTTGCGGCTCTGATACAACTGCCAACAAGGTGAATGTCGGCAGCTCCAGCAATTGCTTGTGAATCATAGACTTATAGTAGTCTGCCCTTCTTTCCAAGATATTATCAGAATCCGCCGACCCGTCTGAACACGCCAGGTTTGGTAGTTCGCACCTGCACAACCAGAATGGCAAACGACCTGATGCGCTCGAGCTCCCTTGACGTGGCGATGATTGCGGGCAATTTTCATTTCATTCCTTCCAGCCCGCCGGGTTCCGGTAAACCAACCATTCCATCGTGACCCGCATTTCGACAGAGGAAACCGGATGTCTCTCCGCCATGGCAAAGAATTCCTGATGATTCCAGGACCGACCAACGTCCCGGAGGAGGTTCTGAGGGCCATGCACCGCCCTGCGGTCGACATCTACGAGGGCCCGTTGCTGGAAACGACAGACTATTGCCTTTCGAGCCTCAAGCAGCTTTTCCGCACCCAAGGCAGAACCTACATCTACGCCGCAAACGGGCACGGTGCCTGGGACGCCGCATTGTGCAACACGTTGAACCGGGGCGACAAAATCCTCGTTCTGGAATCCGGCCGCTTTGCACTCGGCTGGGGCGAAGCGGCAGAAATTACAGGCCTGACGGTCGAGATTCTGCCGGGCTCATGGAAAGGAGGCGTCGACCCCGCCCGGCTGGAAGATCGGCTGAAACAGGACACCGCACACGAGATTGCCGCTATCCTGGTCGTTCAGGTTGATACCGCGTCCGGTGTCTGGAACGACATCGAGGCGTTGCGGAAAGCAATCGACGCTGCCGGACATCCGGCACTCTTCATGGTCGACACCATCGCCTCGCTCGGATGCATGCCCTTTGAAATGGACGCCTGGGGAGTAGATGTCGCGCTGACCGGATCACAGAAAGGCCTCATGTGCCCGCCCGGCCTGTCCTTTGTCGCCGCAAGCCCAAAGGCTGACAAGGCGCACGAAAACGCAAACCTTCGAACCAACTACACGGACTGGACGTTTCGCCAAGGTCCGGAGCACTACCAGAAGTATTGCGGCACGCCGCCCGAACATCTCCTTTATGCGTTTCAAAAGGCACTTGAGCTTCTGTTTGGCGAAGGGGTAGAGAACGCCTGGAACCGTCACGCCCTGTTGGGCGAGGCGACCCGGCGCGCCGTTGCCGAATGGTCAAGGGAAGGCGCGCTGGACTTCAATATCAGTGAACCGCATGCCCGATCCAACAGTGTCACGGTGGTCCGTCTCGACAGCGCTCATGCCTCCGCTCTGCGAACCTTCACCAAGGAAATATGCGGCGTGACAATTGGCGGAACGATCGGTGAGATCTCCGGTGAAGGCATCCGCATCGCGCATATGGGACATGTCAACGCGGTCATGTTGCTCGGAACCCTTTCCGCAATCGAGCTTGGACTTGAAACCCTGAAAATCCCGTATGGAAAGGGGGGCGTCCAGGCAGCCATTGGCTACCTGTCGGAAGCCATTTAACAACGCAGGGTCGGACCCGGGGCTGGCAGGGCGGAGCATGCGGTCATCAGGCCGATTGCCGATCAACACGAAAGCCATTTCACAGCCCCAGTCGCGAGGCCTGGTGCAAGCCGGTGTCTGCCATACGTCAATATCGCCTGGCACCAGGCGACTTTCTGGATGGAGAAAGGCGTCAACGGCCTGCCCTAGAGCCGCTCTTCCAGACGATTGCAGATGGTCTTCAACACCTTGATGCGTGCGTGTCTCTTGTTTTCCGAGGAGACAAGTGTCCAGGGCGCATAATGCGTCGATGTCCGGTCGACCATGTCACCGGCAGCAATGGTATACTGGTCCCATTTCAACCGGTTACGCCAATCTTCGTCGGTAATCTTGTGCTGCTTGTATGCAGTGTCTTCCCTGGCTTTGAACCGGCGCAGCTGCTCGTCTTCGGAAATGGCCAGCCAGAATTTGCAGACGATGTAGCCGAAATCGGTCAGTTCCTGTTCGAACTCGTTGATCTCGTTATAGGCGCGCAGCCAGTCGTCGTGTCCGGCAAATCCCTCGACCCGCTCGACCAGGACGCGCTCATACCAGGACCGGTCAAAGATCGCGAAGTGACCCTTGCGGGGAACGCGACGCCAAAACCGCCAGAGATACGGTCTGGCCTTTTCCTCGTCGGTCGGGGCCGAAATCGGATGCACCTTGTAGAGGCGCGGGTCGAGCGGACGAATGACACGCCGGATCGCACCGCCCTTGCCCGCGGCATCATTACCCTGAAAGGCGAGGACAACACCGGTTTTCGACATCGACTTGCGGTCGGAGAGGTCGGACAGGATCCTCTGGTATTTTTCACGAAGCTCTTGGTACTCTTCCTTTTCGAGCTTCTCCGTCAGGTCGATCGTATCGACTGCCGTTTCGCGTTTCACGCCGCTGACCACCGGTGGTGCCGATACGGAGTGCGCCTCACCGTCATCCAGCTTCAGGCTCATCGATCTTGCCACCGTCTGGGCGAGCGCGGCGTCGCGGTATTCAGGATCCTGCGATGGAATGACGAACCAGGGTGCGTATCCCTTGCTGGTTTCCAGAACGATCTTTTCTCCCGCCTCGCTGGCTTTCTTGTGGTGTTTCAAAGCCGCCCAGTCCGCAAGCACGTGCCGTGCCGCGTTTTTTTTCTCGATCTTCTTGAGGCGTTGTTCCTGAACATCCTTGGGCAGAAGGAACCAGAACTTGAGGATCAGAACGTCTTCATTGGACAGCATTTCCTCGAACCGGCGAATGCGGACGAGTGCCTTTTCGAAGGCGTCTTCGTCGATTTTCTTGTAAATCCAGTCCCGGAGCACGGATTGATACCAGCTGCCGAAAACAATGGCAGTCTCCCCCTTGGCCGGCAAGTCGCGCCAATACCGCCACAGCGGCGGGCGGAGGCGAGCCTCGTCTGTCGGTTCGCCGTAGGCATTGCAGACCAGATGACGCGCATCCATCCAGCCGTACAGCCTGGCGACCGCCTCACCCTTTCCCGCACCGTCCAGACCGTCAACAAGTATCAATGTGGAATACGGCTTGTTCTCGATGACCGGCAGTTGAGCCGAAAGCAGCGCCTCCCTCAGTTCCGGTTCCATTTTCTTGAATATCTTTTTGGTCATCTTTTGCGGCAAACGGGCAGATTCAAACATCAAAATCTCCTAAAAAAGGCGTGCTGAGTGCATCTTGTCCTAGCCGGCATCAAAAAACCATTGTTCAGATCTTACTGCCCAAATGAACGAGAAACAGAAATTTCGCTGTTGGTTGAGCCACCGGACGCTTATATGAAGCTGTATCCGAATCGCCAGAGTTCATTTTCACTCCGGAACTGGGTCCGGGCACAATATGGGCTTTCACATGTTGATTTACAGGTCAGACTGACAGACGTCCGTGACAGAATTTCTTGATCCCGTCCTGAACTTTATAGCGGAAAATCCGTCGCTGGCCGGTCTGATCTGCTTTCTGGCAGCCATGGGTGAAGCTCTTTTCATCATCGGCCTGTTTGTGCCGACCACGGTCGTGCTCGTCGGCGCCGGGACGCTTGTGGGCCTCGGCAAACTGGATCCGGTACCCCTCTTCATCTGGACGACGCTCGGAGCGACTGTCGGTGATGCCATCTCGTACTGGATCGGATACAGGTTCAAGGACAAGATCAAAAGCATGTGGCCTTTGAACAAGTACAGCCACATGATCGACAGCGGTGAAAAGTTCTTTCAGCAACACGGCGGCAAGAGTGTTTTCATCGGTCGTTTTGTCCCGGGCGTCAAATCGGTCGTTCCCGGAATCGCCGGCATGGCTGGTATGAACTTCACCCGTTTTTCCATCGTCAACGTCACATCGGCCTTTGCCTGGACAATCGCCCATATGGGCCCTGGAATTATTGCCGGATCCGCGCTTAGTGCCGTTGGCCAGATCAGCGGACGCCTTGCCTTTGTTCTCGGCGCACTGCTCCTGATCATCTTTCTTTTCGTGATTTTGGGACGGTGGCTCATCTTGATTATCCTGCCACTGTTTCCCAATGCCCACGCTTTGATTGTCGCCTGGTTTTCCAGGCGTCCCGACCGGGTATCTCAATGGATTGCGCGCAATTTCGACCCAGACCACCCGCGCTCCGCCGGAATGCTTGCCTCGGCAGTCCTGTTGTTGATCACGATGCCTGCCTTTTTCTGGGTCGTTGGCCAGGTGGCACCGGGAGAACCAATGGTGCGCGCCGATCTGTCGATCCTGAATTTCTTCGACAGCCTGCGCACGCCCGTCGGCGACAAGATCATGGTTTTCTTCACAACGCTCGGAGACGGCGTGGTGGTGGCGGCCGTAGCAACTGCGGTCGCAGCGTATCTTTTCCTGAGAAAGGCATGGCGCCGGGGCATTGGTTTCATCATCGCCATGGCCGGAACGGCACTGTTCGTTCCCCTGTTCAAGCTGCTCCTGCACCGGTCCCGTCCCATGGAACTGTACGCCGGTGCGGACGCCTACAGTTTCCCGAGTGGTCATGCGACCCTTACAGCCGTCCTGTTCGGCATATGCGCCGTCCTGATCGCGCATGATCTCAATCGGTGGCTGAAGGCGAGCATTTTCAGCATTATCGCAACCTTTGTGATCGCCATTGGCTTTTCACGTGTCTATCTCGGCGCGCACTGGATGTCCGATGTCCTGGCCGGACTCCTCTTCGGCACCGCCATGGTGTCCGCATTCGCGTTCGTTTTCGGCCCGATTCACAATGAAAAAATCGGCCGGGCAACCCTTGCGGGAATTGTGGTCGCAACACTGACCATCTTTGGCGGCTGGCATATCTTGTCGACTTTCGACAAGGCCCTGCTGACCTACCAGCCAAAAGCAGACACGGAAGTCCTCACCGCTTCCGGTTGGCAGGACAACGGATGGCAATTCCTGCCGGCCCGCCGGATTGAATTGAACGGCGACAGGGAGGAGCCGCTGGTCATCCAGTTTGCAGGCCCGTTGCCACAATTTGCCAAAGCGGCCGAAAAGGATGGATGGCAACTTCCACCGAAATGGTCGCTTACAACAGCCGGCGGATTTGTTGAAGGCAAAACACCGCCGGATTCCCTGCCGATATTGCCGCGCAGTCAGAACGGTCGACAACCGGACCTGGTGCTGATCCGCAAAGATACCGACGAGACCAGGGGCGGCCGCTGGGTACTTCGTCTGTGGCCGAGCCGCTACCAGATCCTTCAGGGTGGCAGCCTGCAACCGCTTTATCTGGGTTCTGTGGTCCACGAACATATTCTCAGGCCAATGGGAGAGTTCTCCGGCCCGCGAACGGACCTTGAGGTGCCGCCAACGTCCGACAACCCGGCTTTTCTCATGTCCGGTGCAATGTCAAAGAAACGAGCGGATGGGACGACCGTGGTTCTCGTTCTGAAAGGCTCAGGGGTGCAATAGCGCCGAAGTCTTCGGCTTTTCCTCCTATTTCCAGGCCGACAGCCACAGCTTCAAACGCGTGCATCCAACAACGGAATCCCGACCGAGCGCGCGCTTAGTGGAACTACTTGCGTCAAACTGTCTACTTTCATATATTCGAATATAACTTATCTATGGAGGCATGATGACCAACTTTACCCCTTTCCTCAGCCTTGGTGGCGGCCTGTTGATCGGCCTGGCAACGGTCGCTCTGATGGCTTCGCACGGGCGAATCGCCGGCATCAACGGCATCGTCAACGGTTTGCTGACAACCCGCATCAGCCCGGACTGGGCCTGGCGGTTCGCCTTCCTGGCCGGCATGATCGCAAGTCCGCTGATCCTGCTCGGAGCCACTGGACAGCTCCCGCAGATCAGCGTCCCGTCCTCGCCGCTTCTGCTTGTAATAGGCGGATTTCTGACGGGCATCGGGACAACCTTCGGTTCCGGCTGCACCAGTGGCCATGGCGTCTGCGGCATGTCGCGCCTGTCGGTGCGATCCATCGTGGCAACACTTACGTTCATGGCAATGGCTGTCGTGACCGTTTTCCTGATACGCCACGTGTTGGGAGGATAATGCGATGAGGCTTCTATCTGCGTTTGCAATCGGATTGGTATTCGGTTGCGGCATCCTGATCTCCGGAATGGGCAATCCTGCAAAGGTGATGAATTTTTTTGACGTCGCAGGAACATGGGACCCGAGCCTTGCCTTTGTCATGGGTGGCGCGCTTCTGGTCACGGCCATCGGCTACCGGCTGGTCTTCAAGATGGATCGCCCGGTCTTCTCCAGCACATTTTCCCTGCCGACGAAGCAGGACCTTGATGTCAAGCTCATTGGCGGTTCTGCCATCTTCGGCATCGGCTGGGGCATGACAGGCTTCTGCCCTGGCGGTCTGGTGCCTGTACTCGGACTGGGACTGGGTGAACCGCTTCTGACGGGCGCCGCAATTATTGCCGGAATGCTTGCTGCCAGACTGGCCACGCGAATGACCATCAAGGAACAGCCGGCTGGCGCCTGACCTGGAGCACGCTGCCGGCCCTATCAGGGAGAAAAAAATGCTCGCTTCGAACTATCCCGTCGACATGGCTGTCAAACCTGACGTAAAGGCCTTTTTCGACCCGGCAACAAACACCATCAGCTACGTCGTCAAAGACCCGACTTCAAATGCCTGCGCCGTTATCGACAGCGTCATGGATATCGATTATGCGGCGGGTCGCATCAGCTACGAACATGCGGACGAAATCATCGACTTCATTCAGAAAAGCGGCCTCGAGCTTGAATGGCTGATCGAAACGCATGTGCACGCCGACCACTTGTCCGGGGCGCCGTATATCCAGCAGAAACTCGGTGGCAAGCTCGGCATCGGCAACCAGATTACCGTTGTCCAGGAAACATTCGGCAAGGTCTTCAATGAAGGCACGGAGTTTCAACGGGATGGCAGCCAGTTCGACCTGCTGTTCCAGGACGGAGACACCTACAAGATCGGCAACATGACAGCCTTCGCCATTTACACGCCCGGCCACACGCCGGCATGCATGGTACACGTGATGGGCAACGCCGCGTTCACCGGTGATACGCTGTTCATGCCGGACGGCGGCTCGGCTCGCGCGGACTTCCCTGGCGGAGACGCTGCGACGCTCTACGATTCCATCCAGAAAGTACTCGCGCTGCCGGAAGAACTGCGCCTGTTCATGTGCCACGACTACGGCCCGAACGGCAGGGACATCCAGTGGGAAACCACGGTCGGTGACGAAAGACGGCACAACATCCATGTCGGTGGCGGCAAGACACGCGAGGAATTCGTCAAATTCCGCACGGACCGTGACGCCCAGCTGGACATGCCAAAACTGATCATCCCGTCCCTGCAGGTCAACATGCGTGCAGGAAAACTGCCGCCCTCGGATGAGAGCGGAAAGACATTCCTCAAGGTCCCGGTGAACTCGCTCTAGTCGCCCGATTCAAGACGCCGGGAGGCACACGCAATGGCAGGCAAGAAAATCAACGGTCAGATATCCGTTGCCCCACAGATCGTACCCAAGGACCTTGCAGATATCGCGCAGTCAGGATTCCGCTCGGTGATTTGCAATCGGCCGGATGGTGAAGGCGCCGATCAACCGACTTTCGAGGAAATCGAGACTGCGGCCGAAAAATTCGGTGTTGAAGCGCGTTATCTGCCGATTGTTGCAGGAAAAGTGGGGGACGACGACGCAGCAGCCTTTGCCAACCTGTTGGACAATCTGCCAAAGCCGGTGCTTGCCTATTGCCGGACCGGAACACGTTCGGCGACGCTCTGGTCGCTCTCTCAGGCCGAGACCCTTTCCGTTGCCGATATCCTGGAACAGACACGTACTGCCGGATACGACATGGCTGGCGTGGTCAGGCGGATTGCAAATGGTGGACGGACACCCACGGAATCAACAGAAGATGCCCGCTTTGACGTGGTCGTTGTCGGAGGTGGCGCCGCCGGAATTTCGGTCGCCTCAAGCCTGCTCTCCCGCAAGTCCGATCTGGAAATTGCGATCATAGATCCTGCCGACGTCCACTATTACCAGCCTGGTTGGACAATGGTCGGCGGTGGCGTGTTTGAAGCTTCCGACACGGCCAAGACGATGGCGTCGCTGATCCCGCGCGGCGTTCACTGGATCAAATCCGCGGTTGCCGCTTTCGAACCAAAAGACAATGCAGTCATTCTGGACGGCTGCAGGGTCGTCAAGTACGGGCGCCTCGTCGTCTGTCCGGGTTTGAAACTGGATTGGCACCGTATCGAGGGCCTGGTTGAAACGCTCGGAAAGAATGGAGTGACCTCGAACTACCGCTACGATCTTGCCCCCTATACCTGGCGGCTGGTGCAGGAAATGCAGGCAGGCCGAGCGCTCTTTACCCAACCTCCGATGCCGATCAAATGCGCCGGTGCGCCTCAAAAAGCGATGTACCTGTCCGCCGACCATTGGGTCCGGACCGCACGGCTCGGTGAAATCGACATCCAGTTCATGAATGCAGGAGGGGTTCTTTTCGGGGTCAAGGACTATGTCCCGGCCCTGATGGACTATGTGAAACGGTACGGTGTTTCCCTGAATTTCTTTCACAACCTGATCGCCATGGACGGGCCCGCAAAGAGGGCCACTTTCGAAGTGATCGCGCCCGGCCAGGAGCCGCTGCAGGTCGACGTCGAGTTCGACATGATGCACGTCACACCACCTCAGATCGCTCCGGATTTCATCCGCGTTTCGCCACTCTCCGACAGCGCAGGATGGGTGGATGTCGACCAGGCTACCCTTCGCCACAAGACATATGACAACATCTGGTCGCTCGGCGATGTCATGAACGCGCCCAATGCCAAGACCGCGGCTGCCGCAAGAAAGCAGGCACCCGTTGTCGCGGAGAATGTGGTGTCTGATATCAGGGGACACAGCGCCACGGCCCAATATGACGGTTACGGCTCCTGCCCCCTCACCGTCGAGCGCGGCAAGATCGTGCTGGCTGAATTCGGCTATGGCGGGACACTGTTGCCGAGCTTTCCGCGTTGGCTGGTGGACGGGACCAGGCCGACGCGGACAGCATGGCTGCTGAAGGAGCGTATCCTGCCGCCTGTCTACTGGCGCGCCATGTTGCGCGGCAAGGAATGGATGGCAAAACCGGAAAAGGTATCTGCAACCTGACCTGAAATGCCGCAGTGAACAAACTGGGACTGTGCGACTGGCCGGGTGACCGGCTCGTTGCTTGTGAAGGCTATCAAATCAATCAAATGACACTGCTTCAGCGCTATTTCCCCATTTTCGACTGGGGCAAGAACTACGACAAGTCGACCGCGACAAGTGATCTGGTGGCTGCCGTGATCGTCACCATCATGCTGATCCCGCAATCCCTGGCCTATGCACTCCTGGCGGGGCTGCCGCCGGAAGTCGGACTATATGCATCCATCCTGCCGCTGGTTGCCTATGCCATATTCGGAACAAGTCGTGCGCTGGCCGTCGGGCCGGTTGCCGTGGTCTCCCTGATGACGGCCTCGGCAGTCGGCGAACTGGCACAACAGGGCACCCCAGAATATCTCGGCGCCGCGATCGTCCTGGCGCTGCTCTCCGGATTGATGCTTGTTGCCATGGGCCTGTTCCGGCTCGGCTTTCTTGCCAATCTCCTCAGTCACCCGGTGATCTCCGGCTTCATCACGGCCTCTGGTCTGCTGATTGCCTCAAGCCAGTTGAAACACATTCTCGGCGTACCCGCACACGGCCACACGCTTTACAACATCCTCCTGTCGGTCATGAGCCACCTCAACGAGATCAACTGGATCACGTTCGGCATCGGCGCGGCATCCACCATCTTCCTGATCTGGGTCCGCAAGGGCCTCAGGAAACTGTTGCTGAGAAGTGGCCTCCAGCCGTTCCTTGCCGATGTACTTGCCAAGGCCGGCCCTGTTGCCGCCGTCGCCGTCACGACGATTGCCTCGGCAGTCTTCCAGCTGGGTGACAGAGGTGTTCGCATCGTCGGCGACATTCCTTCCGGTCTGCCGATGCCGCAACTGCCGTCTTTCGACTCCGACCTCTGGTTGGCGCTGGCCGGACCTGCCCTGCTGATATCGGTGATCGGTTTCGTGGAATCGGTTTCGGTTGCGCAGACGCTGGCGGCAAAGAAACGGCAGCGGATCGAGCCGGACCAGGAGCTGATCGGGCTCGGAGCTTCCAATATCGCCTCAGCAATTTCAGGCGGTTATCCGGTGACCGGCGGATTTGCGCGCTCTGTCGTCAATTTCGACGCGGGTGCCGCCACGCCGGCAGCCGGCGCATTCACGGCGATCGGCATCGCGCTTGCCACGCTGTTCCTGACCCCTCTCCTCACCTACCTGCCGCAAGCTACTCTTGCCGCAACCATCATCGTCGCGGTTCTTTCGCTGGTGGATTTCGGTGCCATCAAACGCACATTCGCCTATTCCAAAAGCGACTTCACCGCCATGGCCGCGACAATCCTGATCACACTGTTCTTCGGTGTGGAACCCGGTGTCGTCGCCGGCGTCACCTTGTCGATAGCGCTTCATCTCTACCGGAGCAGCCGTCCTCACATGGCCATCGTCGGTGTCGTTCCGGGAAGCGAGCACTTCCGGAATATCGACCGGCACAAGGTCGTGACGGGAGACTGCGTTCTTACACTCAGGGTCGATGAAAGCCTGTTCTTTGCGAATTCGAGGTACCTGGAGGACAGGATCTACGCGCTGGTGGCAGACAGGCCCGATGTCGAACACGTTGTCCTGATGTGCCCGGCAGTCAATGAAATCGATGCCAGCGCCCTGGAAAGCCTGGAGGAAATCAACCACCGGCTCAAGGATTCGGGAGTGTCGTTCCACCTGTCCGAAGTCAAGGGTCCTGTTATGGATCGGCTGAAACGCACCGATTTCCTCGAGAACCTGACCGGCGAAGTATTCCTCAGCCAGTATGATGCGTTGTGCACACTCGATCCCCTGACGGCCCATATTGCCGAATCGAGAATTCCCAAAAAGACCGCCCGTTCGGGTCTCTGGGCAGGACCGGAAATCTAGAACAAATCCTTTGAATGCCGGATCATTTGACCAGGCGGATTGCGCGCCGTGGCGTGTCCTACCGCGGACGCAGGTCAACAAGGACCATGGGTAACATACACCGGCTTTGCAGGTGACGGAAATCGATCCGGCATTCCAAGGACTTGCTCTAGCGGATCCTCACCCCTTCGCTATCGAAGAGAAACGCATTTTCGATCGCAAAATTCAGCGAGAGCGATTTGGTCTGCCGCAAATTTTTGTACTGGTCAGGCCTGAGCTGAACGACTGCACGGTTTCCACCTTCCAACACGCCATAAGCAAGCGACATTCCACCGAGATGTTCCCAATATTCAATATTCAGGGATACGCGCGCGTCTTCAGGTGTTGAAGCGGGATAGAAATTTTCCGGCCGAACCCCGAGTGTGATCCGATCGCCAGTTCGGTTGCTCTTGTCTGACAGACGAAAGATCGCCTTTCCGCCTCCAGGCAATATCAGGCAAAGGGAATCGTCATCACGAGTATCGACAATGACCTCGATTTCATTCATCCGCGGCGAACCTATGAAACCGCCAACGAACTGATTGTCCGGGTTGTCATACAACTCCAGAGGCGTGCCAACCTGTTCGACGCGCCCATCCCTGAGTACTACTATCCGATCTGCCAGCGTCATGGCCTCGACCTGATCATGTGTCACGTAGATAGTGGTTTTTCCGATCTCACGATGAAGCTGGGCAAGTTCGAAACGCATCTGAACACGGAGTTCGGCGTCGAGATTGGACAGAGGCTCGTCAAACAGGAACACCTTTGGCGAACGAACAAGAGCGCGGCCTATCGCAACACGTTGACGTTGCCCTCCCGATAACTGAGCCGGTTTCCTGTTCATCAGGTTGTCGAGTTGCAGCATCTGCGCAACCCTCGTCACCTTTGCTTCCGTTTCCGATCTGGAAACACCTGTCATGCGCGGCGCAAAGCTCAGGTTGGCCCGCACCGACATGTGCGGATAAAGTGCATAGGATTGAAACACCATCGCAATGTGCCGCTTGGCGGGATCCGTCCGGGTCATCTCCTTTCCTTCGATGAAAAGCTGACCACTGCTGATCCCTTCCAACCCGGCGATCATTCTCAATAGCGTGGACTTCCCGCAGCCGGACGGGCCTACAAACACGACGAATTCGCCTTCACCGACCTCAAGATCAACATCGTGAATGACTTGAACCGAGCCGAATTTCTTGCAGGCGTGTCGCAGTGAAAGCTCTGCCATAAGCCTCACCCTTTCCTGATTTCGTGAAGTCTCGTGACAGCTGCTTTCAGGTCTTCGAACCTGTGCTGCAATTCACTTGCCTGAGCGTAGATGGCGCGTGCGAGGTCCCGTTTCATGGAATAAATCTGAGCGAACTCAGGGCGCGGCACGAAAGTTCTGCCGGGCTTGGCAAACAGTTTTTCAATACCGGTCACCGTACGCAGGACACCAGCACCAATTCCGGCAAGAATTGCGCTGCCGGTGCACGCCGTATCAGGCTGCGCCAATCGACAAACAGGCCTGTTGAGTACATCTGCCTTTATCTGCATCCAGCGGTCGGACCGGGTGCTCCCTCCCACTGCTCTCAACTCGGTTATGTCGATCCCCGCCTCTTTCAGACGCACAAGTCCCTCCGCCTGCTCCATTGTAATACTTTCCAGGACGGCAAGTGCGAAGGCTCCCTGGTCCGTTTCATAACCCATTCCATGCACAATCGCATGTGCACTGTCGTCATTGACTATAGAGCCGCTGCCTGCGAAATGCGGAATCGAGACAATCTGAGACGGAAGTCGAGGCAATTCGTCAAGAATTGCAGCCTTGTCCGGATTGCCAAGAAGAACGGAAAGCCAATCGAGAACTCTTCCGCCATTCTGCGTACCGAACAGGAGTATGGACATATCTGCCACGACGTGCGGATAAGGAAATAGGTTCATATGACCCACCTGCGGCAAAGGTTTCGAACAAGCCAATGCAACGGCTTCCGTCGTTCCGGTCGAAAACAATCCGGTTCCCAGATTGCTTGCACCTGCGCCCAGAACTGCGCAGGCCTGATCGTGTCCACCAGTTGAGATCAATACGTCCCGGGCAAGACCAAACCTTTCCATGCGTGAGGCTGGTACGACCCCGACAGGCGTGCCTGACGGCGCCAGAGGTGGCAGCATTTTCGAAGGCAGACCTGCAAGCTCAATGAGCCCGGTCGCCCAAACCTGTTGATCGAAATCGAACATTCCGGACCTTGCAGCCATTGAATGGTCCATGACCGGGTCCAGCCCCAATTGCGCCATGAAAAACTCACCAACACAAAGGAAACGGCTCGCTCGTTCCAAAAGCGCCGCTTCATTTTGCCTGAACCAGAGAAGTTTTGAAAAACTGGTCAGGCTGGTCAGCCCATGTCCGGATTGTCCTGACGCATCGCGTACATCCTGACGGTCCTTGAATTCAGAAATGAGGGCACTTCCCCGCATATCCATGGAAACCGGAATTCGTGTTAACGCATGCCCCTTTGCATCGGTAAGCACAAAGGCTTCACCCTGAGCTGATACTGCCAGTGCCAGCCTATCGAACATGGCGAGCGGTTTTTCGACGCTCGCGAGAACTTCGCAAACCGCGGCAAGCACGTGATCCGGATCCAGTTCCGCCCAACCCGAGACCGGGTGGCTAAGTTCGTAACTGGATGAAGCCTCGGCAATTTGAAGACCTTCGTGCGTGTAGCACACCACCTTGCAGGATGTAGTTCCCAGATCCAGTCCGATCAGAGCAACCTTGTCCATTGCCGTTACCCTTTCACCGCGCCGGATGTCAGTCCGCCAACCATGAACTTCTGCATGGCGAGATAGACGACAATCACCGGAACAGTAATCAGAGTGAGGGTCGCAAACATTGCGCCCGGCTGCGTGAAGAACTGACCGCTATAGATGAGGGGAACCAGACTGAGCGGTTTCCTGACATCCGTATCGATTGTCACCAGTGCCAGTACAAATTCGTTGAAGCTGACCATGAACTGAAAAATCACAACAACCGTCAGTGCCGGCCAGCTTAACGGCAAAGCGATAAACCAGAAGATGCGTGCCGGCGACACGCCGTCAATCCGGGCGGTCTCTTCAAGTTCGATCGGCAGAGCTTCAAAAAAACTGCGCAAGATAATGATCGCAAATGGCAGACCAAGCGCGGTGTAGGGCAGAATCAGTCCCAGGTAACTATCAAGCAACCCAAGAGTTTTGTTGATCATGAACAACGGCACGATCAGGGTAGGGACCGGCAGCATCAGAGTTGTTATCAAAAGAAAAAACCAGACATTCTTTCCTGGTATCCGCAACCGGGCAAATGCATAGGCCGCCATTGCACCGAACAGGACGACAAACAACACAGATGTACATGTGATCACGAGGCTGTTGAGCAAATGCACAAGAATTGGCGCATCGTTGAAGACGATGGCGAAGTTATCAATACTGACGTCCTTCATCATCAACCCACCGAAACGGCTTATGCGAATGTGCGGCGGCGTGAATGCCACGGAAAGCATGATTGCCAGAGGAACCAACCAGACAAGAGCCAATGCGAAGAGAAACCATTTCGCAAGACGCCTGGCGGCAGGGGTCGCTTCGATCATGATTTTCCCCCGAAGGAAAACCGAGCACCCAGTACTTTCACCTGAAAGATGCTGAGACTGAGCGAAAGCAGCAGCAAAACGACGGAAAGAGCCGATGCATATCCCATGTTCTGAAGGATGAAACCCTGCTGAAATATATAATTGGGAAGCATTTCCGTGGCGTGATTTGGTCCACCCTTGGTCATGATGTAAATCAATGGAAACGTCTGCAGCGTGCCTATGACGCCCAACAGAACCAAGGTCAGGTGGACATGACGTAACATGGGCCATGCCAGATGGATCGCTATCTGCCGCAGCGAGATCCCGTCAAGTCTCGCAGCTTCGAGAATATCCCTTGAAATACCCTTCATTCCAGCGATGTACATGAGCATGGAAAATCCCATCCATTGCCAGACATTGACCAAGATGACGGCGAAGATGGCTGTATCAGTGTCCGCCAGATACGGATAGATGAGCCATTTGAAACCGCTCGCTTGGCCGACATCGGACAAAAACCCACCGAAGGGATTGTAAATACGTTGCCAGACAATACCGACCACGACCGGTGATACGATCGCCGGCACGTAAAACACAGCACGGAAGATGTTGACAAAAGGAACACGCAATTCAAGCAGGAACGCGATCAGGAAACCCAAAATCATCTGGGGTATGATCGTCAACGGAGCCCAATATGCGGCATTCCTCATCGACAGCCAAAAGGCCTTGTCGTCGTTGAATATTGTCAGGAAGTTTTCCAGACCGATATAAGCCGCGTCGTTTACGCCATCCCACTGAAACAGTGCAGCATAGAAGATGTAAAACGCAGGATAAAAAACGAAGACACCAAACAATGCGAGCGCTGGTGCAAGAAATGCAAATCCGCGCCAGTCTCTGTTCTCGGTCATGCGATCATTCCCAATACGAACCGGTTCTGGTCCATGTTTTCATTTTCGACATCCTGAATGAAACTTTTCGATTGCATCAATTCTGAAAATACCTGCAAGCAGATCCGTGAGCTGTTACCTTCATTCAGCTTGATTTTTTTGCCGGTTCAATGCCGAAATTATCATAAGTACTTTCTTTATCCTGCCGGAAACATGAATCTGCCCGGTGTTCCAGCAAGAGCCGGCATTTTTTGAGTTGCGCCGGCCAAATTGCCTACACCAGGCAGATTCTCCACTGGTTTTGCCTTTGCTCCTGACAGAGCGACAGTAAAAACCCGAACGGAACTTACTGCAATGAATCCTGCGCAGATTGCACCGTTGCCATGCCCTCGGCAGGAGAGCTGTCACCCGCAGCTACGGCTGCCAGGGCGTTTTCCAATGCCTGCTTCACTTCCGGAGCAGCTAGCTGACGTGCATATTTTACAGTCGGCAACCATTCTTCGGTGAATTTGTCCCAGACCGCTTCCTGATTGGCACTGCCGAATGACTCCGGCCGCAAACCTATGAATGCCGGCAGGTCGTTATAGGTGTTAATGAGGGTTTGTGCGCCGGCACCACCGATCCAGTCCACCAGAACTTTACATGCGGCATCATAGTCGGCGTCCTTGGAAATACCGATCATCACATCGATACCCCCCAGAAAATCCTCCGGAGCACCGTTACCGGTCACGTCGGGAAACTTGAATGGTGCGTATCCGCTGAGGTCTTTGGAGAGAGGTGTCGGGTTTGCACCTGCGGCCTGCTGTTGCCACCACGCTCCCATCGGAAACGTGACGGCCCTGCCACTTTCTATCACCTCGACAGCACCCGGGTAGTGGGACAGGCCCAGTGCTCCAACCTGGAAGATCCCGTCATCGAACATGTATTTCCAGATTTGCATTGCTTCGACGAACCGGCCATCCGTCCAGGGAACTTCGCCTTTTTCGGCTTGATAGATGAGTCCCGGCGCCACGTTGTGAATGAGTTGCATGAAGACGTCGCGCCGGATCCAGCCGTCCCCGGCTCCAATCATCATTGGCGCATAGCCAGCGGCTGTCGCCGCCTCGCTCAACGCTTTCAGCTCTTCGTATGTCTCGGGCGGCTTCAGTCCGAGATCCTTCATAACCGGGACAACATACCAAAGATTTATCGTCTGGGTCAGCACCGGCAATCCGTAGAAGTTTTCGTCACCTTCAGGGTTGCCGAGACGGACCTGTTCAACTGCCAGCGGAAAGAATTTCGACTTCCAGTTCTCACCCCAGGATTTTACGGCACAGTCCTGGGCCGGAGCGAGCTGCTCACGGTATTGCTGTGTCAATGCACCAGGTTCCAGACCGACCAGATCAGGCATGTCGCCAGCATTCGCCCTTGTCTGCAAATCAACCAGATACTCACCGTAATTGAACGTCTTGACGTCGATTTTCGTACCGGGAACTGCAGCTTCGGTCGACTCGACCATCTGTTGCAACGTTTGGATTACCGGGCTCCAGGACCTGTAGGTCACCGTTGTATCCTGGGCTGCGGCGATTGTAGCCGATGCCGCTGTGAGAGCGGCGACAGAAGTTGCCACGAACAGATTTCTCATTTTATCCTCCCCTGTTGTTTCATGCGAAAATCAATTGAATGAAGGAAGTGGAAGATCCGCTATTTGGTCTGCGGTCATGGGCTGCACGCCACCCAGCGTTTTTGCCGCCCACACGGTTTTTGCGTACGCTTCAGCAACCTGAAGCCTGTGAAAGGCGTCCCGCACGCTTGCCCCGGCAGCCGTGGCCCCGTGGTTTTGAAGAAGGAACACGTTGTGCCTGGAAACATATGGCGCCAGGGCCTCGGCCAGTTTCGCCGAAGACGGGCGTCCGTAGGGAACCGTTGCAATTTGTCCGATTACAGCAACAAGCTCGGGAAGAATATCGCGCGGCAGATCGACATGTGCAGCTGCAAAGGCCGTGCAGAATATCGGATGACCATGTACGACACCGTTGGTCTGAGGCCGCTGCCTGTAGAACTCGATGTGCATCCACTTTTCCGATGTCGGAGTGAATTCACCGGCCACAACCTCGCCATCAAGGTTCAGTTTCACCAGCTTCTCCCTGGTTACGTCACCCTTGTTGTACCCGGATGGCGTCATCAGGATAGCGCCATCGGCGACACGTCCGCTTACATTGCCCTCCGTGCCCGCGACCAATCCGGTGTCCGCCATTTTCCCGCAAATCTCCAGGATTTCGTTGGCTACGCTGTCCTCGTTGTAGTCACTCATTATTTTTCCTGCGATAATGATCGTCTGGGCTGAATTTGCGTTTCCGCAACGCGTTTTTTCTCGATTTCCCGTTCGATTATCGAAGCGTTGCGTAGAAACTGTTCCTTGTTTGGGTGTTCCAGGGCCAGACCGGTGCAAATCATGTCGATGATGGCGAGTTGCGAAATCCTGGTTCCTACAGTTTCGGTTCCGATGCTTGCTCCGATCGGCATCGATTGCAAAACGATGTTCGACAAACGGGCAGCGGTGGATTCGGCGTGACTTGTGATCAAAACCGAGGGGAAATTCTGCCGGTTGGCGGAGGTAAGGGCATCGATCACGTCAACAGACTGTCCCGAAAAAGATATTCCGAAGAACAATGACCCTGCGGGCGGATTGGACAAGACAGCGGTCAGGACATGCGGGTCGGAGTAGTTGCCCACAACAAAACCAAATCTTACCAGCCGCTGATAGAGATCGACTACGGGTCCGGCAGAGCTGCCGAACCCGAATACATGGACAACCCGGGCTTCCTGAAGACCCCTGACCGCAGCTCTCAATGAGGCGGGATCGATCATGTCGGCTGTCGACCTTACGATTTCGGAATGCACGGCAACCGTGTTGTTCACGATTGCTGAATAGGGGTCATCTTGATGCCGGGCCTCGCTGTGCGAGGTGTTGAACCAGCTCACCCGCTGGCGTTCGAGGCTGCGCAGCTCCGCCAGAGCAATGCGAAACTCGCGATAACCTGAATAACCGATCTGTCTGGCTAGCCGAAATACCGTCGTTTCGCTGACTTCGGCCAATCGGGCCACCTCGGTCAGAGATTTGTCTGCAACCTCATCACGATGATCGAGAATCCAGCGCGCTATCTGAGACAATGCTCCGCTGCGGCTCATCGCGAGGCCAGACAGCAATTGGCAAGGATTGGAATTGTTGGACATGAATAATGAAAAAACTAACTTCCAACTTTTAGCAACAGTGAAAGTTTTTTTTATTGAACTCAAATCTTTCCCGCAAATTGTTAGCTGCCGGTCCTGCCCAAGGAAGCAGTGTACGTGCCAAATGCTTCAGGCTGCTGATATGGATTTAAAAAAGTAAATGATATCAGAATTATAGATCGGTCATACTGAACACGCTAACATCGGAGGCCTGGTTCAGCTCGACACCGGCACTGAACGATACTCGATCTCATCCCAGGCATCGGAGCGAACCGGCAGGCCGATGGCGTCAAGAATTATGTGGCCTAATTCATAAGCCAATACGGCGAACGCCGATTTAGTGACCGGCCTTCAGCACCGGTGTGATCTGTTCGCAAAAGCGGAAATGGACAGGCGGCCTTTCGCCCTCCTGAACGATCAGCCCGTTGGTGCCGCGGGGTTGGACCGTAACAAGTTCGATCGACTCCGCACCATTGTTCAAGAGGCAGTTGATGGCCGCGCGTTGTGTATCCCGGCGCCCGAGTTCGGCGCCGTAAACCTGGCAGATCCGGTCCGGCATTTCCCAGAGCCCGCGATAAATCGCCAATGCGCTCCCCGGTGCACTCCGATCAATGCGTTTTGCCGGGCAATCTCCCAGATCCCGTACCCAGATACCCTGTGCAAAATCGGCAAAACGCAGATCAAGCGTCCGCCCCTTCAGAAGCGGTGCGGATCTCGGCACCTGGACCTTCAAATCACCCTTGGCCGCAAACGCGAGCCCTGGCAGTGCCAGGACCATGGCGGCGAGCAGGACACCCCGCAAACCAAAATCAAAATGCATAACCCCTCCAGGCTCGACGTCGCTCAACATAACCGTGCAATTCAATTCCCGAAACACGCAATTGCGCGAGAACGAGCAATGAACCCACCTGAAAATCTTGCAACAGGCGAACAAAGATGGAACAAATACACAATGGCAAGCGATTTTCAACACTCTCCAGGCCGCATTCAGCTGGACGATCCGCTGATTGACGGCCGTCAATCGGAAGCTGCTTTGAAAGTGTGGCGCGGAACCGCACGATTGCTGCGCCAACTCGATTTCGCCTGTCTTCCTGAAGTTACACTCGCCTCTTCCCGGCGAGCGGACCTGCTGGCGCTCGGACCCAAACACCAGTTGTGGATAGTCGAAGTCAAATCCTCGATCGCCGATTTTCGTGCAGACACCAAATGGCCCGACTACCGTCAGCATTGTGACCGGTTGTTTTTCGCTACCCACCCGGATGTTCCAGCAGAGATCTTTCCCGAAGAGGCGGGACTTATCCTGTCCGACGGATTTGGTGCGGAAATTCTTCGGGAAGCACCGGAACACAAGCTGGCGGCTGCCACGCGCAAATCTGTGACGCACCGTTTTGCACGCCATGCCGCCAACCGCCTGCACGACCTGTCCGACCCGGACGGCAAGCGGTTTTTCGAGGGGCTTTGAACATATTTGTGTCAATGATCCCCGGGCGCACCTGTCCGTGAGGACACATTCGGTCTGACGGGGCGAAGAGTGGTTGCGATCCCTGGATTCAACTTCGACCAAATTGCGGGAATGGCTTCCACGGCACCCACGATGGTCTCATGGGCAAAAAGAACGGACAGACCGTACCCCGCGAAGCCGTATTGGCGGGAAATCTCAGTGTTCCGGGAGCAACAAACCGGCAGCGCATGTTTGTCATCCCGGCCACAGTGAAGCAGAAAGCCGAAATCCGGTGATCTGTCCGAAACGCCGGGGGCCAATCCTTCGTCTCGGATGGCCGGATCCCCGCCTTCGCACGGATGACAAACAACATGTATCAGCGCACAGAAATGTGCGCACATTGGTGCTGCCTCGAACAAGCACAGTGCGTCTTCGAGGCAGATGCGCTCAAACGAAAAGGTTCACGAGGCTTTCCAGATATTCCTGCCGTCCCGACTTCGGCTGAGGTTCCAGGTCGGCTGCGTGGACGCGGTCTGCGAGGGCTTCGAGCGACGAGCCGCCATTCAGGATCTCCGCATATTCCGGCTTCTGCCATCCGGCATAGCGGTCGTCGACGAAGCCTTTCAGGCGGCCATCCTCGAGGATCGCAGCCGCGGCCTTCAGACCACGGGCAATAGCATCTGCCGAGCCGACATGAGCCTGGATGAGGTCGACCGGATCGAGTGATTGACGGCGGAGTTTCGCGTCGAAATTGGTCCCGCCGGTCTTAAAGCCGCCCGCCATCAGGATCTCGTAATAGGCAAGTGCCAGCTCTGGCACATTCATGCCGAAATGATCCGTATCCCAGCCGCACTGGTAATCATTCCGGTTCATGTCGACCGAGCCGAGAATTCCGAAGGACCGCGCCATGTGCAGTTCGTGCTCGAAGGAATGACCGGCAAGGATTGCGTGTCCCTGCTCGATGTTCATCTTGACTTCGTTTTCCAGGCCGTAGGCCTTCAGGAAACCGAATACCGTGCCGACGTCGTAGTCATATTGATGCTTGGAGGGTTCCTGCGGTTTTGGCTCGATCAGGATCGTGCCGGTGAACCCGATCTTGTGCTTGTATTCGACCACCATGTTCAGGAACCGGCCGAGCTGGTCGAGTTCCTGCCCGGCATTTGTGTTGAGCAGGGTCTCATAGCCCTCACGGCCGCCCCAGAGCACATAGTTTGAACCGTTGAGCCGATGGGTTACGTCCATCGCATTCTTCACCTGGGCCGCTGCGTAGGCAAAGACATCCGGATCGGGGTTTGTTGCCGCGCCCGACATGAAGCGCCGGTTGGAGAACATGTTGGCAGTGCCCCAAAGGAGCCTGATACCGGTGTCCGACATCTTGTTTTCGAAGACATCGGCAATCGCGTTCACATTCGCATTGCTCTCGGCAAGTGTCCCGCCTTCCGGTGCGATATCGCGATCATGGAAAGTGAAGAACGGCATGTCCAGGATCTGAAACATCTCGAAGGCGACGTCGGCCTTGAGCCTCGCCTGATCCATCGGGTCACCACCGGCAGCCATCCAGGGCCGCAGAAAGGTCTCTCCACCGAAAGGATCACCGCCCGGCCAGCAGAAGTTGTGCCAGTAACAAACGGCGAACCGCAGGTGATCTTCCATGCGCTTGCCGAGAACGACTTCGTCCTTGTTGTAGTGGCGATAACTCAGCGGATCCTTGCTGCCCGGTCCGGCGTATTGAATCGGCTGCAGATCGCCAAAGAACCCAGTGCTCATATTCATGCTCCTCAGAAGCCGGCTTGCTTGAATGCCGGATACAGATTGCGCCAGCGGCCATAGGCCTCGGCATAGTTTTCACTCAAGGAAGCAACGGGATCGATGCTTGCCTTGATTTCCGGCCTGGCGAAAATCCCGTTCGTTGTGCCGAGCACCGCTGCCTGACCAAGACGCGCCGCACCGAGCGACGCCCCGAAATCGCCGTCGACCGGAACATCGACCGGAACATTGAGCAGGCTGGCGATGATTTCGAGCCAGACGCGGGATCGCGAGCCGCCTCCGACCGCAAGCAGGCGATCAACCCCGGTGCCGGCCACGCTGAGCGCGTCGAGGCAGTCCTTCAGGGCAAACGCAACTCCGTCCAGAACGGCGTGTGTCAGCACGATCTCGTCGGTCTCGTGCGAAATTCCGGCAAACCCGGCGCGGATTTCAACATCATTGTGCGGCGTACGTTCGCCTCCAAGATAGGGTAGAAACGAAACCTGCGAGGGGCCCGAGACACCGGTCAATCCGGCCGTGAGCTTTTCCGGCGATGCCTTTACGACACGGGAAAGCCAGTTGAGGCTGTCGGTCGCCGACAGGATGACGCCCATCTGGTGCCACGTGCCTGGAACGGCGTGACAGAATGCATGGACAGCGCCTTCGACATTGGGTGAAAATCGATCGTTGGTGACAAAGAGCACGCCGGAGGTACCAAGCGACACGAAGGCCGAGCCGGGATCGACAGCACCGACGCCGCAGGCTGAGGCAGCGTTATCCCCGCCGCCGCCGGCAACAACCGGCGCGGTTTGCATTCCCCAGCGGTCGCGAAGATCCGGTTTCAGCGTTCCGGAACTCTCCGACCCTTCAACAAGACGCGGCATTTGACGACGCGAGAGACCCGTTGCGGCGAGAAGGTCATCGCACCAGTCCCTTTTGGCGACATCCATCCAGAGCGTTCCAGCGCTGTCGGACATGTCGCCCGCATAATCTCCCGTCAGCATGAAGCGGACAAAATCCTTGGGCAGGAGAACCATCGCCGTCCTTGCAAAAATCTCCGGCTCGTTCTCGCGCACCCATTGCAGTTTCGGCGCAGTGAAACCCGGCATCACGAGATTTCCGCCCAACGACTGGAACTTCGGCTCTTTGCGGGTCAGTTCTTCACACTGCTTTCCCGATCGGCCGTCATTCCAAAGTATGCATGGCCGAAGCGGATTGCCGGCCTCATCCAGAAGCGTTGCTCCATGCATGTGACCGGAAAGCCCGATGCCTTTGACAGCTGCCATTTCGACCGGCGCCTGGTCCTTCAGCAAGTCCAATACCGTCTGGCAGGCTGTCCACCAGCTCATCGGGTCCTGCTCCGACCAGCCCGGGAAGGGACGTTCGACGGTCAGGTCCGCGGTCGCGGAGGCGATTTGGGACTGGTCCTCGCGAAGAAGGATGGCTTTGACTGAACTGGTACCTATGTCGAGACCGATATACATGAGGTGCGTTCCTCAAAATTCATAAAAAAGAAGGCCGATACCCGCTGAAGGGCCTCGGCAAGAACTATGCCGGCTGTCCGCCTGATCCGACTGGATTGACCCGACAGGAGTGGATTGCAGATCCGGTCCGGAACCGGTTCAGACCTGCAATTCCTTCCGGTTTAGCCGACCACTTCCGCGTCCACAAGCGCACCCGGTCCAGGGGTTGCCCCCGGTGGACACTTGCCAAGGATAATCATCCCAAGCACGTCATCGTCGGTGACATCCGTTGTCTTCGCCGATCCGACGAGCTGACCGTTTTTCATGACAGCCAACCGATCGCAGAGCTGGAAAACGTCATGAATGTCATGGCTGATCAGGAAAATGCCAAGGCCCTGCTTCTTCAATTCCTGAATCAATTCAGCCACCATTTGCGTCTCGTGAACGCCGAGCGCTGCGGTCGGTTCGTCCATGATCAGGATCCTGGCGTTGAAGTAGACCGCGCGTGCAATGGCAACCGATTGTCTCTGGCCACCTGACAAAGCCTTTACCGGCGCATGGAATTTCTTGAAGTTCGGGTTGAGCTTACTCATGATCTTGCGAGTTTCCGCTTCCATGGCGTCGTCATCGACGAAACCGAACGGCGTGGTCAGCTCCCTTCCGAGAAAGAGGTTTGACGCAGCATCGAGGTTATCGGCCAGCGCGAGCGTCTGGTAGATGGTCTCGATATTATGGGAGCGGGCATCACGCGGCGAATGAATGTGCACTTCTTCACCGTTGATCATGATCTCTCCGCTGTCGGCCTTGTAAGCACCGGACAAGATCTTGATCAAAGTCGACTTGCCGGCCCCGTTGTGGCCGAGAAGACCCACCACTTCCCCAGGATAGAGATCGACGGTTACGTGATCCACGGCGTGCACTCCACCGAAGGAAATGCACATGTTCTTCATTTCTACGAGAGGCGTATCCATGTCTTACTCTCCCGTGCGCTTGCGGTAGATTATGTCTACAAGAACAGCCAGCACCAGAACGACACCAACAACAATGTTCTGCAATGGAGCATCGACCCCGACCATTGCCATGCCGGACTGGAGCGACTGCATGATCAGTGCCCCCAGAATAGCCCCATAGATCGTGCCGACACCTCCGGAAAGAGCCGTTCCTCCAATTACCGCCGCGGCAATAACCCGAAGTTCATCCAACGTACCCAGATCATTGGTCGAAAATCCCAGACGCGCAGACGCAACCGCGGCCGCGAGTGCACACAGACCACCCATGATGGCGAAAATCTTGACCGTCAGAAACCGGGTATTGATACCCGACAGTTCAGCTGCATCCGGATTGCCGCCAGTCGCGAAGATGTAGCGGCCGAGACGGGTTCGACGTGCTGTCACCGTCATGGCCACCGCGACAAGAATGAGCAAGACCACCGAGTAAGGGATACCGTATCCGACCTCCAGACCTTCTGGCATGGTCTCGCCTGCCGCCTCGAACATCCGCTTCAAACGGGCAGCCGGAATATGATAGGCGTTGAGTGTCCCGACAAATCCCAGAATTGCGATCGATATGATTGCCCCGAGCGTGACTTCTGCCCAGGCGGGTTTGACCGGGAAGCCATGCGAAGCCTTACGCCGCCTGGACGCAATCTGTAGCCAAAGCACAAGTGTGACGGCCAAGATGCCAAAAATCCAAGATGCGCTTTCACCGAGCGTTCCGCCGATACCGCCGAGCATGGTAAATGTCTCGTTGAGTGGGCCTATGGTCTGGCCGGAGGTGATGAACCACGCAACGTTTCTCCAGACCAGAAGACCGCCGAGGGTAACGATGAAAGCCGGAATTCCCAGATAACCGATCATCCATCCCTGGAATGCGCCGATCGAAACACCGACAATGATCCCCGCGATCACGGCAAGAACCCAAATTGCCGGGTGGCCAAGGCCAAGGACATCCGGATGCGCCAGAATGTCTGTCTGGACGACCGCCATGACGGCGGCAACCGTCGCCAGCAGGGAACCGACCGAAAGGTCGATATGCCGCGTGACGATAACGAAAACCATGCCGGTCGCCATAATCGCTACGGAAACCGTCTGGATCGTCAGATTAAAGATATTGCGCGGTGTGAGGAAGCGGCCCTCTGTCACCACGTTGAAAATCAGGCACAGGACGACGAACGCCCCGATCATGCCCAAAAGACGGGTGTCGAGCTGCAGTGCGGCAAAAAAGTTTCGGGCTGCCGGGCCTTTCGGACCGGGCAGAGCTGTGTCGGACATCGAGGTAACTCCTGCTTGGAGACCATAATGCTTTCGCATCGGGTGGTCCGCCCGGGGAACTGCAATCGCGGCGTTCCCTTCAATGGCCCCGGTTCTTCAACCGGGGCCGCGCGTTTGCGTTTCTATCAGTTACAAGGTGCCGAACCGTTGGAGACGCCCTGGCAAAGATCATCCTTGGTGATCCAGCCGGCGTCGACCACTGCGCTCAGGTTGTCCTTGGTGATCGGAAGCGGAGCAAGGAATTTGGCGGTCAGCTCGGTGCCCGACGGTGAGGACCATTTTCCGGCGCCGTCAACGTCGGCCAAGCCGGAACCACCGGCCAGGGCAACAGCGATTTCACCGGCAGCCTTGCCGAGTTCACGAGCGTCCTTCCACACGGACACGGTCTGGGTTCCCTTGGCAACACGGTTCAGCGCAGCGTGATCACCGTCCTGACCGGAAACCGGGATGCCATCCATGCCTTGTGCCGTCAACGCGGCGACAACGCCACCGGCGGTACCGTCATTGGATGCGACAACTGCATCGACCTTGTTGTCGTTGGCCGTCAGGATCTGTTCCATGTTGCGCTGGGCGTTCGCCGGCAACCAGCCATCGGTGTAGGCTTCACCAACGATCTTGATGTCACCGGCATCGATCGCTGCCTGCAGAACCTCCTGCTGGCCGCCACGCAGGAAATCCGCATTGGGGTCGGTCGGTGATCCCTTGATCATGACGTAGTCGCCCTTTGGCGCAGCCGCAAGAACCGCAGCCGCCTGCATGCGGCCGACCTCCACGTTGTCGAAAGTCAGGTAAAAGGCGCGGGAATCGTCGATCAGGCGGTCATAGCCGACGACGGGAATGCCTTCGTCAGTTGCTGCCTGGACAGCTGGACCGATAGCCTGTGCATCCTGAGCCAGGATGATAAGCGCATTCGCGCCCTGGGCAATCAGAGCCTCTACATCCGAAAGCTGCTTTGCAGAAGAGCTCTGGGCATCGGCGGAAATGTATTTTGCACCAGCAGCCTCCAGGGCGGACTTGATGGCGGCTTCATCGGTCTTCCAGCGTTCTTCCTGAAAGTTCGACCAGCTCACACCCACAACGACATCCGCAGCCTGAGCTGCCGTCATTGCAGTTGCGGACATCAGGGCGCCCGCCAGCAAAATGGTAATTTTACGCATTGCGATGTTTCCTCCGGTTGGCACGGTCTCCAGTTTCGCCGCGCCTGTAAATGCGTCTTGTTTGCGACCGGCAATTGTGCGCCGCCGCATATAGGACAACCTTGTTGCTATTTTTTTTGGTGTCCGAAAAAAAGTTGCAGGAAAGCGCGGCTCCTGTCAACATGGTTTTGCAAAACTCTTATTTCGGGAATTGAAACTTCTCGCAAAAACGGCGAAAATCCGGGAAAAATCCGGATAGTGGAAACAAACAGGGAAGAGCTGAGCGCACATGACACGCAAGGCAGACCGGGATCAGATCCGGCGGCAAAACCGAAGTATTGTTCTACAGGCCCTGCGCCGAGGAGGCTCGATGGCCCGGATCGATCTCGGCCAGATCACACGGCTCAGTCCCGCGACTGTGACAGCCATAACCTCGGACCTGCTTGACCAGGGACTTATCCTCAGCCTGGAAAGCGAAGAACCCAAGACACCGCAGGCACGCGGACGCCCCAGAACGCTGTTGAAACTCAATCCGGATGCCGCATTCATCATCGGCGCGCGATTGTCGGTAAACAATATCGACCTGTCCCTCGTCGACTTTGCCGGCGACGTCGTCCGGGACAAACGCACAAAATTCGACAGTGCTTCGGCGGACGCGAGCAGTTTTCCGGAGATCCTGATCACCGCAATCAGCAACTTCCTCGTAGAGGCCGGTGTTCAACGGGGACGCGTGCAGGAAATCGGCATCGCAGCTCAAGGTGTGGTGGAAACGGAAACCGGGCAGGTCGCCTGGAGCCCTGCCTTCGCCGGTCGAAAGATCCCGATTGTCTCGCCGCTGCAGGACGCATTTGGTGCACAGTGTTACATCTCCAACGATACCAACATGATAACCGAGGCCCTGCACTGGTCTGATCCGAACCGGTATAGCGGCACATTTGCGGTCATCATGCTCGATTATGGCGTCGGCATGGGACTTTATCTGAACAATCAGCTGTTTTCCGGGGCCAGCGGAACTGCTGCGGAATTCGGCCACGCGAACCATATCCCCGGTGGTGCGTTGTGCCGGTGCGGCAAACGGGGATGCCTGGAGGCCTATCTCTCGGACTACGCACTTGTGCGGTCCGCAACCCATCTGCCCGAAGATACCGATCCGATGACCATCAGGGCCGGCGTGCGCGGCCTCGCCCAACTGCTTGACAAAGCGGCTTCAGGCGATGAAAACGCGCTCAAGGCATTTCACGAGGCAGGTCGGGTTCTTGGCTATGGCGTTGCCCGCGTAATCGCGATGATCGACCCGAAGCGGCTCGTTCTGACCGGTGCCGCCATGCGCGCCTTTTCCTTTATGGAGAAGGGCATGCGGGACGGGCTCGAAGAGGCCCTGGTTGCCGATCTGCGCAACAATTTTTCACTCGATGTCATGCCCTGGAACGAGGACTTCATTCGCAGCGGGCTCATCGCGCAATCGATGGAGCGTCTCGACAAGGACTTTTTGGGCGCGGCAGCAAGAACTGCGGATGATGTTCCGGGCCGGGACAACGCGGAGATGCCGGCGTGACCCCGGTCTCGAAAGCTGCCCTGTTGAGCCTTGTTTTCACCCTGGTCTTTGAAGCAAAGGCCCTGGCAGATCCCGACCTGCCGCCCTGGAGCGAAAGGGCGATCCAGGACGATATCGACATCGAAGCGCTGGCGACCTCCGGCCAAGATCCGCTTCCCCTGCTTCAAGCGCTCGGGGANCATCTGTTT
>NZ_KI928925.1:118603-163604 GCF_000521215.1 Labrenzia sp. DG1229 | reverse complement strand
GCTCGGGGAGCATCTGTTTGCTGCCAAGTTCACCAGTCTGGACGGAGCGGGACGCCCCGACGCGACCGGCGCGAGCGTTCCAACCAAAGTGCGCCGGCAATCGCACCTCAAGTTTCAGCGGCTTGCCGGACCGGATGCAAATGCCTGCGCTTCCTGCCACAACGAGCCTGTATTAGGGGGCGCGGGTGCATTTACTGCAAACGTGTTCGTATCGGAAGGATTTGAGAGCGCGGATTTCGATACGATCGACCCGCAATTTTCCAACGAACGCAACACGAATGCGATCCAGGGCGCGGGCCTGATCGAGCTGCTCGCCCGGGAAATGACCGCGGATTTGCGCCACCAGCGACATGACGTGCTTTCCGGAGCGCGACGCAACGGACAACCGGAGACGGCAGATCTTGAAACGAAGGGAATTTCCTTCGGCCGCCTGATGGCCTACCCGGACGGAACGCTTGATGTTTCCGGCCTTGACGGGGTCGATGATGATCTGACCATCCGGCCTTTCAGCCAGAAAGGTGTGTTTGCCTCGCTCCGTCAGTTCACGGTCAACGCCATGAACGCACACCATGGTATTCAGGCGAGCGAGCGTTTCGGGCCCAGGTGGACCGGGACGGACGATTTTGACGCCGACGGTGTCGCGGCCGAAATGACACCTGGCCAGATTTCCGCTCTTGTCGCCTGGCAGGCAACACTTCCGGCCCGACACGAAAGGAAAACTTGCCGGATATCTGGCAATCCGCCAGCACAAGAGGAGAGAGTGTCTTCAGCGCAATCGGCTGTGCCTCCTGTCATGTTCCGGCGCTGCCGCTTGAATCGCTGATGTTTCACGATCCAGGTCCATTCGACACGGCCGGAACGCTTCGCCAGAGCGACATGGAAAAACCACTCGAACTGGACCTTGCAACACTTGACTGGATCCAGAGCCTGCCGCGCGACGAAAAGGGCCGTACGCTGGTGCCGCTTTTCGGAGATCTCAAGCGCCACAAAATTGCCGATGCACAGAACGAGGCTTACGGAAACGAGCTACTCGCGCAAAGATTTGTTGCAAGAGACGTTTTTATCACGTCAGAACTCTGGGGTGTCGGCAGCACCGCTCCCTACGGCCACCGCGGCGATCTGACGACGCTTGACGAAGCAATCCTTGCCCATGGCGGCGACGCGACGCAGTCCCGGAAAGACTATTCGGCGCTATCAGAAAGCGACCGGCAGTCCGTCATCGCCTTTCTGCGTAGCCTGGAGATCGCACAATGAAGTTTTGGCATCTGTGCTCCAATGTGCTGCTGGGTCTTGCGGCAATCACCGCTTTCAACGCGCCGGGACATGCCGACAACCGAAGGGCTTCACAGGCGCCGGTTCCCGTCTTTGCGGAAGAAGCAGGGGCAGCCGGTATCAATCACACCTATGACGGTGCCTGGGAGTTCTTTGTGGGTGGCGGGGTCGCGATTTTCGACTGCAACGGCGACAGACGTCCCGACCTTTTCCTCGCCGGCGGCAAGAATCCGGCGCAGCTTTTTGTAAACCGCAGTGCGGCGGGCGGTTCCCTGCGTTTTTCACCGAAGGACACCGGCCTGAGCGGGAAGCTGTCCGCGAAGGTTCTCGGTGCCTATCCGCTCGATTTCAACAACGACGACCTGCTCGATCTCGTTGTATTGCGCCTCGGCGAAAATCTTCTGTTGGAAGGCAAGGGCGACTGTACGTTCGAAATTGCCAATCGAGCGCTTGGATTTGACGGAGGCCGCGAATGGACGACTTCCTTTTCCGCGACATATGAAGCCGCCAGCGACCATCCGACGCTTGCTTTCGGAAACTACGTCGATCGCTCCCAGCCCGGATCTCCGTGGGGCACCTGTCATGACAACTTTCTGTTCCGGCCGGAACAATCTGCTGCGGGACAGGTTAGCTACCCGAATCCCGTCCGCCTTTCACCCGGTTATTGTTCACTTTCAATTCTGTTCACCGATTGGAACCGGTCAGGTGAACCGTCCCTGCGCATCTCCAACGACCGGCACTACTATCGTGGCGGACAGGAGCAACTCTGGGCAGTTTCTCCAAACAGACCGCCGCGTCCCTTCCGCAAGACCGACGGATGGCAGCACCTGAAAATCTGGGGGATGGGCATTGCGTCGATCGATCTCGATGTCGACGGATTTCCCGAATACGCGCTCACAAGCATGGGCGACACCAAATTACAGACGCTGGATGTCGAAGCGGATGAAACAGTGCCGGTTTATCAGGACATCGCATTTGACCTCGGTCTGACCGCACACAGACCCTATACCGGCGACGACCTGAAACCTTCCACCGGATGGCATTCGGAATTTCAGGACGTGAACAATGACGGGCTCTGGGACCTTTTCATTGCCAAGGGCAACGTGGAATCCATGCCGGATTTTGCCGCATACGACCCTGACAATCTGCTGATAGGGCAATGGGACGGAAAGTTCGTCGAGGCCGGCGATGTTGCAGGAATTGACCTTGACCGGCGAGGCCGAGGAGCCGGTCTTGCCGACTTCAACGCCGACGGACTTCTGGACCTCATTGTCGTCAATCGTGCCGCTCCGGTCAGCCTGTTCCGGAATCTCGGAGAAGGGACCGCCGCAACCGTCAAGCCGCTCGGCAACTGGATTGCTGTCGATGTTCGCCAGCCCGGCCGTGCCAATACGCGGGCCGTCGGCGCGAAGATCAGTGTAAAGACCGGGAACCGGACCGTGGTGAAAGACATTCAGGTCGGCGCAGGTCATGCTTCCGGTCAACTCGGCTTTGTGCATTTCGGCCTTGGTGTCGCGGAGCGTGCCAGCATCAGGATCAAATGGCCAGACGGTGACTGGAGCCACGGCTACCGCGTTTTCGCCAATGGTCACGTGATCATTGAACGGGGTGCGGAGAAGGCACGCCTTTGGTATCCGCAATGAAGCAGCGACACCTGGAGCAGAACTTTGTGTCATGGCGGACACTTGAAACAATCCGGTTTTTTTGGGTATAACCTGAAACGAGATCGCAGCCTGCCCTTCCTTGCGGCGCTTCGGCCACAATCCACGCTATTGTTGCAAGTGTTTGTTCATCGGCGTTTTATCGCTTCCGGGTAAACGGGCAAGTTTCCGGAAAGCGGTTTCGCGTAGCCGAAAGTGGGCCGTGACATGTTTATTGGATTTCTTATCGGAGCCATTCTTTATGGCGCCTTCACATTGGTAGTCTTGATTATCTCCTCGGCGGAATTGCAGGAAAGCTGCACCAGCACAGCGTCACGATTGGCACGCCTTTTTTTGATGTCTGTCTTCTGGCCCGTCACCATCGTCGTTCTCACGATCGGGGCTCTGGTAACGCGCCTGGGCATTCAGTCCTTTCGCACAGGGCAATCTCAACGCTTCGGATTAACGCACCGCCCATATTGATCAGGGAAAATTGACCGCCAAAACGACAAGCCACTTTGGCGCCGACAGATTTTGGCGACTGAAGCCTTCCGTGGCGAAAATTTAATCAGACTTGTTTTTGTACCTAACTCACTGTGATTCATGCAGTTTAATTTCTGATAAAAACGCTCAAGTTTTTAATTGTTCTAAAAATATTTGACTAACTGTTCAAATTTTTGCCCAATAGGGGCATGAGCCTCCTCAAAAAATGAAGGAGGCCGCCTTGAAAAACGATCGCCAACCTTCCGGAGATCTACATGACCCAGTCAAAAGCCGGCCCGGACATCGCACCCGGACGCCTGCATGAGGACGCATATTCAGAGAACTTCAGCGACCTGCATCCGTTGCTGGAGCCGCACGAAGCTCAGGTCGAGGCCGACCGCTGCTACTTCTGCTACGACGCACCTTGCGTGCAGGCGTGTCCCACAAGCATCGATATTCCCCAGTTCATTCGGCAGATCTCGACCGGAAATCCGGACGGGTCCGCCAAGACCATCTTCGAGCAGAACATTCTCGGAGGCATGTGTGCCCGCGTCTGCCCGACGGAGACCCTGTGCGAACAGGTTTGCGTCCGCGAAGTTGCCGAAGGCAAACCGGTGAAGATCGGACAGCTGCAACGCCACGCCACCGACCATTACATGGCCGGCCACGACGCGACCCCGTTTGACCGCGCAGCACCCACCGGCAAGAAAATTGCGGTGGCCGGAGCCGGACCGGCTGGTCTGTCCTGCGCGCACCGTCTGGCCGTGCACGGCCACGACGTCACACTGTTCGATGCGCGGGACAAGGCCGGCGGTCTGAACGAATTCGGAATTGCGTCCTACAAGTCAGTCGACAATTTCGCACAGCGCGAAGTGGACTTCGTGCTCTCTATTGGCGGTATCGAACTCAAGACGGGAATGCGACTTGGCGAAAACCTTGATCTTGCCGAGCTCAGAGCAACATATGATGCCGTTTTCCTCAGTGTCGGTCTTGGCGGTGTCAATGCACTCAACAAGGAACACGAAAGCCAGAACGGTGTTTTGAGTGCCGTCGACTACATTTCCGACATTCGGCAGGCCGAAGACCTTGCACGGCTTCCCGTCGGTCGACACATCGTCGTCATCGGTGGAGGCATGACCGCCATCGACATCGCTGTGCAGAAGAAACTGCTGGGCGCAGACGACGTGACGATCGTCTACCGGCGCGGGCAGGAGCGTATGAACGCGTCCCGCTATGAACAGGAACTGGCGCAAACGTCCGGCGTCAAGATCCTGACAAACGTGCAACCGCACAGGTTGGTGGTCGACAGCGGACACATCAGTTCCATCGAACTTGAACGAACCTCAACCGACGAAGATGGTGCCCTCAAGGGAACCGGCGAGTACCTCACGCTTGCCGCCGACATGGTGTTCAAGGCGGTCGGTCAAACCCTCGTTCGGGAAGATCTGGATGCGTCAATCACGATCGAAAAAGGACGCATCGTGGTCAATGCCGACAACAGGACCAACCTCGACGACGTCTGGGCCGGAGGCGACTGTGCACTCGGTGGTGAGGACCTGACGGTCACTGCCGTTGAAGATGGAAAGATCGCGGCGGAAAGCATCCACACTGCCCTGAGCGAACAAGCGCACGCTACTACGGAATCGAGGGAGAGCGTCCATGGCTGATCTGCGCACAAACTTCATCGGAATCAAATCGCCAAATCCGTTCTGGCTGGCCTCGGCCCCGCCGACAGACAAGGAATACAACGTCGTCCGCGCCTTCAAGGCCGGTTGGGGAGGCGTCGTCTGGAAAACGCTCGGCGAAGACCCGGCCATCGTCAATGTCAACGGTCCGCGCTACGGCGCCATTCACGGCAAGGACCGCCAACTGATCGGCCTTAACAATATCGAGCTGATCACCGACCGGCCGCTGGAAGTCAACCTGCAGGAAATCAAGCAGGTCAAACGCGACTGGCCAGACCGGGCCCTTGTGGTCTCGCTGATGGTTCCCTGCGAAGAGCAGAACTGGATCGATATCCTGAGGCGCGTCGAGGATACCGGAGCGGATGGCGTCGAACTCAATTTCGGCTGCCCTCACGGAATGAGCGAACGCGGAATGGGTTCCGCCGTTGGTCAGGTTCCCGAATATATCGAGATGGTCACCCGCTGGGTGAAGCAGCACTCGCGCATGCCCTGTATCGTCAAGCTGACACCCAATATCACGGATGTCCGCAAGCCAGCCCAGGCGGCGAAAGCGGGCGGTGCCGATGCCGTGTCGCTGATCAATACGATCAACTCGATCATGGGTGTCGACCTCGATATCATGTCGCCGTCGCCATCGGTTGACGGCAAAGGCGCCCATGGTGGCTATTGCGGACCGGCAGTCAAGCCGATCGCGTTGAACATGGTGGCCGAAATTGCACGCGATCCAGTGACACACGGCTTGCCCATTTCCGGTATCGGCGGAGTGACAAACTGGCGCGATGCGGCCGAGTTCATGGCACTCGGAGCCGGTTCGGTGCAGGTTTGCACAGCCGCGATGACCTACGGGTTCAAGGTCGTGGAAGACATGATCGAAGGGCTCAGCGACTGGATGGACAGCAAGGGCCATACATCCGTCGACCAGTTCATCGGCAGTGCGGTTCCCAATGTCTCGGACTGGCAGTATCTGAACCTGAACTACATCGCCAAGGCGAAAATCGATCAGGATCTTTGCATCCAGTGTGGCCGCTGTCACATCGTCTGCGAAGACACGTCACACCAGGCAATCACGAACATGGTCGACGGTGCGCGCCGCTTCGAGGTAATCGATGAGGAATGTGTCGGCTGCAACCTGTGTGTCAGCGTCTGCCCGGTGGAGAATTGCATCACGATGGAGCCGATGGCTGCCGGCAGCATCGATCCCCGGACAAAGAAGGTGGTCGACAAGGATTACGCCAACTGGACCACACACCCGAACAATCCAATGGCAGTGAAAGACGCTGCGGAATAAATTTCGCGGCAATGGTCTTCCAACGCAGGCAAGTCTCAGGACTGCCTGCGTTTTTTCATTCAGACTGGCGTTGATGTCGGCCTGCCATGTCGTTAGCGTGAACAGACACGGACACGAGGTGGGCTCACATGCAGGATTCCCGTCTGCTTCTGGCAGCATCGATCGGCCTATGCGCGATCATCGGCGTTTGGGGTGTGGTCGATCCAACCAGCTTGCAGAGCATCGCAAAGACAATTGTCGACCAGTATTTCGTCAGCCGCGGCTGGTTCGTGATGTTGTCGGTAACAATCATGCTGCTGTTCTGCCTGGGCCTGACGTTGACACGGTTCGGAGATATCCGCCTTGGTGCGGATACGGACCGTCCAGAGTATTCAACACCCACATGGATCGCCATGCTCTTTGCCGCGGGCATGGGTGTCGGTCTCCTCTTTTGGGCCGTAGCTGAACCGCTCACCCATTTTTACGTCGCCCAGGAGCATATTCCGACGCCGATCGCTGCGGAGCAGGCATTGCTTGCGGCCAATTTCAACTGGGGCATTCATGCCTGGGCGATCTACGGAACGACGGCGCTTGCAATCGCCTATTTCAGCTTCCGCCGCGGAACGCCTATGCTGGTAAGTGCGCCGGTCAAGAACCTGTTCCCGGGTGAACGCTGGGCCAGCGCGGTTGGCTGGTTTTCCGATTTCATGGCGATTGCAGCCATTGCCATCGGCGTTGGCGGCTCCGTCGCCATGGGTGTGTTTCAGGTTGCCGACGGCGTCACCGTGCTGTTCGGCGGTGAAACAACATCCGGCTATCTGGTCGGTGGCGTCTTTTTCGTCATGGTCGCCGCCTACATACCACCGCTGCTCGTCGACCTGGGCAGCGGGATGGCCCGACTTTCCAATATCGCGATGGCCCTTGCGATCGCGTTGGTCGCCTACACCATCATCCTCGGTCCATCGGAATTTCTGCTGAATTCCATCATCGGCGGGATCGGCACCTACGTCTCGCAAGTGATACCGCGCGGCCTGCAGACCTTTACTTTCTACGGCGACGAAACCAATCAGTGGTTCCGGGACTGGACGCTGACCTATATGGTCTGGTGGATCGCCTGGGGCCCATTTGTCGGCGTGTTTGTCGCCCGGATTTCAAAAGGGCGCACGATCCGTGAATTTGTCCTGGGCGTGCTGATCGGTCCGACGCTGTTTTCGACAATCTGGTTCGGAGCATTCGGTGGCGTCGGTCTCTACGAAACGATCAACGGTCAGGGCGAACTTCTGGCCCTGACACAAACCAATGTGGAGCGCATGACCTTCGCATTGCTCGACCGGTTACCGTTCGCCACACTCACGACACTGGCGACGATTGCCGCGGCGTTTCTGTTTATCGTCACCAGTGTCGTCAGCGCCGCCTTCGTGCTTGGAACTTTCTCCACCGGCGGCAACCCGGACCCAAGCGCAAAGGTCCGGGTCATCTGGGGCGGCCTGCTGGGCATGCTGGGAGCTGCAATGATCCTGTCGGGCTCGATGAACGCGGTCAAGACTCTGATCGCGCTCGGCGCCTTGCCGTTTGTTTTTATTACCGTTTTGCTGATGACCTGCCTGACCAAGGCACTGCTGCAGGACAGCAGGAAGGAGACCTCCCATGCTGATCGGTGACCCGATTGATACGCTGCTGAACCTTGGCACATTCGCGTTCATTGGAGCGATGATCTGGATCCTGATGCGAAAGACACCCGACTGACTTCGTTCCTTAACACTACAGCGAAAGATCGGGACGCGTCAGCATCAGCCAGACGATGGCAAGGACCGCAATGAAAGCCGGAAAACCGCAGACGAACCAGATCCGGTAGAGCCTCTGGTATTCCGCCGGAAGTGCCTCGCCGGCATGTGCGGCATGTTTCGCCAGGCGACGCAGTCTGATCTGGATCCAGACCACGGGAAGCCAGAACAATCCGACGACCACGTAAAGGCAAAGGGAAACCAGGACCCACCCCTCCAGGAGCGGCCAGCCGACTTCACGTGTCAACAGGTAGCCCGTTATCGGCTGAAAGACCGCCGCGGTTGCCGTGAAGACCGTATCGGCCAGGACGACGATCCCTGCAACATGCGCAATCAGGACAGGATCTTGCGTCCGGTTTGACATGACCATGAAAAATGCGATGCCAGCCCCTGTTCCTAACAGAACACAAGCGCCGACCACATGTGCAAATCGAAGGAGCTCGTACCACATCAGCGATCCTCCAGAACCAGAGTGACAAGGAGCGCGAGCACCATTGATGGCAGAACCTTGACAAATACCCCCAGTGGATCAGCCCAAAGATGCGGTGTCAGCAACGTGCCGGCTGCAAGATAACCGGCGGAAACCGCAATCATTCCCAGACAGGCAGTTTTCGTCCAACGCCGGAAGAGCACCGCGACACCGAGCAACAGATCCGCCATCGATCCACCGAGGACCGCGGACCCGGCAAATCCGCCGGACATACCCTGGCCGGTAAGCACGGCCTTGGCAGCACCAAATGAAATCAATCCAAAAACACCTGACAGGAGCCAGAACAATGACAGGCATCCGATCGCCAGCGGCAGCATCAGATAAAGCCGCGCGAAACTGCGTTCCTGCACGGTCGCGGGCATTTGTGCCAGTGATTCACCGAGGGTCCTGAGCGACACTCCTCCCAAGCTTTTCCAGATTGCCGGATCGCCTGTTATTCCGGATTCGAGCGATAAAAGCGCATTGGTCCTGAGCGGTGAGCGCCAGCCCAGCCAGCCGAGAGCGTCCGCGCACCGTCCCGACAAGGTCAACATCCACCCCGGGATTGCGACCTGGGTTGACCAGGCGGGATACCCAAGCCAGGCGCGCAATTTGGCGGTCAAGTCGGGAAATGATTGCCGCCCCTCCTCGGCAAGCTCAGCTGCAAAGCAGCCTCCAAGTTCGCCCCGGGCCACTTGCACAACAGCTTTTGCCAGGTCATCTACGTGGATCGTCTGGACCTGCGCATCCGGGTAAATCTTCGGTCCGACCAGGGGAAAGGCAGCGGCAGCTCTCAACAGGGCGGTTCCCCCATAGGCTTGCGCCCCGAATACCAGTACCGGCCGCAAGACAACCCAGTCCAGCCGGGAGGACATAACCCTGGCATCGCCCCTGGCTTTGCTGCGAAAGAACTCCGTCGGCGCCTGATCCGACACGCCCGCTGCGGAAATCTGGATGAATTTCGTCCTGGTTCCCTCAAGCGCCTCGCACATGGCGACGACCGCCATTTCGTGGATCGCCGTCAAATTGTCACGCGTTCCGTCCTGAAGCGCTCCTGATGCGTTCACAACGATGTCCGCTTCAGAAAAAATATCTTGCCAGTCGCTCACTGTTGCCGTGGCGATGTCACGGATTATCCAAACGAGATCGGGGAGAATTTTTTGTGCTGTACTGAGCGAACGCCCGACCCCGCACACCGAAAATCCTTCCTGCTGCAAAGCACGCACGCAAGCAGCACCAATGAACCCATAGGCTCCAAGAACGACGGCTTTCTTTGTCATCAGCAATGCCCTGGCAGTTCAGTTCGCGGCCGTGTCCCGTATTCGAACACCCGTCTAGTAAAACACAAAAAAGGCCGCCTCATCGGGCGGCCTTTTCACGCATTGCTTCATGCCCGGCTCAGGGTCAGAGCTTGTCGGTCACGGCTGTCGACGTTGCACCTTCCGGTTCCTTCGTGATGACCGGATCGGAGCCACCGGCCAGCAGCGACTTCACGGTACGGTCATAGGCACTCATGTCGAGCTTGCCGTCAGATCCGTCGACCAGTTTGACGATTTCCCCGACCATCCGGACCTGATGTTTTTCGGTCTGGGCTCCTGTCGCATCGTTTTCCAGAACGATTTCAGCAGCTTCTTCCGGATTTTCGGCGGCGTAGGCCCATCCCTTCATCGACGCGCGTACGAACCGGGCAAGCTTGTCGACCATCGCAGGATCGTCCAGGCTTTCGTCCAGGACGTACAGTCCGTCTTCCAGTGTCGCGACACCCTGGTCTTCATACTTGAAGACGACCAGTTCGTCAGCGGGGATCCCCGCATCGATGACCTGCCAGTACTCGTTGTAGGTCATCGTGGAAATGCAGTCGGCCTGCTTTTGCAGAATCGGGTCAACGTTGAAGCCCTGTTTCAGAACCGTGACACCACCGTCGCTTCCGTCAGTCGGAATCCCGAGCTGGCTCATCCAGGACAGGAAAGGATACTCGTTTCCGAAGAACCAGACACCGAGCGTCTTGCCCTTGAAGTCTTCCGGCGACGAAATACCGGTGTCCTTGCGGCAGGTCAGCATCATTCCGGACTTCTTGAACGGCTGCGCGATGTTGACAAGCGGCACGCCCTTTTCGCGTGATGCCAGGGCAGACGGCATCCAGTCGATGATCACGTCGGCACCGCCGCCAGCGATCACCTGTGGAGGTGCAATGTCAGGTCCACCCGGCTTGATCGTCACATCAAGGTCTTCTTCTTCGTAGAACCCCTTGTCCTTTGCGACGTAGTAACCGGCAAACTGTCCCTGAGTGACCCATTTCAGCTGAAGTGTCAGTTCATCGGCAGCCTGGGCTGCTCCGGAAATCAGACCCGCTCCCATCACAGATACAAGTGCAAGACGTTTAAGTGTCTTCATTGCCATTCCCCTACTGGTTATGGACCCGACTCGATCAGCGGGGTCCTTCTCTGGTTTTTTTGTTCGCTGCAGACCCAATCATCGTGCGATTCGCAAGCGTTTCAATGGGACGCAGCACATTGATCTCCATGTGGACACCGGGCAATCTGCCTTCTGAGTGTCCACGCGCTGACCAAATGGTCAAGAAAATCTAGAAAGGTGCTGCATCACCGGTCAAGGTTATTTTTTGATCACGGGCCATTTGGTTGCTCATTGTGCATCAAAACTGCCTTTCGAAACACGTCTCGGCGGTGAAGAAGTACCTAATTTCAATAATTCTCCAACACGAGGAGAAATCGTTCCAGGGCATCCGACCACAGCTTTTGTATTTGAAACCGACAGTCGCGATCCGTTCAAAGCAAGAACAATGCCCTCGCCTCCTGCGTCTCAGCAAGGCTCCCGTCACAATCGTCAAGATCGATAGACCCGACTTCCTGGTCCATGCGACTTTCAACAAGTCAATGTACCAGGACCTTGCGCTCGCTCCCTTTCGCCTCGCAAATCAGGAAATCAAGCCTGATTCATGCGAGTCGGCGCAGCATGCAGGTTCCGGTTGATCTTCTCCAACAGGTCCTTGCGTTCATTGCTCCCGTCCGCCGAGTAGTTGAGGTTCTTGAACGTTGATGTCTGCTCGGTGAAGAACGTCCGGACGGCATCCTTGTCCTCGAAGGCGAATTCGGTCGTCGCGATCCTGTAGACGAGGTCGAAGGTTTTCTGCTGGCGTGCCAGTGGAGCGGAAACGTCGACGTCATCGAAGGCATCCTGTTGCAGATAGACCATGTCCAGGAACAACGCTTTTTGCTGAAGCACGAAATCCTCTGTCGATATGCCCTCTTCCCCGGTAACCTGCATCATCCGTGTGATCTCGTCGCCCTTGCGCAACAACTCGATCATCTCCTCGACGCGCGGCACCCAGTCCGGACCGATGTTTTCCCGGTACCAATCTCCGAGTTGGCCTTGGTATCTGGACCACGACAACAAGGGGTCAACCGCCGGATAAAACCGCTTGTAGGCGCGCTCGGACGACAGACCAAGGAAGGTCTTGACGGTGCCAAGCGTGGATTGGGTGACAGGCTCCTCAAAGTTGCCGCCCGCGGGCGAAACCGTTCCGATCATCGTGAGACTGCCGGTGTCACCGGTTGCGGTCTTCAGGACACCCGCGCGCTCATAAATTCCCTTGATGGCGGAGTCGAGATAAGCCGGGAATGCCTCTTCTCCCGGGATCTCCTCAAGACGGCCGGACGTTTCGCGCATTGCCTGCGCCCAGCGCGACGTGCTGTCGGCAATCAGAAGCACGTCATACCCCATCTGACGGTAATATTCGCCGAGTGTGATCCCGGTGTAGATCGACGCTTCCCGGGCGGCCACAGGCATGGAAGACGTGTTGCAGATGATCACCGTGCGGTCCATCAACGTGCCGTCACCTGACGGGTCCGGCTGATGCGGAAATTCCGTGATGGTCTCAACCACTTCCCCGGCACGTTCGCCGCAAGCGACCACAATCACGATGTTCACCGCCGAAAAGCGGGAAATCAGCGACTGCAGTACCGTCTTGCCGGCACCGAACGGTCCCGGGATGCAACCCATCCCGCCGCGCGCAATCGGAAAGAACGTATCGATCAGACGTAGCGTGGTGATGAGAGGTTCGCGCGGATAAAGCCGTTCGCTCTGCCCGGATCTGACAAGGCCCTCCGGTATGGCCCGGCGAACCGGCCAGTGCTGTACCATGGTCAGATCACGGGTCTCGCCCCTGTCGTTCCTGAGCGTGATGACGACCTCGTTGATTGTGAACGTTCCTTCGCGCACCCGCTCGACCGACCAACTGCCGGTCAGGGTGAACGGCGCCATCACCTTGTGCTCGAAGCGGCCCTCGGGAACCGTTCCGAGTGTATCTCCCGCCATCACGGGATCGCCGGCCTTGACCTTGGGTTCAAAGGCCCATTTCCGCTTCTGGTCCAGCGCGTTGGTAAGAACACCTCTTGGCAGGAAAAATCCGTGCTCTGCCGCAATTTCCGCAAGCGGGTTCTGCAGTCCATCGAACACCGTGCTGAGCAATCCCGGTCCGAGCGCGACGGACAGCATTTCACCGCTCTGGATTACCTTGTCACCGACCCTCACGCCGGCGGTGCTTTCGAAGACCTGCGCTTCGGCCGACTTGCCGCGCACCCGGAGCACCTCGGCCTTCAGATATTCGCGTGGTTTTCCCTCCCGCTCCGGCCCGTGCGGAATGATGTAGACGACTTCGTTCTTGATCAACGGCGCGTTCTCGAGCGGAGCAAGTGTGACGAGGTCATCCTGGACTGCAATGATCTCGGCAGTCGGTTCGGGAAGCTGAACATGGCTGGTCATGAGGTGGCTCCCTCAAACGCGAATGAGTTGTCTTTCGGAAATTCTGTGACGGCGGGATCGATGCCGGATGTAGAACCTTTGCCCAGCGCTGCCTGAACAAGGGTCGCAAGTCGATCCCTTGCGTCGTCTTCGTTGTAACGTGACCAGCGTTCGACAATAACCCAGCGCAACACGTAGATCGCGACTGCTTCGAAATCGAACTCGTGCAGCGCGCCGAAGTGGTCCAATTGGCGAAAAACCTGGGTCAGGGTCAAACGTTCCATGCCGATGTGATCGCCCGTCTGCAGGAAGCGATGCGCTTCCGAGATCCACGGCATGAAATGCCCGAGGCCAAACGCGGGATCGCTCCAGTTGGCCTTGATCCGGCCGCACCAGCGACCATAGCCCCAGGAAGCAATGTCACCGGCTGTTTCCTGGCCATCACGCCTCCGGCGAAGAGCCGCGATCAGGGTACGGGTTTCCATGCGTGTTCCTACAAGATGCTGCAGATCCGGATAGTCCTTCAAATCATTGACCACCTGGTTTGCGCGACGGATCACCTCAAGGTCCTGGTCGTATTTGGCGACGCCTGCCCAGGCAGTGATTTCCACCAGTTCCTGCAAGAGCCCTGTGTGCTCCGCTTCCAACATCGACATGCGCTGCTTCAACCGGAACTCGGAGATCGGCACGTTTTTGCGCGTGAACAGTTTTCCCAGATCGGGAAGACTGGTGACAAGTGCGATATATTGGTGCGGTTGCGACATGGCTACCTTAGGACCCCTTCCATCACGGCCCGCAGGCGTGGCTGCAGGTGGCGCTTGAGCAAAGTCGCGACGGCTTCTTCGGTCAGATCGATGGAAACGTCCCTGTCGGTCAGCTTCACCTTGATTCCGGCGAACCCTGGCGCGGTGGAAAAGGTTACACCGCCGCGCAGCGCCTCGCCCGCCAGTGCAATGACGAAATGCGTCAGCGTTCCCGGTTCTACCGCCTCGGGAGACTGTTTCAGTTCCTCGAAGGTGATGACCTTTTCCGGAAGCACGATTTCCATTGGTTCGGTGTCACTCACCGAAGCATTTTCCTTCGCGTTGCCGGCCATCGCCAGAATGAGTTTTTGCAGGAACTGCTCATCTCCGAGCGTGGTGCCCACAAGGCGCCCGGCCTCCTGTTGTATCCGGTCACCAAGTTCGTTTCGCAGACTGAGCACCAGATCCCTTGCAGCGACCTTCAGCCCGTCCTCTGTCGCGGCCTTCTCCCTGGCTGCTTCCGCCCTCGCCTCGGCCAGCAATGCGTCTGCCTTTTTCTGCGCCTCCGAGACGATGGCCTCCGCCCTGTTCCTTGCCTTGGCAAGGATTTCGTCGCCTTCCGACTGGCCCGCCGATACGCCCTCGGACTTCAGCCGGTCAATCAGGGCCTGAACCCCGGCGCCGGCGGCATTTTCCAGAACTGTCGAGCCACTGTTCTTGGACATAACTGCCTCCGTTTTCGTCATTTGGGCTCTAGCTCGGGATCGAGCCGGCAAGAACCAGCGCGAAAACCAACGCGAACACGGAAAAACCCTCGAGCACCGCGGCCGGGGCCAGCGAAATGCCGAAAATCTCCGGCTTGGCCTTGGATGCATGAATAGCGGAAGCGAGAACCTCGCCCTGACGGATGCCGGTAAACAGCATGGTGAAGCCGGACAGTACGCCGATGCCGAAGAGCGCTGCGCCATTGGCGGCGTCAATGCTCGACTGCTGAAGCGAGAACATGATCACGATGCCGTAGATCACCTGCGAGGACGGCATGAGCGAAACACCGATAAAGCGGCCATAGCCGCCTTCACTGTCGAGCATGGCACCAATCGCGGCACTGCCACCCAGCGCACAGCCCCAGGCGCTGCCGATCGCACCCAGAGCAACCGGTGCGTAAAGCCCAAACCAACCGAGAGCCACAACGAATTCGTTCACAGGCGTGTCTCCTCTTTCTTGAACGGACGGAAGGGCGTGCCCTCGTCTTTCAAACCCCAATTGAAAAATTCAATAACGTTCAGCCGCAATCCATGGACGCAACCTGCAATTAGACCGAGCCCGATATTTATTGCGTGCCCGATTGCCAGAACGAGAATGGCAATCAGAATTCCGATCCCGGGAACAGACTGGTTGAGCTGTCCGGAAAGCGAATTGATTGTTTCAGCAAGCGATGCCGCGGCAAGTCCCAGCGCAAACAGACGCATATAACTCAAGACGTCCGAGAAGATGTTGACGATCCTGGCCAGCGCCGTGAACCCGTCGAAAATCCGAAGCCCACCGGCCTTCACGGAATTGACTTTCCGGTCACTGCCGAAAAAACCGACGACAAGCAGACCTGCGACAACACCGACCGGACCGACAGATGCAAAAAAGGTACCCTGACCCAGGAATGTCGACAGTCCTCCAAGCGCGACCAGGGACCAGCCGACCGGCTGGAACCTTCCGCTTGGTGTCTTCTCGTGGACGGCCCGCATGAGATTGGCGAGAACAATGTGGACCACGCCGATCGTCAGCGTGATTTTCATCATTGTCTGCACATCCTTGAGATCAAGTATCTTCAGATGCGCCAGAAAGCTTCCTTCAGGTGGTTTGACACCGAAGTAGCTGCCAGTGGCCACGCCGAACGCTGCGGTCGAAATCATCAGCCAGGTCGACATTCGCAACATGCGTTTGCCAAGCTCAGAGCCGGTGAAACGCTTGCGGAACAGGAACAGGATCAGCAGAAGCAGCAAACCATAGCCCGCGTCCGTCATGATCATGCCGAAAAAGATGATGAAGGACACGTAGACGATGGCAGACGGGTCCCAGTCCCGGTAACCGGGCGTCTGATAGAATTCCACCAGGTTTTCGCCACCTTCCATCGAATGGGTGTTTTCCAGGAGAGTTGGCGGCCTGTCCTTGTCCGTAATCTCGTCGAACACGGCGGCAATACCGAGGTCGGTTGCAAGTCCCCTGATCTCGTTGACCAAATCCCGTCTGGCCCAGGCCTGAAGCACAAAAACCCGCTCTTTGTCCGCGGTTTCCAGCGCCGCGCGGTTTCGCGCGGATCTGTCGCGCGCGGCAGCCAGGTTCTGCGCCAGAACATAGCGCCATTTCGTCAGGGACTGGCGCTCCAACTCCAGCTCTTCGAGTTCTATTGCCGACTGCTCGGATCGCCGTCTGAGTTCGGAGAGTGACAACGCACCAAAATGGACCCGTGGAACTGGCATGGAATTCACAGGCGGCTCTTCGGGTGACAGGAGTACGATGTAGGTGCGGTACCTGTCCTGATGCACAATCTCGATGATCTTGTCTGAAGGGTCGATCAGCTTCAGTTTACCCGCGGGTACAACATAGAACCACAATCGATTGTCACCGACTTCCGCCAATTCCGAGAAACTGAACTCACCCCAGGGTTCAACATCCTGGATTCGATTGTCCAGTTGGGCGAGCCGGTCCCGGCATTCCTTCAGCGCTTTCCTGTTTTTAATGTGGCATCGACAACCTTTTCAAGATCGAACTCGTCAGGAACGGTCACCGGGCGGCGCTGGGTGGGGCAATCCACCAGCCAGCGCAGCGCCTCGACAGCCTCGCGTCCCAATCCGGGCGGAACGGCTTCCAGATCCTTTTGTGCCGAGGCAAGCGGCACCAGGTGAAGAACTCCGAAGGATTGTGCGGCCTCAAGCACCATTTCCTTGTCATTTAGAATTCCGACAAGACTGACCTTTACGAGCGGAACGATGGTCATATACGGGCCATCCTTTCCTCGGCACTGCGAGCGGCCGTCTTTCGCTTGGAAATCTTGGCGCGCACAACAGCGTCACGCTCCGCATCGGCAAGTGCCATGCGGATTTTCTTGATGTTACGCTCAGCGCGGGGGATCAGAACCTTCTCGAACAGATTGACACGCCGTGAAATCACGGCCTCGGCTTCAATCAGCTTCACGATACGTTCGCGCGCCACATCGCGCTCGAGGTTCAATCGTAGCAACTCGCGCATGCCGTCGGCATAAGGATCAACCCAGTGGGGACGCGCAAGCAGGGAATACGGCTCTATCTCAACATCGATTTCGCCAAGAACCGGCAAAACAGTGCCTGAAAGATTTTGCTCTGACCTCTCGACACCCTTCAACCTTACCAATCCCTCTAGCGGAACGTGCTTGTTCGCCAGCATTGGCAGGGCTGCCGCAAGATCGGCAAAACGCTGCTCATAGTGTTGCTCAAGCCGCGCCAGGGTCTCCTTCGCCTTGGCCCGTTCCGCCGTTATCTGAAGCCGTTTCAGCTCCAGAGACGGCAGAAATCGCCGATATTCTGCAAGCTGCGTGCTTTCCCGTGCGAGTGAAGACTTGTTGAGTGCAAGCTTGGCCATCAGGCGGCAGCCTCCCCGCTACTGCTTTCCCCCGGCGGCGTCTGTTTCTTTGGATAGTACTTGTCGATCAGTCCCTGCTTCATCAAGAGTTGCGCGGGCTCGAAACACTCCGCAAGTGTCTGCCAGCAAAGATCGAGAGCCTCTTCAAGAGGTTTGGACACTTCGATGTCCATGAAACGCTCGCGGAACAAGGCACCAAACTTGAGGAGTTGCCTGTCGTAACCGGACAGTTCAAAGGCCATCGACTGCTTTTGTTCCGCGTCGCGGGCGCCAGAATAGAAGCGGATCATGGTGTTCATGATCTGGTTGTGGTCTTCACGCGTGACCTTGCCGATGACGTGCTGCTTCAGTCGCGAGAGCGAACCGAACGGGTCAAGGACGCCACTGTGCAGATAGAACTGACCTTCGGTGATGTAACCGGTGTTGTCGGGCACCGGATGCGTTACGTCATTTCCGGGCATGGTCGTGACTGTCAGAATGGTCACCGAACCCGAGCCCTTGAAGTCGCAAGCCTTTTCGTAACGGCGCGCCAGTTGGGAATAGAGGTCGCCCGGATAACCGCGGTTCGCGGGAACGCGCTCCATGGCGATGGAGACCTCCTTCATGGCATCCGCAAATGCGGTCATGTCGGTCATGAGTACAAGAACGCGTTTGCCCTCTTCAACGGCAAATTTTTCGGCAACCGCCAGGGCCATGTCAGGAACCTGCAAGCGCTCGACCACCGGGTCGGATGCCTGATTGATAAACATCACGGTTCGCGGGAAGACGCCGGCGTCCTCGAATTGTTTCCGGAAAAATGCATAGTCGTCGAAAATCAATCCGAGACCGCCAAAAACCACGATATCGGCATCCGCCTGGATACCAATCCGGGCAAGAAAAGGATTGTAGGGCTCACCGGAGACCGAAAAAATCGGAATCTTCTGACTTTCCACCAGGCAGTTGAAGATGTCGATCATGGGCACGTCGGTTCGGATCATGCGAGAGGCCAGAACGCGCTTCATGGGATTGGCCGACGGTCCGCCGATCGGAACGGTCGGGTCACTTCCCAGATCGGGACCTTGATCTATCGGTTGTCCTGCACCGTCGAAAACGCGACCTAGAATATTGTCGGAGTAGGTTACCTTGGCCGGTTCGCCCAAAAATCTCACAGATGCATTGTTTGCCAGCCCCTTCGTGCCGGAGTTCACCTGAAGCGAAACCATGTCGTCATCAATGTTGATGACTTGCGCCAGAGATGTGGTTCCGTTCCCGGCGTCAACCAGGGCGAGATCCCCCAGGCATGGCCGCCCTTCGGACTCCGATTTCGACGCTGACACCTTAATTCGGATGATGTCACCGACGATATCGACGATACGGGTATGGGAGACGAGCATTGTTGCCCTCTTGGGAATAAGACTTGAACGAAGCCTGTGCCAGGCATGCAGCATGGCGCCGCCTGTTCACACGCACTTTATCTTATGCGAGTTGATCCACCTGACACAACCTGAACGATGAGTTCGTCGCTACGCCGATTTCAACAACAGCGATGTTAAAAGGGAAATTGTTACGCGCATATGACCTGAATCATTTCCTGCAAAATCTTAAAAACGCGACGGAACTTCATTGAACCGGTCAGAAAGGGTCTCCAGGCCGCACACATCTCATTGCGTTCCGATCAATTTCGCGAACCAGTTCGGCACTGCAGTGTCTGCGACATGGGGATCCAGAATCCACCGTGACTGTTCTGGACAGGTAAATTGGTTATATTGTTATTAGTTACGAGCGCAGCCGGAAATGAGACACGCATAAAAGAGTCCATGTCAATTTGGACAACAAAAAAGCCAAATCAGCTTCACAACCAGCTGTGCAATTAACAGTTATATTCGCGTCCTTGTGAATTTTCGCAGGCACAATGAATTCATTAATTTACTCACACCTACATATTTTGACATTTGTTCATTTTTTTATTTATTTTTGCGATGAAATCATGTTTTTTTAACTTAGAAAATTTAAACCCTGTTAATATTTCGCGCACGAATCAGAATCTGATTTTGCTTCGTAGAATCGCTACGCGTGGAGAGAAACTTGACGGACCAAGTGACAGATCACACCCTTGAACTCACTCCTCCACCGAACTCCTCAGACCGCACCGCGCCGGGCTCCAGACATGGCAGCTCCGGAAGGGCATCCGGATCACCCGAAGCACCGAAGGCGACCGTTCGGAGCGACCTTGGAACGATCCTTCTCCACTGGACACTGGTTATTGCAATCGTCACCAGCCTGGTTACAGGGCTCAGACTGTCTTCGGATGCAGAGGGATCCTGGTTTGCCAAGCTTTTCGAACCTATCCTGCCGCAGGGTGAAATCTGGACATGGCACTATGTGTCCGCGGTCTTCGTACTTGCGCTCATTTTTGCCTATGCAGCCTATATGTCTGCCGCACGGCTGAAACGCCGCATTTCATCCAAGAAAATCGTCGTGTTGTCGCTGCCGGCCAGCAACAAATTGCGGATCGCGGCTATCAACGTCATCGCCTACTGGATCCTATTCACCGCAATTCTCGTTCTTTCAGTGACGGGGGTCCTGCTCTTTCTCGGTCATGGCGGCCTTTGGGTCACTGTTCACTACGTCTCTGCGCTTACTGTGCTGACCTATATCGTTGCGCATGTCGGGCTGCACTACTTCTATGGCGGTATCGCTCAATTGCTGCGCCTGTTCAGGCCGCAATCGCTGCGTCAGTTTCCTGGCATGAGCCGCTATCCGTTGTTGAAGTCGGCAGCACTCGGCAGCGTGGTCATCGCCGGTGCCGTTGCTCTCGATTTCGGTACGCGAAGTGACCTGTACGTATCCCAGGCATCGGTTCTTCCGAAACTGGATGGAGTGCTAGACGACGCGATCTGGCAAGGAGCACGCCCCGTTTTTGTGCGCACCCATCAAGGTTCCAACTTGAACGGCTCCGGCGAGTCCACGGTTGAGATCCGTGCGGCCCAGGTCGGTGACAAGATTGCGTTTGCATTCCGCTGGGAGGATGGCAATCGCTCCTTGAAGCGACACCCGATCATCAAGACGGAAGAGGGGTGGCGCATGCTCAACAACAGGGCCGACATCTCCGACGAAACCGCTTACTACGAGGACAAGTTCTCCGTTGCCTTTTCCAGGACCGACGCATTCGGCGGTGGAGATTCCACTCACATGGGGCCGAAACCCATCGGCGACAAGCCAGCTGCATTCCACGGCCGCGGACTGCATTATACGACCGATGGCAGCCTGATCGACGTCTGGCAGTGGAAAGCCTCCCGTGGCGGCATGCTGGGCAGGGTTGACGACATGTGGTTCGGTACACCGCTTGAGCCCAATGAAGCACAGGCTGCCGGCAAGAACCGCTACAGCGCCGGCTATGGTGCAGACGAAGGCAAGTCGTTCTACGTCTACAATTACAAGAAACAACCGGGATCCGACTATGAGGGCACCGTGGACGTTCTGCGTCTTCCTGCCAATTATGTGAGGACAACTGCCCTGATGGGCAATCTCGACATGTCTGTCGAGGCAACCGATGACGCGGGATCGCAATGGTGGATGTTCGATGCCGAAAGCGTCCCATATTCAGCTGAGAAGGACGCGGACATTCCGGTCGGAACGGTTATTCCGGGTGTCCTTATCACGGGAGAATATCTTGGCAGCCGCGCGGACCTGAACGGCGGCGCCAAATGGCAGGACGGCTACTGGACCCTTGAGGTCATTCGCGACATGGACACCGGCAACCACCAGGACCTTCCCATGGAAGATGGTCTTTATGTCTGGCTGTCCGTGTTCGATCACAATCAGACGCGCCATACGCGACACTCGCGCCCAGTGCGCTTGACTTTCAACTGACACAGCCAAGGCCAGTACGGACAAACCTCATGTCGAAGAGCACCTGCACCGTCACGATCAACGGAAAAAAGATCAAGGCAAATGTCGGGGACACACTGATTGACGCAGGCCTTGGAGGAAGACTCGTCCTGCCGCATGATTGTTGTTCGGGCCAATGCGAAACCTGCCGTGTGCGCGTGCTCGACGGACAGGTCGATTCCCTGGGAACCGAAGAAAAAAATACCGTTCTTGGGTGCCTGGCGGTCCTGGAAGGAGATGCCGAGATCTCCTACGACCCCGTGCCGATTGTCAAAACCATCAAGGGGACTGTCGAGAGCATCCAGAAGATCAAGGACGATTATCTCGAGGTTCGTGTCAGAACTGTCAAACCCGTTACCTGGTTGCCGGGACAATACCTGCGGGCAACCTTTTCCGGCTTTCCCGCACGAGACTACAGCCCGACAACACCGCTCAATCTCGATGCGGAACAGGATGTGATCGTGTTTCACATCAAGGTCTATCCGAACAGCCTCGTCTCCTCCAAGCTCGGGTCCGAAATCACCAAAGGCCACAGCGTCAAGCTGCGCGGGCCGTTCGGAAACGGCTTCCTGCGCAGACAACCCGAGCCAATCGTCCTGACATCGACCGGAACAGGGTTTGCCCCCATATGGGCGATCGCGGTCGCAGCGATTCTCGGCCAGCCGGATCGAGACATCAGGCTTGTCGTCGGCTCCAGAACCAAGGACGGCCTTTACATGCGCGACGCCATACGCTGGCTGCGGAACCGCGGCGTGTCCGTGACGCTGACCGCAAGCGATGGCGATGGCGAGACCATCTTGACGGCCAGGCCTTGTGAACTGCTCGGCGAGCTGACAGAAGACCATGTCATCTATTCGGCTGGCGCACCGTCTCATGTGGAAGCAACGCGGGAAGTCGCACGGCAGGCAGGCGCGACCTTCTACGCAGATCCATTTTTTGTCGCGGAGGAAAGCAGCGGGCTGAAAATGCTTGCGTCGGCCCTGCTGCGCAGAGCAAGAACGCCCTTTGCAACGGCCGCCGCCAGCTGATCTCTATCGAAGTCTTCGTCGCAGAAAATCCCCGGCAGCTGCGTACCGGCGCGTCAGGGTCCGGATGAAATTGTCCAGGCACGGTTACTGCGCCGCGGCAGTTATCGGTCCCTGACATTCAAAAAGCAAATCGTCCATCTGGGAAACCGGCATCGGATGACCGAGGAAATATCCCTGGGCGTCCGTACATCCGATATCCTTCAACATCTCCAGAAGCAGCTCGGTTTCCACGCCTTCGGCGGTCGTCGTCATGTCCAGGTTCTTGGCCAGATCAATGACCGCCTTGACGATTGAAACCGACTCGTCCGAATAGGCCATCGAACGGACAAATGACTGATCGATCTTGATCTTGTCGAAGGGGAAGCGGCGCAGGTAACTCAGCGACGAGTATCCGGTCCCGAAATCATCCATGGACACTTTGACGCCGAGCGCTTTGGCCTGGTGCAGCGCATCCAGAATATCATCGGACTCGATGAGAAGAACACTCTCGGTGACTTCGAGTTCCAACCGGTCGGCCCTGAGCTCGGATCTGGCAAGTGCTCCAATCAGCACCGGTCCGAAGCCGTGCCCCCGCAACTGGCGCGGTGACAGATTGACCGCGATGCGAAGATGGTCGGGCCAACTCGCCGCCCGCCGGCAGGCTTCGTTCAGGACCCATTCTCCCAGTGGAACTATCAGACCTGTGTCTTCCGCAAGCGGTATGAACTCCATTGGCGGCACCATGCCGCGTTTCGGGTGGTTCCAGCGTACGAGCGCCTCAAACCCTGTCACGGCATTGGTTTCGAGCGAATATTGTGGCTGAAAATAGAGTTCCAGTTCCGAATTTGCGATCGCGTGCCTGAGATCGGTGATCAGTTCCCTGCGTTCGCTGACTGCTGTTCCCATGTCCGTTTCAAAGAACCGGTGGGTGTTCCGTCCATCCTCTTTTGCCTGGTAGAGCGCAAGGTCGGCCTGCTTGAACAACTCATCACCAACAACGTCATTGCCCTTGGAAACAGAAATTCCGATGCTTACACCAATAACGATCTCATGATCTGCAATTTTGAACGGCTTGGACAATTCCCAGATGACGGATTGTGCGAGTTCGTCAACCGCGTAGAGGTCGGCAGGCAGATCGGACAGAATAGCAAACTCATCGCCCCCCAGACGGACGACCAATTCCCGCTCACTGATCAGATCCTTCAGGCGATCGGCAACCTGGCGCAGCAGTTCGTCGCCAATCGGATGACCGAGCGAATCGTTGACTGTCTTGAATTCATCCAGATCCAGGCACAGAATTGCGAACTCACCGCCTTGAGATTTTTGCCGTTTCAGCAAGGCCTCGAGCTGATCCCTGAATTCTATCCTGTTGGGCAATTGCGTCAGCATGTCATGGCGCGCAAGGAATGCCAGCCTGTCGCGTGCTTCCTGCCGCTCGGTAATGTCTTCCGAAATTGCGACCCAGCCGCCATCGCAAAGCGGTTGCCTGGTCGTCAGGACGATCCTGCCGGACTCGATGCGAACCATTTCAGTGCTTTGCGGACCAGCCTTCGAACGCATCAGCGGAAATTTCATTTCCACGCCTACCGGCACATCCGTTTCAACAACGTCAACTTTAAGAACCGCTGCAATTTCTGCTGCGGTCATTCCCGGTTTCACCGCGTCCTGATCCAACTCGAACAGCTCGTTGTATCGCTGGTTCGAAACAATCAGTTTGCCTTTCGCGTCGAACATGCACAGCCCGTGCGACATGTTGTTCAACGCAGCGTCGAACAGGACATTCTGCTCGCGGAGCTTGGCTTCCTGAGACTTCAATATCGTGTTTTTCTCATGAACCCTGACACGTAGCGCATCGCGTTCCTTGACCGACCTTTGAAGCGATACAACGGATCTGGCAATGTCTCCGACCTCGTCGAGACGCTCCGTACCGACCACCCTGTTTTCAAAATCACCGGCGGCAATTCCCGACAGGACCCTGGTGATCGTGGTCAAAGGGCGCGTGATCTGGCGCGACAGGAGAAAGGCAACACCTGCAAAAGCAACGAGGGCAAGAAGACCGAATAGAAACAGCCGCTTCAGAAGCTTGGTTTCCTCTTCCACGCCGATTTTGGTGAGTTCGTTCTGTGTCTCCGTCAACTGCTCGATCGGCAACAAGGCGCAGATCGTGACCGGTGTGATCGGCATGCCGCATTTGATCACGTGGCTGCCGTTCAGCGTGATATTTGGTGTTTCGGGCGAGACCTCGATCGCAGAAAGCGGGCCATCGAAACTGGCTCTGGAGATAATTTTGCCGTCATAGACGATTGCCAGACCGAAGGAATTGATATCGGTCAGTCCCGCCAGCATCGGCTCTTCTTCACGAAGCCATCGTTGAGCCAGCAATCCGCCGACCACGTATCCGAAATCGTCGAAGACCGGGACAAAAATCACCTGCGAAACCGCATTCACATTTTTTTCAGGGACAAACACCTGCGATTCTGTCTCCGGCAGAACGCTGGAAAAGGTAATGACTTCGCCGGGAATACTTTCATACAAGGACCGGGAGATGTCTTCAATGAAGCTGTAATTGGATATCCCGGCTCCGAGAGCGACCAGATCGGCTTCGTAAGACGACGCTCCGATGACCCTGCCCTCTTCATCCAGAACCACAATGCCATCGATATCATCCAACTCGGCCAACGGCCCGAGCAACTCGGACATGGCAACATTGTTCCGCGATTCAATCGCCTTGACGATATTCGGGTCCGCGGCAATTGCACTGACCCGGCGAAGCCTGTCTTCAAAAAGAAGCTCAAGCCTTTTTCCGGCAAGCTTCACATCCGCGGTCAGGGTTTCGAGCAGTCGGGATTGTGACAGCTTCAATAGCTCCGTTTGCTGCCGGGCCATGCTGTCTTCCAGCTGATACGCAACAAGCCCGATCAAACCTGCAAACGCACATAGCGCCGTGAAAACAGCGCCATATGTATAGTTCCAGAGGAGTGACGAGTGACGTATCATGTTTGTTCAGAGCACTAGTTGGTTGTCGGAACACCACCGAAATTTTCGATCAGTTCGCGAGCCTTGTCCGAATGGCTGTAGGCGACGAAAGCCTCCATCTGTTCGTCCATCGTTCCGTCCTTGTAGATCAACGCCAGGGTCACCGCGCTCGGATAGTTGTCGTCAGTCGGATGATTGCCGTCGATTTTCAGAACGGACAATCCTTCTTCCAATGTCCGGGAATAGGGACCAAATGCGATTGCGCCCTCGACGCTCCTGGCGGTATTGATCGCGTCCTGTGTCGTGACAGCTGTCTTTGATCGCGGCGAGAATTTCAGATCATTCCAGCCAGGCATGGAAGCGCGCAACACCTGCAAGGTACTGTCGGCGTCTTCACGCCTCACGAGCTTGACGCGCAGGTCGGCACCGCCGAGTTCGGACCAATTCCTGATTTTACCAGAATACACTTTCACCAGGTCTTCGCTCGACAAGGACATGATGCCGGTCGAAGGATGCGCGAATACCGCGCTCGGTATTTTTGCAATCGGCAAGTAAACCAGACCAAATTCGACTTCGCTTTCCTTGAGCGGACGGGCGACCCGTCCCAATCTCTCCGCACCTGAACTTACGGCTGCGATACCGCCACCCGAGCCGATGCTGGGGGGAATTGAGAGTTCGATATCGGGATGCTGCGACGAGAAACCTTCGCCAATTTCCCGAAGCATTTCAAGGCCATCTCCGGTTCCGACAACATTCAGGTCGGTGTCCGCTTCGACTATTTCAGTTTGAAAGACCATGAAGCTTAGCGACAACGCCAAGCTCAGCGCAAAGATCCGCATTTCGACCACCCATGGTTATTTTGACGAACAGAGTGCCTTCTCCAAGTTAATTAAAAACTAAAGTACCGATAAATTTTACAATTAACATGTTGTCATAATTAGTGAATGCAATAAATACGAAGCCCAATACAACTTCATCACAACTTTATAATGTATATTATTTCCCATCGGCAATAATTTCCTATCGCGTGCTGCAAAATGCAATCAACTTCAACAGGGCAAAATTTGACAATGTGCCGATCGACCGAGAGTTACTCCTTGCAATCTGACTGCTCAAGCCGGGGAACACTTCCGAACGGCTCGAGTTTCAGCTCCCGGGTCCAATTCCACCCGCCCGTCGTACCTTTTTCCTGACTTGCCGCAACCGGAGGCTGCCTCGTCGCAAGGATCAAACCGTTCATGCCATTGCAGTGCTGTGACGAACGATGAGTTCAACATCGACAATAACCGGGGTTTTCCTGTGACCATCCGCTGTAGATTGGGGATCGATACACTCCAGAAGCAGCGATGCCGCCCTGGTGCCGAGGGCGTGCCGGTCCTGACGGATGGTCGTCAGGGATGGAACGTAGAAGTCGGAAAGCTCGATGTCATCGAAACCTATGACAGATATGTCTTCCGGAACCCTGAGCCCCCTGGCTGTCAGGGTGGACATCAGTCCGAAGGCGACCTGGTCCGACGCACAGAACACGGCGGTGGGCCGGTTTTCCATACGGATGATTTCTTCTGCGGCCTCGCGTCCGGATTCCAACGAGAAGTCGCCGCGGATAATCCATTCATCACGTGCCGGCAGCTCCAGCCTTCCCCGCTCGATCAACATTCCTTCGCGTCTTGCATGTGTCAGAACGTTATCGAGCGGGCCGGTCACGTGGGCAATCTTCCGATGTCCAAGCTCGTAAAGGTGGCGAACCGCCAGTCGGGCGCCCTGGATATTGTCGCTCCGAACCGATGGCAAATCGGTGTTTTGCACCCATTCACAGGCAAATACTATCCTGTCGGCAAGGCCGTTGTCCCGAAACTGCTGCAGGTCGTTTTCCGGCAGTCCTCCATCCAGACAGATCATTCCGTCGATCTGGGAATCGAGAAAATAGTCGACCAGGGACTTGCCGGTGGCCACGCGATTCATTGTATCGGCGATCAGAACTGACGTGTCGCGATCTCCCAATCGCGCGCTGATACCTGCCAGGATACGGGAAAAGAACGGGTTGCCAAGATTTGGGACCAGTACGAGTACCGCCCCGGCCTGTCGGGTTCTCAAGGTTCGCGCCGCCTTGTTGACCCGGTAGCCCGTTGCCCGTATCGCGGCAAACACATTTTCGCGCGTTGCTTCTGCCAAAAGATCCGGGGTCGTCAACGCCCGGCTCACCGTCGCTGTTGATACACCTGCCTGTCTTGCAACATCGCGTATGCGTACGTTTTTCTGTACCAAAACCTTCTCCGGAGCGCCTGTTTTTCTCTTTATTCACATTCCGGGTTGACACAGAGCCGTTTCCCGCGAATGATAAATGTAATCGATTACACAAAGTATACAACAATATGTAATCGATTACAAAGCGCAAGAAACGCAACATCGTTAGGACATTCGAACAATCTGGGTTCGATGGGAGGACAACATGAAAGCATTACGCGTAGTTTTTGCCGCATCCACGGCCCTTTGTGCCGCGACAGCTGCACAGGCGACCGATCTTGAGGTGACACATTGGTGGACATCCGGCGGCGAAGCTGCAGCAGTTGCGGAATTCGCCAAGGCTTTTGACGCGACCGGAAACAAATGGGTTGACGGAGCGATTGCAGGTTCCGGCGGCACCGCACGACCCATCATGATCAGCCGCATTACAGGTGGCGATCCGATGGCAGCCACTCAATTCAACCATGGCCGGCAGGCTGAAGAACTCGTCGAGGCCGGCCTGATGCGCGACCTCACAGACATCGCGGAAGAAGGCAACTGGAAGGAAATCGTCTTTCCGTCCTCCCTGCTCGACAGCTGCACGCTTGATGGCCGAATCTACTGCGTGCCGGTCAACATTCACTCACCGCAATGGCTTTGGCTGAACAATTCAGCATTTGAGGACAATGGCCTGGCCGTTCCGACCAATTGGGAAGAATTTGTCGCCGCTGCGCCCAAACTTCAGGAAGCCGGTATCGTACCGCTGGCAATGGGTCAGCAGCCCTGGCAGACAACGCTGGCGTTCCAGACCCTTCTGACCGCCTTGGCGGGCCCGGAAACATACACAAAGGTATTCGGAGACAAGGATGCAGAGCTTGCAGCCGGTCCCGAGTTGACGAAAGTTTTCCAAGCCGCGGCCACAGCGCGGGATCTTGCCAAGGATTCCAATGTCCAGGCCTGGAACGATGCCACCAATCTGGTGATAACAGGCAAGGCTGGCGGACAGATCATGGGTGACTGGGCGCAGGGCGAGTTCCAGGTCGCCGATCAGGTCGCCGGCAAGGACTACACCTGTCTGCCAGGCCTCGGTGTCAATGAGGTAATTCAGACAGGCGGCGACGCTTTCTACTTCCCGAAAGTCGGCGACGAGGCCATTACCAAAGCGCAAGGCGAACTTGCCAAAGTGATGATCTCTCCAGAGACCCAAGTGGCATTCAACCTGAAAAAGGGCTCCCTTCCTGTTCGTGGAGATGTGGACCTTTCAGCGGCAAATGACTGTATGCGCAAGGGCCTGGACATTCTGGCCAAGGGCAACATCATTCCAGGCACTGACCAGCTGATGTCGGCAGACAGCAACCAGCAGGTCAACGATCTCTTTGTCGAGTTCTTCAACAACCCGGAAATGTCAGCCGAAGATGCACAGGCGCAGTTCGCGTCCATCATCAGCAGCGCCGACTGACCCCGGGGCGCTCCGCCGCCCGGACAGTCGTCGTCATGTCTCGCCCGGGCGGCGTCCTCCAGCCCTGCGCGCATTCCTGCGCGCAGGGTAAGCCGAGCGAGCGCCGCAAGACTTCTTCGACAAGGACACAGCAACATGGCCGCAGCAACGGGTCCAGCAAGATGGCACAGGAACCTGAGTGCCAAGATAGCCGCGATCCCCATGATCATGACCGCACTTGTTGTTTTCATTGGCGGAACAGCGTGGACGGTGCTCTACTCGTTCACCAGCTCGAAGCTTCTCCCCAAGGAGAAGTTCGTCGGCTTCGCACAATACGAACGGTTGTGGAGCAGCAGCAAATGGCTGATTTCCATTGAAAATCTTGCCATCTACGGTGCCTTCTCCCTGATCTTTTCCCTTCTTATCGGTTTTGTCCTGGCGGCTCTGCTCGACCAGAAGATCAGATTCGAAGACACATTCCGAACGCTGCTGCTTTATCCATTCGCCTTGAGTTTCATCGTCACCGGACTTGCATGGCAGTGGATCCTCAATCCGGATTTCGGTATTCAGCAAGTCGTGCGCAATCTCGGTTGGGAAAACTTCTCTTTCGACCCTCTCTACAATCCAGACATCGTGATTTACGGCATCCTCATCGCCGGCCTTTGGCAGGGCACTGGACTGATCATGTGTCTCATGCTTGCCGGTCTGCGCGGTATCGACGAAGACATCTGGAAAGCTGCCAAGATCGACGGCATTCCGATGTGGAAGACCTACATCTTCATCATCATTCCGATGATGCGAGGCATTTTCATTACCGCCATCGTTCTGATCGCGTCAGGCATCATCAAGGTCTACGATCTGGTGGTCGCGCAAACAGGTGGCGGGCCCGGCATCGCCTCTGAAGTTCCAGCAAAATATGTCTATGACGCGATGTTTCTATCGCAGAACCTTGGACAGGGATTTGCCGCTTCGACCATGATGCTTCTTACGGTCATCGTGATCGTCGTTCCCTGGGCCTATCTCGAATTCGGAGGAAAGCGCCGTGGGTAACGTGACCAGAGCCTCCGCCGACGTCCAGGTCTCCCCAGTCTCGCAAGAGATGACCGGACCGCGCGGACCGAAACCGCGCACAGTACTGTCGCGCCGGAACATCATGATCTACGGCACGCTGATCATGGTGTCGCTGTATTACATGCTGCCTCTTTACGTGATGATCGTGACATCGCTGAAAGGCATGCCGGAAATCCGTCTTGGCAACATCTTCTCACCGCCTGTCGAGATCACCTTCCAACCCTGGGTGAAAGCCTGGGCGGAGGCCTGTACCGGGTTGAACTGTGACGGCCTTTCAAGAGGCTTCTTCAATTCCGTGAGGATCCTCATACCCTCTGTCCTGCTTTCCATCGCCATCGCGTCCGTCAATGGCTATGCACTTGCGAACTGGCGCTTCAAGGGTTCCGAAACCTTCTTCACAATCCTGATCGTTGGCGCGTTCATTCCCTATCAGGTGATGATTTACCCGATCGTCATCATGCTGCGGGAAGTCGGTCTTTACGGCAGCCTGACAGGACTGGTGATCGTGCACACGATCTTCGGAATGCCGATCCTGACGCTGCTGTTCCGGAACTACTTCGCGTCCGTGCCGCAGGAACTGTTCAAGGCGGCCCGTGTCGACGGTGCCGGTTTCTGGGGCATCTATTTCCGGATCATGGTGCCCATGAGCCTGCCGATCTTCGTAGTCGCGATGATCCTGCAGGTGACCGGTATCTGGAACGATTTCCTGTTCGGTGTCATCTACACCAAGCCGGACCTCTATCCGATGACGGTTCAGCTCAACAATATCGTCAACTCGACACAGGGTGTGAAGGAATACAACGTCAACATGGCGGCAACGATCCTCACCGGCCTTGTTCCGCTCACCATCTATTTCATCTCCGGCAAACTCTTTGTCCGCGGCATTGCCGCCGGCGCCGTGAAAGGCTGAGGAGACGCTCCATGGAAACCAACCAAAGCATATCCATCAAGAACCTCGCCCTGAGCTTCGGGGCCCTCGATGTCCTGAAGGATCTCAACCTGGATGTCGGGCAGGGCGAATTCCTTGTCCTGCTCGGATCTTCCGGTTGCGGCAAATCCACGCTGCTGAACTGTATCGCCGGACTTCTCGATGTCTCGGACGGACAGATCTTCATCGGCGGGCGGAACGTGACCTGGGAAGAACCATCCGAGCGCGGTATCGGTATGGTGTTTCAAAGCTATGCGCTTTATCCGCAGATGACGGTTGCCGGAAATCTCAGCTTCGGCCTCAAGAATGCCGGCCTGCCGAAAGCGGAAATCGAGGAACGGGTCAACCGGGCAGCGAAAGTCCTGCAGATCGAACCTCTCCTGAGCCGCAAGCCAGCGGCTCTATCCGGCGGCCAGCGCCAGAGAGCCGCGATCGGGCGGGCACTGGTGCGTGACGCGGATGTCTTTCTGTTTGACGAACCCCTGTCCAATCTCGATGCAAAGCTTCGGGCGGACCTGAGGGTCGAAATCAAGCAACTTCACCAGAAGCTCAGCAACACGATGATCTACGTCACCCATGACCAGATCGAAGCCATGACACTTGCCGACCGCATCGCCATCATGCGCGGCGGCCAGATCCTGCAGCTCGATTCGCCGAACGAAATCTATAACCGGCCTGCCAACAAATATGTTGCCGAATTCATCGGCTCCCCCACGATGAACTTCTTTGAAGGTGACATCGTGGGCGGCGACGGCTTGAGATTTTCCACCGGTGACCAGTTCTTTCCGCTCGAGGGATACGAATTCCGGAATGGTACACCCGTGCAGGGACCTGCATGGTTCGGGATCCGCCCGGAACACATGGTTACCGGGACCGAGGCAGACACCGCCGCAATCCGTCTGAACGGTCGTGTGGAACTGGTTGAGCCACTGGGTTCGGATACCCTTGCCCGCGTTGCTGTGGCCGACCGCGCTTTATGGGTTCGAATGGACGGACAGGCTCCCGTGCGCGACGGAGACAGCGTGACCGTCGGCTTTGATCCTGCACGCGCCAATCTCTTCGACAAATCAAGTGAAAACCGCATCTGACAGAATTCTTCCAACCTTCAGGACAACAGTCATGGACGTTTCATTTCAACTCTATTCCGCCCGCAATTTCTCACCCTGGGACAATGTGCTCAGGCATCTTTCCAACCTTGGATACACGCAGGTTGAGGGCTTTGGCGGCAACTATGAAGATGCTGCCGCTTTCAAGGCGCTTCTCGACAAGCATGGCCTGGCTATGCCTTCCGGGCATTTCTTCCCGCTCGAGCAATTCGAAGACGATCTTGGCACCGTGGTGGCGACCGCCGAAACGCTCGGTATGAAGCGATTGTACTGTCCGGCCCTCCCCCCGGAACAACGGGTCGCCGACGCGGACGCCTGGACATCTGTCGGGAAACGGCTTGAAGACATCGGCAAGCGGGTCCGCGATGCGGGATTGCGGTTCGGCTGGCACAATCACGATTTCGAATTTGCTGCCTGTGCGGACGGTCGCCTTCCGATGGACATTCTTCTTCAAAGTGCCCCATCCATCGAATGGGAAGCGGATATCGCCTGGATTGTCAGAGGGGGACAGGATCCGCTCGCCTGGATCGACCGGTATGCCGAGCGCATCACCACGGCGCACGTGAAGGATATTGCCCCCGAGGACGAGTGCATTGACGAGGATGGCTGGGCCGATGTCGGCTATGGCGTCATGGACTGGAAGACGCTCACCGCGGCCCTGCGCAACATCGGTGTCGACCTGTTTGTCATGGAACACGACAACCCGTCGGACTTCGAACGCTTCGCCAGCCGCTCGATCGAGACATTTCAGAGATTCTAAGGACGAAAAATGACTGACAAACTTGGTATCGGCATCCTTGGATGCGGAAATATTTCGGCTGCCTATATGCGTCTGGCGCCTCTGTTCCGGGGCATTGAGGTGCGTGCCTGCGCCGATCTAAACGATGACGCCGCAAAAGCGCGCGCCGAAGAATTCAACCTCAGGGCAGAAACCGTGGACGGCCTGTTGTCGGCAGACGATATCGACATCATCGTCAACCTGACGGTACCTGCCGCGCATTTCGAGGTGTCCAGGACAATTCTGGAAGCAGGCAAACACGTCTATTCCGAAAAACCCTTCGTGCTGAGTGTCGAAGAAGGCCAGGCCCTTGCCACCCTTGCAGGGGAAAAGGGTCTGCGCGTCGGCTCCGCACCCGATACTTTTCTGGGTGGTGCACACCAGCTTGCGAGGCATCTGATCGACCAGGGTTCCGTTGGCGCCGTGACGTCCGGGACATGTTTCGTTCAAAGTCCGGGCATGGAGATGTGGCATCCGAATCCGGACTTCTTCTTCAAGCCCGGCGGAGGTCCGATCCTGGACCTGGGGCCTTATTACGTGTCCAACCTGGTTCAGCTGCTCGGGCCGGTCAAACGGGTCACCGCCTTGTGCATGTCGGGATCGGACTACCGGACCATCACCTCAGAACCGCGACATGGCGAAAAGATCAAGGTCGAAACCCCGACAACAATCCACTCAATCCTGCAGTTCCATTCCGGTGCACAGGTGACGTACTGCGCCAGCTGGGATGTCTGGCAGCACGGCCATTCAAATATGGAACTTTATGGACGGGACGGTACGATTCACGTTCCCGATCCGAATTTCTTCGGCGGTGAATTGCGCCTGACCGAAAAAGACAGTTTCGTGACTGTTTCCGAAGACTGGAAGCATCCGTTTTCGATTGCCAATGACGGCCCTCATGCCAATTACCGTGCGGCCGGGCTCGCGGATATGGCACTTGCAATCCTTCAAGGCCGTCCCCACCGGTGTTCGCTTGAATTCTCACTCCATGTCGTAGATGTGATGACATCCATACTCGCCTCTGGCGAGACAGGTGAGTACAAGGATATTCTCACCACATGCGACCGTCCCGAGGCCCTTGATCCCCAAGCGGCGAGGGACCTGTTGGCTCATTCGGAGACATTATGACCTGGCAAGCTGCGCAAGCACGTTACGATCACATGGAATATCGCCGCTGCGGAAGATCCGGCCTGAAACTGCCGGTGATCTCGCTCGGCCTCTGGCACAATTTCGGAGGCGACACGCCGCACGAACGCAAGCGTGACATCGCGCGAACCGCATTCGATCTCGGGATCACCCATTTCGACCTCGCAAACAATTATGGTCCCCCTCCCGGTTCTGCGGAAGAAGCCTTCGGCGACCTTATGCGAACCGATTTCGCCCCGTACCGGGATGAAATGATCATATCGTCCAAGGCCGGTTACGGCATGTGGGCCGGGCCCTATGGCGAGTGGGGCAGCCGGAAATATCTGATTGCCTCTTGCGACCAGTCACTGAAGCGGATGGGACTCGATTATGTCGACATCTTCTATTCCCATCGTTTCGATCCTGAGACGCCGCTTGAAGAGACAATGATGGCGCTCGATCACATCGTTCGCTCCGGACGCGCGCTTTATGTCGGCATCTCGTCCTACAATTCCAAACGGACGCGGGAGGCCGCTGCAATCCTGAAGGAACTCGGCACGCCCTGCCTGATCCATCAACCCAGTTATTCGATGATCAACAGATGGGTGGAAGAGGACGGACTGCTCGATACTCTCGAGGATCTCGGTATCGGCTCCATTGCCTTTACGCCCCTGGCCCAGGGAATGCTGACCAGCAAGTATCTGAAAGGCATTCCGGAGGGCAGCCGTGCAACCCAGGGAAAATCCCTCAAGAGTGATTTCCTGACCGAAGAGACCCTGAACGCGATCCGGGCTCTGAATGCAATGGCGGAGCAGCGCGGACAAACGCTGGCGCAGATGGCGCTTGCCTGGGTACTGCGCAAAGGCCGGCTCACAACGGCGCTGATCGGTGCCAGCCGCGCCGAACAGGTGCGGGATTGCGCCGCCGTCGTCAAAAACATGGATTTCACCGAAGCGGAACTTCAGGAAATCGATGCCACGACGGTGGAAGGAAAAGTCAATCTGTGGGCCGCATCGTCAGAACGGGAAGGACCATCCCGCTGATGATCCGAAACCCGATCCTGCCAGGCTTCAACCCGGATCCGTCGATCTGCCGTGCTGGCGATGAATTTTACATCGCCACCTCGACGTTCGAGTGGTATCCGGGTGTCCAGATCCACCGGTCGACGGACCTGGTCAACTGGGATCTGACCTGCCGGCCGCTAAACCGGGCCAGCCAGCTTGATATGCGTGGCAACCCGGACAGCGGCGGGATCTGGGCGCCGTGCCTGAGTTATGCCGACGAGCGGTTCTGGCTGGTCTATACGGACGTCAAGCGGCTGGATGGAAACTTCAAGGACGCGCACAACTACGTTGTGAGCGCGCCGTCAATCGGAGGCCCATGGAGCGATCCGATATATCTCTCGTCACACGGGTTCGATCCTTCGCTCTTTCACGACGATGATGGACGAAAATGGTATCTCGTTCTGCAATGGAATCATGTGTCCAGCTCCGTTGGCGGCAAACCGGAAACCTCCGCCTTCGATGGCATCCTGCTCCAGGAATGGTCAGAAACCCGCGGGTTGATCGGCCGCCCGAAAAAAATCTTCACCGGCAGTTCACTGGGCCTGACAGAAGGTCCGCACCTTCATAAACGCAATGGCTGGTATTACCTGACCGTAGCCGAAGGCGGCACCGGCTACCAACATGCAGTCACCATGGCAAGAGCCCGGTCGATTGACGGCCCCTACGAGCTGCATCCGGCGACCCATCTTATCACCGCAAAAGACAATGCCGACTGGCCGCTGCAGCGGGCCGGGCACGGACAGATCGTCGAAACCGCTGACGGCCGGACCTATCACACGCATCTTTGCTCCCGTCCCCTGCCCGGCCGATATTCGCCGCTTGGACGCGAGACCGCGATTCAGAAGTGTGTCTGGAGAGACGACTGGCTCTATCTCGCCGACGGCGGTCTGCTTCCGCAAGTCGATGTCCCCGGCCTTGGTGAGACTATTGCCAAACCGCCGCAAAAACTTGAAAGAACCTTTGACGGCACGGAGCTTCCCCCGGAATTCCAGTGGTTGCGGACCCCTTTTCCGGAGCGCCTGTTTACGCTCACCGGGACGGTACTGCGTATTACAGGACGCGAAAGCATCGGCAGCTGGTACGAGCAATCTCTTGTCGCACGCCGGCAAGAACACCTGCACTACCGGGCCGAGACCACTCTCTCCTCCTTCGAACCGGAGACCTATCAGCAGGCAGCCGGACTTGCGACTTACTATAACCGTCACAAATTTCATTTTCTTGCCGTGAGCCGGAACTGGGAACTCGGGCGTTGTCTGATGCTGATGTCGTGTCCCGGTAGCTGGCCGGACGGGCGCATGGAATTTCCTGCGGAACACATTGCCATCGATGGCGGCCCCGTCGATCTTGCAGTCGAAGTCAATGGCACTGATCAACAGTTCTTCTGGCGCCAGGCGGGCGACTGGCGTTCTATCGGAGCAACGCTTGATGCGCGTGTGATTTCAGACGAAGGTGGCCGCGGAGAACACGCTTCTTTCACCGGCGCTTTCGTGGGAATGCTTGCTTTCGACGTGACAGGCAGCGGCAGAACGGCCGACTTCACACATTTTTCTTATGAACCTGAAGGAACTTGACTGCGGTTATGCATCGCTCGTTCCCAACTGAAACCGAGAGGACCCAATGGCTGGACTGATCAAAGGACCCGCAATTTTTCTGGCACAATTTGCCGGTGACGAAGCACCATTCAACAGCCTCCCGTCGATCGTGAAATGGGCAGCGGACCTGGGATACAAGGGTGTCCAGATACCGACTTTCGACAGCCGCCTGTTCGACCTGAACAAGGCCGCAGAGAGCCAGGCGTATTGCGACGAGGTCAAAGGCAACTGTGCGGATGCAGGGGTCGAGATCACCGAACTCTCGACCCATTTGCAGGGTCAGCTGGTTGCCGTTCATCCGGCCTATGACCTTGCATTTGACGGTTTCGCCCCGGCGCACTTGCATGGCAATCCCGACGGACGGCAGGAATGGGCGGTCGACCAGATGAAAAAGGCTGCAATTGCCAGTCGCAATCTCGGCCTCGATGCTTCCGTCAGCTTTACCGGCGCTCTGGCGTTTCCTTACCTCTATCCCTGGCCACAGCGCCCGGCAGGTCTTGTCGAAGAGGCTTTCGCGGAACTTGCCAGACGATGGAAACCGATCCTGGATGTCTATGAGGATCACGGGGTTGATGTCGGCTACGAAATTCATCCGGGCGAGGACGTATTCGACGGCGCGACTTTCGAAATGTTCCTCGACGCACTTGGCGGTCACAAACGCTGCCAGATCAACTACGACCCGTCCCACTTCCTGCTTCAGCAGATGGACTATCTCGCCTTCATCGATATCTATCACGAGCGCATCTGCGCCTATCACGTGAAAGATGCCGAGTTCAATCCCGACGGACGCCAGGGTGTCTATTCGGGATATCAGAGCTGGATCAACCGTGCCGGCCGCTTCCGCTCCCTCGGCGACGGACAGGTCGATTTTTCCGGGATTTTCTCCAAACTCGCACAATATGGCTACGAGAGCTGGGCGGTGCTGGAATGGGAATGCTGCCTGAAGTCACCCGAGCAGGGAGCAGCCGAAGGGGCCCCTTTCATTGAAAGCCACATCATTGAAGTGACCGACAAGGCCTTCGACGATTTCGCCGGTGGCGATACCGATCAGGAGCAGATCCGGAAAATGCTAGGCCTCTGATGATCAAGACCCGCACGGCGGGATCATTCGCGGTCGGAAATCGGTGGATTTCTCCCAGGCCCCAGCGCCTCCCCCCTTGCAGGGAGCGATCGGGGTTTGAGGGCCCTGGGCGCATTCACCCGGTCTACACCAGTCCAGACAGAACCTCGTCGAGCGACGTGAGGAAATAATCGCAATTCTCAAGGCTGAACGGCGCCGGCGGCTTGATCTTCAAAACGTTGTCGTGAGGTCCTTCGCTGGACAGCAGTATCCCGTGGTTCTGCTTCAGATTCCGGATTACCGTGTCGAGCTCGTCCGGGGCCGGCTCTTGCGTCTCACGGTCACGGACAAGTTCGATGCCTAGGAAGAGGCCGAGCCCACGCACGTCGCCGATGATTTCGTGCCTGTCTGCCAGAGCCCGGGCGCCGTCCATCAGCCGATTGCCAACGTCGTGGCAGTGATGCATCAGCCTCTCGTCCCGGATCACGTCAAGGACTGCGAGACCGATGGATGCAGACACGGGGTTCCCGCCGAACGTGTTGAAATATTCCATGCCATTGGCAAAGGTGGCCGCGATCTCCTCGGTGGTGATGACGACTGCCATGGGATGTCCGTTTCCGATGGGCTTGCCAAGGGTAACAATGTCCGGGACGACCTCCTGGGTCTCGAATGCCCACATGTGGCTGCCGACCCGGCCGAAACCGATCTGAACCTCGTCGGCCAAACACAGGCCGCCTGCCTCGCGAACGTGACGGTAGGCATGCTTCAGGTAGTCGTCGGGCAGAACCAGCTGGCCACCGGTCCCGAGAACCCCTTCAGTGAACATCAATGCAGGTTGCCTGCCTTCGTGTGCGAGTGCTTCGACTTGCCGCTTCACATCCTCTGCGTATTTCCGCCCTGCGCCGACATCGCCATGGCGCCATCTGCCACGATAGAGATCCGGCATTTCGGCAACGCGGACATGTTCCGGGCATCCCGCTCCACCCTCGCCGGCGAACTTGTAGGGACTGACGTCGATCAGGCTGGAAATGTGTCCGTGATAGGCGTGGTCAACGGTGATGACATCGTGGTTGCCGGTATGATTTCGTGCCAGCCGCAACGCCAGATCGTTGGCTTCGCTTCCCGAATTCACAAAGAAACAGACATTGAGCGGGTCAGGGAACCGGGCCGTCAAACGCCGCGAATACTCCACGAGCGTATCGTGCAGGTACCGTGAATTCGTGTTGAGTGATGCCATCTGCTTCTGTGCAGCTTCAACCACCCGCGGGTGGCAATGGCCGACGTGGCAGACATTGTTGACCATGTCGAGCCAGTGCTTTCCGGCATCGTCGATCAGGTAGGCGCCTTCGCCGCCGACGATTTTCAGGGGCGCATCGGAATAGGCAATGCTCAGAGCCCTGCCGATCCGCAAATGACGCTCGCGTATGAGCGTCTCCTTGTCCTGCGCGACAATTACCGATGCCGGAACCGGCAGGCCCAGAATGACACTGGGATCCGGGCTGATATCGCGCCAGACGGCCCATTGCCGGCGCACGCCGACCCCATGCATCCGCGCTTCAAGTCCAAGATGGTCGGTGACGATCTGAAAATGAAGATGCGGCGGCCACTCGCCATTTTCCGGACGTGGGCCGAATTCTGCAAACGCCTCCCCTGTTTCGACTGTCTGCCCGATTGTCAGCTTCTCGCAGCCGCGCCGTGAGAGATAACCATAAAGCGTCCAGAAGACATCCCCTTCATCGGTTTCGTGTTCCAGAAGAACCGTCGGACCGAAACCGTTCGACACGGCATCATCATGGAAAAAGGCTACCTTGCCGGCGAAGGGTGCGTAGACCGGTTCATAGTCGGGGGCGAAGATATCTATCCCCAGGTGCACCGAACGGCGAATGGCAGGGTTCGCCATTTCAAAAGCGTCGCTCTTGTAGACGGTCCGGTCTTCGCCATAAACACCGATGCCGAAGTCTGCACCGGCGTCGCTGATCGCATCCTCGCAGAACCTGTCAAATTGCGGACCGTCAAATCGCGACAACTCCTCTGCATATGAGGCGTTTGCCGTAAAATCGAATACAACGGCCTCGGGTCGCGCATTTTCCGGTTTGACGACGGATGCAAAGTCATGAGCATTGCGCTCTAGCCAGCGCATGACACGTGCTGCCGAGGGAACTGGCTGAAAGCCACAGGCCTCTCGCAATCGCAGGACCGCAAGACGCGGGTTCTCCCTGGCCAGGTGCTGCAATTCCCGCCAGACATCTTCCTGGCTGACGAGCAGATAACGGTTTTCGGGAAACTCGCGGATCTGCTTCGCTGCCATGCACATGGAAACGGCATAGCGAGTCCTGACCAGATCAAAAATCAGTTCGACTTCCTGTTCCGTGACCGGGTTCACCCGGTGATACGCACTTGCGATCCTGCCGATCGTCCCGACAGGATCCTCAGAACCAATCAGAGCGTATGCACCGGCGACTGCAATCTCGATGACCCGGCAGGTTTCAACCATGTCGCCGAAGTCCAGAAGACCGCTGACGTTCCCTCTTCCGTCGAGCAGAACGTTGTAGTCATTGGCATCATTGTGGATTACCTGGTGCGGCAGGTCCTTGAGACGCGGCAGGACCCTGTCCTTGAAGTGCGCCAGGATTTCCAGAACAGCCCTTTTCTTGTCCGGATCTTCGATGAAATCGACTTGGTCGAGAAGAGATGCGGCCTGCGCAATGTCCCAGTTGTAGATCCGTTTGGCGCCCGGATGGGAAAAAGACGTCAGGCTCCGGTCAAGCTTCCCCAGGAGCGTGCCGAGCGTTTGGGCGGAGGCACCATCGCGGTTCCTGGATTTTGCCCAGACGTCACCGGATAGCCATGTCAGGAGCCGAGCCCTGCGCGGACCGCGAAATTCGACATTCGTGACCGTTGCGCCTTTCCTGTCCGGGACCGGCCGCGATACCGGCAAACCGGGCGCATGTTCGGCTAGATGCTCAAGCACCTTGACTTGCATGTCGAGCTCTGCCTCATCACCGGGGGCGTGCAGTTTCAGCAGGAAGTCGTCGCCACGCGGGGTGTGAACATGAAAATTCAGATCGTGTTCGCCGGGCAGCTGCGAGATGCTTCCCCGAATGGCGAATAACTCGTCCAACAGTTCGTGAATTCCATCAACGCAATCCGGTCCATTAGCGGCGCTCTTGTTCATGTATCCGAAGCATCCTCATCATACGATCACCGAGCCATCAAAAGCTCTGATGCTGCCTGTATCCGACATAGTCATGCCGTCGATCAAGGAGATTAGTCCAGTTGCGCTTTCCACGACCGGAATTACCGCTTCGCTGCCACCCGTTTCCGTCCTGATCCATCCCGGGTGAACCGGGACAACTGCCATGTTCTCTGCCCACAGGTCATGAGTCAGTTTACGTGTTGCTCTGCAATGAAGGTTCTCGACATTCAGGTCGAGCACGACGACAAGCACCGGAATGCCGCGGATCGTATCGACAATCAGCTCGGGGCCGACGGCAAGCGGATGGCACTTGTGCAGGCTGCCGCCGAATGTCAGCAGCCCCGCCACGATTGCCAGCGCGATGAATGTGATCCCGGCCAACCGTTCCCGATCATTCAGGGCTTCGACTTTCCAGATTTCAGTTTGCCAAGACAAAACCCGGTGATGACACGGTGGCAAAATGCCTTGCGAAAAAATTCTGAAAACCGGAGCTAACGGTTTTCCGTGCGGCCACCGGCGAAGGTGACAACACCGACGATGATCAGCCCGGTCAGGATCAGGCGGAGACCTGCTGCTGCTCCAAAGGTGTTCAACATGGCAACGAGCAGAAACAGGAACAGTGCCGAGCCGAAGATACCGGGAACATTGGAATTGCCCCCGGCAATCGAAGACCCGCCGATCACCACGACCGCGATGGAGGCGAGCAGATACTCTTCACCCATGTTCAGCGAAGAGCCACCGGAGAACCCGGCCAGGAAAACACCGCAAATGGCTGCCAGAACAGCCGACAGCGAATAGGTCAGGTAGCGGATACGTTCAATGGGAACGCCGGCGAGACCTGCGGCGCGCGTGTTCTGTCCAAATGCCGTCACGGATCGACCGTAGACGGTACGATTCAGGAGAATGGCCATGCACACCGCCAGAGCGATCACACCCAGCGACAGGACGGGCACGCCTGTGAGTTTTGCTGTCGCGACCCATTCGAGAGCTGCAGGCGGTTTGATCTTTACACCACGTCCCAGCGCAATGGCGCTCGACTGGACCAGAAAACTTGAGGACATGGTCGCGATAATCGGCGGAATACTGAGGACCCGGATCAGACTGTAATTGAAGAGACCGACCAAGATGCCGACCAGGATTGCAGCGAGGAACCCCGGCAGGATCATGGCATTGGAGCCGTCCATCACCATCATGGACACCACGGCCGACAGCGTGATTGTCGACGGAATCGACAGGTCGACATTGCCGGGACCCAATGTGATGACGAACATCTGCCCGATGCCGACCATCACGAAGAATGTCGAAAAGGACAGGGCTGTCGAGGCGAGTGCCAGTCCGCCTGTCCCGCTGATATATGCTGCCGTTGCAGCCCAGGTCAAAAACGCGGCAACGAAGGACCAGCTCCAGGGATGGTGTCGCATGAAGGTTTCAATCGATCTCATCGACGCGCCTCCAACCGGTTGACGATCGCGCGCAGTGCCAGAACGATGATCAGGACTGCTCCTTGAGCACCTATCTGCCAGTCAGGTGAAATGCGCAGGAACGACAGGAAGGATGCGGTCAATGTGAGCGTCATTGCGCCAAGAACCGCGCCCACTGGAGAGATCCGGCCTCCGACAAATTCACCGCCGCCAAGAATGACACCCGCGATCGACAGAAGCGTATAGCGGAGTGCGATGTTTGCATCGGCAGACGTTGCCAGCCCGACGAGGGTCAGACCTGCCAGGATGCCGAAGACTGCGGTGAGCGCATACATCACCATCTTGAGTTTCAGGACGGACCAGCCTGCGCGCGTGATCGCCTTCTCGTTTCCACCGACCCCGCGCATAAGCACCCCCCAGGATGTACGCATCAGCCCGAAGTGAACGACCAGACCGAGAGCAACCGCTGCCAGGAGTGGCATGGGAACATAAGACGGCTTGTAGGAAACAAGCGTCCTGATCCAGTCCGGGGCACTTCCGCCGGGAGTTGGCAGCAGGAGAACAGCACAGCCGGACCAGACGAACGACATTCCCAGTGTGACCACAATGCTGGGAAGTTGCCTGATGTAGATCAGCGCCCCAAGGGCGGCATAAACGGCAACGCATCCCAACAGGGCAGCAATTCCGAGTAGCGGTGTGTCTCGCAGCCAGGTTGCTCCGATGCAGGCCACAAGCGAGACGAAACTGCCGATCGAAAGATCAAGGTCATTAACCGCTATCACGAACATCTGGGCGATCGTTGCAAGCGCGATCGGGACAGCCAGATTGAACAGAAGATTCAGGCCGAAATAGCTCATGGCGCGCGGCTGCAACCAGAATACGCCGACGAGCACGAAGGTCAGAGACAGCGCGGGCAATGCGCCTCGCCAAAATCGGGCAGAAGCGAAAAAACGAAGACCGTTCATGCTGCTCCGCTCACCTGCTTGAAGGAAGCCTGCAAAACATTCTCCTCCGTGATGTCGCTGCCGGTGAGTGTTTCACTGACGATCCCATCCCTGAAAACATAGACACGGTCACAGTAGTCGAGCTCTTCCATTTCGGTCGTGTACCAGAGGAATGTCCGTCCCTGTGACGCTTCCTGCCGGATGATGGTGTAGACCTCGTTCTTTGTGCCGACGTCGACGCCGCGCATCGGGTCGTCCATCAGCACGATATCGGCAGCCGATCCAAGCGCCCTGGCAAACAGCACCTTTTGCTGGTTTCCACCCGACAAGGACAGGATCGGTGCTTCCACGTCAGGTGCGCGAATGCCGATCCGTTCCTTCCAGGCCTCGGCAAGCTCAAGCTCGCGTTCGCTCTGAATCAGCATGCCGGACCGCATCCTCCTGAGTGAGGAAATTCCGATATTCTTGCGGATGGACCAGAGCGGCAGGACTCCATCCACCTGCCTGTCTCCGGCAATGAAACAGCATCCCTCGTCCCTGGCTCCCGATGGCAGAACACCATGTCCATCGAATACGGAAAGCAGCGCCTCTGTCTGCCCCTGACCGGCGAGACCCGCAAAACCGACAACTTCACCGGCTTGTGCGCGAATGCTCTGGTCATCGGGCTGCCCCGAAGGACGCATATGGATACGTTCTTCACCGATCGTTGCATTGGTTTCCTCACCGCGACGAGGAGCTGCTCCTGCGACCACGGTACTGCCCATGGCTTCCACCAGGCTGATGCGATCGAAATCCGCGGCGTTTCTGCAGGCGACGACACGACCGTCCTTCATGACTGCAATCCGATCCGAAACCTGCAGGATTTCACCAAGCAGGTGGGAGATGAGAATAACACTGACACCCTGACCCGTGACCTGGTTCACATATTTGAGAAGCTGGTCTGCAACCCGCGAGTCGAGCGAGGAAGTTGGCTCATCCAGAATGACAAGGCGAATGTCAGTGTCGGTGACGGTGAAAGCCCGGGCGATCTCGACCATCTGGCGTTTCGAGATCGAGAGATCCCCGATGACGTCGGATGCGGACACACCATGACCGGGGAAAACCTGGTCGAGCTGTTTCATGATCAGGAGGCCGGCACGCGTGCGCCACCCGAAACCTTTCAGAACAGGATGAATGATCCGCGTGTTCTCGGCGACCGTCAGATTCGGGCACAGTGACAATTCCTGGAAGACACAGCGGACGCCCAGTCTTCCGGCTTCCTGTACCAGGTAACCCTTGCCGAGGCCGTTGCCAGCAATCGTCAGGCTGCCTTCACTCGCTTCGAGCGTCCCGGCGAGAATATTCATCAAGGTAGACTTGCCGGCACCATTGTGGCCGACAAGTCCCAGGCATTCCCCGGCATGGATTTGAAGATCCACGCCGCTCAGGGCCTGTACCGCCCCGAATACCTTCTGAATTCCCGAAAGAGAGATCAAAGGGCTTGCAG
>NZ_KI928925.1:111830-118121 GCF_000521215.1 Labrenzia sp. DG1229 | reverse complement strand
AGTTCACGCTCTCAAGATATGCCTTGGCATCGTCAAGCGAGTATTCGACATTGGACACGCCGCCGGGTTCCGTGTTGGCCAGCCCGTCTTCAAGGTCCGCCTGGTCGATCTGCAGGAATGGCACGATCAGGTCTTTCGGCACATCCTGTCCGTCCAGGATCTGCTGTGCAACCCAGAAGGCCAATGTGGACACACCCGGAGCGATCGAAACTGACATCGTTTCGTAACCGTTGGCGTCTTTCTGTTCCTTCCACCAGGTGAGCTCATCGTGGCGATTGCCCATGATGATGATCGGTGTCGGTCTTCCCGCAGCTGCAAATGCCTGGGCTGCACCATAGCCATCACCGCCCTGCGTCACGACGGCAACGATCTCCGGCATGCTCGGCAGAATACCGGCGACTGCCTTTTGGGCAACGGTCTGCGTCCACTCTCCGTGAACGGAACCTGCGATCTTGAACTTGTCGTGATTTGCGACGCCAGCCTCGATACCGGAATGAATTTCGTCGTCGACGAAGACACCGGCAAGACCCCGGATTTCCAGAAGGTCTCCACCATCGGGCAGGCGACCGGACAGGTAGTCGACCTGAATCTCGCCCATCTTCTTGAAATTGACCGCGATGCGCCAGGCGCAAGGTTCCGTTACCACGCCGTCGAAGGAAACGACAACAATACCGGCATCACAGGCTTCCTTCACGGCGCCATTGAGGGCCGTGGGTGAGGCCGCATTGATAACAATGGCATCATAGCCCTGAAGGATCAGGTTCTGGATTTGCGCCGCTTGTTCCGTGGCCTGGTTTTCAGCTGTCGTGAAGGCATCGCCTGCAGCAACAACTCCGTCCTTGACCGCCTGGTCCGCGTTTTTGCCCCAGGAATTGAGCATGGCCTGGCGCCAGCTGTTTCCTGCGTAGTTGTTCGAAAGTGCGATCCGCTTGTCCGCGGTATCGGCAGCAGACGGCTGCATGCCAGCCGTTGTCAAAGCAAGCGCGGCTGTAGCAAGTAGAAGTGATTGGCGTATTTTCATGATTTCCTCCCAGTCATCAGTATCTTACATCGGAGTTTCAGAGAGCCTTTCTCCTGGTTAAACCTCTTACGCCAACGTAAATGGCGTAAAGCGAAGTTGTGGCGGTAATGAAAAGGCGATTGTTCCTGGCCCCGCCGAATGTCAGGTTGGAAACGGCTTCGGGCACTGCAATCCGGCCCAGATAGTCTCCATCGGGCGAAAAGACCTGGACGCCGTTGCCCGAACTCGACCAGATGTTGCCGAATTCGTCGAGCCTGAAGCCATCCGGAACACCGGGCGAAATTTCCGCGAACACCTTTTCTTTTTCCGGGCGTCCACTTGCGTCCAGATCGAACGCCATAATGTGATGGGGCCCGCCGGTCTGATGAGATACGCCGGTGTCGGAGACATAAAGTCTTCGTTCATCCGACGAAAATGCAAGCCCGTTCGGCTTGATCATGCTGCGAACGACCGCTTCGACTTCGCCAGTCTCCGGCTGGAGCCTGTAAACATAGCACCCTTCCTGCTCCGGCTCGGCGCGCTCGCCTTCATAATCCGTCAGGATGCCGTAGGTGGGGTCGGTGAACCAGATCGACCCATCCGATTTCACGACCACATCGTTCGGCGAGTTCAGCCTTTTGCCGTCAAAATGAGTAGCCAGAACCGTTCGAGATCCGTCGTGCTCCCGGCGCGTGACTGCCCGGGCCTGATGTTCGCAACTGACCAGACGGCCTTCCCGGTCAATCGTGTTACCGTTTGCAAAGTAGGAAACGTTTTCGAGAGTACGTGTTCCAAGACCTTCAACCCATTGCAGGATGCGGTTGTTTGGTATGTCCGACCAGACCACACAATCTGCCCCGGCCATGTAAGCCGGTCCTTCCGCCCAAAGGCAGGCGTCGAAAAGGCGTTCAAGGCTGCAGATGGGAATGACGAGATCCCGCATCCGGTCGCACGCAATTTCGATTCCCTCGTGCAAAGGCCAATCGCTCCCACTTCAACCCCGGTTTCAAGAACCTGAACCGGTGCCAATTCGTTTCCTGTCCGAAGAGCTTTCCATGCGGCTCGCAGAATGTATGCTGTAGTTTCGACAAGAGTCTTGCGGGAACCCGCATCATTGATTGCAGGTTTCAACGGCAACTTGGCGGGAATGGCGCGGGAGATACGAACCGGAGACCGGTATCCTTGACGAACGAAAGCACAAAAACCGGAGCAAGTACCATTAGCGCCGAAGCCATGCTGCAGCGGTTTCTGTTGATCTCAAGAGCAGTGGCCGGACAACTGGACTTTCAGTCCCTGATCCAGAAAGTTTCCGAGGAAGTCGGCTTCTTTCTGCCGCATGACCATATTGATGTGTGCATCCTGACGGGTGAGAGGGACATGCATGTTGCCTACGAAGCCCGCCTTCACACGGGCTGGGGCGAAGCACCGGAACCCGTGCCGGTCTCCTTCAGCCCGATTCGCAGCATCCTGCGGGGAGAGGAAGAATTCATTCTGACGGCTGATGCCCAACTTGACGAGCGCTTTCATTTCGACGGCGCCTTCAGCGATCCCATCTTCGATGCCCGCCTGCGCAGCCGGCTGCATGTTCCTCTCCAGGTGGAAGGCAAGGTGATCGGAGCGCTTTCCTATTCCTGTCACGCCCGCGGCATCTACGAGGACAGCCATGTTACGATTGCCCAGTATGTCGCGGACCTTCTGTCATCGTATATCCACGCCTTGAACCAGGGAGAGCGTGCCCGCAAGGCCGCCATTCGGCAGGCGGAGATCCACGCTCATGCCGAGGGTCTGAGGGCTGGCGCGCTGCGTCTTACCGAAGCGCTGGAACAGGAACGCCAACGGATCGGCATGGATCTGCACGACCAGACGCTGGCCGACCTGACACGCCTCAATCACGAACTGCGCCGATTGCGGCAATCACCAAAAATTCCCGGCGAGGCCCTGAACTCCCTGACCGACCGTCTGGAAGGATGTCTGCAGGAACTCAGAAGCATCATCGAGGATGCGCGGCCGAGCGTTCTGAAACTGTTCGGCTTCGAAGAAGGCATCGAAGCGCTGCTCGAAAGGGCGATCGCCTCTCAGTCGCGCGCGATTACCGTGAAGTTCTCGGACGAAACAGGCGGGACCGGCAACTCTCTTCAGGAAACGCTACAGATCGCGCTCTTTCGTATCACTCAGGAAGCGGTCAACAACGCCATCAAACACGCCGACGCATCCAGGATCAGCGTCTGTCTGTCACAGGCTGACGGGTACCTCTGTCTCTCGATCACCGACAATGGCCTTGGTCTGGTGAGCGATGATACCGATCATCTGGGTGGAATCGAGAATATGCGGACGCGTGCCACATTGATATCTGCGGAATTCAGCATCGAACCGGCAGAGAAATCATCGGGAACGTGCGTGCGCGTAATGATGCCAGTCACCAATCTCACAAAATGCCCCATCACCGAACCAGAACGAAACAATGCGTATCTTGATAGTTGAGGACGACGTCCTTCACCGTTCCTTTTTGCGTGAAGTCGTTGAACGGGAACTGCCCGACGTAACCGATCTCAAGGAAGCCCGGAATGGCGATGAAGGCATTGCGCTTGCCATCGAACATCGGCCGGATGCGATCGTCATGGACCTGCAAATGCCGAACCGGACCGGCGTCGAGGCAGCCCGTGCGATCTGGCGACAGGAGCCCGAAACGCGCATTCTGTTCTGGTCGAATTACGCAGACGAGGCTTATGTGCGGGGGATTTCGCGGATCGTACCACCGGGCGCCTCATACGGGTACATACTGAAATCTGCCTCCGAAGATCGGCTGAAACTTGCCATGCAGGGCGTCTTCGTCGAAGAACAATGTATCATCGACAGAACCGTTCGAGGCGTGCAGCAACGGGCAGACGACCGCCTGCAGGGGCTTACGGACTCCGAGTATGAAGTCCTGATCGACATCGCTCTGGGCCTGACCGACAGGGCCATCTCCCGGCGGCGGGGGATTTCCCTCCGCAGCGTGCAGAGCCGGCTGCAGTCGCTCTACGAAAAACTCGGTGTCGATCAGGAATCGGACCGCGATCCGGATGGGGCCGCAATCTACAACAGCCGTTCACGCGCCGTCAGCATCGCCTTCTTGCGACGCCTGGTGAATGGAAAAGCTATCGAGGCCGCAGAACTCGACTACCAGGCGTGGGCAGGTTCGACAGGCTAAGAAGGCGCTCACAAGGAAATGTAGCGGGATCAGAGTCCGACCGTTTTCAGGGCGTTCCTGCAAACGCCCTGCGACACTAGTTGAGTGGATCCGCCACTGCGTATTTCGCGAGTTTTTCCGGATCTACCCTGACCCCGAGACCAGCCCCTTCGGGAACATGCACCCGGCCGTTTCTGACCGGGAACGGTTCTGTCAGAATGTCGTCCTGTGCATAGTAGGTCGACATGTAGAATTCGCATTGCAGGATCAGGTCCGGCACCGCCGCCATCAGGTGTGTTCCGGCGGCATGGGCAAGACCGGTCTCGAACATGCAACCGCCATAGACCTCGATCCCTGCAGCACGGGCAATTGCCGCGACTTCGAGAGCCCGGCGGATGCCACCCGACTTCATGATCTTGAGCGAGAAGATGTCCGCCATCCGGATGTTGGCCGCATAGAGCGCACCGCGGGGATCGAAAACGCTTTCGTCTGCCATGATCGGCGCATCAATCACATGAGTGATATGCGCCATCACCGCACGCTCGTGCATCTTGACCGGCTGTTCGACAAATGTCGGGCGGAAAACTTCCAGATCGCGCACGCGCCTGACGGCATCATAGGCCGCAAGGCCCTGATTGTAGTCGATACGAATATCGGCTTCCTCGCCGTAGATCTCCCGCATTTTCTCAAGCCGCATGAGATCGAAGCGATGGTCGGCAAAACCTGTCTTGAACTTGAAGATCCTGACCCCGTCCGCCCACATCGCGGCAACGTCTTCAAGATCCTTGTCAAAGTCCGGATTGGCAATGGAAAAGCTCATGCCCATGTCATCTCGCATCCTGCCACCGACGAGTTCGCAGACCGAAAGACCCGCAATCTGTCCGGTGATGTCGAGCAGCGCCATTTCGAGCGCAGCCTTGGCTTCCGGATGCCCGACAACGATCTTGTCGGCCATGGACATGTGCTTTTCAACCTGAACCGGATCGCGGCCGATCAGATGGGGCCGCAAATGAACATGCAAAGCTGCAGCGCAACCTTCCGCCGTGCCGGTGAAAACCGGCCATGGAGAGGCTTCGCCCCAGCCGGTGATACCGGTGTCGGTGATCATTTCAAGGATCGCAACGTGAATGCCGGCAACATCACCACTGCCATGCGAATGGACAGCCTTGGCTGGAATGTTGATCCGGTGAACCCGGATTTGTTCGATTTTGTGGTCGCTCACGCGAAACTCCGAGCAGATTGGGATGTGATCCGTGGGAACAGTGTTATTCAGGCCGGACAACCAGCACACAACATGATGCAAAGCGCGACACCCTCGCCGCATTCGGTCCGATGAACAGATCCTTGACCGTCGGGCGACTTGCACCGATGACGATGAAGCGTGCAGACAATTCATCCGCGTGCTCGATCAGTTTCTCATAGACGACACCACGCAGGACTTCCGTGGTGCAAGAAACGCCGTTCCAGTCGAACTCGTCCGCATAGGCATCAAGGTCCTTGCGCGCGTCAACTTCGACCTGATTGCGCATGTCCTCGGGAATGTAGGCCTGCACATACGTGTTCTGCTGGTCCGGTATCACAAAGACAAGCTCGACGGCGGCCTCATGGCTCTGCGCCAGCATGATCGCCTCACGGACCACACAGGCATCCGACTCCCTGTGGTGCAAATCGACGGCTGCGATGATCTTGACCGTTGCCATGGCGTAATCCTCTTGAAGGGTATTCCTGTGGGGGCCGGAGGCGGTGCTCGACCGCCTCCGGCAATCGTCATCCTCGAGGACCGCGCATGTTTTCCGGCAGGAAGGTCGCCAACTCGGGGAAGAAAATCATCACGAAGACCATGAGCACCATGATCAGGAACAGAGGGATTGCGGTCTTGGCTATGTAGCCCATTTCGTGATGAGTGATACCCTGCATGACAAACAGGTTAAAACCGATCGGTGGCGTGATCTGCGCCATTTCGACCACAATCACAATGAAGATCCCGAACCAGATCAGGTCAATCCCTGCGCCAAGAACCATTTCCTGAACGATCGCCATGGTCAGCACGACCGACGAAATCCCGTCGAGGAACATGCCAAGCAGGATGTAGAACAGCATGAGCGCCATCAGCAGCGAGTAA
>NZ_KI928925.1:0-111405 GCF_000521215.1 Labrenzia sp. DG1229 | reverse complement strand
CAGCGAGAATTGTGAAAGTTGCAGGCTCTCGATGAATTCCGCCAGCGCACGCGGCAATCCCGTGAATCCCATCGCCAGCGTCAGGGCAGTCGCCCCCATCAGGATCAACGCAATCATTGCCGAAGTCCTGGTTGCTCCGAGCAAGCTTTCGATGAAGGTTTGTTTGGTGAGCGAACCTTGCACTGCCGCCAGGATGAACGCCCCGATCACGCCGATGGAGGCCGCTTCGGTCGCCGTAGCCCAACCACCATACATGGACCCGATGACAACAAGGATAAGCAGGATGATCGGGATCAGAAAACGGCTTTCGCGCAGCTTCTCGGAAAAGCTCATGCGATTGGCAATCTTCGGCACTTCACCCGGCCGGAGAAAAGACCAGCCGGCAACATAGGCCATGAACATACCCGCCAGCACGATGCCCGGCAGAATGCCGGCCATGAACAGTTTTGAGATCGACTGCTCAACGGCAACACCATAGACAATCAACGTCAGTGACGGAGGAATCATGAGGCCAAGCGTCGCGGCACCGGTCAACGTTCCGATCGTCATGTACTCGGGATAGCCGCGCTTCCTGAGTTCGGGGATCGACATCTTGCCGACGGTAGTCAAGGTCGCGGCGGATGAACCGGACACTGCCGCGAAAATCGTACAGCCGACGATGTTGACGTGGACAAGGCCACCCGGGAGGCGCTGCATCCACGGACTGAGGCCACGGAACATGTCCTGCGATAATCGACTTCGGAACAGGATCTCGCCCATCCAGATGAATAGTGGCAGAGCGGTCAGGGTCCAACTGGACGACCCGGTCCAGATCCGCGTCAGCATCGCATCGCCCGCCGGGCGCGAAGTGAACATTTCAAGCCCAAGATAAGCGACACCGAAAAGCGCAAGCCCAACCCACACGCCAGTTCCCAGAAGCAGGAACAGAACGAACAGGAAAATGAGAACGAGGTAGATCTCTTCCATGTCTTACTCCCCCTGCGGTTTCGAGCCGGGGGCATGGATATTGTCCCGACCTGTAAACAGCGTTGTCACGAGATTGTCGAATGCGCAGACTGCGAGAAGCACCGTTCCGATGGCCATGGACATCTGCGGTATCCAGATCGGCCAGGCATCGTGCCCCTGACTGATTTCATTGAAGCGGTAGCTTTCATACGTGAACTTGACGGCGTAGTGCGCGAACAAATAGGTCAGGCAGCTTGCAATCGCCCAGCACCAGATCTCGCCGTATTTGCGGTAGCGCCCGAGAGCTGTCAGCAGCAGGTTGACCCGAATGTGGCTGCCGCTGTTAAGCGCGTAAGGCAAGGCAAGGAAGGATGCCGCCGCCATACAGTAGCCGGTAAAGTCTGGCGCGCCGGTAATGATCCCGCCACCCCATCTTGCAACCATTTGCGAGGCCACAAAAAAGAGGATCAGAATCAGGAAAACTGCCCCCAGATATCCAGCGAATTTGTAAAGCGCATCAAGACTGGTGCGCAAAAGCTTGAAAATAGCCACCGCCGTCCCCCTTCAAAAGCATATTTGCCCGGCGGAAACCGCCGGGCAGACGTTGTCATGCGGGTAGACTATTGTTTGGCCTTGAATGCATCGACGATGGCCTTGCCCTGGTCGCCCGCGGTCTCGAGCCATTCTCCAGTCATGGTCTCACCGATAGCCCGCAATTCCCCGGCCATCGTGTCGCTCACGCGGCCCGTGGTCATGCCGTTCTTGCCCAATTCGTTCACGGTGAACTCGTTGTACTGGATGGAGCGCCAGTCACCGGCATATTCCGCCATGGCCGCACAGCCGTTGATCACGTTCTTGGTGTTGTCGTCCAGGCTGTTCCAGCTGTCCATGTTGACCATGACGTAGTTACGCGGCAACCAGGCATCCGCCGAATAGTAGTGCGACAGGCTTTCCCAGATCTTGCGGTCATAACCGGTGGACCCGGAAGACACCATACCTTGTGCAACACCCGTGGCGAAGGCCTGGCTGATTTCGGCTGCCTCGATCTGCACCGGCTGCATGCCGGCGAGTTCGGCCATCCGTGCGCTGGCGTTGTTGTAAGTCCGGAACTTCAGTCCCTTGACGTCTTCAAGGGAGTTCACCTCACGGTCGAAGTACAGACCCTGTGCCGGCCACGGCACGGAATAGAGCAGATGCAGGTTCTGCTCGGCCAGGATTTCCGTCAGTGGCTCCTTGGCAACTTCCCAGAGCTTTTCGGAATCTTCAAATGACGTTGCCAGGAACGGCACGCTGTCGAAACCGAAGAGCGGGTTTTCGTTCTGGTGACCCGACAGCAGACGTTCACCGATCGGGACCTGTCCCGTCTGGATCGCACGCTTGATTTCGGCACCCGAATAGAGGGAGCCGCCCGGGTGCGTCTTGATTTCCAGAGCGCCACCGGTGCCGAGCGTTACGCATTCCGCAAACTTTTCACCAGTTGCAGAATGGAAGTTGGTCGCCGCATAGGCCATGGGCATATCCCAGGATTCAGCGGATGCAGAACCAGCTGCAAGCACGGAAACGGCGACACCCGCCATAAGAATTTTCGTCATTCCGGACATGGAAAACCTCCTCGTTTTTGTCCCCTCATGCCCCGCATCTGCGGGACACGCTGCTCTCGTTTGGCCGGCCTAGAACCTTTGCGGGTTATAGGCCGACAGGTCGATGTTCTGACGATCCCCGGATATGAGGCCAGCCAGAATTCGCCCGGTCTTGGGCCCGGCCGTGAGGCCGATGTGATGATGTCCAAAACCAGCAAAGACGCCGGATGCCCCGATTTCTCCGATCAGTGGCAAGCTGTCGGAAGGAGCCGGACGGTGACCGAGCCAACTCTCTTCCTTTTCAAACGTCAATTTCGGAAAAGTCTGCGCAACTTTCCTGCGCAGAAACTCAAGAGGCGCCTTTGAGGCCGGAGCGTCAAGCCCCCCGAATTCCACGACACCGGCACAGCGCAGACCTGCCTTCATGGGCGTTGCGACAAATTTGCCGGTGGTAACCATCATGGGAGTACCCGGGCCGTTTTCAGCCGACCGGAACACGATATGATAACCGCGTTCGGATTCCAGCGGCACTGCCAGGCCGAGTTTGTTGGCAAGCGCGCCGGACCAGACTCCGGTGGCCAGGACGACCTGTGTGCAGTCCAGATCTTCGCCCGATGTCACGACCTTGCTCACCCGTCCATCCGTGAGGACAAAATCCTTCACCTCGGCCTGAACGAACCTTGCACCCAGCTTCTTTGCCTCGTCCGAAAGTGCCAGGATGTAGCGTCCGGGATCGCGGACATAGCCATGGTCATGCATGACTGCCAGCAGCTTCATGTCCGGCGAAAGGTTCGGCTCGAATTCGTGAACCGCCTGCCCTTCAAGCAGTTCCGGCTCGAAGCCGGCCGTGCGGCGAAGCATCCAGGTATACCTGTCTGCTTCAAAAGCCTCGCGCGAAGGATAAACGAAGCTGTAGTCGGAATTGACCAGCCATTCTTTCGCTTCGGTTCCCTTGGCCAGCGCTTCGTGCTGAGAAGGGGAATCGTAGAGGATCGGCGCAAGACTTTCTGAAATCCGGCGCGTGTCCCTGTCATTGGCGTTGGAAAGATACTTCAGCAGCCAGGGCGTCAGTTTCGGCAGATAGGACCAGCGCAGGAACAGCGGGAAATCCGGGTCCAGCAACATTTTCGGGCTCTTGGCAATCATGCCGGGCGCCGTGACAGGTGCAACGGAACACGCCGCAAGCACGCCGGCATTGCCGTAAGATGTAGAAGCGGAGGTTCCCGGCTCAACGCGGTCCACGATCGTTACATCTATACCGGCCCGGCGCAGCCAGATCGCGGTGGAGACGCCGACAACACCTGCGCCGATGACCACGACATGTGTAGACGGCACCCCGCTCATTGCATCAGCCCATCCAGCGCCGCACCGGGGCGGCAGCTTCTTCCAGAGGTTGACAGATGACGTCGATCAGAGTCGGGCCGTCATGCGCGAATGCTTCCTTCATGACCCGGTCCAGATCGTCCGACTTTTCCACTTTCCAGGTTTTCAGTCCGAAAGCCGCGGCGACTGCCGCCTGGTTGGTGCGGTTGAAGTCGACATTGTAGTAGCGCTTGTCGCAGTCCGCGTACTGGCTCGCCTTGATCCAGCCGAAGGCGGAATTTGAAAAGACGATATAGGTGATCGGCGCATTAGCGCGCACGACGGTCTCAAGTTCACCACAGGCAAAGGCAAAAGACCCGTCTCCCATCATGGCCACGACCTTGCTGCCGGGGCGGCCGTACCAGGCCCCGATTGCAGCCGAAAGCGAGTATCCCAACGCGCCGTGTGCACGGTTGGTGATATACTGACGTCCGGGATGTTTCTGCTGCGAATAGGCATTGTAATAGGGGCAGCTTGTTCCAGGATCCGAAACCACGATGGCATCATCTGGAAGGTTTTTGTTCAATGTGTCAATGATCTGTTCGGGGATGATCAACTCGGCATCGGTTTGAACCAGAGCCTGGAACCGGGCGAATTTGCGTTCCCTGATATCGGCAACCTTCGCCGCCCCGCCGAAAGACGGCAGGTCTCCGTCACGTGTGCCAAGATAGGCGTTGGCTTCCGCCAGAGCCAGTTTCAGATCACCGACCACGCCGACCTCTGTCGGGTAATTGGCGCCGATGGTCATTGGATCGCTGTCGAAATGCACAATTCTCTGCCCGGGCTTCGGCGCCTCCCAGCGTGATGTCGTGGTGGAACCGGCGCGGCAACCCATGAAAATCACAAGGTCCGCTGCCTCCATCATCTCCCAGGTTTCGTCAGTACCGCCATTCGACCCGACGACACCAAGGGACAGGGGGTGCGTATCCGCCAATGATCCCTTGCCCGAAACGGATGATGCCACCGCCAGATCCAGCCGGCTTGCCAGCCGGTCGAGATCTTCCATGGCCCCGGAAATGACGACGCCGCCGCCGCACACGATCAACGGTGACTTTGCCGTCAGAACCGCTTCGACAGCAGCTCCGACAGAACCCGGTTCGGGCGCTACCCGGTAGGCGGGAAAGGTCTGGTGTTTGGGATCGCCCCAGATGTCGTCGACCGGAACCGGATCGTATTGAATGTCGTAGGGCAGTCCGAGATGCGAGGAACCCGAACGGCCAGTCGTCATTGCCCTGAACGCCTGGCGAACCATGCGCGGAATATGATCCGCGCGCCTGATGACCGTGTTGAACTTGGTCAGCGGCCGCATCAGCGCTTCCTGATCAACTTCAGTCAGGGGATATTTTCCGTAAGACGCAACTGAAATATCGGTCGTGATCGACAGGACGGCGTAGGAACTCTCGTTTGCCTCGATAAGGCCCGGCAGGATGTAGGTCGCGCCGCCGCCGGAAGGTCCTTCGCACACGCCGACACGTCCGGTCACGCGCGCATAGGCATCTGCCATGTAGGTCGCGCTGCGCTCGTCCCGTGTCAAGACGTGGGTGATATTGTGGTCGAGATTGTGCATGGCATCATAGAACGGCAGCGTCGTGTCGCCGCAAAGACCGAAGATATGCCGTACACCATGCGCCTCAAGGGAGCGCACCATCGCTTCGGCGCCATTCAGTGTGTTTCGCAAGGTTTCCCCCAAGCCAGCCGCCTGTCCGGACGGTCGTTTTTGTCCTGCACTCAATATTGTATACAGCTCTGTAGGCAAATGTGAAGTCGCAAATGTTCACAAAGCGGATTATTTGATCTATCAGGGAACACAGAGATTGGATGTGCACGGCAGGACAAAGATGACAAACCGCCTCAGCAGCGTTGACCGCGTCTACGAGACGTTGCGCGACATGGCGATCAATTTCGACTTCAAACCGGGCGAGCGTCATAAATGAATCCGCGCTGACGACAAAGCTCGGCGCTAGTCGGACGCCCCTGCGTGAAGCGCTTAATCGTCTCGTAGCCGAAGGTTTCCTGACACTCGCCAAAGGTCAGGGATTCTTCTGTCGGCCACTGGAACCCGTCAAGGTTCTGGAACTCTACCAGGCCCGCTGCGCCATCGAGACCGAAGGCATCATCCGGGGCATCGAAAACGCCAGCGACGAAAAGATTGCGGAACTCTGCGACTATCTCGACGAGTTCGAAAAGACATACTTCACCTGCACCGACCTGGCCGAAGTGCTGCAGCAGGACGAAGAGTTCCACCTTCGTCTGGCCGCACTGTCCGGCAATGGTGAACTGGTCAGATTGCTCAGCAACCTGAACGAACGGATACGTTACGTCCGCCTGATCAATTTCCGCCAGATCCGTGAGCAAATGGAGGACGGTGTCGGTGAAGACCCGTCCCTGCCCGCACACCGCAAGATCGTCGATGCCGTGAAAAACAGGGACACGGAGACCGCCGTCAATGCGCTCCGGAACCATATCGAGCGTCGGAGCGAGGAAACCATCGAACTCGTCCGCCTCGCCTATTCCCAGCTCTACGTGCCGAGTTATTGATCGATAACGCCGGCACCGAACCTCGCTTCACCCCCAACGCGGATCATCCAGCTCGACCGGAAAGCGGGCCGGGGCGAGGCTTTGCTGGAACCAGAGAACGTAGTTGTAGATCGAATAGACCGGAAGTCCGGTCAGCCGGCGGATATCGGCGGCATAAGGCACCATGTTGGTGCATTCCAGCACGATTGCGCCGAGATCGCCGTGTGTCGAGACAAGTTCTCTTGCGCCGTCACGCATGTCTTCCAGACATGCGGCAAAATCGATCTCCGGTGCGTCGCCCAGAATGTCCCGGGTGAAAACCCTGCCATTTTCCGTACCGACGATCGGCGTATCCAGCGGCACATTTGCCGCCGTCAGGTGATCATCTGTCAGGGTCTCCCTGGAAATGGTCAACACGCCGACCCGCTTGCCGGGCGGCAAGGTCGACTGCACCATGGGAACCTGCATCAGCGACGAGGTTGCCAAGGGAACTTCGATTTCCTCGGCCAGCTGATCCTGCAGGATCGACAAAAACCCGCAATTCGTGGTGATGCCGTCGCAACCGCTTGCAACGAGATCCCTGGCCGCGTCGATGAAGGACTGCAATAGCGGGCGCGCATCGGATCTGACAACAAGGTCAGGCGATGCACCGCGCACAACCCGATACTGCACCGGAAATGGCCAGGTAAGTGCATTGCCCATATCACCCGGAATGCGCGGAAACCGTGTTTCGAGCATCAGGATGCCGACATTTGCGCCATATACGGTCTTGCCGCCGCGTTGAGACTTCACTGCACTACCCTTTGCATCTGGTGATCCGGATCAGATTCAATATACAAATTTGAACGCAGATCTGTATACAATTATTCTGTATCTCGAATAAAAGAACTCGTGCGGCAAGATGGTCCATTGGCGAAGCACACTCGCCCACCAGATCAGCATCATGACGACCCATGGCAGACCGGCGGCCATCCAGGGTTCCTGCCGGTCATTCCCCCGCTGCGATTTTCTCCAGGGCCCGCCTGTCTTCAAGGATCAACCAGCCATCGCGAAGCTCGATCAGTTCGGCCTTTTGCCACTTGCGAAGACATCGATTCACGTTTTCGCGTGTGTTGCCGGTCATGCCCGCCAGTTCCGACTGGGACTGGGACAGTTTTTTCAGGGGCCTGTCCGCCGCACCGGGTGCTGCTTCCGTCAGCCTGAGGAGTAGCCTTGCCAACCGAACCGGAAGCTCAAGAAAGGCGATTTCAATCATACGTTCATCGGAACGGCGCACCCGGTGGCACAGAAGTTCGATCAGGTGGATGGAGAGTTTCGGATTACGTTGCAGCACATCGAGCAACGAGCGCCTTTCCAGGACGATGAGGGTACAGTTCGTCAATGCCTTGACGGTCGCCGAGCGTTCTCCGCCATCGAGCAGCGCAATCTCTCCAAAAACCTCGCCGGACTGAAGGTCATTCAGCGTGATTTCACGTGCACTCGGGGTCAACATGCTGACGCGCACCGTTCCTTCCGCAATCGCCATCATGCTTTGTCCGGCTGCCCCCATCGAGAATATCGTCTCACCGGACTTGAAGCGTTTCACGTATGCAAAACTGGCAAGCTCCTGTCTTGCCTGGCCGTCAAGCGCTTCGAAGACAAAGCTCTTGCCGAGGAGCTTCTCCTTGTTGAAATCACCATCGACTTCCATGTTGCTCTCTCTTTCTGCATCCTTGTATCGTACAAGGATGGCTACGGCGGTTGTTGCACTTTGGTTTCAAGATGGTGGTATGAAATCAATCCGGGGCGATTGAAAGGCACATTACGGGACATTGACAATGAGAAACAACGTCATACTAGCGGCACTCTCGTTACTGGTCATCCTGCCATTGCAAAACCTGTCGGCGCAAACCCTGACAGGCTGCACCAGTACGGATCTGGCAGATCCTCCGAGAGTCGTCTACCAGTGTCCGGGTGGACTTGTCCTTGAAGCCGAGGCCGCTGCGGCTCTTGGTGTCACGGCAACCGCTACGGACGGACGGCCAACCGAGATCGATGTGTCATCGGACGCCGTTCTGATCGACATTGCTCCGGGCAGCGGTCCATTCCAGATCCGCACACCGCAGGCAATCGCGGCTGTACGCGGAACCGTCTACACAGTTGAAATCGTCGACGGGACAACGGCTGTCTTCGTCAGCGAAGGCGAGGTCACCGTCTCAAGGTCCGATGGTTCCGACCAGGTCGTGCTGGCGGCCGGCTTCGGTGTTGATGTCACGCCGGGTGAGCCTGTCGTCGTTCGCGAATGGGGTGCCGAACGCGTCAGAAATCTCTTCAGCCGCTTTGGTCGATGAAATCCTCTCTGCCGGGCTGGATAACGGCAATTGCGCTGATTATCGGCCTGGTCTGGACCGGGTATCTTGCAAGGGGTCATGTCGCCGGCAAGGCAAGTGTGATCGACCGTTTCGAGACGGTCCTTCTTGACCTGCGCATCACGATCAACGGTAAACGAACGGCTCCTGAAGAGATCACCATTATTGCGATCGACGACAGAACGGTGTCCAAGGCCGGGCAATACCCGCTCAGCCGGGATCGCCTGGCTGACCTCATCGGCAAGATCAGGGACGCTGGCGCCAAAACACTGGCTGTCGACATCCTTCTGTCCGGCGGACCGGAGAATTCTGACATCGTGCCACTTGCAAAGTCGATGGGCTCAATCCCGGCAGTCATCGCTGCTGCCGGTCTTGTCGATGAAACAAGGTCCTCGGTCAGCGCCGTGCCGGTTATCAGCAAGGTCCTGTTGCCTGCTTCCGAAATTGGCGAAACCGCTTCCATTGGCCTGGCGAACATTGTCACCGACAGCGGAGGCACTCCGCGACACATACCGCTCCTGTTCCTGACGGAGACCGGGCTTCAGCCGTCTTTCAGCCTCAAGGCGATGGAGCTCTTCTTGAACGCGGTGCCAAACGTCACGGAAACGGGAATTCGAATTGGCGACCAGGTTCAGGAGCTTGATATGGGCTGGCACCTGGCCTTGAACTACTATGGTCCCAGAGGAACGATCACAACAGTCAGTGCAGAAAGACTGCTGGAAGGAGAACGGATTGACCTGGCAAACCGGATTGCCGTTCTCGGGGTAACGGCAACGGCGGTCGGTGATCGTTTCGGCTCGCCTTTCGATCCGGTCCTGCCGGGGGTCGAAGTCCAGGCGACGGGTATTGCCAACCTGCTCGACGGATCCGCTCTCTCAAGGAACGAAAATACACGCCTGGCAGACAGCGCGGCCGCATTCGCGGTCACACTTCTTGGGTTGGCTGCAGTTGCTTTCCTGCCGCTTGCACCGGCTTCGATAATCTATCTGGCCATGCTCGCCGGATGGGTCGCGATTACATTTTTCCTGTTCGGGCAGGGTCAATGGTTAAGCGGGGCGCTGCCGTTCGCAGCCAGCCTTCCACCCGTTATCGCCCTGATTGTCACCCGGCAGATATTCGACCGGTTCCAATCCAACAGACTGATGCAGGCCCAAGAGGCCCTGAGCCGGTTTCAGTCTCCCCTGTTGGCAAAGCGGGTTGCCGAAGATCCGGCTTTCCTGATGGTGCCGAAAGAGCAGGAAGCAGCAATGCTGTTCGTTGATCTGTCGGGCTATACAACCCTGAGCGAACAACTCGGCCCTGCCAGAACACGCGATTTTCTCAAGAGTTTTCATACGATCGTGGTCGACGTTGCCAACAAGACCGGCGGCATCGTGCTCGATTTCATGGGCGATGGTGCAATGCTTGGTTTCGGGATTCCCGAAACGACGAAAAACGACCCTGCCAACGCTGCCCAGTGTGCGTTTCTGCTTCACAACAATATCGGCGACTGGTTGAACGAGACCGGAATGAGCACCCGAATAAGCAGAGTAAGGGTCGGGGCGCATTACGGGCAGGTCGTTCTCTCCCGGCTCGGTCACGACAGGCAGCAACAAATCACAACGACCGGAGACTGCGTCAACGTTGCCAGCAGGCTGCTGGAGGTCGCCAAGGATCTCGACGCTTCCGTTGTCATTTCCAAGGGCCTGCTTGACGCGACCTCATTGGTTTCTCACGAAACCGTCGTTCCCCCGCGCGTCGAAACCGTCTCCATCAGAGGCCGCCGACAGGAACTTCAGGTCGGTCTTTGGCGATCGGACGAATGTCCGACAGCTTCAACCGGCAACGACAATGACACACTGCCCCTGGTCTCCAGTCAGGCCTGTTCAGATAATATTCTGCCGCACAAAGGTTGAACGGCCGGCACACAAGTGCCGGCCGTTCCCGCGCTTCGGCAGTGCAAATCAATCGCTTAAAGTATCCGGTAGAGAGTCATGTCTCTCTTAATCATGTGATGAAACAAAACTGCACCAATATGAAGCGCGAACAGGGCGACCAGAATCCAGGCACTCCACTCGTGGATGGCTGAGAGGTTCCAGGCGATATCCGGGCTCTTGCCAATCGGGCTCCAGACTTCCGCCAGACCGAACCAATTCAGGGGAAACCCATGGGCGTTGGTCGCCAGAAAACCCGACACCGGCATGATGACAAGGAAGGCATAAAGCAGACCGTGCACCCCTGCGGCGGCGACACGTTCCAGGGCGGAGCCTTCTTGCTTGGGAGCCTTCGATGTAAGCTTGTAGCCGACCCTCAGGAGCATCAGCCAGAGGATCAGAAATCCGAAACTCTCATGCAGCAGGTAAAACGTCGAAACAACGTCCTTCTTGGCAAAACCAATCATCAGCCCGAGGGGCCATGTGATCAGAACCAATATGGCTACGGCCCAATGCAAAAGGCGCGCCGGGGCCCCGTAGCGCCCGGACGAGACAGACGCCGATTGCAAAGAGCTTGTTTCTGCTTCAACCGTCAATCTTGCAGGCACCGACTTCTCCCCTGGCGCTTTAACCTGTTTCACAAGCGCTGAACCACCGATGGACGTTTTGTCCTTCGATAACCTGAAAATAGTCAAAGCCGCGAGAGATGCCTGTGACGTGCAGCACTTCACCGGCACGCATACCGGTCCCGCAGTTCAGAATTTTGACCCGAAACGGCGTCCCCTTTCAACAGATGAAATCTCTGCCGTTGCTACGTCCGCGCTCTTTCGAAAGCTGCCCAGGCTGCCTCGAATTTTTCGAAATTGAATCCGGGTTCGCGTGCAGGTCCCAGAACGAGATGCTCCGTGTCGAGGAGTTTGCGGATTGCTTCGGCCAGATCCGCGATGACTGCAGCTGGAATGACCAGAGCGCCGTGCCGGTCGGCGTGAACGAGTTCTCCCGGATGAATGTCCAGTCCGAAGATCCTGACCGGAGTATCGATTTCCCTGACATGGACAAAACCGTGGCTGGGGCCGACCGATCCCGCAACGACCGGGAAACCGTCCGGCAAGTCGCCAAGGTCGCGCATGACACCATTGGTCAGGGCACCCGACAGGCCCAGCCCTTTGTGAACTGTCGTGTTGATTTCGCCCCAATAGGCACCGATTGCATTCGGATAGTCTACATCCTCGACGACAGCCAGTGCCGGACGCGGTCCTTCGGACATGTGACGGTAGTAATCCATGCGCCGGGCCTTGATGACATCAGCCGGCTCTGTCGGTGGCGACAGCGCAGAAATCCGTGCGGTTCGAGCGAACCCGACCATGGCTCCGGAGGACGGATCGGACGACAGCATGGTGCCGCGGGTGAAACGGTTGAAACCACGTCTGCCTTCCGCCACCTCGATCGCGTTGCAGACCGTCGGCGTGTCGACGGTTTCAAGAAGGTTCAAAAGGTCAGCTTCCATCAGAGTTCCAACCATGTTTTGAAGGCCTCATTGACGGCCTCGGGTTGCTCCAGGGTCGGCAGGTGTCCTGCGCCCTCGACGATATTGAGCACGGAGCCATCAATGAGGTCATGCATCCGTTCGTGTCTTTCCAGCGGACAGAGCCGGTCTTCCTTACCCATCAGGATCAGGCTCGGGATACCGACTGCCCGCAGGGTTGCCTGCTGATCGGGCCGGGATTGCAAAGCTCGCGACTGACGCTCGAAAACATCGGCGCCCAGGTCGATAGCCATATCCATGCAGATATCGAGGACATCCTCGCGGAGTGGCCCGTTCGCCAGATAATTCGGCTTGAGTTCGTCCCTCATGACCTCGCGCAGACCGCCTGCCCGAACCTTTTCGATCTGCGGCTCCCGGCGCTGTCTGACGTCTTCCAGCTCAGCGCGCGGATTGGTGTCCAGAAGGGCCAGCCTGTCGACGCGCCCCGGAGCCTGTCTCAGAACTTCCATAGCAACGATGCCGCCCATGGAAAGCCCGGCAAGGGCAAATCGCGGCGGGGCCTTTTCCAGAATATCCCCGGCAAGCAACTCGACAGTCGCATGCTCCGTGATCGGAGCAAGATGAATTGTCATTCGCCCGGACAGTGCGGCAACCTGCGGACCGAAAAGCCGCCCATCGCACATCATGCCGGGAAGAAGGACCAGTGGGATCACGCACGTTCTCCGGCGATTGCAGCACCGTCGGCAAGTGCCTTCAGTTTGGCGAAGGCGATCTCCGGATCAACTGCGCCGTAGCCGGCGAAAGTGCCGAAGCCGCAGTCGGATCCGGCAATCACGCGATCGGCACCGACGATCCCGACAAACCGGTCAAGGCGCTGCGCAACCACTTCCGGATGTTCGACGAAATTCGTTGTGGTGTCGACGACGCCGGGAACCAGCACCTTGTCGTCGGGAATTTCGGATCGCCGGTCTCTGAAAACAGTCCATTCATGCGCATGCCGCGGATTGGACGTTTCAAAAAGGATATAACGCGCGCGCGCCGACATGAGTGTTGAAAACACCTTGTCCATGGAAATATCACAGACATGCGGCCCTTCGTAATTTCCCCAGCAGATGTGAATTCGGACATTCGCCGGATCAATGTTCTGGAGCGCATGATTCAGTGCTTCGACATGTCCGGCTGCGATCCTGAGAAACTCCCCATCGGAGAGGTCCGTAAACAGCATGTGACGCGACAAGGCGAGATCCGGACAGTCAAGCTGCAGTTTCAACCCGGAAGCCACGATGGTCTCGTATTCGGTCTTCATGACATCAGCAAGCGCCTGCAGATAGGCCTCCCGCGTGGGGTAGTAGTCGTTCTGCAGAAAAAGCGAGATCACGCCGGGCGATGCGGCGTTCATGAACCCTTGCTGGGCGCCATGTTCGGACATTGCACCCTTTAGATGCCGGATGTCCTTTACCAACTCCCCCTGGCCCTTCGAGCGCACTTCACCGGTGCACATCGGCCTGGCGTATTGCGGCGTACCACCGCTTTCGGCGATCCGCTTCAGAAAACCGGGATAGAGCTTAAGGTCCGCCGGAGCGTTCCGGGGACTGTCACCGGAGAACCCCGTGTAGCGGTCCTTCACATATGTAGCATATGAAATCTTGGAGGTCTCGCCATCGCTGACGACCGTCACACCGGCGTCAACCTGTTTGCGCACTGTCTCCGAGACAGCGGCAGCCATCGCCGCGTCGAAAGCAGCCCCGTCGTAGTCCTCGCCCTTTTCGCGCGCAAAAATGAAGTCGACGACTTTCTGTGTTCTCGGCAATGAGCCGACATGGGTAACGTCAATATTGCTCATGATCTCCCCCCGGTGTGTCTGGCAGGATTTCAGCCGTGCCTCTGGTTTTCTTCGAGCTCGCGGCTCCCATCCAAGTCTTCGCTGCCAGGCGAAATGCGGGCCGGGAACACTTGCCCTGTTGTCCTGCTTCCAAGCTGGTTGCCGCGCTACCGTTTGATGGCCAAGGTCCTGGATCTTCGCGGTGCTTCGTCCGGACGGCAGCCCGGAGCATGCCGCCAGATCGAAACAATACCGCCAAGGCGACGACGCTCCTGTTCATCAACCGACCCAGGTCGGTCCCGCCTGGTCTTGCGTATTCAGGACGCGATAAAGGCTGGCTTCTCCGCTCATGGACGGCACAAGACTGTGCTCGAGACCCGGTGGAACAGCGCAGGTATCACCTGGGGCCAGGCCCTTCTCGCCGCCGGACCAGCTGAGTTTCCAATGACCACGCACAACCATCAGAATTTCATGACAGTTCAAGGTGTAGTTCGTGTCCGGAATTGAGCCCCGCGTAAGGAACTCGACCTCGAAGCCAGGTCTGTCCTTCAAAAGGCCAGCTCCACCGATCACCTTGCATGGCGAACCGGCAGCAAGTGCCATCAGATCCCAATAGCGTGCAACATAGTCGCGAACAACAGCACTATTGCCCGGTTCCGGAAAGGTTTTGAGCTCCTCGTCGGAAAGCAGCGGCATCGGTTTAATACCATCTGGAAGTGACTGGCCTTTCTTGGTGTCGTACAGAACTCCGTTCTCGCCAAGAACAAGGCCGTGATCGCTGGCATCCTCGATGACCTGAGGCGCCCAGGTGACGCCGCCACCAGCATCATCGCCACCAAGAACCGCCATGATCATTCCGTAGTCGGTGCCAATGTTTTCGAACCCGCGGAAGATGCCTGTCGGTATGTTGAAGATGTCACCCTCTTCCAGAACAACTTCTCCAGCCGTTCCCCAACGCCCCCAGAAAAAGCGCCAACGGCCCTTCAGGACGTAGAAAACCTCCGCCGTTTTATGCGAATGCAATGAATTGCGGCACTTTGGCGGTTGCCCGGCTGCGCCGATATTGAAGCCCGGCGTGTCCTTGATGTGAACATGCTGGTCCGGACTTTCAGATACGCCGCCACCGATGATCGTGAAGTTTTCCTTTTGATCGGAGCCGGGTGTGTGTGCATCGATAAAGGCCGTTCGGCACGGCTTCAGATCACCATAGCGAACAATCCGTGTTTCCATCTCGTCAGGGCTCATTGCCATACCTGTCTGTTTACCTATCCGGTCTTCAGTGCGATCTGTTTCCAGACCACCGTTTCGTCGAGAAGCGTGTATTCGCGTCGCAGACCCCTAGGTCCGAATTCGACGTGTGATGCGCCCATGATGTGGACGTCGGCACCGGTTGGTTCGCCGAATGCCCCCCAGCCGTCATGCCTGCCGGTGAGCGACCAGCGAATGGCGGCGCGCGGCGGCATCAAGGGATCGTCCCGGCCGATCTGATGCTCGATCCGGAATTCGGCAGACGGAAAACTGGCTCGCAAACCCATCCAGAACCGGTCCGCAACGTCCCAGGAATAGCCGGCAGTTCCACCTGGATAGGCGAGTTCACATGCGCGATCGTATTCAGCTTCGATTGCGGCCAGGTCGGCATTCATGATCCGGCTCAAAATGTCGGCGTATTTCACGCCCCATTCATTGTCGTTCCCTTTGCCGGTGTATGGACCAACCTTGTCAATCGCGGGTGTGAAAGGCCGGCTGCAGTGTTCGGGACCACCTTCACGCGCGATCAGATCCAATGCATATTTTTTCGGTTCCCAGCCCATCTGACGCACGATCGCACCCTGGTCGCGGATCAGCCATTCATCGTTGATCTGGTTGTTGATGGCGTGGCAATCGGCAATAATCCGGTATTGCAGTTTCTTGCCGGTCGCGTTGCCGTAGACACCGTCGCCAAGGTGGGTTGCAGTGGAAACAATACGGTGCGAGGAAAGCATGCCTTCCCCAGGAGTGCCTGACCAGATGACGTCCTCACCGAACAGCGTTCGGTCAGGAAACTCCGACAAGGTGGCCATGGTCGCACCGATCACCCCCTTGTTGCCAACCACAAGCGAACCCGGCGAGCGAACGATAATGTCGTCGGAATAGTAGTGGTGAAGCGTTGCGATCTTGCGCTCTTCCCAGATTTCCCTGGTGATCCCGATAATGTAGTCGGGGAAATCCTTCCAGCGCGGGTCAAAGCCTTTCATCGAGCCATCCTTCGGGTATGCGAGCTGAACCGCGGACCATCAGCGGTCCGTCTATCTGAATTTTCTGGACGTCACTGCTGCCCTCCTCGATCCAGCCGAGAAGCGTGGAGACCGTTGCCTCGACCATCCTGTTGGAGGGTTGGCGCAAAGTGGTGAGATTGTAGGCGGGCCAGGACGCGAGGGGCACATCGTCGTATCCGACGACCGAAACATCGCCCGGAATGTCGAGGTTGAGTTCGAAGCGCAAGACATCCATGACAGCAAATGCCATGTGATCGTTGCCGACAAATACCGCATCCGGGCGGTCGTCACCTGCAAAGATTTCGCGCGCAGCGGCAGCGGCGGTCTCCCGGTTGTACATACCGTCAATGCAGGTCGCGAGCCCGACGCCCGCCGCTTCCAGTCCGGCACGAAAGCCGGCTTCGCGGTCCCTGCCCGTGGAAGATCCGGACCAGCCCGCGATATGAGCAATCCTGTGGTGTCCGCCGGCGGCGAGAAATTCCGCAATCTTGCGACCACCTTCCAGATTGTTGGACGTAACCTGATTGAGGCGATGGTCATCCTGACCGCGGTTGAAAAGAACCACCGGAACGCCGGCGGCAGCGCAGCGCGCAGCCAGTGCGTTGGACATGCCAACGGATGCGGTGATGATGCCGTCGACCTGATAATCGAGCAATTCCCCCATCACCCTGTCCACACCGGCGTCGTCATTCGACACCATGAAAACGAGAATGTGGTACCCATGTGCCTGAAGCGCGGTGGACAGCCTTTCCAGGGCGTCGGGATAGAACTGGTTTTCCAGATAGGCCACCACCAGCCCGATAATACGGGAACGGCCGGTGATGAGCGAGCGCGCCAGAACATTCGGCCGATATCCGAGCTCCTGAGCAGCTTTCAGTACCTTTTCCGCCATTTTCGGCGATACCGATGCTCCCGGGGTGAACACACGGCTGACGGCGGATTGGCTGACACCGGCCCTCATGGCAACGTCGACGGATGTGACTTTCTCAGTGCGCATCAGTCCGCCGTCCAACCTCCGTCGACGAGAAGCGATGTTCCAGTCACCAGGGAAGACGCATCGCTAGCCAGATAGAGCACAGCGCCCATAATGTCCTCGACGGTGCCCGTGCGGCCCAGTTTGATCTTTCCCTCGATCCACCTGACCCGCTCAGGGTTATCGAAGGTCACCTCGGTCAGTGGCGTTCGGATGAAGGTGGGGCAAATCGTGTTGACGCGGATCTGTTTCGGGCCAAATTCCAGTGCCATAGCCTTGGTGAAACCCTCGACCGCGAATTTGGAGGCGCAATAGACTGCCCGGTCGATGCCCCCTACGTGAGCCATTTGCGAGCTCATGTTGATGAGTGATCCGGGTTTCCCCGCCGCCATCAATCCCCTGGCCACACACTGTGTGACAAAATAGGCACCGCGCAGATTGACATTCATCACCGCATCGAAATCTTCGGGAGACGTTTCAATGGCAGGCGTGTGCCGCGCAAGGCCTGCACTGTTGACAAGGACATCAAACGGGCCGTGCCGATCTATGCTGACCTGAACTTCGAGAACATCGGCAATATCGAGTTGCAGGAAGGACGCCTTCCACCCCTTGGCCGTCATCTTGCTGACGGCTTCCGCGAGTTTTTCCTCCCTCCGCGCAGCCAGGACCACGTCGCCGCCAGCTTCCGCCAGGGCCGTTGCGCAGGCAAGGCCAATACCCGATGACGCTCCTGCAACCAGGACCTTTTTGCCAGCAAGGGAAAAACTCGGGGTAGAAGGAAGTTCGATCATGTCAGGGTTACTCCGGTTTCAGGATCAAAGCCCGCACGGGCCTTGTTGAAATCCCGAAGTCTGTTGAAAACGTCAACACCCAACTGGGCATAAGCATCCAGAAGATCAACAAGAACCCAGTTTTCGCGGATCAACCCGTTTTCCAGGCGCCAGAAATCGAGGCTGCGCATGGTAATTTTCCTGCCTGAAGGCGCGATCCCCATCCAGCCATCGTGAGACACGGTCTGGATCATGTTCGGCCAGCCGGTCACAGCAGCATATTGCCGGTCCCCGAAAAAATGGTAGGTCACCTCGTCAACATAGCGACCACGATCCGGCATCCCGTTCAAAAACGGGATCTGATGCCAGTTTCGAAACCCCTTGATGCCTCGTCCGGTACCAATTCCCGAAGGCCCGTACCAGCTCATGCGAGGATGCCAGAATTTCGGCAATTCCATGACTTCCGGTCCACCCTGGGAAGGATGCCGTTTCATGTAGGTCAGCATGTCGATGATGTGCTGGCAGGTGGCCCGACCGGCTTCTGCGTCGTAGGGACCCTGAACGAGGCCATCTTCCGTAGCAGGCCCCGGAACGTGCCACTCGCGTCCGAGACTGGGCGCCATCGGCCAGGCATTCGCCTGCATCATGACTTCCGGAATATCCCAGAGCGCCTGGAATTCAACGACCTTGCCATCGACGAAACGGTAAAACTCATGAAACCGCATGGAAACCTGGTGGTTCGTGGCCGGAATGTCCAGCCAGGGCGTCTCAAAAGACCCTGTGTAATAGCCACCGCAACCGACCCAGTCGTGTCCTTCCGGCGTCGGACCGGCCATGACGATGGTATCGCGGCGTTCCAGATCCGGAATGGCCCTGAAGAGAGGTGCGTAGGCCTTTTCGTAAAACGCGTCGGGTCCGGTCATATCCCCAAAAGGATGGCAAAGTCTGAAAAGAGCGTCCGGAACGCACAGATCCTTCAGGGCCTTGCGGACGTTGTTTTCTTCAAAGTCATACATCGCCGCCCGCAGCGATGAGATCAGGGCCTTGTGCTCGGTATGCCTGTCCATCGCTATTCGGCGGCCTCTCCGTAAGGGACGTTGCCGCCTCCGTATCTGCGGACACGGACATTGGCCTGCTCCGCGTGACCGACAAACCCCTCGAGCATGCACAAGCGCGAACAATACGCGCCGATCTTGGCAGCTGCCTCGTCCGTCAGGACCCTCTGGTAGGAGTGTGTCTTCAGGAACTTGCCGACCCACAGCCCGCCCGTGTAACGCCCTGCCTTTTTGGTCGGCAGCGTGTGGTTGGTGCCGATCACCTTGTCACCATTTGCTACATTGGTGCGCGCACCCAGGAACAGGGCGCCGTAGCAGGTCATTTTTTCCAGGAACCAATCATCGCGGTCGGTCATTACCTGCACATGCTCCGAAGCGATATCGTCCGCAACAGCGAGCATCTCGTCGTAAGTGTCGCACAGGATCACCTCGCCATAGTCCTCCCAGGATTTCGAGGCCGTGTCCGCAGTTGGCAGGATCTTCAGGAGCCTGTCGATTTCAGCGAGCGTTTCGGTGGCGAGCCTGCGCGAGTTGGTCACCAGAACCGCAGGGGAATTGTAACCGTGTTCGGCCTGCCCCAGCAGGTCCGTCGCACACATTTCCGCATCGACCGTCTCATCCGCAATCACCATGGTCTCGGTCGGACCCGCGAAGAGATCTATGCCGACCTTGCCGAAGAGCTGGCGCTTGGCCTCGGCAACGAAGGCGTTGCCCGGGCCGACCAGCATGTGCACTGGATCGATTGTTTCCGTACCTAGGGCCATGGCGCCAACGGCCTGGATACCGCCCAGAACGTAGATTTCATGTGCGCCTCCTAAATGCATCGCTGCAATCACCGCCGGGTTCGGCGCACCCTTGAAGGGAGGGGTTGCAGCGATGATGCGGGGAACTTCCGCAACCGACGCTGTCGCGACAGACATGTGGGCGGAAGCAACCATCGGAAACTTTCCACCCGGAACATAACAACCTACCGACTGCACCGGGATGTTCTTGTGCCCCAGGATAACGCCAGGCATCGTTTCGACCTCGATGTCGAGCATCGAAGCGCGTTGCGCCTCTGCGAATTTACGAACCTGCTGCTGGGCAAATTTGATGTCTTCCATGTCTCTTGAAGAGACCTGGTTCATCAAAGCCTCGATGTCTGACGCACTCAAACGGAAGGAAGGTGGCGTGTAGTTGTCGAACTTTTCCGACAATTCGCGCACGGCTGCGTCACCGCGTGCCTCAATCTCCTTGAGCGTTCCCTCCACGATGGAGCGAACCTTGGCATCGTCCTGCGAGCGTTCCGCTTCCGGCTTTCCACGCTTCAGATACTCAATGGCCATGTTTCATCCCTTTCAAAGTGCCGGCGGCCGCTCTCCTGGCTGACTTCACTCGGCACTCGCCTTACCGTTTCCATTCAATTTGCATACGTATGCAGAAAGATCAAGCGGACTTCTGCGAAACACGAAAAACTACGTAACCGCGGTCACGCCGCCTTGTCCGGAGCTGGAGGAACACGATCTCCCCGATCGAACGATTCCCAGCCCTGACCATCAAAAACATCCTTGCCAAGTTGCGCCAGCACATGCGGGAAATCGACCATCACCCGGTTGTCGACGATCTTGCCGTCGACGACTTTCCAGAAGTCCATGTATCGGATCTCGACCCGCTTTCCCGTTGGAGCGATCCCCATGAACTCGCCGGAGTGCGTTGCCTCCTGGCGCCCGAACGCTGCAGCCCATTCGCCCATGTAAAGTCTTGCTTCGTCGACGCAGACCTTGTCCGAAAAGGCCGCCTGAAAAGGCTTTTGCCAATTGTCCTGGAACTCCTTCAATCCGGTCTTGGTGCCACAGCCGGTATTGCCCAGCCAACGGAAGCCTTCGGAAAAGAACTCGCCAATATCGACAATCCGGTGGTCGTTCAAACCATCGACCATGCCTTCAATCACACGGCGGGTCACTTCCGTCTTGCTCATATCCGTGTCACGGCTCAGGACCGCCTGCTCGGGACGTGAACCTTTCACTTCCGCATCCTTTCCAGTTCTGCAAACACATCGAAGCCCATTTGCATCAATACGTGAGGGACATCGACAAACACCCAGTTTTCAGCGATTTTTTCACCTTCACACCGCCACCAGTCACAGACCCTCATGTAGAGCCGCTCACCTTTTGATGCCTGACCGAGAAAAGGTCTCTGCTGGACAGCATTGAGCGAAGGCCACCCTCCCGAACAGACATAATCACCATCGGCAAAACGGGTGAAATGCCGGGTCCGGCTGCCGGGAACCGAGCCGCCGATCCATTCGGAAAATGTATTCTCGAAAGGCACCTGAAACCCGGCGAAATCTTCAATCCCGGAGAAACTGCCGAAAGCGGCCGGCCCGTACCACAACATGTCCTGATGCCAGTGGGGACGCCATGCTTCATCCCTGGTGGCAAGGCTGCGCAGCATATCGGTGACCATCGTGACGCTGGCAGCGCTGCGCGCAGGGTCATTTTCATGCCATTGCAGCCCGTCTTGGGTTGTCGGTCCGGGCAGATGTCCGGTAAACCCTCTTTCACGCCCGGGACTGTTCCTGATCGGCCATTGTCCGGCCGCGATCATCAGCTCGGGGATATCCAGAAAGACATAGCTTTCAACCGCGCGTGCGTCCTCCATCCGATGGAATTCACCAAAGCGCAGATGCATCAATGTGCCGGTTGGTTGTATTCCCAGCAGCGGTGCCGCGAACTTTCCTGTGTAGTATCCGGTGCAGGTTACCCAGTCGCCGCCTTCGAAAGCTCCCCCAAAGGCGATGTAGTCACTCCGCCGGAGGTGTTTGAAGGCCGCTTGCAGGGGCGTCAGGAAATCCTCTACGTAGCGTTCAACTCCGTCGATCCGATTGAACGGATGAACAATGTCGATCTGCGCGTCCGGCGCGAAAAAACCATTTGCCGCATTGGCGGACGCGCCCGGTGATGGGGAGTGAAGCGCTTCGCAATAGGTTCTCAGCGCAGCTTTGTCCGAGACAGGTGACACGATTTATCCCTTCACCGCTCCTGCCGTCAGACCACCCACGATCTGGCGCTGAAAGAACATGATCATCAAGAACAGAGGCGCTGTCACCGAGACAACCGAGGCAACGGCAAACATCACATTGCCCTTGGTCTGCGTCGTGCCAAGAAAACTCGCAACCTTGGGAATCATCGTCTGGTTTTCCTTGGACAGCAGCATCGCCGTCACGGCAAAATCATTGTAGGCGAGCAGGAACGAGAACAATCCGGTAGTGATGACGCCCGGCCACATCACCGGAATGATCACATTGCGAAACGCCTGGAAGCGCGTGCATCCGTCGACCATCGCGCTCTCGTCCAGCTCGGCAGGAATATTCTTGAAAAACGAGTGCAGCATCCACAGCGTGAATGGCTGGTTTATGGCAACCAGAACAATGATCGTCGTTGCCGTGTGCCCCCACAGATTCCACTGGAAGAAAACCGGCAGGTAGCCCGAGACAAGCGTTATCGGAGGCATGGCCCGAAAGATCAGCGCGGCCAGCAGAAACCAGAATGCGTAGCGATAGGTTGAGCGCGCCAGAGCATAGCCGCCAAGTGTACCCAGTGTCAGCGAAATCGTGACCACGAAGAAGCACACGATCAGGGAATTCAGGGCCGCGCGCCAGAATTCTTCCTGAACCCAGGCACCGTAATATCCGTTGCCGGTAAACCTGCCACCGGTTTCGGCGACCGTCAGGGTCCCGGTGAGGGCGTTGAACCAGTCGGCTTTGGAAAAGAAATCGCCCTCTACCTTGAATGACCCCCACAGCGTCCAGAGAAAGGGAAAGGCGGCCAGGGCCATCCATGTCGCCAGGACAGCGACGACCAGGAGGGTGATTGCGGCGGGTTGGCGTTGTGCTTTGCTCGACATTTTTCTACCTACTTCCGATCGAAATCACGCCATGTGCGCACCAGAACCGGTGACAAGAGAATGGCCACGCCGATGATTGTCAGCACCGAAGTTGCCGCCGCGGAGGAAAGTTGCCGGGTCTCCCCGCCAAGATCGTTGTAGATCGCCCAACTCAACGAGGTCGCATGGGCATTGGCCGCAAAACTGACGATGGGTTCGAACACCCTGAAATTGTCCATCAGCTGCATCAATGCGATGAAGGTCGTCAGTGGCAGCAGATGCGGGATCACCACGTGGCGGATTTGCAGCCACCGATTGGCGCCGTCCACGCGCGCTGCTTCCAGTGTTTCCTTGTTGACGGTCTGAAGGCCGGCATAATAAACGATGAATGCAAACGGTGCCGCGTGCCACACGCCGTAGACCATCAGCATGATCCACATCAGCGGGGTTGAGGCTTTGACGGACAGTTCCGGGTCGCCGGCAAGATGCTGCAGGGTGGCACCGATGATCCCGCGTGCATCAACCATCCAGAACAGGATCAGCGCACCAACCAGCGGCGTGATCATCATCGGCAAGAGCGAGAAGAAGATCAGTGGCCCCCGCAATTGCCTGACCGCGCTGTTGACCGCTACCGCAATGACAAAGCCAACGATGATGACCAGGGGTGTTACGACAAAGGTGAATGTCAGCGTGAACCCGATTGCCTTGTAGAACGGCAAATTCAACATCTGCGCACCGAAGTCGCGCCAACTGCTGGTGTTTTTCCAGGTTGTCCCGACCTCCTTTGTCGCAAGGTGGTTCCGGTCAAGATAGGTCTTGAACCCCGCAAACTGACCCAATGGCTCGGCCGCCCGCAAAGCGGCTGTGGCCTCTTGGTCGATTGTGGTCGATTCCTTGCACCCGAACAGATCGCAGGATTCGACTTTTCGGATCACCTGTTCATGCTCGACATGAAGCGACTGAACAATCACCGAAATGATCGGGAAAAAAATGAACAACATCATCGCCAAGGCTGACGGAAGAACAAACCAAAAGAACGATTTATGTTTCACTTCCCGGTCCCCCAAGCGTTGACACGTGATGCACAAGGTCATCCGGGGCAGACAACGACGCCCCGGACCGATTGAATTTCTTACTTGAGGAAGCCTTTTTCCTTGGCGGCTGTGGTAAAGGCAGCCTCCGTATCGGCAAGCGCCTGCTCTGCGGATTCCTTGCCCAGCAGGAAGTCCGCCAGGTTGTCGCCGAGTGCCGTGTGCAGCAAGCCCTGGTAGGGCAGCATCGGATAGGATCTGGTGCCGGCGGACATGGCCGCAAAGACACCGTCGTTCACCGGTGCAGGCTTGTAGCCCTCGATCATCCAGACTGCCTGGCTCATGGTTTCGTCGTTCAGGATTGCCGGGCTTGTTCCGTGCTTCATGGCCAGGAATGTTGCCACCGCATCTTCATCGGAAATATTCTTGGCGACAGTCCAGCCGTCCCACCAGAGCGTGGACGCCGGGGTAGACCCGCCCCCGACGGTCAGCGGCGCACCGACAGTGATGTTGGAGTAGACCTGCTCTTCTGCACCTTCGGCATCCATCAGATTTCCCATGCGAGAACCCCACATGTTCATGAGGATGACATTGCCGGCTTCCATCTCGGCACCGGTCGCGTTGGAATCATGGGTCAGGAAATCGGGGTTCATGTATTCGGTCAGCGCCTTCATCATGTTGAGCGCTGCAACACCCTGCTCATTGTTGATCGCAACTTCAGCAGTGCCCGGGACAAAGAATTCACCGCCATGGCCGACATACATGTTGACGAATTCCTCGGCCAGATTCCAACCTGCAGCATAGGCGCCGCCGACTGGATATTGGCTGATGCCGGCCGCACGGATTTTTTCCGCCGCCTCCAGCACCTCTTCGTATGTCTTGGGAACATCAACGCCAATCTCTTCCAGAACGTCCTTGCGATAGGCAAGGGTCTGGGCGTTGGCCATGAAGGCTACCGCCATGATGTTGCCGTCTATGGTGATCAACTGGCTCTTGGGAATATCCTGTCCGTATTCCGCCACCAGATCGTTCAGCGGTCGGATGACGTCCTCGTTCATGAGGGCGACAATCGAGGAATTGGCGATAATCGCTGTGGAATACTCCGCCGGGTTGCCCTGCATGCCGGCAACATTGATCTTCTGGTGATCCGCCGTGAGGTTCGACTTGACCTCGCCGCCGGCACATTCAGCTGCACCCTTGGCAACTGTATGAATAGCGGGAAATTCATTCCCGACAATGCTGACATTGCCCGGAATCTCACACGCCGCATAAGCGGACCCGGCCGTGATGGCCATCGCGCCCGCAAGCGCTATCTTTCTCAGGAACATTTCGTCTCTCTCCCTAATGTTGGATGCATCTTCGAAGCCTTCGCCCGATTGCCCGTCGAAACGGGATGTCGGAGGACATCAGCCCCCGATGCGCGCACCCGTTTCCGCGTCAAAAAGGTGGCAGTGACCCTGGTGGACCTCGATGGAAACCGGGTCATCAATTTCCGCACGGAAAGTCTTGTCGGCTTTCACGCTGACGAGCGCTCCACCGATCCGCACGCTGACCATGGTCGCGTCGCCGAGAAGCTCCATGGTGTAGATCGGCGCATTTATCTGACCACCGTTCTGCACGACGTTCGCATCTTCCGCACGAAACCCCAGAACGACCTTGCCATCTGCCGCACTCAACCCGGGGATAGAAACATTCGGCGCGTGGAAGGTGCCGTCTGCCACTTCGCCCTCCAACAGATTCATGGCCGGGTTGCCGATGAAACTTGCGACAAATGCATTGGCGGGCCTGTCATAGATCTCGGTCGGGCTACCGATCTGCTGAACCACCCCGTTCTTCATTACGACGACCCGGTCGGCCAGCGTCATCGCCTCGATCTGGTCGTGGGTCACATAAATCGTGGTCACGGCCAGCTCATGGCTGAGATTCTTGATCTGCGCGCGCGTCGAGACCCGCAGCTTTGCGTCCAGGTTCGACAGCGGCTCGTCCATCAGGAACACGTTCGGTTCACGTACGATCGCACGTGCCAGCGCCACCCGCTGACGCTGACCACCTGAAAGTTCCGCAGGCTTGCGATGCAGGAAATCGTCCAGCTCCACCATCGCACTGGCACGGCGGACTTTTTCGTCGTGCGTGCCAGGATCCACGCGCCGCACCTTCAGTGGAAAGCGGATGTTTTCGTAAACGTTCATGTTTGGATAAAGCGCGTAACTCTGGAATACCATGGCCACGTCCCGATCCTTGGGCTCCAGATCATTGACACGACTGCCGTCGATCAGGATATCGCCTCCCGTCGCATCCTCCAGGCCGGCAATCATGCGCATGGTCGTGGTCTTGCCGCATCCTGAAGGACCAAGCAGAACCAGAAATTCACGGTCGGCAATGGTAAGATCGAAATTGTCGACACCGACAAACGACCCCCAACGTTTCGACACGTTTTTCAGCTGAATTTCAGCCACTGCGTCCCCTCCTAAATTGACCGGCAGCCAAATTTGCATTCCTATGCAAAATAACTAGACACAGAGAAATGACTTTCGCAATATCTTTTTGCATACGAATGCAAAATAGTTGACATACGTGAAATTTCATAGACCTGACAAGGCACCAAATGTCCGACTTCCGACGCATATCAAACACCTTTCTGAACGACGTCCTCACAGTTCCCCGAAACGAGTTGGATGCGTTAATCTTCAGACACTTAACTGACGCTACAATCTGGAACATCGCCCATCCAGTGAACAGGCTTGCGGGACGCGAGGAAGTTCGCGACGGCTTTTTCCTGCCCCTCCGGGAAGCCTTTTCACACGTACGCCGGCGAGACGAAATTTTCATCGGCGGACCGAACCGTCGCTCGCCCGGCGGTCACTGGATCGCTGCGGTCACGCACTATCTGGGCAACTTCGAGAACCCGCTTTTCGGCGTAAAACCGTCGAACAATCTTGTCTTCCTGAGGTCGGGAGAATTTTATCGCGTCGAGCCGGACGGACGTATTTCGGAAGCCAAGATCATCGTCGATCTCATCGACCTGATGCGTCAGGCCGGTCGGTTCCCCCTGCCGGAGATGTTCGGAACAGAAATGCTTTTCCCGGGACCGGCAACACATGACGGCGTCCTGCCTTCGGGATCGGCGGACGGTGAGGAGACACTCGATCTATGCGAAGCCATGCTCGACGATCTGACGGCATTCGACCCCGAAACCTTCACCTCCAGCGGGCAGACGGGAGACGACGGATACTGGCACGACGACATGCTTTGGTACGGACCGGGTGGTATCGGGTCTAATTACCGTTGGAGCGGCTTTGAAAAGGATCACCGCGCACCGTTTCTGACGGCGTTTCCCGATCGTGTCGGCGGCAATCACTATTGCCGCATTGGGGACGGAAATTATGCCGCGGTCAGCGGCTGGCCATCCATGACCATGACCCACAAGGGTGATTATCTGGGAGTTCCAGCCTCGGGCAGGTCGCTAACGCTTCGCGTCATGGATTTCTATCGCTGCGCCGGAGGCAAGATCATGGAGAACTGGGTAATGCTCGACTATATCGACCTGTTCCAGCAAATGGGCCGAGACCTGATCGGCGAGCAGACATAAATAATCCGGCGCCGTCAATACAGGCGCCGGACTTCAGTTTCAGCTCTTACCCTGCGGCTTTGACGGCGCGTTTTGCCATGACTGTGACGAGGTTTGCGCGGTATGCTGCTGATCCGTGGATGTCGTGCAGCATGGAGTTGGCGTCCACGGTGATGTTTGCGACGGCGTCCGGCGACCAGTTGGCGGCAAGCGCCGCTTCCATGCCCTCGACCCGGAAGACGCCGTCCTGCCCGGCTCCGGTGACCGCCACCCGAACCGAGCCGTCCAGGTGTTTGGCCACATAGACACCGGCCATGGCATAGCGAGAGGCCGGGTTCGGATACTTGGCATAGGCCCCCTTCTCGATCAGCGGGAAGCTCACCGAGACCACGATCTCGTCTTCATCCAGCGCCGTGTCGAACATGCCGGTGAAGAAGTCCCCGGCACTGAGCGAGCGCTTGCTGGTCACAACCGTTGCCCCCAGCGCCACAAGCGCTGCCGGGTAGTCCGCCGCCGGGTCGTTGTTGGCGACCGAACCGCCGATCGTTCCCATGTGCCGCACCGCCGGATCGCCGATCCCGCCTGCAAGACCTGCAAGGCTCGCCAGCTTCGCCTTTACCAGATCGGACGAGGCAACCTCCGCATGGGTCGTTGCCGCACCGATCGACACACTGCCATCGCCCTCGCTGATGCCGTTCATCTCGGCAACCTTCGTCACATCAACAAGATCGCTCGGCGCAGCAAGGCGCTGCTTCATCGTCGGCAGAAGCGTCTGACCGCCCCCAAGAACCTTGCCGTCATCCGCCTTCGACATCAGATCCGATGCTTCGGCAACAGAACCTGCGCGGTGATAAGTCGTTTCATACATACCGGGTCTCCCCTAAATCTTCTTGTCCCGTGAACGGGCAGGCATGGCCTGCCCGAAGATGTCTCGAACTCACTCGGCGGCCTGTTTCACCGCGCCCTGGCAAAGCTGCCAAACCTTCTCGGGCGTTGCCGGCATCGTCAGATCATTCGATCCGAGCGCATCCGTGATCGCGTTGATCACCGCAGGCGGAGACCCGATCGCACCGGCCTCACCGCACCCCTTCATCCCGAGCGGGTTGCCCGGGCAAAGCGTCTCGTGCGTCGACAGGTTGAACGAGGGCACATCATCCGCGCGCGGCATCGTGTAGTCCATGTAGGACGCCGTCAGAAGCTGACCGTTCTCGTCATAGGCCGCGTTCTCCAGAAGCGCCTGGCCGATCCCCTGAACAAGACCGCCATGCACCTGGCCTTCCACGATCATCGGGTTGATAACCTTGCCGAAGTCGTCCGCCGCCACAAAACTCACGATTTCCGTCTGGCCCGTCTCCGGATCGATTTCAACCTCGCAAACATATGTGCCCGCCGGGAACGTGAAGTTGGTCGGATCATAGAACGCCCCCTCCTTAAGACCGGGCTCCATGCCTTCGGGTAGATTGTGCGCCGTATAGGCCGCAAGCGCCACTTCCGTGAACGAAAGCTTCTTGTCCGTGCCCGCAACCTTCAACTCGCCACCCTCGATCTGGATGTCGCCCTCGGCAGCCTCCATCAGGTGCGCCGCGATCTTCTTCGCCTTCGCTTCAACCTTGTCCAGCGCCTTCACGATCGCAGACATGCCGACTGCACCCGACCGGGACCCGTAGGTGCCCATGCCGAACTGGACCTTGTCCGTATCGCCATGCACGATCGAAACCGCATCGCTGTCCAGACCGAACCGCTCGCTGATCAACTGCGCAAACGTCGTCTCATGACCCTGGCCGTGACTGTGAGAGCCCGTCAGCACCTCGACCGTGCCCACAGGGTTCACCCGGACCTCGGCCGATTCCCAAAGTCCCACACCGGCCCCCAGAGACCCAACCGCGGCTGACGGCGCAATGCCGCACGCCTCGATATAGCAGGAAAGACCGATGCCCCGCAGCTTGCCGCGCGAGGCAGCCTCCGCCTTGCGCGCCGCAAAGCCCGCATAATCGGCTGCCTGAAGCGCCGCATCCAGCGTCGCGTCATAATCGCCCGCGTCATAGCACATGATCACCGGCGTCTGATGCGGGAACTCACGCACGAAGTTCTTGCGCCGGAAGTCCGCCGGAGACAGACCCACCTCTCGGGCCGCCGTCTCCATCATCCGCTCGACAAGATAAGTCGCCTCCGGACGCCCCGCACCCCGATACGCATCAACGGCCGTCGTGTTGGTATAGACCGTCTTCACATTCGCATGGATCGCCGGAATGTTGTACTGGCCAGACAAAAGCGTCGCATAAAGATATGTCGGCACCGAAGAGGAAAACAGCGACATGTAGGCGCCAAGATTGGCTATCGTCTTCACACGCAATCCCGTGATCCGGTTGTCCGCATCCAGCGCAAGCTCCGCCTCAGAGACATGATCGCGACCATGCGCATCCGTCAGGAACGCCTCCGTGCGGTCCGACACCCACTTCACCGGGCGGCCGACACGCTTCGACGCCCACAAGCACACCATCTCTTCCGGATAGATGTAGATCTTCGACCCGAAGCCACCACCCACATCCGGCGCAATCACCCGAAGCTTGTGCTCCGGCGCGACATTGTAGAACGCCGACAGAACAAGACGGGCAACATGCGGGTTCTGCGAGGTCGTATAGAGCGTGTGATGCTCTTCCGCGTCATTGTAGCTGGCAAGCGCCGCCCGAGGCTCCATCGGGTTCGGAACCAGACGGTTGTTGCGGATCTCCATCTTCGTCACATGCGCGGCACTCGCAAAGGCCGCATTCACAGCAGCCTCGTCGCCGATCTCCCAGTCGTAAATCAGATTGCCTTCCGCTTCCGGATGGATCTGCGGTGCTCCGGGCTCAAGCGCCGCAACAGCATCAACAACCGCCGGAAGCTCCTCATAATCGACAACAACCGCATCAGCCGCATCGCGTGCCTCCGCCGGCGTATCGGCAACAACAACCGCAATCGCCTGACCGACATGACGCACGACTTCCGGCTCAAGAGCCCGCCAGCCGCCCATCTTCATCGGCGTCCCGTCCTTGGAATGGATCATCCAGCCGCAGATCAGATTGCCAATGCCGTCACCGACAAGCTGGTCCCCCGTCAGAACCGCATCAACACCCGGCATCGAAAGCGCCGCACTGGCATCAATCCCGATCACCTTCGCATGCGCATGCGGCGAGCGAACAAAAGCCGCATGACCCATGCCAGGCAGAACCATGTCGTCCGTATACTGACCCTTGCCGGTTATGAAGCGCTTGTCTTCCTTGCGCAGCGCCCGGGCGCCGATCCCCTCAATAGCCATCTTCTCTCTCCCAAATATCAGCTCCGGGTACTCCACCCGTTCGCGCCGCGTCCTCCCGGCCCTCGGTGAGCTGATTGGTCCTAAACTGCCTCACGCGCCAACCCGGACACGCATCGAATTCCCCAACCAGGCCGCCTATTCAGCAGCCTGAGACATCCCGGCCATCTGGTCCGACGCCGCCTTGATCGCCTTGACAATGTTGTGATAGCCCGTGCACCGGCAGATGTTGCCCTCAAGCTCGTCGCGGATCGTCGCCTCATCCAGATTGCCCGCCCCATGACGATTGATCATGTCAACCGCACTCATGATCATCCCAGGCGTGCAAAATCCGCACTGAAGACCGTGATGCTCCCGAAACGCTGCCTGAACAGGATGAAGCGACGTCGCAGACCCGATCCCCTCAAGCGTCACAACATCCGACCCGGACGCCTGAACCGCAAGCATCGTGCAGGCCTTAACAGCCTTGCCGTCAACATGAACAACACACGCACCACACTGAGACGTGTCACAACCAACATGCGTGCCCGTCAAACCACGGACATCCCGTATGAACGAAACAAGCAAAGTACGGTCCTCAACATCCGATGAAACCGTCTTCCCGTTCAAGACCATCGATACCTTCGACATAAAGTCCTCTCCCTAATGATATTTCCAGGACCAAGTCCGAAATTCCGGTCCGATCCGTCTGGTTATTCGCGTCTCTTCCGCATCCCTTCGTGCCATTCATCAAAGGCCGATCACTGAATATGAACTCAGCTTGCGAGCGCAAGCACGAGGATCAACACGCCAAGCAACGCAAGGCCCCACACCATCGGGCCGCCATACGCGTTGCGCCCCGCCGCAACTTCCAGGTTTTCCTCCGCCTTTTGCAACGACTCCTCGACCGCATGCTCCGCTTCCTCGATCGCGTGCAGAACTTCACCGGGCGTCTCTTCAATTGCTATTCGTTTGGCTTCCTCGGCAACCCCGGCATCCAGTTCATTGTTGGCAGGCGGACTTGCCTCCGGTGCACCCTGTCCCTCGCCGACCCGCTCGGTGAACTTGGTAAAAAACTCGTCAGCCAGCTTTTTCGCAGTCGAATCGACCAACCGGCTACCTAGCTGTGCAAGCTTGCCGCCGACCTGAGCTTTTGCCTCATAGTTCAGAACTGTCTCAGCTCCTTCTTCCAACAGCCGGACTTGCGCTGATCCCTTGGCAAAACCGGCAACGCCGCCCTTGCCTTCTCCCTTGATCGTGTAGCTCTCGGGCGGGTTGAGATCCTCAAGCGTGACTGCTCCCTTGAACTTCGCCTTAACCGGCCCGATCTTCGTCGTCACCGCTGCATTCATTTCCGTCTCGGACGTTTTTTCCAGGCTCTCGCAACCAGGTATGCAGGCTTTCAGCACTTCAGGATCGTTGAGAGCCTCCCAGACGGCCTCTCGTTTTGCCGGTATTCGGTGGGAGCCGTTCATATCCATAGTGTTCCCCCTCAAATCGCGTGTTGTCGCGCTTGTCCGTAAAATCGATTTGGAACTATGAGAGCCTGCCTCGCCACAAATTTCAATCACTTATGTCCCGGTTACGAAAGAAAACCGGACAACCGGCAGTCGCACGGGGTTTGCGCACCGTTGTTGTGAGAGGATTTTGGCGTGACGCGTAATCTAGTACGATTTCAGCCGGCCGCAGCGCCTGGGACTATGGCACTTTGAATAAAGGGACCGAGCTCGGAACTCGGAAGAGGTTTGGCATAAAAAAACCCCTGAAGAAAATCGCAGCGGAGCTCCTGCATTATTTGCCGCTGATCCGACGTTTCGACACCTTCGGCCGTGACACTCAGATCCAGTGCCTGCGCAACCGCGATAATCGACTTCACCACTGCCAGCGCATCCGCATCCTGTTCCATGTTCATGATGAAGCTTCTGTCGATCTTGATACCGTCAACGGGCAACTTGCGAAGATAACTGAAAGACGAATATCCGGTCCCGAAGTCGTCGATCACCACCTTTGCGCCCTTGTTGCGCAGCCAGGTCAAAAGCGACATCGTTACCTGGTCGTTGCTGACGAACAGCCCCTCGGTGACTTCAAACACAAGCCGGTCCAGGGTAAAGTTGGCAGCCGCAGCTGCATCCTCGATGTCCTTGTAGATCCTGTTCGCCTGGACTTGTCTGGGAGACAGATTGACATTGAGCCTGACGTGCTCCGAAACGCCGCTCAACTGACTGAATTCTGAAAAAGCGGTCTTGAACATCCAGGCACCGATTTCGATTATCAAACCGCTGGCCTCGGCTGCCTCAATCATTCGCGCTGTATTGAGGAAACTGCCGGACTTTGTCCTGAAGCGCATCAGTGCTTCGAAGGAAGCGATGCTCTCGTCTGTCGCGTGCATTATTGGTTGATAATTCAGAGAAAACTCGGTCTGGTTTCCTGAACCGGTCAGGAGCGACGCCAACCGCAATCTTTCAAACGCGGCCTCCTGCATAAGCGGGTGAAAAACCGCGTGGTTGGTCAATCCCTTTTGCCTGACATCGTTCAGTGCGATCGAAGCATACCTGACCGTTTCCTCGGCGCCCCTCTTTTCATCATCAGCAGCAGCAAAACCCAGGCGCAACCTTAGCGTAATCTGATTTTCGTGGAGCGTGATCGGTTCCTGGAATGCCTCTTCAACCCTGGCGACAACATCCTGTATCTTGTTTTCTTCGCCTCCTTTGAGAAGAATGAGAAATTCATCCTTTTCCTTTCGGGCGATCGTCAAGGCATCGGGGAAAGTCTGGGAAAGCCTGTGCCCGGTCCGCTTCAGCACGGCGCCGGCCTGTTCATCGCCAATACCGTCGACAATGACGCGAAACCGTTGAATGTCCGAATGGACCACCAGGAGTGGGCGGCCATCAGCGGCATGACGCTGGAAGGCTTCAATGAAACCCGAGAATGTCGACAGTCCGGTCATCCGGTCGACATAGGCCAGGTTCCGAATATGTTCGAGCAACCCGGTTTTTTCATAACCCAAAGCAACATTGGATACAAAAAGCTGAACGACTTCAGACCCGATCCGCTCATCCAGTATGGCAAGGGGAAGTGCCACGTAGAGCGCTCCAGCCATCCCGTTCCTGGTTACCAACGGCAAGGCCACGCCTTGAGCTGTCGAATGGGTCCCCTTGCTCTCGATACATTCCAAGATCGATTTTCGAACAAGATCCTCGCCGATGACTTCAAGGGGCAGGTCGACCTTGTCTTCAAATTCACCCGCAGCTGCAAGAACGCGCACCATTGAAATGTCCGCAGTCCCGTATTCGGGCATGGCTTCAAGGCCGCAAAGCAACCCGTCAATCGGCTCCCCGACCAGATCGGAAAAATGCTCAAGCACGGCTGACGCGAATTCGCCGAGGGCGTTCTTTTCAACGATCGCGGAAAACTGGGTATTCAACTGCTTCAATTTTCGCCGGTTGTCTTCCAGCGACATGACGAGTTTGTAACCACGCAAAGCCGTGACGATCGCCGTAATAAGCTTGGTTCGGGAAAGTTCTGCCTTTTCCGCGTAACCATCGATATCAAATTTCATGATCACGTCTGTTTGCGGAGCGTAGCCCGGTTGACCGGTTCTCAGGATAAGACGCGTAAAATTGTTTTTGAGCTCCGATCTGATCCAGCTGACAAGAGCAAGACCTGCCGTGTCGCTCTCCATCACGACATCGATCAGCGCAACGGCGATATCGTCATGCTCTACAAGCAACTGCCGCGCTTCCTGTGCGGACAAGGCATGCAAAAGATCGAAGGAACGGTCCTCGAATGAGCATCCGGCGACCGCAATTCTCGTCACTTCGTGCACGTCGGGATCATCGTCAACAACAAGAATTTTCCAGGGGGTTTTCGTATCCCTCTTGTTATCGGGTTCGGAAGGCGCAAGGAAATCCATCACCATTTCAGTGCACCATCTCTCTCGTCGTTGATTTGTTGTTCAGCTGCACTTTGACTGGAAGCTCGATAACGAACTCAGTTCCGGATCCGACCTTGGAAGACACAGAGATTGATCCCTTTAGCGCTTCCGTCACCAGTTGGTAACATATTGCCATTCCGAGTCCGGAGCCCCCTTTGCCAAATTTGGTTGTGAAGAATGGCTCGAAAACTTTCTTCAGGTTTTTCTCCGGAATTCCGACCCCGTAATCTTTGCAGGTAAACACGATCTTCCTTGTGTTGCCGTCACTTCCATCATTTGCAATGAAAGGCCTGACTTTCGAACAGAGTTTGATGACGCCCTCGCTGCGGCCTTCATATGCGTGCTTCATCGCGTTTTCAACGAGATTTGAAACAAGCTGGCTAACGGCGCCGGGATAACTTTCGATCACCTTGTCAGCATCCAGGTCAAGCTCAACCTTGAAGGCGGTTTTTTTCAAGGTTGGCTGAAGTGTTGCGAGCGTCTCGCGAACGATATGATCGAAGTTGAACGACCGCGTTTTCTCACTTTGACGGTCAACTGCTACCTGCCTGAAGTTTCCGACGAGTTCCCTTGCCCGCCCGAGAGTCTTTTCGATAATGTTCGCGGTATCCGTAATCCTTTGAACTTCGTTTTCCAGCATTTCCTTTGCTGAGGCGCTGTTCATCAAGTTCGGTCCTGAGATAGTCGGTTGCATCCTTGATCGTCGTCGCAGCCATGAGCGCATTGCCCAGTGGCGTGTTCAACTCATGCGAGACACCCGCAACCAACGCACCGAGCGCTGCAAGGTTGTCGGCCTGAATAAGCTCTTCCTGAACAAGTTTCAGTTGCTCCGTTCTATGCGCCACCAGATCTTCGAGGTTCGTCTGGTATTCCTGAATTTTCTGGAGGTCGAAGTGCCTGCGCTGCACCATTGACTGCAGGCTCGAAGCAAGTATTCCGATTTCGTCCGCTCTTCCCGGCATAAGTTGCGCGTCAGGTGGCGCTTCGATCAGACGCGGGGTTGATAGATATCCGACGATTGTTGACAGAGGTCGCCCGATCAAGCGGCGAAACACAGCCCGGATAACGACAGCCAGCAACAAGAGATAAACAATGATCGCCGCCACGATGTAACCCACGGTGGACACGATTTCGCGCGAGATCGTGCTCCGGTCGATCAGGATGAAGACCTGGCCAATTGCATCCTTGTGCAAGATGGCACTTGGCGAATTCAGGGTGTAGCTCAGTGCCTCGCCGCGACGAATTCCTTCAACCGGTTCTCCGAAATTTCCTGTGTCTGGCGTCTCCACCCAGACCCGTTCCACAACTTCCAGACTTTCCAGTCCCCGGATGAGTTGCAAAGTCGCATCCGCATTGACTGTCCAGATAGCCCTTTCAAAAGGACGTTTGGTGGCCTGAAAGAACGCTTCGGTCACGCGGATTGCCCGCGCGTGGGAGGCGTCCCAGGTTATTTTTGTCAAAATGGCGATGAAAACTATGCCCAGAACAGCAAAAAGTCCCAGTGTATAAAGAATAAACGTGCGGGACAGACTGACCCGCCCCATCTCCTTTGGAGCATATGGCAACGACGCGCTGTCGCTAACACTCAAGACATTCACTCCAGACCAGCGGAGAAAAGCTCTCCGAAATTCGCCCCGAATCGTACCTGCCGCCATCTAGTTCGAGCAAATTGCGACGCCTTTCCGGACAATCGCTTTCAAATGCCACCCGGGACGTATTTTCAGCCCATGACGCAACACTTTTCTCAAGATGGCCAGTTCGATTTATTCGCCTCTACCCCTGAATACGCATTTTGCTCAGGTTTTCTAAATTTTCCATAAAAATCAATTGTAAATTGAACCAGTTCGACTCTGAAATTTATTGACGGAAAACTTGATACCAACAGTGTTGCACCGAGATCGGCAAAGTATTTTTGCCTCGAGTGAGCCATCAAGACGAAACCAGAATTTCCGAATGAATTATAGATGGATAAATCCTGTTCAGCAGATATTCCAAACAAGTCAAAAGTGAAAACTAAGGATTTAGCAGCAATATCTCGGGAAATGGCGGTGGGTTTTCGTTCAGATTTATTTTAGAATGGAAATGCTGTGATTTGGTCTACCGTCTGCTTCCAAGCCCAATACTTGGAACTATCGAGCATGCATCATGATCGAAAGAGATCGATATTTTTTTGAACTACCGGACAAAATTCTGACTTCCCTGCCGACAGGCGCTGTGAAAGACACGGTTGAACAATTGGGGCGGCAAATAGTCCTTGGTTACTATCCCTTGGGAAATACACTCCCGAAGGAGGAGGAACTTGTCGGTTCACTGGGAGTTTCAAGAACGGTAATTCGCGAAGCCGTCAAGGTACTTTGCGGCAAGGGACTTGTGCGGACTGCGCGCAGGTATGGCTCGAGGGTCTGCCAATTCAGCGACTGGAACCTCCTGGATCCCGATGTAATCCGCTGGCACACACCCGAGTGTCCAATGACGGCAAGGATTTACGCCGAAGCAACCCAGTTAAGGTTTATCTTCGAGCCCGAAGCAGCCGCACTGGCGGCGCTCAATGCAAGCCAAAGGCAAAGAGAAACAATTGTCGCCGCTGCAAGGAACCTTCACTCCAATGATGGTGCAAATGCTATGATTGGCGCCGACTATGCCTTTCATTCCACAATCCTTCAGGCAAGCGGCAGCCTGATGCTGGCGCATTTTCAAAACCTGATCCATGCGGTTCTGGTGTTGTCTTACGCAGCCGGCCGTAACGGAGTTCCAGAAGAAAGGCTCTCCCGGCAAAACCATATCAGTGTTGCAAATGCGATTTATGCTGCGAATGCCGAACAGGCCCGTGCCAAGATGCGCAACATGCTGATGTTGAACCAGGCGATCGCCGACAGGATAACAGCCGATACCTAGCGGGTTGGGTCGAAAATAGCCTTCACTCCCCGACCAATACCCTCATGAGGTCGCTTTCGGCGATTTGCAAGTCGTCAATAACGTCGAAATGATGTTTCCCCGGATCCTCGTGGTGCACGACATCCGGCCAGGACTGAGTCAACAAGCGCGACTGCCGAACAAATTCCGGCCGCTCCATCGAACCAACCCACGCAGTCACGCTGCAGTTCTTCTTCGGTTTTTTAAGTGCGGGACTTTCAGCGACCGCGTCATCTTCAGACAATCCGAACGATGCGTTCATCTTTGTCTTTCTGAGCGGACGCAAATCGTGAAGACCACTGATCGAGACAACGGCCTCAACCCGGTTGAGGACGGTATCGGAAAGCGGAGTATCGTCACAGACCATCCGGGTCACCAGATGCCCGCCTGCAGAATGGCCCGTTAGCCTTATCGGTCCGTCGACACGCTCCGCCGCGAGACAAATTGCAGAACCGACCTGCCGTGTGATGTCGCTGATCCTCACATCAGGTGAAAGGTCATAGCTGGGAAGGCAGACTGTCCAGCCATGTGCCAGTGCACCGTTCGCATATTTCGACCAGTAACTCTTGTCGAACTTCAGCCAGAAACCACCGTGGACGAATACCACAAGCCCCTTGGAGGCTTGCGTGGGAAAGAAGAGGTCGAACTTCTGCCGGCTCGATCTTCCATAACTGATATCCAATTCCTTTGTGGCCCAGTCTTTTCTGAATGCGGCAGCACCGTCAGCCCATCTGGGCGGGAAATCTTCAGCTCCCGCGATATGTGCTGCATTGGCGTAAGCGTCGTCCCAATCGGTAACAAGGTTGTCCGTCATCAAGAAGCCTCGGCAAGGAAGTGGATTTCCGAACATGTTTCACAAAGTGCGAGCGTTTAGAAATGCGGTGCAACGGGATGGCTTGTCAAATTATGCAAGAGCGGCCTAACGTCCCTGAACGACAATCAGGAACAAGGGAATGACACTCGGATGACGGAACGCTGTTCCAATCGCGTAACCAATCTGGCGCACTATCTGACCAGAAACGCTGCCCGCTGGCCGGATCGACCGGCAATCATCTGGGAAGACCGGACATGGACCTGGAAGGATCTGGACCGTCGGGTCTCGGCACTTTGCCATTCGCTGCAGGAAGAATTTGAGGTCACAAAGGGTGATCGGATTCTGGTTCAGGCGCAAAATTCCAATCAGATGACCGAAATCATGCTCGCAGCCTTTCGACTGGGCGCGGTTTGGGTCCCTTGCAATTTTCGTCAGGCGCCCGGAGAAACGGCATTTGCCAGCAGGAAAGCACAAGCAAAAGTCTTCGTCTGTGACGCCGAATTCGAGGACCAGGCCAGAGCTGTGCAGGACGCACAGCCGGCTCTTTCCGGAACTGTTACTATCGGCACTTCAACATTTGGCAGTTCCTATGAGGAGCTCATCGATCGTTTCTCCGGGAACGGGTTCAAGGACATTTCCGTCGACTATGACGATCCGTGCTGGCTGTTCTTTACGTCCGGATCCACCGGCAGACCCAAGGCCGTTGTCCTGACCCACGGCCAGATCGGTTTCGTAACCGTGAACTATCTTGCAGACCTGCTTCCCGGTACAAGCGAGTTGGACGCTTCACTCGTCATTGCACCTCTTTCGCACGGCGCAGGACTGCAACAGATCGCGCAATTGCCTGTCGGATCCACTCATGTGCTGATGCCGGGCGGAGGGTTCAGCACGTCAAAAGCATTTGAATTGATAGAAAAACATCGGATTTCCAACATGTTCACGGTTCCGACAATCGTGAAACGCCTGGTCGACGACCCGGCCGTTGACCGCTACGACCATTCCAGCCTGCGCCAAGTCATTTATGCCGGTGCACCAATGTATCGGGAAGATCAGAAACAGGCACTGAACAAACTCGGCACCGTTCTGGTTCAGTACTATGGTCTGGGCGAAGTGACCGGGAACATCACTGTTTTGCGCGCGCAAGACCACTGCGCCGATGACGTGCCTCATGCACGAAGCGGAACATGCGGTACAGAGAGAACAGGGATCGAAATCAGTATTCAGGATGAACAAGGAACAATCCTTCCGCACGGCAAAACGGGAGAAGTCTGTGTTATCGGCGCGGCGGTGTGTTCCGGATACCTGGAGGACGAGGCGGCGAACGCGAAGTCTTTTCGAGACGGCTGGTTTCGAACAGGCGACCTGGGCCACATGGACGAACAGCGTTTTCTCTATCTGACCGGACGCGCTTCGGACATGTACATTTCCGGAGGATCCAACGTTTACCCGAAGGAAATCGAGGAAGTCCTGCTCACCCATCACGGTGTTTCGGAGGTTGCCATAATAGGTATTCCCGACCCACAATGGGGCGAAGTCGGGTTGGCGGTCTGTGTCGCAAACGTCGAATTACATACTCTGGAAGCTGAACTTGCCGAGTTTCTGACCGGCAAGATCGCCCGCTACAAGATGCCGGCCCGGTATCTCTTTGTCGACGCAATGCCGACCAGTGCTTACGGCAAAGTTACCAAGAAGCTCGTCCGGGAGCATTTGACTGAACAAGGGCTGATATGAGGCGCCCTGCACCGAAAAAACTGAGCGACATACAGCATCCCGGCCCCAGATGCCCGGACAGGTTACCCTACGGACTGTGCAGGGCGGACAAGGTTTCGTTGAGACCTCCCGAAAACGTCCCTCTCTTGAGAGCCATATCGGATTGGATTGAAACTATGGGCTTTCATTCAGCCGTTCTGGACCTTTCTGGACTGTCACTCGAATCATTTCGATATGTGATGCCGGACCGGGCGGTCGATAGCAGACATGCAGCCTGGTACAGCGACACCAGATCGTCCGAAAGTGCGAGACTGAAAGAAGCAGTCGCAATCGTCGGGCGAAAGGAAGGTAACTGGTTCGCTCATATTCACGCCTTTTGGGATGATAGTGGTGTTGGTCACCTCGGTCATCTTTTGCCGGACAGTCTTATACTCAAAAAAAGTGCTGAAATCAGCGGCTACGGCATCAAAGGAGCCGCCTTTGTTGCAGCGCCCGACCCTGAAACTGAGTTTACGCTCTTCAGGGTCAGGGACGTTTCTGATCGCGAAGAGGGAATCGTTCCGAACGCGCTCATCTCGACGCTGGCGCCATTCGAAGACCTGACTGTGAGTATCCTGAAACTGGCTGACAACTTGAACACCAGATCCATAGAGGTTCTCGGCCTTGGCAGTCTCGCCGGAGCGGCTTTTGAGGATGCGTCGCCCATGAAGGGTTTGATTTCAGAAATTTTGCTTCAACCGACGTGCAGAGTACGGGCCGGCAACGAATGCACGATCCCGGTCCGCTGTGTTGACCTTGATGGGCGGCTTCATCAGGGAAAATTGCAGGCAGGCAAAGCACCCACACTTGTGACCTGCGAACTCCTTTTGATTGAAAGCAATCAAAATTGAAATAGACGCCTGCCAAGCAATAAACTCAATGCAAACACATAAAATTTGGACACTTACTGCACGAACATAGGCAAGACAACCAATCAGAGTAAGTATTACAACGTAACAATTGTAAGTTTTAACAAGAAGGAACTTACGACCTTTTCTTTACTGAAAGACCTGATTGTTCCCTGATCATCGTCGGCATCGAAGTCATTTCAGCTTCAACTGAAAATGTGTGGCTTGCAGTCGGCGTATGTCACCAGATTGGGATTGTCAATATGACGCAGGATGTCGAAGTTTTTGATTGTCGCCTACGCTTTGCGCATGTGGACGAAACTGTCATTTCGGGTCTCCAGTCTCTTTGGCCGGTCATCGAAAATGACATTGATGGAATACTGACCGATTTTTACGATCATTTGCTGCAGTTTTCAGAATTGGAGATAATGATCGGAGAGCAGCAAAACAGACTGGAAAATGCGCAGAAAGCCCATTGGGGAAAGCTGTTTTTACAAGGCTTCGATGATGACTATGTAGCAAGTATCAACCGGATCGGCCGTGTACACAGCCGGATCGGTCTGGAACCCAGATGGTACATCGCGGGGTACAAATTCGTTCTCGTGAGACTACAGGAACTGATCGTCAGGAAGTTCCGTTTCTCTCCGGGCAAACTGTCACGCGCGTTGTCTCATGTAACGACAGCCGTTTTGCTGGATCTGGACATGGCCATCTCGACCTATCAGGCGATTCTCATGGAGGCACAGGAAACCAGAACACGGGAACTCGATGATGCCATCGAGACATTCCAGGCGTCGGTCGAAGAACCCCTGGCAAATATCGGAATCAGAGCCGGTACGGTCGCTCAGGACGCGGGGCAGCTCCTGCAGGTCTGCGGATCCGCGAAATCCGAAACCGGATCAGCGACAGCCATATCGGAAGAAACCGGTATCAACGTCCAGACAGTAGCCTCTGCGACGGAAGAACTTTCAGCTTCCATACTGGAGATATCCAAGCAGGTGACCGGTGCCTCGCAAATCGCAAACCAGGCGCGCGCGAATGCCGAGAGCACAAGCGGAGAAGTGGAAAGTCTCTCCGGGGCTGCCCAGAAAATTGGAGACGTGATCGGGCTTATTCAGGCAATTGCAGAACAAACCAATCTGTTGGCACTCAATGCAACCATTGAGGCTGCAAGAGCCGGTGACGCAGGAAAAGGGTTTGCGGTCGTCGCTGCGGAGGTAAAGGAACTCGCAACACAGACGTCCAGGGCAACTGAAGAAATCAGCCACCAGGTAGCTGAAATTCAGGGCGCTACAACAAATGCGGTCTCCTCGATCGGAACCATCGCCGATGTTGTTAGACAACTCGACGAAATGACGGCGTCAATTGCCGCCGCAGTCGAAGAACAAGGTGCGGCAACTGGCGAAATCTCCGCAAGCGTACAAACCGTTGCCGACGGCACGAACGTCCTTACAGGAAACATTTCCGGTGTCCTTCAGGCGATCGATTCCGCAGACGATACAAGCAACACGTTCTTGACAGCCGCACAGGAGATGGAACAGAGCGTCGAGACGATATCGTCGGAGATCACTGGCTTCTTCAACTCGGTCAGACAAATCCGCTGACGCCCGACCGCCGGGAACGTATCGCACTGATCCAGATTGATAGCATCTGACACATCACTCCACATAAAGCAGCCAACTGTTCACGAAGCTATGTGTCCGCAAATGAACACAGAAAAGAAATACACTATCGAAAAGTATTATCTATTTTTTCTAAGAAATATCAAATAGAACCAGAAATAAAATTTGCTTAGTCGAAAATTTTTACGATTTATTTCTGGAGAACTTAGGTGATAATACATTCGTCGTATGTTTGAAAATCTCCGTTTTGACGAAGCATATACTGGTTCTGCAAATCGGGTTGCCAAATTCGAGAGGGTTCACGGAAATCTTGCGCGCACGGATGCAAACTATCGCAGATTGATGTTTGCATGAGAAATCAGCCCCAACTCGTACGCAATCGCAATCATCTGAGCTTTGTTTTGAGCGTGCAGCTTTCTGTTGAGCGATGCGAGGTAGCCTGCGACCGTTGATTCAGCAACACCCAGGATAACTGCACATTCGGCGGAGGTTTTACCCCTCGCAGACCACACCAGGCACTCCATTTCCCTGGCACTGAGGACAGTTTTGTCTCCAAGTTCGCTGATCAGCGCATACAAGCGGGAAAACGCGTAGAGGCCCATCATGTGCAACAGCGCACCTTCGCTGGGGGAAGGTAATGAACGTGTCCCGGAAAACCCTATCGCTCCTCGCCTCCCGGTCTTGTCGTGACAAGGAACGTAAAAATGGCGCGGCATTTTATGCTCCAGGAATAGGCTGATGGTGGCCCTTTGCTCCTCCATTGGCCGCTGAACGCCACCTTCCTCAAGGTCCACCACGACCGGAGTATGTTTCTTTCGCAATCCGTCGATGATTGGACTGTTTTCCAGCAGACCCAAACGATCATATCGGGCAACCAGGCTTCGTGGCCAATTGGATGCAATGAAGCTGGGGCGAATAAATTTCTCGGTAACCTGAGGAACGTTCAGTGCAACGTAATGATCAAACTGAAATTCCTGAGCGATCAGTTTCAATTTCCTGTAAAGCTCGGAAGGGGTTTGCAATTCATTTATCGACAAATAGAAATCGACAACAGATTCGATTTGCGAATGAGTTGCTTCGGTCAATTACATACCCCACCCTGTCGAAGCTGCCGATATTCCCAAGTACTTAATCGAGAAGTCGACGTCAGCAATCGATCTGTTCCTCGAATTTCGGCTTCGCCCGTTAATGAGGCAGTTCAAATACCAGATTAAGTTCGAATTCCTGCTATCGGATCGTCGCGGTGCAATTCAATTGCAACCGATAATTAGTGCAGCTGCATCAAACGTCAAAGAACCTCCAGTCCACATCCCCGAAAATTCCGCGAAAACGGGCGCTTCAACACCTGCTGAGTTGCAACCGATTGCAACAGCTCGTCCTGGAGACACTTCAATTGCACTGTCGCAAATAACCACGATGCAAACACCGGCGCGCCTGGAAATCATCTGCTGGGAATCGCCTTTCGGGAATTGCCTGCGGATCAAGCATCCTCGAAGACAAATAACTTGAATCGAATTAATCGAATTCGGTTAAGTTGACTGACGCAACGTTCAACTTGGTCGCTTGACGACAACATTTGCCACCAAAAAACTCGGTCTTCCATTTGTTGCGACACCCGAAACCCGGCAATGCGAAGCGACCTATCCGCGCATACCAAAACAGTCTGCAACACATTCAAATAACACCTGATTCCAATTGAGACCAAAGTTGGGGGCCAGTGCCAAAAGACCCGATGCCGCAAAACGTTGCCGGAGAATTCAAGTCGGCAGCGGTCGGACCGGAATAGAACAGTAAGAGAACATTTACCCTTGCAGAACACAATGGGAACAGGTAGATTGTTCTTGATTTGTACCAGCCCGTTCTTGTGGTCAGGGGAAGCCGACATGCTCACGCGCAAGCAGTATGAACTGCTCATGTTCATTCATGAAAGACTGAAGGAAACCGGTGTTCCACCCTCTTTCGATGAGATGAAGGACGCTCTGGATCTTCGATCAAAATCCGGAATTCATCGGCTGATCACTGCACTCGAAGAGCGTGGCTTTATCAGACGGTTACCGAACCGGGCGCGGGCGATGGAAGTTGTTCGGCTGCCGGACTCGATTGCTCCGGGTCTTGGAACACCTAGACCCCGCGGGAGTTTTTCACCGGAGGTTATTGAGGGGTCACTGGGGAAATCCGAGCCGACGCGCACCGCGCCTGCCCCTGAAGTTGCCGCGACCGAAATTCCCGTTATGGGTCGAATAGCGGCCGGTGTTCCGATCGAGGCCATTCAGACACACAGCCATACGATTACTGTCCCTCAGGAACTCCTCGGAAAAGGGGAACACTACGCATTGGAAGTGCGCGGTGATTCCATGATCGAGGCGGGTATTCTGGACGGCGATACCGTGCTCATCAGGCGAACGGACAGTGCCGACAGTGGTGACATTGTTGTGGCGCTGGTCGATGAAGAAGAAGCCACTTTGAAGCGGTTGCGCAAGAAAGGTGCCTCGATCGCCCTTGAAGCAGCCAATCCCGCATACGAAACCCGTATTTTCGGACCCGGTAGAGTTCGCGTGCAAGGTCGCCTGGTTGCGCTGTTTCGCCAGTATTGACGCCCCTGCCCGGTCACAGCGGTTCTCGCTGACGCCGGAAACGGCTTTCTGAAACTGGATCTCATTGCGGTGGCGTGCAGGGTTACACGTCGTCATCGCAACTCGGCGCGCGTCACGCCCCCTGGCTCGTGCCATGGTCGTGGCGCAGCAGCGATCGCATATCGGATCTTGGCGACATGGATTGCGTTGGCAATCTCGGTGTCATCATAAGTGGCTGGAGTATCTGGGGGAGTGTCGATCTCGGGGAGAACCTCCGCGCTCAACCAGAGCGAGACTGCACCCCTGCCCTGCCTTGTGCCACCGTCGATCACCAGTTTTGCCCTGCATGTCGCCGGCACGATTAGATCGCTTACGATCAGATCGGCATACCTGCAATCCAGCGCAAGTGCTTTCTGCGATTTGGGCATTGCTATCAGAAGCGGTGCGGGAGGCCGTTCCATCTCCTCGTCTCCGCCTTGAGCTGTATATGCCTTGATGACACACCCATCCAGATCGCATGTCTTTTGAGGCGACTTCATCTTGTACGACATGATTTCGTGCGCCGGAACACCTTCGGTCTGATACCAGACATCAACCAGGAACGTTCGTCTTCTGCCGAGCCAATTCAGATCTCCGTTGATGTCCCTCGCCGACATTCTTGTTCCGGTGGCAGCAATTTGAACATCAGGGGGCTGCGAAAACAGAACCAGAATCAACCCGACTGTGAATGGCACCAATGCGCTTGATCGCCACCATCCCCGCAGTAGCAGACAGGCAAAGAGTGCGATCGAAAAGGCAAACGCCTCGAATGCAGTCAAGCGTCCGATTGCGCCGGCGCCTCCGTCAAGTTCGGCAACGAAGGCCGCGATCTTGAGCAGGAGAGTGATCCCCAGAGACATGGCCGCGAGAGGAAGGGACGCCAGGCCGAAAGGCATCATTATCATTGCGAGAACACCCATCGGCATCACCAGCAAGGTGAACACCGGCATGCCGAGAAGATTGCCCAGCATGCCGAGAGGCGCCACCCGGCCAAAATGATATGCGGCGATGATGCCTGTTGCCAGCCCGGCAACAAGCGCGGTGATGATGAGACCGGCCATCCAGTTTGAAATGGCAGACCCGACACGGCCTGGCAGGTTTTGCTGACGCCGGTTTTTCCCGGCAAAAGGCTCGCGGCGATCGCGCCACGTTTCGTAAACAGCTACGAGACAAATAACTGCAGCAAAAGACATCTGGAAACCAGGGGAAAACAGTCTCTCCGGGGCAAGCAGCAACAACAGCAAACCGGCAAGCGCGACGCTACGCAGAGTTAACCCCCTGCGTCCAACGAGGATACCCAGAAACACAAGCGTGATCATCAGGAACGAGCGCTGTGTCGCGACAGAGGCACCAGATACGGCCAGATAGAATATAGCCGCCAGAAGAGCTGCAACGGCTGCGAACTTGTGAATTGGCCAACGCAGGGTCAACGGCGGCAGAAGAGCAAGAAGAAATAGAACAGCGGCATATGCACCACCGGCAAACAGCGCCATGTGAAGTCCGGATATCGCCAGGATATGGGCCAAGCCCGCCGCTCGCAGGTTTTCCTCCTGGGTCTCGTCAATCCCGCTGCGATCTCCCACAAGCAGGGCAACTACGAGAGCAGTCTCCTGGTCTGCAGGCAGATGTGTCGTTATCCTGTCAGCAATCCGTTGACGTAAGACCTGAATCAGAACATCGACCTTCTGCCAGACCGGCATTTCGCCATCTGGAAGCAACTGCGGCGCTCCAAAACTGAACCCGGTAGCGCCAATTTGCAAAAAGAACGCACGAAAGGAAAAATCATACCCGCCAGGCAGGACTGGACCTGACGGCGGGAAAAGACGTGCGCGTAATCGCACCCTGTTTCCAGCATTTGCCAGCGTTGCAGCAGGAACACTGACGCGCACATTCGCCGGAAAGACAACATCCTCAATCGGGCGATCATTGATCGTTTCAACGGCGAGAACCAATCGGACGCCGTTGGCTCGCTCCAGTCGTTCAAGGACACGGCCGGTCAGGGAAACGTTCATTTCTTCGCCAAGACGCGGAGCGCTGACATAGGCAGTGCGAAGAGTAGCGCAGGTAAGCCCGGCCCAGAAGGCAACGCCCAGAAGGATCAGCGGATTTAGTCTGTCGCGGTATCCACGCCAGACCGAAAACAGCACGCCCACCAGAAGCGTAAGCACAAGAAAAGGCCAGAAAGGTTCCACCGGCAGCAAAACGTAAGCTGCAATCCCGGCAGCAAACGAAAAGCAGATCCAGAGCAACGCCTGATTTTCCCAGTGACTGACAGTAAACAAATCCGACTGCTGTTTGTTGAAATTCGAAAAGAAACGCCACACAGACTTCCGGGGCGTCCTTCGCCGATCACTTCCGCTGCCGCGGTCAGTTTCTATTTCAGAATGGGAATCGTCAAAGGTAACCGCAGGCAGGCGATTTTCATTCTTTTGCGGTCGATCGTTTCCGATCCTCAAGTCGCAGCTCTTCCCGTACTGACACAAGAAACGAACGAGACACTATTTAGCCCCGGCCGCGCCTGTGTTAAGACCGCGCCACACAATTGGCGCAGCAGGCGCTCCCATTCATAATGAGACTTCCAAAAAAATCACCATGACACAAGAGATCGTCACGCGCTTCGCCCCTTCCCCGACAGGTTTCCTGCACATCGGCGGAGCCCGCACAGCATTGTTCAACTGGCTGTTTGCGAAACACAATAACGGGAAAATGCTGCTGCGCATTGAAGACACTGATCGCGCGCGCTCCACTCCGGAGGCAGTTGATGCACTGATTGACGGGCTATCCTGGCTTGGGCTTGATTGGGATGGAGACCCAATTTCCCAGTTCTCCCGTGTCGGCAGACATCAGGAAGCCGTCGAGCAAATGCTGTCCTCCGGTACCGCCTACAAGTGTTACAGCACTCCGGAAGAGATTGAGGCGATGCGTGAGAAAGCGCGCGCTGAAGGACGACCGCCGCGCTATGACGGCACCTGGAGAGATCGCGACCCTTCCCAGGCACCTGACGGTGTCGATCCCGTCGTCCGGCTCAAGGCGCCGCGGGAGGGCGAAACGGTCCTCAACGACATGGTTCAGGGCCGCGTTGTCATTCCGAACAAGGATCTCGACGATTTGATTCTCCTGCGTTCGGATGGAACTCCAACCTATATGCTGGCAGTCGTCGTCGACGACCATGACATGGGTGTCACCCACATCATTCGCGGTGTCGACCACCTGACCAACGCGGCAAGACAGACTCTTATTTTCAATGCGCTCGGCTGGAACGTTCCTGAAATGGCGCATATTCCACTGATACACGGACCGGACGGCGCAAAACTATCAAAGCGGCATGGCGCAACCGGCGCAGAAGCTTACCGAGCGCTGGGGTACCTTCCTCAAGCCATGCGGAACTATCTGGCCCGCCTTGGCTGGAGCCATGGCGATGATGAGATCATTTCCCTTGAAGACATGATCACCTGGTTCGGTATGGATGCAGTCGGGCAATCCGCGGCCCGCTTCGATTTCAAGAAGCTTGAAAATCTCAACGGCCATTACATGCGCGCCACCGGGGACGCAGAATTGCTCGGGCACTGGAAGATTTATCTTCAACACGCCGATGATGGCGAGGCTGCGCGCTCCTGGCTATCGCAAGGTGACAATGAGCAAACGGCTCTGACGGCGCTACCCGGCCTCAAGGAGCGGGCAAAGACACTCGTCGAACTGACGGAAAGCGCGTCTTACCTTTGGCGGCAGCGACCATTGGACACGGACGAGAAAGCACAAAAGATCCTCAACGAGGAAGCCGGAACAATTCTCAAGGAACTGCACACCGTTCTTTCCTCGGCGCCGAACTGGGGCTCGGAGACTTTGGAGGCAGCGGTAAAGTCCTATGCTGAGGAAAGAGAACTGAAGCTTGGAAAAGTTGCACAGCCACTGCGCGCCGCGCTGACCGGACGGGGAACTTCGCCAGGAATTTATGACGTTCTCATAGCACTCGGCAGAGAAGAATCTCTCAAACGCATAGAAGACCAGTCAGCTTGAGACTTTTCTGCCGGGTTGTGACATTCCCTGTTGGATTGAAGTCGGGCCCGGCAGGCCAGCCCTGGAAGTCAGCCTTTGACCAAAGCGTTATAAGGGTCAGCTTGCGGCACTGCAGTAAATGGGCTACGCAAGACCCGAAAATTTCTCAAGTGCCGTCCGGCAACGAACTCGCTGGTGGAAATTGCGAGGTCCGAATCTGACGGGACACCAGGATAACGCAAAGGGGTTTCTGTATGGCCGACAACAACGCCAAGCTCAACGTCCGTGGTTCCGCCCACGACTTCGACGTTCTTGACGGGTCCATCGGACCGTCAGTCGTGAACATATCGTCCTTGTACAAGGACACCGACATGTTCACGTATGACCCGGGATTTACTTCAACTGCATCCTGTGAGTCCAAGATCACCTATATCGATGGTGACGAGGGCACGCTTCTCTACCGCGGTTATCCGATTGAACAACTGGCAGACCACGGGGATTTTCTGGAGTCCTGCTATCTGCTGCTTTACGGAGAATTGCCGACGAAGGTTCAAAAGGACGATTTTGTCAGTCGCGTGACCTATCACACGATGATTCACGAACAGATGAACCGCTTTTTCTCCGGCTTCCGTCGCGATGGTCACCCGATGGCCATCATGGTAGGAACAGTAGGCGCTTTGTCTGCTTTTTATCACGACTCAACCGACATCGCCGACCCGCACCAGCGCATGGTTGCGTCGCTGCGCATGATCGCGAAAATGCCGACAATTGCGGCAATGGCCTACAAATACCATGTTGGCCAACCGTTCGTGTATCCACGCAACGACCTCGGCTACGCCGCGAACTTCCTGCACATGTGCTTTGCGGTTCCGTGTGAGGAATACAAGGTCAATCCGGTTCTGGCACGCGCGATGGATCGCATCTTCATCCTGCATGCCGACCATGAACAGAACGCATCGACGTCGACGGTTCGCCTTGCAGGGTCTTCTGGTGCCAATCCGTTCGCCTGTATCGCTGCAGGTATCGCCTGCCTCTGGGGTCCGGCACATGGGGGCGCCAACGAGGCTGCTCTCAACATGCTTTCCGAAATCGGATCCGTAGACAACATTCCCGAATATGTCGAACGCGCGAAGGACAAGGACGATCCCTTCCGTCTGATGGGTTTCGGCCACCGGGTTTACAAGAACTATGACCCGCGTGCCCGTATCATGCAGAAAACAACGCATGAAGTTCTCGGAGAATTGGGCATCAAGGACGATCCGCTTCTTGACGTAGCCATTGAACTGGAAAAGATCGCGCTCAACGATGAATATTTCATCGAAAAGAAGCTGTATCCGAATATCGACTTCTATTCCGGTATTACACTGCGAGCGCTCGGATTCCCGACAACCATGTTCACTGTCCTGTTTGCTCTGGCCCGCACTGTTGGCTGGATCGCACAATGGAAAGAAATGGTTGAGGACCCGTCCCAGCGAATCGGTCGTCCGCGGCAGCTTTACACCGGCGCAACCAAACGCGACTACACTCCAATCGACCAGCGCCGCTAATTTGGGGCGCTTGATCTTCCTCATGTTGCCAATCGCCAAATGCTCCCGAACTTCGGGAGCATTTTTGTTTACGCAAAGGAAAAAACGCTGGAACAGGAATATTATTCCTTCAAACGCCTTAAGTTAATAGAGCTGAAAATTTCATGACAGCAACCATAGAGTGCTATTCAATATTCATTTTCGAATGAGAAACAACTCCAAAAAAATCACAATCACCATTCGAAAAAAATCAATAGAAGGTTTTTTATACTTATAGTTTTATGTATAACAAAAAATCCAAAGGACATGATAAGTAATAAAATGAACCTCTTCGGACATATTTTTGATTTATACCAAATAATAAGAAATTATTTCTTATCCTCTGAATAGACTATTTGACGTTTCAGCGTCTGGGGTTTCGAGGGGATGACATGAAGTTTCTGAAATTTGCAACCGATCTCAAATTCGGCGTGAAAGTTGGCGGAAGTTTTGCTGCCGTGGTTGCTCTTGCGGGGATCGTCGGCGGCGTCGGCGCCTACAGTGTCATGACCCTGTCGGAGAGAATGGAAATTTCAAGACAATCAACATCCGCAATTGCGCAACTGCAAAACCTTGCCGGTAAGCGCGAAAGTTTCCTCGCGTCTCGTAATGTTGAAGCTGCAGATGCCGCACTTGTTGATATCGGCGCGCTTGGACGGGAACTGGCAGTTCTTGAAGAACGTTTGAAAAGCGATGACACTGCAAAAATTCAGGTTGCGGAAGCTGCCACTGCAGTAACGGACTTCCACAAATTTTTCGAGAACGTCGTGGCCCTCACCCGGTCGCAGGCTGAAAAAAGAGCACAGCTGGAAGAAGCCGTGACGGGATTTGAAGCAGCTGCCGGGGATATTCTCGGCAAGGCGATCATTGCCCGGATTGGTATCAGTTCTGACGATACAAATGCGCGCAAAACGATGGTTGGCGCCAACAAGGTTGGTCAGGCGGCAGCGAGTTTTCAGGAAGAAGTTTTGACCCTGCAAAACCTTTTTGCCGCTGCTGCAAACAATGCCACGCAGATCGCCGAGGTAAAGGCGCGGTTGCGGGCATTGTCGCCGTCAGCAATGGCTATGGCGGGAAACAGCTTCGACGGCATCGATAGGGAAGATTTCAAAAATCTCGCTGCAAAGACGGAAGATATTGTCGCAATTCTAGACAAGTTGTCGACGACGAAAGATTACATCGCAATCTTCGACCTCACTGACAGCGCAAAACTTGGTTTTGAAGAACTGGTTGCCAAAGTAAAGCAAATCCTGACGGATTCGGCGGTTGCGATCGATAGTGTCAACAAGCAGGCAGAGGAAATCAATCAGAATTTCTATGCCGCAGACAATGTATCCGGCACAGTGATGCAGCTTGAAGCGGATGCGAACGCGGTAAAGGCTGCAATCTTCTATTTCATGGTGTCGCCTGGTGAAGACACGCAAAACGCAGTATTGACGGGCCTTTCGAGTTTGAACGACCTGACGACGCGTCTTGAAGAAAGTGCAAAGGATTTTCCGGCGATCGTCGAGAAAGTCCCCGAAGTGCTTTCCGCTCTGGCCACTTATGGTTCGACGTTTGAAGGTCTTGCGGCCAATCAGTCTTCGCTCGCCTCGGAAATCAGCGCGATGAAAGACCTGTCCGAGATGGTCCAGACCCGGATTTCCGCCATCTCGGCTGGCCAAAGCGCAGCAGCGCAAGCATCCAGCACAAGTGCGTTGGGTGTCATAGGCATTGCTCTCCTTGCAGCTATCGCGGCCGGAGCGGGTCTCGCATTTGCGCTCAATTTCGCTGTTACAAGGCCGCTGAGACGTACAACGCAAACAATGTCCCTGCTTGCAGACGGTGATACCGAGGTTGATATCGAGGGCACGACCCGCGGAGACGAAATCGGAGACATGAGCCGCACCTTGCAGGTATTCCGGGACAACGCCGTCGAGCGTGTTCAATTGCAGTCAGACACGGAACACGAACAGCAAATTCGCGAACAACGCCAGGCAGCGATCGAGCAGCTTATCGCCGGATTTCGGGAAAAGGCTTCAACCGTCCTCAACTCTGTTGGTGAAACCGCGAGTACCCTTGATGGCACCGCACAGGATCTCAATTCGATCGCCAGCCAAAACTCCAGTCTCGCAGACAGCACATTCGGTATTACCGACGAAGCAACGCAAAACGTTCAAACAGTTGCAAGCGCGGCGGAAGAACTGGCTGCGTCCATCGCCGAGATTGCCAGACAGGTCAGCCAGACAACACATGTCGTCGGGCGCGCGACGGAAGGTACTCAAGTGACCAACGAAAAGGTCCAGAGTCTTTCCAGTGCTGCAACGAAAATCGGGGAAGTCGTCAGTCTGATCCAGGCCATTGCAGAACAAACAAACCTGCTTGCACTGAACGCAACGATCGAAGCTGCTCGTGCCGGTGAAGCTGGCAAGGGATTTGCCGTCGTGGCTGCAGAGGTGAAGGAACTTGCGACGCAAACGTCCAAGGCGACAGAAGAAATCGGCTCACAGATTTCGGAGATCCAAAGAGCAACGAATGATGCCGTCTCCGCGATCCAGGAAATCACCGACACCATGGAAGAAGTCAACGAATACACATCAACCATTGCTGCAGCCGTTGAACAACAGGGCGCGGCCACAAATGAGATTTCAGTGAATGTTCAACGTGCCGCCGAAGGGACCGGCTCCGTGAAAACCAACATGTCGGACCTGTCACAGGCCGTTTCTCAGACAAGTCAGTCCGCGAGCCTGGTGCTGAATGCTTCCTCGGAACTGGCGCAAAAAACAGAGGTGCTGAACCAGGAAGTCGGACACTTTCTGGACAATGTCGCAAACGCCTGAGAAGACCGGATTCGTCTAAAGAACGCCATTGCGCGGTCATGAACAAGACGAAAGAAAAATACTCTCAGATGTCGTTTTCCGGTTTCACGGAAACGCGCATGTCACGGGAGAGACTGGTTGGCCGGTCAAGATATGCGACGAACCCGTAGATCCGGAAAACGTCAGCCAAGGCCGTTCCCTGATCCTATCAACCGCGCTTGGCTCGCCTTGGTCGATGACACGATAGAACCGTGATACGCGCCGTGTCGATCTGAAACAGGACAGGGCTAGACAGAACATCGATTGGTTCGGCTAGCCATTGGTTTTGTGCAGCTTTAGCCACGCTGATTCCGCTCATACAGAACCGTAAACTGAACCGTGTCTGCTCAAGTTCTCATTGTGCGAATGACGATCTCCGCAGCTGTGTCGCTTTGACTGTGCCCGTCCGGCAGGTGCATGAGATCATCCAGGCGGGAAAGTTCAGCAAGCTGCAAATTGCGCTCGCGGCCGTTTTGCAGCAATTCTTTCAAATGGCCTGCAAGAATGGCCGGCACGACCTCCTCGTCAAGAAACTGAGGAATTGCTTTCTTTCCGAGAATGATATTCGGCAGCACGAAATTATCCACTTTGGCCAGTTTGAAAACGCGATTGAGTTCCTTGAGCCTGCGGAAAAACCAATCGACCTTGTAGGCGACAACCATCGGCACGCCAGATAGTGCCAGTTCTAGCGAGACAGTCCCGGACGCCGCAAGTCCGGCATGCGCCCTGCGGAATGCGGCCTGTTTTGCCCGCGGGCCTGTCACGATCTCAGGCTTGCATTCCCAGTCGGCGACGCCGTCCCGGATCCTGCTTTCCAGATGTCCGACCGCCGGAAGCAGCACTTCGAGCCCCGGAATGTCCCTCTTCACAAGCGCAACAGTCTCACCAAATACACTCAGCAATCGGTCAACTTCGCTGCGCCGGCTGCCCGGTAACACGACCAGAACGTTCTTGCCTGCGCTGAACGCTGTTCGTTCCTCGCCCGATGGTCGAAGATCAGCAATATTTTCGCTCAAAGGGTGACCGACATAGTGAGTGGGAGGGCCACCGAGTTTCCTGTGTTCACCGGGTTCGAATGGCAAAAGAGCCAGTAACTCGTCTACATAAGCGCTCATTTTCTTCGCCCTGCCTGGCCGCCATGCCCAGACGGAGGGAGAAACGTACCCGACAATGGGAATGTGTGGAGCGCGTTTTCTGACCCGCCTGGCAACGCTGTGAGTAAAATCGGGGCTATCGATTATCACCAGCACGGAGGGATTGGAGGCAACAATTGCATCAACCGTCTGGTACACGCGCCGGACGATCAAGGGCAAGCGTGCCAGCACCGCGCTGATCCCCATGACTGACACGTCCGACATGTTGAAGAAGCTTGTCATACCAAGCTTCAGCATGCGCTCACCACCCACGCCGCAATACCGTGCGCCGCTGTCCAGCCTCCCGTTCAAAGCCTTCATCAGTTCGGACCCGAGTTGATCTCCCGACTCCTCTCCGGCAACCAGACAGATTGTCGGTAAGCTGACGCTCACTTACCTGGCTCTCCCGCTTCATTGGAACGGTCAATCCCGATCAGGAACAACCCATCGGAATCGGCTTTTTTCAACGTTTCTACCTTGTTGGAAATCAGAGCGCCATGAGCCTCAACGGCAATTCCGCAAAGCCCTGCTGATACGGCAAGCTCGATCGTTTTTGGTCCTATAGTCGGAAGATCAACACGCAAATCCTGCCCAGGCTTTGCTGTTTTTACCAGCACACCCGAACGGCCCTTGTTTCTTACCCGACCGCTGTTCTTCAAGTCCGCACACCGCATAAGCATTGCATCTGTGCCTTCAGCGCCTTCCAGTGCAATGACACGCCCACCAACGGCAACTGCTGCTTGTCCGATATCCAGTTCGCCCAGTTTTTCGGTCGCCCTGAGCGCAAGTTCAAGGTCATGCCAATCTTTCGATTTCGGTTGGACATTCCCGAGGACTCCGCTCGATGCCAGCAGCTGCGGCACAACGTCCTTGATACCCACGACACGAAACCCTTCTTTTTCAAAAAGACGAATGACCTTGGACAACAGGCTGTCGTCCCCGCCGGTGAGTGCGCGAAATATCGACGGCAAGCGCCTGAATGTACCAAAGTCGCCGAATATCGAGGTAAAGTCTGGTCTGCGTGTCACGCCACCAATCAGCAGCACGTCTTCACACCCGTTGCTCTTCAGAAAGTTGTAAAGACGTCCGACTTCACCCCAGCCAAGTACTACCCTTGCCATCTGTCTTGTTGCGGCGTTCGCCTCGCCTTTTATCGCGACAACTTCAAACTCCCGCCCGTCACTTGCGAGAGCGTCAGCAATTTGTCCAGGCAAACTGCCGTTTCCCGCAATCAGGGCAAGGCGCCCAATCTGTTTTTCGACCGGGTTGGCCATCGCATCAGTCTTCAGTACGCGGCGTACAGAACCGCCGATCTTCCTTTTCCAGGATAAAATCCGTCACCGTTTTGACAAGGGGTTGATCGGAACTGTCGGCCGCAAGTGTTTCCGCTCTACTGCGAAGCGTGCCTTCATTGCTTTCAAACAGCGCACGATAGGCTGCGCGGAGCGCATGTATCTGATCGCGGGGCAGACCTTTGCGCTTCAGGCCCACCAGATTGAGACCGGCAAGGCGTGCTCTGTCACCGATCACCGAACCATAGGGAATGACGTCGAATTCAACGCCGGTCATACCGCCGACAATTGCACCCGTGCCGATGCGCGACCACTGGCGGACCGCACTCAGCCCACCCAGAATGACAAAATCGTCCAATTCAACATGACCAGCCAAGGTAGCATTGTTTGCGAGAATGGCATGATTGCCGACCTGACAGTCGTGCCCGACATGGGAGCCCATCATGAACAGGCAATTGTCGCCAACTGTTGTCACGCCACCGCCGCCTTCAGTTCCCGGGCTCATTGTCACATGTTCCCTGATCTGGTTGTTCGACCCGACTTCAAGTCTCGTCACTTCACCGGAGTACTTCAGATCCTGTGGCTTGTGTCCAATACTCGCGAAAGGAAAAATATGTGTTTTCGATCCGATGCTTGTGTGACCGGCAACGGCAACATGAGCTTCAAGAATTACGCCATCCGCAAGATTGACGTTCGGTCCGACAATTGAATATGGACCGATGCGAGCACCCTCGCCGATCACGGCCCCGTCTTCAACGATGGCCGTTGGATGTATATCTGTCATTTGTCCTCACGCATCTACCAGCATGGCGCTGACTTCTGCTTCTGCAACCTTTGTTCCGTTCACCTGGGCGACGGCGTCGAACTTCCAGATATTGGAGCGTTGCTTGATTTTCTTGACGTGAAAATAAACCTGATCACCCGGCTCTACAGGTTTGCGAAATTTTGCCTTGTCGATAGTCAGAAAATACACCAGTTGCGGAGGAGCGTCGGCACCCCTGGCATGGACGCAAAGCGCGCCCGCCGTCTGTGCCATTGCCTCGATCAGCAACACGCCTGGAAATACGGGTCTTTCAGGAAAGTGACCGGTGAAATGCGGTTCGTTGATTGTGACGTTTTTTATTCCAATGCAACTGTTATCCCCATCCATCTCGATGATCTTATCGATAAGCAGGAAAGGATACCGGTGTGGCAGAAGCTTCATGATCGTCATGATGTCTGCACTGGCAAGCGTCTGTTTTTCTGCGTCTTCCATGAAGTGCCCCTTGGCGGATTGACTCCGTAAAGTTCTATTTCATCGGCCCGTTTACGACTCGTCGCCGCGTTCTGCAAGTTTTCTAACAGCCGCGACTTCCCTGAACCACTGTTTGACCGGTTTTGCGGGAGTCCCGCCGTAGCGGCCGCCGGCTGCCAGATCGTCGTTCACAACACTTACAGCGGCCACCTGGGCACCCATCCCGATTGTAATGTGCCCGCGTACACCGGTTTTGCCGCCGATGGCAACGAAGTCTTCCAGCGTGCAACTCCCGGACAACCCCACCTGAGAGACGAGCACGCAATGGCGCCCGACAACCACGTTGTGACCAATCTGTACCTGGTTGTCGATCTTCGTTCCCTCGCCAATCACGGTGTCCCGATTGGCACCACGGTCGATCGTGGTATTGGCACCGATTTCAACATCGTCTTGTATGATAACGCGTCCGACCTGAGGAACTTTCAGGTGTCCCTGTGGTCCCATAGCGTAACCGAAACCATCCTGACCGCTGCAAACACCCGGATGGAGACAAACACGGTTTCCCAATACGGTGTGCTGAACCGTACAATTCGCCCCGACGACACAGTCGCGGCCAATCTTGACACCACGCCCGATAACAGCGTTTGACCGAATTACGGTGCCCGACCCGATTTCAACATCAGCGCCTACGACAGCCCCCGGTTCAACTGTGACATTTTCTTCAAGAATTGCGGCAGGATCAACAACTGCGCGTTCGGACACACCCGAAATCAAGGTATCCTTCGGCGTCATGGCAGCCGGGTACAGATGTGCCAGAACCATGGCCCAGGATCGATAGGCTTCCGAGCAGACTAATACGGCGACACCTTCCGGGACTTTCTTCTTGTGCCGCTTTCCCACTAAACAAGCTGCTGCACCCGTTGCTTCGAGTTGATTCAGGTAGGCCGTGTTGTCGAAGAACACCAAGGCTCCGGGACCGGCATCTTCCAGCGGCGCAACTTCCGAAATCTCGAGAGTTTCATCTCCCCGATAGATCTCTGCATCCGCCCAGACGGCGACCGTTTTCAGGGAAACGGAAGCTGGTATTTCAAAAAACCTCGGCTCGGACATGATGTCATCCTTGTTACCAGCCAATAAAAAAGGCCGCCGTAGAGACCCGGCGGCCGTTTTCTACCGTAAAAGACCGCAGCTTAGAAGCGGGTACCGCCGCTCAATCGGAACAACTGCGTCTTGTCAGAGTCTTCCTTTACGAGCGGATATGCAAAGTCCGCACGGATCGGACCGAATGGCGACCTCCAACGAATACCGGCACCTACGGACGCCCTGATGGCAAAATCGTCAGAGTCAATCGTGCCACCGTTGTTTTCAACGAGACCCACCAGATCGCTGTCGGCGTTCCAGAGAGAACCTGCATCGGCAAACACGGCTCCGCTCAAACCGAATTCCTTGGGAAGGACCGGGAACGGGAAGGTTCCTTCTGCGGTTGCTGCAAAGTAGAACCTGCCGCCGATAGCATCATCTGTCGAGGCATCCCGCGGTCCGATACCCTGGTTCTCGAAACCACGGACGAAGTTACCACCAAGCATGAACTGTTCCGAGACACGCAGCCGCTCGTCGCCGATGGCCATGATGTTACCACCGCGAAGCTGAAGGCTGCCTACGAGCCCATAATCAGCAAGGATTTCCTTGTAAGCGCGAGCCTGAGCTTCTGTTTTGATGTAATAGCTGTCGCCACCAACACCGGCAAATTCCTGACCGAACGAGGCATATATACCGTCGGAGGGATCGATGTTGCGGTCAAGCGTATTGTAACGCAGATCGTAGCCGACAAGCGACGTCAGATAAGTACCAAGCGAGTCACAGACGGCGAGAGACAGATTTGACGTGTTACAGTTGTTGATGCTCGTAGACTGGTTGTCCGGATCGGAGTTCTCTTCCTGGAAGATGCTGTAGAACAAACGAAGCGAAAGTTCTTCTTCGCGCAGCGGCAGCGTAAAGCCGAACCCACCACCGGTTCTTTTCTGGTCAAACGACCGGTAGTCGTTCGCATCGTCGACACGTCTGTAGACATCGAGATCCAACGCAACGCGGCGACCCATGAAGAAAGGCTCAACGAAGCGGAATTCATAGGATTGCGTGTCCGTGCCTCCACCGATGGATAGCTTCACGAACTGGCCTCGGCCAAGGAAGTTCTTTTCGGTGAGCGACACGTCGCCGATAATACCGTCAACTGTTGAATATCCAACACCGAACGAGATTTCACCGGTCGGCTTCTCTTCCACCCGCACATTGACGACGACACGGTCCGGCGCACTGCCCTGCTGCGTCGTGATCGAGATGTTTTCGAAAAATCCGAGATTGCGAAGTCTCCGCTCCGCCTTGTCAACCAGTGCACGGTTGAAGGCGTCGCCTTCGACAATATCGAATTCGCGACGAATGACGTATTCACGCGTCCGGTCGTTGCCGATGATGTTGATCCGCTCGATATAAGCCCGCGGCCCTTCCTCGATGTAGTAGATCAACGAAATTGTATTGTCGTCGTAGTTGCGTGCACCGCGAGGGCGAACCCTGGCGAACGCATAACCTTCTTCCGACACACGCAGTGTAATATCTTCAACGGACTGCTCGACACGCAGAGAGTTGAAGGTTTGCCCGCTACGTGTCCGCACCAGCTTGCGCAGATCTTCCGGATCCACCTCGGCAATCGTTGAAACGAGTTCCACTTCACCGATCTTGTACTTTTCGCCCTCGTCGACCGTAAACGTGACATAGAAAATATTCTGCTCACGATCGAGATCGGCACTCACGGAAACAATGCGGAAATCGGCATAGCCCTTTTTGTTATAGTACTGCCTCAGCAGTTCCTCGTCGGCGGCGAGACGATCAGGGTCATAGGTATCGGTGCTGCGAAGGAAGCTCAACAGGCCGCTTTCGCGTGTCCGGATCACGTCACGCAGACGACCATCGCTGAATGCGCTGTTTCCGATGAAACTGATACGCTCGACACCGGTTTTGGAACCTTCGTTGATTTCAAACACCAGATCGACGCGATTCTGTCCGCGATCAATGATTTGCGGCTCAACGGACGCACCAAAGCGCCCGGAGCGACGGTAGGATTCTAGAATATTCTGGACGTCGGCCTGAACCTTGGCACGTGAAAGTGTCGACCTCGGCTGCGAACGGATTGCCGTTTCGAGCGCATTGTCCTTGATTTTCCGGTTACCTTCAAATGAAACCCGGTTGATAATCGGGTTTTCGGAAACCGTCACAATGACAGTGCTGCCACGCGGGGTGATATCAACCGTGGCAAACAAACCCGTTGCGTAGAGGGCTTTCAGGGACTCATCAATATCGAACGCACTGTAAGAGCGCCCCGGGACAATCGTCATGTAACTGATGACTGTCTCATCCTCGATACGGGTATTGCCTTGCACCTGAATGCTTCTGGCGACGGCTGCTTCTGCAACATTTACAAAAGATAGTTGCACCACAAACTGAGGCAGAACCGACCCGATTGAAAATACGGCTGCCGCAAGAAACACGGCCCGTGTAAGTTTCTGCAATCGCTGCATTATTGCGCTATGCCTTTTTTTAGTACCCCATCCAAGAAATCGCGCTCACCCAAGCGGATTCTCGGAACCGACGATCGTTTTATAGGTTTTTGCCGATAACGCAACAGCCGTTCGAGGCCGAAAGCGATTTAGTCTGAAGACGTTGCGTCAATGTCACGGCTGCTAGGAATCGTTTGATACGAGACGCAAAATATCCCTCCAGGTTACGAAAACCATCAGCATAAGTACCAAGCCCAATCCGATCCTGAATCCTACATCCTGAACGCGCTCACTGAGCGGCTTGCCACGCAAGGCCTCAGCGGCAAAAAAGACCAGGTGCCCGCCATCAAGGATTGGTATCGGGGCCAGATTTATCAGTCCGATGCTGACCGACAGGACCGCTGCAAGCGAAATCAGCGGAATAATTCCGTGATCCGCAACTTTTCCTGAAATTTCGGCCACCCGGATCGGTCCGCCGAGCTGGTCGGCCGACTGACGCCGCGTGATCACACCCCAGATGTAACTGACGGTGCCGTCCATTATCCGGTAGGTTTCCTTGACGCCCTCGCCAAGAGCCCCAATGGGACCGTACTTGATATGAATGACATTCTCGGGATCGGCATTGCCGCGCAAACCGATATCACCCGCCATCTGCCGTTCACCGAAGAAGACTTCCTTTTCCTTGGCGTCAGGCGTTACCGTCAGACTCACGAGGTTTCCACCACGGTCCACTTCGAAAACAAGCGGATTGTTCGCGTTCATCAGCACAATCTGCCGCAGTTCTCCGAAGGTGTGGATTTCTCGCCCGTCGATTTCTTTCACGATATCTCCGGCATGGATACCACCGCGCTCTGCAGCGCCGTCCGGAAAGACCTCGTCGACGACCGGAACAAGACCCTGCTTGCCCGCGGATGCAAACAGAGCCGCAAAAATCACGATGGCAAGCAGAAAATTGGCAATCGGACCTGCAGCAACAATTGCGGCCCGTTGCCAGACAGCTTTCGCTATGAAAGCCGTTTTTCTCTCTTCCGCACTCATGCTTGCAATGAGTTCCCGACTTGGGACGCTGGCTGCGTTTTCGTCACCGGCAAATTTCACGTACCCTCCCAGGGGGATCATGCATAGTTTCCAGCGCGTACCCTTCTTGTCATACCACCCGAAGATTTCCTTGCCGAATCCAACTGCAAATGCATCAACCTTCACGTTGCACCAGCGCGCAACCGCGAAATGCCCAAGCTCATGGAAAAAAACCACAATTGTCAAAACGAACAGGAAGGGAATGATCGTCCCGACAACGAGGGAATAAGCAGAAACTAGAAGGTCCATTAAGGGGTCCGATCTGACGCAACTTGGCATTTATCGCACCACTCTATTAATAAGAGAATTACGGCGCGTTAATGGTAGGACACATTATTTTCCCGACGCATCAATGCGATGACGGGATCGAGTTCACCCATTCTAGGGTCTTTTGCCGAGCTTCGATATCCAGTTTGATCACGTCTTCAACACTTTTTGAAACCGCAAGATGACCGCTTGCCGAAAGCTGTTTCAATACAGCTTCTATTGCCTGTGGGATATCAAGGAAGCCGATCTTTTTGCAAAGGAACGCCTCGACCGCAATTTCGTCGGCCGCATTCAACGCGGCAGGGGCTGCACCGCCTGCCCTCATGGCGTCCAAAGCAAGTTGCAGCGCGGGAAACCGTTCGGGATCGGCGGGTTCAAAGGACAATGTTCCAAGCCTGGCAAGATCCAGGCGTTTGACCGGCACCGCCATGCGCCGCGGAAATGCAAGGCAATGCGCAATCGGAGTACGCATGTCCGGGCTCCCGAGTTGAGCGAGAAGCGATCCATCTTTGTATTGGACTAGGCCATGCACCGCCGATTGTGGGTGAACAAGCACATCCAGCTGATCATGCGATACAGGAAAAAGATGCGAAGCCTCAATCACCTCCAGGCCTTTGTTCATCATTGATGCACTGTCGACCGTGATGCGTGCGCCCATGTCCCAGTTTGGGTGGTTGAGCGCCTGCTCGGGCGTGATCCGGGTCATGTCGCCATGCGACCACGTCCTGAAGGGACCACCCGACGCAGTCAGTATGATTTTTTCAACCTGATCTGCCTGTTCCGTTTCAAAAACCTGAAATATCGCGTTGTGTTCGCTGTCCACAGGCAGGAGTTCTGCACCTGTTTCACGGATACGGGACATGAAAAGCTCGCCTGCACAGACAAGACACTCCTTGTTGGCAAGCGCAATTCTTCTGCCTGGCTTTATGGCGCGGAAGGTCGGCTCCAACCCTGCAGCGCCGACAATCGCTCCGACAACTATGTCGGTTTCCCTGTCCACTGCCTCAAATACAGCATTTCGACCGGCTGACGCAGCAATACCCCGTCCGCTAAGCCTCTCGACCAGTTCCCGGTGCCGTCCCTCTTCTGCAAGAACAGCAGACGACGCCTTGAGACGAATTGCCATCTCGGCTAGTGCTTCGGCATTCTTGTTTGCAACAAGTGCAACGACTTCAAAACGGTGAGGATTTCGTTCAATCAGGTCTGCCAGGCTTTGACCGATTGACCCCGTTGCACCCAGCACTGTTACTCTGACAGGTCCTGACACACCCATCTTTTCGGCCTCAGCCGTCATTGATTTTTCTCCAACTCAACCAAGCCCCAGGCCGGCAACTGGGTCCGAGAGCGAACCGCCTGACACCAGTCCGACAACAACTGCAAAGATTGCTGCTGCGACCAAACCGTCAATTCTGTCCATGATACCGCCGTGACCGGGGATCAGACGACTTGAATCCTTTACGTCAAAGCGCCGCTTTATGGCAGACTCCAGCAAATCCCCCGCCTGCGAAACAATCGACAGCACACCGGCCAGTGCCGCCCAGGCGATCAGGTTTTGGGACCCGGCGGCAAGGGCGACGCCTGTTCCGAACAAGGTTGCGCAAATCAACCCTCCGAGAGCGCCTGACCAGGTCTTTTTGGGGGACACACGTTGCCATAGTTTGGGTCCGCCGAGCGCGCGACCGGTAAAATAGGCAAAGATGTCGGTCGCCCACACCACAAACATCAGGAAGAAGGTAAAAAGTGTTCCATGGGTACCATCTCTGAGGACAAGCAGCGAATAGAGCGCTAGACCGCTATAAAGCACGCCTTCCGCGCCCCAGCGACCAGTCCGGCCAAGACCACCGGCGGCAAAAGCCGCAATCGCACCTGCCAGCATTGCAAGCAGCGCAAATCCAGGCATGCCGGCAAGCTCCAGCCCGGCAAGCAGGACAAGCGTGGCAAGGCCAACTATCGGCACGGCAAACGTATCGCGAGTTCCTGTTATGGTGATCCATTCCCAAAGAAACAGCGCTGCAGCGACAAGCACCAACAGGACATAGGCCGCTCCCCCAAGATAAACGATAACCAGCACAAGAGGTCCGAGGATCACTGCCGAAATCAGGCGTAACCGAAGATCCGACGACGTATTCTGTTTCTTGTCAATGTCAGCCATCAGGCAGGCCGCAAGTCATAACGCCTTGGCATCCAGACCGCCATATCGCCGTTGACGATTGCCAAAGCACGATAGCGCCTCGTCAAACGCGGCCTCGTCAAAATCAGGCCAGTTCAGATCACAGAAATAGAACTCGGAATAAGCTGCCTGCCATAGCAGGAAATTTGACAGGCGTAACTCACCGCTCGTTCGGATAATCAGATCCGGGTCTGGCAGACCACCAGTGTCCAGACTTTGTGAAAAGGCCTCTTCGGTAATCTCTTCCAAACGTATTTCACCATCTTGAACACGTTGTGCCAGATGCTGGGCGGCCCGCAGCATTTCGGCTCTGGAGCCGTAGTTGAACGCAACAACCAGTTCGAGTCCGGAATTGCGGCGCGTTAATTCCTCCGCTTCTTCAAGCAGAGACAGGATGCCCGGGTCCAGATCGCTCCTGCCGCCAATGATGCGAATGCGGACATTTGCTTCGTGCAATTCACTAAGGTCGCGTTGCACGAAACGTTTCAAAAGCCCCATCAGGAAGGAAACTTCGGTCGCAGGACGGTTCCAGTTTTCAGAAGAAAAGCTGTAGATCGTGATGATCTCCACACCAACCTTGCCCGCATGACGGATGACGCTGCGCAGGGCTTCGAGTCCCTGGCGGTGACCTTCCGTTCTCGGCAGCCCCCTGGCGGTTGCCCAACGTCCGTTGCCGTCCATAATGAAGGCGACGTGTTTCGGCAACTTGCCGCTGGAGCTATCTTCGACAGGTGCTTGCGGATGTGGGCTGACGCTCATCGGCTCCCCCAATTCACTGGTTCAAGAATCACTCAGACCTGTGAAATTTCCTGTTCTTTCTTCTCCAGCATAGTGTCCACTTCACCAATCATCTGATCAGTGAGTTTTTGGACTTCCTCTGAGGCGACCCGGCTGTCGTCCTGAGAAATCTCGCCGTCCTTTTCAGCCTTTTTTGCGTCGTCCATTCCATCACGTCTCACGTGGCGGATCGCGACTTTCGCCTGTTCGGCATATTTGTGCGCCACCTTGATAAGTTCATGGCGGCGTTCCTCATTGAGTTCAGGAATAGGAAGACGAAGAAGTTGGCCATCGACGACAGGATTGAGGCCGAGATTCGATTCGCGGATAGCCCTTTCGACGGCAGCAACCATGCTTTTGTCCCAGACTTGCACCGCCACCATCCGCGGTTCAGGAACAGATACAGTTGCCACCTGATTGATCGGCATTGCCTGACCGTAAGCATCGACTGAGATCGGATCCATCATGGACGCTGAGGCGCGGCCGGTGCGAAGGCCGGAAAAATCTGTCTTCAGCACAGAAAGAGCCCCTTGCATACGGCGCTTCAAATCATCCAGATCGACACCTTCTACCGACATTTTGTCCTCACTATTGATTTGTGCTTGGCTAAATAGAGTCTCAGCGCGCGCCAACATGGCACAAACGCGCTGAAACACAAGAGCTTGAAGGCTGAACGGGCCTAAAAGTTTCAGTCTCCAACGACTGTATAAGTGCCCGTTTCCTGCAGCACACTCACCAACGCACCAGGCGAATGGATTGAAAACACGATAACCGGAATTGAATTGTCACGCGCCAGAGCGATCGCCGTTGTATCCATGACTTTCAGATTGCGTGTGATGACTTCTTCATAGCCGAGAGTCTGATACCGTTCCGCTTCGGGATTGACCTTGGGGTCTTCGGAATAGACCCCGTCCACCTGCGTACCTTTCAAAAAGGCATCGCACTTCATTTCGGCAGCGCGCAGGGCAGCACCGCTATCGGTCGTAAAGAAGGGATTTCCTGTCCCTCCGGCGAAGATAATGACATCTCCGTCTTCCATGTAGCGGTCGGCGACACGCTGGGAAAAGGTTTCACAGATAGAAGGCACCGCAACGGCAGACAGTACGCGTGCATTGACTTTCAAACGGCGAAGGGCATCTGCGAGCGTCAGGCTGTTCATGATAGTTGCCAGCATGCCCATATGGTCACCGGTGACCCGGTTGCCGCCCTTTGCTGCAACCGCGACGCCGCGGAAAATGTTGCCGCCGCCGACGACGACACCGACCTGTGCTCCAAGAGCGACGGCATCGGCAATCTCCTTGGCGATCCTTTGCACAATGGCCGGGTCAATTCCAAAAGCCTGCGAGCCCATAAGGGCCTCGCCGGAAAGTTTCAGAAGGATCCGTTTCCAACGCAAAGAATTCGACATGGGTTCACCTGATTTAGAATTGTCTTCCTAAAAAAAAAGCGCCGGTCTTGCCGGCGCTTTCCTTGAGCTTACTGCCCGGTGGCTGCCGCCACCTCTGCGGCGAAGTCCTGTTCCTCTTTTTCGATCCCCTCACCCAGTGCGAAGCGAACGAAGCCGGAAAGTTTGACTTCAGTACCCAGTTCCTTGGCAAGCGCCTCTACAGCCTGTTCAACCGTTTGGTCCGGGTTGATTACAAAAGCCTGTTTCTCGAGGGTAACTTCCTCGTAGAATTTGCGCAAACGTCCTTCCACCATTTTTTCAATGATGTTGTCCGGTTTACCGGATTCACGCGCCTGCTCGGAGAACACCGATTTTTCACGCTCGACAACCGCCTGGTCCAGCTCTGCGACATTCAGGGCGAGCGGGCTGGTTGCGGCAACGTGCATGGCAATCTGGCGGCCAAGCGCATCAAGCTTTGCCTGGTCACCCGACGACCCAAGTGCAACAAGAACGCCGATCTTGCCGAGACCTTCGGCAACCTTGCCGTGAACGTAGACCGATACAACACCTTCGTTGACTGCAAGCAAGGCAGAGCGACGAAGGGTCATGTTTTCGCCGATGGTTGCAATTGCATCGGTTATCGCAGCGGATACCGACTTGCCATCGAGATCAGTTGCTGAAACGGCTTCAACCGAACCATCGGTTCCGATGGCTGCCTTGGCAACTTTGGTGACAAGTTCCTGGAAGCCTTCGTTACGCGCGACGAAGTCGGTTTCGGAGTTCAGCTCGATCACGGCAGCTTTACCACCGTCAGAAGCCACACCTACCAGGCCTTCAGCGGCAACGCGTCCTGCCTTCTTGGCAGCCTTTGCCAGACCCTTGGTGCGCAGCCAGTCTACAGCCGCCTCCATGTCACCGCCTGATTCGCTCAGAGCGGTTTTACAGTCCATCATGCCAGCGCCGGATTTCTCACGGAGCTCTTTTACCATCGCAGCGGTAATGCTCATCGATTGCCTCGTGGATGGGAGGTTTCAGATAAGACGCGGTTTAGCCCATTGCATCGCGCGTCTATATGACTGGACTGCAACAAAGTGCAGTCCGCCTTGCGAATTCAACATAAAACTGCCGCGAGAGCCGCGGCAGAAATATCCTAGGCTTCAGCCGCGACAGGTTTGGCTTCAGCTGGAGCTTCTTCAGCGACTGGTGCAGCTTCTTCAGCAACTGGTGCAGCTTCTTCAGCAACTGGTGCAGCTTCTTCAGCAACAGGTGCAGCTTCTTCAGCGGCAGGTGCAGCTTCTTCAGCAACTGGTGCAGTTTCCTCGGAAGAAACGAGTGCTTCTTCCAACGGAGTTTCCTCCGATTCTCCGATATCCATACCGGCGGCACCCTGAGCACGGGAAATGCCGTCGATCGCAGCACGGGCGATCAGATCGCAGTAAAGCGAAATCGCACGTCCGGCGTCGTCATTGCCCGGTACCGGATAAGTGATGCCATCCGGATTGGAATTGGAGTCCAAAATAGCTGCGACCGGAATACCCAGACGACGGGCTTCCTGTATAGCGATCGCTTCCCGGTTTGTATCAATCACGAAGATCAGGTCGGGAATACCGCCCATATCCTTGATACCGCCGAGGTTCCGTTCGAGCTTCTCGCGCTCGCGATCCATGAACAGTCGCTCTTTCTTGGTCAGGGCGTTTGCCGCATCGGAAGACAAGGTTTCTTCCAGCTTGCGCAGGCGCTGGATCGACTGGGAAATGGTCTTCCAGTTGGTCAGCATACCGCCGAGCCAGCGAGCGTTGACAAAGTACTGGGCAGAGTTGCGCGCAGAAGACGCAACAGCTTCCTGTGCTTGACGCTTGGTCCCGACGATCAGCACGCGGCCACCGCCAGCGACGGTGTCGGACACGGTCTTGAGCGCCTGGTGCAGAAGCGGAACGGTCTGGGACAGATCCATTATGTGGACATCGTTGCGTACACCAAAGATGTACTGACCCATGCGCGGGTTCCAACGGTGTTTCTGGTGACCAAAGTGAATGCCAGCTTCGAGCAGCTGACGCATGGTGAAATCGGGCAATGCCATGGCCCTTAATCTCCTGAGTTTTCCGGTTTAACCTCCGCAAGAGGAGTATGGGCCGGAGGATCACTCCTTTCGGCCACCGGATGGACCCCGATAAGCTCAGGTTCCGCCCCTTGCGTGTGGAATTGGCGCCTTATAGTTGGGGCGGGAATTTATTTCAAGACCCAAATTCCGGTTTTCTTTGGCGCATTTCGTAAGATTGGGACATCAAGGCGAAATTCCAGCCACACACATATCGTTGCGATTGCCGATGTCCGAACTCAGATGAACGTGGAGATATGCAAGACCTTCGACACACTTTACGCATTTGGCACCGATGGCGGAACGAAAATTCGGGGTATTCTGCCAGTCGGCGCTCAATCGATGACACTTGCGCCGTGCGAGCCAACAGACCAGTGGTCTGGCTGAATGCGCACAAAGACCTGCGCCCGACGCCGGTCGTTGACCTCGGCATCGTCGGCCGAATCTTCAGCACTGCGCAAGGCCAACGCGATCGAACCTACTTGTTGCGCCTGAACAACGACTTCGGATTGAAACAGGGTCAGTTCCAGCGTCGCGGTTCGTTTGGGCGAAAGGTTCTTGGCATCCTGTTCTCCGGCGGTAGTACTGTCGATGGCTAGAACGCGGATGTTTTCCAGGATCGTTTCACTTGTCACCCCGACACCATCGACACGTTGCGTCAGGATAAGATCGACCTTGTCTCCGGGAAGAATGAAACCGCCTGCAGAGGTTTCCTGCTCCACCTTGACAGCGATGGCCCGCTTTCCCTTTGGCAGGATCGTCGCCATGTATCCCTTGTCGGTCCGTATCAATCGCTCCCCGCGGATCGGTTCGCCTGAATAAATTGCTGATTTGGCGATACTGCCGAGCACCTCCGGGCTTTCGATATCGTGGGTTTGCTTGGTCAATGCGCCGTTCGGCACAGCGTTTTTCGGCCATTCCACCCAGGCAAAGTCCCTGTCGGTGATCTTGCCGCCTTGTGGAATATCCTTGGCAGCAACCAGTACCTGTGCGTGCACGACTGGTGCCGGAGGTGGCGGCGCAATGGCAACCTCCTCAGAGTTCCTTACAAACTGGAAGGCTTGGTATCCCGCGCCAAGCGATACGAGCAGTACAAATATCCTAGCGAGCGTCGTCCACAATTTGCATATTCCCAGCACACACTTATGTTTTCATCTTGACAATACAGGGAACCGGCTCCGAATATAAACAACTTCACGATAAAAACTAATTCTACCATTAACAATTTGCCAAAATTTCAAGTACTGTTCAAAATATCAAGAAATCGGAAGAATAAATACTCTAATATTGCATTAATAAAGTTATTTGAAATCTATAAATCTGTTCAAAGGCGTGAATTGCTAGATTTTCTCGATCCGATAAATTCGCTTGAATCATGTTGCGCCTCGCCTGCCGATCAAGCCACCTGAACATCTGTCACGCCGGGTACAGCCTTCAGCGCACCTGCAACTTCGGGAGACAGGCGAAACCTCCCGGGAAGTTTCACCTCGACTTCGCGTGCCCCGTTTTCCAAAAGAACAATCACTGTAACGTCCCCCTCACCTCTGACGTGCAGCTGCTTGGCAAGGCTTTGTATCGGACGTTCGTCGCGAACAAACACACGCATGCTCTTCTGGAGACGAGCGGCAACCTTGTCGATCGGGTCAACTTGCTCAATGCGAAGCGAAGGTTCTTCGTCCCTCATGTCCGCACCGACAAGAACAACGACCGACCGGCCGGCCTGAAGCACATCGCGGTACTGTTCCAGCTTTTCCCGAAACAGAAGTGCTTCGTATTGGCCGGTTGCGTCAGAAAGCCGGGCAATCCCCATTCGGGTCCCGGATTTGGTTTTGCGTTCCTGCATGGAAACCACCGTTCCGGCAAGGCGCCCGTGCGAGGCACCGCGTTTCACCGCTTCGGCAAACTGCGTCCAGGGCTGTGCGCGCATCTTTTCAAGAACGCTTGAATATTCATCAATCGGATGCGCGGACAGGTAAAACCCGATCGCGGAAAGTTCTCGTTGAAGTTTTTCTTCGTTTGTCCAGCCATGTACGTCATCGAGCTGCAAGGGTTCCTCGCTGTCACTGCCCCCGAATAGCTCGTCCTGACCAAGCGTCCTGTTTTCTTCCGTTCGCTGTGCCAACCCCATGATCCGGTCGATGCCTTCAAAAACCCGCGCGCGGTTCGGCTCGAGTTCGTCAAAAGCCCCTGCAGCGACAAGGTTTTCAAGCGTCCTTTTGTTGAGTGCTTTCGGTGATATCCGGCGCGCGAAATCGCCAAGGCTCGTGAAGGGCTCATCGCCGCGGGCTTCTACAATATGTTCAACGGCCTGCTCGCCGACCCCCTTGATTGCGCCCATCGCATAGAAGATCCTGCCGTCCGCAACGTCAAAAAAGACCTGGCTGCGGTTGATCGACGGTTGCTCGATGACAATCCCCATCCGCCGGGCTTCCTGCCGAAAATCTCCAAGCTTGTCCGTATTGCCGAGATCGAGTGTCATCGAGGCAGCCATGAACTCAACCGGATGGTTCGCCTTGAGCCAGGCAGTATGATAGGAAACGAGCGCGTAGGCCGCAGCGTGCGACTTGTTGAAGCCGTAATTGGCGAACTTGGCAACCAGATCGAAAATCGTTCCTGCCTGGGCCTTTTTGACACCGCGTTCCACAGCACCGTCGACGAAACGGGCTCGCTGGATTTCCATTTCAGCAGCGATCTTTTTACCCATCGCCCGACGCAGGAGATCAGCTTCGCCGAGCGAGTATCCGGAAAGAACCTGCGCAATCTGCATTACCTGTTCCTGGTAGACGATAATGCCGTTCGTCTCCATGAGAATTGTTTCAAGTAGAGGATGCAGGCAGTCAGGATCCTGTTCGCCGTGTTTTACCGCGTTGTAGACCGGAATGTTTTCCATCGGGCCCGGGCGGTACAGCGCCACAAGCGCAATGATGTCCTCGAACCGGTCCGGTTTCATTCCTGCAATGGCTCGGCGCATCCCCTGACTTTCCAGCTGGAACACGCCGAAGGTTTCGCCACGCGCAAGCAGTTCATACGTCTTGAGGTCGTCAATTGGCAGGCCGGCAACATCAACCTTCACTCCGCGCCGTTCGATCAGCCCGACCGCGGTATCGATGACCGTAAGGGTCTTCAATCCGAGAAAGTCAAACTTAACGAGGCCGGCATCCTCGACCATCTTCATGTTGAACTGCGCGACCGGCATGTCGGAGCGGGGGTCGCGATAGAGCGGCACCAGTTGTTCCAATGGCCGGTCACCGATCACGACGCCGGCCGCATGCGTTGACGCATGCCGGTAAAGGCCTTCAAGCTTCTGCGCCATTCCGAGCAGTCGTTCGACGATCTCCTCTTCCTTGGCTGCTTCACGCAGGCGCGGTTCATCCTCGATCGCCTGGGCAAGCGTAACAGGGTTTGCCGGATTTGCCGGTACCAGCTTGCACAACCTGTCAACCTGACCGTATGGCATCTGCAGCACACGTCCGACATCGCGCAGCACCGCACGCGCCTGCAACGATCCAAAGGTGATGATCTGGGCAACCTGCTGACGCCCGTATTTTTCCTGAACGTATCGAATGACTTCTTCGCGGCGGCTTTGGCAGAAGTCGATATCAAAATCCGGCATCGAGACACGCTCCGGATTAAGGAAACGTTCGAACAGCAACGAAAACCGCATCGGGTCTAGATCGGTGATTGTGAGCGACCAGGCAACAAGGGAACCAGCGCCTGATCCACGCCCCGGGCCAACCGGTATATCCTGTGCCTTGGCCCATTTGATGAAATCGGCGACAATCAGGAAGTAACCGGGAAATTTCATGCGCTCGATAATGCCGGTTTCGTAGTCGAGACGCTCCCAATAGTCCTTTTCTTCAAGGCCTGGCGCCAGTCCGTGGGCATCGATCCGGGCCTGAAGCCCTTCCCTTGCCTGACGCTTTAACTCGTCGGACTCCGCGCGCTCCGCTTCTTCCGGGTCAGCATCGGCGCTGGCAAACCTCGGCAGGATCGGCTCCCGGCGAAGTGGCCTGAAGCTGCACCGCTTGGCAATTTCAATCGTCGAGGCGAGTGCTTCCGGCAAATCCGCAAACAGAGCACACATTTCCGCACGGCTCTTGAAATAGTGTTCCGGTGTCAGGCGCCGCCTGTCGTCCTCGATCAACACCCGTCCCTCGGAGATACAGATCAGCGCGTCATGGGCCTCGTAATCTTCTCTCCTGGGGAAAAAGGCCTCGTTCGTCGCAACGAGTGGCAAACCGAACTCATAGGCAAGATCGATGAAAGCATCTTCAGTCTTGCGCTCGCCTTCCATGCCGTGCCGCTGAATTTCAATATAGCAGCGCCCTGGAAATCCTGCTGAAAGCCTGTTCAGGCGCGACCTTGCGATGTCTTTTTGCCCGGCCAGAAGTGCCGCGCCAATCGATCCAAGGTGCCCACCTGTCAGAACAATCAGATCTTTTGACTTGGAAAGCAGTTTCTCGATCGTGATGTGGGGCTTGAGACCGGTATCGGTGTCGAGAAACGCTTTCGACGTCAGCTCCATGAGATTGCCGTAACCGGTCTCCGTCATGGCGATGAGCACGACATCGGCAAGAGCGAGTTCGCCGCGGCGCCCGCTCTCCAGGCCATCGTCAAAATAGATCGATAGCTGACATGCCGTGACCGGCTGGATACCTGCTCCCCAGGCTTTCGCGGAGAACTCCTGCGCACCAAACAGATTGTTGGTGTCGGCGATCGCGAGCGCGGGCTGCTCGTCCGCCTTTGCAAGGTCCATCAGTTTCTTGATGGGCAAAGCACCTTCAAGGAGTGACAGGGCCGAATGCACTCTCAAATGAACGAAACCGACCCCAGCGCCCGACCGCTCCTTGACACCTGAACCTTGCAAAGAACCAGCAGGTGTATTGTCGACGTCGGTCATATCGGGACTCGTTTCAATTCAGGGAATCAGCTCCCAGTGAAACGTGTCTGCGGGGACCTGTCGACCCGTCCGCTAACTTGTACCCGATGTTCTTTCCTGGGTTTGGCTCTTCAATTCGAACAGTCGCGCTCGCAAAAGGTCAAACTTGACGAGCCGCAAGTCCCGGCCAAACGCCGTTTCGAGGCGACCGGTCTAATTCAGCTGGCAGCAAGCAACACATCACCCCAAACGGCAAGTGTCGTGCAGAAAAAGACCAGGGACGCAAATGCTGCAAAATCACGAGCGATGTGGAACATGTTGTCCTCCAACTTTCAATCCTTGCGTGGGAATGACTATGTTCCATCTTTGTTCTTTATGCAAGCACTTTTTGTTCCCCTTGCCTTGGGGTGGATCAAAAGCTTTTTAAACATTACGTTTTTGCTTTGTTCCTCGACCCGAGCGCGTTGACGATTTGTTTGTACCAATCGCTGCGGAAATCTACCCCGTCGTGCTCAGTGGTCGAACCAGGCCGTCTTCCAGCGTGATCGCACGATCCATGCGTCCGGCCAACCCCAGGTTATGGGTGGCAAACAGTGTCGCGACACCGGACGCGCGCACAAGGGCTGAAAGCGCTTCAAACACATAGTTGGCGGTGTTTGGATCGAGGTTGCCAGTCGGTTCGTCGAGAAGCAGAATTCGCGGCGCATTGGCAACCGCCCGGGCAACCGCCACCCGCTGTTGTTCACCGCCCGAAAGTTCCGACGGGCGGTGGCTGCCGCGCTCACCCAGGCGCAGATACGCCAGCAACTCGTCGGCCCGCTCGGCGGCGACTTTGCGGGGCAATCCACGGATCATCTGCGGCATCATGACGTTTTCCTGCGCAGTGAACTCCGGCAGCAGATGATGGAACTGATAGACAAATCCGATATCGTTGCGGCGGATCGCGGTGCGTTCGTCGTCGGACAGATCCGAACAGTTTACGGGGCCAAGAAAGACATCTCCGTCATCTGGCCGCTCCAAAAGACCGGCGATGTGAAGGAGGGTGGATTTTCCTGTACCGGACGGTGCAACAAGGGCGACCATCTCGCCTGCCTCGATTCGCAGATCAGCTCCCTTGAGAATGTGAAGCTCCCGTGCGCCTTCGTCAAAGCTCCGGGTAATACCGGAAAGCTGCAGCGCGGCCGGTGCAAGTTCGGGAACCGGTTGCGGATCAACTGCCATATTCATCTCCCGTTCCTCACTCATATCTCAGAGCTTCAACCGGATCGAGACGCGCGGCCCGCCATGCCGGGTAGAGCGTTGCCAGCAGCGAGAGAGCCAGGGCCATCAGCAACACGGTCATGGTTTCACCGCTGTCGATCTCTGCTGGCAGTTTGGACAGGAAGTAAAGCGTCGGATCAAAAAGTTGGGTCGATGTCAGCCATGAAACAAACTGACGAATGCTCTCGATATTCAGACAGACGATCAGTCCCAGAAAGAACCCGGCAAGCGTACCGACGCATCCGATACTCGCCCCGGTGATCAGGAATATCCGCATGATGGAACCGCGCGTTGCACCCATGGTGCGAAGGACGGCAATGTCCCTGCCCTTGTCTTTCACCAGCATGATCAGTCCGGAAATGATGTTCAGCGCAGCGACCAGAACGATCAGGGTCAGGATTATGAACATCACATTGCGCTCCACCTCCAGAGCCGAAAAGAATGTGACATTCCGCTGACGCCAGTCCGTCACGAATGCCGGGCGGTTTGCGCCTTCCTCGATCGCATTGGTCATCACTCCGACATTGTCCGGGTCGACCACATAGATTTCTATGCCCGTTGCCTTGTCACCCATGTTGAAATAGGCCTGCGCTTCTTCCAAAGGCATGAACAGAAATGTGGAATCGTATTCGCTCATGCCGATCTCGAAAATCGCTGAGACCGGATAGGCTTTCACCCGCGGCGTCACCCCCATCGGCGTGACACTGCCGCGCGGTGAAATGATGGTAACGTTGTCGCCGACGACCAGGCCGAGTTGCTGTGCCATCCGCGACCCGATCGCAACACCTTCCCCCGCATCGAAGCCATCGATTGTACCGGAACGCATATTGTTGGCAATCAGCGGTATCCGCCGCAGATCACTTTCGTAAACCCCGCGCACCAGAGCCCCGAGGTTGCCTGCCGGTCCGGACACGAGGGCCTGACCTTCGATGAATGGAATGGCGGCGACTACGTCCGGAACGCCTTCAAGGCGCGCCGACACTGCATCATAGTCGTTCAACGGCAAGTCGATGGGTTGCACCAGCATGTGACCATTGATGCCCAGTATCTTGCCGAGAAGCTCAGATCGGAAACCGTTCATCACTGCCATGACAATGATGAGCGTCGCAACCCCGAGCATGATTCCGGCAAACGAAAATCCGGCGATCACCGAAATGAACGTCTCTTTTCGGCGGGAACGCAGATATCTGCCTGCAATCATCCACTCGAAGGTGGAGAAAGCGCGAGTGGGCTGAGCCGCTTTCCGGCCTTGGCCAACGTCCACAGTGTCAGTTGCCGTCATCGTAAATCCACTTCAGCAATGCCCGAGCAACCGCACTTGTTGCGGCCGAATCCCCGCCTAGAGGATCACCGGACCGGGTCAGTCCGTCAATGCCGCCGTGAGTTTGTTCAAGGTTGCTTCTGGGGTCAGCATTTCCTTTTCCCCAGTTGAGCGTTCCTTGACTTCAAGCAGGCCGTCCCTCAGTCCCCTCGGACCGGCGACAACCTGAAACGGCAAACCGATCAGGTCCATTGTGGCGAATTTCGCTCCGGCGCGTGTATCCGTATCATCATAGAGAACCTCGATCCCGGCTGCCTCGAGCTTGGAATAAAGGCTTTCCGACGTCGTATCCGTCAAGTCATCTCCCGGCTTCAGATTGATCAGACCGACATGGAAAGGTGTAACCGATTTCGGCCAGATGATTCCATTGTCGTCATGATTTGCCTCGATCAAGGCACCAAGAAGGCGCGATACGCCAACACCGTATGATCCCATGTGAACCGGAACTTCAGTGCCCTCCGCCGTGGCCACCCTTGCACCCATCGGATCGGAATATTTCGTGCCAAAATAAAAGGTCTGTCCAACTTCGATACCCCTGGCAACAATCCGCTTGGCTTCCGGGACGCTGGCCTCGAATTCCGCCTTGTCAACTATATCTTCTGTCGCCGCATAGTGCGAGGTCCAGTCCTGCACGATTGGCGTAAGATCATCGTCGAAATCGACCTCTTCGCCCGGAGTGTCCTTGGTCAGATAGTCGGAATGACAATAAACCTCGCTCTCGCCGGTATCAGCCAGAACGATAAACTCGTGACTGAGGTCCCCGCCGATCGGACCTGTCTCGGCCCGCATCGGAATTGCGGTCAGGCCCATGCGCTTGTAGGTGCGCAGGTACGCAACAAACATGCGGTTATAGGATTCAACAGCCCGCTCCTGATCGAGATCGAAGGAATAGGCGTCCTTCATCAGAAACTCACGGCCACGCATGATGCCGAAACGCGGACGGACCTCGTCACGAAATTTCCACTGTATGTGGTAGAGATTCAACGGAAGGTCCTTATAGGAGCGCACATAGCTGCGGAAGATTTCCGTTATCATTTCTTCGTTTGTCGGACCGTAGAGCATGTCACGCTCGTGCCTGTCCGTTATGCGCAGCATTTCCTTGCCGTAAGCATCATAGCGGCCGCTTTCACGCCAAAGGTCGGCGGATTGAATTGTCGGCATCAGAAGCTGTATGGCGCCGGCCCGCGCCTGTTCCTCCTCCACGATCCGTTCGATCTTGCGCAGCACCTTCAGACCAAGCGGCAGCCACGAGTAAATTCCTGCCGACTGCTGCCGGATCATTCCGGCGCGCAACATGAGCCGGTGGGAGACAATCTCGGCTTCCTTGGGAGTCTCTTTCAGGATGGGCAGAAAATATCTGGAAAGACGCATCAATATACTCTCGATTTGCGCTTGGCCTAATTTGTGCGCAGTCAAACCGCATGACGCGCCTAAAAACAAGCCCTTTGCGCAAACCACACATTCATTTGCGAAAATAGTCATCTTTGCAGACTGGAATCGGGAGCAATCAGTCGATTTTCTACACCTGTCTCGTCGAGAATTTCGGCCGAACGGCGAACGCTCGGGACTGCAAATTAATTAGGCAAGCAAAAAAAACAGACTCAGTGCGACAAACAGGTGACAATCATAAAACAATCCGATAGGTTCCGTCCTCATAACAAAAAGAAGTCTCGGCAGAAATGCCAAGATGCTCAAGGACATCGCGGTCTGAGTCTTGGGAGGAAGGGCCCTCTGGCGCATCTTCAGATTGCAGCCGCCCGACCAGGTTGGTCAAACAGCCGGTAAGGGATTGGGGTCAATTTAGACGCGGAACTACCAAAGGCAGAGCTTGGCTCTGCCTTTTTCTTTTTTTCAACGGTTTACGACGACTGAGATCGGGTTCCTTTTCGGTCACGCCGAAGCCTTCCACAACATTTGCAACACTTTTGCCGCGGATTGTCACGCGAGCGGATAAAACAGATTAACCATAGGTTGATTTACAAAAGAAAATCCGCATAAATTTCATTGAAAATAATACTAATGAGTCTTTTTGAGGAATGAATCGATCCATGCTTAGATCTTTAACGATGGGTGTAACATTGTTGTTTGCCGGAACAATCGTACCGGCAACTGTGCAGGCTGGCCCGGTCAACGGAACGGGTTTGGTCACACCGGAAGTCATTTTCGGGTCCGGCAACGCAAATGGCGCGTTCACAGGTGTAAATGCCAACAATGTTGAATTGGGTCTTCGAGGAAAACTTCGCTACAACAACAGTGGGCTACCGGAAAATACCTTCAACTACGACGGCGATCGCACCTACACTTTTTCGCCCGCATCAAGCAATGCACCCTCGAATCGCTCTGCGTTCAACTTCGAATGGTCGATAAACTCAAATGTATCGGGCATCGGAACGCGTAATTTGACCGACCTGACATACCTGTTGCAGGTCGATCTGGATCCGGGTTCAGGAACAAGTTTCCAATCCTTCGACCCGATCAACACTCTCTTTGCAGATCATGCCCTGGGGAACAACTCCACGGCAAACGGTGCTGGTGTTTCAGACCTTTTTTTGTTTTCCACCCTCGTCGGGAACTATAATGTCGCACAGAACTCATGGAACCTGGGATTCAGCACTCTTTTCCCCGGCATTGCTGATCCGCAGGCCGAGGGCCTTTACACCATAAATCTGTCTGCCGCGCTGAATGGCGATGTTCTTGCCTCGACATCCATCGACATCCTGTACGGAGTGACACCTGTCCCGGTGCCTGCTGCCCTGCCACTTCTTGCAGGAGGACTGGGTCTGCTTGGCTTCGTGGCGCAGCGAAGAAGAAATCGTCGGTGCTGACATCGACATTTGGTGTCCTTCGACAACACGGCGGCCCTTCGGGGCCGCTTCCACGAGCAATTGCCTTCTTGTTTGAATCAGGGTCCATAAACATGCGATGGCATCAATCAGATTGACTGTCGCTGCTGCTTGGAGGTTTCAGGAAGGGTATGTCGTCAAGACCGAAGCCGGATTGCCGCAAGGCGATGTAGCTGCTGAAAACGATTGTGGTTGCCACCGTTGTCAGCACGATTACCCTTAGAAATCTGGGCTTGTTGGGCGCGCTTGCTTCTGTACCGGGAACGACGTCTCCAGCCTCCTCCTGGGTTCGGTGAATCCCGAAGGGCAACATCGCAAACAGAATGATCCACCAGAGCATGAAGAAGATTGCCAGTCCGAACGCCACAGACATGAATCAGGCCTCTTCCAATTCCGTAAGTGTGCCCAGAAAATCTTTCGGATGAAGAAACAGAACCGGCTTGCCATGCGCCCCGATCTTTGGTTCCCCATCACCCAGGACCCGCGCCCCATCCGCCACGAGCTTGTCCCGGGCGACCAGGATGTCATCGACCTCATAGCAGACGTGATGAATTCCACCGGAGGGATTCTTCTCCAGAAACTTGGCGATCGGCGAGTCGTCACCCAAGGGCTCCAGCAATTCGATCTTGGTGTTCGGCAAGTTAATGAACACAGTGCTCACACCATGATCCGGCTGTTCTTGCCTGGATGAAACGTCCGCTCCAAGCGTATCCCGGTAAATCGCCGTTGCAGCATCGATATCCGAGACAGCAATGGCCACATGATTTAGCCGACCGATCATATCACTTCCTCCGCCTTGGCGGCTGTCATGGCCGCCGGATGGACTATAGTTGGGTCACCATCACCTTACAGAGCGTCTTTTTGCCCCACACGTTGAGGATCTCTGCGCGAGTGGCCCGCCGGGCAGCTTCCGCGACCAGATCCTTGTCCTTGCGCCGGGACTTCGGAATACTCGTTACCGCGCCTGTCACAGCCTTGACAACGATGGCTTCCATCGGATCACCGTCATCATCCGTGTCTGGCAACCCGAGCAGAGTGACGTGCGGATCTGTGAGCAGTTCCCCTGCCCGGTTGACAACCAGTGAGACCACCGCAGCGCCGGCGAACGACAATTTGCGCCGCTCTTTCACTCCGGTCACTTCCGGATCATCAAGAATGTCTCCATCCTTGACGAGAATTCCCGACGGCGCCTCGTCAATGACCGCAGCCTTGCCCGCATTCAGACAGATGATGTCCCCGTTCTTGCCGCGCACGACTTCAGGAACACCCTGTTCCTTCGCAAACGCGGCATGTGCGGCAAGATGCAACGGTTCGCCGTGAACGGGAAGCACGACTTTAGGGTTGAGCACTTTGTATAGTTGCTCCAGTTCGCCCCTGCGCGGATGACCTGAAACATGTACAAGAGCGTCCTTGTCAGTAACGATCCGGACATCCTTGTCGGCAAGGTTGTTGAGCACTTCTGCAACCACCTTCTCATTCCCGGGGATGGTCCGCGAGGAGAAAATAACGGTATCACCTCTCGAAAGAGCGACATTGCGATGGTCGCCGGCGGCAATGCGCGCGAGAGCAGCCCGGCTTTCGCCTTGCGAACCGGTACACAGCAGAACGGCCTTGTTTCGCGGCAGATAACCGAAAGCTTCTTCATCGTGAAACTGCGGCAAGCCATCCAGGTAACCGAGTTCGCCTGCCACTTCGATCACGCGGTGCATCGACCGGCCTACGACAACAACATCCCTCTCGTTGGCTGCCGCTGCCTCTGCAATTGCCCGTATCCTCGCGACGTTCGAAGCAAAGGTTGTAACCGCGACACGCTGTTTGGCCTTCGCCATTACCTTCTTCAGCTCTTCGGCCACATCCGCCTCACTGGGACTGACACCATCCCTGACCGCATTGGTGCTGTCGCACACAAGAGCCATGACGCCTTCCCTGCCCAGCTCGGCCAGACGGTCCATATCAATGGGCAAGCCGACGCCGGGCGTCAGATCGATTTTCCAATCTCCGGTGTGCAGCACCAGTCCGGCCGGTGTCCGTATCGCCAGTGCACAGGGCTCCGGTATCGAGTGCGCCATTGCGACGAATTCGACATCGAACGGACCGATCTTGTGCCGTTCGCCTTGTTTCACGACAGTTACCGGAACCTGTTCCGCCCCCGGTTCGCTCTCTGACTTCGCAGCCAGAAGCCCCGCAGTAAATGCGGTCGCGTAAACCGGAACCTTCAAAAAAGGCCAAAGGTGGAGTATGCCGCCATAATGATCCTCATGCGCATGGGTGATCACCATCCCGGCAATATTGTCGACCTCATCTTCGAGAAACTTGATGTCGGGGACAATTACGTCGATGCCGGGCAGGTCCGGCCCCGCAAAACTTACCCCGCAATCAACAATCAGCCACGTGCGGTCGTTCGCCGGACCATAGCCGTAAAGACCGAGATTCATTCCTATTTCACCGACCCCGCCAAGAGGCAGGAATACGATATCATTCTTATTCTTGTTGGCCGAAGCCATGGATTGCTCCTTCAAACCTGTAGGCAGGCAATTTGCCGGAACTCATTCGCCGGACAAAAACACGTCGCCTGCATAAATGGTGCGCATTCCGCCATCATCCTGCTTGAGCACGAGATGGCCACGCGCATCCAGATCGGCAAAAATGCCGGAAATTTCTTCTCTGGCTGTCCTGACGGTAATCACTTTGCCCAGATGGGCCGCCCGTTTGAGCCATTTCTTTTGGATCGTTTCAAATCCGCCCGGTTTCCGCCAACCGTCAAGCATCTCCGAAAAAGATGACGCCAGCGCCTCGAACAGACGCTCAGCCGTCACCTGGAACCCTAGGCTCCTGAGATCGGTTGCCTGATACAGCGAAAGCGGCGGGTGGGAAATACAATTGACCCCGAAGCCGATAACAACAGCCTGACGGCCATCGGCAAGCACTTCTGCCTCAAGCAGAATGCCCGAGAGTTTTGCCCCGTTGACCAGAAGGTCGTTCGGCCATTTCAATTCCACCAGATGGAGCGTTCCGGCTGCTTTGTCAACTGCTTCCGCTAGGGCAACTGCCGCAACAAGAGGCAATTCACCGATCCTGTCAGCGGGTTTCGGGTCGACCAGAAGCAGACTGGTGAAGAGATTTCCCGTCGGCGAGGACCATTCCCGACCCCTGCGCCCACGCCCCTCGGTCTGTTCCTGTGCACGGATCCAGAGTCCGCCGGCATGACCCATCCGAGCCCGTTCGAAGCAAAGGGCATTGGTGGATCCGACGCTTTTATGATCCTCAAAGAGAAAATCCGGCGCACCAGGCGCCGGACGTTCGGAATAATGATCTGCCATGCGCTTTGTCAGAACAGAGACTGTGCCGCGGTGCTGGCCGCATTGACGACCTGTCCCGGCGCGAGCCAGAAAAGCACCACGAAGACGCTCGAAAGGCCAAGAACGACGCGCAATTCCATCGGCATGGTTTCAAAGCCTTCCACCGGCTCGTCAAAGAACATCACCTTGACGATGCGCAGATAATAGTAGGCTCCGACCACCGACATCAGCACACCGATGACGGCCAGGGGATAGAGACCGGCCTGAACGGCAGCCACAAAGACGTACCACTTGCCGAAGAATCCCACGAGCGGCGGAATACCGGCAAGCGAGAACATCAGGAGCGCGAGCAGGATTGCCATAGGCAGATTGGTCTGGGACAATCCGGCAAGGTCATCGATCTCTTCGACCATGCCGTCCTTGCGGCGCATTGACAGAATGCAGGCAAAGACGCCAAGCGTCATGCCGAGATAGGCAATCATGTAGAAAATGACGCCTTCAACTCCGGTCTGCGTTCCCGCGGACAGACCCACAAGCGCATAACCCATATGCCCGATCGAGGAATAGGCCATCAGCCGCTTCAGATTGCGCTGACCGATTGCGGCAAAGGCGCCAAGCGCCATGGAAGCAATCGAGACAAAGACGATGACCTGCTGCCAGTCACTGGTGACGGGATGAAACGCCTCGATGACGATCCGCACCAGCATGCCCATCGCGGCGACTTTCGGCGCCGCAGCCAGAAACGCTGTCACGGGTGTCGGTGCACCTTCATAAACGTCAGGTGTCCACATGTGGAACGGCACGGCGGAAATCTTGAAGGCGAGACCTGCCAGAATGAATGTCAGGCCAATGACAAGACCAATGGACGCCCCGTCATGGGTCAGAACTTCCGCGATGCCCGCAAAGGAAATCTGTCCGGTAAAGCCGTAAACCAGCGACATTCCGTAAAGCAGCATGCCTGAGGACAGCGCCCCGAGAACGAAATATTTCAGCCCGGCTTCCGTCGATCTTACGCTGTCCCGGTTGATTGCAGCCACCACGTAGAGCGACAGGCTCTGCAGTTCCAGACCGAGATAAAGCGCAATCATATCGTTCGCAGACAGCATCAGCATCATGCCGAGCGTGGCAAGAATGATCAGGATCGGATACTCGAAATGATCGAAAGACTGGCTCTTGGCATACGCCCAGGACATTGCAATGGCAAAGAACGAGCCAACCAGCACCATGAGTTTCAGGAGATAGGCGAACTCGTCCAGGACGAAAGATCCACCGAACGTCTCGCCAAATGTCGGAACGAGCAAGAGAATCAGGAACGCGGTGCCAAGCAGGCCCATTGCGAAGCCAAAGACCGCGTAGCTAACGCTTTTTCCACCGAAGGCACCGATCATCAGAAGCACCATGGCACCGATGGCCAGGATGATCTCCGGCAGAACCGGCATGAGATCTGGCAATTGAGTCACATCTGACATAGCTCTGTCTCGCCCTCGATACCTTAATGCGCTGCTGCAGCTGCCGCAGCGTGCTGGGTGACCCCGGCCGCCTCGAGCGCTGCAGTGTAGTGATTGATGAGATTGTCCACGGAACCCTGCGTCACATCCAGGATTGCCATTGGATAGAATCCGAAGAAAATCGTCAGGACTATCATCGGGAACAGTATGACCTTCTCCCGAAGATTGAGATCCAGCATCGACTTCAGGCTTTCCTTCTCCAGCGCACCGAACACGACACGGCGGTAGAGGAAAAGCGCGTAGGCTGCCGAAAGGATCACACCGGACGTCGCCAGGAACGCTACCCAGGTATTGACCTGGAATGCACCCATGAGCGTCAGGATTTCACCCACGAAACCGGACGTGCCCGGCAGGCCAACATTGGCCATGGTTAAAATCAGGAAGACCACGGCGTATTTCGGCATGCGATTGACGAGCCCTCCGTAAGCGGAGATTTCGCGGGTATGCATCCGGTCATAGATAACCCCGACACACAGGAAGAGCGCTCCGGACACGATGCCGTGCGACAGCATCTGGAAAATCCCGCCCTGCACACCCTGCTCGGTCATCGTGAAGATGCCCATGGTCACGTAGCCCATGTGGGCAACAGATGAATATGCAATCAGCTTCTTGATGTCTTCCTGGGCGAGCGCAACCAGCGACGTGTAGATGATCGCCACCACGGAGAGGGTAAAGATGAACGGTGCGAACATGTCCGAGGCAATCGGGAACATGGGCAACGAGAAGCGCAGGAAACCGTAACCACCAAGCTTCAAGAGAATGCCGGCCAGAATGACCGACCCCGCGGTCGGCGCTTCCACGTGGGCATCCGGCAACCAGGTGTGTACCGGCCACATCGGCATCTTCACTGCAAAGCTGGCAAAGAACGCCACCCATAACCACGTCTGCATGCCGGACGGGAACGAATGCGCCATCAATTTTTCAATGTCGGTTGTGCCAGCGTCCCAGTACATCGTCATGATCGCGATCAGCATCAGGACCGATCCGAGCAGCGTATAGAGGAAAAACTTGTAGGACGCGTAGACCCTGCGCTTGCCGCCCCACACACCGATGATCAGGAACATCGGGATAAGCCCTGCCTCGAAGAAGATGTAGAAGACGAAAAGGTCAAGCGAACAGAACACGCCGATCATCAGCGTTTCGAGAACCAGAAACGCGATCATGTACTCCTTCACGCGCTTCTGGACACTTTCCCAGGACGCGAGAATGCAGAACGGCATCAGGAATGTGGTCAGGATCACGAACAGGACGGAAATCCCGTCGACACCCATCTTGTAACTGATGTCACCACCGAGCCAGTCCCGGTTTTCCACGAACTGGAAGCCTGGATTGGCGTAGTCGAAATTGCCCCAGATGAAAAGCGACAACAGGAACGTCACGCCTGTGGTCACCAGAGCGACCATCCGGATGTTACGCTTGCTTCCTTCGTCATCCCCCGAAACGAGCAGAATGAAGAGCACGCCAAGCAGCGGCAGAAATGTCGTGAGTGACAGAATTGGCCAGGCAATCATTAGTGCGCACCCCCGCCGGTGCCGGCACCGGTGAACATTGACCAGGTAATAAGCGCTGCAACGCCGATCAGCATCGCAAATGCATAGTGATAGAGATATCCGGTCTGAAGCCTCACGACCCAGGACGTGACGTTCTGGACACGTGCGGATATGCCGTCAGGGCCGTACCCGTCGATGATGGTACCGTCGCCCTTCTTCCAGAGAACGCGGCCAAGCCACATCGTCGGACGGACAATCAGGAAATCGTAGATCTCGTCGAAATACCACTTGTTCAGCAGGAACTGGTAGAGTCCCTGATGGCGTTCGGCGAGCTTCTTCGGTGTTTCCGGAGAGCGGATATAGAACTGGTAGGCGACCAGGAAACCGAGAGCCATCATCACGAATGGCGACACTTTCACCCAAGCGGGGACAGAGTGCATATCGTGCAGAACGTGATTGGCTTCCGATGTGAAGAGCGAGCCCTTCCAGAAGGCTTCATAGCCGGCACCATAGAATGAACTGTAAAAGATCATTCCTGCAAGCGCAGCGCCGGCCGACAGGACGAACAAGGGGACAGTCATCACAAGCGGCGATTCATGAACATGTTTCATCACGTCCACTGGAGCACGTGGCTTGCCGTGGAATGTCATGAAGGTCAGGCGCCAGGAATAGAATGATGTCAGCGCCGCAGCGATCACCGTCATCCAGAATCCGTATAGCGCCATCGGGTTCGCATGTTCACCACCGGCGCTGGCGTAAGCGGCCTCGATGATTGCATCCTTGGAAATGAACCCGGCAAAGCCAAGATGCGTGAGAGGGATACCCACTCCTGTCAACGCAAGCGTGCCGATCATCATCGTCCAGTAGGTGATCGGGATGTGCTTGCGAAGACCGCCCATCTTGCGCATGTCCTGCTCATCGGAAACTGCATGGATCACGGACCCGGCGCACAGGAACAGGAGCGCCTTGAAGAACGCATGTGTGAACAGGTGGAAAATGCCGATCGAATAGGCTCCAACACCGAGTGCCACGAACATGTATCCGAGCTGCGAACAGGTCGAATAGGCAATCACACGCTTGATATCGTTCTGGACCAGGCCGATCGTTGCCGCGAAGAAAGCGGTTGTCGCCCCAAAGAAGACGATCACCGTCAACGCGGTCTGGGACAGTTCCATCAGTGGCGACAGGCGTGCCACCATGAAGACACCCGCGGTCACCATGGTTGCTGCATGGATCAGCGCTGAAACCGGTGTCGGACCTTCCATTGCGTCCGGCAGCCAGGTGTGCAGCAGGAACTGGGCCGACTTGCCCATCGCTCCCATGAAGAGCAGCAGGCAGATAACCGTCATCGCCGCTTGCGGATCAAGGTGATACCCAAGGAAGGTCATCACTTCGCCCTGCCCCTCAATGAAGGAAGGCGCGTCGTTGAAGATCGTTGTGAATTCGATGCTCTGGAAGATGAAGAAAATGCCGAAGATGCCGAGTGCGAAGCCGAAATCGCCAACCCGGTTGACGACGAATGCCTTGATCGCAGCCGCATTCGCTGACGGCTTCTTGTACCAGAAACCGATCAGCAGATAGGAAGCCAGACCCACGCCTTCCCAGCCGAAGAACATCTGAAGAAGGTTGTCTGCCGTTACCAGCGAAAGCATCGCGAAGGTGAACAGCGACAGATAGGCGAAAAAGCGGGGACGGTGCGGATCGTGGTGCATGTAGCCGATGGAATAGACATGTACCACCGCGGACACCGTGTTGACCACGACCAGCATGACCGCTGTCAGGGTGTCGACACGAATGGACCACGTGACTTTCAGGTCACCGGCGTTCATCCAGCGGAACAACGGCTCAATCTGCAGTTCGGAACCGCCGAGCCAGAAACCGAAAAACGTGATCCAGGACAACAGGGCCGCCAGTATGACCAGCCCGCTCGTGACGTATTCGCAGGCTTTGTCGCCAATCGCACGGCCGAAAAGGCCGGCAATCAGAAAGCCGATAAGCGGCAGGAACAGGATTGCGGAATACATCAGCTCCTACCCTTTCATCACGTTGACGTCTTCCACGGCAATGGAACCGCGGTTTCGGTGGAACACTACCAGGATCGCAAGTCCGATTGCCGCTTCCGCAGCGGCCACGGTGAGAACCAGCATGGTGAAGATCTGCCCCATCAGGTCGCCGAGGAACGACGAAAAGGCGACAAAGTTGATGTTCACCGACAGCAACAGCAGCTCGATGGACATCAGGATGACAATCACGTTTTTCCTGTTCAGGAAGATCCCGAATATTCCAATCGTGAACAGGATGGCCGCGACAGACAAATAGTGCGACAGACCGATTTCCATGGGCGCCTCGCCGTGCTCCCCTCGTTTACCCCACCGGAAACCGCACGGAGGAGCGTGCCGGTTACCAGACTTTCCTAAAGTGACGCAGTGTTCTGCGTCAGATACCCTTGCCCGTCTCCACCTTCCGGACTTCGACGGCCGATTCGCGTGTGCGTGCGACCTGATCCGGTATGCTTTGACGTTTGACATTCGGCTTGTGGCGCAGGGTCAGGACAATTGCCCCGATCATCGCCACCAGCAGCACCAGGCCTGCGACCTGGAAGAAATAGATGTATTTCGTGTAGAGCACCGACCCGAGTGCCTCGATGTTGCTCGTCTGGGCAAGGTTCGGCGTCGGTTCCGCGCCATGTCCAAGAACGCCAGGTACGATGACCCAGGCTCCCAGGCCCATCAGGAGCTCGACCATGAGAATGAGGCCAACAAGACCACCGATGGGCAGATATTGCAGGAAGCCTTGCCGCAGTTCGACGAAATCAACGTCCAGCATCATCACAACGAACAGGAAAAGCACCGCGACCGCGCCGACATAGACGACCACAAGAAGCATCGCAAGGTATTCAGCGCCGAGAAGCACGAACAAACCTGCTGAATTCACAAAGGCCAGAATCAGGAACAGAACCGACGTCACCGGGTTTCGGGCCGCGATCACCATGAACCCTGACGCCAGTGTGACACCGGCAAACAGGTAGAAGAAGAGGGCTTTCAGGATCATTTCAAAGACCTGTCTGTCGTGTGGCCTGTTCAGGCCGGAAATGCGGAGCCCGACCGGATTGCCGGGCTGACGTCGAAGTATTCGGCTAGCTCCTAGCGGTAAGGAGCATCCATTTCAATGTTCCGGGCGATTTCGCGTTCCCAGCGGTCACCGTTCGCAAGCAGTTTTTCCTTGTCGTAATAGAGCTCTTCGCGGGTTTCCGTGGCGAACTCGAAATTCGGCCCTTCGACAATTGCGTCCACAGGGCAGGCTTCCTGGCAGAAGCCGCAATAGATGCATTTGACCATGTCGATGTCGTATCGGGTGGTCCTGCGTGTGCCGTCATTCCGGCGTGGCCCCGCCTCGATGGTGATCGCCTGGGCCGGACAGATGGCTTCGCACAACTTACAGGCTATGCAGCGCTCTTCGCCGTTCGGATAACGGCGCAAAGCATGTTCTCCCCGAAAGCGCGGGCTAACCGGTCCCTTTTCGAAAGGGTAGTTGACCGTTGGCTTCGGCTTGAAGAAATAACGCATCGCCAGAATGAACGCCGATACGAATTCCTGCAGAAACAGCGATTTGACGGCTTGATTAAGTCCCATCGCTTCTTGCCTCTCTTTCCTCAACCAGCCAGCTGGCTGGCGGCCCAATAGCCGACAATCGGGAAGCCGATCACCGGAACTCCAAAAATCAGTGCGCTCAAGGGCGCTTTGTACCTTGCGGCCCGGCCACCGTCGCCGCCGGCCTGCCTGTTCTTCGTCTCTGTTGCCTGAAGCATCCCCTTCAGGATCTTGTAGTCGAGCCAGCCGACATAAAACCCGATCGCAGCACCGATCACTCCGGCAAGCGACACGCTCACGTCGCGCCCGGCGCCCAACCCGTGGCCATCAGCACCGCTGCAACGACAACCACCATGCCAAGCGACAGCGGCAGGAAGACCTTCCAGCCAAGGCGCATGAGCTGATCATAGCGGTACCGCGGAACCATCGCCTTCACCATGGCGAACATGAAGAAGCCGAGCAGGCATTTCAAAATGAACCAGACAATCCCAGGCACCCATGTGAAGGGCGCAAAGTCGAAGGGCGGCAGCCATCCCCCCATGAAGAAGATGGTCATCAGCGCACACATCAGACAGATCGCGACATACTCGCCAAGCATGAACATCATGTACGGAGTGGATCCGTATTCCACCATGAAGCCGGCGACCAGTTCCGATTCAGCTTCAGCCAGGTCGAACGGAGGTCTGTTTGTCTCTGCAAGCGCAGAAACGAAGAACACCACGAACATCGGGAAGAGCGGCAACCAGTACCAGTTCAGAAATGACAGCCATGGCACGCCGAGCAAGGTCGCCAGACCTGTCTGCTGCGCCTCGACAATTCCGGTCAGGTTCAGGGTTCCTGCACACAGAAGAACGGTCACGATCACGAAGCCGATGGAAACCTCGTAGGACACCATCTGTGCGGCAGATCGAAGCGCGGACAGGAACGGATATTTCGAGTTGGAAGCCCATCCGCCGATGATAACGCCATAGACTTCAAGTGAGGATACGGCAAAAACAAACAGAACGCCGACATTGATATTCGCAATCACCCAGCCGTCAGCAACCGGGATCACGGCCCATGCAGACAGGGCTAGCAGCACGGAGATCAGCGGGGCCAGCAAAAACAGGATCTTGTTCGACCCGTCCGGAATGACCGGTTCCTTCAAGACAAATTTCAGAAGGTCGGCAAAACTTTGCAGAAGGCCCCATGGTCCGACGACATTGGGACCGCGGCGAATCTGGACGGCGGCCCAGATCTTGCGGTCGGCATATAGAATGTAGGCCACGATCACCAGCAGCACGACCATGAGCAGAACGCTCTGAAGCGCCATCAGGAGAAACTGACCCAGGTAGGTCGCTTCGAAGAACTCAACCATTTCGGTCCCCTACCCCTTATTCAGCTGCTTCTGCCGCTCGCGACTTTGCGAGCGCCGAACACTCGGCCATCGTTTTCGAGGCACGAGCGATCGGGTTGGTCAGATAAAAGTCACGGATCACATTGGCAAATCCGGCACCTTCCATTCGGGCAGACGCGTCGGCCAGCTTTTCGACATCCGCGCTATCCCCGGCTTCGATCATATCGATACCGGTCATGTGAGGATGGGCTTCGAACAGTTGGGCACGCAACTCGGCAAGCGAGTCGAATTCCAGCGTTTGATCGAGATTTCCGGAAAGCGCCCTCAGAATAGCCCAGTCTTCACGCGCGTCGCCAGGTGGAAACGCCGCCCGGTCGGCCATCTGGACACGACCTTCGGTATTGACGTAGATCCCGGATTTCTCGGTATAGGCAGCACCGGGCAGGATCACGTCGGCACGATGTGCACCGCGATCACCGTGTGTGCCCTGGTAGACCACGAAGGCACCTTCCGGAACCTCAAGTTCGTCGACACCGAGCAGGAAGAGCAAATCGAGTGCCCCGCTTTCCAGCATGGCACCAGTGTCTTTGCCTTCTTCACCCGGAACAAAACCGATATCGAGCGCACCGACCTGGGAGGCTTCTGTGTGCAGCACGTTGAAACCGTTCCAGCCTTCCTTGATAACTCCGAGCGATTTTGCCGCCGCCGCCAGATTGGCAAGAACGGCAGCTCCATCCGGACGGTTGAGAGCACCCTGCCCGATGATGAAAATGGGACGCTCGGCCTTTGCCGGAGCATGGTCGACAAACTGCTTCAGGCTATCGGGCCCGGCACCCAGGTAAGTCACCGGATAGGTCAGATCGGCGTTTTCACCAATAAGCCCTATATGAACATCGCCTCTGGTCCAGCGTGCGCGGATACGCGCATTCAGCACAGAAGCTTCCTGCCGCGGATTGGTACCGATCAGCATGATCGCGTCGGCGTCTTCAATGCCCTGGATCGTGGAATTGAAAATGTAGCTCGCACGACCGTTTCCAGGATGCAAAGGCGACCCCGGGAATCGGCTGTCGATATTTGCAACGCCCAGTTTTTCCATGAGGCGTTTCAGCGCAAACATGTCTTCGACGCTGGCCAATTGCCCGGCGAGCGCACCGATCCTTCCAGCCGACGTAGCCTTCACCTTTTCGGCGATGATCTGGAAAGCTTCGGTCCAGGAGACAGGCTGAAGCTTGCCGTCCTTTTTGGCATAGGCACGATCGAGGCGCTGCGTCTTGAGACCGTCCCAGATGTACCGGGACTTGTCGGAGATCCATTCTTCGTTGACCTCCTCGTTCAGACGCGGCATGACGCGCATGACTTCCTTGCCACGGGAGTCGACACGGATCGCAGATCCGACCGCATCCATGACATCCACGCTCTCGGTTTTGGTCAGTTCCCATGGACGTGCATGAAATTCATAAGGCTTGTGCGTCAGAGCGCCGACCGGGCACAGATCCGCCACGTTACCCTGCATCTCCGATGACAGGGCTGCCTCGAGATAAGTGGTGATCTCGGCATTTTCACCGCGACCGACAAGACCCATGTCCGTTACGCCACACACCTCTGTCGTGAAGCGGACGCAACGGGTGCAATGAATGCAGCGGGTCATGATCGTCTTGATCAGCGGGCCGATTTCCTTGTTCTCGACCGCACGCTTGTTTTCGTGAAACCGCGACCCGTCGACCCCGTAGGCCATGGCCTGGTCCTGCAGGTCGCACTCACCACCCTGGTCACAGATTGGACAATCGAGCGGGTGGTTGATGAGCAGGAACTCCATCACCCCTTCACGCGCGCTCTTGACCATTTCGGACTTGGTTTCGACGACGGGAGGCTCGCCATTGGGCCCCGGGCGCAGGTCTTTTACGCCCATGGCACACGACGCGGTTGGTTTGGGCGGCCCACCCTTCACTTCCACCAGACACATGCGGCAGTTGCCGGCAATCGACAGCCGGTCGTGGTAACAAAAGCGCGGAACCTCGGCGCCCGCCTCTTCACAGGCCTGAAGCAGCGTATAGTCCGCCGGGACTTCAACTTCCTTGCCGTCGATGATGAGCTTCGTCATCCGTTGCTCTCCAAATCCCGTTCCGCTCACTCAGCCGCCACCATTGTCGAAGACGCCTTCGACTTGGCAACATAGTCGTCGATGCGTTGCTCGATGACCGGCCGGAAATTCTTGATCAAACCCTGGATCGGCCATGCAGCCGCATCCCCGAGCGCACAAATCGTATGGCCTTCGACCTGCTTGGTAACCTTGAACAGCATGTCGATTTCCTCGTAGGAGGATTCGCCCTTGACCATGCGTTCCATCACCCGCCACATCCAGCCTGTGCCTTCCCGGCATGGCGTGCACTGACCGCAGCTTTCATGCTTGTAGAAGTAGGAAAGGCGCGCGATCGCCTTGATGATGTCGGTTGACTTATCCATCACGATCACGGCCGCGGTTCCAAGGCCGGAGCCCATACCGCGAAGGGTATCGAAATCCATCGGCGCGTCCTTGATCTCGTCCGCCGTGCAGCAGGGGACCGAGGACCCGCCCGGGATAACCGCCAGAAGGTTGTCCCATCCACCGCGAATACCGCCGCAATGCTTTTCGATCATCTCTGAAAACGGAACTCCGAGTTCTTCTTCAAAGGTGGCCGGCTGATTAACGTGTCCGGAGACGCAGAAGAGTTTCGTGCCGGTGTTGTTTGGCCGCCCGAGGGCGGAGAACCAGGCTGCTCCCCGTCGCAGTATCGTTGGCGCCACGGCAATGGACTCAACGTTGTTTACAGTCGTCGGACAGCCATAGAGGCCGACATTGGCCGGAAAGGGCGGTTTCAGCCGCGGTTGGCCTTTCTTGCCTTCAAGACTTTCCAGCAGCGCGGTTTCCTCGCCGCAGATGTAGGCACCGGCGCCGTGATGGACATAGATGTCGAAATCGTAACCGTTCTTGTTGTTCTTGCCGATCAGTCCGTCATCGTATGCCTGATCGATCGCCGCCTGCAGTCGTTCGCGTTCGCGGATGAATTCGCCGCGCACGTAGATATAGGCAGCAATGGCCCCCATGGCGAAACCGGCTACCAGGCATCCCTCGACCAGCGTATGCGGGTCGTGACGCAGTATTTCCCGATCCTTGCAGGTTCCAGGTTCGGATTCGTCGGCATTGACGACGAGATAAGCCGGACGCCCGTCGGTTGCCTTGGGCATGAACGACCATTTCAGTCCCGTCGGGAAGCCTGCACCACCACGTCCGCGCAGACCGGAATCCTTCATTTCCTGAATGATCCAGTCGCGGCCCTTTTCGATCAGCCCTTTGGTATCGTCCCACTGGCCGCGCTTTTTCGCGCCGTCCAGTCCCCAGTCGTGCAGACCGTAGATATTGGTGAAGATCCGATCCTGATCTTTCAGCATCTCTTCCCCCTAGTCTTCGCTCTTCGAGGAGGCCACTTCACCGGCTTCCACGCGCTTGGAAAATTCAGTGTCTTCGCCGGCAGCAAGAGTTCTGGCTTGCTCGATCCAGCCATCACGCTCAATGCGGCCCTTGAACTTCAGCCGGCTATCCACCCAGGCGACTTCGGCTGGCCCCCAGTTGGCAACCTGATCGAAGTGATAAAACCCGAGTTCGTGAAGCGTCGCTTCGAGTTTCGGTCCGACACCCTTCAGTTTCTTCAGATCGTCCGCCTTGCCACTACGAGGCCCATCCAGCGTCTCGGGCGCTTGTTCTTCAACTGCTGGCGTCTCGGCTGCAACTTCTTTCGGCTTCGGGGCAGCGGTCGCCTTTTTCTTCGCAGATGACGTCTTTGGTTGTTCTTTCTTCGGTGCAGGAGCCGCAGCTTTCTTCTCGGCTGCAGCCGGAACTGGAGTTTCAGCCTGCTTTTCCGCTTTCGCAGCGAACTCCGCCCTCACCTTCGCGACGGCATCTTCAGCCGGTGCAGGCACACCGTCATAGTCATTGCCACCTGTGTTGATGGCGGCGCCTGCAAACTCGTGCGACGCCTTTTCCGCGCCGTCAACGACATGCGGTAACGGCACAACACCCTCGGTGTCGTCGTCAAGTTCGGCCAGACTTGTCAGGCCACCCTCGGCCATCGCAAACCGGCGGCCATTCTGTGGGCCCGGCGTCACTTCGTTGCCGGCTTCAATGTCGTCGAGCAGGTTTTCAAAGCTCTCCGGGGTCAGGTCTTCGTAGGTATCCTTGTAGATCTGCACCATCGGCGCATTGACGCAGGCTCCCAGGCACTCGACTTCTTCCCAGGAGAACATGCCATCCTCGGAGATTTCGTGCATGTGGTTCGCAATGCGGGATTTGCAGATTTCGATCAGATCCTCTGATCCACGTAGCTGGCACGGCGTCGTACCGCAAACCTGAATATGCGCTTTCTTGCCGACAGGTTGCAGCTGGAACATCGTATAGAATGTCGCCACTTCCAGGACACGAATGTTCGGCATGTCGAGAAGTTCTGCGATATACCGGATGGAGGGCTCACTGACCCAGCCGTCGTTCTGCTCCTGTGCACGCCACAACAGCGGAATGACCGCGGAAGCCTGACGGCCCGCCGGATAACGATCGATCAGCTTCTTTGCCCATGCGAGATTCTTCTCGGTGAACTCGAAGCTTTCTGGTTGTTCCGCGGCAAGTCGGCGAACCGCCATGGTGTTATCCCCGTTCTGTCACAGTGACCGGAGCCGGCTCGGCGGCTGCCAGGGTCGAATAAGAGTAGTTGATCGCCTGCATCAGCGGTCGACCTCACCGAACACGATATCCATTGAACCAAGCACCGCCGAGACGTCAGCGAGCATGTGGCCGCGGCAAAGGAAGTCCATAGCCTGCAGATGCGCGTATCCAGGTGCCTTGATCTTGCACCTGTACGGCTTGTTGGTACCGTCCGAAACAAGATAGACGCCAAATTCACCCTTTGGCGCCTCAACGGCGGCATACACCTCGCCTGCCGGGACGTGATAACCCTCCGTGTAGAGCTTGAAGTGATGAATAAGCGCTTCCATTGAACGCTTCATTTCACCGCGCTTCGGTGGAACGATCTTGCCGTCTACCGAAGAAACAGGTCCTGTTTCCACAGTCAGTTTCTCAAGGCATTGTTTCATGATCCGAACCGACTGACGCATTTCTTCCATGCGAATGAGATAGCGATCGTAGCAGTCACCGTTCTTGCCGATCGGAATGTCGAATTCGAGTTCGGGATAACACTCATAGGGTTGAGACTTGCGCAAATCCCATGCAGCTCCCGACCCGCGAACCATGACACCGGAAAAACCCCATGCCCAAGCATCATCCAGATCGACGACACCGATATCGACATTGCGCTGCTTGAAGATCCTGTTGTCGGTCAGCAATCCTTCAATATCATCCAGTGTCTGCAGGAACGGGTCGCAGAAATCCCAGATGTCGTCGAGAAGATCGCGCGGCAGGTCCTGATGAACTCCGCCGGGACGTACATAGGCGGAATGCATGCGGGCACCACAGGCACGCTCGTAGAACACCATCAGCTCTTCGCGAGGCTCGAATCCCCAAAGTGGTGGTGTCAGGGCTCCGACATCCATCGCCTGTGTCGTCACGTTCAAGAGGTGTGACAGGATGCGACCGATTTCTGAATAGAGAACTCTGATCAGCTGGCCCCGCTTCGGCACCTCGATCCCAATCAGCCGCTCGACAGCCATTGCAAATGCATGTTCCTGGTTCATCGGCGCCACGTAATCGAGGCGATCGAAGTAAGGAATTGCCTGCAGATACGTCTTCTGCTCGATGAGCTTTTCGGTTCCTCGATGCAGGAGACCAATATGCGGGTCGACGCGGGTTACAACCTCGCCATCCAGCTCCAGCACCAGGCGAAGAACTCCGTGTGCCGCCGGATGCTGCGGTCCGAAGTTGATGTTGAAGTTTCTGACCTGAGCCTCAGCCATTTTGAGGATCCTGCTTTTGGGCGTAGTACGCGAAGACTTCCGGCCCGGTCATTTTGCGGGTTTCATTCGCAAACGCGTAATTTTCCGGTTGCTCATCCACGAAGATTTCAGATGTGAATTTGAAGATCGAAGGATCGTCGAACGCCTGCGCCGACATCGAAGTGTGGGATCCGTCCCGCAGGCGCCACGCGATTGTGGAGCCGCAAGTCTTGCAAAATACGCGCTCCCCATAATCCGATGACCTGTAGACGCCGAGCGCTGTTTCATCCTGAAACGAGACGCTCGTGCCGCAGGAAACCGCCATGTAGGTGCCACCGGTCCAGCGTCTGCACATTTCGCAGTGGCAGACACCCATTTCGCCATCGGTGGGAACAGCGGTAAACTTGACTTCCCCGCAAAGACAACTGCCTGTTAGCTGCTCGCTCATCCCTGCCCGCCTCAATTCGTCGTTGCTTTTTCGTCGCCTGGCAGCACGTAGTCAGTGCCCTCCCATGGCGAAAGAAAATCGAATGAGCGCATTTCCTGGTTCAGCCGCACCGGCTCGTAGACAACACGCTTCTTTTCGTCGTCGTAACGGACTTCGACAAATCCGGTAACGGGGAAATCCTTCCGTAACGGGTGACCATCAAAGCCGTAGTCGGTCAGTATACGGCGAAGATCCGGGTGGCCGGTGAAAAGAATGCCGTACATGTCATAGGCCTCACGTTCAAACCATTCCGCACCGGGAAACAAGGGCGTAAGCGAAGCCACAGCTGTGTCTTCGTCAGTTTCAAGCTTCACTCGGATGCGCTGATTCTGGACCGGGGAAAGGAAGTGATAAACGACATCGAAACGCCTTTCGCGTGCCGGATAATCGACCCCGCAAATATCAGTCAGATTGACGAACTTGCATGAACTGTTGTCGCGCAGAAAACGGATCACATCGAGAATGTCGGTCGCATTTACGGAAAGCGTCAGCTCACCATACTCGACCTTGTAGGACACAAGAGACTCACCCAGGCCAAGCTCGATATGCTCAGCGAGTTCCTTCAGCGTCTCGTCCATCGTGTTCGACCTCACTCCCCAGGAGCCATTTTCAAGAGACGCGAAGCGCCTGTTTTATTACAAAAATCCAATGCCAAATCATTGGCGACAGATCTCTTACCGTTCGATCGTTCCTGTGCGCCTGATCTTCTTTTGAAGAAGGAGAACACCATAAAGAAGCGCTTCAGCCGTCGGGGGACAACCAGGCACATAAATGTCGACGGGCACAACGCGGTCGCAGCCACGCACCACAGAATAGGAATAGTGATAATAACCGCCGCCATTCGCGCATGAACCCATCGAGATTACGTAACGCGGCTCGGGCATCTGATCGTAGACCTTGCGCAGAGCGGGCGCCATCTTGTTGGTCAACGTGCCGGCAACGATCATCACGTCGGATTGCCTGGGGGATGCGCGCGGGGCGAAACCGAAGCGTTCAGCGTCGTAGCGAGGCATCGACATCTGCATCATTTCAACGGCGCAGCACGCAAGGCCGAAAGTCATCCACATCAGGGACCCTGTGCGCGCCCATTGAATGAGATTGTCGGTCGACGTTACGAGAAAGCCTTTGTCCGCCAACTCGTTGTTCACATCCAGGAAAAAAGCATCGTCTTCACCAACCGGTTTGCCGGTGTTCGGATCGATGATGCCCTTTGGTGCTTGCGCAACGAGCGGTTCTGTCGTGGTCAGTCCCATTCCAGCGCTCCCTTTTTCCACTCATAGATGAAACCGACCGTCAGGACGCCAAGAAAAATCATCATCGACCAGAATCCGTACCACCCCAGTTCACCGAATACGGCCGACCAGGGAAACAGGAACGCGACTTCGAGATCAAAGATGATGAACAGGATCGACACCAGATAAAAGCGCACGTCAAATTTCATGCGCGCATCATCGAAAGCGTTGAAGCCACATTCATATGCGGAGAGTTTTTCCGGATCCGGATTCCGGTAGGCCAGCAAAAACGGAGAAATCAGCAGCGCAAGGCCAATCACCAGCGCAATGCCGACGAACACGACAATCGGGATGTAGTCCCGCAGCAATTCTTCCATGTCTTTCGCGTCCTTGCATTTGGAGGCGGACCGGGAGGCGATCCGGAGCCTGGGCCCCCGCTCGTCGCCTCTCCCAGCAGGCAGATCGTGCAGAGCCCGTCGGCCAATTGAACCAACATGCGATCGCACGCTTAGCTTACGATATGGTGCAACGCAAGACCCCCATCCGGTCAAACTCTTGCCACACTCAAACCAAATTCCAGAAGACCCTCTTCAACTCCCCGGTTCCAGCCAGTTTGCACCAATGTAAATTCTCTTCACAAGTCGAGCGCAATTATGCCGCACCCTCTCATGATTGCGACTCTAAAGCCAGAAAGAGGATTGAGTCGCCCGAACCTTCAAAAATACAATAAATTGAACGCATTGCACCTGTCACGCGTTTACAGGCGTATTGAACGGCAAATGTCGGGGAACAATAACGGCGGAACGCAGCCAAAACTACTTTACAGTCGATCAGCAGGGACTGTCGCTCAATCAGGTCTTGGGGAAATACATGAATACCGTGAGTGGCGCGAGTGACGGGACTCGAACCCGCGACCTCCGGCGTGACAGGCCGGCACTCTAACCAACTGAGCTACACCCGCACATTCACGGTAGTTTGCGCCATCCCGATCCGGTCGCTTTGACCTTGGTTGGGAAGTGGCGCGAGTGACGGGACTCGAACCCGCGACCTCCGGCGTGACAGGCCGGCACTCTAACCAACTGAGCTACACCCGCTTCGTTCAGCGACGTGACGTCGCCCTGAAGTGGCGCTGATGTACGGCGGCTGGATGGGGAAGTCAAGCGCCCTGACGCATCCAAATTGACGATTTTTGACAAAGCTGCGGACAACCTGCTTTTTCCTCTCCGGATAAGACGACTTTTCAATGTGGAAAACCCGCTACCGGTGGTGGAGATCTCAGAAAGGCATTCCGATTGGATCCGTTACCCGGCTCAATTCAAACAGTGACGAACAAACAAAGGTGTTGCCCGTTTTGATGTTTGCTTTCAGTGCGATATCTATTCAGCCGGAACCAGTCGACTGTCTCTTAGCTGCCCTTCCCTTGCCAGGATAGGGACAGCGACTGTCGCGAAAAGAGAATTGATCTCCTTCAGGCTTCTGACGACTTCCATATGCGCATTGCTCGATTCAATGCTTTCCGGCATCCGGGACTTGAGCCTGTCCAGATGTCGGTCATGGCAATCCTTTTCCAACAGACGCATCATGTCTTTTTCCGCTATCAATTCGCGCGCGGAAGCGACATCACTCGACACAAGCACGTTAAGCGCCAGCTGCATGTTGGCCAGCACACGATCGTGCATTCTTTCCAACTCCCGTCGGCCTTCCTCTGAAAAACTGACTCCGTTTTCGAGAAGCCCCAGGGCCCTTTCCAGCAGATTTTTCGAAACGAGATCGCCTGCACGCTCCAGATTGATTGCAAAGCTCGCAAGTTCAAGGCTTTGTTCAGCCTCTTTGGAGGTAAGTTCTCCGCGGTTCAACTCCGCAATGTAGAGCTTGATGTCCGAATGGATCACGTTGATGCTGCCATCCATTTGCTGCAATCTGCGAATTTCCGGAACGCTGCCATTGTCCAGCATCATCATGACAGGCTGTGCCATGGCTTCAACCTGCTCACCCATGCGAAGCAACTCGCGCGTCGCACTGGCAAGCGCCAGGCGAGGCACGTGCACGACCCTTTGATCCAGCGCACTCTTGGGCGCATTGGGCTCACCTTCAACCGTTGAGGCTTCCTCAGGCAAGATGTGTTCAACCAACCGGGCCATGGGAGCGGTCAGCGGCGTGCAGATCAAAACCAGCGCCAGATTGAACAGTATGTGGACTGCAACAAGTTGTTGCGCAGGCAGACTGCTGATTTGCTCAAGCGGTAAATGAACCGAGGTCACCAGCAACAGGGCAGCAACCGCCCCTGCAGACCTGAAAATGAAATTTCCAAGCGGCAGAAGCCTTGCTTTTCGATCCATCCCTCTCGTCAACCAGATCGCAACGGCTCCTGCACCGGCATTTGCCCCGAGAACCAGAGGAATCGCGGCCTCAAGGGGAAGACCGGCCTTCTGCGCAAATGCTGCGATCATCAGCACGGTTGCCACGCTTGAATGCATCAGGAAGGCAAGCAGGGCTCCAAGTGCAAGGGCCGTGAGTACGTCGGATGCCAGATACGCAGCGATTTGAGGCATGAACCGCGCTTCTTTCAGTGGCGCAGTCGAGTCTCCAATCATTTGCAGCGAAATCAGGACCAGCGCGATTCCGACAAGAATCCGTCCGGTTTGCTTGGCAGTGCGGTATTCAATCTTGAGAAACAACCAGGCTCCAACCGCCAACAAAAGCGGTACCAGCCAACTGAGATCAAAGACCAGAAACTGAACGACGAGCGACGAACCGAGATCCGCGCCGAGAAGAACGGCAAGGCCGGCAGCCGTGGTCAGGATGCCGGACGTAGCAAAGCCAGCTGCCAGTACCGCGACCGCCGTTGCGCTTTGAAGCAAGACTGCAACTGCCATTCCAGAGAAAACACCGGTCACGCGACCGGACGCAGCCTTGCTTATTGCACGGCGCAACGCCGGACCTGATGCTCTTTCAAAACCTGTCCGGACCATGCGAACGGCATAAAGCAGCAACATCACCGCGCCGAGTATTTTCAGCAAAATTAGAAAGGCCATTTTTTGATAAGCTTTTAATTTTTCGAGATTTTTTACTTAGCCAGTGAAATGTATAGACTGCGGGAACAAGAAAAACAAGAAAAAAGCGCACTCAGTGCAGATAGACTGTTTTCAATGAAGCTTTGCACATTGTCGCCACTAAAATCCTCGCCTGGAGAGGGGCTGCGACACCCGACAGGGTCAAGGGGGAGCTCGATACGGTTTCGCAAGATCAGCCACTGTTTGCGTAGCCGGATGATCAGGCAACCGCTATTGGTCGCCGGGCAAACGAGATACGAATTGAACGTATCAGCGTAACTTGAATCGCATTGAAAAATCGGGGGAAATGGTGGGCGATGAGAGACTCGAACTCCCGACATCTTCGGTGTAAACGAAGCGCTCTACCAACTGAGCTAATCGCCCTCAACGAGGTGAGACGCCTTTTAGGTCGTCCGATGAAACTTGGCAAGAACAAATTCGAAAAAATGCGTGGCTTGTATTCGAATGTGGATGAAGCTCACGCGAAACATCAAGCCGGCATTGTCGGATTCGGAATTCTTCACGAATCTACAGACGTGCAGGAAGACTTTCGGATGAACAAATTAAACCCCGCATCCGGCAATCCGGATACGGGGTTTAAAAAGACGAGTCGTCTATGAACGCTTAGCTGTTCACAGCGTCTTTCAGGCCTTTACCGGCCTTGAACTTCGGCGTCTTAGAAGCCGGGATCTGGATCGTTTCGCCAGTCCGCGGGTTACGGCCTTCAGTCGCTGCACGTTCGGAAACCGTGAAGTTACCAAAGCCGATGATGCGGACTTCGTCGCCGCCTTTCAGCGTTTCCGTGACTGCATCAAAAGTCCCGTCAACTGCTTCGCCCGCCTGAGCCTTGGTGAGGCCAGTCTTTTCTGCAACAGCTGCGATCAGATCGTTCTTATTCATAGCAGATACCTTTCTAAGAAACGGCAGAGTGCCAACGATTCTTGTCAGCGCCGTTGCGCGAAATTCGGGCGAATTGAAACGAAACGCAAGTGGTTTTTTCGCAGAAAACCGCCATTTTGACCGATTATTCAAAAGAAAAGCCCCGGAATCCCCGGGGCTCGCCTTTTTGTGCGGTGCAAATTAGACTTTAGTGGGCCAAAACACCGGTCTTGTCTTTGTCCGACTCAGTTGCTTTTGCGGCAGCTTCAGCGGCACTTTCATCCCATACGATCGGCACCGGTTGACGCACAAGAGCGTTTTTCAGAACCTCTTCCACACCCGATACCGGAATGATCTCGAGCGAGTTCTTGACCGAGTCCGGAATCTCGGCAAGGTCCTTGGCGTTGTCTTCCGGAATCATCACCAGCTTGATGCCACCACGTAGCGCAGCCAGCAATTTTTCCTTCAGGCCACCAATCGGCAGGACCCGGCCCCGTAACGTGATTTCACCGGTCATGGCCACATCCCTGCGCACAGGAATACCGGTCATGGTCGAGATAACCGCCGTTGCCATCGCGATGCCGGCCGATGGACCGTCCTTTGGTGTTGCGCCTTCCGGTACATGCACGTGGATATCGGTCTTGTCGAATTTCGGCGGCTCGATACCATACTCGACCGCACGCGAGCGGACGTAGGATGCGGCAGCTGAAATCGATTCCTTCATCACGTCTTTCAGGTTGCCGGTCACAGTCATTTTGCCCTTGCCAGGCATCATCACGCCTTCGATGGTCAGCAGTTCGCCGCCGACCTCCGTCCACGCAAGCCCTGTCACCACACCGACCTGGTCTTCCAACTCGGCCTCACCGTAGCGGTAACGTGGCACACCCAGATATTCCTCGACCACCTCCGGTGTTACCGTGATGCTTTCCTTGTCGCTCATCAGGATTTCCTTGACCGACTTCCGGGCCAGGGTCGCCATTTCGCGTTCAAGGTTTCGCACGCCGGCTTCGCGAGTATAACGGCGAACGATAAACTGGAGTGCATCGTCCTCAATCTTGAACTCGCCCTCCCGCAGGCCGTGATCCTTTTCCGCCTTCGGGATGAGGTGACGGCGGCAGATCTCCACCTTTTCCTCTTCCGTGTAGCCGGCGATCCGGATGATCTCCATCCGATCCATCAGGGGTCCCGGAATATTCAGGGTATTGGCCGTCGTGACGAACATGACATCAGAGAGGTCATATTCAACTTCCAGATAGTGATCCATGAAGGAAGAGTTCTGTTCAGGATCAAGCACTTCAAGAAGCGCGGAGGAAGGATCGCCGCGGAAATCCATGCCCATCTTGTCGATCTCGTCGAGCAGGAAGAGCGGATTGGATTTCTTCGCCTTCTTCATCGACTGGATGACCTTGCCGGGCATCGAACCGATATAGGTACGCCGGTGACCGCGGATTTCGGCTTCATCACGGACGCCACCAAGTGACATGCGGACAAATTCACGGCCGGTCGCGTTGGCAATGGACTTGCCGAGCGATGTCTTGCCAACGCCCGGGGGACCGACCAGGCAAAGAATCGGTCCGCGCAATTTGTTGGCGCGGCTTTGAACGGCTAGATACTCGACGATGCGTTCCTTGACCTTGTCGAGACCGTAGTGATCCGTGTCGAGAACTTTTTCGGCGAGCGCAAGGTCATGCTTGACCTTGGACTTCTTGTTCCAGGGAATACCGATCAACCAGTCCAGATAGTTGCGAACGACGGTCGCTTCCGCGGACATCGGGCTCATCTGTTTGAGTTTCTTGATCTCGGCCGCTGCACGCTCACGCGCTTCCTTGGTCAGCTTGGTTTTCTTGATCTTTTCTTCAAGCTCGGCGATCTCGTCACGCCCGTCCTCACTGTCACCAAGCTCTTTCTGAATGGCTTTCATCTGCTCGTTCAGATAGTACTCGCGCTGCGTCTTCTCCATCTGACGCTTGACGCGCGACCGGATACGCTTTTCAACCTGCAGAACGGAGATTTCACTCTCCATCATGCCGAGAACGCGCTCTAGTCGCTCAGCAACGGAAACGACGCCAAGAATCTCCTGCTTTTCCGGGATCTTGATTGCCAGATGCGATGCGATCGTATCGCCAAGCTTGGAATAGTCGTCAATCTGATTGACCGCGCCGAGAACTTCCGGCGAAACCTTCTTGTTCAGTTTCACGTAATTCTCGAATTCGGAAACGACGGAACGCGCCAGCGCTTCGACCTCGATATTCTCGCCGTCACGCTCAGGCAGCACCGTTGCGGAGGCTTCGAAATAGTCGGACCTGTCGGAATACTCGCCGATCTGTGCGCGCGCGCCACCTTCCACCAACACCTTTACGGTGTTGTCCGGCAGCTTCAACAGCTGAAGCACGGTAGCGAGCGTGCCGACATTGTAGATTTGATCGGGATTGGGATCGTCATCAGCCGCATTCATCTGCGTTGCCAGAAGAATGTGCTTGTCGGTCGTCATCACCTCTTCCAGCGCCTTGATCGATTTCTCACGGCCAACGAAGAGAGGAACGATCATATGGGGAAAGACGACAATGTCGCGCAGGGGCAGAACGGGATAGACAGCGGTGCTGTCCGGATCGGTGGCGCGGATTTCTGCGTCGCTCATTTTTTATCCTTTCTCAGCGTGCTCCGGCCCCATTGTAAAAAAGCAACCAGAACACTGGAAAACGGCTTTCGGAAATTCTCCCGACAGGCCGAACCACAGCACCCCTACTGGGCGCGCTGACGGTTCGCACGAGCCGTCCTTAAGGTCTATTAGGTGGACACCTCACCTGCCGGTGTCAAGGCAAGGCTGTGTCCCAAATAGGTCTAGTCTGTTGACGACTCGCACAGCCGGTGGAAAACACTCGTGCTGTTTCACAAACAGATACTAAAAACAAAATGCCGCTCGTTTAGAGCGGCATTTATTCACTTGTATCGAAAAGTGCAAGAACGGATGTCAGGCACTGGTCGCAGACGTTTCTTCGCGGTCCTCGTAAATATAAAGAGGTCTGGCTTCGCCTTTGACGACCTCAGGCGATATCACCACTTCCTTTACACCCTTGAGACCCGGCAACTCATACATGGTATCGAGCAAAATCGATTCCAGAATCGATCGCAATCCACGGGCGCCGGTCTTGCGTTCGATTGCCCTGCGGGCAATCGCCTTGAGGGCCTCGTCGTGGAAGGCAAGTTCGACCTGTTCCATTTCAAACAGACGCTGGTACTGCTTGACCAGAGCATTTTTCGGCTCTGTCAGGATCGTCACCAGCGCATCTTCATCGAGGTCCTCGAGCGTAGCAATTACCGGCAGACGGCCAACGAATTCCGGAATAAGGCCGAATTTCAGAAGGTCTTCAGGCTCAAGTTCAGCAAACAGTTCACCGATCCGACGGTCTTCAGGGGCGTGGATCTGCGCCTGGAAACCGATGGAGGTTTGTGTTCCTCGATCGGAGATGATCTTGTCCAGACCTGCGAACGCACCACCGCAGATGAATAGGATATTCGTCGTGTCCACCTGCAGGAATTCCTGCTGCGGGTGCTTGCGGCCTCCTTGTGGCGGAACGGAAGCAACCGTTCCTTCCATGATCTTGAGGAGGGCCTGCTGAACGCCTTCGCCCGACACGTCACGGGTAATCGACGGATTGTCGGCCTTCCGGCTGATCTTGTCCACTTCGTCAATGTAGACGATGCCTCGCTGCGCTCGCTCGACATTGTAATCGGCTGACTGAAGCAGCTTCAGGATGATGTTCTCGACATCTTCACCAACATAACCGGCCTCTGTCAGAGTGGTTGCATCAGCCATGGTGAAGGGCACGTCCAGGATTCGGGCAAGTGTCTGCGCAAGAAGCGTCTTGCCGCACCCTGTCGGTCCCACCAGAAGTATGTTGGACTTAGCCAGTTCCACATCGTTGTTCTTGGACGCGTGGTTGAGGCGTTTGTAGTGGTTGTGAACGGCGACCGACAGGACCTTCTTTGCGCTGCCCTGTCCGATAACATAGTCATCGAGAACATCGCGAATTTCCTGAGGAGTCGGGATACCGTCCCGTGACTTCACCAGCGAGGATTTGTTTTCCTCACGGATGATATCCATGCACAGCTCGACACATTCATCGCAAATGAAAACAGTCGGGCCGGCGATCAGCTTGCGAACCTCGTGCTGGCTCTTGCCGCAAAAGGAGCAGTAGAGCGTATTCTTTGAATCGCCGCCGCTGGCCTTGGTCATGTATTCAACCTCGCGTTTATGGGGCCTTCCCCCTTATGTTTCCGGTTACGGCCAAATTATGGCTGATCCGGATATGAAGCTTCGCCCGGAAACGTTACTTCATAATATAATGTCATCATGCTTCACCATTAAAAATCAATATAGGTTTAAGGCGAAGATGAAAACCCGGCATCAATTGGGGAATTTCCGGTCTATTGGACGGAAATTGAAACCTTCCTTAAGACCGGGTAATTCCAATCAGGCCTCGCTTTCGCCGCCAAGCGACGTGCGATCGGTTATGACATTGTCGACAATGCCGAATTCCTTGGCCTTTTCAGCAGTCATGAAGTTGTCACGCTCCAGCGCCTCTTCAACCTGATCGAGGCTCTGGCCCGTGTGCTTCACGTAGATTTCATTGAGCCTGCGTTTCATGGCCAGAATTTCCTGTGCATGAAGCATGATGTCGGCTGCCTGCCCGCGGAATCCGCCGGAAGGCTGATGCACCATGACACGTGCATTTGGCAAAATGAAACGCATATCCTTCTGACCGGCAGCCAGAAGAAGGGAGCCCATCGAGGCTGCCTGGCCGATGCAGAGCGTGGAGACCGATGGCCTGATGAACTGCATCGTGTCGTAAATCGCTAGTCCGGAAGTCACGAGACCACCCGGAGAGTTGATGTAGATCGCGATTTCCTTGGTCGGGTTATCAGCTTCCAGATAGAGAAGCTGGGCACTTACCAGGGTTGCCACATGATCCTCAACCGGACCGGTGAGGAAAATGATGCGCTCCTTCAACAGGCGCGAGTAGATATCGAAGGCCCTCTCGCCGCGATTCGTCTGCTCGACGACCATCGGCACGAGAGTGTTCATGTAGATATCGACAGGATCCTTCATACCTCATCCATATGCTTGAGATGATGCCCGGGGACACCGGGCAGGACACAGACCCTAAAAGCGCATCGATCAAGGGTCTGACTCGAAAAAAGCGACACCCCGTATATATGGGATGTCGCCCTTAACGCAAACTCATGGCAGACGCGGTATGAAGGCAAGGTTAAGGCCATCACCGCGCCTGGGGATTACCGGCAAGACGATTATGCGTCTTCCTCGTCTTCCGCAACCAGTTTCTCCAGCTCTTCCTTGGTCACCGTCTTGTCGGTCACGTTGGCAAGCTCGAGCATGAAGTCGACGACTTTTTCCTCGTAGATCGGTGCACGGAGAGACGCCAGGGCCTGCTGGTTGTTCTTGTAGTATTCGAACACCTGCTGCTCTTGACCAGGGAACTGACGGACGCGGTCATAAAGCGCACGCTGCAGTTCCTCGTCGGTCACCTGGATGTCGTTCTTCTCGCCGATTTCGGAAAGAACAAGTCCGAGACGGACACGGCGCTCGGCGATCTTGCGGTATTCCGCCTTGGCCTCGTCTTCCGTGGTGTCTTCGTCCTCAAAGGTCTTTTCGTTGCGCTTCATGTCTTCTTCGACCTGGCGCCAAACGATTTCGAATTCCGACTCAAGCAGCTTTTCGGGAAGCTCGAAGGAATAATGATCGTCGAGTTTGTCCAGGAGCTGACGCTTGACGCGCTGACGGGTCATCTGACCGAACTGGCTCTCGATCTGGCCTCGGACGATTTCCTTCAGCTTTTCGAGCGACTCAAGGCCGAGACCTTCGGCAAACTTGTCGTCGATGGTGACTTCGCCAGGTGCCGCAACTTCCTTGACTTCGACGTCAAAGGCAGCTGCCTTGCCTGCCAGATGCGCAGCCGGATAGTCTTCGGGGAAATTGACCTCGACGACTTTCTCATCGCCGGCCTTCAGGCCGGTCAGCTGCTCCTCGAAACCGGGAATGAACTGTCCGGAACCCAGAACAAGCTGACCGTTTTCATCCGCACCGCCGTCGAACGCTTCGCCGTCGATCTTTCCGAGGTAGGACATGGTGACCCGGTCACCGTCTTCCGCCACTCCGTCCTTGGTGTCGAACGGGGTGTTGTTCTTGGCGATATCGGCGACCTGGGTTTCGACTTCCTCGTCGGCGATTTCGACGACCGGGCGCTCGATGTCAAATCCGGCGAAATCAACAATTTCGAAGACCGGCAGAACGTCGTAGGTCATCTTGAAGGACAGGTCGGCGTCGCCAGCCATGATCTTCTCGGCATCTTCTTCCGGCAGATCGATTTCTGGCGTCAGGGCCGGGCGCTCGGAGCGTTCCTCGACAACATTCTGCGTCGTTTCCTGGATGGTGTTCGACAGGATCTCCGCCATCGCCTGACGGCCGTACATTTTCTTCAAGTGCCCGACCGGCACTTTACCCGGGCGGAAACCCTTGATGTTGGCCTTGGATTTCAGGTCGGCCATGTAGTCTTCGAGCTTGGTGGCAAGATCACCGGCCGGAATATCGATTTTGAGCTCTCGCTTGAGGCCCTCGGAGAGGGTTTCGGTTACCTGCATGGGTTTTGTCGTCCTCGGTCCTGAGCGCCAATTCGCCCTGGAGGTTTTGTTTTCAATCCCGTGTGCCGCGCCGCTCGCGCTCCCCTTTTTCCGGAAGCGTTCAAAAAGTGGCACCTCGCCCCGAAGCGGACTCCGGGACGCACGATGGGAGCGCGATAAAGGCTGAGGCCCAAAGTGTCAAGGGGAGAGCGGGGAATTTGGCCGCCGTACTGCCTAATTGTGGCCGTTTCGAATACCATCAAAAGCGGAAGTGACATTATTCCCAGACACCACCTGAAAACGGGTTGCCGTCATCAGACAATCAGCCACAAATGGCGGGATGAAAAGCCTGGATCGACAAGTTCCCCTATACTGATTGCATTTCGCATGGCTCAGCAGACGACATCCTCAACCGATCACAAGTGGCGGAGGCTGATGACGCGTCGGATTCATTGCCTCGATCTCGATTCGGTAAAGCTTGTTCCCCTTCCCGCCCGAATACATCAGTGCATCAGAGTAAGGATTGTGAGACTCGGGTTGAACGATGTCGTTGCCATGGACATAGATTTGCCCGATGAGCAGGTGACCGAGTTCGTGGCAGAGCGTATGAGCCAGGCCGTTCACGCCGGTAAATCGTCCAATGGATCGATCATGCATGACACACATTCCTGAACTGCTGTCCATCGCGCCCCAGACCTTGATGGGACGCTTACCTTCTTCCTGAACACTCCGCATGTTTCGCACGATGAACAAATTGACTGTTGTTGTGGGTTCAGCGCCGTTGGGTTGCGGAAATTTCCTGCTGTTCACGAATGGTCTGAGATACTTCCACTCGTCTTTCTTGCTGTTAAAGGTATCGTCCCGAACGATGGCACCGAGATGCTTGCCGATATCCTTGTGCGACAGTGCGCGCTGATCCTTCAGATCAAATTCCACATTGCATTGGGGCCGCAGTATCTCGGAATTGGCAATCTTCAACACAGTTCTGAGTTCACCTGCAGACACGCGGGATTTCATCCCCGGTCCATGTTCGACATGAAAAACGAAAAGCGGCACAATTCGCTGTGGTTTTACAGAAACGTAGATTCTCAGATGCCGCCCGTTGCTGACGATGTCGATCTTGCAATTCTTGCAGGGATTCAATCCCTTGATGGTCAAGTTCTGCCCATGCGACGTTACCTTGATCAATTCCTGTTTTCTGAAGGATCTCACGACACCGTTCTCATCGACACCGTTACTGACGAACTGCACCGGGGCATCTGGTGAAATTCCAAGGCGTATTGTTCTTTCACCACCGTTTGGAACCATGATCCATGCACCGTCCCTGTCGACATTCGACGTGACCTGCGTTGGGCCCAGCACCTGGACAGGTACCGGATAGCTGTCGAAACCACCCTTTTGGTCAATGGGTCCATGGACAACGATTTTGGGCAAGTCTTCCGGATTGACAGGATTCACCGGCTTCGGTTTGTCGGGTTCGACAGGTTTTGGAGTAACCGGAGTGCTTTTCCACTTCTGCCTTGAAGTTTCATCGTTCAAAGCCTTGATGGTCTTTGCACCAGGGTCAACACGATGGTCTGGAAACTGAAATCCAAGAACTTTGCTCTGGAAGTCCCCGATCATTTCTTTGGTGTTCGGACCATAAAAACCGTCTTCAACCAAGGATGTCCGGCTGGGATCCAGCAGCAGGTTCAACTGGATCTGCACCTTGCGAACGTCCGCAATATTGTTTTGTGCCCGATACCCGACAGAACGGTCAATCTGAACTTTCGGCAGACTACTCATAATGAACTCCAGACAATGACATGAAAAATGCGCCGATCCTGCTGAACGATCGAAACTGGTCACATACCCTTACGCCCATTCGTCTGGTCGAATGGTGATAGACATCACGTTGAGACGCAAGAAGCGGCCTGCCACACCTTCGCAGCAACGAGCGCCGTTGAACGTGAGGAAACTGCGGAACATGAAAAATTTCGAAGGAATCAATATACGCTCTCGGCACCGGCGCACCTGGTCGCGCCCTGTTCCCCGTCAGCGACCATGAGACAAATCGGTCAAATTGCTTAAGGAGGATTTCTGGTAGATCGTAGCCCGCCAAGGGAGCGAAGATGAGGCAGAAGTCCGGGCCGGAAGTATCGGCCGAGAAACATGTGAAAGACATTCGCCGGAAGACCCGGCGTAAATTCTCAGCCGAGGAGAAGATCCGTATCGTGCTGGAAGGCTTGCGTGGGGAGTATTCGATCGCCGAACTTTGCCGGCGTGAGGGGATCGCGCAGGGGCTCTACTACACCTGGTCGAAGGAGTTCCTTGAGGCTGGCAAGAAGCGGCATTCAGGCGACACCGAGCGACAGGCGACGTCTAGTGAAGTGACGGATCTAAAGCGTGAGATGGGTGACCTGAAAGAAGTAGTGGCCGACCTGACGCTGGAAAACGGTGTTCTCAAAAAAAGCGTGATCGCGGATGGGGAGGATATCGAATGAGATATCCCGCCTCCGAGAAGCTCGAAATCATCCGCCTGGTCGAAACCTCGCACTAGCCGGTGAAGAAAACACTGGAACAGATCGGCGTTTCCCGGCCGACCTTTTATCGCTGGTATGACCTTTATCGCCGCTTTGGCGAGGTCGCGCTCGCGGACCGGCGCGGCGGCTCGGGCCGCGTGTGGAACCGCATCCCGAATGCCGTGCGCGAGCAGGTGCTCGAAATGGCGCTCGACGAACCTGAATTATCCCCCAGAGAACTGGCGATCAAGTTCACTGACGAACGCCGTTACTTCGTCTCGGAAGCCAGTGTTTACAGGCTTCTGAAGGCCTGCGACCTCATCACCAGCCCGGCCTTCAACGTGATGAAAGCCGCCGATGAGTTCCGGGAGAAAACCACAGCACCCAACCAGCTCTGGCAGACCGATTTTACGTATCTGAAGGTGATCGGCCGGGGATGGTTCTATCTGTCCACCGTGCTGGACGACTTCTCCCGATACATCATCGCCTGGAAACTGTGTTCCGGCATGGCTGCGAGCGATGTTCAGGACACA
>NZ_KI928924.1:109269-124275 GCF_000521215.1 Labrenzia sp. DG1229 | reverse complement strand
ACATCTTCCTGAAAATCCGCTGGCCTTCTGCCATGCGCCTGTCCGAAAGGGCGGCCACACTTCAGCTCGCTTACGACATCTTGCAGATGAGCGGGCTTTTGTTGCTCACCGGCGGTCTGGGCAATCCGTTTGCCTTTCTGCTGATGGCGCCTGTGATGGTGTCCGCGACGGGCCTTTCCTCTCGCTATACGATCGTTCTCGGCGTTCTTGCGACGGTCTGCGCCAGTTTTCTGGCTGTATTTCATTTCCCCTTGCCCTGGCCTGATTCCGAGGATTTCAGGTTACCGGTCATCTATTCGGTCGGGATCTGGATTGCCCTGGTGCTAACGCTCGGCTTCATGGCAGTCTACGCGTTCCGCGTCGCGGAAGAGGCCCGGCAGCTTGCCGACGCGCTCACCGCAACAGAACTCGTCCTTGCACGCGAACAGCACCTCAACGCGTTGGACGGGCTGGCGACCGCGGCAGCCCACGAGCTCGGAACACCGCTGGCAACCATCTATCTCGTTGCCAAGGAACTGAACGGTGAATTTGAAACAGGCGATCACCGGGGCGAGGATGTCGCGCTGATCCGGTCACAAGCCGAAAGATGCCGGGAAATCCTGAAACAGCTCAACAGTCTATCGAGCGAAGAAGACCAGACCTACCAGCGCATGCCTGTTGCACAATTGCTCGAAGACGTGATCGATCCGCATCGCGGCACCGGGGTCGCGATCCATTCAACCCAGAACGGCGAGAGTGCGGAGCCGGTCGGAACGCGGAATGCGGCGATCCGCTACGGTCTGGGCAATCTTGTCGAAAACGCTGTCGACTTCGCGGAGTCCCGGGTGGACGTGTCGGCGACGTGGGACGATACGACCCTTTCGATTTCGATAAGGGACGACGGCCCCGGATTCTCCGTCGATATTCTTGGCAAGATCGGAGATCCATATGTCTCGGTCAGGGGCGGCAAGTCACCGCAGGGCAGCACCGGCGGCGGGCTCGGGCTCGGTATTTTCATTGCCAAGACACTGCTGGAACGCACCGGAGCAAAGCTTCTTCTTGAGAACCAGGCACCACCGGACAGCGGAGCGCATGTGCGCGTCAGCTGGCCGCGCTCGACATTTGAACGCAGCGTTGGAGTGGACGAAACGTCATTTTAGCCCCATAACGGCAACAAATGAGCATCAACTGGCAGGTTAATGTTCAACAAACCCATCCGACCTGCACAAGAAGACGTAAGAATATACGGTAACGAGCCATGACGGACCAAATGACTTCTTTGAACGGATCCGGAGACATGAGTCTCCTCATTGTTGACGACGACAAACCGTTTCAGCAACGCCTGGCACGGGCGATGGAAAAACGCGGGTTCCTAACCGAAACGGCTGACGGTGTTCAGGATGCTGCCATAAAAATCTCTCGCGCGGCACCGGCCTATGCGATCGTGGATATGCGCCTGGAAGACGGCAACGGTCTCGATGTGATTGAAAAAATCCGGCAGAAACGCCCGGACGCACGCGCAATTGTTCTCACCGGATACGGCAATATCGCTACCGCCGTGACTGCGGTGAAGCTCGGCGCCATCGATTATCTGGCAAAACCCGCTGACCCTGACGACATCGTGGCGGCCCTTGCACGCAAACCGGAAGACAAGGCACAGCCTCCCGAAAACCCCATGTCGGCGGACCGGGTTCGTTGGGAACATATTCAACGCGTTTATGAACTGTGCGACCGAAATGTTTCAGAAACAGCCCGGCGCCTCAACATGCATCGCCGGACACTGCAGCGCATACTCGCAAAACGCGCGCCACGTTGACTGCGGGCTGTGTTGAAACCGTTTGCAGGGTTGCCCTTTCGGCGCCACTTTGCCTAAGTATTCCTTGTTGGTAATTCCTTTGCGCTCCTATGGAGATCATTCATGCGGCTTGTTGCTGCTTGCAGTTTTGATACGCCCGTCACCAAATCCCGCCTTCTTGCGGCTTGCAGCGTCATTTTCCTGACCTGTGGTACAAGCGCGCTCGCCCAGTCGGTTCCCGAAACCGTGCGGGTCAACGTGGAACCTTCCGAACCCGGAATTCGGTCCATCGCTGTCAACAAGCAATACAGACCGATCATCAGCCGGGACGACAAAGGGGTCGTGATCGACACGATGGGCAGCAACAACAAGCTGCCACCGTGCGACGTCAAGCTGGAAGTGACACTGGAAAACAGCCGTATCCTGCACCGCGACGCGGATCTTTGCAGCGGCAGCACGCTCGTCGTGGACGTCTCAAGCGACGGTAAACCCGGCGCAACCGCACGTATCGTCGGCACGTCTTCAGGCGTTTCGGCCGGACCGGTGGCCAACGCACCGGCAGATGCCGGTGCGTCGCAAACGGCCACGCCCTCTGTTCAGCAACCCGGGCAGAGTGACGAACAGGCCGTTGCTGAAGTCAGCCCTTCCTCTGAATCGGGAGGTCTGCAACCGCTTGAACAGGTCGACACTCCGATCTCGACATCTGATCCGAACAATCCTGCCGGAACACCGGGTTCAACAGGCGATTTTGAAACGACTGTTCGTGAAAGCCTTTCCGGGGGCGCGGGAAACAGCCAGGCCATACTCGTTTCACCGGCTGATGGCAGGGAATGGGGGTCGGAACCCGGCGGTCAGCCTGGATCGATCTCGACGTTGCAGCACACTGTTCCGCAGACCGACAACAGGGACTTCCGGGCCGATTGTACAACCCAGTCCGGGTTTGCGAAGATTACCTTTCAACAAGCGCCGGCCGGATTGCAGGAAGGCATGCCGCAGGCGATCCGCGTGACGGCCGGAGACTATTCCGCGACATTCAATGCTTTCGGATCGTCGAATGCAAATGAAGCCGGTATCTCCCTTCCCGAAGTCAATATCGAAATGACTGATCCGCTTTGGGAAACCATGATCCGGCAATCGGAACTCTCGATCGCCGTGGAAGGTCTTCAACCCTATCCTGTGTCTCTCGGCGGCAGCGCCAATCCGATCCGTCTGTTCGTGGCGACCTGTTCGTTGCCACAACAGATCGTCGGCGATGGCGCCTTCGGCGAAGATCCCGGTTCGGATCTTTCCTGCAATGAACTCGGCCGCGTGCGGTCAGTCGAAGCGGTCCAGCCAGGGCAAATCGTGTTCCGCAACTCCGGCCGCGAACCCGTCGAGGTCCACTGGGTCGACTATCGCGGCGGTGAGCGCCCCTATGCGCGGCTCGAGGCCGGCCAGATCCTGGAACAACAAACCTATGTGTCGCATGCCTGGACCGTTCGCGGGGCGAACGGCGAGTGCCGCGGCATATATGTGACCCAGTCCCCCTATCGGGAAATCGTTATCGGCGGCTCGGGAACGTTCGGCAACACCAATGCCGGCGGTTTCGGTGGATCCACCGGCGGTCAGGGCGGTTTTCAAGGTGATCAGTTCGGCAACGGCCTTCCGAACGGTCCCGTTCCTCCCGGCAGTGTCGGCGGAGACAATCAACCGAACTTCCAACAGCAGGCGGCACGCACCAATGTGGCCGACTACCTGTGCACGGCCGGCATCGACCTGAATGTGGTGTTTTCACCGGATGGGCAGACCGCGACTGTCGCTGAAATGGGCTACGGGGCCGTGACACTGGAGCGCTTCGGCAGTGCCAACACATTTCACTACGAGGGCCAGGGGCACATTCTCAAGGGCCAACTCCAGAATGCGACCTGGACACGCCCCGGCTTGCGAGATGTTTTTTGCGCTCGCAGGTAAGGTGTAAAGCTGGTTGCGTACCTTGTGAAATATTCTCACAATGAATGCGAATGCTGAACGAATGCTCGCAAGACGTGCATTTATCGTCAATTTTGTCATTATTTCCTGATTTTTCAAATTTCAAAACTACATTTGCAATGCAGCATTCATTAACGCCTGAAGTCTAATCTAGTTCAAAGTTTAACTTTAGGTAGCTTAGCATGTCATTTACACGTTGGCCTCTGGCCTGGAAAATCTGTACGCCGGTCTTTGTCATTGCGATCTTCACGGTGGCATTGGCGGGGATATCGCTCACGTCACTGAAAGAGGCGATGCTTCAAGAGCGCCTTGTAAAAATCGAGGACATCTCCAATGCGGCCAAGAACATAGCCGCGCGCTACCACGCACTGGAGGAAGCAGGCACTTTGACGCCGGAAGAAGCCCGGCAACGCGCAATCGAAGCCATTTCGGCAATGCGGTTCGAGGATGGCGAAAACTATCTTTTCGTCTTCGACAACCAGTCGGTTACCGTTTCACATGCAAAGGCCAGCCTGATCGGCAAGGACCTTTCAGGACTCAAGGACACGAACGGCGTCCAGATCATCCCGGAACTCGTCAAGCTTGCAGAAGCGGGGGGCGGGAGCCTTCAGTATCTGTGGCCACGTGCAGGAAGCGACATTCCGATCGAAAAATGGGGCTACGCCGTCGGGTTTGAACCCTGGGAATGGATGATCGGAACAGGGGTCTATATTGACGATCTGGAAACCGCGTTCTGGAACCAGGCACTTGTCATCATCGCCCTGACCCTCTTCGGCGCCGTCATCGCCGGTACCATCGCGCTGTTTTCGATCCGCAGCCTTGTGCGCCCTTTGCGTTCCCTGACCGCCGACATGAGCACCCTTGCCGAAGGCAACACCAATATCGAGATACAGGGCGTGGATCGCGGCGACGAAATCGGCCAGATGGCCTCGGCGATGGAAGTTTTCGTTCAAAACGAGACCAAAAGGCGCGCATTGGAGGAACAGCAAAACGAATCTCAGGAGGATGCAGCCCGCAAAGGTGCGGAAATCCAGGGTCTGAGTGGTGAATTCGATCGCCAGATCATGGAAATGCTGAACATCATCGACGGATCCGTCAAAAATCTCCAGACGGCCTCATCCGACATGACGGGTGTTGCTGCACAAACCACCGAGCAGAGCGGCCTGGTCTCCAACGCGTCCTCACAAGCAGCGCACAATGTCGAAACCGTCGCGGCAGCAGCCGAAGAACTTTCCGCATCCGTCAACGAGATCCGAAGGCAGGTTCAGTCTTCCAGCGAAATCGCGGCCAAGGCTGCTGGAGAGGCTGAATCGACAAACCAGCGCATGAGCGGATTGTCGGAATCGGCGAGCCGGATCGGCGAAGTCGTGACTCTCATCCAGGCAATTGCCGAGCAAACCAATCTCCTTGCGCTCAACGCAACCATAGAGGCCGCGCGCGCTGGTGAGGCAGGCAAGGGATTTGCAGTCGTTGCTGCCGAGGTCAAGGAGCTGGCAAACCAGACATCCAAGGCGACCGAAGAGATCTCCAGCCAGATTTCCGCGATCCAGGAAGAAACAGGTCACGCGGCGAGCGCGATCTCCTCCGTGACGGAAATCATCACCAACATGAACGAGATTGCGTCTTCAATCGCCGCTTCAATCGACGAACAGGGCGCGGCGACGCAGGAAATCGCGACAAATGCCACCGAGGCGTCCCGCAGCACTGTTGAGGTGACAACCAATATCGAAAGTGTTGCTTCCGCCGCCGAAAACACCCGCGATACTGCAGACAAGGTCGACGCATCCGCGCAGGAGTTGACGGAAAACGCGGTCCAGTTGCGCGGGCAGGTTGCCACCTTCCTGGATGAAGTTCGCAGGAGGTCTGCTGCCTGACGCACCAGGAAGAAATCGCCGATTCCCGGAACGGCCTCTCCAACGGTGAGAGGCCGGTTTCGTTAGCGGCGCGGGCGTGGTCAGATCTTGCGAAGGGCGACCTTCGAAATTCGGTGACTGGCGTTCTTTGAGAGGATCAGGTCGGCACGCGGGCGGGTCGGAAGGATATTCTCCCGCAGATTGACCAGGTTGATCTCGGTCCAGATCCTGTTTCCGGTTTCCACGGCCTCTTCGTCCGTGATCCGCGAAAATTTGTGAAAGTAGGATCCAGGATCGCGGAAGGCGGTCTCCCTGAGGCGCATGAAGCGGTCGACGTACCATTTGCGAAGCAGATCTTCATCGGCATCGATATAGACCGAAAAATCGAAGAAATCGGACACGAACGGCACTGCCCGACCGTCTCTGGGCAGTTCCCGGGTCTGCAAGACATTCAGGCCCTCGACAATCAGGATATCGGGCTTGTCGACGGTGATCGTATGGCCCGGCATGACGTCATAATAAAAATGCGAATAGACAGGTGCCCGAACATTGCGTCTGCCGGCCTTGATGTCCGACAGGAATTTCAACAGCCGCGTCCGGTCGAAACTCTCCGGGAATCCTTTTTTGGACATCAGTCCTTCCGCTTCCAGGATCGCGTTCGGGAAGAGAAAGCCGTCTGTGGTGAGCAGGTCCACCTTCGGGCTTGCGGGCCAGCGGGTGAGGAGTTCTCGCAAGACGCGCGATGTCGTTGACTTTCCAACGGAAACCGACCCGGCAACACCGATGATAAAGGGGGTCTTGCCGTCCCTGTGACCAAGAAAATTCTGCGTCGCCTGATGGATGCTGACTGTAGCCTCGGCATAAAAGGCGAGCAGGCGGGAGAGGGGCAGGTAAATCGTCTCGACCTGTTCGATGGAGACCGGCGCGTTGAGACCTTGAAGCTGCTCGACCTCATGCTCGTCAAGCGTCATCGGCGTGTCGGCGCGCAAACGGGACCACTGGCGCTCGGTGAACACCCGGTAAGGGGACAAGTCCATGTCCAGGGCCGTTGCGACTTTCTGATCCATCGTTTCGCAGTTCCCGCTGCGGTGCCTAGCGAATTGACTGTTACTCCTGAGGCCGGGAGGCCTTTTCTTCAAGTCCCGTCTGTCCCGTACGCCGTCCAAGCTCCGCCATCACATCATTCAGCGAAACATTGGATACGTTCAGAACCACCAACAAATGATAAAGCACATCGGCGGCTTCCGCCGTCAACTCCTCCCGATCTTCCTGAACAGCCGCAATCGCTGCCTCGACCGCTTCTTCCCCCAGTTTTTGGGCGCATTTGGCTACACCCCTGTTCACGAGCTTGCGCGTGTAGGAGTTTTCGTCATCGCTCTTCGCACGCGCAGCAACTATGGCATCCAGATCGTCCAGAGTGAACTTGGTCATTTGGCTAGGTCCTTGCCGGAAATCAGGCGTCAAGACGCATTGGCACGCCCGCGTCGTCCATGTATTTCTTGGTTTCCTGGATAGTGTATTCGCCGAAATGGAATATGGACGCTGCCAGTACGGCTGTCGCGTGACCATCACGAACACCTTCCACCATGTGATCGAGGTTGCCGACACCACCTGACGCGATCACCGGTACAGGCACCGCATCTGCAATCGCCCTGGTTAGCGCGATATTGTAGCCAGACTTGGTGCCGTCACGATCCATGGAAGTCACGAGCAACTCGCCGGCTCCCAGTTCAACAACCTTCCTGGCAAACGCTATGGCATCGATCCCGGTGGGATTGCGTCCACCATGCGTGAAGATCTCGAATCTTTCAGGCTCTCCCGGCGCGTTGACCTGCTTGGCGTCAATGGAAACGACGATACACTGCGCGCCGAATTTCTTTGCGGCCTCACGTACGAAGTCGGGATTCCTGACTGCCGCCGTGTTGATGGACACCTTGTCCGCGCCTGCGATCAAAAGCTTGCGGATGTCATCGACCGTCCGGACACCGCCACCAACGGTCACCGGCATGAAACAGGCTTCAGCCGTCCGCCTGACGACATCATAAATCGTGTCACGGCCTTCGTGGCTGGCGGTGATATCAAGAAAACAGAGCTCATCTGCTCCAGCCGCATCATAGGCCTTGGCCGCCTCGACCGGGTCACCGGCATCGACCAGGTCAACGAAATTGACGCCTTTGACGACGCGGCCGTCCTTCACGTCGAGGCATGGAATGACACGCGCTTTCAGGGTCATGATGCTTTTCTCCGGGCAGTCAGGATCAGATCCATCGCTTCTTTCGCGTCGAGCCGCCCGTCATAGAGCGCCCTGCCTGAGATCGCGCCTTCCAGGATGGCGCAGTCCGGTTCCAGCAACCGGTGAATATCATCGATGGATGCAAGGCCGCCCGAGGCGATCACCGGAATCGAGACTGATCGTGCCAGTTCCAGTGTCGAGGGAATATTCAGCCCCTTCAAAACCCCGTCCCGGTCGATGTCCGTATAAATGATTGCCGACACGCCGGCATCCTCGAACTGCCTTGCCAGGTCGACCGCCGTCAGTTCGGAAGTTTCCGCCCAGCCTTCGACGGCCACGTGGCCGCCCTTTGCGTCGATGCCGACGGCCACCTTGCCCGGAAATTTCCTGCAGGCTTCCTTCACCAGTTCCGGATCGCGCACGGCGACCGTTCCGAGAATGACGCGAGTGACGCCCTTTCCAAGCCAGGTTTCGATATGGTCAAGCGTCCTGATCCCGCCTCCGAGCTGAACGGGATTGCCCGTCGATGAAAGAATGCTGTCCACGGCAGCGCCGTTGACACTTTCACCGGCAAACGCCCCGTTGAGGTCGACCACGTGCAGCCATTCAAAACCCTGGTTTTCGAACGACCTGGCCTGGGCACCGGGATCGTCGTTGAAGACGGTCGCCTGGTCCATGTCGCCAAGTTTCAGGCGCACGCACTGGCCATCCTTGAGATCGATGGCGGGAAACAGGATCATTCTCGTTATATTCCTTCCACGATGACGATCTCGCCATCGGCAACCTTCTGGCGGATCTTCACCGCTTCCTGATATTCCGGCGAGTTATAACAATCCACCGCGTGTTGGAAGCTGGGAAATTCAATGACGACATTTCGTGCCCTGCCCGGGCCTTCAATGGCATTGGTCTTGCCACCGCGAGCGAGGAAATTGGCCCCGAACCTTTCAAAGGCCGGTTTGGCCGTTTCGACATATTGCGGGTAGTTTTCCGGGTCGTTAACGTCCACCCGTGCAATCCAGTATCCCTTGCTCACGCGCCTTCTCCCAGGTTCGCTGTTACGGTGTCCAATCCAGGAAATTCGCGATCAGGCCCAGACCCAGTCGCTGACTTTTCTCAGGATGAAACTGAGTGCCGATCATGTTGTCCTTCGCCACCATCGCGGTGAATGTTCCGGCATACCCGAAGGTTGCCAGACGATCGTCGTTGCGTGCGCAGGCGAAGTGGTAGGAGTGCACAAAATAGGCGTGCAATCCGTCGGGTCCGGTTTCCAGGCCCTTGAACACAGGATGGCTCTCCGGCCGCACATCAATCGTGTTCCATCCCATATGCGGTATCTTGAGCGACGGATCCGCCGGCTTCATTTCCGAAACGTCGCCTTCAACCCAGCCAAGTCCCTCGATCGTTTCGAACTCGAGACCACGTTCGGCCATCAATTGCATGCCGACACAGATGCCAAAAAACGGTTTGCCTTGCCGGCGGACGCATTCCTCAAGGGCTTCTGGCATGCCGTCGACTGCCCACAGACCCCGTTTGCAATCGGCAAAGGCACCGACGCCCGGAAGCACAATGCGGTCGGCCTTGCGTACCCGGTCAGGATCAGACGTAACGATTACGTCGGGTAGATGTGCGTGAGCGCGGGCCGCGCGCTCAAATGCCTTTTCCGCCGAGCGCAGATTGCCCGAACCGTAGTCGATAATTGCAATTGTCATTGACGGGTCTCCGGACCGAGGGTCAGACCCACCACACGCTCGCTGCCAACCCGCGGGACGATCGGCGTCCGAACCGGGCGCGGTTTCGGCTCTTCCGGCTTTTCCGGCTTTTCAGTCGACGCCATCAGGGCGGCTTCCTTGTTCAGAAATCGAAGTTCGGCTTCGGCCGGATTTGCAGCGTCCACGATGCCGATCATACGCCAGCCCTTCCGCTCCAGCGACCAGCGGCGCAATGCCTGTGCCTCGAATCCGAACAGGAGCGAAATCGTCAGGGCCGCGACCCCGGCCGCTTCGCCGCCGAGCGCGCCCGACAGCAGTTCTATCGCCAGGGTGAGGGCAAGATAGCCAAGCAGCACAAGCCACATGCGGTGCACGAGCATCCAGATGACTGCAAAGATAAAGGCCAGAAAGGAAAACCGGTCCGGGACGAACAGCAACCGGTCGCTCTCACGCGGATCACCGGCCAGATCCCCGAACTCCGGCGGTGCCATGACAACATACGTACTCATTTACCAATCGTTCCTTAGCCGCCTAGCTGGCCCTTTGTGGTCGGAACCCGGTCCGCCTGACGCGGATCGATCTCGATGGCCTTGCGCATAGCCCGCGCGACGGCCTTGAAGCAGGTCTCCGCTATATGGTGGCAATTTGAGCCGTAAAGATTGGCGATATGAAGGGTGATCCCTGCATTCATGGCGAATGCACGGAAAAATTCCTCGAAGAGTTCGGTGTCGAGGTCGCCAACCTTGTCCCGGTCGAAGGTGACGTCCCAGACCAGAAACGGTCGGCCGGAAACGTCAAGCGCGCAGCGGGTCAGCGCTTCGTCCATCGCAAGGTGGGTATCTGCGTAGCGGGTGATGCCCGCCATGTCACCCAACGCCTTCGAAATCGCCTGGCCAAGTGCAATGCCGGTGTCTTCGACCGTATGATGAAAGTCTATGTGCGTGTCGCCCTCGGCGCGAATTTTCATGTCTATCAGCGAATGGCGGGACAATTGTTCCAGCATATGATCGAAAAAACCGACACCGGTCTGGACGTCATAGTTGCCCGTTCCGTCGAGATCGATTTCGACGGAAATGCGGGTTTCCCTGGTGTCGCGCGATATATTCGCTGTTCGCATAAGATGCTGCCCTTGCTGAAACTGACAAACCGGCGGTGTTGTAGCAGCCTGAACCGTCTAATGAAATAGGCACTTGCCGGGCTTTGTGACCGACCCCGGATCGCACCAGGCCTCACTGCGGCGTCAACATCGGGAAATTGACGCGATCCGCAAGTCATTTGGGTCGCGATCACCAATGGAATGGATACCTTGCGCGGCCTGACAAGTTCGGACGCAGAAGAGTTTCTCGACAACCGAAGGAAATTCGACGACGCTAAGTTCATTGGTGGCCTGAAGGCGCAACTCGGTTTCTAAACCGTTCCAGGGGGCAGATTTCATGTATCAAAAAGCAGTGGCTGAGGGTGGTCTTGCCGTTGTGACCGGAGCCGCAAGCGGGGTCGGTCTTGCGGCCGCCCTTCGATTTGCCGAGGCGGGCCTCGGTGTCCTTCTCGCCGACCTGCCAGGTGACCGCCTGGATGCTGCGGCGGAGGACGTGCAAAAGGTTGCCGGGCCCGATGTGCCCGTTCTCGCTGTCCCCACAGACGTCAGCGACAAGGCCCAAGTAGAACACCTTGCAGACACCGCGTTTCAGACGGGACAGGTCGCCGTTCTGATGAACAATGCAGGGATCGGCTTGCCCTCCAAAACCTGGGAGGATTCCGACGCCTGGACGCGGATGATGGACGTCAATTTCTTTGGTGTTCTCAGAGGCGTCCAGTCTTTTACGCAACGAATGATCGATGCCGGACGTCCAGCTGTCATCATCAACACGGGGTCCAAACAGGGAATCACGACTCCACCCGGAAACCCGGGCTACAACGTGACCAAGGCAGCCGTGAAGGTGCTCAGCGAACAGCTTGCACATGAACTGCGGGAAGCGGGCGCGCCGATTTCCGTACATCTGTTCGTACCGGGCTTCACCTACACCGGCATGATTGCATCATGGCTTCCCGAAAAGCCGGCTTCGGCGTGGACCAGCGACGAGACTGTCGGCTATTTCATCGACCGGATGTCCAATGGAGAGTTCTATATCCTTTGTCCAGACAATGATGTCGACAGCCTGCGCGATAAACGCCGGGCCGAATGGGCAATCGGCGATATCGTCGAGAACCGGCCACCCTTGTCCCGGTGGCATCCGGACTACAAGGAGGCGTTTGCGGAATTCGAGAAAACCGGAAAGTCGTAGTCTGGCCATTCGGCAACCGGAATGGTATGGACGAGGCGCCTTCCCAGAATCCCGAAAGGAGCCCGCTCCATGCCGACCAGCCCGTTCGCCCCCAAGACCGCGCTCGACCGATTGATGTTGCCTGTCGATGTCCCGACGCTCAAGGAGGCGGAAGCGCTCGTCAAGCGGACCGAAGGCAAGGTCGGTGTCTACAAGATCGGCATGGAACTGCAATTCGCTGGTGGACTTGAGTTTGCGCGGGACCTGGCTGCGGACGGCAAGAAGATCTTTCTCGACGTCAAACTTCATGACATCGACAACACGATTACCAAGGCCGTCCGCAACGTTGCCAAGATGAGCGTGGCCTTCGTGACGTTGCATGGCTATCCGAAGACCATGCGCGCAGCTGTTCGCGGGCTGATGGAAGAAGGCAATCCCGAACTCTGCCTGCTTGGCGTAACGGTGCTGACGTCCATGGACGAAGAGGATCTGGTGGCAGCGGGCTACCGGGGGCCTTTGGCAGATGTGGTCGAGGCCCGCGCTCGGGACGCGCGCGAAGCGGGGATGGGTGGCATTGTCTGCGCGGCAACGGAAGCCTCGAACATGCGTTCGATCCTTGGTGATGACCTGGTTATCGTCACGCCCGGTATCCGGCCCGCCGGCAGTGCTGCGGGAGACCAGCGCCGTGTCATGACGCCGGAAGACGCCATCCGGGCCGGCAGCGACTATCTGGTGGTCGGGCGGCCGATCAGCCAGGCCGGAGACCCCGGCTCCGCCGCGGATGCAGTCGTCGCGGAGATTGAAGCAGCACTGGGCTAAACGGAAATTTGCCAGGCAAGGCCAGATCTCCATTCGCTTCGTGCAGAAGGGAGCAGTATTCGGTCTTCTGCCGTGAATACTCTCCACACTGGAAGCACGCCTTCAAAAGAAAAAAGCCACCGCAATCGCGGTGGCCAGTCTGGTTTTCGCGGTCTTTTTTTATCTCATGCCGCTTGATTGTCGTCGACCGCACCTGAGCGCAACACCATGCCGTAGAGGTCGCGCGGATCGTCAGGATCCGCCAGCAGGTCGAGCTTTTCAAAATGTCCCGTCCTTGGAAGAAGATCACGGATATAGCGGAGCGCGGCAAAATCCTCGATGGCGAAGCCGACACTGTCGAACAGCGTGATCTGATCGTCTGATGTGCGTCCTGGCGCCTTGCCGGCATAGACCTGCCAGAGTTCGGTCACCGGGTGATCCTCCGGCAGTTGCTGCAACTCGCCCTCGATCCTGGTCTGCTCGGGCAACTCGACAAAAATGTCCGACCGGAGAAGGATGTCCTTGTGCAGTTCCGTCTTGCCCGGGCAATCGCCGCCGATTGCATTGATATGGACACCTGAGCCGACCATGTTGTCTGTGAGGATCGTGGCGTATTTTTTGTCCGCCGTGACCGTTGTGACGACCTGCGCACCTTCGATAGCGTCTTCAGGCGTCTTGCAGATGGTGACATTCAGGCCGGAATCGGCAAGGTTCCGCGCCAGACGAATGCTGGCCTCCGGATCGATGTCGTAGGCGCGGACCTCCGTAATGCCGAGCATTTCCTTGAAAGCAAGGCTCTGGAAGTCGGATTGGGCGCCGTTGCCGATAATTGCCATGGTCGTCGATCCCGCCGGTGCCAGGTATTTCGCCGCCAATGCCGAGGTTGCCGCTGTACGCAGGGCGGTCAGTATCGTCATTTCGGTGAAGAGAACAGGGTATCCGGTGGAAAGTTCCGACAGAACTCCGAAACCTGTCACGGTCTGCAGCCCTTCACGCACGTTCTGCGGATGACCGTTGACGTATTTGAAGCCGAAGGTTTCACCGTCACTGGTGGGCATCAGCTCGATTACGCCCTGGGGCGCGTGCGCCGGGATACGTGGCTTCTTGTCGAAACTTTCCCAGCGCAGAAAATCCTGCTCGATGTATTCGGCGATGCCGACTATCGCCTTTTCCACACCAATGGTGCGAATGTTGCGCATCATGTCGTCGACGCTGACAAAGGGAACAAAGGCCAGTTCCGACGGCTTCGGATTGTGGTTTGCGGCAATCATTTTATCTTTTCCTCCAGATCAACGGATTTGCAACCGGAACCGGTTGAACATCAAAAAGTTGATCGATTCCAAAGTGACAGAGCATCCTTGTGTGTTCTTCCGAACGCACGACGCTCTAGAAGCTTCGTGTCGGCCGATCAAAGACACGGCGCCCGAACAGGCTGCCCGTCAGGTCAACCATCAAGCGGGCGGTCTTGCCTCGGTCATCCAGAAACGGATTGAGTTCGACAAGATCGAGAGACGTCACAAAACCACTGTCATGAAGCATCTCCATGACCAGATGCGCCTCGCGGAAGGTTGCACCGCCCGGAACGGTGGTTCCGACCGCCGGCGCAATCTCGGGATCCAGAAAATCAACATCCAGGCTGACGTGAAGAAGACCGTTCGACGCGCGGACCCGATCCAGGAACGGTTTCAGCGACGACGCAATGCCGTCCTCGTCGATGCGGCGCATGTCACTGACGCCGACGCCGTGGCTGAGCAGCATTTCGCGCTCGGCTGCATCGATCGACCGGACACCAAGAATTTCCACGTTCCCCGGGCTCACCGTGTGCTCCAGCGGAGCGCCGAGCAACTCATCGAAACCCGGAAGGCCGCAGGCAAAGGCCAGGGGAGTCCCATGCAAATTGCCGCTGTCGGTGCTGTCGAGCGTGTGAAAATCGGAGTGGGCATCCAGCCAGAGAACGAATAACGGACGATCAAGTTCCGCTGCTGCCCGCGCCTGGCCTGAAACGGTACCGGCCGCCATCGCATGATCCCCTCCAAGATATATGGGGAATACCGACTGCAAACCGAGTTCCCAGGACTTTGCATGAAGTGCGCGGGTCCAACCGGCATAGGATCGGAAGTTTTTCAGAACAGGATTGGGAGAGGCGACCTCAAAGGCCTTCGACGGCGTCAGGTTGCCATGATCGGCGACCACGTGGCCCAGCGCCTCAAGTTGTTCCAGCAGGCCTGCGGTCCGGATCGCGTCCGGGCCCATCAGGCAGCCCTTCTGACCTGCTCCGTCGTCAACAGGCGCCCCGACCAGCACTATCTGTTTCCTGGACACGATCACTTTGTCCTCCAAATGCCTCAATCCCAGAATTGTGCGGATACGGAGCGGCGGAGTAAATCCCGTGACTTGCGCAAAAGAACAG
>NZ_KI928924.1:62783-108995 GCF_000521215.1 Labrenzia sp. DG1229 | reverse complement strand
GGCCGCTCATTTTTCTCGACTATGATGGTTGGAACACCAAGTTGGCGCAGCCTGGCGCCGAGTGCGATCCCGCCCTGACCGCCACCGATGATTACGCAATAGGGCTGTTCCGTGTAGCCTAACTCGACATTTTCCCGTTCGCGCTCCTCTTTCCAGGTCGGTCTGTTCTTGCCGGCGCCATGTTTGGCCCCGAGAGGCCGCTGAAAGCCTTTTGGTTCCTCATGGCCCTTGATCTCGACCATGGTGGTCAACAAGGTCCAGATCTTGTTGTCCTTCAGGCGGATCAGGCCGAAGCATCGGGCCTGCTTCGTTTCAAACTGGATCCAGGCCGTCACAACACCGCCTTCCTCGGTTGGTACTTCGCCCTCAGCCAGTGTCCAGTTACCTGGCGCAACCGGGCCAAGCTGCCGGGTCAGCATGTCCCTGACCTGATCCTTGCCCTCGACTGTCTTGATATTCCAGGTGAAGGCTACAAGATCCCGCCAGTAGCAATCGTCCTGAAACATGTTCACGGCTTCGTCGATATTGTTGTCTTGCAGTGCTTTTCCGAATGACTTGAGAAAGGTTTCGGTCTGATGAACCAAGGGTGTGTCGAGCATTCTATTCCTCCCATGTAATCCTGTCTGGGAGAATTGCAGAAGAGACGACTGTTTCGCCATCTCTGCAAAGCCGATTGAATAAGTAAATCCGAAGAAATGTCTATTTCTGTTGCGCGCGCAACAATGTGCAACACCTTGATACGATCTGGTGTGCGTTTGCGGCCGGCCCGATCAGCGTTTGCCTGACAATCCAGCCTTGCGCATTCGACGCAGAATGGTTGACCGATTGACCCCGAGCCGCCGGGCGACCAATGACATGTTCCAGCTGCAGGCATCGAGCAGCGCTTCCAGATCGTCATCCGGATCGGTTTTCGAATGAATTGACTGGGAAGGCGGCGGCAGATCCGGAATGTCGATAACGGATCCCTCCACAAGAGCCATTGCAATTTCCAATGCCGTTGCAAGTTCGCGGATGTTTCCGGGCCATTGCCGGCTGCCGAGTTCAGCCCTGGCTGCAGGTGACAGTCGAACATCCTTGGGAGAGCGCCGAAGCAGCCGATCGACAAGCCAGTCAAAATCCTTGCGGTGCCGGAGCGGAGGAATGGAGATGATCGACCCCGCCAACCTGAAGTAAAGCTCGGGTCTGATCGCCTCGAAAGTGCCGCTATCAGCAGCATCCCGGCGCGCCGAGGCTATGATCCGCAGATCATTCCGTGTTTCGAGCAATGCGAGGATGAGGGCCTGGCCTTCATCATCCAGATCCTCAATGCCACGCAGGAACAGCGTTCCGGTTCCGCCCTCAGCGATTCCGTCGACCTTTTCCTTCCGGAGCGCGGAGCAACACAAAGTGTGAAAGGCTCGGTTTGATGGGCCGAGGACATGAACGGCCCGTGCAAGGTATTCCTTGCCCGTGCCGGTTTCGCCTACCAACAGGAGGGGAACCTGGGTCGGTGCCAGCCGGTCTACCTTGGCGGCGATCCGGGCGAGGGAAGGGTCCGGGCCGCCAAAATTTCGCAAGGGGCCAGACAGGGCACCAATGGCCTGCGGACGAGAGACACGTGCCGACTGGGGAGCGATTGCGTGCCCATAAAGGCCACGCCCGTCTCGCAGGCGCAGAACACGTTCTTCGGGAGGCCTGCCCCGCATGAGGTCCGGCAGATCATCAATATTCAGGTCCATGTGCTGGTCTATTCTGGTTCCGATCAATTCGGCAGCACCTGACGGAGCGAGGCATTCCAACGCCCCATGGGTCATGCCCGTGATGTGACCGCTGTCGTCGAGGGCGACAGCTGCTTCGGGATCAACTTCCAGAAATTCGGCAGACGTGGAAAACCGCAGGACCCATTCCCTGCGTGTCATTGCCATGAGATTGGCCATTTCAACACGGCGCGCCGATGCCTTGACCAGGTTCATCGCGAGGTTCTGGGTCGATTTGGGACTTGGTGAACGCAGGAGAGACACATCCAGGACGGCGGCCAGGTTTCCGCCCGTATCGAAGATCGGCGCCGAAGTGCACGAAAGAGGTGTGTGGGACAATCCGAAATGATCGCCCTGGTGTATCGTTACCGCCTCGCCGGTCACGATGCAGGATCCGACACCGCAAGTGCCCGCCAGGTCTTCGGACCAGTCGGAACCGAGATACAATCCAGCCCTGCGCAGGTCTTCCTCAAACCGGGGGTCGCCGAAAAAGTCGACGCAGATGCCCTTGGCATCCGCCAGAAGCAACACGTAGTTTTGCCCTGCGACCTGCTTGAAAAGGGTTCGCAGGCCCGACCGGGCGGTTGCGATCAACCGCTCCGATTGCTCCTGATGTTCCCTGAGCTGCTGCTCAGTGACGATATGGGCCGGTTCCGGCCGCGTCGGGTCCATGCCGTAGGTCTGGACGCAACGCCGCCAGCTTTCGGACACAAGCTCATCCCTGCCGGTCTCCTGTCCTTTCAGGACCCGGTCGATTTCGCTGACATGTTCGGTATCGCGCATGCCATCCTCCCTCGGCATAGCGTCACACGATAGCGCGAGTGCTTGCCCGGGCACAACATGTGCGAAAGTGCCGTCCCTTCAGTTGATGAAAGAAGGCCTGCGACATGGTCAGTCTATGTGCGGGATGATTGTTTCCATGCGTGTTGCCGCAGCAAATCCAAACACATGTTTGAACGGACCTGTTTCTTCTTTCGAAACTGCCTCGAACCCCATGCGCTCATAGAGCGCTCTTGCCCTGTCATTCGTGTCGATGACATCGAGCCTGACGCGTTTCAATCCCTCGTCCGCGGCTTTCTGGATGATGGCTTTCAAAAGCGCGCTGCCGATGCCCTGTCCTCGCGCGCTCTCACTGACGAAAATGCCGTCCATCAACAGCAGTCCCGGTTCCGTATCCCGCTCCAGGAAATTGAGCAGAAGGCCGCGCCACACTCCACCGAGACGCCCATAAACCGTGCAGAGATCGCCCAGCGACCCTCCGGCAAAAGAGCCTTCTTCCGTCTTGTAGCCCGCCAGACCCAGCAAGGTACCGTCCGGTGTAACAGCACTCAGGGCGTAAGCCGGATCCAGCACGCTTTCGAGAAAACCGAGTGCTTTCGGTTCCGGTCCCATGACCTTTTCCAGTTTTCCGCGAAACGCCGACCAGAAGAGCGAGGCAGCGATCAATCGCTGGTTTTCCGGAAAGCCAGATTGCACAGTGAAGCCGGCGACCATTTTACGACTACCGGATCCAGACCGCTGTGCCGGTTGCGCTGACCATCAGCATCGAACCGTTCTGACCAACAGTCTCATAGTCGAGATCGACTCCGATGACCGCGTTCGCGCCCATCGCCTGGGCCTGCTGGCACATTTCGTTGACGGCTATCTCGCGTGCCTTGGCAAGTTCTTCCTCATAGGCACCCGAACGTCCGCCGACGATATCCCGGATACCGGCGAACAGATCCTTGAACAGGTTGGCACCAAGAATTGCCTCACCAGTTACCAGTCCCTTGTAGTCCAGTTCCTTGCCCTGGATGGTGTTCGTGGTGGTAACCAGCATACGCTATCTCCTTGCAACAATGACACGTTGAGACATGGGGCGCGGTCAGCTCATGTTCAATCGGAGCTACGTGAAGAAAACTGCGTAACCTACTACTCGACCCGGACACAGCTGGAATATACTTTCTGAAAAGCAAAGATCAGCAAGTATATTTGCAGTAAACTTCAAAAACATCAGCAATTTTACCTAGTCACCGATTTTTCTATTAACAGCTTGTCAGGAACGCTATGCTAATATTTGAAAAATAATCGCAACGCCAGATATTTGGCAAGTAAGAGTACAATTTAATGAAGGGTATTGTCTTTACCGAATACCTGGCTTTCGCGGAAAACCTTGTCGGCGAAGACGTCGTGGAAGACGTTATCGAGGCCTGCAACCTGCCGAGCGGCGGGGCTTACACGACAGTCGGAACATATGATCATGCCGAGATTGTCATTCTGACCAAAGCGTTTTCCGAACATACCGGGGTCAACGATCAGGATCTTGTCAGAATGTTCGGCGTTTATCTGGGCGAAGTGTTTCAACGGAAATTCAGCCAGTTCTTTGCGGAAGCCGATACGCTTTTCGATTTTCTGGCAAGCGTACACACGCATATCCATGTCGAAGTCCAAAAACTCTATCCCGACGCGGAACTGCCTTCCATCGAAATGATAGAGCGAAACGAAAGGACAGCACTCCTGCGATATCGCAGCCCGCGCAACATGGATGCGCTGGCACTCGGTCTGATACAGGCCGCGGCATCCGGCTTTGGTGACACGATCGAGACTGAACGGGATTGCGGCGCAGATGTAGACGGCACCTATGTCGATTTCAGACTGACACGGTCCGGATGACGGGCCGATCATGGATGACGTTGAAAAGATCATAGCAAGATTGCAGAGACGCTGCGGCCGAGAGCGCAGTGCAAGAATTGCCGCCGAAGAAATTCTTGAGCAGAAGAGCCGCGAGTTGTTCGATGTCAACCAACGGCTTGCAGGATTGAACGAGCAACTCGAGCGGCAGGTCGCCGAGCGAACCGGAGCCCTTGAAGCGGAGCGAGCACATGCGCTCGCAATTGCCGAAATCGACCAGCTGACCGGTCTGCAGAACCGGCACAGTTACAAAAACGCGCTCGCGCAGGCTGTGGGACAAGCTGCAAGCGCAGATAAATTCTTCGCTCTCCTCTTCATCGACCTCGACAACTTCAAAGCGCTGAACGACACCTACGGACATGGTGGTGGCGACATCGTCCTGCAGCAGGTTGCGAGCCGTCTTAAATCGCTGACGCGAGCGAGCGACCACGTCGCAAGGCTCGGAGGTGACGAATTCGCAATTCTGGCGGAAACTGATACCGAAACCGACCCACCGATCAACCTGGCAGACCGGATTGTGGATGCGTTCAACGAACCCATTCCGATCGATCATCGAAGTGCCGATTGTGGCGTGTCCGTTGGAATTGCTCTTTGTCCGCGCCATTCTTCAGATGCAGGAGAGCTGCAACGGTTCGCGGACCTGGCCCTTTATTCAGCAAAGTCAAACGGTCGCGGAAATGCTGTACAATTCGATGTTTCAATCGGCAGTGCACACCGCTTCCGGCTCGCTCTTGCGGCAGACCTTGCCTCTGCGCTTGAAACAGCTGACCTTGAGATTCACTACCAGCCGATCGTGAACCTGATGGATGAGCGACCGGTGGGAATGGAAGCGCTGTTGCGCTGGAGGCACCCCGATCGTGGCTGGATCGATCCGCTGACCGTCCTCAAAACCGCCGAGGAATGCGGTCTTTTCGATCAAGTCAGCCACAAGTGCATCGAGCTTGCGATTACACAGGCGGCACCGCTCCTGATTGCAAATCCCTCATTCTGGCTATCCATCAATCTGGCAGAGCAAAATCTTCGGGACGAGCAGCTTGCAGCCCATATTAACGATATCTGCGAGCGCCTGAGCGTTGTGCCAAGCCAAGTCAGGTTCGAGATCACGGAGCAAGCCCTGATCCGGGACATTCACGCCGCGCACGAAATCATGAGTGAGCTTGGAAACCGGGGGTTCCGGTTTGCGATTGATGATTTCGGTATCGGGTATTCAAACATGCTGACACTCAGCCGCCTGCCGTTTCATACGATCAAGATCGATCGGTCATTCACGCAAGAAGCCGTCGACAATCATGAAACCAGAACCATCGCTTCAGCGATGATAAATCTCGGCCATGCACTCGGTCTAGATGTCATCGTGGAGGGCGTTGAAACCGCGCAGCAGGCCCAGATGATGCGAGAACTGGGCGGGCATATGGCACAAGGATACCACTTCGGTCGCCCATCGAAACTGGATCCCTCTTGAAGAAAGCAGAACCGCAAGACCCGATTTGCGGACTTTCCGGCAAGACGCGGTCTGCGTGTTGCTCCTGCTGACAACAAACAAGGCACAACAAAGTCTGGCAGACATCAAACCTTGTTTCTGGTGAGGCAAGTCACCTGCTTCCTTCGTTGCGGAATTTACCCGACACTCGGCTGTACGCAGATTTGGATCTTTCAAGTCAGGAATTACGCCGCCCGTCGCGAGGCATCCCGACCTCGGTAACTCAATGCCTCCGCCAGGTGTATGCGACCAACCATGTCCTTGCCGTCAAGGTCAGCGAGCGTGCGCGCCAACTTCAGGACGCGGTGATAGCCGCGTGCACTCAGCTGCAGCTTTTCGGCAGCATCTCGCAAGAAGGCCAGGCCCAGTTCGTCCGGCTGCGCCATGGTCTCGACAACCGAGGCAGGCGCCTGCGCATTTGTCCGGCAAACAACGCCCAGATCGAAAAACCGTTTTTCCTGGATGCGGCGCGCTTCGGCAACGCGTGCAGCGACGGCCGCGGACGGTTCCGCTTCAGCGGGGCCGATCAGGTCGGCCGCAGTGACCGCAGGAACTTCGATCCTGAGATCGATCCGGTCAAGAAACGGCCCTGAAACACGGGTCTGGTACTCCGTGACACAGCGCTCACCCCGGCGGCACACATGACCCGGCTCTCCCGCATGGCCGCAACGGCAGGGATTCATTGCAGCCACCAACTGGATGCGCGCGGGATAGGTCACCCGGTGATTGGCGCGTGCGATCACCGCCTCTCCCGTCTCCAGGGGCTGGCGCAGGCTGTCGAGCACCTGCGGGTTGAATTCCGGCAGTTCGTCGAGGAACAGCACCCCGTTGTGCGATAGAGATACCTCGCCAGGCCTGGCCCGCAATCCACCGCCGATGAGGGCCGCCATGGACGCGGAATGATGCGGAGAGCGGAACGGCCGCCGGTCGGTCAACTTGCCTTCAGCCAGTTCGCCGGCAAGCGAGGCGATCATCGAGACTTCGAGCAGCTCACGCGGGGTGAGCGGCGGCAGGATGGACGGCAGGCGGCTGGCAAGCATCGATTTTCCGGATCCCGGCGGTCCCGTCATCAGAAGGTTGTGTCCACCGGCAGCCGCGATTTCCAGGGCGCGCCGGGCCGTCTCCTGTCCCTTGACCTCAGCAAGATCCGGCAAGGATGCAGGGTTGCCCTGAAGCCTGGCAGCAGGACGCGAAAGCATCTGCGTACCCTTGAAATGATTTGCAAGCTGGATCAGGGAGCGGGGCGCAAGAATATCCATTTCCGGATCCGCCCAGGCCGCCTCGCCACCACTCGCTTCGGGACAGATCAGCCCCTTTCCAAGACCGTTCGCACCCATCGCGGCGGGAAGGACACCGGCGACCGGCGCCAGTGTTCCATCGAGACCGAGCTCGCCCAGAACCGCATATCCATCCAGATATTCACCCGGTATGGCACCAATTGCCGCCATCACGCCAAGTGCGATGGGCAGATCGTAGTGCGAGCCTTCCTTCGGCAGGTCGGCGGGTGCAAGATTGACCGTTACCCGTTTGGCAGGCAGGGCGAGCCCGGAGGCGGACAGCGCCGCCCTGACGCGCTCGCGACTTTCGGCAACCGCCTTGTCCGGCAGACCGACGATCATGAACGCGACCATACCGGGACCGACATGCACCTGCACGTCGACCGGGACAGCATCGATACCCTGAAAAGCGACCGTTGTTACCCGGCTGACCATACCCTGCCCTCTACCCTGAGATGTGGTTTGAGCGAAACACAGGAATGCGGGAGAATCAAGAACAAATATAGAACGGGTCTCGTTTGACCGCCGCCTGAGAATGCGGTCAACCGTTCGGCAACAAACCGAGCACATGATGCTGCGCAAAATGCACCGATATTTCCAATTTTCAGGAAGCGTAAATACGCAAAGTGCGACCGTTACCGGGATGTCCACCGGCACTTGCGAGAACCTGCTCCAGATATTGCGGTACCTGAAAATCCTCACTTGTGGTCAGGCCATTCGACTCCAGCCACTCCGAAACAAGCTCAATCATCTTGTCCGGATCCTTCTCGAACATTGCGCGGCAAAGTTCGGCATCCAGCAGCAGATCATCATTCGACGTCTTGGGAACGATCATGGGCGCGTCACATCAGTTTTTACAATCATAGCGTGCCAACATGTTGCCCGCTATTTTCCGGAAAGACCAGCACATTGCAGTTATGTGGTCCTACGCCACCATAATTCGGTGTTATGCGTTCCCGGCTGCAACTTCTCGTTCTCTCGGTCTGATCAACGCAAGACCGCAACACATCAGACCCGACACAACGAACAGCATCGAGTGACCCAGCAGGGGTATTGCGAACCCCCCGGCTACAGGACCCACTCCCTGGCCGAGGGAAATCAGGAAAAAGGTCAGTCCGAACCCGATCGAGGGTGCGTCCCTGAAAATCCGCATGCTCCACATGCCGAAGAGGGCCGTCATCACGATAAAACCGGACCCGAAAAACGCGGCGGAAAAGTAAATCCCGTGCCGGATACCGATCAGGAATGGCAAGGTCGCAACAGCCGTACCGACGATCAGCGCCAGGACCCGATAGGTCTGTCGCAGCCCCCAGCGGTTCACCAGACCTCCCGCGAAACAGCCTGTAACGCCCGCCATGCCAAGAACAATCCAGAAAACGATGGCGTCCCTCGAATTACCGGAAAGCTCCCACAGGAGTTCAACGGCGTAAGTCCAGTAGACCGCGGAGAATATGCCGAACAGGAAGGCGGCAACAAAGAGCGGCCTGGCAGCGACCTGCAAAAGAAAACGTGGTGAAACAGCCGCCCGGGCATTGGCGATCCTCGGACTGTGCCGCGGCAGCGTCCAGAAATTGCAGATCGTTATCGCGAGCGCCAGACCCGCAAACAGGAGCCATGCCAGGCGCCAGTCCTCGCCGGCAAACAATGCCAGCGGGCCAGCAAAGGCGACGCCAAATCCCGTGCCGGAATTGATCCAGGCATAGATGGTGTTCTGACGGCTTGGTTCGGTGTGCCTGACAATAACGTCGGAGAAGGGCGGATATGCCAGTCCCGGGCTCGTGCCGGCAAGAAACACACCGAAGGCGAGGGTCAAGGCATCCGGGGCCACGGCGATCGTCGCCATTCCGGCCGCGGCGGCCAGACCACCAAGCATGATCGGCAATCTCGGGCCGAACAGGGTCGACAGGCCGGACCCGAGAAAGGTTGCCATGAGGTAGCCGGCATAGGACAGCCCCGCAATGAGGCCGATGGTTTCCGTCGACAGATTGAATTCCTGGCGGAACTCGGGAAGAAACAGGCCGAAGCAATACCTGGCCAAGCCGAAGGTCGCCGCGACGATCGCCAGCCCCGCAACCGTAAGGCCGCGGGTTTTCATCCCATTTTCATGCCCGGCGGGAGAGCTGGAAGTGAAGTGTCTCGTCATCGGTAAAGGTCTCGCCGGTAATCCTGAAAAATCCGCCATGCTCCCTGTAGAGGCGATATTGTTCAAGAGTGAGTTTCAGGCAGAAGTTGGACACGTGCAAGTTTCTTCCATTGATTGTACTTGAAAACTCCTCTCCCAATATGGCGACATGCGTCGTTTCATTCTCCTGAAACGGCACGGGCAGGAGAAAGAACCGGTTCAGTGTCGGAAGAGCGCGATCGACCGACTGCTCGAAGGCAATTCTGGAAAATCGCTGCATCGCCGGATGGGCATAAAAGTAGGGTATCTTTTCGGTGAAATGCTTCGTGTAGAGCTGGCTCTCCGACAAGAGCAGATCGCCGGGCCTGGCAATGTCCCGGAGCCATTCGTTGACAATAAACGGGTCGTCGTTGCCTTCCTGAAATCCCAGCATGGTAATGACAGCCGGCGGAGCGTTGTCTTCGACCACTTCGCTCAAGCGAAACTCATCGAATGAACAGGTCACGAACCGCAAGGGTACTCCGGGCAACGCCTCTTCGAGAGCAGTCCGCATATGAGCAACCGACATCGGATTGATATCGACGGCAATGTACCGGTCAATTGCAACGCCAAACTTCTGGAGTGTTTTCAGGATAAAGCCTGTTTTCACCGGCTCGGGTCCCAGTTCGACATAGATCAGCGGCTTGTCACCGAATTCCGAGGCAATCTGCGCACAACTCCGACTGAGAGCATCCTTGAAGGACCGGCCATCGGCCTGCAGGCGCCCCAGCGTGTCGGAACCCACGCCGGTCTCGTTCAGCTCGCGCATCAACCGGAACACCTCATCCAGATGCCCCGCCGTCCCAAGTTCCCGGCCCTTATTGGTGTATTTGACCCGATTGTCCTGCGTGACGATGCGGTCGAGGCTGAATTCCGTGTGGGATGCGATGGCCCGGTGCACTCTGGATTGCAAAGAGCCCGCGGGCGATACCTCAATTTCAAGATCTGGCTGGTCGACTGTAAACGCGAGAGTCATGGCGATACCCGTTTTGACAAGAGGAATTCCCGGATTACGTGATGTTGCCCCATATATAAAATTTATAATTGAAGAACCTCATAATAGAACGTTATGCTCCCGGTAACGGACTTGTCCAAGATGAGAGGCTGGCGGGTGTTTGCCTGACCGGCGTTAAGGCGGGATGACAGACCATGACCATCGGCCGTTTTAATATCGAATTGCTGGAAGCCTTCGTTGCCGTCGCACAAGCCGGCAACGTGACCCATGCCGGCAGCAAGCTGAACCGCACACAGCCTTGCGTAAGCACCCAACTCCGACGTCTGGAGGAGCGGGTCGGAAAACCATTGATCGAGCGGACCGCGCGCACAATGAATCTGACGCCCGCGGGTCGAATTCTTTTTCAGCACGCGACGGAAATACTGAAATCGCACGAAGAAGCCCGGCTGAGGCTGTCAGCTCCCGAACTCACAGGAACCGTTCATGTCGGCTTGCCGGAATGGTTCGCGACCGGACAGCTTCAGTCGATCTTCTGCAATTTTGTCCGCATTCATCCGAACGTCAAACTTGAGATGACGGTCGCCGACAGTGCCACCTTGCACGACATGCTCTCCAACAACGAGATCAACCTCGCCATTGCGCTGGTGACACCGGCAAAACCGGAACCCGCAGGCGTTGTCGAGGAGCAGCTTCACTGGGCGGTCAGCGAGGACTGCTCCCTGACCGATCCGCTGCCGCTGATCCTGTTTCCGGAACCCTGTCCGTTCCGTGAACTCACTTTTCGCGCACTCGCCAGTGCCGGACGCCAGTGGTACGAGCGGATCACGACGACAAGTGTCGCCGCCGCCCAGGTGGCCGTGACTTCCGGTGCCGGTATCTGCTGTCTGCCGTCAGGTGCAATTCAGGAAGGCTTTACGCTGCTCAAGGAGCAGGACGGTTTTCCGGTGATACCTGCCACGCAACTGGCGATTTATACGCCGTCCAAGGCACAGTCGCCGATCGTCGATTATCTGGAAGAACACCTCAGCGAACTGCTCAAGAACGCCATTGCTCCCCGCTCCGCACTCGCCGGCAAGAACCAGCCTGATTTACGGGTCGTGTAAAGCCTGCACAGTTGGCAATTCCAGTCCTTTCTCTCAAGGATGATCCAGATCACGGTCTGAAGTGCCGTATTTTTTGACTGGTATTTTTACGGAGCAGAGGGCAGCATTCTCCCGGGTAAACGTTGGAAGGAGCTCTCATGTGTGATTTATGCGTCATCAATTCCGTGAAGAACCGTATGCTGTCTCGGCGGGATTTTTTCAAGGCAACAGCGGTTGGTGCCGGTGTCGCCGCGTCTGTCGCAGCGAGTGGTGCAATGCCGGCAATGGCGCAGGCTCCCTCAAAGGTCACGGACATGACCCACGAGCTCTACGAGACATTTCCGACCTATGGCGGCGATCAGCAATTCTTCAAGGAGAAGATCTTCGACTTCGCCAAAAACGGCTTCAATCTCTATAACCTAAGCATCAATGAGCATACCGGCACTCATATGGACGCGCCGTTGCACTTCTCTGAAGACGGGCAATCGGTCGCCGAGATTCCGGTCGAAAAGCTGGTGGCTCCGCTGTGCATTGTTGACATCAAGTCAAAAGCCACGGAGAGCGCGGATGCGCAGGTGACGCCGGATGATCTCAAGGCCTGGATAGCCGCCAACGGCGACATTCCCGAAGGGGCCTGTGTCGCCATGAACTCCGGCTGGGGCGTTCAGGTGCCGACCGACAAGTTCCGCAATGCCGACGAGGACGGCGTCATGCACTTCCCCGGATTTCATCTGGAAGCAGCGCAAATGCTGATGGAAGAAGCAAATGTTGTCGGAATGGCGGTCGATACGCTATCGCTCGACTACGGCAAATCCCAGGACTTTGCCGTTCACTATGCCTGGCTGCCCAGCAACCGCTGGGGTATCGAGTGCCTCGCCAATCTCGACATGCTCCCGGCGAGCGGTGCAACCCTCATTGTCGGTGCTCCGAAATTTCGCGGCGGAACTGGTGGTCCATCCCGCGTGATGGCGATGGTGTGAGCCTGGACGGCTCCGTTCGGGATCAGATTGAAGCGACCCTTTTGGCCGCCGATTGAAAGGACCGGCCAACGGGAACAAAACTTCCGTCTGAAAGGCGGAGGCCGGAGCGCTTGTCCATTCGGCAACGCCCGGCCACCGCATGCAGCGCGACCCAGTGCGAACGGTGAATTTGCAGACCGGGTTCGGGAGCTGCCTGAGCAATGGCATCCCTGAACCGCATCGCCAATAGTGTACTGCCTCTTTCCGTGACGACTTTGACATAATGGTCCTGCGCCATCAGTCGCAGAATTCGGCCACGTTTCGCCAAGGGCAACTTCATGAGCAGTGCCGGAACTTCCGGCAGCGATGCCGCCGGTTCAGATATGTCCGCAGACGGCAGCAGGTTGCTCACAATCATGACAAACCCCGTGACCGCAGCGCATTGCAGGTAGAGCGACACCATGTTTCCGCTGAAACTACCAAATCCAAGCCCCGTACTGATCAACGCGACACTCAGGCTGACGGGACCGGCGACGAGGATGGAAATCATTCCCTGTTGAACCAATGCCGGCCAACGGGTTTTGCCGAAAAACCGCTCAAGGGACGTTGCAGTGGCGTGTCCGACCGATGCCGTGCCAAGCACCATGACCGTCCAGTAGAACAATCGGGTCATGATCGGAATGTCGGCGTAAGTCCCGAAGGGGCCAATCACGCCGGCGAGAACCGACAACGCTGCCAGAAGGGCAAGTCCATTTCTTGAATTGAACGGCGCGACACCCGCATGCAGAAAGCGGTTTGCAGCGGTGTCCTTGGCGAAATATTTCTGCAACTGGCGAAACACTCCTTGGATTGACAGGCGTTTCTGACACCTATGGTCTTCTCAATTTAATACATCTGCCGCGAGGAAACCATGCGAGGCATCCAATCATTTCAAAACTGGCCATCTGCCCTGCATCTGGGTATTTGCGTCTTTACGTTCTTTTCCGTTTCTGCAGCGATCGCCTGCTCGACCGTGGCGTTCACAAATCAACCAAACCCTCTCCTTGCCTACAATTTCGATTTTGAAGCGACGGATGCGGGATTTGTGCTGGTCAACCCGCCGGACGCCTCAAAGCGCTCCGTCATGGGCGGAACAGCGGCCCGCTGGGTTTCACGTTTCGGCAGCATCACGGTCAATCAGATCGGGCCCGGCATGCCGGCGGCCGGCATGAACACCAAAGGCCTTGTCATTACGCTCATGTGGAACAGCGAAGCCGTCTATTCGGGGAACAGCGGCGCTCCGGTCGTTTCCGAACTGGAGTTCATCCAAAGACTTCTCGACACATCGGCCTCGGTCGAAGAGGCCTTGTCGCAATTGGACTCGATCACTGTTCAGGGCCTTGTTCCCATTCACTATTTCCTGTTCGATGCGGTTGGATCCGCCGCAGTCGTGACGCCAACAGCAACCGGACTCACCGTTCACAGGGGCAATGACCTTCCCGTCCCGGCGCTGACAAACACGAACTATGAACAAGCGCTCGGGCATATCCGGACATCCGCGGGTACGAACAACACGCCGGAGAGCGCGGGAAGTCTCGACCGGTTCAGGCGCGCAGCAGCAGCCACGCAGACAAACTCCATCGTCACGTCCGCGCAAGCCTTCAAGGTTCTGGAGGATCTGACCAATCCGTCCACACGCTGGCAGATCGTCTTCGATCCGGTCTCAATGTATGTCAATTTGCGCCTTGCGAATGGCGGGGAAATGCTCCGCCTCGATCTGGCGCACCTGGATTTCACCTGTCTCGAGCGGCCGCTTGGCGTCAGTTTGAGATCAGTCCCGGCTTCCTTGCCGGCAACCGGCCTCTTACCGATCGAGCGGGCGGACCTGACCGACAGCATGAGCGAAGTCCTGCTTTCAATGACAAGCACCGCCCATCTCGGCAGACCCGAAGTTGTGGCAAACCTGTCGGCCGGATTGCTCGCTTCAAGTGCCTGCAGGAACTGACCGGGTCTTGCACGGGAACCAGCCTAATGCGCCTCGTCCCAGTTGCCGGCGGCGCGGGCGTCGACCTGCAGCGGGACCGTCAGTTTCAGGGCCGGATCGCAGGCGTTTTCCATGACGTCCCGGATGACAGGCAGTGTTGCGTCGACCTGGGCATCCGGCACTTCGAAGATCAGTTCGTCGTGAACCTGCAACAGCATCTGCGCATCCAGCTTCGCGTCCGAGAGCCGCTCCTCCATGCGCACCATGGCGCGACGGAGAATGTCGGCGGCGGAGCCCTGGATCGGAGCGTTGATCGCTGCCCGTTCATAGAACGCACGATGGTTGGGGTTTTTTGTATTCACTTCGGGGTAATGGGCCTTGCGTCCGAAAATCGTGGTGACGAAGCCATCCGCATGAACCTGTTTCTTGATGGTCTCCATATAGTCCTTGATGCCCGGGAAGCGTTCGAAATAGGTCTTGATGTAATCGCCGGCCTCTCCGCGCGAGATGCCGAGCTGGTTGGCAAGCCCGAACGCGGAAATGCCGTAGATAATGCCGAAATTGATCGCCTTGGCCTGACGGCGAACCATTGGGTCCATGCCCTCGATCGGTGTTCCGAACATTTCGCTTGCCGTCATGGCATGAATGTCGAGCCCATCCTCGAATGCTTTCTTCAGCTGCGGAATATCGGCCATGTGAGCGAGCACGCGCAACTCGATCTGGCTGTAATCGGCGCTGACGAGCTTGTGACCCTTTTCCGCGATGAAGGCCTGTCGGATCTTGCGGCCCGCTTCCGTCCTGACCGGAATGTTCTGCAGGTTCGGCTCGGAGGAGGACAGGCGGCCCGTCGTCGTCGCGGCCAGCGCGTAAGAGGTATGGACCCTGCCTGTCCCGGGATTGATGTAGCCGGGGAGCGCATCGGAATAGGTCGATTTCAGCTTGGAAAGTTGACGCCATGCGACGATTTTCGACGGCAGTTCGTGACCTTCCGCGGCCAGGTCCTCCAGCACCTGGGCCGAGGTTGACCAGGCGCCGGTCTTGGTTTTCTTGCCACCGGGAATGCCCATCTTGCCGAAGAGGATTTCACCGAGCTGCTTGGGCGATCCGATATTGAAGGTTTCGCACGCGAGTTCGTAGATCTCCGATTCCAGTCCGGCCATGCCTTGAGCAAAATCACCGGAAAGCCGCGACAGCATCTGCCTGTCGACCGAAATGCCGCGCTTTTCCATGCGCGCAAGAACCGGCACCATCGGCCGCTCCAGGGTTTCGTAGACGGTTGCCATATGGTCGCTGGCAAGTCGCGGTTTCAGGATCTGCCACAGCCGCAGGGTGACATCCGCATCCTCAGCGGCATAGGCCGTTGCCTTGTCGATCGCCACCTTGTCGAAAGTGATCATCGATTTACCGGAACCGCAGACTTCCTTGAAAGGGATCGGTTTGTGGCCGAGCCAGCGTTCGGAAAGCTCGTCCATGCCGTTGCCGCCCTTGCCCGCGTCAACGGTATAGGACAGCAGCATCGTATCGTCATAAGGCGCGATATCGATGCCGTAGCGTATCATCACCAGCCAGTCGTACTTGAGGTTCTGCGCGATTTTCAGGACCGAGCGGTCTTCCAGCATCGGCTTCAGGACTTCCATGGCGTCCTTGAGCGGGATCTGATCGGGAAGCAAACCGCCGCCGCCCAGAAGGTCGCCTTCACCATCGACATGGGCGAGTGGCACATAGCAGGCCTGTCCCGGTTCGGTCGACAGCGACAGCCCGACGAGATCGGCCTGCATGGCATCAAGCGACGTGGTTTCGGTATCGAAGGCGACGTAACCCTTTTCAATTGCAGCGACGCACCATTCCTGCAACCGTTCGACGCTTGTGACGGTTTCATAGGCGCTTGAGTCGATCGCGATTGCCCTGATGGTTTCAGCTCGCGCATCGGCGACGGTCTGCGGTACCATCATGCCTTCGGTGCCGGCGCCCTCGCCGGCAGCCGCGGCCGCACCGGACGCCGCCTCCGTGCGCTCGACCATGCGGCCTTTCTGATCGGGCACATCCCAACCCGGCACCTGAAAGTGGGTCGGTTCGACAGCGTCAACTTCTGCGCCGGTTTCTTCAGACACACGCTTGGTGAGCGTGGTAAAGCCCATGGCCTTCAAAAATCCGACCGCCTTCGCACCGTCGACATCTGTCACCGTCAGGCTCGCGACGGGAACCTCGACCGGAACATCCTGCTTCAACGTCACAAGTTCCCTGGAAACGCGTGCCTGATCAGCGAATTCGATCAGGTTTTCCCGGCGCTTGTTCTGCTTGATGGTCTCAGCCTGGGCAAGCAGCGATTCTAGATCCCCGAACTCGTTGATCAGGAGGGCTGCCGTCTTCAGGCCGATACCCGGAACGCCGGGGACATTGTCAACGCTGTCGCCGGCGAGCGACTGCACTTCGATGACCTTGTCCGGCCCGACGCCGAATTTCTCAAAAACTTCCGGTTCGCCGAAGACCTTGTTCTTCATCGTGTCGATCATGCCGACTTTCGGACCGATCAGCTGCATCAGGTCCTTGTCGCCCGAAACGATCGTCACCTTCGCGCCTTGTTCCGCCGCCTGGCTGGCATAGGTTGCGATCAGGTCATCAGCCTCGAACCCTTCCTGCTCGACACAGGGGACCGAAAAGGCACGGGTCGCCTCACGGATCAGACCGAATTGCGGCACCAGATCCTCGGGCGGATCCGGACGGTTCGCCTTGTATTCCGGATAGATTGTGTTCCGGAACGTTTTGGAGGAATGATCGAAAATCACCGCGAAGTGGGTCGGCTCATCCCCTTCTTCCGGCGTCAGGCCTTCCTGCAGCAGCTTCCAGAGCATGTTGCAGAAACCGGAAACCGCACCGACCGGCAGTCCGTCGGGCTTGCGCGTCAACGGCGGCAGCGCATGGTAGGCACGGAAGATGAAGGTAGAACCGTCGACCAGAATGAGATGGTCGTCAGCGGTGAGAGCGGGGATTGAATCTTGCGTCGACATGGCGCGGATCATGCCCGGACCGCGTGCCTGAGGAAAGGGAAAAATGCGCCCTCTAAGCCGACATCGCCCACCCTCGAATTTCTGGTACAGCAAGTAGCAAAGCAAAGGCGGATCTGGCGAAAGTAGCAGAATTATGAGACCGCCTTACGGAAAATCAGGACTTGAGTCTTTCAAACTACAGAAGCCAACGCTCCATCTTTCGCGGATTTCTAGAGTTTTTTCCAATCTTTCCCTTCCGTCGCGTCTATTGTGCTTAAGAGGATTGAGGATTGAGGATTGAGGATTGAGGATTGAATTCAGCTTTTTTCATAAATTTCTGCAAGTATTTTTTTAGCTGGAAATTACTTCTTATTGCAGTTTACATTTTTACTTTTTGTATTCGTGACTATATTTTTCTTGTTCATCAAAATAAATAAGTATCGACTTCGTTAGAATTTATGCTTTATCTTTTTGTATATTCTTCTATTGTATTGCGTCAGCGCTGGCTTTTTCAATATATGATACAAAAATTAAGGACTGGATCAAATTTCCAGTTTGGAAGTATGTCACACTTGCCGGATACATCAATTTAACCTTAATTGTGCAAGAACAGCTTTTCCACCTGATTGTTTTGCGTGAAGGCATAGAAATAATTGTTCGGTTCGTGCGGCTGATTTATTTCGCCCTTTGGGCGTCACTTTTCATATATCTGTTGAAACGTACTTATGGTTTCCCCCGCCTCAAATAGCTTCGCGTACATATGTGAATAATTTTTCCACCGTCCGTGGCTTACGCTTTGATCCGAATCTTTAGATGCGAGAAGTCAATCGCGATTGCACTTCTGGGCGTAACTTTTTGTAGCACACTGTGAAATAGGAATTATTATTGCAATCAGCACTATTCAGAAGGATTTTAAGAAGAAGAATTTTTGAGGTGTATTGATGCAAGATTTACCAAAACCGTTTTTTAAAAAAGTCATCAACTATTTTCAAGATCAGGAAATTACTGCTCAAAAATTCTTTCATGCGATGGTAGTCATGTTCATTTGGCTTTTTTGCACATGTTCCGTATTCTTAATACTGCCGCTAGCATACGCCTCGATTGCAGGAACAATTATAAGCATATCAGCGTTCTTGTACTTAATTTATTTCCTTCACCGGAAACAAAATTCACCATCCCTCGAACAATAGCAGTGAAAAACTGGCATCACCTGATTAGTTGCTTTGCAAGTAAAAGGGCCGATTCATGTTACTGGTCAAAACAATACTCAAACGTACTTTTCCCTCGACTTACTCAGCAGCCTGCGGTTGTCTTTTCCTGCCAAAGGTCCCGGTGAGATGGGCCCATTCGGGTCGCTTGAACAGGAACCAGCCGAGGTTTGTTTTCCGAATCATCCAGAACAGGATCATCGGGCTGACGGAAGCAACAATCGTGACGATCAGCGAAACGGTGCCGATGTCAAGAAATCCAAGTTTCAAAAGGATCACGCGGGTAACGCCCATCGGGAAGAAGAAGGCCAGATAGATGACGATGGAATTCGCGCCGAAATGGCGCAGGAAGCCGAACTGGCCCGAGTTGACGATCAGTGCGCTGGTCAGAATGATTGCACCTGCACCCGCCGCACCGAGGGCGAGTGCAATAACCGGCAGGTGGGCCCAGCCGAAATAAACCAGACCGCCGTTTACCAGGCCCCAGCCGACCAGATAGGCAAGGCTTACGCCGATGCGTTCACGCGCCCAGGCGGCAAGCCTGAAGATCTGCGGCGCGAAGATGTAACCGGCATAGAAATAGACGAAACGCGAAGCGAATTCATCGACAAGAAGCCAGCCGGTATGGATCGGCGCAATCTGAAGAACAGCACCGAATGCCAGCATCACCTGCCAGGGAACGCGGTTTTCATGGGCCAGCTTGCAGACGACAAAGAACACCGGCAGCATGTAGATGAACCAGAGGGTGCCGAAGGGCTGAACAAAGCTCAGGAGATAGAACTCCAGAGTTCCCATGGCTCCCATGTCCCCCATGAAGACCGGGGCCTTGACCGCGAACTGGATCGTCATCCAGAGCACGTAAAAATAGGCGAAGTGAACGACCTTGCGATCTAGATAGAGTTTCCAGTCACGCGCGATGACATTGGACAGGAACAGGCCGGAGATCAGGAAAAAGTCCGGCATCCGGAAAGGTGCCGCAAATGCAACGACGACATGCATCCAGCCGGCCTCACCGGCCGCGGCCTCAACGCCCAGCACCGAATGCATCATCACGACGAAGATTATGCAGATGCCCTTGGCCGTATCGACCCAGTCAACGCGCCCAGCACCCATGGTTCGCACCTTCCGTTCCAAGCGGTTTTCACCGCAGACTAAGGCACAGGCCTAACCTCCACTGGTAAATTTAACGCATACAGCCGGTGTCACGTTTTAGTGACTTTCAAACAGGGTTAAGGCTTCGCGTCATTCGAACCATCCTGCCACGGGCTGATTCTGGGCTGATCGCTGCCAGACGATCCCTGAGACGAACCATCCTGCTTCTCTGACCAGTCCTGCTGGTCCAGATCGACAACATGTTCGTCGGGTCTTCCACCACCCTGGCCGCTGCTCTGGCCGCTCTGGCCACCCTGCACGATCACGACGTTGGAGCGGGCAATGATGAAGTTTGCCAGCGCCTGCCGCACCGGTGGAATGAACAAAAGCAAACCGATCGCGTCCGTTACAAACCCGGGAATCAGCAGGAAAATACTGGCAAGAACGATCATCGCGCCTTGCATGACCTCGTTACCGGGCGCGCGTCCGGCGTCCAGTTCGCTCTGCATGCGGGTGAGCAACGACAGTCCCTGCTGGCGCAGCATGACCGTGCCGGCAAGAGCGGTGATGATTGTCAGCAGAATTGTCGGCAATACGCCAATCAGACCACCTACCCAGATAAAGACCGCAATCTCAATCAGGGGCAGCAAAATGATGGCGGCAATGATATAAAGTCCCACGGGACCTCCATGGTCTGATAAGTTATTTGTATATAACCTAGACATTCGCTCACAAAAATGCGAGCAGGCGCGCGCAGGAAAGATAATCATTGCAAAAATTTCAGACTTGCCCCCGGGTCTGGATGCTGGTTCAAGAAGCCCCTAAATAAGTAGGTAGCAGACACTGAACGCGGGCAGCACGCAGCTGAATATGCAAGAGGCGGCTTGATGTGCCTCCAAAGGGTAGCCGGAACGTAAGATGAATGAAATTTTCGACCCACTAAACCTCCTCCTGTTGGGACTAGCGGTTTTTATTCTGTTCAGGCTGAGATCTGTCCTGGGCAAACGTACCGGCAATGAGCGCCCGCCTTTCGATCCCTACTCCAAACCGGAGCAGCCGAATGAGCAGGCCAACGGTCAGGACAACGTCATCCCGCTTCCGAACCAGACCGATCAACCGGCAGAAATGTCGCAGGAGTCGGCTCAGGGTGGCGATGTGGTGATCGACAAGGTTGCACCAGAAGGATCCGCTCTCAACAGCGCATTGAAACAGATTCTTTCGGTGGACCGGAGTTTCGAGCCCCAGGAATTTCTGCAGGGCGCACGCGCCGCCTACGAAATGATCGTGATGGCGTTCGCGGACGGCGACAAGAAGGCTCTCAAGAACCTTCTGTCCAGCGATGTCTACGAAGGCTTTGTCGGCGCGATCGAAGACCGGGAAAAACGCGGCGAAACAATCGAATCAACCTTTGTCGGTATCGACAAGGCTGAAATTGTCGAGGCTGCCCTGAAGAGCTCCACCGCGCAGGTCACCGTCAAGATCCACAGCCAGTTGATTTCCGCAACCCGCGACAAGGCAGGCGAGGTTGTCGACGGGGATCCGGCCAAGGTGACCGAAGTGGTCGATATCTGGACTTTCGCGCGAGACACGAGTTCCCGCGATCCCAACTGGAAACTGGTTGCGACCGAATCCGCCGAGTGACAATGACGTGGATGGATCGGCTGACAGGGGCGAATGTCCTGCCTCTGGTCTGCGTAAGCTTGAAGGGCGCGGTTCTGGCCGCGCCGCTTTTCTTTGCAGGAGCCGGATCGGCCATGCCTCAAAGTCCACAGTTTCCCGATCATCTTGAGGCAACTGCCTATTCGGACCTGACAGGTTGGCGTCGCGACGACCATCTGGCGGCACTGAACAGTTTTCTGCGGTTTTGCTCCAGGAATGAAGACCCAAGGGATCCGACACCGTCGATGCACTACGGGCTCGACGAGATCTGCAGCCTTTGCCTGACCGCAAATCGCGAATCAATCAACTCAGAAACAGAGGCACGCCGGTTCTTAGAAACGAATTTCAGGCCTTACCGGGTGACCGTGCCCGGTTTCGTTACCGGATATTTCGAACCCGAAGTTGCCGCCTCCCGCAAAAAAACCGATGGCTTTGACGTTCCGCTTCATCGGAAACCCGCGGGACTTGAGGCAATCACGCCGGAAAACAAGCCGGATGACTGGTCATCCCATCTCAGTCATGGACGCCGTACAAACAGCCGCTTTGAAGAATTGCCCGACCGGTCGGCAATCATGGATGGTGCGCTCGACGGCGAAGGCCTGGAACTGGCCTGGCTTGCCGACCCGATTGATGCCTATTTCATTCACGTACAGGGATCGGCGCGGCTCCGCATGATCGACGGATCAGTGATGCGCGTCGGGTATGCGGGCAAGACCGGGCATCCCTATACGGGTATCGGACGGCTTCTGGTCAAGCGCGGCGAGGGAACACCTGAAGATTTCACCATGGCGGGTCTGCGTTCCTGGCTCGCAAAAAACCCCGCCGAGCGGGATGCCCTTTTCAGGGAGAACCAGTCCTATATTTTCTTTCGCGAGGTCACTGACACGCTTCCGGGCGAAGGGCCCATCGGTGCCGCCGGGCTGCCGCTTGTGCCCGGACGCAGCCTCGCGATCGACCCTGATCACATCCCCTATGGCGCGTTCGTCTTTCTTCAGGCGGATTTTCCGGATTTGGATGCTGAAGACAGGTCTTTCTCCAGACTGATGGTCGCAGACGATACCGGCTCGGCGATCAAGGGCAAAGCGCGCGGCGATATTTTCGTGGGATCGGGAAATCTGTCCGGAGATATTGCAGGGCGTATCCGCCACGCCGCACAATTCACCGTACTCCTTCCAGTTCCAGGGTGCCAGGAAACAGAGGCGGCAACAGACTGATACATGGCAAGACGGGGGAAAAAGGGCAGTCTGTCTCCTGAAGACCGGGAGCTTTGGGGCAAGGTCGCAAAAACGCTGACCCCGCTTCATCCCGAGCGGGCTCAGGATCTTGAGGAAGAACTGGCACGAACGCTGGAGGCAGAACCGCCGAAGACCGCGAAAAGCCCGAAGACTGCGACCGCGATCAAGGCACCCGATCCGACCAGAAAGACGCCTTCCGTTTTACCCCTGAATCAGCTCGAGACGCGGTACAGAAGAAAAATCGTGCGCGGGGTGACAGCAATCGATGCCCGTGTCGATTTACACGGACTGACACAGTATCAGGCTCACGATCGATTGCTGGGATTTCTCTATCAGGCTCAAGCCCGCGGGCACAAGGTCGTGCTGGTGATTACGGGCAAAGGGGGCGGTCCCGAAAGAGCGTATATGGACGAACGCGGGATTTTGCGCAGAATGGTCCCTCAGTGGCTGTCCATGCCGGACGTTCGTCCGGTCGTGCTGGGGTATGAAGAAGCACATGCCAGCCACGGTGGAGCAGGGGCGCTCTACGTCCGGATACGAAAAAGAAGGTAGGACCGTGACACCGCTTGGGGCAAAAATTCGGGAACTCAGGGCAAAGCGCGACGTGTCGCTGAAGGAGATGGCCGCCGCACTCTCGGTTTCCAGCGCGTATCTTTCCGCGCTTGAACATGGCAAACGAGGCAAACCGACCTGGTTCCTCGTGCAGAGGATCATCACCTATTTCAACGTGATCTGGGATGAAGCGGAGGAAATCCAGCGTCTGGCGGAGCTGTCGGATCCAAGGATCACCATTGACACGGCCGGCATGCACCCGAAAGCGACGGAACTTGCCAATCAGCTGTCAATCAAGATCAATGTCCTGTCGGAAGATTCGCTGGCTGCCCTGCTGCACCAGCTCAGGGCTTCGGCCGCCAAGGACGACGTCTGATTAATTCGACACCGACGGACCGGTCAGAAACCGGATTTCTTTCGCGCTCCCGGCTTCTCCAGCCTGGCACCAGACCCGTCTGCGAGCAGGTCGGTGCCGGATCAAGTTTCGGGTTTTAACGAAACCAATAAATCCGAACAGGCGTGTTCCTGTGTTCCATGCGCCGACCCCAGTTTTACGTGTCCTTATCGTGTGATCCCTATATAAGCTTGCATTCGGATAGCGAGCCGCATCGTCGGCCAGTAAAACGGACCCAGAATCACTCATGCACCCCAGCCAGGATGACCTTGCCGAACTAATCGACGTAGTGGACCTGCGGTCCCGCCTGAAAGCGCTCACGGCTGCAAATGAGGGCGACGGGTCGGACAGCAAGATCAGGTCGTCCGTGCTGAGCATATTGAAAACGGAAGTGAAATCCTCACGCGCTGCCATACAGAAAAAACTGGATGACGACGGCGGCGGCCTGCTTTGCGCCTCGCGCCTTTCCTGCATCCAGGATGAGCTGATCCGCGTGATTTACGATTTTGCCGTTCAACACGTTTACCGCGTCAAGAACCCGTCTGCTGCCGAGCGCATGTCCGTTGCCGCGGTTGGCGGTTACGGACGCGGAACGCTGGCCCCGGGATCAGACATCGACCTCCTGTTCATCCTGCCTTACAAGCAGACCCCCTGGGGTGAGCAGGTCGTTGAATACATCCTCTACATGCTCTGGGACCTGGGGTTCAAGGTCGGGCACGCGACCCGCAACATTGACGAGTGCATCCGGCTTGCCAGATCGGACATGACCATCCGGACCGCCATCCTGGAGGCCCGTTACATTTGGGGCGACAAGCCTCTTTTTGAAGAAATGGCGACACGGTTCGATACCGAAGTTGTGAGCGGAACCAGTTCGGAATTCATCGCGGCAAAGCTTCAGGAGCGGGACGAGCGACATCGCCGGCAAGGCACACWSSSGATAKSTTGTCGAACCCAACATCAAGGAAGGCAAGGGCGGGCTGCGCGACCTCAACACACTGTTCTGGATTGCAAAATACCACTATCGGGTCGACAGACAGGCAGACCTCGTCAAGAAAGGGGTCCTTACCCGCTCCGAATATGCGCGCTTTGCAAAATCAGAGGACTTCCTCTGGGCGGTCCGCTGTCATCTGCATTTTCTCACCGGACGTCCGGAAGAGCGGCTCGCGTTCGAGTTTCAGCGCGAAATCGCCATCCGGCTCAGCTACACCCAACATCCGGGAATGCGCGATGTCGAGCGATTCATGAAGCACTACTTCCTGGTCGCAAAAGATGTCGGCGACCTAACGCGCATCATCTGCGCAGCCCTTGAGGAAGAACACGTCAAGGAGCCACGCGGCAAGGGTATTTCCGGCATGATGCGGCGCCTGCGCAGCGGGCGGGTGAGCAACGTGGCAAAACCGGTCAAGGGTGGACCCGGGTTCGTCGTGGAAAACAACCGCCTCAACGTCACCACCGATACGATCTTCAAAACCGATCCGGCGAATATACTCCGGGTATTCCAGCTCGCCGACAAGCACGACTACAACATGCACCCGCAGCTGACACGGCTGATCCGGCATTCTCTCAAGCTGATCGACAGCGACCTGAAGAATGATCCGGAAGCCAACCGGCTGTTTCTTTCGGTGCTAACCTCTCGAAATACGCCAGAAAAAACACTTCGTAAAATGAATGAAACCGGCGTCCTTGGCCGGTTTGTGCCGGATTTCGGCAAGGTTGTCGCGATGATGCAGTTCAGCATGTATCATCATTATACGGTTGACGAGCACCTGATCCGCTCGATCGGTGTTCTGTCTGAAATCGAACGCGGCAACTCCGGTGAAGATCACCCGCTCTCCACGGAATTGATCCTGACGCTGCAGAACCGCAAGGTGCTTTATGTGGCGATGTTCCTGCACGATATCGCAAAGGGGCGCCCGGAAGACCATTCCATCGCAGGCGCAAAGGTTGCCCGCAAGATATGCCCCCGGTTCGGGTTGAAGGAAGCCGAGACGGAAACCGTTGCCTGGCTGATCGAACATCACCTGGACATGAGCACCATTGCCCAGTCGCGCGACCTCAACGATCGCAAGACCATCACCGACTTCGCCAACACCGTCCAGTCTCTGGAGCGCCTGAAACTGCTGCTGATCCTGACCGTCGCGGACATTCGCGCAGTTGGTCCGGGGGTCTTCAACGGCTGGAAGGGACAGTTGCTCAGAACGCTGTTCTACGCGACCGAGCCCCACCTGTCCGGCGGCCACTCGAAGATGTCACACAACCAGACCATCGAGCTCGCCAAGCAGGACCTGGTAGCCAAGCTCGAACACTGGCCCCAGAAAGACAGAAACGCCTATCTGAAGCGCCACTATCCAGCCTACTGGCTGCGAACGGAACCGGAGCGGCTGCTGACCCATGCCGAACTTCTGCACAAGGCCGACAAGGACAAGAAACGCCTCGCCTTTGAGGTCATTCCGCGCGCTTTCGAGGGTGTGACGGAGCTGAACATCATGGCACCGGACCATCCGCGACTGCTTTCCATCATCGCAGGGGCGTGCTTTTCGACCGGCGCAAACATTGTTGACGCGCAGATCGACACCACCACGGACGGATTTGCACTCGACACGATCTTCATAGGACGGGAACTGCCGGACAACGTGGACGAACACCGCCGGGGCGAACGGATCACCCAGTTGATCCACTCGACGTTGCGCGGTGAAGAGCGCCTGCCTGAACCGGTTTCCCGGAAAAATGCCATGAAAGGTCGGGTAAAGGCGTTCAAGGTTGCAACCGAAATACTGGTCAACAACTCGCTTTCCAACGACTACACCGTGCTTGAAATCACCGGTCTGGACCGGCCAGGACTGCTTTACGACCTCACGCGCTCGATCGCGACGCTCAATCTGAATATCGGCTCGGCACATATCTCGACCTTCGGGGAAAAGGTCGTCGATGTCTTTTACGTCACCGATCTGACCGGGCAGAAGATCTCCAATATCGGCCGTCAGGAAATCATTCGAGAACGTCTTGCCGCCGCCGTCGGGGGACATGTAGAACTCGACCCTGCTGCCCCGGTTTCCCGTAAAGTTCACCGTCAGGCATCGTGAATGACCGTATTTGCCCACGGAGCCCTTCCTGAATGAGTCTCGTCCGCAATTTTACAACCGTCGGCGGCGCGACAATGCTGAGCCGGCTGCTCGGTTTCGTACGGGACGTGCTGTTGGCCGCGGCGGTCGGAACCGGCCCTGTCGCCGACGCCTTCGCTGTTGCATTCCGCCTGCCCAACCTGTTCCGCCGCCTTTTCGCGGAAGGCGCTTTCAACTCGGCATTCATTCCGTTGTTCGGACGGGCGGTTGAAGAAGAAGGCGATGGCGGAGCGCGGCAATTTGCAGGTGAAATCGGTTCAGCCCTGCTGTTCTGCCTTCTGGTTCTGACAGCCATCGCACAGATTTTCATGCCTGCTGTGGTCTGGGGACTTGCGCCAGGTTTCAGCGCGGATCCCGACAAATTCGACCTGACGGTGCTGATGGCGCGGATCGCCTTTCCGTATCTCGTCTTCATGTCGATGCTGGCCTTCATCGCCGGCATCCTGAACACCTACCAGCGTTTTGCCGCAGCCGCATTGGCGCCGGTGATGCTGAATGTCGTGATGAGTATCGTGCTCGGAACGGTCCTGCTGATGCGTGTCGAGGACAATGTCACGCTCGGAATCATCTTGAGCGCAGGGGTAACGGTTGGCGGGGTCGTCCAGTTGACGGTCGTCGTCACAGATCTGAAGCGCCTGGGATTCCGGATACCGGTATTCCGTCCCCGCTACACAAAGTCGGCAAAGAGGCTTCTCATGCTCGGCGTCCCGGGGATCATTGCGGGAGGCGTGACCCAGCTGAACATTGCCGTCGGCACGATCATCGCGTCGCTTCAGGACGGCGCCAATGCGATGCTCTATTTCGCTGACCGTCTCTATCAGCTTCCGCTTGGCGTGATCGGAATTGCAATCGGCGTCGTTTTGTTGCCGAGCCTCACACGCCAGCTGCGGTCCGGAGAATTCGACGCCTATCAGAGAAGCCTCAACCGGGCGCTCGAGGTCTCGCTCGTTCTGACGCTCCCGGCCGCTGTGGCACTTGCGGTCGTTCCGCACGAGATTGTCTCCGTTCTGTTTCAGCGTGTACGGTTTGATGCCGCTGCCGTTGATGGAACTTCTGCGGCGCTGATGGCCTTTTCATTCGGGCTGCCCGCCTTTGTGCTGAACAAGGTGTTTTCGCCGGGTTACTTTGCGAGGGAGGACACCAAGACGCCAATGAAGTTTGCCGCGGTCGGCATGGCGGTCAATGTCTGCCTGTCGATTGCGCTGTTTCCGGTCTTCAAACATGTGGGGATCGCGCTGGCCACGACGATCGCGGGCTGGGTGAATACCGGACTGCTGATTGTTGTCCTGTGGAAGCGCGGTCACTTCGTGCCGGACTACAAGCTCCTGAAGAGGCTTGTGCTGGTGCTGATCGCCAGCCTGTTAATGGGTGTAACCATCCACTTTGCCGCGCTCTTTCTGGCGCCCTACCTGAGCGACCGCTGGCTGATCGTCCGCGCAGCCAGCCTTGCCACCCTGGTGCTGACCGGGATCGTCACATTCATGTTTTTCGCTCAGGTCAGCCGGGGGGCTGATCTCATGGGCATGCTCAAGGCGTTGACGCGGCGCAACACCTGACGACGAAACGCGATTTCTTCATCTTTACCGCTTGCATACACACGGTGCGGAGACTACACCCGGCGCGCCCAAAGATTCACAGCGCCCTTCCAACCGGCCGCACCAATAAAGGGATTCAGAATGACGGCGTTCCAGCCCCGTGTCTTTTCCGGCGTTCAGCCGACCGGCAACCTCCATCTTGGCAACTATCTGGGCGCGGTTTCGCGCTGGGTTCCTCTGCAGGACCAGATGCCAACCATTTTCTGCGTCGTTGACAGCCACGCGATCACCGCCGGTTTTCCTGACCCGGTTGAACTGAGTGAAGCGACGCGGGAAGTGACGGCTGCCTACATGGCTGCCGGCATCGACCCGACCAAATCGATCATTTTCAACCAGTCGCAGGTGCGGGAACACGCGGAACTTGCCTGGATCTTCAATTGCGTGGCGCGGATGGGCTGGCTCAGCCGCATGACGCAGTTCAAGGAAAAAGCCGGAAAGAACAAGGAAAACGCTTCCGTCGGCCTGTTTGCCTACCCGAACCTGATGGCAGCGGACATCCTTGCCTACCGCGCAACGCATGTGCCGGTTGGCGACGACCAGAAGCAGCATCTTGAATTGACCCGTGATATCGCCGCGAAGTTCAATAATGATTTCGCTGAACGGATCAAGGAACTCGGCGTCGGTGTCCCCAACCCGACACCGTCGCCCGAGCTGCCCGAGCAACTCTACTTTCCGCTGACCGAACCGATGATCGCCGGCCCTGCCACGCGGATCATGTCGCTGCGCGATGGCACAAAAAAGATGTCGAAATCCGATCCCTCGGATCTCTCACGCATCAACCTGACCGACGATTCAGACACGATCGCGAAGAAAATCCGAAAAGCAAAGACCGATCCGGACGCGCTGCCGAGTGAAGTAAAGGGTCTTGAAGACCGGCCGGAAGCCGACAACCTTGTCGGCATCTACGCGGCACTTGGCGGTTTGTCCAAGGAAGACGTGCTGAAGGACTTCGGAGGCCAGCAGTTCTCCGCCTTCAAACCGGCGCTTTCCGAGCTTGCGGTTGCAAAACTGTCACCGATGACGGACGAAATGCGCCGGCTGATGGATGACAAGGAACAGATCGATTCCGTCCTCAAGGACGGTGCAGAAAAAGCGTCCGCCACCGCCGAACCGGTTCTGAAAGACGTGCGGCGCATCATCGGATTTCTGGACGTCAGATAAGCAATTCCGCTTCGCCCTGGCGTCATTCGGCAGGGCGAAACGCATCTTGGAGCTGCGTACGAACGCCATGATCGCGGCTTTTCTTTCGAGACAGACCCTGCGGCCCTCCTCATGATGAGATTGCCGGCGCCGATGGTCGCTGCGCAGGAAAGCGGAAACCTTATTGCCCCTGGACGCCGTAGCTTGTCTTGACGAGCGGTGCTTGCTTCAAACACTGATCGCACCATGAATCCATTGGTTGCTCGTTCGCTCATAAAATCCTCAATGAAACGGTTTCTAAAAGTTTAAGCGGCACTCTCTGCCCGATTGAACCCTGCAGAGAGTGACGAATTTGGTCAGCCAGAACGGTGATCGTACCGCCAGACATGAATCAGATGGTGAGAGGCGTCCGGCGGATTACAACACCGACGATCCGACGAGTGCGTCCCGTGTCCAGGACACCCTGACTTCCGATCGGGACAATCCGGGCACCGACCTGCCCGGTCCCGAGGTTGGCGAAGGCCGCAGAGCAACCGACCGGCCGGTTTCCGCCCCCAGGAAAGCCCTGCAGCGTCTGGCCGTTGCCGGACTGATCATTGGCCTCGGCGCCGCAATGTTTCTGGTTGCCTCCGACGGGCTCAACCGTTTCCTCGGCGCCGGACTCGCGTTCTTTGCCGGTGGGCTCGCCGTTTGGCGAATGCTCGCGGATGACGTGCATCGCTCTGCCGAAGCCCTGCAGGTTAAAGACAACAAGATCCGGCGGTTGATGGCCGGGATCGAGGAACTCGAGGACAAGGCCTGGGAACTTGGCGAATCCGACGAGCGCCATGCAAGCATTCTGGCGACACTCGGCGACGTGGTGATCCGGCGCGATGCCGACGGTGTGATGACCTATGTGAATTCGGCAGCCGAAGACGTATTCGGAAAGACGCATGACCTGGTTCCCGGCAATGCCATGGAACTGCCGCTGATCAACCGGGACGACCCGCTTGTTCCCCTGACTTCCTCTTTAGAGGTTCAAAACGGACGGATGGGGTTCCAGGACCTTCACATACGCACCGCTCAGGGACCACGCTGGTTTTCCCGGATCGACATTCCGGTCCGGGACACCGCCTCAGACAGGCAACTGATCCAGACCGTACTGCGTGACGTGACCGAACGACGGATGATTGAAGAGGAACTGCTTGCCGCTCGCCATTCGGCGGAAAGTTCAAATGAGGCGAAATCCCGTTTCCTCGCGACTGTCAGCCACGAGATCCGAACGCCTCTCAACGGCATTCTCGGCATGGCGTCCCTGCTGAGAGATACCAGGCTGACAAAGGAGCAAGGCGCTTATATCGAGGCCCTGGAAACATCCGGCGAAACGCTGCTGCTCCTGATTGACGAAGTTCTCGATTTTTCCAAGGTTGAGGCAGGCAAGCTCGACATACATGCTGCGCCCGTCAAGGCCGGAGCCCTGGCGGAGAGCGTTGTGGGACTGCTCGCGCCAAAGGCCCACGCAAAGGGCCTTGAAATCGGCACAATGGTGGACCCGCTTCTACCGGAGGAGATTACACTTGATGCCACAAGAGTACGGCAGATCCTGTTCAACCTGATCGGCAATGGCGTCAAATTCACGGATGAAGGTGGCGTCGCCGTCGAGTTGACGGGCCGGCAGAACGACTCCGGGGGCAGCTGCCTCGACATTGTTGTGCGGGACACCGGTATCGGTTTCGACGAGGCTGAAGTTGAACGCCTTTTCAGGGAATTCGAGCAAGTCGACCACGGTCCGGCAAGAAAGTTCGGCGGAACCGGCCTCGGGTTGGCGATCGCCCAGCGCCTGGCAGGCCTCATGGGTGGCTCGATTTCCGCCAGGCCCTCGGTGGATGGCGGCGGCCATTTCAGAGTCTCCCTGCCCATACCCGAAGATTTGTCTGCGAGTGCCGATCCCCGGCTTGCCAGTCTTGCGGATCAGAAGATCGTCTTTGTCAGCGACAGCCGGATAGAGTGCCAGCTTCTGACAAGGAGACTGGAATATCACGATGCGATTGTATCCATCACCGTGCCCGGAAGCGCCGACCTGGAACAAGCTCTCGCCGAAGCAGACCTCATTGTCGTCGACAATGCCGCCTTGTCTGACAGCGGTGGCTGGCTCGCCTCTGCTCGACTCGCAGGGTGCGAGGCGCCGGCCGTCGTACTGATATCCCCATCCGAACGCGACCGCCTCAACCATTTGCGTTCTGCCGGCTATGCTGCCTACCTGATCCGCCCGGTCCGGATCGAAACGCTGATCCAGATCCTTTCGGGGTTGCTCGGCGGCACGATCGACGAACTTGCCTGGGACGTCGGTGCCAATGCGGCCTACGGCGGCAGCGCGGCCAGACGCGCAAAAGCTCCCGCAAGGCCGCTACGGCTGCTTGTTGCCGAAGACAACGACATCAACAGGCTGCTCAGCGAAGCAATGTTGCGCAAACTCGGCCATATTCCGGTCATGGTGATTGATGGTGAAAAGGCCGTTGAAGAGGCTTCTGCCGAAACGTTCGACGCCATCCTGATGGATCTTCACATGCCCGGGCTCGACGGCTTCGACGCCATCAAGAAGATTCGCGAAGACGAGCAGGCGAATGGACGGCCTCCCGTTCCGGTAATCATCGTGACGGCAGATGTCATGCAGGACGCTCGAGACAGGGCCATTGAAATGGGGGCGGCGGGCTATCTGACGAAACCGCTGTCGGTTGAGGCAATCACCGATACGCTGGTGGCGATTGGCCACGGCTAGATTGGCGAATATCGTGTCTTCGGTGCCCGGAACCTACGCGGCAACCTCAAATTGCGCTACCTCTTTTGAGGTAAGTGGTTCGCCACATTTCACAATTTTTCAAGACTAAGCTAAGCTGCGGAGTCGCAGACATCTGGAACCAAGCCCAGTGTCATCCAGTTGTCGGAAAAATGTGTTCTACGGCAGGGCCAAAGCACTCTGAGTGCCGTCGGAGTTTCTACTTCGGCAAAGGCAAAAAGAAAGGTGAAACAGGTTTTAACCCGTGAAGCCTCGCAGAGTGCCCAGGAAGGAATGCAAAAGGGTGAAATGTCCATGATGCGGCAAGGGCTGTTTTCTCCGAGAAAACTGGTGAGAAGGTTCACACCGGCGATGCGCACCAACGCCACAGTTACAAAAACCGTTCGCCCGGGCCATCCAGTCCGGACGCCGGTCAAGACCGGTGAAACGCTCGGACGCATCGGGTCCCTTGAAGTCCGCCTGGCCAGGAACTTCAAGGAAATCAAGAAGGCCCAGCGGCTACGTTTCGACGTTTTCTACGAGGAAATGTCGGCTATCGCGGATGCACACACGCTCGCCACACGCCGGGATGCGGATCCGTTCGATGCCTATTGCGACCACCTTCTTGTCGTCGATCACGCCTCGCTCAAACGCAACAAACTCGGACGCCTGAAACCGGAAATCGTCGGAACCTACCGGATCCTGCGGCAGGAGATTGCCGATCAGCACAGCGGGTTCTACACAGCGGGCGAATACGACATTCAAAACATAATCGATGCAAATCAGGGACAGCGGTTTATGGAACTGGGGCGCTCCTGCGTCCTGCAGCCCTACCGCAACAAGAAGACCGTCGAACTTCTCTGGCACGGCATCTGGTCCTATGTGCTGCGCCACAAGATCGATGTCATGGTCGGTTGTGCCTCAATGGAGGGCACAAACCCCGATGCAATTGCAGAACAGTTATCGTTCCTCCATCACAATGCCCGCGCACCAGAAGAATGGCGCGTCAGGGCTGTCGAGGACCGGTACGTGGAGATGAACAGGCTACCGGCGGACAAGATTAATTCCAGGGCGGCCCTACGCGCACTGCCGCCGCTGGTGAAGGGGTATCTGCGCCTTGGAGCCTTTGTCGGTGACGGGGCGGTGGTTGATCAACAGTTCGGAACCACGGATATCCTGATCATCATGCCTGTTTCCGAGCTCAACACGCGCTACGTCAACTATTACGGCGCAGATGCAAGCCGATACGGCCGTTGAAATTGAAAACAGCCTCTAGGACAATCCGATCGAACAGCAAGTTCGAATTCAGCTTGTTTGTGCTGTCAACCCGGCTCAAGCCTTAACGCCCCCTTAAATTGCCGCAATCTAAGATCACCACCGGGGATCCGGCAGTTGCCGGAATAAACGACGGGACGGATGATCAATGGCGCCAAGGGCGAAACGCCGGCCACGGATTGAACCGACATTCGGAGAAGACAGCAGCAGCCTGCTGGACCTGCGCCTCGGCCCGCAGGACCGTGCCTCTGCGCCTTCATCGAAATCCGGCGCGAAATCAAAAACCCGAAAGCCTGGCGGATCAGGCCCGAGGAAAAAGTCGTCTGCGAAAAAAACCGCAAAGTCGCAAAGCGCCAAATCCAGAGGCAATGCGCGTAAACGCCAGGGCGGCAGGTCCGGCGCGAAACGGCGCAGCAGAAAACGCAAGACCGGCTTCCGTATTCCGGCAGGTGTTGCACGTCTGTTCAAGCGTGGTGCCTACTGGAGCGCGGTACTGGGTATCTGGAGCGTAATCGCCGTCGTCTGCGTCATCGGCTACTATGCCGCCTACCTTCCGCCGACATCCGAGTGGCAAGTTCCGGCGCGTCCGCCAAACGTAAAGATCGTCTCGCTCAACGGTGACCTTCTCGCAAACCGTGGCGATACCGGTGGAGAGGCCGTGCGGCTGGAGCAATTGCCGCCCTATCTGCCGAATGCCGTGATTTCCATTGAAGACAGGCGCTTCCGCTCTCACTTCGGCATTGATCCGATCGGTCTTGCGCGCGCCGCCTATGCAAACTTCACATCCGGGAGGGTGTCACAGGGCGGCTCGACCCTGACACAACAGCTAGCCAAGAACCTGTTTCTGGAACCCGATCGGACGATCAAGCGGAAAATCCAGGAACTGGTACTCGCCTTCTGGCTGGAGGCGGAATATTCGAAGGACGAGATCCTCGAGATGTACCTCAACCGGGTTTATCTCGGATCCGGCGCCTATGGCGTGGATGCGGCGGCGCGCCGTTACTTCGGCAAGTCGGCGCGACTTCTGACCGTGGCGGAAGCAGCGACAATTGCCGGCCTGCTCAAAGCGCCGTCCCGTTACTCTCCCGCGCGCAATCCGGACCTTGCCGAAGACAGGGCACAGCTTGTTCTCGCAGCGATGCATGAAGAAGGCTACATCAATTCCGGTGAAGCCAAAAATGCCATCGCAGCACCCGCCAAGGCCATTCGCCGCCACACGACGGCCAGCGAAAACTACGTCGCCGACTACGTCATGGACGTGTTGCCGCATTTCGTCGGTTCGATCGAAGGTGACATTATCGTCGACACGACAATCGATCCGGCCATGCAGCAGGCAGCTGAAAATGCCCTGCGCTCGGCGATCAAGGCCAACCGGCAGAAACTGGGGGTATCGCAAGGGGCGATCGTGACCCTCGACACGGCAGGGGCGATCAAGGCGATGGTCGGTGGTGCGGACTATGCAAAAAGTCAGTTCAACCGTGCCGCCTATGCCAAACGCCAGCCAGGTTCTGCCTTCAAGCCGTTCGTCTACCTGGCGGCGCTCGAAAACGGCATGACCCCGCAAACCGTTCGACAGGATCAGCCAATAACGATTGGCGGCTGGTCCCCCAAGAACTACACCAAGGAACACTACGGGCCGGTCACCCTGACTCGTTCGCTGAGCCTTTCGATCAACACGGTGGCAGCGCGGCTTGCACATGAAGTCGGCGCGGGAACGGTAGCCGATACGGCCAAGCGGCTCGGTGTCACCTCCAACCTGAACAGGAACCTGTCGCTCGCGCTTGGAACATCGGAAGTGACACCGCTTGAAATCGCGGCCGCATATGTTCCGTTTTCCAATGGCGGTTACGGCGTGCTGCCGCATATCATTCGCCGGATCAAGACTGTTGACGGCAAAACGCTCTATTCGAGGTCCGGAAACGGTCGAGGCAGGGTGGTCCAGCGACGGGACGTCGGCAACATGAACCTGATGATGTCCGAAACGCTGCTGACCGGAACCGGGCGCAAGGCGCGACTGGACAGCGGTCGCCCGGCCGGCGGAAAAACCGGCACCAGTCAGGATTTCCGGGACGCCTGGTTCATCGGATACACCGGCAACCTCACCACTGCGGTCTGGTTCGGCAACGACAACAATTCGCCGACGAAAAAGGCGACCGGCGGAACCCTGCCTGCGGCTACCTGGAAGGCGGTCATGGACGTCGCCCATCAGGGACTACCGGTGGCGGACCTGCCAGGTGTTCCAAACCTGCCGGTCAATGTTGCTGTACCCCGAAAACCGCAAGGACAACCGCTTCCCCCTGCCTCTGTCGGTTCGGGACGCAATCCTGTTCCCCCGGCACCGGTCGGCGGCAATGGTGGCAATGGTGGTGGTGGCGAGCGCCGCGGTCCGCTCGGTCTGCTTCGAAACATTTTCGGTGGTGGCTAGGGATCCTGTGACAGCAAAGCGGTCAAACCGAGTTCTAGCAATCGTGACTGAACGTAAAGACCAGTGTGTCCGACGTATATTGGCCGGTCGGGCGGCATTGATTGAAAACTTCACGCGATCCGCTGACCGTGACCTGGAGCTGGTCTCCGCGTACAGGCCCCTCTACAGAGTACTCCAGCGGTGAACCCGGGCAGAATTTTGAAAAGACCCGCGCCGTTCCCGAATACCAGTTGCCGTTCTTCACGCCATTGAAGAGCAGCGTGCCGCGTTGCACGCCGGCTGGCCGAAGCACGTCCCGTGGGATTTCGTAAGAAAGCCAGCGTTGATTGCCCTGAGCCTGAAGACGCATGAGGGAGCCGTTGTGGTCCCAGCAGCTGTCGGCCATTGCCTTATCGGACAGAGGGATCATCAGACCAGCAAAGACAACCAGTCCCATGAGGCTGCCCGTTCCACGCGCAAAATTTCCCATGCTCAGCCTCCTGTCGATCCCGAGCCCTGAGGGAAACATATCTTCGGTGAGTTGCCCATTCTTTTCTCCGCTACGGGATCCATTGATCCCCGGAATGAGGCCGGCGTCACCTGACGACGCCACATCGACACAAAACCGAAGCCCGGTGCACGTCGCGATCCGCGCCCGTCAGAGATTTGACCACAAGTCGACAAGGTTCTTCATCTTCCAGGCGGGGCTAACCGAAACCATGTAGACGGAGGCCGTTTTCCTTGAGCCAGACACGTGCGGTGGGTGTTTGCGGCGCCAGCTGTTCGCACAAGCGCCAGAAGCGGTCGGAATGATTCATTTCCTTCAAATGGGCCACTTCGTGGGCGGCCACATAATCAAGGATTTCAGAGGGAGCCAGGATCAATCGCCACGAAAAAGATAGCCGACCGTTGGAAGCGCAGGATCCCCAGCGGCTTTTCGTATCACGAATACTGATCGCCGCGACCTTCTTTCCTATCTTGCCGGCATGATATCCTGATCGTTCGTCAAGGTCCTTGCGGGCCTCCTGTTTCAACCAGTTCGTCACCTTGCGAGGAATATGGTCGTCCGCGCCTGGAACCAGCAGGGCCGGAGCACCGAACTCAGTGACGCCCAGGCAGACCAGACCACGCAGCTTTCCGGTCGAAAGTATGACGTGATCCACACCGCGCAACGGAACAATGTCACCTGGCCCAAGGGAAATATGGTCAGGACGATCCTGAAGCCTCTCGACAAGCCAGTCGATGTGCTGTTGAGCAAAGCGCTCGGCACGCGACAGATCACCTCCCCTGGGAACCGTCAGAACGGGTCCGGAACTGTCCGCCGGGAGACTCAACAGATAGCGCTGCGCGCGCGGATTGGCACGCAGGCGAATACGAACCGCCTTCGATTCCGTTTGAACATCAATGTGGTCTGGCAACTGTTTTTTGCTGCGGCGCAGAAGCATGGAGCGAGATCCGTTCGAATCACTTGGGCCGAGTCTAGATAATTTTTTCCGATTGTAAAAATGACGAAGGCGGCACTGTTTCAGCGCCGCCTTCGGTCAGGCCGCCCGGTGACGGGTCCGGGAGGGTGGACTTACAAAGGAGCAGCTTCGCTGCCGCCATTCGTCCGGCCCCGGTTGGCCATGAAGCGATCGAATTCTTCCATGTCACGCGCACGGCGGAGTTCACGCAGGAAATCGTCGAAATCTGCCCGCATTGCGTCGAGCTTCGCGCGCTCTTCTTCCAAACGCTTTATTTCACGTTCGCGGTAATCGTCGAACGCGACGTTTCCTGTCCGTGCATAGCCGGTCGTGCTTGACATCTGATCGAATGCTCCCTTCAGCGGGCTCCCCCGCCATTGTTCCTTTGCGTCACGAGCCATGCATTCAAAACGGTCGCCCCATAAAATGTAGGCGAGCATGGCAAGGCCAAGCGGCCAGAAAACCACGAATCCCAGGACCATCAGACCAATGGTCGCAGGCGTCCAGGCAGGTTTAATCATGCAACTTTTTGTCGTCGTCATCATCCTATCCATTTAAGACATCCACGATACTGAGGTGGGCATTCAGGCGAGACGCTTCAAGGATTTGTGATGATCATCACACGTACATGCCGCGCATGCCGTTTCAGGGATGCATCCCGGTGCCTTGTTACAAGTCTTTGTCTTTATTGAAGAAACGATGAATTATTACGGATCTGCAATTAACCATCAGCGATGCCGAAGAAATTTCGGATTTTTCGGGCAACAGCGATTTCCGGACAAGAAAAAGGCGCCTGCGGGCGCCTTTTTCCGGTTCGCTCAGCTTACAACTTCAGAGAGTTGACGTGCCTGCTCGATCCATTTGTCTCGCTCGATCCGCCCGCGGAAATCAAGTTTGCTGTCAAGTGCCTCAATCTGGTCGCCTGTCAAAGAGGCAATCTGCCAGAAGTGAAAAATACCGGCTTCATTGAGTGCGGATTCCAGCTTCGGTCCGACGCCGCTGATCTCCTTGAGATTATCTGCAGCGCCATCCGGCTTTGCCAGCAGAATTTTCGCAAGCGGCCCTGCAGGCGCAGTCTTTGCCTTCGGTTTGGCTGCCGGTTTTGTCTTAGCAGCGGTGGCCACCTTCGCCGGTGACTTCGCGGGTGTTTTCTTCGGAGCGCCCGCGCGGTTCGACCTGATGAAATCCATCACGCGCGGTGCAATCTCGGAGCGCCAGCGTGATCCGTTGAATACGCCGTAGTGCCCGACATTCGGCTGTTCGTAGTGCGCTTTCATATCGTCAGGCAAGCTGGTGCAAAGGGCATGCGCTGCCCGGGTCTGTCCCCTGCCGGTGATGTCGTCCTTCTCGCCCTCCACCGTCAACAGTGCCGTGCGGGTGATCTTGCTGCAGTCGACGACCCTGCCGTTGTGCTCCATGGTACCGTCCGGCAGCGCGTGCCGAATGAAAACGGTTTCGACGGTCTGCAAGTAAAATTCAGCCGTCAGGTCCATAACCGCCAGATACTCATCGTAAAATTCGCGGTGTTTTTCAGCGCTGTCACCATCTCCTTCGACAAGGTGCTGAAAGAAGTCCCGATGCGCTGTCACGTGGCGGTCAAGGTTCATGCTCATAAAACCGGACAGCTGCAAGAAGCCGGGATAGACGTCACGCATAAATCCGGCATGCGGGAACGGCACCTTCATGACGACGTTGTTCTTGAACCACTCGATGCCTTTCGACACGGCAAGGTCGTTCACTGCTGTTGGCGCGACCCGCGTATCAATCGGACCGCCCATGAGCGTCATCGTCGACGGAACGTAAGGATCTTCGCGATCCTCCATCACGGCAACAGCTGCCAATACGGGAACCGAAGGCTGACAAACGCCGAGCACGTGTGCATCAGGTCCGAGGAAGTGCAACATCGAGATGATGTAGTCCATATAATCGTCCAGATCGAACTTGCCGTCCTGGACCGGCACCATACGCGCGTCTATCCAATCAGTGATGTAGACATCCGCATCCGGCATCAGGGCTTCCACTGTGCCGCGCAGCAATGTCGCATAGTGACCGGACATCGGCGAAACGATCAGGATCTTCGGATCGTTGCGGTGCGATGTGACGCCGCGTTCAAAATGGATCAGATCGCAAAAGGGCCGGCTCCAGACAACGTTCTCGCGAACCGGGACGCGAACACCGCCAACGGAGGTTTCTTTCAAACCGAATTCCGGTTTTCCGTAGCGGCGGGTGGTGCGTTCGAGCACTTCACATCCAGCGGCGATCTGGCGCCCGAAACTTGTGTGAGTCCAGGGATTTAAAGGATTTTGAAAACAAAGCCGGGTCATGTCAGCGACAGCCCTGAACGGGGCCAAGGCTGCATGATTCAGCTCATAAAGGTGATAAAACGGCAAAGGCGCGTCTCCTTTGTTCGCGATGCCGCTGCCTGCCCCCTGGCGCAGTTTGGAAACATTATTTCGCAGCTCGCTTGTTATTGCACCATCTATTGCATCGCAGCACAATAACCAGCATGGCAGTCACCTGCAATACTGCTATTTGCTATAAGATTCAGGGCCTAAGCAGACCATGAGACTGCCAAACTCATTTTGGCGCCAAAATTATTTGCAGTGCACAAGGCAGATAGAGCATTTAAATCAAATTGGTAGAATTAATTGCAACTGCAAGAATTCTTCGTCAGGCGGCGAGATCCGCAACCACTGCGTCGAGAACGAAAAAACCTTCGCGGGTGGCCCGAACCCTGTTTTCCCCGATTTCTTCGATCATTCCATGTTCCAGAAGCGCCTTGATACGGCGCGGATCGACCGACCTGTGGGAAAAACTCTGGTAGCGGAGCAGGTCGATTCCCTCCGTAAGCCGAAGTCCCATGAGAAGGAACTCGTCACCCTGCTCCTCCTCGTTGAGACCAGCATTTTCAATCAGACCCTGACCTAGATTTTCGACATTTTCCAACCAGGTCTCCGGATGACGCTCGGTGGCCGTCGCCAAACGGTTTGCGCCGACTGTCAGCCGTCCATGTGCCCCCGGACCGACCCCGACATAGTCACCGTAGCGCCAGTAAACCAGATTGTGCCGGCATTCCGCTCCGGGGCGGGCGTGGTTGGAGACTTCGTAAGCCGGAAGGCCTGCCAGTTCTGTCACCTCCCGGGTCAACTCAAAAAACTCCGCGCCGAGTTCCGGGTCGGGAGTCTTTAGCTTTCCCGCCTTATGCAGCGCAAAGAATGGCGTACCTTCCTCGATAGTGAGCTGATACAGCGACAGATGATCCGCAGCCAGCGAGATTGCCTGTTCGAGTTCAAGCGCCCAGTCGGACGGTGTCTGCCCCGGGCGTGCGTAGATCAGATCGAAGGAAAGTCGAGGGAATGTTTCCCGGGCGATTTCGATTGCGGATCGCGCTGTCGCTGCATCATGCAGCCGTCCGAGAAGCTTGAGGTCGGTATCGTGCAGGGACTGCACGCCAAGCGAAACCCGGTTCACACCGGCTGCCCGGTAGCCCTTGAACCTGTTCGCCTCGACCGAGGTCGGGTTGGCCTCCAGCGTTATTTCCACGCCGTCGTCCAGGGACCAGCGATCCGACACCGCCTTCAGCAATCGATCGACCGTCGCCGGGTCCATCAACGAAGGCGTGCCTCCTCCCAGAAAGATCGACTGGACGGATTTGTTGCGCGTCAGGTCGGCGAAATAGGACAATTCCCGCTCAAAGGCAGCCGCGAAGCGTTCCTGATCGACCGGCTGGTGGCGAACGTGGGAATTGAAGTCGCAATAAGGACATTTGGCAGCACAGAACGGCCAATGAATGTAGATTCCGAAACCGGCATCGGATGTCCCTTGAACAGTCACTTCGGTTATCCTTCCAGACACCCTTCCGCAAACGCCTTGAAAGCGCGGGCGCGGTGCGACAGGGGCGGGGTGTCTGCGGACATGCCGTGCTTTTCGTCCGACGTCATTTCGCCGAATGTCCGATCGCGGCCATCCGGTTTGAACATGGGATCATATCCAAACCCCATTGTTCCGCGCGGTGGCCAGATCACATCGCCATCGACTTCTCCGCGGAAGAATTCCCTGTGTCCGTCAGGCCAGGCAAGGCACAGGACGGCGACAAAGGAACCACGGCGTTTTTCACGGGTCTCGGCTTTGAGCGTGCTGAGCTTCTCCTCGATCGTCCGCATGGCCATGGCAAAGTCCTTTTCAGGACCCGCCCAGCGCGCAGAATAAATACCGGGATCGCCGCCAAGAGCCTCGACGCAAAATCCGCTGTCGTCAGCAAGAGACGGCAGTCCGGCGGCCTCGGCCGCAGCAACCGCCTTGATCGCGGCATTGTCTTCAAATGTGAGTCCGTTTTCTTCCGGTTCAGGCAAATCAAGATCTGCGGCGGAGACGACCTCAAATCCGTATGGACCGAGCAGTTCGTTGATCTCCCTGATTTTCCCCTTGTTGTGACTGGCGACAACAAGTTTTCCCGGGTCGAGTTTACGGTGGCTCATCGCTTGGTCTCCTTAGAGAATTGCCATTTTCTGCAGATCCACGAGACGATTGATTCCTGTCTTTGCCAAGCCGAGCAACTGCCCGAATTCCTCTTCGGAAAAGGGCGCGCCTTCGGCCGTACCCTGGATTTCGACAATTCCGCCGGACCCGGTCATGACGAAATTCGCATCCGTTTCCGCAGTGCTGTCTTCGGCGTAATCCAGATCGAGTACAGGAGTGCCCTCGTAAATTCCGCAGGAGATTGCAGCGATGTGATCCGTCAGAACGTCGCCGCTCACCATGTCTCGGGCGCGCATCCATTCAATGCAATCGTGCAACGCCACCCAGGCGCCGGTTATGGACGCCGTGCGCGTGCCGCCATCTGCCTGGATCACGTCGCAGTCGACGGAGATCTGCACTTCGCCAAGCGCTTCCAGATTTACGACTGCGCGCAACGACCGGCCGATCAGTCGCTGAATTTCCTGGGTTCTGCCAGATTGCTTGCCCGCGCTTGCTTCGCGGCGCATGCGATCACCGGTCGCGCGTGGCAGCATGCCGTATTCCGCGGTTACCCAACCCCGGTTCTGCCCGCGAAGCCAGGGCGGTACGCGTTCTTCGAGGCTGGCGGTGCAAAGCACGTGGGTATCGCCGAACTTGACCAGGCAAGATCCCTCCGCGTGTTTTGACACACTGCGCTCCAGGGTAACCGCCCGGAGCTCATCGACTGCGCGTTTTGACGGACGCATGTAAATTCCTTTCGACCTTCGCTTGCGATGCAAACATCATCGGAAACGGCTGTTTCCTTCAAATCTCATGCGCCTTTTAGACCTCATATTTGTGCAAGGTAAAGGGCCTGCTTCACCTCGGACCCATTTTGCGCCTATATCTTGGGTGTAAGATGAAAAAACCTGTCTGAAATTGGCCATTGTATTCGGAGAACACGCCTTGAGCCTCAGCGACCTCGACAAGAGATCCCGCGAGATTTTCCGCTCGATCGTCGAAAGCTATCTGGAAACCGGTGACCCCGTGGGTTCACGAAATGTGTCGCGCAATCTTGCCATGTCGCTTTCGCCGGCATCCGTGCGCAATGTCATGTCGGACCTTGAACACCTGGGCCTGCTGCATTCGCCGCACACAAGTGCCGGGCGGCTGCCCACCGAAATCGGCCTGCGGTTCTTTGTCGACGCATTGCTTGAGGTCGGGGACCTGACCGAAGAAGAACGCCGGCAGATCGACATCCAGGTTCGCGCCTCGAACGAGGCGAATTCGACCGAACAGGTACTGACCGAAGCCAGTCAGATGCTGTCCGGCCTTACCATGGGCGCCGGTGTGGTGCTGACACACAAGAACGATACGCGACTGAAGCATATCGAATTCGTCCGCATCGAACCGCAGAAAGCGCTTGTCATACTTGTCAGCGAAGACGGGTCCGTCGAAAACAGGGTCGTCGAATTGCCGTCAAACCTGCCGTCCTCGGCACTCATCGAGGCGACCAACTACCTCAACGCGCAGATTCAGGGCCGGACGCTTTCAGACATCAAAACGGAACTGGAACAGGTTCGCGACGCGGACCAGGCTGAACTCGACCAGCTCAGCCAGAAAGTCATCAACGCAGGTCTTGCTGTCTGGGGTGGCGACAGCGCGAGCGACCCGGGAACGTTGATTGTGCGCGGTCGCTCGAACCTTCTGACCGACCTTGACGCGGTGGAGGACCTGGAGCGTATCCGGCTGCTCTTTGATGATCTGGAAAACAAAAGGGATCTGATCCAGCTTCTCGGCCTAGCCGAAAATGGCGACGGCGTGCGCATCTTCATAGGTTCGGAGAACAATCTCTTTTCGCTTTCCGGATCGTCGCTGGTGATTTCACCCTACCGGGACAGCAATCAGCGTATCGTCGGCGTCCTCGGGGTGATCGGCCCGACACGCCTGAACTATGCCCGGGTTATTCCGATGGTCGACTATACGGCTCGTCTGGTCAGCAAGATTCTGAAGTAGGGCCAGCAAGGAATGAATCGACAGACGGCTTGCAAGTGCTGCGGAGACAATACGATTGGTCTTGAAGGCGATGACAATTACGAGATTTGTCCTGTCTGCTTTTGGGAAGTTGACCCCGTGCAGAATGCCAACCCCGAATTTGCTGGCGGACCAAACGTCCCGTCCTTAGATAAAGCCAGGCGTACCTTTTCTGCCATCGGTGCCTGTGAGCCTCGCTTTCTAGAACAAGTACGAAAGCCCCATTTCACGGAATTTCCGGAAAACAACTGATCAATGGATCGACGCAATCATGCTGTCTGCTGCAGAACTTGAACGCTACGCCCGTCACATCGTCATGCAGGACATCGGCGGCGCGGGACAACAGAAACTCAAGAATGCCCGCGTCCTTGTCATTGGAGCGGGTGGTCTGGGAGCTCCCGTCCTGCAATATCTCGCTGCGGCCGGTGTCGGCACACTCGGCATCGTCGACGACGATACGGTGTCGCTATCCAATCTTCAGCGCCAGGTCATTCACGATACGGACCGGCTGGGCGAGCCGAAAGTGGCCAGTGCCGCAGAGGCGATCGCGCGCCTCAACCCCAACGTCAAGGTCGAGCCGTACCCGACACGGATCGCTGGCCACAATGCCCTGGCGCTGATTTCCGGCCATGATCTGGTGGTTGACGGTTCTGACAATTTCGATACGCGTTACCTGGTGTCAGACGCCTGCTTCTTTGCAAGAAAACCTCTCGTGACCGCGGCTGTCGGCCAGTTCGACGGTTCGATCACCACCTTGAGGCCGTTTGACACCAACACAGACGGTGACCCCAACCCGACCTACCGGTGCCTGTTCCCCCAAAAACCCCGCGACGGACTGCTCCCGACCTGCGCACAAGCGGGTGTCCTGGGTGCACTGACCGGTATAATCGGCGCCATGCAGGCCATGGAGGTGATCAAGGAACTCACTGGAATTGGCGAGGGACTGGTCGGCCGGATGATCATGTTCGATGCGCGGAGCTTCCGGATGGAAACAATCCGCTACAAGCGCTCGGCGAAGAACCCCCTGAACGGAAACGACCCGAAAAGCTGGGCGGAGCTTCTGGAAGAGACCTGACGGCTCCGGTTCCCTTTGACGGGTACAAATCAGTAACCGATGCGAGGAGACACCCATGGCAACCGTGAAACTGATATCGGATGCGGAAGCGGAAGAAATACCTGCAGTCAAAGCTGTCTTCGAAGATATCCGGCAAACACGCGGCTCGGATTTCATAAACAACGTCTGGCGGGCACTGGCAAATGATCCCAGAGGACTTGAACGGACCTGGCAGCAGGTAAAGTCCGTGATGGCAGTGCCGGGAGTGCTCGACCCCAAGTTCCGCGAGATGATCTACATCGCGGTGTCGGCTGCCAATGGCTGCAGTTATTGCGTCCATTCCCATACCGCTGCAGCGCGTGCAAAAGGCATGAGCGACGAGGAGCATGGTGAATTGCTGCAGATAATCGGGTTGGCAGCCATGACCAACGCCCTTGTCACGTCGTTGCAAGTGCCGGTCGATCCCGAATTCGAGGTTACCTGAGGGGCCTGATCAGTCAGTGCACGCACTTGCAAATAAAACCCGCACCAGACGATGTCTGGCGCGGGTTCGAATTCATGAAATTCAATAAGCTCAGTTAGGCTTCGGTGCGTCTTCGCCCTGCTTCGCTGCCTGCTGAGCCATGTTCTGGCGATACAGCTGCGCGAAATCGATCGGGTCGAGCATCAGCGGCGGGAAGCCGCCGTTACGTGTCGCTTCCGAGAGGATGTTGCGCGCGAACGGGAAAATCATGCGCGGGCATTCGATCATGACGAACGGATGCATGTGTTCCTGGGGCACACCGGTGATCCTGAAGATGCCTGCATAGATCAGTTCGACGTTGAACATGACCATATCCGGACGTTCTGCCTTTGCGGTCAGCGTGAGGACAACTTCAAACTGGTCGTCACCCATCTGCTGAGCACCAACATTCACGTTGATGTCCAGTTTCGGCTGCTCCTGCTGGTCGTTCTGGGCAAGCGAGCGCGGTGCATTCGGGTTTTCAAACGACAGATCCTTGATGTACTGACCCAGGATATGCATTCCCGGCGCTGCGGCACCTTCCGTCTGCGGCTGTACGCCACCGTCATTCGTGTCGGTCATCTTGTTTCATTCCGTTTTGCGTTACTGATCTGAGAAGAAGAAGCCAGAGCGAGAAGGGGTCGGATCAACCGATTGAATGCATCAATCCAATCCCGCCTGGCTCTGTAATCCTTCGGGCGGGCCGCCGGACCGTGTGATCCGGACAACCTTGTCTGCGGGCTGGCTAACATCTCAAAACGATGCGCACAAGGGCTATGGCCTTGTCAGCGGCGGGATTCCGCTTCAAAAGATGCCTATGACGGATCAACCCGCACCCAACATCACACTGCCGCATCGCCGGCTGAAACTCGATACACTCGTCCGGCTTCGCTGGCTCGCGGTTGGTGGTCAGTCTGCGGCGCTCCTTGTCGTTTATGTCGGCCTCGGGTATTCGCTGCCTGCCGGCCCTGCATTCGCCATGGTGGCGATGTCGGCATGGCTGAACATCTTCCTGAAAATC
>NZ_KI928924.1:57123-62104 GCF_000521215.1 Labrenzia sp. DG1229 | reverse complement strand
CGGCTTGCCAATGTGTCCTCTATTGCCAGTGTCGGGGCACCGTGGGCAAAAAAGACGGGGGATATGGGCTTTTGAGCCTCAGACATACAGGCTCTCCTTCATGCAATTGACTTTGAAACTTACCTGAAGATAGAGAGCTCCGGGGTGATCGGAAGGTTCGTTTTTGAAGAAGGCCTGTTCCCGATTCAGGAACAATCGCAAAGAAAAACCGCTCCCGAATGTTCGGGAGCGGTCTTGAATCGCGCGCAAACCGGGCTTAGCGGTAGCCGACGTTGATCAATTGAACACGGCGATTGATGCCTGAATCCGGTTTGGACGGATCTCTCAGCTGCTCCTCGCCAAGGCCGACGGCCTGCAGATATTTCTCCGGAACCTGGAACGTGGTCACGAGCGCTTCGCGGACCGACTGCGCACGCTTGATGGAGAGTTCCAGATTGTAGTCACGCGGACCGGTCGCATCGGTGTGCCCGACAATGAAGAAGGTCTGACCCTGCAGATAGGGAGTATGCAGTGCATCTGCGATCACGCCGACCGTTTCATAGGACTCCGGACGAATGCGCGCCGAATTCAGGTCGAAGGTGATTTCCACGTTGAACTGACGCAAAGACGCAAGCTTGTCCCACAGCGGCAGATTTCCGGGCGAGTTGGCTCCAGGATATTTCTGGATGTTCTCAAACGCAGCCTTCTGCAGCTCGTCGGCGCTGACATCGACCTTCTGCTGGGCGCCCTGAAGCGAGTTGATGATTTCGTTCCGGTTGAGTTTCGTCTGGGCGGCGGCACCGGAAACGGAGACAGCAAGCAGAGCAGCCGAGATACCGGCGAAAAGGATCTTCTTCATAAATTTTCTCCCGGGATTTCTTAGCGGTATCCGGCCAGATCGATGGCGGTGTTACATTTTTTGCCGACAGAAGGCTGTGCCTTCAGGAGGCAACGCAGAACGTGTCCGGCACCGGGCTTGACGCCTTTGCAGTATTGCGCGGCGTCACGCTGACAGATCTTGGGCGCGGCTGCCTGTGCCGCGAGCCGCTCCTGAATGAGGGTAGCGACCACGGCACGGTCCGCGTTGCACTTCTGGGAGACCTTGGCCTGGTTCTGGTCCAGGCACTTGCCGATACCATTATTGGCCAGCGTCGCGGTCTTGCAGTATGCGTTAATGTCCTTGCCGCAACTTGCAGACAGGATCTTGATCGCCTCGGCGAACCCCACCGTCTGCGCAAATGCCGCCGGGGCGGTTGCCAACAAAACACCTGTCGTGAATGCGAAAATCAAACGTCTCATGTTGCAAATCTCCCAACCATGGCAACATTACTTCGGGGCAGAGTGTTTCAGGAGATTCTCTAAACTTCAAGGCGTTAGCTGAATTTTCTGCGAAACAAAAAAACACCCTTGCCAATCTTGACAGGAGGTGCCGAATATCACTCAGCGATTGGCCTTCCAACTCTGGACAAAAGAATGCACGCGACCCTGCAACTGAAACGCCTCGAACATGGCAAGGACCTGCCCCTGCCCGCCTACCAGTCGGAACTGGCGGCCGGTCTCGACCTTCTCGCGGCAGTCGACGACCCCGTGATTCTCGCTCCGGGAAAACGTGCACTGGTACCAACCGGTCTTTCCATGGCGCTGCCGGCCGGATTCGAAGCCCAGGTTCGTCCACGGTCCGGTCTCGCAGCCAAACACGGCGTTACGGTCCTCAACACGCCAGGCACGATCGACGCGGATTATCGTGGCGAGGTCAAGGTTATCCTGATCAATCTGGGAGATGCTGCTTTCGAGATTACGCGCGGAGAGCGGATCGCACAGATGGTAATCGCTCCGGTGCTTCAGGCCGCGATTACCGAAGTCGCGGTCCTGTCCGACACCGAGCGTGGTGTGGGTGGTTTCGGTTCGACCGGCCGCAATTGAGGAACAGCCATTCCAATGACGCCACATCTGGTCATTTTCGATTGTGACGGTGTTCTGGTGGATACCGAACCCCTGACAAACCGGACCATGGCCGCCTTGTTGACCGAATACGGTTATCCGATGACCGGTCCGGAATGCCAGAAGCGGTTCATGGGGCGGACCCTGGAAGCGGTGCAGGAAACGGTTGAACGGGAGCTTGGCCGGAAGCTTCCTTCCGATTGGCTGGTTCAGCTTCGCGCCCGTGACCTTGAGAGTTTCAAATCTGGCGTTTCTCAAGTGCCGGGGGTTGCGAATGTCATGGACATGCTCGACCAGCGTGGAATTCCATACTGTGTCGGTTCCTCGGGCAAATACGAGAAAATGCACTCGACGCTCGGCAGCGCCGGCCTTCTGGAGCGCCTGAAAGACAGGCTCTATTCCTCGCAGGATTGCGCGAAGGGAAAACCGGCACCCGACATATTCTTGCTGGCGGCAAGGTCCATGGGTCATACGCCCGAGACATGCATTGTCGTCGAAGACAGCCTCCCTGGCGTCATGGCTGCGAAGGCGGCGGGAATGTGCGTCTATGCCTTTGTCGATGATCCGGTCTGTGACCGCGACGCATTACGCAAGGCCGGTGCCATCCTGTTCGAACGCATGTCCGACCTGCCCGGCTTGCTTGTTTCCGACGCGTGAAAAGGTGGCGGAACACGGGTTTCTCTCTCGCAGGGATGACGGGTCCATTAAAACCTATTAGGACGGACACCATCTAAGGGGTCGGTCAAGCCAGGGAGAAGTGCCATGACGATAAAAACCAGCGGTCGCGGAAAGATCTATGCTTCGATTACCGAAACCATCGGGGATACACCGATCGTGCGGCTGGACCGTCTGGCCAAGGCCCATGGCGTAAAGGGCAGCCTGCTTGCCAAGCTTGAATTCTTCAACCCCATCGCCAGCGTCAAGGACCGGATCGGCGTCGCCATGATCGAGGCAATGGAACGGGATGGTCGCATTGCGCCGGGCAAGTCCACGCTGGTGGAACCGACTTCCGGCAATACCGGCATCGCACTTGCCTTCGTTGCAGCGGCAAAAGGGTATCGACTGATCCTCGTCATGCCCGAAACAATGTCAGTCGAGCGTCGGAAGATGCTCATGATTCTCGGCGCCGAGCTGGAGCTGACCGATGGTGCCAAGGGCATGAAGGGTGCTATTGCACGCGCCGAGGAACTCGTCAACGAGATCGACGGGGCGGTGATACCGCAACAGTTTGAAAACCCGGCAAATCCCGAAATCCATCGCAACACGACAGCGGAGGAGATCTGGAACGATACCGACGGCGCAATTGACGTCTTCGTGTCCGGAATAGGCACAGGAGGCACGATCACAGGTGTTTCCCAGGTTCTGAAACAGCGGAACCCGGACTTGCATGTGGTCGCCGTCGAGCCGACGGACAGTCCGATCCTGTCCGGTGGCGAACCCGGACCCCACAAAATCCAGGGCATCGGCGCGGGCTTTGTACCCGGCGTTCTGGATACCGGGGTCTATGACGAAGTCGCAACGGTCTCCAACGAAGATGCCTTTGCCATGGCCCGGGAAGTCGCAAAGATGGAAGGCCTGCCAGTCGGCATCTCGTCCGGTGCGGCCCTGGCCGCGGCGATCAGGGTCGGCCAGCGAGACGGTATGGAGGGAAAGTCCATTGTCGTTATCATTCCATCCTTTGCGGAACGCTATTTGTCGACAGCCTTGTTTGAAGGTCTCCAATGATGATTGTTGCGATCGACGGAGAGTAACCATCGCGCTTTTCCCGTCGTCATGAGGACCATATGTAAACGGGGACTTTCGTCCCCGTTTTTTGCCTTTGATTACGCAAAGATACGGGTTGAGGGCGTCACGACAGGTGATAGCTCTCCTGAAGCCCGTAGACCGGCGTCTCGAGTCCTTCCATGCGTGCTTTCAGCTGCAGGGAGAGAAACTGGGAGTAGTGACGTGACTGGTGCAGATTACCGCCGTGGAACCAGAGAGCGTCCTGCTGGGTTGGCTTCCACATGTTGCGCTGTTCGCCTTCCCAGGGTCCGGGATCCTTGGTCGTATCCGACCCCAACCCCCAAACCTTGCCGACCTTGTCCGCCGTATCCTGATCCATGAGATCGGCGACCCAGCCATTCATCGACCCATAGCCGGTGGCATAGACAATGACATCCGCTTCCAGCCTGGTGCCGTCGTTGAGGATCACGCCGTCTTCAACAACCTCGGTGACCTGGCCCCGCTTCAGCTTTACTTCACCGTCGATTATGAGCTGGCTGGCACCGATATCGATATAGTACCCGGATCCGCGGCGCAGATATTTCATGAAGAGACCGCTTTCATCGTCGCCCCAATCAAGCCAGAACCCGGCCTTTTCAAGCCCCTCGTAGAAATCCGCATCCCGCTTTTTCATCTCCGCGTAAGCCGGTATCTGGAACTCGTGAAGAATACGATAGGGCAGGGATGCAAAGATCAGATCCGCCTTTTCTGTCGTCATTCCGGACCTGACGGCTTCTTCGGAATAAAGCGCCCCAAGACCCACGTCCATCAGCGTGTCGGAGCGGACGATGTGTGTCGATGAACGCTGAACCATTGTGACGTCGACGTCGTTTTCCCAGAGCGCCGCGCAGATGTCGTGGGCGGAATTGTTGGAGCCGACGACGACGGCTTTCTTGCCACGATACGCATCCGGTCCGGGATGTTTCGACGAATGATGCTGGTCGCCCCTGAATTTTTCCATGCCAGGAAATGCCGGAATGTTCGCCTTGCCCGACATTCCTGTCGCCATCACCAGCTGCTTAGGGCGCAAGGTGACTTCCTCGCCGTCCCTGTCGACAACGATTGTCCATTCCCCGGTTGCCTCATCATAACTTGCCGATTTGGCGATCGAACTGGTCCAGTAGTTCAGCTCCATGACCCTGGTGTACATTTCGAGCCAATCGCCAATCTTGTCCTTCGGGCTGAAGATCGGCCAGTTTTCCGGAAACTTGATGTAGGGCAGGTGGTCGTACCAGACCGGATCGTGAAGACAGAGGAGACTTGTAACGGTTTCGCCAGCTGTCTCCGGGCCGCTCAT
>NZ_KI928924.1:4382-56782 GCF_000521215.1 Labrenzia sp. DG1229 | reverse complement strand
TAGAAGGAAGGASAGCCGTAGTATCGTCTGAGGCTACTAAACGCCCATACTCCCCGTCCTTTTTKSCCACGGTGCCCCGACACTGGCAATAGAGGACACATTGGCAAGCCGATTCCTGAGATCCTTTGCGGACAGCAGGAGCTGGCCGGATGCCATACTGATCCTGTCTGCCCATTGGGAAACCGAGGGGTTGAAACTCTCGGCTCCGGGTCCGCTGCGTACCTACCATGATTTCCGCGGGTTTCCTCCAGAGCTCCATGAAATGTCCTATCCGGCCAGAGCCGACGAAGACCGGGTTGACGAAACGGCGAGACTGCTTGAGGACGCCGGTTATGAAGTCGAACTCGATGGCGACCGGGGTCTGGATCATGGTGCCTGGGTGCCCCTGTCCCTTGCATTTCCCCGGGCGAACATTCCGGTTACCGCGCTGTCGCTTCCCGATGGAAGCACGCCGGAAACTGTCTACGGGCTGGGCAGAACGGTTGCGCCTCTGAAAGAAACAGGTGTCCTGATTGCCGGTTCCGGAAGCACCACGCACAATCTGGGGGATATCAGGCCTCAGGGCTCGGATGCCCCGGACTGGGCAAGGAATTTTGATCGCTGGCTCGACGACGGTTTGAAGGCCGGATCGATTGACTATTTCAGGGATCTGGAATCCGTCCCTGACTTCCGGCGAAATCATCCGACCGAGGAACACCTCTTGCCGCTGTTTTTTGCCTTCGGTGCTGCTGGCCAGGAGGCCCACGCCGAACTTCTGCACCGCAGCTATGAATATGGGTCGATCAGCATGAGCTACTTCCGCTTCGCGGCATAGGCAGTTTGAAAGGCTGTTCGGGATCTGACTGGCAGTCGCCTGTCTCAGCGCGGGAATTGCGAAATGCCTTGCCCGTATTCGGGATCTGGGTTTTCCGGATCCCGGCAGTTGACTTCAATCGGGTTCGTCATCCCTTCCAGGCAGGTATAAGGTATTCACTGATGCTGGAATGAGGTGATCGTCTCACATCGCGGCGACCGATCATTCATCCAGCGCGGCCGCCGCTCGCGAGATGATCTGCCGGGCGACCTCAGCCTTGGTCAACTCGGGCCAGTCTTCCACGCCATCCCGGCTGACGAGGCGCACCGTATTGGCATCGCCGCCCATGATTCCTGTTTCCGGACTGACATCGTTGGCGATGATCCAGTCGGCGTTTTTCCGCTTCAGTTTCGAGCGGGCATTGTCAATCAGGTTCTGTGTTTCGGCAGCAAAGCCGATCAGCAGTTTCGGGCGCAGACTTTCGTGATGTCCGACCGTTGCCAGAATATCGGGATTTTCGATGAGCCCAAGCACCGGTGGCTTGCCGCTGCCGTCCTTCTTGATCTTCTGTGCACCTTCCGATGCGACTCGCCAATCGGCCACTGCGGCTGCCATGATAGCTATATCGGCAGGAAGACATGATTCGACTGCAGAAAGCATGTCTGCTGCCGATTCAACGCGGATTGTTACCATATTGTCGGGATCTGCCAGATCGACCGGACCGGACACCAGAGTCACGCGTGCACCTGCCTCGTAGGCGGCCACTGCCAGAGCGTGGCCTTGCTTGCCCGATGAACGGTTGGCGATATAGCGCACGGGGTCGATGGGCTCGTGCGTCGGGCCGGACGTGATCAGGACATGCTTGCCGGCCAGCGGAAGACGGTTCTGCCTGATATCTTCATCGCGCAAGACCGCCGAGGCAGCGGCAACGATGTCCAGTGGGTCGCTCATCCGGCCGACACCGGCTTCACCCCTTTCCGCCATCTCGCCGCTCGCGGGTCCGACGAACCTGATGCCGCGTTCTTGCAGGATGGTGATGTTGCGTGTCGTCGCAGCGTTGTGCCACATCTTTGGATTCATCGCTGGTGCGACAAGAACGGGTTTGTCCGTCGCCAGCAGCACGGCTGTGGCAAGATCGTCGGCGATACCGTGTGCCGTCTTGGCCATCAGGTTTGCCGTTGCCGGCGCAATCAGCACGAGGTCATGGTCCCGCGCCAGCCGGATGTGGCCGACATCATGTTCGGCCTCCCGGTCGAACAGGCTTGTGAAGACTTTCTCGGCAGAAAGCGCGCCCACGGCAAGCGGAGTGATGAACTCCTGAGCGCCTGCGGTCATGACCGGGACAACACGCGCACCGCGTTCCTTGAGCCGCCGGATGAGATCAAGCGACTTGTAGGCGGCAATTCCGCCGCTGATGATCAACACGATCTGCTTGCCATTGAGCATGGAGGCTGGAGCCCTTTAGAAAAACACAGACCGAAGATGTATCAGAAACCGGTCCGGAAATCCCTGGGCGCCGGTGAAATCACTTCGGTGCCGCGCCCGGTAATCTGATACACAGCGAGTCCGCGCTCGTTCAATCCGTTCGACTTGAAACGGAACAGGCCGTCGATCCCGATAAATCCGTCACGGTTCGTCATGATGCTCTGCTGGAAGCGTTGCGGACCCGCGGAGCGGATCAGGCCGGCGGCAAGTGTGACACCGTCATAGACCAGACTGGCATTGCGAGGCGGGGTCGCTCCGTACGTGCTCTGATAGCGTCTTGCAAATCCCTGGAACCCCTTGTCTTCAGGGCCGGCAAACCACGCGCCCGCCAGCACGGAGTTGTTCTTGACCTGCGCGGAATCCCACTGCCCGGATCCCAGGATCTTTATGTTCCCGAGATTTGCACCCTGGCTGACGAGAGTTTGCACGACAAGAGGAGGAACGCCGCCGCCGGCCGGTACGAACAAGGCATCGATGTTGTTGGTGACGGACTTGAGTGCCGCGGTCTTGGCAACCAGGTCCGACGTGTCCGAGCCGGACATCTTGTATCGTTGAATGGTGGCGATCCTGCCCGCGCCCCGTCCGACTTCCTGCCGGAATGCGGCTTCAACAACAGCCCCGTAGGAACCGTCCGGTATGAGTGCGGCGTAGGAGCGTTTCTGCTGACTGTTGGCATAGCCAATGATGCGCTTGACATCGGATTCGGGAAGAAAACTCAGAAGATAGACACCGCGTGCGGCGACGGACGTGTCGGTTGAAAACGCGATGACCGGGACACCCGTGGCCCGTGCTGCCGCTGCGGCGCCGGAAACTGCCGGAGCGAATACAGGTCCAAGGATCAGTTCGGCACCTTCCGAGATTGCCGACTGTGCGGCACTTCGACCGCCTTCGGCCGTCCCGCCGGTGTCCTTCACCAGAAGCTGGACGTCCGCATTCGGAAAATTCTGCAGTGCAAGCGCTGCGGCGTTTTTGAAAACGGTGCCGATGGATGCGTTGCCACCGCTTGCGGCCAGGGGCAACAGCAGACCGACCCGCACACTGCCGGTCCCGATGACCTCACCTGTGGTCTGGGGCTGGGCGGTAGGCTGCACCTGATCGCCCGGTAGCGAGCCGAGTGAAGATCCGAGGCAGCCTGAAAGCGCGAACGCGCTGCTGCAGGCAAGCGCCGTTTTCAAAAGCTGCCGTCTCTGTTGCTGTCTGGTTTTGCCCCGCATTGCACTTGCCATTGTTATTTTTTCACCTCTGGCAAGACTTACGTATTCGCTCGTGTCATGTCCAGTTTTTGGGCGGCGTCAGCGGCATATCCTGATGATCAGCAGTGGATTTACCTTGCATCGGCAGCGTGCTGCGGTTAGCGCAGTGACAAGGACCTCTATCCGGCAAGAAAATCTTGGAGCCCATATGGAGAGCGATTCACCAGCTGCAGTTGCGGACAAGAACCGTTACAGCCTCGCCGAACACGCTTTCAGCGCACCCAATCTGGAGCCGGCGCTCTATATTGTTTCAACGCCGATCGGCAATCTCGGTGACATCACCGTCCGCGCTCTGCAAACCTTGGCCGCGAGCAGCTTCATTGCCTGCGAGGACACGCGCGTCACTGCGACACTGACCCAGAAGTTCGGCTTGAAGACCCAGCTGATTGCCTACCACGAACACAATGCGGACAAGCAGAGGCCGAAAATTCTGGCCGAACTTGAGGCCGGCAGGGCTGTGGCCCTTGCTTCCGACGCGGGAACTCCCCTTGTCTCCGATCCAGGGTATCGGCTTGTACGGGCAGTCCTGGACGCAGGCCACCGGGTCATCCCGATTCCGGGTGCGTCCGCACCTCTAGCCGGGCTCGTCGCATCAGGTCTGCCGAGTGACACGGTGCTCTTTGCCGGGTTTCTGCCGCAAAAGGGCGGACCGAAAACCAGGCGGCTGGAAGAGCTGGCCAGGGTGCCCGCAACGCTGATTTTCTTCGAATCCCCGCATCGCACCGGCGCGACCCTGGAGCTGATGGCAACGGTACTCGGTAGCAGTCGTGAAGCCGTGGTCGCACGCGAGCTGACCAAGCGGTTCGAGACATTTGAGCGCGGCTCGCTGTCCGAACTCTCCGACCGTTTCAAAGAGATGCAGGTGAAGGGCGAGATTGTTATCCTGGTGGCACCACCCGACGAGCGGCCCGAAGCCGAGGCCTCTGACCTGGACGCGCTGCTGCTTGAAGCGCTGGAGGAGATGCCGGTCAGTGCTGCTGCCAAGAAAGCTGCAAAGGCAACAGGGCTGGACCGGAAGGACGTCTACCAGCGCGCGCTCGACCTGAAAGCCGGAGACGGCTGACCATGGCGGGGCAGAAGAAAACTCCCTGGAGCGGCGCCGCCGGTCCCATGCCCGGGGCCTGTCCGCAGAAGCCTGGGCGGCCTGGTACCTGCGTCTCACCGGCTGGCGCATCCTGAAGCACCGTTACAAGACCAGGTCAGGTGAGATCGACCTGATCGCAAAACGACGCAAGACCGTTGCTTTCGTCGAGGTCAAAGCCAGGAAGACACGGAGTGCGGCGCTGGAAGCCGTCACGCCTGCAAGCCAGAAACGGATTACCCGGGCCGCGAAAATCTTTGTTTCCGAACATCCCAAGGCGGGGTTCTTCACGCTCCGTTTCGACGTAATTGTCATCCGGCCCTGGGCGCTGCCCGAGCGGATCGAAAATGCATTCGAGGCCTGGGACTAGGTCGGAAAACAGCCCGGGCGCATCCTCTTCGCGGCCATTGACCGATCCGGGACCCTGTTCGACCTGCCTTCTTGATCGCGGGTCGAGGCCGGTACAGAAATTTCAGCTGTTCATTGGAATTCGAGCAAACACTCCGCGCTTGCGCCCACTGGACAAAGCGGCATCGCGACCGCATATCTGGGCCGACTGATCTGAAATCCCAGGAGATCGGCAGTTATGCGGTCATGTTCGATGGCATGATCGCACGTTGATCTTCTCCAAAGCGCTGTCGCGCACCCGCCGGGAGTTGCCTCATGGCTCTGAAAGTAGCGGTCCAGATGGACCATATCTCGACAATCAACATTGCCGGAGACAGCGCCTTTGCGATGATGCTCGAAGCGCAGTCCCGTGGTCACGAACTGTATCACTATACGCCCGACCGTCTCGCTCTGCGTGGCGAGGAGGTCTTTTGCGCGCTGGAACCGGTCGAGGTGCGCGACCAAAAAGGCAGCCATTTTACGCTCGGCAGCAGGACGCGCATGGATATGCGCGAGATGGACGTGGTTCTGATGCGCCAGGACCCGCCATTCGATCTTTCCTATATCGCTGCGACCCATATTCTTGAAAAGATCCACCCGGAGACGCTTGTCGTGAACGACCCGGCGGAGGTTCGCAACGCGCCGGAAAAGCTGTTTGTCACCGACTTTCCCGATCTCATGCCACCGACCCTGATTACCAAGGACCGGGCTGAGATCGATCTTTTCCGGGAAGAATACGGTGACATCGTCATGAAGCCGCTCTTCGGCCACGGCGGTGCGGCTGTCTTCCGTATCACAAAGGACGATCTGAACTACGGGTCGCTCTATGACTTCTTCGATGCCACATTCCGTGAGCCCTGGGTAATCCAGCAGTTTCTGCCGAACGTGAAGCATGGCGACAAGCGCATCCTGCTCGTCGACGGCGAATTTGCCGGCGCGGTCAACCGGGTTCCGGCGGAAGGGGACTTGCGTTCCAATATGGTGCGCGGCGGAGCACCGACCGACAGCGACCTGACCGAGCGCGAACGCGAGATCTGCGCACGCCTCGGACCTTCCCTCAAGGAAAAGGGTCTCATTCTGGTCGGGATCGATGTCATCGACGGCATGCTGACCGAAATCAACGTCACCGCTCCGACAGGCATTCGCGCCATTCGGAACCTCGGTGGACCAGACGTCGCTGCGATGGTCTGGGAGGTTCTGGAGGGCAAGGTGCAGGCCTGATTTCGACCGCGCGCATTGTTGATATTTCGGCCAGACAAAAAAAACCTCCGCGCGAACGCGGAGGTGAAAGTTAGTGTGCTTAGACAATGCAACAGAGGGCCTACACGGCAGCCTCTGTCAGTAAAACCCACCGAGGCCATTGTTCTTCCACGGAAAATCAAAAAAAATTCGAAAAAAGCACAGAAACTTTCCCGTCAAGGAGAAAAAACCAATAATATCAAGTGCTTAAAAATTTTGAAGAAATAAATCTTTTTTGAAAAAATTAAAAAATACAATTACTTAGGCAACAAAAAGTTGTGCAGGAGTCCAGACGCCAAAGAGTGCGGATAACCGTCTCTCTTACCTCCATTTGTGGAATTCAGTCAGGCCCGCAACGAGGGGTCGCCGTCTGTCTCGCAGGGAAGGATAGCGCTATTTCAAGAAAGAGGGTGTGACCCGAAACAAGGGTCCGATTGGCTGATTTCCTCTGAACGGCCAACCGGAGCCCAGTGCCCTGAACCATCGCGGACCTTATTCCGCGGCTTCCGTTTTCAGGACACCACGACGGATCTGGTCTTCCTCGATAGATTCGAACAGGGCGCGGAAATTGCCCTCGCCGAAGCCTTCGTCACCCTTTCGCTGGATAAACTCGAAAAAGATGGGTCCGATCACGGTCTTTGAGAAAATCTGCAGCAGGATTTTCGTCATGCCACCGTCGATAACCCCCTCACCATCTATCAGGATACCGTGCTCTTTCATGCGTTCGACCGGCTCGTCATGGCCCTGAACGCGGTCCTTTGACATTTCGTAGTAGGTTTCCGGCGGACCCGGCATGAACTTGAGTTCGTTGGCCGCCAGCCTGTCGGTGCTGTCATAGATATCGTCGGTCCCGACCGCGATGTGCTGGATGCCCTCGCCGCCGTACTTTTTCAGGTATTCCTCGATCTGGCTGGTGTCATCCTTCGACTCATTCAGTGGAATGCGGATTTTGCCGCAGGGGCTGGTAATCGCGCGGCTGACGAGTCCGGTGATGCGGCCGTCAATGTCGAAGAAATGGATCTGCTTGAAGCTGAAGAGGTCGCGGTAAAAGTCCCACCACTTGTCCATGTTGCCGCGATAGACGTTATGGGTCAGGTGGTCGAGATAATAGAACCCGACACCTTCCGGCTTCGGATCGGTTGCATCCAGCCAGTCGAATTCACCCGAATAGGCGGATCCCTTGTCGCCATAGGCATCGACAAAGTAAAGCAGCGAACCGCCGATACCGACAATGGCCGGGACGTCCAGGGTCTTGTCGTTCCCTTCATAGGGGGTCGCACCTTTTGCGACCGCGTGGTCGAACGCGTGTTTCGCGTTCACGACCCGCCAGGCCATCGCGGGTGCGCACGGTCCGTGTTCGTCGACGAATTTCATGCCATGGCTGCCGTTTTCCGCATTCAGAACATAGGTTATGTCACCCTGGCGATAAAGGGTGATGTCCTTCGTCCTGTGTTTTGCAACGGGTTGATACCCCATCCTGCGAAACAGGGCGTCCAGCTTTTCCGGTTCCGGATGCGCGAACTCAACGAATTCGAAGCCGTCCGTTCCTGCCGGGTTTTGGGCTGTTATCTGGGCTGGCGGTGCATCGTGCGGAAACGGTCCCATGACTGGTCCTCCTTGGAAAGGTGTATCGTTGCCACAAAGAATGCCCCGGATGACGCGCAGGGTGTGTGCAATCCACGTGATTGCGCGTAGTATCTTGCACACAATGTGTAAAACTGTTGGGAAACGTGCATGACTGTTGCGCTTGATGGCTATGACGTGAAACTTCTCGCCGCATTACAGGACAATGCCGCCCTGACCAATGCGGAGCTTGGCGATGTGATCAGCCTGTCGGCCAGCCAGGTTTCCCGCCGCCGTCAGAAACTGGAGGAAACGGGGGTGATCCGCCGCTACCGTGCCGCACTCGACCCTGAAGCCCTGGGTCTGACGGTGACGGCCTATATTGGCGTGACGCTCGGCGCGCACAGCAAGGAAAACGCCCGGAAATTCCGGAATGTCGTGATCGCCATGCCGGAGGTGCAGGAGGCGCATACACTGACCGGCGATGTCGACTACATGTTGAAAATCGTTGTGCCCGACCTCAAAACCCTGAGTCGCATCATCAACGACGACCTCCTTCCACAGGAGGCGGTCCACCATGTGCGCTCGTCGATTGCAATGGAAACGCTGAAGGACGACAATTTGTTGCCGCTGGGTAGTTAAGTATGATTGCGGCCTTGCGGGGAACGAAACAACCATCGAGGCCGACCCGGCCCTGAGCCGGGTCCTGTAATACGCCTTGGTCCGGGCTCAAGGCCGGGACGGCGCGTGTGTTAATGGCCCGCACTTCGAATTCGGCCCTAAAGCCCGAAAAGCTTGATCAGGTCCGACCAGAAGTCCTTGCGCAGGCCCGGCAGGTCCGGTGCGGCGTTGCCTTGAATATCTGCAAGACAAATGTCGGAATAACCATTTTCGGCGGAAAGCAGGCATCCGTTTTCGGGAACGCCTTCGTCATGGCGGTAGAGACGGGTCCCCGTGTGTGATTTGAAAATCAGGTCCGGTCCTTCGAGTTCGCCCACGGTTCTGAAAACATAAGTCGGGTACTGCGTGCCACGTGGAACGCCGCGGTCCTGAACCACGTGCACAACGACCTGCTTGTCTGCGTCACCTGACTCATGAAACAAAACCAGCTTGCCGGTCGAACTTTCGCCGTCTGCGGACAGAATCTCGAGAAATGTGTTTTTTAGCTCATCATCTTCAATCTCCGAATAGGAATCCGGGGACCCGCTGCTGGAAAACGCTTGCACGGTGCCTCCGCTGCACAGCATCGCAATCAGAGCCATGTGAGCGGCGAACGCTCTTGCACGCACTTTTCTGCTGACCATCTATCCGGAAATTCCAAATCGGGTGGAGTTCATGTTTCTGTACCCAAATGTAACGCAAACTTGCGCGCCCTGCAGAAAATACCATCTGATAGGGAAAGTGTGATTTGCCCCGCGTGGGGCCGTTCAAGGGAGCAATTGATGTTTGACGCTAAATCCTTGCTGGATCAGTTACTGGGCAGTCAGTCCGGAGGCCCGTCCGGCAGTCAGTATGGTGGCCGGGGCGGTGCAGCCGCGCAGCGCGGTGGATCGGACGACCTGCTGTCGCAGGGCAAGGATTTTCTGTCGTCCCAGGGCGGAGGCCTCGCGCTTGGCGGGCTCGCCGGACTGATGCTTGGTTCCAAGTCCGGACGGAAGATCGGCAAGAAAGCCGTCACCTATGGCGGTCTCGCGCTTGTTGCCGGTCTGGCTTACAAGGCCTACCAGGGCCACAAGGCCAATCAGCAGAACGCGCCGCGACCACAATATCCCCAGGATGAGCCGATCCCCCTGGAGGCTCCGCGCGGCACGGCCTTCGACCCGGCAGAGCAACCGGGCGGCGAGAACGAATTTGCCGTCGCTCTGCTGTCGGCAATGATCGCGGCTGCAAAAGCGGATGGCCACATCGATCGGGAAGAACAGGATACGATCTTCGCCAAAATCGACGAAGCCGGTCTCGACAGCGAGGCAAAGGCATTCCTGATGGATGAGCTCCGCTCACCACTTGATCTCGACAAGATCGTCGCCAGTGCGAACTGTCCGGAATCGGCTGCCGAAATCTATGCGGCTTCCCGCCTGGCCATCGATCCGAACCATCCCGCTGAAAGGGCATATCTGCAGATGCTTGCCGCGCGTCTCGGCCTGGAACCCGGCCTCATCGATGAGATCGAACTGGCTGTCCGTGAAGCGGAAATGGCGGAATAGTCCGGCAACCAATTCGGCCATTGCGCGTTGGCGAAATGTCGTCCCGGCCTTGATCCGGGATCATTGAAAAACAGGGATATGAGGCCCCGGCTCAAGGCCGGGGCAGCAATGATAAGCGTATTACGTCAGAGACTTGCTTTCGTTTGGCATCGGACCGACATAGTGTGACGCCGGACGAATGAGTTTGCCGGTCTGCTGCTGCTCCAGAACATGGGCACACCAGCCTGGTGTCCGCCCGGTCGCAAACATCGGCGTGAACAGCGCACGGTCGATCCCGATCGCATCCAGTAGAACCGCCGTGTAGAACTCGACATTCGTGTCCAGCGGCCGGTCCGGCTTGGCTTTTTTCAAAGCAGCGAGAGCTGCCAGTTCGATCTCTTCGGCGAGCCTTACCTTCGGATTGTCTTGTCCGAGAAGTTTCAGACCGGCTTTCAAAACATCCGCGCGAGGGTCCCGTGTCCGGTAGATGCGGTGCCCGAATCCCATCAGCCGTTCTTTTCTTTCAAGCGCGCCGGTGATCCAGTCATCTGCATTGTCCGGGCTTCCAATCGCGTCGATCATGTCGAGTACCGGCCCGGGGGCACCGCCATGCAACGGCCCGCTGAGAGCTCCCATGGCGCCCAGAACGGCCTGTTTCATGCCGGCCTGGGTCGATCCGATCACGCGCGCCGTAAAGGTGGAGGCATTGAGGCCGTGATCGAGGATCGTCACCAGATATCTGTCAAGCGCGCGCGCATGCGCTTCCGGGGGTGTTTCGCCTGTCAGCATGCGCAGGAGGTCGGTTGCCGCGGGCAGGGTGCTGTCCGGCGCCAGCGATCTTGTTCCTGACTCTATCCGGTAGGAAGCGGCCAGGAAAACCGGCAAGGCCCCGGCGATGGCAATTGCTTCCGGCAATCCCCTGTTCGGGGGAAGTGCAGCCAGGCCAAGTTGCATGCGCTCATAAACCGACAGGGAATCCGGTGCGTTTTCCAGGAGCGGTACCACTGCAAAAGCTGCAATTCTCGCTTCTCCAAACGCGTATTTTACGGATCTTGCCTCTGCTACGCCAAGACCCTGCCAAAGATGCGCGACGGCGTCTTCAAAGGAGATCTTGCCGGCGAGATCTTCAATCGTCCTGCCGCGGAGAACAAGCACGCCATTCTGTCCGTCGACGTCGCTGAGGCGCGTTGTGGCGGCAACCACCCCTTCAAGGCCGGCGACAGGATCCTGGGTCATTTGAGCCGGATTTGGCACTTCGGTCATGGTCAGCTCCTATTGTTCAGTTTCCGTTTGATAGGCTGCCGACATTGCATTGATCAATGTTGACAATTAGAATCAATGTATGAGCACACCCATCTACCTCTCCGCCCGCGAAGCAGCAGCCGAGCTTGGTGTCCAGCCGGCAACTCTATATGCCTATGTCAGCCGCGGACTGATTTCCTCCGTCGCCGGACCGGGCAAGAAGCGACGCTACGATGCTACCGATGTCCGAAGGCTAAAGGGCCGCAGGGCCGCCGAGGATCACACGGGAGCCCGGCCGCTGACTGGTGATCCGGTTCTTGAAACCGAGCTGACGCTGATCGCCGAAGACGGTCCGGTCTATCGCGGCCGGTCAGCACTGGATCTTGCAGAGACATCGACACTTGAAACCGTTGCAACGCTGCTGTGGGCATCCGGTGAGGATCCGTTTGCCGGCAATGTCCCGCAAAAACCACCTGCGATGCCCCAAGGCCTCCCCGCGCTGGACAGGCTGATGATGGCGCTTGCCGCCTGGCCCCTCCAGGACAAGGCGGCCTTCACGCTTGCGCCCAGACTTCTGCAGACGAAGGGCGCGGCCCTTCTGCGATATTCGGTCGCCGCACTTTTGGGCAAGGAGCCTGTGGCTATTCCGATCCACACGCAAATTGCAAACGCCTATGGCGCGTCGGCGTCGGCAAAAAACCTGATTCGGGCTGCTCTCGTGCTGTGCGCGGATCATGAACTCAACACCAGTGCTTTCACCGCGCGATGTGCGGCCTCCACGCGCGCTCCGCTTCATGCGGCGCTGCTGTCCGGCCTCGGCGCTTTTGCCGGCCCGCGACACGGGGCCGCGCCGGATCGTGCCACTGCCTGGCTGGCAGAAATCCAGCCCGACACGGACATTGAGGAAATGCTTGCGGACAGGCTGGCGCGCGGAGAGACGCTACCGGGTTTCGGTCATTCGGTTTATCAGGGCCGGGACCCGCGTGCCGTTTGCCTGCTCGACATTCTGTGCCGGACCGAAGGCGGCGATCCCTTTGTCGAGCGTCTGCCGGGGCTGATTAAGGCAGCGGACGATCTCTTCGGATTGCCACCGAATATCGACCTGGCTCTCGCCGTGATCCAGAAAACCTACGATCTGCCGAAAGATGCCGGCAAGATCATTTTCTGCGCCGGGCGCATGACCGGCTGGATAGCCCATGCGCTCGAGCAATATGCGTCTCATGAAAAGATCCGGCCACGCGCGGCCTATGTGGGGGAGCGCCCGGAATAGTCGTGAGCGTATGACACCACCTGGCTGTGCCCATCTTGAAAACTCCGTTGCAAGCCACTAGCTTCGTTTTGCGTCGGCAGCGGCGCGATCAATGGAGATTGGATGTTAGAGCTTGCCTGAGCCGGCTCTCTGAATACCGGAGAGCCGTAAATACATGAACCGGCGTCCGCCAGGGCGCCTGATGACGTGTGTTTAAGTCTCGAGACATCCCATGACACGAAATTATCGGAAATTCTTTCCTCCCGGCACTCAACGTGGAGGAACAGACCGGCAACTCTCCCCTTTGGAGAAACTCGGCTGGCAACCTCATTTTGCGCAACAGATCAGTTCGGACGAACTTGTCGGAACACCACCCGTCCGTGTTGTTGAGGTGCATCGCAACGGGCTTCACGTTGTTGGCTCAGCGGTCGACGAAGTCATTCCGCCGCGTGCGGATGCAACGGTTGGGGACTGGCTCTTGCTGGATCCCGGGCATGTGCCTTCAAGCCGTGTGCTGGAGCGCAAGAGCCTGCTGAAGCGCCGCGCGCCGGGAACGGATCGTCAGGTCCAGTTGATCGCCGCGAATATCGAAACGGCATTCATCGTTTCCTCCTGCAATCAGGATTTCAATATCGCGAGGCTGGAACGCTATGTCGCGATCTGTTTCGAGGCAGAGATCGACCCGGTTATCCTCCTGACGAAGTCCGACCTTGTTTCGGACCCGCAGACATTTGCCGACGAAGCTGCTGCCATTTCACAGCTGGCACCCGTCATCACTCTCGATGCGCGTGGCGATCAACCGAAATCCAGGCTGGCTGATTGGTGCAAGCCTGGTAAAACGGTCGCGTTTCTCGGTTCGTCGGGCGTTGGCAAATCGACTTTGGCAAATGCCCTTTCCGGAACACGGTCCATCGCGACACAGGCGATCCGGGAAGACGATGCCAAGGGCCGCCATACGACGACACGTCGGCAACTGCATCTGGTGTCGGGGGGCTGCCTCGTTCTGGATACGCCCGGCATGCGCGAACTGCAGCTCATGGATGCCGCCTCGGGCATCGAGGATCTGTTTGCGGATCTCAACGAGTTGTCTGCGAATTGCAGGTTCAAGGACTGCAGGCACGAGACCGAACCGGGGTGTGCGGTCCAGAATGCAATCCAGTCAGGTGATCTGGACGGTGCCAGATTGCAAAGATGGCGGAAGCTGAAGGCCGAAGAGGCTTTCAATTCTGCGAGCCTTGCCGAGCGGCGATCCAAAGACAAGGCGTTCGGCAAGATGGTTCGCCGGGTCGTGAAAGCCAAGGAAAACCGGAACAGACGAACCGAGTAAGTCACTCTGAACTTTCAGGACAGCAGGGGGCGGAACCCGGGATCAAAGCGCGCATTAATGCGCTGTTATCCCGGGTTCGCATCCAGCGAGGTTGTGAATCTACATTTATCCCGGCTTAAATGTCTTGAACTGAACATCATTGAATTGGGGTGCGTAACGTGTCGGGTATTGCCGAACATGTCGTCAACATCATGTTGCCTGTGCTGCTATGCGTTCTGCTCGGCTATGCACTCGCCTATTTCAAGGCACCATTTGACCGCAAACTCTTCGGTTCGCTTGTCTCGAATGTCGGCTATCCCGCGCTGATCCTGTCTCATCTGGCGAAGGAACATATTCAGCTTGAGACCTTTCTGACCGTTCTGGCAGCAGCAGTGGGCATGATTGCGATCTTCGGTGTCATTGGCTTGATCGTGATGAAATTGTTGCGCATCCCGCTCAGGGCCTATCTGCCGCCGATGATGCTGTCGAATGTCGGCAATATCGGCCTGCCGGTTTCAACGCTCGCTTTCGGCCCGGAAGGTGCTGCCGTTGCGATTGGTTTCATCGTTGTCGTACTGACCGCAATTTTCACCATCGGTATCGCGATACCGATGGGGCGTCCCGATTTCAGGGCACTTGTGCGCCAGCCCGTTATCTATGCGGTCATCTTCGCCCTGGTCTTGCTTGCAACCGAATGGAAAATTCCGGAGCCCGTGGACCAGAGTCTCGAAATTCTGGGGGGTCTTGCCATTCCGATCATGCTGCTGACACTCGGACACAGCCTCGAAACACTGAAGTTCGGTGGCGTCACGCGCGCCGTGATTCTATCAGTCACCCATATCGGGGTTTCGGCAATCGCAGCCCTTGCGATTACGCAGGTTTTGATCCTGGATGCCAAAATTGAAAGCGTGATCATACTGTTGTGCTTCATGCCGCCTTCGGTCGCAACCTACCTGGCCATCTCCCAGCATCAACCTGATGAAGCCGATGGTGTTGCCGGGTTCATCTTCGTGTCCACCTGTCTGACACTTGTGACACTGCCGATCGTTCTGACCTATTGGGCAACCGGTTAGGGCTCCGGTCAACGGATTGAGACAATTGACCGGAATCCAGGAGCACGCAACGCATGTGGACGACAAGCTTGCCGCCGCGTTGCCATTTCAGAGGCCTCTGACTGTGCGTAGTCTCCTTTTGCTCAGGGCCGGGCTTTCATGAAGGCTTCGAAGTCGCTCATTCCCTGCGCCCGGTCAAAACATCCGAAGGCGCCGCCGTCTTTCATATCCTCGGCGGCTGCAACGAAGGCTCCGAGCGCAATCCGGGCAAGACCTGCACCGATTGAAACACGGGCGACCCCCATATCGGCCAGTTCCTTCCGGGTCAGGTGGAAATTCTTGCGTCCAGCGAGCACATTCATCGGTGCCTTGACGGCGGCGAGAACTGCGGAAATCTGGTCTTTTTCCTTGAGTTGGGGTGCGTAGACGCAATCTGCGCCGGCTTCGACAAATGCGTTCAGTCGCTTGATGGTCTCGTCCAGCTCATGCTGGGTCTTGACCGGTCCTTCGCTGCGGGCCGTCAGAACGAAATCCATCGCAAGCCTGTTCTTCGCGTCCACCGCAGCCTTGATCCGTTCGACCGCTTCTTCAAGCGGATAAATCGGGTCCTGCGGGTTGGTCGTGTAATCCTCGATCGAGCAGCCGGCAAGACCAACCTCAATCGCGCCTTTTACCGTTTCCACGACGTCTTCAGGGCTGTGCCCAAACCCGTTTTCCAGATCACCGTTCACGGGTAAGCTCGTTGCGCTGATGATGTCGGCCGCGTGACCGAGCGCGTCGTCACGGCTGATAAGACCTTCGGCATCGCGCACACCCTGCGTCCAGGCATATCCTGCGCTGGAGGTTGCCAGGGCATCGAAGCGCATGCCGTCGAGAACACGTGCTGAACCGATGTCAAAGGGGTTGGGCATCAAAAACGCCCGTCCGTTTTCATGAAGGACTTTGAATGCGGCGCGGCGGCTGGCTGCGGTCAGCATGATACGCTTCTCCCAAAGGTTGTTGGTACAAGATTACATTATCTAGAGTTTATTTTCGATGTCATCCCTTTCTGGCAACGCTTTCAAAACTTGAATACGGATGCCAGACCCAGTTTATCCAAAAAACAGGTACCGGTTAGGCAGGCAGCACCGGACGCCACGGATGTCGACAAACGAAAAAAAGAGGCACCGTTTCCAGATCACCTCTCTTGATACTGAGCGCAAAATGCAGCGATTTAACCGGCAGAACGGGTTACCTTCGCCGCAAAGCAACCGCGGCGGGCATAGTGCAGGTGCAGGTAGTCGACCTTTGGATCAGCAAAAAACGTTGCAATCAGATCCTGAACGTCGCTGCCCTCGATCACGTCTGCATTGACCATTTCATGCGTTTTGTCGAAAGCCCGCACTGAAAGTAACCTGCCGGCAATGCAGGCCGGTACGAAGCCTGGCAGGGGATGATCCTCGACGGCTCCGTCCTTGACAAAAACAGCGTGGCGGGAGCGGTACGGAGTATCGCCAGGCTGATGTTCGAAGTTCAGAAGAAAGACACGCTCTCCTTCGGTGGCATCGGCAAGCGAGACGCGGCAGGGAAAGGCACCGTCTGAAAGGTGAACCTGCACGTTTCGGGCAGCAAGATCCTCGTCGGACATGCTGTAGAGGTGGGCAAACGAGTCTGCCGGCAGGGGGTGTACCTGAAACATGAATGGATCTCCTCAATAGATGTAGGGTGACCTTAGTGTCCGGGTCACCTGCAGGCGACCCGATTTGCGAGCGATCAGGTTTCAGAAATCTGCTGACGATGCCAGCCGACCAGCAGGATCATGCCCATGATGATGAGATAGGGCAGGTAGAATCGTGTCTCGTAATGCGGGAAAACGAGATACTTGGCGCAGATTGATGCGAAAACGGCATAAAGCAGAACACGAGATCTTTGGTCCATCCTGTCCGGCACGACGCATTTTGCAAAAAACAGAGTGAGTGCGAAAAGCAACGCGATCCATGAGAAGCCCATCAAGGACCTGACCGTCGAACGCATGAGCATCTCCAGATAGGTCCCGATCGAAAACGCCGGTTTGAAATCCTTGAGGGTCGGCGCGTATTCGATATGCGTGAACCACATGTGAATCCACCAGCCGGGATGATCCGAACCGCGGGTGATCCAGAGATAGGTCACTAGACAAGCCGCAAAGCAGCAGGCCTGAATCCAGCGCCCCGGCCCGTATATCGCGGCAAACACGAAGAAGACGCCGATGAAGGCGAGATGATCAGGCCGCGTGAGGAAGGCAGCGACAAGGGTGAGTGCAGCAGGAATATCCAGCTTCTCCACGTAGAAGAATGCGGCCAGGACCAGGAAGAATGTTGCATAGAGATCGGGCGTGATGAGCAGCGCGGCGTAGCCGAAAGTGGACAGCATCAGGAAAGCAGCAACGACGGGCCCGTACATCAGCGTTCCGGTCCGCGCGAGCCATGCCAGCAGCACCACGCCGATGGCGAGTACCGACATCATTGAAATCATCCGGAGCGCTTCGACGGGACCTGCAAGATCGGCAAGCAGTCTGGCGGTCTCAACATAAAGGACCTTCAGACGGTAAAAACCGAGCATCGTGTGAAAGGCTTCCGCGTCCCTTGCCTGGCGTACCCGGTAGGGCCGGTCCTCGGTCAATGTTATGAATTCGCCTTCCGTGACATTGTCTCTTACCAGGGAATAGGATTGCCGGTGCAGCGCAGTCACGTCGTCAGTGTCACTTTCCAGGACAACGGCCGTATAGGCGAACATGTCCCAGTTGGAGACCGGAAAAATCTGAACGACGGCCACCGTCATCAGGACAAAGACGCCGAGAACACTGGCGCCGATCCAGTTGCGCAGAGGCCGGTAAACCCTGCGCACGGCATGGAAAACCGTCAGGAAAATTCCTTCCAGATTACGCTGTGCAAAATTGGACATGCCTGAAGCCTCGCTGACGGATCGCGATCAGTTGTCGCAAGGTCTCGTAAGAATTGCGTAAACGGGTGTTTCGAGGATGCAATCAACGTGATGCACGGACTATACGTTTAACTGACTTGACCACCGCGTTTTCGCGTGCCTCCATCTGGCAATCAACATGTGGAGGACAGATGCGCGATCTCGGTGCTTGGGATTATGTGATTGTTGGCGCCGGAACGGCTGGGTGCGTTTTGGCGAACCGGTTGTCGGAAGACCCGGACGTAAAGGTGTTGCTGCTCGAGGCCGGCAAGAAAGACAACTATATCTGGATCCACATCCCTGTCGGATATCTTCACTGTATAGGCAATCCGCGCGTTGATTGGGGGTTCAAGACCGCGCCGACGTCTGGTCTCAACGGTCGCTCGTTGCTCTATCCGCGCGGCAAGGTTCTGGGCGGCTGCTCGTCGATCAACGGCATGATCTACATGCGCGGTCAGGCATGGGATTACGATCACTGGCGCCAGCTCGGACTTGCAGGGTGGGCGTGGGACGATGTTCTGCCCTATTTCCGCAAATCGGAGGATCACTACGCCTGGGACGATGAGTCTCATGCTCAGGGCGGAAATCTTCGCGTCGAGGAGCAAAGGATGACCTGGGAGCTCCTGGACGCGTTTCGCGTCGCGTGCGAACAGAACGGCATTCCGAAGACGAAAGATTTCAACGGCGGTGACAATTTCGGATCTGCCTATTTTCAGGTGACACAGAAGTCCGGCGTCCGTTGGAATGGTGCCAAGGCGTTTCTGCGCCCCGCCGGCGGTCGCCCCAATCTCAATGTGTTGACCGAAGCCCATGTGGACCGACTGGAATTCGAAAATGGAACCGTAACAGGTCTCAAGCTGGAAGTCGGTGGCGAGGCCGCCACCGTGAAGATAGATGGCGAGTTGATCCTCTCGGCCGGCGCGATCGGGTCTCCCCAAATTCTGGAACTGTCAGGTATCGGAAATCCGGAAATTCTGACGAAGGCCGGTATCGAGCCACGTCACGAAAACCGCAGCATCGGTGAAAACCTTCAGGATCACCTGCAACTGAGACCGGTCTTCAAGGTCCGGAATGCGTTGACGATGAACGAACTCGCCGGGTCCTGGGCCGGCAAGGCGAAGATCGGCCTTGAATACATTTTCAAAAGGTCCGGACCGATGGCTATGGCACCGAGCCAGTTGGGTGTCTTTGCCAAGACCGATCCGTCCTTTGAAACGGCCAACGTGCAATATCATGTGCAGCCCTTGTCGTTGCCGAAATTCGGTGAGCCGTTGCACAGTTTCCCGGCAATGACCGCAAGCGTTTGCAATCTGCGTCCTGAAAGCCGGGGCCATGTCCATATCGCGTCACCGGAAAAAACCGCTCAGCCGGAAATCCAGCCCAACTATCTTTCTGCCGAAGCGGACAAACGGGTGGCGGCCGATGCCATTCGATTGACCCGCCGGATCATGGCAGCTCCGGCCATGCAACCCTATCAACCCGAGGAATATCTGCCAGGTCCGGACTTCACCAGTGAGGATGACCTGGTAAGCGCAGCGGGCAATATCGGCACCACGATTTTTCACCCTGTAAGCACATGCCGCATGGGTGTCGACGAAGCGTCCGTGGTCGACGAGCGTCTGAGGCTCCGGGGGTTTGGCAATATTCGGGTCGTCGATGCATCGGTCATGCCGACAATAACGTCCGGAAACACCAATGCACCGACGGTCATGATCGCTGAAAAGGGATCTGACATGATCCGGGAAGACAGGCGCGCAAGCGCATAACGCCCTATTGAAGTCAGGTTCTTGATGGACTGGCTGTTTGACCGATTTTTGAACCGGAGTGCGAATGTTCCCTCGCCTGTTTCTTGTCATTGGCTTTCTGTTGGCGACGCTCGCTCAGCCGCTGGCAGGGTCGAGCCTGACGGTGTTCGCGGCTGCCAGCATGCGCGAAGCGATGGAACGGATTGGACAGGTTTACGAGGCCGAGACCGGCAACAGTGTGATTTTCTCATTCGCAGGAACGGGAATACTGGCCAGGCAGGTTGAGGCTGGCGCGCCGGCCGACCTGTTCATTTCCGCCGATGACGCGTGGATGAATTACGTCATCGAACGGGACGCTGTTGTCCCCGGAACGGTTCGGCTGATCGCATCGAATGAACTTGTTCTGATCGGGGCAAAGGGCACGGAACGCCTTGATTTGAGCGAGACCCGGATCACCGGCGCGCTGGACGGTGGGCGCATGGCGATCGCCGATACGGAAACCGTACCGGCCGGTCGGTACGGCAAGGCGGCGCTTGAAAGTCTTGGTCTCTGGAAAACTGTTTCGGCCCGACTGGCGCCAATGGAAAACGTCCGGATTGCCCTTGCATCGGTGGCCCGGGGGGACACACCGCTCGGTCTTGTCTACCGCACCGATGCTGCAATTGAGCCGGAAGTTGCGGTCGTGGCGGAACTGCCTGCGGAAAGCTATCCGGAGATCCGGTATCTTGCCGCCTTGACCGAAGGACGCCCGGATCCGGCTGCCGAGGCCTTTCTCGACTTTCTCTCCGGTCAAGAGGCACGAGAAATCTTGCAATCTCTGGGGTTTGTGACCGATAAGGTGGAATAGACCGCACAAGCACTGGCGGTCGGATTGACCAGCAGACCGGGCGAACGTGGACTTTTTCAATCTTCAACCCGACGAATGGCAGGCTCTGACCCTGACCCTGAGAGTCGCCGCAGCCGCGCTTCTGGTGACACTGCCCTTGGCGATTCTGGTTGCCTACATTCTGGCCCGCTACCGGTTTCCGGGGCATGGTTTCGTCAATGCCCTGGTGCATTTGCCGCTTGTCCTTCCGCCAGTGGTGACCGGATACGTGCTGCTGCTGACATTCGGGCGAAAAGGGCCGATCGGTGTTTTTCTCGACAATCTCTTCGGGATCAGCTTTGCGTTCAACTGGACCGGTGCCGCACTCGCTGCAAGTGTCATGTCATTTCCGCTGATCGTGCGTCCGATCCGTCTGTCTTTCGAGGCCGTGGATCCCAAACTTGAGGACGCAGCCAGGTCGCTCGGTGCACACCGGTTCGTCGGGTTTCTGACCGTGACACTTCCACTTGCGCTGCCCGGCATACTGGGCGGTGCGATTCTCGGGTTTGCAAAGGCAATGGGGGAATTCGGCGCAACGATTACGTTTGTCTCCAACATCCCGGGGGAAACCCGCACACTGGCGCTTGCTCTCTACACAGCGACTCAGACACCCAGTGGCGATCTTGCAGCCTTCAGGTTGACACTGATAGCCGTTGTCGTCGCGTTTGCAGCATTGATCGCGTCGGAACTGCTTGCGCGCCGTCTGCGGACGCGGCTGGGAGGTGGCAATGCTTGAAGTCGATATATCAGGCAAGGTCGGCGCTCTTGAGTTTCAGGCGCAATTTGAAAGCGAAGGCGGGGTAACCTCTCTGTTCGGACAGTCCGGTGCAGGCAAGACGACCCTCACCAACATGATCGCGGGGCTTGTCAAACCGGATAGGGGCCGGATCGCGCTCGACGGCACGGTCCTGTTTGATGCCGCAAAGGGGATCAACCTGCCGGTTCAGCGGCGGTGCATCGGTCATGTCTTTCAGGATGCACGCCTGTTTCCGCATTTGAGTGTCAAGTCGAACCTCACATATGCGCGCTGGGCAGGTGGCAGGTCCGGCAATCGAGATTTCGGCGAAGTTGTCGAGTTGCTGGGGCTGTCCACCCTGCTTGGACGCAAGCCGGAAACATTGTCCGGCGGGGAGAAGCAGCGTGTTGCGATTGGTCGCGCGCTTTTGTCAGATCCGCACCTCCTCATCATGGATGAACCGCTGGCTAGTCTTGATCAGGCACGGCGCAACGATATTTTGCCCTATCTGGACAGGCTCTGCGTTGATGCAGGTATCCCGATCCTCTATGTCAGTCATTCCATTGAGGAAGTCGCCCGGCTTTCAAGCACGCTGGTAATTCTTTCCGAAGGCCGTACACCAGCCTATGGCCCCGTCGCCGAGATGCTGACGAGAACCGACCTTGGTCGGGCGACAGGTCGTCATGAGGCTGGAGCGCTAGTGCATGGCAATGTGACCGACATCGACGCAAACTGGGGCCTGACATTTGTCGATATCGGTGGTGCCGTGCTTCAGATACCGGATCTTCCGGCCAAGGCCGGCGACACGGTAAGGCTTCGCATTCGCGCGCGTGATGTCGCCCTGGCCGTGGAGCCACCGAAGGGTTTGTCGATCCGCAATGCCTTCCAGGCGAGAATAACCAGCATATCCGAAGAATCGGGTCCCTATGCGGAAATCCTGTGCGCGCTTGAAGATCAAACGATCCGTGCGCGTATCACGCGCGCTTCCGTTGCTGACCTTGAATTGTTTACCGGCAAGGAGGTGACGGTGCTGGTCAAGAGCGTTGCCATCGATCGCCGCCAACGCAACCTGGTATAGAATTCGCGCGAAAAAATGCCGGGCGATTTTCTAACAGTCTCCCGAGTGACCCTCAAATCGGCACTATTGACTGATTTGGTCAATTTCACGGCAGAATTTCCTGCAGTATACTGGTGAGATGATACGCAGACCAAAGCGCCTGACATGGCGCAAGCTTAAATTCGGGATCGGAGCCGGTCTGGTTTTAGCCACCCTGGTAGTGGTGTGGCTGACGGGTTTGGCCAGCCTGCGGATCACACTTGCTGAAGCCGAAACACGTGCCGCGGCCAATCTCGCTGTTCAGACTGCAGCCCTGGAACGGCTCCTGGACAAATTCCGTCTTCTGTCACCGCTTCTGGCCCGGGGCCCGGAAGTCGCGCGCTTCTATTATTCGGAAAACTTGAACACGGAGCCGGGTATCGCCGCAATCGCCGCGGGCATGTCGGGAGCGGAGGAAGTCTGGCTGATGGATGCGTCCGGCAAAGTGATCGTCTCCAGCCAGGACAGCGTTCCGGTCAACGCGATCGGTGATGCATCCACCATCCCACATGCCTTCACCCAGGCAAAACAGGGTCAATTGGGGCGAGAACTGATACCGGGCACACCGGAGACGCCTTCGAATTATGTATTTGCCTCTCCGCTGCGCAGAGGAGAAACCTTCCTCGGGGTTCTTGCTGTTCGTGTGAGCCTGGATGATGTCGAGCAGGCCTGGGCTTTGAGCAAGGACCCGATCCTGGCGCTGGATGACGGACGGGTCGTCGTTTCCAACGTACCGGCGCTGCGCGGAATGACGGCGGACAGGCTGGACCCGAGCTGGAACGTTGCGGACCTTTCTCTCGCCGGACGACTGCATCTTCTTTTGCCGGCAGCCAGTGCGGCGAGCACCCACATGCAACTGACGTCCAATCTTCCGGTTCTGGATTGGCAGATCCGGACTCTTGTCGACATCGGCGATGCGCGCCGGCAGTCCGGCTGGGCAATGCTCGTCGCTTTGCTGGTATGCGTGATTGCAGCTGGCGGCATCTGGTTTCTGATCGCGCGCCGTGAGGAATTCGTTCGTGAAGAACGCCGTAATCGCGCATCTGCACTCAGGCTGGAAAGACGCGTTCAGAGCCGGACGGCGGAGTTGCGCCGTGCCAATTCGCACCTGGAACGGGAGGTGAGTGAGCGCCAGCAGGCCGAGGCCAATCTGCGCCAGACACAGGCGGAACTGGTCCAGGCCGCGAAGCTGGCAACGCTTGGTCGGATGTCGGCCGCGCTCAGCCACGAATACAACCAGCCGCTTGCTGCCATCAGGTCCGATGCCGAGATTGCCGAGATGCTGATCGACAGGGGCAGGGCCGAAGAAGCGCGAGGAAACCTGACGCGGATCGGCGGCATGGTGAAACGCATGGGTGAAATCGCCAAGACCCTCAAGGGGTTCACGCGCAAGTCGGGAACCGATATCAAGCCGGTTTCGCTTCGCCAGGTCATTGACGAGGCCATGTTGCTTCTGCGCCCGCAAATCAAGCAAAGCGGTTTTGTATTGTCATTGGAATTGCCGGAAGAGGACATAATCGTGAAGGGCGGACGTATTCGCCTGGAGCAGGTGGTCATCAACCTGCTATCCAATGCGCTCGACGCCGTGCAGGCGAGCCCGGCGCCGCTGATCAGCCTCTCGCTCATCCGGGAGGGCGATGAAGCCGTGCTGGAAGTCACGGACAACGGAACCGGTATCGATGAAGAGGTTCTGCCCCAGATTTTCGACCCGTTTTATACGACCAAGGATGTCGGTTCCGGGCTCGGTCTGGGCTTGTCGATCGCCTACAAAATCGTCCATGACTTCTCCGGGTCGCTCAAGGCGGTGAATCGGGAGGGCGGCGGTGCTGTCTTTACCATGCGCCTTCCGGTGGCGGATGAACGCGTGCTGGCAGCGGAATAGGAAAAATGGATCAGGCAACGGTTCTGTTGATCGACGATGAGGAAGCGCTTCGGGGCTCCTTGAGCCAGGGGCTGGAACTGACAGGTCAGGAGGTCTTTGCCTCCGGAAGGCCGGAAAGCGCACTTGAACGGATCAACCGGGACTTCTACGGCGTCCTGGTGACCGATATCCGCATGCCGGGAACCGACGGTTTTAAAGTGATGAAAAACGCCTTTGAAATTGATCCGGCGCTCCCCGTTGTACTGATCACCGGACATGGTGACGTACCGCTTGCGGTCGAGGCGATGCGCGCAGGCGCTTACGATTTCCTGGAAAAGCCGTTCTCCGTTGCACATCTCGCCTCTGTGGTGGAACGCGCGCTGGACAAGCGCCGACTGGTTCTTGAGAACAGAAAGCTGCGCGAGGAACTGGCGGACAGAACCGGGCTTGAAAGCCGTCTGGTCGGACGCACACCGGCCATGGATCTGCTGCGCAAAAACGTGACGGCGCTTTCTGCGACGGATGCCGACATCCTGATTTTGGGAGAGACAGGATCAGGCAAGGAGGTGGTTGCACGGGCACTTCACGATGAAGGACCTCGCAAGGACAAGCCCTTCGTTGCGCTGAACTGCGGCGCTTTGCCGGCCGAGATCATCGAATCGGAACTGTTCGGCCACGAGAAAGGCGCCTTTACCGGTGCCAGCGGACAAAGGATCGGCAAGCTTGAACATGCCCATGGCGGCACGGTCTTTCTCGACGAGATCGAATCCATGCCCCTGGAACTTCAGGTCAAACTGCTGCGGGTCATAGAAACGCGAACCATCGAGCGGCTTGGCTCCAACAAGGCGATCGAACTGGACGTTCGTTTCGTCGCCGCGACAAAGGAAGACCTGGAAGCCGCCGGCAAGGAAGGTCGTTTCCGGCTGGATCTCTTTTACCGCCTCAATGTTGTCAACGTCGAGATCCCGCCGCTGCGCGACCGCATCGAGGATATTCCGCTGCTGTTCAGGCACTTGGCCGTCGAGGCCAGGGCGCGCTACCGTCGCGAAATTCCCGATATCGGCGAGCTATACCTTGCCGGCCTGATGGCACGCGATTGGCCGGGTAACGTGCGGGAATTGCGAAACGTGGCCGACCGGTTCGTGCTTGGGCTTGAACAGCAATCCGATCCTCAGTCTTCCAACGGTTCCAGTCTGTTCGAACAGATCGCGACTTACGAGCGCGCGCTTATTGCGGCTGAACTCAAGCGCAACGACGGCGTGATTAAACCGACTTATGAAAATCTGGGTCTTTCGCGAAAGGCCCTTTACGAAAAGATGCGTAAATACGGACTTGGAAAAGACGAAATCGATGCTGTCTGACGGATGACCGATTATTTTTCAGTCTGTTCGTCACAATAGGGACTGTCCGTTCGTCAAAGGGGTGTTACTCCCTTTAACTTCTCCAGGAAGACACCAATGACGACAGCCAATCCAATCAACTATCAGGACTTCATTCCTTCGGTACTGCAGCGGTTTGTGGCTGCTAGCGGAGAGATCGGCAAGTCCGACCTCGATCCAAAACTGCATCACCTGCTGGATCTCAGGGCATCTCAGATCAATCAGTGCGCCTATTGTGTAAAGATGCATAACAAGGAGGCCCTGGATGATGGCGAAAGCCAGGAACGCTTGCAGCGCCTGACTGTCTGGCGGCATGTCGAGGATTTCTCGCCTGCGGAAAAGGCTGCATTGGCCTGGACTGAAGCCTTGACGAACCTTGATCCGAAAACAGACTATTCTGTTCTCAGAGCCGATCTGCGCTTGCACTTCTCCGACGGTGAAATCAGCGCGATCACGTCTTCGGTGGCGATGATCAACCTCTGGAACCGGATACAGGTCTCGAACCATTGATGCGGCAATGATGTCCAGAAGCGACTTCTTTGAACAGACGCGACCACGTCTGCTCGGCCTGGCCTATCGGATGCTCGGCTCCATGGCCGATGCCGAGGATGCGGTTCAGGATACCTTTGTCAAATGGCAGAGCGTGGACGGAAATACGGTGTCAAATCCCGAAGCCTTTCTGACCACGATTTGCACAAACCGTTGTCTGGATTATCTCAAGGCAGCTCAAAGGAAGCGGGTCGACTACGTCGGCCCGTGGATTCCCGAGCCGCTTCAGACCGATGCCGGTTCCGATCCGGAAACAGATCTGGATCGGGCTCAATCGTTGACAACGGCTTTTCTCATGTTGCTGGAAAGGCTGACACCAAAAGAAAGGGCGGCTTATCTGCTTCGGGAAGTATTCGGAAAACCTTATCCGGAAGTCGCCGATACGCTGCAGATGAGCGAAGCCGGATGCCGCCAGCTGGTCTCGCGCGCAGGCCGGTTTGTCCGGTCGCATTCTTCAAGGTCTGTTCCCACTCCTGACCAGCAAAGTGCTCTCCTCACGGCATTCATGTCTGCGCTTGCGACCGGATCGACGGACAAGTTGGCGGAGCTCCTGGCAGATTCTGTTCAACTTCGGACGGATGGAGGTGGTAAGGCCACTGCGATCACCCGCACGCTCCAGGGATCGGAAGTCGTTTCCAAATACATTGCCAAAATCCTCAGTCGTTTGTGGACGGAAGACCGGACAGTCGAGATCGAAATCAACGGATTGAGAGGTCTGGTCGAATATAACGGTGCACGCATTGTGACCGCAACGACGTTGGGATTTGACGCGTCCGGATTGGTCGACCAGGTGTTCATGATCCGTAACCCCGAAAAGCTTGCGCGACTTGAAAAACGTATTCATCACGATGCGAAAAGCGGGGCTCTTTGGCACTGAGTGATGTGTCGATCTCGACACATTGAGCGCGTCGCATGTGTCAGATGCCACCCATTTTCGAGGAGATGACCTTCCCGGCGGCCGGAATTTCTGAAAGCACTCGCCGGAAACCTGTCGTTTTATCCAGGAATTCAAAGTTGGCACGTGCTTTGCGAATAAGCGCACGAACAGCCCTTGTGCTGTCCGGCCAAGCAAATGGCCGCCATGTAAAAATGTCTGGGAGGACATCCGATGAAAAAATTTGTAATCGCCGCCGCTGCTGCGGCTTCCTTTGCCATGACATCCGCTGCCCAGGCGGCTGATGAATGCGGCGACGGCGAAGTTGTCATCAAGTTCAGCCACGTGGTTTCGGCCCAGGGTCACCCGAAAGGTGAGATGGCGACAGCGCTTGCCAACCGGATCAACACCGAGATGGACGGCAAGGCCTGCATGCAGGTGTTCCCGTCTTCACAGCTGTTTGACGACAACAAGGTGATGGAAGCCCTGCTTCTTGGCGATGTCCAGCTTGCTGCACCGTCCCTGTCGAAATTCGAGTCCTACACGCTGAAATACCGCGTCTTCGACCTGCCGTTCCTGTTCACCAACATGGACGCCGTGACCACCTTCACCAAGGGTGAAAAGGGTCAGGAACTTCTGGGCGCCATGTCCGACTACGGTTTTGTCGGTCTTGGTTATGTCTTCAACGGTCTGAAACAGTTCTCTGCCAACAAGCCGCTTCTGGTTCCAAGCGACGCCAAGGGTCTGAAGTTCCGCGTGCAGACGTCCGACGTGGCGGTCGCCATGATCGAAGCCATGGGTGCAAATGCCCAGAAACTGGCCTTCAAGGAAGTCTACGGCGCGCTGCAGACCGGAGTTGTCGACGGGCAGGAAAACACCTGGTCCAACATCTACACCAAGAAGTTCTTCGAAGTTCAGGACGGCACCACGGAAACCAACCACCAGCTGCTGACCTACCTGGCCGTGACCTCCCAGGAATGGCTGGACAGCCTGGAAGCGGATACCCGTGACCAGTTCCTGACGATCTTCAACGAAGTCTCCGACGAGTACAACGCGCGCGCAGCGGAGATCAACGAAGCCAACAAGCAGAAGATCATCGAAAACAAGGGTGTTGTTCGCCAGCTGACACCCGAGCAGCGTGACGAATGGGTCAACACCATGAAGCCGGTTTGGGACCAGTTCCGCGACGACATCGGTCAGGATGTCATCGACGCGGCCGTCTCTTCAAACAAGGCAAGCTAAGACTTCGTGGTCTGACGGGATGGGCTCGCTTGGCGAGCCCATCTTCTGACGCAATCAATTTCAAAATTTCATGCGGCGCGCTTCTGGCGCGCAAGGCCGGTGCGGCAGCGCGCCGGCATTGGGGAGGCTGTCATGTCCCGTGTCGGACGGTTTGTCGATTCCTTGGAGGAAAACATCCTCGCCTTGATTCTGGCGTTGATGACCATCGTAACCTTCAGCCAGGTGGTCGCCCGCTATGGCTTCAATTCAGGCTGGACCGGAGCGCTCGAATTCACCCGTGTCCTGTTCGCCTGGCTGATCCTGTTCGGCATGAGCTACGGCATCAAGATCGGTGCGCATCTCGGCGTTGATGCGGTGATCAACCTGTTGCCGAAACCGATGTTCAGGCTGGCCGCTCTGCTCGGCGCGGCGTTGACGGTACTTTATGCCCTGCTTCTGTTTGACGCGACCTGGTTCGGGGCCTTGTTCGGGCTTGAAAACAAAGGCTCGTCGGGCGGTGCATTCGCTTATGTCGCCAAGTTCTACAAGTTGCCCATCGGCATGGAAGACCTGAAATGGCCGGTCTTCATTCAGGAATGGTTCGACGTCAAGGAACGTGTTCCGCGCTGGATACCCTACGTCATCCTGCCCGTTGGCCTCCTGCTGCTGGCCTTCCGGGCTGCGCAGGCATTCGTGCTCATCCTAATGGGTAAAAAAGACGCCATCATTGCTGCCCACGAGGCAGAAGACCTGGTGGCGGAAAACAAAGACGTGCTGAAGGACTAGGGCCCGATGGAAACCGCATTTCTCTTCATTTTCCTGTTCGGCTTCCTGTTCCTCGGGGTACCGATCGCCATTTCGCTCGGCCTGTCCGCCGTGCTCTACATTGCGCTCTTCAGCCACGACTCGATGAGTTCGGTTGCCGTGCAGCTGTTCAATGCCTCGCAGAACTTCACGTTGCTGGCGATCCCGTTCTTCATCCTGGCCTCCAGCTTCATGTCGACCGGCGGTGTTGCAAGGCGGATCATTCGCTTTTCGATCGACGCTGTCGGGTGGATTCGCGGAGGCCTTGCCATTGCGGCTGTCTTTGCCTGCATGCTCTTTGCGGCGCTCTCCGGTTCGTCACCGGCCACCGTTGTCGCTATTGGCACAATCGCCATCGCCGGCATGCGTCAGGCCGGCTACACGAAGGAATTCGCTGCCGGCGTCATCGCCAATGCGGGCACGCTCGGGATTCTGATCCCGCCATCGATTGTGATGGTGGTTTATGCGGCCGCAACGAACGTTTCTGTCGGCAGAATGTTCTTTGCAGGTGTCATTCCCGGTCTCATTGCCGGTCTCATGCTGATGACGGCGATCTACATCATGGCCCGGATAAAAAAATTGCCGGCGCAGCCATGGGCGGGATCCAAGGAGCTTTGGAGCTCATTGTCTCAAGCAGCTGTCGGCCTCTTCCTGATGGTCATCATCCTCGGTGGAATTTATCTGGGTATCTTCACACCGACCGAGGCTGCTGCCGTGGCTGCCGTTTATGCCGGATTGATCGCGCTTTTTGTCTATCGGGACATGGGGCCGCTTTCCGGGATCGGCTGGATCAATGACGGCGACAGTCCGCTTGCCTTGACCGGGTTCAAGGCAATTACCTACGCGTTCGTTGCCATGCTCACCTGGTCCGCCATTGCAAAACTTGCGACCGAGCGTGCCTTCTTCGGTCTCGACAGCATCATTGTGCTGATTGCTGCCCTGGTCGCCTACCCGTTGCTCAGGGGCGGTCTTAGCCCTGCTGCGCTGCCGGCTGCCTATGGTGCAGGCGGCAAGGTCTGGGGCCGCAATCTCGGACTCATCGCCTGGAAGTTCTTCCCGGCCATGGTCCACAAGGACACCAAGAAGGTACTGACGGATTCGTCGAAGACGACCATCATGTTGATGTTCATCATCGTCAACGCGCTCCTGTTTGCTCACACACTTACCGCCGAGCAGATACCGCAGGTGATCACTGACTGGATGGTCGAGGCCGGGTTCAACTGGTTCACCTTCCTGCTGGCGGTCAACATCATCCTGCTGATTGGCGGACAGTTCATGGAACCGTCCGGCCTGTTGCTGATCGTGGCTCCGGTCGTCTTTCCGATTGGACTGGAGCTCGGCGTTGATCCGATCCATCTCGGTATCCTGATGGTAGTGAATATGGAAATCGGCATGATCACGCCGCCGATCGGACTGAACCTGTTCGTGACATCAGGAATTACCGGCATGAGTCTGGTTCAGGTGGTAAAGGCAGCCGCGCCCTTTGTGCTGGTGCTTCTGCTGTTCCTCGTCATCGTGACCTATGTTCCGGCGCTTTCGACGTTCCTGCCCTATTACTTCATGGGGCCGGAGATCATCACGCGATAGGATCCGGTGCACCAAAACGCAAAGACGGCCGGGCGATGTCCGGCCGTTTCTGTTTTTGATCATCAAGTTGCTCTTGTTGACAGACGGAAATTGCCGTTCATTCTTTTCAGCACAACAGGAGCCTTCGATGACGACCGACAGTGACCCCTTTTCCGGTTTTTCCGATATCGTGACACGCGCCGAGGACCTTGAGGAAATCACGGGAGAGCCGCTGCCGCAGATCGTTCACAAGGAAATTCCCGCGCTGGACTCCATCTGCCGGGACTTGATTTCACATGCGCCATTCTGCTTTCTTGCGACGGCAAATCCGGATGGATATCTCGATGTGTCTCCACGAGGTGATCCCGCCGGATTTGTGAAGGTCCTTGATGAAACCACACTGGCAATCCCCGACAGGCCAGGAAACAGGCGCGTGGATACTTTTCACAATGTCCTGAAGGACCCGCGGGTGGGTCTTCTGTTCATGATACCGGGCAGAGGCGAAACGCTTCGAATTCGCGGGGAAGCCAGGATCGTCAGGGACAGTGATCTGATCGCGTCGATGGCAATCAACGGGCGGGAACCGAAACTCGCACTCGTGATTCATGTGAAGAGCGCCTTCATGCACTGCCCCAAATGCGTTTTCCGGTCAAACATCTGGCAGCCGGAAAAGTGGCCGGACACGACAGGGCTTGCTGACATGAACGAAGCCATGGTCAAGCATGCCAGGATCGCCATGAATCCCGATGAATGGTTTGAATCTCTCAAGCAGAAGGGCGAGCTTGAGCTCTGGTAGAAGACCGGAGTGTTTGGTCGTTCTAGGCGTGCGACAAAAAAAGCCGGCCCAACGGACCGGCTTGGGATTGGGCTTTCCCGAAAGTGTCAGACGATGCTGCCGAGTTTCATCGCGACACTCATGTCGCCTTCAACCTGCATCTTGCCACCCATGAAGGCGCTTGTCGGGTTCAGCTCGCCCGACAGGAGATCGGCGAGATCTTCGGCGGAAATCTTGATCGTGCAATCGGCGTCACCATCATCATTGCTGACATCCGAGCCCTGAAGAAAAATGACGCCGTCACCGCCCATGTCGAACTTGACGCTTTCTTCAATTCCACCGCTGGCGACTTTTTCGCGGACACCTTCCGTGAGCTGTTCCAAGGACATGAGTTGTCTCCTATCTGAATCTGGCAGCTGTCGTTCGTTGCCTTCTTGATGTATGACCTTTACGTAATCGTCAAGTGGCAAATTTCACTTGTCCCGTCAGGCGGCAATCGGCGTTGCCAACCGGCGCTCTGGTCGTCCGGGTCAAGAAACACTCTCTAGTGATTGTCCCGCGGCAATCCTCTTGTGTGAGCAACGTCCTGGTACTTGACCGCCGGTTCCAGCACCATGCCCTTGTCGAACTGGCCGACCATGCCGCGCTGGATCTCCTGCCACGGCGTCTGGCTGTCGGCAATCTGGAAACCGCCCGATGCCTCGAGGTCCTTGCGGCGCTGTGCCAGATCCTCTTCTGAAATCAGGATGTCTGCCGTTCCCTTGTTGAGGTCAATGCGCACCCGGTCACCGGTCTTGAGCAATGCAAGACCACCCATCGCCGCCGCTTCGGGCGAGGCATTCAGGATGGACGGTGATCCTGATGTGCCGGACTGGCGGCCGTCGCCAATGCAGGGAAGCTCCGTGATGCCACGCTTGATCAGGGCTGCAGGTGGCTGCATGTTGACGACCTCCGCCCCACCGGGATAGCCGACCGGTCCGGTGCCGCGAATGAAGAGCATGCAGTTCTCGTCGATTCCCAGCTCCGGATCGTCAAGCCTGTGGTGATAGTCCTCCGGCCCTTCAAAGACGATGGCCCGGCCTTCGAAGGCTTCAGGGTCATCCGGATTGGAAAGATAGCGGTTACGGAATTCCTTGGAGATCACGCTGGTCTTCATAATGGCACTGTCGAACAGATTACCCCTGAGATTGATGAACCCGGCCCGGTCCATCATCGGAGCATCGAATGATTTGATCACGTCGGGAAGGTCGGTGACGATACCCGCGCAGTTTTCGGCAATCGTCTTGCCGTTCGCTGTTACGGCGTCAGGATGCGGCAACTTGCCGTGACGCAGCAGTTCGGCAACAACAGCCGGTACGCCGCCCGCATGAAAATAGTCTTCGCCGAGATAGTCACCGGCCGGCTGCAGATTGACCAGGAGCGGCACATCGTGGCCAACTTTCTGCCAGTCGTCGTTATCGAGTTCAACGCCAACGTGGCGCGCGACGCCGTTCAGGTGGATCGGGGCATTGGTGGAACCGCCGATGGCCGAATTGATCACGATGGCGTTTTCAAACGCTTCCCGGGTCATGATGTCGGAGGGTTTCTGGTCCTCGTGAACCATGTCGACAATGCGTTTGCCGGTTTCGTAGGAAATCGCGCCGCGTTCGCGGTAGGGCGCGGGGATCGCGGCGGCTCCGGGCAACTGCATGCCGAGGGCTTCTGCAAGAGAATTCATTGTTGTTGCGGTGCCCATCGTGTTGCAGTAGCCGACCGAAGGGGCCGCGGAAGCAACAAGGTCCATGAACCCGGCATAGTCGATTTCCCCGGCTGCCATCATCTGGCGGGCCTTCCAGACGATCGTGCCCGACCCGGTCCGCTCGCCCTTGTACCAGCCGTTCAGCATCGGGCCGACGGAAAGCGCGATTGCCGGGACGTTCACGGTGGCTGCCGCCATCAGGCAGGCCGGTGTGGTCTTGTCGCAGCCGATTGTCAGAACGACGCCGTCAATCGGATAGCCATAAAGAAGTTCAACCAGGCCGAGATAGGCTAAATTCCGGTCGAGCGCCGCCGTTGGACGCTTTCCCGTTTCCTGAATCGGATGAACGGGAAATTCGAAAGCAATGCCACCCTGGTCGCGAATACCTTCCCGAACCCTTTTCGCCAGTTCCAGATGGTGTCGATTGCAGGGTGAGAGGTCGGACCCGGTCTGGGCGATGCCGATGATCGGTTTTCCGGATTGCAGTTCTTCCCGGGTAATGCCGAAATTGAGGTAACGCTCGATGTAAAGCGCTGTCATGCCGGGATTACCCGGATTGTCGAACCACGCCGCTGACCGCAGCTTCGGCTGTTTCTTGTCGCTCATCGCGCCTCTTCCCTCAATCTTTTCAAGATATGAGGCAGGATAAACACCACGCTTCGGGCGCTGTAAAGGCAATGTCTTCTCATTATGGTCTCATCATATGAGACTCTTTGGTTCAAAGCCGGCCGATCTGGCGACCTCCGATGCCGACCCGCGCAAAGCCCAGAAGGATTACCAGACAAACACCAAACAGCAGCGGTGTCGCGTAAACCGGCACCATCGTTGACGCTCCGCACAGGCCGCCAAGCACCCAAAGTCCGATAATCAGTTTTCTGGCGCGACGCGCGAGCACGTCTCTGCGCATGGCGAGGGCCTTGAGGGCCGGGAATGCCCCGATGTCGTCTGTATTGCTGACAGCAATCGGATGCAGTTCGTCAGGGGAAATCGGGGCCTTTGATGTGCAGGCGTAAAGCTCCAGAGAGCTTCGGTCCTGCGACAAGGTCAGAAGCAGCGATGTGCCGTTGCCGGAAACCAGTGCGGAAGCTGTCTGGGCCGTTGTCGTGGTCTGTGTTTCATCCGGACATTCAAGCCCGAGCATATCAGCAAGTGCCTTGCGCGTTTTGGAGCCGTCATTGGTGAAGAGCCAGGGTGTCAGACCTTCGGCACGCATCGCCATCCCGGCGGCGCCTGCATCTTGCCTGAGGGTGCCTTCAAGCCCGAGGACACCGACCACACGCCCGCCGACCGCGACACGCAAAACGGTTTTGCCATCGACCTCGAGCGACCTTGCAATGGCATCGGCCGTAAAGCTGTCGATCTTGAGCTGCTTCAAAAGTTCCGTCGTGCCGATCACGACGGTCTGGCCGCCAAGGAGGGCAACCACGCCGAGTCCGTGTGTCGGTTCGAAGCGATCTGGTGTCTTCAAGGACACGCGCCACTGGGTAGCGAGTTGACGCAGGGCCATGGCAACCGGATGGCTTGATTGCGCCTCGGCGGAAGCCGCGACTGCAAGCAGGGTTCTTGGCTCGTTGTTGAATGCCATCACATTGGTGACCATCAGGTCCGGTCCCGACATCAAGGCTGTCTTGTCGATGACAATGTTGCCGGCGCGGCCGATTGCGGTGAAAGCGCCTGGAGCCAGATCTCGTGCGCCGGCGGCAAACGCGGCCTTGTGAAAAATCTTGTCTGCAAAGGCATTGATGCCGTCGACCAGAAATGGCCACGAGAGCAGCAGGGTTGCCGAGACTGCAACCGGAAACCGAAGTGGATCATATGCAAGCCAGAGGATGCCGGCACCGACCGACAGCACGATCGAGCCAACCGCTTCCCGAATTCCCGAAAGATCGCCCCGAGGGGGCAAGATCGAGACGCCGAGTGCTCGCAGCAGCACCATGAAAGCGGCGGAAACAGCTGGAACACTTGCGTCGCCGGTCGGATATCCTGTGGCGAGAAGGATCGTGGTCGAAGCCAGGAGCAGCGTGCTGAGCAGGAATGTGAGAAGGGTCAATACACCGCCAAACTGACCATTCAAAGAGTAAGTAAGGGAAAAGAACGAGAATATCGAAGCAAAAATGCTGAAAAACAGGGCGCTGTGAACTCCGAAAACATGAACAACGCCTGGAGGAAAGTAATTGATCACGTTGATTTCTATTAATGCGAGCATCAGGAAAAAGACCGAAACAACAATAAATGAATACCAAGTTATTGTATTGAAGGATCTATTGGGCATGATTCGACGATCTCGTGACTTTGTGTTTCTTGATGCATCCGGAAACTGTGTGAACCGAACCACTCAGACAAAAACCCGGAAACACACCTAAGCATGTGCAGCCGAGCGCTCGAACGCAACGTGAAGAGATCAAAGAAACGGCAGTTTGGAATACAACTGTTCAAGGAATAGTCACTATTGCCGATGTTTTGTGCGTACGAGCACTTGCTCGAATCAAGTGTTTCGGAGAATTTGATTTGCATATTCAAAGGGAGCTTGCACGATTTCAAAGCTCAAAAGGGAATTATACTTAAAGTTGTGGAATACCATATAGTAGTGCAGTTGCAGGGAGAGCGGTTTTGCTCTCCCTGTTTTCATTTCAAGGTCCGGTCGCCGAAGAAGTGAATTATGAAAGTATCGGCTCGTGTACCGATTGGTCTTTGTAGGATGTCAAATTACCTGCGGCTCTATTTGCAAGCGCTCTGACAGATGGACTGGCGCGGCAATTCTTGCCTGGTTCCCACTTGTCTGTGACTATTTGTTTCGGACAACAGGGAATCGGCACACCGATGGGAGTCAATACCGCGACTCGCTGGACTGACAATAAATTTCGCTTCCGGGTTTCATTGGTGCTTACTGGCTGGTCCCGGTCGCTGAAGCCGAAAACCAGCCTTTATCCTGTGCGATAGCTTTCAGGCTGTTTCCAGATTGGCCCGTGACAGCAATTCCAGGGATGGCATCAGATCCAGGAGTTCACGTGTGTAGGGATGCTTTGGATGTTCGAATAGCTCGTCGCAATCCGATACTTCGCACAGTTCGCCGTTCCGCATGACGCCGATCCGGTTGCACATCTGGCGAATGACGGCGAGGTCATGGCTGATGAACAGCATGGTCAGGCCGAGTTCTTCCTGAAGATCTTTCAGAAGATTGAGAATCTGCGCCTGAATGGAGACATCAAGTGCCGATGTCGGCTCGTCGCAGATCAGGAACCTTGGCCGGGTCGCAAGCGCACGTGCAATGGAGATGCGTTGACGCTGACCACCGGAAAATTCATGCGGAAACTTCTGGCCGGACTGCGCACCCAATCCGACATGGTCCAGCAGGTCGTCGACGATCTGCCGGACTTCCGCGTTGCTGGAGGCCAGTTTGTGGAACTTGATCGGTTCGGCGATGATATCGCGCACCCGCATGCGGGCATTGAGCGACGAAAACGGATCCTGGAAAATCATCTGCATCTGGCGCCGCATCGCCAGCACATCCTTGCGGTTCGTCAACGATGTGAGTTCCGTTTTGCCAAACAGGATGGAACCGCCGGTCGGATGATAAAGCCCCGTGATCAGACGCGCGATGGTCGACTTCCCGGAGCCGCTCTCGCCGACGACACCGAACGTTTCGCCTTGCTCGATGTCGAAACTGACCTTCTTGACCGCCTGGAAGTATTTCCTCTGCGATGGGAAGATTGAGCCGCGAACCTCGAAGCGCATATCGAGGTCGCGGATCTGAACCAGAGGACCGGCGACCTGTTCGTAGTCGCGGGACTTGCCCAGCCAGTGGGTCGAGATATCGATCTGCTTCTGCGGCGTGCCGGCTTTCTCGATGTAATTGACCACAGGAAAACGGTCGACTTTGACATCCGGACGCGGAACGGCGGAAATCAGGCTTTGTGTATAGGGGTGTTTTGGTGCGCCGAGCACCTGGGTGGTCTCGCCGTATTCGACCAGATCGCCGTGATACATCACCGCAACGTGATCCGTTATGTCGGCGATCACTCCCATGTCGTGCGTGATCACGAGCATTGCCACATTGCGCTCCTCGCAGAGCTTTTTCATCAGCTCGAGAATCTGGGCCTGTATGGAGACGTCGAGGGCGGTGGTCGGCTCATCGGCAATGACAAGCTCGGGTTCGGCGCAAAGAGCGAGCGCAATGACGACTCGCTGGCGCATCCCGCCCGAAAACTGGTGCGGGTATTGTTTGATACGTTCTTCCGGGTCGGGAATGCCGACCGAATCGATCAGCTCCACGGCCCGTTTCTGGGCGTCTTTCGCAGATAGCGGAAGATGGGTACGGATCGTTTCGACCAACTGGGATTCGACCGTCTGTAGCGGATCGAGCGAGGTCAGCGGATCCTGAAAGATCATGCCGATCTTGCGCCCTCGCAGCAGGCGTTTTTCCTTGTAGGACAGATTGTCGATGCGTTTGCCGTGCAGGAAGATTTCGCCACCCGCGATATGTCCCGGTTCCTGAAGCAGTCCGATGACTGCGTTGCCGACGGTCGACTTGCCGGCACCCGATTCGCCGACCACGCCGAGGACCTTGCCAGCCTCGACACTCATATCGACATCGTCTACCGCAACAAAGACTGACTTGCGGCTCGGGAATTCGACCGTGAGATCCTTGATATCCAGAACGTTCATGATGCCCTCACCGCAATTTCGGGTTCAGGGCATCGCGCAGCCAGTCGCCCAGAAGGTTGACGTTCAGGACCAGCAGCGCGAGCGCCAGGCCGGGGAAAATCGCGATCCACCATTCACCGGAATAAAGGAAGTCGTTGCCCACCGCGATCAGGGTTCCAAGCGAAGGCTGGGTGGGCGGCATGCCCACCCCGAGGAACGAAAGTGTTGCTTCGGTGACGATGGCAAGCGCCAGATTGATGGTTGCAATCACCATTACAGGTCCCATCACATTCGGCAGGATATGCCGCGCCATGATGATGACCGAAGGGATGCCGATGACGCGGGCTGCCTGTACGTATTCCTTGTTTTTTTCCACCATGGTGGAGCCGCGCACCGTGCGGGCGTATTGCACCCAGAACGACAGAGCCAATGACACGATAAGGATGTAGAAGGCAAATATCTCACGGTCCACTCCACCGAAGATACCGGCCGCGATACCATCGATCAGCAGCGCAATCAGGATCGCAGGGAAGGTCAACTGTACGTCGGCAATCCGCATGATGACAGTATCGACGCGCCCACCCATGTAGCCGGCGACAAGTCCGAGCGTGATACCGATAACGGCAGCGGCGACAACCGAGCAAAACCCGACAATCAGCGAAATCCGCATGCCGTAAAAAATGCCGGAGAGCAGGTCTCTGCCCTGATCATCCGTTCCCAGTATGAAACGTGGGTCGGCGTATTCCATCCAGACGGGTGGAACCCGTGCATCCAGTATCGAAATGGACGCCAGGTCGAACGGGTTGTGGGGCGCGACCCAGGGTGCCAGGAAGGCGAGCATGAACAGGATGAAGGTCCCAATGGCAGCAACCACAGTGACTTTGGAGCGCAGGAACGAATGGAACATGTCGCTGTCGAAAACCTTCGACAGGCGTCCTGGCGCCGCCTGATGACCTGATCGGTCCTGGATCGCGGCCTTGGCTTCTTCGTTGGAGACGTAGGGCATGAGTGGCTGTCCCCTTATGGCCGGCCGACGCGCAGGCGCGGGTCAATATAGAAATAGAGAATGTCGACAATGAAGTTGATCGCGACGAAAAGGAAAGCGGTCAGCAGCAGGTAGGCCGACATGATCGGAATGTCGACGTTCTGCACTGCCTGCAGGAACATCAGTCCCATTCCCGGCCAGTTGAATACTGTTTCGGTTATGGTTGCGAAGGCGATGATCGCCCCGAGCTGAAGGCCGGTGATCGTGATTACCGGAACAAGTGTGTTCTTGAGGGCGTGGCGAAAGTTGACCAGCCGGTTCGGCAAACCGCGCGCCCGAGCGAACTTGATATAGTCGGTCCGGATCACTTCCAGCATCTCGGCGCGAATGAGGCGCATGATCAGGGTCATCTGGTAGAGGCCGAGCGTGACCGAAGGCAGGATCAGTGCCTTGAGGCCGGAGATCGTCAGAAATCCGGTCGTCCACCAGGAACCGATCTGCACTGTGTCGCCACGTCCGAAGCTCGGCAGCCACTGCAGTGTCACGGAAAACAGGAAAATCAGCAGGATGCCGATGAAGAAGGTCGGCAGGGAGATACCGATGAGCGACACGGACAGAAAGAACTTTGATATCGGCGATTCTCGATTGAGACCAGCATAGATCCCCATCGGAATACCCACCACAAGAGCGAACAGCGCCGATGTGAAACTGAGCTCAAGCGTTGCCGGAATGCGTTTGGCAAAAAGTTCCGAGACCGGTTGGCGGAACTGGTATGAGGTGCCGAAATCGAACTGGGCCGCGTTGGTCACGAAACGCAGGAACTGGACGGGGATCGGATCGTTGAGGCCGAGACGCTCGCGAAGGGCTTCACGCTCTTCGATCGACGTTTCGATCCCGACCATCTGGTTGATCGGATCACCCACAAAACGGAACATGGTGAAGGCAAGCAGGGCCACCACCAGCATGACAATCATCGCCTGGATCAGGCGGCGCGTCGCAAAACCAATCATTTCGGCTCTTTAGGGTCTGACATGAAAATACGCTCCCGGCTCTGGGCCGGGAGCGTCAGGCGTTATGCGCTGAACTCAGTTCTTGTTTATGAAACGGAACTTGAACTGGTTGTCGGCGCGCTGGACGAGTTCGACGTTATCCGCGACACCCCAGGCGAGGCCCTGCTGGTGCAGCGGAATGTAGTACGCGTTGTCATGGCTGATCTTGTAGGCTTCCGCGATCAGGCCATCACGCTTTTCCGGATCGATTTCAACCAGCACCTCGCCGGTGAGCTTGTCGATCTTTTCATCGCAGAAGCCGCCGAGGTTGAACGGAGAACCTTCACCGGCTTCGGTACGGCAACTCATCAGGTTCGACAGGACGTTCCAGCTGTCGAGCGAGCCCGGGGTCCAGCCAAGCAGATAGAACGACGTGTCGAAGCCACCGGAAGCAAGAACCTTGGCGAAATACTTCGCTTTCGGCTGCGCGTTCAGATCGATCTTGATGTTGACGCGTGCCAGCATGGCGGCAACCGCCTGGCAGATGGCTTCGTCATTGACGTAGAGGTCGTTCGGGCAGTCCATACCAACGGTAAAGCCATCTGCATAACCGGCTTCGGACAGCAGCTTTTTCGCATTTTCCGGATCGTAGGGATAGCGCTCGAATTCAGACGACTTGGAGAACAGGAACGGCGAAATCATGATCGCGGACGGCGTTGCCAGGTCCCGCATGACTTTGTTCTTGATCGCCTCGATGTCGATCGCCTGGTAGAATGCCTTGCGGACTTTCTCGTCTTTGAACGGGTTCTTGCCTTTAACGTCCGAATAGAGCAGTTCGTCGCGCATCTGGTCCATGCCGAGGAAGATCGTGCGCAGCTCTGGTCCGGTCAGTGCGACGGTTCCGGCATTGTCGTTGATGCGTTTGATGTCCTGAACCGGGATCGGATAAACCATATCCAGTTCGCCTGACAGCAACGCAGCAACACGAGTTGCGTCGGACGGGATCGGTGTGAATTCGACGGTGTCGACGTTGTGCTTGATTTCGTCCCACCAACCGTCGTTTTTCTCATAGACCGTCTTTACGCCTGCCTCATGGCTGACAATCTTGAACGGACCGGTGCCGTTTGCATTCAAGGACGAATAATTCGGCGTGGTGTCGGACGCGGACGTGACCTTGACCGCGTCGTTCTCGGTCGTCCACTCCTTGTCCATGATGTAGAATGTGTCCCACTCATAGTTCAGGATCGGGTTCGGGCCGGTCAGCACGAAGTCGACCGTGTGGTCGTCGACGATTTCCACCTTGGCGTCTGCAGGGACGCGTGTTGTCAGGTCGGACCCTTCCGAGCGGACCCTGTCGACCGAAAAGGCGACATCTTCAGCAGTAAAATCGTTGCCGTTGTGGAACTTGACGCCTTTGCGCAGATAAAAACGCCAGCGGTTCGGTTCGATGATTTCCCAACGTTCAGCCAGTGCAGGCTCGATGGCGAGATCCGCCCCACGACGTGTCAGTCCCTCATAGGCATTGCCGAGTGACGACAGGGTGAAGGTTTCGTTGAGGCTGTAGGGATCGAGGCCGTTCAAACTGCCCTGGAAGGCAAACTTGAAAGTCTCTGCCTGTGCAGCGGCTCCTGTCCCCGCTGCCAGCAGCGCGGTAAAAATCAAAGTCTTTTTGTTCATTTTCCCCTCGTTTTCCCGTTTCCGGAATGCTTTTTTTACTTTCGCCGACCCCCCACAACAAGGGCGGACCGTTTGTCGATTGCGAACTATGACATTGTAACCGTCGGTGTTCAAACCCGGTCAGAATTGTTTTTGGGATAATCCGGCAAGCAGCCGGTCCAAAAAAGCCGCACACCGGTCCAATTCTACAAGTTCGATATATTCGTCCGCCTGGTGAGCCTGGTCGATCGAGCCCGGACCACAGACGACTGTCGACAGTCCGTGGTCCTGAAAAATTCCGCCCTCGGTCGCGTAGACGACCACGTGACGCGCATTATCCCCCGTCAGACGCCGGACTTCGGTTTCCGCTCGGCCATCCGGTTCTTCCGAAAGGCCGGGAACATAGGCCAGATGCTCGACGTCGATCGAACAGTCCGCCGAAATCTCCAGCATGTCCGGTAGAACATGACTTTCAATAAAAGTCTGGTAGGCGTCGATCCAGGTCTTTGCGCTGTCGCCCGGCAACAGCCGGATATCGGTGGCAAATTCGCAATGCTGTGCCGTAATGTTGTGCGCTTGCCCGCCCTTGATCACACCGCTGTGCAGCGTTGTGTAAGGCGGTTCGAAAGGACAATCGGGATCGGCCCCGGCCTTGTTCTCGGCGGTTCGGGTGTCGAGCCATGTGATCAGTTTCGCCGCCGCTGAAATTGCTGAAACACCCCGGTGCAACTGGCTGGAATGCGCCGGGTGCCCCCGAATCCTGGTTTTGAAGACCGCAATTCCCTTATGCCCCGTCACCACTTTCATATTGGTTGGTTCGCCGACAATTGCGAAAGACGGCCGCGGTTCGTTCGCCAGCAGATCACTGACGAGCGGTGCGGCACCGAAGCAACCGATTTCCTCGTCGTAGGAAAGAGCAATATGGATGGGTTTTTCGAGGTCGGCGGCCACAAAGTCCGGAACCTTGGAAAGGGCGGTCGCGGCAAAACCTTTCATGTCGGCGGATCCGCGTCCGTAGAGCCTGCCTTCAGATTCCCAGGCGGTGAAGGGGTCTCGAGACCAGTTTTGACCTGTGACCGGCACAACATCCGTATGTGCGGATAACACGACGCCGCCTTCGACCGCCGGCCCGATCCGCGCATGGAGCGCAGCCTTTGTTCCGGTTTCATCGGGCACGCGCGTTGACGCAATGCCATGCTCGCCAAGATAATCTTCAACAAACGAAATGAGATCGAGGTTGCTGCGGTCCGAAACGGTGTTGAAGGAGATGAGTTTCTCCAGCATTTCCCGTGGCGTAAAACGGGTAATCACAAAGACTCCAGTGCTCGTTTCAGGCGAGGGCAGTTGCTCAACCTTCGGGAATTTTGACGGTATCTAAGCTGTTCACGGCGAAGATTTGCAAGGGAATTTCTTTGCCTCTGACATTGATTTCAGCGTTTTCTGCTTCAGAGATTTCTGCTTCAGCGGCATCTATGACCGCTTTCGAAACAACGAGAAAACTGCCATGGGTCTTGTTTTCGGTTTCAAGCCGGCTTGCCGTGTTGACGACGTCCCCGAGGGCGGTGAGTCCTCCGCTTGCTCCGGCAACTCCGATTCTGCCCAGAATTGCAGGACCCAGATGCAAACCGATTCCCAGCCGGATCGGGTCACTGAATTGCGGGCCTTTTTCAGACTCGAGCGATTGCATCACCGCCTCTATTCGCTTTGCGGCGCGCAACGCCTGCCGAGCGCCCTGTCCTGGATTGTTGTCCATTCCGAATATCGCCATGATGCCGTCGCCGATAAACTTGTCGACATATCCGCCCTCTGACCGGATCGCGCCGGAAGCCTGATCGAGATAACTGTTCAGGAGGTGGACCACATCATAGGCAAGCTGGGACTCGGTAATTCGGGTGAAGTTTCTGAGGTCGACGAACATGACGACGACTTCCTGCTCGACACCCCAGTAATAGGCATCCTTGAGGTTCTCGCTGGTCTCGGAGGTCACCTTGACCGGCACGAGCGGCTGCACGCCGAGGTTCTGCAAGGGTCTGATCTGGCAGGCAAGCCTGACCCCCTCATCAGCAGAAATCCTCGTGAGAACAGCCTTCTCGGCAGCTTCCGGCGGGGCGAGTGTTTCTTCCCCCTCGAGCACCTTGACGCGGCAGGTCGAGCACCGCGCCCGCCCGCCGCAGACCGAGGCGATGGGCACATCGTTGATCCGGCTGATCTCAAGCAGTGTGGCACCGGGTTTCGCCCGCACCGCGAGGCTGCCTGGATACGTGATTGTCAGCCGTCTTGCGCTCAGGTTGATCAGAAAGCGAAACAGGATGACCAGCAGGCTGCAAGCGATCAGGCCAAAGACCACGGCCCGTCCTTCAATGACGAAAGTTGTCAGCCAGTCGAACTGGGCTTCCGAGACTTTCACCTTTACATCCTTGGCAAGTTCGAGCCGGCGTGCCCCTTCGATAAACCCCCATAGAGCGAGCACCGGCATCGCGACTGCGAAGGCAAGTGCGACGTATCTGAGGCGGTAATACAAAGGGTAAAGCCTCAGCCAGAAGTGCAGTCCGATCATCGAATGCGACCAGACGACGAGCAGAAGGAGTGACTGGGTGACGCCGTGTTCCGGCCAGAGAATGGTCAGCATCTGATGGTAGGTCGGCGCGAAGCCGAAATTGTTGGCCAGCCCCATGGTCGTGCCGACATGCGGAATAAGGCTCCATGGGATATAGAACCCAAACACCAGCTGAATGAACTCCCACCGGGGCATCTTGAGCGTGCGCCTCTTGGCCGTACGCCAGAGCGCAAGCAGCACATGTGTCATTGCGGCGACAAGAAGCAGACTTTCGCCGATCGGGTTGCGCCAGATCTTGTAGTGCCAGATGGATGCCTTCTCCATGGCATCGACGGAAATGACGCCGAGTGCATGGTTCGAGAAATGACTCAGGCAGAAGATGAACAGGATTATGCCGCTCCACAGACGAAGGCGCTGTCGCCAGTTCCCCCACGAAGGCGAGGATCTGATTTTACGAGCGGACGGGACTGTCTTGACCGGAAGAGACGGTGATCCAGACGCAGTCATTCGGGTCTCCGGCATTCTTGTACGCGACGGCGATGGTGCCATAGGGGGCGATCTTGAGAATCTGTGACCCGAGAATGCAGCCGGGTCAAGCCGAGCGGGGGAAAGTAGGTTCCGGGACTTGAAACCATTGCCTCAGATCGTAACTTTCCTGCCAGCAATCCTGTCGGGAAGGGAATCTTATGAAAGTTTACGGCATCAAGAACTGCGATACGGTCAAGAAAGCCCGGAAATTTCTTGAAGAGGTCGGGGTCGATTACGAATTCCATGACTACAAGAAGGACGGTGTGAATGGTGACAAACTGGCGGAATTCGTTCGCGAATTCGGTTGGGATACTGTTCTCAACAAGCGTGGTACGACCTGGCGGAAACTTGACGAAGCAATCAGGGATGCCGTCACCGATGCCGACAGCGCCGTGGAAGTCATGATCGAGAATCCGTCGGCGATCAGGCGTCCGATCGTGGAAGGTACCCAAAAGAATTTTATCGGCTTTGATCCGGTTTCCTGGGAAATGGCCCTGGAAATGGGAGAGTTGAAATAGGCACAACTCCGGGCACACGGCAATTGCAGATCGTTGGCCCGGATTTTCAGACGGGTTACCAGGTTCGGCGCGGACCGGTATCGATGTGATAGTGGCCGGAAGAGTAGTGTTTGTAGCCACCAACCTCCGGCTGGGCCTTCAGGTAGGCGATCACGGAGGAGGGGTCGGCGCGGACTGAAAAGTCCACGGCCTTGCAGTTCAGGTGATAGGATTTGCGTGCACCGCCCTTCCACCAGTTTTCCAGCCACCAGCGTTTGGTGGAGTGAACGGTAACCTTGCCGTAGCGGTCTGCGACCCGGTTGAGGACCTTTTTGAGCTTGCGCGGAACGCACCACGATGAATCGTCGTACGCGATTGAATTGTGAGATGCGGTTGCCCATCCCATGCCGGTGACCCCTGCGACTGTACCGCAGCCGGCAAGAGTGACAGTAAATCCGATAAAGAAAGTCCAGGCGAAGAGGCGCTGACGCATGACGGGCGGGCCTTGTCGAATGTGTTGCGATGTCCCCCACGTGAACGTTCCTGCAATTTGATTAAAATTGTGATGAAAAACATGGTTAACGCGACTAAGAAACAAATGTTTCAGAATGAGTTGTCATCTGATACAAATGTTACAAACATAACCTGATCGCCTACCGATCACTGTCCGGATCAGTCGCAATGTCGCATGTATTCCCTCGTCATACCAAAACCAATCCACCCGTCGCAGCATCGGGAGATGGGTGCTATATCATTGATAAAAATGGGAAAAAATATTTCGATGGATCAGGTGGTGCCGCTGTCTCCTGCCTGGGGCACTCCGATCCGGACGTTACACAGGCAATCAAGGATCAGGTGGACAGGATCGCCTTCGCACATACCGGGTTTTTCACGACGGAACCGGCGGAAGAGCTAGCCGATCTGCTCGTGGCAAGGGCTCCGGGAAATCTGGACCGTGTCTATTTCGTTTCGGGAGGGTCCGAAGCCGTTGAAGCGGCGCTCAAGCTTGCCCGCCAGCACTTTCTTGAAAAGGGCGAACCTTCACGCCACAGGGTTATTGCGCGGCGACAGAGCTATCACGGCAATACGCTTGGCGCCCTGGCAACGGGTGGTAACCAGTGGCGACGTGAACCCTTTTCGCCGCTGATGATCGAAACGTCCCATATCTCGCCCTGTTTCGAATATCGCGGTCGCCGGGAGGCTGAAACCGCCTTTGAATATGGCCAGAGGGTCGCCGGCGAACTGGAGACGGAAATCCTTCGGCTTGGGCCAGAAAACGTGATGGCCTTTGTCGCCGAGCCAGTCGTCGGCGCGACGGCAGGAGCGGTGCCTCCCGTTGAGGGTTACTTCAAGCGCATTCGGGAAATCTGCGACACCTACGGCGTCCTTTTGATTCTCGATGAGGTGATGTGCGGCATGGGCCGTACCGGAACGCTGTTCGCTCACGAGCAGGACGGCATTTCGCCAGACATTCTGTGTATTGCCAAGGGGCTCGGCGCCGGATACCAGCCTATCGGTGCCATGCTGTGCACCAATGAGATTTACCGGACGATCGAAGACGGGACCGGGTTCTTTCAGCACGGCCATACCTATATCGGTCATCCGACGGCCTGTGCGGCAGCCTTGACGGTATTCAAGAAACTCGACGGAGGTCTTGTCGAGAGAGTTTCGCCGATGGGTGACAAGATCGAACAGGCGCTGAACGATGCCTTCGGGCAGCATCCCCATGTTGGCGACATACGTGGCCGCGGACTGTTCCGCGGCATTGAAATTGTCGAGGACAGAAGCACCAAGACCCCGTTCGACCCCGCGCGAGGGATCAACAAATCCGTGAAGAAGGCAGCCTTCGAGGCAGGTCTGATCTGTTATCCTATGGGTGGAACCGTCGATGGTGTCCGTGGCGATCATGTTTTGCTGGCGCCGCCCTTCATAATTGAAGACAGCCACGTCACGGAAATCGTCGACAAACTGGATCGTGCCTTCAGGTCCGTTTTCTGACGCTTTGGCCCTGTCTCTTACCAGCAGGTGTTCCAAATCTTAATATTACTTAACATTACGCGGATTTAAATTGAATAAACGTAACTGATCACCACTTCTGAGAAAACAAAGCTTAGGAGATGATGGTGATAGATAATTCAACAGAAAACGACGTAAGATCTTCTTCAGGGCAGATTGTAATAACCGTCCTGAACCGGTTCGCGGCAGGTTTCGTCGCCATGATGAACAATATGTACGACGTTGCAAAGCAACGATTGCCGCAAAGTAACGGAGATGAAGAAGCCGAACTTGAAGCGTCGTCGAAAAAGCGATCTGCCTATCAGGGTTTGGAAGACGACTGGTCCTTGGAACACAACGAAGGATACCGTTCCGGAAGTTACCGCGGTTCGGAACATTTTCACCACTTGTATCACTAGGATTGCGTCGGGTCGGCACAAAAAATGCCGGCCTGAGCGTTCGAGGATGAGCAATTTCAAGCGCGCGGCGCATGATATATCGTTGTGGGCTCGTTAGTCGTCCTGGCCGATCAGGACCGCCTCAGGGCAATGAAGGCCGTCCCTGCCGAGTTCCGAAACGACCCAGTCCTGGAAAAGGCGAACCTTGCGGCTGTTCTTGTTCCGTGGCGGATAACTCAGCGCCCAGGATTCGTCATTCGCTGCACATACAAGATCAAAAGGCTGAATAAGCTGACCTTGCTGCAAGGCCTGCCTGCAAAAATAAGGCGTTAGAATTGCAACACCCTGCCCCGCGATGGCTCTGTTGGCCTCAAGTGCCTGGGAGCCCATGCGCGATGTTGGCCATTTCGTCAGGTCGGCATCAGGAAGTCCGGCTGCGCTGAACCAGGTGCGCCACCAGGGGTCGTCCGGGTCGATGATCGGAAGCTTGAGTAAATCCGCGGGGGTATTGATGCCTCCTATGCTCTCTGCAAGCTGAGGTGCAACCAGTGGCGTGAAATCAGCGGCGATCAATGGAATGAACAAATTGCCCTTCGGAGGAGGATAACATGCGGAAATCGTCACGTCCGCCTGGTCAAACTTGGGCTTCTCCCAGGGACCGTAGGAAACCAGCCGCACGGCAATATCGGGATTTTGCATCTGGAAGGAAAACATGCGGGATGCAAGCCAGTTCACCGCAAAGGTCGTGTTGCTCGAAACGACCAGTTCGCTCGCATCCGCATCCTGTACGTCCTGGAAAGTCTGCCTTAGTCGAGAGAAGGCCTCGACGACTCCCTCGGCAAGAAGGGCTCCCTTTTGTGTCAGGTCGATCTTGCGTGTTTTCCGTTCAAAGACCGCAAACCCGAGTTTCTCCTCCAGCAGCTTGATCTGGTAACTGACAGCTGCTTGTGTCAGTCCAAGTTCGTCCCCGGCTTTCGTGAAACTCAGGTGGCGGCTCGCTGCTTCGAAGGCGCGTATCGCGGAAAGAGGAGGGAGGTTGATCGTCATGCATAAATTTCCCTTATGCATAGATGACAAGATTTCGTTGGTCAGACGGGTTCTGGAAGCCGATATGTAACTCACAAACATGTGGAGTTACAACAATGTCAGATCAAATTTGTTGCACACAAGACGTTGGCGTTCGCAAGAGAGAAAGGAATTTCTCCCTAGTTAAGCTTATTCAGGTCTTGGTGAGTTCGCTGCGAACGAACAAACGCCGCCGGGTTAATCTGACCGATTTGCCGCCTGAGTTGATGAGGGACATCGGTTTTGAGGTGCCGCCACGGGGTGACAAATCACTGGAGCAGCACTGGCTTACCGAACTCGACCGCCTGTCGCGGTAGTATCTGGTGATCGAAGCCGTTTGCCGGCCACGCAGGTGACCGGTTCATTCATCATAAAACTGGATTTCCATTTCACAGGCGGCATCGCGCAATGGAATCAGGTCCCGATAGGCACTTGAGTTGTAAAACCGCAGGGCATTTTCCAGGTCCGGGTACCGGAATACGGCGGTAACATGCCGGGCTTTCTCATTGCCACGCAGCGTGGTCCTGTAAATGCCCCGCACCACGGTCTCAATGTTGTGGTTCTGCATGAGTTCGGTAGCTCTTCGCACATAGTCCTGAAAGGCCGCGTTGTCTTTGATCGTCGCGTAGAAGAAGTTGAGTACAGGCATTTTCACGGCTCTCGGTGCGGAAAGGATCCGGGGTCAGAGGATAAGCGCCCAGACTGTTGCCGCCAGCATGGCAATTGCCATGGCGACTGTAACGGCCCGCATGACAGGCCCGTCCCCGATCAACGCCAGGATGGAGACACCTGCGAGAGCCCAGAGCGAATGGAAGACCAGACCTCCCAGCATGAATCCTGTCATGAGAATGAGGGCGTTTTCAGGAACACTTAGTGTATTGCCGGCAAAAAATGTCGAGAACGCCACAAGGCTCATGGCCCATGTCTTCGGACTGAGCGGATGGATCAGCAATCCTTCCCAGAAGCTGGGCAGGGACACATCGCCCCTGGGTTTTATGCTCAGACTGATGATGCGCCAGGCAAGATAGGTCATGTATGCCATGCTCAGCACCTTGAAGATCGTAACGATTGTCCCGCCGCCTGCCATAACGTGACCGAGCCCGTATGCTACGCTGAGATTGAGCGCAATGGACCCGACCTGCGATGCCATGATCACCGGAAAGGCCGTGCGATATCCAGCCGAGGCGCCGATCGCGAGGAAGGTCAGGTTCCCGGGCCCCGGAGTTCCTGTCATGACGATCACGAAGACCGCAAAAGCTAACAAAGTGGTGAAGTCCATCGAATGTCTCCAACGGGTAATCGATACAATCGATACAAATTGTCGGAGATATTAATTGTCTTGAGATATTGTATCCGTCAATGTAAATATTGTTCCTATGACAATGTGGATTCCGAAGATCGAGGACGCGCAGGGGCCGATCTATCTCGCGATCGCAAATGCGCTGGAGGCCGATATCAACGAGGGTGTGCTGGACCAGGGTGATCGGTTGCCGCCCCAGCGTGAGCTTGCCTACCGGCTTGGGGTGACGCTCGGCACGATCACTCGTGCCTATGGCGAAGCCGAGCGTCGACGGCTGGTCAAGGGCGAAACCGGCAGGGGAACCTATGTCGCACCCGAAACACACAAGGTGTCACCGCTCATACCGAAGGAAGACGAACCGGAAGTTTGTGATCTGGCCCGGAATTTTGCGTACCCGCATCTAAATCCCAGCCTGTCCGATGGCCTGGTGCGCATGGCAAGGACGGTCGGCATCGACCGGTTGAACGGGTTTGTCCCGTCGGAGGGATTGAAGGCCCATCGGGAAACAGGCGTTCTTGTCTTCAAGGACTATGGCCTGGAGGCAGACCCGGACCGGGTTGCCGTGACCTGTGGGGCGCAACACGGCATTCAGGTGACCTGTCAGGCATTGTTCCGCAGCGGTGACGCGATCGCTGTCGATCGGTTTACATATCCATCCATCTTTCCGTCGCTCGCAAGCATCGGACTGAAGGTGGTCTCCGTGCCGGCACTTGTTCGGGCCGACGGCGGCTTTGGCGCCATGGACCCGGACGCCCTTGCACAGGCCGCCATAAGTCACGGCATCAAGGGTGTCTTTTTGATGCCCAATATGCAGAACCCCACAACCCACACCATGTCGGCCGAAGAGCGGGAGGATCTGGTCAGGGTTGCGCGCGAGCATGATCTCAAGATCGTGGAGGACGACCCCTATACACCGTTTTTGCCGGAAACCCTTCCGGCCTTCGGTGCGCTTGCACCCGAACGCACCGCATCGATCGCCAGCATCTCCAAGGTCTGCTCCCCGGGCAGCCGCATCGGTTTCGTGCATGTGCCGGAGTTGTTTGGCAACTCCATTCGCAACAAGATCGGTGAAAGCACGTGGATGGCTTCACCGATTACGGCCGAGCTGATTGCCGGCTGGGTGCGTGAAGGACATCTGTTCAAGACCCTGCGCCTGAAAAGGATCGCCAACAGAACCCGCTTCCGCCAAGCGGTTCAAATCCTGTCTCCCTATTATCTTCAGGGTGACACGAACAAGGTTTTCGGATGGTTGCGGCTGCCCGAGCATGTCGATGCCGACGCAGTTCAGGCAGCCCTTGGTCACCAGCGGATTTCAGTGCTTTCGTCGCGTTATTTCCAGTTGCGGGATCATGCGCCGGCGCCTTATTTGCGGATCACTTTCGGCTCCGAAGAGTCCGATGAGCGTTTCCGACGGTCACTGGAAAAAGTTCGGGCGACCATTGACCAATTGGCCGAATTGCCGGAACTGAGCCGCCCTGTAGGATAGGATCACTTTGACATCCCGGGTTTTCCGGTCAATAAGCAGCCCCCAGGATACTGGGACGCCGGGCTGCCGTTGACCGATCAACACCCGGGCGTTCCCGGGCGCCGTTGGCGAGGTGAAATGGCTTTCTGGTTCACAAAGAAAAGACAGGAACAGGGCCGGGTCTGCGATCCGGAAGCAAACCCGTTTGCTGTCTTCGAAAGAGCCGGTCTCGAGATCGGCAACAGGCGGATCCTGTCCGATCTGACACTCTCATTGAAGGAAGACCGGATCGGTGTGATCGGATTGAACGGATCCGGCAAGAGCACGTTCGTGCGAATGCTGAACGGCCTCCGGCTGCCGGACCATGGATCGTTGAGGTTGTTCGGCGCGGAGGCAGAAAGAGCTGCCCCGGAATTGCCCCGTCACGTCGGTTTTGTTTTCCAGAACCCTGATCATCAGGCCATTTTCCCCACGGTTGAGGAAGAAATCGCGTTCGGCCTGACCCAGTTGGGTGCAGACAAGCGGGAAAGCCGTGAACGCGCTCTGGCGTTCCTGCAAGCGCATGACTGCGAAGCATTGGCGGCGTCGCCGATTGCCGAATTGTCCGAGGGTCAGAAGCAACTGGTCTGTATATTGTCCGTGCTCGTCATGGAACCGCGTTTGCTGGTACTGGATGAACCGATGACCAGTCTGGATGCCCTTGCCTCCCGCAGGATACGTGACAAGATCCTGTCATTGCCGCAGAAGATCGTGATGGTGAGCCATGATCTTGGCCATTTCGAGGGTTTCGACCGGATCTTGTGGCTCGAAAAAGGCCGGCTGCGAATGGACGGATCTCCTTTTGAGGTCCTGAGGGCATTTGAAGCGGACGTCTCGCGCAGATCGGGTGTCAAACTGGAGCTGGCGGCGCTGTGATCTCGATCTATCTCCAGGGAAACAGCTGGTTGCACCGAATTCCGGCGGGGCTGAAACTGTTGGCCGTGGCGATTGCCAGCCTGATACTGTTTCAGGTCAAGTCGCCCTGGATCTTTCTCGCGTGCCTTGCTTTCGTGGTCGTTTGTTATGCCTCGCTGGGCAGGCAGGGGGTCGCGCAATTGAAGCTTTTGCGCGGGTTGAGTTATTTTCTTGGCATTTTGCTGCTTCTTCACTGGGTGTCCGGAACCTTCCTGGACGGCGTCGCGGTCATCCTGCGCCTGCTTGTGCTTGTTCTGGCGGCAAATCTGGTTTCGGTGACGACCCGTCTGGACGATATGCTTGACGCGGTCATGCCGCTGTTCAGGCCGCTTGAATGGGTCGGTTTGTCGGCAAGAAAACCGGCTTTGGGCGTTGCGCTTGTGCT
>NZ_KI928924.1:0-3764 GCF_000521215.1 Labrenzia sp. DG1229 | reverse complement strand
ATACATGATGCAGATTTTTTCCCGGTTGCGTGAGGCCTACCAGGCACGCTCCGGAAGCAGGAATTCCTGGAAGCTACTGCCTCCGCTGGCCATTCAATGTCTGCGCATGTCCGACAATGTCGCAGATGCACTCAGGGCGCGTGGCGGATCGGAAGGCCTGTCGAGATAAACTTGAAATCATGCGGGTAGCAGAAGCCCGCATTGGCTGAATTCTGAGGAAGCAAGGCGGTCGAGGAAGTCGCCTGGCAGACACGGACCAAAACTAAATGGAGGCGTGGAAACGCTATGGCTGATCGTTCGCTGGTTCATATCGCATTCTATGCGGCATTGATCGCTGCGCTGGGACTGGTTCCCCCGGTCGCAATTCCGTTCCTGGGGGGTGTGCCGATCACGGCGCAGACGCTCGGTGTGATGCTTGCCGGTGTCATGCTGGGCCCGGTCAGGGGCGGGCTCGCCGTTCTGCTGCTCCTGTTCCTGGTTGCACTGGGTGCGCCGTTCCTCTCCGGTGGCCGGGGTGGATTGGGTGTTTTCGCCACGCCGTCCGTCGGCTTCCTGATCGGTTGGCCGGTCGGTGCTTTTGTTGCAGGCTGGATCATGCGGGCAACTTCCGGCATGAACATTCTTGCCTCCGCTGCAGTTTCCGCGGCAGTTGGAGGGATAGTCGTGGTCTATCTCTTCGGCATTCCGGGTGTCGCCTATATGGCTGGTTTGCCGCTTCTCGAGGCCGCTTACCTGAGTGCAATCTACATACCTGGCGATCTGGTCAAGGTTGCGATCACTGCTCTCATCACGCAAACGGTTGCGCGCGGCTTGCCCGGTGCGATCCTGTCGCGTAGCTGATAGCGCTCCTCCAGGCGAGGCATCATGGCCTTTGTCGGAAACAGGCTGAAAGACTTCGCAGGCGTGCGGCCTGATGACGTCGCGCTGAAATGCGGCACCGCCACGTGGACCTGGCAGTGCCTGGTGGATGCGATCGGCTCCGTGGAAAACCTTGTCCGCGGCGCCACGTCCAGGGGGGGCCGCGTTGCCCTCCTGCTGGATGATCCGGCAGCGTTGCTGATCTGCTTCCTTGCCTGTGCCCGCACTGCGCGGATTGCAATGGTACTCGACCCTGGCTGGCCGGATGGTCAAAGGAAGCGGGTGCTGAACGCCGTTCGCCCGGAGTTGCTGATAGATACCTGCTCCTATTCTCTGGTTCGGCAACAGGAAGCACTCGAAAACGCTGTATCGGCGTTGACGGAGCCAAATCCTGCAGAAATTGATCCATTTTATTGTGGCTTTACGTCTGGTTCGACCGGCACCCCAAAGGGATATCTTCGAAATCACGGGTCCTGGCTCGGGAGTTTCGAAATTTCCAAAAGGGAATTCGGTATCACGGAAAAGAGCCGGATCGTGCTTGCCGGACAGCTTACCCATTCGCTTCACCTTTATGGTGCGGTTTGCGGTCTGGCAAATGGTCACGAAGTTGTCCTGACGCCGCGTTTTGATCCCCGCTCCATACTTGTCGATCTTTCAGGGGCTGATGCGGCGGCCGCGCTTTATGCAACGCCGACGCAACTGCATTTTCTGGCGGAAGCAGCTGAAAGGCACGGCCCTGTTGAAACGGTTCACCAGGTGCTGGCAAGTGGTGCCAAGTGGCAGGACCGGGATCGCGAACGGCTCGCCGAAACCTTTCCAAAAGCCCAGTTGTTTGAGTTTTATGGAGCGTCGGAGACGAGTTTCATAACGATTTCAGGGTCAGCTGAAAACACACCGCCCGGATCAGTCGGCCGGCCGCCCTCGGGGATCGACATTGTGATCGGGGATCCCGATGCACCGGTGCCGTGCGGCACGGTGGGCGCGATCTGGGTGAAAAGCAATCTGCTTTTTTCCGGCTATCTCTGTGGCAAGGATCCACAGACACGCTGGCGGGACGGTTGGCTGACCTTCGGAGACGAGGGATATCTGGACGGGAACGGATTCCTGTTCCTGACTGGCCGCTCCAACCGGATGATCGTGACGTCGGGCTTGAATGTCTACCCGGAAGAAATCGAAGCTGCGCTGTTGTCTCATCCAGATGTTGCCGCGGCAATCGTGATTGGACTGGAGGATCCGGTCAGGGGCCACCGGCTGGTAGCCGCAGTACAACTGGGAGTTCCATTGAAGCAGGCCGAAGACGCATTGTTGAGGTATTGCAGGACACGGCTCGCGGCCGGCAAGCTGCCGCGCCGGATCCTGGTTTTTGAAAACCTGCCACTGACGGCAGGTGGAAAACCGGACATTCAGCGTGTGACCCGCGAACTGTCCAACCGGAGGGGCGTGGAGTGAGCGTTCCAGCAAGACCTGCCGCTTACATGATCGCCGCGAGGCGTACGCCGGTCACCCCTCGTGGGGGTGGTCTTTCTGCCTACCAGGTCGATGAACTGGCGGAGCCGGTCTTGAGGATGGTCCTGATGGATGCCGGGGTTCCACCGGGCTCCGTCGATCATGTCATCCTTGGTAATGCCCTTAATGCCGGTGGCAATCCGGCGCGCATGGCATCGCTCCGGGCAGGCTTGCCGAGCAGCGTTCCGGCCATGACCCTCGACAGCCAGTGCTGCTCCGGTCTGGACGCGATCATCATGGCGTCCCGCCTGATCGAGGCGGGCGCGGCGGAATGTGTGCTGGCCGGTGGCGCTGAAAGTTTCAGCCGGGCGCCGATCCGAATGAAACGCCCGCTCGACAAGGCGTCCATCCCTGTTGCCTACGACAGACCGCCATTTGCGCCACCGCCTTACGCTGACCCGGATCTGGCGGAGGCCGCTGCAAGGCTTGCGACGGAACGTGCAATCACGCGCGAGGCCCAGGCCGAATTTGCACGTGACTCGCACGCCAAGGCGATTGCGGCAAAGAGCAGTCATGACGGTAATCTTGCCTTGGTGTCCGACCTTACGCCTGCCGACGAATTTACACGCAATCTCACTTTGAAGACCGCAATGCGCGCTGCGGTTCTTGCAGGACATCATGATAGCGGATTGACGGCTGCGACAATTGCCTGTGAGGCAGACGCCGCTGCCGGCGTCTTGCTGGTTTCGGAGCGTATATGGAAGGGCATGGCGATACCGGCACTCAGAATACTCGCTGGCAAGAGTGAAGGGGGTGACCCGTCCGATCCGGCACTTGTTCCGGCAAAGCTCGCGATTTCGCTGTTCGAGGGCCTGAAGCGATCTGCGCGGGATTTCGGCTGCATAGAACTGATGGAAGCCTATGCGGTTCAGGCGATGGTGACCGCAAGGGACCTTGGAATTGCGCCCCGTCAATTGAACAGGCTGGGCGGCGCGCTGGCACGCGGACATCCGATTGGAGCCTCGGGCGCGGTTTTGGCGGTTCAGCTTTTCGAGCAGATGGCACGGACGCGGGGGAAGGCTGGAGTTGGCACTACAAGCCCGGGTCTGGCGTTGATTGCAGCAGCGGGTGGCTTGGCCTCTGGACTGGTGGTTGAGCACGCTGATAGCAAAGGTGGATAACTTGTAACCATCTGAAAAAATTAAATTTAATCCATGTAGTGAAACTTTTTTCGCTTTTTTGCATTTTTTTCGTTTTGGCCTGTTGACGTTATATGATGTGGTGCGTATAACCGCGCTCATCGACGGCGGCGATGTCGCTGGCGGCAGGGTTTTGTGACCTTAATTCCAGAAATTTGGTCTTTGTTGGCCGGGTCGAGAGGTTCGGTTTGGGCTTGTTTTTGTTGTGATTTTGGTTTTGCCTTTTGAGGTTTTTGCCTCGGTTCTTTGACAATTTGATAA
>NZ_KI928923.1:287348-307685 GCF_000521215.1 Labrenzia sp. DG1229 | reverse complement strand
GATCACCAGGGGTGAACGGGGTGCCGGTGTCGCGTTGCTCCAAGGCGCATATGTAGCACTCGGCCACGCGATGCCTGGTTCAACCGGGGCAAACGGCGCACATGACGGAATTTTCGGCAAAGAGACCGACGCGGTTACCCGGCATTTTCAATCAAGACACGGCCTGGCAGTTGACGGTGACGCAGGAAAGGAAACCATCGGGTGCCTCAATTCAGAGCTCGGTGGAGCACTCCTCGACGACCCGGCACCCTGGCCGAATGGTCCGTACCCGAAGGTTCCAACACCGGTGAACCCGGATCCCCAAAGACCCGCCCCCAAACGTGTGGTACCGGTCCACCCATTTCCCACACCGCCCCGCCCCAAGACACCGACGACCGACGGCCACCGACCACGTTTTGTTGCCGGCAGAGCGCTCAACGGTTTTGATGAAAGGAGCGAGCCGCCCTGGCAGATGGTACCTGCGAACGGAAATCGCATCGTTCAACTCCTCGGCGGGCAGGACCTCACGGTTACATCCTTGGACCCTGCCGTCACCGTTACGGAGATCCGGCCAAGGGCGATCACCAAAAGCCGGCTGTTTCTCTTGTCCGGTCAGCCAGGACTCGTCGGCCTCAAGGACCGACGGATCGTCGCACGAGACGGCAGCGGTCAGGTCAAGTCGCAACTCTTCGTCGACATCGTTCGCGATTTTTCCGTCAAGGTGACCTTCCACCTCGTGCAGGACGAGCATGGCGGCTCGGTACGGTCAGCGGCTGACGTCGCAGCGAGTCTGGAAACAGCGAACCGCATACTCTTCGGTCACGCGAACATTCATCTCCACGCGCATGACATCAGCCATGTCGATCATATCTTCGGCAAAGCAGTCAACTACATCGAAGCGAAGGAAAAGAAAGAAGACGATGCCGACGAGTGGGACTACCTCGACACGTACCGGGATCCCACTGCGGACATAAACGTATTTTTCGTCAATAACATTCTGACCTACAAGGAAGAGGCACAGAACAAAAAGCTGGTGGCATACGGTGTTACGAGCGGCACGTCGCCAACCATCCTGATCAGAGATCCTACCAAGTACCGTCGCGCTTTCGCGGCAGGAGAAGTCCTGGCTCACGAGGTCGGCCACGCCCTTGGTCTGGACCATCCCGAAGCGATCAACCTACCGACATCGAACCCCGGTTTCGTGGTCGTACCGATCGACCCGCATTTTGGACAGATCGTGGGTAGCAAAAACCTGATGATGCCGACAATCAGTGAGGTCGATGCGCACAACAACGTTATCAAGACCGACTTCACCCTGGTCCGAGGCCAAGTCCGGAAAATGCACCAGAAGGCGACGTTACTGGGCATTGCAAGCGCTCCCGCGCTCTCAAACACAAATGTTGCGCTCCCCGGGTGACCGGGCGCTTCAACGCCGGCCGTTCTGACGGCAGCACGGCCGATAAAGGGTTTGAAACCGGAGTTCGCCTCAACGAGATCCAGAAGTAGCTTCGGGTCTGAGCCTACTGCCGACCCAACAGGTGCGAAAATCCGTGTCTCCGGCTTCGTGTTCAGGAATTTCCGGTCAGTTCCCGCCCCGGGCGGACTTCGCAATCATACACCATAGAGACAGTCTGGATTACTTCATGGAGCTATTGTCGTGTCGCCCGGAGCATTGATGGATGTCGCACCGCTTTTTGCCGAATACCAATAACGGCTTGCCGCGTCAGCCCCTGGCTGGGTGTGATCGGTTGATCGACGAAGCCGATCCAACCAGGCGCAATGGGTTATGCGTAATCAGGCGCATCAAGAGTTTTGCCGTTCATGTCGCCTTCGAGCGCGGCGAGATAGGCATTGGCGGTATCTGCGGCGGACAAGCCGGAACTTGGGTCCATCCCCATTTTTTCCATTGTCTCTTTGACGAATACCGGACTGACCGTGTTGACCCGCAGAGCACGATCGAGTTCCAACGCTGCAGCCCTTACAAATGATTCCAGGGCTCCGTTTGCGATGCTGATCGCCACGGAGTCGGGCATAGGCTCACGGGACAGAATACCCGTCGTCAGCGTGAAAGATCCGCCATCGCTGATGTGGGCTTGACCAACTCGAACCAGATTGACTTGACCCATCAGCTTGTTGCCAAGCGCCAGATCGTAAGCAGCGTCATCCAGTTCATGGAAGGGTGCAAAACCTGCCAGACCTGCGGTGCTGATCACTGCATCAACCTGTCCGACAGACTTGAACATCGCTTCTATAGACGCCCTGGATCCGAGATCTACCTTCACGTCGCATTCGCTATATCCCGCGCGGATGACGTCATGGTCGGCAGAAAGACGAGCTGAGACTGCGCCGCCGATCAGTCCGGTTGCGCCTACGACAAGGATTTTCATGCCTTTCTCCGTTGCAAAGTGCTCCGCGCTGCAGATTTTTTTGGATTGCAACGCAGAGGCATGAATGAGGTTATGGTTTGATGCTGTAGTTCATTTCGAGCGGTGCCGGTCCTTCAACCGGACCGACCAATTGCTCGATTTGGAGGCGGAACCGCTCAACCAGATCGCGCTTCAGCATGAAGCGATGAAAATCTGCCGGGGACGTGTTGTAGTGCTGCACGGATTTGTAACCGCCCGGGGCCTCGATATCCATACGCACCGGAAACTGGAGCCACTTGCCCTGGAATTCTGCCGACAACATCCAGTTCAGGTAAAGTTTTGCCGCGGCCTTGTTTTTCGCATCGGTCGGAATGGCCGCAACCTGGAACCAGGTCAGGAAGTAGTCTTCTTCCGGCAACACGAGACGGGTATCGCTGCCTACCCAGGGCACGAAGGCCCATGATGTGGTGAAGCTTGCGCCGTACCAGCCATTGTCAATCGCGACGTAGGGTATCGACGTGCCGCGGACCCATTTCGGTTCAGATACTCCCAGCAGTATTTTTCTTTCAGGTTCCAGAATTGGTAGAGAACCGCATCGTCGGTGTGCGGGTAGGTCAGAATTATCTTTCCCTTCAACGCGGGATCCAGATAGTCCAGGGCATCGCGCGGAGCGTCAACTTCATCGATAAGCTTGGAATTGAATACATTGGTGAAGGCAACACCAAACAAGCCAATCCAGTTCCCGTGCGGATCCTTGTAGTCCGGGTAAACCTTTTCCCAGTTCCTTGGCTTGTATGCTTCCAACAATCCGCGCTCGGCATAATAGTCGTAGTCGTGCAGGGTTTGCAGTTGGATAATGTCCGGCACCTCGGACGTGTCTTCGTCATTGCGAGCGTTGTCATAACGCGAGGCGTGATAAAAACTCAGGTCGACGCTGTGGGTCAGTTGGATATCAGGAAAGCGTTTTCTGAACATATCCAGATAGTAGTCAGCCTGGTCCTCCTTATCGCCACCCGCGCGAATGACAAGATCACCACCTTCAGCAATTGCTTCCGCATAGAGTTCATCGAGCGATTTGGTTTCAATTTCGGTTGCGAGCGCGGAGCCGGTAAAAAACATGCTTGCGACAACGCTACAAAGTGCTTGCTTCATTGAAGTTTCCTTTCGATGGATGGGACGGTTACGCTGAAACTTCGTGACCGGTGGCATATTCATAGGACCGGCCAAGGATGGATTTAATGGCGGTCAGTTCGGTCTCGTCACGTGGCGAATAGACCATCACCAGCCCGACGGCGCGATGGCCTTTCAGAACCAGCGTATGGTGTTCACCCCAGTTCTTTTCGACGATTTCCAAAGCATCTTCAGACGGAAGCTGGACATGCATGCTGCCGTTGTCGGGATGCGGGTGAAAATGGGCAAACTCGCGATCAATCATGAAGGCGTTGTGGTTGCAGGCGACACGGTCGTGCATGACCAGGGCGCGAGCTCCGGGAACCGAAACAAGACTGTGTGCCTCGTCGACACCGAGAAGGGAAAACGCCCAGTCATGCATTTGATCGACAACGTCATCAGGTCCGTGCTGCGTGACCTGAGCATGTGGCAAGCCGTGAGTGGTTTCCGGCTTTGGGCCACGACGTCGCGGCAAGTTCAGGCGAGCAAGCATTTCATGTCTCCGTTGTTCTTGTGAACAACAGATAGTTGGACTATTTGTGCATGAGAATTCATAAATTTAGCAAAGAGTTCTTGCATGAATGCACAGAAACTGGACTGGAGCGACATTCCTTTTGTTTTGGCCGTTTGTGAGGCTGGAAGCTTGTCCGGCGCGGCGCGTCAATTGGGGGTCAATCATTCAACTGTGTTTCGCAGGATTGAAGGAGTGGAAACCCGATTGGGCGTCACATTGTTCGAGCGGTTGAGCCACGGTTACGTCATGACCGCCGCTGGCGAACATTTCTTTCAAAACGGGTTACAGTTGCGAGACGGCATGAATAATATCCAACGAGAGTTGGGTGGACAGGACCTGCGACTGGCGGGGGCGTTGACTGTGACGACAACGGATTCATTGCTTTTTTGCCTGGCGCCAGTTTTCTCGGCGTTCCAGCGACAATACCCCGACATCGAGCTGCGTCTTTTGTCCGACACGCGTCCGCTTGACCTGATGCAGCGTGATGCTGATATCGCGTTGCGCCCGACGAACTCTCCTCCAGAGCACTGGATCGGTCGTAGCCTTTCACCGCTCGCCTACGCAGCATATGCACAAAAGGATTTTCTGGACGAAGTGCAGTCCAGACCTGCAACGGAACACCGATGGATCAGACTGAATGACAGTCTCTATCAATCACCAATGAGCCGGATAACCGCGAAGCACAAAGCTGAAAGCGCGCCGGTTACGGTATCGAATTCTCTGATGGGGGTCTTAGAGCTGGTTCGCCGCGGCCTCGGGTTTGGCGCGTTGCCATGCTATCTGGGCGACGCCTGCCCGGATCTCGTACGCATTCACAATCCGGAAGAGAAGTTTGGTTCAAGTCTCTGGATGCTGACACACCCTGATATCCGCAGAAGCGCGCGGGTCCATGCATTCTTCGAATTTTCAACCGGGAGAATTCGAGAAGCATTGAAGAATATTTGACCGCGATTCAAACCGTCAAGCTGAGATTCACCGGAATAATGAATCCGGTGCCGTGGGTTTGTCGTTGTTGTTCGCCTCAACGACATTCAGATATGGCTTCGCGCCGGCGCCTGGCGCCGACACAACAAGTGCGAATGGTCGTTTCTTCGGCTGCGTGTTCACAAATTGACGGTCAGTTCCGCCCTTGTGCGGGTCTCGCAACCTTACGCCAATGAGACAGTCTGGGTTGCCTTGAGGAGATCGGGTCATGTTGCCAGCGTCACCGATGGTTGTCGCTGCGCTTTTTGCCAATCGTCGTGCCGGTTGAAACAGGCAGATCTCCTGCATGAATTCGACAATCGAGCGCTGCTTTTCGTCACCAACCGAACATGGATCTGAAGAAATCGGAAAGAACAAGGTCATCGCATGAGAGCAGGATGGCGATCTCGCGATCAGTTTTCACTGCAACAATCGTCATGCAGGTGTCTGCCTTCGGCGGTCATCCCAGCTCCAGGTTAAGTCCAGTTTTTCTTATCACAGAAATTTGCCGTATGATCTCGTCGTGCTCTTCCGCGACCAGCAAGTCCAGGGAAGCCACGTTGCTGATGTGATGGGCGGCCCGGAAACCAATTTTGTCTTTTGTCGCGACTGCAATGACCTTTTGTCCCGCCGCTATCATTGCCGCCTTGGTAAGAGCTTCATCGTAGTAGGGCGTTGTTAGCCCCAGTTCTGCATCGATGCCGTGCACACCGGTAAAACAGATATCGGCATGAAGACGCTGAACGGCATCCAGAACGGCGGCACCCGTCGTCATCTGGCTGCGTGGGTCAAACACTCCACCGAGCAGAATGACCTCAACATTCGGATTTTCACCCAGCGCCGCCGCAATCCGAGGACTGTTGGTGATCGCTGAAAATGTCAGTGTCTTGGGAATCTGCATGGCAATCGCAAGGTTGGTGGTTCCGCCGTCAAATAGAACGACCTGTCCGTCCAGAACGTGAGCCGCGGCCAACCTGGCAAGTCGTGCCTTGGTGCCAGCGGATATCTTGTAGCGGGAAGTGAATGGCTGCGACGCTGAAGAGACCGGCAGAGCTGCTCCATGAACACGTTGAATGAGCCCCTCAGCTGCCAACTCCCTGAAATCGCGTCGGGCCGAATCTTCCGAAATGTCGAAGCGGGCGGCCAGCTGGGTGGTCGTCAACCGACCGGAATCCTGTAGCGATTTCAGGATGAAACGCCGCCGTTCATCCGGGCTAGCAGGTGATTGCATCGACAAATCCTCACGTTAATTGCATTTTTATGCACGAATCGGCATAAATACGCAATGCATATTCGAGCACGAAATGGAGGCATGCACTTGAGTGATGTTTTAGTTTTCAAAGGGGACGTCGTCCTTCCTGATCGAATTCTGGAAGGTGGTCACGTTGCATGCAGAAACGGTCGGATCACCCATGTCGGCGTCGAGAACCCGTTCAGGAACATCGAAGCGATAACGGGAAAATACATATCTCCGGGGTTTGTCGATATCCACGTTCACGGCGGTGCGAACGCAGATTACATGGACGGTGGCAGGGATGCCGTGTTGACCTGCAACAGGTGTCATGCACGCCATGGCACAACGACCCTGTTTCCAACGACAACGACAGGAACCAGACAAGAACTGGATGCAATGATTTCCGCATGTCAGGCGGTGCAAAATTCCTGGCAATCCAGCGATGGTGCACGGATCGCGGGAGTTCATTTCTACGGTCCATATTTTGCTGAAGACAAAGTTGGTGTGCATCCGGTCGAAGGTCGACGTGACCCTGTTCGAGACGAGTATGAATACTTTCTCAGAATGAGCATCGTGCGGATCGCAACCTGTGCGGCAGAATTGCCAGGTGCGTTGGACTTTTACCGGTTTGCCCAAAGGTTTGGCTGTTTAGTCACGTGCGGGCATTCCAATGCGCACTGGGGAGAACTTGAACGCGGCTTTGCCGAGGGTCTCCGCCACGTCGATCATTTTTGGTGCGCCATGAGTTCGGTGTCCTCTCTGAGAGCCCGGTTTGGTACGCCGATGCGCGCAGGCATGGAGCAATACGTCCTGCACAACGAGGACATGAGCACGGAAGTTATCGCAGACGGATACCATCTCTCCGACGAACTTCTGAAATTTGCCTATGACATGATCGGTCAATATCGACTTTGTCTGGTGACCGACGCCAATCGAGCGCTTGATTGCCCGCCGGGTGAATACCGGTTTGGCCCGCAAGGGTCAGGAAGTATCGTTATCAGTGACGGGAATACGGTCAGCGACCCAAACGGCGGGCTCGCAAGTTCCATGCATGGGATGGATCACATGGTAAGAACAATGGCCAGTGCCACCAGCGCCCCCCTCCATACGACAATAAGGATGGCGAGCCTGACTCCGGCGGAACTTGCGGGTGTTTCTGCGGATCACGGAAGTCTTGAGGTCGGCAAGACCGCTGACGTGTTGCTCTTGTCAGACGATCTTGAGATAGAAGATGTCTATTTGGGTGGCGAGAAGTTTGATCTCCGAGATGGCGGCAAAACTCCAGGCTGAATTGCGGATCCTGAACATTCACAGCGTCGCATAGGTCATGCAATATGGACTTTAAGCCGTTGTTCACGCAATGATATCCAAAGTCAGCTCTTGGAGGAGCCATATTGCAGACACAACTGGTGCAAATACCCACCTCGATGGTTTCGTTCCAGGCATCAGCGGTCGGTTCAAGGCCCGGTGCGTGCTTCGCAACCATCCGCAAACGAGATAGTTTGGATTGCTTCACGGAAACCAGGTCATGTTGCTGAGGCAACTGATGGTTGTCGCTGCGCTTCTTGTTGCCAATCAATCAGATGCAGAGGAATTTGACTATGTCGACCGGTTTTCGAACACGGTTACGACGACGCATGAAGTTGCTTATACGATCAAGATCAGTGAGCCATTTCAATCACTGGGAGAACTGCACCATCGTCAGGAAAGCAACGGTCACATGTTCCGGGTGTCATTTGCTGCCTTTGCGAACGGATCCGACATCATCCTGATTCACGCCGAGACGCTGGAAGATGCCAGCGGCATGTTGAATTACCACCACCTTCCCGCTGGCGAGATCAACGGCGTCACTGTCGGACTACGCGAACAATGTCTTCCGATGGAGGCAGAAGCCTCCCTTGCCGGCAATCGCGAAGCACTCTTCGTGAAGGATCAGGGATTCAAACTTCAGCTGCCGTTCTTGCTGATGCAACACCTCATTGCGTCGGAAAACGGCAATGCAGAACTTGTCCTCTCCTACGGCCGGCATGTCGAAAACTGTGCCGAAATCTCAACTGCTTTCAGGTCCGAAATCCAGGCACGTATAGCGCGCGCCATCGAACTCGAACCAATTCCGGACTAACTGGCACCTCGGTCCGTACTTGCCGCCCTGTTCCGTTTAATGCCTACCAACAAGCGATGATTTTCAACACCATCACAGCGAGATAAGCGTCTTTCGTTGACGGATAGGGCAATTTGGGCCTCATGTTCGACAGTCCCGTTCCGCATTGCTGCCATTTGCTGATCTCGCAAAATCCCGTTTTTGGCTCGACCTGGTATTGCGTAGCCGGGTGAACGCAGATCGGAATAAGGTTGAAGCCACCAATTTCTGCTACTTGCAAACGCCCGGATGCCGACGGGTTCTGTTCGTCCAAGATTCGGCATCCATTCGAAGCAATTTGACGCAGAATTTCAATCTTCTAGGTCGAGACGTGTGAAACGTTCTTGTCCGGCGAATAGATATCCAGGATGTTCCAATGACCTGTGGTCGGGGTCGGGTTGTTGATCATCGGGACATCCAGAACTGTCGGTTTGCCACTTGCAATCGCTTCCCGGATTGCCGGTAGCAGCGCGTCGGCGCTGTCGATCCTGATGCCTGCAGCCCCATAGGCGCGCGCAATCCGGGCATAGTCCGGTCCATGCTCGGGAGCTGCCGCGGATCCCGGGAAAGTCGTGCCATATGTCAGACCGTAATGTGCCTTTTGCAGTCCGGCGATGGTGCCGAAGGCATTGTTGTTCATCACCAGCCAGATGATTCCGAGATTCAGTTCAACCGCCGTCGCCAGCATGGACGGATTCTGGCCAAAGCCACCATCTCCAACAAGGCTGATGACGACGCGGCCGGGTGCTGCCAACTTGGCGCCGATCGCCCCCGGAGGCCCGAAACCCATCGTGGCAAAGCCACCGGGTGTCAGGACGGACCCGGGTGTCAGGATGTCGAACTGCTGGCCGACCCCGTTCTTGTTCCAGCCCACATCCGTCGTGATGATCGCGTCGTCCGGCAGGGCGTTGCGTGTGTCGGCAAGAATGCGCTCCGGCATCATCGGGAAGTCAGCAGAGGTTGACATCTCCCGATTGGATGCCTTGAAGTCCTTTTTGAACTCGTTGATTTTCCGAACGAGATCCGGTCGTTTCAACCCGTCAGGATACATTTCCTTCGCAACGCGGCTCAACACGCGCAGAGCTGACTTCGCGTCGGCAACAACGCCAATCTCGGTTGGGTAGTTGCGACCGATCTCGGAGGGCTCAATGTCGATGTGGATGACCTTCGTGCCGGGAATGTTGAACGTGTAACCGGGATACCAGCTGGAACAGTCGGCTTCCTTGAAGCGCGTTCCCACCGCAAAGATGTAGTCGGCTTCCAGGCAGGACTGATTGACCAGGTTTGTTCCCCAAAATCCTGTCATGCCAAGCACGAGCGGATGATCGTCGCGCAAGGCACCCTTCCCCATCAGGGAATGGGCGACCGGCAACCCCATATGATCGACGAAGTCTCTCAGTTCCTCGCTTGCCTTTGCAAGCAGGATCCCGCCGCCGACATAGGCCACCGGGTTTGCAGCCTCTGCCAGACGGTTCACGATTGTTCGCGCGGTTTCATCGTCGATCGAGGGTTTGACCAGAGCGCGCGTGTTGGAGGCGATCCTGTCGAAACTCTCGGTGGAAATCCGCTCGCTGAAAATGTCCATCGGGACGTTCACCAGAACCGGTCCGGGTTGTCCGCTTTCCGCAAGATGAAAGGCTTTCTCAAGGATTTCAGCCATCAGGTCTGCCTTGTCCACACGCCAGGCACGTTTGACAAAGGGCCGATAGATCTCCCACTGCGCCGCATCGGCATGCAGGTTGACCTCCTGATGCGGATGCTTGCCGTAATAGTGGGTTGGTACATCCCCTGCGATCACCACCATCGGGATGCAATCCAGTGCCGCATTGGCAACACCCGTGGCACAATTTGTCAGACCTGGAGACAGGTGCGACAGAACGACGGACGCTTTTCCCGTCACACGCGCATACGCGTCGGCAGCGTGACTGGCGATCTGTTCATGGCGCACCGTCACAAAATCGATCGGGCTTTCCGACAAGGCTGCAAGAACCGCGATATTGGTGTGCCCGCACAAACCGAATACGTGGCGAACGTTGCGGCGTTCCAGAAAGTCGACGATGTGTTCCGCAACGGTTTTGTGTTGCGTGTTGACGGCGTCCATCACGCAACCTCCCGGCCGTAAAATTCACCGAAGAGCTCTTCGTCCGGAGGCCGGTCTTCCGGAATTGGTCGGCTGACCCACGTGTAGTTCATCATGTGCTTCAAGGTGACGTTTTCGTTGGTTATGTTGCCTCCCCAGATGCCGCACCCCAACGAACTTGTCATTGGCATGCCGTTGGTGAAACTGCCGGCATTGGCTTTGGACTGCGCCTGACGCACCATCATCCGGCTGACCGGCGCAAGCCGCGCAAGCCGGTCGATGTGGCCGTCATCATGGCTGTATATGCCACAGGAATGCCCCTTGCCTCCAACCTCGTAGATCCGGCTGACCGTTTCGAGTGCATCGTCGAAGGTCCTGAAATGATAAAGCGCCATCAGCGTCGTGAGTTTTTCCTTGCAGAACCTGTGTTGAGGACCGATCTGGCCCTGGTTCTCAACCATCAGAAACGTCCGGTCCTCTGGTATGGAAAATCCGGCGACTTCCGCAGTCTGCTGCGGCCGGCAGGCAATGGTTGGAAATGTTCTGTTGCCCTTTTCATCCCACATTGCCTTTTCAAGCAGCGCTTTTTCTTCATCGCTGCACAGGTAACCGCCTTCGGCTTCCAGCGCCTTGACCATTTCTTCGTAGACAGAATCCTGAATGATGATGTTGCCGTCCGCCGAGCATCCAGACCCGAAATCGCTAGTCTTGGACATTCTTGTGTTGCGGGCCGCAATATCGAGATCGGCGGTCTCGTCAATCACGATGGAGGAGTTCCCTGCCCCGACACCGAAAGCCGGCTTGCCACTGGAATAGGCCGCCTTGACCATTGGCTTGCCACCGGTTGCGAGCGTCAGGTCACAGATCTCCATCAAATGCTGGGTCAGCGGAATGGACGGATGCGCGATGCACTGGAACAAGTCCTGCGGCGCGCCGACAGCTTTACAGGCGGAACGCAGAACGTCCGTCATCCGGGCGGTTGTCATCCTGCTTCGCGGGTGCGGTGAAAAGATCACGGCGTTGCGGGCCTTTGCTGCGTATATCCCCGTCACCGGCGGCGTCAACGCCGGATTGGTCATCGGGATCAGAGACGCGACTACGCCTGCAGGCTTTGCGTACTTGACCAGGCCACGGGCTTCGTCCACCTCCACGATGCCAGTCGATTTCTGACGCAGGGCATCCCTCAGAACCCCATAGATCTTGAAGCGTTTTCCAGGTCGTCCTGCACGATCGCCGATGCCGCTTTCGTCAACACCCTGCTGCGCGAGTTGGGTGAAGGTTTTTTCATTGCCGGCATACCAGCCGATCGCCTGTGCCAGCCTGTCCAGATCTTCCTGGCTCCAGTGTTCGATCTCGGTCATTGCCGCGCGTGCGCGTGCCAGCATGTCCGCGGCCAGGCCCCGGTCTTCTTCAGTGAGCTCTTTGCCCATAACTTTCCTCTTTGAATTGCAGGTGAACGAGGTCGGCGGTCCGGCGTTGCGACCGCACGGCCCCGAATTTCTGTTTGGCGTGTTGAAGACAGCGGCGGGCGTGTTCCTCGTATCCGAGTTCCGCGATGCGCGCCGTGTTTGGAAGTTCTATGGAATAGTCGACGGGTGGCATTCGTTCGATGATGCCAGCAAAATCGATCCACCCTTCACCCGGATAAAGCCGCGCATCGCGCGCAAGCTGGATCATTCCTTCCCTGGTATCGGCGATACCCGGCAGACAGTCGGAAATGTGAAGGAAGTGCAGAAGGTCGGACGGAACGTGGAGCAGTTCACCTATGTCGACACGGCTCAGGTGAAGATAGAGCGTGTCCACCAGAATACCGCCATTCGGCCTGTCGGCGGCCCTGACAATATCAAGCGCCTCATCGAGCGTCCTCAAACGGGAGAAGGACGGAAATTCCAGATCCACCGTCAATCCGTACGGTTCGGCCAGATCGCAGGTTTCGCCATAGACGTCGACCAGGAAATTCCTGTCGTCGCGGGTCGGCGTCCAGGCACTCATGATCATGCGTTTGGCACCGAGCTCCCCTCCAAGTTCGAGGGCGCGCTCGAAGCTGCGTGGATCACAATCCTCGGTGATCCGCGCCAGCTCAATATCGAGGACTTTCAGCCCCGTTGTTGAAAGTGCCGTCTTGGCGGCTTGTACCTGTGCCTGATTGACCGGTGACTGTGTGAATTCACCGTCAACATGCATCGGGATAAAACGCGGTGAAACAGCATCATATCCTGCCCGCGCCGCGACATAGATCAGCTCTGGAACCGTGGCGTTGATCAGCGTCAGGTGGGCAAGCGAGTAAAGCGGTGCTTCCTGTATCGCCAGAACTTTCGCGGTCATGCACTGGCTCCGTAACGCAGTTTGCTGGTTTGTCCTGTGTTTTTAAAAATATCTGATATTTTTATATTTATCAAATATTTTTCAGCGCGTCGCCAGATTTTTCCAAGTTTCACTGGGCCGGTGACCTCTATTTCTGGATAAACTGGAGGTGGAGCCACGCGAATTGCCGGTAGAAACGTCAGGCAGCCGTCACTTGGAAGTCCTGCAGGCCGGCTGAGCAACCGAACGATGTCCTCAGTCAATTTTTCGGGAAAGCAAAGATCTCGTCGCGCAGCCAAGCATTTGCTCACTCGCATGAAGCGGCCTTGGCCGCACTTTCACAGCGATCCTGACCGGCAAGACCAGTGACTGCACTCAGGTAAATTTCACCATATTTTTCAGCTGAATATCACCAAACAGGTCACATGTGACCAGACCGAGTTGAAAGCCCTGAACGGGCTCACTCAGAATGATCTTCAGAGTCATACTCAGGAAGGAAACGGGGTGGCATCGGCCCCTTGTTGCGGCCACCCTGGTTCATCTGTTCCCAGGAATGGGCAAGAATGCCGACGGATCGCGACAGACAGAACAGTCCGCGTGACAGCGGAGAGGGAAACCCGAGTTCGCAGAAGATGACGGCAGTGGCACCATCAATGTTCATGGCGATCGGGGTGCCACGCGCACGTCCGAGTTCTGCCTGAACGGCTTCTCCGATATCGGCATAGCGTCCCGACACGGTTCCCTCGCTCGCCGCCGCCCGGACCAAGGCCATCAACCGCGGTGCGCGCGGATCTGTCGGCTTGTGAAAACGATGCCCGAAGCCGGAGACGATCTTTCCGTATTCGGACCGCCAACTGTCGAGGCCTTCCTGCACGGCCTGTAAAAGCACCGTTCCCTCATCAAGGCGCCGGGAAACGTCATAATAAAGCTCGGCGCATTGCTCGCCGGCGCCGCCATGAACGTCCCCCAACATGTTGACGCCGGTTGCAATTGCGTTGTTCAGGCCCAGTCCACATGTCGACGCCATCCGGGCGGCCGCGATCGAAGGCGCCTGGGGCCCATGATCGACACCGGCGACAAGTGCCGCCTCGAACAGGCGCGCCTCTGCCTCACTTGGCGTTCCGCCACGCACCATCAACCAGATCATTTGCGGAAAGCTGACGTTCCCGATGAGTTCCTCGATCGGTGTCCCGCGAAAGGCAATCTTGCCTGGCTCCATATCTATGATGGACGTGCGCCACCAGTGCCGGATTGCATCCGCATCCGTGCTCATGCTTTCGCTTCCTTCTCATGTCCGGTTTTCGTCTGCCCTGCAGATCAACATGACAATCATCTTCAATCAACCAATTCGACACCGCAATGCTGCCGTCATCAGGACGCACTTTTCCTTGCTCGCAGGCACTTCAGTTGCGCCGCCAACCGCATCGACGCATTGGTTGCTCCGTATCCCTGGTAACCCGCCCGTCTCTCGACAATCTCGAAAAAGAAGCCGTTGAAGATTGGCCGACTGTAGATCTGGAAGTATTCGGCGTCTCCCCGGCGTTCATAGAGGATGTTCCCGGCGCGCATTCTATCAACCAGCTGCGGATCCAGTGCGTATCGAACACGCAGGTCTTCATAGTAGTTCTCGGATACTTCGAGCCTTGCGAAATCCTGACTGTCAAGCGTCGCGGAAGTCTCGAATATGTCGTCCGTCAGAAATGCGATGTGCTGGACGCCGGCTCCAATGCGATCCGCGAGGAAGGTTGCTGCAAATGTGTTCTGCCCGGCTGCACCATTGAGATTCAGCCTCAATTCTCCCTCCGGAGATTCAACGGGCTGAGAATGTATGATGCCCGAGGGATCCGCCACGCTGACGATCTCCGATTTCCGCATGTCGAACGTCGTCGCATAATAGAGAAGCCAACTCCTCATTTCATCATCCGCCATCGTCTGGGCAACGTGGTCGATGCGTCTGAGTCCGGCCGGGGGGATGGCAGCTGTTTTTTGGACCGGTTCGAACTCGATGTCCCACACGCGATGCAGGTTGGACCTTTCATCGATGAAGTGAACGACCGACCCGCCGACGCCACGAATGGCAGGAATGTCCAGTTCGCCTGTCCCCACCGGTTGAGAATAGAGCTCCGTTCCCAGCGCCGTCGCACGTTCAACTGCCAGTTTTGAATCGTCCACCCGAATCCCCATGTCGCAAACACAGGGGCCGTGATTGGCAAATGCAGAACGCGCATAACCGCTTTCGTCGGAATTGACGACAATATTGATTGCCCCCTGACGAAGCAGCTCGACCGACTTGGCGATATGCCGCCGCTCCATTCTGAAACACATCGATTCCAGAACAGCCACCAGTTGCTTGTGAGTGGTTTCATCGACCGCAAATTCGACAAACTCGATGCCGCGAACCCGGCTTCTTGCCGGCAGACCGGGAGCCGGCAAGGAAATGCCGGGCTCCGACCCGGAGGCTTCATCTAGCAAAGACACAAGCGCTCTGTATCCGTCACGGGTGAGCTGTTCGGCGCTCGTTGCCTGACCCTGTTCTCCGACACGTGCGATAGACCAGGCTCCCTGATATCCAGCGCGTGCGAGCACCTTGACAAAACCGTTCAAATTCAGCCGTCCAAGACCCGGCAACATGCCGAATTGCCGCTTCAACATCCTGATGTCGGTATCCAGGCGTGGCGCGTCGCTCAGCTGGACGTGAAATATCTTTCCGCCGTCGAGGTCACGCAAATCCGCAGGCCGCCGCCCCCCCGCCAGGGAGAAGTAACTGTTGAGCGCGAGACCGAAATTCGCCTGCCCGACTGCATCGACGATTTTGCGCGCATCGCTGTCGTGCGTGATCCGTTGTGCCCAGGGCAAGGCCAGATAAGCAAGCCGAATGTCACGATTTGCGGCCAACTCCGCCGCCCGGGCCAGGTCATGCGCAATCCTTGAAATTTCGACACCATCCTTCATGACCCTGGCGGATCCAACCAGCAGAAGGTCCGTGTCCAGAGCTCCCATAAGATCGAATTTCGCCTCCAGACGATCGAATTGGGTAGCCTGGTTTTCCTGACCTTCCAGGTTCTGGAACGGTTGCAACAGCCCGATCTCAAGTCCCAGTTCTTCTGCCATCGTGCGAATGTCGGACGCGGAGCCGTAAAACCCGGTGAAATCGGGTTCGTGCAATTCCACGCTCTTGAAACCGGCAGAAGCAATCGCCCGAAGTTTGTCCGGCAAGTCTCCCGGGATCGACGTTGTCGCCATGCAAAGTGTCATCAGCCGCCGTATCCAAGAAGCCTCGGTAGAAACAGAACGATTTCGGGAAACAGGATCATCAGGGCCAGAGCACCGATCAGAACCCCCAGGAACGCCCAGATCTCGGAAATGATCTCGCGCAGCGGAATTCCCGTCACCGCGTTGATCACGAACAGCAATATGCCATAGGGCGGCGTGATCAGGCCGATCATCGAATTGACCACGACAAGGACACCGAAATGCACGAGATCAATGCCGAGATCCCTGCATGTCGGGATGAACAGCGGCACGATCACCAGGATGATCGTTGTCGCGTCCAATATACATCCCAGCAGCAGAACGAGCACGTTGACACCAACCAGGAACACCAGTGGATGCACGTCAACTCCCTGCAGGAACTGAGACATCATTGCAGGGATGTTTTCGGAGATGACCACAAAGTTCAGGATCAGGGCGCCACCGATGACAATACCGACGGCCGCTGACGAGCGCGCACTTTCAACAAAGATCCTGTAAAGACCGTGCCAGGAAAGAGCCCTGTAGAACAGGCCGGCCAGAATCAGCGCGTAAAATGCGGCAACGGCAGCCGCCTCTGTCGGCGTCGTGACACCGCCGTAAATTCCGACGAGCAGGATCACGGGCATCAGCAGCGCCGGGAACGCATTGGCGGTGTATCTCGGCAACTCTCGCAACGGGACCGGTTCCTCGATGGCAAACCCGCGCTTTTTCGCAAGGTAGTAGTTCATCGCCATCAGCACGCCACCCATGACCAGTCCGGGCAGGATACCTGCCAGGAACAGCGCGCCGATCGAGGCGTTGGACACCAGCGCATAGAGCACCATGGGGATCGACGGCGGAATGATCGGACCAATCGTTGCGGACGCTGCCGTGATGGCGGCGGCGTAACCCCGCGAATAGCGGCCATCTTTCGTCATCATGCCGATGATGATCTTGCCGATACCGGCGGCGTCGGCAACGGCAGAACCGGACATTCCGGAAAAAATCAGGGATGCGACAACATTGACATGTCCGAGACCGCCCTTGAACCGGCCGACTGCGGCAACGCAAAAGTTCAGAAGCCGTTCGGAGATTGTTCCCGCATTCATGATGTTCGCTGCCGCGATGAACAACGGCACGGCCAGCAGCACGAAACTGTTGTAGAGCCCCTGGAGTATCTTTTCTCCCGCAAGCGCAACGTCCAGTCCCGCAGCGCCGAGATAGACCAGCGAGCCCAGGATGATGGAATAGCCGATTGGGGTTCCGATGGCCGCAAGACCGAACAGGGTCAGCAGACAGAGAGCGAGTTCCATGCTCATACCGCTTCATCTCCCTGCTGGATGGACGGAGCTTCATGCTCGTGACCGGGGATTTCATGTTCACCGCCAGGGGGGCCGTGTCGCTGGATGTCAATGAAGCGCCATGCGTATCGGACAATGACGGCAATCATGAAAACCGCGTAGATCGAGAACACCGTGCGCAAGGGTATCTTCTTGTCGGTGAACGGGTTTTCGACCGTCGCCGTCTTCCGGATTTTCATCCAGTCGATGTAGTCCCAGGTCGGCAGAAACGACCAGACCATGCCCGCAACGATCGCCGCTGCGGACATCAGGGCAAGCACCTTCTGCACGCCCCGGGGGGCCGCGAGATAGAAGATGTCGAAGGTCACATGGTCTTTTTCACGAACAAGAAACGCATTGCCGAAAAAGACGATCCAGACCCAGAGGATCAGGCAGAATTCCAGCGTCCAGCCAAACGGTGTGACCAGGACGTATCGGGAAAAGATCTGCAGAAGAAAAGTGAAGAACATCGCCGCCAGCATGGTGGCGGCGGCGCCCTCTGCGCCGCAGATGAACCATTTTGAAATGCTGTTCATGATAGTTCCCCCGCGGCGCCGGTCTTTCGTTTATTTGCCCAGTGCGTTGATCTGCTCCAGCACGCCTTCCGGCCACGTGGCGGCAAACTCGCTTTCCAGGTACATGGACTGGACCTGGTTGCGGAACGCCTCCAGATCCGGCTCGTAGATTTCCATGCCCTGCTCTTCCAGGAAGGCGACGAGTTCCTGCTCCTTTTGAAGCTGGGTCTTGCGTCCTGCGTCTGCAGCTGCATCAGCAGCAGCTTGCACCGTCGCCTGCTGTTCGGGGGTCAATGCGTTGAACACTTCCGCATTCATTGCGATATAGTTGAGATCGACCAGGTGTGACGTCAGGATGATCTGGTTGGTTACCTCGTAGAATTTCGCATCCACGACCGTCGGCAGCGGATTGTCCTGTCCGTCGACCGCGCCGGACGACAGGGCTGTGTAGACCTCGGCAAAAGCCATTGGTGTCGGCGAGGCTCCAAGGGCCTTGCCCAGGAACTGCCAGGCATCCGTTCCCGGCATCCGCAGGTTCACACCGGCAAGATCCGCTGGCGTCTTGACTTCCAGTTCGTCCTTGCTCTGGCGCAGGTTGACCTGTCTGCGGCCGAGATACATGACGGACAGGAGCTTCACACCAAGTTCCTCTTCAGCCTTTTTCTTGAAGGCATCCATGAGCGGGGCATTGAAGACGGCGACCTGATGATCGGCATCCTGATGCACATATCCGGCGGTAAAGATCGAAAACTCGGGAAAGAACTGCGCGAGTTCGTGGGCCGAGGCGATCGACATTTCCAGGTTCCCCCGGCTGATCGCGTCAAGCTCGGTTCCCTGTGCGAAGATCGTCCCGTTGTAACTCGGAGAATAGTCCGCGAATTCTGCGACCATGGGTCCGAAGACGTCGCGCATGGCGACAGAACGCTGGTCGGTTTCTGATCCGGATGTTGCAAGCCGCAGCTGGACCTTGTCGGCCGCCCAGGCGCCCGCAGTTGCGCCGGCAAGAACACCGGCCGCAACGAAAGCCTTGAGTGCCGTACGGCGAGTGAAATTCACGATCATCTCTTCCTCCCTGAGATTATGTCTGCATTCCTCGACTGCGGAGGATGCCTGATTATTCGATTTATGCAAGATTTTTTTAAAAATATCTGATATTTTGTGAAATATCGTTGCCAAGCGTTCGCGCAATGGTGGCTTCGAAGGGCGGGATCTCGATACGCCGGCGCGTTTGTGCCGAAACCTGAATGGCCTCGATAACCTGCAGCGTCTTGAACCCCTCGGCTCCGGAAACAATCGGCTCGGCGCTGCCGGCTATGACGTCGCAGAAATGCCGGATCTGATTGACCAGGGGATCGGATGCGTCGCGCACAAGGGAGGTCGCGGAAATCGGTGTCCACCAGTCGCGCTGCCGGTCGTTGTGCGACCAAATTCGCAGGTCAGGCAGCGACAATGACCCTTCAGACCCGCCAATCTTGTAACAGTGCTCGGCCGTGGGCGCGTATTTCGGATTTTCCCGCGCCGTGAATTCCCAGCTCCAAGGGGCGACGATACTGTCGGAAACCGTGAACGACCCGACGGCACCATTGCCGAATTCCAGCAATGCGCTGGCAACGTCTTCATTTTCGAAACCCCTGGCGGAAGCCGCGGAAATGGCCTGCACGGCGACGATCTCGCCGCACAGGTATCGAAGGAGGTCGATGTCATGAACCAGATTGACGGAAATCGGACCGGCACCGGATCTTTTCCGCCACGGCGCTTCGTCAAAATATTGATCGGGTTTGTAGAACCAGCAGGTACCGTGCACCGCCCTTATGTCACCGATCAGCCCGTCTTCGATCGCATCTTTGGCGCGTTGGATCAGGGGATTGTAACGTCTGTGATGTCCGACGAGCAGCGGTGTCCCCTCCTGCAAGGCCAGTGCAACCAGCGCAAGGGCTTCCCTCGACGAGGTCCCGATCGGTTTTTCGACGAGCACCGGACAACCGCGTTCAACACAGGCACTCGCCTGGTCAACATGCAGCGGGGTCGGGGTTGCGAGTACAACACCGTCAACCTCGATCGAATCCAGAAGCGCATCAATGGTTTCAAAGCAGTCGACACCCCGCTCGCGGGCTGCCATCCGGCCGCTTTCCTGCGGATCGACCGCGGCGGCAAGCTCGACACCCTGAACCTGGGCTATTGCGTCCGCGTGACGCTTGCCAACCAGCCCCAGGCCGGAAATGGCAAGCCGGAGAGAAGAATTCACCGATATGCTCCCTTGAAAAATCGAAGATGTCCGCACTGCCCTGTTTCAGATGGCAGTTCGGGCTGACCGCGATGTTAGGGAAAGCATCATTCAATTGCAATAATATCTGATATTTTTATTTTGACTTATATTATTGCGATTTGTGTGGCTGTTTTCCTTGTGATAAATACAGGATAATTCCGATTTTACCGGTTAAAACGATGACAAGAAAACCACCCAAACCACCTAGTTTCGGGTACCCAGCCAACCTACCAAG
>NZ_KI928923.1:256933-286805 GCF_000521215.1 Labrenzia sp. DG1229 | reverse complement strand
CGGTTTCGCCAGTGTTTTCATGGAAACGCACAAAACCACTTCCAGCGCGTTCTGCTTTGTAAAACCGGCCGCAAGAAACGCATCCAGATCTTCCGCCGCATGGCCGCGTTTGATGACGACGGCTTCGGTAAATCTGCGAAGCGCTTCGAGACGATTGTCGTCGATCGGTTCTCCGTTGCGCACGGCTTCGATAATGCCCTTGTCGAGCTTGGCCATGCGTGCACCGGATGAATGTGCAGCCACACAATAGGTGCACTCGTTCTCGACACTCGCCACCAGCAGGATCAATTGCTGTTCGGCCGGTGAAAAACTGGTTTTTGATACAAGAGACGACAACGAAAAATAGGCTTCAAGCGCCGTGTCGGACTCCGCAAGCTTGGCGTAGAGATTTGGCAGAAAGCCCATTTTCTCCGACGCGTTCCGAAGCATTTCGCCTGACTTTCCCGGCGCGGTATCAGGGGTATAGATCTTGAATTCTGTCATTATGGTTCCTTTGAAAACGCTCGGATCGTGTCAGGCGATCAATTGTTTCAGTTTGCCGCGCATTATTTTTCGCGTCGGTGTCAGGGGCATTGCCTCGACAAGCTCCAGCCGCTCGGGCCACTTGTATTTGGCAATTCCTTTTTCCAGGAGCAGCGCATTCGCCTCTTCGAGCGACATGGATGCGCCTTCCCGGACCTGTACGCACAGACAGGCCTTTTCGCCGAGGATGGCGTCGGGATAGGGAACGATGGCGCAGAACTCGACGGCTTCATGCGCCGAGATGATCGCTTCGACATCCACCGGATTGTATTTGACGCCGCCACGATTGATCACTTCCTTGACGCGTCCGGTGAGCGTCAGGTACCCGTCGTTGTCGACAATGGCCAGGTCTCCTGTCCGGAACCAACCGTCGGCAGTGAAAGCAGCCTTCGTCTCCGACGGATTGGCCAGATAACCGTCGAAGACCGAAGGCCCCTTCACCTGAAGCTCACCTTCCGCGCCCGGCTCGAGAGCCTGCCCTTCCATGTCAACAGCACGTAGTTGCGTATTGGCAGACGCACGCCCGGCCGTAGTCAGACGTTTTTCTTCCGGATCCCCCGGCCGGCCGAATGCGCCGGCCTGCAATTCACTCATTCCCCAGAGCTGAATGACAGTCCCGTTCGACATCAGGCCATCAACCTGCCTGGCAAGATCGGCTGGAACCGTGGATCCTGAAAGGCAGACGAAACGAGCTTGCGCCAAATGCTCGGGTTTGATGAGACCAGCTCCGCAGAACGGTGCGAAATGCGCCGGCGCGGCGAAAATTCCGTTTGGCTTCATGTCGTCAAGCGCAGGCAGGAAACCACCCGGGGTGAAGCTGGGCAACAGTGCCTGGGTCGCCCCGGTTGCCAGGCACAAATGCATGACGAACAGGCCGTAAAGATGCGTATAGGGCGCCACGGAAAGCAGTGTTTCGTTCTGTAGTATACCGAGTTCCCTTGCCGCATTCGATGCATTGCCAAGGAAGCCCCGATAGCGGTGCGGCACCCCTTTCGGACTGGCGGTCGTTCCAGAAGTGTAAAGCAGCAGGAATGGGTCATCGGGTGTCAGGTCCGGAAACTTGTCCGCGTCACCGTCAATCACCCCGGACGACGATAGATCGGAAAGGGAAACAGCACCTTCAATCGGTTCACCAACGCTGATGACCTGTTCGAGTGTCTTCAAAGCTCGCGCGCATTCGAGCATTTCACCGACCGGGGAAAGATCCTTGAATGCAGACAGTCCAACGGCAAAGCGTGCTCCACTGTGCTCAAGAAGGTGGCTCAATTCTGCCCGCCGGTAGGGCATATGGAGCGTCTGCACGATCCCACCGCAGGCAGCAACGGCAAGAAATGTCACGACAAAGGCTTCAAGATTGGGCAGTTGGACAGCGACGACGTCGCCTTTACTCAGTCCGATAGCCTGCAGCCCCGATGCCGTCGAGCGAACTTCGCCGGCCAGTTCCCCATAGCTTTTCGTGCCGGAAGCACCGATGGTTGCCGGCGCCTCAGGGGTCGTCTGAGCATGGTGCTGCAGCCAGCCCCACAACGTACTGTTGATCGTGCTTTCCATCTTCTTCACCTCTACCCCTCTTGAGGCGACAACCAACATGGTTGGTCAGACAATGGTTCTTATTTCAACTGGTCCGGACCAATCTGCCCGGGCGCGGGCGACGGTCGTATTATGCTTGAAACACTCCTGTGGTCGACATTGCACACGCCTCCCCGGCGATCAAAGTCAGAAAGAGGCACAGTTCTATTCCGCCGCCTGCTGCATCGCTTTCTGGTGTTGGTTTGGCCGCGCCTTGCGCTGCAATTCAATTGTTGCGTCCCTTGCCTTGGCAAGCTCACGATAGGCCTGGTCACGACCCGACAGGTATTGTGGCGGCCAGTGTCCGACCCGCGCACCATAATGTGCCGCGGCCCGGCGCGTGAAATAAGGGTCCCACATGTGCGGCCGACCGAGCGCCACGAGGTCCGCCCTTCTCGTGTGCAGGATCGTGTTGACCTGAGCCGCGTCGGTAATGTTGCCGACGGCCATGGTCGCAATCCTCGGAACGTTGCGGATGGCTTCGGAAAACTGCACCTGGAACATCCGGCCATAGACCGGTTCCTGATCGGGCACGGTCTGGCCGGCCGAAACGTCGATCAGGTCGCACCCGGCTTCACGGAAGGCTTCCGCGATGGCAAAAAGGTCGCTTTCCTCAAGCCCACCTTCCTTCCAGTCCGTCGCCGAGACACGCACCGACATCGGCCTGCCTTCAGGCCAGACGGCCCGCATGGCCGCAAATACCTCAAGTGGGAACTTCAGCCGGTTTTCGATACTTCCGCCATACCCGTCGCTCCGGCGGTTCGTCAGCGGCGACAGGAATGAACCAAGCAGGTAGCCATGCGCGCAGTGCAGTTCCAGCATGTCGAACCCGGCACGCGCGGCACGCTGTGCAGCCTGCACAAAATCCTCGAGCACTCTGTCCATGCCGGCCCTGTCAAGCTCGTGCGGCACCTGACTGACGTCGTCGAAATAGGGGATCGGAGAAGCGGATACGAGCGGCCAGTTGTCATCGGCCGTCTCGATTGGAAAATCCATTTTCTCCCAACCAAGCTGCGTTGATCCTTTCCGGCCGGAATGGCCGAGCTGCATGCAGACCCTGGTATCGGAACTGGCGTGAATGAAGTCGACGATGCGCTTCCATTGCCCCTCCTGCTCATCCGTCCACATTCCCGGGCACCCGAGCGTAATACGTGCATCGGGAGACGGACAGGTCATCTCGGTAAAGATCATCCCCATGCCGCCCAGCGCGTGCGAGGTGTAGTGTGTGAAATGCCAATCGGTCAGATTTCCGTCCTGATCTGCCGAATATTGCGCCATCGGCGACATCACCACCCTGTTGGGAACCTCCATCTCCCGGAGCCTGAAGGGTGTGAACATGGGTGTCGGGCGACTGTCGCGCACATCGACACCGCTTTCCCGGTAGTACTGCTCGTACCAGGCGGTATCGACATTCTCGACATAGTCAGGATCGCGCAGGATGAGGTTGTCGTAAGTGATTGATTTCGCCCGGCACATCACCACCATCGAGAACTGCATTGGATCCATGTCCCAGGACCGCCCCATGTGCTCGAACCAACCCAGGGACACGTCTGCATTGTGCTGAATGATCTGGCAGGGCGTCCGGCGGGCATCGTCGTAAGCCTTGAAGGCCGCATTGACCGACTGCTCGCCGTGTTTGAGAACCGCCTGTGAGAGCGCGATCCCGCATTCCATGGCAAGCTTGGTTCCCGAGCCGATGGAAAAATGCGCGGAAGCCTTTGCATCACCCAGAATGACAATGTTCTCGTGAGACCAGTTTTCACAGAAAATCCTGGGAAACTTTCGCCAGTTCGACCGGTTCAGAAGCAGACCGTGCCCATTCAGCTCCTCGTGAAAGATCGCCTCGAGCTTCTCTTTGGAACCTTCCTCGTCAAACTCTTCGAAACCGTGACCCTGCCAGCAGGATTCGTCCATCTCGAACACCCAGGTCGAGCGGTCAGACTGGTACTGGTAGGTGTGGGCGCAGATGATCCCGTGCTCTGTCTTGCTGAAAAAGTAGTTGAATTCATCCATCTGCCGGGTGGATCCCATCCAGCAGAACCGGTTGGATTTGATCGTCACGCTCGGTTTGAAGGATTCGCTGAAATGCTCGCGAATAGCCGAGTTGATGCCGTCCGAGGCGACGATGATATCGGAATCCTCGAAACGGGACTGCAAGTCTGCCGGGTCGATGCGTTCGGAGAACACCATGTTGACGTCAAGTTCACGACACCTCTCCTGAAGGATGCGCAGCAGTGCGAATCGCGAGGTTCCGCAAAACCCGTTACCGGAGCAGCGAATTTCCTCTCCCTTGAAATGGATCGCTATATCGTCCCAATAGGCAAAATGATCCCGGATCTTGTCGTAGGTCTCCGGATCATGAGACAGGAACTCGTCGAGCGTATCGTCGGAGAACACGACGCCGAAACCGAAAGTGTCGTCGTTGCGGTTCTGCTCATACACCTCAACGGTCCAGTCCGGACGTGCTTTCTTGGTTAGCAACGCGAAATAAAGGCCTCCAGGACCACCGCCCACAACCGTGATCTTCATTCTGCGCTCCCTGATTTGACCTGAACCGGTCCGAAATTTATCTTATATATTATTATTTTATGTATAAAGTAATTTCAAGACCAATTATCACTCCAAATTTAAAACATTGTTCTTATTGGTGTTTTTTGATTTCTTCGAATTTGGGCTGCCAATATCAGCGACATTCTGGCGACATAAAGCAATTGGCAGAAGCCGGACTGGATGATATTTGCCGCATTATGGACGACCAAACGAACAACCGGCTGCGCGGACACCCAGTCGAAGACGACTATGATGACCGGCAACGCCGGGTCCTGCGGTTTTGGCTTCAACTTGTTCGCACATCGCGGCGTATCGAAACCGAAATCGGCGCTCGTATGCAAAAGTCCTTTGGCGTCCGCTTTGTCCGCTTCGATGTCCTGTCCCAGCTCTACCGGGCACCCGACAGAACTCTGTCCATTGGCGACCTCGGCGCAAGTCTGCTTGCACCGTCCGGCAATATTTCATCGTTGCTTGATAGGATGGAAGCGGATGAAATGGTTCAGCGCGTGCCGGACCCGACCGATCGCCGCCGCTATCTCATACGCATGACCAAACAGGGGCTGGACCAGTTTCACCACATGGCCCAGGCAAACGCCGAGTGGGTTTCAGACGCGTTCAGCAACATTGATGACGACACGTTGGAGCGTCTTCACTCGGAACTGAGTTCGATCGCAAGAAACGCGAACAAGCGAGACGGCTGACACTGCATTCCCGCGGCATCTATGCAACTTTCCGTCCTGATCCAATCCGAATTCTGAAAAGTATCTGCTGTCCACCGGCAAAGGCCGGGGCTCTTGACCGGTCAAGTCTCTTTTGGCGCATTTTCCCAGTTCCGCTTGAGCAGGAACTGGTTTTTGAAATTCTTCAGTCCCAGCATGACCTCTGCGTCCGCGATGTCCTTGACACCATGGACGTGTGTTTCCAGAAAGGAAACAAGATCGTCCCGCTCATCGCAAACAAGTTCGACCAGCAGGTCGAAGCGCCCTGTCACCCATAGTACATAGACAACGCTCGACACCTTGCCCAATCGTTCCGCAACACTGAACGGAGTGACGCCTGGGGCGACCTTCAGGCAGATCATTGCATCAGCCTTGTATTCGGAGGCCGAGGGATCCGCGATGGCGACGATCCTGAGCAAACCGGCGTCCTTCATGCCGTTTACCCGGTTTCGCACCGTGCCTTCGGAGACGTTGAGTTTCTGCGCGATTTCCGAAAACGGCATGCGCCCATCGATTTCAAGCATCTGAACGATCTCGCTGTTCAGCCGGTCTTCAACCGAATGCGTGCTCCGCTGGCGCGTGGATTTTTCCGGTTCCGGTTTTTGCGGTATGTTCACTTTTTTCCTCTGCGTTTCCTCGCTGCAATCCGATGAATTGGATCTGCAGTCGGGTAACGATCATAACGTCGTACCAAGCACAACATCAAACCGAACTGCCGGTACGCAGACAAGTCCCGTCACCGCAACTCGTTTGTCCAACAGTAGAACGAGAGACAGGAGACGATGGAACAATGTCACGTGAACATGTCGAAATATTTCAATCCACCAAAATGCTGACGCTCACGCGCTGACCCGTGATCTGCTCGGCCTGACCGTAAGCCCCCCTTCCGCCATAGGTCAGGGTCCTGTAGCGCGTCATCCGGCGTCTGGATTGAAATCCCGGGGAAGGTTGCTCTTCTGTGTGCTTCGTCACTTGCTGTCCGGGTAAAGCAACTGGGTTGATCTGAGGGCTGTCAGGATGGCGTGGTGGAACGATTTCGCGAAAGATCGCCCGGCCAGGAGCCTATAGTGACGATCTTGCTCGACACAGATCAGAAAACAGCCGATATGCTCGATAACGGTTCTCACCGCTGATCCGCTTTCCAGCTTCCAAACATCCGCCACGGTCAAGCGTTCGAACACAACGGGAAGATTGTCCCCGGTAACATCAAGACAGACCCAACCGTCATTTTGTTCCGTCACGGATGCAGTTTCGCCGAGCCGCTCCTTCAATTCGCTTGCAAGAAGCTCATGATTTTCATGTTCGGCCAGCATCATCCATTGATCTGGTCCAGTCCAGAAAGCCCTGTACCCGCCCCCCACGACAAACGCTCCGGCTTCCGGCGCATCGCATTTCAGAATTTGCCTTAGAACGGCACGGACATCTTTGCTGCGGCAGGAACGGGACGCGACAGAAGCGATTGCGATACTTATGTTTTCTTCAATGCCATAGCTGCCAACCTCGATGCGGTCGGCTGCTCCCGGTCCAAGAGCCGGAGCGGGCGAAAGACGATATTCAGGCACGGAGACGCTCTCCTTCCGGATCGATGAAATGCGGGCTGACAACCTTGGCTTTCAAAGTAGTACCTTCAATCGGATTGGCCACTTCGATCTGCTCGCCCAAACGCTCCGATCCCCGTACCAGGAAACAAAGAGCGATCGATTTCTGCAAATGCGGAGAATAAGCGGCCGATGTGATCCAGCCTTCGTCATTTGCCGCGATGTGATGATTGCCTTCCGTGAACAGATGCCCACCTGCCGGCAGATTCTGTGTTGGCTCTACAGCTTCCAGCCCCACGAGGCGCAGACCGGTATCGCTGGACAATCCCTCTCGACGCGCAAGCACAGCTCCTATGCTGTCTTTCTTGGTGGAGACCATTCGTCCCATGCCCAGATGGGTGGCGGAGGTCTGCCCGTTCAACTCGTTGCCGGCTGCGTGTCCCTTTTCAATACGCAACACACCAAGTGCTTCGGTACCGTAAGGCACCACGTCAAACTCCTCTCCGGCCGCCATCAGCACCCGGACAAGACTGTCGCCGTAGCGGGTCGGAACCGCGATTTCGTAAGCCAGTTCGCCAGAAAACGAGATCCGGAACAAACGCGCCCGAACGCCGTCACAGACCGTAATCTTCCCACAGCCCATAAAGGGAAACGTTTCGTTGGAAATGTCGAAATCCGGATCGACGATCTTGCGCAGCAGATTTCGCGCATTCGGTCCGGCAACCGCGTATTGCGCCCAGGCCTCGGTTGTCGAAATCAGCTGAACGTCCAATTCCGGGCACAGGCACTGGCGGACAAATTCCATGTGCCTGTAAACGCCGACAGCGTTGGCAGTCGTCGTCGTTACGACAAAATGGTCCTCCGCCAATCTGGCTGCCGTACCGTCGTCCATCGCAATACCGTCTTCACGCAGCATGAGCCCGTAGCGGGTTTTGCCCACGGCCAGCTTGGCAAAGCCGTTGCAGTAAACCTTGTTGAGGAAGGTTGCGGCGTCCGAGCCCTGGACGTCCACCTTGCCGAGTGTGGTCACATCGCACACGCCAACCGACTTGCGCACTGCCAGCGCTTCCCGGTCGACACTCTGGCGCCAGTGGCTTTCGCCCGCGCGCGGGAACCACTGGGCACGCAGCCACATGCCTGCTTCCACGAAGACAGCGCCCTGTTCTTCTGCCCAGGCATGACTGGGCGTCCGGCGAACAGGACGAAAGTCCTCGTCCCTGGACCGCCCGGCAAGCGCACCTATGGCAACGGGCGTATAGGGGGGGCGAAATATGGTGGTACCGGTCTCCGGAATCGATTTTCCGGAGAGTTCGGCCATGATCGCAAGTCCACCGAGATTGGATGTCTTTCCCTGATCGGTCGCCATACCGAGCGTGGTATAGCGCTTTAGGTGTTCGACCGAGACAAAGCCTTCCTGGTGCGCGAGTTTGACATCCTTCACCGTGACATCGTTCTGGATGTCAAGCCAGGCGCGGCCTTTGCCTTCCCCCGTATACCAGAACGCCGAAACAGCGACTGGGCCGTCATCCGGGTCTGGCGTATCGATTGCAGTCGCATCGATACCGATTGCGCTGAGCGCTGCAACGGTCTTTTGCGTCCCTTCCTGCAGGGCTCCGGACGTTGAAAGGGTCCCGTTGGCGGCCCCGGCAACGGTCATGGCGACAGGCAAGCTGCTCCCGGGAACAAATGCTGAAATCTTCTCGTTCCACTGAGGACGGCCACGCTGATGGCACGTCAGTGCAACCGCCGGGTTCCAGCCACCTGAAACGCCAAGGGCTCCGCATGAGATTGTACGGATCGCACCATCGGCGAGCCGCACCTTGATCTCCTTGAGACCCAGGCGACCGGCTGAATCGACGACCCTTGCGCCCGGCAGGAGCGGATAATCCGCCAGGGGTTTGGCGTCATCGCGCACGTCAATGACCGCCTTGACCTCAACGCCCTTCGCCATGAGATCCCGCGCGGTACGATGGCCGTCGTCATTGTTTGTGAAGACGGCAACGGTCCGGTCCACGGTGACCGACCATCGATTGGCATAATCGCGCATTGCGCCTGCCATCAGGATCCCGGGACGATCATTGTTTTCAAACGCGATTGGCCGCTCGGTCGCCCCGGCACACAACATCGTCTGACTGGCATAGATCCGCCAGAGGATCTGCCGTGGCAGGCTGGGGTCGGGGTCAGCCAAATGGTCGGCAATCCGCTCCACCGCACCGTGGACGCCATGATCGTAGGCTCCGAATACGGTGGTTCTGGACAGAATGCGCACATTCTTTGAGTTGCGAAGTTCAGAAAGTGTACTTTCAAGCCATTCGCTGGCGGGATGTTCGTTCAGTGCCAGGTTTTCCGACTTCAATCTACCGCCGAGTTCGAAGTCTTCTTCGGCCAGGATTACCCGGACCCCGGCGCGGGCGGCAGTCAGGGCAGCTGCAAGACCCGCAGGCCCTGAACCGATGACAAGAAGATCACAGTGCAGGAAACCCTTTTCATAGACATCCGGGTCCGCTTCCATCGAGATGGAGCCGAGACCGGCCGCCTTGCGAATGATCGGCTCATAGACCTTTTCCCAGAAGGCTTTCGGCCACATGAATGTCTTGTAGTAGAAACCGGCAGTCAGAAAACTCGAAAACGCATCATTGATTGCCATGACGTCGAACGCCAGGGAAGGCCAGCGGTTCTGGCTCGTTGCACTCAGGCCTTCGAACAGTTCCGCAACGGATGCGCGGGTATTTGGTTCGCGCCTGGCACCGCTGCGCAATTCGACGAGCGCATTCGGTTCATCCGATCCGGAAGTGACAACCCCGCGTGGCCGGTGGTACTTGAAGCTCCGGCCCATCAGTTTCACGTTGTTCGCAAGGAGCGCAGACGCAAGCGTATCACCCTTGAAACCGGAATAGGACGTGCCGTCGAAGCTGAAGGAAAGCGGGTAGGATCGGTCGATGAGGCCACCGGATAGCCTGTTCACCTGCGTCATTTGGCAGTTTCTCCGGCCAGCGCCACGTCCCGGGCGAGTTCCGCTTTCAGGATTTCATGTGTTGTCGTGTCGCGCGTGACCACCAGCCAGGATCTGTCACCCTGCTCATGAAACCAGAGTTCCCTGTGAACACCGGCTGGATTGTTGCGCTGATACTGGTAGTCATGAAACGCCGAGGAAGCATCTTCCGCCTGCCAGTCCGGCCGGTTGAGAAGGGACGCATCTCCGAGATAGACAAATTCCTGGGCATCTCTTGGACCCAATATCGGATGTGGAATGATCATCTGTCTTGTCCGAGCCCTTAATGCAGATTGGGTTGAGCGCCAACGCCCTTCTCATCGATCATGAGACCCTTTTCAAACCGGTCGAACCGGTAGGCGGTAGCAGTCTCATGCGGTGTGTCTGTCGCCAGAAGATGGGCGAACACCCGTCCTGATGCTGGTGTTGCCTTGAAGCCGCCATAGCACCAGCCGCCATTGAAATAGAGGCCATCGATCTGCGTCCGGTCGATAATCGGAGATCCGTCCATGGACATGTCCATGACACCGCCCCACATGCGCAGCAGCCGTGTCCGCCCGATCATCGGCATCAGGGCCATGCCGCCCTCGCAGACATCTTCCACAACTGGCAGGTTTCCGCGTTGCGCATAGGTGTTGTAGCCGTCGATATCGCCACCGAACACGAGGCCGCCCTTGTCGGATTGGCTGACATAGAAATGCCCGGCGCCAAATGTGATGACACCCGGCAGGACCGGTTTCAAACCTTCGGAAACAAAAGCCTGTAGAACATGGCTTTCAATGGGAAGGCGCATTCCGGCTTGGGACATGACCCTGCCTGAGGATCCTGCGACAGCGACGCCGATTTTGCCGGCACTGATGTAGCCCCTTGAGGTTTCCACCCCCAATACCTTGTTATTCTCGATCCTGAAGCCGGTGACTTCGCAGTTTTGAATGATGTCGACGCCGTGCCTGTCCGCAGAGCGCGCGTACCCCCAGGCAACCGCATCGTGACGCACGGTTCCACCGCGCCTGTGCATCAGGGCTCCCTTTATCGGAAACCGCGCATTGTTGAAATTGAGGAAGGGAGCTTCACGCCGCACGCCATCCGTATCCAGCAATTCAGCATCGGAACCGTGCAGGATCATGCCGTTTCCACGCCGCCGTGCGGCGTCTCGCTGCGCATCCGAATGAAAGAGGTTCATGACGCCGCGCTGACTGACCATGGCGTTGTAGTTCAGATCCTGTTCAAGTCCTTCCCAAAGCTGCAGCGACAGCTCATAGAACGGCTCGTTGCCCGCCAGGAGATAATTCGACCGGATGATCGTCGTGTTTCTGCCGACATTTCCGCCGCCGATCCATCCCTTTTCCAATACCGCTATGCGGGACTTGCGATAAACCTTGGCCAGATAGTGAGCAGTCGCGAGACCGTGTCCACCGCCTCCGACGATGACAAAGTCATAGCCGGGTTGCGGCTCGGGATTTCTCCATGCCGGCTTCCATCCGGAATGCCCTCTCAAGGCCTCCTTTATCAACCTGAAACCGGAATACGACACCACAACCTCGCGTTTGTTGAGCCTTCAAGTTTGGCATCTGGCGCGGTTAAGGTTTTTTCAATTCAGCCATATTGTTCTCCAATCGCGTCATGGGTATAGAATTGTGCGCATGCTCGATACCAAGCGGAAAATAGGTTTCTTCTTCATAGAAGACTTTGCCCTGATGTCCGGTGCGGCAGCGGTCGAGCCGTTGCGAGCAGCCAATCTTCTTGCAAAAAAACCACTCTACGAGATCTGTTATTTCTCAAAAGACGGCGGGCCCACCTTTTCTTCATGCGGTGCGCCCTTCTATACGGAACAGCTTGCAGGTACCGACCCTGAACTCGATATCCTGTTTGTCGTTGCCGGTGGCAATGCAATGGCGTTGCAGGACACCGCCGTATCCGGTCTGGTGAGGTCTCTGGCTGCGCACGGGACGTCTCTTGGCGGGATATCCGGCGGTCCGATCCTACTGGCAAAGGCCGGTGTCATGAAAAACCGGCGTTTCACCGTTCACTGGGAGCATTTTGAAGAACTCAGGGAGTTTTCCGACAGGTTTCTGATGGAACGCCGCCTCTACATCATCGATCGGGACCGTTACACCTGCGCCGGAGGCATGGCGCCACTCGACATGATGCATGCCATCATTCAATCGGATCATGGTATCGATCTGGCGCGTGCCGTGACTGACTGGTTCATTCACACGGAAGTCAGAAGCTCAGAGCAACCTCAACGATCAGGCTTTGCAGGAGGAAACAAAAACCTCCATCCCATTGTTCTGAGCGCTCTGGACCTCATGGAAAATCACATTGCGGATCCCCTGTCCTTCAAGCAGATCGCAATGCTGGTCGGCGTGGGTGAACGTCAGCTTCAACGCCGTTTCGACCAGGAACTGAACATCGGACCGATGCAATGCTATCTGGAAATACGGCTTGACAAGGCGGATGAACTGACAAGGAAAACCCGTCTTTCCTTCATGGAAATCGCCTTGACGACCGGCTTCGTCAACCAGGGCCACTTTGCAAAGACCTTCAGAACACGTTTCGGCATGACACCAACGGATCGAAGAAGACTTGAAAAGGACTGAAACAACCGGGCCCGTTCGTATCGGCTTACCGTGTTGCCGGGTCGGCGATATCTGTGAATTGGACGCTATGGGTTGATCTGACACCGATGTTGTCCGACAAGAGTGCATGTTCACCAGTCTTGCGATTGTGTTTTGAAACAACGAAAGCTCTCACAGGATCCGCACAAGGTTCGCGACAGGGTCGACAGGAACCTTGAAGATTCGATAGGGCGGGAAGTCCGTGCGATCCGTCGCCAACGTGGTATGAACGTCTCCGATCTGGCCAGTGCCGCGGATCTTTCTGTCGGCATGCTGTCCAAGATCGAAAACGGCAACATCTCCCCGTCCCTGACAACCTTGCAGGCCCTCACCAATGCATTGAACGTGCCTCTCAGCACACTGTTCCTTCGTTTTGAGGACAAGAGAGAAGCTGTTCTCACCACCTCCGGCAACGGGGTCCAGATCGAGCGGGCCGGTACGCGCGCCGGACACCAGTACAATCTGCTCGGCCATCTGAGTGCCAACACCACAGGCGTTGTTGTCGAGCCTTACTTGATCACGCTCACCGAAGAATCGGACGTTTTCCCGACTTTTCAACATGACGGTATCGAGACGCTGTACATGCTCGAGGGCGAAGTGGACTATCGACACGGTGACAGGCTCTTTCGGCTGACACCGGGTGATACGCTGTTCTTTGATGCGGACGCTCCCCATGGTCCGGAAGTCCTGGTTGAACTTCCGGTCAGGTTCCTGTCGATCATTTCCTATCGGCAATCCCGGTAAATCGGTCGGTCGTTGCACCCCGATTTCCAATCGCGCCCCGTCATATCAAGCGGCCGAATGTCATTCTGAACCTGCATTGTGTCCATGCTCTCGCGCAAACAGCGCAATTGGCCTGTTCTGCCTCATTCTTCGAGAGCCATCTGGCGACGTCAGCTGCGCAACGTTACCGCTAGCGCATTCAGCATCAAATTTTTTGTTTCTTTTAAGGAAAGATTTTTTCTTTAGGGTGGATTCCGATAGAAAGCTTGAGTAAGTTCCCCTGCAACGAAACATCGAAGGGTCTCAAATTCATGTGTGGGATTGTGGGTCTTTTTTTAAAGGACAAATCGCTTGAGCCGAGACTCGGTGAGTTGTTGTCCGCCATGTTGATCACCATGACGGACCGCGGTCCGGACAGCGCCGGGATCGCGATCTATGGCGATGCTGTCGACGGCCAGACGAAACTGACCGTTCAGTCGGACAATGCGGAAGAGGACTTCGCGTCCCTTTCTAACGATCTGAGCGAGGCAATCGGCACCTCTGTCTCCTTGCAGGCCAACGACACGCATGCGGTTCTCTTGCTGGATGGCCCCAGGGCCGGGGCAGCTCGTCAGGCTCTGGCTGAATTGCGCCCTGAAATCAGGGTCATGTCGGACGGAGATGCGATCGAAATCTACAAGGAAGTCGGACTCCCGAAAGATGTGACCGAACGTTTCAACCTGGCCGGGATGCGTGGCTCCCACGGCATCGGTCACACACGCATGGCGACAGAATCCGCCGTGACCACAGAGGGGGCGCATCCATTTTCAACCGGAGCGGACCAGTGCCTGGTTCACAACGGCTCCCTGTCGAACCACAACGTGCTTCGCCGAAAACTGATGCGTGAAGGTGTGCAGATCGGTTCGATGAACGACACCGAAGTGGGCGCTGCCTATCTGACCTGGAAAATGCAGAACGGAGCGTCGCTCGGCGAAGCGCTGGAAAGCAGCCTGGAAGATCTCGACGGTTTCTTCACCTTCGTCGTTGGAACCAAGGATGGCTTTGGTGTGGTACGCGACCCGATTGCCTGCAAACCCGCGGTGATGGCCGAGACGGAACAATATGTCGCCTTCGGCAGCGAATATCGTGCGCTGGTGGACCTGCCGGGAATTGACAACGCTCGCGTCTGGGAGCCTGAACCCGCTACTGTCTACTTCTGGAGCCACTGACATGCAGACTTATGATGTTGCCGCCGACGGTCTGCGCGGACTGAATGCAACGCTTCAGGCGCAAAAACAGGAAACAAACCAGACCCGGTGGGAGGTTGTGAACCCCAAGGGCAGTCACGCAATCGCAGTTGGTCTGGATGCCCCCATTGACGTTACAGTCAAAGGGTCGACCGGTTATTACTGTGCGGGAATGAACAAGCAGGCAACGGTCAGGGTCGTGGGTTCAGTCGGCCCCGGCGTCGCGGAAAACATGATGTCCGGAACCGTGATCGTCGACGGTGACGCCAGCCAATATGCCGGTGCGACGGGTCACGGCGGCCTCCTCGTCATCAAGGGGAATGCCAGTTCGCGCTGCGGTATTTCGATGAAGGGGATCGATATAGTCGTTCACGGCAATATCGGACACATGTCCGCATTCATGGCACAGGCAGGCAATCTGGTCGTGTGCGGGGATGCCGGCGATGCTCTCGGCGACTCTCTTTATGAAGCAAAGCTGTTTGTGCGCGGTTCGGTGAAAAGCCTGGGGGCGGATTGCATCGAAAAGGAAATGCGGCCTGAACATCTTGAGACCCTGGGCGATCTGCTGTCCCGCGCCGGAAGCGATGCGAGGGCTGAGGATTTCAGGCGATATGGCTCGGCTCGCGAACTCTACAATTTCGATATCGACAACGCGGCAGCGTACTAAGGAGCACGGACATGGACAAGACCCCCGGCACCCTGCCAATCCAGTCGGCAACGTTCAGCAACTCGATCAATTCCGAAATCCGCCGGGCGGCCGCTACCGGCATCTACGACATCCGCGGCGGTGGCGCGAAACGCCGGGTGCCGCATTTCGACGATCTTTTGTTTCTGGGGGCATCGGTCTCCCGGTATCCACTGGAAGGATATCGCGAACGTTGCGGAACGTCTGTGGTGCTGGGCACCCGCTTTGCGAAAAAGCCGATTGAACTGGATATCCCGGTAACCATTGCCGGCATGAGTTTCGGCGCACTGTCCGGCCGGGCAAAGGAAGCTCTTGGACGGGGCGCTTCTGCCGCGGGGACGTCGACCACCACCGGCGATGGCGGCATGACGCCGGAAGAGCGCGGACACTCCACCAAACTGGTTTATCAGTATCTGCCGTCGCGCTATGGAATGAACCCGGACGACCTGCGCAAGGCGGATGCGATCGAAATCGTCGTTGGCCAGGGGGCGAAGCCCGGCGGCGGCGGCATGCTTCTCGGCCAGAAGATCAGTGATCGGGTGGCTGAAATGCGAACCCTCCCCACGGGAATAGACCAGAGATCCGCTTGCCGGCACCCGGACTGGACCGGGCCCGACGATCTGGAGATCAAGATCCTTGAACTTCGGGAAATAACAGGTTGGCAGGTGCCGATCTACGTCAAGGTCGGCGCGACGCGTCCCTACTATGACACCGCGCTCGCAGTGAAGGCTGGTGCCGACGTCGTGGTGATGGACGGCATGCAGGGCGGAACGGCCGCCACACAGGATGTCTTCATCGAGCATGTCGGCATTCCGACGCTGGCCAGCATCCGCCCCGCCGTGCAGGCGCTTCAGGACCTGGGTGTTCACCGCGAAGTGCAACTGGTCATTTCCGGTGGCATCCGGACGGGGGCCGATGTCGCCAAGGCTCTCGCCCTGGGTGCGGACGCAGTCGCAATCGGCACGGCAGCCCTGGTTGCGCTCGGCGACAATGACCCGAAATGGGAAGCTGAATATCAGGCACTCGGGACAACGACCGGCGCATATGACGACTGGCACGAAGGACGGGATCCGGCAGGTATCACCACACAGGACCCGGAACTTGCCGCGAGACTGGACCCTGTGGAGGCCGGTCGGCGGCTGCGCAACTATCTCAAGGTTATGACGTTGGAGGCGCAGACAATCGCGCGCGCTTGTGGGCACAATCATCTTCACAATCTGGAACCCGAAGATCTTTGTGCTTTGACGATGGAAGCAGCAGCAATGGCAAAAGTGCCTCTTGCCGGAACAGACTGGTACCCGGGCAAGCCGGGATTTTGATTTGACGGCAGCCTTGCCGGCACATTTACGAAGCTCGATCTAATTTGCAGAGACAGGGAAAGGGATATGAACCATGACGACTGATCTGGCGGCCTTCGCGCAGGAAAATGGCGTTAATTACTTCATGATCTCTTTCACTGACCTGTTCGGTGGACAGAGAGCCAAACTGGTTCCCGCGCAGGCCATTTCGGACATGCAGGTGGATGGTGCCGGATTTGCCGGGTTTGCCACCTGGCTCGACATGACACCTGCACATCCGGACATGCTGGCAGTGCCGGACCCGGCGTCAGTGATCCAGTTGCCGTGGAAGCCCGAAGTCGCATGGGTGGCGGCAAATTGTGTAATGGAAGGCGAGGATGTCGCGCAGGCACCGCGCAACGTGTTGCGCCGCCTGATCGGCGAAGCCGCCGAAATGGGAATGCACGTCAAGACCGGGGTCGAGGCTGAATTCTTCCTGCTCACAGCGGATGGCGAGCAGATCTCCGATCCCTACGACACGGCGGAAAAACCGTGTTACGACCAGCAGGCGGTGATGCGCCGCTACGACGTGATCCGCGAGATCTGTGACTACATGCTGGAACTTGGGTGGCAGCCGTACCAGAATGATCACGAGGATGCCAACGGTCAGTTCGAGATGAACTGGGAATTCGACGACGTCCTGCAGACGGCCGACAAGCATTCCTTCTTCAAGTTCATGGTGAAATCGGTTGCCGAAAGGCACGGCCTGCGTGCCACCTTCATGCCGAAGCCGATCGAAGGACTGACCGGCAACGGCTGCCACGTGCATGTCTCCGTCTGGGACGCACCCGGTCAGGAGGCCAAAACCAACGTGTTTGCGAACACGGACGGAGGTTCCGATGACGCATCCGAAGTAGGCCTTTCGGATTACGGCAGTCATTTCCTGGGCGGCATCATGCAGCATGCAAAGGCCCTCGCCGCGATCACCAACCCGACTGTGAATTCATACAAGCGCATCAACGCACCTCGCACGATGTCAGGTGCGACCTGGGCACCGAACACGGTGACCTGGACAGGCAACAACCGGACCCACATGGTCCGTGTCCCAGGGCCTGGTCGCTTTGAACTCCGGCTCGCCGATGGAGCGGCAAATCCATATCTGCTTCAGGCTGCTGTAATAGCAGCTGGACTGTCCGGTATCCGCTCGAAGGCAAGACCCGGCAAGCGCTGGGACATTGATATGTATGCCGAAGGCTACAAGGTGCAGGATGCGCCGAAACTGCCGCTGAACATGCTGGATGCTCTGCGTGAATATGATGGAGACGAAGCCCTTCGGGCGACGATGGGCGAAGAATTTTCAAGCGCTTTCATAAAGATGAAGATGCAGGAATGGAATTCATTCGTCTCCCATTTCTCGCGTTGGGAAAAGGAAAACACACTCGACATCTAGACTGCACAACCGCCAGGCGTGGCAGGATTTCAGCGCCGGAATTGTGACTGGACGAGTAGCCACACTGACAAGGTCCAGCCAATTGGCCGCAAGATTTCCCGGTTATGAGGCCAAGGCATGATTGATACGCGATTGACTCGAAAATTCGCGTTGACCTGCCCCATCGTACTCGCGCCGACGAGTTTTGCCGCAAGTGGCAGACTGGCAGCGGAGGCGCAGGCCGACGTCCTAGGTGTCTAAGGCAATGCCACGAGCGGTTTTGGCGGACAGACGTCAACTTTCACTCTTCTCCCGGCAGTCGCCGATTACCTCCATGCGAAGACACGCGAAACGTTGCTCCTGGCCTCACGCGGGCTCGGGCGGCATCGCGCGCCCTCTTTTTCTCCCGCCGCCGCGTCAGTCTCGGCGCAGTTTCCTGCCGGTCGGATCGCGGCCAAACGCAGCTACGGCAGAAGGATGTTTGCGAATCCAGCTGAATTACAACTCAAAATTTACAGAATAAGCAGAATATTTTATCAACTTGATAATTAATTCGAAAGTTTCTACCTTTTCATCAAGTTTTGTATGGACAAAATGCGAATTTCGCATTTCACTGCGATATGCATGGTTCAGGTCAATTGCCGACCTAAGCCAATGACACACTCAAACTCCGGACGAGAAAGCAAATGGGCGCGATTGAAACCCTGCTTGAGCCTTTCTTCGAAGTGACCTCCCCGCGGCGTGGTCTGCCTGCCGCTGCCTATATCGGCTGGGAGTTTTGGGACGCCGAATGCATGTCGGTGTTTACCCGGAACTGGATCTGCGTCGGATTTGTTCATGAATTGAAAGTGTCCGGCGATGCGGTGCCGATAAAAATTGCCGGTCATCCGTTGCTTCTGGTGCGCAACAAGGAAGGCGTAATTCGCGCGTTCCACAATGTATGCAGGCATCGGTGCCTGACGCTGGTGGAAGAACCACGCAACGTGGGCAAGCTCATCCGTTGCCCCTATCACGCCTGGGCCTATGATCTCGACGGCAACCTGCGGGCTTCACCGCATTTCGGTGGTGTGAACGAGCACTTTTCCAAGGGCTTTGACCGAAAGCAAAATGGTCTGGTCCCGGTCCGCACACATATCTGGAACGACTGGATCTTCGTCAACATCGACGGCGATGCCGAACCGTTCGAAGATTACGCCGCCACGATCAAGGAACGTCTGAACGGGATCGAGTGGGAGAACTTGAACTGCATCGGCACTTTGGATTTCGGGGAAATTGCCTGCAACTGGAAGTTCATCATGGAGAACTTCATCGAACCCTACCACGTTCAATTCGTGCACGCGTCGACAACCGACCAGCCGCTTGCGGATCACTTCACGATCATAGATGGAAACTGCCTGGGCAGCGCCGTGGATCTTGAAGAGGAAATCGGTACATCCGGCAGCCTTGGGGTCAGTTCCCGCTATCTGACACTCTATCCGAACTTCATCCTGGGCCGGTATTTCCCCGACCAGATGGGTGTCTATCTGAATATCCCGACGGGTCCGGGCACCATGATGCAGAAACGGGCGCTCTACACCACCGAAGGTCAGTCCCTGTCGGAGGACGCGATCCTTGGGCTACGAAAACTCTGGTGGGACGTCCACAAGGAAGATCATGAAATGACAGAGCGGCTGCAACTGGGCCGCGCCTCGCAGGTGTCGGCCGCAGGCGGCGTACTGTCTCCGGCCTGGGAAGACAGTGTGCGGGCTTTCCAGGACATGGTGGCTCGAGACGTAACCAGCACGAAGTTGCCAAAGGAAGGAATCTACAATGACAACCAATAGCGTGGAAAGCGGATTCCGTCTGGCGCACACAATGATGCGTGTCATGGATATGGAAAAATCACTGGAATTCTATTGCGGCATCCTCGGAATGCAGGTGCTGCGACGAACCGATTATCCGGAAGGCAGGTTCACGAATACCTTCATCGGATATGGACCGGAAGCCGAATTCCCGAGCCTTGAACTGACGGCGAACTGGGATCAGGACGCATCCTATGACAAGGGCAATGGCTGGGGCCATATCTGCATCGAGACGCCTGATGTCTACAAGGCGTGCGAAGACCTGGCGGTTGCGGGCGTGCCCATCACCCGCCCGGCGGGACCGATGAAGAACGGCACACGGGTGATTGCCTTCTGCGAAGACCCCGACGGCTACAAGGTCGAACTCAACGAATCCATTCTCAAACATCTCGCACAGGAAGGCTGACAGACATGGGCGGCAAACCAAACCTCTTCAAATTCGCCGACATCGAAAACCGTCTCCAGACACTCCAGCCGGGACAAACCTATATCAAGCCGTTTGTCACGAGTGCCGTCAGCGACACCATGTGCGGCGGATTGAATTTTCTCAACGACGTCAAGGTTCCCTGGGACCTGACATGCGACGAGATCATCTATTGCATGGAAGGCACTTTCAGGCTGGTCTGCGACGGCGAGAGCTACATCTGCAATCCGGGTGACGTTCTCTATACTCCCGAAGGACAACCACATCTCCTATGAATCGGATGAGAAATGCGTGATTTTTTACGCCGCCTATCCCCACAACTGGAAGCAGCTCGCCGGCATCACACAGGTGCCGGGCATCGACCCGGATGACTTCGTCGCAGGCTGACCGTCTTGTTGGAAAGGATGGCCGCACCGACCAGGCCATCCATCACCAGGCGCATTCAGGAAACTGTCAAATGTTTCCACCAGCGGTCGCGAAACAGGAGTTTGCCGCGACCGGTCGACGGAGTTGCAGAGGGAAATTGCGAAATGCTGAAAACCAATCCGGAAAACAGGATCTACATCGAAAGTTTCCAGGACGCCGTCGAGCGCAATCGTTCCAGGATACCGGAAGCCAGAACCCGCCTTGAAAAAGCCGGCGTCAAATACGTCATGGCCGCCTGGGTCGATCTTCACGGCATTCCCAAGACCAAACCTGTACCCATGAGTGATTTCGACGAACTGTGTCTGGGCAAAGGTCCGCAATTCGCGGTTCACTCGATCTCCTATGTCCCGGAACTCTCCCCCGCCGACAGTGACCAGGTCGTCGTGCCGGACCTGGATGCCGTCTACATCTGCCCTTGGGATACGTCCACGGCGATCATCTTCTCCGATCTCTATTGGGAAGATGCGCCTTACAACGTTTGCCCGCGCCAGGCGCTGAAACGCGCCATGCAGGAGGCGGCAGCGGATGGCTACGCCGGGTATGCCGGTGTCGAACCGGAATTCATCGTCATGAAATACGACGAAGACGGGCACCCGGTGAAGGCATTCGATGATGATCCGGCAAACGGGACGCGGCCGCGCAGGCAGGCCTTCGGGTATGATGTTGAATATTCACTGGATTCCATGCCGTTCCTGAAAGAGATGATCGACATCATCGAAGGGCTGGGCTGGAACCTGCACGACGTTGTCGCCGAAGGCGCCTACTCCCAGTTTGAACTGGATTTCCACTATACCAACGTGCTGGAAATGTCCGATCGGCTGACGTTTCTCCGCATCGTCCTGAAGGAAATCGCCAAGAAACACGGCATGTTCGTCACCTTTATGCCGAAACCCACAGTCGGGGACTGGCGCTCCGGCGCGCATATCAACCTGTCGCTACAGCATGAGAGCAGGCCGGACGAGAACATCTTCAAGACGCCGGAGGGCGACTGGTCACAGGAAAGCCGCTATGCGGTCGGCGGCCTGATTGCGCATGCCGATGCCATTACCGCAATCACCTGCCTGACCGTGAACTCCTATAATGGTCTGGTTCCGCGGGTCGGTGGCTTTGAGGGTGGCACGGTCACCTGGGCGCCGACGAACATTACCTTCGGCTTCAACAACCGGTCCGCACAGTTCCGGTTGCCGCAAAGCCGTCACTGTATCGAAAACCGCGCCTGCGACATGACCATGAATGTCTATCTCGCCATGGCAATGCATCTGACCTGTGCCGTTGACGGCATCAAGAACCAGGTCGATCCCGGCAAACCCACCGATTTCGACCTCTACTCCAGGACGGAAGCCGAATTGAGCGAGCTTGGCATTCGCCGGCTGCCGCGAACATTGTGGAATGCCATCGAAGCCCTGCGCAGCGACGAGGTCGCCGAGCACGTCATGGGGCCGGTCATGCGCAAATCCTTCATCGACTACAAGACCGACGAGTGGGAGCGCTATCACCAGTCGGTGACGGATTGGGAAGTGAAGGAATACCTGCGGCTCTATTGATCGACGCATCGTATCTGAGGGAGGCGGACTGCGAACAAGGCCGGTGTACCGTCCGTCTCTACAACTGGAGATCCGCAACGTAATGGACTACGACATTTTCGAATGCAGCGACATTCAGCTTCAGTGCGGTGACACGTTGCGAGATGCGAAGCTCGCCTACAAGACCTATGGAACCCTGGCAAAGGACGGTGGCAACGTTGTTGTCATGCCGACGTTCTTTACCGGGAGCCACAGCAGGAACGAAGGTTTCTTCGGCCCCGGCAGAGCACTGGATCCGGCGCGCCATTTCATTGTCTCGATCAATCTCTTTGGCGGCGGGCTGTCATCCTCCCCCAGCACCATGGAAGGCAGTCAAGCGGCCGGCAACTTCCCGGCGATTGCCTTTCAGGACAACATTGCCGCGCAGCACGGGCTTCTGACCAGGCATCTTGGTGTCAAAAGGATCGCCCTTGTTCTCGGCTGGTCCATGGCCGGATGCCAGGCCTATCACTGGGCAGTTCAGCATCCGGACCTGGTCCTGGCAATCCTGCCGTTCTGCGCCTCGGCCAGAACCTCGCCACACAATTTTGTCTTTCTGGAGGGCGTGAAAGCCGCTCTATGTGCCGATGCGCAGTGGAAAAGTGGAGACTACGGCACGCAACCGATCGCGGGCCTCAAGGCGTTTGGGCGCGCATATGCCGGCTGGGCATTTTCCCAGACATTTTACCGCAATGGCCGGTACAGGGACCTCGGTTACGAGAGCGTTGCAGACCTTCTGGACGACTGGGCTGAAGACCATGCGCGCAACTGGGACGCCAATGACCTGCTGGCAAAGATCGCAACCTGGCAGGCGGGTGATGTCAGCGCCGGACCGGAATTTGAAGGCAACCTTGAAAGGGCCCTCGCCGCGATCCGGGCCCGGACCATCCTGATGCCCTGCGCGCAGGACCTTTATTTTCCACCCGAAGACAACGCATACGAGGCGCAGCATATTCCCGACGCGAAATTCAGGCCGGTCCTGTCCGAATTCGGCCACTGCGCCGCCAATCCGGGCAATGACGCGGGCTTCACCGCACAACTCGACACCAACATCGCCGAACTCCTGAACGCTTGACAGGCAACATGCGCAGGCCTCGTCTTGAACGTGCCGGTCCGTTTGGGCATCAAGAGCCGAAAGAATGACCGGTACAAACAACGACAATGTCATTACTCGCAAACAATAATCTAAAAAAGCAGGCGGAGGCCTTTGGACCTCCGCCTTCAACTCACGCGTTCACCTGTCAGAGAGTACCGGCGCTCATCTCGCTGGCAATGTGATCTGCCTGACGGATCGCAAGTGCGACGATCGTGAGCGTCGGGTTCTCAGCCGCGCCTGTCGTGAACTGGGACCCGTCGGATATGAACAGGTTGGTGATATCGTGCGTCTGTCCCCACCTGTTGACCACGCCGTCACGCGGGTTTTCCGACATCCGGTTGGTGCCGAGATTGTGGGTCGACGGGTATGGCGGCGTCGGGAACGTACGCGTCGCCCCGACAGCCTCATAAACTGCCTGCCCTTGTTTGTAGGCGTGATTACGCATGGCGATATCATTGGGATGATCGCTGAAGTGGACGTTTGCGACCGGAAGACCCCATTGGTCCTTGACGTCGTGATTGAGCGTCACGCGGTTGGTTTCCTGAGGCATGTCCTCGCCGACGAGCCACATGCCGGCCATGTTTTCGTACTGGTCGAGCGCGGAAGTGAATTCACGTCCCCAGGCGCCCGGGTCAAGAAATGCAGCCATGAAAGGAACACCGAGTGCGAGGGTTTCCATCTCGTAGCCGCCGACGAAACCGCGGGACGGATCGTGACGCGATTCATCCTGTATGATCCCGGCCATCGTCGTGCCGCGCCACATCCTGACCGGCTTGTCGAAGACGGCGTAAACGGAACCTGTCATGTGACGCATGTAGTTCCGGCCAACCTGTCCCGACGAATTCGCCAGGCCGTCCGGAAACATTGAAGATGCCGAGTTCAGGAGCATACGCGGCGACTCGAACGAATTTCCGGCAACACACACGATGCGGGCTTTCTGCATGTGCAGGTTGCCGTCCTTGTCGAAATACTCGACACCGGTCACCTTGCCGTCGTTGTTGTGCAGAATTCGGGCGACATGGGCGTGCTCACGGACTTCCAGGTTGCCCGTCGCTTCGCCGCGCGGAATGTCAGTATAGGCAGACGACCATTTCGCTCCCCATTTGCAGCCCTGGAAACAAAAGCCGGTCTGCTGACATGGCAGGCGCTCATCGTAGTCTTCGGCATTGATTGCCATGCGTCCGGTATGGACGTCCTTGTACCCGAGCCCCCGGGCGCCTTTTTCGAAGACCAGATAGTTGTTGTTGCCAGGAAGACCCGGACGGCCGTTTGTGCGGGTAACCCCCAGTTTGTCTTCGGCCTTGGCATACCACGGCTCCATTTCTTCCGCACCGATCGGCCAGTCAAGCAGGTTTGCTCCCTGCACGTTGCCGTATGTTGTCGCGCCTTTCCATTCATGCGGCTGAAACCGCAGCGACGCCCCCGCCCAGTGCGTGGTCGTGCCACCTACCGCCTTGACGATCCAGGCGGGCAGGCCGGAAAAGTCTTTGGAAACACGCCAGTCACCGCTCGTGGTCCTCGGATCGACCCAGGCAAGCTGTCCGAAACTCTCCCACTCGTCATTGACGTAGTCCTCGGGAAGATAACGCCCGCCCGCTTCCAGGGCGACAACACTGACGCCTTTCTGCGCAAGTTCGTTGGCAAGAACGCCACCACCGGCGCCGGTACCGATAACGACAACGACAGTGTCGTCGTTGAGATCAAAAGGTGCAGCCATAGTTCTTTCCTCCCCTATGGCTCAAAGCCAGTTGATGTCGTTGAATCCGCGGTCAACATAACCGCCCTTGGAGTAGCTCTCGCCTTCATATCCAAAGATCGGCCAAACCGCCTTCTGGTTGTAGAGGCCTGTTACAAGGCCACCGCGGATCTTCTGGAAAAAGGCGCTTTCCTCCATGTTTCGCAGGATATCCACCCGGTCGCGTTCCCAGCCGGTATCAAGATATCCGGTATGGCCCCTGCCGCGTGCGGCGGCGTCCAGGACAGCGATGCCAGCCTCAACTTCCTCGGCATGATCCGAATTGTCGTAGCCTTGAACCGCGATCACGTAAAACTCGTCCGCGATGCGGTCGTGCGGATAGATATCGCGCGCCATTTGCACAAGAGTCGCAAATGTTTCCGGTTTCAGATTGCTTACTTCTGTTGCCCAGGCCGCATCCCTGGCAGCGATGAAACCGGATCCGATCACGAACGATGCACCCGCCACGCTGGCTCGCAACAGCAATTGCCTGCGGCTAAGGCCCTTTGGGCCGTCTGCCTTGTTCATTTCCTCTCCTCCCTCAAGTGATTATTTGAATCGGCCACTCCGCTCGAGAACTTCGATCTGGTATCCGTCCGGATCCGCAACAAAGAAAAATCGTGCGACCAGCTCTCCGGCCGGAGCAAATTCGACGAGTTTTCTGGGATTGAGACCTTCCGCCTCGAAGCGCGCATGTTCAGCGGCAAGATCGGTGACAGACACCGCGAGATGACCATATCCGTTACCGAGCTCGTAAGGAGCAGACTGCGCCTTGTTCACGGTCAGCTCGAGTTCGAATTCACTTTCCGGGTTGCTCAGGTAGACGAGCGTGAACTCCGGAAAATCCAGCCGATCCTTGACGCCCAGACCGAACGCCTTCTCGTAGAAGGTCAATGAACGCGCTTCGTCCAGAACGCGGATCATCGAATGTACTGCCTTGGCCAAAAGACCATCCTCCCGCTGCTGTGACTGAGAGAAAGGCTAGAAGGCACAAGCCCGGGTAAGGTGGTATACTTATACCACCGAGAATTTATTCTCCGGCTCGGTCTCTTCAAAGGCCCTGGACGAAATGTCGTCCATCGGATTTCCGGGATTGAGTTCGATGAATTTCAGACATGCACAGCGCAAAAGGGAAGTGAAATTGGTCGGTTCTCCACGCAGCTGAAGAACCTCCGAATGCAGCGTGGAAATGAACGTCGGCGTCGAGACGTTGTCGCGTCGGGCGATCTCGTCAATGATCTCCCAAAACGTGTTTTCCAGCCGAATGCTGGTACTTTGTCCGTTCAGGCGCATGCTGCGGGTCTGGCTGGCATACCGTTCGGGATCCTGTCCCGCAAAAATCTGACACATAGTGTTCCTCCCGGTGTCAGTTTATCGGCCGGCAAACATTTCAAACTTGCAGGCATCAATGGTTCGCTCGCGATCGGTATCATTATTATCCAGAGAATGCCGGAGCGCCAGTGTCCTTAAGAGCGAGACGGGAAGCAGGACTCAGCGCTTGTTCAATCTGCCGGTCATGCGCATGCCATCACGTATGTTCAGACCCATCAGGGTCAGGTTCAATGCACCTGCAAAGAGTTCGACGGCCTGAACCGCGTAAAACACGGTGTCAAACTGTCCGGCTGACGCTCTGCCTTCCAGAAAGAAGGCGCATGGGACCAGGATCAAAAGCCCGTTCCCGGCTATGACAGGCATGCGCCTTTTCTTCGCCATGGCGAGTGGATCGGTTCTGGTGCCGCCCATCGCCATGCCTGAGCCACCTGCAACGATCAGTGCCGGTATCAAAATGAACATGCCCATCAGGATGGCGGACTTGACCGCGGCAACATCTGCGCCTGTCGCGAAAGTTTCCGAGATCACGGTCGAAGTCCAAAACAACAGGACCATGAGGAAGCCGAGGCCGCCAGCGGCGGCATGAATACGGGTTTTCATCAGACTGCCTTTCAATGCAGGATTCGGAATATCGAGGGATATTCAGATTTATATAGCTTACTATATATTGTTGCACTCCAGGCATTGCAAATCTAAAACATCCTATGGAATTTGATCACAGCACTTCAGCCGGGTATCTCATCAACCACGTGGCCCGTCTGTTCTTCGAAGGTCTGCGAAAGCGTATCGAACCCTTCGGTATTGTTCCCGGGCAGTTTCCCGCACTCCTGGCTCTGTGGCAAAAGGATGGTCAGACTCAAAAAGAGCTGGTCGAAAAGCTTGATATCGAACAGGCAACCATGGCCAACACACTCAACAGGATGGAAAGGGACGGCCTTATCCTGCGAAAGGACCATCCAACCGATGGACGCGCAAAGATCATCTGGCTGACGCCAAAAGCAAACTCCATTCGCGATGACGCATATAGAGCCGCTTCAACGGTCAACGAGATGGCGCTCGCCGACCTGTCTCCTGATGAACGGGAACAGTTCATCGACACCATGCAGCGGGTCATTCGCACCTTTCACGAGGACTGAACAAACTTGATTTGCCTATCTTGAGAACCGCAGCGTTGGGATAGCGCATTTCTTCAGAGTTGCATTGCCTTTCCGCGCATTTTTGCCGAAAGCAGAAATCTCTCGTCAAACACTTGAATAGCTCACTATGCAATAGTATATAGCCAGCTATTCAATTTGATGAAAGGAAACACCGATGGCAAATTTTGAAGAGCTCGACCGGGTCGTATCACTGGCAGATCAGATGAAAGCGGAGGACGGTCCGATCGTTTTGATCAATGTCTTTACGGTGGATGCGGGAGATGAGGAAGCCCTCGTCGCAGCATGGTCTCATGATGCTGATTTCATGAAAGCTCAACCGGGCTACATCTCAACCCAGATGCATCAGGGCATCGCCGGCAGCACGACCTTTATCAACTACGCGATCTGGCAGGATGTCGAAAGTTTCCGGAATGCATTCACCAATCCGGAGTTTCAACGCCGAATTGCCGACTATCCCCCCAGCGCTGTCGCCAAACCTCATCTGTTCAGGAAAATAGGTGTGGCCAATCATTGTGTCGCGTGAGACAGGCAGCGACACGGAATTCGGGCGGATATTGCGGGCCGTCCGGTCTCTGGCGCACTGGCATCGGGACCGCGTGCCAGGAAAGCAAAGACGGTCCCTCGCCCCATCGACCGCCCGAGAAGCAGACCTGTTTGATGCGGCAAGCGCATGAGGTTCTGGAGACCGGGAAGGTTGCGATCGCCGCCGGGGAATTGAATGGCGGCGTCACGGATGATGCCGACCTTGAATGAAAACATCAATGTTCGGAACCAATAACTGCCAGCAGTAGTTGACGTCACCGGCGGTGCCACGCCTGGCCATTCGGACACCTTCGGTAATGTCGACGACGTCAACAGACCATAAACCGCTGATGCGTGACCTGCATCACTTTCCCGCTATGCGAATAGCGTATGCTTTGAATTGTAGATTTTGCGCGACCTGTGTTTTCACAACTTTGTATTTGAACAGGCATTGCAATGACCAGCGAACCCCTAAGCATCAACGAAAATCCGAGGCTCCAAAGCGCTGCGCGGAACGCTCCCCCCATGTTCAAGGGCGAGCGCGGGCAGGCAGTGGCCATTCTTCAAAAAGCGTATGAGGAGGCCGGTTATCCGATGCCGGGTTCCATCCGTTCTGACGGTTCCGCAGACGGAATTTTCGGCAAGGAAACCTACTCGGTCACGCGTCACTTTCAGATTGGGCAAGGGATTTCTGTCGACGGCATCGTCGGCCAGAACACATTGGGCGCCATGTCCAAATTGTTGGGCGGTACCGACCCGGGCAATAGACCGGTCTCCCCAAACCCGAACGCACCCATTGTTCCAGTGAATCCCGGGAGTATTTTACCAGGTGGACCAACGGTTCCCAGATCTCCGAGACCCTCCCCCCGGCCCAGCAAGCGGACACATTTCGCAGAAGGGAACATCGCAACCGGCTTCGACAAAACGGCGACGCCACCCTGGCAAATGGTACCGACATCCAGCAAACCGCTGAGCTCTGGAGGTGGCGGTGCGATCGTGAAGCTTTTCAATGGTGAGGGCCTCACCGTGACAAGCAACAACGACCTCATAAAAGTTCACGAAATTCCGATCAGTTTCAAAGATGAATGTCGCCGGTTCCTCCTCACCGGCGAAGTCGACGGCGCTCGCGCCATGATCGAGGCACGCACCGGTTCTCTGACAGTCGCTCGAATGGAAGCTGAAACCACCAAGCCATATGTGTTGACGGTCGACTTTTACATGGTGAGCGACAAGGCCCGCAAAACGTCACGCCCTGTCAGTGAACTGGACAAACTCGTGAACGACACCAGTCAGTTGCTCGCCCAACAGTGTAACATCCACCTCAAAAAGCAGTACACATATCCGGAATACAAGGTTGATGCCGATCTTGGCGAAGTCATTCTCGTGCGAGACATGCAGAAAAGATACGAGACGCAAGACGTCTATCTGATCTTTCAAGGTTGCCGGAACACCGCTGATCTCAATGTTTTCTGCGTTTGGGAATACGAGATGAATGCGGACAATGCCGCGAAGGGCGACGTTCATACGGGCCTTCACTTCGGCCAGGGCCGCATCCTCATCGAGGACGATTACGTTACCGACAAAGTCAACAAGAAGGTCGGCAAATGGACGCTTATGCACGAAGCCGGTCATGCCCTCGGCCTCAAACACAAAGATGGAACGATCATGGCGGATATCGGTCAGACCAAGACGTCATATCTGCGCAAGACGCAAATCCACAAAATGTGGAAGAGCGCCGGGAAAACAGCAAAAAAATAGGTTTACTGACGCGCTTATTCTTAACTTGATGAATGAGAAAGGCTTATTAAGCCATGTATTCGCAAGGGATTATTCGACTAAGGAACGCGGCGTGCAATTCTTCTCCGATCACCAGGGGGTGAACGGGGGTGCCGGTGTCGCGTTGCTCCAAGGCGCACACAGGGGGATAGG
>NZ_KI928923.1:246575-256472 GCF_000521215.1 Labrenzia sp. DG1229 | reverse complement strand
AACGCGCTGGAAGTGGTTTTGTGCGTTTCCATGAAACACTGGCGAACTACGCGAACCATCTCATTGATGTGCCGCTGGACGATGTGCTCAAGCGCATGCAATGGACGGGGAAATCCGGTGCCTGATGCAGTCGATCGGCAAGAGATGTCACTAAGACATTGATTGTTCCTGAATTTATGGAGCATCTTGTCTGCGTTCACACGGAGACGGGAGGCTTCGCAGGCCGGGACACAAACGGCCAGAACAAGCAGAAGAAAAACCGCAAACGGTTGAACATCCTGAACAGGGAAACCAAAGGGGAAGTTTAGATGAAAAAGATTTTAGGGGCTCTTGGAGCCGCTCTCCTTGCCACATCCGCGCAGGCGGAGGATCTCAAGATCGGTCTTGTTGTCACGCTGTCCGGTCCGCCTGCAGTCCTGGGCAAGCAGATAGAAGATGGCTTCAAGCTGGCACTTGAAAAAATGGACGGGAAAATCGGGGGGCTGGATACCGAGCTGATTGTCGTCGACTCGGAACTGAAACCGGACGTTGCGCTGACCCGGGTCAAGGGACTTCTTGAAAAGGACGAAGTGGACTTCGTTGTCGGGTCGGTCTTTTCCAACGTTCTGGGTGCGATCTACAAGCCTGTTACACGGTCTGAAACATTTCTGATCAGTCCGAATGCCGGTCCATCGACGGTCGCCGGCCGGAACTGCAGCCCCTACTTCTTCTCAACCTCCTATCAAAACAACCAGAATTTCGAGGCGCTTGGCCAGCATGCGCAGGAACAGGGAATCAAAAGCGTCTTCATGATGACGCCGAACTACCAGGCTGGACGCGATGCCGTTGAAGGCTTCAAGAAATACTTCAAGGGAGAGATCACCGACGAGGTGTACACGCCGCTCGGTCACAAGGACTTCTCTCCTGAAATCGCGCAGATGTCCACATCGGATGCAGAGGCCCTGTTCACGTTCATGCCCGGCGGCATGGGTGTGCGTTTCGTCAAACAGTTCCGCGAATCCGGACTTGCAGACAAAATGAAATTCCTGTCCGCCTTCACAGTGGATGAAGCAACGTTGCCCGCCCAGAAGGATGCAGCGCTTGGATTCTTCGGTGCAACAAGCTGGGCACCCAGCCTGGACCTGCCGCAGAGCAAGGAATTCGTGGCCGCGTTCGAAGAAAAATACGGCTACATCCCGGGCGGGTTTGCGATGCAGGCCTATGATGCCGCACAGTTGATCGACAGCGCCGTGAAGGCGGTCGACGGGAACCTTTCGGACAAGGACGCGTTGCGCAAGGCTTTGGAAGCTGCAGATTTCCAGTCGCTGCGTGGCGATTTCAGCTTCAACAACAACCACTTCCCGATTCAGGATTTCTACCTGTTGCGCGTCGCACAGCGTGAGGACGGGAAGTACTGGACGGAAATCGATTCCAAGATTTTCGACGATTACACCGACAGCTTTGCTGCCGAGTGCAAGATGTAATCTGACAGAAAGGATATCTACCTGGGCGTTATCAGATGACACCGACACTCTTTCTCATCCAACTTCTCAACGGGGTGCAGTTCGGCGTGCTGCTGTTCCTGATAGCGGCCGGGTTGACGCTGGTTTTCGGCGTCATGGGCTTCATCAACCTTGCCCATGGCGTCCAGTACATGATCGGCGCCTACCTGACCTTCATGTTCTACCAGTTGACCGGCAATTTCTTTTCCGCTCTGCTGCTCGGACTGATCACGGCGCTGATCCTGGGGCTTGCCCTTGAGGCGCTGGTTTTTCGACACCTCTACGACCGCGATCATCTCGACCAGGTTCTTGCCACCTTCGGGATAATCCTGTTCGTCAACGAAGCGGTCAAAGTGATCTGGGGACCGGCGACCCTGACGCTACCAACTCCGGATATCCTGTCAGCGTCGTTGCAACTGACCGACAATCTGAAATATCCGGTCTACAGGCTCGCGCTCATTGCAGTCGGAGCAGCGGTCGCCCTGGGTCTGTATCTGGTCGTCGTCAAAACGCGGGTGGGCATGCTCATCCGGGCGGGTGCCAGCAATGCGGAAATGGTGAGCGCGCTTGGCGTGAATATCCGACGGCTGTTCACTATCGTCTTCGGTTTCGGTGCCATGCTTGCGGGGTTCGCCGGAGCGATGGCAGCACCGATCTTCACGATCGAGCCCGGAATGGGCGACGATCTCCTCATCGTGGCCTTCGTGGTCATCGTGATCGGCGGGATCGGTTCGATCCGTGGTGCCTTCATCGCAGCCCTGTTGATCGGTTTGATCGACACGCTTGGACGGTCTTTGGCCACGGACGCGATGAAACTGATCTTCGACGCCTCCGCAGCAAATCAGATAGGTCCTTCGCTGGCTTCGATGCTGATCTACATCTTCATGGCAGCCGTGCTGTTCTTCCGGCCGCAGGGCCTCTTTCCCGCAAGAGGTGCCGCATGAAAGCAGCGTCTGTTTCAAACCCGGAAACGGTTCAGCAGAGCAAGCGGATCGACCGGGCGCTCCTTGTTGGTCTCGCGCTGATACTGCTGCTGGCAATCATGCCCCTGCTGGCGGAATTTGCTGGTGGCAATTATGTGCTCAATCTGGTGATGAAGGCGATGATCCTTGCCATCGCGGCCATATCCCTGGATCTGCTCATCGGCTATGGCGGTCTTGTGAGCTTCGGACATGCGGCTTTCCTTGGACTGGGGTCTTACGTGACGGGTATCGCCCTGGCAGAGGGAATGATGGGTGCCCTGCCAATCCTCGGAATGGTTGTTCTCGTCTGCGGGCTGTTCGCGCTGGTGACCGGTGCCTTGTCGCTCAGGACATCCGGTGTCTACTTCATCATGATCACGCTAGCCTTCGGCCAGATGGTGTATTTCTTCCTGACATCGCTCTCAAACTACGGCGGTGACGACGGCCTGACCCTCTGGGATACGCCACAACTGTTCGGATTCTACGTGTTCCAGAACGGGTCCGGCCTGTTCTATTCCGTCCTGGTCGTACTGGCATTGACCTGGCTGTTTGTCGGCAGATTGTCTCAGTCCCGGTTCGGGCGGGTCCTGCGGGCGGGGAAAGCAAGCCCCGTTCGCGCCGAGACTATGGGGTTCGACATCTTCCAGTACCGGCTGATTGCCTATGTCATCGCAGGCGTGCTCGCGGGCGTCGCCGGGTTCCTGTCTGCGTGCCATGCCGAGTTCATCAGTCCGTCGACGGCCACCTGGCAGAACTCCGGCAATCTCATCATCATGGTCATTCTGGGAGGCATGGGCACGCGTAACGGTGCGCTGCTCGGCGCGCTGTTCGTGGTTCTGATCGAAGAGGGACTGTCTCTGATCACCCACGAATGGAAGCTGATTTTCGGTCCGATGCTGGTGCTGATTGTGCTGTTCGCCAGGGGTGGACTTGCTGGCGTGATTGATCGCCTGGGAGGCCGGTCATGACCGCGATCCTGACACTCGAGGGCCTCGTCAAGAATTTCGGCTCGCTGCGGGTGACCGACAATGTTTCGCTGGAACTGCGACCAAACGAATGCCATGCCCTGATCGGACCGAACGGAGCCGGCAAGTCGACGCTGATCAATCTGGTGTCCGGTTCGCTCGGCGTCGAAAAGGGCAAGGTCGTGCTCGATGGCACTGATGTTTCCAGCTACTCGCGGCCCCAGCGTGCACTTGCGGGTCTTGGGCGCACCTTTCAGATCACGACGATCATCCCGGGCTTTACGGTTCTGGAGAATGCCGCGCTTGCTGCACAGGCGAAGGACGGTTCCAGCCATCGGTTTTTTGGCATCGCGGCTGCGGAGGAAGCCTTGAATGAAAAGGCACGCCGCGCACTGGCGGCATTCGACCTCGGGCACCGTCAAAACGTGCGGGCCGGGGATCTGTCACATGGCGAACATCGTCAGCTGGAACTGGCAATGGCCATGGTTGGTGACCCCAAGGTCCTGTTGCTCGATGAACCGATGGCGGGAATGGGAATGGGGGAAGGCAAGGCGCTGACCGAAACCCTGCTCACGCTCAAGAAATCGACGCCAATGTTGCTGGTCGAACATGATATGGAGGCCGTCTTCAAGCTGGCTGACCGAATTTCCGTTCTCGCCTCCGGCCGGATCGTTGCATCCGGGACACCTGACGAGGTTCGTGCCGACGAGAAGGCCCGGGCCGCCTATCTGGGGAGCGAAGCATCATGAGCTTGCTCGAAGTCAACGGTCTCGAAGCCGGTTACGGTTTGTCTCAGGTGCTTTTCGGTGTCGATTTCAGCATCGATCAGGGGGAGGCGGCAACCCTTCTGGGCCGGAACGGTATGGGCAAGACCACGACGGTCCGGTCGATCATGGGGTTGTTGAAACCCAGTGGTGGACAAGTCTCCTTCAACGGCAGGGATATCACGCGCGCTGCGCCTTACAGGGTCGGGCAGGCGGGCATCGGACTTGTTCCTGAAGGCCGCCAGATTTTTCCGACGCTCTCGGTTGAGGAAAACCTCAAGGCCTTTGCGCGGTCTCCCGGCAAGTGGGAAATCGGGAAGGTCTACGCCTTCTTTCCAAGACTTCAGGAACGAAGGCGCAATCTCGGTTCGCAGCTTTCCGGCGGCGAGCAGCAGATGCTGGCAATCGGACGGGCTCTGATGACCAATCCGTCCCTGCTGATCCTCGATGAGGCAACCGAGGGGCTGGCACCGCTTATCCGCCAGGAAATCTGGGCGAAACTGGCCATCCTGAAAACCGAAGGACAGGCGATCCTGGTGATCGACAAGGACATCGACGCCCTGGCCGGATTTGCCGACAGGCATACCGTTCTGAACAAGGGCGAGGTGGTCTGGAGCGGATCAAACGCCAGACTGACTGCTGAAGCCGACGTGGTGCGATCACATCTGCACATCTAATCCGACAACAAACATGGGGTGAACGATGATTGACATGCCACTTGGAATAACGCGCGCCCGGGAAGGCACAGAAGGCATCAGCTGGAATATCCTCGGTCAGACATACGTGCCCAAGCAGGTTTGCGAATCCTCGTTTTCCTGGCACGCGACACTGCCACCCGGCACGTTCGTGCCGCCGCATATTCACCCGATGCAAGACGAGTTTCTCTATATTCTGGAGGGACGTTTCGATTTTCTTCTGGACGGCAAGGAAGACTTTGCAGAGCCGGGCGATCTGGTTCACATGCCAAGAGGCATTCCGCATGGCATCTTCAACAAGGGCGATGCGCCGATAAAGACACTTTTCTGGGTGTCGCCGACGCGGCGGCTTTACGATCTGTTCTGGTCGATCCACAACATGGGGCCAAATCCGGATATCGCGAAACTGGTTGCCGTTTCTGCGGAGCATGAAATCGATTTTCTGCCGCCCGAGGACGAAGACTAAGAGGATGCCGAAATGAAAGTGCTGATAGCGGGCGCCGGCATAGGCGGATTGACCACGGCTTTGATGCTGCACCAGCGAGGCATCCGTTCAACGGTGTTCGAGCGGGCACGGGAGGTGCGGGAAATAGGGGTAGGGATCAACACGCTGCCCCATGCAATCCGGGAGCTTGCCGGCCTCGATTTGCTTGACCGGCTCGATGCGGTCGGCGTGCGAACCCGAGAGCTGCGGTATCTCACCAAACACGGACAGGAGGTCTGGTCCGAGCCGCGCGGTCTCCATGCGGGGCATGACATTCCGCAGTTTTCCATTCACCGGGGCAGACTCCAGAAGGTTCTCCATGATGCCGTTCTGGAACGGCTCGGCGCCGATGGCGTTCAGACCGGCACACAACTCGCAGGCTTCATTCAGGATGAAGGCGGCGTTACCGTCAATTTTGTCGACAGTGTCGCAGGCGGCGACAGTCGGACGGAGCGAGGTGAAATCCTGATCTGCGCCGATGGCATCCACAGCGCCGGCCGCCGCTCTTTTTATCCGGAAGAAGGGCCACCGAGCTGGAACGGCGTCGTCATGTGGCGCGGTGCCAGCGAATGGCCTGTCTGGGAAGACGGTGAAACGATGGCCATCGGAGGCGGCATGGGAGGCAAGTTCGTGCTTTACCCGATTGCACCTGCCGAAGATGGCAAACAGCTCCTGAACTCGGGTCGTSGGAGTGCGCCTTGCCGATGGCGCGACCTCTCCGCCACCTGAAAAAAGCTGGTCAAAGGTGGCGCACCTGTCGGAGGTCTTGCCGCATGCCAGGCGCTTCAACATTCCCGGCCTCGATATCGAGGGTCTGGTTCGGGCAACACCTGCGATATACGAGTACCCGATGGCTGACCGGGACCCGTTGCCGCGATGGACCCATGGCAGGGTCACCTTGCTGGGAGATGCCGCTCACCCAATGTATCCGGTTGGATCGAATGGAGCTTCCCAGGCAATTCTCGATGCCCGTTGCCTTGCCGATGCACTGGCAGCGTCAGAACATCCGCGCGAAGCGCTTTATGTCTACGAGAAGGAACGTCTTCCCAAGACCGCCGAAGTGGTCCGGTTGAACCGCAAGGGCGGACCTGAACGTGTCATCGACGAAGTTGAAAAACTCAATCCTAGCCTGTTTGACGATGTCAATGACGTGCTTGGCTACACGCAGCGCGAAGCCATCGTGAAAGGCTATGCGGGTACTGCAGGTTTTCAGGTGAAGAAGGCGGTCTGACGCCGTTTCTGATCGGACAGGTAGCTGTCTGGCAAAGAATGCCCAATGAAACACCAGGGGGCGGAAAGAGAGGGGCCTCCATGAGAGCACCGGATCTGTTCGCCAGGGGTGATCCCGGGTGAAGGGCGCACGTAAAGTGTGGTCTGCCAGATTGCTGCTCCAGGAAGCTGGTGTGCGCTATGTCAGTCCGCAACACTCAGGATTTCCTGCAGAGGCTTTTTCAGTTTCGCAACAGCCGGGACCTTTGCTTCGCTTGAGGGGTGACCAACCGCAATAATCATGATCGGCTTTTCGCTTTCCGGCCTGTCAAGCACCTTGTTCAGGAACCTCATGGGGTTGGGCGTGTGTGTCAGAGTGACAAGCCCGGCGTGGTGGAGCGCTGCCAGCAGAAATCCGCAGGCAATGCCGGTGCTCTCCGGCACGTAGTAGTTCTTGTAGCGGGTGCCGTCATCAAAATAGCCCCAGCGCTGGGCAAACACGACGATCAACCAGGGAGCGTCTTCTAGATGTGGTTTCTGGTCGTTGGTACCTATCGGCTCCAACGCCTTCAACCATTCGTCGCCGGCACCGCCCTCGTAGAAGCGACGTTCCTCATCTTCCGCGGCTTCGCGAATCTGTCTTTTCACGTCCTGGTTGGAGATTGCGGCAAAATGCCAGGGCTGGTGATTGGCGCCCGAGGGGGCCGTTCCCGCGGTGCGGACACATTCCTCGATCACCTCTCTCGCGACGGGGCGATCGGAAAAATCCCTTACCGTGTGCCGGCGTTTCATGCGGTCATAATAGGCTTTCGCCTCGGCCAGAACTTTCTCGTCCGAAAAGTCAGCCCTGTCGGGAAGTGCGATGGGCTTGTAGGAAATGGTTTCACGGGAAAACATGATCAGTCCTTCAATCGTCTCTTTGTAGCCTGGCCGGTCGTGCGCGGCTTTGAAAAGTCGGCTTCCGGTTCAAGATCGCCCGACGGATTGGAGGTTCCGGTCGTGAAGGCGGCCTCCCATTCTCCCAGCTTTTCTGTGCGGTCGTCCCAACTCTCCATGCTTTCCTCGTCGCGGTACATGGCAAACGGGCGCAAGGTACTTTCGTAAAAATCCACTTGCGCGTGAGGTCGGTATTGCGCGGGTTGGTAACCGTTCCAATGGAGGGCCTGATCCAGCGGGCGGCGATACCGGCGGTTCTGGGTCGCGGCAGGATATCCGATCGGAATGGTGCCATAGGCGCGCATCCATTGCGGATACCCGAGCAGCTCCGACAGTTCCTTGTTGGTGACAGGTTCCCCGCCGCCCGACAACCATGCGCTGGTCAGACCCTCAGCCGCAACACCAAGCTGGATATTCTGGATGGCCGCTCCTATGGAATTGAGAAAAATCACTTCATTGTTGTCGAGATACTCCGCCTCCCAGCCCTTGCTTGTCGGTTGGGGAAAGCAGACTTTCCAGCGGGGATCTCCGACGACGATGATGATGGCGACGGTGTTGGCCAGATAGGTTTTCTTCACCGCCGGAAAACCCTTTGCATGGTCGACCAGCCGTTGAGCCTGCTCGAGAAAGACGTCCATCACCCTGTCGCGCAAGCCGGGTTCATCGATAACGATGAAATCAAAACACTGCACATTGGCACCCGACGGTGCCCACCGCCCACAATCGACAATCCGCTTGAGAATGTCACGCTCAACACTTCGGCCCGGCTCGAATTTCCGCACGCTGCGGCGTTTGCGGATCACATCCTGAAAAAGCGCTTCTGACATCTGTTTTTCCCCCTGAACGGTACAATCTGGTGCGAGTGTCGGGCTCGTGCATGCTTCATTGATGCGGATCGGGTGGTGGAAGTGCAACCGCGAATGCGATTGGAACGTACAATGAGGAAAGTGATGCGTGAATAATCAGTAGAATGCCAATTTCCACCGGATAGTCCTACGGCACGGACAAACACTTCCGACACCTCTTGCCGTCCGGTGCTCAAGGATTTAAGTTATCGATAACATTACTTGATTTCGAGGACGTCTGATGAAATTTGTTGAAGAGACCAAATTGCTTACGCACCGCGGCACGATGGCGATATTGAGCGCCGCGGTAGCGCGGGCAGAAGCCCTTGGGCAGCCGCAATGCATTGTCGTCGTTGATCGGAGCGGCGAAGTTCTGGCTGAAATCCGGATGACGGGAGCCAAGTTCCTGAGCCGGAAAAGCGCGCTTGCGAAAGCCCTGACGGCGTCGTCGACCGGGGTTGAGACAACATCCATACCCGAGGCCGTGCGCACGCATATCGGCCTTGCGACGGACGGTAATATTACCGGTTTGCCGGGCGGACTCCCGATCGTTCTTGATGGTGTCCTGCTTGGTGGAATTGGTGTCGGTTCGGGATCCGGAGACCAGGATATCGACGTGGCAAGTGCAGGCCTGTCCGCCATTGGCGCCTGATCTCGAATGCCCCTGGAATAATTGAGAAGAATGGCAGCGGACAGGCCGTCAGAAAACGGCACGGCCTGTCCGCTGCAGATATCAGGCAAGCAATCTCACCAAAGGCATTTTCTTGTCAGGCAAACGCGATCTGGGCCTTCACCGTTTGACTGCGATCGCCTGCAATTTCGAAGGCGGCAACGGCGTCGTCGAGCGCAAAGGTCTGAGTGATAAAGGGTTTCACATCGATCAGGCCCTTTTGCATCAGGCTGACCGCGGTGAAGAATTCCTCGTGAAACCGGAAGGACCCCTTCAATGCCAATTCCTTTGCCGTGATGGCCATCATCGGCAGGCTCATGTCACCGCCAAGGCCAAGCTGGACAATCGTGCCTCCCGGACGCATGGCCGAAATCCCTGCAGCAAGAGCAGGCGCGGCGCCTGAACATTCGAAAAGAACCTCGAACGTGCCCTTGTCCGCCATGAATTTCTCGAGGTCAGCAGGGTTTTCCGCCATGTTGAGCGTCAGATCAGCTCCGGCGGCCTTGGCCATCTTGAGTGTGAACGGGCTAAGATCGGTTGCAACGATCAGGTCGGCTCCAGCCCTGCGGGCGGCCAGTATGCACAGGATGCCGATCGGTCCGCAGCCGGTGACCAGGACCGATTTTCCCATCATCGTGCCGGCATGACGGGTCGCATGCAGGCAAACGGACAGGGGTTCGGCCATGGCCGCCTCGCCGGGTGTCAGGCCATCCGCCGGAGCGCATTGTGCGGCATCGGCAACCAGGACCTGACGGAACGCTCCCTGGATGTGGGGGAACGGCATGGCACTGCCGTAAAAGCGCATGTTGAGACACTGGTTGTGACGCCCTTCGTTGCAATATCTGCTAATTTCCGCAGGGTACGAGATGGAGAGACGGTCGACCAG
>NZ_KI928923.1:218853-246184 GCF_000521215.1 Labrenzia sp. DG1229 | reverse complement strand
CTGCAATTTCCGCAGGGACGAGATGGAGAGACGGCGACCAGCTGGCCGATGGACAGACCGGAAACCCCGTCTCCAAGCGCCGTAACATGACCGGCAACTTCGTGACCAAGGATCATGGGTTCCTTCAACCGTACCGGCCCGAAGCCGCCGTGATTGAAGTAATGCAGGTCGGATCCGCAAATGCCGCCGGCCGCGATCTTGATCTGCACTTCTCCCGGATCGGGATCTCTTGCGTCACGATCTTCAATGCGAAGGTCTCTCGCTTCATGAATGACGATTGTTTTCATGTCTGCCTCACAGAACCGGGGTGAGCAGGTCCTGACCTGCAAAGTGAGCTGTCAGATTGTCTCGCACGAGCTTTCCCATGGCCTTTCGCGTCTCGAAGGTACCTGATGCGTGGTGTGGCTGCAGCAGCACGTTGTTCATTTCCAGAAAGCGGGGATTGAGAGCCGGCTCGCCTTCGAACACATCCAGCGCGGCAGATCCCAACCGGTTGCTTTCAAGTGCTTCAAGAAGCGCTTCCTCGTCGATATTGGAAGCCCTGCTTATGTTGATGATCATTCCTTGCGGTCCGACGGCCTCAATTACGTCCTTGTTGACGATGTGCCTCGTCTCGGCGGAAGCGGCAAGCGTGACAAACAGGAAGTCAGACTTTCTGGCGAGTTCAACCGGGTCGGAAACGAAAGACCAGTCTCGCGCATAGTCTTTTGCCGATACATCGGAATAGGCAATCTGAAGATCGAAACCGGCCAGACGCTTTGCGACCTCAAAACCGATCCTGCCAAGACCCAGAACACCTGCCGTCTTGCCCCAGACCCTGGACTGGAGCGGGTACAGTCCCTTTTCCTGCCAGCTGCCATCGCGCACCCATGCCTCGGCACCGATCATGCCGCGCGATTGCACCAGCATCATCGCGACACCGAGATCGGCCACGTCGTTCGTCAGAACATCGGGTGTGTTGGTGACGCGAATGCCCCGTTCGCGGCAGGCTTGCAGATCAACCGCATCAAAACCGACACCGTAGACCGAAATGACTTCCAGGTTCGGGCAAGCTTCGATCATTGCCCGGTTCGCACCAAGTTCGCCCCGGGTCGCAATGCCTTTGACGGTTGCGCCGACCGTGTTCAAAAAACCAGCCGGATCAGATGCCTCGAAATATTTGTGCATGGTGAAGGTTTCGTCCAACGGAACCTGATCCCAATCGGGATAGGGGCCGACCTGGAGAATGTCTGGCTTGGTCATTTTATGCTCTCTCGGGTTGACAAGTTATGTTATCGATAACATAACAATCCAAAGTGTCAATTGTTTCTGTAGAAGGAATTCTGATGAGTCTCGCCTTGTTCGACCTGTCCGGCAAACGGGCATTGATCACCGGTTCGTCCCAGGGAATCGGATTTGCGCTTGCGCGCGGCCTCGCCAAGGCCGGTGCCGAAATCGTCCTCAACGGCCGCGACAAATCGAAACTCGGCGAGGCGGCGGCAACGCTCAGATCGGAAGGCCACACAATCCACGAGTTGGCGGTCGACGTAACCGATCACGATGCCACCCGGGCCGCCGTCGACGGATTTGAAAACGAAACCAGTGCCATCGACATTCTGGTCAACAACGCCGGCATGCAGCATCGCACCCCACTTGAGGATTTTCCCGCGGACGCCTTCGAGCGTTTGTTGCAGACGAACATTGCCTCGGTTTTCCACGCCGGTCAGGCAGTTGCGCGGCACATGATCGGGCGCGGATACGGCAAGATCGTCAATATCTGTTCGGTGCAAACAGCTCTCGCACGCCCGGGCATCGCTCCATACACGATGACCAAGGGAGCCGTGGCGAACCTGACGAAGGGGATGGCGACCGACTGGGCAAAACACGGCCTTCAGTGCAATGGCCTGGCGCCCGGATACTTTGACACGCCGCTCAACGCTGCACTCGTCAACGATCCGGAATTCAGCGCCTGGCTTGAAAAAAGAACACCTGCCGGGCGGTGGGGCAATGTTGAAGAACTCGTTGGAACGTGCATTTTCCTTTCTTCCGATGCCTCTTCCTTCGTGAATGGAACGACCGTCTTTGTCGACGGTGGAATCTCGGTGTCGCTGTGACCGCCGCCTATGTGGTCATGGGTGTATCCGGTTGCGGGAAGAGCAAGATCGGCCAGGGCTTCGCGAAGGCAATCAGCGCGAGGTTCTTCGACGGTGATGACCTCCATCCCGCAGAGAACATTGCAAAAATGAGCCGGGGCGAACCGCTCAACGATGACGACAGGTGCCCCTGGCTCGACAAGGTCGGCGAACAACTCGCCATGTCTTCTGAGCCAACGGTCATTGCCTGTTCCGCTCTCAAAAGGATCTACCGTGAACGGATTCGGGGCAAGGCAGGAAAGCCGGTGACGTTTCTATATCTTGAGGGCACTCATGAAGTTCTCAGCGAACGCATGAAACATCGTGACGGACATTTCATGCCTGCCGCGCTGCTCGACAGTCAACTGGCGACACTGGAGCCGCCCGGCGAGAGTGAAGATACGGTCAAGGCGTCGATCGATCAGACACCCGATCAGGTGGTCGCCGAATTGCTCGAAGGTATTCGAAGGAAACAGCAATGAGTGAAAGAGTAGCCCTGATCGGAGCAGGCGCCATGGGCGGCGCGATCGGCACCCGTCTTGTCGAGACAGGCAATCGGCTGCTTGTCTTCGATCTTGACCAGGACAAAGTCGCGGCACTGGTCGCAAAGGGGGCGGTTGCTGCCAAATCGGCAGCAGAAGCCGCCAACCAGTCAGACTGTGTCATCACAAGTCTCAATTCCGCGAAGATCGTCGACATCGCGTTGTTCGGCGAGAACGGGGTCGCGGCGGGAGCCAAGCCCGGCACCCTGGTGATCGATATGTCGTCCATTGATCCCGAGGCGACCAGGGAGCTTGCCGGAAAGGCTGCCGGCGCCGGCTTGCGCTGGGTCGACAGCCCTCTTTCCGGAGGCGCACCCAAGGCGTTGACGGGCGAGTTGACTCTCATGGCCGGCGGTGCGCCGGAAGACGTCGCCGACGCGCACAAGGTTTTGAGGCATGTGAGTTCCAACTACACCCACATGGGTCCGGTCGGGGCAGGCCAAACCACCAAGCTGATCAACCAGGTCCTGTGCGCGCTGGGGTTCGTCGCGGTTGCGGAAGCAACACAGCTTGCGCTCGACGCTGGCGTCGACGCCGCAAAAATTCCAACCGCACTCAAGGGTGGCCGTGCCGACAGTGCGCTGCTTCAGGAATACATGCCGCGCTATGTTGAACGCGATTATCGAAGAACCGGACGGATCGACAACATGGTGAAGGATCTGAATGGTGCAATGGATCTTGCGCGGCGAACCCACACCTCGATGCCACTGACGTCGTTGTGTGCGGAAATTCATCGGATGCTGACCGCAGCAGGCCTTGGCGGAGAAGATGAAGCAGCACTGATGGAATTTTTCAAGGGACCTGACAAGGAACAGTTCACATGATCACTCGTTTCGCCCTGTTCGAGGGCAGCGTCAAATCCGGCAGGAAAGATGCCTTTCGTGAAGCCGTCACGGAAAGGCTCGTGCCGCTCTGGCGCCAGTTTCCGGGCAACAGCGATGTACGTGTCATGTTCGGAGAAGAAAGGGACGCGGGTGCACCCGAATACCCACTGATACTGGCAATCACCTATCCCGACAGGGAAACAATGTCTGGTGCACTTGAAAGCGATGCCAGAAACAGATCGCGCGAGGTGACAGGCGAGATCGTAGCCGAATTCTTCGACGGACGAATTCATCATCATGTGAAGGAAGCGAATGAGTACGCCGGCAGGCCGTGAGGCGACCAACATGCCATTGCCGTCGAATTCTGTGTCTCTTTTCCATGGGTCTGCCGCTGCAATTGCAGCAGCAGACCCATTTTGCATAAATTCAGGTGGAAAGAATCAGGTGGGGGACGAATGCAGCGCGCTGTGACGATGAAGGATGTTGCACAAAAGGCAGGCGTGTCGGTGATGACCGTCAGCCGTGCATTCAAGCAGCACGCCTCTGTGGGGGAGGAAACCAGAAAGCGCATTCTTCAGATCGCCGAGGATCTCGGCTACGTTTTTGACAGTAACGCCGCAACATTCCGGTCCCAAAGAACCGGTTTCGTCGCTGTGGCGATCCCCTCGATCAACAACGCCAATTTCGCTGATACCGTGGGAGCCATGTCCGAAGCTCTCAAGGATGAAGACCTTCAGGTTCTTCTGGGCTACAGCAACTACGATATTCACGAAGAAGAAGGCATTGTTGAGCAGTTCCTGAAACGCAGGCCCGAGGCAATCGTGCTGACGGGCGGGCGGCATACGCCAAGAACACGCCAATTGCTTGAACGGGCGAAAATTCCGGTAATCGAGACCTGGGACCTGCCGGATGATCCGATTGATCATGTCGTCGGCTTTTCCAATGCGGCAACCATGCATGATATTGTCCGGCATCTTGTCGGAACCGGACGGTCCCGGATTGCCTTTATCGGCGGTGATACCGACGGCGATACCCGGGGAGCTGACAGGCGACGCGGCTTCATGGCGGCGATGGAAGAGCAGGGCCTGTCGACGGAACGACTGATCGGTGCGGGTGACCCGCCGATCTCGATGCGGGAAGGCGCTGCTGCCATGTCGCGGTTGCTGCGTGAGCATCCGGACACCGAGGCGGTCGTTTGTGTATCCGACCTGTCGGCTTTCGGTGCCCTGACCGAATGTGCCCGCAAGGGTGTGAAGGTGCCGGACGACATTGCGATTGCCGGCTTCGGCGCCTACGACATTTCTTCGATCTGCGTTCCGACCCTGACCACGATCAATCCTCATCCGGAGGAGATTGGCCGGAAAACCGGCGAACTGATCAGAATGCTGCTAAGAGGTGAGGGCGCCGGCGCCAAGAACGCCGTCCGTATCGGAATTGAACCGCAGCTCAGTGTCGGGGAATCGAGCAGGTGAACCGAAGCGCTGCTGGAAACGTCAAACGGTCTCCCCTGTGACCAGCCGAAATCCGACATCACTGACCGGTGTGGCCTGATCTCCCGAAATCTTCAGCAACAGATTTTCGGCCGCGAGCTGACCGATCCGCAAATGGTTCACCTGAACCGTCGTCAGCCGGTACGGCAGAACCGAGGCGATGGGCAATTCCCCCCAACCGGCGATACCGATGTCGCCGGGTATGCTGATGTGCTGCGCCTGACAGAAATGAACCGCGCCAACCGCCATATTATCGTTCTGGAAGAAGATAACCTCCACGTTCGGGTCGGAGGACAGCAATTGTTCTGTTCCATAAAAGCCTGGATAAAAACCTGGAATATCGTTCAGACACAATTGCTTGCTGAGCCTTCCTCCACCATCTTCAATCGCTTTTGCGTAGCCGTTCAGGCGGGATGTTGCCGCGTTGGCAGCATCATGGGAAGTTCCGACATATCCGAAACGCGTATACCCCTTTGACAAGAGGAAACGGCCCATGTCGTAGCCGCTGTCGAAGTGGTTGAGGCCGACGCACATATCGATCGGACTTGAGTTCAGATCCCAGATCTCGACCAGTGGGACATTCGCGCTCTGAAGCAGCTGGACTGCCTTGGGAGTATGCGCCCGCCCGGTCAGGATAAGACCGGCAGGCTTCCAGGAGAGCACGGTTTCGATCCATGTCTCTTCTTCAGCCAGTGCGTGCTGGGTCATTCCGAGAACTGTCTGGTGATTGAAACTGACAAGTTTGCGGTCAATCCCCTCAAGAACGTGCGTGAAGACTTCATTGCCGAGATCCGGAATGCTGACCCCGACGAATGTCGTGCTCTTGTCGCCCGCGAACACCGTCGCGATCCTGTTCGGCAGATACCCCAGGCGCTCGACTTCAGCCATTACCTTGACGCGCGTCTTTTCGGAGTAACCTCCCTCCTCACGCAGGACCCGACTGGCAGTCATTTTCGACACACCAGCGGCCTTGGCAACCTCAGAGAGGTTTATCTTGTTGTTTTTGCTAGAGATTTTAAATTCCGTCAAATTTAACGTTATCGATAACTTTTTTGTTGACTTCGATATGTGACAGGCGGATGATAATCCTACGTTACCGGTAACTCAACGCCTGTCTTGTGAATTGGAGACAGAAAGTCGGGGCAGGTGACGATCGGGAGGAACGACGTGCCAGGCAGTTTGAAAAACCGTCTCTTCTTTGACGGCATTCAGAAACATTTCGGGGGGACATACGCCGTCCGGGACGTTTCGCTGTCGATCGACAGGGGCGAGATCGTCGCCCTTCTGGGAGAGAATGGTGCCGGCAAGTCGACCCTGATCAAGATTCTCGGCGGAATTCACAATCCCGATGCGGGCCGGGTGCTGATCAACGGTGAGCCCTACGAGCATCGACCCGGCGGGTTCGGTCAGCGCCAGGCGGTCGCATTCATTCACCAGGATCTTGGCATGATCGAGTGGATGACGGTTGCCGAGAACATGGCACTGGCACTTGGATTTTCCAAAAAATTCGGTTTGATCAAATGGCGCGACGCTGAAACCTTCGCGGCCGAGGCCCTGGCGCGGGTCGGTTGCGACTTTTCTCCCTCCACGCGGGTTCAGGACCTTTCCAGGACGGAAAAGTCGTTGGTGGCGATTGCGCGGGCTCTTGCCGTCGATTGTGATTTTCTGGTGCTTGATGAACCTACAGCCTCTCTTCCGACCGACGAGGTGTCGCGGCTTTTCGAGGCTCTCCGGCCGTTGCGCGACCGCGGTGTCGGCATGATCTATGTTTCTCATCGACTGGATGAGATTTTCCAGATCGCTGATCGCGTCGCGGTCTTGAGAGACGGTGAGCTTGTCGGTGTCCGTTCGATCCAGCACACGACAACAGAAGAGCTGGTTCATATGATCGTCGGTCGCAAGACCAGACAGGTGAGCAAACTGAGTGAAGCGCCTGGCAAGCCGGTTCTCTCGGTCAGGAATCTGAAGACGAAATCAACCGGACCAGTCGATTTCACTTTGCACAGGAATGAACTGGTCGGGCTTGTGGGATTGCGCGGGGCAGGGCACGAGGAGATCGCCCGGGCGCTTTATGGCCTTGAGGCGCAAACGGGCGACATAGATCTTGATGGGCTGGGCGCGCCGGATCTTCGATCACCGAAAACAGCTCTTGATTCCGGTGTCGGGCTCGTTGCCCGCGATCGCACGGAAGAATCCGTCGCAATGCCGTTGTCGATACGCGAAAACACGTTTCTCAATCCCGAGGCGACAGGGCGTGGCCTGTTCTCGATCCTCGCGCCGCGACAAGAAACGAAGATGGCGGAAAAGATCGGCCGGGAAGTTGCGCTGAGCCCGAATGACCAGACCATGGCCATCGAGGCACTATCCGGGGGAAACCAGCAGAAGGTGGTCATTGCCCGCTGGCTGGCAACCAAAAGAAAGCTCCTGATCTGCGAGGATCCGACGGCGGGTGTCGATGTCGGGGCCAAGGCTGAAATCTATGCGCTTTTGAACAAGGCCCTGCTGGAAGGTGTCGGTATTTTGCTCGTTTCGACAGATTTCGAGGAAGTCGCAACCATTTGCCATCGGGCCATCGTCTTCAGCCAGGGAAAAATCGTTGGCGAACTGTCGGGCACGAAGCTGTCGACAGAAAACCTGATCCAGGCCGCGTCGGCCAGCAACGTCGCTGCCGCTTGAGGTAATATTTATGCAGTCACTTGAATCCAATGCTCTGGAGCCAACCAAGTCTGAAATCGAAGGCCTGTCGGTCCGCGGCAAGTTGTTGCGGCTGCTTCCGGTCTACGGCCTGGTGATTCTGACCATATTTCTGATCGTCCTGTTTTCGATCCTGCTGCCGAACACGTTTCCGACGCTTTTGAACCTGCGAGCGATTATCTCGGACAAGGCCATCATTGCGTTGCTTTCGCTTGGCGCGATGATACCCATGGCGGCGGGCCGCATCGATCTTACGGTGGGCTACGGCATTGTGCTCTGGCACATCCTTGCGATCAGCCTGCAAACCGTGTTTGGCATCCCCTGGCCGATGGCCGTCATGATCGTGCTTATGCTCGGAGCCATGAGTGGTTTCTTCAACGGTCTTCTCGTCGAAGTCGCCAAGATCGACAGTTTTATCGCGACGCTGGGGACCGGTACTGTGCTCTATGCGATCGCCTTGTGGCACACCGGCGGCCGGCAGATTGTGGGTGTGTTGCCGGACGGCTTCTATTCCCTGAGCACCACCTTCGTGTTCGGACTGCCGATTACCGGTTACTACCTGATAGCGATAACGGTCTGCATGTGGCTCATTCTCGAGTACACACCTGTCGGACGGTATCTTTATGCCATCGGTGCCAATCAGCGTGCGGCCCAGCTGAACGGCATTCCTACACGCAAATATGTGATTGGTGCCTTCATGGCATCAGGAACAATGACCGCTCTTGCCGGCGTATTGCTGGCCTCGAAACTCAGGATCGGCCAGGCAAGTGTCGGTCTGGAATTCCTGCTTCCGGCGCTGGTCGGGGCGTTTCTCGGGTCAACGACCATCAAACCGGGGCGGGTCAACGTCTGGGGCACGGTCATCGGTGTCGCCATTCTCGCGGTAGGCATTTCCGGCATTCAGCAATTCGGCGGTTCTTTCTGGGTCGAACCACTCTTCAACGGCGTCACGCTTCTGATCGCGATCGGTATTGCGGGCTATGCGCAACGTCGTAAAGGCGCAGCGAAAAAGTAAGATTTTTGCAAAGGGAGGATACTATGCAAAAACGCGATTTCCTTAAGACAGTTCTGGCAACCACGATGCTGGCCGGCATCGGCTTGCCGGCATTCGCAGAAACAGCCTGGGATGGGCCAACGGCAGGGCCGGCAGCCGCAGACGGCAAGACGATCGTCGTTGTCGCGGCCGATCTCAAGAACGGTGGCATCCTCGGCGTGACCAACGGGGTCGAGGAAGCTGCGGACAAGATCGGCTGGGAGGTTCGTGTTCTGGACGGAGCGGGTTCCATTCAGGGGCGCACGGCAGCCATCGGCCAGGCGCTGGCCTTGCAGCCGGACGGGATCGTGATCAATGGTTTCGACGCCGTTGAGCAGCAGGCAGCCCTGGAAGGTGTTGCCTCCGCGAAAATCCCGATGGTCGCATGGCACTCCGGTCCGAAAATCGGCTGTGATGCTCCCGGGGGCATTTACGCCAATATTTCAACAGATGCGATGACTGTCTCGGAAGTCGCCGCTAACTGGGCGATCGAGGATGGCGGCAAGGATATCGGCGTCATCATTTTCACTGACTCGACCTATCAGATCGCGATCGACAAGGCGGACAGGCTGAAAGAGACCGTCGAAGCGGCAGGCGGCAAGGTCCTTGAATATGTCGACACCCCGATTGCCGACACCTCGACGCGCATGGGGCCGCTGACAACCAGTCTTCTGCAGAAATACGGGGACAGCTGGACACACGCGCTCGCAATCAACGATCTCTATTTCGACTTCATGGGACCGGCGCTGGCCTCGGCCGGGATCTCTGCTGCCGACGGCCCGCAGGCTGGGTCTGCTGGTGATGGTTCGGAAGCCGCATTTCAGCGGATCCGTACAGGCGGGTACCAGACAATCACGGTTGCGGAACCGCTCAACCTTCAGGGCTGGCAGCTCGTTGACGAATTGAACCGGGCCGTTCAGGGCGAAGCCTGTTCGGGCTACATCACGTCACCTGCGCTCGTGACGCAGTCGGGTCTTGAAAAGATGGGCGACAGCAATTCCTTCGATCCCGACACGCCGTATCGCGACGCCTATTCCGCCATCTGGGGCAAATAGGTTTCAGGGAGCTGGTCGCCTGACGCAGCCGAGGGCGACCTGCTGACCTGACCGACAAATTCAGCTGCATTTCCTTTTTTCGCGGCGTCGCCGCGGACGGGGAAGTTTTGTCCAAAATTCAGGATGACGACATGTCTACCGGCGAGAACAACTCCGATCCTTTGGTAACAATGCGCAATATCTCCAAGCGTTTTGGCGGCGTGAAAGCGCTCACACAGGTGAACCTTGATGCCTATGCGGGAGAAGTCCTGGCAATTGTCGGTGACAATGGTGCAGGCAAGTCGACGCTGATCAAGATACTGACCGGCGTCTATCAGCCCACCGAAGGCGAAATCTTCGTGGCCGGCAAGAAGCTGGTCATGAACAGTCATTCAGACGCGATCGATGAAGGCATTGATGCCGTTTACCAGACGCTTGCGCTGGCAGATCACCTCGATCCCGCGTCAAACATGTTCCTTGGAAACGAACTGACCCGTTCTGTTCTGGGTATCACGATGCTCGACAACAAGCGGATGCGCTCGGAAACAGAGCGTGTCCTGTTCGAGCGCCTTGGTGTCAGGCTACGCTCGCTCGATGTTCCCACCTCAAGTCTGTCGGGAGGCCAACGACAGGCTGTTGCCATCGCACGAGCGGTCTATCACGAGGGCCTACGGGTCCTCGTGATGGACGAACCGACGGCAGCTCTCGGGCCCCAGGAAACGGCACGGACGCTGAAGCTCATCAAGGCACTGAAGGCACAGGGCCTTGCGGTCATTCTGATTTCCCACTCGCTGGATGACGTTTTTGAAGTCGCAGACAGGGTTCACGTTCAGCGGCGCGGGCGCTGCGCCGGCGTTGTCCACATCTCGCAAAGCACGCAGCAAGACGTTCTCGCCCTGATCGTGGGCGCGGAAGAAGCGGCATAGGGGGTACAGATGGCAACCGCAACACAATCGGACGGACCGATGAAACTTTCCGACCGGATCGAACCCTTCCTGGCCATCATCGGCCCGATGGTCATGATCCTTGCAATCCTTCTGTTCATGGGGATTGCCGAACCGGCACGCTATTTCCGCCTGTCGAACCTTAATCTCATTCTTCTGGACGCTGCGCTCTACATGCCGATGGCGATGGCGATGACCTTTGTCATCACCCAGCGTGGTATCGACCTGTCGATCGGCTCCGTTGCGGCGCTGTCGTCGATCATCATGGCGTTTCTGATCAAGCAATACGGATTTTCCGCACCGGTTGCGATCGCAATCGCGCTGTTGCTTGGCGCCGTGTTCGGTCTGATCAACGGTCTGGTGATCACCAAGTTCAAGGTGCCGGACCTGATCGGAACGCTTGCAATGGACCTGGTCTACCGTGGGTTCGCACTGGTCATCGCCAAAGGCCTGGTGCTGGCACGCTTTCCTGAAATCATGACCGACATCGGTCGCGGGCAGATACCCGGTTTCATCCCGCTTCCGGTGGTGATCGGCCTGTTCACGATGGTTCTCGGCTACTGGCTGCTGAAGAAGACCTATTTCGGCCGCTACACGGTTGCGATCGGTTCCAATCCCGAGGCAGCCGAAATGACCGGGATCGCGGTTGATCGCTACAAGATCTACGCCTATGTGCTGATGGGTGCATCGGCCGCCCTTGCCGGAGTGATGCTGACAGGCAAGCTCAATGCGATCCAGGCGACATCAGCGCCGTATTTCAATCTGCATGTCATTGCCGCGGTCGTGGTCGGTGGAACGTCACTTTTCGGCGGACGTGCATCGATGCTCGGTTCGCTCGCCGGTGTGCTGCTTCTGTCCATGATGATCAACGCACTGGTGACATTGCGGATCGAGTTCTTCTGGCAGTCAGTCGCGTCCGGCGTGGTGATCGTTTCTTCGGTCGCACTCTATACCTGGTTGCAGAAAAAGGACCGTGATGGCGCAAAGGGCCTGCTTGCCGGCCTGAAAACGCCGGAAAGCTTGCGGCTACTGCGCCTGTCGGGCGGGCCTGATCGCCGCCCTGGCTCTCTTGCTTCTCATTGGAACTCTGCTCGCCGGCAATCCTGTCGCCAGCGGCTGAGTCCTCTAAGCGCGGACTTCATCAATAGGGAGGAATTAGTGATGAAACTGCTTAAATCGACGCTTTGCATACTGATGCTTACAGGCACCAGCGCTCTGGCTCAGGGCAATCTGCCCCTGAAAGAGCTGCCCGGTCACGCCGACAGGGACTACTGGGTGCCGGGCGAAGTCAATGCCGAAGGAAAACTTGAAGCCCTGCAGGCTGTTGTGGGCGGGGAAGGCGTTGCGTTCTCCGGAACCCAGGACAAGCCGGTTGAGATCGCCCTGATCTATCCATCCGCCGATACGTCGGACTTCTGGGCCCGCAACTATCTTGCGATGACAAAGCGCCTCGACGAACTCGGCATCAAATACAATACGACCGAGTTTGCCAGCCGTCAGATCGAGCACTCGCTGCAATCAACCTATGCCAACCAGGTGGCGCAGGACGGTGACATCTACGACTATGTGATCTTCGGACCTTCGGAGCTTGCCATCCAGGCGGACAATATCGACAAGCTGGCAGGCACTGATGACTTCACAACCTATGTCTGGGCGTTTCATACGCCGCTCAAGGATCTGAAGAACCAGCCTGATGTCTGGTTCGACTTCTCGTCGGCAGCCGGTGCGCTTGTCATGTGCGACTACATGCTGGAGCGTCTTGGAAATGGCATCACGATGGCGATGAACCGCGGTATCCCGGGCATCACCGACAATCAGCGTTCCGGTGACTTCAAGGATTGCGTCATGGAAAAGGGGGACTGGAAAGTCGCCTATGAGCATTATGGCGAATACCAGCGTGAAGGTGGTTATGAGGGTACGAGCCTGATCCTGCAGGCTTATCCGGAAGCAACGATCATCCACAATGCCAACACGGCCATGGCCATGGGCAGTGTTGAGGCACAGGTTGCAGTCGGAAAGGAAAAGGAAGTCTTTTCGACTGGCTGGGGCGGTACCGGACTGGAGCTGGACGCTATTCGCCGCGGCGAACTGGATGCCACGCCAATGCGCATGGGTGATGACGTTGGTGCTGCCACCGCAGAAGCCATCAAGGCGGATCTGGAAAACCGGGCTGATGAATTGCCTCTCGTCTTCCTCGGTCGTATCACAGTCGCTCATGATCAGCTGAGCGCGGAAGAACTTGATGCACTACAGACCGAAGCCTTCCGTTTCTCGGGTGTTGGCGCGCTGGAAAGATAGAAGGGCCTCCTGTCTGAGGCCGTCCATGTGCGGCTTGCACCATGGACGGATCGACTGACAGTGCTAAAAGAAGCGCTACCGGCATACTTTTCGCCGGTAGCGCGATTTGCTGCCTGCCTGGGCTGTTTGCGAGGGGATCGAATTTGGCCAAGGACGGCGGAAAACAGGGGCCGGTTACAATGCGGGATGTCGCAAAGGCAGCCGGCGTTTCCCGAATGACGGTCTCCCGGGCCCTGCGCAAGGACAGTCCTGTCTCGCTTAGAACCCGGGAACACATTCTCAAAGTCGTGCGCGAGATGAACTACGTTCCGGATCAGATGGCGGGCAGCCTCACAACCCGGAAGTCCGGTTTCGTCGCCACACTCCTGCCTTCGCTGAACAATCTTCATTTTGCCTTGACCGTTCAATCTCTTACCGAAGAGCTTGAGGAAATAGGTTTGCAGATTCTTCTCGGCCACACCGATTACTCCGCAGAGCGTGAAGAAGAAATTCTGGAGACGATGCTCAGACGCCGTCCGGAGGCGATAGTCCTGTCATACGACGGGCATACGGACAGAACGGTCGAGCTCATGCGGGAAGCGAATGTTCCAGTCATCGAGATATGGGAAACGCCTGCAGACCCGATCGAACACACGGTCGGCTTCTCGAACTTCGATGCAGCGCGGCAAATGACACAAAGACTTATCGATGAAGGTTACAGCCGGATTGCGTTTCTCGGGGAAGGGCAGGACGACTGGACGCGCGGCGCGGCCAGGCGGAACGGGTTTCTCCAGGCGATGCAGGACGCCGGTCTGTCCGCGCACCGGATGATCCGCTATGGCATTCCGCCGCTGACAATCGACAGCGGATCGGAAGCCGTCGCGCAGCTACTTGCCGACTTTCCGGACACGGACTGCGTGTTTTGCGTATCAGACGTTGCCGCTTTCGGTGTCCAGAGCCGGCTCATTTCGGAAGGGTACTCAATTCCCGGTGATATCGCCGTTGCCGGCTTCGGGAATTTCGAAGTGTCCAGATATGCGGTGCCGAAACTTTCAACGGTTGTTGTCGATCCGGTCCGGATCGGAAGCGAGACCGGAAAACTGCTAAAGATACTGTTTCGCTCGGACCTGGCAGGTTCAGATCAACCTCGCCATATTCACGTTCCCGCCGAAATAGAATTCAGGCAAAGCACCTGACATCCATTTCCTGAATGAAATTTTGACATTGAAAGAAAAATTTTCTTGTTATCGATAACATATCTGATAATGTGACCGGTAACATGTATAGTGTGTGACCGGTCACAACAGAGACGTGCGTCTAATCTGGACGCTCCGGGAGGGGAAATGCCGCGTATCCGACTTGAGAACCTCGTAAAGCGCTACGGCGATGTGGAGGTGCTGCACGGGATCAATCTGGATATGGATGAAAACGAGTTCACGGTGCTCGTGGGACCATCCGGTTGCGGTAAATCCACGACGCTGCGGATGATCGCGGGTCTGGAAACCGTGAGTGACGGGGAAATCTTCATCAACGATCGACCGGTCAGCAATCTGGAACCGAAGGCTCGCGACCTGGCGATGGTGTTTCAGGATTATGCGCTCTATCCGCATATGAACGTTGCCAGAAACATGTTCTTTGCGCTCCGCCTCCAGCGGAGGCCGAAAAAGGAAATCGATGAGAAGGTCGGCAATGTTGCCGAAATGCTCGGGCTGACAGACTTTCTGCACCGCAAACCTGGGGAACTCTCCGGCGGGCAGCGGCAGAGAGTTGCGATGGGACGTGCCTTGACCAGGGATGCGGGCACATTCCTGTTCGATGAACCGCTGTCGAATCTTGACGCGAAACTACGCGGCCAGATGCGGGCAGAGCTGGCGCTGATGCGCCAGAAAGTCCGCAAGAACATGATCTACGTGACCCACGACCAGATCGAGGCCATGACACTTGGCGACCGGATCGTGGTCATGCATGGTGGCTATATCCAGCAGCAGGGCACGCCTGAAGAACTGTTCAAGCGGCCCGCGAACAAGTTTGTCGCCGGATTTCTCGGCTCACCGCCCATGAATTTTCTGCAAGCCGAAATCCAGGATCTCTCTGGACAGCCGGTTGTACGCGGCAAAGGCTTTGAGCTGGCCTTGCCGGCGGAGAAGGCGACAGCCGCCGCGTCTCAAACCTCGAATGCCGTGACGCTGGGGATCCGGCCATCCGATTTGCACTTCAGTCCCGATGCTTCCGATCAGGAAGCCGTCGATTTGCAGGTGATTGTCTCCGAATACATCGGTGCACAGTCAGTTCTTCTTTGCGATTGCGGAGGTCAGAAAGTCGAGGTCGAGCTGAAGTCCGAAACGCCTATTGCCCTGGGCGAAACATTGAGATTTGCGGTCAACAGGGAGGGCATTCACATGTTCGACCGCGAAACGGAGGTTGCCATCAGGTGATCTGAACCTTGCTGTTAAGGGAGGAATGAATGCTGAAATATCTGAAGTCGACGGTTTGTGCTGTCGCGGGGCTTGCTCTAGGGGCCACGGCCGCCCTTGCCAATCCCTATGAGGAGTTTGCCGGTGAAACGCTGGTTGTCAATTTCCCGGCGCACCCGCATTTCGATGCGGTCATGAAAGTCTTGCCGGAGTTCACCAAGGAAACCGGTATCCAGGTTGAGGTTGATCAGCTTCAGTATCTCAAGATGCGTGAGCGCCAGACCCTCGAATTGACCAAGAACAGTGGCGACTATGACCTGATCGCCTATGTGGTCTTTTCCAAGGCGGACTACGTCTATGCCGACCAGCTGGAGAATCTTGCTCGGTTTTTCATGAACCCGAAGTTGGCCGATCCGAACTATGAGGCCGAAGACCTGATCGACGGATATGTTGCCAATATCGGCGTCGCCGGAGGCAAGAAAGGGTATCTGCCAGGGCCGACCGGCTCGCTTTTCGGATTGCCGTTCGGATCCGAGACATCCATCCTGGGTTACCGCAAGGATATCTTCGACAAGCACGACCTGAAGGTTCCGGAGACCTATGACGAGCTGCTCGAACTGGTCTGCCTGATCCCGGAATTAGAGCCTGGAATGGGTGGTCTGGCGTCTCGCGCTGCATCGGGTCACCACGCCAGCCATGCGTTTCTGCTTCATCTTGCACCTCTCGGGGGGCGGATTTTCGACGATGAGTGGAAACCGATCGTCAACAACGAAGCCGGTGTTGAAGCTGCCGAAGCACTCAAGAAAATAGTGAATTGTGGCGCGGAAGGTTCAAAGACCTTCGGCTTCGCGGAAGCCGGTGCATCCTTCCTGCAGGGCAATTCCGCCATGTTCCTCGACTCCACGGTCTTTGCTGGCCAGGTCAACAATCCTGACAAGTCCAAGGTGGTTGGTCTCGTCGAGTGGGCGCCGCATCCGGTTGGTGAACGGGCCGGCTCCCAGACGGGTGGCTTCGGTATCGGTATTCCGAAGAACGCCCAGAACAAGGACGCAGCCTTCCTGCTGATGCAGTGGCTGACGTCGAAAAAAGCGGACAAGCTGATTGCCATGGCTGGCGGAAACCCGTCCAGGTATTCCACCCATGCCGATGCCGATGTGAACGAAAAGTTCCCGCACATGGCAACCTTCGGTGAAGCACTGAAGAATGCTGATCCCGACTGGCGTCCGATCATCCCGGTCTGGGGCAAGATCAATGCGGATCTGGGAACCACCTTGTCCAAGATCATCGTTGAGGACGCGCCGGTTCAAGAATCCTTGAACGGTGTCGTCGAGCGCACCCAGGCGATCATGGATGATGCCGGTTACTACACCTGGACCCGGTAGGTCTGACGCTGCCTCGCGGCATTGCCGCGGGGCCTTTCCCAATCTCACTGAAAGCGATCCGCAATGAGCGTTGCGATCAAGGCCAACCGGCTGACCCCATACATGTTTCTGGCACCCGCAGGGATTATCCTGATCTTCGCGCTGCTCTACCCGATCGGGTACATGATCTATGCGAGTTTCCTGGACTGGAGCCCGAGCCAGCGGATCGGACAGGCGGAATTCATCGGATTTCGCAACTATGTCAATCTTTGGGGGGATGGGGCGTTCCGCGAAAGCTTCTGGGTGACAATTCGTTTTGCCGCAATTGTCGTCACGCTTGAAATGGTGCTGGGCGTTGGTCTGGCATTGCTGCTGGACCGGAACATCAAGGGCATGGCGATGCTTCGGACGGTTTTCATCCTGCCGATGATGATCGCACCGATCGTTGTCGGTCTGATGTGGCGTTACATGTATCACCCGACCGTCGGTATCTTCAATCGAACGCTCAAAAATTTCGGGTTCGAGGGAATTCCCTGGCTCTCCGACAGCACTTGGTCGTTCATTGCCATTGTGATCGCCGATGTCTGGCAATGGACGCCTTTCATTTTCATTCTCGCCCTGGCCGCCATGCAGTCGCTGCCGCGTTCGGCTCTCGAGGCTGCCGAGATCGACGGTGCGAACGAATGGCAGAAGATCCTCATGATCAAACTGCCCCTGATGATGCCGGTTCTGATCGTCACGCTTTTGTTGCGGCTTATCGATGCGTTCAAGGTGCTGGAAGTTATCCTGGTGCTCACAAATGGCGGGCCAGGCCTTTCAACGGAAATTCTTGCGCTCAGGATTTTCCGTACGGCGCAGGAATTTCAGGAACTGGGCGAAGCAGCAGCCATGTCCAACCTCCTCCTGATGATGCTGATGGCGTTGACCATCGGAATGTTCGCCTACAGCCGGGTTCAGGAAGCCCGGCTCGCCCGGCAACGTGCCGCTGTTGAAAAGGATGCCGATTGATGGCCGTTCAAAAGGAAACCCAAAATCCGGCTTTCTATGCCTTGATCGTCGCTCTGGTGGTCATGAGTGTTGGCCCGATTGCCTTGATGCTGGCGACATCCTTCAAGACGAATGTCGATGTCTACGATGTATCAGTACCGGCATTCTTCTTCTCGCCGACCATCAAGAATTACGAAACGGTCCTTTGTAATTTCCTCTGGTACGAGCCGGCACATGTGGACTACTGCGATCCGACCTTCGGGCGCGCACTCGTCAATTCGCTCATCGTCGGACTGATCTCAACCGGGTTGACCCTGACAATTGGCTGCATGGCTGCCTATGCGCTGGTGCGCTTCCGTTTTATGGGGCGTGGAACGGTCTCCATGACCACTTTGCTGATGCGCATGGTTCCGCCGGCGGTTCTTCTGGTGCCGGTGTTCGGAATCTGGACATTTCAATACGGGCTTGATCAGACCTACACCGGGATAATCTTGATCTATACGGCGATGAACCTGCCTTTCGTGATCTGGATCCTGCAGAGCTTCATCGTGCAGGTGCCCATTCAGTTGGAAGAAGCAGCGCGTATGGACGGGGCCAACCCGTTTCAGGTTTTCTTTCTTGTTGTCTTGCCCATCATCCAGCCGGGTCTTGCTGCCGCTGCGATCTTCACTTTCCGCATTGCCTGGAATGAGTTCTTGCTGGCCAACGCCCTGTCCGGCCGATCCACCAGAACGGTGCCGGTCACGATCGTCAATTCGATCACGGAATATGACATCAACTGGGGTGTCATCATGGCGACGGGGATGCTGCTCGCCATTCCGCCGATCCTGTTCACTTTCGTCGCGTCGAAGCAGATCATTACGGGCATGACCGCCGGAGCCGTGAAGGGATGATACTGGAGTGGCTGATATCCCCCCTGGATCCGGCGCGACCGCACGAAGTTGGCATGGCATTGTCATGGCACGCCCGGTTCATGGTTCTCGGATGGGGCGTACTTGCGCCACTAGCAGTCATGATAGCCAGATTTTTCAAGGTTCTCCCTGGTCAGAACTGGCCACGCGACCTGGACAGCACCCTCTGGTGGCGAAGCCACTGGATGACACAGACACTCGTTCTTGTTCTGTCTGCTGTGGCGCTGACCCTGGTTTTGATCTCGCCGCAAAACAGCGGGACAGCGGTTGTGCATCGTCTCTTCGGCTACGCCGTCTTGGTCTTGGCCGCAATCCAGGGGCTGTCAGGAATTTTCAGAGGGACGAAGGGTGGTCCAACCGACCCGGATCCCGACGGTTCCCTGCGCGGTGATCATTATGACATGACGCCTCGCCGTCTGCTTTTCGAGCGTTTCCACAAAAGTTGCGGGTACCTGGCACTGGCGCTTATGGTTGGGGCAATCGCGACCGGCTTGTGGAATGCGAACGCACCCAACTGGATGTGGTTGTTCCTGATTGCCTGGTGGGCTGTTCTGATGAGTTTTTCCGTTTATCTGCAGCGGCGGGGATGTGCGGTGGATACCTACCAGGCGATCTGGGGCCCGGACCCGGAGCACCCGGGGAACAGGAAGAAAAAGCAGGGGTGGGGTATGACGAGGCCCGAATTCCCTCAACGGTCATTTGATAAGCAACGGGAAACATGATGTTTGGCGTTTTGGAAGGAACCGGTTTTGAAGTCATTGAGCCGGAATTTGAAGCCTGTTTTGTCGGGCATGCGCGGGTTGAACGCCTGTGGACCGGAGCACGCTGGTCGGAAGGGCCGGCCTGGTTTCCCGCCGGGCGCTATCTGGTCTGGTCGGATATACCGAACAATCGCATCATGCGCTGGGATGAAACCGACGGTTCGGTTTCGGAATTCCGGACCGGTTCCAACAATGCCAATGGCAACTCGGTCGATAACCAGGGTCGCCTGGTAACCTGCGAGCATCTGACACGCCGCGTCACGCGTACGGAACATGATGGGTCGATATCGGTGATCGCGTCGCACTGGAACGGCAAGCGCCTGAACTCGCCGAATGACGTGGTTGTCAAATCCGATGGGTCCGTGTGGTTCACGGATCCTTCCTACGGAATTTTGATGGACTATGAAGGTGAGCGGGCGGAAAGCGAAATCGGTGCGTGTCACGTTTACCGCGCCGATCCGGCAACTGGAGAAGTCAATGTCGTTGCCAAAGATTTCTACAAGCCGAACGGTCTGGCTTTTTCTGCCGACGAGGCGTGGCTGTTTGTCTCTGATACAGGCATTACGCATGACGACGACGGTCCCGCCCACATCGAAAAAATCAAGGTCGGTAGTGACGGAAAGTCTCTGGAAGACCGCAGCGTATTTGCTACCTGCACAAATGGCATTTTTGACGGATTCCGGCTCGATCGCGACGGCCGGATCTGGAGTTCTGCGGCCGATGGCGTGCATTGTCTCAATCCCGATGGCGTTCTTGTCGGCAAGGTGCGCATTCCGGAATTGGTCGGCAATGTCTGTTTCGGCGGCCCCAAACTCAATCGCCTGTTCATCGCCGGCACGAGCTCGCTCTATTCGATCTTCCTGAATGTGAATGGTGTCAAATAGACGACAATTCTGAAGTTAACTGCCAAAGTCGATCAGGTCTGGCAAACAGGACCCTGCAGGGGTCTTCGACCGGCCTGATGCCTTAAAAGGCCGGCGGACTTGCGGGCTATTGCGACCGGCGAGTGTAGAGCATTCTTTCGCGGTAAAAGATGATCAATCCGGACAGCACAATGATTGCGGCCCCGATTACGGTCCATTTATCCGGCAATTGTTCGAACACAAGGTAGCTGGAAACCGTCAGATACAGAATGAAGACATAGCCAAATGGCATGAGCAGGTTGGCAGGTGCAAAACTCATGGCATTTGTCAGGAACTGGTGTCCTACCCAGCCCAGAACGCCCAGTCCGACCAGAACACTCCACTGGAAACCGGTTGCCGGGTTCTGCCATTCGGCAATAGCGAATGGTGCCAGTGCAACCGTGCCAACGAGCCCGGTATAGAACTGCATCGTGTCCGGTACGACAACACCGGCGAGTTTCCGGGTCAGCACCGAATAGAGTGCGAAGCAGAAAGCCGCCGTCAGTGACATGAAAACAGCGATGTGAAATTCGTCATCAAACGGTTTGACGGCGATTGCCACTCCTGCAAATCCGAGTGCAACAGCCGACCAGCGCACCAACCCGACCCGCTCGCGCAACAAGGGCCAGGACAGTACGCAGACCATGATTGGCGCGGAAAACAGAATGGTCGACGTGAGCGTCAGCGGAAGATAGCGAAGTGCTGCAAAGTTGAAGACCGTGGACGCGGTCAGAAGGGCTCCCCGCACCAGAACCAGCCAGATTTTTTCGCAGCGCAATTGCCTGAAATCGAACTCGCTCGCCGCGAACAGTCCCATGGAAATTACAAAATGTCCGAAATAGCGCATGAAAGCCAGTTGCAGGGCACCCAGTCCCAGGATGCCCAGCCATTTCGAACTCGTATCGATGCATGCAAACAGAAGATAAGCGACCAGTATCAGCAGGATACCGGCAAACGGCTTGTCCTCAATGGCCCTGGATGCAAATCGCGCCATCTCCTTCGGGCTTAGTCTTTCTTGCCGGTCTTGAAGAGATCGACGAAGAAATCGACCTGCAAGGGTACAAACTCGTCTCCCCGCCCGGCGGCAATCGACATGTCCAGCGCCTGCTTGGCGCCGTTCGCCATCAGGGATTCAACACCAAGGCTCTCGGCCATGTCGGTATAATATCCGACATCCTTTCGCGCGTTCCTGATCGAGAAGGCGAGTTTGTTCGGATCACCGTCGATCGCATAAGACTTCACAAAGTCCATCATGCCGGAATGGAGCGGACCGGCCGCCATCACATCATAGACTTTCTGGCGATCGACGCCTGATTTGTCGGCCATTGCGAACGCTTCGGCCATGCCGTTGGCGACAGTCTGAGCGAAGAAATTGTTGATCAGCTTCACGGTGTGACCTGTTCCCAGGTCTCCGAGGTGAAATACATTTTCGCCAAGGTCCTTCAGGACAGGTTCAACACGCGCATAGGCGTCCGCATTGCCTGAACACATCAGATTGAGTTTGCCTTCCAGAGCGTGAGAAGGTGTGCGCCCGATCGGACAATCGAGATAGATGGCACCGGCATCTGCAACTGCGGCACCGATGGTCTTGGTCGACGCGGGGAGGGAAGTCCCGAAGTCGATGACAATCGCGTCCTTTCCAAGGCCGGCAATGACACCGTCCGGGCCATACATACGGCTTTCGACCGAGGCGGATGTGTCCATGCAAAGCATGACGATATCGCTCGCCCCGGCGATTTCCCGCGCGGTTTTCACTTCGCTTGCCCCGCGCGATACCAGGGAATCAACCCGTTCGCGCGAACGGTTGGCAACCACAGTCACCGTGTATCCAAGGTCCAGCAGGCGATTGCACATGGCGGCACCCATAAGTCCGATGCCGATAAATCCGATCTTCGGTTTCGTCATTTCGAAGTTCCTCAACTTTAGAATTTTCAAACTGCGTTTGACGTCGATAACGTTTGGTCGACGAAAAATGGTTGGCCCGTCCGGGCTGCGGTGCGAACCGCCTCCACCAGGCGCAATGCCTCGAGACCGTCTCGACCCGAGATTTTGGGCTTGTTTACCTGGCCTCTTATGAGCTGTGCAAAATGGGTGAGTTGTTCGTGCAGCGGGTCGACTTTTGCCGTCTCGATTGTTTCATCTTTCAAGGGGCGAGACCAATCACCTTCGTCTCCTTGTGCGTCGGTCCAGACGCGCAGGCCCGGATATTCGAAGCTACCGGCCGTGCAGCCGATACGCCAGGACGAAATGCCGGTTTCCGCGATGGTCGGGTTCTCTCCGCTTGCTCCTTCAAAACTCCAGGGAGTAAGTGCCGCGTCCGTCAGCATTACCGTCGCGATAACACCGCTGGCAAAACGCACCAGGATTGCCGCGCTGTCTTCAACGGTGCTTCCGCGGGCGTGGCTGGATACCATGGCCTGGACTTCGTCAACAGGTCCGAAGAGACCAAGCATGAGGTCCGCTTCATGAATGAAATTGATCAGAAGCGGGCCGCCGTCACTGTCTCTGCGCCAGGCGCCGGCCTTGAAATAGCTGTCGGGCTTTCGAACCGCCCAGATCAGTGAAGCTGAAATCAGCGGACCAAGCGCCGCCGAGGAAATCATCTCGTTGGCCTTGTCAAAGGAGGGATGGTAGCGGCGATGGTGACCTACCAGCATGGGGAGGCCTGCAACCTCGAAAGCGCCGACAAGTTTTTCACCGTTTTCAATCGTTTCGGCGACGGGTTTTTCAACAAGTGTTGCCCAGTTTCGCTCCAGGCAAATCAGACCGCTCGGCAAGTGATCGGCATTTGGTGTCGCGATGATCGCCGCATCGCAGTCCCCTGCAGGCACGTCTTCGAGACTTGCTGCCCACCGGCACCCCATTTGTTGTGCCAATTCCTGTCTGGCTTCATTCGGATCGACAATCCAGGCCAGGTTGAAATCCTGATGGGAAAAGGCGTGGCGTGCATGGCGCTGACCGACAAGGCCCGCACCGATGACCACAAGGCGTACGGGATCATTCCGGCTCAATTCCCGACTCCAGGCTGGGCAGCTCTTTTCATGCAATGTTCAGGCGCAATAGGGTGCGTCGTTGCCCCAGCGATGCTGCGGAATATGCGTGCTATGTGCCAGGTGATGACGCGTGTCTTCCCACATTTGTTTCCAGAGACGCCAGTCCTTCAATTCCGATCCCGGGTCGGATCGCGAACGGGCTACGAATTCCGGAAAATGGCTTCTTCCCGAAGGTTGCCCGGTTACGTGAAAACGCAGGTCGAAGGACCAGCGATAGCTGTCACTTTTGTTGGCAAGCGAGCCATGTGGCGTCAACGGATGGAAGATTACCGCGCCACCGGCTTTCACCGGCGCCGGGGTGGCGTTGTCCTTCGGCAGAAACTTCTCGGCGATGCCGACCTGCGATCTGGAGCAGTGCGGCAGCATCTCCTCATAAGCGCCTGATGCGACCTGCAAACACCCGTTTTCAACTGTTGCATCCGTGATTGCCAGCCAGACGGTGACAAATGTCGTGTTGTCAGCCTCCTGCAGCGTGACACCCTGGTCCTGATGCCAGTCCGTCGCAACGACGTGGGCACGGCTTTCGGAGGCAGCGACCGCGCGCTGCGGCGGCTTGATACGCACATGCTGGATCGGATTGGAGGAAATCTCCGGTCCGATGAGGGCTTCGACGCAATCCAGGATGTTCCGGTGTGTCGCCATTGCGAAGACGGCGGGACCAAAATGCATGGGCGTTTCGTCGGTGATGCCATTGTGGGGAAGGCTGATATCGAAAGGCTGATACCAGTCAAAACCGCCTTTGTAGCAATGGTCCAGCTTGTCCCAGAACCCCATATCCGCGCCTGCTTCAGGTACTTTGCCCTCTTGCAGCCATCCGTCGTAAAGTTCGTCCATCAAGGCGCTGTATTCACTGCGGATATTTTTCAATGCCACGTCGTCCAACAGATTCTCGACGACAAGATAGCCTTGCTTTTGAAACAGATCGATATCGCTTTGCTTCAGCATCATTCCAGTCCTCAGAGCAGCAGGGTGACGATTGTCGGCCAGATCAGCAGAACTGCGAGCGCGACCAACTGTACCCCTATGAAGGGTAGAAAACCGCGGAAAATATCGGTCAGCGAGATATGCGCAGGAGCGACCGATTTCAGATAGAACGCGGCGGGTCCGAATGGCGGCGACAGGAAACTGACCTGCATGTTCATGCAGAACAGGACCCCGAACCAGACTGCGACATGCTGGGGTGACAAAGTGCCGATGAATCCGATTTCGTCGATCGGCAATCTTTTCACGATAGGCAGGAATACGGGAATGATGAGCAACACGATGCCGACCCAGTCCATGAAGGCACCCATGAACAGCAGGATCAACATCATCGTGAGGATCACCAGCATGGACGGCATATCTGCGCCGATGATGAGCTGTGCAATATAGGTTGGACCGCCGGCAAGCGTATACGCACCGGCGAGCGTTGCCGCGCCGATTGTCACCCAGATGATGGTGCCTGTCGAACGCAGCGTGCGCATCATGGAGACCCAGAGCAGGTCAACGGACGCTTCGCCGCGGAAAACGGCAATCAGGAAGACCGCAACCGCACCCATGCCGGCAGCTTCGGTGATCCCGGTGACACCACCATAGATCGACCCAAGGACGATCCCGATGACCAAAAGCGGTGGAACAAGTCCCTTGCCATGTTCCCACCCGGAGGCGGTTCTCTGCCGCCCTGCAACCAGGAATATGAACGCAAGGGCGATCACTGCTATCCCGATAAGCCAGGGGAGGTCATTTGTCATACCTACAAGGGGCGCTTCGAAACCCTCAATGCTCGGATCGTTCCGCCCCATTACGGTCAGAAACGCGGTCCAGCCGATCAGTACCGCCATGATACCGGTAGTGACGACGCTTACGAAACCGCCGAACATCAGGAGTTTTTCACCGCCCTCAGGATCACCTTCCCGAGGTTCGGGCAGTGGCGCCTGCGATGGGTCCAGCTGGGTACGGACGATGATGTAGAGCATGATGAAACTGGCGAGCATGAAGCCCGGAATGAATGCACCGGTGAACAGGGCCTTGATCGACGTTTCCGTGATCAGGCCGTAAATGATCAGGACAATCGATGGTGGGATCATCGTGCCGAGCGAACCTGACGCACAGATGGTGCCGATTGCAAGATTCTGATTGTAGCCTAGGCGCAGCATCTGCGGCAGGGCGATCAAACCCAGCAGCACGACCTCGCCACCGATGATGCCGGACATGGCCGCCATCAACACCGCCATTATGGAGGTTACGATGGCAACACCGCCACGCGCCCGGCTCAGCCAGAAATCGAGACTGTCATACATTTGCTTGGCGATGCCGGAGCGCTCCAGAAGCGCTGCCATGAAAATGAACAGGGGCACCGAAATCAGGACATATTCCGTCATCAGGTCGAAGATCTTCTGAGTGAGAAGATAAAGAGGACCTGTACCCGGATTACTTGTCAGCAGACCCGTGCCGAAACTTGCTGGATCAGTCAGAAGAGTGGGTTCGAATTTCATGATCATGACCAACGCGGCCAGTATCGCCGAAGCAAACCCAAGCGGCATGCCTATGCCGAGCAGAAACAGGAGCCCGAAAACCAGGACAATTGAGATCGTGCCGACATCCATTATTTCGCACCCACGCTTTTCTTGATTGCTTCCAGCTCTTCTTCGTCGATGATATCCGGCTCTTCCATTTCCGCAGGTTGCTTGTTCCAGTCGGCAATAAGATTGGCAACGGATTGCAGGGCGACGAGCACGACGACAATGAGGATCATCGGCTGGATCGTTGCAGGGATCGGTGGGTCAAACGCTGTTCCGAACATTTCCCAGCGATGGAACTTGATGCCGAACACCTGATTGTAACTGCCGAAAACCAGCAGAAAGGCGAACAGGCAGATCAGGGCAACCGAAATGACGTCGCAGGCATGGCGCAGCGGTCTCGGCAGGATGTCATAAAGGATGAAGATGCGGATGTGACAACGCTGCTGCATCGCGTATAGGCCTGACAGCAGGAACACGAATCCGGCGATCCAAAGCGTCAGCTCGTTGGCCCATTTGGTTGGCGCTTCAATGACATAACGCAAGAACACCTCGTACAGCATGACCAGCGTCATGATGATGATCAGCAGCATGACAACGCGGCCGATGAACAGTGCAAAATAGTCAAATCGCGTGTAGTCGGCGTATTCCATCTGGGCATGAACGACGCTGCGCATACCGACCACCAGCAGGACGGGAAGAAGTAACAGGGCCGCCCAGTCGATGAAATCCATGGTGCCGCCGAACAGGCCTGACATGCCGGAAGACACATCCTTTCGCTGGTGAAGCTCCGTGATCTGAGCCGTCATGCTTTCGTTTGCGTGTGGAAAGAAATCGAGAATGTAAGCCGGGCCGTGCCAGATGACCCAACCTGCACAAATAGCGAAGGCGACCGGGATCACCCATTCCCGCAGTCCGCCGGGTTGTTGCTTCGCCATCGTTTCCCCCCTAGAGACAGACACCGATGCGCAATCGTTGCCCTGACCATATTGTTTGCCTCGTTCCCATCGACGGCGCGCACAGCAGTTGCCACGCTGATTGTGTCTGGGGTGCAATTTCTCTGCGACCTGCCAGTTCAAATGGCAATTCGCTTTAGCCCCGCGTGCCGACAGACAATGGAATTCATCTTACACGCCGGATGCGGAGTTGAAAGTGGCGGCAAGAACCGGGTCTTGCCGCCATCATTTTTCATACGAGTGCTATGACTTACTGCATTGCGCCAAGTTCACGCAGGAAGTCCAGGTGGCTCTGCAGCAGCTCCTTGGATTCCGGGGTTGTCGCGAATTCAACCCAGGACTCCTGAACAGCCTGGCGATAGACAGCAAGATCTTCATCAGACCAGGTGTTCAGCTTGATGCCTTTTTCGCGAAGCTCTTTCGCTGTCTGGGCGTTCTTCACTTCGTTGATAGTGGAGTTTTTCAAGCCAAGAGCCTGCATGCCGACTTTCAGGATCGCCTTGTGGTGATCCGGCATGGCTTCCCAGACGTCCTTGCGG
>NZ_KI928923.1:189215-218388 GCF_000521215.1 Labrenzia sp. DG1229 | reverse complement strand
TTCCCAGACGTCCTTGCGGCAGGCAAGGTGGTCGGCTGGCATCGAGTGGAAACCGGGGTAGTTGGTTTCGGTCGCGATGTCATAGAGGCCGAGGCCGACATTGTTGGTGATGTTGGCAGCGTCTGCGCCGTCAATGATACCCGTTTCAAGCGCCGTGAAGATTTCGTTGAAGTCCATCACGATCGGCGATGCACCGAGCTTTTCGAAAATCAGCGTGATGACGCCGGGAGGTGAACGGAACTTCCAGTTCTTCAGATCGTCAACGCCCTTGAAGGACTTTGTGGAAGACAGGGATTCCGGACCCGGGATCCACCAGCCGATGAACTCCATGTTGTTCGCGTTGTAGAGTTCGTTCAGCTTGTCGTAACCGCCACCATGCAGCAGCCAGGCATATTGCTGATAGGGGTTCTGATAGCCACCGGTCAGGTCGCCGGCAAACTGGAAGGCCGGGTTTTTACCTGTCTGATAGGCACCACCAGTCATGTCGCAGTCCAGAATGCCGGTCGCTGCCGCATCGAAGGTTTCTGCCGACTTGACAACCGAAGACGCAAAGAACATCTCGATTTCGATTTCACCGTTGGACATGGCGGAAACGTCATCAATAAATTCCTGCGCCATCTGTCCGGAAAGTGTTTCCGTCGAGAAGTGCGTTTGAATGCGCAGTTTGGTCTTGTCGCCATCAGCGGCATTTGCTTCGATCGCAGTGCCCATGGACAAGGCAAGACCGACTGTTGCGACCCCTGCAAGCATGTTTCTTGTCAGTTTCTTGAGCATACTCTTTATCCTCCCAAGTTGCTCCAAAGGCCGGGAGCCAATTATAACGTCCGGCCCAATGCGCTGGTTTTCCAGCCATTTCATCCGCCGCGCCCGCAGGCAATGGCGGATCTTCAGTCCCCCTCCGACGTCGTCTCCCCGTGCGATCACGACAGCAAGTCCTTCTTGCTGCAGTTACACCGCGATCAGGTCAAGCAGCTCCCCGCGTTTCTCTGGAAAGCAGATCTTCTGCTACCAGTTTCTCCCAGTCGAATGTTACTCCGATGCCCGGCTCATCCGATGCAATCGCCAAAGTGTCTCTCACTTCCAGAGGACGCCTGGTGTAATGTTCGATCGGAAATGAATGAACTTCAAGCCAACCGTTGCTTCCAAGTCCGGAAAGCAGGCTGACGTGCAGTTCCTGCATGCCGTGACTGCAAACCGGAACACCGAATTTGGCGGCCATTTCGGCGACTTGCAGAAATCCGGTAATTCCGCCGCAATTGGAAGCGTCAGGCTGAATGAAACCGAGTTCGGACTGCTCCAATGCGTAGCCGAACTCATGAATAGTGTGAAGATTTTCACCCATGGCGAGCGGAATGCTGATTTTTTCGGCTATTGCGGCATAGCCCTGATAGTCGTCTGGAATGGTCGGTTCCTCAAACCAGAAAATGTCATATGGTCTGAACGCATTTGCCGCAGCGACAGCTTCGTCAACGCTCATGGAATAATTGGCATCGACCATGAAAACGACATCGGGTCCGATCAGCTTGCGGACGGCCGCCACCCGTTCGACATCTTCTTCAAGTGTCGGCTGACCAATCTTGATTTTCACGCCGTTAAAGCCGCGATCCAGATATCCCTGGATGCTGTCGAGCAGTTTGGGCAGGGAAAAGCCCAGATCTATACCGCCGCAATATGCATTGCATGTCCGCCCTTTGCCTCCAGCGAGTTTCCAAAGCGGCTGATTGGCCGTCTTGCCGCGGATGTCCCAAAGGGCAATGTCGACCGCGGAAATTGCGAAAGAGGCTATGCCGCCGCGCGCGACATAGTGAACATGCCACTGCATGGCGTCGTAAAGCGCTTCTACATCGTCAGGGTCTCTTCCCATCAACATGGGGGCCAGATCGTACCGGATCATGGCGGCAATGGCATGTCCGCCCTTTCCACCCGTATAGGTATACCCGGTGCCCTCCCGGCCGTCGGCAAGTGTGACCGTCGCGGTAATCAATTCAAAATGGGTGTGATCGCCGTGCTTGGCATCCACCAGAATTTCGGCGAGCGGAATGTGAAACAGATTGACGGATACACTGACGATGGTTGTCAAGGTACCCCTCCCAAAGATGCCAAGAACAATTCGATTACAGATTTTTGGTTCGACCAAGTTGACTGAGCAGAGCGCGATTTGAAATGTGAGTCAAGAGCATTTGCCGCGCAGTTATCTAAATCGATTTAAATGGCTGGATAAATATCTGTTTTAAAGGGATTTTTCTTGTAAAAATTAGCCGGTTTTTAGAAATACTTGCCTCGGGCAAGGCTCGCAACTAGCATTGCTGGTCGAGGCAAACCCCAATTTGGTACAATCAAATTGTCTAATTCGGAAGCTCCGGACCAACGAAGCGCAAAGCGTGCCGCAGACGCAATCGTGTCTGCTCTGGAGGCGCGCATTACGCGTGGCGACTTGGAGAACGACAAGCCGTTGCCGCCGGAACGCGACCTCATGGAGGAGTTCGGGACGTCACGGACGGTCGTTCGCGAAGCTATTTCCGCGCTTGCAAACCGCGGCCTCATAGAGCTGCGCCCAAGGTTCAGGCCGATTGTGCGCAAACCGGACTACGGCACGTTGATCAATGCGACGGGAACTATTGTCCGCTACCTGCTGAATGAGCCTTCCGGTGTGCAGAATCTCTATCAAAGCCGGGTGTTTATCGAACGTGGCCTGGTGCGAGACGCAGCGCTGAACGCGACAAAGGAGCATATTTCGGATCTCAAGGCAGCGCTTCTTGCCAACAGCAATGCGATCATGAATTCAGAAGAATTCTTCCAGACAGACATCGACTTTCACGGCGTTCTTTACCGGATAAGTGGCAACCCGGTTTTTCCGGCGATGCACAAGGGTTTCACTTCGTGGCTTTCTCCGAACTGGGCGCGCATGAGGAGATCCATTGAACGCAACGAAACGGTCTATTTCGCGCATAAGGAAATTTACGACGCCATACTGGAAAGAGATCCGGCGCGCGCCGAGGCCGCCCTGATCGAGCATTTGCGGGTTGCGTGGGGGTTTGTGGAGGAAACATTTTGAAGTGGCCGTTGTTTGATCGGCTCATATTGAAATCGAATTGCTTGCGAAACCAGGCGAGTTTTTTTGCAGGACATGTTCGAACTGCGACGTGACTGCTGCAGATTGATTAATGGGCAGCGGGTGTCTTCCGGACCCGCCCGGCGGTGTAGGTTTTTTTCGACCATCGCTTGAAATCCCGCGCATAGGAGCTGGTGAAACTATCGTTTTGCCAGAAGATCTTGTCGTGCAACCGGAGAAAATGCATGAAAAAAACGGGTGTTATCGGACTGGGAGACATGGGGTCCGGACTGGCCAAGAACCTGATCGCCAGCGGATTTGAAACGAAAGGCTTCGATCTGTCCGGCGAGCGCATGAATGCGTTTGTCGCCATGGGCGGGGCTGCTGCGCAGAACGCGGGCGACGTGGGTGCCGGAACGGACGCCGTCTACGTGATGGTCATGAACGGCGATCAGGTGAAAGACGTCATTTTTGGTGATGTAGGCCTGCGTCAGACGATGTCACCGGGCAGCGCGATAATCCTGAGCGCGACCATCAAGCCGCGGGAGGCCCGTGAAATCAGCAACATGATGGAAGGGTCGGGCCTCCATTTGATCGATACGCCCGTCTCAGGTGGGTTCCCGGGTGCACAGGGTGGAACACTGACGATGATGGCGGCAGCGCCGGCGAGCGTGCTCGATGAGTTCGCCCCGGTCATGGAGGCGGTATCGGCCAACATTCACCGCGTCGGTACTGCACCCGGCGATGGCCAAACCGTCAAGGCGTGCCTGCAGTCGCTGATCGGGTCGCAGTTCTCGGCGACGTTCGAGGCTGCGGCGCTGGCCGCCAAGGCCGGTGTGCCAGGGCAAGTGATCCTTGACGTCTTTTCGACATCCTCGGCCGGATGCGGTGTCGTCAACAATGCATTGCAAAAAATCATCGACCGTCAGTTCGAGGGAACAGGCAGCCACATAAACACGATGCACAAGGATCTTACGATCTCGATGAACCTGGGAGAAGAACTTGGCGTGCCGCTGCACACCGCGGCGGCAGCGATGCAGGTCTTCCATGCAGGGAAAACCAGGTATCCGAACGGGGACAACTGGATCTGCACCCGGGTCATAGAAGAGATCATCGGGGCTGAACTCCACCGTGAGGAGGCGAAAAAGTCATGAAACTTGGTGTTATCTGCGATGGGATCAGCCGGGACCTGAAACATGCGCTGACGGTGATGGACGAGTTCGGACTTGAATATGCCGAACTGCAGTTTGTCGGCGAGAAGGAAGTCGGCGACCACACGAAGGAGGAGATCGCCGGGATCAAGGCACTGCTCGAGGGGCACGGCAAGCCGGTCAGCTGCCTGTCGCGCCATGTCTTTGCCGGCATGACGACCGCCAACAGGGCCGGGGACGAATTGCACACGAAGCACATGGATGCCTTGAAGCGGGTCATGGAAATGGCCCATGTCGTCGGCTCGCCGCTGGTGCGGATCATGACCAACAAGAAGGAGCAGATCCTGTGGGGCAAGGGCGGTGCGGAAAAGTGGAACGTCGCCAAGGGGGCCTGGGMGGCGAGCCTGCCGTTGATCGCTCCGGCCGTCGAGCTTGCCAGGTCGGAGGGCCTGACACTGGTGGTGGAGACCGGCAACGGCACCATGGTCAATTCAAGCTACACGGGCCGCAAGCTGATCGACGACCTGGACGCCAGGGATACGCTGAAGGTTCTGTGGGACCCGGCGAACAACTGCTGGTGCCATGAGCGGGCCTATCCGGAGGGCTACGAGGAGCTGAGGGGCGGTTATCTCGGTCATGTCCATATAAAGGATGTTCTGGTGGACACGCCGCGTGCGACCCTGGAAGTCCGGCGGATGGGGGAGGGCCAGCTGGCCGATCAGTTCCAGCCGATGGCCGATGCACTCCGGGCCGATGCCTATGACGGGGTGATCTCCTTCGAAAGTGTCTATCACCCTGGCAACGGCGATTTCGAGGCCGGTTTCCGGCTCTGTATCGATCGGTTCAGGGAAACCTTCGGGTAGGAGATTTCAGCACGCACGTGGGAAAACCCGGCTCCTGGAAACGGAGCCGGGTTTTCTCTGGAATGCGGTTGATCCAATCAAGACCGCCGGTTTTGGTTCCTGGGTGTTTCATCGGTTCAGGCTCTAGGCCGATATGGCGAGAAACAGAAGTTCCCTTCTGATGTTGCGGAACCACCTGTCGCTTGAGGGGCCTTCCCCGGCTTCCCGTTCGCCGGGGCCGTTGTAGTTCAGCCGGTCATTCATGACCCGGGAACCATCCCAAAAAATCAATATGATCGCCGGCAGAACCGTCGGAGCGTTCGAAACAGTCTTCAAAATAGATGATTCCCGGCCGGCCGCTTATGGCGCGCTGGATCTGGTCCGCAGTCATCGAGTTGGAACCGGCTTTCGAATAGCGCTGGAAGGTCCAGATACCCCGCAGATAGTCAATCAGGCGGGACGCGCTCGCATTGTGGGCGGCGCCTGTCCCGCAACGCCGGTTGGATGCGCTGTGGGTGTAGCGGATACGTGTCCGGTCGAAATGAAAACCGATATCGGAACGCATCAACGCGACGCTCATGCGTATCGCACACTGGTTGGTGATATCCTGACCGCACGGCAGCCCATTGACCTCCCTGAACCGGCGGTACTCGCGCAACAGGACAGCCGCTGTCGGTGGACGTACGGTGCCGGGTCCGAGAGTTTCTGCGGTTTCCGCCCTTGGGGTCACATTCGGTGCGGGCGTTACGCTGACAGGCACCGGCTCGTGTGGTGCGCGTTCGTCAAGGGCCCGCCACGTGAGGCGTCCGGCAACACCGTCGCCCTGACGACCTTCTTCGGCCTGGCCAGACATTGCCTGGAATCTGGCGACGCCGGCAACCGTTTCGCCGCCATAATCTCCGTCCAGCGTTCCATCGGGGCGAATCGAGCGGCGCATCGTCGCCGCATTCACGGCGATCAATGCGTTTTGAAGAATTCGGACCGCCTCGGTATCGCGTTCGCCTCTGCGCATCGGGGGCGCGTTTTCAGCAGCATCGCGAATTCGCGCGTTATCGCGAAATTGTGGATTGGTGAGTGGCATCTTCAAGTTCCTCGAATGCAAGACCGGACCGGATTAAATCAGGCGCGGCCATGAAGTCGTGATTCCTGTCACCTTTCAGCGCATTTTATCGAAAATTGCGCCCGTCACAGTATCCGGCTCGAAGATCGGCATTTCAATTGGCAAAAATGGGTGGTTTTGGTTCCCGCGATCAGGTGTCAGGTGCTGGAGACTTGCATGACGCCATCTTGCTTTTCTGATGTCCTTAGCGACCGAGTTCCGCGATCAACTCGTCAGTTGTGACTTGCCGGCAATAGCCCTTGATGGTCCTCAACGAGTGGTTGTGGCGCTCCTGCGAATAGGTGAGGCAGGCGTCGGTGACCTGAGTGACAAGGTACCCGAGGTCACAAGCGTCGCGGATGGCGCTTTCAACGCACTGATCTGTGATGATGCCGCTGATGACCAGCTGCTTAACACCCAGATTGCCGAGCACATAGTGAATGTGGGTCGATACGAACACCGATGAGGAAGATTTCGGAAAGACAATTTCGTCGTCACCGGGGGTCAGTTCGTCGATCATCTTGCCGTCCCAGGAACCCTTGGGGACGTTGAATCCCGTGATCTTGTAGTCAAGACTGCGGTCGCGGCCGTCTTTGGTCAGGCTCTCGATGGTCGTATAGAGGACTTCGACGCCATTGTTCCGGCAGGCGGCCTGGAGCCTTTGCATGTTGGGCACGACCCGGCTCTGCATTTGTGAAAAGAACCAGCCGTATTCGTCTTCGAATTCCGCCAGGGAAAGGTCGGTGAATTCAGCGCCCTTTCGATGGGCGGCAAAGTTCTGGACGTCGATGAACAAGAGTGCGGATTGCTCCGGAACGAGGGGAACTTCGCGGGTCAGTGTCATTTTGTCTGCTCCAGAACCTCAAGAAAGGCAGCCGTCAGGTGGTCTGCCCAAATTTTTTGCCCTTCGGGTGTGTCGACAAGATCATTGCGGATCTCGACCAGGCAATGTGCCAGTCCACGCGCTTCCGCGTGATGCGGGATGAACCAGTCGCCGTCTTCCTCGATCATGTAGGGGACATTCATGCCGACCAGCAACCTGTTGTCGCGATGGCGGATCGTTTCCGCGATGATCTCGGCACTGCGAGAATCCTTGCGGGACAAGAGCCCAAGATGCCAGGGCCTGTGCTTGCCGAGATAGACCGGCGTGAAGGAATGGATTGCGAACGCGGCCCGTTTCGGGGTCGCTTCCAGAAGACATGTCAAAGCGGCGTCGTAGGGTTCGAAAATCGATCGTCTACGATCCATCCGTTCCGCATCGCTCAGATTCTGATTTCCTGGAACGGCAACGTCTTCGCTGACTTGTGGTATCGCATCCGGCGACTCGAATGGGCGGTTGCAGTCATAGACCAGCCTTGAATAGCTTTGTTGAATGAGGTCGGCGTCGAGATTTGCAGCAATCCTCTCGGCGACGGCAAGCGCTCCAATGTCCCAGGCGATATGGCGATCCAGCTCCAACTGGGAGAGACCAAGCGTTCCAAGGGAAGCGGGAATGGCCCGGCCAGCGTGTTCGCAGACAATAACCACTTCCGCACCCTCTTTTCGCCTGGTGCAGAGCACCGGATCCGGATCGTCGTTTCCAAGCAGGTTTCTGCCTAGATTTTCCGCGGAATATGCTGCTTCCTTGAGCATGCAGAACTCCAGAGATGTCTGATAATTTTTTTTCATATCGGCACAATTATGAAGACTTGACAAGAAATTTTTATCAGCACACTCTGAAAGGCATGATGTCGCACGGAACAATTCGCGATCTGATTACCGAAACGTCTCAAGCCCTGACAGGGACTGAGCGAAAGCTGTCGACCACGCTTCTATCGGACTACCCGTTTGCGGGGCTGGAGCCGATCCAGGTCCTTGCCGACCGGACCGGTGTTTCCTCGCCCTCGATCTCGAGGTTTGTGTCGAAACTCGGGTTTCAGGGGTATCAGGACTTTCAGAGGAAATTGATCCAGGAACTCAAGGCCAGTCAGCGGTCGCCGATCGAGCTGATGGTGGAGGAGAGAGAGGTCGACGGATCTTTTCTGGGTGATTTCACCAAGCGTGCGAGCGCGCTGATGGACGAGATGTCGAATACCATAACGGACGCGCAGTTCGAACGGGTCTGCAGCCTCGTGAGCGATCCTAACCGCCGCGTCTTCGTGCTCGGCGGAAGGGTGAGCGATCTGGTGGCCCAGCATCTGAGCCGCCATCTGAAGCGGCTGCGTGACGACGTATTTCATATGGAGTCCGATCCGGAAACCTGGCCCGACAACTTGTTGAGAATGCGTGGCAAGGATGTTCTGTTCGTGGTCGATTTCCGTCGCTACCAGAAATCGATCGATGATCTGGCGAACCTGGCGGCGCATGAACGGAAAGCCAATGTTGTCGTTTTGACGGACAAGTGGATGTCGCCATCGGTTGCCCACGCAAGCGAAACACTCGCGGTTCCGGTGGAGAGCGGCACTGTCTGGGACAGTTACGCTGCCGGTTTCACGCTCATGGAAGCAATCATGACGAGGGTCGCAGAGACGGATTGGAAAAAGCACAGCAAGCGCGTGTCGTCGTGGGAAGCACTGGCACACGGGAGGCAAGAACTCAGGAATGATAGGTAAACCCATGATATTTGCCGCATTGTCCGACCTTTCGGGCAAGACACGCGGCAAGGCCTTTCCGGCGGACCAGCTGAACAAGCGGCTTGAAAGTGGCATGGGATGGGTGCCGACGAATGTCCAGATCACGTGTTTCGACACGATCGCCGAAAGTCCCTTCGGATCTTTCGGCGATCTCGCACTGGTTCCCGATCAGTCCGCGGAAGTTGACGTCGATTTTGAGGACGGGTCTTCCGCGGAACACTTCATGCTGGGCGATATCCGAACGCTCGACGGTGCACCCTGGGGATTTTGTACCCGGTCGATCCTGCGACAGGCGATAACACGTTTGAACACGCTCACCGGTGCGCGCCTGCTGGCGTCTTTCGAACATGAATTCCAGTTTGCCAAGGGTTCAACACTGATCCACCAGGGCTTCGGTCTCCAGGGGCATTCGGAACATTCAGGGTTCGGGGAAGCCTTGATGGCGGCGCTTGAAAAAGCAGGCCTGAAGCCCGACAGCTTCATCTGCGAATATGGACCAGACCAGTTCGAGGTCACAATTGCACCGGAAGAGGGTGTGAGAGCTGCAGACGCGGCGGTCATCACGCGCGAGCTGACCCGGATGACGGCGCGAAGGGTCGACCAGCGCGCCACGTTCACACCCATCCGGGACGTCGCAAGTGTCGGCAATGGCGTGCATATTCACATGAGTTTTCTGGGAGAGGCCGGACCGATCACCTACGACGCGGCAGGCGAGCACGGTATGTCTGCGCTGACGGCAGCCTTTTCGGCGGGTGTGCTGAAATATCTTGAAAGCATTCTGGCTTTGACCGCGCCATCGGTGATTTCCTATGAAAGACTGACGCCGCACCGCTGGAGCGCCGCCTTCAACAATCTCGGATTGCGGGACCGTGAGGCCAGCTTGCGCATCTGTCCGGTGACTGCGAAGGACCCTGAAGGGATAGCCCGCCAATTCAACATCGAATACCGCGCGGCCGATGCGGCAGCCTCGCCACATCTTGCGCTTGCCGCGATCGTTCATGCCGGATGCCAGGGGATTGAGGAAAAGCTCGCAACGCCAATGGTTACTGAAGAGGACCTGTCGCTTCTGGACGAATGCGATCTGGCTGCGAAGGGCTTCGTGCGCCTGCCTCAGACGTTGGAGGACGCGCTGGACCGCTTTGCCGCAAACAAGACCGTGACGGGCTGGTTCGATCCGTTGTTTGCCGAAGTCTACGTCTCGCACAAGAAGGCGGAAGCCGCTTTCCTTGAGGGGATGGATACCTGTCAGAAATGCGCCGCCTACGAGGAGGTTTACTGATGCTGGTCCTGCAGGACATCTCGAAACAGTTCGGTGGTGTGCGGGCGGTCAGCCATGTCAGCTTCGAAGTGACCGCAGGTGAGGTTCGTGGCCTGATCGGCCCGAACGGCGCCGGCAAGACAACGGTCATCAACCTCATTTCCGGGTTGCTGACACAAACGAGCGGCACCTTGTTCCTGGATGGCGAACTCCTGAACGGGCAGGGATCTGCGGATCGCACGCGAAAAGGCATTGCGCGCACATTCCAGAACCTGCGGATCTTCGAGAACCTCTCCGTTGGACAGAATATCGAAGTTGCACAGATCACAGCGCAGTCCGAAGGACATGCAGACAGTCCGGCCATCTCAGAAGCGATCGAACGTTTCGATCTTGCAGGTAAGCTGGCAATGCCTGCAAACGCGTTGTCATACGGACATTTGCGGCGACTGGAAATCGTGCGCGCGCTTGCGCTCAACCCGAAGGTTCTGATGCTTGACGAACCGGCCGCGGGCATGAACGAGCAGGAAACCGCGGAGCTGGCCGCAGGTCTTGAATGGGTCAAGACGCGCTTCGGCTGCGCCACACTGGTCATCGATCACGACCTGAAATTCATCATGACGCTTTGTGACAGGATAACGGTCCTGAACATGGGAGCCGTGATCGCTGAGGGAACGCCCCGGGACATAACAACAAATCAAGACGTAATTGATGCCTATCTGGGCGAGGACCATTCAAATGCCGCCTGAGGCGGCGCAATAACAGGAGAGGGACAGTGAAAAAAATCGGACTTACTCTCGCCGGGCTTGCCTTTGCGGCTGCACCGGCATTTGCCGCCGACACGGTCAAGATTGGCCTGGCGGTGCCAATGACCGGCGACTACGCGCCTTATTCGGAATTCCAGGGTGCGCGTTGCATGGCGGAGAAAATCAATGCGGAGGGCGGCATCAATGGCATGCCGATCGAACTGTTCGTCCAGGATACCGGTTCGGACACGCAGACCGCTGTTTCTCTCGCCCAGAAGTTTCTGGACGATGGTGTTGTCATGCTCGGAACGATCCCGTTTTCCGACACGATGATCCCGGTGGCGCAAGTCGCGGCCGGATATGGCGTGTCTATCTTCCAGCCCCAGTCCACGCAGGTGGAAATGCATGCCGGCATAGTGGACAACTTCTTTACCGGCGTTTCGCCTGATCCGTTTACCGCAACGGCAGCTGCCAATCACGCCCTGAAACAGGGTGTGAAGAATGTTGTCCTGTTCACATCGGACGAAGGCGGATCATGGTCCGCGCGCACACCGCTCTGGTTCGGAGAAGTAATCGAAGAAAACGGCGGCAAGGTTCTTGCCAAGCTGAACTTCAGCTTCGGAACATCTGACTGGTCGCCGCAGATCGCGGAAATCAAGGCGCTCGATCCTCAACCGGATGCTGTCTACATCTCGTCGATCATGCCGGATGTCGGGGTTCTTGTCCGCCAGCTGCGCAGTGCGGGTATCGATGCCTGGGTGGTCGGGTCCGACGGATTTGACGATCCGTCTCTGGATGCGATCGGTTCCGACGATCCGAGCCTTCTTGACAAGGTTTTCTTTGCTACGCTGGCGCCTTCGCACGAGGACAGCGCGGTCGTGAATTTCATGAAGGAATGCAAGGAAATGGGTCATGAAGTGAACGGCCTCTTCCCGGCGACGGGTGCGGATACGATCATGGCGGTCAAATTCGGTGTCGAGACTGCGGGCAGTACCGATCCGGCAGCTGTCGCCGATGCCATCCGTTCCGCTGACAGCCTGCCGGTTCTGACTGTCGACTCGATCTCGTTCAAGGATACGAAGACCTATGCTCAGCGCACCATTCCGGTGATCGGCTACAAGGATGGAAAGCGTATTCTTGTGACCAATGAAATTCCCGCCAATGTTCCGACCGACTGGAACTGATAACTCCGGCGCGGCTCTTTCAATGGGCCGCGCCGCAGGACCTATCTGATGCTCACCATCCAGGATCTACACGTCTTTCACGGTCCGATTGAAGCGGTCCATGGCATTTCCCTTGAAGTTGAACAGGGCAAGTGCATCTCGCTTCTGGGACCGAACGGTGCCGGAAAGACATCGACAATTTCGGCAATTACCGGAATTGCCCGGTCGACTGGCCTCGTTCGATTCGAGGGCCGTGATCTTTCACGCGATAGTGTGGAGGCGCGCATTGCTGCCGGAATTGCCGTTTCTCCGGAGGGGCGGCGCATCTTTTCCAATCTCACGGTTTTGGAAAACCTCACGCTCGGCGCGGCCTTGCAGAAGGATGCGGCTGAAAAGGCAAAAGATACCGACCACTGGTTTTCGCTGTTTCCGATCCTTGCTGAGCGCCGGGACCAGTCTGCCGGAACACTGTCCGGCGGTGAACAGCAAATGCTTGCGATCGCGCGAGCCCTCATGGCCCGCCCGAAGATTCTTTTGCTGGATGAACCAAGCCTCGGTCTGGCACCCAAGATTGTGCGGCAGATATTCGATCTGATTGCTGACCTGAAAACCCGGGGCATGACGATCCTTTTGGTCGAACAGAATGCGACGCAGGCGCTCAAGCTTGCGGATTACGCCTATCTCATGAGTTCCGGCCGGATCGTCGCGCACGGAACGGCCGATGATCTGGGCAAGAGCGACAAGTTGATGGCAGAGCTGACGGGGGTTGCCTGAAATGGAATACATAGTCCAGCAGGTATTGAATGCGCTCAGTTTCGGCGCGGAATATGCGCTTCTTGCGCTTGGCCTTGCCATCGTGTTCTCGATCATGGGACTGGTGAATTTTGCTCATGGTGAGATCATCGCCGTCGGCGGATACACGATGGTCGCCTTTGCCTCGCTTGCCATTGGCAATCCGATGATAGTCATGGTCGGGGCCGTGCTGGCGGCGATGCTGGCTTCGCTGACGCTGGAAAGGGTTGCCTTCCGACCCGTACGAAAGGCGGATCCGACAACAGGCCTTTTGACTGCCTTCGGGGTTTCCATCGTGCTGCAAAACCTCTTTTTGCTGTTCGTGTCGCCCCGGCCGATAGCCGTGACGTCACTCTATTTTCTCGACTGGTCGATCGAGATCGCGGGCATACGCCTGGCGTCGCTTCAGGTCTTCGAAACTCTGACGACCATCATCGTCATTATCGCCCTGATGCTGTTTTTGAGACGCACCGTGCTCGGGCTCGCCGTGCGCGCGGCTTCACTCGATTTCGAAATGGTTCGGCTGACGGGTATCCGGGCCAACAGGGTCTTCGCCATTGCCTTCCTGATTTCCGGCCTGCTGGCGGGGCTTGCCTGTATCTTCATTATGGCGCGGCGCGGCAGCGTCGATCCGCATCTGGGCTTTGAACCGGTTCTGAAGGCCTTCGTCGCCTGTGTAGTGGGCGGATTCGGCAGTCTTCCCGGAGCGGTTCTCGGTGGCTTCCTTCTTGGAGCAGTGGAAGTTGCCATGCTTGTCATGCTGCCGCAGAGCCTGGGCGGCATGACAGATGCGTTTGTGTTCATGATCGTTGCGATGATCCTGATCTGGCGACCTGACGGAATCCTGTCTCCCGCCGTTGAGAAGGGAGACAAGTTGTGATCCGGTTGAGTTCAAGTCAGAGGTCCGGACTAGTCGGCGCTGCCTTGCTCGCACTTGTCCTTGTCGCAATCGGTTTGCTGACAGCCTATTTCGGTTCGCGATACCAGGTTCGGCTGGTTTACTCGGCCTATGTCAACCTGATCGTGGTGCTGGGGCTTCAGGTCTTCATGGGCAACGCGCGGATCACCAATCTGTCTCACAGCGCATTCATGGGAATAGGTGCTTATGCAGCCGCGCTCTGCGTGACGCCGGAAAACATCAAGAAGATCTCGCTGCCCGATGCGCCCTGGGGCCTGGCGCAATTTTCACTGGACCCGGTGGTGTCCGCGCTGATTGCCGTCGTGATCACGGCTGTGCTTGCCTTGCTGCTTGGCATGCTGATTGTCCGGCTCACCAGCATCGGCGCGACAATCGTCACGCTGGCTATTCTTGTTATCATTCACGCAATCTTTCTTTACCGAACCGATATCTTCAAAGGTAACCAGGCATTTTTCGGTATTCCGCAGGTTTTCAATCTGACCTCGGTGATTGCAATTGCGATCCTGGTGGTGATTGTCTGCCGACTTTTCCGGGAGAGCCGTTGGGGCATTCAGCTCAGGGCAAGTGCCGACGATGAGGTCGGTGCTGCCGCCATGGGTGTCCAGATCTACAGACTGCGCCTGATTGCCTGGGTGCTGGGGGCTGTTATCCTTGCCGTCGCGGGGATCTGTTACGCATATTTTCTCGGGACGATTTCGGCCCGGCCCTTCTACTTCAACCACGTTTTCCTGACCCTTGCGATGTTGATCCTGGGAGGCATGCGGACCGTCACCGGTGCTGTCCTCGGCACCTTCCTGATTTCCTTCGGACTGGAAGGGGTCCGGTATCTGGAAACGGGTCCTGTATTTCTGGGCATAGATCTGCCGGAAGCCCTGGGACTATCGGGTATCGCTCTGGGAGCCGTGATTGTCTTGACTATGGCGCTCCGTCCGACTGGTATCATGGGAAACCGGGAAATCGAGACGCTGTTCGTCCGGCAGAGACACTAGGAGAAAGACGTGGCTTGCAATCATACGATCCACAAACACGCGCATCACTTCGGCTGGGACAATTCGATCGAGCCGATCCTGACGGTTACACCAGGCGAAACAATCGAAGTCGAGACGATTGACAGTTCCGGTGGTCAGTTCAACGCGACGTCGACAGTGGCGGATCTGGGCAATCTGAGTTTCGACAAGGTCAATCCGGTTACCGGTCCGATCTATGTCGAAGGTGCCGAACCGGGGGATGCCGTCGCAATCACCTTTCTGGATTTCAAGCCGTCCGGCTGGGGTTGGACGGCGAATATTCCCGGTTTCGGGCTGCTGACGGACCAGTTTCCCGATCCGGCGCTGCATATCTGGAAATATGACGCGGTTGCGATGAAACCCGCACTTTATGGACCGGGTGGTGCAGTTCCGCTGAAGCCTTTTGTCGGCACGATCGGCTTGGCAGTCGCCGAGCCCGGTCTTCATTCGGTCGTTCCACCCAGGCGGGTCGGAGGCAATCTCGATATTCGCGACAATACGGTCGGGACAACGCTTTATCTGCCTGTCGAAGTCGCGGGGGGGCTCCTGTCGCTCGGGGATACCCATGCCGCGCAGGGAGACGGCGAGATTTGCGGCACCGCGATCGAAAGCCCCATGGATGTTGCAATCAAAGTGGAACTTCTCAAGGGCGCGAACTTCGCATTTCCGAGATTTGAGACGGATGGCCCGGTAACCCGGCATTTCGACACGATGGGCTACCAGGTCACGACCGGTATTGGCGAGGACCTGATGCAGGCAGCCCGCGACGCAGTGTCCGGGATGGTCGACTGGGTGTCGGCAAACACCGGCATGAGCGCTCTTGATGCTTACATGTTGTGTTCGGTGTGCGGAGACCTGCGGATATCCGAGATCGTCGACATGCCAAACTGGACCGTCTCGTTCTATTTTCCGAAGAATGTTCTGGGGTAGTGCCGCGAACAGATACAGGTCAGCAAGCTGACCCACAAGGTTTGAAAATGTGGTGAGAAGGCAAAATCTCCGTTTGCCGAAACTTCCTGTATGAGCGTCAGAGAAAAAAATTCCTGTTTAACGTCGTTCGGTCTGCGTCAATTCCAGGCCCGACTCTGATACCATCCTTCAGCGCTTCTGCAACCTATGCGTTTGTGGCGGTTGTTGAGCGATGCGCAATATGACATTGCGGGTGGTGTAATCGGGCGCCGATCAGGCTGGATGGTCTATGCAGAGACTGGATTTTGAGTTGGACAAGGCGCAGGTCAAGCGCGCCTGGGGCGTGATTGATCGAGAGTTCCAGAATCTCGGTCTGGTGCTGCGCCGCGGGTCTGACTTCGACGTTGTCGAGGCGATGGCTGCCTCCAGCGGTTTTCCGCCGCTTGAAGGGCATTTCACACCTACGCTCAATACCTTTACTCCTTCCCAGGCCTTCTGGCTTGCTCTTACGGATCAGGATGGACGGATGGTCGGACGTGTCTGTGCCCGGTTCGACAAAATGGAATATCCCATGACGCTCACGGATTTCTGGCGCAAGTATTTCCATCGCTGCTATCCGAATGCCGTGGGCGGCAAGGTTGAGCTGGCAGCTGAACAGCCGCGTGTCGGACGGCGGATAACCGGCGACGTTGTCTATCTGGGGGGAACCTACGTTGCCCGCGACTGGCGCAGGCACAAGCTGGGTGGGTTATTGAACCAGCTCGCCCAGATCGAGGCTCTTCACGACTGGGGAGCCGGTTTCTATTATGGATGGATCCAGGGCCACACGTTTCTTGACGGGTTCTGGCGCGAATGCGGCTTTACCCGATGCGCGCACAACGCTCTGACATGGGCGGAACCATTGCCTGGTACGCTGGATGCCAATCTGGTTTTTGCGGGCAATAGTGTGGATGACGTGTGTGATCTGATAGATCGCGTTGCTCGTGGATTTCCAGTAATTCCATCAGACAGAATATTCGAACAATCCCCGAACGGGTCTCGAACCTGACAAGCAGTCGCTGCAGCGTCATGTCGGGAACGCCGGCACCGAGCCGGTTTCCGGTCCTTTGAATATCCAGCCAGGGTTCTCCCCTGATCGCTGTCTGATAGGCATCCGCAACACCTTTTCGATAAACGGATGGCAGAAAACTGGTGGCCGGTTTTTGTGCCTCCGAATCCAGAGCATGCGGAAAAAACCGGCGGAAAGTGGTCTGGTTGCCGGCAAAGGTGATTTTCGGAACATCTCCAGGCTCGGCTGACGGCAACGTCAGGAGCAGCCAGGGACTCAGCTTGGTCATTCGGCTGTCCCGGATCATGACGCCGCTGTTGTCTTTCCATGTGTTGAGCAGGAACTGCGCCCGCTCACCGGCCAATCCGCTTTCTACATTCGAAAGGGGGAGTGGCTCAACAAAGGTATTGTTGCTCATCGATCTGTCCAAACGGCCCCGGGTTGGGCTGGAAACCACGCTGGATCGCTTCTGCAAAGATATCACCTCTTGCTTCCACGGCAAGTTCGGCACGTTCCGCATCCGTCAACAGACTGGTTTGGTCGTGGTTGAACATGTTGAAACAGTGAAAGTCCAGCAGGTACAGGCAGTCATACCTGGCGGCTATTTCAAACAGTTCGAGGAACTCAAGTTGTTCCTTTGTAAAATCCTGCACACTCATGATTTTTTACCGTTTACTGTTTATTTTTTCAATTTGACGAGGGCCTCATAGACGAAGAAAACGCTCTCCAGAATTTCGAATTGGTTCATGCGCTGGCGTTCCGGTTTGCGGTTGTTCTGTTCAACCACGCTCTCAAGAGCCTTCAGATAGAGATCCATGTCGAGCCCCCTGGAAACCTGCTCGGGTTCCTGAGGCGCTTCGCCGGGAAGGGGGGCCTTGAGTTCCCGGGACAACAGCAGCATGTGTTCTGCACTGAGTGCCTGTTTTCCCTTGCGGATTCGTGAAACAGAGGCGGGTGTCAGACACAGCAGACTGGCAACCTCAGTATTTTTCATACCACTGGCTTCGATGGCATTGTTCGCCCAGGTTGTGACATCGCTGTCGTTTTCACCCGCAGGTGATTCCATGTTACGCGTCCCGTAAGAAACATTAATAAATTATGAATGATAATTACGCGATATGATATAAATTGCAACTTAAGAGTCTGTCACAAACGGTTGTTTCCCGTACAATCTGGGATATTGCTTAACGCGCAGATCGGGTGAGTTTGCACGCCATGAAAAGGCAAGACAGCCCGCGATCATCAGCATGTCGGCTAGCCGATAGCGGTACCCGATCTGTCCGTTCCACTCCCGTCTTGACCTTGTGTTGTTTCTTTCGGGTTGCATGTCGGAGAAACGTCCGGTGAAATATCCCCCGAAGGGGTGCGGATGAACTTCGTATCTGACTGGTTGCATTCCGCAAGCATACGATGCCGTTTCGGACGCGTGTTCAGTTGCATCCACCTGCAAGGCTGCTGCGTACTGTCTCTGAAACCGACACAAGCAGATTCGACCGAGAGATTTGATGATGAATGCCGATGACAACTGGAAGCGAAATTGGGTCAATCGGGGTGTCGCTGGATATCTGGCCGTTTTTCTTGTCGGTCTGCTCGTCGAACCCAGCTTCGTTCGCGCGAATGAAATTCTGGAAAATGTTCGATGGCTTTTGTCGGATCCGGAGCGGTTGCCCCTTATCGTGGAAAAGCGACGCAACGAGATTGCCGCCTTCTACAATTCCGACGAGGGCGAAGTCCTCTGGTTGAACCAGCCACGCAGTCTTGAACTCACCAGGCACATGGAAAACGCCGATCGTGAGGGATTGCGACCGGAAGATTATCCTGCCGAAGTGCTTGTGAAGGCGACGGCCTCGCTCAACAGTCTTTCCTCGGCTTCGGACGTTGCGTGGGTAGAGCTGCTTCATACCGGGCACTTCCTGGACTATGTGCATGACATGCGCGCAGGACGTGTTTCGCCGAGAGTTCTTTATCCGGATGCCTACATGCCGTTCAACTCGATCGATGCGGTTGATGCGCTGTCACGGCTGGTTGCCTCGGGAGAGATCGACACATTTATCGCGGACTGGCAGCCGCAAGACGATACCTATCGACGCTTGAAAGCGCACTTGCAGCAGCTTCATGAGATCCGGAAATCCGGCGGCTTTACCTATCTGGAGCCTGGAGAGGCAGTCGAGGCAGGACAGAGCGCTCCAGAAATACCAGCACTCCGGAAACGTTTGCTGGAAGACGGCCTGATCGCGGATGCATCAGACGACGAGTTTTTCGACAAGCGTCTCGCTTTCGCGGTCGGACAGGCGCGGCAGCGCTACGGGCTGGACGTTTCCGGACGGGTCACACCGGAGCTGATCCGGGCATTGAACATACCGGTCGGAAGGCGCATCGAGCAGCTTACCAACGCCATGGAGCGGATCCGATGGCTTCCAAACGAATATGCCCGCCTGCAGCTTTATATCAACAAGGGCGAAAACACCTATGTGTTTCTGGACAACGGGCGGGTGGTTCAGGAAGGCCAGGCCTATCCAAACTGTCCTGACAGGAACCATACGACGATGGCGACCACCATCGAAGCAGTGACCTTCCATCCAACCTGGCAGGTGCCATGGGAATTCTTCGGCAAGGAACTTCTGCCGCGATTGCAGCAGGATCCGGAACAGGTCGAAGCCGCGGGTTATTATCTGAAGCGCAGCGGGGCTGACGTTCCACTTGATGCGCTTCCCTGGAAACAGGCAACCATTCGGGACCTGGAACGGGCAAGCAACCGGGAGCAGTATGCGTTGTACCTGCCTGCTTCCAGCGAGAACCCGCTTGGGAAATATGCCTACAGGTTGAGGCAGGAACACCGACTGTCGCTTTTTGATCTGGACGCGGCACCGGAAGACGGTCTTTTCTGCAATCCCTACCTGCCGAAAACGGCATTCGGGATCGTTAACGGCCTCGACATCCTGGACAAGATCATCGAACCGCGCGTTTTGCCGGTCGATGGTATCGAAGACCGGATTTCAAGGCGGGACACAGTGACTTTTCCGGCTCGTGGCGGATTGATGGCAGTAGTCTCACACCAGTCGGTCTGGGTGCAGCGCCAGGGGCTGATCCGCTTCGGACATGATCCCTATCTGGAAGACGCGCGATTGACAGCGGCACTTTCGGGCCGGCCGAAGCCTTAGACATCGATCCAGCAAATTATTGGTGCCCACAGCCTTGGGCCTGGACCTTGCTCGGGCGGGCAGCAACGGTTCAGATCCCGGTTCACGCCCGGAACGATGCAGCGGGTGTCTGGCGTGCAAAAATCAGAGCAGCATGATCATGGTGCCGGCAAGCGTCAGGAGCACGTTCGCCAGCGCATAGGTGCCGGCGTAACCGAGAGCGGGCACCGTGCTTTTGGCCGCCTGCTGGACAATGCCGAGGGCAGGGGTGCTTGTCATGGCTCCCGTAAGCGCTCCCAGAAGCAACGCCGGGTTCATGCCGAGAGCAAGCCGCCCGAATGTGTATCCACACAACAGAGGCAGGCACGTCACGACGACACCCGAAACAAACAGCACCGGTCCGACGGATCCGATCGCCTCGGCGATACCACCTCCCGCATTCAGTCCGACTCCGACCATGAAGAGGAGCAGACCGAGTTCCATCAGGATAAATCTGGCAGCCGCCGGCATGCGTCCGAATGTCGGCCGATTTGCCCGCAAGAATCCGACACATATCCCGGCAACCAGCAAGCCGCCTGCGGTTCCGATACCAACGTTGATGTCGCCGACCTTGACGGTAATCTGGCCGAGCATCAGGCCGAAAACAATCCCGGCGGCGAACGTCAGCAGGTCCGTTTCAACGGCCTTTCGGTCTTCTGCGCCAAGTTCGGCAATCGCACGGTCGAGCGCGCGTCTTTCCCCGGTCAGGATCATGACGTCACCGCGCTGGACAACGGTCCCCGGAGCAAGGGGTAGTTGAATCTGGGAGCGGGTGATCCGCGTCAGGTAACAGCCGTGCCGTTCGTAGGTGCCGATCTGTTCCAGCGATTTGCCGACTGACATCGGGTTGGTCACCACGACTTCGGCGACATCTACGACCGCATCGATCAGGTCCCTGTCCAGAACTTCCGCACCAAGTCCATAAAGATCTCGCGCCTTGGCGTGCTCTTCCGGTGTCGCGAAGACCGCAACCTTGTCGCCGGTTTCAATCACAGTTTCGGGTTTCGGATCGATAAGCTCTGAACCCCGTTTCAACCGATAAAGGGACTTGTAGCTGATTTCCTTGGTGGTGCGGGCCGCCAGAGCCTCGGCGATGGTCATGCCGCTCAGGCCCGGATCATCCAGCTCATAGGCTCGCAAGATCGGTCTTTCGATCTTTTCCTCAACGTTTTCCGCCTTGAACCCACGTTCACTGGCGAAGGTTTCCGCCGCTGCGGCAAGGTCTGTCCTGAGCAGGTTCGGCAGCAGCTTGACGACCAGCAGCAGACCGACCGTTCCGAAAATATACGTTATGGCATAGGCAACGCTGATACTCTCGATCAGACTGTTGGTCGTTTCTCCAGTGGGAAGAGAGACCAGACCCGATGAAACGGCATTCTGGGCGCCGACAAGCGTGGGGGTACTGGTCAGGCTGCCTGCCATAAGACCGGCGGCAAAGGAGTTGGAGAGGCCGGTGATCCATGCCAACCCCAGAACGAGCAGAAAGGAGCCGGCGGTCATGAACAGTGTCAGAACAAGATATTTCGGACCATCCTGACGCAAGACGTTCAGAATCTGCGGTCCGGCCTGCCAACCGACAGAATAGATAAAGAGCGTGAAACCGATCGACTGGACGATAGGATCGATCGTGTAACCGTAGTGACCAAACAGCAATGCACACAGAAGCACGCCGCCTGTGACACCGATTTCAAACCGGGCGACCCGGATGTTTCCGATCAGGTAACCGATGGCAATGATCGTGAAGATCACAAGCACGGAATCCTGATGGAAAATACTGGAGAAGTCGATCGTCATATCGCGGTCTTGTCAGTTGTCTTGAATAGGTAGACGGGCGCTTTCAGTTCATTTTCGAAAGACCTGCAACGGTGTTTCGCCAGCCCGGACGTCCCCATGCGAGACTGATGCGTCAAAATCATGACCTCAAGGCGTCAAATCCTTCCAGGCCTCCATTTGTCGCAAAAGCGAAGGCCGGCTCCGCTGCTTACGGGCCGGCCTTTCAGATCGGTTTGCTTTTTTTGGGTTCAGTTCGGCTGCATTAGCGTCACAGATACCAGGTCCTTTCCGACAATCGTTGTTCCTTCGAATCCGCTGTCAGCGACAGCCGAGCGGTAGTCGTCGTCCGTCAGGGCCCCCTTCGGGAGCTTGTAGGGGCCCTGACGGGGGGCACCAACCGGCGGGATCAGGTGGGTCAGCATCAATTGCTTGACGCCAGCCCGTTTAGCCAAGTGACCTAGATCCGTCGCGTTGCTTTGCCGGTAGTAAATCGGAGGCGGAAAGCCTGTACCGCCGTCCGGCCCCATGACCGGGTGAATTGTGGAATGAACGATGATGTCGGCATCTTTTGCCAGTTTTTCCACCTGATCCGAAGTCGAGGTCTCGCGCGGTGGCTTGCGGACATCATTACCGGCGTCGCCGCCGATCACGACACTTCCGGCTGGCGTGTCGACCCTGTAGGACGCGTGACCGGCAATGTGTGTCGATCTGATCGCGCTCACCCTGACGTCACCCTTGGACCAGACTTCGCTCGCCTCGTCTTGGGGTGAAAAGTCCCTGACCTGAAGCAATTCGGCCGGTCCGCCAGGCAAACGTTTCTTGTTTTCCGCAAGGCGCTGGGCGATCTCGCCGGAATTTATCAGGGGGTCGCCGATATGGGTGGCAAAACGTTCGCAACTCAGCGCAAAGCCGAGTGGAGATTTGGTCTCCTCGCTGCAGACTAGGTCAACCTTCGGTCCTTGAGAATTGAAGTGCCACCGCAATTGCATGATATCGGCGAGACCTTCGGAATGATCTGAATGCAAATGCGTGAGAAACACAGCATCGAGCTTGCCCACCGGCACGCCGGCTTCACTCAGGCGTTGTGTCGTGCCGCGTCCTGTATCGAACTGAAGCCGCACGTCATCGCATTTGTTTTCAACCGAACCGTATTGAACAAGCGTTCCCGCACCAGCCTGTCCCTTGAACACGGGGGGCCCGCCCTGGGTGCCGGTCAGCGTGACTTTGAGGCAATTTTCTGCCAATGCTCCGCTCGCAGCGATGACACCGGCACCGAAAAGAGCCGCTTTCAGAAGCGTTCGCGACATACTCTCCTCCAATCGATTTAAATGTTTTTCTTTTAATAATATCGATTTTTAAAAATTATACAATTCTTCATCGATTAAAGTTCGGAAAATTGATCAATGTGCTACCGAAAGAACCATCAATTGGCGACCTGCTCGCTTCCGGAACGCCTGAGATCCTGCTTTTTCGCCGCGGCATCCAGACCGCGGATTTCCGAAGATGCGGTGATTTCCATTGCGGTGGCAAAACGCTCATGGTTTTGCGCCACTTTGGGAAGGTCATAAAGATAGTTGACCATTGCGCCGGCCGACTGGGCCTGTCCCTTGGGGGACAGGTCGGCATCGGCATGAACGGCATGGATCATTGCGCCGTTGCCGAGATGAAACCGGGCAACGGGATCGAGCGGAAGTCCGTCAGGGCGCTTTGCCGACATAAGGTAGTGGGCAGCAAGTGTCCTGATTTGTTTTGCATCTGCATCCCCGAAAGGGATGTCCTCCGAATTCAACCAATTGGCCAACTCCGGAATGGGGGACAGGGTCACGAAGGTCTTCAGTCCCGGCAATTCGGTTGCCAGATCCGCTGCCACCTGCTTGATCAGCGAATTGCCGAAGGAAATGCCCGCAAGACCCGGCTGACAGTTGGATATTGAATAAAATGCTGCCGTTCGGGCCTCGACAGCAGCGAGCGCTTCCCGGTCTTCCGCCAGAAGATCCTGAATGGATCCGGGTAGGGCGCTTGTCAGGGCGACCTCAACGAAGATCAGGGGTTCATCCGGCATTGTGGGATGAAAAAACGCAAAGCACCGTCGGTCACCCGGTACAAGCCTGCGTCGCAGATCTTCCCAGCTGGCAATTTCATGAACGGATTCATAGGCGATGATTTTTTCCAGAATATGCGCCGGGCTTTCCCAACTGATCGGGCGCAAAACGAGGAAGCCCCGGTTGAACCAAGAGAGAAACAGGTGGCGGAAGTCCTGATCTAGTGCCTGGAGCCTGGGATCGTCCCTGCCAAGCCTGAGCAGATTGGCACGCATCTGCACAAGGGCTTCCGTCGCACCGGGGATCTGGTTCAAACGGCGGATCAGTTCCTGCCTGTCCGGCTCGACTGATGACATGAACGCGCGGTAGCTATGCTTGCTCGGATCTGCTTCATAGGCTTCCAGCGCACTGCGAACCTTGTCCGGGTCGATATTCATATCGCTGGAAAGATGACGGAAAAAAGCGAGCTTTTCCTCGTCATTCATCACCTGATACCGCTTCAGGATATGATTGGCGGCGGACAGTCCCGAAACCTCTCCTGTTGCGCCGACGAGGGCACTTATCAGCTCTTCCATCGAGCGGGCATCCGGTTTGTCCAGCGCTGCCGTCAGGTATCTGCGTTCAAAGATCGTCGACAGCAAGTCACCGAGAATCGTCATACGCATCTCCAAGAACCAAAAACTGCCAGACTGCTGCCAGGCACCAGAAATGAACAGTCTCAACGCAATTCCGCAGCAATCGGTTTCACCGGATGATGATTTGCCGCCTGTCCAATAGACATAGAGCAGTGTCGCCGGTCACCCAATTGGCTTTAAGGCGTAAAATCCGAACGATGCACCGCCAGATCAGGATAAATCGATCCTGTTTGCGGACAGGCCGACCGAAAGCGTGAAACTGCCTTCATTTATGAGCCAGCGCCTGATCGTGAAAGTTCGCACACCCCTTTTGTGCATCGGGTCTTCCTCGGCAAAACTCCTGGCTTCCTCAAGAGAACCGGCGCGATAGACAATCATGCCTTCGCCGTTCAGGTCCTCCCCGGTGAAATCGGAAACAGGGCCGGCAAATGCCAGCTTGCCTTCGGTTTCCAATCTTGCCTGGTAGGCAAGATGGTCCGGCAGTGTTCCGGGCAAATCGACGTCCGGCCCGGCCGGGGTTGTGTTCACGACATAAAGCTCAAGTGCCAGAGCCCCTCGCTCCTTGGCAATGCGTTTGTAGTCAGACCATTTTGGCATGTGTCACCTCCAATTTTGCCTAGAATAAAAAATCGATATTATTTGACAATATCAAAAATAGTCGTCAAAGTAACAAAAAAGTTGGAAACACCGAGGCTAGCATGCGATTCATAGTGGGAACAGGAGTGTCAGGTAAGGGTGTCTACCTCGTGGATGGCGAGTGGGCCTGGAACCTGACAGTGGTCGACAGTGCCGTCGGAACTGAATTGAGCGCGTTGATTCAGGGAGATGTCAACCTGAGGGATGTGATCGCGTCAAAGGACAAAACGGACGCTGAGCCGCTGTCATCCCTGACGCCCGGCCTTCCGGTGGATCGTCCGGGAAAGATCATTTGCCTTGGATTGAACTATGTCGATCACATCAAGGAGGGGGGCTACGACGTTCCCTCTTATCCGGCGTTGTTCATGCGCTGCACCACTTCCATGATCCCCGCGGGCGCACCGATGATCCGGCCCAGTTGTTCAGAGCAGCTGGACTACGAAGCGGAGTTGATGGTGATCATCGGCAAGGGTGGCAAGCACATACGCGAGCAGGACGCTCTTGAGCACGTATTCGGGTATACGATATTCAACGATGGATCGGTGCGCGAATATCAGCGCAAGACGCATCAGTGGACACCTGGAAAGAACTTTGATGGAACCGGCCCGGTTGGTCCTGTTGTCGTCACCCCTGATGAATTGCCCGATGGGGCTGATGGATTGAAGATCGAATCGAGGGTTGGGCAGGAAGTCCTGCAGAGTGCAACCACATCCGAAATGCTGTGGAGCGTCGCCAAGACCATCGCGACAATCTCCGAATTCACGACGCTCCAGCCGGGCGACATGCTGGCGATGGGAACACCACCGGGTGTCGGGCACGCCAAGACGCCTCAACGATGGCTGCGACCCGGTGAAACTGTTGAAGTGGAAATCGAGGGTATCGGAATCTGCGCCAATCCCGTCGTTGCCGAAGAAGACATCGTTGCAACGGAGGCAGCGGAATGACCATGGCCGTGTCCAAGGCTCCAACTGGTGAAACTCTGGAGAAACTGCGTGCCGAAGCACACGCCCAAATTCGGGGCTTGCGCGAACGGATAGGCAAGCTGGATAACAACGGTATTGATCTGATCCTGCGCGGTGCCAGATCCCACTACGCCTGGCGAGACAAGCCGGTGCCGCGTGAAATGCTGGAAACGATCTACGACATCACCGCTTCCGGTCCGACCAGCATGAACACCTGTCCGGCGCGGTTCTTCTTCATTGAGACGCCAGAAGCCAAGAGCCGTCTGACAAAGGCTCTCAAGGACAAGAATATCGACAAGATGATGTCGGCTCCGGTAACCGTGATCATCGCCCACGATGTCGAGTTCTGGAAGGAATTGCCATACCTGTTTCCGCATGAGGACCGGCGGCCTCATTTCGAAGGCAAGGCAGAACATTCCGAGGCGACCGCCTTCCGAAACGGGACCTTGCAGGGCGCATACTTCATCATTGCCGCGCGCGCACTGGGGCTCGATGTCGGAGCCATGTCCGGGTTTTCCAACAAGATTGTCGATGAGGAGTTTTTCTCAGGCACTACCTTGAAGTCGAATTTCCTTTGTAACCTCGGTTACGCGGATGAAACGGCGCTGTTTCACAAACTGCCCCGCTTGCCGTTCGACAAAGCATGCAAGTTTCTGTGAGGTCTGGACCGTGGCCCTGAGAGAAAAAACAATCGTCAAGCTCCGTTCCCAAGGTGACGGTCTCAGTCATTCCAGAACGGACGTGACCATCCGGGATCTGACCTTTTCCATTGACGAACCGGAGGCACGCGGTGGCACCAATGTGGGTCCGGCACCCACCGAAGCGGCGCTGGCTGCGCTTGCGGGATGCACGAATGTCATCGGCAACAAATGTGCCGGCAAGCTGGGTGTCGATATCGGACATCTATCGATTGAAATAACCTGCGAGTTCGATCGCCGGGGCGTCACGCTTGAAGAAGAAATAGACGTCCCTTTCGTCGCGCTGCGTCAGGTGGTGACAAGTGATGGAGCCGCAACGGAAGAGGATCTTTCGCGGGTTGCTTCAAACGTCGCCAAATACTGTCCCCTGTCCAAACTGTTTGAACAATCCGGGACCGCACTTGAAACGATCTGGCAAAAAGCCTGATCGGTCACTTTTCTTTGGGAGGAGAATGCCATGATTGGAAAACTGACAAGACGGAGTGCTCTTGCGCTGGCGCTCCTGAGCGCCACGTCACTGCCTGCGTTTGCAACCGAAACCATCAAGGCGGTGGTCATCGACGGCTACCCGGCGCGGGCCTTGTGGGTCAAAGAGTTCACGAACTTCTTCATCCCGGAGGTCAACAAGCGTCTCGCGGAAACCGGCAACTATGAAATGGACTGGCAGGAAAGCTATGGCGGGTCCATCGTCAAGCCGAAGGGTGTTCTGGAAGGAATAAAACTGGGTCTCGGTGACATCGGCATCGTTACGACCATATTCCATTCCTCGAAACTGCCGACCCAGGCGATTTCCGCAGTGACCCCTTTCATCGCGCCTGATTCCAGGGCGGTTGCCAAGGCTGTCGACGAAATTGCCAAAGAATATCCGACCATGCAGAAGGAATTCGAAAGTCAGAACCAGGTTTATCTGGCGACCGGCGTTGTGCTGGACACATATCAGGTGTTTTCAAAAGAGCCGATCAGCAGCATTTCGGACCTGGAGGGCAAAAAGGTCGCGGGTGCAGGCATGAACCTGCGCTATCTAGAAGGCATTGACGGCGCTGCCGGAGTGCGTGGCGGTCTGACGGACTTCTACAATATGCTCCAGACAGGGCTTGTCGACAAAGCGATGCTGTGGCCGGAGGCGGCGAGTACATTCAAGATCGCAGAGGTCGCACCCTACATGTTGAAAGCCGACCTTGGAGCGGTCAATTCCAAGACGATCACGGTCAACAAGGACTATTGGGACAAGCTTCCCGATGAGGTCAAGGACGCGTTGCAGGAGGTTGCCGTCGAATATCGGGACCATGTTGCCGGCCTTGCCATGGACCGAGCGCAGGCAAGCCGCGACAAATACGTTGAAGCGGGTGGTACCATCGTCGAAATGGACCCGGCCGAACGTGAAGCATGGGCAGCAGCCATGCCGAACCTTGCGGTGGAATGGGCCGCTCAGCTCGACTCCAAGGGCGAACCGGGCAGCGACATGCTGAAGTCCTACATGACCAAACTGCAGGATGCAGGTTATTCTCCGACACGTGACTGGTCGGCTGAACTGTCCCAGTAGCCGGACCGTAAACAGCGGGAGCGCCAGTATGCTGCGTCCAATACTTACTGGCGTTCGCGCCTTGTCTCGACTGGCCAGCGGGGTTGCGATCGGCGCCAACGCGGTTGGTACGCTCATCGTCCTCGGTCTGGTACTGATCGTGAATTACGACGTCGTGGCACGAGGCTTCTTCAATGCCCCTTTCAGAGGGGCCTATGAAGTCGTCCAGTTTTCCATGGTGCTGATCGTCTTCCTTCAGCTTCCCGATGTCGTGCGCACGAACAGATTGACGCGTTCGGACGGTTTCCTGACCCTCCTGTCAACGACACGTCCCAAGCTGGCCGACGCGATCAGGCGGACAATCAACCTCGTTTCGGCAGCTTTCATGGCGTTGGTGGCTTATGCTATTTGGCCGGAGTTCGTCGAAATGTATGAAACCAAGGACTTTTTCGGAGTTCCGGGGATCTTTACCGCTCCCTGGTGGCCGATCAAACTCGCCATCTATCTCAGTGCGTTTTTGTGCACCATCCTGTTCTTCATCAAGGTGCTCAAGCCGGATCAGAAGATTGAGCCTGTCCGCCTCGACGAACATGCAGAGGAAAACTCGTGACACCTTTTGAAATCGGCATTCTATCGGTCGTTGCGATTGTCGTTCTGGTTTATCTCGGCGTCTACATCCCGATTGCGCTCGGTCTCGTTTCCTTCGTATCCATTCTGCTGATGCGGGACAATTTCGATCTGGCCGTCAACCTTCTCAAGATCGCAATCGGCGACAGCGTCATGGAGTATACCTTTGCGACGGTGCCGCTCTTTACCTTCATGGGACTGATTGTCTCCAAGGCAGGGCTGGGATCGGACATATACACCGTGATGAACTCGGGGTTCAGGAAGGTCAAAGGCGGGATCGGAATGGCAACGGTCGGTGCCAACGCCGTGTTCGCCGCGGTGACGGGATCTTCCATCGCATCTGCCTCGGTTTTCTCGAAGGTTTCCGTGCCGCAAATGCTGGCCTTCGACTACAACCCGCGGTTTGCCGTCGGTGTTGTCGCCGGATCCTCTGTCCTGGGGATGATCATTCCGCCGTCAGCGATGCTGATCATCTATTCCTTCGTTGCGGAGCAGAGCGTCGGC
>NZ_KI928923.1:169691-188722 GCF_000521215.1 Labrenzia sp. DG1229 | reverse complement strand
CGTCGGCGACATGTTTCTGGCCGGGGTGATACCCGGCATCCTTCTGGCAATTGCCTATGTGGTCGCCATCTTTTTGATGGGACGGCTGACGCCTTCGTATGTTGGTGGCCGTTCGGCAGATGAGATGGAATGGATGTCGCCGATGGAAATCGCCGACAAGACCCTTCCAACACTGGTGCTCATTGTTGCCGTGCTTGGAGGAATATATACCGGCTGGCTAACGCCGGTCGAGGCTGGGGCCACGGGTTCCCTGCTGGGTCTGATCATTGCCGTATTCAGGAAGAAACTGACCCTGAAAACGCTCTGGCATGCTCTTCTTGAAACCGGTCACATCACAGCGTCGATCCTTTTCCTGATCACTGCGGCGTCGATCTACAGCCGGATGCTGGGACTTGCGGGACTGCCCAATGAACTCGGGGATTTGCTCACCGACACCAGGCTGACCTTCTTCTGGATCATGTTCATCTATGTGCTGTTGATGATCTTCCTCGGCACGATACTGGACACTGCCTCCATCATCCTGATTGTTGTGCCGTTGTTTCTGCCGCTGGTCGAACCCATGGGACTGTCACTCGTCTGGTTTGGCATCGTCACGGTTGTCGGAGCCGAGATCGGGCTTCTGACACCCCCGCTCGGTATTTCCTGTTTCGTCATCAAAGCGACTTTGAACGATCCGCGCATATCGCTGAAGGATGTGTTTATCGGTGCGTTTCCATTCGCGCTGGTGATGCTGGTCGTTCTGATCGCTCTCATCCGCTGGCCGTCGCTCAGCCTGGCCATCCTGAACTAAAAGGTGTTCCATGCGTCATGTCACCAAAGACAACATAACCGATGTCTTCATGGGTTACTTCGGTCCGGACACGGACCCGAGACTGAAGGAAATTCTGAAGGGCCTCGTCACACACCTGCATGATTTTGCAAGAGAAACGAACCTGACTCACGAAGAGTGGCGCAAAGGCATCGAATTCCTGGAATGGGCGGGCAACATATCTGACAAGGAACGGCACGAGTTTGTCCTCCTTTCCGACGTTCTGGGTCTTTCATCCCTCGTCGACATGCTTCATTCCAGCCCGCAGGGCACATCTTCCAGTGTCCTGGGGCCGTTTCACATCACAGGGTCGCCGCCGCTGGCTTTCGGGGGTGACTTGCGCAAGGACTTCAAGGAGCAAGTCCTTTTGGCGACAGGCACGATCAGGGATGAAAACGGCACCCCTGTCGAAGGAGCTGAGCTGGATATCTGGCAGACTGCACCCAACGGCCTTTATTCCAGTCAGGATCCGGACCAGGACACTTACTCCTTCCATGGCATTCAAACGACCGGAGCAGATGGCCGCTACGGTTTCACAACAGTCAAACCGGTCAGTTACACGGTTCCAGGTGACGGTCCGGTTGGCGATATTCTCAGGGCCAGCGGAAGGCATCCATGGCGTCCATCACACCTGCATTACATCGTAAAGGCTCCGGGCTTCAAATCACTGGTGACTGAAATTTTCCCGGATGACGATCCCTATCTCGACGAGGATACGGTGTTCGGCGTTCGCGAGGATCTGGTGATGACATATTTGGAGGAGCCAGCCGGTTCGTTTCCGGCAGAGGGGTACGAGCTGTCAGGCAAAGTCGACGGCCCATTCCTTCTGGCTGACTTCGATCTTGTGCTTGTCCGTGAAGGTTCCTGACAATCCACGATGAGTGCGCAATGGAAATGCGGGCCGGAGAAATCCGGTCAACGCTTGTTTTTCACGGGGTCAACAATTACTCGGCGGCTTCCGTGGTAAAATGTTTTTCCAGAAACGCGCCTGTGTTGCGGTAATGGTCCAGCAGCATCCGGCAAGCGGCGTCCGCGTCCCTGTCGACTGCGGCATTCATGATATCGGTATGTTCCTTGCCGATATCGCGTTTGGAATAGTCAAGCGCCTGGCCTGCCAGATAGCGGTAGCGAATATTCAAATCATAGAGCTGGTTGCAGAACTTCAAGAGCACCGGTGAATGACAGGCACTCAGTAGGTTCATGTGAAAGGTCTTGTGGAGCTCCTCGAAGCGTTCGACGTTCGTTCGGGGCTCGCGCATCATTCGGTGATGGGTGATGACAAGCTTGTCCTCCCAAGCGTGGTCAGCGTTGGAAAGGCTCTCTCGGAACGCCATTTCTTCCAGGTGGCATCTCAGGTTCAGGATCTCGGCAAAATTGGACGGACTGATTTCAGCAGTCCGGAAACCCCGTTGATCCAGGCGTTCCACAAGCAGGTCGGAGACAAGCAGCGTCAGGGCTTCGCGGATCGGAGACCCTCCCATCTCGAGGATGGAACGCAGTTTTTCAATCTTCAGTTTTTCGCCTGGTGGCAAATCACCGATCAGGATCATTCGCCGGATTGCAAGATATGCGCGCTGTGTCGCGGATGGTTCTTGCGCCGGATCCGTATGCATTTTGATAGCCATGTTTAATAATATCGATTTTCTATTATCTTTTCCAGTTTTAACTAAGATGAAGCGCTCATTGTCCGAGTCAAATTGAACATTGAATAGTCAACAGATAATTTCGCGTTGTGAAGATGCTTGCAAAATGTGCGTGAGTGCATGCGATCCAGGCGAAATTTGCGACATTGGAGACTGGATTTGTGGAAAGCGTGAATTCAATTGACCAATTAAGTTTTAATTAATAAAAACATTATTCTGACCCGGAGGCAACATGTCCATAACCCCGCTCGTTCAATTCGGCACAAGCCGCTTCCTTCAGGCGCATGCCGATCTCTTCGTGTCGGAGGCGCTTCAACGGGGCAATGCACTGGGACCCATAACCGTTGTCCAGAGCAGTGGTGACAGGAGCCGTTCCGGACGCCTTTCCGCGCTTGCGGCCAAGGACGGTTTCGAAGTCAGGATCAGAGGAGTGGATCAGGGACGAGTTGTGGACCGCGAGATCCGCGTATCCAGCGTAAGCAGGGCGCTGTCCTTGCCGCACGATCTGGAGAGCGTGAGCGAGATCGTGTCCGGTGAGGCCCGCATTATCCTGTCAAACACGGCGGACGCCGGTTTCAGGCCCTCCAACGCCGACAGTCAGAGGCAATATTCACAGGACATGTCCTACCCGGCAAAGCTGACCTGGCTGCTTTTCAGACGGTTCAGCAAACGCGGCGAGCCGATCCAGATCATGCCGACCGAACTTGTCCCTCAAAACGGCGCGGTGCTGCGCGCGCTCGTCATTGGTATTGCAGAATGCTACCCGGCCGAATTCCGGCGTTGGCTGGAAACTGATGTCATCTGGGTCAATTCACTTGTCGACCGGATCGTTTCCGAACCCCTTGAACCGGCGGGAGCTGTTGCCGAGCCTTATGGGCTTTGGGCGATCGAGGATCAGCCCGGACTGGTGTTGCCATGCACACACCCGAGCATTCGTGTGGTTCCCGATCTGGAGCAGGTTGAAACGCTCAAGCTGTTCATTCTCAACCTTGGACATACCTATCTCGTGTCTCGTTGGATCGACAATGAGGCACCGGAACACGAATTCGTTCGCGACATGCTCGGTGATCCGGCCGTCGCTGCCGATCTGGAAGACGTATATGCCCGCGAAGTCATTCCCGGTTTTCGGTTACATGGGAGGGAAGCGGAGGCCGAAGCCTATGTGAATACAACTCTCGACCGGTTCAGGAACCCGTTTCTGGATCACAGGCTGTCCGACATTGCGCAAAACCATCGCGACAAGGTCGATCGCAGGATCGCATCCTTCCTTTCCTGGTCACGACAAGAAAATCCGAATTTCTCGGCAAAGCGCCTTGAAGCGATCATCGAAAAGACGGCTTCGTAGCGTCTTGGGACACAGTCGCGCGATGAACACGGCACAAGGTTCCTGTCACTGCCGCAAGTCCGTCACCCAAGCTTGTGGTTCTTCAGGGATGCCAGCAGTGTTTCCTTGGAACGACGAAGGTGATTGAGGACGGCTTCCTCCGACCCGGCCCTGTCTTGCGCCAGCACGGCGTCGATCCAATCGAGATGCTCTTCGATTGCTGCCGCGTTGCGTTCCTGTTCGTCCCGTTTGTCCCACATGTAGTGATAGTGAAAGATGAGCGAGATCAGCTTCTGCGCTTCGACTACAAATCTGTTTTTCACAACACTGTTTATGGTCGTATGGAATTTTTCGTCCAGTGTCGAAAAGTCGTGGTAGCGATCCTTCAGATCCCGCCGAAGGTCTTCATGTTCTTTCCTTATTTCCTTCAATTTGCCCCAGATCTGATGATCCTCCGGCAGCGACAAGAGGTGCCGGACGGCGTTCATTTCCAGGACAAGACGGAAATCGGACAATTCGACAGCAAACTCGGCGGTAAAACCTGAAAGGATCCAACCGCCTTTCGCCCGTCGTTCAACCAGGCCGAAGCGACTCAAACCGGACAGGAACGCCTGCAGGCTGTGGGCCGGTACACCGAATTGCCGCGACAATTGCGCAATATTTAGGGATGTTCCGGCAGGAACATCAAAACGCAAGATCCACTCCAGGAAACGCTTTTCCAGCTCTTCTCCTGTCGGCAGACTTTCAGACTGTGACAGGCGGTGCCGTTTGTCCGGCCGCTTCACAAGCGTTTTCCGTCTGCCTTCCCAGAGAATTAGATTTTCGGCATCCAGCTTGTGCAGTGCGGAGCGTACAATTGTGCGGCTCACTTCCATTCGCTCGGCCAACACGACTTCCGCCGGCAATTGCCCGCCAACTTCCATGTTGGTGCAAATGTCCAGCAACTTATTGTAAGCGCTTCGGAATCGGTCGTCAGTTCGAGCCATGCCAGTGAAATTAGCATATTCGGTTCGGATAACAATTCCCACTTTTTGTACAATTTAATAAAAAACAATTGACGAAGGAGGTGAGTGCTGCCAATTTGTATTTAATAATTAAAATCATTTTCGCCCGGGGGGGATGCATGGCGAATCTTGAAAGGGAGGCGTTACCGTTGCCGACGGGTTTCAGGCTTTCAACCGGCTCGTTTCACAAGCTATCGGCCTTGCTCACGCTTGTGGCGCTTGCGATCGCGTTTTCGTTCGGCAACGACGCTTTCCTGACGGTCAACAACGGTCTGACGGTCCTGCTTCAGACGTCGGTGATCGGTCTGCTGGGCATCGGCATGACCATGGTCATCATTACTGGCGGTATCGACCTCAGTGTCGGATCGGTCCTTGCACTGTCCGGTGTTGTTACGGGCCTGGCGGTGAAGGCGGGTGTCCCGACTGCCCCGGCGATGGCGCTTGGAATTGTTGCCGGTGCTGCCTGCGGCCTCGTTAATGGCTTTGTCGTTACCAAAATGCGGATCACACCTTTTGTCGCGACCCTGGGCATGATGCTGATTGCCCGAGGCGTTGCGCTCCAGCTTACCGGCGCGGCTCCGATTTCCAGGCTGGGGGAGGCCTTCGGCATCCTGGGAAACGGGTCGCTGTTCAGGATCGTCGAAAAGACGGGGGGCATCTTTCCGAAAGTCGTTTTTCCCGGAATTCCCTATCCGGCAATCCTGCTCGCAGCCGTGGCAATCGCAGCTGCCTATCTTCTGAACCGGCGCCAGATCGGCAGACATATCTATGCGACCGGCTCGAACGAGGAGGCCGCGCGGCTTTCCGGTGTGCTCGTCGACCGGACCAAGATCTTTGCCTACACGCTTTCCGGTGCCCTTGCCGGTCTGGCGGGCAACGTCCTGATGTCCAGACTTGTGACGGTGCAACCCAACGAAGGGGTGATGTACGAGCTCGATGCGATCGCAGCTGCCGTGATTGGTGGCGCGTCGCTGATGGGCGGCGTCGGAAATATCTCCGGCACCATGATTGGCGCGTTCATCATCGGCGTTCTGCGCAACGGGCTGAACATGGCGGGCGTTTCAGCATTCATCCAGCAAATCGTGATCGGCGTGATCGTCATTGTGGCGGTCTACATCGATCAGATCCGCAACCGGCGCTGACAAGCCGGATAGCTATCACAGCAAGTCTTCAAACGGAGGAGAACATCATGAAGAAGCTGATTTCGACCATGGTAATGGCAAGTGCGCTCGCGCTCACGGCCGCTACAGCGCATGCAGGAGAGATTGCAGTCATCGTGAAGACGACCAATTCCAACTTCTGGACAAAACGTGAACAAAGGCGCCAGCGCCGCGATCGAAGGCCAGGAAGCACATTCCATGACCTTCAACGGGCCGGCTTCGGAATCTGCGATTGCAGATCAGGTGAACCTTGTTGAAAATGCCGTCAATCGCGGTGTCTCGGGCATCGTGCTTGCGCCTTCCGATCCCGAAGCACTGGTGCCGGCGGTCAAGAAGGCGTTCGAGGCCCAGATACCGGTTGTCATCATCGACTCCGGCCTTGCCGACAACGGCAAGGAATTTTTCCAGGCGTTCCTGTCGACCGACAATTGCGCGGCTGGTCAGCTTGTCGCCGACAAGATGCTGTCTGAAGTCGGTACGTCCGGCAAGGTTGCCGTCATGTCCTATGTTGCCGGTGTCGGATCGGAAGTCGGTCGTGTGGGATGTTTCGTCAAGCGCTTAAACGAAAAGTCCGATATTGAAATCGTCGGTCCGTTCTACTCGCAGTCCCAAATGGCGACCGCGCTCAACCAGACGACGGATGTGCTTGCGGCCAACGATGATCTGGTGGGCATTTTCGGCGCAAACGAGCCGACAGCTATCGGTATGGGACGCGCAATCGTTCAGGCAGGCAAGGCCGGCAGCATTACGGCCCTCGGGTTCGACGGGAACGCCGACCTTCAGGATTTCGTACGAGACGGAACACTTGCAGGGACTGCGGTTCAGGGCTCGTTCCAGATGGGTGAACTGGGCGTTCAGGCGATCATGAAACTTCTGAACGGAGAAAAGGTCTCCGACTTCATCGACACGGGTGTCGTGTTGGCCACAAAGGAAAACATCGACCAGCCAGAGGTTCAGAACGTCCTTTACTGACAGGTCCTAACTTGCCGGGAGCTCATTTCTTCCTCGGGTTCCCGGCGTTTTTTTCATAAAGGGGCGCTTCGCGATGGCACTGCAAGGCGAAACGGCACCACTGGTGCAGATGACCGGCATTGAAAAGCACTTCGGTGGTATTCGCGCTGTTGACCGGGTCACGCTGGATCTCCATGCCGGTGAGGTGGTCGGTGTGCTCGGGCACAATGGTGCGGGCAAGTCGTGCCTGATGCGGATATTGTCGGGGGCGATGATTGCCAATGAAGGCACAATCAGGGTGAACGGGGAAATCGCGGATATCCAGAATCCTCATCAAGCCCGGGACCTTGGTATAGAGACTATTTATCAGACACTTGCGCTTGCAGATCATCTCAATGCGCCTGCAAATCTCTTTCTGGGGCGCGAACTGAAGACGAAACTCGGCAACCTGGATGACCGGAAGATGATGGGCGAAGCGATAAGCGTCTTGCGCAAGCTCAACCCGAATTTCAAGAACCTTGACGATCCTGTCTCCAGGCTCTCGGGCGGGCAACGTCAGGTCATCGCGATTGCCCGGGCGATTTACTTCAACGTGAAAATACTGATTATGGACGAACCGACCGCAGCGCTGGGACCATCGGAAACGGCGATGGTTGCGGATCTGGTCAAGAAACTGCGGTCCACAGGAATAGGAATACTGCTTGTCAGTCATGACATGCACGATGTTTTCGAATTGTGTGATCGTGTGGTCGTGATGAACAAGGGCCGGAACGTCGGCTCGCACAGGATCGAAGATGTTACAAAGGATGATGTGCTCAGCCTTATCATCAAGGGCGAATTGCCGGGCGACTGGGTTCCGCGCGGCAGGGAAATGGTGCAATGACGCTTGAAACGGCAACAGTAGATGCAGGCACGGTCAAGATGTCCAGCGGTGTTGTCGTCGAGCCGGGTGTTTTTCAGCTTCAAACGCGCGATCTTCCGGTCGAAACGCCAGATGGCTGGGTTCTTGTCGACATATGCGCGGTTGGTATTTGCGGCACGGACTATCATATTTTCGAAGGCAAGCATCCCTATCTGGAATATCCCCGCGTCATCGGTCACGAGCTCAGTGGACGAATTGCGGAAGCGTCTGGAGAATGGAAGGCCGGGGAACTGGTCGTCATAAATCCGTACCTGTCGTGCGGGGAATGCCGTGCCTGTAAAAAGGGCAAGCCCAACTGCTGCGAGCGCATTGAAGTTCTGGGTGTTCACCGGGAAGGGGGCATGTGTGCAAGGATCGCGGTACCATCCGGCAACCTTTATCGAGCAAACGGCCTGAGCGAACTGCAAGCCGCCATGGTGGAGTTTCTTGCGATCGGCGCGCATGCCGTCAGGAGAGCAGGGGCCTTGGAGGGCGAGCGTGTTCTCGTGACCGGTGCCGGCCCGATCGGAATCGGGACAGCCCTGTTTGCGCGAATCCGGGGCGCTGACGTTCACCTTCTCGATCTCAGCGAAGCACGGTTGCGTCAGGCTTCGTCCAAATTCGGTTTCGACAAGCTTCATCTCGTCGGAGACGATATCCTCGCAGGATCGCTGACGGACGGTTTTGACGTCGTGTTTGATGCAACCGGCAGTGCTCGCGCGATCGAAGCCGGTTTCCCGCTGCTTGCGCATGGCAGCCGGTACGTGCTGGTGAGTGTGGTCAAGGACCAGATCCGCTTTGATGACCCGGAGTTTCACAAGCGCGAAGCGCAGATCATCGGGAGCCGCAATGCTACGGCGGAAGACTTCGAGACTGTAATGCAGGCCATCCGCGAGGGGTTGATCGACACGGGCGCATTGTGTTCCCGGACCATTCCGATCCATGAGATTGCCGACCAGTTTCAACTTCTTGCAAACGACCGCGACACCCTGATCAAAGCTGTTGTCACACTCTGAAGGCGTCTTTGCGGTCGTTTGATCAGACGCCTGGGAGCGTGTTCGCGCAATGTCTCTGCGTGTCCTTGCGCCCGTTCGATCGGTGTCAGAACTACTGCGGACTTTTCAGACGGGGCTCTATCGCTGTATAGAAGGCGCCAGTCGGTCCCGAATGGACCGGGACGCCTCCATGTCGGGGCGTATGCCACAAAAAAAGAACAAGCCCGATGAACGATTTTCTGGTTGCCGCCCTTTATCTCTTCACGTCTCTCGATGACTTTGAGGAGATGCGCGATCCTCTCAAGGCCTTTTGCATTGAACACGACGTGCGCGGCAGCCTGCTGCTTGCCGCCGAAGGCATCAACGGAACGATTTGCGGTCCGGAATCCGGAGTTCAGGCCGTGCTTGCGCACTTGCGCGCCGACCCGCGTCTGGAAGGGCTGAAACACAAGGAAGCCTGGACGCATCGCCACGTTTTCAAAAGGATGAAGGTACGTCTGAAGCAAGAGATCGTGCGTCTGGCAGTCGACGGTATCGATCCGAATGAAATCGTCGGTGAATATGTCAAACCGGAAGACTGGAACGACCTGATTTCGGAACCTGATGTTGTCGTCATCGACACCCGGAATGACTATGAATTCGCATTTGGAACGTTCGAGAATGCGCTCAATCCGGAAACACAGTCTTTTCGCGAGTTTCCCGACTGGGTGCACGAGCAGGAAAACCTGAAGAAAAAACCGAAAGTCGCCATGTTCTGTACCGGCGGCATCCGCTGCGAGAAGGCGTCCGCCTGGATGCTGAAGAACGGTTTTGACGAGGTCTATCATCTGGAAGGCGGCATATTGAACTACCTGGAAAAGGTGCCTGAAGACCAGAGCCTGTGGAAGGGCGAGTGTTTTGTGTTCGATGACCGGGTTTCCGTCGATCATCAACTGCAGCCGCGTTGGGGCGAATGGGTGCCGGAAGAGGCCCGCCACATCATCAACGAGGATACGGATTACGAGACGGGCACCAGGGAGCAGGCTGTCGCCGAAGACCGGAAAACGGCAACTTCTTAACGAAAATTAACTTTTTCGCTTTAATGCCTTGGTAAATTTCCCTAAAGTCAGGTTGCAGGTCATTTTCCTGCACCAGACAAGGGTTCGGACCCTTCAGTGCGTCCCGACCCCGGGGGACAAGTTCATGCGTTACATTTCCTTGAGCGCGGTTTGCGCGCTGGCATTTACTCCATTTCTAATCTCTTCGGCGATGGCAGGCGGCAAGGCAATCGCCTGTTATCAGCAGGCAACTGTGCCCGCAGTCTACAAGACCGTGCAGGAGCGTGTTCTGGTCAGGGCCGCCAGCAGCAGGGTTGTCAAGAAAGCCGCAGTATACGGCTATCAGAAACGGCGGGTTCTGGTGCAGCCGGAGCGGGTGTCCTATCGCAAGACGCCTGCAGTCTACCAGACCCGCCAGCGCCATGTACTGGTGAAACAGGCCAGCATCGGCTGGGAATACCGGATGATCAAGGGCCGCAAGACGCTGTGCAAGATCAAGCACCCGCCGGTCTATCAGGCGGTCAGCGAACGGGTGAAGGTCCAGGCAGCGTCAAAAGTTGCCATTCGGCATCCTGCGATCTACAGCATGGTGAAGGAGAAGGTGATGCTGCAACCTGCCTCCAGCCATGTGATCAGGGAACCGGCCGTCTACAAGACAGTCAATCGCCGGGTCCAGGTACAGCCGGCCCGCACAGTCTGGCAGCCGGTGAAAATCAAGGGCTGCCGGTATTAGACTTGCTTCGCTCCGGGCTGGACGAGCGGTTTGAGGTTTGCTGGCATCCGGTACACCAAGCAGCGACGGAGAGTTTAAATGCACAAGGCGCTCGCAGCAGGCTTCTTTCTGGCCCTGTCGAATTCCGCCAATGCGGACGAAGCGTTCTCGTGGACGGGCAGCTATGAAGGCTTTGTTGCCTGCGATCGTGTGATGAACGGCGCACCGTCCACATTTGGCCGGGCGCTTGGGTTGCACTTTGTGCAGGACGGAAACGCCCTGCACGTTGCAACAGAGATAGATGATCCCAGCCTTGGCAACAAAGCGTCTCTATATAACGGCTTGGTAATGGCAAGTCCTGCCGGTGACTTTACAAGTGGTTATCTGGAAGCCTGCCAATCCAGGTTTCCATACAAGGAGTTGATCCGTATTTTCCCGGCGAGCACGACGAGTGACAAATTCGGTTTTTCCGCCAGCACGGTGTTTGTCACTGACAGTCTTCCCGGTGCGGAAGGTGCCCTCCTGGTGGAAAATTGCAGGTGGTCGGCAACACGCGTCAGCCGCGAGGTACCCAAGATCAAAAAATGCGAAACGCCACCATCCGCGAACTAGCGGACCATGGTTTCTTAAGGAGAGACCAAGTCGACCGATTGCCGAACCAAACAGGTGTCATCCATTTTCAAAGCGTCTTGACACAGAATGATTAGACCGCTGGATTCCCACGGCTTTTGCGGAATTGAGTTCTCCCAAAACATTTGAGGTTGGACTGAAAATTGCTGAAAATTTGCATATACATAATCTTGTGCGTCAAATGCTGCGAAAATAACATTTACCTATGAAAACGACGAAGCAAACTCATCTGCGGGGTGGAGAGCGGCGCTTTCTGTCTTCTATTCTGCAATGCTGGTAGTCACATTGTTGGGCGCCATAATTGGCGCACTGGAGGTTTTGCAGACAGACTTCTTTCAGGAAAACCCTCACCGAAGCAGATTTCATGCAATATCTTTGGCTGTGTTCTTGGGTCCGCTATTCGGGTTGTGGTTCCTGATCGGATATTGTCTCTCAGCGCTGATTTTTGCGATGACGCTTGCAGGATTCTTCACTAAGCGACCTGGCAAACTACCTTTGAGAATTCTTGTCGCAGCGTTTCCGCTCTTTTGGGGACTCATCTACCTGCAATATGATCTGCTGCCAGACTATAATCTTTACAGCGATCTACCTGAGCAGATTGAGGCTTCAAGAAATCCAGTGGGCCCTGCGACCGTGGGGACTGTACTGCTCCTAGCCGTAGTTACCTTTTCCTGGTGGCGCTTGAAACGACAATTCGCTCGACTCAAGTCTTAAACCGTTCCGCCTTCAGCCCCTTTTTTCCATGACCTTCCACCAGGAACAATCCGCCCGACAGCGTGTCCGGTTCGATGGCCGTTAGGTCGGTGGGTTGCTTGATTGTGGTGACGATCAACTGGTCGAGGTCAGGGCCACAAAAGCAGGGCATTGTCGGCTTGGGGACCGGCATCCTGATGGCTTCCAGAAGATTTCCGTCGTGTGCAAAGCAGTTGAGCAGACCCGCAGAAACACCAGCGCTCCAGTAATTGCCGTCTGCATCCACGGTTGCTCCGTCCGGGCGTCCGGTTTCGTTGGTCTGCTGGGCAAAAAGCATCTTCGAACCGAGCGCACCCGTCACCGGATCGAAGGCGTAGCACTCGATCCAGCCCGGCGTTGAATCGGCGTGATACATGTAAGTGCCGTCTGCGCTCCAGGCGAGGCCGTTTGAACATTGCAGTTCGTCGCGAATTTCCGCAACTTCACCACGGCCGTCGATCCTGTAAAGACCGGCGATCGGTTCGCGCGGGGAGGCGGTGTCCATGGTGCCGATCCAGAAGGCGCCGTCCGGACCGATCTTGCCGTCATTGAGGCGCGTTCCAGGTTGGTCCGCCTGGACTTCGGCAAGGACCTCGCTTTTTTCCGTACTCGGATCGAACAGCAGGATCTTGTCCCAGACACCGACCACCAGACGGTCATCGTCGGTCAGGCCGAACGATCCGACCTCGTTGTCGAAGTACCATGTGGTGATGTCGCGGCTCTCCCAGTCCATCGACTGGATCGAGCGCCCCTGAATATCGACCCAGAGCAGCCGGTCGTGCCTGTCATCCCAGGTCGGGCATTCGCCAAGTTGATAAGTTGTGTCGAGAAAGCGGGTAATCGTGTGGGACACCGAGGCAGGTTCCTTGAAAAGCCAGGCAATTGACGGATGCGGACTATATAGCCGACTTCCTCCGCCGTCGAGACTGCAAAGATCCGTATCAACCCTCCTAACTTGAATGGCACAATTCCGGTTTCAGGGTCAGAATTCAGCCTGAAGAGGGATTGCGGTTCGCTTCACGATCGGGCGGATGGCGAATGACGACTTCATTCTGAGAACGCCGGGCAACTGGGACAGGTGATCCCTGTGGATCCGTTCGAAATCAATCGGATCAGCTGCGCTGAGGCGCAGGATATAGTCGGCGTCGCCCGCCATCAGGAAACATTCCATGATTTCATCCGAGCGTGCGACGGCACGTTCGAAACTCTCAAGGGTCTCCTTGGATTGTCCGGTCAGCGAGATCTCGACAAAGACATCCATCCTCCGCCCCAGCTTGCGCTGGTCGAGAAGAGCAACGTAGTTCTCGATGATGCCGACTTCCTCAAGTGCACGGACACGGCGAAGGCAGGCAGAGGCCGACAGTCCCACAATTTCCGCCAGATCCGCATTCGCGATCCGGCCATCTTTTTGCAAGGCGTCGAGGATTTTCCTGTCCAGACGATCAAGTTTCATTATGTTGCACCGCACATATTGCAGGTTTATCGGAGCTTTGCGGCACTATATTCGAGAAAAATCCAGATTGACGCAACAATATTGTGCCAAATGCCTGTTCAGCCCCTCGGAACGCAAGCACATTCGACCGCGGAAAGCGTAGACTTGGAGGCAATCAAATCGCTTCCAGAGGAGACGTGGTTATGCGTATTGGTGTGCCCAAGGAAATCAAGAACCATGAATACCGTGTCGGCCTGACGCCGGACAGTGTTCACGAAATGATCGCACACGGCCACGAAGTGGTCGTTGAAACAAATGCTGGCGCCGGCATCGGTGCAAACGACGCTGACTATGAAGCCGCCGGTGCGAAAATCCTTTCGACCGCGAAAGAGGTCTTCGACGCCGCACAGATGATCGTGAAGGTGAAGGAGCCGCAGGCTGTCGAGCGCGCCATGCTGCGTCCCGACCACATCCTCTTTACCTACCTGCATCTGGCGCCGGACGCCGATCAGACCGCAGACCTGGTGAAGTCCGGTGCCACCTGCATCGCGTACGAAACGGTTGTCGATTCCAGGGGTGGCCTGCCGTTGCTGGTACCGATGTCACAGGTTGCCGGTCGTCTGTCCGTGATTGCCGGTGCCAAGGCGCTGGAGAAGGCCCATGGCGGCTCCGGTACCCTGGTCGGTGGCGTTCCGGGTGTTGAACCGGCAAAGGTTGTCGTGATCGGCGGTGGTGTTGTCGGCTCTCACGCAATCACCATGGCAATCGGTCTCGGTGCAGATGTTACCGTTCTCGATCGGAACACTGCGGTTCTCGGTCAGCTTGCGCAAACCTTTGGCCCTGCACTGAAAACGGTTTACTCGACCAGGTCCGCGCTTGAAAAACATGTTCTTGAGGCGGACATGGTCGTTGGTGCCGTGCTGGTCGCCGGTGCTGCCGCACCGAAACTTGTGTCGAGGGATCTGGTCAGCCGCATGAAGCCGGGCTCGGTTCTGGTTGATGTTGCTATCGATCAGGGTGGATGCTTTGAAACCTCCAAGGCCACAACTCATTCCGATCCGACATACATCATTGATGAAGTGGTTCATTACTGCGTCGCCAACATGCCGGGCGCCGTGCCAAAGACCTCCACCTATGCTCTTAACAATGCGACGCTTCCGTTTGCATTGGCATTGGCCGACAAGGGGGCGAAACAGGCGCTTCTCGATGATCCGCATTTCTTGCCTGGTCTGAACGTGATCGGCGGGCGGGTGACTTGCGAAGCTGTCGCCGAAGCGCTCGGCTACGACTATGTCGATCCGGCGACTGCTCTTGAGCAGAATGGTCAAAGTCGGGCTGCCTGAGCCAGCACCTCAAAGGGTTCCAGATTTTACGGCCGGTCCCTGGTGACCGGCCGTTTTTTATTGATCCGCATCATTGTTCCCTGTCTCCGCGAGGATTGTGCGGAACCACGGTGTCAAATGATCACTGGACACGACGCCGGCAACACATAGGTGACCGATATAGACAAGCTCGTTCAACTGCTTAATATTGCCGGAGTTCTTTAGGGAGGTGTCTGGATGAATGGTGCAGAAGCGCTGGTCGAAACAATGTTGGCATCGGATGTTTCGGTTTGCTTTGCCAACCCAGGCACGTCTGAAATGCATTTCGTGGCCGCCCTCGATACCCATCCGGAAATGCGGTGCATCCTCTGCCTTTTTGAAGGAGGCGTGACCGGCGCCGCGGATGGCTATGCCCGAATGAGCGGGAACGTTGCCGGCACGCTCCTGCATCTGGGGCCAGGTTTCGGCAACGGCTGGGCCAATCTGCACAATGCGCGCAAAGGGCATTCCGGCATTGTCAATATTGTTGGAGATCACGCAGGCTATCATCTGAAACATGATGCCCCCTTGCAGGCGGATCTCGACGGGGTTGTCGCATCGGTTTCTCAATGGGTACGGCGGGCAACAGACAGTTCCACAGTTGCGGGCGCGGGCGCGGATGCCATCCGTGTTGCACGCGGTGGCCAGATTGCGACCGTTATCCTACCGGCCGACTGCGCCTGGGGCGAAAGTGCAGCAGGTGCGCTGACAGCTCTGCCGCCCGTTGCGAAGCACCGTCCGGATGCGGATCGCGTTGCCGCGTCGGCGGAGGCTCTTGCCCTGCCGGGAGCCGCGCTTCTGGTGAGCGGACCCGGGCTTTACGGGCAGGGCGCGAAGTTGGCCGGGCAAATTTCTGCGCGGACAGGCTGCCGCCTGCTTGCGCCCTTCTTTGCTCCGCGCATCGCCCTCGGCGAGGATGCCGTTGCCTTCGAAATGTTGCCTTATAGTCCCGATCACACAATCGAGTTTCTGTCCGACCTGTCCCGCATTGTGCTTGTTGGTGAAGATCCGCCGGTGAGTTTCTTTGCCTATCCCGGCAAGCCCTCAACGCCCGATCCCGCCGGATGTGTCCTGGACAGATTGTGTTACGGCGATTGGGATACAATGTGGACGCTTCAGACCATGGCCGAGGCTGTGGGCGTCGATGGCAGTGAACACGTATCAAGGATCAAGGGCAAGAAGCCGGCCTTGGAGACAGGGTCGCTGACATCGGAGGGTATTGGGCGTTGCCTGACCAACGCCATCCCCGACGGCGCCGTGATGGTGAATGAGGCGGTTACCGCCGGGCCCGGAATCTGGCCTCATGTGAATTTTGCTGCAAGCCATGACCGGCTCAACAATACCGGTGGCTCCATTGGCCAATGTCTTCCCAATGCGCTTGGCGCGTCGGTGGCTTGCCCGGACCGGCCGGTTTTTGCGGTTTCTGGCGATGGGTCAGCAATGTATCAGCTTCAGTGTCTCTGGACTGCTGCCCGCGAAAAAATGAATATCACATTCGTGATCATTGCGAATCGAGGCTATCAGATCCTCCATGCGGAACTCCAGGCTCAGGGCGCATCTAAACCGGGACGCAACGCACGGGCCATGTTCGACATAGAAGACCCGCTGCTTGATTGGGTGGCGCTGGCGAAAGGCCATGGTGTACCGGCAGTGCGCGCCGACAGTGAAGAGAATTTTGCCGAGGCGCTGGAACAGGCAGCGCGAACCGACGGCCCATTTCTGATCGAGGCCCCGATCTAGGCGGACGGAAGAAAGTATGGCACTTGCCGCTCTCAGGACGGGGCGATGCCGTCGAGGGAATCCAGCCTTGATTGGCGTGCCGTGCTCATCATGCGCGCTGGAAATGTGCAGTGCCGTGACACTGCCACCGATCCCGCCACCAGTCGCAACAGTCGCTTTCCGGCAGCGTTGCATTGACCGCCGATCGGGTAACGGTGTTAGTCTCACCGCGGTCTGAAAGCAGCCTTCGAGCTGGATCATGTGCCTGAGGTACGTCGACGCCGCGTCAGGAGTTTCTGACAACAATCACGGAGCGGTCATCAGCAAATTCCTTCGAAGTCGATCCTTTGATGCTGGGAAAGCTTTCCGTCTTGTGAAAATCGACCGTCTCGCATTTGTCGAAAGCTTTTTCCCACGCGGAAACAGACACTTCTCCAGGGAGATCGAAGTAACCATCAGTAAAGAATTCGAGTGTTTCGACCTCTGCAATCGGTTTGCTGACGTCGATGACATCATCCATCAGAATGGGATCGCAATTCAGTGACGAGTACCCGAGTGGATGGTCCGGTCTGTTGGCATAAAGGTATTGGCTCCTTATGCCCGTGCGCAGGATTGCTTCCGTATGCTGAGAGGGGACGATGTCAGCGTATTTATCCGATACAAGGGTGCATATCCTGGCTGCGTCTTCTTCCTCAAGAATGCCTTCGCTCACACCATTGTCCAAACCCTGAAACGAAATTTTTCGCGTTTGAGCCTCGACTTCATCAGATGAACCGCCATCGCCCTTCAACAGGTTGAACACCTCAATCCGTGCTGTCGTTGAGAGGTCGTCAACGGGTTTCAGCCACCTGTAAACCTGGTCGCCGTTCATTCGTATGCCGCTGTCTCCGACAACAAGCAGCCGGATTGTTTCTGCGTCGAAAAATGCTGCCGCCATGGTAGTCGACGCGCGGAAAGTGTTGCCAAGCATTCTTTCCGTCCGGCAAATCCTCTCCCTGATTGCGGAGAAGATTTCCGAAGCCGGGACATCCGTCATGGTTCTTGTGGCGGCAAACTCTCCGAGGACGGATGCCGCGGCTCGGGACGCCGCCTGGCCGGGAGAAACTCCGGGGGAAGTCGCCCCGCTTGAAGCACCGTCGAACACTCCGCAGGTACCCGGCAAGATCAAAAGACTGTCGTCTCCCGCCTGTCGGCCGGTTCGGTCTCTTGAATAGGTGAGCGATGAAATTTGCATTGGTATGCCGGTGCTTAGCTGAAGTTGACTAGACAAATGACGATTCCCGATCGTCAGCGAGCAGGAAGACCGCATAGACACATAGTCCCGAGCAAACGAGCAGGATCGTCGACAAAGCCGCAGCCAGACCAAATTCGCCGTCGAGCACCGATATGTAGATCTTCACTGGCATGGTTACTGTTTTGGAGTTGTAGAGGATCAGGGTGGAGGAGAGCTCGTTGATCGCGGTTATGAAACTCATCAGGGAGCCGACAATCAGACCGGGGAGTATCAGCGGAACCGTTACCGACAGGAAGGCCCGCAACGGAGACGCCCCAAGATTGACAGCAGCTTCTTCCAATGACGGCTTGATCTGTCGAAGGTTGGTCGTGGTTGACCGGACGCCATACGGCAATCGTCGAATGAACAGGATCATGACGATGATCAAACCGGTACCTGTGAGGTCATACCAGCCTGAACGAAACGTCGTGACAAAGCCGATTGCCATCACGACACCGGGAACGAGGTAGGGAACCATCATGAGGACGTCGATGGTCCCGGAAACCGCGTTTTCCCGGCGAACGATCAGATACGAGATCAATCCGGAGAAAACAGCAATCACGGCCACGGCAATCAGAGAAAACCGGAAACTGTTGAATATCGCTTCCGGCGCATCCAGCAGCACCCGCCGATAGCTGGAAAGACCATATTCGCCGGTGAAAACCGGGCCATTGGTCTCCAGGATCGACGTGTAGACGACCACGAGTGTCGGAAACATCGCGGTGATGACAACGGCATAGCAGAAGGCGTGTGCACCCCAGTTGCGCCAGCCTTTCAGTTGCTGGATGACCGGCCGGTTCGTGAGGGCAGATGCATAACGCCGTTTTGACAAGAACCGGCGTTGAATGAAAAGAGCCAGAATGGAGATCGCCATCATGACCAGTGAAACCGTGACCGCCATCGTGGGTTTGCCGCCGAGTTCGGACGTGTAGGCGGAATATGCGATCGTCGACAAGGTGCGGAAACCCCGGCCCAAAATCGCCGGCGTCCCGAAGTCGGCTATCGACAGTACGAAACAGATGATCGCGCCGGTGCTTACCGCCGGAAATACCAGGGGCAGGGTCACGTAAAAGAACCGCTGCAAGGCGTTGCAGCCGAGGTTTTCAGCCGCATCTTCAAACGACTTGTTGACGGAACCGAGCGCGGTCTTTGTCATGAGAAACACGAACGGGAAGAATTTGAGCGTAAAGACCAGGATGATCCCGTGAGCGCCATAGATCGTCGGCAGGTTGAGACCCAGGCCCTTGAAGAAGTTGGTTATGAAGCCATTGGCGCCAAGCATCATGATCCAGGCATAGGCGCCGATGAAAGGTGGGGCAACCAGTACCAGAATTGCAAGCGTCGAGATC
>NZ_KI928923.1:82418-169269 GCF_000521215.1 Labrenzia sp. DG1229 | reverse complement strand
CAACGTCGAGATCAGGGCCTTGCCGCGTATTCGAAACCTTGCCGTGAAAAACGCCAGGGGAACGCCGATCAGGCAAGCACCAAGTGTACCCAGAAGACCCACGGTGAGCGTATTTCGCAAACCCTTCACGTAGTAGTTCCGAGTAAACACCTCCACGTAGTTTGCAAGCGTAAAGGCGCCGGTGTCCTCATCAAGAAAACTGACGAAAAACACGCTGGCTATTGGCATTATCAGAAGGACGAAAAGCACCACAATGACGAGAAGCGTCATCACGGTCCAGAAATCGAAGCGCACAGGACCAAATATGTAGACAGGTTTCAAGAGAGGGTTTGAGGAGGCCATTGTCATGACAACCTCCGGCCCGTTTCTCCATTTTCGAACAGTATTGCTTCATCACGGTTGAACGCGAAGGTGACCGGATCGCCTTCGGCCAGATCAAGAAGATCAGATGTCGGCCGCAGAATAGCCCGAACATCGTCTCCGAGAAGGGTCTTGCCATGGACTTCAAGTTCTCGCCCTATGAAGCTGATTTGCCGAATGTTTCCGTCAAAGGTCAACATGTCGTCATCGGCAGCGCTTGCCCCCCGAGACACATTCACCGCTTCAGGGCGAACCGAAACGGCAATCTTCGTGTCTGAAATGCTTCCTGCAATCGAACGCACCTTCAGGTCGGACGTGGTCAGGATCGCATCGCCTTGACTATCAATATTTCCTGCAAGGAAATTGTTGGCACCGACAAAATTGGCGACGAAACGGTTCGCCGGATTGCGGTAGATTTCGAAAGGGGAGGCTGCCTGCTGAATGATCCCGCCGAACATGACGCAAACGACGTCTGACATGGCAAGAGCCTCTTCCTGGTCATGGGTCACGTAAATGGTTGTCATGCCCATGTCTTTCTGGATGCGGCGCAATTCTCCCCTGAGGTCCACGCGAAGCTTGGCATCCAGATTGGAGAGGGGTTCGTCCATCAAAAGGACGGTAGGATCGACCGCGATTGCACGGGCGAGCCCGACACGCTGCTGCTGCCCGCCGCTCAACTCGTGAGGCATGCGGTGGGCGAGTTCCTCAAGTTGAACAATCCTGAGGGCTTCAGCCACCTTCGGCTTGATCTGCGAGGAAGAAATCTTCTTTCTCTTGAGACCGAAGGCCACGTTGTCGTTGACGCTCAGATGCGGGAAAACCGCGTAATCCTGAAACACCATTCCAACGCCGCGCTTGTGTGCGGGCATGTTCTGAATTTCCCGACCATTGACGAGGATTGTGCCGGAGTCCTGAAAGTGAAATCCCGCAATCGTACGCAACAGCGTCGTTTTTCCGCAGCCGCTTGGGCCGAGCAACGTAAAAAACGCTCCGGATTCGATCTGAATATCGATGTCTGACAGGGCCAGGACAGGCCCGTAAGATTTTCTGATATTGACGATATCAACGGATGCCATCGTCGTTGCCCCTCCCAAATTGTCCGTTGGTAGTGCGGCCGGGTAACCCGGCCGCATCGCTTGCTTACTGGTAGTCGAGAACAGCTTCACCCCAGGCTTCCACGAGGCGTTTGCGCTCCTTGGCTGCCCACTGGAAATCATAGTCGACAGCCTTGATGTCACCCAGGGGGACAAGGCTCTCATTGGAGGAAACGTCTGTGCGAACCGGGCGACGTCCCTGAGCGGCGACTACTTTTTGCGCCTCGGCAGACAGAATGAAGTCGATGAACTTCTTGCCTGCGGCGGAATTCGGGGAGCCGGAAACCAGTGCAATTGCATCCGGAGAAATGGCTGTACCTTCGGCCGGATAGACGATTTCGACCGGTCCTCCACCCTCCTTGTACCGAAGAGCTGCATCCTCGAGCGTTACTCCGATCGGCAGTTCGCCATCATTCACAAAGCGGGGAACGGCGCCGGAACTGTCGGACAGGACAAAATTGGAAAGCATGCCGTTATAGACATCCCAGCCTGATTGTTCGTCACCAAATGCCTGCAGAACCGTCGCGAACTGGATGTAGGCCGAGCCGGACTTGTCTGCGCGGGCTGAAGATATCAGGTCGTCATATTCAGGTTTGGCCAGATCCGACCAGCTTGTCGGTACAGGCTTGTCGCCAAGAGCGTCCTTGTTGACGGCAAATGCCATGACAACAGCGGTAAATGGCGACCAGAGTTCACTTTTTATCAGAGAAGGATCAACCGAAGCCTGCTCTGGCGATACATATGCCGTGAACAAATCCGGATTGAAATCCACCACGGTGCCGTCGACGCTCCACAAAACATCGGCAATCGGGGAGGCGGATTCGGCTGTCAGCCGGTTCAGGAGTTCTCCGGAACCTGCCTTGATGACCTCGACTTTCGTACCGGATGCCTCCTCAAACATCGGTACAAGTTCATCGACGAAATTCTGTGGCGCAGCGGTGTAGACAGTGACCGTACCGTCAGCAAAGGCCATTGTGGCCGACAGCGTCGCGGTCAGGGCGACACCAAGTTTCAGCAAAGTTTTCTTCGGGTTCATTCGTTCCTCCCTCACAAGGTCGTGCCCGGCGGATACGCTGAGCAAGCATTATATTGCGAAGCGCAAATTAAAAAATCAAGGTTTATTTGCGCGGTGCAATTTATTAGGTTGCACGGAGATCAGGAGCATAAATTGAATACACTGCAGAAACCGAGCGCACGGCGCCTTATCCAGCTGCTTCGCTCTCAGGGACCGGTTTCCAGATTGAAGCTGGCGGATCTGCTGGATGTACAGCCATCAACCGTAACCCGGATTGTCAGTCAGCTTCTGGATGATGGGCTTGTTGTCGAGGAAGTGGATCCGAACCGCGCAGGTCGGCGCGGCTATCCGTCAAAATTGCTTCAGCTTCGTCCCATGGGACTGCTGTCTGCCGGTGTGTTTATCGACCCGGAGAGGTACTACACCTGTATTGTCAACGCCTTGGGGGAAGTCGTTTCAGAAGAGACGTCATCGATTACCGATCGCGGGTTTTCTCAACTCATGGAGCTTATCGGTGCATCTGTTGACCGGCAGACCAGGCAGCTTGGACTGCAGCCGGATCGTTTCATCGGGTGCGGCATCAGTTATCCCGGACAACATACCAGCAAGCCGGGCATCGTGCGGCAGACGCAGTATTTTTCCGAATGGCCGGAGATCGATGCGAGCAAGGACTTTGCGCCCTATTTCGATATGCCGGTGCATCAGCTGAATGACGCAAAATGTGCCTGTCTTGCCGAGCTTCTGTTCGGAAGCTGTCGGTCCGTGCGTAACTTCAATTACGTCTGGTTGTCTCACGGCATCGGCGGTGCCGCGGTCATTGATCAATCGCTGTATCTGGGAAAGAGCGCGTCGGCTGCCGAATTCGGGGGACTGTTTCCCAAGTCGCAACCGCGACCTTCAGGATCGGATCTTTTGGCGACCATAAAAGAGGCCGGGCTTGCTGCCGACAATCTGGAACACATCAGCAAGGCAGACCTGCAGCACGAAAGCATTTTGAACTGGGTTGACCGGGTTGAACAACAACTCAAGTGGCTCAGCCTTGTCATAACCCGGACCATGTCGCCGGACGCAATCGTGCTGGGTGGGCGATTGCCGGATGCAATTTTCTCGGAGCTGATTGAGAGGCTGTCTGCAAGCAAGTCTCTCGGGGAGGATCATTTCGGTCCGCACCCGACCTTCATACGCGCCGAAGCCGACAAAAAACCTCACTTGGGAGCAGCGGCGCTACCGCTTTATCTCACGACAAGTCCGAATGCCGGATAAAGCTGACATGTGCGAAAACTCAAGGGCAGCGCATATTTAAGGGCAGCGCACCTTGTAGGGGGTGCCGTTCTGATCCTGCGCAATGCAGTTGCGCGGGGTTGTGACGATACCGACCAGCCCGCCACCGACAGCACCCAGTGCTGCACCGGCAAGCGTCGCGTTGACCGTCGACCCGGCAACAGCGCCGATCGTGGCACCGGTTGCTGCCCCAAGGCCGGCCCCGATCAGCATTCTGTCCCGCTGACTTTCGGTATTGACGCAGCCGGCAAGAAGGAAGGCGAGGGCCGTTGCTGCTAGAATCGGTTTCATCACGGTCCCTTGGCAAAGGAAAGAGCTTCGCCAAAGGTGAAGATTTATGGTTAACAGTTTCTTACCGCCACAAGGTTATCCAGTTTCGAATTCCGGAATTTGCATCTGCGGTCAGAAAGTTCAAACCGGCAGGGGAGCCGATCAGTTGGGCGTGGTCGCAGCGCCAATAACAGCTCCAGCGCCTGCGCCGATTGCAGCCCCTGCAAGGACAGGTGCCGCTCCGGCTCCAACCGCAGCGCCAACAACTGCGCCAGTTGCCAGTCCAAGGCCGCCGCCAATCAATGCACGATCTGTCTGCCGGCTGGAGCTGCACCCGGCAAGCAATGTGGCGACTGCAGCCACCAATATGACTTTTTTCATCTAGGTCATAACCTCAAAAATGAGTGAAATTCCGTGACGGTGTCTGAAACTCTCGGTAAGGCAAGACGTGGGGGACGGAAATCTTCTTGTCCTGCACGCCCGCGCTACCGGGCAGGTTCATTCCGGCATCCTCGGGAATTGGCTATTCCCGCCATCTGCCCGTGGCAAACGCGCTGAAAATGAATCATTTTCAGCGCATTCGCTTTGGACAAACAGCCAAAACGCTCAAAACCCAATCAACTCATTATTGAATCCGTAACCTAAACGGCACGTTAAGATCGGAGATATTGGAGCTGTATTCGATCAGGGGCAAACAACCCGATAGGGGTTGCCGTACCGGTCATAGGCGACACAGTTCTTCGGCGTGGTGGCGGCACCTACGATTGCACCGCCTGCCGCACCAATTGCTGCGCCAGCGAGAGCGGGCCCCGCTCCGCCTCCGGCTGCTGCGCCGATTATTGCGCCGGTTGCAGCACCCAAGCCGCCGCCTACGAGCGCGCGATCGGTCTGACTGTCGGACTGACAGCCGGCTAGAAAGGCAGCTGCCACGGCAACAAACAGAAGTTTTTTCATGTTTTTTATCCTACCGGTTGATCATTCCCGGATCGCGCTTCGAACAGTGTGTTGGGCCTTGTTACGGGCACGCCACACGGTACGGGTTGCCGTAACGGTCGTAAGCGACACAGTTTTTCGGTGTTGTGGCAGATCCAACAATCGCACCACCAGCTGCGCCGATAACACCACCGACGAGCGCTCCTCCGACATCACCGGTTGCTGCAGCGCCGATAGCGGCACCGGTTGCTGCACCCAGGCCACCGCCAACGAGGGCCCGGTCGGTCTGGCTGTCAGATTGGCATCCGGCCAACGCAACGCCGATCGCTGCGAGCAGAACAAACTTCTTCATGAAAGTTAACTCCCTTCAGAACCACATTCAGCGGCACGTTCAATAGTTTTAAATCTCACCAAGGGTAAGCTGCTTTGCCCGACGGGGCAATCTATCAATTCCCACAACGTGCAAAAGAGCTCAGGGCGGTGAGACCCGAGTTGTTCAGTGATGTGAAACAGATAGCCCGCGTTGGGCAAAAATATGACGGTCGCTTCCCTTGCTTCGGTGCTCCCGTCCTATTTTGTCCATCGGGACATGATCAGCCTTTCAAAATGGCGAGCAATCCGCGGGTCGAGGCGTCTTTTTTGTCTGCCGAAGCCTGGCCCTTCACCATGGGCAAAAGCGCCGTTGCCAGTTCCTTGCCCAGTTCCACGCCCCACTGATCGAATGAATTTATTCCCCAGATGACACCTTCGACGAAGACACGATGCTCGTAGAGAGCTATCAGGCGGCCAAGCGCGAAGGGAGTAAGCTTGTCATAAACGAGCGTGAGTGACGGTCGGTCACCGGGAAACACCTTGTGCGGGGCAAGTCGCTCGACGTCTTCCTCGGAATGACCCGATGCAGTTAGCAACGCCGTCGCCTCCTCAAGTGTCCGACCGAGCATCAGAGCTTCCGATTGCGCCAGGCAGTTGGCCATCAGCAGATCATGATGTTGCTGCAGGTCGCTCTCATGACCATGCGCTGCAATGAGGAATTCGCACGGAACAACCGTCGTTCCCTGGTGGAGGAGCTGGTAGAAAGCATGTTGCCCGTTCGTGCCGGGTTCTCCCCAGACGAGTGGGCCGGTTTCCCGGTCGACCGGGCTGCCGTCGAGCCGGACCCGTTTCCCGTTCGATTCCATGTCGAGCTGTTGCAGATATGCCGGCAGGCGCGCGAGGCGCTGGTCGTAAGGAAGGACCGCGCGTGCCGAATGTCCAACGACATCCCGGTGCCACACGCCGATCAACGCCATCAGTACCGGCAGGTTTTGATCAAGCGGTGCTTCCTGAAAATGAAGGTCGATTGCGTGTGCGCCCTCCAGGAAATCATTGAAGGCATCCGGTCCGATCGCAATCATCAGGGGCAGGCCGATTGCGGACCAGATCGAATAGCGACCTCCGACCCAGTCCCAGAATCCGAAGACGCGGCTCCGGTCAATGCCGAAGGCAGCCACCTTGTCCAGTGCGGTTGAAACAGCGGCAAAGTGCTGGCCGACCGCTTCTTCGCCAAGAGTGTCCGCTATCCACCTGCGCGCTGTTGCGGCATTGGTCATGGTTTCGATGGTCGTAAAAGTCTTCGATGCGACGATGATCAGGGTCGTCGCCGGGTCGAGTTTTTCCAGCGTGTCTGCAATGTGCGCGCCGTCGACATTGGAAACATAGTGAAGCTCCGGCCCGTCATGGTAGGGGGCAAGCGCCAGCGTTGCCATGACGGGTCCGAGATCGGACCCGCCGATGCCTATGTTGACGACGTCGGTAAAGGGCGCCCCCGTTGACGACACCAACTCTCCGGAACGAACCGCCTCGGAAAAATCTGCCATGGCGTCCAGCACCGCGAGAACATCGGGCATGACATCATGTCCATCGAGAAGGACCGGAAGACCGGACCGGTTGCGGAGCGCGGTGTGGAGCACTGCCCGCTTCTCGGTCGCGTTGATCTTCTCGCCTGCAAACATGGCAGATCGCCGCTGTTCCAGGTCTGCAGCCCGTGCGAGCTCGAACAGGAGGTCCAGGGTCTTGAGGTCTATTTTGGTTTTGGAATAGTCGAGTAGCAGGTCGCCCGTGCGGGCGGAAAACTTTTCGAAACGGTCAGGGTCGTCCGCGAACAACTCGCGCAGGGTGGTGTTGCTCATCTTGTCGGCCTGTTCGCCGAGTGAAACGAACGCTGCTTCGAGAGCCATTGGAGTACCTCTTTTAAATCGATTTAACCGGTAGGATTTTCGTCATTGGGCAAGGTAGGGCATCAATTAGCACAGCAACTTGACGGAGGGAAAAAGATTTTCCGTCTTGCCCGATGGTTGAAGTGGCAGGTGGGACATAATTGAATTCGGTCTGGTGCGTGTCCCATGCGGCGGTTGTATTGGGTCCGGAATTGACAAGATATTAGGAGTTTTGACGTAGCGTCTATCAAGTCGTGCCGGACGGTACGTAGAAATTCCAATGAATCCACATTTCAGGCAAGCAGACCCAATGTGCGCAGCGAAATCTTCTCATGATCTGGCTCATCTTCAGGGAAATCCGGATGTACGGGAAAACGTGCTCGTTGTCGATTTCGATACACTCGCAATCATTGATGCGGTGGTCACGAATGTGAGTGAATGGGGTTGTTGCTTGACGTCGGAACATGTCAGCGAGTTATACAAGAATGTCGGGATACGCCTTGAAGGATCGCGTAAACTTTCCAAGGCACATGTGACATCGGTCAAGGGCAAAGACGCAGCCGTCGTATTTACAACGCACGAAAGCTCAGTCACCGACAAGCGTCGCGAGAAACGAAACGATGTCAAGATTCCCGTGACGATTGCTGATCTGGAAGGCATCACCGAGATTACGGGTATCATCGTGGATGCAGCCAAGAACGGGTGCAAGGTCAAGGCCGAAGGGTTAACTGCGCTTCCCGAAGAAGTTCTCATTTCGATGAAAAAATTCGACAAACCGGTTGTCGCGGAATTCGCCTGGCGCAACGACAAGTCTGCCGGTCTCCGCCTCCTGTGGAACAGGACCCTGGAGGAGAGCGGGAGCGATGAGAGCGATGAAGACGAATTCCAAATGGCACAGGAAACCGAGGATGCCTGACAAACGGATGCTTCGTGCCAGTGTGCCAGCTGCCTTTCTTTAATCGTTGAGCCCGGCGGCCGCGCGTGCGCGTTCCTCGATGCCGGCCCAATCCTCGGAAGCAATTGCCTTGGCATCGGCAATCCAGGAACCGCCCACGCACAGAACATTCGGAAGTGCAAGATAGTCCGGCGCCTTGTCGAGACTGACACCGCCTGTCGGGCAGAATTTAGCTGCTGCGAGAGGGGAGGACAGCGACTTCAGATAAGACGTGCCACCTGCCTGCTCAGCCGGAAAGAATTTCAGGCGTTCGTATCCGCGTTCCAGAAGATACATGACCTCCGAGGCCGTTGCCGCACCCGGCAGGAGCGGTACACTGTGCTCGTCGGCTGCATCCAAGAGGGACTTTGTCGCTCCCGGAGAAACAACGAAACGAGCCCCGGCCGAGACTGCTGCGTCATATTGCTTGCCGTTCAAGACTGTTCCAGCGCCGACAATTGCTCCATCCACATGCTCGTTTACGGCGTCGATTGCTTCCAGAGCATGAGGTGTCCGCAACGTGATTTCGATAGCAGGCAGACCACCTCTGACAAGGGCTTCGGCCATCGGTACGGCCTTCCTGGGGTCCTCGACAACCAGTACCGGGATAACAGGTGCAGCGCACATCACTGCTTCGATCTTCTGAAGGTCCTGAGCCATTGTTTTCTCCCGAATAATATTGGCTTTACACACCAAACACGTGCGCGCCATTTTCTGCTGCGCCAACATTTGCCCGAAATGCAGCAAAAAGGTCTCTTCCGACACCGAACTGATGCTCACTGAGGTCTTCCGTGGCAGCCGGTCTGGCGTTGAATTCGGCGTCGTCTACAAGAACCATGAGTTCACCGGTGACGGCATTGATGCGGATCATGTCACCATCTTTGATCTTCGCTATCGGACCGCCGTTCGCTGCCTCCGGTGTAACGTGGATTGCCGCTGGAACCTTGCCGGACGCGCCGGACATCCTGCCGTCAGTAATGAGGGCCACCTTGTGGCCGCGATCCTGGAGAATGCCGAGACAGGGCGTGAGTTTGTGAAGTTCAGGCATTCCCATGGCCTTTGGACCCTGGAAGCGAACCACAGCAGCAATATCGCCTTTTAGTTCCTTGTTGTTGAAGGCCGTCAGAAAATCGTCCTGTGAATGAAAGACACGAGCAGGAGCCTCAATGATGTGTCGTTCCCTGGCGACCGCGGATATCTTGATAACCGCCTTGCCGAAATTGCCGGTCAACATTTTCAAGCCTCCGGTCGGCTGGAAGGCCTTTGACAGCGGAGCCACAACGGTTTCGTCACCGGACACAGCCGGTACCTGTTCACGCACGATGTTTCCATCCGCGTCGAGTTTGGCCTCAACCGTGTATCCTGAAAGATCCGTGCCGTGGACCGTTTTGACGTCCTTGTGGAGGTATCCATCGGACAGGAGTTCGCGGATCAGGAATGCAAGGCCACCGGCTGCCTGAAAGTGGTTTACGTCCGCCTTGCCGTTCGGATAGACCCGGGCGAGGAGCGGAACAACATCCGAAAGTTCGGAAATATCATCCCATGTCAGCTTGATCCCCGCAGTTGCCGCGATCGCAACCAGATGCATCGTGTGGTTTGTCGAGCCGCCGGTCGCATGCAGGCCGACAACACCGTTGACGATGGCCTTTTCGTTGATGATCTCACCCGCCGGAGTAAACTCGTTGCCGAGCGCAGAAATTGCCAGTGCGCGTCTTGTGGCCTCCCTGGTCAGCGCATCGCGGAGCGGGGTGCCCGGATTGACGAAAGAGGCGCCCGGCATATGCAGCCCCATGATTTCCATCAGCATCTGGTTGGAGTTTGCAGTGCCGTAGAAGGTGCAGGTACCGGGCGAGTGATAGGCTTTGGATTCGCTTTCCAGCAGGGCGTCCCGGCCGACTTTTCCTTCCGCATAGAGCTGCCGCACCTTTGCCTTGTCGTCATTCGAAATACCGGTTGTCATCGGACCTGCCGGAACGAACACGGACGGCAGGTGTCCGAAGGAAAGCGCGGCAATCGCGAGGCCGGGAACAATCTTGTCGCAGATCCCGAGGAATACGGCGGCATCGAACATCTGGTGCGACAGACCCACAGCGGCGGACATGGCGATCACATCGCGCGAAAACAGGGACAATTCCATGCCGTCCTGACCCTGTGTGACGCCGTCACACATGGCAGGGACACCGCCTGCAACCTGTGCCACGGCACCAACTTCGTGCGCGGCCTCGCGGATGAGCGCCGGATAGGTCTCGTATGGTTGATGGGCCGACAGCATGTCATTGTAGGAAGTGATGATCCCCAGGTTGGGCACCACATCACCGGACAAGGCCTGCTTGTCGGATAGTCCACATGCGGCAAAACCGTGCGCAAGGTTGCCGCAGGAAAGCCGCGACCGTTGGGGGCCCTTGTCGGCAGCCTTGCCGATCCGGTCCAGATAAAGAGAACGGCTGTCGTGACTGCGTCTGACGATCCGTTCCGTGACATCGCCGATGCGATCCTGGATAGTCATGCTTCAAGTCCTTTCCTTGCCGGTAACGGCTGGGTCATGGCTTTCGGGCAAACTTCGTGCTTGCGCCCGATAATCCAATTTAATCGATTTAAATCGCAGAAATTTCACAAGCCCCAAGCCTGTGAAATCTGCTTATTAGGCGTCGTCTTCAGACCAGGTGCGTCCATCGCGTTCTACGAGCGCAATGGAAGCGGACGGGCCCCAGGTGCCGGCGGTATACCCCTTCGGCGTTTCCTTGGACGTTGCCCAGGCAGCCAGGATCGGGTCGATCCAGGACCAGGCCGCATCGACTTCGTCCCGCCGCATGAACAGTGTCTGGTTGCCCCGGATCACATCCATGATCAAACGCTCATAAGCGTCCGGGTTACGCACCTTGAAGGCATCGGCAAAACTCATGTCGAGCGGAACCTGTCTCAGCCGCATCCCGCCCGGGCCCGGGTCCTTGATCATGATCTGCATCTGGACACCTTCATCCGGCTGAAGGCGGATGATCAGGCGATTGGCCGTGATCTTTCCGGCTTCCGTGCCGAAGATGGAATGGGGAATGGGGCGGAATTGTACCACGATTTCCGATACGCGTTGCGCAAGCCGTTTGCCGGTCCGCAGATAAAACGGAACCCCGGACCATCGCCAATTGGCGATTTCAGCCTTCAATGCCACAAAGGTTTCCGTCCGGCTTTCGTCGTTGCCAAGTTCTTCAAGATATCCGGGAACCGCGCCGCCAGCAGACGCCCCGGCACGGTATTGGCCCCGCACGGTCAACTTGTCGAGATTGTGGTTGCCGATTGGAGACAGGGCCTTAAGCACCTTCAGTTTTTCGTCCCGGACGCTGTCAGCGTTCATCGACTCCGGTGGTTCCATTGCCACAAGGCACAACAGCTGCAGGATATGGTTCTGGACCATGTCTCTCAAGGCGCCAGCCGTATTGTAGTATCCGGCACGCCCGCCAACACCGAGGGATTCAGCGACAGTGATCTGAACATGATCGATATGCGCAGCGTTCCAGAGCGGTTCGAACAGGGCATTGGCAAACCTGAGTGCCATCAGGTTCTGAACGGTTTCCTTGCCGAGATAGTGGTCGATACGGAATATCTGCTCTTCCTTGAAGACCGCGCCGACCGTGTCATTGAGGGCCTTGGCCGAAGCACCGTCCTTGCCGATCGGCTTTTCCATGACGACACGGGCATGATCATTGACCGCTCCCACTCTGCCAAGGTTCTCGCAGATGGTTCCGAACAGATCAGGGCCGACGGCCAGATAAAACCCACGAATAACGTCTTCGCGTTCATCCAGCACTTTTTTCAGGTCTTCAAAACCCTGGGCAGTCGCGACATCAATCTTGACGTAGCGCAGGCGTCTCAGAAACCGGTCAAGATGATCTTCATCTAGATCCTTCACATGTTCCTGGAGTGCGGTCCTGGCCCAGTCACAGTAGTCGTCGTCGGTATAGTCACGACGCGCACTGCAGATGATGCGTGCGTTCTCAGGCATCTGTCCATCTGCATCGCGGTGGTAGAGAGCCGGCAGAAGCTTGCGATGCGCAAGGTCACCGGACGCGCCGAACACGACAAGGTCGAATTCCTGAACTTCAATGACGCGTACCGCCATGAGACTATCCTTCCAACAGGCTAACTGTTTCCCGGACTGCCGAGGGCCCGGCTGGTTTCGAAAGGCTTTTAAATCGATTTAATTCACTTGTCAGCCCCTCAATTGAGAGCTGCCCATTCTTTTTCCAGTTCGGCGATCACCGGAAGGTCGGCTCCGCGGCGCGCGCAGGTGACAGCGGCTGCCTGAACGGCGAATTGAAGAAGACGCCTGACGCGCTGCTCTTCAAGCTCTGCCAGTGATTTCCTGTCGGTGACATTGAGTTTTTTCAGGCCGGACAGCAACGCAGCCTGAAACGTGTCGCCCGCACCCACCGTGTCCTCGACCTTTACCTTGATGCCTGGGCAAGTGGTTTCGAAACCTGCAGAATATGCACTCGCACCTTCTCCGCCACGGGTAACAATGACGAGCGCCGTTCCGCTCGACAGCCAGCGTCGCGCAATGTCGATGATCGGTTCATCCGGTGCGATCAGGGCGAGATCTTCATCGCTGACCTTGATGACATCGGCGAGTGGCGCCAGATCTTCCGTGTTCCTGCGCCAAAGGGCCATGTCGGGTTCCACTGTCGGACGAATATTGGGATCGAACGAAATCAGTGTGTTCCGACGCTCACGTTCTATCAGGGCTTTCAGCGCACCGGCGATGGGATCGACCAGTGCGGTATAAGAACCGACATGCAAAAAGAATGGAGGCTCCCTGAAGACAGGAAGATCCTCTGTCGTGACCATTCGGTCAGCGGCATTTGCACCATAGAACGTATAAGCCGGATGGCCGTTTGCATCCTTCTGGACCAGACTGAGCGTCGTCAGGTAATCCGTTCTCAGGATGTAATCGTCCAAAACACCTTCCTTACGGAATTTGTCGACAAGTTTTACACCAAGCGCGTCGTTGGATATTCCGCCAAAGAACCCGGCCTTTTCACCCAGACGGGCAAGGCCCATGGCCACGTTGAACGGCGAGCCGCCAATTCTTGCGTCAAAGGTAACACCGTCTTCCGCACCTGCTTCGCCGAAGAGGTCGAAGAGCGCTTCACCGCAGATCACATACATCAGGATCCCAGACTGTTCATTGCTGTTCAAAAAAAGGCCCGGCAGTGCCGGACCACTTTGGATTAGATTTCCGGACAATCATTCATGCCGCGAGATTTTCAGGCGGATCCATGGCACCGGTCATGATTGCAACCGCATCGGACATGGAAAAATCAGAAGGCCTGATGACGCAAGCCCGACGACCGAGCCGGTGAATGTGGATCCGGTCGGCGACCTCAAACACATGCGGCATGTTGTGACTGATGAGCACGATCGGCAAACCGCGGGCCCTCACGTCCATGATCAGGTCAAGCACGCGCCGGCTTTCCTTTACACCGAGAGCTGCCGTCGGCTCATCCATGATAACCACTTTTGACCCGAAAGTTGCAGCTCTTGCCACTGCAACGCCCTGACGCTGCCCTCCCGACAGGGTTTCAACCGCCTGGTTGATGTTCTGGATGGTGAGAAGACCAAGCTCGCTGAGTTTATGCCGGGCGATTTCTTCCATTTTCTTGCGGTCGAGTTGTCGAAGCCACGCGCCCATGATGCCGGGCTTGCGCAGTTCCCGACCCATGAACATGTTGTCGGCAATCGACAGGGCAGGGGACATGGCCAATGTCTGATACACGGTTTCGATGCCGGCATCCCGTGCCTGGATCGGTGAGGTAAAGTTGACCGTTTTGCCGTCGAGCAGAATGTCACCCTCATCTGGTATGACAGCACCGCTCAAGGCCTTGATCAGGGTGGATTTACCTGCTCCGTTGTCGCCGATGACAGCCAGGATTTCGCCCGGATAGAGTTCGAGATCAGCATGATCCATGGCGACCACGCGGCCGTAACGCTTGACCAGGCTACGGGCTTGCAAAACGGGTTCCATCACACCGATACCTTTCTGATCCATTGGTCGACTGCAACGGCAGCGATGATGAGAAGTCCGATGAGCAGATACGTCCACTGAGCATCTGCTCCGAGCAAGCGAAGACCGAGCGTGAAGACGCCAACGATCAGGGCACCGAACAGGCTGCCGAGAATGGAACCACGGCCACCAAACAGAGAGATTCCACCGATCACGACGGCGGTGATGGATTCAATATTGGCAAGTTGACCCGAAGTCGGCGAGACCGAACCGATACGGCCGATCATAGCCCAGCCGGCAAATGCGCAGATGAGACCGGAGAGCATGTAAACGGAGATCAGGACTTTCTTCACCTGCACGCCGGAAAGCTGCGCGGCTTCAGGGTCATCGCCAACAGCATATACGTGCCGCCCCCAGGCGGTCTGGCGCAGGACATAAGCCAGCACCAATACCAGCAGCACCAGGAATATGACGCCATAGGTAAAGATTGCGCCGCCGATGTTCACCTTGTTCCCGAACAACTGCAGCAATGGAGCTGTCTTGGCTATATCCTGCGACCGGATTGTTTCGTTGGCCGAATAGAGAAAATTGGTCGCAAGCACAATCTGCCACATGCCGAGCGTGACGATGAATGGCGGCAGTTTCACAACGGCGACGAGAAATCCGTTGATGTAGCCGCATATCGTTCCGCATAGAAGTCCGCAGGCAACCGCAACCTCGACCGGCAAGCCGTACCGGAAGGTGAACTGACCCATCACGACAGACGAGAGGACCATGATCGCGCCGACGGAAAGATCGATACCGGCCGTCAGGATCACGATGCTCTGCGCCGCAGCGACGATACCCACGATCTGGACCTGTTGAAGGATCAACGTGAGTGCAAAGGGGGAAAAGAACTTCGATCCGAGCATTATGCCGAATGCGGTGATGGATAGGACCAGAACAATCAGGGGAACCAATGACGGCGTCTGGTGCAATGTGTGCTGGATCTTGTGCCCAACTCCATGATGATGTTCATCAAAGGAGGCTACAGCTTGCGGACTGGTGTCTGCGGCTGCCTCGTAGTCCGCCGATTCGCCCGCTGTTTTCGTTTCTGAGGTCATGCCCGTTTCCCTCTATGCCGCTAAAAAAAGGGGCAAGGATTGCCACGCCCCTTTTTGCCGTTTTTCTGTCAGGAATTAACCCCAGCAGAGATCCGTGCCTTTTGCGGTGTCAATGGAGTCGACGCCGTCGACCGGCTGATCGGTGACAAGTGCAACACCTGTGTCAAAGAAGTCCTTGCCGGCTGTCGGCTCCGGTTTTGCACCGTTGTCCGCCCAGGTCTTGATGGCTTCAATACCGAGAGAGGCCATCAGGAGCGGATACTGCTGTGATGTCGCGCCGATGACGCCATCCTTGACGTTCTGTACGCCGGGGCAACCACCATCCACTGAAACGATCAGCACATCGTTTTCACGGCCGATTGACTTCAACGCTTCATAGGCTCCAGCCGCTGCCGGCTCGTTGATCGTGTAGACCACGTTGATCATCGGATCCTTGGCAAGGAGGTTCTCCATGGCACGGCGGCCACCTTCCTCGTTGCCCTGCGTGACGTCGTTGCCGACGATGCGTGAATCGGTTTCATCACCCCACTTGTTCGGGTCACCCAGATCGATACCGAAGCCCTGAAGGAAACCCTGATCACGCAGCACGCCGACGGTCGGCTGGCTGATCGCAAGATCGAGCATGCCGATTTTCGCGTCTGCTGCCTTGTCGCCGAGTGCACCGGCGGCCCACTTGCCGATCAATTCACCAGCCAGGAAGTTGTCCGTCGCGAAAGTGGCGTCGGCCGCGTCAATCGGGCTTAGCGGCGTGTCGAGCGCAATCACCAGAAGACCGTTGTCCCGTGCCTGTTGTACGGCCGGTACGATTGACGACGTATCGGATGCGGTCAGCAGGATACCTTTGGCTCCGTCGGCGATGCAGGTTTCGATCGCGGCAACCTGGGTTTCATGGTCACCGTCGACCTTTCCTGCAAAGGACTTCAGCTCAATGCCGAGTTCTTCTGCCTTGGCTGTCGCGCCTTCCTTCATCTTCACGAAGAACGGGTTTGTGTCGGTCTTGGTGATCAGGCAGGCGGTAATGTCTGCCGCGGCCGCAGGAGCAACTCCCATGGCGGCAAGAACCGAGCATGTCGCGAGTAATTTGCGGATCATTTGCGTTTTTCCTCCCTGGCCTTTGTCAATCGGAACGGTCAGGTGTGGCCAGATGTGACCCCAACCGTGCTGCCCTTGCCGGAAAGCTGGCTCGGTTTTCCGAGCTGCCAGCTCCGGCAGGTCCCTTGTCCTTCCCGCCCGTCAGAATTGTTGCCCTTGGCGAGAAGTTGAAAAACTGTGGCAGGCTCGCTGCGCCGACCGCGCCGGCATCATGAGCAAAGCTGCCGAATACGATTTCCGGAGACTTGCGCTTTTCTGGAGCGGCCTGTTCCACGGCTTTTTGAAGCGCCTGCTGGAATGCTTCGGGGAAAGACCCTCTCAGGTCGCCGTCCACAACTACGAGTGAAATGTCGAGAAGCGCATAGGCCGAGCGCAATGCGAGCCCGACCGCTGCGGCGCAGTCTTCGAGCCATTCCTGATATCTGGCATCATTCGCTTCTACCGCTGCCTGCAGGTCGGATCTGCTGAGCTGCGCAAAATTATCCGGACGACAGGTGCCTTGCCAATGAAACCAGCGAAGCCCTTGTCAGCAGCAGATCCCAGGGTTGCTTTGGTTTCGGCGCGGTCGAAAGACTGCTCGGCGGCACCGGCATGAATGCAACGTCGCCTGCGTTTCCCGACAAGCCGCGAATGACATCGCCTTTCAGAACGAGGCCGCCGCCGATGGCCGGCCCCAGGAACAGATACAGAAAGTCGTCGTTCTGCCGGCCGTGTCCGTAAAACAGTTCGGCAACCGCGGCTGCGGTCCCGTCGTTTTCCCCGAAGACCGGCAATTCCATCGCCTCTTCCAGGGCGGCGGCAAGATCAAAGTCGTTCCATTTCTTGAAATCTGCCTCCGGCAACCCGAGTTCGTGCAGCCAGGCGTCGAGATTGAACGGTTGAGCCAGACCGATACCCGTTATGCGGTCCTGCAGTTCATCGCTCAACAATGCGCGCAGACTCCCCAGGTCTTCCTTCAGGATTTCCAGCGCCTGTTCCGGTGCGGGCAGAATCATATCGTGGATACGGCGGTCGATAATATGGCCCGAGAAGTCCATGAGGACGGTTTCGAGATTCGTCCTGTCAAGGCGGACACCGAACGAAAAAGCTCCGTCGGGTGCAAGCTTCAGTATCGTGGCCGGTTGACCTCTGCTGCCGTCATGCCGCTTGCCCGCCTCGAAAATGAGATCTTCCTCGATCAGGTCCTGAATGATCGCACCGATTGCGGCGTTGGTCAGTTGAACCGCACGGGCCAGTTCCGCCTTGGATGCTTCACCGGCGCGCCGAAGGATCTGCAGGACTATACGCTCGTTATAGCGCCGCAACTGTGCGGAATTCGAGCCTCGGCCAGATGTGCGGGTCTCCTCCACGTTCATTGCCCCTCCCAAGGCACAAGTTTCGCTGAACCGGCGGTACCATAATAATTAATTTTGATGAAATTATTCGCCCGCGAGACCGATCTGTCAATTCTTATTTGAGTTGGCCTGCACGTTTTTTGCCTCGGGGAACTGTAAGGCGCTGACAAATGTGCAGAAATCGGTGTCTCGATAATAGCAGAAAAAGTCCCGTATGGGCATATTGATCTCCAGCGAATACCCGGATGGAAACATGCGTTTTTCATTGAGGCCCATTGCCGGAGGTCACAGGAGTCGTATTGTCGAGTTTCAAAAGGGAATCGGAGTGAAAGTTGATGCCGGTCAATAAAGACGAAACATTTCTTGCGCGGGCGATCGCCATCGGGGCGGGTGAAGCGCCGGCGGACCTGGTCATCAAGAATGTCTCGCTTTTCAATGTGATGGATGGCAGTTGCCGCGAAACGGACATTGCCGTCGCCGGGGACCGTATTGTCGGGACCTATGGCAGCTACGAAGGTGCGGTGACACTGCCTGGAGCGGGACTGACAGCCGTTCCCGGGTTTATCGACACACATCTGCATGTTGAATCGTCACTGGTCACGCCCCTGGAATTTGACCGTTGTGTGTTGCCGCACGGTGTCACCACCGCCATTTGCGATCCCCACGAAATCGCCAATGTGCTTGGTGCGGAAGGGATCCGGTATTTCCTTGATGCTTCTCTTGAAACCGTCATGGATCTCAGGATCAACCTGTCTTCGTGCGTCCCGGCAACGTCCTTTGAAACGGCGGGTGCCTGCCTTGAAGTCGATGATCTCTTGCCATTCCGCGGTCATCCGAATGTGATCGGCCTTGCAGAATTCATGAATTTTCCGGGCGTGCTGGCACGCGATCCAAAGGTGCTGGCGAAACTTGCGGCATTCCAGGATGGACATATCGATGGCCATGCGCCGTTGTTGTCCGGCCTCGGTCTGAACGGTTATCTGGCCGCAGGGATCCGGACAGATCATGAGGCGACCACCGCAGAAGAGGCGTTGGAAAAGATTGCCAAAGGCATGACAATCCTGATGCGCGAGGGCTCAGTATCAAAGGATCTGGAAGCTCTTGCTCCGATCCTGACTCCGGATGTGTCCGCGTTCATCGCTCTTTGTACTGACGACCGCAACCCGCTCGATATTGCGGAAGAAGGCCATCTCGACAGCATGATCCGGCGTCTGATAGCCAAAGGCATCCGTCCTCTTGATGCCTATCGGGCCGCCAGCTGGTCTGCGGCCAACGCATTCGGTCTGAAGGACCGCGGCGTAATCGCACCTGGAAAACGTGCCGATATCGTTCTGTTGAACGATTTCGAGGGATGCGGCATCGAACTGGTGCTCGCCGGTGGCGTGCTTGCGAACGACGCCGCCTTTTCCAGCCGCGGGTCTGTTGCACCGGTCGGGCTGAACAGCGTCAGACTTGAACCGGTCACACCCGGTACTTTCGACGTCCCGGCGCGCAACAGTGACACGTCCGTCATTGGTGTCCTGCCTGGAAAAATCATTACCGAACATCTGGTGAAGAGGCTTCCCGTCTCCGGGGGCAAGACACTGGTTGACCTGGAACAGGATGTTCTGAAGGTTGCTGTCGTCGAACGGCACAGGGGGCTTGGACATGTCGGCCGCGGTTTTGTCCATGGTTTCGGCATGACACGCGGCGCAATCGCAAGTTCGGTTGGACATGACAGCCACAATATCTGTGTTGTCGGAGCCGATGATGCAGCAATGGCTCATGCCGTAAATCGGGTTGTAGCAATGAATGGCGGGTTCGCAGTCGCGGACACGGAGGGCGTCAAGGCCGAACTCGCATTGCCACTGGCCGGGCTGATGAGCCTGGAGCCGTTCGAGACCGTCAGATCCGACCTTGAATCCCTGCGCGCAGCTGCCAGGTTGCTCGGCTGTACGCTCGAGGAACCGTTCCTTCAAGTCGCGTTCCTGCCACTTCCGGTCATTCCACATCTGAAGATAACCGATCTGGGCGTCTTCGACGTCGACAAGTTCGAGCTTGTTGATCAGGGCTCCTGAAGTGGCCTTGAAATTAATCAGTAGTGGCGCATCCCGTTTCTGAAACGGTTCCAGCTTTGTGCTGTCCTCATGGCAAGAAACAGGATCACCGCTCCGGCGATCAATGACCAGACAAGCAGCTTTCCGTCGAAGGAAAAGTTCTCCAGCAGGTCTGTCGGATAGGCAATTTTGGGATTGACGGGAAGGTAAGTGATCGAAGTCTGATCTGAATGCAAACCGGCCGACCATTGCCCGGGAACCCAGAAAGTCAGGACTTGCGGCGCGTTTCCCGGCTGAGTTACTTCGACAACAAGCACATCGTGCGTAAACCTGTGAGTGCTGTTTTTCAATGTGTTGCGCGGAGACTTGTGAAGAGCTTCTTTCAGGGTCAGCTGTTCGTGGTTCATATCCTGAATGCTCAGGATCGTTCCGGGGGTCTTTTCGCCGAAGAATTCCAGCAGCCAGTATTTCAATCCGCTGTCATAATGGAAATAGACCGCTACAAGGCACACAAAGCCCGCAAAACACAGAATCGCCAGATTGTGTGTATGTCTGTCTTCAGTGGCTTCTCTGGGATTATACATCTATCCGTCACCCATCGGAGGATACTGCAGAACATGCGCGCAATGGTAGCTGAAATCCATTCACGGAGCCACCGGTTCAGATGATCCTTACTCTTGCCGTCTCCGGATACCGATCCTTGAGGGATCTTGTTCTGCCGTTGGATCGGATCACGCTGGTGACCGGTGCAAACGGCAGCGGCAAATCCAGTCTCTACCGCTCGATCCGGCTGCTTGCGGAGGTGGCGCAGGGGCAGGCGATTGCGTCGCTGGCTGCTGAAGGTGGACTGCAGTCCACCTTGTGGGCCGGGCCGGAAGCCTTTTCAAGAAGGATGAAGACAGGCGAGGTGCCTGTGCAGGGCACAGTGCGCAAGAACGTGGTCAGCCTGAAGCTCGGGTTCGCGGATGAAGATTATGGCTATGCAATCGATCTTGGACTGCCGGCGGATGCAGGACGCTCGCTGTTTTCGATGGACCCGGAGATCAAGGCAGAAGCCCTGTGGGCAGGCGAGGCCCTGTCGCGCTCGAACGAGATCGCCGGCAGAAACGGGCCGACGGCGAGGGTCCTGAACAGCCAGGGGCAACGGATACCCGTCTACCAGAATCTTGCCCGTTTCGACAGCATGATGACCCATGCCGCAGATCCGAAGGACGGACTGGAACTTCTTGTAATGCGCGAGCGCATGCGCGCCTGGCGGTTCTATGATCATCTTCGGACAGACCGGGATGCACCCGCCCGTTTTCCCAGAATAGGCACAAGAACACCCGTTCTGAGCGCCGATGGCGGTGACCTTGCCGCCGCACTGCAGACCATTTTGGAAATCGGCGACGAAGTCGCGCTGGGCGAAGCAATCGACGATGCATTTCCCGGCGCTTCGATCAACGTGACCGTCAATGAGGGTTATTTTGAACTGTTCATGACGCAAAGGGGGCTGTTGCGGCCGCTTCGATCGAGCGAGCTTTCGGATGGCACATTGCGGTATCTGTTGCTGACGGCGGCTCTTTTGTCACCGCGTCCGGCTCCCCTGATCGTCTTGAACGAACCCGAAACCAGCCTCCATCCTGATCTGCTGGAGCCTCTGGCCCGGCTGATTGCGAGAGCTGCGGAAAAGACCCAGGTCATTGTGGTGTCCCACGCACATGATCTGGTTGGCACACTTGCGGAACTCTCCGGCTGCGTGCGCTACGATTTGCGCAAGGAACTGGGGGAAACGGTTGTTGATGCGGAAGAATTGCCCCGTTGGAACTGGCCGAAACGCTAAATCGGAGACCAGATTCGTGGCTCTTGATAAGTTTCTGATTTCTTGCCGGTATTGCTATCCGGTGCTGTGGACTTATCTTCATCTTATGGTTCGCGATTGCAAAAAAATGAAGAGATGTCGTTACGTCGCGAGTTGACGTGAACGGAAGGTTGCGTCATGTCAGAAGGGACCCGAAGAGGTGGCGCATTCAATCTACCTGGTGCTGGTGAAGAGGAGATCGTCTCGGACGGACATATTGGGAGTTCGCACGAGACCGGATTTCATCTGCCAGAGATTGAAGCGAAAATAACGCGTTGGAGAACGTTATGACGACTGCGGAGGAATGGAACGCGGCATTTGACGCCCGTCCGGTACACGAATATCTCGAAAGCACCGTCGCAGAGTTCGGCGACCGGCCGGCTGCCGATTTCATGGGCAAGGTCTGGACCTATTCCGAGCTCGGTGAACTTGTGGACAGGACGGCCGCTGGCCTTCAGGCCATGGGTGTCGGACCGGGCGTGCATGTGGGCCTTTGCCTTCCAAATACGCCCTATTACACGATCTTCTATTTCGCGATCCTGAAGATCGGCGGCACGGTCGCCAACTTCAATCCACTTTATGTCGAACGAGAAATAGCCTTTCAGGCGCGTGATGCCGATGTGCGCATCATGGTGACGATGGACCTGAAGGTGATCTACGACAAGGTCGAGGAAGTCCGAAAGGAAAAGATCCTCGACAAGATCATCGTGTGCCCGATGACGTTTTGTCTTCCCACGGTCAAGAAGGTGCTTTTCAGCCTCTTCAAGCGCAAGGAACTGGCTGACATTCCGCGCGATGAAGCGCATGTCTGGTTCGACGAGCTCCAGACCAGGGGGAAAAGCCCGAAGCCCGTCGAGATCGATCCCCATGACGATATCGCCGTGCTTCAGTATACCGGTGGCACGACCGGTGTTCCCAAGGGTGCAATGCTGACCCATCAGAATCTGTCGGCAAATATCGAGCAAATGCGCTGCGTCTTCGAAAAAGCGCGTCGCGGCGAAGAAAAATGCTGTGCGTGTTGCCGTTCTTTCACGTCTTTGCCATGACGGTTGCACAGAACCTTTCGATTATCCTGGGTGCGGAAATGGTCCTGCAGCCACGCTTCGAGCTCAAGGCTCTGCTTGATGCCGTCAAGCGCAAGCGGGTGACGCTGTTTCCGGGAGTGCCGACGCTTTATACCGCGATCAACAATTCGCCGATGACTGCGAATTACGACCTGTCGAGCATTTCCCTGTGTCTTTCCGGTGGCGCGCCGTTGCCGGTCGAGGTCAAGCAGAGTTTCGAGAAGTTGACGGGCTGCGTTCTGGTGGAGGGCTACGGTCTGACGGAATCGTCCCCGGTCGCGGCAGTCAATCCGCTGGACGAGAACCGGCGGGCAGGATCCATAGGACGCCTGGTGCCCGGCACCAAAGCCCGTTTTGTCAGCATCGAAGACAGGAAAACAGACGTTGCAGCCGGCGAGAAAGGCGAGCTTCTGCTCCACGGTCCCCAGATCATGAAGGGTTACTGGAAGCGGGATGACGCCACGGCGGACACGATTACCGCCGAGGGCTATCTGCATACGGGCGATGTCGGGTATCAGGATGAAGAAGGCTTCATATATCTTGTCGACCGGATCAAGGATCTGATCCTGTGTTCAGGGTACAATGTCTATCCTCGTGTCATCGAGGAGGCAATCTACCAGAACGAAGCGGTGGACGAAACGATCGTCATCGCGATCCCGGACGAATATCGCGGCCAGTCACCCAAGGCTTTCATCAAGCTGAAGGAGGGCCATTCCATGACCGGCGAAGACATGAAGGCCTTCCTGAAAGATCACCTGTCTTCCATTGAAATGCCACGTGAATTCGAGTTCCGGGATGAACTTCCCAAGACGATGGTCGGCAAACTATCCAAGAAGGAACTGGTCGAGGAAGAGGCGCAGAAGCGGGCGCAATCCGAAGCGCAAAGCGCCTGAACATTTTTCCAACTTGCGCAACACACGATGTCGGTCTTTTCGGATCCCGTGCCTCAGTGGGACTCTCCGCGACCTTCTGCGGCGCGCGCCAGTTCGCGGCCGCGCTTGATTTCGCGGCGGACTGTATAGATTGACGCGGCAATGATGATGGTGGCGCCGGCGAGGGTTTCCACGCTCGGCCAGTGGCCGAAGACAAGCGCGCCCAATATGGTTGCGTAGAGAAGTCTTGTGTAGTCCAGGGAGGCAATGGCGGTTGCTTCGCCTGCCTTGTAGCCCTTGATGTTTGCAAGCTGAGCTGCCCAGGACACAATGCCGACCAGCAGGAGAAGCAGCCACTGGTGCAAGCTTGGTGCCTGCCAGGTCAGAACCGCCGGCACAAGCATGATCAGACCGACCCCGAACGCCTGGTAGGTGAGGATGGTTACCGGCGGATCTGTTCGCGTCAGGATACGGACAACGATCATGACCATGCCGGCACCGGCAGCGCCGGCAATCGCGAGCAGGGCATGGGGATCGACAATGCCATCTGCACCCGGGCGCAGCATGAGTACCACACCAAGAAAACCGACGATGGTCGCACCCCAACGATGGACGCCAACGGTTTCGTTCAAAAACCAGATGGCAAAAATCGTGATGAAAAAAGTGCGGGAGAAGCTGATCGCCGTTGCATCCGCCAGCGGCAGCTCGATGACGGCGGTGAAGCCACACAACATGGCCGTTGCCGCGATGAGAACACGCGCGAGTTGAAGCCCCGGCCGCTTCGTGGCGAGCGAGGTCGGCAGACCGCGTATGATCGTCGGGGCGACAATGGCGAGCATGACGGCCTGTCGGACGAAGAGGATCTGAAAGACGCTCAGATCCTGGCCGACGAACTTGATCAGCGCCACCATGATGGAAAACCCGAATGCCGCCAGCAATACCCACAGGGCACCGATGGTGTTGGACGGAAGATCGACCGTCATGGCCACAATTTTCTTCTCGACGCGTTTCAGCAAATGAAGTCCTCTGGTGGCAGGCGCCCCGGTTCGGGCCTGTTTTTCAATCGGGTTTCAATGTTGTTTCCCGGAACGAACGGTTGCAGGGACAGATACGCGATACGAGTGCGTACGCGTGCCCGTTCGATGATTCAATAGGTGGTAATCGGCATAGGCTATGCCCATTTTAACCGGAAGGAAAGCTGTCACTGCAATGTTTGCCTTATCTGCCGAACCGGTTATATTTCACTTGGCAGCACGGCGGTTCCGAGGCACAAAACACAACAGATCCACTGGTTACAGTGGTCTTCGGGGCCAACTTGGATGCATCTCTGTTGCATTCGGTCTTCTGATTTCCAGGGAAACTCCTCCCAAAACACAGGTCCAGATTTATGAACAAGATGGTCACTCCGAAATTCGGTGTCGGCGCGCCTTTGCGCCGCAAGGAAGATCAACCGCTCATCACCGGTCAGGGAATTTACACCGGCGATTATCGGCCTGAAGGCTGTCTTCACGGCGTCATGGTGTATTCGGCAATGGCCCACGCCAAGATAAGTGTCGAAAACGCATCCGACGTCAGTGCGCTGGAAGGCGTTCATCTTGTGCTGACTGGAGGTGATGTCGAGGGCTACACGCTGCCGACAATGGCCCGGTTGAAACAGATCGACGGAACCGACCACTGGCTGCCGCCGCAGCCCTTGCTTTGCAAGGACGAAGTGCGGCATGTCGGCGATGCCATTGCCTTCATTGTCGCCGACGATAGCAACACGGCGAGAAATGCGGCCGAAATGCTTGAGGTGGACTACGAACCGCTCGAAGCCGTGATCGGAATCGAAGAAGCCCTGGGGCCTGATGCGGTGAAAGTCTGGCCGGAGCATGGCAGCAACGTCGCGTTCACCTTCGGCCATGGAGGCGAAGCAAGGACCGAGGCGGCTTTCGCGGCTGCTGACAAGACCGTCACCATTGAAATCGTCAACAACCGCATTGTCGCCAACTACATGGAGCTGCGTGGTTGCGTCGCTGAGTTCAGTCCGGATGCCGAGCGGTATAAATTGACGCTGGGCACGCAGGGCGGGCACGGGATGCGCGATGTTATCTGCAAGGTGCTTGACCTGGAAAAGGACAAGATCCAGGTAATCACGCCTGAAGTCGGCGGCGGTTTCGGTACCAAGGCATTCTGCTACCGGGAGTACCCGCTCTTGATGATTGCAGCAAGGCAGCTCGGAACGCCCGTCCGCTGGGCGGGCGAGCGAATGGAACATTTCATCACCGACGCACACGGCCGGGACAATCTGAGCCGTGCAGATCTTGCGTTGGACAAGGACAACAGGATCCTTGGACTGAGAGTGCATGTGAAGGCAGCCATGGGGGCGTATCTCAGCCAGTTCGCTCCGTTCATTCCCTGGGTTGGAACAGCAATGTCCTCGGGGCTTTACGACATACCGGCGGTGTTTGCGAAGACCGAGGGTGTTTACATGCACACCGTGCCAACCGATGCCTTTCGAGGCGCGGGGCGACCGGAAGCGGCCTATCTGATCGAGAGGCTGATGGACAAGGCAGGTGAGGAGACGGGGCTCGGCCCGATTGAAATCCGGAAGCGGAATTTCATCAAACCGGAACAATTGCCCTATACGACCCAAACCGGCCGCCTCTACGATACCGGTGATTATTCGGGCCACCTCGACAAGGCTCTGGAAGTTTCCGGCTGGGCCGACTTCAAGTCCCGACAGGAAGAAAGCGCAAAAGCCGGCAAGTTCCGCGGGATCGGATTGTGCTCCTACATTGAAGCCTGTGCATTCCCTGGAGGCGAGGAAGCGACTGTTGAACTCAACCAGGAGGGCAATCTGACGCTTCTGATCGGGACGCAGACCAACGGCCAGGGCCATGCCACGGCTTATAGTCAGGTTGTCGCGGAGAAGTTCGGAGTGACGATCGACGAGGTCGAGGTCATTCAGGGTGACACGGATCGCGTTGAGAACGGCGGCGGGACCGGCGGTTCCCGGTCAATTCCCCTCGGCCTGCCGTCTGTTCGCGATGCCAGTGACAGCCTGGTGAAAAAGGTCAAGGAACTGGCGGCCGACAAGCTGGAGGCCGGTGTCGACGATCTGGAACTTGAAAGCGGTATCGTGCGCGTTGTCGGAACAGACCAGCAGGTCGCGCTGTCCGAGATCGTCGTTGCCGCCGGCGAAAAACTGTCTGCGCGCGAAGAAGTCCGCCAGGACGAGGCAACCTATCCCAACGGCACGCATATTTGTGAGGTCGAGGTTGATCCGGGAACGGGCGACGTTGATCTGGTCAATTATGTCATCGTCGATGATTTCGGCGTAACCGTGAACCCGCTCCTGCTGGAAGGCCAGGTGATCGGCGGTGCAGCCAATGCCGTCAGCCAGGCACTGTGCGAGCAGACGATCTACGATGAAGACGGTCAGCTTCTGACGGCCTCGCTGCTGGACTACCGTCTGCTGAGGGCCGCGGATCTGCCCGACATTCACTTCGAGACCCGGAATGTTCCCTCAACAACCAACGCCATGGGCATCAAGGGAGCCGGAGAAGCCGGGACAATCGGCGGCTGTGCTGCGGTGATGAATGCCGTTCAGAAGGCCCTCAAGGACGGCGCAGGCGTGACCGAGTTGATCGACATGCCGGCAACTCCGCTCAGGGTCTGGGAGGCGATCGAGGCCGCGAAGTAGCAAATTCATATCCAACGGAAAAGGCGTCCAACGGGACGTCTTTTTTGTGCGCAGCCTTGCTGCCTCGCAAATTCGTGTCTGTGGTTTGTTTGAGAATATCGTTTTAATTGGCATCTTCTTGCCCCAAATTGACGTATTACGCTAAAAGCGCGCGACTCATTCGTTCCAGGCAGCAGGTTTCAACTCTTGTTTCAGTCATTTTTTCCCAACCCGAAACTCTTTTTCCTGTCTGCAATTGCCTGGACTGCTGTTGCGGTCGCCGTCTGGTACGGGTTTGCATCAGGCCTCGGCGGTTCACTCGGCTTCGGCGCGACACCGGAAGGGCAGCAGCCAATTATTGGTCTCGGGCATTTTACCACGCCCGAGTTTTTATGGTTCTACGTGTATTATGGACTGTTTACGGCCGCATTCGGTGCTTTCTGGTGGTGGTACTCGAAGGCGCATACCTGGCAGGTCTGGTCCATCTGGGGTTCTTCGCTGATCATTTTCATGACCTATTACGACGTGCAGGTTGCCGTCGCGATCAACAACTGGCGTCGCCCGTTTTTTGATCTAGTGCAAACTGCGTTGGACAAGAGCGCACGAGTTGTTGCTCCCGGAGAATTTTATTCGCTGCTGTTCATTTTTTTCCAGATCACGTCGGTCTGGGTCATCCTCTATATCTTGAAGCGGTTCTTTATCAGTCACTACATTTTTCGCTGGCGCACGGCGATGAACGACTACTACGTCGCCAAATGGAACAACGTCCGGCAAATCGAAGGTGCCTCCCAGCGTATCCAGGAAGATACAATGCGGTTTGCAGCAATCATGGAGGGTTTGGGCGTCGCCCTGATCGATTCCCTGATGACCCTGATCGCCTTCCTGCCGATCCTGCTCGCATTGTCGTCGCACGTGGTGGAACTCCCCCTTATTGGCGAAATACCGGCACCGTTGTTGAGTGCGGCCATCTTCTGGTCCATCACCGGCACCGTTGTTCTCGCCGCAGTAGGTGTAAAGCTACCGGGGCTTGAATTTCACAATCAGCGCGTCGAAGCTGCCTATCGTAAGGAACTTGTCTACGGCGAGGATCATGAAGACAGGGCGGACCCGGTAAAGCTTACCGAGCTGTTCGGCTTCGTCCGGAAGAACTATTTCCGCCTGTATTTCAATTACATGTATTTCAACCTGTTCCGGGGTTTCTACCTTCAGGCAGACAATGTCTTTGCGTATTTCCTACTCATTCCGACATATGTGGCAAAAAAAGTAACCTGGGGTATCGTTCAGCAGATTTTGGCAGCCTTTAGCCAAGTATCCAATTCATTCCAGTTCCTTGTCAATTCCTGGCCAACGATCGTTGAACTGTTGTCCATCTACAAGCGTCTGAAAGGTTTCGAACAGGCCATTGCGGAACGTGAAGCGATGATGATGCGAGGGGAATTGGCGGCAGAAACGGGAGCTGGTGAGTAAGAAATCCGGAGTGCAGGATTGCAATAACGCGTGCTTCGCGAGATATTGCGTTTCCCAATCGTGATTTCGACCAGCCCCAAGCTTTCCGCTCCCTGACGGATTTACCGTGTTCGATTGATGTATCCGGTTGCAGGCTGGGTGTTTTGTAGCTCTTCCCGATCCTTCGGTCCGGTGCGTCAGGAGAGTATTGCCTTATTGCGCCGGCCCCGGATCCTTGTCATGGCGTTCAAAAGCCTGAGTTCCCGCAGTTCCGGCAAGCCTGCGCCCGTCGGTATGACACGACACGCGCCCCTTTTGGGCATCGCGCTGAAACTCAGCTCCACTTTTACCTTTTTTATCATGGCGACAGCCCTGAAGATCGCCGCGGAAGACGTGCCGATCGGCCAACTTGTTTTCGCACGGAATTTCTTCGGGCTCTTTCCGGTGCTGCTCATGGTCGGATTGCGGGGTGAACTCGGACTTGCGTTTCAAACCAAAAATCCGAAAGGCCATCTGACGCGGGCTGCCGTCGGCCTCACGGCCATGGTCTGTTCGTTCACCGCGCTTTACCTGCTGCCACTGCCGGATGCGACGGCGATCGGTTTTGCAACGCCACTCTTCGTCGTGGTGCTTGCATTCTTTCTGCTCGGAGAGCAGGTCAGGATCTACCGCTGGAGCGCGGTCGGCGTCGGATTTCTCGGCATATTGATCGTCCTGTCGCCGCATCTGGGTGAAGACGAACTGGACAGCGCGTCGACTTACGGGGCTCTGTTGGGCATCATGGCAGCCGGCTGTGCGGCGCTCGCGATGATTACGGTGCGTAAATTGTGCGAGACGGAGAGGACGTCTACCATCGTCACCTGGTTTGCAGCGTCTGCCACGGTCCTGTCCTTGCTGACCCTGCCGCTCGGACTTCTGCTTCCTGGTCAGGCGTGGATCGTGCCCGACCTGAAAACAGCTGGTCTGCTGCTGCTGATCGGCCTCGCCGGAGGCGTCGGACAGATCCTGCTGACACAGAGCTACCGCTTTGCCGATGCCTCGACGATCGCGCCATTTGACTACGTCAACATGCTCTGGGCGATCATTGTCGGCTGGGTGGTCTTCTCCGAAGTGCCTGTTCCGCAGGTGATCGCCGGCGCCATGATCGTTATCGCGGCAGGCGTCTTCGTCATCTACCGAGAGCACAAGCTCGGTCTCGACCGCACCAAATCGCGGCGGGCCTCGACGCCGTCACGATCCTGAGCCGAATTCGGCCGTTGTCTGCACCGAGTGGTTTGAAATCAAACGGCTCCGGGTGTTTTCCTTGGCGTCGAAAATCGCGTGGTGCTTTCCCGGACCTGATCCGGATCATCCAATGCTGTTGTTTGGGCCCGGCTCAAGCGGGAACAGCGAGACTGCTAACGTGCGCGAGCCTCTGTAATTTCTTTGAAGGTCAGGGCCTGATGATCATCAACCCTGGTGTTTCATGGCATCATCCAACATGCCGGATCCGGGTCCCGGCCATGTCAAACCGGGAGAAGAAGCGTCGGATTGAATGATCTGCTACGGCTTGTACTGGAAGGTCTCGACGGAGCTTTTCGATCCATCAGGATAGACCAGCTGGACACTGATTGACTGGGTCGATCCGGCAGGAAGCTCGATATAGGGCTTGTCCTTCAGAACGGCGTTGGGATTGTCGGGATCGCACTCGTCCAGCTCCCACATCTGGTCGAGCTGTCCATCGTTCAGTCCATAAAAGACAAAGTCGATGCCGCATTTCCACGATTCCAGATGGGTGAAGTAAATCAGCTGCTGGCCCTCCCAGTCGCGGAATGCCACCCAGTTCGCCTTGGTCACATCAAGGATCTGCTTGATCTGTTCGGGCGGCATGCCCTGCGCGGTTGCCTGGCCGGAAACGGAAAGTGTCATGATACTCAAGCTTGCTGCAAGCGCTGATGAGGTCAGAAATCGCATTTGTCAGCTCCCGTGTGGAGAGGAATTGGGGTGTCTTAGAAAGCCTTGAAGGTGATAATGGTTTTTGTGTCCTGGATTCCGCCGATCGGATGGACCTTTTCATTGACGAAATGACCGATATCGGCGTCGTTGTCGACATAGAATTTTACCAGCAGGTCATAGTCGCCACTTGTCGAATAGACCTCGGAGGCAATTTCCGCGTCTGCGATGGCATTGGCAACCTGGTAGGTCTTGCCCAGTTGACATTTGATCATCACGAAAAACGGAACCATGCGTCACTCCGGCGATTTGCTCGTAAAAGGAATACCCAAGGACATCGCCCATCTTCCCGCCGCAGTCAATTGCCGAAACAAGTTAGGGACGGTTCGGGACTTGCATTCGGAAACCGGGCTTGATAGCAGTCAGACTATCTCATGGGGGTGCCCGACGAAGACCGATCGGGCTGAGAGGCAAAAGACCAACTCCTTGAACCTGATCCGGTTGGTACCGGCGGAGGGATTTGAGATGAAGATCTTCGAGGCGCCGGGCCTCAAACCTTCCTTTCATCCCTTCGAATTGAAACTTCCGAGTTCGGAGGAGTTGCATGAGCCTGTCCGTTGCCGCGTCCACGCAGTCGTTGCCCGCTGAGGTCGTATTCGACCTTCTCCAAAGGGTCAGACAAAAAACACCGCGCGTTCACACCATTACCAATGCCGTGGCGCAATCGTTTACCGCGAATGTGCTCCTGGCAATCGGTGCCGTTCCCTCAATGACGATCTCCAGCGAGGAAGTGGCTGGATTTGCGTCGAGTTCGGATGCACTGCTTGTCAATCTGGGCACGCTGGATGCGGCCAGGCGAGAGGCCATTCCGATCGCGATCGAGGCGGCCCGGGCCGCCGGTCGTCCCGTCAGTGTCGATCCGGTCTTTATCAACCGGTCTCCCGTCCGATGCGCCTATGCGCGTGAGCTCATGGCATTCAAACCCGAACTTGTGCGGTTGAACGAACCCGAGCTGGAAGTGCTGTGCCCGCAGCGGTCGGATGTCGAGGCGCTGATCGGATCCGGAACTGTTCTCACCGTGACCGGTGCAGAAGACAAGATCGAAAGCCAGGGTGAGGACTTTCGCCTGCAAAACGGCCATCCGCTGCTCGCAAGGGTAACGGCAACGGGTTGCGCCGGCGGCGCGGTGCTGGCGGCCTTTGCCAGTTTGGAAAGTGACATTGCCCTGGCAGCTGCCGCCGGTCTTTCGGTCTTCAATATTGCCGGAGAAATGGCAGCGGAGCGGGCAGGCGGTCCGGGAAGTCTCGTGCCGGAGCTGCTGGACGCGCTCTATACGATGACATCCCGCGATGTCGAGATCAGGCTGAAGTCGGTCTGAGCCGCGTCTTTAAAGGATGTTTCAATTCAGGAGGGTCCCATGACTGCTATCGCGGTAACCATCGCAGGGTCGGATTCCGGTGGCGGCGCCGGAATTCAGGCAGATCTCAAGACATTCTCCGCCAACGGTGTTTACGGTGCGAGCGTCTTGACTGCACTGACGGCGCAGAACACACGTGGCGTCAGTGCCATACAGGATGTGCCGCCGGAGTTTGTTCGGGCGCAGATGGATGCGGTCTATTCCGACCTCAAGGTCAATGCGACGAAGATCGGCATGCTTTCCGGATCTGCGATCATTGAAGCCGTGGCTGCCGGGCTGAGGGCCCATGCAACAGGACCCGTCGTGCTGGACCCGGTGATGGTCGCGGCGTCGGGCGACCCTCTGCTTGCCGAAAGCGCCGTTGCAAGCCTCCTTTCCGTGCTGGTTCCGCTCGCCGATGTCATTACGCCCAATCTGCACGAAGCGGCGCGCATGCTGGAGGCACCCGTTGCCGGCAGCGAGACCGAGATGTTGTCGCAGGCCGAACAGCTTTTGCGGCTTGGTGCAAGATCGGTGCTCTTGAAAGGCGGACACGGGACCGGCGAGGACAGCACAGACCTTTTCCTGGATACCGGCGGAAATGCGATCTGGCTGCGCGAAAAAAGGATCGCAACGCAGAACACGCACGGGACCGGCTGCACATTGTCCTCGGCGATTGCCGCAGGGCTTGCGACAGGGAACAAGCTTGAAGACGCGATTTCCGGCGCCAAGCAATATGTCCAAGGGGCAATTGCCGCTGCTGACCGGCTTGATATCGGGACCGGCCATGGTCCTGTTCACCATTTCCACCAAATCTGGAGCAAATGAGATGTCTGACAAGGGCGTGAAAAGCGACAAGATCGTGAGCCGGAGAACCTTGCTGGGAGCATCTGCGGTTGCCGGCGGGGCTTTGCTGACGGCTCCAGCTCTTGCGCAGGAAAAGACAACGATCGAATGGAAGATGGTGACGTCCTGGCCGAAGAACCTGCCTGGGCCCGGCGTAACCGCGCAGAGGATTGTGAACCAGGTGGCGAGAATGTCCGCTGGCCGGTTTCGCATTCGTCTTTACGCAGCTGGTGAACTTGTGCCAGCGCTTGGCGTGTTTGATGCGGTTTCAGCCGGCACGGCGCAAATGGGGCATACGGCCTCGTTCTTCTGGCAGGGCAAGATCCCCGCATCCGTTTTCTTCACCGCAATCCCGTTCGGGTTGCTGCCTCATGAACATATCACCTGGATCGAAAGAGGCGGCGGGCAGGCGCTCTGGGACGAGCTTTACGAGCCCTTTGGTGTGAAACCTGTCATGGCGGGCAATACAGGTGTGCAGATGGGGGGCTGGTACAAAAAAGACCTCAACGGACTGGATGACCTGACCGGTCTGAAGATCCGCATGCCGGGTCTCGGCGGGGAGGTGATGCGCCGCCTGGGTGCCACGCCCGTCGGCTTGCCGCCGGCCGAGCTGTTTCAGGCGCTGCAGTCCGGTGTGCTTGATGCCACCGAGTTCCTCGGGCCGTGGTCCGACCGGGCAATGGGTTTCCACAAGGTCGCCAAAAACTACTATTCGCCCGGTTTTCACGAACCGAATGGAACCGGGGAAGCGCTTTTCAACAAGGTTGCCCTTGATGGTCTCCCGGACGACCTGCGCGCAATTGTTCTGGAAGCTTGCCGTGCGGAGAACGGCCGTGCCCTGGCTGAAAGCGACTGGGAAAACGCCGGCAGCCTGAAACTGCTACAGGAAGAAGATGGGGTAACCATCAAACCCTATCCCGACGAGGTTCTTGAGGCCTTGCGCACGACCTCGGCGGCTGTTCTGCTGGAATTTGCTGAAAAAGATGCACTCAGCACGCGAATCTACGAGAGCAATGTGGCCGCCCGCCAGCGCCTGGCCCCCTGGAGCGATGTCGCAATGCGCCGATTCATGTCAGCACGAGATGGCAACACCTGATCCGGGATTTCTTGCCGCCGATCGCGTGTCCGTTGTGTCAACATCGTTGCTGGCATGCCCTGTTTGTTTTCGGCGCGTCAGACAGCGAGCGATAATTCCTGTCGGTCTGCACCGGTCACCGAGGCACGAGTTTAACGGGCTGTCCGATTAATTGACAGTGTGTCAGCGCCTAGGTGTGATCTGGCAAGACCTCTACCGCAGGGGTATGTGTGGCAATGCAGCAACGTTCACGGATTTAATGGCGCTAAAGGAAACCCGTTGTCGTTTGCCTGTTTTTTGTGCATTTTTGCGAGAGTGTGTCGTTCCCATGACATAGACCCCTGGAACAAGACCTATTTACCTACTTTTACCGAATTCCCGAAGCGTGTTTGTCGAAACAGTAGAATATTTTGCACTGCAACATGAAAATACATCGCCTCAAGACGGTAATTTCTTAGCTTGCAACTGAACCCTGTCTTGGAAATCCTATCCTTCGAAAAATGATTTCCTCCATTTGGAGGGGGATGGGAGAAAACACCATGACATGGGCTAATAAAAAGACGTTTCTGTTTGCTTCCACTGCTATTGCTCTTTCCATAGCGGCAAGCGGGGCGCACGCGGGGGCTTTCGCGATCCGCGAGCAGAGTGCATATTTTCAGGGGACATCCTTTGCGGGATACGGAACGTCGGGCGAGACGATTTCGGCGATGTACTGGAACCCGGCCTCACTGATCGGTGCTCAGCAGGGCTGGAGTATGGAGGCACATGGATCGCTGATCATTCCGAATTCCGAAATCAACGGCACGCTGACCGGCGGCGCAGTTGGAACGTCCTCGATCGGTAGTGGTGATATCGGTTTGGACGCCTTTGTGCCGGCGACCTATATTTCCTACAGACCCGATGACAAGTGGGTCTTCGGTGTCGGTATCAACTCACCGTTCGGACTGACGACAAAACCGAGCCAGAACTGGGCGGCCCAGTTCTATTCCCGCTCTTCAAGAGTATTCTCGATCAACGTCAATCCCAACGTTGCCTACAAGATCAACGACATGTTTGCCGTGGCGGTCGGTTTTCAGGTCCAATATCTGGATGTCAGCCTGAAGTCGGCGGACGCGACGTCCGGCGCAGGCTTTCCCAGATCCAACGAAATCTCGGGAGACGGGTTCGGTGTCGGCGTGACGGCAGGTGTCACAATCAAGCCGATCGAGGGCACAGAGATCGGTATCGGCTACCGGTCAGGTGTTGGGCATGACCTGAGTGGGCAGCTTTTCGCGGGCGGCACGAGGGCGGGCATCAATCTCGGCGTGGTAACGCCGGATATGGTGAACATTTCCGCCAAGCAGAAAATAACCGACAAGATCCGCCTGCTCGGCACGGTCGAGTGGACCAACTGGAGCCGACTGAAATCTCCCGTCGCGACCTCGTCCATTACCGGTTCGGCGCTCACCACGCTTCATTTCAACTACGATGACGGCTGGTTCTTCTCTGTCGGTGGCGAATACGACTACAACGACAAGCTGACGTTCCGTGCGGGTCTGGGCTATGAAATCTCGCCGATTGACGAGGCCATTCGATCAACCCGCTTGCCGGATAACAATCGATGGTGGCTGTCTGCGGGGGCAAGCTACAATTTCAGCAAGCACATCGCTTTCGATCTTGGCTTTACCCATATCATCACGGAATCGACGGGTATCAACATCGACTCGAGCCATCAGGACTTCAATGCCGCATTCGGTACCTACAAGGCCGATGTCGACAGCAACGTGAACATTCTTTCCGCGTCGCTTCGCTACAAGTTCTGATCCGGTCATTGAACACGCAATAAGGCCGGGAGTTTCCCGGCCTTTTTTGTATTTTTTGGCAACGCTCAGAAAGCGGCTGGATAAAGCCCGCCATCCATGAGGATGTTCTGGCCGGTGATGTAACCGGCATGCTGAGAACAAAGAAATGCGCATGCCTGTCCGAACTCGGCTGCATTGCCGAAGCGCTGCGCGGGAATTTCGGCTGCCTGCTGAGCGCGAATCTGCTCCAGGCTTGTTCCGGTCTGCTGGGCTGCGCGATCAAATCCACCCTTCAGCCGATCCGTATCCATCTTGCCCGGCAACAGATTGTTGATAGTAACACCGGATGGGGCAAGCTGGCGGCAGACGCCGGCCAGAAACGCCGTCAGGCCGGCCCTTGCCCCGCTTGAGAGGTCCAGCCCTTCGATCGGCATTTTCACCGACAGCGAGGTGATGTTGACAATCCGCCCGAAGCCGCGCGCCTTCATGGCTGGTGTGACTGCCTGGATAAGTTCGATCGGCGTCACGAAATTCTGGACCGCACCTTCCAGCAGTGATTTGCGGTCAAGTTCCGTATAGTCGCGTCTCGGCGGTCCGCCATTGTTGTTCACGAGAATATCCGGATCGGGACAGGCTGACAGGAGAGCCTGTTGTCCTTCCGGCGTCGACACATCCGCGGGCACACTCACAACGGAGACGCCGTACCTTTCCGTCAGGGATGCGCGCGTTTCTTCCAGAATCGCTTCGTTGCGGCCGTTGAGGACTATGTCACAACCGGCTTCCGCAAGGGCTTCGGCGCAGCCTCTGCCCAGGCCGCGGCTTGACGCACACACGATCGCTTTTTTACCGTTCAGGCCCAGATCCATAGTTTGTCTCCACTTTTGCCGTCGAACCAGACGTGCGCCGACCGGCAGGATTGTTGATGATTTGTGAGTGGAGTTCGGAAGCTCCACGGCAAGTCATCTTACCTGTCATAATATTGATACCTGAATCGCGTCTATAGCGCTTCTGAAGGGAATGTGGAGAAAAACCATGTCTGCTGCAGAGACGTCGCGTCACTACCGTGCCCTGTTCATTTCAGACGTTCACCTCGGTACTCGCGGCTGTCAGGCCGAACTGCTGCTGGGATTTCTGAAAGATCATGACGCCGAGACCATTTATCTGGTCGGCGACATTGTCGACGGCTGGCGCCTGAAACGGTCCTGGTACTGGCCGCAGCTTCACAACGATGTCGTACAGAAGATATTGCGCAAGGGCCGCAAGGGCGCGCGCATTCACTACATTCCCGGCAATCACGATGAATTCCTGCGCAACTTCATCGGTACTCACTTTGGTGGTGTGGAAGTGGCGGACAGCTTTGTGCATGAATCCGCCAACGGCAAACGCTACCTCGTCATTCACGGCGATCAGTTCGATGTCGTTATCCGGCATGCCAAATGGCTCGCCTTTTTTGGTGACAAGGCCTATGTGACAGCGCTCGGAATCAATACCTGGATCAATTTCCTGCGCCGCCGTATAGGTCTGACCTACTGGTCCTTGTCAGCCTGGGCGAAGCTCAAGGTCAAGAACGCCGTCAGTTTCATCGGCCGTTTCGAGGAGGCGCTTTCCGGTGAAGCGCGCCGGAAGGGTGTTGATGGTGTCATTTGCGGTCATATTCACCACGCAGCCAATCGGGATATGAATGGTATCCACTACATCAATACCGGTGATTGGGTGGAAAGCTGTACAGCTGTCGCCGAACACCATGACGGGACGTTTGAGGTGATCCGATGGGTGGACAAGACCCAGGACGGGATTGCACCGGCCAGAGCCAAGGAAGCACCGGTCGCAGCATGAGTTCCATCCTGATCGTGACGGATGCCTGGCATCCCCAAATCAATGGCGTTGTCAGGTCTCTTGAGCGTACCGCAGACGAGCTTGCGGCAATCGGCACAAGGATGGAGGTTCTGTCGCCGCAAGCTTTCAGAACGCTCCCATGCCCGACCTATCCGGAAATCCGTCTTTCGTTGACACATCGGGGTGTTGTCCGGCGCAAGATCCGGGAATTCGACTGCGAGCACCTGCACATCGCGACGGAAGGCCCGCTTGGCATTTTAGCCGCCAGCGTCGCATGCAAGGCAGGGCTGCCATTCACGACCAGTTATCACACGCGCTTTCCGGAATACGTCTCGGCACGCCTACCGGTTCCCCTGTCATGGTCCTACAGATGGTTGCGCAGGTTCCACAATTCGGGATGCGGGTGCATGGTGGCGACGGGATCGCTGGAAAACGACCTGCGGGCTCGCGGATTTGACAACCTGATGCGTTGGTCCCGCGGGGTTGATGAGGATCTGTTCAAGCCGTACGAGGGGACAGTCCTTCCTGCAGACCTGCCGCGGCCGGTGTTCATGTATGTCGGCCGTGTTTCGGTTGAAAAGAACATCAAGGCCTTTCTGGATCTGAAGTTGCCGGGGTCCAAGGTAGTCGTCGGGGGTGGGCCGCAACTGGAAACATTGCGACGGGACTACCCTGGTGTTCATTTCACCGGAGCCAGAACCGGCGAAGACCTGGCACGGCACTATTCTGATGCCGATGTATTTGTTTTCCCGTCGCTGACGGACACGTTCGGCAACGTGCTGCTGGAAGCTCTGGCGTGCGGTGTCCCCGTGGCGGCCTTTCCAGTGATGGGGCCGATTGATGTCATTGGTGAAACGGGGGCCGGAGTTCTGTCCGAAAACCTTCAGGAAGCTGCAGAAGCCGCATTGGAGATCCGGCGGGATCATTGCCGGAAAATCGCCATGAACTACACTTGGGTGGCGAGCGCCCGGCAGTTTCTGGACAATTGCATCGAGGCCCGCGACCGGCATAACAGCTTGGAAAGAGATACCAGGGCTGCCGAATAGCCTCTTTCACCGATGCATTCGCCTGGCCGTGACCGGCGGTGTTACCGGAAATATGTTGGGGTTGTATTGAGTTGCCTTTAAATCCTATTTAGTCATCGGGGTGGAACGAGTTTTTTCAAGGTGGATGCCGATGACCGATGCCGTTGTTCAATCTAGCTCAGACGAGATGCAGAACTATTCAGGCAAGGCGGTCACTTTCGAGGACGTCGAACAAGCGGCCGGCCGCATCAAGGCATACGCCGTGCGTACGCCTTTGTTGCAGCACCCGGCGCTTGACGAACGGGCCGGGGCAAAGGTCCTGATAAAACCGGAAAGCCTGCAACGAAGCGGGTCATTCAAGTTTCGTGGCGCCTTCAATTGCCTGAATCTCATACCGGAAGAGGAACGCGCGAAGGGCGTGGTCGCGTGTTCGTCGGGCAATCACGCTCAAGGGGTGGCGGCGGGTGCTCGCATTCTCGGCATCTCCGCGACGATCGTGATGCCGGCCGACGCCCCAAGGATCAAACTTGATCGTACCCGGGATTTTGGGGCAAAGGTCGTTACCTATGACAGGGCAAGCGAGGACAGAGACAAGATTGCCGCGAAGATTTGCGCCGAAAGTGATGCGACATTCGTGCACCCTTTCAACGACCCGGCGGTGATTGCAGGACAGGGAACCGTCGGTCTTGAAATTGCGCAACAGGCCGAGGAACTGGGTCAGAAGCTCGATGATGTTCTGGCTTGTACGGGCGGTGGCGGACTTTCCAGCGGGATAGCGCTTGCGCTCGCGTCCAAATCTCCTTCAACCCGGTTTCATACCGTCGAGCCGGAACTGTTCGATGACTATAAACGATCACTCGAAGCCGGTGTCCTCCTGTCGAATGCCGCCAGGTCCGGATCGGTCTGCGACGCGCTGCTTTCGGAAACTCCCGGAGAAATCGGGTTTTCCATTCTGAGCCAACTTGCCGCTGAAGGCCTGACAGTGAGCGATGAGGAAGTGCTGGAGGCAGTTGCCTTTGCATTCAGGGAACTGAAGCTCGTTGTCGAACCCGGCGGTGCGGCAGCGCTCGCCGCCGTTCTATCCGGGAAACTTCCTGTGAAAGGCAAGACAATTGGTCTCGTGATAACCGGTGGGAATATCGATCCGGCCATGCTGTCGAGGGCCTTGTCGCGCTGACCATTGGATTGCAGTCTGGATCCGTATGGTCTTTACCCCTAGAGATTGTAAAAACGAAGCTTTCTTGCCGTATTGTTAAATGCTACCTGAACGAAAAAGGGCGCAACTGCCAGCTGCGCCCCTTGTTCAGAAGTCCGGTAAAAAAATCAGTTGAAGAGGGCCTGACGTTCGGCTTCGGAGAGTTGCTGAAGAGGATCGGTGGCGTCGTCGTCCTCCACCGCTGCTTCGTCTTCCGCCACTTCCTCGGTCAGCTCCCAGGTTACGTCGGCCTCTGCCTCAGCTTCGTCTTCCACCACAGCTTCGTCTTCGGTTGCGTCGACTTCACTGTCGAAGAGTTTTTCGATAGCGGCTTCGTCCAACTGGGCATCCGGGTCTGCGCTTGCAAATTCGTCAACCGGATCTTCGTCTGCCGGGTCTTCTTCAACTGGCTCTTCGTTGACCGCATCCGCAGAGGCTGACGCGAACATGTCGTCGATGGCGGCAGCGTCCATCGGCTCGTGGCCTCCAGCCATGATCGCATCGACATCGGTTTCAGAGGCCGTTTCGTCGTTCTCGGACGTTGCGGATGTTTCGGTCGCGACGTCCATACCGGTTTCTTCCAAGGCAGCGTCGAACACGTCGTCACTGACGGACATCAGTTCATCGACACTGTTCTGGCACACGCCACGACCGGAACTCTGAGGACCGTTCAGAAGATGGGCATCAGGGCGCGTATCGACCGGACCTGCAGTGTCTTCGGCCTCCATCTCCTCGATACCCCAGATGCCGATCATCAGATTGATGCGGCTTTCCAGATAGCGCAGCACCTGGACAACCTTGTTCGTACGCTGGCCGGTCAGGTCCTGGAAGGAACAAGCCATGAAAATTTCAGTGGCCTTGGCATCGATTTCATCGCATGCGGAACCGTCGGCCCCGTTTTCCCGCAGCACCCAGGCCTGTTCCTGGATCTGCTCCGCAGCTTCCAGGATCGACTGGGTCGCGCCTTCGGTCTGCGTGACGATCGCGTCGAGTTCGTGAGATGCATCGACGAAGCGGTTGCTTTCGTCACCATCGTCCTTGATGTTGGCAATCTCGGCCTTTGTCCGTTCGATGGCCTCGTGCATCTCGGCGATATCCAGACGGATCTTGTCGAGATCGGGCACCGTGCGTTCCCGGGTCACGACTTTCTCAAGCCGGTGAATCGCACCCAGGATCTCCGTTGTTTCTGGAGTCTTGTGTCGGTTCAGATATTCTTTCAGAAACCGACGCCCGCGATCGGATTCCAGCAGGGTCTGTTCGAGAGTGTGATATTCGGCGTCGCCGATCAACTCTGGCTCTTCCTGATTTGTTTCCGTTTTCATATGGGCGCGATTCTCAACTTGCCTAAGGATCGTGTGTTGCCGTAACACGGACAACTTCCCTTAGATCGTAGGGTGAAAATCGTTAACATCCCTTTATGCCAGCGTGGCCTGGAGCCTTGACAATGAACTTATGACAAAAATATTCAACAGTATTAGCGCAAGGGTTGCTGCATTGTTTGCATGCCACTTTTTCGCGTTTGGACTTTTTCTACCGTTTTTCCCGTTAGTTTTGGAATTTCGGGGCCTTAGTACAGCTGAAATCGGATTTATACTGGGCGTCGGCACCATCGCGCGCATCGCTGCCAGTCCAATTTTGTCAAATATTGCCGACAGGACCGGTCAGAGACGATGGTCGATCCTGATCTATTCGATAATGGGTGCCGGGTTCATTTCGCTGTTTTTCCTGCCGGGCGGTATCCTCATCGCAAGTATCGCGATGGTTGGCTATATGGTGATCAAGGCTCCGATCCTGCCACTCAGTGATGCATATGCACTCGATACAGCGCGCAACACCGGAGCAGATTATGCCCGCATGCGGCTCTGGGGATCGGTTGGCTTTGTTCTTGCCAATCTTGCAGGAGGAAGCCTTGCAGCCCAATCCACTTCGTGGCTGATCGTTTGCCTGACAATCGCAGCGTCCTTCGCAACCGGCCTCGTGGTCATGTCATTGCCGAAACAGCAACGGGAACATGCTGATACAGCAAATGACCGTCAGCCAAGGGTAACCCCTTTCCAGAGTTTCTGGTTCTGGCCCGTGCTTGCAGTTCTGGGGCTCTTCCAGGCGACGCATGCTGCCTTCTACGGTTTTGGGACGATCTACTGGCAATCGATCGATGTGCCGAAGTTTGCCATCGGCGCGCTCTGGGCCATTGGTGTCGTGGCGGAAATCGCACTTTTCACCATTGCCGGGAAACTGTCACTGCGTTTCGATCCGCCAGTTTTTCTTGTTGTTGCAGGGATAGCCTCGGTCATCCGCTGGGGTCTGGTTCCGTTCGCCGATACGCTGCTGCTTATGGGGGTACTTCAGCTGTTGCACGGACTGACCTTTGGAGCCGCTCATCTTGGAGCCGTTGCGATTCTGGCAAAGGTCGTGCCCGCCCGTTGGTCCGGAACGGGGCAGGGCCTGTTCACGGCGTCAATCGGTATTCAGATGGCCGCCGGGATTGCAGTCTCAGGTGCACTTTTTGAAGACAATCCGCATGCACCGTTTTACCTGATGGCTGTGGTCGCTGCCGTTGGAACTGTATTGGTCCTTTTGCTGACGCCCCTGATCCGCGAGAAAATGAGGCTTGCGCAAGCAGGATAGACTGGTCAACCCCAGAGCGCAGGCTCGGGTGGATAAAGCGTGCTGTCGTCAAATCTCAAGCCTGGACTGCGGTCTTGCGACAACAGAAGAGGGCCGTCCAGGTCGACATAATCGGCATTTTGAGCGATCAGCACAGCAGGCGCCATCGCAAGCGATGTGCCAAGCATGCAACCTGTCATGACCTTGAAATCCGCTTCGCGCGCTGCGCTGAGCAGCTTCAAGGCTTCCGTGAGGCCACCTGCCTTGTCGAGCTTGATGTTGACTGCGTCGTATTTTTCCCGGAGACCGTCCAGTCCTTTGCCGGGGGAGAGGCTTTCATCTGCACAAATCACCACGGGCGGCGTCAGCGAGGCCAGCAGGTCGTCATTGCCGGCCGGAAGAGGTTGTTCGATGAGCTGAACACCAGCTGCCGCACAAGCCGCCATGTTCGCTTCAAAACAGCTTTCATCCCAGGCCTCGTTGGCATCGACGATGAGGGTGCTACCCGGGGCGGCTTCCCGAACCGCCAGAATACGTGCGTCGTCCCCCGGACCGGCCAACTTGACCTTCAGCAGAGGGCGGTGTGCTGCAGCCGAGGTCTTTTCAGCCATTGCCTCAGGCGTGTCGACACTGATGGTAAAGGCGGTCGTGACAGGATGCAGCGCGCCGAGGCCTGCCAATTCGGCGGCTGATTGACCAGAGCGTTTGGCGTCGAGGTCCCAGAGCGCGCAATCGACCGCGTTGCGGGCGGCTCCCGCTGGCATGGAGTTCTGAAGAGCGGTCCTGGAAAGACCTGTCTTCAAAAGTGGAGAAATTTCCTCGATCTGGGTTTGAACCGTCTCAAGTGACTCGCCGTAACGCGGATAAGGGACACATTCACCGTGTCCTGATGCTCCGTCTTCCTCAATGGTCACGACGATGACTTGCGCATGCGTTCTCGTGCCTCGGGAGATCGTGAAACCACCGGCAATTTCATAGCTCTGCGCATCTATGTTGACAATCCGATTCATGGTGCACCGAATTTTGCAGAGACCTTGTCGACAATCGCTTCCATGCCATAGCGAACAGGATCCGTGGCCGGAAGGCCGTGCTTTTCACCCACCTTGGCAAGAAAGGCCAGAGCCTCGTCATCTTCAAGAGCTGCCGTGTTGACCGCGATGCCTATACACTGGATCGCCGGATTGGTCAGCCGGCCGAGCTGGATGGTCGTGTTGATGACTTGCTCGATGGTTGGAATAGGTGTCTCGACACCGCGCATCTTTGTGCGGGTTGGCTCGTGACAAACAATGAACCCGTCCGGTTGGGATCCATGGAGGAGACCCAGCGTCACGCCGGCAAAGGAAGGATGGAACAGGGAGCCCTGACCCTCGACGATCTGCCAGTGATCTTCTTCCGTTTCGGGAGAAAGCCATTCGGCGGCACCGGAGATGAAGTCGGCCACCACTGCATCGAGAGAGATGCCCCGACCCGAAATAAAAATGCCGGTCTGTCCGGTTGCGCAGAAGGAACTCTTGTAACCGCGACCGGACATGGCCCTGTCCATCGCCAGCGCGGTGTATTTCTTGCCGACGGAACAGTCTGTCCCCACGGCAAGGATCCTTTTCCCCGAACGTTTGGTGCCTTTGCCGGTTGCGAACGTCATGGAGTTGTGACGAACGTCGTGGAGCTGGCCATTGTTGCGTTCTGCGGCTTCGCGGACTTCGGGAATGTCTCCGAGGCGGACATGCAGGCCGGACGCAATGTCCAGCCCCGAATCAAGTGCTTCGACAATCGACGCGATCCAGTGATCGGGAAGTCGCCCGCCTGCGTTCACAGCTCCGATGACAAGTGTCTTTGCGCCGGCGCTTGCGCCTTCGCTTATTGACATGTCGGAAAGGCCTGTATCTGCGGCACAACCTGGCAGACGAATCTGGCCAATACACCAGTCTTTGCGCCAATCTACGATACCAACCGCCGTTTTGGCCGCCAGGGCATCTGGCACGTCGCCGAGGAACAAAAGATAGGGACGGGCTATTTCCATGGACAAAGCTTTCAAGTGGCTGCTGGACGTTAAAGTTCTCCATCAGGTATACGGGGGATATCGAACCAGCGGCAAGAGGGCAGCCATCCGGAATGGCATTCTTGGAAAAAAACATCGAGCCGGAGATGAGTCTGGAGGCTGACGGGCCGGATCATCAGTACCTGGCGCTCTCGGGCGACTGGACGGTGAGCACAATCGGCAACGCCGAATCCGGCCTTGACCGGCTCGAAGTTGCCAAAGACCGGCTGACATGCATCGACGTCTCGAAGATCGAGCATCTTGATACCAGTGGAGCCTGGCTGATCCACAGGACGCGTGGGCGACTGGAATTTGAGGGACGGAAGGTCGGACTGACAGGGGTTACACCCATAAGGCAGATGCTCTTCGATGAAATTGATCGGCACCATCCACCCAGATACAAGCCGGATCGCGGCGGCTTCACGATTGTGGGCTTCCTGGAAGCGACCGGGCGACAGATGGTCGACGCCTACAAAGACGGCCTTGCGATGCTGCATATCCTGGGGTCTCTCGGGCTGGTTACGTCGACCGTACTGTTCAATCCCGGACGGCTGCGCAGTATCTCGATTGCGGTCCAGTTCGACCGAAGCTGTATCGGTGCGGTGCCCATCGTTGCCCTGATGAGTTTTCTGATCGGTGCGATCATTTCCCAGCAGGGCGGGTTCTACCTCAAACAGTTCGGCGTGGATATTTACGTGGTCGATCTGGCCGGTATCCTTATCCTTCGCGAGATCGGCGTCATCCTGACCGCGATCATGGTGGCCGGCCGGTCCGGATCGGCGTTCACGGCCGAACTGGGTGCCATGCGCATGCAGGAAGAGGTGGATGCGCTGCACGTTATCGGACTGAGTGTCACGGAAGTTCTTGTTCTGCCGCGCATTCTGGCGCTCATGATCGCCTTGCCCATCCTGACCTTCATCGCGGATATGGCAGCCTTGTTCGGTTCAGGCCTCGTCACCTGGGTCTATCTGGATATTCCACCGGCCGCTTTCCTCACCCAGCTCCAGGTGGCAATCACGAATGGAACCCTTGCCGTGGGGATCGTGAAGGCACCCTTCATGGCCTTGATTATCGGCCTGATAGCCTGCGTTGAAGGGTTGAAAGTCGGTGGATCTTCCGAATCGCTCGGCCGTCACACGACAATGTCCGTGGTGAAAGCCATTTTTCTTGTTATCGTCGTCGACGGCTTTTTTGCCGTGTTCTTCGCCGCCATCGGAATTTGATTGAATTCATGACAATGACAGACGCCGCAGAACGAGAGACAGACCTGGTGTCTACCGCGGAAGGAGCAGAGAATGTCCTGTCCGCTCGTGGAGTTACCGTCGGCTTTGGCAGCAAGATCGTTCTGCAAAACCTTGATCTCGATGTTCGCCGGGGTGAAGTGCTTGGTTTTGTTGGCGGCTCCGGCATGGGAAAATCGGTTCTGATGAGGACCATCCTGGGTCTTACTCCGAAGCGGACGGGAACCATATCTGTTTTTGGACATGACCTTTCGACGGCGAGCGAGAAGGAACGATTGACCATCGAGCGGCGTTGGGGAGTCCTTTTTCAGCAGGGCGCGCTTTTTTCCTCGCTTTCCGTCAAGCAAAACATCCAGGTTCCGATGCGCGAGCACCTCAATCTGTCGCCGCAACTGATGGATGAACTTGCAACTCTGAAACTTGAGCTAGTTGGCCTGCCACAGGATTCGGCCGACAAATTACCCTCCGAGTTGTCAGGTGGCATGATCAAAAGAGCGAGCCTTGCACGTGCGCTTGCACTTGATCCGGATTTGGTGTTTCTGGACGAGCCGACCTCCGGACTGGATCCGATTGGAGCGGCAGCCTTCGATTCGCTGATCGAAAACCTGAGCTCAACTCTCGGATTGACCGTCTATATGGTCACGCATGATCTCGATAGCCTGCATTCTATTTGCGATCGCATTGCAGTTCTTGGGAATAAACGTGTTCTGGCTATCGGCACACTGGAAGAAATGATGAAAAATGATGATCCCTGGATTAAGGAGTATTTCAGGGGTGAACGGGCGTTGCGCCGAGTATAGGTTGGACTGAATGGAAACCCGCGCGAATTACATTCTGATCGGTTCCTTCATGGTTGCCATTCTGGTTGCCGCGTTCGGGTTCGTATATTGGAAGGCCGCAACAGCTGAATCGCGTCAGAACGTGGAGCTAATGGTCATCTATCCGGGACCGGTCACAGGCCTTCCGGTCGGGGGGCAGGTTCTCTTCAACGGCATCAAGGTTGGTGACGTAAAGTCCCTCGATTTTGCCCCGGACGATCCGACCAAGGTTGTCGCGACAGTCGGTATCAAGCCGACCACCCCGATACGCGAAGACACCAAGGCGACGCTGAATTTCACCGGTCTGACAGGTATCGCGTATGTCGATCTGTCGGGTGGAACGTCGTCGTCACCGCTGCTTCTCGGCAAGGATGACGGAAAAGTACCTGTTCTTTATGCCGAAAGGTCCTTTTTCGACGATATCGTCGATGGCGCGCGCGACGTGTTGAAGCGCGCCGACACGACCATGAAAACCATCGAGGACATTCTTGTCGAGAACCAGCCGCTCATCAATGACACGATCAAGAACGTAGAAACGTTTTCGGCAGCGCTTGCCGCGAATTCCGATGGCGTGAAGGATTTCATGGCAAGCATTGGCAAGGCATCCGATGCCTTTTCAAGCCTTTCCGGGCGTCTTGAAAAACTCGTCGACCAGGGCGAGCGCCTGCTGGCGGCGGTACCATCGGACAAGGTAACCGCCATAGTCGATGACCTGACGAAGTTTTCCAACAGCCTGGGCAAGGCGAGTGACGACATCGATCTCCTGATGTCAGACGCTCAAAGCGCCGCGAAGGAGCTGGAAACATTCACGAAAAAGCTGAATGACGGCCTCGACAACGTTCAGAAGATCGTCAAGGCGGTCAAGCCGGAAGACGTCGAGAAGGTGATGACGGGTGCCGCGGCACTTGGCGACGTGCTGGAGACGCGCAGCAACGACATCAGCACGCTGATTTCGTCGACCAGCAAAACCATGGAAAATGTCAACAAGGTGGTTGCGGTCGTTCAGCAACGTGAAGGTGCCATTTCCGATATTCTGGAAGGCGGCCGGGATGTTGTGTTGAAAGTCGATGCGATCGTGTCGCGTGGTGTTGAAATCGCCTCGGCCATCGATCCGCTGCGGATTGAGCAGGTTGTCGCATCGGTCAACACCTTCACCACAGGCATGAATGTGTCGTTGCTTCGGGTTGATGAAGTGCTGGCGAGTGTTGATCCTCAGAAAGTCGGCAATGCGGTCGATGGTGTCGCCAGCGTGATCGATAATTTCAACAATCAGCAGAGCCAGATCAACGAGATTATCGCATCGACCAAATCGACCGTCCAGAATTTCGAAGCCGTATCAGCCACGGTTCGCGGTCAGGATGATCGGATCGCAGCGTTGATCACGGATGTTCAGGCTGCCGCAGAACGCTTTGCCGAAACCCTGCAAAGCGCCGACACGCTTCTGAAAGCGGTGGATCCCGAGAAAGTTGCCAATATTGTCGGGTCAGTTGAAACCACGGCCTCAGAGCTTGCAAGTCAGGAGAACGGTATTCCTTCTATCCTGCAAAGTGCCCAAAAAGCGGCTGACAATGTCCAGCAGATGACAGCTGATCTTGCCAAGCGCACGCCGGATGTTGACCAGATCATCACCGATGCAAAGCAGATGACCGCAACGTTGAACGCGACGTCTGTCAGGGTCGAGAGCCTGGTGGAAAAGGTATCCACGATGGTCGATGGCGATGGCGAAGGCTTGATCAAGGAAGCGACGCTTGCTGCACAGGCCATCCGGAAGATCGCCGTTGCCTTCGAGAGCCGCGCAGACTCCATCGCAGGAGGCCTTTCCAAGTTCGCGACACAGGGGTCGAGCGATTTCACTGCCGCCCTGGCGCAAGTCAATCGGACACTTGTGTCTATCCAGCGGGCCGCGGAAAGCTTTGAGCGCAGCCCGAACCGGGTCATCTTCGGGGGCGAGGATGTTCCGACCTATACGGGCGGGCGGCGGCGATGAACAAGAAGAACAACAAGGGCAGGGGCTCATGACGCAGGCAACGACCAACATGACCCGCCGGGGTGTCCTGGGTGTCCTTGGCCTTGGTGTGCTGACAGCCGGCTGCACAAGCACCGCGCCGTCTGCCTTCTATAGCCTGACCTCTGCAGATGTGGACGGACTTCAGGGCCGGTCGAGCCGTGTCCAGGTGCTGGTGGCCCCGCCGCGTGCCCTCAAGGCACTTGATACGAGCTATATCGCCGTCGTCGACAAGGGACCCATCTACAGTTACTACCCGAAGTCTGCCTGGGCGGATACGCTTCCGAACGTCGTGCAGCTCAAGCTCATGGAAACGCTGCAGAATACCGGGCGGTTGCGCGGTGTCGGCCTTCCCGGGGACGGCCTGCTTATCGATTACCAGTTGCAGACCGAGATCCGGGCGTTCGAGCTTCAGGTTGCCGGGAACCGGGGTGTGGTGGAAATTTCCGCGCGCGTCGTCAACGACCGCAATGGCAGGACTGTGTCGACCAAGGTCTTCCGCGCCGAAACGCCTGCCGGAAGTTCATCCGTCGACAAGGCCGTCGAGGCCATGAACACCTCCGCCGACCGCGTCTTTGCCGAAATGGCGGCCTGGACGCTGAAGAACGTTTGAGTGGTCGCTGCCTGGCAAACCTGCCGCGAAATCACCATATCCTCATGCAGAGTTCATGCCGTGCTTAGTGTTACTATCGGCGACTGGAAGCTTAACCTCGAAGATGTTCAGCAGCCTGTGATCAATGATGTGGCGAAGGAGAAGGCGCGATTTGTCGACGAGGTTTCCGCGCCGGATGAGTGGAGCCGGTGCCTTTCCGTCAGCGTTTCCAAAGCGGACGACTTCAGTGACCGGTCGGATGCTGTTATTATCTTGAAATTTCAAGACTATGGCGGGTTCGAGCCTGGCGTTCTTCTGGTACCTGAAACCCCATTTCTTTTTGTCGGAGCTGGCGAGATCCTGCTTGGATACGATCTTGAAAGGCGTGAACGCAGCTTCGAAGACTATGTCTATTGCGGATTTTGGGGGTGGCACAGGTTTGGTGATATCGTGCTGATGTCCTCTGAAACTGAATGTTCAGCATGGTCTCTAAGAGGCAAAAAACTCTGGTCGGCGGATGTCGAGCCGCCTTGGGATTTTGAAGTCTCGGGTTCGGATGTCATTCTTGTTGTTGAGGGTGGTGTCAGGAAGCTTGATCTGAAGACCGGCAAGGAAAGAAATCGAAATTGAGCATTGCTTCTTTCGCTGTTGGTTTCGTGCAATGCGATTTAGACATTTTCTTTTGACAGGTGTCCTTCTGAGCCTTGCGATTTCTGCAAGCAGGCGCGGAATGTCCTGTCGAGCATTTGCAATGAAATCCTGATCAGCGTTCGTGGCTCCGGTCAATGCGATATCTTCGCCGCTGCCCGTAATAATGAAGTTACTGCCAGAAGTGTGATCGCGCCCTTCGATGTAGGAGATCCAGGGACCGGACGTTGCATTCTCGCACCGCTGCCGGATTGATGCCAACTCTTCTTCGGTCATCACATCCTTGTCGTCAAAGCTGCTTTCATTGAGACTTCCAAACTACCCGCGTGATTGCCGGCAGAAAGATACAAGCAAATTCAGATCAATATCAGGGACAGCGCCGGAACTGCAATCAAGAGTGCCAAACGCAGGATGTCGGCTGCCCAGAAGGGCAGGACACCGGCAAAGATGGTCCGGAGCGGCACGTCGGTGAGGACGGAGCGGAGAACAAAGACGTTGAGGCCGATAGGCGGCGAGATCAGGCTGATCTCGGTCACGACGACGACGACAATACCGAACCAGATCAGCACCATTTCCGGATCGCTCAGGATGCCGGTACCGAAATCCAGCGAGGTCACCAGCGGAAAGAAGACCGGGACGGTCAACAGGATCATCGACAGGCTCTCCAGCACCGCGCCGAGCACGATGTAGATCAGCACCAGTATGAGCATCACCACATAGGCGTTGACGTCCAGCGATTGGACAAAATTCAGCAGGGCGTCCGGGACACCGGCATAGCTGATGAAATTGGAGAAGACTTCCGCCCCGATGATAATGGCAAAGATCATCGCCGTGGTCCGGGCGCAGTTGAGCGCCGCGGTGAAGAGTTTCTCGAAGGTGAGACCACCTGACAGGAAAGCGATGATCAGCGCCGTCGCAGCGCCGATGGCCGCTGCTTCGGTGGGCGTGAAAAACCCGCCATAGATGCCGACCATGATCACGGCGAAAAGGCCAAGGACGGCAAGCACGCCCCAGATGTCCTTGCGGTCCAGCGCGATGTCCTCATGCTCGGATGGTGCAAGCCCAGGCTTCACGAGAACAGTCACATAAACCGCGGCGAGGTAGAAGAGAACGCCTAGAAGACCCGGTATGATCCCGGCGATGAAGAGTTTGCCGATGTCGGCCTCTGTCAGCAGGCCGTAGATGATCAGGATCACGCTCGGCGGGATCAGAATACCGAGCGTTCCTCCGGCGGCAATGGAGCCGGTAGCGAGACTGTCGGCATAGCCTGCCTTGCGCATAGAGGGCATGGCGACCTTGGACATGGTCGCGGCTGTTGCAAGCGAAGAACCGCAGACAGCGGAAAACCCGCCACATGCGACGATGGAAGCCATCGCAAGACCGCCGCGCATGCGGTGCAGCAGGCTGTGCGCTGTGCTGAACAAGGACTGGCTGACTCCCGAAATGGTCAGGAGATTGCCCATAAGGATGAACAGCGGGATCACGGAGAGCGTGTAGGACAATCCCGTGTCGAACGCGGCATTACCGAGAAGATTGAGAGCAGCGTTCCAGTTGCGCAGAGCGGCGAACCCGGCCGTTCCGACAATGATCATTGCAACGGCGATCGGAACGCGCAGCAGAACGAGGCCGAAGAGGGCAACAAATCCAATCAGAGCTTCAAGCACGTATCAGGCCTTTTCACGCAAACGCCGGAGCGTCCAGAAGATGGCAACGACTGCGGATATGGCAAAGGACGCAGTTCCGAGCCAACCGATCAGGTAAAGAGGGATTTCGAGCGAGTCCGTCACCTGATCCCGGCGCTGCAGCTTTTCGGCATGTTCGGAGAGTTCCAGGGCTACGATTGCAAAGACGGTCACCGTTGCCACTCCCGCACAGACCGCGCCCAGATACTTCAAGCCCTTGCTTTTAAGGCCGTCCAGCAACTCCACCTCGATGTGTTCGCCGGCCGCCGTTGTCAGTGGCAGGGCGAGAAATATCAGTGAGGCCAGCAGCAATTGCGTCAGTTCGTATGCGCCGTTGACCGGGCTGTTGAACAGGTAGCGGGCAACTACGTCCACACAGGTTAGACCGATCATGGCCCCGAGCACGAGCAGGCAGGCAAAACCGAGTAGAAAGGTCGCTCCGCGCCGGAGACTTTCGAATCGGCGCGGAGCTGCATTGTCAGGATCTGACGGTGTCATCAGTTGCTGATACCTGTCTGGTCGCGCATATCGGTTAGCGCGGCAGCACCGTCAAATCCGGTTTCCTTCACGGCATCGGCCCAGGCGGCTTCGTGTTTGGCTGCCAGTTCCTTGATCTTGTCCAGGACTGGTGCAGGAGCGTCATAGACCTCAACTTCCTTGTCGGAGATATATTCCGCACCGCGTGCGTCGGAACCGTCCCAGACGCTGCCAGCAAGCTCGGCGAGCGCGGCGCCGGATACCTTTTCAATTGCCGCCTTGTCTTCGTCCGACAGGCCGTCCCATATGTCCTCGTTCATCACCATGAACCAGGATGTGTTGTAGATACCGCCGGGGACCTTCATCGAAGACTTGATGTAATCCGTGAGCTTGAAGGCCTGCAGGGCTTCCACCGGGAACGTCACTCCGTCGATCACGCCTCTGGAGAGCTTTTCGTAGACTTCACCCGGTCCCATGAACTGGGTGGTTATGCCGAGGTCCTGCGACAGGTCCGCAATGTAGCCGCCCGGGGTCCTGATCTTCAGGCCAGAGAAGTCCCCGGGGGTTTCGATCTTACGCTGGTTGTTGTGGAACATGCCCGGGCCGTGGATCCAGACACCCAGCAGTTTGGTGCCCTGATGTTCGTCCTGCGCGTCGAGTTTTCCCGCATAGACGTCCCAGTAGGCCTTGGAGCCCTCGGTTGCCGTGTCGGCGATGAAGGAGAACTGGCCGATGCGGGATCGCAGGAAACGGTCATCGCGTGTGAAAGAGTGCAGGCCGTAGGTGATATCGGCAACGCCGTCGGCAGCAAGATCGTAATGCGCCGGAGGCGGTCCGAGCGGCTTTGGCAGGATGCGGACGGTTACGCGACCGTCGGTCGCTTCTGCAACCTGTTCCGCCCAGGGCTGCATGACGCCGGTTACGATCGGATGCTTCGGCGGCAGCCAGGAAGACAGCACCAGTTCATCTGCAACTGCACCTGAAAATGTACCGGATAGGGCCGTTGCCGTAAGGCCGGCCAGAATCGAAAGACACTTGATGGATTTCACAGTTTTCTCCTCCCGTTTGCCGACTGAACGCCGATCGCTTGCTGATCTGAAGCGATTTCAGACCGCGCAACACGAAAATAGTTGCAAATGAAACTAAGTCAATCGTAAAATCATTCCGCCACTGTTTTAAATTGACCGAGAGCCAATGACTGACCCAGAAAAAACGGAAACCGAAACCATCTTGCGGACACGAGAAACAGCCGGGAGTCCAGGGGAGGCGGCCCCCGTTTTCGAACTGGAAAAATTCTTCCCCTATCTGGTTCGCGTTTTTTACAGCGATGTCACCAGTGCGCTGTCAGCGGTTTATCAGCGTGATTATGGAATGATGCCGGCAGAATGGCGGACGATGGCAATCCTGGGCACAGCATCCGGTGGACTTCAGGCAACTGAAATTGTTTCGCGGTCCTCAATGGACAAGGTTGTCGTAAGCCGGGCCGTGAAGCGCATGAAAGAACGCGGCTACCTGATCCGCGAGACACATTCGGAGGACGGAAGAAGCTTTTTGCTGCAGCTGTCGAGCGAAGGCAGGGCGGTCTACCAAGATCTTGCCCCGAAACTGCTGGATGTCGAACGCAGGATGCTGCAGGGCCTTTCGGATGCCGAGATTACCGATTTTCTGACTGTGGCTCAGCGTATCCGGGACAATCTGGCGGTAGACGCAGAGGCTGAAAACTGATCCCTGATCTTTCGAATTGAAGAAAATCCATCGGGTAAGGACATTCAGCTTCTGTCTGCCGCGAGCGGCCAAGAAGGCAACTGCTGAAAACCGGTCGTTCCCGCTCGTGTGAATTGCCGTCATTCCTGTGAGAGCAGAGTTCGGATGTCTGCGGTCAGGTGGCGTACCTGGTCCCTGATCTTTGATGCATTGCGACAGGGCCGACAATTGAACCGGCAGTTCAATCGTCAGCTCGCACGAATCCAAATTTACCGGACATGCATAAGTGGTGACTGCGAAAGGTGCCGGATGGCCTTCGCGATCAGGGTGAGGTTTCAGGCCGGACAAAAAAGGCGGCCACCGGCCGCCTTTTTCAATTCAAATGAGGGACATCCTAGTCGAGGCGACCACTGGCATGGGCCAGCATCGTATAGACCTTACCCGTGTCTGATGTGAGGTAGGTCTGGCCGAGCATGTTGTCCCGGTCGTTGCGTGACACCTGGGCCAGCAATTGTTCGAAGTCGGCAACATACCGTTCTACAGCTGTCCGGAATTCCGGATCCCTGGAATATTTCTGACGGATTTCGTCAAAGGTCTGCTGTCCCTGAAGCGTGTACAGGCGGCGGGTGAACACGTGCCGTTCGCCGTTCCGGTACCGGTTCCACAGATCGATGAAAGTTTCATGATCGATCGCACGTGCAATGTCGACCGACAGGGAATTGAGACTTTCCACCGTTTGCAGCGGGGTCCGTCCGACGCTGGTGTCGGCGCTCGCCTCGTCATCGTCGCGCGACGCACGGCGAAGCAGATCCGCAACCCAGCCCTTGCCAGCGGGATTTCCGCCTTGCGGTTGTGCGGTTTCCTGTCGCCGGGTTTCGGTTGGCCGGTGCTGCTGTGCAGGGCGCTGTTCACCGGACGATGTTGCAGGTTGCTGAACTGGTGCGGCAGGTGCATAGCTTGCCGGCGCGGCAGATTGCGGAGCAGGGGTTGCGCTGGCGACGGACTGCGTCTGAGGCCGCGAAATGTCCAGGGTATTGGACTGCTTGGCAACAATCTCGGACAGTTCGGTCAATGCGCGGATCTGCTCGTTGACCACTTTGCGCAACGCTGCGGAAGATTCTTCCGCTTCTTCAGGCAGATTGAGAACACCCAGTTTCAGCTCGTTGCGCGTTGCTTCCAACTCGCGGTGCACGTCACGGGCAACATCTCGCATGCGGCCGGCCGCGTCGTTGAAGCGATCGGAGGCGTCGCTGACCGTGCGGGTCATTTCCGAAATGATGTCGTCCTGAGCGGAGCGAATGGCATCACGGGCCTTCTGACCCTCCATGCCGGCTGTCAGGCGCATGGATTCGAATTGTTCGGCAACCTGGTTGGAAGCTGCTTCCGCCGCTGCTCCCAGCATATTCGCTGCCTCGCGTGCCCTGTCATCAGCTGATTCCAGAGTGTCGGACAGGGTCTGTGTAAACGAGCGCATCAGCGTGTCGACTGCTTCGGTTTTCGACAGCAGCGTGTCGGCAACTTCTTCGATCGCGGTCCGGCGTTCGGCAACACGACCTTCGACCGACTGGTTGGTTTCTTCCAGATGACGTGCCGCGCGTGTCAGTTCTTCGGACTGATCGCCGAAGCGGTTCGTCAGGTTCTGGATATCCGCCAGTGTGGTCTGGGTGACGTCACGCAGGTTGGATACCTGCTCGTCGATGTGCGTTGTGGTCTGGTTGGTTTCCTGAACAGCCCGGTCGACAGCGGAGCGGAATTCTCCGGCGCGACGGGCAAGATTGCCCTCGACCTCGTTGAGATTTTCGCCCGCAGCAGTGACGATGCTCTGAAGATTTGCGTTCGACGTCTCTACCTTGTTGAGGATTTCCGTGACGTCGGCTTCAAGACGGTTCTTCGTGTCGCTGAGCAGGGACGCTGCCTGATCACTGCGCTCGCTGATGCTGGCAATGATACGGTCGCCGGCCTCAACAAGTGTGCGGGTCGCATCCAGTCCGGTATGCGCAAACGTGTCGGTGACATCGCGGCCCTTGACCGTGATTGCATCGAGGATTGCCCCATGAACTTCGGAGAGGCGACCTGTGAGATCGTTGGCGCGGGTTTCGATGGCATTGATCAATTCGTTGCCGTCTGTTCCGACAATGCGTGCAAGCTCTCCTGAGCTTTCGCCGAATGCCTGGTTCAGAGCCGTTGCCTTTTCAAGCAGTTCGTTGGCGACATCGTTGCCACGTCCCACCAGAAGTTCGGCCGCTTCGGAGACCGCGCTGTTGACCCGGGCACGTACGATGCCGGCCTCGCTCGACATCTGGCCGCGGATTTCTTCCAGTGTGTTGGTCAGTGTGATGCGTGCCTGCTCGCTTTCTGCGGACAGGTTGCCGGAAATCTCGGCAATGAGGCCGGAGAGATTTGTGCGAACCTTTTCGCTTTCGCCGGTGAGCGAGCCTGTGAAATCGGCAAGCGTGCCTGCATAAAGTGTACGGGCTTTCTCGCTTTCAGCGGCCATGGCGCGCGCTGCATCGTTGACGGCGGAAAGAACCAGTTCGCGGATCTTCGCGCTTTCGCCGGACATGGCCCCGGTTGCCTGATGCATTGCCGTGCTAACCGTGTCGGCAGCTTTCTGGCTCTCGCCAACGAGCACACCACGGGCTTCACCGACGGAACCAAGAACGATCTGGCGCATGCGATCGCCTTCGCCAGACAGTTTTTCCGTGGCCTGATTAAGCGCACTGTCGACGATGTCGACGGTCTTGGTGCGTTCGTCGGACAGGGATTGCACTGCTGCGCTGGTTGCCTCCTGAACCACGTCGCGAAGGCGCGTGCTCTCAGTTGAAAGCGTAGCGCCGGCCTCGGCAATCACCGTCGTCAGGATATCGCGCGCGCGTTCACTTTCGCCGGTCAATGTGCCGGAGATGCTTTCCAAACGCTCATTGAGCAGGGTTTCGAGCTGTGTTGCACGGCTGTCGAGCGTTTCGGCAACCTCAAAGACCTTGGCACCAAGGGAAACGTTGATCTCCGCAATGCGCTCCGACAGGGACTCCGTCAGCTGTTCGCTCTGCTTGCCGAGCACGTCGCCTGCTTCAGACAAGCGGTTGTCGAGAGCAGTCGTCATTTCCTCCTGGCCATCGACAAAGGCCTTGGCGATTTCCTTCGTCCGGGAAATCAGGGTCTCGGAAATCTGTCGCGCGCGGGCGTCGAGTGTCTCGTCGATCCGGTCCGTTCCGCTTGTCATGGAGGTGGAAAGGAGTTCCGCCTTTTCCGCCATGGAAGCAGCGGCACCATCAACGCGTTCGGACAGTGTCTCGCCAATTTCGACTGCACGGTCTGCAAGCGTGTTGCCCGCTGTCTCGATCCGCTGGCCAAGCTGCAGTGTGATTGCGTCCGAGCGATCCGCCAGCACATCCGTGATGTTGCGGGTTTTTTCCTCAAGCGCATCGCTGATGCCGGTGGTCCGGTTTTCGATGGCGCTCGCGAGGATCTGCGTGCGCGCTTCAAGTGTTGCTTCGAAAGTCGCAGTGCGCTGGTCAAGTGTCAGATCCAGCGTGTTGATGTGGCCACCGAGCGCGCCATCCATGGTGGAAATGCGTTCGCTCAGGGAGCGATCCATGGAGGACAGGCGATTTTCCAGCGCGGCATCCATCGTGGTGACACGGGCACCGAGTGAGGCATCCATGGAGTTGAAGCGGCTCTCCAGGGTCGTATCCATGAAGGAAATCTTTTCGCCCAGGGACATGTCCATCGATGTGAACCGCTGTTCCAGAGAAGCGTCCAGAGTGCTGATGCGATCCGTAAGAGTTGCATCCATGGATGTGAAGCGATGCTCAAGCGATGTGTCCATCGTGCTGATGCGGTCGCTCAGGGTTGCATCAATCGCGCTGTAGCGCTGGTCGAGCGACGCATCCATGGCTGCAACGCGATCACCGAGAGATGCATCTAGGGTTGCAATGCGATTGCCGAGAGCAGCATCCATTGCCACGCCGCGCTCGCCGATCGAGGCATCTATCGCAGCAGCCCGTTCAGTCAGGGTGGTGTCGATTGCCGCAAGGCGGTCACCAAGTGTTGATTCCATCGCTGCCGCGTGGCCACCCAGCGAAGCATCCAGCTCTTCGGTGCGGTTTCCAAGCGTGGCGTCGACTGCAGAGAGCTTGTCGCTCAGCGAGGTTTCGATTGCGCCCACATGATTGCTGAGCGTTGCATCCAGTGTTGCTGCATGCCCGCCAATGGCGGCATCCACCGACGCAAGACGTTCGCTCAGCGATGCATCTATAGCTGCTGCGTGGCTGCCGAGAGACGCATCGAGATTTGCCGCGTGTCCACCGATCGCCGCGTCCAGTGATGTGGCGTGTCCACCGATCGTCGCGTCCATGTCTGCGATGCGGTTGCCGAGCGACGCGTCCATCGTGTCGATGCGCGATGCGAAGGTGGTATCGAGGGTGGAAAGGCGGGAGTCCATCGCTTCGGACAAGAGAAGTGATTTCGTGTCGAAAGCGTCGATAAGTTGACCGCCGCGATCGGTAACGATCGTTTCCAGTTCAGTTAGCCTGGAGGACAGGCCATCGTGAAGGGCGCCGCCACGCACTTCCAGCGTATCGGAAATCTGGACACTGACCTGATTGATATCGTGGGCAACGCGGTCTCCACGGCTGCCGATGAGTTCGGCGAGCTGTGTACCCGTATCTGCCAGGGTCTGGGTGAGCGAACCGGTCTGTTCGCCAAGACCGACGGCAAACTGACTGGAGACGCTTTCCAGGGTGTTGCGGAAACCGACGGTCTGCTGCTCGAGCATGGTCGCCATTTCGTTGCTGCGGGCCGTGAGGCGCTCGTCCAGCTCCGTTCCGTTGATGGAAATGGCGGTGTAGATGCGCTCTGAAATGTTGTCCAGTTTCTCGGCAAGTTCGCCGCCGCGCACCGAAATGGTCTGGGTGAGGGACCCGGCTGTCTCATCAAGCTTGGCTGCAATTTCACCGCCACGCAGGGAGAGGTCGACCACAATGCTTTCGCCGGTTCCACGCAGGATTTCGGCAACTTCAGTCGAACGGCTGGAGAGCGTCTCGACGATTTCCGCGCCACGAATGGAGATCGTGTCGGTGACTGCCTGTCCGCGTTCGGAAATGCTCTCGGTGACCTGCTTGCCCGTTACCGCAAGAGACTCGTCCAGACTGGTCACGCGGGTGTCGACCGTTGAAACGAGTTCCTCGGTTCGCGACGTGATCGTGTCGATCAGGCGTCCGGACGTCAGGGAAAGGTTGGCGTTGATTTCTTCGCCGCGCGCCGTGATGACGTCGCCGACGGTGATCCCGGTGTTCTCAAGCGTCGTGCGGAATTCATCCGCCTTGCTGCTGAGTGTGGAAATGACCGATGTGCTGGAGGAAGACAGTGTCTCGTTGATTTCGCTTCCGCGGAGCTCCAGCGTGTCGACAAACGTGGTAGCGGTTTCGGCAAACCGTTCGTTGACCTGGTTGCCGCGGTCGGAAAGTGTTTCCCACATGGTGGCGCCGGTCTCGGCAAGATTGTCCACCAGCTCGTGGCCGGTCAGTGACAGGCGGGATACATAGTCTTCCGCACGAACCGTTAGGCTGTCGACGAGTTCGTTTCCGGACGCATTGAGTGTGGCGCCGAGGGATTCAATCCGGCTGTCGACGGTCGATGTCAGTTCCTCGACACGGCTGTTGACAGCTTCGATCATGCGATGGGAGGCCTGATCCACCGTCTCGCCGAGTTCACCAGAAGTGCTTGAAAGTTGCGAGGAGAACTTCTCGTGTGCCCCGGCAATGGTCTCACGAACCCTTTCGGCATTCATCACAATGGATTCACGCTGGCTGACGAGTTCCTCGATCAGGCCGCGGATCTTGAGTTCATTATCATTATAGGAGCGCTCGAGTGACGATACCTCGTTGTGAACCAGCACTTCCAGTTCACTGGCGCGAGCAATAGCGCGCTCGATGCCGTCTCCCATCGCGGCGACTTCCCGCCGGATGGCCTGGCCGACGCTGAGAATGGATTCCTTGGCCATGTCCTCGGGTTCGGCGAGACGTAGCGCCACTTCGGTCATGCCTCGGGCGACGATGCGCATTTCCTGCGCCCGCCAGATCATCATTGCCATGACGAAAAAGAAGATGATCGGAACGAGAATACCGACAGCTGCCAGGATCATCTCGGGCGAAGAAAGCAGGGCCTGAGGATCGCCAAGGGAAGTGACCTTGTCGGAGAAGGCAGACATGAACAGGCTTATGCCGAGCGCCGCCCAAAGGGCGCTCAAGGCAAGTGCGCCCCAGAACGGGGCCGAAGACGGCCGGCGTTGCAGCGCATAGATCAGATTGCCGATGCTGCGACGGTCATCGTTGGCTGCCGGGGGACGTCCGCCCCGACCGCGTCTGCGAGAGGCACGCTGTTCCTCGCGCGGAGGTTCGCTTTGCGCCGGCGGTTGAGGCTTGCGCTCCGGATCTGCTTCCGCTGCAGCGCTTGCTTCAGGTGCCGTTTCCTCGAAGTTAAAGGTTGCATCCGGGCCACCGAAATCGAGTTTCAGGGCTTCTTCAACTGCTGACAGTGCTGCTTCCGCCGGATCTTTAGCCTTTGTCGGATTTGCCATTTAAGATCGCCTCACGTCCGTACTCATTACACGCCGGTTTAACCCGACAGCCACCATACGCAGCTGTTTGCCGGGGTTGCCGAATGCGTCACCTTGCGGTTGCCGCTGGACTCACAGCACCACAAAACTTGTTTCCAAAGGAGGGCCGCCGCTGACCGACCGTCTTAATATTTCTAGACGGTACGCTCCCCATCTTGCCGCATCAGCAACTGTAATGGCACAATCTCTCCTAACGAACAAGAAACGGCAATGGCGTGAATCACTTAGGGGGCGGTTTCAATGCCGAAATCGAAGACTTTTGACACGGTGAAAAACAGTCCTGAAGGCGGTAATCCGGCTTCTCTCAAGATCGGCAATCTGACCGCGCCGCAAAAACGATGGTTGAAAAGAGGGCTTGATCAGCCCGGCGGGAAGCTGCCTCTTTTTGATGAAAACGGACGTGGGATTCCAGTCAGGACAATCCGCGCCTGTGTCGATGCAGGCTGGGCAGAGCCTTGGTTTTCCAACCCAATCAAGCCCGATTGGCTGGTCTGCAGGCTGACACCTGCGGCGATTGACGTCTTGGCCGCAAGTCAAAATCGCAAAAAAAGTTAACGGCGAATCATGGTTTGGAATTCGTTGCAGTTCCTCAAAATGGCGGAAAGGCAAGGTTTTTTTAAAATAAGTTTTCAACGTGTCAATGAGGCGCGTTAACCAAAAATTCAGTTTTTTGGGGACATCGGCCGGATCGGTGCGTCCGCGGGCCTGGTTTAACCGGGCGTTTGGGTGTTGGGCGCACTCTTAGCGTCAGTACAAGCCTGCGGCAGGGTGCCGGCGGGCGAAAATTGAGTAAGCGTGGAGCCCTCATATGGCCCCTTCATCGATGGCCCGTGTCAGTGGCCGTGGCGGTCCGCAAGCACCGATCGATTTGGTGCAACTGGCAACAAATACCCTTGGCAACCGGGATCTCGAAGTTCAGGTCCTTCATCTTTTCAAGTCGCAGTCCTGTTCGACGCTTGAGCGGCTGGAGCAGGAGACGGACACGACGGTCAGGCTGGATCTCGTTCACACGTTGAAAGGGTCAGCCAGGGCTATTGGCGCCGGGCGGGTTGCCGATGTCTGCGAAAACCTGGAGGGACGATTGAGGCAAACGTCCGATGCAGCGACTGAAGGTTTGACGGCGGCCGTGGATGAAGCCAACAGCTACATCAGGGACCTGCTCACCGGCTGACCGTTTGTCACATTCTTGGATAGATTGCCCATTGAAAACGTCATGGTCCTTGACCTTTGCGATGGAAGCTTTATGTCGGTTCAGCTGAAACCCGTAATTCTAGGCTTGGACGCGACTGATGCCGAAAATCACATATGTTACTTTCGATGGAAACCAGACCGAAGTTGATGCCTCCGAGGGCACGACCGTAATGGAAAACGCCATCAAGAATATGGTTCAGGGTATCGAGGCCGAATGCGGCGGTGCCTGTGCCTGTGCCACCTGTCATGTTTATGTTGATGACGCGTGGGCGGAAAAGACAGGAACAGCCGAGCCTATGGAAGAGGATATGCTCGATTTCGCCTACGACGTGAAACCGACATCCCGTCTGTCGTGCCAGATCAAGGTTACGTCTGAGATGGACGGTCTCGTGGTTCACATTCCGGAGCGCCAGGCCTGACAGACTGTACTTCATGACGAATGAAACCGCCGAATTTCGGCGGTTTTTTCGTTTTGGACGATACTCCTGGCAGTCTGCATTCTCATTGTGCAATTTGTTGCGGCGAGGGAGGGTGCCGTTACTCCGCCGCCTGAGTGGACGGTTTGCGGAACCAGAAGTCGACTTCGCGGCCCTCCTCGGGACTGCCCGGGATAAGCGAGGCCAGGACGAGGCTTATGGCTGCCATTGCGGCCCCGGCGAGAAAGACGGCTGCCGGGGATATCAGCCAGATCAGGCCGAACAGCACCGGAATGAACACCGCTGCTATATGATTGATCGTGAAGGCGACACCGGCTGTCGGCGCGATATCCCTGGGGTCTGCAATCTTCTGAAAATAGGTTTTCATGGCGATTGCGACCGCGAAAAATGCGTGATCGATCACGTAGAGGCTTGCAGCAACCCAGGGGCTTGAAACGAAGGCATAGGCCAGGAACACACCGATAAGGCCGATATATTCAAATACGAGTGCCTTGCGTTCTCCGAAGCGGACGATCAATTGACCGATCTTCGGGGCGAGGACCATGCTGAAGACACCGTTTATCAGGAACAGGCCCGCGATCTCGTGAACGTCGTACCCAAATTGTTCCACCATGAGAAAACCGGCGAAAACCATGAAAATCTGGCGGCGGGCCCCCCCCATGAATGTCAACGCGTAGTAGAGCCAGTAGCGTTTGCGCAGGATGATTTTCTTGTGCTGAGGTATCCCCTCCCTGAAATGCGGGTAAGCCATGATCAGGAAAGCAAGTACGACCAGGGTAAGTCCACCGGCAATCGCGAAAACCAGCGTGAAGGAAAGGTCAAATGTCTCCCAGGCGACGTAGATGAGCCCGTAGGCGATCAGCTGTGCGAAGGCTCCGACGGATATTATCTTGCCCATGCTGGCCGCGGCGGTTGCCTTTGGCAGCCACTGCAACGACAGCGACTGGGCCATGGTCTCGTAGTAATGGAAGCCGATCGACATGATCAGCGTCGTGACATAGAAGCCGAGCGCGGTGGGGAAATAACCGGTCACCGCAACGCCGATGCCGAGTAGCAGCAAGGAGGCGTAGGCGAGCGTTTGCTCACGCATGACCAGAAGCAGATAAACGGCAAGAAAACTCAGGAAGCCCGGAATTTCCCGGATCGATTGCTGGATGCCGATTTCCCGGCCGGTGAAATCGAGTTCCTGAACAGCAAAATTGTTCATGAGATTCCACCAGGCGGCAAACGACAGCTGCATGGCGCCTGCCATGATCATGAGTAGAACCGCGGGGGAGCGCCAGCCGGGCGCTTCATCGGGATGTGCGTTTTGAGTGAAATATGTCATTCGGTTGCCAAGGATGAGATATGCGACTGAAATTGCTGATTTGCTTCTAATCCCGAATTTGGCTTGCGTGTTAGCGCTGTTTTGTCATCAGATGTCTCTGATGCGCCAAAAAACATCTATTCGCGGAACCTGAGAATGTGTCGGTGTGCCCGGCTTTTCAAACATTGATGTAAAGCTTCCTTTACAGTTCCGGTGGGCAGGGTTATATGTAAAGTACGCTTTACAGTATTCGGAGGTCCGCTGCCGACATGAATCAGTTTGACAAATTGTCGTATCGTTATGTCGCAGAAACGATACTTGCGACGGCCCTGTTTGTTGCCACCAGTTATTGGGCCCGGGGTTTTCTTGAAGAACAAAGGAGCCTTGCGTTTCATCTGCTGGTGTCATTTCTGGCGACTTCACCGTTAATTCTCGCGCTCTGGGCTCAGGTCCGGTATTTCCGCAGGGTCGATGAAAGAGAACGGCGCATATTTGCGTTGGCAGGAATAGTGACATTGCCTGTCGCGGTGCTTTTAGCCATTTTTCTCGCGAAGCTTGAAAATGTGATCACCGTTGACCTGGATATTTACGGCTCGTTTCTCGTTGTGTTCTGGTCGGCAGCAACGGTATGGGCACGCCAGAAGATCTGATGCGTAACCATCTGAAGAAACTGCGAAATGAACATGGCTGGTCGCAGGTGGAACTTGCCGACAGACTGGATGTGTCGCGGCAAACCGTGATCGCGCTCGAACGAGGGAAATATGACCCGAGCCTGCCATTGGCATTTCGAATAGCCAGGGTTTTCCTTTTGCCGATCGAACAGATTTTTGAACCGGATGACTAGTACCGCGGCATTTTCGGGCACAATATGAAGCCAGGTCTCGTATCAATCGGCATGCGTGGAGGTTACATTATTATTCATGTCCATTCATCCAGAACTTGCAGAGTTTCCGTCGCAGGACATTGCTGCGCCGATTATAGGTTATGCCAAATCGCAGCCCCGGGGTGCATTGAACGACTGGCACGCCCACGATGCGGCGCAACTCTTTCACGTGGTGAAAGGGTCCATTGCAATTGACACCGAACACGGGACCTTCTTCGCGCCGCCGGAACGAGCGGTCTGGCTACCTCCACGCGTTGCCCATCAAACGCGCTACCTGACCGACACGGATCTCAGATATGTTTACGTCCAGATCGAGCACACTCTCGATCTTCCGCAAACTCCGCAGGTGATCCAGGTTACGACCCTGCTGCGCGCTCTCATTCTGGAATTCATGTCCTTTCCGCGGGCCGATACTGAATCCGGGCCCGCCGCCCGGATCGCCGCGGTCATTCTCGATCAGCTCAAGATGCTGCCGGCCGCGCCCCTGCAGTTGCCGATGCCGCAGGAGGCGAAGTTGAGAGGCTTGTGCGAAGGGGTGGTCCGGTGTCCGGCACATATTCCTACACTGAACGAAGCGGCGGCAAGGTGTGCGACTTCCGTGCGCTCTTTTGAACGGCGGATAAAGGCGGAAACCGGTCTGAGCTACAGGACCTGGTGCCGGCAGGTGAAACTGTTCCGGGCGCTTGAGCTTCTCGCGTCGGGGCGCACGGTCTCCGATGTTTCGCACAAGCTGGGTTATGAGGGGCCAAGCGCTTTCGTGGCGACCTTCAAGAAGGCATTCGGTGTGACGCCGGGGCGGTATTTCGGGACCGGCGAACACGATTGATCTGCCTCATGGCGCGGCTGGTCCGAAAGTCCAAGACTTGTCATCAAACAAGCTTGGAGAAACTGCGATGTTCAAGAAAATTCTCGTTCCCGTCGATCCTGCCGAACCGGGTTTTGCAGAAGATGCACTGTCCAAGGCCGCGCAATTGGCCAGAGACTATGGCGCGAAAATCCACCTTCTGGGTGTTTGCCCGGAAGTGCAGAGCTTCGTGGCCAGTCAGCTGCCGGAAGGCTGGCAAAAGCGTGAAATCGATGAAACCACGGTCATTCTCGACAAGATCGGCGCCGATCTCGATGTGCCGGCCGGCGCAGTGGATTGCAGGGTCAGGATGGGTAGTGTTTACCACGAAGTGATTGAGGAAGCTGAACAATCCGGCTGTGATGCGGTTCTGATGACGTCTCACAAGCCCGGGCTTTCGACCTATTTCATCGGCTCCAATGCGGCACATATCGTGCGACATGCACCGTGTTCCGTGGTGGTTCTGCGACCCGAGTGAATGCAGATCCGTTTCCGAATTTGAAACCTGCGTATAGAATCTGGCGCAATGGTATGGTTTTGTTTCGGAAACATGTTTGTAGTTGAGTTGCAGGTGCGGCTTTCGATTTATTCCGGAACGACTGCACCTGTGCTGATTTGTTATGTTCGAAGACAAGAATTAATCTTGGATTTTCAGTTCTGATGTATTCTGAATAGAAAGAATCCAGCCAGTTTGTTTTGACCTAATGTTATCTTAACGTATTTCCGGGATTCTCTCCGACAAGTTGTGTGGAGTAACCCATGTCCAAGAATTCCGCCGTTCGTTACACGATCACAGGCAAACTTCTGACAATTGTTGCCGTGTGTATCTCGTTTGTCGTTGCCGCGTCCGGCGTCGGCATCTACCAGATCCGGAAAATCGGGCAGGAAATTGAATTCATTGCCGAGGCCGAAGTGCCGTTGACGGAGGCGATCGGACACGTCACGGCACACAGGTTGGAACAATCCCTTTTAATAGAGCGCCTATTGCGGCAGGGCTTCTTCAAAGCATCGGAGTCGCCGGAATTCGACACCGAAAGCGAAACGCGACTGCTTTTGCTGACCGGCATGATCACCGGTGAGTTTGCTGAAGCCGAGGAAGTGGCCCGTCAGGGAATTCAGCTTGCCAACACCCAGGCTGAAATCGTTGAATTCCAAAATATTTTGCAGATACTGCAGAAAATCGCTCTGGAAGATCACGACTTCGCAAAAGTCACAACCCAGGCTCTGGCGCAGATAAAACTCGGAAATCCCTACAAGGCCGCTCAACAACTATCGGAAGTCAACGAAAACCACTCTGCGCTGAACAGGGAACTGGAACAGCTTCTCTTCAGAGTGCAGACGTTGGCCGAAACAGCTGCCAAAATGGCTTCGCGGCATGAGCAGGACGCGATCAGGTTCACGATCCTGATTTCGCTCGGTTCAGCTGTTTTCTCCGTTTTTCTGGCTGTCTGGCTTGGCCGGCGGGCGATTGCGCTTCCGCTGACCGATGTCTGCAACGGTCTCTACCGATTATCCAGAAACGATTTCGAGGCGGACCTGTCAACAGACCGCAACGACGAGATCGGCGATATCGGACGTGCCTTCAAGAATTTCAAAAAACACCTGATGCATGTGCAGGAACAGGAACGGCTTGAACAGGATCGACAAGCTGCGCTCACGCGGGAAATCCGACTGCTTTCTGAGCTGAACGAATGGCTCCAGTCCAGCAGTTCCCTTGATGAGTTGTTCGGAATGGTCAGCCAGTTCATGACCAAGTTGCTGCCGGAGTGCAGTGGCGCTGTCTATGTCTATTCAAACTCAAGAGATGTTCTGGACGGCGCATGTGCATGGAACGGAGGCCATATTGAAAGCCACATACGGCCGAACTCCTGTTGGGGATTGCGCCGTGGCCGCACGTATGTCTATGGCGAAGGCGAAGTCAGTTTTGCCTGTGATCACGTCACGCGCGAAGAAGAGGGAAGCGTGTATCTTTGTCTTCCGATCCTTGCACATGGCGAAACCGTGGGTCTCATGCATCTGACGCCGGCATCGAACACGACAAATGAGGTCTTCCTAAAAAACCGGAAACTTGCGCAAATGGCGGCCGAACAGGTGAGCCTTGCGATCGCCAACACCCGGATGCGGGATGAATTGCACAACCAGTCCGTCAGGGATCCGCTTACTGGCCTTTATAACCGCCGTCATTTCATAGACCTTCTGAGGAGCAATCTTGAAAGGTCGCGTCACAATGGCCAGCCCGTTTCGCTGGTATCCATCGACGTCGACCACTTCAAGAAATTCAATGACAATCACGGTCATGACGCTGGCGACATGGTCTTGCGGGAAGTCGGGGATGTGCTTGAGCAGACGTGTCAGGGCGATCAGGTTCCCTGTCGCCTGGGCGGCGAGGAGTTCATGGTGCTGCTTCCGTCCAGTTCCACGGGGATGGCGGCAGAGGTTGCCGAAACGCTGCGCAAGGCAATCGAGAATGTCACGGTTCGTTACGGTGAAAAGAACCTGCCCACGATTACCATTTCCTGTGGTGTGGCCGGTTATCCGACACACGGCCGCCTGCCGCCGGATCTTATGAAATCCGCAGACGACGCGCTCTATCAGTCGAAAGACGGCGGACGCAACAGGGTGACTGTTGCATCCAGTGAAGCCCGGGAGGACCTGACGGATCTTGTCGAAATGCTGGACGACGCCGAGGAAGATGGTAGCGAAAAAGTCGACGATGCAGCCTGACTTTCTGACCGGTTTCCGTCAGCCGCGCCGTGTGAGAACCATCTGTACGGCCACATACCGGAATGGATATCGATCGGGATCCGCCTTGAGGATTTCTACCGCGCGTTTGTAAATCCGGTCCACCAGATCCCGGCTACCCGGCCCGGAGGGCAGCGCATGCAGCAGGACCGCTTCGGTAAATGCGCGGAAAAAATTGACGTAATCCCTGGCAAAACGTTCGATATCACCATCTTCCTTGTATCGCTCCACAAACGGGACCGCGATTTCGTAGTCGCGGGCATCATCAATCGTGAAAAGACCCGACGATTCAAATCGCGGATCACGCGCGGGTTCCGTCAACTCATCCAGATGACGCATGTAAACCGGTTGATAATACCGGTCATAGGTTTCTTTCAAAATCTCTCCGGTTTCCACAAAAGCAAGGACCGCGTCGTTGAGGAGATCGTAGATGCCGTCACTCGTGCATGCCTTATCGGTCGCTCCGAAGACCTGCACCAGCAGTTTTCCACCGGGAACCAGTTCCCTGGCTCGCGCTATCAGAAAGGCCTCCACGTCCTGTTTGGCCTGGTCCGCGAATGCATGTCTGTCTTCCGGTGAAACATACCCGTTGTTCCGCTCGGTGCTTGGACCGTTGGGGAAAATGTAACCTGGCATTTCGTCGACGGGGCGCCTCGAAAGGAAGCCGATGGCGTTGAACGTTGTCGCGAGATGAACACTGCAGGCAGGACGAAGCTGATCGTACATGGAGCCGCCGACTGCCGAGGAAAAAATCCGGTCGGTGACCGAAAACGGACTGGCCGTTCTGTCGCAGGTTCAGGAACAGGGTAGAAAAGTCGTTGGTCGGAAGATCCGAGTGCACCGTCTGCACCGGCAGCGGCGTGCGCGCCAGCAGGGTCTTGAGTGCGCGTTCCATCGCCGCAATGGAATTGCGTCCTTCCGAGCAACCATAATCCGCAAGCGTTATGACGCCGTTGTCCGGCAACCGAAGTGCCGCGACAGCCTTGTCCAGCGTGGGCAGGACCGCTGCAATGGCGTTCCATTGCGTCTGCGAGTTTTCGTCATAGAACCCGTGTCCGGTCATGCCTGTGGTCGTCGCGTGGTCGTCGGTTTGTGCCACGCGGCCATTGGAGGAAGGATCTTGAGTGGCTTTCCCGGTCATTGCGGTTCCGTATTCCATTAATGGGGTCTAGCGCGCCAGTTCCTTCATGGCATCGGACAGGCCCTCCACTGTCATGGGGAACATGCGGCCTTCCATCAGCTCGTTCAGCATCTGGATTGAGTGCGTGTAATTCCAATGCTCCTGGCGGACCGGATTGAGCCATACCGCACTCTTGTAGAGATTGGTGACACGCTGCATCCAGTCCGCGCCCGCTTCCTCGTTCCAGTGCTCTACCGAGCCACCGGCATAGGCAATCTCGTAGGGGCTCATCGAGGCATCTCCGACAAATATGATCTTGTAGTCGGCCGGGTACTTGTGCAGCACGTCCATCGTATCGATGCGTTCGGTGTGACGCCTGCGATTTTCCTTCCAGACATATTCGTAGAGGCAGTTGTGAAAGTAGAAATGCTCCATCACCTTGAATTCAGATCTGGCTGCCGAAAACAGCTCCTCGCAAACGCGGATATGATCATCCATGGACCCGCCAATGTCGAAGAAAAGCAGTACCTTGACGGCATTGTGCCGCTCCGGGCGCATCTTGATGTCGAGAAGGCCCCTGTGCGCGGTCGCACGGATCGTATTGTCGAGGTCGAGTTCCTCTGCGGCCCCGGTGCGCGCAAAATTCCGCAACCGCTTCAGTGCAACCTGGATGTTGCGGGTGCCAAGCAGCTGTGTGTCGTCGAGGTCCTTGAAGTCGCGCTTGTCCCAGACCTTTACCGCACGGCGATGCCGGCTTTCCTTCTGGCCGATGCGAACGCCTTCCGGATTGTAGCCATAGGCACCGAAGGGAGAGGTTCCGGCCGTACCGATCCACTTGTTGCCGCCCTGATGTCGCTTTTCCTGTTCCTTCAGCCGTTCGCGGAGCGTCTCCATGAGTTTTTCAAAGCCGCCGAGAGCTTCGATCTGCGCCTTTTCCTCATCGCTCAGATGCTTTTCGGCGAGTTTGCGCAGCCATTCTTCCGGTATGTCGGTCGCCGGGACGTCGCTCATGAGATCCAGGCCCTTGAACACATGACCGAAGACCCGATCGAATTTGTCAAGATTGCTCTCGTCCTTCACCAGCGACAGCCGTGCGAGATAGTAGAAATCTTCGACGCTTCTTTCTGCCAGATCCTTTTCCAGCGCTTCCATAAGCGTCAGATACTCCCGGAGGGAAACCGGAATGCCGGCGGATTTCAATTCGGTGAAGAAGCTAATGAACATGGGCCGAAACTAGCGGCAGGGCGGGGGACTGTCGAGACATGAAATAGCTTTGGCCCCGCGAGACGGATTGCCTGGCTCCTTTACGTCTCGCGTGGATTTTTCTCCGCCTTTTCGGCTTTTTCGGATGACGCGATCAGCTCTCCCATGAACTCTTTTACATTGGGCCCGCTGCTCTCAATGAAGGGGGAGGGTCGGCAGACGGAAATTGCCGCAATGCCGATCCGGGCGGTGAGAAGACCGTTGATCACACCCTCGCCAAGACGGGCAGACAAGCGTGCCGCCAGGCCGTGTCCAAGCAATTCCGATGCAAGGCTGTCACCGGCAGCCATGCCGCCGGTGATTGCAAGATGCGCAAGAACGTGTCTGGAAAGCCTCAAAAACCCAAGTGTTCCCGGACGCCCGCCATAGAGGGTCGACAGGCGACGGATAATTCGCAGGTTTTCAAAAAGGACCACGAGCAGGTCGACCAGGGCGCGGGGACTGACCGCGGTGACGACGGATACGCGCTTGGCGCTGTTCATGACGATCTTGCGCGCTTCCTGGTCAAGTGGCGCCAAAAGGTCGCGTTCGGCGAGTTTGACCAGATCGCGCCCGTCTATGACCTCTCTCATATGTCCGGCAAGCGCCTTGCGGCCCTGGGCCGTTTCCGGACGATCGCGATAAAGATCCAGTAGTTCTTTCAGACCGGTTGTCGCTTTTCTCGCGTCGTCTTCGTCCGCTGCATCTTGTAGCCGGTCTCTCAGATGGTCGATCCGGCCAAGTCGTATAAGGCCCCCGACTTCCCTTATCACCAGTCCCAACAGCCCTAGGGCCGCGATTGCTGCAAGCGCGACGCCCAGCCAGCCGAGCCAGTCGGTACGCGCAAAAAGGTCTCGGATCAGGCTGTCGACGGCGAGGCTTACGGCAAGCGACACCAGTCCACTCAACCCGATCATCAGCCATTTGCCGAATCTGAAACCGCTTTTCGGCGTACTGGCATTGCGCGGCAACCGGGGCTCGTCGTCGTCGAGAACCGCCTGGGTGATGATGGCCTCGTCTGCGACCGGCATCCGGACGTCGTCGTCAGACAGATGAACCTTGGTGTCGTCCAGTCGAAAGGCGGCAGGCTTGCGGCCTTCGGAAGGCTTGTTTCCGCTCATGCCAATCGGTCTCCAATCAGAAATTCAAGTGCCCGGTCGAGGCGTATATGCGGCAGGGACAGAGTAAGACCCTCAGCCGTGGTATCGAGTTCAGGAGGGCGGAAACGCAAGAACTGGAGGCTGGACTTCCCCCGGCGGATTTTGGGTCCGGTTGCTTCAGAAACCGATTCAGCTTGCCGAAACAATGATTCAGGATTGAGCGGCAAGTCCCCGGGAAACATAGCGATTTCGGTTTTGCCGTCATAGCTCTCACCATTCAGCTGCTCGCCCGGCAGCGGTGTTCCGAGAATTGCGGGAAGTTCTTCGCCCCGGTGCTTCACCATTGCCTCACGGGTCGCGCGAACAGCGGCCATCGCAAGAACATCGACCTGCGCACCCTTGAACCGCGCCCGTTCCTCGGCCCTGGTCACAAGCCGCTTCAGGATGGCCTCCAGCCGGTCATGATCCGTGCTGTGCAGATGGTCCGCCTTGGTTGCCGCAAACAGGATGCGGTCGATCCGCCGGCTGAGAATCGAGGACAGCCAGCTGCGTTTTCCCGGCCGGAATGCGCCAAGAACCTCACTCAGGGCAATTTCCAGATCCGCAATTGCATGAGGCCCGGCATTCAGGGCGTGCAGGACATCGACAAGAACGATCTGGCGGTCGAGCCTTGCAAAGTGATTGCGGAAAAACGGCCGCACGACATGTGTCTTATAGGCCTCGTAGCGGCGCTCCATCATTGCGCGCAACGTGCCGGATCGTGCCGGGGCGGCATCGACGGGAATGTCCAGCGGCGCAAAGGTCAGGGCCGGGGAGCCATCCAGATCACCCGGCATCAGAAATCTACCCGGCGGCAGCATCGACAGTGCGTGAGCGTCGGCACGGCAGGTTGCAAGATAGTCCTTGAAGCGGAGCGCAAGCTCCTGCGCTGCCGGTTCGTTTTCGTCAGACTGAGGATCGGTTTCAGCGAGAACCTTCAGGAATGGCTCGGCGATCTGCGCCCGGTTTTCAGCACGGGCCCGATCGAGAGCCTCGGCGGAAAAGGTCGCGAAGTCCTTGCCCAGCAACGGGAGGTCCAGCAGCCATTCGCCGGGGTAGTCGATCAGATCGACATGAAGCCGGCCAGGGCCGAGTTTTCGGTAGAAAAAGGATGCGCTCTCATAGTCGATCGTCAACCGGAGTTCCGACACCTGCCGGGTGGAATCGGGCCAGATGCGTTCCTTCACCAGGGCGCTCACGTGAGCTTCATAGTCAAAGCGCGGCACCGCGTCGTCAGGCTGAGGCTGCAAATGCGCCGAGGTCATCCGCCGGCCGGCAGATGCGCTGAACAGCGGCAGACGGCCGCCGTGAACCAGATTGTGCACCAGGGCCGTCAGGAAGACAGTCTTGCCGGATCTTGCAAGACCCGTCACGCCCAGCCGCAGGCTTGGAACCGTCAGACCCGTTGCGGCATCTGCAAGGTTGGCCAATGTCAGCCGGGTTTCTTCCGTCAGTGTATTCAATGGATTCAAGAGCGCCTCCAGGGCGTTCATGTAGGCGAGCAGGACGCAGAGTGCAATTGGTGATCAGGTGGTGGAGAAGATAGAGGCCGCTCGCGGCGAACAGCGATCCATTGGTTTTTGTCCCGCGAACTCGAATTCGACGGGCTTTTCAGATCGGAAACATGCCCGATCGAAAAATGAATTTGCGATCGGGGTGTCACCGAAACATCGGGACCGGATGCCAATCAACGCATCGATCTTGAGCACATGTGGCTCAGAAGAGGTCGTCGGTGAAGTTGAAGGTCTCAGCGAGTGGCGAGGTGTCGAGAACCACCCTGTGGGAAACCTCAAGGCTGCCGAGACGGGCATTCTTCGCGAAGTCCGCGATGCCCAGAGCGCTCTCGCCGCCATAGACAACGTAACTTGAACCCTTCAATGCTTCGGATCCATAGTAACCGTAGTATCCGGCAATCGAGAAGTCGGCGAACCCGTCGCCATTGGTGTCGCCGAGGGCCTTGATGTCGCCAAAGGCATCATCCGTCAGTCCGAAATCCTTCAAGTTCACACTTTGCAGGGCAACGTCGGGGCCGCCAAAGACCAGTATCGCTTCTCCCGGCATCCCAGGGCCGTAATAGCCGCCGCACGCAACCGTGAAATCCTCGAACCCGTCGCCGTTGATGTCGCCTAGTGCGGTCGCACCGTGGAGCGGTTCCTTGCTTCCGACAAAGTCATTCAGGTTGGCGACTTCGCGCGTGCCATCGGGATTTCCGAAAAGCACGAGCACATCTTCCACTTCCTGGCCGTAGTAGCCTCCATAATAACCGCCGTAGTAGCCAGCGGTGCCGATGCCGATATCGGTCAAACCGTCTCCATTGATATCTCCCAAATCGAAAACATCAATCGCGGTTTTCTCACGTCCAGCCAAATTGCCGAGACTGACCGGGGTTTCGTCGCCGCCGAGAAACAGGAAAACGTCCCTGATGCCAGAGCCGTAGTATCCATAGTAGCCGCCAAGTTCTGCAGCGAAATCCGACAGCCCGTCACCGTTGATGTCCCCTATCGCGTCGACACCAACGACCTTTGCCTTAATGTCGACGAGGCCGGTCAGGCTCTGTTTCTCCTGGTAGCCGTCTTCGCTGCCGAAAAGCACGAAAACATCTTCCGTGACCTGACCGTAGTAGGAAATCTCGTCCGGATCCCTGCCGTAGTAGCCGTAATAGGTTCCGACTGTCGCAGCCAGATCCACGAAGCCGTCGCCGTTGATGTCGCCAAGCGCGTTAACGTCGAGAACACTGCTTGCGAAACCGAGGGCGCCGAGACTGATCGGCGCGAGTCCGGATTTGCCGCCTAAAATGACGTAGGTGTCGTCGATCGCCTTGCCATAGTAGCCTGCTTCCGCCCCGCGGCCGTAGTAACTGCCCACGCTGGCGGCCATGTCATCGATGCCGTCACCGTTGATGTCGCCGAGCGACTTCAAGTTCAGCACCTTGCCGTCAATTCCGTCCAGGTTGCCAACGCTCGTTGCCGGTTGCCGCGATCCGCCGAACGTGATGTAGACATCATCGACGAGCTTGCCGTAGTAGCCGACCGGACCGGCATCCGGTCCCCCGATACCGTAGTATGCGCCACCGCCTACAAACGTGGCGAAATCGTCGAAGCCGTCACCATTGATATCGCCGAGTGCACGCGTTTCAATCACAGGTCCTTTGACACCGGTCGTCCGCTCCAGGTCTCTGACCTTCGGACCGTCATCGCCGCTGAGCACGACCAGGTTCTTTTCGATTTCCCGCGACCAACTGAAAGAATGTCCAAAAAACCCCTTGAAGGTGTATTCAATGTTTCTGGAAAGGGAGAGGGAATAGTCGGTTTGACCGTCGCCGTTGATGTCGCCAAGCGCGATCAGCTCGACATCCGCTTCGGTCAGATCACGTTCCAGGCGCCTGTAGAACCATTTCCAAAAGAAACCGCATCCGTCAAAGTTGTTAAAGTCAAAAGACTTGCGAAATCCCCGAGCCATCGAAATTCCCCCTGAAAACCAACGTGGGAAAGAAAAAGTGTTTAGTTAATGACGTTACGTTAGCACTAATCGTCAATTTCACCAATACCTGATTATGGCTGCACTGACATGGACCGTTTTCTAAAGCAAAGAAGTGACCTGCTCAGCGGCGTGCCGGCCAGTGCGAGTGGCATCATTGGCCGTCCACCTGACAGAAAACTCTTCAGCTGCCTTGGCAACTTTCTCAGAGGAGCGCACCAGATCGATGGCGCCGATCAACTGGTCCGGAGAGGCTTTTCCTACCAGTCCCAAGCCCAGATGGCTTCGTGAGAACGCATGAGCCATCATCGTCTGTTCCGTGTGGTTGGGCAATCCGATCTGAGGCACGCCGTGCATTGCGAAATTGGTCGCCATGTTCGCAGAGGCATGGCTGATGCCAAGATTGCAGCGGGCCAGCAACGGTTCCACGTTCACTGGACCTGTAAACAGGCGCAGCGATGTGCTCTTGAGGCGGTCCGGCAGGTTTGCGGGAGTGCCCGGTGCCGCCAGCACGATATCCGTCTTTGCCGGCAGGGACGCAAGTGCCTTGATTGCGGTTTCGAACCTCGGATTGCCCGGACGGAGATATGCGAAGATGCGGTAGTCCGCATCCGGTCGCCAGGCGACGTCCTCGCCGAATGCAAGGCCGGCAACAGGCCCGAGATAGGGGGTGTGGTCCGGTTCTATTGCAGCGCGATCACCGTAGTGATCAAGTTCGGGAACAGTGACCAACACATAGCCGTCCGTGTCCAGCAGGTCGCGAAATGTCGCAAGGCCGGAATGCCCCCGCTGCTTCAGAGCGGCGTTTGCAACGGTCAAGACAGCGGCCTCGCGTCTCAACAACTCTTCCCGGTCGCTCGGCTCCCAGTGCATGAAGGCTGGCATTGGTGTGGCTCTTGGCGGCAGATCATACCCACCACCGATCACGACCCTTGGAATGTCGAGGGCACGTGCGGCAAGAAGCGCGGTCGGTGCGGCCTGGGCAAGAAGAATGTCGGCATTGACCTCCCGAAGCAGGACTTCCCAGCATTCCAGATAGGCCGAAAGGACGTTGATATCGTTCCAGCCGACAAATCGCAGGACATCCGGGTAATTCAGTCCAACAGCTTCTTTTCTGGTGACCTTGATGTCCGGCGCAAAGGGGGCGGCCAACACCTGAATGCGTGGGTCGGAAATCTGTGCTCGAAACGAAACCGGATCGCGAACGGCAGCAAGAATGTCTATTTCTTCCGGAATCCAGGGCAGCAATTGAGAAATCATTGCCGCGTGACCGTAATTTGCGCCAACTTCCCAACAGATGAGCATTCGCTTGCGAGCGGTCATGAGGCGGCGCCGTTATGCCGCTCGAGATCGAAGGGAGCCGGACGGATCACGAACCGCAAGTCCGGCTGCACAAAGCCGTGGACCATCGGTCTGCGAATACCGTTCAGAAGGGCGACGTCGTAGAGTTCGCTCACAAGTCCCTCGAAGACGAGCCTGTGTTCTATTTCACCTGAGGTCAGGTTGACGATCGCAATATGGCAAAGCGGGTCGAGACCTGCCTCCGCAAGTGTGTCTGAAAGAGCCAACCCGCCGAAATGCCTTTCATCCCTTGGTTTCGAGACACCGATGACCGCATGGTTGCCGACAAGGCTCAATCCCCTGGCAAATCCCTGGAGCCGGCAAATGGGTGTAAAGCGACCGCTCGCCAGGTCGAGTGTGCCGAATTCACCGGTGCCGGACTGGATGAGATAACATCGGCCGTCCTTGAGACGAGGGGAGTGCGGCATTGAAAATCCGCTCGCGATGATCTCGTTCGTTTCGACGTCGATCACAATCCCGCCGTCGCGTCGATGGTCTCGCCATTCACCGCCCGAATTTGTGGTGGCAACACAGGTAACAAGTTTCGGCGTGTCGCCTTCGACCGCCATTCCGTTCAGATGGCAACGGTCCTCCGCTACCATCGCGTCAATGAACCGCGGCATCCAAAGCGGTGCAAAACTGTTTTCCGCGTCCAGCGTGGCGATACAGTTGAACCGGGAAACGACGAAGAGAGGCGGTTGGTCTGGTCTCGGGTGAATGTCGTGGATGTCGACTTCACCCACCGTGCGGCCTTCTATGGGTACATAGACCGCGTCATAGTCAGTCTGCGCGCGTTCCCTGAACAGAAAATCCTCGAAGCGCCACAGTTGAAACTGCGATGCGAGCCAAAGCTGCCGCGCATCGGCGGACGCAGCCAGGCCCATTGCGCGTGCGAATGTCCGTTCGAAAATCGAGATGCGACCGGTTTCGGAATTGTTGCCGATCAGGAAGATTTTTGCTGCCTGGTAGGTTGATATGGCCAGCGACAGGTCGTGACTTTCCAGCCAGGACGAGAAACCGGGAGACGCCTCCAGCTTGAGTTGACCTTCGACACTTGCCAATTCTATCTGCCTGTTCCGTTGGCCGTGCTGGCCGTTGATCGCACGGGTTCATGTTGGGCAGTTCGATTTCATATGTCCATAGGCGGCGCAAAACTCCATGTTCCGTCAGAACGATCCGGGGAGTCATGAAGGAAAACGGGTGCGCTGATTGACACACCGGATGCATCGATCAGGTATTGCGATTATTTATATCGAATTCCATTTTTAGTATTTGAATGAAATATCAATATCTTTTCTTCTGAACCGGTCGATCATGGGTTCCCCGGGAGCCCAAGCATATGTTTGCGGCAAGCTTTTGCCGTTGATGGAGGAAAAAGTGTCCAGATTAGCTGCGTTTAACTTCCAGAAATGGATCGATGAACACAAACACCTGCTGAAACCGCCTGTTGGGAACCAACAGATCTGGAAGGACGCGGACCTGATGGTCACCGTTGTCGGAGGGCCCAACAAACGGACCGACTATCACGATGATCCGGTTGAGGAATTCTTTTATCAGCTCAAGGGTGACATGGTTCTGAAGGTTTACGACGGTACCGATTTTTATGACGTGCCGATCCGGGAGGGCGAGATTTTCCTGTTGCCGGCACATGTCCGTCACTCACCGCAAAGGCCGCAGGAAGGGTCCATCGGTCTGGTCATCGAGCCGGCAAGGCCAGACGGTGCGCTTGATGCCATCGAATGGTATTGCTTCGAGTGTCAGCACCTGGTTCATCGCGCTGAACTGGATCTGGAATCGATCGTGGATGACCTGCCGCCGGTCTACAATTCGTTTTATGCCTCCGAAGAAGACCGGACCTGTCCGAATTGCGGATCCGTTCATCCCGGAAAAGAGCCGCCTGAAGGCTGGGTCAAGATTTAAACAGAACAAGCCAATTGTGATCGCGAGCCGGAACGGCGCGATCCGAAAAGAGGGGAATTCCAATGGGTTTCACAAAAACCATCACCAGGCTGGCACCGGTTGCATTCGCGGCTCTGGCTCTGACAACCGGACCGGTCCTTGCCAAGGAATTCCGGATTGGCCTGATCACGCCACCGCCGCATATCTGGACCGTCGCGGCTGGTGAGTTCGGCAAGGAACTGAACGAGGCATCGGGCGGCGAACACTCGGTGACCGTCTTCCCGTCCAGGCAGTTGGGCAACGAAGCGCAGATGATGCAGCAGTTGCAGACCGGTGCACTGGATATGGCCTTCCTGACAATCGCGGAAGTTTCCAACAGGGTTCCCGATTTTGGCGCGCTCTATGCGCCTTACATGGCAGAAGACATTGGCCACGCCGGGCGTATCCTGAGATCCGACACTGCCAAGGATTTGTTGGATACCCTGCCACAAAAGGCTGGTGTCGTCGGGCTTGGTTATGGAATGGCCGGGCTTCGTCAGATCGTGAGCCGCGATCCGATCGAAAGCGCGGATGACCTGTCGGGCAAGAAGTTGCGGATTACACCCTTTGAGCCGATCAAGGATTTTTACAATTCGGTTGGTGCCGCGCCGACTCCAATGCCATTGCCTGCGGTCTACGATGCGCTGGCAAATGGTCAGGTGGATGCAATCGACATGGATGCGGAACTCATCTGGAAACTGAAATATTATGAACACGCGGATACAATCCTCGTATCCAACCACATGATGTTTCCGATGGTCGGCCTGGTTTCGGCCAAGGTCTGGAAAGACCTGTCCAAGGAAGACAGGGAAATGATCTCGTCGATCATGGCAAAGCACCTGGATGGTGTGATCGATACCTACGTCGAAAAGGAAGCCGGCTGGCTGAAGGACGTTGAAGGCACCGGCAAGACCTACAAGGTGGTCGATGCGAGTTTCTTTGAGTCTGCCATCGGTGACTGGGAAAGCACCTGGTCGGAGAAGGCCCCGGCGCTGTCGGATCTCAAGAAAGTAGCCGAAGACACGAAGTAATCGGTCATGCTATTGAAACTGGCCCTTGTCGAGGGCCAGTTTTTTAGGACGTTTTGAATGTTATATCGGTTCTCCGCGCGATGGGCGCAGTGTGAAGTCGGACTTGCTGCGTTCTTTGCGATGCTTGTCACACTCCTCATTCTTGTCAATGTGGTCACGCGGGCGGCAAACAGCGCAATATTCTGGATCGACGAAGCCGCCATCTACACAATGATCTGGATGACGTTTCTGGCGGCGTCCGCCGCCATTCATTACAAATCAAGCGTCAGTGTAAGCATTCTGATCGATCTGCTGCCCCGCAAAGGTCTCGCAATCGCTCAACTGGGCGTCGATCTGATCATTCTGGTATTTGCGGTGCTTATTGTCTGGTGCTGTTGGATCTGGTTCGACCCCGCCGCGCTCTGGGACAGTGGATTTGACACGGAGGCCTTTCAGGGGGAAACCTTCAATTTCATCTATGCGGAACCAACAAACACACTTGGCTTCGGCAAGGCCTGGATCTGGACAATCATGCCAATCTTCGCTGCGGGCCTTGTCCTTCACGCCATTTCCAATGTGATCGGCACGCTCACCGGGCTCCTTGCGAACAAGAGTATCGGGAGAAATCATCCGTGACCGGTGTCGTCTTCCTGCTGCTTCTGTTCGGTGCGGTTCCGATCAGTATCGTGTTGGCACTTTCAGCAGCCTGGTACATTCAGGCGAGCGGCAATACCGTCCTTTTTTCTTCATTCGCGCAGCAGATGTTTTCGGGGATCGAAAACTATGGATTGCTGGCGATTCCGTTGTTCATGCTGACTGGCGAATTGATGAATGAAGGCGGCCTCACCAGCCGGCTGGTGCAGGCTGCACGGGTCTTTGTCGGCGGGTTTCGCGGAGGGCTCGCCTATATCAACCTGCTGGCCAACATGTTCATGGCGGCGATCATCGGGTCTGCTGCTTCCCAGATCGCCGTGATGTCCCGAGCCATGGTTCCGGCCATGGAAAAAGAAGGATACAGCCGGGATTTCGCCGCCGCGACAACCGCAGCCGGAGGCCTGCTGTCGCCGATCATTCCTCCCTCCATGCTGTTCGTTATTTATGGTGTTCTGGCGCAGATCCCGATTGGCGACATGTTTCTGGCAGGCATCATCCCGGGACTGCTGCTGTCGGCGGCTTTTTTCGTGATCGTAGCGCTGATTGGCCTGTCCCAGGAGTTTCCAAAGGGAAACTGGATGAGCGCACAAGAAGCAATCGGCGCGTTACGCGACTGCCTGCCGGCAGCGTTGATCCCGTTTGCAATCGTCGGCGGTATCCTGTTCGGCATTGCAACGCCGACTGAATCGGCCGCGGTCGCCTCGTTTGTCGCCTTTGTCATCGGGACGCTTGTCTACAGGGATCTGAAGCTCGCCCGTCTTGGCGAGATCTTCATCAGGACCGCCAAGAATTCCAGCCTCGTCATCTTTCTGATTGCGACGGCGAACGTGTTCGGCTGGGTCATCATCTACGAGGCAATCCCTCAAAAACTGGCGGCGCAGATCACGACCATTACCTCCGACCCCTTTGTTTTCCTTTTGATCGTCAATTGTGCGCTTTTCTTCATCGGCATGGTGCTGGACGGTATTGCGGCGCTTATCCTGATCGCACCGATCCTGCTACCGATCGCTCAGAACAACTACGACATCGATCCATTCCAGTTCGGGGTGATCATCTGTCTCAACCTGGTGCTTGGTCTTCTGACGCCGCCCGTCGGCGCGGGTCTTTACATCACGTCCGCAATGACGGGCTCCAAGCCAATGTCCATTTTCAGGCAGCTTTATCCCTTCCTGGCGGCAGTCGCGTTGATCCTGGTTCTTCTGAGCTGGTTTCCAAGTCTGACGACTGCGTTGCTCTGATATCGAATTGCGCCTTCACCGTGAATTGGCGGTAACTCTCAGATCGGAATAGCTGTTCGTTTTAAGTCAATAAAAACAATATATTGACGAGATAGCGTGCGCCAGTTTCTGGTATTCATTTATGCTATAACAGGATCATTTCATATGAATTGATGTGATGGTGTCCGCCTTGTTAGTCATTTTGGAAAGATGGCCGAATGAGACAAAACAGACCATGAGCACCTATCCTGATCTCCACCTTTATATCGACGGGCAGTTCCGGAAAACCATTGCAACGCTTCCGGTCGTCAATCCGGCGAATGAAGAGGTGATTGGCGATCTGCCAATTGCGGATCAAAATGATCTGGACGATGCATTGGAAGCTGCCGGGCGCGGTTTCAAGGTGTGGAGCCGCACGTCGCCGCGAGATCGCAGCGACATCATTTTGAAAGCCGCCCGGCTGATGCGCGAACGGATCAACGATGTTGCCTATTCGATCACCTGCGAGCATGGAAAACCCTACAGGCAAGGTCAGTTGGAGGTCGTTCGGGGCAGCGAATTCTTCGAGTGGGATGCAGGAGAATGCCAGCGTCTTTATGGACGTGCAATCCCGGGGGCGCCGGGGCTGCGCCACACGGTCCTTCGGCAACCGATCGGAACCGTAGCCGCATTTGCACCCTGGAATTTCCCGATGAGCCAGCCGGCCCGGAAAGTCGCGGGAGCGCTTGCCGCCGGGTGCTCGGTTATCCTCAAGGCGGCTGAAGAAACGCCTGCAGGAGCCTTGCATATCGCTCGTGCCTTTCATGATGCAGGGCTACCTGCCGGAGTGCTCAATCTGGTTTTCGGTGCTCCTTCGGAGATCTCGTCCTATCTGATCCCGCAAGACCAGATCCGGCTGGTTGCCTTCACGGGTTCCACCGTCGTCGGGCGTCAATTGACGGGGCTGGCGTCCGATCACATGACACCCGTGCTGATGGAACTGGGTGGCCATGCACCGGTTATCGTATGCGATGACGTTGACCCCGAAGAGGTCGGCGGGATCTGTGCCAGTCGCAAGTATCGCAATGCGGGTCAGGTATGTACGTCGCCGACCAGATTTTATGTCGGTGAGACGCAATTCGAGACATTTGCACAAAGCTTCGTTGCAAGTGCCGATGCCATTGTTGTCGGCGATGGACTGAACGAGAAAACCCAAATGGGACCGGTTGCCAACGAGCGCCGGCTTGCGGCGATGTCGGAACTGGTCGAGGACGCGGTTTCCAACGGTGCCGAGCTTAGAACCGGTGGACACAGGATCGGCAACAAGGGCTACTTTTTCGAGCCCACCGTCCTTGCCAACGTACCGGACGAGGCGCGGATCATGAGCGAAGAGCCTTTCGGTCCGATCGCGATTATCAATCCGGTGTCCTCCCTGGAAGAGGGAATCGCACAGGCAAACCGATTGCCTTTTGGCCTTGCTGCCTATGGCTTTACTCATTCGGCGGCAAATGTCGAAAAGCTGGTGGACGGCGTGGAGACAGGCAATTTGTCCATCAATACGCTTGAGGCGTCACTGCCAGAGACGCCTTTCGGTGGAGTAAAGTCGAGCGGCTATGGCCGTGAAGGCGGGGAGGAAGGCTTGCACCATTATACGGTGGTGAAAAACGTTTCCCACAAGATCACCATCGGTTGAATACAGGGCTTGGGCTGTCCTTACCGCATCGCTCCGGCCGCCTGATGCAATGCGTCCAGGAAAGCCTGGCAAACGGGTGATGGATGCCCTTCCTGTCGATAGGACACACCGACCGGGCCTGTTCCGAAAGGCACATTCCAGTCGATGGCGTTCAGACATTCCAGTTCGATATCCTGTGCCGGCACGTGGGCAGGCATGAGGCCGATCAGATTTTGGGACTGCATCAGGGCGCGGTTTGTCAGATAAGAAACGGATTCAAACACCATTGGCGGGACATAAAGATCCCGTTCGATAAAAAACTGGTCGAGCTGCCGGCGCAAGCTCGTTTCCACCAGCGGCATGATCCAGCCGAAGGGCTTGAGCTGCTCGAAGGAAAGGTCAGGCTGATTGGCAAGCGGGTGATTTGGACCTGTCACCGCCAGGATCCTCTCGTCGTAAAGCTTCTCCTGGACGATCTCACTCCGATGCCGGTGTGTCGGCAAGCGTCCGACGACGAGATCGATTTCTCCTGATCGCAGCGCCGGCATGAGAATCTCGTTGGTTCCTTCGACGACCTTGATGGCTACGTTGGGACGTTCGCGCATAACCTTTTCAATGGCCAGTGGCAGGAGCTGAGGAGAGGCCGCGAGAAGGGTTCCGATGACAACGCGGCCACTGCTACCCTCATTCAGGTCGTCGAGTTCCTGAGCCGCATTGGAAACCTGAGCGAAAATCAGTTTACCGTGCCGTATCAGGGCTTCACCAAAAGGGGTCGGGACAACGCCCCTGTTGGTGCGGTCGAAGAGCTGAACTTCGAAATCGAGTTCAAGATCCTTGATCATCTTCGTGGCGGCAGGCTGGGAGACGTTCAGCTCACGCGCTGCGTTCTGGATGTTGTTGTGTTTGCCAACCGCGACCAGCAGACGCAGCTGCTTGAGTTTCAGGCGTGTGAGCACACGCTCGACAATTCGGATGTGCCGTGCGGCCATGTCAGTTTCCCAGCGCGCTTTTGCAAAGGTCGAATGAGTCAATTCATACTGGGGTTGACCTAGAAAACCAATCTTCCGGTCTGTTGTTCCAGCGAACTGATCACGCTCATGGCGGCAAGGGCGGCACTTCTGGGATTGTCTGCCAGGGTACGTCCCGATATCTGGAAGCGAAATTCCCCAAACTCTCCCTCGGCGAAAATCTCGTGAACGTTTTGGGAAAGGTTCGGATCAGCGATCAGCTCGACCTCGGTCCTGTCGAAACCGACACCCGAAAGAGCGACCGCGGCTGCCACATTTGCATTTTTGGGATATTCAATCGCCGCTGCGCGGGCCGATCCCTTGAAGTGTGTCCGAGCTTCTCCCTGAAGCGCGTTGAGGTCGAGTTTTCTCTCGGCGGGAGATCCCAGCCAGCCTACGGGCGGTTTGCAGCCGGTATATCGTACGCAATCGAGGCGCCCGACACGAGCTGCCCGCAGGCAATCCAGTGCGCCGATGGCGCCACTGGCAAGATGCAGCCGGCTCTCACCTTCCAGTGCAGCCTCATTCAGTCTTCCAGACAGTTCTTCGTCTGCGAGCGCGCCGATCGACACCGTCGTCAAATCACGATGGGAACGGAGAACCTGCGGGCCGTAGTCGCGCAGCCCGGTATGACCCGCGCAGTCGATAACGTGTTCAATTTCTTCAGGCAATTCATCGACTGAGTCAATAATTTCAAGCAGCTGTCCTTCAGCAGCAAAATCACTCACCCTGTCTGCACGCACAAGAAGCGCTGCGACGTGATGGCTGCGTTTGGTCAATTGTTTTTTGACATAGTGGGCGATTGCGCCGTTGCCGATCAGGGCGATTTTCATTTGGACCTCGATTTGACCAAAAAATACCTGCAGAGATCCTCTCATTGATATCCATTCTGGTTATACCGGCATGCGTTCTTTGGATTTGGATTTTGAATGCGGTTTTGCTCCTATCGCGCCGAAGCCTGCCCGTCATCGGGCGCAGAGCGATCAGGACCCCGTTCCATGAAATATTCAAAACACGACGCCAAGGCCTACGCAAAAGAGAACATGCGGGGAATCTGGGCAGCAGCACTAAATCCTTTCAAGGAAGATCTTTCGTTTGATGACACCGGACTGCGTTCCAACATTCGCCACTGGATCGACGATCTTGACATTCAGGGGTTGTTCATAGCGGGAAAGCAGGGCGAATTCTTTTCCATGACGCTGGAAGAGCGCAAGCGGAACTTCGAGATTGCCGTGGATGAATGTGGTTGCAAGGCCGGTACGATCATGTCCGTGTCCGATCAGAATTTGGAGACCGTCCTTGAGCTGGCACAACATGCGCAGGACTGCGGTGCCGACTATATCGTCGTCCACGCACCGGTTCTGAGTTTCGTTCATGATCGCGGCGAAGTACTTTACCAGTACTTCAAGGCAATCTGCGACAAGGTTGATATCGGTATCGCCATGTGGAGCCACCCGGACTCCGGGTATCTGATGCAGCCGGAGGAGTGTGCCAGGATTGCGGAACTGCCGAACATCGTTGCCATCAAGTACTCCGTGCCGAGAGACATGTATGTCCGGTTGACCGAAATGGTTGGCGACAGGATCCACGTTTCAACAGCCTCGGAGGAGGAATGGCTGGACAATGTCGAGCAGCTTGGATGGAAGCTATATCTGTGTTCCTCGCCGCCATACCAGCTGCAGACGCGTTTTGACAAACGCATGAACGACTATACGAAACTGGCCTTCGAGGGCCGGTTTTGTCGGAAGCCCGAAMGGTTCGTGACAGTCTGAATCCCGTGCGTGATGCCATGAAGCTTTCCCGTCCTGCGGACAAACCGCAGGCTTTCGGCAAATACTGGCTGGAGCTGCTCGGACAGGTTGGCGGACGCGTCAGGCGTCCGATGCTGGAATTGAGCGACGCGGAAAAATCAGCTGTCAAAACGGCTTTCGAGGGCTGCGGTCTCAAGGTGTGAGATTTTCAGCAGGCACCGAGTGCTCCCGTGAGCACTTGAGCCAATTACATATCCGGACGACGGTTGGCTCGACATGGCCTCCACGCGTGATTGGGGGATTGACCCCATACTGAGCTGCCCGACGCATACTTAGTTTTCTGACAACGGAAACGCTGTCAGGAGCTAAAAGATGACCAGCAGGCAACTTGATAAGAAGATTACCTTCGCCATGCTCGGCGAAGCGACCGCCCTGATGGCGGAAAGTCCACTTCACAAGGACCGGAGCATCTCCGACATCGGAGGACTGATCCTGCCGCCCCTGATGCTCGGTCAGCTTCGCATCTGGCGCCGCGGCGGGTTGCCCGTCGCGCTGGCGACCTGGGCCTGGCTCGATGAGGCGACCGAAAACGCCGTCCTTCACCAGGACCATCTACCGGATCCCGACCAGTGGAATAGCGGGGACAACCCGGTTGTCATAGATTTCATCGCACCTTTCGGCGACGGTTTTCAAACCGCCCGTGATCTCAAGCGGACCATTTTCCCAGACCGCGCCCTGCGGTCGGTCCGGCGCGATGGAAAGGGCCATGTCTTGCGCATTGTCCAACACCCCGGACGCGACCAATTCGGCCGTCCCGTAAGGGCTCGCGCCTACGCGGCGTAATTCATTTTTCTCGATTACAAGGAAATTTCGTTATGGGTTCCTCATCCAAAAGCATTCATCAGACTTACAAGCTTTATGGCCTCTACGGCACAAAGGATGCCGGTTCGGGCAACGACAAGCTGTACGGCTATTCGGCAATCAAGAACGATCTGCGCGGCGGGTCAGGGAACGACTTCGTCGGTGGCTGGGCGCCTCTCAATTATCTGCGAGGCGGTTCCGGCAGCGATACGGTCAAAGCCTATGGTGCGAAGAATTACCTGTGGGGCGACAGTGGCACGGACAAGCTCTACGGCTATGGCGCGTACAACGCAATGTATGGCGGCACCGGTAATGACACGCTTTACGGCTACGGTGCGAAAAACGTCATGCGCGGCGACAGTGGTTACGATACGCTCTATGGCTACGGTGCCTACAATGACATGGATGGCGGCAGCTACAACGACAAGCTCTACGGCTACGGTGTCACCAACAAGATGAAGGGTGGCTCCGGCCATGACAGTCTCTATGGTTATGGCGCATCCAATTCCATGTATGGCGGAACCGGCAACGATACACTGAAAGGTTATGGTGCCTCGAACGTCATGCGCGGCGAGGACGGCAATGACACTCTGGAAGGCCGTGGTGCATCCAATGTCATGTATGGCGGAGACGACCACGATACCCTGAAGGGCTATGGCGCGTCGAATGTCATGAATGGCGACAGCGGCAACGACAAACTGTATGGCTACGGTGCCTCCAACGTCATGCGCGGTGGAACCGGTAACGACCATATGGAAGGTCACGGGCTGTCCAATGTCATGTACGGTGACAGCGGTGATGACACCATGGAAGGTCGCGGTGCCTCCAACGTCATGCATGGTGGCACAGGCAACGACACGATGAACGGCCACGCGGCGTCGAACGTCATGAATGGCGACGAAGACGGGCAAACGGACGAAACCGTTGGTAACTAGGGCGTAACGGGTCGGCCGTCCAACGTCAATAGCGCGGCGGGAACCGGGTTAACGGACCGA
>NZ_KI928923.1:55648-81960 GCF_000521215.1 Labrenzia sp. DG1229 | reverse complement strand
AACGTCATGCATGGYGRMACAGRCMACGRCACGATGAACGGCCACGGCGCGTCGAACGTCATGAATGGCGACAGCGGCAACGACAAACTGTATGGCTACGGTGCCTCCAACGTCATGCGCGGCGGAACCGGTAACGACCATATGGAAGGGCACGGGCTGTCCAATGTCATGTACGGCGACAGCGGTGACGACACCATGGAAGGTCGCGGTGCCTCCAATGTCATGCACGGCGGCACAGGCAACGACACGATGACCGGCATCGGCGCGTCGAATGTCATGTATGGCAATGATGGCGTTGACCGAATGGAAGGCCGTGGCGCATCAAACGTCATGCGTGGTGGCGACGACAATGACGCCATTTACGGCTTTGGCGCAAACAATGTCATTCATGGCGAGCACGGCGACGACTTCATCGAAGCCAAGGCCGGCGTAACGACGGCATTTGGCGGCGATGGCAACGACACCATCATGGCCGCCGGTGGGGTCAATGTCCTCAACGGCAACGACGGCAACGACACGATCGAAGCGATCGGAGGCGTCAACGTGGTTCACGGTGATGCGGGCGATGACGACATGCTGGCGCTCGGCGGCGTGAACACCATGTTCGGCGGTTCCGGCGACGACAGAATGAAGGCACTCGGCGTTGCCAACATCCAGTTTGGCGGCGACGGTGAAGACTTGCTGGCCGCTGCCGGAAACGGCAACCTGCAGTTCGGCAATGCCGGTAACGACCAGCTTTATGGGCTTGGTGTGAATGTCGGCCAGTTCGGTGGTGACGGTGAAGACGTGCTTGTCGGTGTCGCCGGGGTCAACCTGCAACATGGCGGTGCAGGCAAGGACAAGCTCTTTGCCGTCGGTGGCGCAAACATCCAGATAGGTGGTTCGGACGATGACTTCCTGATGGCTGGTGGTGCCAACAACATCCAGTTCGGTGATCATCTCTGGAGCGCAATCCCGTCCGATCTCGGTTTTGACGACGACGGCAAATTCGCCGACGTGATCGAGAATTTCGACGAACATTTCGAAACCGAGGGTGGTGGTACCAACGTCCTGATCGGTGGTGGCACGAACAACCTGCAGTTTGGCGGTTCGGGCAAGGACTATGCCTTCGGCGCCGGTGGAATGACCACCCAGGTCATGGGCCAGGGCGATGACGTCATGGTCGGCGGCGGTATCGGTGTCGTGCAATATGCAGACGCCGGAAACGATATCCTTATCGGCGGCGGCCAGGGCGTTGCTCAATTCGGCGGCGACGGTTCGGATGTCATGGTGGCGGCGGCCAAGATCGTTGCTCCGCAATACAAGGCTGCCGCTTCCTTTCAATATGGCGGTGCCGGCACAGACGTGATGCTTGGCCTTTCATTTGGCGATGAAGCTGCAGCCACCGTATCCCTTAACAACGACAAGGATAGCGACGGCAACCGCAAGGGCGGTCTGATCAAGGGTGCTCTGCCTGAGGAAATCGTCGTCACCGCGCAGCTTGGCGGGGAAGGCGCAGACCTGATGGTTGCCAGTGGACCCGGCACGATCGTGCACGGGGGTGCCGACGATGATGTTGCGCTGGCTCTCTCCGACACAAATTCGCTCGTGATGGGTGGCGCTGGGAATGACCTGATCCTGAGCAGCTCGGGCTTCGACAAGATGGAAGACGCCCTCGAGATGAAAAGCGAAATCGAAAAGGAAGGGGACGTCGAACTGCTGTCCTTCAGCCTCGGCAACTTCTTCGCCGGGGGATCCGGCTCGGATGTGATCATGGATATCTCGGATTTCACCAAGATCGTTATTCATGATGCTCTTACCGACGTGCCCTGGGTTCAGGGGTTCCGTTCCGCGCTGACCGCAACAATCAATGCCGTGGAAGGCATCAGCGAGCCGATTGCCGAACTCATCGACTCCGTGACCGATTTCAGCCCGGAGTTCGGTGCTCCCGGACTTGGATCCTATGAGGTCAAGGCGAACGTGACGCTTGGAGGGCTTGGCGCTGATGTGCTCGGTGGTGATGGGTTCCTCTCAGGCGAGGCTGGAGACGACACGTACACGATCTGGGCGAATGGTGAGGCAACCATTGCCGAGCGTGCAACTGACGGGGTCAAGTCATTCCTGGAGAGTTTCGATGTCGACCTGCCGGTTCTTGATGACATTTCGCAAACACCTGACGGTAACGACGTCATCGAACTGCGGAGCTTGTCACTCGACGCCATGGATCAGGATGCGTTCCACTTCGTAAGATCGGCTGACGCGCTCCATATCGAGCTCGACGACAAGACCGTCGCGACGGTTCATGGAATGGATGACGAAACCACTGCGGTCGAATGGCTCAAGGTGGTTCAGGGAGCCGACAGTTTCGTCTTCGATCTGAAAGCGATCTACGACGAACCTGATCCCATGGATGACTTCTCGTTTGCAGTCGAGAGCGTGACGGTCGGCATCGACACTCTTGCATCCGGCGACATCCTTGGTCTCCTGGCTGGTGCAGCAGAAACGCTTGGCGCGTTCGGCTCATCAGAGGCAGATGCCGCCAACGCGGATCTGACTGTCGCACTGGGACATGGCACCGAAGCAGTCGGGACAATAATTCCGGAAACGGACTTCATCTGAGGGGCTTGAAACGCAGTTTTGTTCCGAAACTGCACCAAACGCTTCGAAAAGGGCAGTCGAAAGGCTGCCCTTTTGGTCGTTGACGTTGTTCGGAAGGTATTCTTGAATTCTTATTCGTCGCTCTCGAGGTCGCGCGGCTTGACGAACCGTTCGAGATGGCCAGTCCCTGAGCCGAGTTCAGACCAATCCGCGATATCGAAGTCTATGACTGCAAGTGCCGCGGTCGGGTACTTTTCCTGAATGTCTGCAATCGCCTCCGGAGCGCCGGTCCCAGCCAGGTCGAGCGCTGTATCTTCGGTTGCCGGATTGTGTCCGACGAGCATCAGATTCTGGGCACGTCCACCGTGTTTGCGAATGAGAGTGCTGTAGCCGTCCTCGCTCTTCCAATAAAGATCCGAGATCAGTTGAATATGCGCTTCCTGCGGCATGCAGGGAAGAAGGCGGGCAAGCGTTTCGCGTGCCCGCTGCGCGGTTGAGCAAAGGATCAGGTTCGGCCAAAGCCTGTGGTCACGGATGTATTGGGCCATCGTGACCGATGCCATCTTGCCACGGGAATTCAGAGGCCTGTCGATATCGGCGAGTTGTTGATCGCCCCAGTCGGATTTGGCGTGTCGTAACAGGAGTAGCCGCATGTCAGAGTTCCGGTTTGTTCACCGCCTCAATAAATGACGGGAACCCGATTAAGCAAATGACAAATTCAGTTTTGCTGTGCAAGCGCCTGTGTGAAGGCCGCCACAGCGGGTCCGATTTCTTCATTCTGGGTCGGGAGCGTGTAGGAGAGCCACAATGTGAAGTCCGCCTCTTCACCGGTAAAATACCAAAGCGTTTCGCACAGGCTGGTGGGTGTCCAGTTGCGGGTGCGGAATGATATGCCGGACGCAGCAGCGCCAGTCAGGCTGATCGGCTCGAAGCCGGCAGCTTTGTAGGCACGAGAGAATTTCAATGCCTCGCGTCGCCCTGACCCCTGAAGATGTTGGCGCAGAACCGCCGTCATTCCGTCACGGCCGGTATAGATACAGCTCGCGACGCTCGAGGCGTCTCCCTCCATAACCTTGATCCGGTAGAACGGACCAATCAGGTCCGGGCAACGCAATCCGGTGAAGTGCCTAAGCCCTTCGACATCACTCTGCCAGCCAGCCTCTTTCTCAGGTGGTACCTGTGCTGACGCGGGGAGGAAAGCGGCACCCATCAGCGGCAGGGCACTGAGGATCCCCCATACAAGCGATCTTGCGAGTCGGTTGGCCAATGCGCTCTCCAAATGGTCATGTGCGCTCGCGGCGCGCCATAAATGCCAGTCGTTCGAAAAGGTGAACGTCCTGCTCATTCTTCAGAAGTGCACCGTGTAGCGGCGGGATCAGTTTGCTGCCAACTTGTTGACGAAGCGTTTCCGGATCCATGTCCTCGTTGAGCAGGAGCTTGATCCAGTCGATCAGTTCAGAAGTCGACGGTTTCTTTTTCAAGCCAGGAACCTCTCGAACATCGAAGAAAAGACGCAAAGCCTCCGACAGCAGCCGTTTCTTGATGCCCGGGAAATGGACTTCAACGATTTCCTCCATTGTTTCCGTGTCCGGAAACTTGATGAAGTGGAAAAAGCAGCGCCGCAAAAAGGCGTCGGGCAGGTCCTTTTCGTTGTTGGAGGTGATGATCACCACCGGTCGCTGCTTCGCCTTGACGGACTGCCCCGTCTCGTAGACGTGGAATTCCATCCGGTCGAGTTCCAGAAGAAGGTCGTTCGGAAACTCGATATCCGCCTTGTCGATCTCATCGATCAGAAGCACCGGCTTTTCTGCTGCCTCGAACGCTTCCCAGAGCTTGCCTTTTCGAATGTAGTTGTTGATATCCTTGACCCGTTCGTCGCCAAGCTGGCTGTCACGCAGGCGCGATACCGCATCATATTCATAGAGGCCCTGCTGCGCTTTGGTCGTGGATTTCACATGCCATTCGATCAGTTCTGCGTCCAACGCGGCGGCTACCTGTTCCGCCAGTACGGTTTTGCCGGTGCCCGGTTCACCCTTGACCAGCAGAGGTCGTTCAAGGGCGACAGCGGCATTGACCGCAACACGCAAGTCTTCTGTTGCGATGTAGTTTTCAGTTCCTTCAAAGCGCATCTGGCCGTCCGTCGTTCATTTGTTGCGCAAAAACTGGCAGGCCCGGCGTCAGGAAGCAAGCCCGCAATTTACGCGATGCACCATTGGTTCGATCGGAGGGACAGTCTTGCCCATCAAAGGGGAAGTTTTTGCCCGTTCAGTTGAAGGTTGCCCACTGATCAGTTCAGAAAAAGAATCTGGAATTTGAAATAACTATCAGAAAACAAACAGCAAAATAGATGAGATGCGAAACTGGCACGTCCTTTGCGGTGTAACCGCGATTATGGGCGAAAACCCGATTACGCGCTGCCCGAGCATCAAGAGGACGAAATATGGGTATTTATGGGGCTATCAACTCAGCGGTTTCCGGACTGACTGCGCAGGCCATTGCCTTGGAGAACATCTCCGGCAATGTGGCCAATTCGCAGACAACCGGCTACAAACGTCTGGATACGACCTTCTCCGACCTTGTCTCGGGTGGCGGTGCGACCCAGGGGTCTCAGGTCTCCGGGACAACATTTGCGACTTCCCGTGCCACGAATACCATCCAGGGCGACATCAGTCAGGTCGACGTCGACACCTACATGGCCATCAATGGCGAGGGTTATTTTGTCGTGACCCAGGCAGCCGATGTCGTTGACGGGTCGACGACTTTCGCGGATGAGACTTTCTACACCCGTGCGGGCGATTTCGAGCGCGACGAAAACGGCTATCTCGTGAACAGCGCCGGGTATTACCTGCAGGGCTTTCCTCTGGATCCTGCTACCGGTAACCCGGTCGGTGACAATCCGACAGTAATTCAGATCGAGAACCAGCCGCTTGCTGCTTCGGCAACAGTCGAGATCGACTATCAGGCAAACCTCCCGCGGGTTCCGGATACGAACGACTATGATGATTCAGATCCTGCTACCGCACTCCTTGCCGCGGCTGTTGGAACGGGCAATGTCGCGGTTGCGAACGAGACCGCATTTCTGAACAGCTCGATCTCGGGTGGTTCCGTGACGATCTACAACACCAACGGTACGGCAATGAACGTGGAGGTCCGGTATGCCAAAACGGCAAATGCGGCCGCGGGGCCTCCGGCCGTCAATGATACCTGGACGATGTATGTCGGTTCGGGCGGTGATGCGACGAACGCGTATTTCGACGTAGGGGATCTGGAATTTGACAGCACGGGCGCGCTGACCAGCATGACTGCCGGTGTCGTCGGAACGGTCAATTCAACGACTGACGGTTTTGATTTGGCCTCGCTGACGATCAACGGGACCACCGCGACAAATGTCGAAGTTTCATTCGCGGGCAATTCGCTGACCCAGTATTCCGATCCGGACGGGACTGCAAGTTCGGTTGCGCTGGATCAGGATGGATATCCGGCAGGTGAATTGACCGGAGTTGCAGTGGACCAGTCAGGCCGCGTGATTGCGAGCTATTCAAACAGTCAGCAGCGGGCTGTCTTCGAGATACCCCTGGCGACATTTGAAGCCGAACAGAACCTGAAGAGGGTAGATGGCGCGGCGTTTGCCTCAACGACGTCATCCGGCGAGGCTGACCTGACCGGCGGCGGGCAAATTCTCGCCAAGAACCTGGAGCTTTCCAATGCTGACATTGCCGACGAGTTTTCCAAGCTGATCATCACGCAGCAGGCCTATTCGGCAAATTCGCGGATTGTAACATCGGCGGACGAGATGCTCGACAGTGCCCTCAACATGGTCCGGTAATGACACTTTTGCCAGCGGATCATGATCCGCTGGCAGGTCCGGCGAGCCCGCGTTCGTTAAAGGAGAACCCGCCATGGGTCTGACAAGCGCCCTGAATACCGCGGTCTTCGGTATTACCTACAACCAGCGGCAGCTGGACGTGACGGCGAACAACATCGCCAATGCGGATACGGTCGGATACTCGAAGAAATCCATCTCTGCGACAGCATATTTTGACGGGCAGGGAAACGTCGCAGGCCTAACAGCCACAGAGATAAGGCGAGTCGTTGACGATCAACTTCAGGCCGATTATTTCAGCTCGCTTACCGACACGAACTACGCCAAGCAGATCGCCAATTTCACAGAGCGACTGGATGGCATATTCGGGACGATCGGCGACAGCAGCAGCCTTTCCTCCCTGATAGGAAACCTATCTTCCGCGCTGTCGACGCTCATGAATGATCCGGGTAACTACACCGCTCAAAAGGAAGTCATCGCCGCTTCCGAAGCCTTTGCGCGTGAACTCAACAGCGCGCACGAGAGGATTACCGACCTCAGACAGGAGGCTGACGATTCCCTGTCGCTCCAGGCCCAGACCGTCAACAACCTGTTGACGAGCATCGATGATATCGATTCAGCCATTCGGGACGCGACACAGGCGAATATTTCAACCGCCGATATGGAAGACGAACGCGATCGGCTGGTGGAACAGCTTTCCGGCTATCTTGATATTGAGGTTTCGGACGGAACCAACAACACGATCTTCATTCAGACCGCTAATGGCCAGCAATTGTATTCTGATGGTCAGGCGGCAAACATCAGTTTCACGCCGACGCATCTGCTTCAGCCCGGAGTATCAGGTCAAACCGTTCTGGCGACAACACCGGGCGGCACCACCTACGATCTCATTGCGGCCTCCAACTCGGGAGCGATGGTGGCAACCGCGGAACTCAGAGACGAGATCCTGGTTGAGGCGCAGAAGCAACTCGACACGATCGCTGCCGAGATTTCTCTCGCATTTTCAAATGTGAATGTCGAGAGCACAGCTGTAACTGCCGGTGCCGACAGCGGGTTCGATCTCGACGTGTCAGGTCTGCAGGCTGGCAACACGATAACGCTGGAATACACTGACACCCTTGGGGCGGCGCAATCAGTCACGTTGATGGCAGTTTCGGATCCCAGTCTTTTGCCGCTTGATGATACGGCAACATCTGACCCGAACGATACAGTCTATGGCATTGATATCTCGAGCGGTTTGCCGGCAACTTACATTACCAACATCAATGCTGCGCTCGGCTCTACCGGTCTCCTGGTCAGCAACAACGGGTCAGATGAACTCCGGGTGCTCGGTGATTCAACCGCACCAACGAGCGTTGAAAGCCTTACAGCGAGTGTTACCGTCACAGCTGATTCCGACCAGGGCCTCGGCCTTTCAATCTTCGTGGACCAGCGCGCCGGAACGGAGATCTTTACCGATGCGCTGGAAGACGGTGGTCAAAGAGTAGGGTATGCCGGCGGAATAAGCGTCAATCCGAGCCTTCTTGCCGACAGTGCGTTGCTGGTGAACTACCAGACAACGCCTACTGCCAACACGCCCAATGATCCGGCCCGCCCGCAATTCCTCCTCAACGCATTGAACTCCGGCACGGTTCACTTCGATCCGAGTGCAGGGATCGGTAGCACCTCATCGCCATTTGAGGGAACTGTTATCGACTACGTGAACAATACGATCGCGTTTCAGGGTAACCAGGCGGAAGATGCGAAGACCTATGCGACGGCCAAGGAAACGCTAACGACCAATCTGGCTATTCGATACGAGGAAAGCTACTCGGTGAATCTGGATACCGAACTCGCCTTCATGGTGCAGCTGGAAAACGCTTATGCAGCCAATGCCCGGGTGATGCAGACTATCAAAGAGCTTTTCGATGAACTTCTGAGAATCGTTTAAGGTGCTCAATGACTTTTTCTTCAATCACAACGTCCCGTTCCTACCTCACTCAGCAACTGGGGCAGCTGAACAACCTCCTGGCCGAGAAGACGACACAGCTCGCGACAGGCAAGGTTGGCAGTACCTACGGCGAGATTGGTGACAGTCGACTGCTCGATATTCAGCTGACCCAAAAAGTCAGCTTTATCGAGAGTTACCAGGAGACGATTACGATTTCCAATCTGCACCTCAAAACCTTGTCGTTGTCTCTGGAACGGCTTGAGTCCATCCGGCAAGATTCGAAATCCGCGATGGATACCAACGATTTCGTTTTGCAGAGCGATGGTCAGACCCAAACCCAGTCCAGGGCAGAACTTCTCCTGACGGAATCACTCAACCTTCTGAATACCGAGATTGCCGGGTACTATATATTTGGCGGAACAGACTCGATTTCGGATCCCGTAGCCGCATTGGACGTCATCTTGAACGGCAGTGGCAGCCAGGCAGGTTTGAAGACATATCTCAGCGAGTACTCACAGGCCAATCTGGGCGCATCGAACAACGGTAGACTGGCGATATCGTCGTTGACGACCAATTACGCGGGTGCAGTGCCGACAGATTCAACTTTCACGATCTCGGAAGACGGAGCACACGATTTCGGCTTCGATATTTCAAGCGTGACGTCAACGCTGAGCAATGCCGCCCTTACTGGACCCACGAGCACCGACCCCGACAGTTTCGACGTGCAATTTACCGGGCAGCCAAATCTCGGTGAAAGCATCAAGGTTGATTTGACGCTACCACCGGCTCACACGGAGACTGTTTCGATCGAACTAACTGCGGCCTCCAGCAATGAGGCGGAGGGAACATTTGCGATTGGTGCGGACCTTGAAGAAACAGCGCAAAACCTGCTGAACTCGCTTACGGCGGAAATTGAAATTGCTGCCCAGACAAAGCTTCGTGCGGTTTCGGACGAGTGGGCTGCCGACGAGTTTTTCACGACGTTTTCCGGCGAAGAGCCGTTGCGGGTCAGCGGCCCCCCTTACACGACCGCGACCACGCAGATCTCCGGTGCCTCCACGACAGTTGAATGGTACACCGGCCGGAATACCGCCACGACCGATGCACGCACCGACAAGAATGCTGTTGTCGATTCAAACCTGACAGCAAGCTATGGCGTCAGGGCGAATGAAACGGCTCTCAAGGAACTCGTGCAATCTCTGGCAACGTTCGTTGCGGCCGACTTTTCCGGCGGAACGTCGACGGACGAGGAATACTACAACGAACTTTCGGCCAACATGCGCGGTCTCCTGCAACCGGTTGGCGTCGATCAGTCCGGTATCGTCGATATCGCGACGGACATCGCAATCACGCAACGGACGGTTGCCCTGACCGGCGAACGGCACGTGCAGATGAAAAGTACCTATGAAGGGACGATTGCGGAGATCGAGGGGATCGACAAGAATCTGGTGGCGACGGAAATCCTGCAGCTTCAAAACAATATTGAAGTGTCCTACCGTGCGTCCTCGATCGTCTTCAATCTCAGCCTGTCCGACTATCTCTGATTGGTGTAAATTGCTGCTTTTCCCGGGGTATTTCGTATTTTGACCATGGCGCATTCGAAGCGCCAGTTGATGTGTTTTTCCTTTGAAAGCCCAGTGCGGTTCTGCGATTTTCAGAACTGTTTCCATTCCCGATGTGCCAGTGCAGCTGGCCTGGAACTTCTGACCGGCGCCTGTCCTGTTAACGCTCCATTCAGTGCCCCTTCTCCTGAACTTCACTGTGGCCGTTTCAGAAGGGGAGGCTCAAGTCGACGAACCGGGCGTGAAATCAGTCTGTTCTTGGATCAGCCGTGGTCGACCGAGATCACTTTTCCTGTCCAATTCGTGTAACTCGCAGCTGCTCCGGTCACGAGGCCAATATCGATGTAAGACAACTGAATACTGTGGCCCGCAGCTGCAGCGGAGAGGCCTCCTCCAACGCGTTGTCCATGACCGGCGATACGTTGAACGAGCTCGATCATCATATTCTTTTCGGCGGCTTCAAGTTTTTCGGCGCCCTTGGCAAACTTCTGTGCCAATTTAAAATATATCGGTCCCTTGGACATTTCCTTCAGTGCCTTGGCGCTCACTATAAAAGCGAGGTTTATATCACTTCCGGAAAACTCGAGACCTTTAAATTTGCTAATATCGGGCATCCCGGTCACCACGGCAAAATTGAAGCCGGATGTCGCATCTGCTCCCCATGTTCCTGTTCGGGTCAACTGGGCCTGAAAGGAGTGTGCGTCCGTGATACCCTCCAGAAGTTTCTGCCAGTTGTATAGGGCGCCTATTGTATACTCCGAGCCTTTCGATGCCTTTGGGATACCGATCCCGCTCGCAAATCGCGTGACAAAACCGCACCAAGTCGATCGCTCATCAGCCAGGATCTTGCCGATGAGGTCGTTTTTCATCATCGCAACCGTGGATCGGTTGTCTGGATTGAAAAACACAACAGGCCGAATGGTGCCATTGCTTTCCTCAAAGCCATGTCGACCAGTTGATTCATCCCACACATATCCTGCGCCGCTTCCGGTTCTGTTCTTGCCCCGGTCGCTCGGATCGATCTTGTAAAGACCTGACGGTCTCATAATCTGATTAATGATGACGGAGAGGCGGCCACGCGTCCAATCGTCCGTGTCATATCCCATACCCGGTTTGATCCTGGGCCAGATCTCATTCCAGGGTCGTGTGAATGGACAGTTTTGGCCAATGTCATCCGGTTCGTACATATAGGCCTGCGGACGGCCAGTCTTCAACGCAGCTCGATAGGCTTTCTTGCAGGGCGTCGGAAGAGCCTTCTTGGACCAGATGGAAATACATTTATAGCACTGATTGGAGTCTATTTTCGTCATTGGAACTCCTGCTCACTGATTGCATAAATTGGATCTAATTCAAGATTAACTTGTCACAGTAATACGCGTCTTTTTGCTTCCAATGTAAATCCAGAAGGGTGTAATGATTGTATATGTTGCATCGTTCTGAGAATTTATTGAAGAATTATCTGCATAATACTCTGACTGTCATTTGATCTACGTTAGTATTACTCGTTTTCGTGCTTGATCCGAAAAATCAATTTACTCATTCCAAATAGATGTGGTCGGTGAAACCAGTTCAGAACACGTTCAAACAATCATTTGGGCCACGCCAAACGCATTTTGCAGGCGATATCGACAGCGTAGCCACCAAATGGATCTGGCGCGTTACCCAATTGGGTAACGCTACAAGCGTTACATCGCTCGGACGGGAAACCACATCGTCGATGTATGGGGAAAGATGAGACGCAATGCTATCAACGAAAAAAGCCGGTCGCTGCGCGCGCCGGCTTCACTATACTGGTCTCTGTCGCCGACTACTCGGTTTCCACCCGCGCGCGCAGCCCCTCGGCTATCGCCCGGTTGATGCTGATAAGCGTGTTGAGTTTCTCGGCATCGTCGCTCGTCATCACCGTTATCGTTTGCTTGAACACAAAAACGGCCAGTGAGGCGATATTGTTCTTGATGTCCTGCGGCAATTGACTTTCTTCGCTGGTCGCAGAGGTTACAAGAATACTCCAGAGTTTGCGGTTATAGACCAATGCATCGTCTTTTTCCGCAAGTGTGGACTCGCCCCATTCATCCTTGATCAGCTGCAGCCGTGCTGCGGCTTTCATCAGCAGATTCGCTTCCAGTTCTCTCGGTGACACCGCCACCTGGCTCGTTTTCTGGTAAGCTTGCGCTGCCTGCTTGTACATGACTGATCAGCGTCCCTTCATACTCGATGAGCTTTCGTGCTTCTTTCAATGCTTTATAGAAGGCACCGGTTATTATCGCGTTACTGATCCTGGTTACATATGGGATCGTACTTGGTGCTGCCTTCACAATATCGTTGACGAGAATGAAGTAATTCTCCTGAATTTTTTCCATATCCGTCGACAGATACATCAGTTGAACGGCCAAATAGACCCGTTTTGCCGGCGTATCCGCAGTGGTAGGCGTGAGAATGTCTTTTTCTCGAAGAATAGGTGCCTGGCCTTCGATAAACAGGCGGGTTCGTTGATTATCATTTGTGATGACACTGTCACCAATGATAATCCTTTCGCCCGGTTTTAGCTCGACCTTGAGCGCCATTCCGTGACCTCCACGCTTGAGTATCGCTATCAAACGTTAACGAACCGGTTAACGCCCTTTGCCGATACCTTAAAGCTTTTCATTCCAGCTGTTAACCGAACAGGCTCAAAACGCTCTGATCTGCCTGGTTGGCAAGCGACAGGGCGGTGGAAGACAGCTGTTGCCGGGTTTGAAGTGCAAGCATGTTTGCACCTTCTTCGTTCATGTCGGCAATGGTGAGCTCGCCGGCTCCAACTTCTAACGTGTTGATCATGTTCTGTGTGAAATCTGTTCGTATTTCGACGGTTGACAGTGACGTACCCATCGATCTGGCTGCCGTCCTCAGTTCGTCAAGCGCAGCATTGATGGCCTGGAGGGTCCGGTCAATATCAGTGTCCGATTTGAATTCGGATGCTGCCGCCGAAAGTCCAACGGTACCGGAAGTGCTTCCAAGTGTCGTTCGGTTAAAGTCCGTGTTGCTGCTCGTGATGTCGAACGAGACTTCGCCGAGCAGGCTGATACTGCCGCCGGAGAAGGTCGCATCCAGGCCTTTCACATTATCGATGAACGAGACCAGATCGCTGACGGTCGTTTCAGAATCGATCTCGATAGACGCTGGTTCAAAGCCATTCCCGTCCGTAATCGTAATTGTATCACCCGCCTGGAAGCCGCCCGAAGAGATCAAGGTCGCTGTTGAACTCAGAGATGAGACGGTGAGTGTCGTTGTCGTGCCGCCCGTTGCACCGCCGCTCGTCGCGGTTCCGCCACCTGCGTTGTCCTTTGAGACGTAAATCGGATTTGTATTGCCTGATGTTATTGATATCGAGTCCGTCGACTCGTTAAAGCTGGTATGCACGCCGCTCAGGTCGTTCAGCGCATCGACATAGTCCTGAACCGTGGTTATGTCGGTGCCGACCGTCAGGGTCGTGGTTCCGGAACTGTCCGTGATGGTGACCTGATCACCGGTTGACCATGCAGCCAGATCCGTCAGGTTGGAGGATGCCTGCAATCCGGTCAGCGCAAGCGTGCCTGTTCCGCCAAAGAGATTGAAGGACGCCGTGCCGGTACCACCGGTGTCGAGATTGTCGAGGTTCAGACCATCATCGAGCGTCGTGTCGGTGAAGTCAACGGGATTGACTGTGAGGTTGGAGGTACTGTCCTCGTTGAAGATCACTTCCAGTTCGTTGCCAGCGCCTGCAAGAAGGTTCTTGCCCTTGTAGCTCGAATCCTTTGCCATATCCTCGATCTGTTCGAGGATGTCGTTATACTGGCTGGCGAACTGCTTTCTTTCAAACTCACTTGATGTCTGCAGCGCCTGGTTTGCGATCGCCTTGGCAGATTCAACCAGCTTGGTGATGGACGTTATGCCCTTGTCGGCTGCCTTGATGGTCTGCACCGCCTGACCCATGTTATCCAGCAGATTGGCCAGGTCGCTGGCCCGGTCGTTCAGCGATTGCGCCGTGAAGAACGAGTTAGGGTTGTCCAGGGCTGTGTTGACCTTCATGCCCGTGGCAAGGCGTGTCTGGGTCACAGACTGAAGATTTGCAGTTTGCTTGAGCGACAGGAGATTGTCCCGGACCGCGCTGGATAGAACAATATCAGACATCAGACTTCACCGCTTTTCCTAGTTCAGTGTCCGCCGAAAGCGCTACTCCAGGGCATCAAGATGAGCGCGCTCCTTTGACGTAAATCTAAATGGAAAGTTAATCGGTGATGCACGAATTAACGCGATGTAAATAAAAGTTACCAAAAGCTTTCTTTTATCTATTTGAAAAATATGATGAAAAAATTCGAGCTTTGACTTCAATCGGGACCGGAAACGAAATCGGCGAGCCAATGGCCCGCCGTTTCTGATCTTCATTTTGTGAGTCGTGTGTCCGACTGATTCTTCCAGTCTTAGAAGAGGGATAGCACTGTCTGATCCGCCTGGGAGGCGAAGGAAAGAGATGTCGATGCAAGCTGCTGCCGTGTCTGAAGAGCCAGCAGGTTTGCACCTTCCTCGTTGGTGTCGGCCAAGGTCAAGAGACCCGCGCCTTCCTGAAGAGTATTGATCATCGTCTTCGTGTAATCTTGGCGAATTTCAACAATAGACAGGTTGGTACCGAATTCAGACGCCTGAGAGCGAAGGTTGGAGAGCGCCGTATTGAGGCGGTCAACGACCCTGTTGATATCGCTGTCGGTAGCAAAACCAGAGTCAGAGAGCGCATCCAGCGTGATTCCGTCGGTGTCAGTGACGAAGTTGGAGCTGGTAAAGTCGGTATTGTCACTTGTCAGTGTGAGATCGGTTTCTGATTCGATCGTAAGCAGGCCTGAGCCAGCGTCAAAATCAGACGATACACCATTGAAGTCGCTGATGAAATTCTCGAGGTCAGCGACCGTGGTGTCATCATCGATTTCAAAGGAACCAAGTTCGAAATCGTTCCCGTCCGTGAGTGTCAATGTATCACCGACCGCGAACGAACCGGATTCGCTCAGAAGCTGGGTCGTTGTTGAAAACGCAGTCGCTCCGAACGCGAATGAACCGAGCGTTGCGGTGACGGATCCGTCGGTGATGTGGAAGTCCTCATCACTGTAAACAGTCAGATCACCTGTGTTGTTGTCGAACTCGGCACGAACACCGGCGATGCTGTTCAGTCCGTCAACCAGATCCTGGACAGTTGCGCCTGCCGTAACGTCACTTGCGCCGGAAAGAGCAGCAGGTGCTGTTGCCGTGTCGTTGACAAAGGACAGGGTCGTCGTCGTGGAGATCGCGTTTGAATTCGACAGGATCGAGCTGGATTTCAAGGTGGACGTACCATCCGTCAGGTTGATGGTCGTCTTGCCGCCCTGCAATTGCAGAGTCGTTGTATTGCCTTGTCCTTCAGCGAGGTCGGACAAGTTCAGTCCGGTAGACAGTGCCGTGTCGGAGTAATCGACGGATTCAATGGTCAGTTTCGAAGTCGCATCTTCATTGAAGATGGTGGTCAGGTCATTGCCGATGCCACCGAGCAGATTTTTCCCTTTGTAGGAACTGTCTTTCGCAACGTCTTCAATCTGTTCCAGAAGGTCGTTGTACTGCGCAGCGAATGTTTTGCGCTCGAACTGGCTCTGCGTCTGCAGCGCCTGGTTGGCTTTCGCCTTTGCGGTTTCAACCAGGTCGTTGATCGTCTGGATACCTTTGTCGGCTGCCTTGATCGTCTGCAGCGACTGGCCCATGTCGTCGAGCAGATTGCTCAGATCGCTGGCGCGGGAACTCAGGCCTGATGCCGTGAAGAAAGAATTCGGATTGTCCAGCGCGGAGTTTACTTTCAAACCCGTCGCCAGTTTGTTCTGGACGCCGGACATCAGGTCTGCGGTGGATTGAAGTGTGAGAAGGTTCTGCCGCACGGCAGCTGACAGGGTGATGTCCTTCATCTTAAATATCCCTTTCCTGGGTCAACTTGATACTTCTGCTCTTCCTGAGCAGGTTGATTAGGATCATCTCCCGTTAACCCTAATCATTGGTTAATTGGATGGCATTATAGGGTTAATGAGGTGTTAACGCCTTGAGGGCGTGAAGAAAATCGGCGGAAATCCGGGAGAACAAGCTGAACGCGGAAGGGATGGGGATGCTGAGAGATTCAGGCCATCGCAGGAATCAAAAAAGGCGGGCCGGGGCCCGCCTTCTCTGAACTTCCTGAAAGTTCTGTCGGTCCTAGAAGAGCCGCAGAACGTTCTGGTCTGCCTGAGCCGCGAAGGACAGGGATGTGGAAGCAAGGCTCTGACGGGTCTGCAGCGCCAGAAGGTTGGCACCTTCCTCGTTGGTGTCTGCAAGGGTCAGTTTGCCCGCACCTTCCTCAAGCGTGCCGATCAGGGACTTTGTGAAGTCCTGACGGTTTTCGACGATCGACAGGTTGGTACCGAACGAGGACGCCTGGGTTCTGAGAGAGCTCAGGGCCGTGTTCAGCTTGTCGACCACGCGGTTGATGTCGCTGTCGGTGGCGAATCCGCTGTCGGAAACCGCCGACAGGGTGATGCCGTCCGTGTCCGCAACGAAGTTCGACGCAGCAAAGTCAGCATTGTCGCTGGTCAGTGACAGATCGGTTTCCGAAGTGATGGACAGCTTGCCGGAAGACGTATCGAAGTCGGCGGATACGCCCTGGAAATCGTCAGCAAAGGATTCCAGGTCAGCAACCGTGGTATCGGCTTCGATCTCGAGCGAGCCGAGCTCGAAATCGTTTCCGTCAGTCAGGGTCAGCGTGTCACCAACCGAGAACGAACCTGTTTCCGACAGCAGTTGTGTCGTTGCCGTCAACGCACTTGCGTCGAAGGCAAATGAACCAAGTGTTGCGGTGACGGATCCGTCGGTGATGTGGAAGTCCTCATCACTGTAAACGGTCAGATCACCCGTGTTGTTGTCGAACTCGGCACGAACACCGGCGATGCCGTTCAGTCCGTCAACCAGATCCTGGACGGTCGCGCCTGCCGTGATGTCACTCGCGCCGGAAAGAGCAGCAGGTGCTGTTGCCGTGTCGTTGACAAAGGACAGGGTTGTCGTCGTGGAGATCGCATTGGAGTCCGACAGGGTGGAGTTTGTTTTCAGGGTGGACGTACCGTCCGTCAGGTTGATGGTCGTCTTGCCGCCCTGAAGCTGCAGCGATGTGGAAGATCCTTCACCCTCGGCCAGGTCCGACAGGTTGAGGCCCGTGGACAAGGCACTGTCGGTATAGTCGACAGCCGAGATGTTCAGTTTGGACGTGGAATCTTCGTTGAAGATCGTTGTGAGGTCGTTGCCGGTGCCTGCAAGCAGGTTCTTGCCCTTGTAGGACGCGTCCTTGGCAATGTCATCGATCTGCGTAAGCAGTTCGTTGTACTGGGCGGCAAACTGCTTGCGCTCGTACTGGCTTTGCGTCTGCAGAGCCTGGTTCGCAATCGCCTTCGCCGATTCAGCCAGTGTCGTGATCGAGGCAATTCCCTCGTCAGCTGCCTTCAGGGTCTGGACCGACTGGCCCATGTCGTCGAGCAGTGTGCCGAGGTCGTTTGCCCGGGACGTCAGGCCCGAAGCGGTGAAGAAGTTGCTTGGATTGTCCAGAGCAGAATTGACCTTCTTGCCGGTAGCCAGTTTGTTCTGGACATCGGATAGAAGTTCCGCAGTGGACTGGAGTGAATTCAGGTTCGCACGAACCGCGCTGGACAGCGTGATGTCAGCCATAGTCTAGATCCTTTCTAGGAACATGATGTAGGAACCCTTCCTGGGTCCAGGAGACATCAAGCGGCCGACCGAGGTAACAAAACCTAAAGAAACTTGGTTAGCGCAATTTAACCCTAATGGAACGTAAATGATTGAAAGCATGGTATATTTGCTGAGCTGGGGTCGATGTCACCAAAACGTGCGGAATTCGTCATTGCCATTGAGCAGCAATGCCCTGGGTGAATGCACGCGCTGCAGCCGATCGCGATTTGGACAACGTTTCACTCGGCTTGGTGTCGCCGGTTCCAGTGTCCCACTTTACGTCCGACATTGCGAGCCACGCTAAAGGCGGGAAGAGGGCATCGATCACATTCTCAAGAGAAGCCGGCACGGTACGATGCACTGGTAGCAAGCAGAGCATTGAGCAACGCTGCAAGATTGTAACCGGATTGGCTAGTGCTTTTCAGTCACGGGGGAAGTCGCCGAGATTGTCTGAGACGACGGACAAAAAAACCGAGCAACCCGTTCAGGCCAAGACGTCTTGCAGCCGCTTCAGGAAAATGCCGAAGTTAGTGCCGGGTCTGTGAAAGGGCAGTGTCTGAGTGGTGAAATCTGCGTGCGCGATCAAACGACGAGTTGAACCGGTTGAGAAGATTCTTCTGTTTGCTGGTTCTCGACCGTTTCAGCGTAGACACGCAACCGCAACAAGGTCTCGCTTGGGATCTGGCGCAGTACCTGGCCTGTATCGGTATTTGTGGCGACGAAGACCAGACTTTCGCTGTCAGGATCGACCACATTGCGTCGCTCAACCTGCGGCGTGGTCCGTTGTGCGGCCCGTTGAGATTGCTCATTGTCTGCTGATCTGCGGCCATCCTGCGTTTCGCTTGATGGGTTCACAGTTTCCTTGGCAGGCAAATCCGTTTTCGCTGCAGGCACATTCTTTTCCGGAGCCCGCGTAACCGGCGTAATCGCCGTATATGTCGGCGATGGCGGCCGGGCAATTCCCGTATCCAACATCTTTTTCTCCGGTGTACTCGATACAAACACCCGTACACTCTCGACTTTAATTCAAGGAAATGAATCTTCTGTTAACGAAATGGTTAGAATTTGCCGGGTGCCGCTTTTGTATCGAATTGATTCGTTTTCCCGGAGCAGGCCACACTGGCTTTCAATGACACAACGAAAAAAGGCTCTCGAGTGGAGAGCCTTTCAAGCTTGGGGATCTGCTGAAAATCGGCGGAAGCCTATAAAGCCTGGTTCACCGCGATCCCGCGCGCCGACTGTGGCCCTGAAGGCGCACCGCCATCGCGGCCGTAGGTTGTCGGTGTTGTTGCGTTCTTGGCACCTGCCGCTTTCGCGACCGATGAAACGATGCTGTTCGCGACGTCCCGCGCAGTCGACAGAACGGCCAGGTTGATCCTGAGGACAGGCTGGAATTCGCTGTGCTGGCGGCGAAGCGACTGTGTTGCAGACGGGGACAGGTTGCCAAGGGCGACCGCATGTTCCTTGGCTGTCATCATGCCGCGCGTATATTCGTGGATTAGGCGAGCCTTGTCCGGTTGAAGCTCACCGGCTTCCTTGAGTTTACCGGCCCGCACAAGATCTGTTTCCATTTCTATGACGGACAAGAGTGCTTCCATGGTGCCCGAAAGGGCAGAGCAGAAACCGTCTGCATCCTGCTTGCTTGCCGGCCGATCCAAAGAAAATGGAAACGAATTAGCGTTTGGTTGTGCAGTCATCTGCCCCCCTCCTGCAATGCAAGCAGCTCGCGCTCGACGCTGTCGGCCAAACCGATGCCACCTGCTTTGGATATTGTGCGTGCATATTCGTCGATCAAAAGTTTCTGCCAGGCGTCGGAGCCGGTACCACCGCCCCAGGTTCCACCTTCGTTCAGTCCGGTAAACATGTTCTGAAGCATGGTGTTGAGAAACACGGCCTCGAAGCCTTCGGCCGCTTCGCGAACCGCACTCTTGCTCGTGGTATCCACACCACGAACTGCGTCGAGCGGGTCGGATTGACTGGTGACCGGGGCGATGGACTGGATCATCACAGCACCTCGATTTCGGCCTGCAAGGCACCTGCAGCCTTGATCGCCTGCAGGATCGAGATCATGTCGCGTGGCCCGATGCCTAGCGCATTCAATCCATCCACCAGCTGTTTGAGCGTGATCGTTTCCGGCACGATTGCGAGCTTCGTTCCGTCCTCGTTCACCGAAACCTCGGAGCGCGGCACGACGACAGTCTGGCCGTTGTCGGCAAAGGGCAGGGGTTGGGATACCTGTGGCGTTTCGGCGATCGTTACCGTCAGATTGCCCTGAGCCACGGCCACCATCGACACCTTTACGTCCTGTCCCATGACGATGATGCCGGAATTCTCGTCAATCACGATGCGTGCGGCAAGATCCGGTTCGACGATAAGCTGTTCAATGTCCGTCAGAAGATCGACGATGTTGCCGTTGTACTGTTGCGGCAGATCCAAACGTATGGTTGCCGGATCAAGAGGTTCGGCTGTCGGCATGCCGATCAGTTCATTGATGGACAGCGCGACGCGACGTGCGGTCGTAAGATCCGGGTTACGCAGTGCAAGACGCAGTGTTGTCAGGGAGGCAAGCTGGAAATCCAGCTCCCGTTCGACGAGACCGCCATTTGCTATGCGGCCGGCGGTCGGAACGCCGCGGACAACAGATGCAGCATCCGCTTGTGCCGAAAATCCGCCGATTGCCACAGAACCCTGGGCAATGGCGTAAACTTCACCGTCAGCACCAACCAGTGGCGTGACAAGCAGCGTGCCACCCTGAAGCGAGTCTGAATCACCAAGAGCGCTGACATTGACATCGATCCGCGTTCCCTGCGTCGCAAAAGGGGGCAGGTTTGCCGTCACCATCACCGCGGCGACCGTGTCCGTGTTCAGTGCGATGTTCCGGGTGTTGACGCCCAGACGCTCAAGCATTGCCTGCAGGCTTTGCTGTGTAAAGGGCGTGTTGCCGAGCGAGTCGCCTGTACCGTTGAGGCCAACAACAAGTCCGTAACCGATGAGCTGGTTTTCCCGGATCCCTTCAAAGTCTGCAATGTCCTTGATCCGGGACGCCGCTTCGGCATTGGAAACCGCAATGCTCGCTCCGATGAGCGCAAGGACGGCAATGAAAGAAAGCCGTCCAAACCATTCAGAAATTTTGCCGCCCATGTTCCGCATCACTGTTTCCGGTCCGGTTTCGGTTCCGGCCAGATCGCCGGGTCACCTGAGTTTGGATTGCTTTATGCGAGAGCCGTGCCACATTTGCGCCGTGATCGCGTTTTTTGAAGAAGTGGCTGTTTTCTGCGGCTCGTGGCGCATTGTTTGCCCCCGAACCGCACAAGGATGTCGAATTTAGTTAATGAAATCCTTTTCCAGGCAGGCAAATATTGCCTCCCTTGCAAGGATTCAATTACTCTTCCCGGCAGAATCTGACATGTAACAGGACAGATCCGGAAGGATTTCGGTCGAACCAACCGTCAGCCGGAATGGCAAATGATCATGCGCATCACAGGTAACAAACCCGTCGCGGGCGTTCAGGGTAAAGGGGCAAGGAAACAGGCCACCACCGGCGGTGAGCAGTTCACGCCCGATCTTGGAAGCGAGGTGACGCAGTCGTCGCAAACAGCCGGTGGCACGGCAATTCAGGGAATGGACGCACTGCTTGCCTTGCAGGAGGTTGATGAGCGGGCTGAGCGTCGTTCCCGGGCTGCGCGCCGCGGCCATTCCCTGCTTGATACGCTTGAAGCGGTTCGCGCGGATCTGTTGGCAGGGTTCGTGTCGGAAGAACGTCTGGAGGTGCTGGCAAGCCAGGTCACAAACCGGCAGACCAGCGGGGATGACCAGATCGATTCGGTTCTTGAAGAGATCGAATTGCGAGTGAAAGTTGAGCTCGCAAAGCTTGGACGTTTTACCGACCGATGATGGTCACAATCGGGTTAAAATAGCGGTAAAACTATTCAATTGGCGCTCAACGGATTGAAAGATATGACATTTCTTTAATGCTATTTTTCGGAAATGAACCGTTGTCGGGGAACAGAACCGGCTATATATTGCGCCCGGCCTAACGGTAATCCGGAGCTATCGATGACGGTAGAAATTGAGTCTGAATATCGACCCTCGGACAACGAGCCGTTCATGAACGACAGGCAGCGAGAGTATTTTCGAGATAAACTGCTTGCATGGAAAGACGAGATCCTGAAAGAAAGCAAGGAAACGCTTACGAACCTTCAGGAAGAAAGCCAGAACCACCCAGATTTTGCCGATCGTGCGTCTTCCGAGACGGATCGCTCAATCGAACTGCGCGCCCGGGATCGTCAACGCAAGTTGATTTCAAAGATCGATGATGCTTTGGAACGTATTGCTGACGGGAGCTATGGCTATTGCGAGGAGACCGGTGAGCCGATCTCCTTGAGGCGCCTCGAGGCCAGACCGATCGCCACATTGTCGATCGAGGCCCAGGAAGCGCATGAACGTCGCGAGAAAGTGTATCGCGACGACTGATTTCCAGAAACGGCTGGTTTGCTGAACAAGGCAAGTCCGAGCAACTTTTAAACCTCCCCTCCGGGGGAGGTTTTTTCCTTTGTCAGATCCAGTCAGTTGGCGATCTTGTCGGCCATTACGGCAATCGTCTGCTGATAGACACTGGCCCTGTTCCATTCCTTGATGACACGATAGTTTGCCGTGCCCGGACCCCAGGGTTGACCGCGCCGCCATCCTTTCTTTTTCAGATAGTTCGCGGTTGACGCGAGAACGTCGGGAATGGAGCGGATCAGGTCGCGGCGGCCATCGCGATCATAGTCGACCGCATATTTGACATAGGAAGAGGCAAGAAACTGGGTCTGGCCGATTTCCCCTGCCCAGGCTCCACGCATTTCTCCGGGCGACATATCGCGGCGCTGAACAATGATCAGTGCATTGACGAGCTCGTTGGTGAAGAATTTCGACCGGCGGCAGTCATATGCAAGCGTTGCCAGCGACTGCAGTACCGGCAGTTTGCCGGTGTAGCCGCCGTAGTTGGTTTCCAGCCCCCAGATTGCCAGGATTACCGGGGCCGGGACGCCGTACTTTTTTTCGATTCTTGAAAACAGCCTGCGATATGTCTCGCCGAGTTTCTGTCCCCTTCGGATCATCGCATTGTTGACCCGCTTTGCATAAAACTGCTTGAAACTCAGCTTGAACGATTTCTGGTTCCGATCGAGGCGGACAACCTTCGAGCTGTATTTCACATTTTTCAGAGATTCCCGCACGATACGTTGCTTTAACCGATAGCGTGACGAATTCGCGATGAAGTCCTGTTTCCAGGCTTCAAACCCCCCCGGGCCATTTCCGCAAGTGGCCGCGAATACGGGTGCGGTTAAAATCAGAAAAAAGCTGACAATAGAAACAAAGACAATTTGCATGAAGCCCCCTGTGAATCGAGCTGTCTTCCTTCGGCATTCTAAATCAAAATGACGGGACGTCATCTCGGAAAGTCCAAAATCCTCTGAAACGAGAACGGGCACGGCACTCGGGGAGCGAGATACCGTGCCCGTCGTCAGCCGCCACAGTCCCAGTTTCTAGAACACTGTGACCATGGCCGGCCGGGGGATCGTTTCCAGTGCCGGGATCATCAGAACGGCAGCAGGATATCCAGAACCTGGTTGCCCACACGCGGCTGCTGAACCGTGGTGATCTGGCCGCGACCGCCATATCCGATGCGGGCTTCAGCAATTTGTTCGCTGGCAATCCGGTTGTTTGCGGTGATGTCTTCAGGCCGCACGATACCGGCGACAATCAGTTCGCGGACTTCGAAGTTCACGCGAACTTCCTGCCTGCCCTCGATGACAAGATTTCCGTTCGGCAGAACCTGGGTAACAACTGCGGCAATGGAAGTCTGGAGGGTTTCTTCCCGGTCGACACTGCCAGCTCCCTGGAAACTTGAGTTGCTGTTGACATTGCCGAGATTGCTGGCAGCCATGTCTGCCGGCAGGAATACCGTATCGATCGCCGTTCCCAGGGCGCCGCCAACTCCTGCACCGTTTGTCTCGGTTCTGTTGCGCTCGGTTTCGTTTTCGATCTCGGCTTCATCGTCAATCGTGACTACGACAGTCAGAATGTCACCGACCTGGCTGGCTCGCTGGTCCTTGAAGAAGGCCCGGCTTCCGGACTGCCAAAGTGAATTCGGATTGTAGTGAACCTGCTGCGGCTCCGGCATCGGCATCTGGACCGGCCGGTATCCGGGTGTCGTTGTCGGGTCCTGGATTGCATTCAGGGCAGGTTGCTGACCGACTTGCGCAAGCTGGTCTGCGGTACCGCAGCCTGCAGCAAGCGAAGCCAGCGCAATACTTGCCAAAAGATGGCGGGGAAGGGAGGTCAACATTAGTTCGTCTCGCTGTTCAGGCTTGCAACGACAGGATTGGCGGAATGGACTCGTACCTGTCCACGCGACGCGACGGTTGCTGGAATGATACGCCGGGACTGGAGGTTCATGACGTCAATGACATCACCCTTGGCACCTTCTTCCAGTGCTCTTGCCCTTGAAGTCAGCTTCAGGCCCGGCATGTTGAAGGTTACCGTTACCTTGTCTCCGCGAGTGACCAGGACCGGGCGCTGAAAATTCCTGCGGGAAAGCGGCATGTTGGCGCGAATGCTGTTGCGTGCAGCCATGCCGGTAACTTCCGATGGGTCGATGACCGCACCTGCAGGCGTCTTTGAGCGAGCAAGACGCATCACCGTAAGGTCTTCTTCCTTCAGGATGTCACCCCGGCGAAGCGGCTGTGCGAGCGTGACGACTTCGACCATTTCGTGGGCAATGCCTGTAAGTGTCAGCGGTTCGGTGCCATGTTCGACGGCAACGCTCGCCTGTACAATAAAGCGCCCGCTTGCCTGCACCCAGTCAACTCGATCGAAGCGGACCGGGTCCGCAACTTTCGGGTCGGCTAGAACGCGGTTGGGTGCCTGGATAAGCTTTACATCCAGATTGTTCGGGTCGATGCCCGCGTTCCGCTCAGCCAGCGTGTTGCGCACAAGGTTTGCCAACTGGTCTCTGCCCAGTTCGGTTGCCCCCCTGTGAACGACAACGGTTCTCAGACCATCAGTACCGGCGGTGGTCAGACCAGCGGCTCGTGCCCTTTCAGCGACCAGGTTGGCCGGGACATTGCCCGAGGTGCCCATGTCCGGTGAGCGAAAGAGCGGTTTTGCGGCATGGGTACCGGCATCAGAGTAGAAATCGCCTACAGTCACGATTTCGGAAAGGGTCATGACCTGGGACCGCAGGACCGGTTGGTCTTCTGCGACTGCAGACAGCCCGGTGAATCCCGTGAACAGAATGCCAAGCGTGGCTTTGATCAGGCGTTTCATCATCTCGGCCTTCCTGCGTTAACGGAGGTTAGCGGTGGTTGAGTACATCTCGTCTGCCGCCTTGATGATCCTTGAATTCATCTCGTAGGCACGTTGCGCGGAGATCAGGTCGGCGATTTCGGTCACCGCGTCCACGTTTGCCATTTCAAGGAAGTACTGCTGAACATTGCCGAAGCCGCTGTCGTTCGGATTGCCTGTTTGCGGCGTGCCGCTCGCATTGGTTTCCAGAAACAGGTTGTCGCCTATGGCGTCCAGGCCTGACTTGTTTACGAAACGGGCAAGCTGGATCTGTCCGAGCGTAACGGTACCGCCGGTCTGATTGATGCCCTGAACTTCGCCAGTGTTTGAAATTGTGATGTCCTGGGTACCGTCCGGTATCGTTATGCCCGGATTGACGGTGTAACCGTCAACGGTGACCAGTTGCCCGTCGGCATCGCGTTCAAAGGAACCGTCCCGCGTGTAACCGGTGTTTCCATCCGGAAGTTCGATCTGGAAAAAGCCTTCGCCGCGGATGGCCAGATCCAGTTCCTTGCCTGTTTGCTCAAGCGAACCCTGCGACATGATACGGGCAGTCGATGCGATCTTTACACCGGAACCGATCTGCACGCCGGTAGGAACGATGGTCCCTGCATCGGACGTCTCGGTGCCCATCCTGCGCAGGTTCTGGTAGAGAAGATCCTGGAAATCCGCCCGTTGTTTCTTGAAACCCGTCGTCCGCATGTTGGCAACGTTGTTCGAGATTACTTCGACGTTCCGTTCCTGGGCCTTCATGCCGGTGGCGGCGATCTGCAGTGCTTTCATGGTCTTAAATCCTCTGGAGCCTGTCAGGCTTGAACTTTTCCGAGCGTCGAGATGGCCTGCCGGCTTAGCTCATCGATATCTTTCAGCATCTTCGATACCGCTTCGTATGATCGTGTGACTTCGATCAGGCGTGTGACTTCAAAAACGCCATCCACGTTCGATTGTTCCAGCGCTCCCTGCACGACCTTGGTCGCCGCCGGAACGCCTGGATTTTCGCCGCCAAAAATGGTTTCGGAGAGCTTTTCCAGATCCTGCACATTTTCAAACGAAGCGACCCGGATCTGCCCGCGAACGCCAAGTTCGGTGGCAATGGTGCCATCCTCGGCGATTTCGATGATGCCGTCTTCGTTGGTGAAAGTGAGGGGACCGGCGGATGTCAGGACTGGCCGACCCTCGGAGGTCACAAGCTGTCCGTCTGCGTCCAGGTGAAAGGCGCCGTTGCGTGTAAAGGCTTCACCACCATCCGGCATCTGCACCACAAAGAACCCTTCGCCCTCAAGAGCGATGTCGAGTTCGTTGTCGGTGAGCTTGAAACTGCCATTGGCAAAATCGGTGTGCGAAGAATAATCGAGAA
>NZ_KI928923.1:0-55033 GCF_000521215.1 Labrenzia sp. DG1229 | reverse complement strand
GAATTCGGTCGCCTCGGCCACCGGCATCATGTATTCCTTCAAACAGCAGGTTTTGCGACTTGAAACCCGATGTGTTGATGTTCGCCATGTTGTTGGCGATGACATTCAGCTGATTCCGCAGGGCGGTCTGCCTGGAAAGGCCAATTAGCTGTGCGTTCTCCATGTGAACGGTTCCTTTTGCTCCCCGATGAGCCGTTCGGTCTCCCCAGACTTGCGGGCTCGTTAAGGTTAATGCACGTGCCGTGCCAGTTTTTAAATCGTTGGAAAATCTGGGTAAAAGACGAAACAGCAGGGTGCGTGCGGCAAGAGATTCCGGCAGAAGTTAACCACTTGGCAATTTTTGCCTGGTGACTCGCGTTAACGGCTTGGTAACCATTCGTTAACCATTAACTCTTTAGTAATAATTATCGCGCGTGCGCGCCGGATAATGCGGAGTTCGGAATGGCTGATGAAAGCGCTGCTGCTGATGAAGACGTCGAGGACGGGAGTGAAGGAACTGCGGGTGGCGGCAAGAAAAAGCTGTTTCTGTTTGGCGGTATCGGCCTGGTGGTTCTGCTGGCTGCGGGAGGCGCGGCCTACTATTTTCTGATGGGGTCCGCAACGCCGACGATGATGCCTGACGATGCAGGTTCGCCTGTCGAGGTTCAAAAGCCGGTGGTCTTCTTCGATCTGCCGGAAATGACGGTGAATTTGGCGACGGAAGGGCGGACGACGTATCTCAAGGTCAGGATCGCGCTGGAAGTCGAAAATCGCGCGATGATTGATCAGATTCAACCGTTTCTGCCGCGCATTCTGGATGCGTTTCAAATTTATCTGCGCGAATTGCGCCCCGCGGACCTGGAGGGGTCTGCCGGTCTGTTCCGTTTGAAGGAAGAATTGCTCAGACGGATCAATTTGTCGGTGTATCCGGCAAAAGTGGAAGGGGTTCTGTTCAAGGAAATCCTTGTGCAGTGACACGATGAATGGCTGATAGCGACGAAGACGACGATCTTTCCGAAGAAGATATGGCTGATGCCTGGGGAGCCGCTCTTGCGGAGCAGGGCGCCGGTGGTGACGATGATGATGATCTAGCCGCCGCCTGGGGTGCTGCGCTTGAAGAGCAGGGTGCCGGCAGTTCCGACGACATGGCTGCCCAATGGGCGGCGATGATCGACGATAGCGAGCCGGACCTTGAAAACGCGACCCGTGGCGCGGACCGTGTTCTCAATCAGGAGGAAATCGACAATCTCCTCGGATTCAATATCGAGGATACGATTGCCGGCGACCAGAGCGGCATCCGTGCACTTATCAATTCGGCGATGGTCTCTTACGAGCGATTGCCGATGCTCGAGATTGTCTTTGACCGGTTGGTGCGGCTGACAACGACCTCGTTGCGGAACTTTACGTCAGACAACGTGGAAGTGTCACTCGACTCCATCAGCTCCGTCCGGTTCGGCGACTATCTCAATTCCATTCCGCTTCCGGCTATCTTGGGTGTGTTCAAGGCCGAGGAGTGGGATGGCTTCGGGCTGATCACGGTTGAATCCAGTCTGATCTATTCGATCATCGACGTGTTGCTCGGCGGCGGGCGCGGAACCTCCGCGGTGCGGGTCGAGGGGCGTCCATACACCACGATCGAAACGGGCCTCGTGCAGCAGATGGTGGCGCTGATACTTCAGGATGCGGAACATGCTTTCGCACCGTTGTCTCCGGTTCATTTCAGTCTGGAACGCCTGGAGACCAACCCGAGATTCGCCGCTATCTCCCGCCCGGCGAACGCGGCAATCCTCGTTGAACTGCGGATCGACATGGAGGACCGTGGCGGGTCCGTCGAGATCATGATGCCCTACGCGACACTGGAGCCGATCCGCGATCTGCTGCTTCAGATGTTCATGGGGGAGAAATTCGGCCGCGATCCGATCTGGGAAGGGCACCTTGCCAGTGAAATACATGCAGCCGAAATCGAGGTGGATGCGGTGTTGCATGAAACCCACCTGCCGTTGAGCCGGGTCCTCAGTCTGGACGTTGGGCAGACATTGGTTTTCGATGTTGCTCCGGCGGATTCGGTGACGATCAAGTGCGGAAATGTTCCGTTGACCGAAGGTACTCTCGGCAAGGTGGAGGATTCCATTGCCATCCGGGTCGCAAAGAACTTGCGCAAGCCCAAAATGACGCTGGCGGCTTTCGAGCGGGCCATGCAGAACGAAATGGAGCAACCATGAGCACTTTGCCAATCGGAATGATCATTGAAGGTCTGGTCGCGGTGCTGTTGCTGGTCACGATCGGCTATTGCTGGATGCTCAATCGGCGCTTGCAACGCCTCAGAGCCGACGAAGAAGTGTTACGGGCAACCATCTCCGAGCTGATGACTGCGACGGAGATTGCAGAGCGGGCCATCCTCGGTCTGAAGACTACGGCATCAGAGGCCGACAAGGTTCTCGGTACCCGCCTTAAGCAAGCGGAAACCATGTCCGGCGGTCTTGCAGAACAGATTGGTGAAGGTGAGAAAATCTTTACCAGGATTTCGCAGATTGCAGAGGCTGCAAGGGCTGCTTCCTCACAACAGGAGCCGGCTCCGCGCAGTGACGCCTATGCCGTCAGGTCTCCGACGCAAGCTGCTGCATACGGGCAGCAACCTTCGGGGCATGGTGCGCATCCTGCTCCGTCGGCTCAGGCCGCGTCGGCACCTCAAGCTCCGGTCTATGAACCGGAACGCAAACGGTCGAGCCGTGCGGCGGACATACAAAGTGCGGCGGCAGAGGCGACTGCAAGACTTGAACAATTCCGTAGACGGAACGGTGCTGCTGCATGAATTTGAGACTGTTGCCATTGTTGGGGATTTCGGCAAGCGCTCTTCTTGCCCTGAAATTGCTCGGGCTCGCATTCGGACCAGAAAGCGAGAACCTGCCTATCAATGGTGCGGTCGCGCAGGAAACTTCGACGGAGGGTGTTGCTCCAGGTGAGGAGATGACTGCCGAAGTCAACGACCAAACTCCTGAAAACGAAATGGCGGCGAAAGAGGAGTTCTCGGAGCCACCGGTACTGCCCGACAGTCTTGAAATTGGCGGCTCGGCTGCTGAAAGAGCGGTGTTGGAAAGCCTCGGCAAACGCCGCGAGTCCCTGCAGCAGCAAGAAGGTCAACTGGATCTGCGCGAGAAGCTGCTTCAGGCGACCGAGGAGCGGATCCAGAAACGGGTTGATGAGCTCAAGAAACTGGAGCAGCGTATCGAAACTGCCGTCGAGAAAAAGAAGAAGCAGGAGCAGGATGAGGTCGCGGGGCTTGTCACCATGTACGAGACCATGAAGCCCAAGGATGCAGCCCGTATCTTCGACAGGCTGAGTCTGCCGATTCTTCTGAAAGTCGTGCGTCAGATGAAACCAAGAAAGATGGCAGATATCTTGGCAAAAATGTCTCCGGAAAGAGCAGAACGACTGACCGTTGCAATTGCCAGCAACACCGGCTCGGCCCCGCAGCCGGTGCAAACGGTGAGCGCTCCGGCCCCGGCTCAGCAAATGCTGCCGAAAATTCCTTCAAACTGAGCACTTCTTTCGGATTTGAAGGGCACACGTAAGGGCGCGTTAAGAACACTTAACTAACAATAGAGTGTTGGCGCTATCCGAGGACTGAACGACTTGCAGGCACCCACCCTGACATCGCGAAAAAACGGCAAGCTCACGGAGGCTGCAAAGGCGCGCCGGGCTTTCTGTTTTTCTGTCCTGTTGGCGATCTGTGCCTGCCTTTCGTCAATCGCCCTTCCTTTTGCCGCAAGTGCCCAGACACTGGAGCCGGTGGACCTTCAGGTTGTTCCGGCGGAAGGCTACGGCCGCATTGTCCTGACTTTCAAGGACCGGACGTTGCTGCCAATCTATGATGCGGTGATTACCGGCGGTGTATTGAGAATTTCATTCGAGGACCCCGTCGACATCAAGGTCGATGACGTGCCGCTGGACCTTGGCGACTATGTCACCATCGCGCGTCGTGATCCTGATGGAAGTGCAATCCGGTTTGCCCTGAAGAACCAGTTTCAGATCAACACGCTGGAGGCAGGTGAAAAACTCTTCATCGACATTCTGCCGATGAACTGGCAGGGATTGCCACCGGGGCTGCCGGACGACGTGGTCCGGGATCTTGCAAAGCGGGCGGAAGCCGCAATGAGAAAGGTGCGAGCGCTGGAGCAGGCGCGCCTGAAGGCTCAGGAAGGTCCGGAAGTCACGTTGCATGTCGGCGAACATCCGACGTTCACACGGCTCGTTTTCGATTGGTCGATCAAGTTCGACACTGCATTCGTTCGGGAAAACGATATCATCAAGCTGACCTTCAACCATCCGGCTCAACTGGATATTTCTCACCTGCGTGCACATCTGCCGCAAGGGGTCATCGATGCGACGTCATTCCTGGACAAGGGAAAACTCAAATTCCTGATGCGCGTCGAACCGTCGGTCGATATTCGCGCTTTCAGAGAAGAGCAGACCTATGTGATCGATGTGACACCGGAAAACATGGAGACCAACGATCCGGCAAACGCACTGATCAACAAGGAGCTTTCCGTCGCGGACAACGAAAACCGCGAGAACATGATCACGGCACCGGGTCTGCGTGATACGCGTGAAGTGGACAATCCACGTGGCTTGCCGCCAATCAGCAGCGGAAACGTCTCAGGTGGCGTAATGAAGGAATCGCGGGCTGATGAGTCGCCCGCTTATACTGTTCTTCCACTAAGCGGATCGCTTCCGGATGAAGAAACTCAGTCACAGGCAAGTGAACCCGAACCTGAAACGAATGAGGCCGCGGCTATTGAAAATGTGCCTGTTGCCGGTGCACCGGAGAACGTCTCTGTCACGGAAAGTGCAACCGGCACGTCGCCGGGCGCGGCACCGAGGGTGAAACCCGCGATGCAGTCGCAAGGGCCACCGGAACAGGAATTGGAAACGGCGGCCGGCGAAAAACCAATAGTGATCCCGGGAGACACGACTTCCGCAATTCCGGTATCAACAGCGACCGCTTCGGCGGTCGAAACGCTTGCAGCCCCTGAACTTGCCCTGTCTGCGGAAGAAGCGGGCGACGTTGGCAGCAGTCCCGAGGGAGAGCTTGTCACGTCCACCATATTGCCTGACGTGACACAAAGCGCCGGGACAGGTGAAAGCGGTGTTCTGCCGATTGTTCTGGCCCAGACTTCTCCCGGTGCCTTGCCGCTTGCAGAGACCCAGCCTGAAAACGAGGGCGTCGTCCGGAAAGCGCCGATGCTCGATCTCTCAAAGAAGAAGATCGGAGCGTCTAAGGACGGCGTACCAGTTCAAGAGGGAAACGGCATTCCGACGCTGAAACCCGTTCAGCAACCGGTTGCCGATATGAAATCGGATCGACCTGGTCCAGCTGAATCTGTTCAGATGGAAGGCGGGGCGACGCTTGGTGCTGGCGAGGTGCCAGCGGCCATACAATTGCCAAGCAGGACGACTGCAGCGCCGGAAATCTGGCGCGCGACCGGGGGGGATGTTTTAGCCGACGAGCGCCCGTCTCCTGAACGACCGCCCGATAATGTGGCTGAGGAAGTCAGGAATTTCGTTTCGGCAGAAGCGCGCAGAATCGGTAACACGGTGCGGGTGGTCTTTCCGTTCTCGGAGCCGGTATCGAGTGCGGTCTTCAGGAGAAACGACAGTATCTGGCTTGTTTTCGATACTGATGCGACGATCGATACACGTGGAATGGTATCAGCCCTTGCCGAAACTGCGGAGAGGATCGATGTCGAACAGTTTGAAGACTATCAGATTCTCAGACTGGACATGAATGATCCGGTGCTTGCGACCGTCGGTGTTGATGGCAATGCCTGGTCGCTTGTGATCGGGGACATGATCCTGGAACCTTCCATTCCGCTGCAGCTTGAACGCAATGTTCGCGGCGATGGCGGATCAGTGCTGCGTGTTCTCTACCGGGATCCGCAGCATATTCGGGAGATCACCGATCCGTTTGTCGGCGATACAATTTCGCTGGTCACAGGCTTCGGACCACCTCGCGGATTGCTCAAGCCGCAGAAATTCGTCGACCTTGAAGCATTGAGTTCTGCACAGGGCATAGCGATCGTTACCCGCTCAGACGGTATCAAGATGCAGGTTCTGGGCGACGATGTGATCATCGAAAGAAAGGGAGGGCTGTCTCTTTCAAACCGTCATCTGCGCGGTGGTACAGGCGCCCTGAATACGATCGTCGACCCTGAAAGTTCCAATGTCGAATTCGTGTCCCTGAGCACCGAAGGCCCGGGAGCCTATCGGTCCAGGCTAATCGAGCTCCAAAGAAAGCTTTCTAGGTCGCCCGCCGGAAAACGCCGAAAACCACTGATCGAACTGTCGCGGTTCTATCTTGCGCACCAGTTTGCGCAGGAGGCGCTCGGGTTGATGAACCTGGCGTTGGAGGAAGAACCGGCGCTCGCGGAAGATACCTCTTTCAATCTGATGATGGGTGCGGCCCAGACGATGGCCGGCAGGCCACAGGAGGCCTACGCACATCTCAATCGCCCTGATCTGAAAAACAACCCCGACGCAGCCATCTGGCAGACGATCGTCGACGTCAAGCTCGGGAACTGGACACCCGCGCGCATCGCAATGCCGCGAGGCCGCACAGTCGTTGGCAACTATCCCTCGGCCATTCAGACCGAATTCAAACTTGCCGCCGCGCAGGCGATGGTTGAAGTCAACGATTTCGGTGTCGCCAACGGCGTTCTGGCCGAGATTGAACCAAGCGAAGTCACTCCGGCACAGGCAGCACGCTACGACATCTTGCGCGGACGGGTTGCCGATGCTTCCGGCCGTTCCCAGCAGGCGCTGACCGTCTTTGATCTGGTGACGCGCTCCGACGACCGTCCCCGTGCCGCCGAAGCAGAATACCGCGCCTTGCGGATCCGCTACCGGGACGGCGAACGCAGCGTTGACGAAACGATCGACCAACTGGCCGGGCTCGCAACGTCCTGGCGGGGGGATGAAGTAGAACTCAAGACACTGCGCTTCCTGGCGCAACTCTATGCCGAACGGGGACAATACCGGGAAGCGTTCGAAGCGATGAAGTCGGCGGTCCAGGCGGATCCTGATTCAGACACGACGCGCCTTTTGCAGGAAGAAATGAACGGCCTTTTCAATGCCCTGTTCCTTGATGGCAAGGCGGACGAAATGTCACCGGTCAAGGCCCTTGCACTCTACTATGACTTCCGGGAACTGACACCAATTGGCCGTCAGGGTGATGAAATGGTCCGCCAGCTTGCAAAGCGGCTTGTGGAGGTGGATCTCCTGGACCAGGCAACCGAATTGCTGCGTCACCAGGTTGACAACCGTCTGAAAGGTGCAGCGCGCGCGCAGATTGCGGCCGATCTTGCTGCTATCTACCTGATGGACCGGAAGGCCGACGAGGCCTTGAGAGTGCTGAACAGGTCCAGACAGGCAAGTCTGCCATCTACATTGGAAAGACAACGCAACATTGTCGAAGCACGCGCGCTCACCGAGAACGGTCGTCCTGACCTCGCACTTGAACTCGTACGCAACATGCGAGGATCGGATGTGGATCGCCTGCGTGCCGATACCTTCTGGGCTGCTGAAAGCTGGCGCGATGCCGGTGAGCAACTCGAAGCAATGCACGGGTCGCGCTGGTCAGACAACATTCCCCTGGACGACTTGGAGCGACGGGACATCCTGCGTGCCGGTATCGCCTTTTCACTCGCAGGCGACCAGTTGAGCCTGGAACGGCTTCAGACCAAATACACGGGCAAGATGGCTCAAAGCCCGGAGGCATTGGCCTTTGAAGTTGTCACCCGGCCCATCGAGACGCAAGGCGTTGAGTTTCTGGAGGTCGCCAACAGGCTGGCGGATACTGATTCACTTGAGACCTTTCTCAAGGAGTATCGCCGGCAGTACATGTCGCCGACCCGCACACAAGAAGATCAGGCTGCAGCAGCACCTGCCGGAAATGATCCTGCCGGGTAGATTGACAGTTTCGGCCGGCAAACAACCGACTGCCGTGCAAGAGTTGTGTGACAGGCGGGATTGCGGGATCAGTTGAGAACACTTCCAGCGAAGGAAGCATCGGCATTTGCGCGCGGTTTCTTCAGCTCCGCCTTGTAACGCATAACCAGTTCGGGGATGGTCCGGGAGTTGCGGTCGAGCCACTTGCACCGGGCCTTGAGGAAATCCCGATAGGTTTTCTCGTCGATGCCAGTTTGCAGCATAAGACGCATGATCGCCCCGTCGGCATCCGATTTCAGCGTATCTGCAACAACATCGTCAGCCAGATTGAGTTTTCGACCAATCAACCAGATTGCCGCGTCAATGCGATCATCTTCGAATAGTGTTCGCAGGATTGCGTCGAAGGACAATTCACCATTTGCGATATGGATGCTCGCCTCGTGCCGCGAGTAGAGTACACCGTCAATCTCGATGTCCCCGTCACGTTCGAGGTCACCGATCGCGGTCGCAAGGCGTTCAAGATCTCCGGTCTCAAGAGCTTTCCTGAGCGGCGCAGGAATGAGCGGACAATCCGTTTCCAGAACCAGTTTCTGGGTTTCCAGAAACTCTTCATCCTTCAGGGCGCGTTTTGCAATTCCAGCCAGCACTTCAATTTCCGTGTTGGCAAAGATCAGCAGTGCAAGCGTTCCCTTGACGGAAAAGGGGGCATCCTTGTTGTCCAGCAGTGCATGAACCACGTCACGGCTGCTTCGCGCAACCAGGGTGTCGGAGATTTCCTCATTCAGATCAGGGCGGCGTGCAACCGACAGCCTCTTGTCGTTGCCGCCGGTCCTTGCAATGCGCATCAGGGCCGGCTGGCTGATCATGGGTGAACACTCGATGACCGGTTCGGAAAGTTCGTAGTCTTCCTGAGCGAGCCGATCGGCCAGGTCGGGTATGATCCGGTCAGTCTTGGCAAGTCTGACAACAAGTTCGTACCGGGCTTCCTTGTCGAGCTGATCGAAGACTGAAAGGACAATTCTTGAAAACAGCTCGCGTTCAACCTCGGTCGGTTCGTTTTCTTCCGAACGCGCATACTCGCCAACAAGCGCGCGAATGAGCTTTGACCTTGCTTCGGGTTCGCTGATCCTTGCCAGTTGTTCAAGTTGTTCGCGTATCACCGGTTTTCCATATAAATTTCAAGACGGCAGAGGTCCTGCAAATAAGGCACGACTATTACATATTTATCTTAATTTTGTTCTACTTTTAGCAATGCCGACTGTGTCTAGCCGCCACCGAAACTCTTTACCAGAGAACCGGCAACAAGGTTCCAACCGTCAACGAGAACAAAGAAAATGAGCTTGAAGGGAAGGGATATCACGACAGGCGGCAACATCATCATACCCATCGACATCAAGACCGATGCAATAACGAGATCGATGATCAGGAAGGGGAGGTAAAGCAGAAATCCAATTTCGAAAGCCCGCCTGAGTTCGGATATCATGAATGCCGGCACAAGTATCGACATGGACAGGTCCTCGGGCCCTTCCGGAGTGTCCTGGCCTGACAATTCCTGAAACAACGCCAGATCCTTCTCCCGCACCTGGGACAACATGAACGTCCGGAACGGGTCGGATGCACGCTCGTATGCCTGATCGAATTCGATATCGCCGTCGATCAACGGCTGCACCCCGGCATCGTAAGCGGCCTGCAAGGTCGGCATCATGATGAAGGCTGAAAGGAACAACGCGAGGCTGACCATGACCATGTTGGGGGGAGCTGTTTGAAGCCCGATGGCGGACCGAAGCAATGACAGCACGACAACAATGCGCGTAAAACTGGTCACCATGACAAGGATGGATGGAGCAAGGGACAGAACGGTCAGCAGGATAACGAGTTGAACCGCGCGCTCCGTCAGGCTCGCATCGTCACCGAAACCGACGGATATTTCCTGCGCTGTTGCCGGTCCTGCAAACACAACCCAGATTGCTGCCAGGGCAATGGTGGCTTGAACGACCCGGAACAGCCACTTGGCACGACGATCTGCAATCATCGACCTGGCTGTCCACCCAATTCGTGAAGGATTTTCGCCATCTCGTCTTCGATCGGGTTCTTGTCACCCAACCCTTGCACGTTTCGTTTTTCCGGCTGGGTGCGCTGATTGCCCGGGACAATGTCCAGCGTTGCGGGTGATTGCGAAGGCTGAACCGTATTTTCCTGATCCTGTGATTGAACTTGCGGGTCCGGAATCCAGTTGAATTCATCTGCCTGCGGTTCATTGACAGGTTCTGAAACCGCATCGTCGAGCAAGTCGCCCAGATCCAGGTCTATTTTGACTTCTCTGGGAGCGGAGCTTTGCGTTTCAGTTTCGACAGGTGGAGAAGCAGTTTCCAACATCGCGTTGGTCCCATTCACCTGGGAGTTGTTGTCCGTTGCCGGAATGAGCGGCGCGTCTTCCTGAACCACAACTGATGTGTCTGGCCCATCTGCTTGAGGCGTCGCGTCCTGGGTTTCTGTCGGTGTCGTTACCTCAGGTTCAGCCGATGCCTCTTGCGGCTTTTGAGCGGCGTCGAAACCGGCCGCAGTCATGCCGGCGCTGTTTACCGCGGGATCGGACATGACCGGTTCGACCTTGTTCGACACCGCGTCCGGGTCGACCGGTTTGAAGAGTGCCGTTTTTGCCCTGGCTGCCGGGCCGGATGACGGCGGCGAGATCGTATGGCCTGTCTTTGGAGAGCGTTCCCGGGTGGCAATCGAACGCGCCAGACTTTTCAGTGTCGATCCGGTTTCACCACCGTTGCCGGTTTCAGGCGTGATCGAAACGGACGGTTCGGGATTTACATCCGGCGCTTTTGCAGTTGCCGCCTCGGCTTCCACCTCCGCCAAGGGGGAGGAAATTGGCTCAGCCTGGTTCTTTTGCTGCGAGGCTGTCGAGCGGTTGAAACCGTTTTGCGTTGCTGCCCGCAAGAGATCTGCAGCCGTGCCGGCGCCCCTAACGGTACCAGAAGGTTTGTCGACCGGACGTGCTGCACTGGAAATATCCGGTTCGGCGACCGTCTGCGGATCGTTCAACGATGAAGATCTTTGAATGAGGCTGTCAGTCGTCTCGGATCTCCGCTGAACAGGTCTCGGGTTACCGATTGAAGCCTGACGTACTGTCTGCGACGACGAAGCGCCGACGACCGGAACCGGTGCAGGCGCCGGAACGGCTTCGTCCGGTCTGGCCGGAATGTTGGGTCCGGGGGCTGTCGGAACTTTTTTTGAACCCGTCCCGGCATGAGTCGGATGGGAACTGGCCGCCTGGCGCGAGGCTGCAATCGGAGCGTTGCGGACAATGTTCTGTTCGACGACGACGTCGGTGGGTCCTCCGATCAGCAAAAGGTGCTCGACATTGTCCCTGCGGATAAGCACCAGCGATCGGCGTGCATCGACCGGAGAACTGTCCATGACCGCGACGCGCGGTTGACGGTTCCGCGTCTGCGGTGCCCTGGATCCCATCAGGCGCTTAAGAACAAAAACAAACAGGCTGAAAAGCAGCAGAACCACGGCCAGTGCGATGAAAACCGCGATAACCTGAGTAACGCCGCCACTTACGTTGAAGGTCGATTCAATCCAGTCGTACATGTTTACCTCGTGCCGCCCCGCCAGCGGACTGATTTTGATCTTCGGTTACTCTGGACTTCCGCCATAATTGGGGAGCGCTCCGCTTATCCCCAGCAAATCGGGAAATGACCCTGTTTCGCATCATTGTCCCTGACCGCTTGCAAATGTTCCGCTTTCAGCGCCAGCTACTCTCAGGACCCGATGGCGGTTTTTCAAGAAACCTTGCCGAAGCCACGCGAATCTCTCTAGGTCTCAAAGTTAACAGAAGCGGGCAAAATTTACCTGTTGCAGCACACCTACATTTTGCAAAATGCGAAGGAATGTTGCTCTCTTCCACTGATTTTTGAAGGGGTTGCGATGCAGGGGCGGGTGGCTGTTAACCATTCATTAACCATTGGGGCGGCAATCATTGCCTAGTTGGTTAACGGATGGTGAATGGGATGGCCTCTACGGACCTGCCTCTGTTTCAGGCGCTGAAGTCGAAAATGCGATGGCACCAAACACGTCAGAGTGTTTTGGCGGAAAACATCGCGAATGCAAATACGCCCGGATATGTATCCAGGGACGTCAAAACGTATTCCTTTGAAGATCACATCGGTCTTCAGCAATCCGCGCTGACAACGAAAACGACGAAGGTCGGGCATATTTCAGGCGCTGTCTCCGGAAACCTGTCCACCAAGGTAGAAAAGCGCGATTCATTTGAAATCACGCCAAATGGCAACAACGTCAATCTGGAAGAGCAGATGATGAAAATCACGCAGAACCAGATGGATTTTCAGGCTGCAACGAGCCTTTACACCAAGGGACTGGGGCTGATCCGGACCGCTCTGTCAAAGAGCGTTTAGGATCCGTGACAGCTGAAAAAGGACCGGCAATATGGATCTGATCAAATCTCTATTTGTTTCAGCGAGCGGGCTGAAAGCACAAAACGGGCGCATGCGCATAATCGCGGAGAATATTGCCAACGCGAATTCGACAGCGCGCACGCCCGAAGAAGAACCTTACCGCCGGAAAATTCCGACATTCAAAAGCCACTTCGACAAGGAGTTGGGCGCGGAGAAAGTCGAACTCGGCAAGGTCGCGGAGGATTCGTCGGATTTCAAGTCGACCTATATGCCCGGACATCCGGCCGCAGACGAGAAAGGGTACGTGCTCCAACCGAATGTCAATACGTTGATCGAGACGACCGACATGCGTGAGGCGCAACGTTCCTACGAAGCCAATCTGAACGTTATTGAATCGACGCGGCGGATGCTGCAGCGAACCATCGACATACCTGCGGGCGTGATCCGGGGGCTAACCACTGAAAGGGGCAGGGGCAGTGACCACACCGTCTATTGCAAACAATGCTTATCAGATTGCTGCCAAGCTGCAGCAGCAGGCACGCGCGGTCGAGGAAACGGTACCGGATCGCTCAGCCGTTGATTTCGGCCAGATGGTGCAGGAAGCCGTCGAGACCGTCGTCGACAAGGGACAGCAGACCGATAACATGGCTATCGGCATGATCGAAGGCAAGACCGGTGTGGTCGATGTCGTAACGGCCGTGGCGGAAACCGAACTGGCCCTGGAAACAATGGTTGCCGTCCGCGACAGGGTTATCTCCGCCTACGAAGAAATCATGCGGATGCCGATCTGATTCCAATTTGCGGGGGCGAAACATGACCGCCGGTGAAGTGCTTGACATTGCCCGTGAGGGTGTCTGGACAATGATCCTGGTTGCAGGTCCCACCATGGTGGTGGGGCTTATTGTCGGCGTGGTCATCGCGCTGTTCCAGGCGTTGACCCAAATACAGGAAATGACGCTCGTTTTTGTTCCGAAAATTCTTGCGATCTTTGTCACGATCCTGGTCACGCTGCCATTCATGAGCCAGGTGTTGGAGAGCTTCATGGGGCGCGTGACCGAAATGATCCTGACCACCGGAGGATAGCGCAAGGGGCCTGATGACCATTCAGCTCGATTTTCTGCCTGATATTGCTGCGGCGTTCCTGCTGATGTTTGCGCGGCTCGGCACAATGCTGATGCTCTTGCCGGCTCTTGGGGAAAGTTCCATTCCCATGCGTTTCCGCCTCACCATTGCGCTTGCACTTACGCTTGTGATGTATCCGGTGGCCGCCTCGCTCTACCCGGCCAACCTCACAGCCAACATGATGCAGCTTCTGGTCCTGCTTGGTGGCGAACTTGCGATAGGCTTCGGTATCGGTCTTTGCGCCCGGCTGATCACTTCGGTCCTGCAGATCGCGGGTGTCATCATGGCAAACCAGTCCGGGCTTGCCTTCGCTCTCGGGACAGACATTGCCAATGAAGGCCAGCAGGGGGCCCTTTACGGCAACTTTCTTGCAGTTCTCGGCATTACCCTGGTGTTCGTGACGGACTCGCACTACCTGATCATTGCCGCGATGTATGACAGTTTCACGATTTTTCCACCTGGAAACGCTCCCCCGGTTGCCGATTTCGCGCAAAATGCGACCGATACCGTTGCTCACGTCTTCACGATTGCCGTGCGTATGAGCGCTCCCTTTCTTGTTGTCGGTCTGGTTTTTTATTTTGGTCTCGGCCTGCTCAACAAGCTGATGCCGCAAATGCAGATCTTCTTCATCGCCATGCCGGTCAACATCGCGGTAGGGCTGTTCCTTCTCATGGCGCTGATTGCGACCCTGATGATGTTCTATCTCGATCATTTCCAGGAAGCGCTCGGCAAGTTTATCGTGGGGTAGCGCCGCAACATGGCTGACGATACCGACGACTCAGAAAAGACAGAGGACCCCACGCAAAAGCGCTTGAAGGAAGCGCATGACAAGGGGGACGTTCCCAAATCGCAAGAAGTCAGCACCTGGTTCACGCTTGCCGGCGCAACCCTGATGATCGCGATCTTCGCACCTGGCGCAGCTGCCTCGCTGGGAGAGCTGATGAGCGGCTACCTGGAGCATGCCCACCAGATCCCGGTGGATGGTTATGCGCTGAAAGCGCTGTGGCGCGATACGGGTCAGTCAGTCGCCCTGATCGTCGGAGTGCCGCTGATCGCGCTGGTATTGATGGCGGTCGCGGGCAATCTCATACAGCATCAACCCCTCTTTACGGGCGAGACAATCAAACCAAAGCTTTCCAAGGTGTCTCCGGCTTCCGGCTTCAAGCGCCTGTTTTCTGCAGACAGCCTGGTCAACTTCACCAAGGGAATGCTCAAGATCTCGATCGTTGGCACCGTCATGGTCGCCGTCATGTGGCCGCACAGGGACGAAGCCGAGATCATTATCTTTGCCGAAACGAGCGTGATCCTCCAGGAGGCGCGCGTTCTAATTCTGCAGCTGCTGGCAGCAATTCTTGCCGTCATGACGGTGGTGGCGGGCGCAGACTTCATCTATCAGAAAAACAAGTGGTTCAATAAGCAGAAGATGACGCTTCGCGAAGTCAAGGAAGAGTACAAGCAGACCGAAGGTGACCCGCAGGTCAAGGGCAAGATCCGTCAGCTGCGTATGGAACGTTCGCGCAAGCGGATGATGTCTGCCGTACCGCAGGCGACTGTGGTCGTGACGAACCCGACTCACTATGCGGTCGCGCTGAAATATGAAGAGGGCATGGGTGCCCCGCTCTGTCTTGCAAAGGGGACAGACGCAATCGCCCTGAAAATGAGGGAAATTGCCAGGGAAAACGAAATTCCGGTAGTGGAAAATCCTCCGTTGGCAAGAGCGCTCTATGCTACGGTTGATATCGATCGGGAGGTTCCCGAGGAACACTACAAGGCGGTTGCCGAGGTGATCGGCTTTGTGTACCGCATGCGCCGGCGCGCTTCCTGGAGGGCAAACTAGGAACGCACTTTCTGCATCTTGTGGAAAATTCACGCGTATGGTGCGGCCAAACGGGCGAATTTCAACAGAAGTAAGCTGCATATCAGTTGAAATTAGTTATTAAGCACAGAATGCTTACACACGGTCCCTTGTAAACCGAATCGGGCCGGGGAGACAGGACGTATGAGTGACATGGACGGGACGCCGGGCGGGCCGATGATCAGCCGGCCGGAGCGTTCTGGAAATATTGGCCTGTTGATAGGTCTGGCACTGCTGCTCGTCGGTGCGGCTGCAGCCTTTGCGGTTATGGACCGTGAAGTGGCACAGCCGTTCATACTCGCGCTGCTGGGCATTTTGGCCGTTGTCGGTGTCTTCTGCCTGTTTGCCGGTGCCATCGGGTTCCTGCGCCTGTCGGCTCGCCCTGGTGAAGCCAATCCGCTTGCGGCCGCTTTTGTCGACACGATGGAAGACGGCGCACTTATCACGGACATGGACGGACGGCTGGTCTATGCCAACAAGGCCTATGCCGATCTTACGGGGGCCGATAGCGCGGCCGACATCACGGTGGTGGAACGGGTGTTTTCCTCTGATCCGGATGCGGCGGATGCGATTTTCCGGCTGTCGCAGGCCATGCGTGACGGGCGCAAGGCACAGGAAGAGATCCGCATGCCAGTCCCGCTTGGTCGGGTGGAAGGGACGGCCCGCTGGTACCGTGTATCCGTCCGCCCCCTGCAGCCGGAACACGAACGCGGCGGCAGGCAAAGGGCGATCTGGCAGCTGGCCGACATCACCCGGGACCGGGCCGAGCAGGAAAACTCCTTCCAGGAATTGCAGCGGGCCATCAATTTCCTCGATCATGCACCCGCCGGTTTCTTTTCCAGTGATGCGCATGGCCGCCTTGTTTATCTCAATGCGACGCTTGCCGACTGGCTTGGTTACGATCTGGCGCAGTTTGATGCCGGCGACCTTGATCTGTCAGAGATCGTACGCGGTGACGGCACCGAACTGATCCGCTCCGTCAAGGGGCAGGCGGGAGAAGTCAAAAGCGAGACCTTCGATCTCGACTTCGTCACCCGCAACGGACGCGGACTTCCCGTGCGCCTTCTGCACCGTGTTCCATTCGGCGAAAACGGACAACCCGGCGACAGCAGGACGCTGGTGTTGAACCGGTCGCGCGGGGAGGAGGCGTCCGAGGCCCTGCGGGCAGCGGAAGTCCGTTTTGCGCGCTTCTTCAACAACACGCCGATATCGATTGCCTCGCTCAACAACGACGGCCGGGTTCTGCGCACCAACGCACCGTTCCTGAAGCTGTTCGGTGCGGTGGACTCGGTCGAAGAGTCGCCAAAACTGGAAGCCTATGTTGCCGAGAGCGGCCGCGAGGAACTCTCCAAGGCACTGTCGGCTGCGGCGAACGGTATCGGGGAAGTTTCCCCGATTGACATTCCGCTCGTGGAAGGAAACGATCCGCGTTCCGCCACATTCTATGTCTCTGCCGTTCAGGACGGTGAAGGCGACGGCGAAACCACAATCGTCTATGCGCTCGAAACAACACAGCAGCGTGCCCTGGAAGCGCAATTTGCGCAGAGCCAGAAAATGCAGGCCATCGGCCAGCTTGCTGGTGGCGTTGCGCACGACTTCAACAACGTTCTGACCGCGATCATCGGGTTCTCCGATCTGCTGCTTGCCAGCCATCGGCCGACCGATCCGTCCTTCCAGGACATCATGAACATCAAGCAGAACGCCAACCGGGCCGCGGGCCTTGTCCGGCAGCTTCTGGCATTCTCTCGTCGCCAGACATTGCGGCCGCAGCGACTTGAACTGAATGACGTTCTGGCCGATCTCTCAATTCTGCTGGACCGGCTTCTGGGCGAAAAAGTCGAGTTGAAGGTTGTTCATGGCCGTGACCTCTGGCCGGTGATGGCAGACCTAAACCAGTTGGAGCAGGTTATCGTCAATCTGGCGGTGAACGCCGGCGATGCCATGGCTGAAGGCGGGCGCCTGACAATTCGCACGAGAAACGTTGAGGAAGCCGAGTCCACCCAGTTCGAGAACACGCGCGGAATGCCGCCGGGTGAATATACGCTTGTCGAAGTGAATGATACCGGTCACGGAATGCCGCCTGAGATCATGGAGAAGATATTCGACCCGTTCTTCTCCACCAAGGAAGTCGGCAAGGGGACGGGCCTCGGGCTGTCGACGGTCTATGGCATCGTCAAGCAGACGGGCGGCTTTATTTTCTGTACCTCCGAAGTTGATGCAGGCACGACATTCCGGCTCTTCCTGCCGCGTCACATTCCGGACGTGGTCGATGAACCGAAACCGGAACCCAAGGAAAGCGAACCGGAAAAGGTCGCCGACCTTACCGGATCCGCCTCGATCCTTCTTGTCGAAGATGAAGAAGCCGTCCGGGCCTTTGCCGCGCGTGCATTGACGTCGCGAGGCTATACCGTTCATGAGGCAGGAACCGGCAACGAGGCGCTTGAAGTCATGGAAGAGACGGATGGTGAAATTGATCTGGTTGTTTCCGACGTGGTCATGCCGGAGATGGACGGACCGACACTTCTGGTGGAGTTGCGCAAGACCCAGCCCGATCTGAAGATCATTTTCGTTTCCGGATATGCGGAAGATGCCTTTGAGGAAAATCTGCCTGAAGGCGAGCAATTCTTCTTTCTGCCGAAACCGTTCACGCTGAAGCAACTGGCCACAACCGTGAAGGATGTCCTGAACGGGTGAGGTAAATCTCCTCTCGGGCCTCCTTGACAGACCATCCCTGATTTGGCACTTAAAACCCATGGGGCGAGCGAACACCCCGTGAGGCGTAAGCTGAAGTTTCGCGTCCTTGAAACCCAATTGAACGGGAGGACGCGCCATGCCGTCTCTGAATTCCATATCCATATCCCAGCTTTCCAGACTGATCGGTACCCCTGAGTCTCCGGTGATTGTCGATGTGCGTATTGACGAGGACTTTAACGACGATCCACATCTGATTCCGGGATCCTTCCGGCATCCCTTTTCGAAGATCAGCGAGATCTCGGACCGGTTGAAAGGCCGCAAAGTTGCGATTGCGTGCTGGAGAGGGCTGAAGCTTTCCGAGGGAGTTGCCGCAACTCTGAGGTCGGACGGAATCTCTGCCGAAAATCTGGAAGGCGGCTGTATTGCGTGGCGCGAGGCCGGGTTGCCGATGATCCCGGCGGCAAAGCTGCCTGAATGCAATGAAGTCGGGCAAACGGTGTGGGTGACGCGCCACCGGCCGAAGATCGATCGGATCGCATGTCCGTGGTTGATCCGCCGTTTTGTGGATTCCAATGCCCGTTTCCTGTTCGTTTCGCCGGCGCAAGTAGAAGCCGTTGCCGAAAAATTCAATGCGACGCCCTTCGATATCGAAGGATCGTTCTGGAGCCACCGCGGAGAATTCTGCAGCTTCGATACGATGGTGGAGGAGTTTGCGCTTCAGACCGACCCGCTTTCCCGGCTTGCCAAAATAGTGCGCGCAGCAGACACAAATCGTCATGATCTCGCGCCCGAAGCAGCCGGTCTTCTGGCCGCTTCTTTGGGACTGTCGCGCATGTACAGAGATGATCTGCAGCAATTGGAAGCAGGAATGGCTCTCTACGATGCCTTTTACCGGTGGGCGCGCGACGCAGCCGACGAAGGACATGATTGGCCAACTGCAACCAAGAAGGGCTGAAGTCATGTCATCGCACACAACTTCCACCGGGGTCTCGGCCGGAGGCCCCGACAGGCCTGATGCCGAAAACACGTCATGGCAACGGCTCTTGTCCGTTTTCGGCGGCATCGGCGTTCTTTCCTTCGGCGGACCGGCGGCCCAGATTGCACTGATGCATCGCAAGCTGGTCGACGAAACCGGCTGGCTGTCGGAAAAAACCTATGTCAACGCCCTCGGATTCTGCATGCTCCTGCCCGGTCCGGAAGCGATGCAGCTTGCGACCTATTGTGGCTGGAAACTGCGCGGTGTTGCCGGCGGGTTGCTGGCGGGACTGCTTTTTGTCGTGCCCGGAGCACTCGCGATCTTCGCGCTGGCTGCAATCTACACCGCGTTCGGGAATGTTCCCTTGATCAGCCAGTTGTTTCTAGGGATCAAGGCGGCCGTGCTGATTGTTGTACTGGAAGCACTTATCCGGCTTTCGAAACGGGCCCTGACAGAACGACGACAATGGGTGATCGCTGGCCTGGCCTTTGTCGCAATCTTCTTTCTCGCCTTGCCGTTTCCGATGATCGTGCTGGCCGCCGGACTTTATGGCGCTGCCTTCGGCCACAAGATTGCCGGGAATACAGCCGAAGAACCGGTTCGTGTCAGAACATCTCCGTCCAGGACGCTGGTAACTGTCGTCGTCGGCCTGGGGATATGGCTCGGGCCGCTCATGCTTCTTGAATGGGTTACCGGTTACCCGATCCTGAGCGATATCGGCTGGTTCTTTTCCAAGCTGGCTGTTGTGACCTTCGGCGGGGCATACGCCGTCCTGGCCTATATGGCACAGGACGTGGTCACCTTGCATGGCTGGCTGAGTGCCGGGGAAATGATGGATGGGCTCGGTCTTGCGGAGACAACGCCCGGCCCCCTGATCCTGGTGACCCAGTTCGTGGGGTATGTCGCAGCATTTCACGAAGGCGGGACAGCTTTGGGAATAGCAGGTGGCCTTGTCGCTCTCTGGGCAACCTTTGTCCCTTGCTTCCTGTGGATCTTTGCCGGAGCGCCCTATATCGAGTGGATCTCCGCGCAACCACGGCTCAAGTCCGCTCTTTCAGCCATCATCGCGGCTGTCGTCGGTGTCGTTCTCAACCTGTCGGTCTGGTTTGCGCTGCATGTCTTCTTTCAGACAGTCGCATCTCTGCAATGGGGTTGGCTGACGCTTTGGGTTCCGGATGTCGGCAGCCTCGACTGGCGGGTGCCCGTGCTTGCAGCCCTGTGCGGCTTTTTGCTGCTGCGTTTGCACGCGAACCTGATCTGGACGTTGCTTGCAGCCGCACTTGGGGGCGTGCTCCTGTCCCAGGTTGGTTGAGCCGTCCAAAATTGCAGGGCGATGAAAATTTGCCCTGCGGCCTCATCATGTGTTGATTCCGGTTTTGCTTTCAACTCCCTGTTTTGAGTAGGGTTTCTTCGGTATGCGCCGTCGCGGGGCGGTATTGCATTGCCGTTGTGCCAACTGTATCGGCGCTTCTTCTGTCTCTCGTGAAAGAAGCCTTGAACGGGTAACTGCAACCGTGCACTCTGCACGCGATGTGGACACAGTCCCGCTTGGAGGAAACAGCATGCAGTTACCGGATTTCATCAGGAATTTTCCAGCACTCGATATTCCATTTCCAGAGGAGACCGTGAGCACTCACGCCATACGCTCAGACGCCGGTCTTGTCGTCTTCTTTGAGTTTCACAAAGACTTTGTACTGCCGCCCCATTCCCATCTTGCCCAATGGGGGACACTGCTCGATGGTGAAATCGAATTCACGATGGGCGGCGAAACAAACACGCTCGGCCCTGGCGCTGTCTGGGATATTCCAAGCGGAGTTGAACACGGAGCCGTCATCAAGGCGGGCAGCAAGGCAATTGACGTTTTCGAAGAAGCGGACCGGTATCAGTTGCGTGGCTGAGGGCGCTGCCCGGTCGCTTTTCTGGTCTTCATAAGGCATCCTGGCCAGACCCACCATCTTTCCTTCAGATTTTTGGTTTTCCGCGCTCGACGTCGTTGGAATTGACCGATGTTTAATCGGAAGATTACCGGTCCGATTTCGGTGCGCGGGAACCGCGCTGCCTGATCAGAACGCTGGTTGAGGCACGCCAGTGGGAAGAGATACTGAAAGGCGAGACCGGAACCGGAGATGCGGTCGCTGCCGATTGGCCGGAGGCAGCCGTCGAAGTGACAGTCGAGGTCGAAAAGCCTGCTGAGGATCAGACCGAGGCTTGGGCCTCTGAAGATATTGATGAGACAGGTGCAACAGACCCGGGTGCTGAAGAGACCGTAACGGAACACACATGACTGCAATGGTATGGCGCTCCTTGGAGCGGCTTCATCAGGAGGCGCGGGAACAATGAAGAACAGGGTTTTGTTCGCAGGTCCGCGAAGGGCAGCAAGTGTCTCACTCCCAGGACGCAAAATTCTTTTCAGATGAAAGTTGGCTGAAACGTTCTTTCAACCCGTCCATGAACTGAGTCCGGTTTCCCGGCCAGGTGATTGGTTCACCGACAAAAATGTCGCAGAAAAACGGAACCAGCATAAAGGAACCCTTGGGCAGGGCCTTGCCGAGGCCGTGGGTGAATACGGGAACGACCGGAGCATCCGGGAACCGTTCGGCGAGATAAGAAATTCCCTTTTTCAGATCCGTCATCTGTTCCGGTTCGCCGCGGGACCCTTCGGGAAAAAGGATCAAAACCCTGTCCTGGGTCAACGCCTCGTAACACCCCTCCAACGGATCAACTGATCTATCGGCGCTGGTTCTTTCCACCGGTATGATGCCGAGGACATGCTCCGACAGCCAGGCTTTGCGAGGAGAGGAAAAGAAGTAATCGGCAGCGGCGACGGGCTTGATGTCCTTTAGCCTGGAGAGCGGCATCAGGGCCATCAGCACCATTGTGTCCAGATGGCTGTTATGGTTGGCGACAATGATTGCCGGTCCCTTTGAAGGGAGAAGATCCTTTCGCCGGACATTCAGGCCCAACAGGAACAGGACCGCGATCTTTACGAATGAATAGAAGGCTTTTTGCAGCATGCATTCGGCCTCCTAGTAATAAAAATATCGGATGAAGTGAAAGAACAGCGGTGCCGTGAAGGTGAGACTGTCGATACGGTCCAGAATGCCACCATGTCCGGGAATGAGGCTGCCCGTATCCTTGACGCCAAGGTCGCGCTTCAGAGCGGAAACAGTCACATCGCCGACGAAACCGGCAATGGCAATCAACAGGCCGGCCGCTGCGGCATGGGCCAGGTCAAGAGGCGTGACAAGCGGCGCAATCAGCATGGCGAGAACGAATGTGGTGGCTACACCGCCAAGGAAACCTTCCCAGGTCTTGTTGGGACTGACACCTGGAATGATCTTGCGACGCCCGAAGAGCTTGCCCCAGGTGTATTGGGCGACATCGTTGAACTGGGTCAGGAAGATCAGAAACAAAAGCAGGCCGGCGCCGCCGGCGCTGCTTTCAGGCGTCGCAGGCAGGATCAGCAGAAATGCCGCGTGGCTGATCGAAAAGACGCACAGCATCAGTCCCCAGTTAAGTGTGCCTACCGATTTCAGAAATCCATCTGTCTGCTGGGACAGCAGGCTCGCAAAAGGCAGAAACAGGAACATGTAGACCGGGATGAAGACGGCAAACATGCCGTAGTAATGGTCGTAGACCCAGAAATACTGAACCGGGATCGACAGATATGCCCAAAAAAGCACCCGCCGGTCGGCCCTGCGTGTTGGGATCATCGAAAAATACTCCTTCAGTGCCAGGAAACTGATGAGTGCGAACACGATGATCGAAATGGTTTGGCTGACCAGAAAGGCGATTGTGAAGATCGCCACCATGACCCACCAGCTCTGAGTGCGCTGGACGAGCTCGCTCATGTCCTTGCTTGAACGCTTTGAAACGACGAATACAACGATGCTGGCAAGTGTGAGCAGAGCCCAGATGCCGATCAGAGCCCAGTGAATGGCGAGTAGTTTCATCGGGTTTCCAGCTCCCTGAGTGCATTGCGGGCTCGATTGAGAATTGTGAGTGCGGACAAGATGAGACCCACACCGAACAGGATCTGGTAGAGAATTGGCGTCGTCAGCCCGATCCCCATCAAAAACCCGCAGAAACCGAAGAGGGCGGCACGGTCGCTCTTGCCGAAGGGGCCGTCATACCGGCGGCTCGCGCCAATCTGAACACCAATGACCCCAGTCATCTCTCCAATGAGTGCCAGGACGACCAGCCCGACGACGAGTTCGGTTGGAACAAAGGGCAGGGCGGCGAACGGCAGATAAAGCGCCGCGTCCGAGACAACGTCTCCAAGCTCGTTCAGGACCGCCCCCAGGTCAGATTTCTGGTCGTGTTCCCTGGCGAGCATGCCGTCGATGGCATTCAAACCCATGCGGAGGAACAGAACGGCCGGCAGGAGCAGCAAAGGCAAAGCTGCACCCGGAAAGATCCATAGCAGCATTCCTTGCAGGACAGACAGGGCAATTGCCGAAACTGTCACCTGATTGGCGGTGACACCGCTTGCTGCAAGCTTGTGGCATACCGGTCGGAGCACGTCCTGAAAGCGGGATTTGAGCTGGTAAATGGTTGGCATATTGAGTTTGTCCAAAGTGGCCACTGAATGCGAAAATTCTACAAGACCGAAAAATCATCCGGTTCGCAAGAGAGGTTTGACGAACCGGAGAGGCGAGCTAAGGGGAGCTTAAAGTAGACGTTTGACAGCCCTTTTCAAAGAGTTCAGCTCTCTCTTGCTCGGCTTCCTTTCGGAAAAGGCGATACGCATCGACAAACCCTCAATCAGATCAAGCGTAAACTTCGCGCAGTCCCGGTCCGGAATGTCCGGTTTCCCGCCAGACAGTGCACGAATGGCCGCAATCTGATCTTCAAGGGCCACCAGGAGACTGTCCCGATTGGTTAGGAAGCCTTCTACGATGACCGGGTTGCGCATGGCTTCAGCGAGGATTTCGATCGTGAGGGCTGCGTATTCAGGTTGGCTGCACAGCTTCAGATAACGTTCCACGAATGTTTCAAGCGCGGCAAGCGGGTCCGTGTTGTTCGTCAGGACCTCTTGCAATTCGGCAAGGTCTTCGGCTTCAAGAGTGGCGATTTCCGCGATGAGTTCGGTCTTTCCGCCGAAATGATTGTAGATGTTGCCAAGGGAAACGCCGGCACGTTTGGCTATGTCGCGGATGCCAGTCTGATGAAACCCCTGCTCGATAAAACAGATAGCAGCGGTTTCAACGATGTGTTTCCGGCGCGCATCTGCGGTTTCCGCGCGCGATAATTTTTCACTCATCCGATTTTTCTCGTTTTGCGCAATGGCACTCTCGAATTTCATTACTATATAATGAACGATCGTTCGCTCATTATTTCCCGAATGCCTTTTGCCGCCGTGCAAAAAAGACCCGGCCCACTAGAGCGGCGGTCACTCGTTCGGTTTTCCTTTTCCAGGGGATTTCAGTTGATTTGAGACGTTTAGGCAATGCACATAAAAATTGATCTTCCATTTATTCTGCGAACATTCAGAAGCCGGATTGCGCTGACCTGGGGCATTGTCCTTGTCGAAAATGTGCTGATTGCGTTTGTCCCTTTGCTCATCGGCAGGACCATCGATGGGTTGCTGAAAGGGCAGATGACCGAGCTGTTCTGGATGATGTCCATTCTTGTCGTGCTGGGGATCATCGCCGTTGCGCGCAGGCTATACGACACGCGGACCTATGGCACCATCCGGCTGCATCTGGGTTCGCAACTCCAGAAAAGAACGTCATCTCTCCAGGTCTCCAAGCGCAGCGCGCGGATCGACATGTCCAGGGAACTGGTCGACTTTCTGGAAACGGACGCGCCTGAACTGATCACCGCGGTTATCCAGATCGCAGTCAGTTTTGCCATCCTGACCTATTTCGACATCCGGCTGGGTGTTTCTGCTGTCATCGTCGTGATCGGCATGATTGCCGTTTATGGCTGTTTCCACCATCGGTTCTACCGTTTCAACGCCAGACTGAACGAACAAAAGGAACAGCAGGTTGATCTGCTTGCTGCAGGAAACCGGCTTGGCGTGTTCCGTCATCTGCGAGCATTGCGCAGACACGAAGTTTCCATATCGGATACGGAAGCACTCGTTTATGGCGGGATTTTCCTGCTTCAAATCGCCTTTGTCGCTTTCAATCTCTTCCAGGGTGCCGGAATTCCGGACGTGACAGCCGGCCAGATCTTCTCGATCGCAAGCTATTCCTGGGAGTATGTCGAAGCAGCACTGATGCTTCCGGTCGCGCTTCAGAGCTGGTCACGCCTCAGCGAAATCATCTCACGTATCAACTCTGACAACGACGGATACTCAAATGCCTGATATGGCGATCAAGCCAGACCGTTTGCTTGCAGTTCTTTCCTTCGCCTCCTTCATTTCGTTGCTGCCAGGGCCTGTTGAAGCCGGGACACCACCGGAAGGCTACTGGCTTAACGGAGACAAGAGTGTCGTCGTTGCTATCGGCACCTGTGAAGCAGGCAGTGCGAAACTCTGCGGGATAATTGTGGGTTTACCAGGCGCGACCAGCAATGCCGAACTCAAACGCTACCGCTCCGAGCTGTGCGGATTGCCCTTGATCTGGGATCTGCAGTCAGGCGACGGGGACCAACTCTGGCAGGACGGAAAAATTCTGGATCCCGAGACCGGGCAGGTCCACGACTTTCAGGCGAACTTCGTGGGACGCGCTCTTGAGTTACGCGTTTTCGAAGCGCGGAAAACGAAATTTCACAAGCTGACCTGGCAAAAGGTCAAGACTTTCAAGGAGCCTTGCACATGAGAAAGGCAATCTGGATCGTGCTGGCCCTTGCGGTTCTTGTCGGCGTTGTTCTTTATCTGGAAACGCTCGAAGATGTCGCCGAAGTCACTGAAACGGGTGCAGAGGCGGCCCTGAGACCCGTGACCGTCGTTGACGCCGGGATTGGCAACAATGCGGGAACCATATCTGTTTTTGCGGAGGTCGTTCCGCGCTGGCAGGTCGACTTGCGCTCTCGCGTTGCAGGGATCGTCAAGGACATTTCTCCATTGGCACTGGGCGGATCAAGGGTTCGCAGCAGCGACGTCCTTCTGACGCTGGAGGAAGCTCCGTTTCTTGCAAGTCTTGAAGAAGCACGCCATACGCTCAAGAATGCCGAATTCGGGCTGCGCCAGAAAGAAAACAAGCGTGATATCGCGCTGAAGGACTGGCGAGCGGTCAATCCGGACGAAGAACCACCGGAAATGGCCATTCATCTGCCGGAGGTCCGGGTTGCCGAGCAATCCGTCGCGGCCGCCGAAGCACGTGTTGGCGCTGCTGAATTCGATTTACGGTCAACGACAATCAGGGCACCGTTCAATGCGATCGTGACGAAGCGGCTCGTCAGCCCCGGACAATCAGTCAACGAAGGGGACGTGCTGTTTTCGCTGCTCGACGACAGCCAACTGGACATACGCGTGTCTCTTTCCCCAAATGAGTGGAGATTGCTTGCGGCAAACTGGGAAGACGGGCGCGCGGATCTCTTTGACGACGCCGGTTCTCATATCGGAACTGCGAGGGTGAAGCGCGGTGGTGGTTTCCTCGAACCTCAGTCACGCAGATATCAGCTCTTCCTCGAGGTGGACAGATCCTCAGAAACACTTGCCTTGTCCTCAGAAACACTTGCCTTGCCTGGACAGTTTGTCCGCGTTGCCCTGGCAGGGCAAGAAATCGAAAACACGCTCCGGATTCCCGAAAGTGCGCTGACGCAAAACGGTTTTGTCTGGTTTGTCGATCCGGCTGACCGATTGCAAAGATACGAAGCCTCCGCGTTGTTCCGTAACAGCGGAGATGTTGTCGTGAAAGCGCCAGACGATGCGTCTACAGGAGACGTGTTGCGGATCGTCCGGCTCCCCATGAGCGCTTATCTTCCGGGGCAAGTGGTGGCACCGGTAAGCGGAGGACAGGGCGAATGACCTGGCTCACAAACTGGTTTATCCGCAATCCGGTGGCAGCAAACCTGTTGATGGTTTTCATACTGATTGCCGGCGTGACATCGCTCCTGACGATCCGAATAGAAGGTTTTCCGAAAATTCCGGCCGATACGGTGACCGTGTCGACTTTCTTCCCCAATGCCTACACGGCACAGGTCGACGAGCAGATAACGCAAAAGATGGAAAAGGCGATCGAGGGGCTCGAAGGTGTCAAGGCCGTCCGGTCGACCTCCGAGCAGGGCTTTTCGCTGGTTTCAATCCAGAAAAACAACGGATACGACCTGCAAAAACTACTCGACAACGTCCGCTTGAAGATCGACGGTCTGGCAGATCTTCCGAAAGATGCCCGCCGACCCGTGATCGAGACCAACAATTTCGATGTTCCGGCCCTTTATGTTCAGGTCTTCGGCGAAACTGATCTCAAGTCCTTGCAGAAAATTGCCCGTGGGCTCAGGGCCGATCTGCTTGCCAGTCCTGAAATCTCCCGAGTCAAAAACTGGGGCCTGCAGGATCAGGAAATTGCCATCGAGTTTCTGCCCGGCACACTGGAGCGCCTGAACCTCACTCTTGCAGATGTCATGACACGTATCCGGGAAACGTCGCTTTACTTTCAGGGCGGAACCTTGCGAACAGAAGGGGGGTACATCTCGTTGCGAGCCGACAGTCAGGCAAATTCGCTACGGGACTACCAGAACATTCCCGTTGTCAGGTGGCCTGACGGAACGACGACCTTGCTTGGTGACATTGCGAAAATCACCGACGGATTTGAAGAAATCGACATTGAAACCCGCTTCAATCGTCAACCATCGGTCGGCATGGAAGTTCTGATCGGGCGCAAGGACAATCTGCTGCGCGTCTCGGAGGCCGCCGACGCCATTGTTGCCGAAGTCGAGCGCTCGTTGCCCGAAGGCGTCGAAATTGCCGTCTGGGGCAACTCCCGAGATTACATTTCAGATCGCCTGGAACTTCTGAGCAACAGCGCAATTCAGGGGCTTGTCCTTGTGGCTTTGATGCTGGCGGTCTTTCTGAATGTAAAACTCGCCTTCTGGGTTGCCATGGGAATTCCGATTTCCATTGCAGGGGCGCTGGCCGTGTCGACCACGGGCTGGATCGACTATTCGCTCAACGATATCACCACGTTCGGCTTCATCATTGTGCTGGGTATACTTGTGGACGATGCCGTTGTTGTTGGTGAAAGCGTGCACGAGCAGCGAAAACGCTACATTGATCCCTTGCGCGGCACCGAGGCCGGGGTAGCGAGGGTTTCGACGGCAACGGTTTTCGGCGTGCTCACGACAATAGCGGCCTTCTTTCCGATGCTGCTGATCGACAGTCCCCTGGGCAAAGTGCTGGCGGGGTTTGCAGGAGTTGTCATACTTGCGCTGTTGTTCTCGCTGCTGGAGAGCAAGCTTATCCTGCCGGCGCACCTTGCAAACATTTCCATGGAAGAAACAGGAAAGTCGAACCCGCTCTCACGAGGGTGGGCGCGTCTTCAGGGTTTTGCTCGCGGAAGCCTGATGGGGTTCAGGGACCGGGTCTATGCACCTGTGCTCAAGTGGTCGCTCGCAAACCGGTACGCCGTTCTCGCTCTTTTTGTCGCGGTGGCAACGCTGGTTTTCGGCCTGATGGGAAAGGGCCAGATCAAGTCCACGTTCTTCCCCAATGTCCCCGGCCAGGTCATCTCCGTTTCCCTGACCATGGATCAACGCGCTCCTGCACATCTGACGAAACGCAATGTTGCCATCCTTGAAGAAGCGGGGCTGGCCCTTAACGAAGATCCGGCCTTGCGGGCTGCTGAAGGTGCAGGTCCGGTTGCGCACCTCTTTGCTTTTCTGAATGGAACCACGTCTACAGAGCTTTACCTGGAGCTGACGACTTCCGAAGCAAGGCCCGAACTGTCCACATCGGACGTTCTTGAAAACTGGAAACAGCGCGTCGGTCCCCTGGAAGGGGTGTCGGAACTCACATTTTCCGCATTTGAGGATTTCGGCGGAGGGTTCCGGATCCGACTGATCGGTCCGGACAAGGAGCTTTTGGCAGATGCCAGTCTGGATCTTCGAGAGCGACTGGCACAGTTCGAGGGAGTGTCAAACGTACGCGATACTTTCCTGACGGGGCAGCCGGAACTCAGGCTCAGACTGAAACCTGAGGCGCGTGCGCTCGGATTTACTTCAGAACGTCTGGCAAGCCAGATCGGCTATGCATTCGGCGGCGGAGAAGCGCAGCGCATTCAGCGGGATTCCTCCGAGGTCCGGGTCGTGGTGCGCAATTCAAGAGATTCTCGTGACCGCATCGAAGACCTGATGGCACTTCGGCTGAAGAGTGAGAAAGGGGACTGGATATCGCTTTCGACCGTCGCGGAAATAGAACCACGATATGTTTCGGAGAAGATCCAGCGCCGGAATGGCGATCTTGTTGCGAACGTGCTGGCCGACGTGAATCGCGAAGTCGTGTCACCGGAAGAGATCGGCCAGGCACTGTTTGGAGGATTTACCGAGGAGCTGGAAGAAAAGTATCCGGGTATCGCAATCGACAGAGGCGGTGAGCTGGAAGAGATCGGCGAAATGAGAGGCGGTCTTCTGCGCGCCGTCATCATTGCCTGTCTCTTGATCTATATTCTGATGGCAGTGCCGCTCAAATCCTATTGGAAGCCGCTGATCATCATGTCCGTGGTTCCGTTCGGGTTTGTCGGAGCGGTCATTGGCCATGCAATCATGGACCTGCCGTTTTCACTCCTGTCATTTTTTGGCGTGCTGGCATTGATCGGGGTTGTCGTGAATGATTCGCTCGTCATGATGACGTTCTATGTCCAGTCCAGAGAAGAGGGGATGCCGAGTGAAGAAGCAACGTTCAGATGCGGCGTGGACCGCTTCCAGGCCATTTTTCTGACGACCGCAACCACGGTTGCCGGGTTGTTGCCGCTCATGAGCGAAACATCCGAGCAGGCCCGCTATCTCATCCCGGCGGCTGTTTCCCTGGCCTATGGCGAGATTTTCGCAACCTTGATCACCCTGATCCTGATACCGGTGCTGCTGGCGATCTCGCAGGATGTCCGGAGGATAGTTTTCGGAAAATCTCCAACTGTTCAGGTCGCGCCGGCTTGATGCATAGTCCGTTGAAATTGACGAGGCCCGCCAAAGTCTGCGGCTTCCGTGGACACATGCGTGTTTCAACTAAAAGCGGGCGGCAACACCGAGCAACGGCCCATGTGTGATGGTATCGTAGGCGAACCTGTTCGCGCCGGATTTGTCGTTGTCGTAGTCGACACTCAGCGCCTTGTATTGCAGGTGAGCCGACCAGGTCTGGTTGAAGTGGTAGCCGACACCGGCCTGAACGTTCCAGGAGAAGTCGGAAGCAACACCAAAACCGCCGATATCACCCCTGACATTCGCAGACCATTTGTCATTGAACTGATGGAAAGCGCGTATGCCGATGACCGGGTCGATCCAGTCGTCGCCTCGTGAGATGTCGAAACTGCCGGCGAATGTTCCGTTGGCGTTCAGGTCGAGGTTGATGTCCCAATAGCGCCCCCCGGCATAGAGGTCGACCGAAGTCTGAGGAGAGTTGTGGACGCGATAGAACAGCATGCCTTCGACGATGAGTTGGTCAACCCCGACGCTGATCCGTCCGCCGCCAACGCGCGAATCCGCCGACGCACCAAGCCCCATGTAGGCAACGTCCAGCATCGCGCCGAATTTCTGCTGATAAAGCGCTTCGGCGCGAACCATTGCGCCAAATCGCAGATTTTCAAGAATATCGCCCGTACCGACGTCGATATCCGTGCTTGGCAGACGTCCGACCTGCGTCGTTCCGGTAATGTTTGCCGCCACGAAATAAGGCGCAATCAGGAACTCCCAGGTCCGGTTGATCCGATCGTTGGCGGGATAGGTTTCCACGATAGGTGATGGTGGCAGGTCAGCAGCTTGCACCATGGTCAAAGGCAACCCGGTTGCGAATAAAATCAATCCAAGATCTCGGGATAATTTCGAGATATTGTAATTTTTACGCATGAATTCTTGCCCTTCTCAGCATTTTCACGGTTCACCTACAGATGAATCGGTTTTTTATTCAAACACAACAATAACGTAACCGCTACCGTCCGCGAGGTAATAACTCCCGCCGCATTGCTGATATGCAACACCATCGACCACGACTTTGCTGCATCCGGACGGCAAGGCATTCACTCTCCGTGTTGTTCGGCGCACGGTACGACGTGCCGATCGACGTACGGTTCCTGGCTTTTGTGCCGCCGCGGTCGTCACCGCAGGTGCGGATAACGACCGTGTGGTGGTGTCACGCCTGATCTCCAGAAACAGGCCGGCTGTGAAAGCCATCACTGCGACTGCGGCAGCAAGACTTTTGGAGATCTTGAGAGTTCGCCGCTCCCTGTCGATCATGACATCCTCCAGGCTTTATTTCGTCACGGATCCACGCTTGATTGCAAAGGCTTCGACCGCGGCCTGCGTTTCCGGCCGCAGGTTTTCGATCCCCTCATAAGGGACCCCATAGGCCGGTGGCGCGTCCGGGTATTTTTCCTTGCGCGCCATATGCCGTCCGAGGATGCGGACAAATTCCTGGCCACCCCATGCACCGACCTCGGTGGAGACAGGATATTTCTCATGCGTGTCGCGATAGAGATCGTAGAACTCTGCAAGGATCGGGCTTTCACCGGGGCCAGGCAGGTTAAGGCGCAACTTGTCTTTCACGATCGCTTTGGGTGTGTGGATCGAATAGACGATGACATGGTCCCGCCGTCCCTTGCTTTCGTCGTCAAACAGGAGTGACGCGGACTGGTCGACCCCGTCAACCAGCCTGTCTCTCGGAATGAATTGATCCGCTCCTGCAAAGCGAGACAGGGTCGTATAGAGGTCGGATACATGGATGATGTTGTTCACCATGGAGTCGGGTTCGATCAATCCCGGCCACCTGATGAAGGCGTCGACCCGGACGCCACCCTCGCTGGTGTCGCCCTTGCCACCTTTGTAAATCATAGGTGTAAATCCGGACTGCGGGGAATATTTCGTGAAGTGACCGTTGTCGCCCATCAGCACGACAATCGTGTTATCCGCAATGCCCAGGGTTTCCAACTCCGCCATGATGTCGCCAACCCAGGTATCGAGGAGTTGCATCTTGTCAGCATAAAGACCGCCGTTCGGGCTGTCAGGGCCGTTGCGACCGGCCCGCGTGTTGTCGAGCGGTATCATTGGCCAGTATTGCAGGAAGAATGGCTCGTTCTCACTCGCAAGTCGGCGCAGTTCATCCAGTGTCTTGTCCTGGAATGCCTGGTTCATCTCGTCATATTTAGCGGCAGTCCAGCGTTCGCCCGGTGCCATCCGAATTTCGCGGACCGGCTCACCTGGCTTGCCCTCGACCACGGTCGCCATCGCCGAGGCATCGGGTCTGAAGAGATCGTCCAGAGTGTAGGCCGGATCGAAGTCTGCAATTCCGACGGAAACCTGTTCGCGGATTGCGTCGTCGTGGAAAATTGTCAGCTGTCCCTGCTGGTGAAGGGCGTGCTGTGCATAGTCGAAGCCCTGGTTCATTGCCCAGCTTTCCGGGATGTCGCCCATGTGCCATTTGCCGACATGAGATGTGCTGTAGCCACCCTCACTCAGGACTTCTGCCAATGTCACTTCGCTGCCTGGAAGGCCAGAGCCGGAGATGTCAACGCTGGTGTCGCCCATCCCCATGCGTACAGGCAGGCGCCCGGTCATCTGTGCAACCCGCGTCGGCGTGCACGAAGGTTCGGTGTACATACGCACCATGCGCATGCCTTCGTCGGCCAACTGGTTTATGTTGGGCGTCTCGTAGCCGCGAACGGCGTTCAGCTCCGGGATGCCCATGTCGCCGAAACCCATGTCATCAACCAGGATGCTCAGTATGTTGGGTGGTTTGCCATCGTTGCCGGCCCGGAATTCAGCCAATGCAGCGTCCACGGCCGCATCATCCTCGACCCATTGATCGGCGTGTTGGGCCTGTAGGATGTAAAACTCCGCATCGTGCACGATCGGGACGTCTTGAGCTTGCGCCGAGGTGGTCAGCAGCGCGAATGTCATTGCCGTCAGCAGTTTTCTCATGCCTGGCTCCCGTTTGGTGTTGTAATCGCAAGCTTCTGAAACTGATTGATTTTTGCGAATTCGGGTGTCTTGGAAAGTACACCGGTACATTGCCCGGATTGGCTTTGGGACAGATTGTTCACTGAGCTGCCTCCGTTGAGGTCTCGCCCGAGGCACTTTTCGTTGAAGTTGTTCCGGTACGGTTGATTTCCGTGTTTGGAAAGAACTCGGTCCACACGTGCCAGAACATCCCGGGGCGGACGTTTTCGACCCGCGAGAGTTTTCCGGTCGGCGTGTTGCCGAAAAAATCAATGTCGGTAACTGGCGCTGCGGTATCGTTGTACCAGATGCCCAGGCTCTCGAATTTCGGATCCCACGCGACAACAAGATTCTTTCCGCCCACTTTGACGTTGAAGATATTGCCGTTTTCGATCACAAAGTCGTCCGTCCAGCACACCACATCGCCATCAATGTCGACGCCCCAGACATAGGTCTTGTTGTGGAGGCGGTCGTCGCCGTTGCGGTTCATGTTCGAGATGATGGGTGCATTCACGCGATGCTGGCGGGAAATTTCGGATGAAAAGATTGTCTCGATAGCCAGGTCGAACAACAACAGTATCGGGTTCTTCGAAGGTTTGTTGATGAAAACCCTGCCATCTGGATAGGCCTTTGCAAAACCACGCATTGTCATCCGGAATGTCGGCCAGGGGCGCATGGCAAGCTGGGGTTGAAGAGGGCAGGCCGGACCATTTTCGCTTTCTTTGCCGTCCCGGTCCCGGAAGCCGTAGATCTGCTGGATCGGTTCGCCAGTCCTGTTGTCGCGCAGGATCAGATTGTTGCCATGTTGCGCCAGCACTTCAAGGTCAAGCTCCTGCCCCTCGATTATCGGCGTATAGCCGATCCCCAGATTGGCCATGGCGCAATAGGTCATGATGACATTCTCGCCGTCCAGGCCTTCCCGATTGCCGGCAAGGTGCGGACGCATGATCTGGGCGTCCGGATGTGCCCGGGCAACGCCGTTGTTTTCAATGACGAGAACAGGACTTGAGGGACTGACCCATTCCATTGCTTCCTTGATGGGGAGGTACTGCGCGGTGTTCTTCTGGTTTCGGAGACCGACATGGACCCAGACATAGGGAAAGGCATAGAGGACAACGAGCAGCACAGACGCTGCGAGCCAGAGCCAGAATGGACCCCCGCCAACAATGAAGTGAGCGAGTGTCATGACGGCAGCACCTGCCAGACCAGCGGCAAGCAGGCGGTTTTCGTTGCGTATGAACCGGGCCATGTTCGCCCGTTTCACTTTCAGAACCATCTGCGTGACGTCGCCGAGATCGCGAAAATAGAGCAGGCCGATGACAAGCGAAACAGCAAGGCCGGCATAGAAAAAGAGGTTTCCGATAGCAGCCATGGCGTATTCCTCATTTCCCGGGGTCTAACTTATTCTCGTTGTCACCGTCGCGTTGCACATCTCGACAAGGTCTGTTTCCGAGACATCATTCAACAACGGAACACCAAAAACTGCGCTCGGATGTCCCATGGGTCAGTTTGTTAGAGCCCGGTCGAGCATCCGAGCGACTTGTCAGTCACTGCCAGCTTGCGAATATTTCCCTTGTGAGTTCGCTCTCGGGACGAAGGTTCTCAATCCCTTCGTAGGGAACGCCTTTGCCGAGCGGCAGGTGCGGATGATTTGCGATCGTCGACTGATGGCGCTTGACCATGTCCTGGAATGAGGCACCGGACCAAAGCGAATAACCGACCTGCGGATGTTCTTCGCGCGGGTCGCGGTAGATGTTGAAGACCGGTGCCGCAGCGCCGGGTTGACCCGGGGCGGGAAGGTGCATCTTGAATTCCTGCTTGACCACTGACCGAAGGACAGTGCCTTCGTAGACATAGACATAATCCCGGCGCGAATTACCTTCGCCTTCCAGGAGCAGTGCTGTCTGATCGAGGCCATCAATCACCCGGTCGCGCGGTATGAATTCCGTGGCATCGGCTATGCGGGCAAAGGTGGTGAAGAGGTCAGACACATGAACGATGTCGCCAGCCGCATTGCCCGGTTCGATAACGCCGGGCCAGCGAATGAAGGCGTCGGTACGCACGCCACCTTCCAGGTGTTGGGTCTTTCCGCCCCTGTATATGAGCTGGTTGAGGCCGGATGTGCCCTCATAGTGATACATCAGACCATTGTCGGCCATCAGGACGACTATGGTATTGTCGCGCAGACCCAAGTCATCGACCCTTGCCAGAAGATCTCCGATCCATCCGTCCAGAAGTTGGAGCTTGTCGGCATGAAATCCGCCATTTCGGGAAATCGCCTGATCAGGATAGACGAAGTTCAGTGGATAGAGCGGCCAGTATTGCAGGAAGAAGGGGGCATCCTCACCGGCCAGACGCTCCAGTTGCTCGAAGATCTGACGCTGGTAGCGTTCGTTCATCTCCTCGTATTTGGCCTGGGTCCATTCTTCTCCCGGATCGATGCCGACTTCCCTTGCCTTGGCGCCGGCTTCAGCCTCGACACCGGTCACCAGTCCGTAAGGCTTGAAGCGCTGGTCGATGGCGAACTGGTTGTTCTGGCCTGAAGGGTGAAATCCGAGCATGTTGTTGGCTGTCATTGCTTCCCGGGTCATCAGGCTGAGTTGAACCTGCTGATGCAACGGGAATGCCGCCCAATCAAAACCCTGGTTGTGCGGATAAGCCTGTTCGATGTCGCCCTGATGCCACTTGCCGACATGTGCGGTGTTGTAGCCCGCTTCCTTGAGGATTTCGGCAATGGTGACTTCTTCCGCCGAAAGACCTTCGCCGACCAACGCTACCTTTACCTCTTCCACACCGGCGCGAACAGGATGGCGACCGGTCAACATGGCCGTGCGGGTGGGTGTACAGGAAGGTTCCGTGTACATCCGCATCAGCGACAGACCTTCGCTTGCCAGCTCGTTGATGTTGGGTGTCTCGATACCCGTCACGTAGTTGAGGGTCCGATTCCCCATTTGCCCAAAGCTTACGTCGTCGATCAGAATGTAAAGGATATTGGGAGGTCTGCCGTCATTCGCCGAACGGATCTCATCCAGTCTTGCTTCGATCCTCTGATCCTGCTCTCTCCATTCATCGCCTTTCTGAGCCAGAAGAAACGTGAACTCTCCATCACGGATGATGGGGCCATCCTGCGCGAACGAATTTGCAATCCCGATGCAGATCGTAAGTAAAAATGCGGACAATATCTTCACTTTCCTATCTCCATCGAATTGATTGGTAAATTAAAATGCACTGTATTTTGACAAAATAGATCAATTTCTATTTCTTTGCTTATTTGAAAATCGATATTTCATTGTCAAAAGTGCGGAGCTGCCTTTCGGGGGCCGATTTATTTTTGTTTTTGCTGAATTGACTTTAGGGCATATCAGCTGTTCCCATGATCGAAATTGCGAAACGGAGGCGAGATTTCATTGGAGGGTCCGGAATTTCAAACAACACTCGTTGCGGAGTTTCTGGACGTCGACCAGTTATGTCATGACGTTCAATACTGGGACCTCCGGTTTCAGCCACTTGGCTCAATCCCGCCTGACGAAAAAATCGCACGCATTGTCCAGGGCAATATGTCCCGTTTTGAATGCACATACGCGCGGTTCCGGATGAATTTCGACCAAAGGGGTGCGCCACCACAAGGGAAGGTGACATTCACGATTCCCGGCGAGAAGCTGAACGAACTCTGGTGGCGCGATCAATTCACCAACTCAAGTGATATCCTGGTCTATCTGCCCGAAACCGAACTCAGATCGATTTCCGCACAGGACTTCGAGGTGTATCTGATCGCAGTAGATGTACCTGTCATCGAAGAATACCTGGAACGTTGCGGCTTCAGGGAAATTGAACTTGCAAAATTTCCGACCGTCTTTCGAGCGCCTGACCATGTCCTGAAAAAGGCCAGGGCGGTTCTCGGCCGGCTTGGCCGGCATCCGCGCTTATTGGATCCGTGCTCGCTGGATGCGCTTGTGGAGGAGCTCGTCAGTTGCTGGGTGATGCAGACAGGTCTTCAGCCACATCAATTGGCACCCAGTTCCTCGCGCGTCGTGATCGAAGAGATCCTCGCTTCGATAGCATCCGGAGACGCTGCTGACGTCCGAATCTCGACCCTCTGTCAGAAGGCCAACATCTCGCGGCGCGCGCTCGAAATCGCGTTCCATGACAAGTTCGGCACCGGACCGTCGGCATTCCTGAAATCCGCCCGTCTGGCGCAAGCGCGCAGGAAGCTGCAGACAGCTTCGGAAGCAGCGCGGTCCATTGCCGACATTATGGACGAGGCGGGATTTTCCCATGTAGGACAATTTGCGCTCGACTATCGCAAGGTGTTCGGTGAAAGACCGTCGGATACTGTGAAACGATACTCCTGACGATCGGAGGCGTTTCCCGTTGCTTGTTCCAAATATCTGAGAGAGACAATATTTACTGCGCTGGTGCAGATATTTTGATTTGAATTTCGATTTATTGTAATTTTTGATTTTAGTGGAAGTATAATTTCATTTTTCGCAACCGAATATTTTTGATTGACTTAAAATTCTTCGATTTACGAATGAGATCTGGTATTGAAATTGTTTGCGTGACGCCTTTAACGCAGCGTTCGGGGGCACTTGACCTTGTTGCGATCGGTCGAATGTTCGACAACCCGGGATGCGCGCGTTGCGATACATTTTTTCTGACACATCTTTAGCAAATTCCATCCGCAAAGCGGCGATTCTTTCGCCGGATTTCACCGCAAGCCTTCCGTGCGCAATGCGAAGCACGAAAGGAAACGCAATGGTGGACAATCCGGTGAACACGCTGAGTTCAAGCGAGCAGCTGATCCTGGAACTCGTCAACAAGGAGAGGCAGGCGGCCGGACTGGAACCGGTCGCTTCAGCATCTCAGCTCAACGCTGCGGCTCAAAAACATTCCGAATGGATGGCGGAGGGGCGGCGGCTTGACCACACAGGATCGGGAGGCTCAAGCCCCTGGGACAGGATGAAGGCGGAAGGCTGGACCGAGTATCCCATGGGCGAGAACATTGCCTACAATCCTTTCAACCAAAGCCGGCCGGCATCGGGTGAATATGTCCCCCAAAAAATCATCGAAGACATGCATACGGGTTGGATGAATTCATCCGGTCACAGAGCTAATATACTGAATGCGGGTTACACGATGCTGGGTGTCGGTGATGCCATCGGCGGGCATCCGAGTTCTCCTGGTCATTCGACGAGTTATGCCACGCAAAATTTTGCCGGAACGACGAAAAACTATGTGACCGGTGTGGTCTTTGACGACGCAGACGGTGACAAATTCTACGATATGGGAGAGGCGCTGGGGTCGGCGAAGGTGACCATCGTCAACTCGTCCGGGTCGACCGTCGCCACAAAGTCGACCGACCCCGGTGGTGGTTACAGCATTGCGCTCGCCAACGGCTCCTATACGGCGAAGTTCACCGACGCGGGTATCGACGGAACCATCGAGAAGAATTTCTCCGTCTCCGGAAAGAACGTCAAACTCGACGTCAAGGATGGATCTGAGGGCGGCGGAACGCCTCCGCCACCGGTCGGTACCGATGGCGACGACACGATCCACTATACCAACGGGGATGATTTCTGGACCAACGGCGTGCCGAAGGATATCGGCGGTGCGGGAACAGATACGCTGATCATCAACAAAGGCTCGGTGTTCAACACTTCCGGTCTTTCCTTGTACGGCTTTGAGCGTTTTCAGGGAGCGGAGAAGAATGACAGGGTGATCGGCAATGATGGCAATGTCGATTACTGGCTCAATGGCGGATCAGGGAACGACACGCTGCAGGGCAATGCAGGCGACGACACGCTGATCGGAGGCAGCGGCAATGACCGCCTTTACGGCAAAGCCGGCAATGACACGATCAAGGGCGGTGCCGGACGTGACGTAGTTTTCGGAGGAGCTGGAAACGACACGATCCATTACGGCAATGGAGACGTCTACTGGGACAGTGGAGTTCCGCGCAATGTGGGTGGCGCCGGGATCGATACACTCGTTGTGCAGGCAGGATCCAGGTTCAACACCTCGAGCCTGTCTAAATACGGGTTTGAAAGGTTTCAGGGAGCGGAAAAGGACGACCGGGTCATCGGTGATGATGCGAAGGTTGCCTATGTCCTGAATGGTGGCGGTGGCAATGATTTCCTGAAGGGTGGCGCCGGAAACGATACGCTGCTCGGTGGCACGGGCAACGACAGGCTCGAGCCCGGTGCGTCCTCCGGTGGGCTGCAGAAGCTCTTCGGTCAGTCAGGTAACGACACGTATGTCGTCACCTCGAAAGGAGGCCGGGTCGACATCGTCGAACTGGCAGGCAACGGCAATGACAAGCTGGTTTTCAAGGATCTCAAGAGGTCTGATGTCGATGTCTCGCTGGACGCGGAAAACAGAATGGTCCTGTCCTGGGATGACGGTGCGGGCCAGGTGACGGTCAATGATGCAGGCGAGTATCTGGATCAATTTGTGTTCCAGTTCGGAGCGGTCTATCAACCCGACGATTTTGCCTTGCTGTGATCAGGCAGGAAGCCCGCTCCCTCGTGGAGCGGGTTTTCCAGGGTCCGCGATCAGGTTTTCCGCTGATCGGCGAGTTCGCTTTCCAGACGCATTTCCTGAGCCCCGGGTGGCTGTGTCCAACCGGCGATGATCCGGTAGATCGCAGGCGTCAGGAAAAGTGTGAAGATGGTCGCAAGTCCCAGGCCGCCGACGACGACCCAGCCGACCGCCGTTCTTGCTTCGGCCCCGGCGCCGGTGGCCAGAACCAGCGGAATACTGCCTGCAACCGTCGATGCCATGGTCATCATCACCGGCTTCAGCCGGATACGCATTGCGTTGCGGATCGCCGCATCCACATCCTGGCCCTGCTGGCGGAGCTGGTTGGCGAATTCCACGATCAGAATACCGTTCTTCGCCATTATTCCGACGAGGATCACCAGACCGATCTGACTGTAGTAGTTGAGGCTGCCGCCGGACATCAGGATCGCCAGCAAGGCGGTCCCGAGACCGCATGGAACGGTGATCAGGATGATCAGCGCGCTGGAAAAACTCTCGAACTGCGCGCAAAGCACCAGGAAAACGATGAGAATTGCAGCACCGAATACCAGCAAGGTTGTTGTTTCGCCCGTTTCAAGCGTTGCGGCCTCGCCGAGAAACACCAGACGACCCTCGCTGCCGAGAACGTCCGGGGCGATTTCCCGGAGCCGGTTGACGGCAGCGCCAAGGTCCATACCTCTGCCAAGATTGGCCTGGGCCGTCACTGCCCGTTCACGCGCCTCGCGGCTCAACGTGGATGCGGATGTTGCCACCGAGAGTGTCGCAACAGATGATATCGGCACAAATTGCCCGTTTCCGGCGCGCAGGAAGGTGTTTTCCAGATCTCCCTGGTCATTGATCGGGCGTCCTCCGAGTTCAAGTCTGACCTCAACGGATTCGTTGTTCAGAAAGATCTCGGAAGCCTTGTTGCCCTCAATGACCGTGTTGAGTGTCTCGATCACATCTCTCGGATTGATATCCAGATTGGCGGCCTGGTCACGGTCGACTTCCAGCAGAAGTTGCGGCTGATTGACCTCGTTGACCAGTTGTGCATTTTCGAAAGTCGGATCGCCCTCCATCCTGGCTATCAACTCATTGGTCAGGGCACCCAGAACATCGTAATCCTTGCCGACAACGGCGAATTGCACACCACGTCCGGCGCCGCGGATGCCAAGACTGTTCGACGCGCGCAGCGAAATGAAAGCGCCCGGAATTCTGCTGACGGGTCCCTGAATTTCCGCGGCGATTTCCTGTTGGCTTCGATTCCTGTTTTCCCACTGTGCCAGCCGGACGAAGACAAGTGCGAAGCTGGTCGATCTAAGTCCGATGAGGGATTGAACCGCCACGACTTCGCCGGACGCGACATATGGTTCGAGGATTTTCTCGACGCTGGCGACCTGCCGGCTTGTGTAGTCGAGGCTGGCCGTCGAGGGGGTCCGCAAGGCGACCATGATCGTGCCGCGGTCTTCGGACGGCGTGATTTCCTGGGGGAGGGAACCGTAAAGTGCCATGGAGGCACCGGCAAATGTCAGAGCGCTCGCCAGAACAAGGTACCGTGCCCTCAGGATGAAATCGATCAACGTGGCGAAGGTAGCCAGGAATGCGTTGGTGCGCTCCCCGTGCTCGCCGTCTTCGCCATTCGCATCCGGTTTCCCGGGATCGACAATGGCACACAGGGCCGGACACAGCGTCAGTGCGACGAAGGATGAAAGGGCGACGGCAAACGCCAGAACAAATCCGAACTCGCCGAAAATGCCACCTGCCTGTCCCGGCAGGAAGGAAATGGGAATGAAGACGGCGGCAAGGGTTGCCGTCGTCGAAATGACCGCAAAGAAGACTTCCCTTGTTCCAACTGCCGCAGCCGCAAATGCGCCAAGCCCTTGCTTGCGGCGGCGCACGATGTTTTCAAGCACGACAATCGCGTCGTCGACGACCATGCCGGAGGCCAGAACGAGGGCGAGCAATGTGATGGTGTTCACCGAAAAGCCGGCAGCCCATATGGCGCCAAGCGTGCCAACGAGGGCAATCGGAACAGCGACCGCAGGGATGATAACCGCCCGAAGCGATTGCAGGAAGAGGAAGATAACGGCGACGACGATGACGATGGCCATGGCGATGCTGGAGACGACCCCTTTGATGGAGCGTTCCACGAAGACGCCGTCATCGGCAACGATGATCAGGCTGGCACCGTCCGGCAGATCATCCTGCAGACCGGCGACGGCAGCGCGCGCGGCATTCGAGATCGACAGTGTGTTGGCATGGGACTGACGGATCACATTCAGCCCCACGGAGGGCTGGCCGTTGATGCGGGTGATCACTGATGGGTCGTCGGATGTAAATTGCACGAAGGCAACATCTCCGATCACCGTTTCCCGGTTGAGGCGGATCGACGAGATGGCCTCTTCGGTTGTTGTTGAGGCCACGGACCGGACGACAAGTTCCTGGGTGCCTGTCTCCAGGGCACCGAGCGGAATGTCCAGGTTGGCGCTGGCGAGGGCGGTTCGCATGTCGGATAGCGAAATTCCGCGGCTGGCTAGCGCGACGGGGAAAAAGGTGACGCGCATGATACGCGCGTAATCGCCCGCAACCTGTATTTCAGACACACCGTCTATGGCCAAAAGCCTGTCTGAAACCATGCCTTCGGCAAGAGATGCCAACTCTGTCAGCGCGAGTGAGCCGCTGAGCGCGAGCCGGACGATAGGATCCGCGTCGGCATCGCTTTTCTGCACCGTCGGGTCCTCGACATCATCCGGCAGGTTGCGTTGCGCGCGCGATACTAGATCGCGTGCGTCATTGGCGGCATCCGTGACGTCTGTTGAACTGCTCAGTTCCAGCGTGAGGCTGGCACTGCCGTAGGAAGATGTCGCGGAGATGTTCTGCAGCCCTTCAAGGCGTGCCAGTGCATCTTCCAGAACGCTGGTGACTTCCGAATCAACGGTGCTCGCAGCTGCTCCCGGATAGGTGGCCCGGACTGAAATGACGGGCCTGGAGACATTCGGCAACTCCCGGACCTCGACACCGTTGAGGGCTGTCACTCCGGCGATTATCACCAGAAGATTGAGAACGAGTGCGAGGATGGGGCGACCGACAAAAGTTGCCGCAAAACCGAGCCGGTCACGGGTCATCCTTTCCGGCGAAGCATCAGCCATCAATTGTCTCCGCGACTTCAACGGCTATCGAGACGCCCTGGCTCACCTTGAAGGCGCCATCCTTGACAACGACGTCACCCTGTTTCAAGTCGGCTTCAAGCCAGACGTTGTCGCCGAGGCGGTGGCGCAAGACCACATCTATGCGCTGCGGAGAATTGTCTTCGCCGAGTTTCCAGACATATGCCCCGTTGGGGCTCCAGAGGATGGAAATTGCCGGGACCATCGGCATCGGCTCGTCCGAACTTGCGAGGCTGACACTGAATGTCATGCCCGGGAGAAGGAGGTTTTGCGGGTTCTGAACCTCTGCACGCACGCGAACGGTTCTGAATTCCTCATCGATGGAGCTGTCAAAGGCCGTGATTTCTCCGTTGAAGACGCGTCCGACGAGGGCAGGCGTCGTCAGACGCACCGGAACACCTGTGCTGATCTGGCTGATTGCCGTTTCCGGGACGGTAAATTCCACAAGAAGACTACTGGCATCGACCAGGGTCACGATCTCGGCACCCTGCGACAGGTAACTGCCAACCGTCAGGTCGTTGAGGTTGATCAGGCCGGAGAAGGGCGCTTTGATGATCCTGCGGTCAAACTCGTATTGAGCCTCGGCAACCTTGGCGCTCGCGACAGCGAGAGACGCCCGGGCCTCATCGACCTGAGCTTGAGATACCGCATTGCTGCGTTGATCAAGAAGCGTCTGGTATCTGTTGTACGAAGCTGTTTGCTGCTCGAGTTCCGCCTTGGCACTGTCCAGAAGAATTTCCTGCGTTTTGCGCTCCAGCGTAACGATCGGATCTCCGGCAGAGACGTCCGTGTTCGGTTGAACATGAATTTGTTCGACGGTACCGGCGACGTCAGCGGTGACGTGAATCAGGCGAATCGCCTTGCCGGTTCCGATCGACTGAATACGGGACCTTGGAGGTGTGAAGGCAACTTCAGTTGTCGTGACGACCACGGCATTGTCGGGAAAACCTGGCTCGTGCGAGGTCTCCCGGTCCTGGGTCCGGACCGCAGAAACCTGTTGGGAACTGTTGTCGGCGGAAAAGAACAACCCGCTGGAGGAAGCCCAGATCCCCAGCGCAAAGGCGCATGCCAGCGCGAGGATCGATCCAGCAATTCGGTTCATATACCCGGCTCCAGCGGCTTGCAGACTTTTCTTTGCCTTGTCCGAACAGACCACAGCGAACCGGCTCGGTGCAAGACGGAAGCTGCGTGAATTGACTTAAGTTCTGGAATCGAAAGTTTAAAGTTTATCGTACTTTGATATTTGTTTTCTGCAAATTATGCTCTCATGAAGGCGGTTTATTTGGTGCAAAATACAGATAAAATCGAATTGTTTTCTGATTTCATCTGGAAAATGTTTTTAGTGTTTAGAAATGTATTTGTATTTTACTTGAGGGTAATCCCTTCGTTCCCTAGTCTGGATTTTTGAAACGCTCGAGGGCAAGCGGGATACGGGCGGTCGTGTCCCTTTTTGCAGAAACGGAGCTCGATGGCAGTTGCGCCGTGGAAACGGGGCATTGTCATTGTGGCCGGGGCTCCACCTGCGTTGCGTTTCATCGGGTCTGACAAGCAAAAATGAGGCAAATTCGACATGTGTGAACTCTGTTCCGCCACCGGCCGTACCGAAGAACTTCCCTATGTCGCGGGGTTCAGCTGCGTTGACGGCAGTGGAACCGCAGCAAGCTCCGGCGCCGACGGGTCAGCGGTTTTATCTGCACCGCTGCCGGTCTTCAGCAACGACCAGATCGCAGATCAACTGACACAGGAAACCTCCAACGGCTCGCCGATTGCTTTCAATGCCAGTCCGGGCGATACGATCACTGTCGACATTACCGGCCTGACAAATGACGGAAAGTTCCTGGCGACGAATGCGCTGGAAGCGTGGGAGAACGTTACCGGGATCAATTTCTCATTTGTCTCAAGCGGTGCGCAGATCACATTTGATGATGAGAGTTCCGGTGCCTATGCCAGTTATTCCTGGTGGAGCAACGGCGACATGATCTCGGCCGATGTCAATGTGTCGAAGGGATGGCTGAGTTCGTACGGAACCGGCATAAACAGCTATTCCTTCCAGACCTATATTCACGAGATCGGTCATGCGCTGGGATTGAGGCATGGCGGAAACTACAACGGGTCGGCGACCTATGGGGTTGACAACCACTACCTTAACGACTCCTGGCAAGCGACAGTCATGTCCTATTTCAGCCAGACGGAAAACACATATATCAACGCCAGCTATGCATATGTGATTACTCCGATGGTCGCTGATATCGTCGCGATACAGGACCTGTACGGCACACCTGCCAGCATTCGTACCGGTGCGACGGTTTATGGCAACAATTCGAATGCGGGCGGTTACCTGGAGACGTTTTTCGATTCAAATCAAACAGCTGCGATGACAATCTACGACAATGGTGGAACGGATCTGTTCGATTTTTCCCACGTTGGCGCCAATCAGCGCATCGACCTCAATCAGGAAGCCATTTCGAATGTTGGTGGGCTGACCGGCAATCTCATTGTCGCTCGTGGCACGGTCATTGAAAATGCATATGGCGGTGGTGGAAATGATGAGCTGATCGGCAACGATGCCAACAACACGCTTTTGGGTAACAGCGGGAATGATGACCTGATCGGTGGCGGTGGCAACGACATCCTGCGCGGCGGTTACGGCAACGACAACATGTCGGGCGGCGCCGGGAACGACACTATCTATTACACCAACGGAGACACATTCTGGGTGAACGGTACACCCAAGGACGTCGGTGGGAGCGGTACGGACACATTGGTGATGGAAAGCGGGTCCGTTTTCAATACCAGTGGTCTTTCCTGGTACGGGTTTGAAAAATTCATCGGTGCGGGGCGAGACGACCGGGTCGTCGGCAATGACGGCACGGTCGACTACGTTCTCGACGGTGGCGGCGGCAACGATACCCTGATCGGCAACTCCGGGGATGACGTGCTTCTTGGCGGTGCCGGGAATGATTTTCTCCGAGGCGGGTGGGGCAACGACAGTGTATCGGGAGGGGCAGGAAACGATACGATCTACTATGCCAGCGGCGACCTGTTCTGGGAGAGCGGCACGCCGAAGGATGTCGGCGGATCCGGTATCGACAAGCTGATCGTCGAATCCGGATCGAAGTTCAATACCTCCGGACTTTCCTGGTACGGGTTTGAAAAGTTCCAGGGGGCAGAGAAAAATGACCGGGTGATCGGCAATGATGCGAGTGTCGACTACTGGATGAACGGTGGCGGCGGCAATGATTTCCTGAAAGGAAACGATGGCACGGATACGCTGATCGGCGCCGCCGGAAATGACACTCTGGATGCTGGCTCTTCGTCCGGTGGCTGGCAGAGCCTGGAGGGGGGAGCAGGCAACGACAGCTATGTCGTTTCGTCGAACGGTGGCTGGATCAATGTCGTTGAACTGATCAGCAATGGCATCGACACGCTGCTCTTCAAAGACCTGCAGGTCTCGGACGTCGAAGCCTCGTCGGACAGCGACAGCAACATGCTCCTGTCCTGGGCGAGCGGTGCCGGTCAGGTAAAGATCAACGACCTTGGTGCCTATGTCGACAATTTCGAATTCTCGGACGGTACGGTGCTGCAGGCTGACGATTTTGCATTTGTCTGAGGCGAAGAGGATCAAGGCTCACGCGTTGTCAAATGCGTGGGTCATTTTCCTGCTTTTGGTGGGGCTTACAGGACTGCCTCGACTGCCTTCGCGCAAGCCAGCAGGTCTTCGTCCCGTTCTCCGGTTGCGACCAGCATCGCACTTAGGGTCTTGCCGTCGTGCTGGTAGGGCAGGGCAATGGAACAGGCATCGGCGACATTGGCGAGCGAGGGATTTCGAAGTGCCAGAAGGTTGAGGCGATTGAATGCCTCATCATCCGCGAGATCCTCGACCCTGGGAGGCAGCTTGGGTGTTGTCGGCATGAGAAGCATGTCGTTGCCAAGCTCCTTGCGGAATGAAGCGATGAACTCGGCCCGCCGATTCAAGGTCCGGCGGTATTCAATGGCCGGCAGTTTGTCGGCGAGTGCCATTCGGGCATGAACGCGCCGATCAAACTGTTCAGGTGACGTCTGGAAATGGTGTTCGTAATGCGCGCGCGATTCCACCGACGTCAAATGCCAGGGCGGAACATTTTCGTATTGTGCGATCGAGGCAAGTTCCTTTTCCACGATCTCCAACCCGGAGTTACGAAGGTTCCGTACAATCGCATTGAAGCCTGCGATCACCTCTGTATCTGCTTCCGAAAGGCCGAAATTGAGCGGGACGACAAGTCTTCGAGGTGCGGTGGGAGCAGGCAAAGCGGGTGTCCCCGACATCACCTGCCATGCCAGTTCGCATTCCGCCACGGTTCTTGCCATCGGTCCGAAACTGTCGAGGCTGTCGGACAGCGGCTTGCCGCCTTCCATGGATACCGAGCCCTGCGTTGGTTTGAAGCCTGTAATGCCGGTAAATGCCGCAGGTATCCGCAGCGAACCACCGGTGTCGCTGCCGATCGCGATGTCACAGAGGCCGAGGGCCACGGAAACGGCACCGCCGCTTGTCGATCCTCCCGGGGCGCACCCGGGATAGGCAGGGTTGCGGGGCGTACCGTAATGCGGGTTGAGGCCCATGCCTGAATAGGCGAATTCGGACATGTTGGTGAGACCGACAAAAATACCGCCTGCTGCGGCCAGACGCGCGATTGCCGGTGCGTCCGACGTCGCCGGAGGATCTTCAACAAGCACCCTGGTCGCGCTCGTCGTCGTCTCCTTTTCAATGTCGAACAACGCTTTCACACTGATGAGTGCCCCTGTCAGCGGATGATCCATCTCGCTGGCCCGGATGGCCTGCTTTCTTGCACGGTCCGGCAGAAGCTTGAGAAAAACAGACTTTGCCGCATCATCTCCGGCGGCACGCTCAAGCGCTGTTTCAAGCCTTTTTCCGGCAGTTTCGGGTGCCCAGGGAAAGGATGCGCTCATCTGGTGGTGTCCTTGAATTGAAATGCCGGCCGGGGAGGCTCACGAGATGATCTGGAGAGTAGAGCTTCGGTAGCGCCAGTCAATTGCCTGGTCACGTTCCGGATCGATGAGCGACATCCGGAAGTCTGATGCAGGGCGCACGCCGCCAATCGCCGGAAGGGTTCCGCACAGCATGGCGCTGCCGTCAACAAGTCCAGCCCCAGTGATCAACTGACGGAGAGGCAGGATCGATGACAGTTTTCCTTCCTGATAGGCGGTCCAGTCGCCGTTTTCCACTATCCAAGATTTCAGCACAAGTTCGTCGAGATGCGGTTCGATGTCATCAAGGGACCAGAGCCTGTCGGCCACCGGTTTGGCGCAAATCTGCTTGGAGGCGGCAACCGAATGCGTCTCGAGTGCACGATCCGTGTGATCCGAGGCAAGACCGATCCAGAGCCGGCCGTCCATGCACATCAGGAAGGGTTCTGCTTCACCTGACGTTTCATGGCCAAGGACCTGAATTTCAGGCTCCTGTGTCAGCAGGGCAGGAGCGCACTGGTAAAAAAGGGGAACGGTCGACGGAGCGGGAACCCCGATTGCCGCCAGTTCGTCGATGTGATGATCAACGGCAGCCCGGTCGCGTCCGGTCCATCCGGCCACAATGAGCTGGTCGGGAGTGCAGTCAAGCACTCCGGTGACAGTCTGAAATTTCATCGACAGATCTCTTAAAGGGTTGAAGGCAGGAACAGGGCCAGTTGCGGGACAAGGATGAGCAGACCAACCATGGCCAGCATGGCGAGCGCATAGGGGATGCAGCCCAGCATGACATCGCTGAAACTGCCGGTCTTCCGTGCGGCCTGGACCACGTAGAGATTGAGGCCCACAGGGGGAGTGATCAGCGCCATCTCGACCAGGATGATCATCAGGATGCCAAACCAGATCTTGTCATAACCGAGTTGCACGACGATCGGCACGACGATCGGAATGGTCGCGACCATCAGGGAAAGGGTTTCGATGAAGAAACCCAGCACGATATAGATCAGAATGATCACGAGAAGCGTTTCGAGCGGTCCCAGGCCGAGACCGGTGAGAAGATCCTGCAGCGCGCGGCTGACACCGGCCGCCGTAAGTGCAAAGTTCAGAACGTAAGCGCCGATCACGACCAGCATGATCATGGCGGAAGTCTTGACTGCGCCACGCAAGGCGTTCTGGAGCATGTCCCAGTTCAGCGCTTTCTGGTGGGCGGCAATCAGAAGGGCAATGGCAACTCCGACTGTTGCCGCCTCGGTCGGGGTTGCCCAGCCTGCATAGATGGACCCCACGATCGCGCCAAAGAGACCGAATATAGGCAACAGATCGGTCAGCCCTTCCAGTTTTTCCCTTGTGGAGCTGGATTGGCGCGGTCCGCCCAGGGCAGGTCTGAAGATGCACATGATGACGGTGATCAACATGAAAAGACCAGCCAGAAACAGCCCCGGCACCAGCCCGGCCAGAAAGAGCTGCGGGATGGAACTCTCTGTCAGGAACCCATAGACGATCAGGTTGATCGAGGGTGGGATCATGATCCCGAGCGTTCCGCCGGCCGCGATTGCGCCGGAAAAGAGTTTCGGATTGTAGCCCAGTGTCTGCGCCTGCGGCATGGCGACCGTTGCAACGGTCGCAGCGGTTGCAACCGATGATCCGGAGGTTGCCGAAAACATCGTTGATGTCGCGATATTCGCGTGGATCAGCCCGCCGGGCATCCACGCCACCCACTTTTCCAGCGCTGCGTAGGTGCGCCGCGCAACACCGCTGCGAACCAGAATTTCTCCCAGAAGAACAAACAAGGGGATGGCGATGAGCGTGGCCGAGTTTGACGAGGACCAGACGACTTGCCCGAGGCCGCGCATCAGCGGGAACGGGCTGAAGAACTCGTCGATCCCGAAGGCCAGGAGAAAAAGGACGATGCCGACCGGAATGGACAGTGTCAGAAGCCCGAGAAGGCCTACGGAGGTGAACGCGATCATGCTTCCCCCCGCGCACCGGCTATTGCATCAACGGACTTGTAGTCGGAAGCGAGGAAATTCGTGAGAGCGGATATCAGCAATATGCTTGCCGACAGCGCGAACCAGACCCAACCGGCCCACCAGAGCGACTGCGGGATCCACAAAGGGGTCTCCAGTGGTGTGTTTGCACTTGCACCCGTCGAGAGTGTTTTTTCCAGGACACCCCAGCCTCTCCAGGCGACAACGATGGCCGTTCCGGAGAGGCAGAGCATTGACAGAATGTCAAAGATCGCCCGGCCCAACGGGACCAGACGCTGGCGGAGCAGGTCGATGCGCACATGTGCCTGTTCCGTCAGGGCGTAGCTTATGCCCCAGCTTGTCGTGACGGCCATGACATAGCCGGAGATTTCATCGACACCCCCGAGCGAACCACCCAGCCGGCGGGCTACAATCTCGATAAGCGTGAACGCCACACATGCGAGCAGTACCAATCCGACCACGATTGCAACTCGGTCGTTTATCCGCCTGAGAAGGGTTGCCAGGGATGTCATTGAAATCCTGCCTTAGTTGGTTTCCAGTTTCACGCCGGTGACCTTGCCGACACTGTCGCTCCAGCGTTTGGCCCAGTCGCCTCCGGCGCGTTCGGCCCAATCAGGCAAAACCTCGGTGATCAGCACGTTCCTGGCCTTTTCCTGATCAGCTTCACTTGCTTCGACCAGGATCAGTCCACGTGCATCACCATAGGGGCATTCACCATTGCCGGTCAGGCAGGCGACGTCATTTTCAAGAGCATTTTGGGCTGTTTCCCAGGCCGGGGCCTCCAGGCCCTCCTTGACGCCTTTTTCCAGTGTCGCCTTTTGCTCGTCCGACAACGCGTTCCACTTATCAAGGTTTATCGCGGTAACGACCGGGTCCCAACCACCAAGCGGCAGCGGCATCAAGTGTGTGGAGACTTCCCACCAGCCGGCATTGTAGCCCGAGCCGGCGCCGGTGATGGCGCAATCCACGACGCCCCGCTGCAGTGCACCCGGCACTTCGCCGAAGCCGACATTGACGCCTTCGGCGCCGAGCGCTTCCAGAAACTTGGCCGTCATGCGGCCCGAAGCGCGCACCTTCTTGCCTTTCAGATCGTCGAGCGAACCGATGTCTGCATTGCAGAAAACGACCTGGGGCGGATAGGGCGCAATGCCGAGCACCTTGGCGTTGAACACATCACGGTAGATGTCATCGACCATCGGTCGTGCCGCTTCGACCGCTTTTTGGGCCGTCGGTGCGTCGGTCGCGATCAACGGTACATCGAGGCCTTCGAGGGCAACGCTGTCCGATACAGCATAGTCCGCAACCGTCATGCCAACATCGAAGACCCCCTGGGACAGAAGACGGAAGACGTCACCGCCGGCAATACCCATCTGGTCATGGGTGGTCAATGCAGCTGTCAGATCTCCTCCCGACATTTCCGGGAGTTTTTCATTCCAGAAGGGGGCTTCGTATTGCTTGTGCAATGGCAACCCGCTCCAGCTGCCGACAACAGCAAGTTCTTCCGCTTTTGCACTCGTTCCTGCCGAGAATGCAATCAGTGAGATCGCGGATAACAATACCAGTCTGTTCATAGCGTTCATCCTCTGTTTTTCGTATTTTTTCAGTTAGTTATCGTTATAGGGGTAAATCGGGTCCGTGTGCTCGCCGACGTCGGCAATGAGCATGGCGCCTGGTGCATGGGTAATGGAAAGGGGTGGTCTGGATCTCATGATCGCAGCTTGAGGCGTTACTCCGCAGGCCCAGAAAACAGGGAGTTCACCGGTATTGAAATCGACAGCTTCACCCCAGTCCGGTTTATAGATATCGGAAATTCCGATCGCTGCGGGATCGCCCACGTGAACGGGCGCACCATGGGCCAATGGGTACTTTCTGCAGATCTCGAAGACCTCCGCGATCCTTGTTTCCGGAATCGGGCGCATCGAAACCACCATGCCGCCTTCGAACGGGCCGCTTGCCGCAGTCTCGATTGACGAGTGAAACATCGGGACAGTGACATTGCGGTCAATGTGGCGCATTTCGATTCCCGCCTTGCGCAGGGCGTCCTCGAAGGTGAATGAACATCCGATCGCAAAAGCGACCAGATCGTCGCGCCAGTGCGCTTTGAGGTCATTGACCTGCTTTTCCAGAACACCATAGCGGTAAATGTTGTAAAGCGCCGCGTCGGTCCGCATGTCGACGTCATCGCCAAGCCGATCAATCGAAGCTTCGCCTGCACGCGAAACACCCGCCAGTGGACAGGCTTTCGGGTTCAGTCGGCAATAGGCATGAAAGTCATTGGCAAGTTCACCGGGCAATATTGCCAGATTGCATTGAAGATTGCCCTTTGCGAGGCCGGCCGTATGACCAGAATACAATCCGTCGCGGATCATCCTGCGCTGGGCGGTGGTATCCAAGTCAAACAGATCCGGAAGTTGGGCAAGTCCGCGGGTCATTTCCACCTCGAAAGTTGGTGGCAAAATGCTGCGGTGGATCTATTATCAAGTCAAATCGTGATTTTTTGTCCAAAGTGATCAAGTTTTTGGATCACTTTTCCGGAGCAACCAACATGACCTTCGAGCAACTCAAGACCTTCCTGACCGTTGCACGCATGGGAGGAGTGCGCAAGGCTGCCGAGCAGATGAACGTCTCTCAACCTGCTGTTTCGACACGGATTTCAAGCCTGGAAACCTATCTGGGAACTGAACTGTTCAGCCGTGTATCGACGGGCGTCGTCCTCACCCGCAAAGGCGTTCTGCTCAGAAGTCACGCAGAACAGATCATGGAAATCATGGAACGGATCAAGGGGGACGTCATGGCGGAGGACAGCGTGAGCAGCCTGTTGCGCCTCGGCGTCGCGGAGACTGTGGCGCAAACCTGGCTCCCCGATTTTCTGCGCGCACTTCATCGAAGCTTCCCCAGGCTCAAGATCGAGGTTTCGGTCGATATATCCGTCAACCTGAGGGAATTGCTGCTGGACCGTTCGCTCGACCTGACCATCCTGATGGGCCCGATATCGGATTACAGCGTTGATAATCTGGATTTGCCGCCATTCGAACTCTCATGGTACCGGCCGATCGATCTCGCCGATCCGGATCTCAGCACGACACCGGTTATCACCTACAACCGGAATTCCCGCCCGCACCGCGAACTGACACAGCAACTTCGCGACAGGTATGGCAGCACCGCCCAGATCTTCCCGACGAATTCACTATCGACCGGGTTCGAGATGGTTGCCTCGGGGATCGGCGTCGGCATTTTACCCCACCTCCTGGGCCACCGCCTTGTGGAGGAAAAACGCATTACGACTTTCGATCCCGGCTGGCAGGCAACGCCTCTCAACTTCACCGCAACCTATATCGGCGAACCGAGAAACGAACTGATCTCCCGCGCCGCGCGGGTGGCGCAGAAGGTGGCGCTGGAGTTTGGAGATGTGGATCGAAGTGCAGAGGGGCGAGCCGGGCAAGGCAGCAGTTTATGAATGGCTGACTTGGTCGCGAGCATTGAGACCACCGGTCGGTGTTCCCGGCAGGTCGTGCCCTGGCTTTGTTCAATGTCGGCTTTTGCTCATAACGTTTTTGACGTGGACATTCACAAAGAGCATCCTAAAAATACCTTCTTTCTCCAGGCCATCGATAGAGACCTCTGGAGCGAAAGGCAGAATTTGGCCTTATGGGAAATCGCGGCATGCAAGGGCCATGCGCGCGGATGTATCAGTTCGAGGTATCCTTGGAAAACAAACTCAAAATTCGGCCCGCTGTCGAGGGTGATGTCCAAAGCGTGCGTATATGCGCCGAGGGAGCTTACGAGCAGTATGTTGACGCAATTGGCAAAGCACCTGCCCCAATGGTTGCAGATTTTGAAGCCCTGATTGCTGCGGAGCACGTACATGTCGCGGTCAATCCGGACAACGAGGTTCTCGGATTTATCGTGTTTTATCCAACTGATCAGTACGTCCTGCTGGAAAATGTCGCTGTCAAGGCGAGTGCATCCGGGCAAGGGATAGGAAAGGCGTTGATCGCGTTTTGCGAGGCGTCAGCCAGGAAACTGGGCGCTCGATCCATCAAACTCTATACGAATGAGAAAATGACCGAAAACCTGTCGATCTATCCCCACCTTGGATACAAGGAGACCGGCCGCGTAACCGAAGACGGCTTCGATCGTATCTATTTCGAAAAAGCGATCTGACGAACGGCAGGTCACCCGTTGACATTCAAATCAAACGCGCCTGATGTCGCCGAGGCCTATTCCTGCGAACCAGCACTCAGCGCATCTACCCTTTTGCATGGGCCGCAGCGGCGGTGTCATGATACTCGTGAAGCTCCACGACGCAGCCGTCTTTCACCGTCCAGAACAGGGCCAACTCGGTTTCTCGCGTAACTCCTGTGTGCCGGCTGGTGATTGTGACGCCAATCTGGGTCGCGGCGCGCTCGCCGGAAACGATAATGTCTGTCAGGCGATAGTCATCAATGCTCCAGTCAGCCTGTATCCGGCCTATCGTTTCCCAGAATGCATTGGTGCCACAACAATCGGCGCAATAGGGACCTGTTTCCGCATTGGCGTGGATGCAATAACGAATTTCATCATGAAGCAGCGAGGAAACTGTTTCTGCATCTCCGCTTTTGTAAGACTGAATGGCTTTGCGAACGACCTCTTCGGTTGTCATGATTTTTCCCTCCAAATCCAGAACATGGAAATTCAGCCAGAGCGTTGACGTGTTGAGCCGAGCTAATGCTGAACCTTTCATGGCCCGGCGATTTGACGCCCCTATTGCTTGCCGCAAAGGCAGCGATCGAAAGTATCTCCGTCCAGTGAGCCAAGCTGTTGAAACAGGCTGAGAAAGTCAAAATGGTTAAAGGCTTCGATAATCTGGTCGTCCGAGAAACGGCCATAAACGGTACCGGTCATCTTGATGGGGTCGCCCGTCTTGCGCGACCTTCCCTCGAAGACGCAAAGCGCGCAAAGCCATTCACCGGAGGTCATGTGGTGCGTGACGCTTAATTTCACGTTCTGCACAAGGCCGAGCAGAGCCTTTTGAAAAACCTTGAATTCATCCGGTCCCAGCAATTTCATGTTCGCGAAGTTCGCTTCCGCCAACTCGGGTTCTGTGCTCCCAGTTCCAACAGCCCGAACCGTCCCCTGACGAACATTTCATCGATTGGCTGTTTCATCTTCCTCGTTCCAAACACGCTGAAACCAGGTTTCAAGAATTTCAAGATTATACCAAGCGCGATTGATCAGAACCGATGCGCCCATTCACGCATTGCGATTGACATGATTTTCCATGGCTGATTGATGAGCGTGTTCCAGGCGCGGCAGCACAGGTCGAGGATTTCCTTGTAGGACTTGAAGACGCGATTTGAGAGCCAGTTGTCGCGCATGAACTGCCATATGTT
>NZ_KI928922.1:261443-262714 GCF_000521215.1 Labrenzia sp. DG1229 | reverse complement strand
CAGTGATATTTGAGTGGGATATCAATATCCGTCGTTCCGCCGTTATGGGTCTGGTTGGCGCGGGTGGACTGGGTCTGCTCTTCTTCCGCCAGATGAACAGTTTCAACTATAGCGGCGTCACCATGGTGATCCTGGCAATCCTGTTCCTGATCATCATAGGCGAAATCATCTCTCACTACCTGCGCAAAGCTGTGATTTGAGGAGGCACCGATGACCGATCAGACAGCCCACTCGATCCCGGCACGCAAGTGGTCGCGGTTCAAATACCCTGACTCACTCTACAAATACGGCACGTTGCTGATCGTATTGGTGTTTCTGGGCTATTCGTTTCACTTTCTGAACATCGACATCACCAGGCTTTTCGGCGCATTGGGCCGGCTGATGGGAGTGGTCAGCGACCGCTACTATCCACCCGATCTGGAGTACGTGCTGGACAAGGGCTACCTGGCAGCAATTCTCGACACGCTCCAGATGTCATTTCTGGGTGGATTTGCGGGCGTTTGCATTGCGATCCCCTTCGCCTGGTTTTCGGCAGCGAATGTGTCGCCCGCACGTGCATTGTTTCCGGTCGGGCGCCTCGGCGTGATTTTCTGCCGGGCAATTCACGAAACCATCTGGACGATCCTCTTTGTCTCGATACTGGGCTTCGGAATGCTGGCAGGCGTCAGCGCACTGACCATGTTCTGCATCGGTTTTGCAGGCAAATTGTTCGCCGATGAAATAGAAGCCATTGAGATGGGACCGGTTGAAGCAATGCGCGCAGCCGGCGCAAATCCGTTCCAGGTGTTCCTCTTTGCCGTCGTGCCCCAGGTTCGCGTGGCCTTCACCGGGATCGCGATCTACACGTGGGACGTTGCCTTCCGCGCTGCCACTGTCGTGGGCTTTTTCGGTGGCGGCGGCATGGGCTGGTACCTGAAAAGAAACGTTCAGCAGCTGGAAAACCTGCGGGTAGCCGCAATAATTCTCTCAATCATAGCCATGGTTCTCATCGCGGAATTCCTGTCCGGATATCTGCGTGCAGCAGTGAACCGTGCGAAATAAGAAAATCCAAAGGATATCCAAATGAACATCCAGACCGACGTTGAAGCAAACGGGCGTGTTTACCCTGCTCCGAAGGTAGCGGCTGTTTCGATCTGCCTCGATGGTTGCGAACCGGAGTATCTTGATGTGGCGATTGCCCGGGGTCTGATGCCGACGCTGAAGCAGATGCGGGCGGAAGGCACGGACAAGCTGGCGCATTCTGTCATTCCCTCGTTCACGAACCCCAACAA
>NZ_KI928922.1:182356-261113 GCF_000521215.1 Labrenzia sp. DG1229 | reverse complement strand
TTCCCCAGAGCGAATGAACAGGAACCGGGGCAGGAACAGGCTGACGTATCCATTCCGTCCCATCAAAATGAAAGATCACGCCGTCGTCGCCGGCAACAAAGACCCCTGCCTCGTCTGCCCAGCCGTCCCAGAAGACGTCACCCGCTCCGGCGGAAAGTTCATCGATCTGCAGCCAGCCACCAGGTTCCGATGCCGTCCTGGAAATCCGGCCGCGAAAAAAATCCCGGCGCGAAACGTCTTCCGTTGCGGTTTGCATCATTCAGCTCCGTTTCGCCCTGTCATGTCCCGCAGCCGGCCAGTCTCCTGGCTCAGCAACCCTGCAATCTCATCACACAGCTCTTCCTGTTGACCTTCGGGAAGATCCGCCAATGCGGTCTGCAGTGCTTCGTCCTCGAGATTTGTCTGGAACACCTCACCAAGAGTGTGTGCCACGGCTGCATCAAACCCGGCACGCCCGGTAGCGGCAACAGCCTCAATCAATGGCTCGAATGCACGCGCCACCGCGCTTTCCGGACGCGCAGTAACCACGGGCTGACCGGTGTCCGACCCCATGGCGAGTTCGGGCGCAAGCGGGATAGCGGCAAGGCGGCTTATACCCAGTCCCTCGAGCGCTTCGCCAAGACCCGCGTCAGGAAACAAATGGAACTCTTCACTGCAATGCGGACACACGATCCCGGCCATGTTTTCAACGGCACCGATCACGGGCAGCCCGCGTTCATTGCAGAACCGGCCCGCCTTGAGACTGTCCATTTGCGCGACCGCCTGTGGCGTGGTGACCAGGACGGCAGATACGTCCGATCCTTCAAGCATGTCGCAAAGCGTAATCAGTTCATTTCCGGTGCCAGGTGGCATGTCGACCACAAGATAGTCGAGCGATCCCCAGTCGAAACTTCCTATCAGGTGATGGATGAAGTCGTGTTTATACGCATCGCGCCAGACCACAGGTGTGCTGTCATCCTCCAGCATGAAGGCCAGCGATCCGACTTTCACCGGATGGGATATTCCGTCCGCTTCGAAAGCGAGCGTCTTCAGGCCGTCATATGTCGTGCGGGTCCGTCCACCGGCAAACCCGAAAAACCGGCTCTGGTTCGGACCGTGGATATCGGCATCGGCAACGCCGACCCGAAAGCCGAGCCTGGCAAGACCGGCAGATAGATTGGCCGACACCGTGCTTTTGCCGACACCGCCCTTGTTTGCGAGCACCACGATGATGTGGCCGATTTCCTCCAGGCGGGTTTCGATGAGACGCTTGTTGTGAAGAGGCTTATCCAGCGTGCAATGCGTTTCTTCGGGGCAAAACTGGCAGGCATGTCCGAGGCCGCAGTCGAGCGAGGTGGTCTTGGGTCCGAAGGTCATGGCTTCAACCGCCGCTCAGGTCGACGAGGATCCAGCCGTCGGACACCCGCTTCAGCCCGTCACGCTCGTCGTTGGCGCCCTGCCAGAGTGCGAACGCCATCGGCACGATGTCCTGCTCGAACGATACCTGGTAGTCGCCCTCCGTGGAAATTTCCCGTGACATCACGACGGTCCATTCGTTGGCATCATTCCCCCGCTTGTCGAGATACATGGCATCTCCGCTCACCGGCTGGTCGTCCAGTGTGGTGGTGCTGCCCGGGCCGCCTGCGGCAAGACTTTGAATGTCGCCTTTGTCGGAGCGCCAGTACCAGATGTTTACCGGCGCGTCGGGCCCATCTCCCATCACGTAGGACGTCTCGTCATCCCCAAGCGAGAACTGAACGGCAACCGCGTCCCTGAACCGGTTGCTCCTGGTCACCGTGTCGGCCGTTTCGTCGCGCCAGCGCATGCGCACATAGAACCGTTCTGCGGTACGTGCAAAGGTCAGGAACACGTACTGTCCCTCGTCGTCGTAATCGACACGGAGATCGACAGATTCGTGCACAGCAGGCGCCGGGCCCACATGGACACGATATTCCGGCAGACGCTCCCAGATCACATCATCGGGATCGTTGGTGCTTCGCAGGTAGATCCCGTCGGGGATCTTGGAAACCGCGACCGTGTCTCCGGCCTCCAGCAGTTTCACATTCGCATCGACAATCTCCAGGCCCTCTGCAAAGGCTGGTGCGGTCAAAGATAGCACGGCGGTAACCGCAACTAGTCGGGACAGATGTCTCATGGATGTGATCTCCTTATCCCCAAAGGTTTTGTGGAGCTGACTGACTTGCAGGAGCAGCCTTGTGAGCCTGCTGCGGCGCGTCCGGGTCGTTGAAAGGACCGACGCGCGTTTCAAGTTCACTGACCTGAGCCAGTGACCACCGGTCCATATCCTGCAAGAGCGTGAAAATCGTCGGATCGAGGTTCGGCAAGGCGGCCCGCCGCAGCTGTCCTGCGACCGCGTCGAGGGCCGGGCCAAGATAACGGCACAGAAAGTCACGCTGCGCGCGGCGATAAGCCGACGGGTCGCGCTCGTTCTTCAATGCGTGTGCTTCCAGATGACAAAGGACAGCCATGAACTCCAGCATGCAGGCCAGATGATCCGGTTCGTCGTGGCGCCCCTCGTCCGTGATCGACGGTTTCAGACCGAAATGCTTGTAGAACGCAGCAATATTGAGCATGAAGACCGGCCGGGTCAGACCCGCAAGGATGTTCTCGTTTTCCCCGACGAGCAATGCTGCCAGCGGCTTGCCGTTGCGTCCGTGCAGGAAGGCTGAGATGTAGCCCGCCTCGAAAGCTTCGAAATTCGGCGACACATCGGCACCCGGCCAACCCTGACCCGCTACCTGGGCCCAGGCGGCGCTGAAGGCATCATGAAACTGCCGCGAGGCAACCGCCTCATAAAATTCAGGTGTGGGATGCCCGCAGGCCAGAGCGGAGAGCCGCCAAAGCGTCTCCTTTGCCATGGCCCGCTCCGGGGAATTTCCCATCGGAAGACGGTCTGGAGTGTGAACGGACATGGCTCAGCTCAGCTTGAACATTTCGGCATGGCGATAGCCGATCAGGGTGTCCATCAGCTCACTGTCACCGCCGCCGGCCTTTTTCACGCGCTCTGCCGCGAGTGTATCAAGTGCTGCCTTGACGCCATTGCCGAACAGGCTCTCCAGATACTCCATCGGCACCCTGCTTTCCGCCGTTGCGCCTCCGCTGCCGTCGATCTTCGGCGGTGACATCGGCGGGACATAGAACACGTTTGGCTTGGTCCCCCATTCAGGATGCAGCGGCAGGGCTACCTTGTATTTTTCAACCAGCTGGTGAATGGGACCTGCTTCATCGTCTCGATAGCCAATCCAGCGAATACGCCCGACACATTGCTTGGCGCAGGCGGTCGGCAATCCCTTTTCGATCCGCGGGTAGCAGAAGATGCATTTCTCGGACTTGGAAATCTCCTCATTGAAATAGACCTTCTTGTAGGGACAGGCGGAAACGCAATACCTGTATCCGCGGCAGCGTTCCTGATCGATCAGGACGATACCGTCCTCCTGACGCTTGTAGATCGCATTGCGCGAGCAGGCCGCCAGGCACGCCGGATTTTCGCAATGATTGCAAAGCCTTGGAAGATAAAAGTAATAGCTGTTGGGATAATCGCCTTCGCCCTCATCCTCGTCCCAGTTCGCACCCCAGGTCGGTTTGACATTCGGCCGCAGCCAGGGATCGGTTCCCGTCATCAGCGCTTCTTCGTAGTTGTACTCCCACGGAACACCGTAGTCCTCCGGCGCCGGTTCTGTTCCCAGGCGCAGAGCGCCATCACCGTCGAAACCACCGCCCATGTCGGCGTAGTTCTTCGGATAACCGGTGCCTGGCATCGTTTCGACGTTGTTCCAGTACATGTATTCCCGGCCATTCCGGTTGGTCCATTGCAGTTTGCATGCGGACGTACAGGTATGGCACCCGATGCACTTGTTCAGATCCATCACCATGCTGAGTTGACGTTTCACGGCCATGACTTAAACCTCCTCCCTGTCGGTGCCGCTTACGCCGGCTCCACGTCCACACTGCTTTCATGAGCAAGCTGATTTGCATTCCATTTGAAGAGTTTGAAGCCCAGGTGCCCCCAACCGCCTGCGAGCTCCAGAGGTTGGATCAGGGTTGCCATCGTGTCGTTCATCGGCTTCATCTGCTCGTATTGATAGGGTTCCCAGCCGTGCTCCATCATGATCGCCGTTTCAGGCAGGCTCGGGTAGAACTTTGCCTGGGCAAAGAACTCGCCGACCCCGTTGAAAATCCGGACCATCGAGCCGTCGGTGATACCCTTGCGGGCGGCAAGTTTCGGGCTGATATAGATGTTTGGTTCACCGCGCTGCAGCCTCAGCATGAACTTGTTGGAGCGCCAGTTCGAATGAATGCCCCAGCGGGTGTGCGGCGAGTAGAATGACAGCGGATAATTCGATGCTTCGCGTCCTGCATGGTGCCGGGCAGTCGGAACGGTCGCGCCCATCTTCTCAAAGGTGGGATGATCGCAGTAGAACGTGATGCGTCCCGTCAGCGTTTCATAAGGTTTCTTGCCCTCGGTTTGCGCGACAAACGGATTATAGGGTTCGTCCGGTGGTATCGGCTGGTTGTTGCCGCCCTCGGCATTCATGACGATGAACCCGCGTTCCGCAGCTTCCTCAAGCGTGACACCACCCATTTCCGGGCTGTTGTCGACCAGCCACTTCGTGGCGTCGTAGTCGGTCATCAAGGTGCCGTTCATGGTGAAGTCGTCGTGGATCGTGTGAAGATCCCGGCTGACATTGCCGTCTTCAAACCCCTCGACGCCGCGCGCGATGGCACGTTCCTGGATCTTCTTGCTCAGGAGTACCATGATGTCCCAGTCGGGTTTGGCTTCACCGATCGGGTCGACCGGACGTGAAAAGACGTTCACGAACCGGTGGTAGCCGACCGATCTCAGGTCCCAGGCCTCGTAGTGGCTCGCCGCGGGCAACAGGTAATCGGCCCACTGGGCGGTACTGTCCATGCGCACATTGATATCTACGAACAACTCCTCGACTTCGTGCAGGATGTGCTCGCGATACTTGTCGGCAAACTTGTTGCGGCGGAACTTGTTGTCGGCGATCGAGATCAGGCCTTTCACATCACCGTTATACGGCATCCAGCCTTCCTGAATGCTCTCGTTGATTGCCTCCTCCATCTCGTCGAGATTGAAGCCGACCCGATCCTTCAGTTTGTCATTGTCGAAATGCTTGCGTGCCTGTTCGAGCATCTTGCCGCGCTGGAATTCTCCGAGCCCGCCCGGTTCCAGCCGCGGGAATTTTTCGAAACCGAAAAGGGCAAGACTGAGCCAGGGAATGTGTTTCCAGTCGATCCAGGAAGTATCGAGGCCACCTGTTTTGCCACCATGCCCGGTCAGGGCAAGCATCAGGGTCTGGGCCCAACCCGTGTAGATACCGTTGGAATAGCGGCCGATATTGAAACCGGTCATCAGGATTGCCTTGCGGGCGCCGGCAAAGAGGCGGGCTTCGGCACGCACCATTTCCGCGGAAAGGCCGGTCTCCGACGCTGTTGCTTCCGGCGAATATTTGGATGCCTCTGCCTTGACCTTCTCGAAGACCGTTGTGACTTCGATGCCCTCGACCTTGAAGGTTCCTTCAAGCGCCGGGTCGATACCTTCCAGGGCGAGTGTCTTGTCCTCGGACCCCATCGAACCCTTCACGGCAACAGCCGCACCGGAATTGAGATCCCAATGGTAGAAGACCTGGTCGGAGCCATCCGCCTTGATGTCCACCTCACGCAGCATTTTCCCGGTGTCGGCACGGACCAGCACGGGCAGATCGGTCTGCTCCTTCATGAAATCCGGCTTGTAGAGCTTTTCCTCGATGATCACGTTGACGAAGGACATCGACAGGAATGGATCGGCCCCCTGCTTGATCGGCATCCACAGATCGGCATGGATCGAGGACGGATTGTAATCGGGTGCCACGGAAACGACCCGGGCGCCGTTATACTTGGCTTCCCAGATATAGTGCGCGTCCGGAATACGGGTCGCATTCGGGTTGAACAGCGACATCATGATGTAGTCTGCATCGAACCAGGCATCCGAGGTGAAGCTTTCCAGCGGATTGCCGTACGCCAGGTGCGCGCCCGTGTTCAGATCGCCCACGTCGGTAAAGATATCGAGTTGCACCCCGCCAACCAGGGAGGCAAAACGATACGGGGCAGCAAACCTGACCATGGACAGATTGCCTGACCCTGTGTGTGTCATGAGCTTTCCCGGCCCATGCTTGACAAAGATGTCGATCACCTTGTCGGCAATTTCCTCGGTGATCTCATCCCATTCCATGCGCTGCCATTTGCCCTCGCCGCGCTTTCCGACCCGCTTCAACGGGTAGCGCAGCCGGTCGGCGTCATACATGGCGGAAGAATGGATCGAGCCTTTCTGGCAGCCGCGTGGATTGGCATCGGGAACGTTCGGATTGATTTGCGGGTATTTGGCAAGCTGCTCTTCGCGCAGCACGATCCCGTCCTTTACGTAGACATCGAACGCGCAATTGCCGACACAGTTGATGCAATGCGCCGCCTTGCCGATCTTGTCCCAGGTGAATTCGCGACGATAAAGATCTTCCCAGTCGCGATACGGGTATTCGGTGTCGAGCGTGTCCTCGATCGGTTCCAGCCGATTGAGCGCCCATGACTTGTCCGCGGCCAGAACCCCGGCTCCGACCAGCGTGGTGCTTTTCAGGAAATCCCGACGCTTCATGCGCAGCATGACTATCCTCCCCATCCACCGCTGTGCCGAAAACGACGCGCGGTCCTCGTCTCTCCGTATTCACGATAGCAAGGGGAAGTGTTTCAAAGGCTGCGAAGTTGTGAACGGATGTAAACGACATGTAAACAGATCCGGTAGCCACTTCCTTATCTGCACCGGATCTGCTGTAATCCAATCGAAAGCATAGATGGAGAGGACGGCCTGTAAGGGCTGCTATGCAGATGACAGCTGATGACCGTTGCGACGGCGGGCTGCAAACCGGTCCGCACGACCTGGCCGGAATCGCGGTCTCGTATCTTGAAAAACGCCAGGACGTACTTGTCGATCGTTCGATCGAGATTGCAAAGCTGAATGGTTATGCGCCGTTCACGACAACCATTCGTGCGGCCTGGGTTTCAGCCGTATTGAGCATCACCGAGTGTCTCGGCAATTATCTTGCGATCGGCGAGACGGACGCGACCGGCCCGATGGCAACGCTCGACTACAAGTCGGATCCACGCTTCACCCGCATGCGCAAGATTGCACGTCAGCACCGCTCGCTGGGTATAACACTGCCGATGTATATCGGCCTCTTCAAGCACTTCCGAAATCTCTATGTTGCCATGCTTGAGGACCTGCCGGCCAAATTCCAGCCGCACATGACCAATCGTGTCCGCGACTTTTTTGACGAGACCGAGCTCAGTATTACCGCCGACTGGACCAACTCGAACGAAAACGTGCGATTGCGCGAGCTTCAGGAGCGCGCAAGAGCGATGTCGCTCGACAAGGATCGTTACTTTGCGGTCTTCGAAAGCCTGCGAAACCCCGCCTTTCTCCTTGATAAATCGCAGAATCTATTGAATGCGAACAAGGCTGCCGCAGAATTGTTTCTGGGTGATGCCGAGGCAGGTGAGATTGTCTATCTGCGATCCATGAGCGAGCGAAAAAGTTCCTTGCAGACCGTGATCGGCCAGATCAAGGCCGCTGCCACGGAGCATGACCAGTCGGTCTGGCTTGAGACGCTGTACGGGACCCGCTGCTTCGACGTTCGCAGGCGGGCACTTCACGACGCTGTCGAAAACATCAAGATCGGCCACGTGGTTCTGTTGAATGACGTGACGCAACATCGGCGTGCGGCGGAACTTGCGCAGCAGTCCGAACGGGGAATGTCGCGCTTCCTCGCAACAATGAGCCACGAAATTCGCACACCTCTGCACAGTGTGCTCGGCGCGACTGAATTGCTGCGGACTGCGGACAACGACAGCGCCGATGATTACCTTGACGTCATAGAGGCGGCCGGCCAGACCCTGTTGCAGACCCTCAACAACGTTCTGGACTATTCCAAATGCGGCAACGGACCACCTCCCTCACGGCCCATCGCGATTGATCTCAAGCAGACGCTCGGTGAATTTGAACGGATAGCAACGGTTCGGCGCACACGAGGCAATTCGCTCCTCGATTTCAATGTCGTGCCCGAGCTGCCGGCTTCCATCAAGATCGACTGGGCAATGACGCAACAGGTGCTCAGCAACCTTGTCTCCAATGCCATGCGGGTCGACGACGGCCGCGGTGTCAGGGTCAACGTTTCGGAGGCGGCCGGCAAAGGCGACGGGACCTTGCTGCGATTTGAGATCCGCGACCATGGCCCCGGCCTCTCCGCTGACGATGGGGAGGCGCTCTTCCGACCATTTGAACGAACCAGTGCAAGGGACACGGGAAACGGAGGCACCGGCCTTGGACTGGCGATCGCACATCATCTAGTCCAGGCCATGGGAGGCGAAATCGGCTACGAAAACCGCGACGTAGGTGCGTTGCTCTGGTTTGAATTGCCGTTTGAGGTATGCTCCGCACCTGTCGCGAAAAGCGACGGGATTTCTCCCTCGTTCGAAGCCCTTCCGCAACTTGCACGCCGCTGTCTGCTCGTTGACGATGATCCGATTGGCAGCACGGTGACGAAACGTTTGCTCGAGCGTCTGGGCTTTCAGGTCGACCTTGCCGCCTCGGTACGCAATGCCAACCGACTTGCCCAGTCATCCGAATATGCCGTTTACGTGGTCGACTACATACTGCCTGACGGCGATGGGCCGTCGCTGGTCGACAAATTGCGGCAGAATGCGCGCACGCAGGCACGCTATGTCGCCTTGACGGCCAATGTCGAAGCGCTTGAAGGCAACAACGACCTCAGTCAACGCTTTCACCGCATCCTGGCCAAGCCGGCCGACCTCCAGACGCTATCTGCAGCATTGCTGGTTTCCGCACAAGCCTCCGGATCGACCGCCTCGTCCGGTACAGCCGCACCGAAGGGAAATCTGGACGGGCTGACTCATGATACCGTTCGCGCGATGTCCGAGGCCTTTCAGGACGCATGGAACGAATTCAGATCCGACATCTCTGCTGGAAATGACAAGAGGAAATTGGGACGACAGGCGCATAGACTCGCCGGAAGCTCGGCCATTCTTGGATTGCACGAACTGGAGACGCCCCTGCGCGAGCTTGAAAGACGCTGTCAGGAACCTGCCGGCGACACTGAAATCGAACCCCTGGTTGGTCGACTCGATCTGGATTTGCCAAAGCTGGCAACTTGGGTCGAGCTAAGAAAATCGGTCGGTTTCTCATGACCCTCGGCACCTACCAGACTCCGGTTCGCCAGCACCAGAAAATCCTCGGTTCCGTGCTTTGCGTCGATGACGATCCGGTCGTTCAATTAATGCTGGGGGACATCGTGCGGATCGCCGGTGGCGACTACCACAAGGCTGACTGCGCGCGTACCGCCGAAGACATGCTCGGTCAAAGCCGCTTCGACCTGATCCTTCTGGATCGCAAGTTGCCCGATAGTGACGGCTTGCTGCTCCTGCGCACGATCAAACAGAGTAGCGACTGCCCTGTTATCGTGCTGACCTCGATGAACGAGGATCACGACAAGATCCTCGGTCTGGGGCTGGGCGCTGAAGAATATGTGACCAAACCTTTCAGTCCCGGTGAACTCAGCAGCAGGGTGCGCTCGCTTCTTGTACAGCGGCTTGAAAAGCAGCGTCAGACGCATCTCGATCCGATTTCCCTTGGCAGACTGTTCTTCCAGGCCGGAACGAGATTGCTTCGCGTCGATACTGCCGAAGTCTACCTGCCCCCGGCGGAGTCTCGCCTGTTGCATGCTTTTCTGCTGGAGCCAGGCGTCCCTCAGAGCCGAGATGGCCTCACAAGATATGTTTGTGGCAGGGACTGGACCGCCGGTGATCGTACAGTGGATGTTCTGGTTGCAAGACTACGGCGACGGATCCCCCCCGGCACAGCGAAAATCGTCACAATTCACCGGTTCGGCTATGTGCTCAACCGGGTTGGTTAGAGCCTAGCAGCAAGACCTGTTGCGCGACCGCAACCATTGGTCAAGCGCTGCCGTTCTTGCAAATAAGTACGTCGCAAGGCGACAACCAACAACGCTCTGGAATCTTGAGATGATTTCGGTTGGAGGGGCGCCAGTCAGCAGCCGACTTGAAGTCACATCAGGTGATTGCTGAAAAACGTAGGCAACCCGACGGAATTTGGCGAAAGAACACTTTGCCGAGACCGGACTTGCGCGTTTCAATTCAGATATGCCCTTACGGTCATCTGCAGGGTGCGGTCAGGAAGTCACTCTTCCGAAATCTGGAGCTCTGCCACAAAGTCATAAGCATCGCCGCGGTAAACGGATCGCGTGAATTCAACAACTTGCCCGGTACCATGATAGGAAACTCGTTCGATCTTCAATCCTGCGGAACCGATCGGGATCTTCAGAATTTCCGCGTCCACCGCCTCCAGGCATCTTGCGGAAATGCGCTGAATGGCGCGAACCGGTTGCATGCCTGTTGACCGCAAGACGGCATAGAGCGATGCGGACACTTTTTCAGGGTTTGGCAGGATCCTTTCAGACAATGACGCCCTTTCGATCGCCATTGGAATGTCGTCCGCCTTTCGCAAGCGCTCAACCCTTGCAACTCTCTCCCCTGAACTCAGCCCGAGCGCGAAAATCTCCTCCGGGGATGCAGGAAACAGCCCGCGTCGCAACCATTCGTTGCTGGCCGCCAGCCCGCGTCGCGCCATGTCTTCGCTGAATGATGTCAGGCTGGAAAGACGTTGTTCGACCTTTTGAACCCTGGGCGCGACAAAGGAACCGCTACCGCGCTTCTGGACAACGGTCCGGTCCTCCACCAATCCGGCAACGGCCTTGCGGACGGTTACGCGGGACAGGTCCGTGATCACTGCGATTTCACGCTCTGACGGCAGCGGCTCATTCTCTTTCAGCACTCCCTCGTCGATTGCCAGCTGAATACGCCGCCGCAATTGCAGGTACCGCGGACCACGGGCCCCCGTCTGCCAGTCACCGTTTTCCAACATGGAAATGAAGTCATTCATGGAGCGAGGCACCTCGGGTAAAGAAAACAATACCTTTCAGATACCAATTAAAGCTCTCCTTTTTCTGAAATGCAAGCATCAAAACTTTGACCATGTCGCAACATCTGTCATTCGAGCGCTCGGACTTCATCGGCTTGCTGCACCGCTGTCCGTCAATCGATCGTTCTGACGCATCGCAATTGCCTGATGAAAGCCTTTCTGAAAACAAGGCCCCGAAAGCCGCTGGACTGACTTGCCAGGCTCGAGTTCACCGGCAGATCTATATTTTTATGCAAACTGGAGCACATGTATCCGCGTCTTGTATTTGAGATCGGCTGTAAGGCGCGGTTTGCGAATTTGCTCGCGTAGCCGAACAGCGCGGCTCGAAGAGCCATTGAAATGCAAGGTTCAAACCTCTTTCCAAACGCACCGACTGCGTTCCAGGTTCGCGAGCCATTTCGTTAAAAAGACGATGCCAATTATTTTTTTGGTTTACTCTGAGACCGATTGGTTGCATTTTGGTATTATAGAAAAATGCTAAGGTCTACAACCAGGGGCGTTTGAACATGCGATGATCACTTGTCTTGATATCGACAAACCCTTTATCCGCCGCGACAATTCGCATGGGCACGGCACAGTTCGGATAAACCGCCATGCCGCATCCATGGCAATGGTTGGGCGTGGGTTGTTTCTAACAATTGAGTGCCGCACCGAAAAAGACAGCGCTCCAACCCCGATGTCGCTGACCAAGGCAAATGATGACCGCACCCGTGGCGCCGACATTGTCGTTTCTACCCGCCTGAACAATCATCCGTTGCAACATCGACCCGTGCTGGCGTGTAGCCCTCCGGGCCGCATCATCAACGATACCGGTGCTTTTGCGTTCACCAGGTCCGGATCTGAAAATGCGCCTGGTGTCGGCATCGAATTCGCAGACCCGATGCAAACTCAAGCTCTTCGAAATGCCACTGGACCTTATCTGGAGACCGCAGGATGAGAACCGGATATGTCGGCCTCGGCGCGCGCATCGCCAATGTCAGCAACTGCTTGCAGAACGTCTCGAGCGAGATCGATCCCTGCGCCTATGTTGACCCCTCACCCGCCGGGTTGAAGCATGTTGAAGCCAGGAGTGGAAACACGCTCACCGCGTATGATGATCTAGAGGGAATGTTGCGCCTTGAAAATCTCGATCTGCTGATGATCGGATCACCGAATTTCATGCACATGGATCAGCTCAGAACAGCACTGAAATCCGACGTCCGTTACATTTTTTGTGAAAAACCGATCGTCACGAGCGAGGCTGAAACCTTTGAACTGCTCGAACTGATGAAGTCTCATGACGGAGCCAAGCGAGTTCTGGTCGGTCTTGTGCTTCGGTATTCACCGCTTTACGCGGAACTGAAGAAGAGCCTTGCCGCCGGCCAGATCGGAAAAGTCGTCTCGATTGAAGCCGCAGAACATATCGGCCCGTATCATGGCTCGTTTTTCATGCGGGACTGGCGCCGGTACGAGAGGAATTCCGGTGGATTCATGCTGGAAAAATGCTGTCACGACCTCGACCTGTATCAGGGAGTTGTTGGCGCCAGACCTCGTTTCGTTTCAAGTTTCGGCGGACGCAAGAGTTTTGTTCCGGAAAACAGACCGGACCAGGATCACAGCTTTCCCGCTCCCGAAATCCGGGACCGCGTTGACCCCTTTACGCCACGCTGGGGCGGTGGCAATGCGGACTTCGATTCTGACGGCGACCTGATCGATTACCAGACCGCACTGATTGAATACGAGGACGGCGCGAACCTCTGCTTCCACACCAACATGTATGTGCCCGATGAGTTCCGCAGGTTTGCCGTCATGGGCACCAAGGGAATGGCCGAAGGCGATTTCATACGCAACTTCTTCAAGGTCCACGACGCCCTTACATCAAAATGCCTTGTCGATATATCGGAACTGCCGGGAGAGCGCGAAGGACACTATGGCGCTGACGACGGGATGGCCCGCGACCTCAACCAATACTTCAAGATGGGGGGCGGCCTGCCGGTCGATGTTCTCGACGCGCTCGAAGCCGGACTGACCGCGATCAAACTGGATGAAGCACGCCGTGCTCGATCGGTCCTGGACCTAACTGAAACCTGGCAGCAATTCGACAGCTACGGGCTGACTTAAGGGGGACCCATGGCGCATACGGCAAAACAGAAAGATTATTTTCCATATCTGTTGCTGGTTCCGGCGACGCTCGTGATGTTGTCGATAGTGGCGTACCCGCTGATCGAGACCTTCAGGCTGTCCTTCACCAACACTGGCATGAGCCAGAACTATGAATATGTCGGGTTGGCGAACTACGAGAAAATCATGTCAAGGCGTTTTCCGGAAGTGATCGCCCGCACGTTCTACTGGATGGGTCTTTCAGTGGCGCTGAAGATGCTGATTGGAACATTCGGCGCGGTTCTGCTGAATGCGATGGTCCCCGGTAGGGCATTGTTTCGTATTCTGGTGATGCCCCCATGGGTCATTCCGATTGCCATCGGCGTCTTCATCTGGGGCTGGATGTATAACGGGCAGTTCGGCATGCTTTCGGGAATGGCGCAACGCATCGGCATTCTTGACGCGCCCTTCGAGTTTCTCGCCTACAAGAATTCCGCCTTCATGGCGACGATTGTCACTGACGTGTGGATCGGGGTGCCGATGGTTACGCTCTACCTGTTGGCCGCCATGCAGTCCATCTCAAGAGATCTTTACGAGGCCGCATGGGTCGACGGTGCATCCCGCTTCTACCGGTTCCGGCGGATCACGCTTCCGCTCATCATTCCCTCGATTGCCACGATGGCTCTTTTGTCTGCAATCGCGACGTTCAATTCCTTCGACATCATCTGGATTCTGACGGAAGGTGGTCCACGCGGGGCAACGACCACGATGATCATCGACACCTACAAGACCGCTATCAGCCGGTTCAAGTATGGCGAAGGCGCTGCCCGGACTGTCATGATCGTGCTGTTCCTCGGCTCCTTCACATTCGTCTATTTCGTGCTGCTCTCGCGCCTTGCCAAAAGGAGCCCTAACAATGCTGCATAAGTATCGCTGGTACGAATATGTGCTGATCTATTGTGGGGTAGCGGTCTTCCTGACGTTTGTACTGGCACCGTTTGTCGAGGCATTTGTCGTGTCCCTTCGCCCGCTCAGCGGCCTGTTCTCCATTCCCTACAGGTTCATCACGGATGACATGAGCTTCGAGGCCTATTTCTCCATGTGGAAGAATGTGCCGCTCCTGTGGCGCTACATGCTCAATTCGTTCTTTATCGCGACCGTGGTAACCATCCTCGGTCTGCTGTGCATTATTCCGGCCGCTTATGCGTTCGCCCGGTTCGAGTTTCCGGCGCGCAATTCGCTTCTCGGGGTCTTCATTGCAGTGAACATGTTCTCGGGGGCTGTCCTGATCATCCCGTTGTTCAAGCTGATGCAGCAATACGGGCTGCTGAACACCTATTTTGCGATGATTGCGCCTGGAACGGCCTTTGTGATCCCGACAGGCATCTGGCTCTTGCGCTCCTATCTGGTGCGCATCCCGAAGGAACTGGAAGAGGCAGCCTGGGTTGATGGCGCAGGCAAGATATACACCCTCGTTCGGGTGATCATTCCAGTCGCGTTGCCCGGGATCGTAGTTGTCACAATTACTGCCTTCATCACGGCCTATGCTCAACAATTCATCTACGCGCTGACATTCAATTCCGTGAACGAGCTGAACCCGCTTCCGGTCGGCCTGTTCCAATTCTTCGGACGCCAATCGGTTGTCTGGAACGAACTCATGGCCGCCAGCCTCGTGGGCATCCTGCCCGTGCTGTTCGTCTATGTGTTTCTGCAACGCTACATCGTCGCCGGACTCACGGCAGGCGCTGTCAAGGAATAACAACAAGAAAAACCAACCAGAAAGGGAAACAGATGACACTAAAATCAGTGCTTTTGGGCGGAGCTTTCGCCCTGACCCTTGCAACCGCTGCCCAGGCGGAAGACAAGGTCATTCACATGATCAACTGCGGTGACAACACCGGGGCCGGTATTCCTCTCCAGGAACAGCTGATCAGCGATTGGGAAGCTGCGAATTCAGGCTACAAGGTCCAGGTCGAATTCGTGCCCTGGGGCCAGTGTCAGGAAAAATCGACAACACTCGCCAGCGCTGGCAATCCGCCGGCGGTCGCCTACATGGGCTCTCGCACGCTGAAGCAGCTCGCCGCGAACGACCTCATCATTCCTGTCGACATGACCGAGGAAGAAAAGGCGACCTATGCACCGCCTATCCTTGGCACGATTACCGCGAACGGCAAGCAGTGGGGTCTTCCGCGCGCCTTCTCCACCAAGGCTCTTTACTGGAACAAGGACCTTTTCAAGGAAGCCGGTCTCGATCCGGAAGCTCCCCCGAAGACCTGGGATGAAATGTATAACGCCGCCAAGATGATCAAGGACAAAACCGACGCAGACGGTTTCGGTCTGGCGGCAGCATCCTTCGACAACACCATGCACCAGTTCATGAACTACGTTTATACAAACGGGGGAGAAGTGATCAACGCGGACGGTGAAATCGTCTTCAATTCTCCCAACAATGTCGAAGCTCTTGATTTCTATGGAAAGATGGCCAGCGTCTCACAACCAGGTCCGGTTGCCTATGATCGCGCAAAACTGCGGCCGCTGTTCTCTGAAGGCAAAATCGGCATGTTCATCTCCGGCCCGTGGGAGCGGGTACGCGTGAAGGACGTCAACTGGGGCGTGGCACCACTGCCTCACGGCCCGAGTGGTGGCGCCGGCACTCTGCTGATCACAGACTCCCTCGCGGTATTCAAGGGATCGGGTGTCGAGGATCAGGCCCTGTCACTGGCCAAGCTCCTGACCAATCCGGAAAACCAGATGGCGTTTGAAATTGCCGAAGGTTACACGCCGCTGCGGGACATGCCGCAGGTCGCTGAAATCCTGCAGGAGGATCCGACCTGGAAAGCCTTCCTGGACGCCATCCCGACCGGTGGCCCCGAGCCGTTCGTAACTGATTACGTCGGGCTGCAGGACTCGATCAACGAAGCTGTTCAAGGCGTAGTCCTTGGCGAGGTCGAAGCTGCGGAAGCAGTCGAGATCGCCGCTGAGCAACTTGAGGAATTCAAGTAACACCTTGAGCACTGACCGGGCCCCTGTTTTCCCACGACAGGGGCCCGGCCACCTCTTGAAATAAGGAATGACCATGGGCGAGTTGCAGCTGCGCGACGTGTATAAAAACTATGGCCAGATGGAAGTCATCAAGGGCGTTGATCTCGATGTGGATCATGGCGAATTCATCGTCTTTGTCGGGCCGTCCGGATGCGGGAAATCGACCTTGCTGCGCATGATCGCAGGGCTTGAGGAAATTACAGGCGGCGATATCACGATCGACAGCAAGATCGTGAACAACCTGCCGCCCGTCAAACGCGGCATTGCCATGGTGTTTCAGTCCTATGCGCTCTACCCGCATATGAGCGTTTATGAGAACATCGCGTTTCCCCTTCGGGTCGAACGCCTGTCCAACGACAAGGTCGAGGAAAAGGTCAATGCCGCAGCCGGCATTCTGCAACTGACCGAGCGTCTGAAGCACAAGCCGGGCGAATTGTCAGGCGGGCAACGTCAGCGTGTCGCCATCGGTCGTGCCATCGTCCGTGAACCATCCGTATTCCTGTTCGACGAACCGCTTTCCAATCTCGACGCGGCCCTGCGGGCCGAAATGCGCGTCGAGCTGGCGAAGCTTCACAACAACCTCGATGCGACCATGATCTATGTTACCCACGATCAGGTCGAAGCCATGACCATGGCAGACCGGATCGTGGTGCTGGACCACGGCATCATCTCGCAGGTCGGGACACCGCTTGAACTTTATCACAAGCCACAGAACCTGTTTGTCGCGGGTTTTATCGGTAACCCGAAAATGAATTTCATCACTGTCACGTGCAAGCAGGCTGACGAGACCGGGATTGTGGTCACCCTGCCAACCGGCCAGGATCTCAATGTCAAGGTTGTGCCACGAGACGACATAGCCGGCCAATCCTTCACACTTGGCATTCGGCCGGAGGATCTGACCCTGAAACCGGCCGATGCGACCATTGAAATCACACCCAGCGTCGTGGAACATTTGGGCATACACACCGTAACCTACAGTTCGGTGGAAGGCGCCAGCAATACGTTCTGCGCCCTGCTGCCCGGTTCAGCCCCGGCAAAAGTCGGTGCGTCGATTTCCATGGGCCTGAATGGCGCAGACTGCCACTTGTTTGACGAAAACGGTCTTGCATTTGACCGGCAACTGGCAGTGTCAGCGCTTGATCCGGCAGAAATGCACCTTTGAGAACCAACCGAAGTGAGTAAAAACGGTCTGCTTGAAAGCGGCCGTTTCTGTCTGAACTAAAAAGAGGCGGGCAAGTCTTCTGGAGGACTAGACGACTTGCCCACGGGCGGCGACATGCTCAATTCGCGTCACCACTCCGTCCCGGTGAAACACCAGTCTGTCAAACATGTTGGAGACCACACAGGTGTGATTGGGGATGATCCGTATTCTTTCCCCGACCTCGGGTTTGCGATCTGTTTTGCTCAAATCCACCACGGCGTGTTCTTCGCTCAACCCGGTGATTGAAGCATCCGGGTACTCGATGATCAGCCCGTGATCGGAGAAACCCAGCAAATCGGAGGTCAGCGCCTTCGAACCGGCGTCGAGAACAGCACGTGTTTCCATCGGCCGCGAAACCACTGTCGCCAGAACATGCATCGCGCAATCGTCAAAATCGCACATGCCTGCGCGCACCATGGAACGATCATTGAAGATGTAGGTACCGGCCCTGTGTTCCGTCGCACTGGAAACCAGATCAGAATCATAGAGGCTTGGCGATCCGGCGTGTGAGACCACGGCGCACTGAAGTCCGGATTGATCCAAAAGCGTGATAGTCTTCGAGAAAAACGCCTCGACGGCAGCTTCAGAACCAGGTTTTGGATAGGTCAGCAAGCCGTGGAACGTCAACCCCGCGCATCTGTCTATCTGTTGCGACAGTGCGAGCGCCGCTTCCGGCGTCTGAACGCCGTTCCGCCCCGCGCCGGTGTCACACTCCACCAGGACCTTCAGCGGCCGATCTTCCGAAAAGGTATCCGCAAGTCCATCCACGACGACCTTGTTGTCTGCAACCACCTGCAAGTTCACCCGGGCTTGAAGCGCCTTCAACTGCTCCAGCCGCGTCTTTCCGAGCATGTTGAAGGTAATCAGAATGTCAGTGAAACCCGCATCGGCAAAAACTTCGGCTTCGCTGACCTTCTGACAGTTGATACCCTTCGCGCCGGCCGCGACCTGCTGCGTTGCCAGCGCCGGGATCTTGTGCGTTTTGATATGCGGTCTGAAGTTTCGTCCGATCCGGTCGAAATACTCCTGAGCGACCGAAATATTGGTTTCCATGACGGTCTCGTCGATCACGGCAACCGGTGTCAGCAAATCATGAATGGAAAGTCCGACTGTCATTACTCACCTTCCCGGTTTGCCTGCAATTTTGAGCCTGTCTGCCATCACACTCTCATGGTCGAAAGCACCATCACAAATTGGCCAGATATCCCGTGGCGCCTTTTTGTAAGGCGTTTTACGCGGATCATTCGGATACGGCCCTCCCGCAGAACAATAAAGGATCAGCGGGCTCACCTTCACGAAAGACTGATGAAAGTGATTGGTGGATTTCACGACCAGGATCTTCCTGTCTTCGGGAGTGATCCCGAAATTGCGAAACAGGCTGGTGTCGAAACACTGGGCCCGGGTCGAATTAAGGATTATCTCGACGCCCGCCACCCTGATCAGGCTTGCATCCCCGATCGGAACAACACTTTCACCGAAACTTTGTTCAGCGCTTTTGATGTTGCGGATCACGACCGTTTGCGCATCGACCGGATCTCCGGTATCCGGCGCCGATTTTGCCCCAAACCGCAATTGCATGCGGGCGCCCTCGCCCGCGGCATGACACAACTGTACCGCAACGGGGTCCCAGATAGACCCGAAGGCGATGTTGCTCAGTTGCCGATCGAGAGCTTCTCGCAACAGAACCGTCGCATCACCAGCGGTTCCGCCTCCAGGATTATCCCACATGTCAGCGATTGTTACCGGACCGCCATCAAACTCAAGTGCGCGATCAAAGGCTTCCGTGGGATCAAGCTCGATGCTGCGAACCTTTCCACGCATGGCGTAAAGCGTCTCTCCCAACTCTCGCGTGATGGCTGCTCCGAGAGGCTTGTCGTTGTCCGTGACAGCCAGAACTTTCGTGCCCATCTCCGGAACGTCACCGGCCATGAAGCCGTGAATGACGGAAAGAGACAGGAGCCCGGGTGTCTCTTCTTCCTTCTTGATCATGTCGTCGACGAATGCGCGCATCGGTTGGCTGGAAGTCGGAAACACCTCGATCATTTTGGGATCATGGACACTCATGACCGGTGTGACGGCTCCGGCAACCGTTTGTCCGGCAATCTTCCAGGCGTCGACAGCCCGGTCAACGAAGTCTGTATGCGGAAACTCCTTGAATGCAATCAGCGCATCAGTGGCGGCAACTCGCTTCGCCGTCAGGTGACTGTGCGGATCGATTGTCGCGACAATCGGGGTGTCTGCGCCGACGATCGTGCGTGCCCGTTCAAGAAAGTCACCCTCAGGATCATCATAGCCATCGGCAACCATCGCTCCGTGAAGGCCGAGAACGAGAATGTCAAACGGTCCCTGTGTCCGGATCTGATCAAGAATTTCGTCACGCAGGCTTTCATAGGTGGCTCTGGCGACAAGGCCGGCCGGATCGGCCCAGGCTGCGGTTCCCTCGACCAGATCCCAATTGTTTTCCCGCGCGAACCGCCTGCCTTCGGTAATCACGGCCGAACACAGGGTTGGCGTATCGGGGTGGTCACCCGGCCGGGCCAGAAGAGACGCCCTGAAGGCATTCATATCAACACGGATCGGAGAAAACGTGTTGGTTTCGGTTGCAAGAACAGCGGTGAATGCGCGCGGCGGAGGCATTATCAGGACACGGCTCCGAGCGGATTGGGCAAATACCCAGTGAAACTGCAGATTTTCCAGGACCCGTCACGGCGGACGCAATAGTAAAGCGTCTGCCAGAGCAGACGGTCTTCACCGCCATCTGCCTTCCTGATTTTTCCATCGAATTTTTTCCGCGCGATCGCTCGGTCACCATTGATTTCAATGTCGGTCAGCTGTGTGGCACTGAAAATCGCAGCCCTGGCATCTTCGGCAAATTCGGTCTGTGCGAATTCCCGTGCCTGGCTCAACCATTCCGAGCGATAAGTCGCAAGATCGGGAAATCCGAGCACCCAGTTGTCCGGGTTCGGCTGTTTCTTTGCATCCACCCCGAAAAATGCACCTTCATCGAAATCTCCAGCGACCATTGACCAGTCTTCGGACACGAATGCATCGATATCGCGCGAAACCAGCATGTCCCAGATTTCTGCCCGATCCGCGTCAGTGTCGGCAAAAGGGTTACGTTGACTATCGATTTCGTTGCGCATTGCGGAAACCATTTTCATTTTGGCGGTTGCATTTTCGAAAATATAAGAGTGAAATAAAACCAATGTCAAACCACTATGTAAATCATTTTCAGAAACGGAGTTCAACATGACCATCAAACGCTATGGGGCCGAAAAGTCCGGCGCCGGGGGTCAGAACCTGCCCTTTGCCCGCGCGGTGGAAGCAGATGGCTGGCTTCATGTGTCCGGTCAGGTCCCCATGAAGGATGGCGAAATCATCGGCGGCGGCATCGTTGAGCAAACGCACCTGACGATAAAGAATGTCATCTCCATCCTGCAAGAGGCCGGTTATGGACTTGAACATGTGGTGCGGGTCGGAGTGTGGCTCGACGATCCGAGAGACTTCTGGTCTTTCAACGGCGTTTACAAGGACTATTTCGGTGAACACCCGCCGGCTCGCGCCTGTGTGCAAGCCACAATGATGGTCGATTGCAAGGTTGAAATCGACTGTATAGCTTACAAGAAGCCGGACTGATCAAATGCGGGATATCCTGTCCGTATTGCAGGAAGTGGAACCGGATCTTTCCAAGTCGGAACGAATTCTGGCAACACTTCTGCGCAGCGAGGCAAATTTTATTGTCAATGCGGGCATCACCGAAGTCGCCGAGCGCGCTGGCGTTTCCCCCCCGACAGTAACCCGTTTCTCCCGGCGTCTGGGATGTGACAGCTTTACCGCCTTCAAGGTCCAGGTTGCCAAGGTTGCCTTTGCCGGGTCCCGATACCTGACTGCAAAGACATCCTCAGTGGCCCCTGTGGATGTGGCTGACAGTTTGCTGGTGCAGCTTCAGGAGGCAACTGCAAAGACACGGGAAACGCTGGACATCGATGCGGCTTCAAGGGCCGCTGACATGATCGGCGACGCCGGGCTGGTTGCCACCTTCGGAGCCGGCGGAACCTCCTCGATGATCGCAAACGAAATGCAAAACCGGCTGTTTCGCCTGGGGTTGCGAACCATCAGCGTGACAGATCACGCGATGCAGCTGATGCAAGCTGCGACCCTGCGTCAGGGCGACGTCATTGTCGCCTCCTCCGTCTCCGGACTGAATGATCAACTCGTCCGGGCACTTGAAGCGGGGAAAACGTACGGTGCCAGGATAATCGCGCTGACGCGTCCGGGCCGGCCCGTTTCGGATCTGGCAGATATCACGATCGGGATCGACCTGCCGGAGGGTGAGAATATTCTGCGCCCCAGCACGAGCCGATATGCCTACCTTTATGCCACCGATCTGCTGGCGACCTTCGTTGCCATGAAACGGGGTGACGAATCCAGGGAAAGCCTGAGACGCGTCAAACACCAGCTCAGCAATTCCCGCGACGTAGATGACAAGGAAGTTCTCGGTGACTGATGAGAATATTGACCCGGTTGCCATTGTCACCGGCGCTGCCGGTGATATCGGAGCTGCAATTGTCGCACGGCTTTCAGCGACGCACAAAGTGGCTGCAATCGACCTGGATGCGGAAGCTATGGCGGCGGCTGTTGCGCGTCTTGGGGGCAGTGGCTCGAAGGTAACATCGATCCGGTGTGACCTCACGAAACCGGACGAACTTGCGCGCGCGGCCGACGAAGCAGCTGATTTGGGCCCGGTAAACATTCTGGTCAACAATGCCGGTGCAGCCAGGGCCCTGTCGCTTCATGCGATGACGACGGATACCCTGTCTCATGACCTGTCGTTGAACCTCGAAGCGGCCCTCAACTGTTTCAAGTCGTTTGAAAAACCCCTTGTCGAGAGCGGCTCGGGCAACGTTGTGAACATAGCCTCGGTGAACGGGCTTTCAGCGTTTGGCCATCCTGCTTACAGCGCAGCCAAAGCCGGGCTCATCCACGCGACGAAAGCAATTGCGGTCGAGTACGGCAAATACGGACTGCGAGCCAACGCAGTTGCTCCCGGCACGGTCAAGACGCAAGCCTGGAAAGCACGCGAGGCAGCCAATCCGGGTGTCTTCGACGAGGCCTTGAGCTGGTATCCCTTCAAGCTCCTGCCTGAACCGGAAGATATTGCTGCCGCGGTAGCCTTTCTCGTCAGTCCGGCAGCCCGTTGCATCACGGGGGCGTGCCTCCCCGTCGACAGCGGTCTTACTGCCGGATCAACGGCCCTGCCGCGAACCTTTACTCAATCAGCAGACTTTGACGGATCCTGAAACATGACCAGTTTAGTTCTCGACAGTTTTTACCGGCCGGCCGAAACCCTTAAGGATGCCCGTCTCGAACTTGCACTGACCAATGTCGGCTCAAAGCCGCTCAAAGCCTTCTCTCTCGCCTATACCGCACTAACCCGCGCCAGCGCGGAAGCTGTTCTTGAAAATGCGGATAGCTTCAGGCGCGTCGCGAACTTCCATGAAATCGCACCTGTCAAAGGGTTGGAGCTGCAGCCGGGAGAAAGCTGGCGGTTTGCCATCAAGGGACTGGTCAATCCCGCAAGACATCGGCTCGATGGTCCCAAATCCGGATATGTCACTGCAAACGGCAACATCATGGAAGTCCAGTGTACTGACCTGAAGGCCCCGGTGGAACTGATCACCGGCGACCGGAAGATCCTTCCCGACGGACGGGCAACGGATCTGCTCCACATCGTGCCCTGGCCTCAATCTGTTGAAATCAATGCGTATCGGGATGACCTGTCCGGGTTTTACATCGCGACTACGACACCAGAGGACCTGGCGGCAGCCTCCAGGATAAATGCCCTCTCCGGCCGACTGTTTTCAAATGCACCCCTTCCGTTCCTTTTCACTGAGTCTTCAAACCTGTTGGCGCTGGAATTTCTCGAAGATCGGCGACTGGCAAATGATGGCTACGCCCTGGACTGGTCAGTTCAATCCGTCACGCTTCGCCATGGCGGGGCCACCGGACGCGACTATGGCCTGACAGTGCTGGCTCAAATCTCCTATGGCGTTTACTGCACTCCGGAGCGCTTCAAGTTTCCGGTGACGGGAACAATTGCCGACGCACCGCGCTTCTCCTGGCGTGGCACGCATCTGGACGTCTCTCGCCACTTTCGAGACGCCAAAGACGTGATGCGTTTGCTCGATATCCTTGCCTGGTGCCGGATGAATGTCTTTCAGTGGCATCTGACTGACGATGAAGGCTGGCGCCTGGAAATCAGGGCATATCCGGAGCTGACCACGAAAGGGTCACGGCGTGGTCCGGGAACGATGCAGGAGTCGCAACTCGGATTTGCTAGTGAAAGCTATGGCGGATTTTACACGCAGGAAGACGTGCGCGAAGTTGTGGCGCACGCTGCCGGTCTCAACATTGATATCCTTCCCGAAATCGATATCCCCGGCCATTGCACGGCGGTCCTGAAAACCTACCCCTACATGGCGGACCAGGCCGAACCTCCGGAGAGCTATCATTCCATTCAGGGCTACCCCAACAATGCGCTCAATCCGGCTATGGACGAGACCTATGGTTTTCTTGAAAAGGTCTTTGCTGAAATGGCGGACCTGTTTCCCTTCGAGTTTGTCCACATCGGCGGGGATGAGGTCGATGACAGGTCCTGGCTGTCGTCACCGAAAGTGCAACGCCTCATGGAAGAGCTCGGCCTAGGAGACACCATGGAAGTGCAGGCTTATTTTATGGGCCGGGTCAGGGGCATTTTGAAAAGTCTCGGAAAGAGCCTGGCCGGCTGGGACGAAGTCTCCCATGGTGGTGGCATCGACCCCGATGGCGTCCTGCTGATGGCGTGGCAGAAACAGGAAGTGACAAGAGAGCTCATCGAACAGGGCTACGAGGTCATCTGCACGCCGGGACAGAATTACTACATGGACATGGTTCAGGGTACTTGCTGGCAGGAACCGGGCGCAAGCTGGGCCGGAGTTGCAACACCCGAGGAAACATATGCCTATGAACCCGCAGCCGGACTTTCCGGCGCAGGCAAGGATCTTCTCCGCGGCGTCCAGGCCTGCATCTGGTGCGAACACATGACGAGCAATGAAATCTTCAATCACATGGTTTTTCCGAGGCTCTTTGCGGTCGCCGAAGCCGGTTGGACGCAGCCCGAACACAAGGACTGGCAACGGTTTGCATACCAGAGTGCACTGTTTCCTGCGCTTTGAATGCAAACGGGAGACCGGAAGATGAAGATAGCCGTCGGGGGCATTCACACCGAGTGCAGCACCTATTCTCCCCTGCACCAGGAAGTCGAAGACTTTGACGTCGTCAGAGGCACCGAACTGCTGGAGCAAACAGGACTGGGCAAGGAACGTTTTCCCGATACCACCTTCTGTCCCCTGTTTCACGCCCGCTCGATCCCGGGCGGGCCTGTGTCCACCGGCTGCTACCTGACTTTCAAATCCGGGTTTCTGGCAGAGCTGCAGGCGTCTCTTCCCGTGGATGGCGTGTTGCTGATCATGCATGGTGCGATGCATGTGCCCGATATCGACGACCCGGAGGGCGACTGGATCTCCGCGGTGCGGGATGTCGTCGGACCGGAGGTGCCCATTGCCGTCAGCTATGACCTGCACGGAAATGTCACTCAGAAGATCATCGATCAGATCGACATTTTCTGTGCCTATAGAACCGCGCCGCATATCGATGTCCGGGAAACCCATTTGCGTGCCGCAGACAACCTTGTTGACCAGCTCGCAGGCGGACCTCGAAGATCTGTTGTCTGGGCAGCCGTACCGGTTCTACTTCCCGGAGAACGAACCAGTACGGAAGACGAGCCGGTAAAATCGATCTACCGGGAGCTGCCGCACTACGACAGGCAACAAGGCATCGCCGACGCAAATCTGATGATCGGATACGTCTGGGCCGACACCGGCCGGGCAACGGCTGCCGCGGTCGTAACAGGAACAGAACCCGACAGGGCGGCCTTTGTCGCACGAGAGATCGCAGCCAGGTACTGGGCGGCACGAAATGATCTTGATTTTGGTGTTCCGACAATGCCGCTGCCTGACTGCCTGGACGATGCCGAACACGTGGAAACTTTTCCCTTCATACTGGCCGACAGCGGAGACAATCCGACAGGCGGCGGCGTGGGCGATCGCACCGATATCCTCAAGGCCTGGCTGGACCGCGGGATGACAGGGGCTGTCTTTGCGGGGATTGCTGACCCCGGCGCCACCGAGAAAGCCTGGGAAGCCTTCGAAGGCGATGTCCTCAGTCTGGACATCGGCGGCTCTTTCGGCAGCGATTGCCCACGATTGACGATCAGCGCCGTCGTCGGAAAAAAGGCAGGCACAAAAACCGGTCGAAACAGGGAGGTGCTGATCCATGTTTCCGAAAACTCCGTCATCCTGACGGAACGCCGACGGCCGTTTCACAACATTGTCGATTTCAGACGGTTCGGCATAGACCCGACACTGACCAGATACCTGATTGTCAAGTCTGGCTATCTGTCACCTGAACTTGCTCCGCTGGCCAACCCGGCCCGCATGGCGCTCACCGACGGAGCGGTCAACCAGGACATTCCCGCGTTGAAAAACGAGAACAGGACCAATCCGACATACCCTTTCCGGACCAACTTCGACTGGCATCCAAAGTCACTTTTTTCAAAGCGTCTGATTGTGAAATAGGCGCGGCGCAGGGTCTTTGGTCAGGCCTCATTGATTGATCCGGAACATGACCGGAGCGGCAAGGGACATGGCCGACATGAAAGCGCGGGCGAAGCGTTCATGTCGGGTTTCGATACCCCGCCAATCTTCCGGTATTGCGAACACGTTTTGAGTTCATGACGCTGCTTGTGCAGCATCCCTGACTTGTGCATGGCACAATCGGGTTTGATCCTGGAAGGATACGGGCATTGATCTTGCGGAAACTCAATACGTTCCGGAACGCTTCGCTGTCGTTATCATTATCGCCAATCTGGACCTTGGTACTCGGCATTGCCGGAAAGGTCAGTTTGGCTCCCACATGATCCGGCAGCCGGCTTTCGAGCAGGCAGATAACAGGCCTTCGCTATGGCCGGAAAATCATGCCGCCATGGACGCTGCCATCGTTCCCGGTGGGGTGTGTTGGGCATCGCTCCATTGCCTCGGAGACTGCCCGTAAATGCGTTTGAATTCCCGGCTGAACTGAGATGGGCTCACGTACCCCACTTCCATGGCTGCCTCACTCACGGTCATGCCCTCGGAGATTTTCGTTGCGGCGTTGTTGAGACGCATCGACTTCACGAACTGGATGGGTGACATCGTCGTTGCCTGCTTGAACTTGCGGTGAAACACGGCACGGCTCATGCCCGCACGTTTGGCCAATTCGTCTATGGAGATCGGCGCTTTCAAATTAGATGAAACATGTGCAATGGACCGCGCGATTGTATTGCCGACACCAAATGCCTGTCTTGCAAAACATCCTGCCTCACCTTTCAGGACAGCATAATAAAGTTCTCGCAGCCGAGTGTCCCCAAGCACAGCCGTATCCGTTTCACTATCGCTCAATTCCAGCAGCCGAAGCAGCGCATCCGAGAAAGCTTCATCCCAACCAGCGAGCCTGATCCCGAATGAATTCGGGCTCTCCTTGGCAGTCGGAATTATACCCCCTGCGTTTTCCATCTCGATGGCAAGTTCGCTCATCACGCGCGGATTCAAGGAGATGAAAACACCGAAGAGAGGATTTTGCGCAGACGCCGCTGGTGTTCCTGCCGTCACCGGCATGGACGTGGGACAACACAGATATTGGGTGTTGTCATAGACGAACCGCTTGCCGTCCAGCACGGCTTCTTTGCTCCCGCTCGCGATGGCAACGACACAGGGTTCATAGACCGCAGGAGCACAAGGCATCGGCCGTGTTGCGCGGAACAGCTTCACACCCGTCACACCGGTTTCCATGAGGCCGTCATCGTGGATTCTACCTTCGATGAGTTGCTTGACCTGTTCTTGTTTCATGCGGCCAAGTTAGTTCCTCAAAGCCGATCATTGCAACTGGTTTGATACAATTAGGCAATAATTCGCGACAATATCGTCTGTTTTCGCGCAAAATGGGGAGTTATCTACAGATTCAAGACAGAGTCACATATCGCCCGACACCTCAGTCAACGCCAAAAGGAACAGGAAGATGGCAGACACCCAATTTGGCCCCGATGGCTGGACGCCCGAACGCCTCGGCTCACTTGCGGGAAAGACCTACCTGATCACCGGAGCCAATGCCGGTGCAGGATTTCAGGCATCTCGGATCCTTATGTCGAAGGGCGCAAAGGTGGTGATGCTCAACCGCAGCACCGAGAAATCAACCACCGCCATTGAGGAGCTGAAAGAGGAATTCGGCACAACCGCCGATGTGCGATTTGTCCGCATGGATCTGGCCGAGCTTGCAAGCGTGCGCGAAGCCGCAGCGGAAGTGTTGAGGACTGTCTCACAGATAGACGCGCTGATCTGTAACGCCGCGATTGCGCAGGTGCCCGCGCGGAAGCTCACCAAGGACGGCTTCGAAAGCCAGCTTGGCACCAACCACTACGGGCATTTCCTTTTGTGCGGAATGCTCTTCGGCCGCATCGAAGACTGCAATGGCCGGATCGTTGTCGTTGCCAGCCTCGGCTACAAGATGGGGATGAGGACAATCCAGTTCGACGACATGAACTGGGACAGGAACTATCGCGCCAATTCTGCTTACAGTCAAAGCAAGCTGGCACAGATGATGTTTGCATATGAATTGCAAGACCGGGTCAAGGCGGCAGACAAAAACGTCGAGGTCTATGTCTGCCATCCCGGGTCATCCGCGACGTCGCTCATCAAAACCAGCGGCAGCCTCGCCTCCAGAACCCTGTTTGGGCTTATGTCATTGTCGCCATTGGTTCAATCGGCTGAAAAAGGTGCCTATCCGGAGGTGATGTGCGCCACCGAGAGTGGCCTGGAGCAGCGGGCACTCTACGGCCCAACGGGTCGTATGGAGTGGGTCGGTCCGGTTGGCAAAGGCGCGCTGGAACCCTATGCCTACGACAAGTCCGTCATGGCAAGGCTATGGGTCCGGTCAGAGAATGAAACAGCGTTCAATTGGAGCTTGTGAGCGAAAAGCGGTCAACGATCTGCCCGCACTCGAAGTTCTTGTTTGGTTTAGGGGCTTCCCGGTGAATTTTCCCGACCAATTAGGAATATCAGTGGCTGACTTTTGCCTGCAAACTGGTGTATGTTTACGTTAACATCGAAGAGGTTGAGGTCACGAGAATTCAGATGGTCCACATCTCGTTCGCGTTGGCCAAACGCAAGGATCGGAATGATGCGGCTGAAGTCCAAACGAGTTGTCGTCACGGGAGGGTCTTCCGGTATTGGCAGAGCGGTGTGCGAACTGTTTGCCCGCGAAGGTGCAGAGCTTGTAATTGGGGATGTCGACGACGTTGGCGGCGCGCAAACAATGGCGTCCATTGAAGGAGATGGCGGCAAGGCGAGTTTTCGAAAAACCGATGTTTCGAACGAAGATGATGTCCGGCTGTTTGTAGAATTTGCCGCGGCCGAACTGGGTGGCATCGACATCGTGATGAACAACGCGGCGGCGTTCGTATTCGGCAAGGTCGAAGACGTCACCAGGGCAGACTGGGACAAGGTGATGGGGGTTAATGTTGTCGGTTCGGCGAATGTTGTGCGTTTCGCATTGCCTCACCTCAGAAAATCAAATGCAGGCGCGATCGTAAACATGGCCTCCGTCAGCAGCTTTGTCGCCGCTCCGGCCTTCATTCCCTACAACACGTCGAAGGGCGCCCTGTTGCAATTGACCCGCTCTCTGGCAATGGACCTGGCGGCTGACGGTATTCGTGTCAATTGCGTCTGTCCAGGTGCCATCTATACGCCCGCAACGGAAAAACATTTCGAGTTTACAGGACAGGACCGGGGAGAATTTTTCGAGCAGGAGGCCAACGAAAGTTTCCTGAAGCGGTTCGGAACCCCGGAAGAGGTTGCCTTCGCGGCCTTGTTTCTTGCCTCCGACGAAGCCTCATTCATCACCGGCGCGCATCTCGTCGTCGACGGCGGGGCGACCGTCTGAACGGATCACTCTTCCATGCGCCAGATCAGAGGCAGCAGGAACGGGAAATTCGTCGACGGATCGACTTCAACCTTCATGATGGGAGCCATGTATTCATCCCATCTCCGGTTTGCCTCACCATCGTTCAACATTCGGATTGACCGTTCAAGGTCATCGGTCTCGAAGTAGCCGAAAAGGGTCAGGCCATGGCGGAAGATCGAATAGTTTCGTATCCCGGCGGCCCGTGTTTCCGAAACGACTTCCGGCCAGATCTCGTCATGCCGTTTTTGGTATTCGTCCTCGTATCCGGGCCGAAGCTCCAATATCCAGGCGTGTTGTGACATGATTTGCTCCTGAGCGGATGCGTGCAAGGTTCAACCGGTCCATGCATGAAAACAATCACGCATCTTCACGGTTTCCGACAGCACGTCTTCGAATTGGGAATTGGTGCCCGCTTCGTGTTCATATTCAATCGTCACCCAACCATCGTACCCACTGTCGCGGAGCGTTCCGAAAAGACCGGGGAAGTCGATGATGCCTTCTTCCATCTTCGACTGGATCAGACCGGGTCTTGCCTGGCGGACATGCACGTGACCGGTGATGCCTGCAAGCGGCTCGATATCCGTCTGACAAAATCCCATGGCAACGAAATGGGATAGATCCAGAACAATGTTCAGGCCTGGAACCCGCTGAACGAGTTCCTGCGTTATGTCGGGCGAATTCAGGATACTGCCGAGATGCGGCTCGATCAGAACGGTGGTTTCATTCCTCTGCCCTGCTTCGACCAAAGGCTTCAGCGCTTCCGCCGACGCTTCGATCGCCTGCGAACGACTTTGACCCGGATTGATCATGCCGGGAAGCACAAAGACCGACGGAATTGATGCCGCCCGCGCGAATCTCAGCACCGAACTCATTTCCGCCAGGTGTTGCGGATCGAGCGCGCGCGCAAGATTTCGATCTTCGAGATCTTCGCCAAAAAGATGGAACAGGTTGGCAGGTTGAACGGGAAGCGAAGCCGAGACTTCCGCGCCGTACGCTTCCGAATCCGCCAACACGCGGTTCTTGTCGAGGGAAGGTTTGAAAAAGTAACCGAGGTCGATTGCCGCAATTCCAAGCACCCGGACGACCTCCGCCGCCTCAGCCAATGTCAGATGCGGAAATGACCAGCTTGATACACTCAGTTTCATCTTGCTTCTCCACGGGGGTCAACCGGTGCCCGGAACTTTCGGTGTTGATGAGCCCCGGAAACCGGCATCCGATTTCACGGAGCCCCGGCTCACGCCACTCGTGAGGGCGCAGACAATTCAGCGGAGTATTCCTGCGCCGAAGACAAAAAGGCGTCAGTAGGTTGCCCGGCCTCCCGAAAGATCGAAGACACCAGCCGTGGTAAAGCTGTTCTCGGACGAGGCCAGCCAGGCAATCATGTGTGCAGCTTCTTCCACTTCCAGAAAACGCCCCCGTGGGATTTTCGACAACATGTAGTCGATGTGTTCCTGTGACATCTGGTCAAAGATGCGGGTACGTGCGGCGGCGGGTGTGACGCAATTCACTGCTATGTTGCCACCGGCAAGTTCCTTGCCGAGCGACTTGGTGAAGCCGATCACACCGGCCTTGGACGATGAATAGGCAGCAGCATTCGGGTTGCCTTCCTTGCCCGCTACGGACGCTATGTTGACGATACGTCCATAGTCACGCGCCTGCATGTCGGGAACGGCAACCTTGTTCACATGAAAAGTGCCCAGGAGATTGACGGCAACGATGTCGTGAAATTCCTTCACGGAATAGTCGGCGACCGGACTGTTGGAACCGGCGATGCCGGCAGAATTCACAACGATATCGACTGGTCCCAGGTTGTTTCTGGTCTGCGCGTAGGCAGCTTCGACGCTCTCCCAGTCGGCGATGTTCACCGGTACTGCCTGGGCGCCCTCGCCCAGCGAATGCGCTGCCTTGACGGCAAGATCTTCGTCCACGTCCCAGATGGCGACACGAGCGCCGCCCTCGGCCAGGGTCTTCGCCACAGCCCAGCCAATCCCCTGTGCGCCGCCGGTTACAATTGCAACGCGCTGATTGAAATCGTATCTGTTCATCCCAACTGTTCCCGTTTGATGCCGGTCATCCGGCAAGCTCTTTATATGGTCGCCTCAAGTGCAGCGCCTCATGGTTCAACTCCAAACCGAATCCGGGCGTGTCAGGCAGCGTAATATAACCATTTTCCGGCAACGGTTCGTGCAAGAACATTGTTCCGAAATTCGGCTCGATCCGATCAGCGCGCTCACTCATCATCATGAATTCAGCCATGCTCACCTGGCTCAGCGCCATGGCCATGTAGTATCCGTAGACACCACACCCATGCGGTACAAGGTCTACCGAATGTGAAGAGGCCAGTGCCGCGACACGGAGAAACTCCGTCGGTCCTCCCATCCACATCACATCGGGCTGGAGCAAGTCGACACCGCATTCGATCAGTTGCGCATATCCGAACCGGGTATATTCATGCTCACCGGTAGCCAGAGCGGTTCCACCGGCTTGCGCATGCATCTTCGCTGCAAGTTTCGCGTGCCCGGCGTAGTCGTCTGGCATCAGTGGCTCTTCAATCCACTGTAGCTTGAAGGGACGCAGGCGCTCCGCCAGTTCGGCGGCGTAATTCGCCGACATCGACATGTAGCAGTCGAGCATCAGGGGAAAGTCGGCACCGACCTTCTGACGCCAGTCGGCAATGAAGGCGACATTTTCGGACATGCCGTTCGCGCCATTTCCAGGACCGTAGGGAAGCGGGACCTTGGCACCGTGGAAGCCCAGGTCCTGCGCAATATCCGGACGCGAGGTCGTCGCATAAACCGGCACCCGGGATTTGGTGCGTCCCCCCATCAGGTCAAAGACCGGCGCACCGACAGTTCTGCCGTAAAGGTCCCAAAGCGCGATATCGATCGCGCTGATCGCGTGAATGGCAAGCCCTTTCCGGCCGTAGTGGATCGACGCACGCCACATCTGCTCCCAGATGTGGCACCGGTTTGCCGCGGTCTGTCCTTTCACGAAGAGGGACAGGTGCCGCTCGATAAGAAAAGCAGCTGCCTCGCCTCCCGTGCTGACCCCGATGCCCACCCGGCCGTCTTCGTCTTCGATCTCGACTATGACAGACGGAACATTCGCCACACCCCAGCTTTGACGCGATCCGGAGTATTCGGGAAAGATGGACATTGGATTTGCGATCGGCGGATGTGTTGCCTCATGATCCCATTTTCCATCCGGACCGGGACATCCTGCAATCCAGTGACTGTTTGGTGTGTCGTGAACATCACTTGCACCGTAAATCTCGGGATTGCTGACAAGTGCACGCACTTCCATGATGGCAGGCTGGCCCGCCTGCGGAGCGACCGCGTCAATTTGCATGGGATGAGAGTACATCAATGTCGCCTTGTCTTTATGCTTGGAATTTGGAGACTTTTTCCTGCCATCCGGCTAACCGTCGTCCACCCTGCCGCGGCGAAGTTCGTCATACAGAACCGCAGCAAGCAGAATGCCGCCCTTGACGACCTGCTGCCAGAACGACGGCACCTGTGCCAGCGTAAGCCCGTTGTTGATCATGAACAGCAGGATAAGACCGATTGCGGTTCCCAGCAGCGTGCCACGCCCCCCTTTCAGGCTGGCGCCCCCCAGGATCACGGCTGTGATCACGTCGAGTTCGAAGCCCATGGCGGCGGCAGGACGGGCGTTGCCGGTCCGTGCCGCCAGCATCAGGCCAGCCAGCGCCGCGGTCGCGCCACAGGTTATGTAGATAAGCAGCCGCCACCTTTGCGTCGATATCCCGGCCAGCCTCGCAGCGCGCGCATTCGACCCGATGGCATAAATGTACCGGCCAAAGGTGGATCGCGGCAGGAGAAGCAGAAATGCCAGGTAGACCAGCACAAGGATCAAAACGATATAGGGAATTCCGGCCAGTTTACCGGTGCCGAGGTTAAGCCAGGTCTGGTTCGTTATGACGATCTCGCGACCGTTCGAGATAACGAAAGCCAGACCGCGAATGATTGCGAGCATTGCAAGTGTCGCGATGAGCGGGTTGATCCGGAAGTAGGAGATCAACACGCCATTGGTCGCTCCGATACTCATGCCCAATCCGATTGCGGCGCAAAACGCGGCCGCGACGCCAAATCCTGAATCCAGCATATAGGCGGCCAGCATTCCGGCAGCCGCCATGGTCGACCCGATCGACAGGTCAAAGCCACCTGCAATGATGACGAGGGTCTCGCCAACCGCGGCAATGCCGACGATGACAAGCGCCTTGGCGACGTTCAGAAGATTGGTTGCCGTCAGAAAATAGGGCGAAATGAAGCTGAGTGCGATGAAGACCACAACCACGGCCAGGACGAGGCCGGGGTTCAGTGCAGTTGCACCTCGCCCCCAGATTCTTGAATTCATAACCCAGTTCAGCACGTTCACGCTTCTGCTCCATTGCCAACGGTGTCACCGGTCATCATTTCGGTCATCATTGCCATCGTTTGAGCCGGCGGAAGTTCGTGCGGCATCATTTCGCCCGCAATGCGACCGGCGCGCACAACCACGATCCGGTCGCAGATGTTCAGGATGTCGGTGAAACGGTGGCTGACCAGGAGAATGGACACGCCCCGCTGCTTGAGCCGTCCGATCATTTCCCAGAGCTTGCGGATCTTTTCCGCAGAAAGGGCGGCGGTCGGCTCATCCATGAGAAGCGCCGCCGGATCGAATTGCAGCGCCCGCGCCACAGCCACCATCTGGCGTTCACCTCCCGACAACTGGCCAACTTCCCGTTCAACATCAAAGTCCAGCCCCATGTCGGCGATGTCGTTGGCCGCGGCCTCTGTCATTGCCTCACGGTCGAGAACCCTGAAGGGGCCGAAATTCTTCTTCAGCTCACGACCAAGGAAAATGTTTTGCGCCACATCAAGATCTTCGCAAAGCGCAAGATCCTGGTAAATCATCTCGACCCCGTTGCGCCTGGCGTCGAGCGGACTGCCGAGGGTAAGTTTCTGGCCTCGAAAGAGCATTGTTCCACTGCTTGGACGATGAACGCCCGACAACACCTTCACCAGGGTCGACTTGCCCGCCCCATTGTCACCAATGATGCCGACGGCTTCTGCCTCCCCGATCTTCAAATCGACCCCGTCGAGTGCGGTGTAGCCGCCGAACTTCTTGGTGATGCCACGAAGCTCGATCAGGGGTGGCCGGGCGCCACTGTCGGCGCCCGGATTGTGTCCGCTCATTTCACTCTGCGGGGTAGGCATCGTTGATGCTTTCTTCTGTCAGGAAAACATGATCCAGGTGCACCTCTTGCGGCACGGCGTTTCCTTCCAGGATATCGGCGGCAATCGAAACCGCGTAGTCGGGGTATTTTTCGGGGAAATAGGCCACGCAACCAAGGAAGTGGTTGTCCTTCACGGGCACGCGCGTTGCCGCAACTCCAACCTCGTCGCAACCGATGCCGACGGCGACTCCTTCACGACCGGCCTGTGCGATTGCATTCGACATCCCGAAGCCGCGCGGATCGTCAATTGCCGTTGCCAGGACGAAACCCGCCGCAGGATGTGCGGTTAACCAGTCTGTCACCACGGTCAATGCCTGGTCGGTCGTGCCGGCATCGATCAGTTCGTCGTCGATCCTGTCGGCAGGAAGGGCACCACAGACTGTCTGGACACCGTCGACAAAACCGGACAGCCGTTCATTGGCGGCTTCCCCCTCACCGGGGTTGATGCCGACGAGCACCGTAACGTCATCGCAGCGGCCAAGCGCCTTGGCATGTTCGGCTGCTGCCTGCCCGCCAATCAGACCGCTGGCATAGTTGTCGGCTCCCAGGAAAATGGCGTTGGGATGAACAACGTCGACCGACATGACCGGAATGCCTGCCTCGTTGAAGATATTCATCACCGATGCTGCGGCGCCCGACTGCCAATTGGATTCAATGACAACATCGGCCCCTTGCTGAACCAGAAGCTCAGCACAGGTAACAGCCTGGTCGGCCTTGAAGGCATTGTCGCAGTAAACCACCTCGAACCCCAACTCACCGGCAAGCTCATAGAGCCTCTGGTTGATCGCGTAAGAGAACGGAATTGCCGCCCAACCCTCGGCAAATCCGACTTTCGTGCCGTCCGGCAGCGCCCGTGGCGATGCCTCGTAAGCGGCCGAGGCATCGCCATCGGTGGGTTCGAATTTCCCGGATCCGGTATCATAGACCCAAAGGGAACGCTCTTCGGGCAACAATGCACCCGGGATACCTCCCATCGGCCGCGCTTCGAAATCCTGCGCGAAGGCTGTCGGAACCAGCACCGTCGCCCCGAGGAACGCCTTTGTCATGAGGCGTATAGTCGATGTTAAGCTTAACATTATCAGTCCTCCCTCTTTTGAAATTCTCCGCCATTGTTATTGTTCTTTGTTGGTACGAATGACGCTCGTATCGTGTATAGACAACGAAACCAGCTTGATGTTAAGGTTAACATAGACTTTCACGAAACAAAAATTTAGTCAAGCGCATTGGTTATTGAGGTCGATTTGTCAGACAAAAAAGGGAGTTACAGGCAGGAGCGCGCGAACCTGATGGCTGTAGCTAAAAATGCGGGCGTGTCGGCGATGACGGTGTCACGCGTACTCAACCAGCCTGGAAAGGTCGCCGAGGCGACCCGCAAGAAAGTCCAGGCAGCGGTCGACGCTCTTGGATATGTGCCTAACCTGGCGGCAAATACGCTGCGCCGGGAACGCAGCGGTGTTATCGTCGCACTGGTTCCAACACTTGAAAACTCCGTTTTCAGCGATACCGTGCAAGGCATTTCAAATGCTCTGGAGCTGGAGGGTTGCCAGTTGCTTCTGGGTTGTTCGTCCTATTCCCCCGAGCGTGAGGAAAAGCTGGTAAGGGCCCTGCTCGGCCATCGCCCCGACGGGATCATCCTCACAGGCACCTTGCACACGGCCGAGACGCACAAATTACTCGAAAGTGCCAGGATTCCGGTTGTCGAAATGTGGGACATTGCAACAGATCATATCGACATGGCTGTGGGATTCGACAATTTTGCTGCCGGACATGACATTGCCAGCCACATGATACGTTGCGGCTATGAGTCCCTTGGCTATGTCGCAACAAGCCCTGAACACGAAGTCCATGAAAACCGGGCCGCCAAGCGCAGTAAAGGCATTTATGCGGCGGTTGACGAAGCAGGCATCGGGATACCTGCTCGCCAGAATGTTCGCAATCCCCTTGATATTGCCGACAGTGGCGTGATTGCAGCCGATTTTGTCGTCGCAAATCCCGGTTTGGATGCGATCATTTGCGCAAATGAAATCATCGGAGTCGGCGCGATTGCGGAATTGCGGAACCGGGGTTGGCAGGTTCCAGGCCAGATTGCGGTATGCGGCATCGGCGATGCCAACATAGCCGCGCTGGTCACGCCTGGCCTTACAACCGTACGGTTTTACGGTCAGGATATCGGGAAACGTGCGGCAGAACTCATCCTGGATCGACTGAATGGACAGCAGTCTGCCGATGGAAAGCAGGATGTCGGGTTCAGGATTGTCAGTCGGGGAAGTACGGCTGAAAAGCCTTCCTAGCTTTCCTAGACTTCGACACCCCGGCGCGCTTTTCAGACTTGGCATCGGGCCCGACAAATACCCGGACTTACGTAAAAAACCCGAAGGAACGCACACGGACCTTCGGGTATTCGTGTCAAAGGGATGCCAGATCCCGCAACATCAAGGCAATGCCCGGGAAGAATATCAACAAGGCGGACATCACGAACAGGATCACGAAAAACGGGAATGTTCCCTTGATCACTTCCATGTATGGCTTGTTGAATATCGCGATCGCCGTGAAGATGTCACAGCCAAATGGCGGTGTGGCCGATCCGATGGCCATCTGCAGGGTGACCATTACCCCCACCAGCACCGGATCAAGACCTGACGAGTCGACGATGGGCACGAAAATGGGTGTCAGGATAACCAGTACCACCAGCGAGTCGACAAACATGCAGCCGACGAAGAAGCTCAACGCGATAATGGCAAGAATATAGGCGTCGGAAGCCCCTTCCAGATCGAGCGGCTCCAGCAGGCCTTGCGGGATTTGCTCGAACGAGATGTACCAGGAAAACGCCTGCCCCATACCGACAAGAATGAACACCACAGCCGTGATGAGACCGGTACTGAGGGCCGCATTCAGGACGTCATTCAGCTTGAGTTCGCGATAGATCACACACTCGACCACCAGCGCGTACAGCACCGAAAAGGAAGCCGCCTCGGTCGGCGTGACCGCGCCGGAATAGATACCGCCGACGATCAACGCCGGAAACCCGAGTGGAAGCAGGGCTCTTTTGAGAGCCGCGATCCTCTCCGCACCCGTTTTTCGTTCCACAAGTGCAATCGTGTCGCCCTGAAGCAGGCTATACACATAGCAGTAGACCGAAAACAGCACAGCCAGCACGATCCCGGGTCCGATGCCCGCGATAAAGAGCTCTCCAACGCTGGTATTGGCAAGGGTGCCGTAGAGGATGAGCCCGATACTTGGCGGGATAAGAAAGGCAATGTCGCTGGCGTTGATGATCAGCGCCATGACGAAACTGTCCTTGTAACCTGCAGCCAGAAGTTTCGGACGCATGATCTGGCCGACCGAAACGACGGTTGCCTGCGTGGAGCCGGAAACGGATCCGAAAAGCGTGCAACTGAGGCAGGCCGTGATCGGCAGTCCTCCCCGGCGGTGACCGAAATAGGATTCGATCAGACCCAGGAGATTGTTCGCCGTATGCCCGCGCGCCATGATGTCTGCTGCCAGGATGAACATGGGCACGGCGATCAGCGCATTGGGCGAGATGCCGGTGACAATCTGCTGAATGATGACACCGGTATCGATCTGCGAGAAATGAACAAGTCCCACCAGCGCCGCGACGGCCAGGGGCACCACCATTGGAAAACTCAGAAACAGCAGGACCACCATGGTCACCACAAGCGTGAAGGTGATCACGTAGATATCAAGTTCACCAGCCACGACATCGCCCAGAAAATTCATGATATCGCTCATGTCATACCCCGATATCTTCTGCGTCGCCGTCCTGGACGGACAAAGACAGATAGGTGCCTTCGTGGGTGACGTTCATCAGAAATGCGATCAGGTATTGCAGGCTGGCCATGGCCAGACCGACGGGGATCACCGCATAGACGATATAGACGGGAAACTGCAGTGCCGGTGACAACCTGTTGATATCCTTGACTTCCTGAACATAAATCACTGATTTGTAGGTCAGGAACATCAGCAACAGGCCTGTTGTCAGCGATATCAAGGTCAACAGGACCTTCTTGGTGCGGCTGGAAAGTGCATCGTAAACGGCGGTCATTCGGATATTCCTGCCCTTGCGAACCGCGTAGGCAAACCCGACAAATGTGACACCGACGATCAGAAACTGATTCAGCTCTTCTGCAAAGAACAGGCTTTGGCCGAATGCATACCGACCGATAGCGTTTGCGGTCGAATTCACCATCATCATCAGGATTGAAAAGATGATAATGGCCTTTTCGGCGAACTCGATCCCCCGGTTGGCGGTCAGCAACAACGTCTTCATGATGATCTCCCGATTGCCGGCCGAAGTTCGGCGCAGCCGCGCCCTCCTCGCGCGTTCAAATGCAAAAAGCGCGGGAACAGGTCCCCACGCCCTTCGCGTATCGTTGTTCGCCTATGAGGCGTCTTTTACTTCGCGGACAAGGTTTTCCAGGATCTTCCGCGCACGCGCACGCGCCTCGGATTTCTCTTCCTCGCCGTAAGCATTTTCGACAACCGTGTAGTAGGTTTCATGCAGACCGCTGCTGAGATCCCTGAAGACAGCGCGTTCTTCATCCGTCAGAACCACGACCTTCAGATCCGGGCGTTCAGCCAGTATCTTGTCCATGTTTTCCTTGTTGATCTGGAGCTGGTAGTCGTGTGCGGCCTGTTCGGCAGCTGCAATCGCCTTGTGCACCATCGCCTGCTTGTCGGCGCTCAGGCCATTGAACCATTCGCTGTTGGTCGAAACGGTGCCGACGTAAGGCTGCTGGCCAGGAAACATCAGATAGTCCTGAACCTCGTGCCATTTGGCGTTGTAGATAAAGTAGATCGGATTGACCATGCCATCGACTGTCTTGAGCTGCAGCGCTCCGTAGACTTCCCCCATGAGAGCGGTGTCGGGGTTGCACCGAAGGCCTTGTAGGTCTCTACCGGAATCGTCGAGGTGAAGGTGCGGATCTTCTGGCCGTCAAAATCGGCCGGGCTGCGGATTTCCTTGTTGGCCCCCCCAGGCCATTTCACCTTCGGAAATCATGGTCAACAGCTTCAGATTGACCTTTTCGAACCGATCGCTGAGATCGTTGTAAATCGTTTCACTGCTTGTCAGAACCTCGCGAATGGCATCCACATCGCTGCCCAGCACATACGGAACACTGAGTGCCTGGACTTCGGGAACATAGGATCCCAGATGACCGGTACCGACCGAGACAAACTGGACGGTTCCTCTGGCCGTCAGCTCGACGATGTCGTTTTCGGTGCCGAGCTGGCCGTAATAGAAAATCCGGACTTTGATGTCGCCGTCCGATTCCTCCTTGATCGTCTCGGCGAAGGTCTTGGCGAATATGTCCTGTACATCGTTCTTGTCTTCTTCGGACGCGAACTTCCACGTTTCAGCACTGGCGCCTGTTGCCAGCGCTGCGGCCAGCAATGCCGGAATGGCGAGTTTTGAAATCAGTTTCTGCATTTTGTTTCCTTTCCCGACCCGCTCAGGCGGGTCCCTCGGAGATGATGACAAGGGGCAAAAAAATCCTTGCCGGTTGAGCTTTCGGGGACCTGTGCACACAACGCGCCGAAGCCGGCTGCGCCGGATGGAGTGGTGGTTATGCCGAGCTTCGTCACGGCCTCGGCTGCGGCTGCGCCATCTTCTTCGGAGAGCGTCTGATAGGTGACCTGGCAGCGCTCGAGCACCTGCCACGCGACGATCGAGGGTTCCTTGCAGTCCAGGCGCCCCATATTGGAGTCCGGTCCGTCGGACCGGGTTGCCTTGCCTGCGTGATGACTTGCCTTCAGGCAGGCCGCGGCCTCGGGCTCGACCACGATCAGATCCGGTTGCACGGTCCAGTTCAGCCTGATCATGTGCGCCATTGCGGCTGCGAGACCGCCGACGCCGGCTTGCAGATAAACGTGGGTAGGCCAGCGGCCCGACACTTCGAACGAGGCGCGCAATTCTTCGGCGATGACGCAGTAACCTTCCATCACCCATTTGGGGATCTCGGTGTATCCGGACCAAGTACCGTCGGCGAGCAGAGTTGCACCGGTCCGGGCAGCATCCGATATCGCAGCCGCGACGCTTTCATCGTAGACCTCGCCTGACCGCACGACCTCTGCGCCCAGGGCGCGCAGGCGCCCCGCAAAATTTTCAGGAACGGTTTTGGCCAGATGGATACGCGACCTGGCGCAAACGTCCCTTGCTCCGGCGGCAACGCCCAATCCGTGATTGCCGGCACTTGCGCAAACAAAGGTCTGCGTTTCGGCCAGCAACCGCACATCCGCATCCTTGAAACGTGCGGGCGTCAGGGTTTCTCCGGTTTTGGCAAACCAGGCTTCTCCGAGCAGTCGCGCAACCGCATAAGGTGCGCCGAGTGCCTTGAAGGCCCCCAGCCCCATCCTGTCGGTCTCGTCCTTCGCCAGGATGCAATGGCCGTCAGGTCCCTGCAGTTCCCGCAATGGCGAGACTGCATAGTTTCCCTGCGCCTGGAAGAAGGCTAGAGCCCGCTCGAAGTCCGGTTCAAAATCAAGAATGTCTGCGTGTTTCATGCTCCATGATGTAGCATTTTCACTTTATTTGATTTTTTCAATATTCCATCTAAACTCAACTAAATTTCTTGAATTAAAATGAAATCTCGAGAAAAAATATCATGGATGATAATTTTGATGATGCCGACAGAACGATCCTCAGATTGATGCAGTCCGATCGGCGGATCGGGTTGGAAGTCATGGCCGAAGAATGTGGATTGTCAGTACCGTCGGTGCAAAGACGACAGAAGCGATTGAAAGACAGTGGTGTCATCAAACAGGAAGTCGCTATCCTGGACCCGACCCGGCTGGACTACAACATGACATTGATTGTTCTGGTCGAACTGGAACGCGAAAGCCTGCAGCAACTGGACATGTTTCGCAAACTCGCGCGCAATGAGCCGCAGGTCCAGCAATGTTACTATGTGACGGGAGACGCCGACTTCATTCTGATCTGCACGGCACGCGACATGCAGGATTTCGAGGAACTGACCCACAGGCTGTTTTTTGAAAATTCAAACGTCCGGCGATTTCGCACTTCCGTGACGATGGAACGAACGAAAGTCGGGTTGACGTTGCCTATCTGAACAGTTTGTGCGTTCACAGAACGTCGAGCGATACCTTCACCCTGTCCATCACCACCGATGTTCTGAAGCGGCTGATATTGGATTCATCAAAGAAATGTTCCTGGGTGAATTCTTCATATTCCTTGATATCCCGGACAGTGAGGATAAGCGTGAAATCCGCTTCTCCGGTCGTATAGTAGCATTGCTGGACACAACGTGCGGAGCGCATCTTGCGCTTGAATTCATCCAGATGCCGGCGGCTTTCACGTTCCAGAATGACATCGACAATGATTGTCATTTCGCGTCCCAGTCGTGAAGGCGACAAAACGGCGATGTCTCTTTCGATCACCCCGCTTTCGCGGAGCCGCTTCAAGCGTTTTTGCACCGCGGGCGACGACAATCCTATTTCCTGACTGATCGTGTCGGCCGTCAGGCGGGCATCGCGCTGCACAAGGCGAAGTATTTCAAGATCCTTGTCGTCCATGGTCTGAATTTGATCGCCTTTTTTCCGCGTTTCAATGTTTTTCGTCATCAATCAGGCAAAAATCAACGCCCACCAACCGAGCAGACATTGTAAATAGAACTCTGGGATACGGGAGGCGTATGCATGAACGCGCTTGAAGAACGTTTGACGGAGCGGCGGCGGGACTTTCACCGCAACCCTGAACTCGGATTTCAGGAGAACAGAACCAAACTCGAAGTTGCCCGCGAATTGCGCGCAATCGGCCTGGAGGTTCACGAAGGTGTCGGTGTTGTCGGTGTTTTGCGAAGTGGCCAGGGCAATCGCGCGATTGCATTGCGGGCGGACATGGATGCGCTCCCGATCACCGAGACATCCGTCCATGACCATGTGTCGGAAGCGCCCGGCGTGATGCATGCCTGCGGACATGATGGACACATGACAATGCTGCTGGGCGCCGCTGCCCGGCTTGCCGAAAACCCGGATTTCGACGGGACTGCCGTGTTTTTGTTCCAGCCCAATGAGGAGCACGGGCTCGGTGCGCGCGCCATGATAGACGAAGGTGTGCTGGAACGCTTCCCGGTTGACGAAGTTTACGCTATCCACAACCTTCCAGGCGCCCCGACTGGCCAGGTTTCTTCGCGGACCGGCATCATCTGCAACAGCGAAACATTGTTTGAGATCGAGGTACAGGGCCGCGGCGGACACGCTTCCATGCCGCAAACGGGCGTGGATGCGATAACGGTCGCTTCGGAAATCGTTCTCGCGCTGCAGACCATCGTTGCACGCAAGCTTCCTCCCGCGGCCGGAACAGTGGTGTCCGTCACCGAATTTGTGACGGACGGCCAGCGCAATGTGCTTCCCGGGCAAGCCATCCTGAAAGGCGACTTCCGCGCCCGATCACCGGAAGATCGGGCCGCTGTGAAAAAATTCATGCGCCAGATCTCCGAAGGCGTGGCCTCGGCACACGGGGTTGCAGTTTCGGTCAGTTTCGCTGCAGAATTCATCGAGACAATCAATGCGCAGGAGCCGACGAACGCAGTTTACCGCGCTGCAGAAGCAGCTGGATGTGAAACCGTGAGAGAACGTCCGCCAATGAGTTTTTCAGAAGACTTTGCGCAGTTCTCCAATGCAGTTCCCGGTTGCTTCCTGCTGATGGGAAATGGCGAAACCGGTGCGCATGGGCAACCGTTGCACGCGTCCGACTATGACTTCAACGATGAACTGCTGCCCATCGGGGCCGAGTTCTGGGTGCAGCTGGTTCGCGACCGGCTCCCATTTCGAAAGGACTAATCGTGACCGGGTCACCCTTGCGCGGATTTCCCGAAGCTGAATTTGCAGCACGCACCGAACAGGCCCAGGCAGGCATGGCCGCAGCGGGTCTCAGCGGATTGTTGCTGATGACGGAAGCGGAGGTCAGGTATTTCACGGGCTTTCATACCCTGTTCTGGCAAAGCCCGACCCGACCATGGTTTGTCTTTGTGCCGCCGGCCGGCAAACCGGTCGCCGTCATCCCTGAGATTGGCGCGGAATTGATGCGCAGCACATGGCTGGACGACATCCGCACCTGGAGTGCACCCTGTCCGGACGATGACGGGCTGAGCCTGTTGACGGAATTGCTCGCACCTCTGGCTCAGGCGGGAAAAACAATCGGCGTGATGAAAGGTCATGAGACAGCGCTGCGCATGCCTTTGGGCGACTATGAACGCCTGGTTGCGGGCCTGCCTGGCCTTTCGATAGCGGATGCGACCGCGCTGGTCCGCGGTCTGCGAATGGTAAAGTCCGATCGGGAAATCGAGAAGCTTGCACACATTTGCGCGATCGGTTCACGGATATTTGCGAAGGTTCCCGAGCTGGCGCACGAAGGTCAGCCCCTGGAAGATCTGTTTCGTGCCGTCCGGCGTGAAGGCCTTGCCCAGGGTGCCGATGACGTTCCTTATCTGGTCGGCGGCGCGGATCGGGGTGGCTACCGGGACGTGATTTCCCCTCCCTCCCGTCGCCCGCTTGCCAATGGTGACATTCTTATGCTGGACACCGGCGCGGTTTGGGACGGGTATTACTGCGATTTTGATCGGAATTTTGCCATCGGGACAGCCGACGATGCCTCCCGCCGTGCATATGACGTGCTATGGCGTGCGACCGAAGCCGGGATTGATGCGGCGCGTGCCGGTGCGACCTGCCGGCAGCTCTTTCAGACCATGCAGGCTGTCATCGCAGAACTGGACGACCAGAGTGGAGATGTCGGCCGCCTTGGACACGGACTGGGTATGCAGCTCACAGAATGGCCCTCGCACGCTGCCTTCGACCAGACTGTGCTGCAGGAGAACATGGTCCTGACACTCGAACCCTCACTGAGTTATGGCGATGGTCGCATCATGGTGCACGAGGAAAACATCGTGGTGCGCAAGGACGGTCCGGAGTTGCTTTCAAAGCGCGCTCCCCGCGATCTGCCCGTTATCTGAGGAAAACCCATGAAGCTGGAATTTGATACGGACATCGGGATCGGGACCCGCGCAACGATGGGCATGATCGTGCTGGAAACCGACGAAACACTCGAGCCCGAGTTTTCAAGAATAATGGCGCTCGAGGGAGTCGCGCTCTATCACAGTCGTATTCCGATGGTGCCCGAGGTCCGCGCAGACACATTGGCAAAAATGGAAAGGGATCTCCCGGCCTCCACACGTCTTTTGCCGAGTGCGCCGGACTATGACGTGATCGGCTACGGATGCACCTCGGCATCCTCGGTGATCGGTTCGGAAAACGTTGCCCGTGCCATCCGGACGGTTTATCCGAATGCTCTTGTGTCCGACCCGCTTGCCGCTGTCATCGCGGCTGGACGCGAGCTCAAGGCAAAACGGCTCGGCTTCATCACGCCGTACATACCTGAAGTGTCTGAACGCATGCGGCGGCGACTTACCGAAGCCGGATTTGACATCGCCGGATTTGGATCGTTCGAAGAAGGCAATGACCGGACTGTTGCCAGAATTTGCGAGAAGTCGATCGTCGCTGCGGCAGAAAACATTGCTGCGGCAGCCCCCTGCGACGCGATCGTGATTTCTTGCACCAGCCTTCGAACCTTGAATATTATCAAGGAGATGGAGCGGAAAGTCGGCGTGCCAATCATCAGCAGCAATCAGGCGCTGGCCTGGCACATGCTTCGCCTTGCAAAGATCAGGGATCCTTTGCCCGATTTCGGCCTGCTGTTCGGCTAGCGTGAAGTCGGCCATTCAAGACCCTGGCCGAGGCACAGTATCATTCGGCGTCCAGCGGCGACGGCACTCGCCCGCTGCGAAACAAACTGGCCAGGAATGATCGGCTTGTTATTGATCCCCGGACGCGGCGAGCACACGGATAGCCGCGACGGATCGCAATCCCCTTCCCTTGGTTCTTGAGGCGTCACGGATACGTACGCTTCTCGATCGGTGTCTCGCGATTTTTGGCCAGCAACATGTGCAGAAGAGCTTTTGCGGCGCGGTTGACCCTTGCCTTCTGGTTCCATTCGCACGCCGGCCATGTCTCCCTGTTTTCCTGTCACGGCCGGTGAAATAGCCGACAGGCCTCGGATGCGGCCGAAGCAGGCGCTGCGATCTTGCATCTTCACGTCAGAAATCCGGAATATGGTCGTCCGTCCGTCAGCAAAGGCCGCGAACTATTACAGCTTCTTGCCGCAAAAACAGGCCAATTGCGACGTGGTTTCAGCGTGACGACCGGCGGTAGTGCAGCCATGGTGGTGGAAGAACGCCTGAAAATTCCGCTCCGGCGCGAGCCGGAAATATGCTCGCTCAAACAGGATACGATGAATTTCGCACTGCACCCGTTGGCCGATAGCCACGATGACCGGAGTTTGACTGGGAAAGGCCTTTTCTGGAAACCACGGACGATCTAGTCTTCAAGAACACACCAAGAAACATCGCATAGGTTCTGAAACACTCGCCGTACAACGGCAATCGCGGCTGCGGCAAAGACCATGCTTGGCCTGAAGCGTATGGCGGAGACGACATTCTGATCATGAACGGGATCTCGATCCGGAAAGCAACGGCAATCGATGCAGATCGGCTCAATCAGGCGCTGCAACAACTATCGGCTGACCTCGGCGAAACACACCGGGCCTGTACGGAGGATCTTGTTACTCATGGTTTTGGCGACAACCCGGCTTTCTTCGCGCTTGTTGCAGAACGAGGCAATGTGTGTAAGGGCGTCCTCATCGCGTCACCGGTGTTCTCGACCAGTCTGGGTGGAGCGGGCCTTTATGTTTCGGACCTTTGGGTTTCCGGTCGTGCCCGAGGGCAAGGCCTGGGACCGCGATTGCTGCAAGCCGCACTGGCGGAGGCGCCGTACAATTGGTCCGTGCGCTTTTTGAAACTTGCTGTTCACGACCACAACATCGAAGCTCGCCGTTTCTATACGCGGCTTGGGTTTGAAGATCTACCGGACGAAACCGTGCTTTCTCTCAAGGAAGAAGCGCTGGAAAGCCTGAGGAAACGCTCATGAAAGCCATTTTTGATGACCGCCAGCGGAAACATGATCCAAAGCATTTCATGGCAACCGGCACGCGGCTTGCCAATCCGGAACAACCACGCCGAATAGAGGTCCTTCAAAATGGGGCGATCGAGGCCGGTTGTGTCTTTCAGACACCGACTGACCACGGCTTGGGTCCGATCGCCGCCCTGCATTCCGCTGAATACCTTGTCTTTTTACAGACAATCCACGCGCGGTGGCGCCGGATCAAGAATGCCTCCGACGAAGTGATCCCGAATGTCCATCCGGACCGGCGAACTGCTAGTTATCCGCGCTCGGCGGTCGGACAGGCCGGTTTTCACCAGGCGGATACCAGCTGTCCTATCGCCGAAGGCACATGGGACGCAGCCTATTGGTCTGCGCAAAGCGCGGTTGAAGGTGCCGACCAGATACTTGAGGGAGAGACGGCAGCCTATGTCCTGTCCCGTCCGCCCGGCCACCACGCGTTTTCCGATCTGGCCGGCGGATTTTGTTTTTTGAACAATTCCGCCATCGCGGCAGAACGGTTGCTGATGGCCGGGAGGCGACCTGCAATTCTCGATATTGACGTCCACCACGGCAACGGTACCCAGGGGATCTTCTACGAACGAAGTGATGTTCTTACCGTTTCCGTTCACGCCGATCCGAGCGGCTTCTATCCGTTCTACTGGGGGCACGGCCATGAGCGTGGCGAGGGGCCTGGCAGGGGAACCAATCTCAACTTGCCACTGGAACGCGGGACCGGCGACGACGCCTATCTGACAACACTCGACACGGCACTTGAGCGCGTTCAGGCCTTTGGTGCGGACATCGTGATTATTGCGCTCGGTCTCGATGCTTACGAGAATGACCCGCTGAAGGGCCTTGCCATCACCACACCCGGTTTCGCCCGCATCGGAGCGGCAATCGCCGGGCTCGGTCTGCCCACACTGTTTGTCCAGGAAGGCGGATACCTGGCCGATGAGCTGGGCCACAATCTGACCAGTGTCCTGACGGGATTTCAACGCGCATGACACTCCGATCCGATTTTCTGATTATCGGCGGCGGTATCGCCGGCGCTGGCGCAGCTGCGCGTCTTGCGCCAGACGCATCGGTCACTCTGCTTGAGATGGAAGACGCGCTCGGCCGGCATGCGACGGGCCGGTCGGCCGCGATTTACATACGAAACTACGGCAATGCCACCTTGCGGGCACTCAATGCGGCCTCTGAGCCGGTTCTGGAAACACCCGAAGGATTGTCCGACCATAGCTTGCTGACGCCGCGTGGTGAAATGCTGATAGCCACTGAGGAGGAACTCGGCGCGTTTCAGGCCTATCTGGATGGCGCAGACGGTATGGATCTTTTGACGGCTGAAGAGGCCGTCACTCTATTCCCGCTCCTCAAAAAGGACAGGATTGCTGCAGCGGCAATCGAGCGAGCTGCCAGCGACATTGATGTTGACCGGTTGCTGCAAGGTTTTGTCCGGCTTGCCAGGCAGCATGGGGCAAAAATTGTAACACGGGCGCCGGCAGAGGCGATCCGGTGGGCGCAGGGTGCCTGGCGTGTGGAGACAGCAGCCGGCAGCTTTGAGGCCCCGATCCTCATCAACGCGGCCGGAGCATGGGCGGATGTGATTGCAGCACGGGCAGGAGTTCAAAGGATAGGGCTTCAGCCATTGCGCCGGTCAGCGGCCATAGTGGCACCACCGGACGGGTTAGATGTCACGTCCTGGCCTTTGGTCGTGAGCGCATCGGAGAGTTGGTACGTGAAACCGGACGCAGGTAAATTCATGGTGTCTCCGGCAGATGAAGATCCTGTTGAGCCTCATGATGCCTGGGTTGACGACATGGTGCTCGCGGAAGGACTGCACCGATTCGAACAGGCCGTGAAAATGCAGATCACGCGTGTTGAACACAGCTGGGCGGGTCTTCGCAGTTTTGTAAGGGATCGAACGCCTGCTGTCGGATTTGCTCCGGGACGGGGGCGGTATTTTTCTGGCTGGCCGGTCAGGGCGGATACGGTGTGCAAACCGCACCTGCCTTGTCGCAGCTCACCGCGGATCTTTGTCTGGGACGGAAACCGGAGCTTGCACAGGAGGTTGTGCAAGCTCTCGATCCTTCCCGTCTCAACTAGATAACATTGAATGAAGGAGCAAACAAAATGACGGAAATCAAACGGTTCGGCGTCGGCCCACGCATGAGCCAGGCAGTGGTCCATGGCAACCTGGTCTGGCTGGCCGGACAGGTCGGCAATCCCGGTGAGAGTGTTGCCGACCAGACCAGGGTAGTCCTGGAAAAGATCGAAAAACTTCTGGGTGATGCAGGCAGTAACAAGTCCCGGATCCTGCAGGCAACCATCTGGCTTGCCAGCATGGACGACTTTTCCGAGATGAATGAGGTCTGGGACGCCTGGGTTGATCCGGCCAATCCTCCGGCCCGGGCGTGCGGGGAATCCAAACTCGCAACGCCGGACTTTACGGTGGAAATCATCGTGGTTGCAGCGACCTGATCAATTGTCCGGCCACAGGAACACACTCAGACCAAATCAAGGACGCTCTTGTGCGTGCCCTGGAGTTGATCTTGACGGAATAACAGGCGTTTCAAGGATCTGCTCATTGAAGACATCAACAATGCCGACATCGCTCAGACGTGGACCGGCATTGCAGACGAGAGACGCTCCAAAGAGTGCCTTGAAAACAAGGTAGGGCGGCTCCCAGTTGACCAAGGTGTCGAGTGACTGGCGCAAAGCGGCAAAGCTTTCGGCTGTTTCTGAGAGTGGCGCCTCGCTGACCAGTCCTGCCAGGGGAAGATCAAGATGCTCAAGTACCTTGCCGTCGGAGACGACACACAACCCGCCATTCGATGAGCGGACCGTGTTGGCGGCCAGCGCCATGTCGACCGGATCGCAACCGAAGACGGTTAGGTTGTGGCTGTCATGAGAAACGGTTGTCGCAAATGCGCCGCGCCATGTTCCCCAGTTTTCCAGAAATGCGACACGCACGGGCATGTTTCGACCGTACCGGTTGGCGATGGCCATGCGGATCATGTCATCGGGTAGCGACAACTTCCCTGCCTTTACATCCACCGTTCGAACACCCCAAGCCGGAAACCTCGGTTTGGAGAGGGTTGCGATCTCAGCTGTTGATCCTTTGGCGGTAACCTCAAAATCATCAGGCTGCAGTTCACGGACCGCAACTGAGTTCCTGAGCGCGACTGGAGGAGCAGCCGCGAGACAAGGCCTGACCATCTTGCCGCCCTCGGAGACCAGGACACCGTCTGCGACTACCAGACTGGCTTTCACGCGCTCGATGTCGTCGAGGATTGCGATATCGGCACGTTTTCCAGGTGCGACAAGTCCCAGATCTGAACGCCGGATACGCGTCGCTGCGTTGAATGTCGCCGCGCGGTAAGCCCATGAAGGCGGAAGCCCGTGACCGATCATGCGCCTGACCATATGGTCCAGCCCGCCATGATTGGCCAGATCATCGGGAAAAACGTCGTCGGTGCAAAAAGTGAGTGTCTGGGGAAGATGACCCAGCTCCAGAATTGCCTCCGTGAATTCCGGCAAGAGATGTTCGTGGGAGCCCCGAAGTTCAACCGTCATACCCGCTTCCAGCCGCGCAATCAGGTCCTGCGCACTTGTCAGCTCATGGTCGCTCTCGACGCCTGCCGCCGCATATGCTGCGAGAGTGCCGTCCTTAAGGCCGCGTGCGTGTCCACAGACCCTCTTTCCGCTTGCCAGTCCCGCATTCACGATGCCTTTGACCCTGGGGCTACCACCGAGCAGTGGCCGCATTGTCATCAGCTCTGCGGCGCCGTGGATATCTTCGCGGGTCAACAGTTCCGAGAGCACCTCCGGGCCGAAGTCGCCACCGCACGTCTCGAAACCTGGAGCAGAGGGAACACAGGTTGGCGCAAGTGTCAGAAAGCGAAGCGGTAGGTCCCTGCCTGCTGAAACCGCATAGTCGACCCCTGCAAGACCACAGGCATTCGCGAATTCGTGCGGGTCCCAAACGACCGTTGTGACGCCCCGCGGAACCACGGCTGCCGCGTATTGAGCGGGAGTCACCATGGAGCTTTCCACATGCATGTGAGTGTCTATCAGACCCGGGACTGCGAAACGGCCACCTGCATCCAAGAAGGCATCGGCCTCTCGCGTCCTGTCCGGAGCATGCACGCTGGCAATGAGCCCACCTGTCAGGCCAATATCCGCGTCACGTTCGCGGCCCGTGACCATGTCCTGCAAACGCGTGTTCGTAATCAGAAGGTCGAAGGGAACGTGACCCTGGGCCGCTCTGACTGCCCGGTCTCTCAGTTCCGGCGCGTTAAGGTCGCTATCTTGGGCCATCTAAGGCCTCCCGTTTCAATGCGCTGAGACAGAGTTGCGCCAGGTCCGCTTTCGCTTCGGTTGCAATTCTCGTGGTGGACGAACTTGTTCCGATGACCTTTGTGGCCCCATAGCTTTCGTCCGTTTCTGTCGACACCTCAATCTTGCAGGACGAAAAGCCGATGCTGTCCGGATCCGCCACGGCCAGTGCCGCCAGAGGGTCGTAAATCGCCATGCCGGGGCGAGCACGCTCCAGCGCGATATCGAGGTAGCCTCCCAGCAGGTCGCGGGTCAACTCATCTGTCTCGGGCATATCTTCCGGTCCGAAAGTCACCTTTCGGCAAAACGTAAGGTCGACGATGTCGGCTGGAAGACCCGATGCAATGACACAATCCAATGCTTCGGCATCGGCCACCGCGTTGAACTCGGCCATGGGCGTGTGGTTTCCCGCACCTGCACTTGCGCCCATCCAGACCAATCGCTCGATCCGGCCGGTCACCTCCGGTGACTGCGTCACGAGCTGCGCAATATTGGTGAGCGGACCGAGGGCCAAAATCCGGCATTTCGCGTCAGTGGCAGTCTGAAGCCAATCCCGCATCGCGTCCGGTGCGCCCTTTGGCGGTGCACCGGATCTGGAAACCGGCAACCTGGCTCCCCGGCTCCGCATTCCAGTGGGGCCGAGTATGCGTTCGGCAGTCTCCGGCAGGCGTTTCAGCGGTCGATCAGCCCCTTGCCAGACAGGCCAGTCGAACCCATAGGCCTCTTTGGCTCCCATGGCATTGGCACAAACCTGGTCGAGCGGGGCGTTGCCCGCGACAAGGGAAACACCGGCGACCTCATGTCCCAGGTGCCGCAGCAGGAGAAGCGCCCAGAGGTCGTCAAACCCGAAATCAGTATCAACCCAAATCGCTGTCACGCTGCCAAATGCCGTGCGGTTGCCTGTGGAAGATCGAATGCGACTTGCTGGCCAAGTAACACCTCGGGAAGATCGATGGAAGCGTCCGCCTTGATCTGACCCAACGGACTGTCGATCACATATTCCCTGTGGTCACCTGCGAAACTGCTGGCAATCACGCGGCCAACGTGAGGCCCCTTCCCGACCGCGACACCGCCTGGTCGCCAGGCCAGTAACGGGACCGCAGCTTCGCAGCCAAAAGGCAACCGGCCGTGATCCGAGACCAGGTCCGCACCCTCCAGGCGGAAGATGTTCTCGAACCCCATGAAGTTCGCCGCGAACGCGGTGCTGGGCTCGGCATAGAGTTCTGCAGGCGTCCCCAGTTGCTCTATCTTGCCGTCCTTCATCAGCACCACACGATCGGCCAATGCCAGTGCCTCCGATTGATCATGAGTAACAAAGATCATTGTGATCCCGGTGTCCTTCTGGACCCGCTGCAACTCGTTGCGCATCTCGAGTCTCAGGCGTGCGTCCAGGTTGGAAAGAGGCTCATCGAGCAGCAGAACTTTCGGTTCCATTACCAGCGACCGGGCCAGCGCCAGTCGCTGCTGCTGGCCACCTGACATTTCAGAAGGCTTTCGCGTTTCGAAGCCTGTCAGGCCGACAGTCGCCATGCCGGCTTCGGTCTTGGCACGGACTTGTGCGTCGGGCTGCTTCTGGAGCCGCAACCCGAAAGCAACATTCTCGAAGGCGCTGAGATGAGGAAATAGCGCATAGGACTGGAAAACGAGGCCGATTCCACGCTTGTTCGCAGGTGTCCGGGTTACATCCGCACCGTCGATCATGATTTTTCCGCTTGTCGGAGCGAGGAGCCCTGCAATGGCCCGCATGGTGGTTGTCTTGCCGCATCCCGACGGGCCGAGAAGCGCAATCAGCTCACCCTTACGGATATCCAGGTTCAGCTCCGGCACCGCGACAGTCTGCCCATATGAAAGCGTTAGACCGGTCAGTGAAACGTATGCGTTAGACATAACGAGAAAACCCCAGGAGTCGTTCGGCGACGAAAACGATGGCAACCGACATGAAGGCCAAAAGAGCCGAGAGAGCCGCCACGGAAGGATCGAAAGTGATTTCCATGTAGGAAAGCATGTCGATCGGCAGGGTGCGCACCCCTGGCCCGGACAGAAAGAGCGAGGCCGGCACTTCGTTGAAGCTGGTCACGAAGCCAAGAATAAAGGCCGCAAGGATACCGCCGCGAATGTTCGGCAGGACGACTTTGACGAATGCCTGAAAGCGCGTGCAGCCAAGAATAACAGCCGCTTCTTCCATGTCTGCACGCAGGTTGTTGAGGCTCGACGAGACGACACGAACCGCATATGGCAGGACCAACGCGGTGTGCGTCACGAAAAGCGCCATGGTGATTGTCACATCAAGCGGCACGACGAAATAGCGCAAGAGCGCGAGACCCACGATAATTCCCGGAACGATGATCGGTGCTGCAACAATCGTCCGGATGGCCTCTGCTCCGGGCAAGTTGTAGCGATTGAGCGCATAGGCGGCCGGAATGCCGATCAGCAGGGCCGTCAACGTGCCAAAGATCGCAAGGAACATCGACAACGCAAAGCTGGCTCGAAAACTCTCTACCGTGAAGACCTTGGCGTACCACTTGAGCGATAGGCCCTGGGGAGGAAAGGACAGAGCTTCCCCCGCAGAGGCTCCCGCAAAAATGACGATCAGAAAAGGTCCGATCAGGAAGGTGAGCGTTGTGCCCAGGATGAGCCAGATTGTAAGGCGGGACATGGTCTAGCTCCGCACCGAGGCAATACGTTTCAGGACCAGATTGGCCGAAAAACACATGACAATGAGGATCATGGCGATGACGCTTGCCGATACGAAATCATTCGACACATTGACCTTCTGGTAGAGCAAAGTCTCCAACATCAGGACTTTCGATCCTCCGAGAATGGCAGGGGTGATATAGGCGGTCAGCGCTCCGGTAAAGACAAGCGTGCCGCCGATCACCAGCCCCTCCTTGGTGAGCGGCAGAATGACCCGGAAGAACACCTGGAACCAGCTGGCACCTAGCACGCGGGCGGCGGGAACCACATCCTGCGGGATGTTTTCCATCGCCGAAACAAGGGAAATGATCATGAGCGGCAGGAACAGTTGGAGAAGACCGATGAAAACCGCCGTTTCGGTAAACAGGAGGCGAATGGGTGTTTCCGACAAGCCCAGCCCCACGATCACGTCGTTTACGATGCCGGTACGGCCGAGAATGACAATCCAGGCATAGGTCCTGGCCACGGGCGATATCATCAGCGGCAGCACGACAAGGCCGAAGATGCGGCCGCGCGACGATGCCGGCAAATTCACGATACAAAATGCCGCCGCATAACCGATCACCGCGGAAGTGCCTGCAACCAGTACACCGAGCTTCAGGGTGCGCAAGAAGACGCTCTGGTTCAGGGGTTGTGAGAAAAAGTCAACATATCCCTGCAGGCTCCAGACCCCGGGTTCTGCCTGGAACGCCGCCGACAGCAGGATACCTACCGGAACCAGGAACACCAGGCAGGTGAAGAGCGCCGCGGGCAAGGCAAGCGCAAATCCTTCTGAGCGGTTTAAAAACATGAAAAGGCTCCGGCCACTGGGACACGCGAGGGCGACCGGAAAGGCCGCCCTCCAACGTGTGTTATCGGATCACTTCGTTGTTCCACTGTTCGACCCAGACATCACGGTTGGCGATGATGACCGCCGGATCCAGGATGTTGAGCGAATTGATGAGCTCCGCACCATAAGTGAGGTTCTCGGCCACCTCGTCGCTCACCTTCACTTCCGTGTTTGCAGGGCTGTCGATCAGTGCCTCCGCAATGCGGGTCTGCACTTCGGTTGAAAGCCAGTAGTCCATGAGCTTGTAGGCCAGATCCTCATTGCCGTTGTTTGCGGTCATGATCATGACATTCATGCCACCTGCCTGTCCTTCTTTCGGTTCTGCCCATGCGAACGGAAGTGGCGAACTCTTGAACCGGCTCCAGGCGAAACGCCCCACAGGCGCGGCGATGACTTCTTCCTGGTTCATGAGCTGTGCCAGTTCGGACGATCGGGAATAGAAGGTGACGATGTCGTCGGCATGCTTGCCGATCGCGGAAATCGTACCCGAGAATTCGCCCGGCTTGCCGCCTTCAGCCTTGTTGAGCATCATCAGTGTGAGCGGTCCTTGTGTACCGGTGATATTCGGCAGAGCAACATTGTCGGCAAGCTTTTCGCCCAGCAGATCGTTCCAGCTCTCAATGCTCACCAGATCGCTGCGATAGACGATCGAACTTGCATAGAACGTGTAGCCTACTGCCATGTTGTCGCCGATCGGATCCTGAGCGGCGGTGTAGAGCTTGTCAAAGCTCTGGAGCCTGGATGTGTCGATGGCTTGCAGCAGGTTTTTCCGTGCCAGGCTCAACGCGTCGTGGGAGGAAATCACGGCCATATCGATTACGGGATCAGCGGCGTTTGCCTCGATCTTGGCCATGCGCTCCACCGAGTTGCCGGTTTCGATGACCAGTTAACAACCGCATATCTCTTCGAATGGATCGTAGAGCGCCTCTTTGTAGGCATCCTGAGCGAACGAATAGACCGAGATTGTGAGCTTTTCTTGTGCCGCCGCGCCGGTCGCGGTGAGAGCAGCGCTCAGCGCAAGGATTGAAATGTACTTGGTCATCGAGAGGGTCTCCTGCTGAAAAAGTGGTTCGGGATGGATGTCGATTGCCGCACGACGAGCCGCATTGGCACGGTTTCACCCTCGTGATCCGGCATGTTGCCGCTGATTTTGGCGGAGATGATATCAATCGCTCTGCTTGCGATTTCGTCGACATTCTGGGCAACTGTCGTAAGTGCCGGATGCATGATCGATGAGAACGACATATCATCGAAACCGGTCAGGCTGACCTGGTCGGGAACGGAAATCTGCGTGCGCATCAGTTCCGTGCGCACCTGAAGAGCAATCAGGTCGGAAGTGGTCATGATCGCCGTTGCACCCGACTGAACCATGGCAACCGATTTCTCAACGCCCGCATCGCCCCAGAATACGTCGACACCAATGTCGGATGGCAGCGCATCGGTCATGCCGGCAATGCGATCGCGTTGCACTTCCGAGACCTGATCTCCGCCAAGGATCACCACCTTGCGATGTCCGATATCCAAAATGTGCCGTGCAACCAGGCCGCCGCCGCCCGCGTGATCGGCCGAAACCGAATTCCAGGGATCTGAAGCCGTGTTCAGGACAACGACCGGCACGGGCATTGGATCCGGCGTCGTCCCCTTCTGTGGAACGACGATGAGTCCATCCACACCTCTGTCCAGAAGCCTTCGCAAGGCTTCGCTTTGCTCATCTGCACTGCCGCGCGAATCCGCAATCAGAATGCCGAGTTTTCGCTTGTCAGCTTGAATTGACAGTGTTTGGGCAATGCGCGGAAACAGCGGGTTGGTAAGGTCCGGCATCACAAGGCCAAGAATGCCGGTCTGCCCTGTCTTGAGTGCGCGCGCCGCAATACTGGGACGATATCCGAGCTCTTCCGCCCTGGTCTGGATGCGCGTGACCAGCTCCTGCGAAACACGCCCCTTACCGGTCAACGCATTCGAAATTGTTGCGGTCGACACGCCCATGTCACTAGCGATTTGCTTGATGCTGACCATCGAACCCTCTTGCTTTAACGATTAAGCAATCAAGTTCGAACCGAGTCAATGGTTAAGTTAATCGATTAATCAGAATCTCGATGCAGGACCCCAAAAGTGCAACTGGGACTATCCCCAGCTCACCTGGCCGCTAGCCCATGAACACAAGCTCCAGGAAGGTGCCGATGATGCGTCACACAATAACGGTCGCCATCGGCTCGAGACGCAAGTCAGGCCGGACATCTCTGGCAAGCTGTGGTGTCGGGACCGTGGAGCCCGTAGAGCCTCTCAAACGGCTCCAACGGCAAAACACCTGATCAAATTCACCGAGTTGACCGGCGATCAGTCATATGGCTCAGCTGTGACGCCTGAGCGGTCTCAGTCCGGGATCAGCCGTAGCGTTTGTGTCGAAGGGATCCGCGGTCCCCAGAGCTTCGAGTTTCTTGACCTCGATCACCGCCTGCGTCCTGCTTGAAACACACAACTTGCGCAGGATTTCCGAGACGTGCGCCTTGACTGTTGTTTCACCGACCTGGAGCTCATAGGCAATCTGCTTGTTGAGCAACCCGCTGCAGATCATTTGCAATACCCGGATCTGCTGCGGTGTCAGACTGGACAGTCGCGCGATCATTTTCCGGGTCTGATCGTCAATCGGTTCATCATCGGTGTCATTATAGTTCTCCGGTAGATAAGTGGCACCATTCATGACCTGTTGTATAGCCTGCGCCAGCGTTGTCTTTTTCGATGACTTTGGAACAAATCCCGCTGCGCCGTAGGCCATGGCCTGGGCAATGATGGGCGGATCTTCCGCGCCTGAAACCACGACAACCGGAAGCCGCGGATAATGGGTCCTGAGATGCAATAGTCCGTCCATGCCTTTGACACCGGGGATGGACAGGTCAAGAAGTGCGAGGTCAAAGCCTGAATCGTGATCCAGGAACTCGCAGGCATCGTCCAGCGACGCCGCATCAAGCGTGTCCGAGTTGGGATAGGCCAGCTCCACGGCGCTGTGCAGAGCCTCTCGAAACAAGGGATGATCATCGATGATCAGGAACTTGTTTGCGCCGTCAGTCTCAATTGACATGATCCTTTTCCTCCCGGCTTCGGACGATGGGTACCGACAGGTTCTTCGCGCGTAATTTCGCGCCAAAGACGGATCACTTCCGGCAGCAAGCCGCCGGAAGTGTCGAACCGTTCCGTCTTAGTTCGACGATGCCAGCTGCTTTGGCAGCTTGAACACCCAGATCGAGCCACCCTGGTTCAGGTAGTTCACCTTCTTGGCGACTTCGCCGCCCCAGAGCGGCACCGCACCGCCCCAGCCGGAAGCTACGGCGATGTATTGCTCGCCATCCATGTCCCATGTAATCGGCTGGCCAACGATCCCGGACCCCGTCTGGAAAGACCACAGCTCCTTGCCCGTGTCAGCATCAAAAGCCTTGAACTGGCCTTCAGGCATACCGGTAAAGACCAGCCCACCGGCCGTGGTCATGACACCGCCCCAAAGGGGAGCGTTGTTTTTGTACTCCCACTTGATGTCCCCGGTATTCGGATCGATCGCCTTCAGGGACCCTATGTGATCCTCGAAGATGGGCTTGATGGTAAATCCGGACCCGAGATAGGCCGCACCCTTCTTGTAGGAGATGGGCTCGTTCCAGATATCCATTCCCCACTCGTTCGAAGGCACATAAAAGAGACCCGTATCCGGGTTATGCGCCATCGGCATCCAGTTCTTGCCTCCGAGGAACGATGGAACAGCAAAGACCACTTCACCTTTCTTGCCGTCAGCTGCCTTGCTGGGGTCGCCCGGGCGGTTGTCTTCGTTAAATTTCGGACGGCCGTCTTCCCCGATACCATCCGCCCAGCTGATCTGACTGACGAATGGCCAGGCATTGACGAAGGCGCCGTCGTCACGGTTCAGGATATAAAAAAATCCGTTCCGGTCCGCGGTCGCATACCGCTTGTTGCCGCTTGCATCCACAAAGGGGATTACCTCGTTCACACCATCGAAGTCCCAGCCTTCTCGTGGGGTCGTCTGGTAGTGCCACTTGATATCGCCGTTTTCCGGATTGATCCCGATCCGCGAAGCGGCATAGAGATTGTCTCCTTCTGTTCCGCTCGGATTGCCCGCAGCACGAAGCCAGCTGTTCCATGGAGCCGGGTTACCCGCGCCAAAGACCAGCGTGTTGGTGTCCTGATCATAGGTTCCGCCGAGCCACGTTGCACCGCCACCGGTTTTCCAGAGATCACCTGGCCAGGTCGCGTTGAGCGTACCCGTCAATGTGCTGTCTTCGCCCTTGAAGGTCCCCATGTGACCTTCGATGACCGGACGGGTCCAGACCAGTTCACCGGTTTCCGCATCGCGGGCCTGCACTTCTCCGATGATACCGAATTCACCGCCGGAATTGCCGGTGACAATCAGACCGTTCACGATCACGGGTGCGGCCGTGTAAGAATAACCGGCCTTGTAATCCGCGATTTTCTTGCGCCAGACCACATCTCCGGTTTTGAGATCGAGCGCCACGATACGTGCGTCGAGTGTTCCGAAATATATCTTGTCGCCGTAGATGGCCGCGCCGCGGTTGACCACATCGCAGCAGGGCAGGATACCTTCTGGAAGGCGGGCATCGTACTGCCAGATCTCTTCTCCGGTCTTGACGTCAATCGCGTAGAGACGCGAATAGGACCCGGTGATATACATCACGCCGTCATAAATCAGAGGTTGTGTTTCCTGGCCGCGTTGCTTCTCGCCTCCGAGGGAAAATGCCCACGCCGGAACAACATTTTGAACATTGTCCTTGTTGATGATTTTCAATGGTGAGAACCGCTGCTGGTCCCGCCCCATGCCATTGGTCAGAACACTGTCAGTCGTCGCCTGATCCTTTGCCAGATCCTCTTCAGTGACGTCGGCGTGTGCCCCGGTCATCGCGAGTGCGCTGACCGCTGCCATTGCGATAAACTTCCTCATCCTGTCTCCTCCCAGGTTAAGTTCGGACAGAGCGACGTGTCCGGCATGCGGATCGCCACACATAGCCGCTTCCTCCCAGATTTGCAGTCTAGAGGAAAGGTTCGCACACGAGAATTGCACCATAGTGCACCTTGGAAATCGCGGAATTCTGCAATTTTGACAGGGTGCAGTGCAGCAACTCGAAAATCCTGCTCCACCGGAAGGCGTCGGTATAATAACGTGAACTTGACTAAACATGACGAAGCGTCACGTTCAGCCAACATCGTGCCAGATCCGACCGAAAGTCGAATTCATTGCTGGTGCGTGCCTGCTAAGCTGACTGAAAATTGTATCGGGAGGAAATCATGCATCGGCTCATGAGACTGGTGGCGGTCAGCATATGGTGTCTGACGCTCAATTTTGCGGCCAACGCCGAAGAGACACCCCCCCTCAAGGCAGCAGTGCTGAAGGTCGGCACCGTCAACTGGGAGCTCGACACGATCCAGCACAATGGCCTGGACACCCAGAACGGCTTTCAACTGGAAGTTATGGGTCTGGCAGGAAATCCGGCAACACGCATTGCCTTTCAGGGAGGGGAAGCCGACATCGTCGTTGCTGACTGGCTCTGGGTTGCCAGGCAGCGAGCAGACGGGCACGACTATGTTTTTGTACCCTATTCGAAGGCCGTCGGAGGCCTGATGATATCCGGAGACAGCGACGCGAAGACCCTGAAAGATCTGGCCGGACAGAAGATCGGCATCGCAGGTGGCCCGGTTGACAAGAGCTGGCTGATCCTGAGGGCCTATGCCGAACAGGAATATGGAATGGATCTTGCCGCCGAGACCGAGCAGGTATTCGGCGCACCTCCTCTGATCTTCAAGAATGCGCTCGCAGGAAGAACAGCCGGGGCCATCAATTTCTGGCACTTTGCAGCCAAGATGAAAGCCAAGGGCATGCGTGAGCTGATCTCGGTTTCAGACGCCGCGAAGGCGCTCGGGCTCGATCCGGAGACACCACTGCTCGGCTATGTTTTCCACGGTGACATGCTCAGGGAACGCCCAAATCTCGTTCGCGGTTTCATGGCCGCCTCGAGAGGGGCCAAGGATATTCTTGCAACCGACCCGCAGGCCTTTGACCGCATCCGGCCGCTGATGCGTGCAAAAACAGATGCCGACTTCGAGGCGTTGAAAACCGGCTTCATTGCCGGGATTCCAGCTCTTGGACCCGTTAACGAGGAGCAGGCGGAACGCATGCTCGAGGTGATGGCACGATTGGGCGGCGAAAAACTTGTCGGCTCCGCAACAACCTTGCCGGAGGGTGTTTTTGTCATCCCGGAAGGCTGATCCGCGGGTCGCCGGCTCCATAAGGACAAGACTGGTCTCGCTGGGTCTGCTCATCATGGTTTGGTCGGTTTTTGCCGCTGCCCTGGCCGACCCGGAAACACTCCCCTCGCCGCTCGAAATCGGCAGACTCACCTTCAAGGAGCTGTTCGCCGGACCTCTGCTCTACCATCTCGGCATCACCCTGGGCCGGGTAGTGGCGGCCTTCATTCTGGCCATGGCGATTGGAACCGCAATCGGGCTTCTGATGGGCCGACGCAAGTCCGTGGATACCTGGTTCGACCCCTGGCTGCTGTTTTTCCTGAACCTTCCCGCGCTGGTGACGATCGTACTTTGCTATCTCTGGATCGGTCTCACGGAAGTTGCTGCCATAACCGCTGTCGCAATCAACAAGATCCCGATGGTGACAGTGTTGATCCGCGAAGGAGCGCGGACATTCGATCCCGCGCTCGATGACATGTCCCGGATATTCAGGGTTCCCCGACTAACGCGGCTGCGCCATATCATCGTCCCGCAACTGGCGCCGTTTTTTGCTGCCAGTGCACGCACCGGTACTGCCTTGATCTGGAAGATTGTTCTGGTCGTCGAGTTTCTCGGGAGATCCAATGGTGTTGGCTTTCAGATCCATCTCTATTTCCAGCTGTTCGATGTGGCCATGGTGCTGACTTATGCCCTGTCGTTCATCGCTGTCATGCTGACGATCGAATTTGCAGTCCTTCAACCCTGGGAACGCCGCGCAAGCCGGTGGCGCCGCGCATGATCGGGATAGGAATCAAAGGCAAGTCCTACGGAGATCAGCCGGTTCTGGGTAACGTTTGCCTGGAAATAGCATCCGGCGAGTGTGTCGCTGTGCTGGGTCCTTCCGGAATAGGCAAGACGACCCTGCTTCGGATTGCAGCAGGTCTTGATCCGGAATTCGACGGTCACGTCACGCGACCGGAGCGCATTTCGATGGTCTTTCAGGAACCGACTCTCCTGCCGTGGAGAACTGCGGGAGACAACATACGCCTGATCACAGGTGCCTCTGACGCGTCGGTGAAAGAAGCCCTCGTGCGGGTTGGACTGGACGGGAAGGCCGACCGTCTGCCCGACCAGTTGTCCTTGGGCCAAAGGCGACGCCTGTCTCTCGCACGCGCGTTTGCCGCCAAGCCGCAATTCCTCGTTATGGACGAACCTTTCGCCTCCCTGGACAAGAGCCTTGCGAACGACATGATCGCATTGACGCTTGAGCTATTGGCGGATGCTTCCATTGCAACGCTTCTGGTTACTCACTCAGAGCACGAGGCGAGCAGACTTGCCAGTTCGGTCTACCTGTTGCACGGGCAGCCCGCGAACCTGTCGCAAACAAGGCTTCCTTCCGGTTTGTCCTAATAGACCCGCTGGAATTTCCATTCATCCGCGTCTGGAGTGACAGCCTTCCAGTCATAGCCTTCACGCTTCAGTTCCCTGGCCGTTTCAAACCCCTGTTCCGCCGAACGATCGATAAATCTCCTGCCCAGATCAAGGTCCTGATCGACGCCATAACCACGCAGCAGATCCAGCCCGTAGTTGAACTGTCCGACCGGGTCACCGGCTTCGGCCGCCTTCCTGTCCCAGGCAGCGGCCGCTTCCGGATCTTCCGTTTTGCCGAGCCCGTTCTGATCCATGTAGGCCATCCAGGTCATCGTTCCCGTCCAGCCTTTTTCGGCGCAGGCCTGGAAGATCTTGCGCGCGGCTTCATGATCACCCTTCTTGGTCATCAGGTAGCCCTGTGCGCAGACGACCATGTCGACATTGCCGTCCAGCGCTTCGGCAATGGACCGGTTCAGGCTCATTTCGTCGGGGTTGAGGGTTCCACCGGTATCGACCTCTTCGGCCAGCGCTCCTGCACCATGGACGCCTGCGACAAGCAATATCGTAGCAACAATGCGTTTCATTCCCGGCTCCTGTTTCAAATCCCGTCCGGACAGACATTCACGCTTTCCGCCTGACCATGCTGCGCGAAGGATCATACCCCCAAAGACTGCCCGATAGGAATATGGCGAATGCCAACAGCACCCAGAGGAGCGCCATCCAGTCAACCTGACCATAGAGCGCGAACCTGATCAATTCGACGCCATGCGAAAACGGATTGAAGGCACAGATGTCGCGCAAGATGGTCGAGGCTTCCGCCATTTTCCAAAGAGGATAGAGTGCCGTTGACAGGAAAAACATCGGGAAGATGACGAAGTTCATCACACCGGCGAAATTTTCCAGCTGCCTGATGGTACTCGACAGCAACAGTCCCAACGCACCAAGCATCAGTCCATTGACAATGAGCGCCGGCAGGATTGCAAGATAACCGGCAGGAGAAAAACCGATCCCCGTGAGCGCGGCGATCGCCAGGAAGGTGTAGACCTGAAAGATGGAAATCGCCGTGCTGGCGAAGAGTTTGCAGAAGAGCAGCCACCAACGCGGGATCGGACTGGTCAGCAACAGACGCATTGACCCCATCTCGCGGTCATAGACGAGACTGAGCGACGACTGCATTCCCGAGAAGAGCTGTATCATGCCGCAAAGACCCGGAACGATATAGATTTCATACGTGATGTAGGTCTGGTAAGGCGGCTGAATGGAAAGGCCGAGAGCGGCCCTGAACCCTGCGGCAAACACGATGAGCCAGACAAGGGGCCGGACAATCGCGGCAAGGAAGCGGCCGCGCTGCGAAACGAACCGCAGCGCCTCGCGGTGAACGATCGCAACAAGGCAAATCAGGGCAGCCTTCATTTGCCACCTCCGGTCATCTCCAGAAACCGCGTCTGCAAAGAGACATCTCCCGCTATCTCGGCAGCATTTCCATTTGCATGAATTTTTCCCCGGTGCAGGACGACAAGATGATCGCTCCCCCTGACTTCATCAACCAGGTGGGTCGCCCAAAGCACCGTCAGGCCCTGTTCGCTTGCAAGGTTGTGAACGTGACCCGTGATCGAACTCCGAGTCTCAGCATCGAGGCCGACGGTCGGCTCGTCCAGCAGGAGAACCGCAGGACCATGAAGCAGGGCTCGGGCGATTTCCATTCGGCGCCTGTGCCCGCCATTGAGGGCGCGAACCTTTTCGGCGGCGCGTTCCGCCATATTCACCTGCTCCAGCGACGTTTCAATCCTCCTGTCGGCATCCTTGCCGGCAAGACCGTGCAGGGCGGCGAAATATTTCAGGTTCCGCCGGACCGTAAGATCGAGATCAAGCGTCGGTTGCTGAAACACGACCCCGATCCTGGCAAGAGCCTTGCCCGGTTCACGGGCCAGTGAATGGCCATCGACCATGACTTCCCCGGCATCCGGCACGAACAGGCGCGTCAGGATCGAGAACAATGTGCTCTTCCCCGCACCATTGGGTCCGAGAAGAGCACAAAACAATCCCTTATCAAGGGAAAAACCGATGTCGTTCAGGGCGGTCTTCTTGCCGTATCGGTGCGTGATGCCCCGAACATCCAGGCCGGATGTCACTTGATGGTTATCTCCACGTTCTGCAGGTCGCTGCCTGGAACACCAAAATCATAGGTCCCGGGTTTGATGGCCAGAAAACTGATCTCCAGGGTTCCTGCCTCGTCAAACTCAAGACTGTCGACGCCAAGCGGGCGGATCTCGATTCCTTCAATCACGATCTCGTCTATCCAGATGGCCCGGAAAAAGCCGGCCCCGGCGAGCGCAAGTTCCTGGCTGCCGTCCGCTTCGATTTCGATCTCGTAGTAGGTCCCTGATTTCAATTCCAGCTTGCCGCTTTCGTTGAGTGGCATTCCGGAAGACAGCGTCAGCGGCGCAAGATCTTCCCGGTTATCACGCGACAGAATGCCGGCCGATCCGAATGTCGGCGCGTTGTCGTCATCGTCGCCGTCGGCAAGAACGGGTGCTGTCAGGATGGAAAGGGTCGTGATGCAGGCCAATAGAATTTTCATGTGTTTCCTCCCGGTTGAACTCAGTTTGTCGGCCGGTAAGCCGCACCCCATGGGAAACGGCCGACCTTGATGCTCTTGATGGGTTCAAGATTTTTCACGTCGATCACGGTCACGTCGCCCGACACACCATTGGTGGTGAAGAGCAGGCTTTCGTCACCGTTGAAGGCCATGTGCCAGACGCGCCGGCCGACAAGGATGTAGTCGGTCACTTCGTAGGTTTCCGGATCAACAACAGCGATGTGATTTGCCGGCCCAAGGGCAACGAAGACGTGTTGACCGTCCCGGGTCATTTCAAAGCCGACAGGCTGGACACGATCCGGATGGATGCCCTGGATTTCGAATTCGATCTTGGCCTTTTCCTGCTGGTTTTCGCGGTTAAAGACGGTGATCGTGCCGCCAATTTCCGAACTCACCCACAACTCGGATCCGTCGTGGGTGAATTCTGCATGGCGTGGGCGCTGGTCGACGATGGTGTTGGCAAAGAGCTCCTGGGTCCCGGTGTCGATCCAGTGAGCCATGTTGGTGGTTTCGGATGTCGTGATCGCGATGTCTCCGTCCGGCGACACCGCCATGCCCTCCGGCTCGATACCGACGTCGATCTGAGCTATGACCTTGCGTGTATCGGTATCCACTACCGTGGTGATCGCGTCATCCTCGTTGGCGATGTACAGATGCTTGCCGTCCGGATGCAAAACGAACTGCTCAGGATCCTCTCCTGATGGCAATTCATGCAGGATCTTGCCGGTTTTCGGGTCTATGACCTGCACTGTGTCACTATCGGACGCGCACAGATACAAAACGGAATGATCAATGGCGAACGCGATTCCGCGCGGGCGCTCACCGACGTCTATCGTGCGTGTGACTTCGAGCGTATCGATATCTATCACACTGATCGTATCGTCCTTTTCATTGGAAACCCAGATCTCGTCAGCGGTCGCGATGGAAAGCCCCATCCCGATCGCAAGTCCGGTGATTTGCCACAAGATGCGCATGTTTTACTCCCTGAACGCGGTGCAGGCGCTTTCCGCCTCGTCTATTCCGAGCGTATCCAGCTCTGTTCGTTGATGCAGGAACCCCTCCAGCGGCGCTTGAGCCACCAGTGCCCGGGGGTTTACCAGCGGAATGGGTTGACGCAGTTGACCATTCCACGTCCGGAATGTCAGTGGCCTGCCCTTGAACCCGGCAAGCTCGAATTTTCCGGACAGCAGATAGTCGCGGACAGCGCCGGCATCAGCCTGGCTGGTCCGCGTGACGGCCTCTCCTATCGCGCGCATTGCTGCCCATGCCGCGTAGTCAACCGGCCTCATCGATCTGCCCGCAGTCTTTTCAAAACGACTTTGCAACTGTGCGGCACCCCATTGTTCCACGGTCCGGTCCCAGGCGACGGGCACAATCCCCTCCGTTCCGCCGACCGGGCGGGGTACCCAGCTGTTATAGGGAACATATCTGCCGAAATCGTCGGTTTCGTCTGCGACGACCAGAAGATCATGTTCCGGAAAATTCTGGGTGAAGAGAGGAAGCTCCTGAAACGCACTGCGGCGCAAATCGGCACTCACGTCCCATACCCTGCGTTCACGGATACGGATGCCGAATTTGCGTGCTGAATTCTCAATCGCATCGGCAAATGCCAGATCAGCAGTATATGGACCGGCGACGACGACCCAGTCCGTCCATTTTTTGCGAACACCGAATTGCGCCAGTGCGTCTGTCAGCATGGCCCTCGACGGCAACGTGTGAAGAACGTTGACGCGGCACGATGCATCTCTGAGATCCGTATCCCCAGCGCTCGTGTTGAAGAGGATGGCTCCTGCTGCTTCAGGCAGATCAGCCACGCGAAGCAGCTGGTTTTTAGGGGCCTTAACAATCAGGAACGGTGTCACGGCCAGAAGCTCGCGCGCGGCACTCTCGATGTCTCCGCCTTCAGCGACAATCCGGGTCTCCAGAGCGTAGGTCTGCTTCAGAAACCGTCCTGTGGTGGCATTGTCCTTTAGGCCAACTTCAGCACCGGCAAGTCCCTCGTTTTCCGGAACCGGATCAAGGTTGGAGAGCACCGGAGGTTGTGGCTCGACCTGCTCCAGATAGCCGATTGTAACCGCCATATCCGCATACGCTGCACCGCAACAAATCCATAATATCACTAAGTAATTCGCGATGACCCTGACAAACATTCAACCTCGCTCCCTGGTCCGAATACGCGCATCCGCGGGACAACTCACAGGTTAGGCTGAGGCTGATCATCAAGGCAAGGAAACGAGACTTGTCCCTTGGTACAATAGCGCCTCTGTCCGAGCTGTGCGTATTTAAGTTTGACGATCTCGGGAGGAGAGAAATCATGAATTTTCGCAAATGGATGCTGGGCATCCTTGCGGCAGGAACTGCCCTTTCCCTGACATCTCTGGATCCGATCGGACGCGTGGAAGCACATGGAGATGTCGCTCCGCAGGCCGTCGACACGGCCGGTCTTCCGGACCTTGGTGAAGAGTGGCTGGTCGAGAACCCCTGGCGAGACCCGGACAGCGAGTTCTGGGCCCTGGCGATCAAGGTTGGTGCCTCCGGTTACAACCAGAACTGTGCACGCTGCCACGGTCTCGAAGTAATTTCCGGCGGCCTTGCCCCGGACCTGCGCTACCTGGAAGCCGATGACTTTGGCGACGAGTGGTATCTGGAGCGGTATCAGAATGGTTACACCCAGAACGGCGTTACCAAGATGCCGGCCTTCGGTGAACTGCTTGGACAGGAAGCCGCCTGGGCTATCCGGACTTACGTCGAGACCAGGCCCGATGAAGGTGCTCTTGATCCTTATTCAGAACGCTTGAAAGCAATCCGGGACGTAGTCAGGGAACTTGCAGAAAAGGCAATGCCGGCAGAGGAAGCCGAAGACACAATCGCACCCCTTCGCACTGAAATGGAAGAAATCGCAAACTCACTGGAAACGGGTTCGGGTGCTCCGCGGGCTGAATCTGTTGCATCACGCGCCGCGCTGCGTTTGGATGGTTCCGATGATAGTCTCAAGAAAACAGCAGAAATTCTCACGATCGGATTGTCGGCCGCCAAGTAATGCTCCACTCCGGTTTGAAAGTAGCTTCCGCCGTTCTGGCCATGCTTTGCATGACCGGCACGGCGGCCTTTGCGCAAAACTGTGAAAATGTCCGTTTCGGTGATGAAGCGGAACGCAAACCGCAGAATTTGGGCCGTGACATTGTCGGCCATAGCATGGACGACATCCAGGAACGCGGCTTCATCAAGATAGCCGTCTACGAGGACTTCCCGCCATTCTCGTATGAAGAGAAAGGTGTTCTGAAAGGTGTCGACATCGACATCGGACACTTGATTGCAAAGGACCTCGGGGTCGATGCTCGATTTATCGCAACCGCTGCCGACGAAAATGTTGACGGTGATCTGCGCAACAATGTCTGGCGCGGCAAACTGATCGGTGGGCAGATCGCGAATGTCATGCTGCATGTTCCCTATGACCGGGAACTCGGCTGCCGGAACGAAATGGTCGTGCTTAACGGCCAGTACTACAACGAGCAGATGGCGATAGCCTATCGGAAGGACGATTACCCTGAAGATCCACCGGTTCCGGCGTATTTTCGCTTCGACACGGTAGGTGTCGAAAACGACACGCTCTCGGATTTCTATCTTTCCGGTTTTGCGCGCGGGCAACTTATTGCAAACATGCGGCGTTTTCCGACCACCGACGATGCAATGGCAGCACTTGCAGAAGGTGACGTCATGGCCGTGATGGCGCCGCTCTCACAGATCGAACACGGCCTCACCGACGCCATCGCCGTTCACTTGCCGCCCTTTCCCGGCCTGGCACGATCAAGCTGGACCCTGGGTGTCGCCGTTCGCCACAACTGGCGGCCCCTTTCCTACGCGGTCGACGACGCAATCCGTTACGCCGTTGAAGACGGTCGGATGGCGCGCATATTCAAGGACCACGGACTGACGTTCACAAAACCGGACTGGTGACCGACCGCATTTTGATCACCTGGTGATCAGATCCTGACAAGCGAACCGTCACGGTCCTCCAGCCAGATCGCCTGAGCTGCTCCCGAAACAACGCACTGTTCGGCCAGTTCCCTCGACGTTGCAAGTGCGAGCGCTGTCGACAGGCCATCGGCCCAGGTCGCCGTTTCCGCCTGCACGCTCACCGATTGCCATCGTGGTTCAGTCTCTGTCAGATCCGGGTGCATGATATGGCCGCTGCCATTGCTGAACCGCGTACCGGAGGGCGTGGATGTTGCCACGGCTGCGTTCTTCAGAGCGATGCTGTCCACGATGTTGCCCCTCTTACCGGCCACACCAATGCGTGCACTCTGTGCTCCTGCCCGGTATTCGCCGATGTGAACCAGATAAGGGTCGAAGCCATGGGCGCGCAGCACTTCACTCGTGCGATCCGTTGCAAATCCCTGAGCAATACCGTTCATCGTCATCGCCATGCCGGGAACGGAATAAGACAGTCGGGACGATTGATTGCGCACCTTGTTCCAGCCAATCCGTTGTGCAAGTGCATCCCGTTCTCTGCGCGTCAAGCCGTTCGGGCGCCTGGCCTGCGCCACCATGAGCGGCTGAATTGTAGGATCGAAGAGGCCATCGGTTTGCCGGTTTATGCGCTCGACATGTCCGATCAGGCGGGCGAATTCCGGTGGCATCTGCAGCGTGCCGTCTGCGTTCAGGCGATTGAGTGCAGAACCGGCTTGATACAGCGAAAAGTGCCTTTCCATCCGGAGGATCGTGTCACGGGCAGCAGTCAGTGCCTGCTCTGCTTCATTGCTATCCGTACTGAAGAGTTCAATACGGGCCTCGGCTCCCAGCGCTCTTCCGCGCCAGACGACCGGTTCGGCAGTTGCTGGTCTTGAACCTGTCGTCGCAAGGGCGCATCCCGCCATGATGGTCAGGAAACGGCGGCGTCCCCGATTCATAGCTGCCTCCCTCTTTTGGCAAGAACAAGCGGAACACACCGGGCATCGTCATCATGGATGGTCACGCAATCAAGACATTGGAAACACTCGTCGTACCGAATGCCGCCGGTCGGTTTGATCGCGTTGTAATTGCACTTCACGCGACAAAGCTGGCATGGACTGCCGCAGGCATCCCGGCGCGGGATCCAGTCGCGGATGCGCAAAAAGCCGCCAATAGCCATCACCGCCCCGAGCGGACAGATGTAGCGGCAAAACCCCTTGAACACCATTGTGCTCAACACAAGCAGACCGACGCAGTAAAGAACGAAATACCATTCGCGTACGAAGAAGGTCGTTACCGCCGTCTTGAAGGGTTCAACCTCGACGGCAGCATCCAGGTAACCCGGCGCGACAAAGGCCAGAAGAACAAGGCCGGCAAGGATGACATACTTGAGCTTGACCAGCCAACGATCGATCCTGTCCGGAACTCGGATCTGCGGAAGGCGAAGGCGGCGACCCAGATGATGCATGAATTCCTGCATCGCTCCAAACGGACACATCCAGCCACAGAAAAAGCCTCGACCCCAGACGAGGAATGTCACGAGGACCACTGCCCAGATCAGCAACGAAAATGGATCGTAGAGCAGGAAGGACAGGCTCTGTCCTTCGAAGAGACCCCGTAGCACACCGAGGGCCGTGACGATGGATAGCTGTCCCTGTCCCCACCAGCCGACAAACCCGGTCACACCTGCCAGTATCACCAGTCGAATGGCCGTGTAGTGCCGGTATCCGGCCAACCGGGACTGGCCGAACAAGAGCAACGGCACGAGTGCGGCCAAGCCTCCGGCAAGTACCACAAGATCGCCCGATCTTGCCTGCATTGCCTGCCGCCAGACCGGAACCGGTTCGGGAGGTTCATCCCTGATGAAAAAACGTTCGTCCGTCTTGTGAGTGAGGGCAAAGTCGACGGTTCCGATTTCCGGTCGGAAAGACCCGTGCTCGCGCGTCGCACGAACCGACAAGGACCAGTCGCTGGTCGGATCGAAGCCAAGCCTGCGGTCCGTACGCAGAACCATGGCCACTTCACCCGGTATCCCGTCAAGCAATTCGATATCCAGATCGGCATCGCGCAGGGAGATCGGCAGCCCGTCCTGACTTGCCGTGATCAGGTCGGGGCTGGTATTGCGCACGAAATCCTCCGTAACCAGTCCGTGACGACCGGCGTCGATCACCAGGATCGGTTCATCTTCCGGTGAAAGCTCCTGAAAATTGCGCAACTGGATCAGACTGTCCGGCTCAAGGAGGGCTTCGGCGATTGCCGGTGGTCCGATATCGATGACCCACAGATCAAGGTAAGGCTCGTCAGGTTCGTCTTTTGCCAGCTCGTCGTCGTCTGCCCAGATGGTATCGGCAAAGGCGTCGTCAACCTCACGATTGGTCACCAGCCGCCGGCCCACGAGACCTTCCTCGACAATGTCATCCCAGGTCAGCTGCTCTGCGTGCTCCAGGTTGGGCTCGGCTGCCGCCCTGCCGCCAATTCCTTCGATCTTCTCTCTTGCAACCTTGAATGCGGCCGCCAGAAGCGTCTCGTGCGCAATGCGCACGCTCGCCGTCGCCTTGGTCACGCCGTCCAGATAAACCAGCGACGATCCGCTGCCTTCATCGCCGTAGGGAACGCCGATAACCAGGGAATCGGTGATGGAATAGCCCTTGTACTGGGCAATGAACTCCTGAAACGGAGCCTCTCCCAACCCTGACACGAAAATCGGTTCGTTATGCGAAACAAGATCGACATCGATCAGCCGGCCTTCGAGGGTCAATATGACAAACAGGTTGATCGGGGCGCCCGAGAAGCCCGGAAGGGGGGCCAGCGGCGTTGTTTCGAAGGCATACCCTGCAACCCTGCCATCCAGGTTGATCAGCTCGTATATTCCTCCGTCGAGCAGATCACCCAACTGATAGGGTGGTTGAATGTATTGCGCGGCCTCATTGCGCTCCAGTTCCAGCGCATTTCCGGCAGACATCGCAAATACGAGTGCCGTGACCATGCAAGCCAAATGCCGCGCCAGCACGCCGGCGATCTCACGCGCCCTGTTGTGAATCTCCTCCATGAAGGGCAGTTTTTCCGCAGGCGAAAGCTGACGCAACTGTCCTTTAGATCAAGACGGCCTTCCGGATCGGTCTTTGCTTGTACGAAAGGCCAAGAATTTTCTTGATCAAGATCAACGTTTCCCGGGTTTGACTGTCGTTTTCTCCTCTCACTCTACGAGAGGAGAAAACGAATGTCGGTCCGCAACCTTCTTTTGGCAGCAATGACGCTTGGTTTTGTGCATTCTGCCCAGGCATCCGAAGTTTTTGAGCAGGCCAAGATCACGGCTGGAGAAATGCTCTACAGGGTGGAATGCCGGCGCTGCCACGCTCCGGACACCAACGACCCGAGTTACGGTCCCCCGCTTGAAAATGTCATTGGCCGCGGCGCCGGAACGTTTCCGGACTACGAATATTCCGAGGCGCTGGCGTCGTCCGGAATTGTCTGGACACCTGCTGCGCTGCGCGCCTGGATGGAGGACAACACCGGGTTTCTGCCGGGTACAAAAATGCGGCATGTCGGGATAACGGACAGGACGGTGCAGGACTTCATCCTGACCTATCTGGCAAGCCTGTCGACACAGGCAAGCGATGGAACAAACGTTGATTGAAGGTGTTCCGGCAACAGATCACGCCAGGCGATTTTGGCTGTGCAGGGAGCAGCACGAAAAATTTGACAGGGATATCCAGCGGGTTGTCGGGCAGCGAGCCTGTCTGACAACCCTCCGCAATTCGTGTCCCGGCTTCACTCTTGGAGGAAGAATTACCGCCGGAAACCGTATTCCGTCACGAAGAACCGTGGCTGCATTGGCTCAAGGGTACCGCGCAGCTTTTCAAGTTCGTCCCTGGGACCGTGCACTTCCACGCCCGTTATCTCAACCAGCGCTTTAGTGCTTTCAAAAACATGCGCACCGATCTTCATATGTTCGATGATCGCATCGGCGCTCACATAGTCTTCGCGGGACACGGCGCCACCGTTGTCATCAAAACTGTACGCGGAAGCAAGATGACCGGGTTCCTTGTCTCTCAGCGCAACCATCTTCTCGCAATTTTTGCGGAATGCACTCGCGTTTTCAGCCGGTATCGTGAAGTACCCGATCAAGGAAATGATATGCGGATATGACATTACAGGCTCCTTATGAGACACTCTGATTATTCGTCTCCTGGCGACCCTTGTAAAAGTCAACAGCAAATCTTATCGACAATATTAATGTCATCACCAATAACCCGAATAGACCTTTATGGAAATACTTTGAATCTCCGCCAGTATACGACCAAATTACCACTATTGTCATTAAACCTATACAAAAAACAAGCCTTTGTAACCTAATTACATATCTATTTCTCTCCTTATGAGTCACGGTTCATCTCCAGAAGTGAAGCAATCCTTCTGGCGTCGGCCTCTTCCCAAATCCGGCAAACTTCCTTGCCAGTCGAATTACCCAACACTGCAAATTCGCAGCAATCGGTCGGCACAAGACCCGCGCCTAAGGCTCAAATCTAGGTTCTGTTGACAAAGCACTTAATTCATCAACCAGCTATTGTTCAAATACCATCTCTAAGCATTCTCGCGGCCAATTTTATGAAATGGAAAAAGATAAATGGCGTTGATACAATAATGAAACCTATCCAGAGAACGGCATTGACCGGATAATTGAACAACATTGAGAGCTTAAGTGCGGCAAACGAGATCCCACCCCAAATCGCAAGAGATCGAGCGTGTTTGTCACTCAGTATCCAATGATCCCACATCTCGGCTCCTCAAAGGTCACTTTGTTTTTCTGGAGTGCAAAGACCAAAACGGGAAACAATGATCTTTGCCATTTCGTCGGCTGTCGCAACTCCACTATCAAGCATTAGGCAGTTCGGTCTTGGCGCAGGAGCGGGAACAAAAATCGAGTTGAACTCGTCCAGGCTCTGTTCCGTTGTGATCTTGCCGCGTTGAGCGCGCTCTGAATTTCCCAATCGTGACAGCACCTCCTTGCGATCACAGCTGATGTGAACAGGGAGTATCTCACCGTGGCATTTGTGCATGATGGCTGCAAGATCCGCGAATTGCAGACGGTCGCTCACTGAATAGCAATAAGTCGTAACAAGCATTGGAATGCCGTGTTTCGCGGCAGCCTCCACGACCGAGCAACGCACGGTATGGACAAGTTCCCAGAACCCGGCAGCACCGAAGTCAAAACAGTTTGAGCAACATCAATTGCAACATGATTTGCGAACAGACGACCAGGCACTGCCCTCAACAAAGCCTTGGCGGTGGTCAATTTACCGGTTGCCGGTGCGCCGTGGATAAAGACAAGTTTCATCACGAATACTGCTCTTTGACATTAGCGAAACGGGTCCTCTCAAGGTTCCCGTCCTCAGTACTGACACGGCAATAACCCCGGACCGCGTTACCTTTGGATAGCCACCCTCTTTCTTGCCCTCACTTCAATCACACCCCTAAACTCCCGGAACGCGCAACTGTCAGGCAACTGGAGACCAGGTGCTTTTCTTTCCATTTCTGCCCAGGGCAACATCACAGAACGAGTTGATAAGTCGAGACTGCTCGCGCTCCTTGAGAAAGGCCAGATAGTAGTTCGTCTGGATATCGGCATCCGTGATCGGTATGGGGCGCAGGTTCGGGTGCGGGACAAACTCGAAGTCCGCCACGAACCCAAGTCCAAGACCTTGCTCAACCGCTTTCCAGATGGCTTCCCGGCTGCCCAGTTCCAGAACCGCATCCACTTTTACATCGCGATTGTCCAGCTCTCTTTCGATCGCGGTCCGCGTTGTGGATCCCGCTTCCCGCCGAATGGTTTTCTCGCCTCCCAACTCGTGTATCGAAATGCTGTCGCGGTCATAGAAATGATGGTCCGAATTCACGAAGGCAACCACCTCGTGCACGCTGTAAAGCAGGGTTGTCACGCGCTCGTCCACGGGGACTTCGGCAATGATCCCCACATCGGCATCGAAGGACAGGATTTGCTCGAAGCAATGTGTTGAGTTTCCAAACTTTACCTGAACATCAATTCCCGGATAGTTCTGCTTGTAGGCAACGATCATGTCGGTTGCGTGAAAGGGTCCAACCGCAGCCAGGTTGAGTGCGCCGGCATGGAACCCGCGATAGCTGTTCAACAAGCTTTCCGCATCTGTTTCTGCCTGAACAAGCCGCGAGGTGATTTCCATGAGCTCCTTTCCTGGCCCGGTCAGGTGCACCTCACGTCCGACGCGGTTGAAGAGTTCCACCTTGTATCGTCTTTCCAGCGCCTTCACCTGTGTTGAAAGTGTCGGCTGGCTCACGTTGCAAGCCTTGGCTGCATTGGAAAAACCACCAAATCGAGCGACAGCGTGAAAGGCGCGGAGTTCGGACTTAAGCATAGATACAGTATATAGAACACATCTAAACAATCAATTTGATATATGCATTAAGGCTGTTCATGCTTCCCTTGAATGTGACAACCGCGTCTCAAGTCTTCGAAATCAAAGGGACAAATATGTGGGCCTATAAAAACCCGGTTACCGTGCTTTTTGGTGAGGATGAATTTTCAAGGCTCCCGGACACAATCGACGGGAGGCGATACGCGCTGGTGACGTACCCGGAGCCTGTATTTGCGGAATTGGCAGACAAGCTCGCTAGGACGGCTGGGGAACCGGTTCTCAAGATAAACGACGTGGCTCCCAATCCTGACTATGAACTGCTGCGTGTTCAATGTGACCGTTTCGCCGTGGCAGACGACGTTGAAGTTATTGTCGCAATCGGCGGCGGATCGGTCATTGACTCAGCCAAGGTCTTTGCCGCCGCCGGCGGAGATTTCAACCGCATCGTGAGGTTCCTGGAGACGAAGGAAGGCGAAGATGAGCTGTCCTTCCTTCCGATCGTTTCGGTCCCCACCACGGCGGGAACCGGCAGCGAAGTCACATGCTGGGCCACTGTCTGGAATGAGGCAGCGGCAAAGAAGTACTCGCTGGCCCACCCCCGCCTGTATCCCGAAATCGCCCTGGTCGACCCGGCCCTGATGTTAGGGAAGCCCTATGGACTTACATTGGCGACCGGTCTGGATGCATTGTCACATGCTCTGGAAAGTATCTGGAACCGGAATGCCAACCCGGTTTCCGCGCAGCATGCCGTTGCGGCCGCAAAGCGTATCCTGCCCGCGCTCCCCAAGGTGCTGCGTGATCCAGGCAACATTTTCTTCAGACGCGAAATGGCCGAGGCTTCATTGTTCGCCGGCCTTGCATTTTCCAATACGAAGACTGCAATCGCACACAATCTCTCCTATCCGATCACCCTGGGATGGGGTGTCCAGCATGGTATCGCCTGCTCCTTCACTCTGCCGACGGTCCTGCGTTCCGTATCCGGCATCGGGGGATTTCGCGAAGATGCGCTCAAGGCGATTTTCAGTGACGACCTCGAGGAGGGCGCCGAATTTCTGACCCGGTTTCTGAAAGATCTGGATGTGGGAACGCGCTTTGTGGATCACTCGGTACCTGAAGGCAGATGTATGGAGATCATCGACGAGGCGTTTGCCGGGGAGCGCGGCAAGAATTTCATCGGAACCAAGGAAAACTTTATCGCAGCGGCCCGGCACCAGGGTCTGATCTGATCAACGGATACCCAAATACAAGCGGGACCAACCCGTCAAATCAACCTACCGGAGGACCAGAAATGAAGTTAACAACCCTATTTCAGACTGCCCTTGCTGGAACACTTGTTGCGATCGCAGGTGCAGCAAGCGCTGAGGAATGCAAGAACCCGGACGTTTTGCGTTTCTCGATGATCCCTACGGAAGAAACCACACAGGAACTTGCGCTTTACGAGCCGATGGTAAACCAGCTGAAGGCAGCCACCGGCAAGAACATCGAATTCTATCTTCCCACGTCCTATGCCTCCGTCGTTGAAGCAATGCTCGGCGGCTTTGTGGACATCGGCATGCACGGTCCATATTCCTATGTCATCGCACAGGAAAAGGACCCGTCGCTGCAGGTGTTTGCAACTTATGCAAAACACAAGGGACACTTTCAGGAAGAAGGCCCTGGCTACAAGGCGGTGCTTGTCTCCCGTTCAGATTCCGGCATCGAGAAGATCGAAGACATTGAGGGCAAGGTTGTCGGGCTGACGGATCCCGCGTCGACTTCGGGAAATCTGCTGCCACGCGTTTCCTTTACAAAAGTCATCGGCCAGGATCTGGAAGACCACTTCAGCCGCGTTGTCTACACAGGCGGACATGATCTTTCCGCAATCGCGGTTCTGGAAGGGCAAGTCGATATCGCCTTCGTCGCCACCCACCGTCTGGACAATGTCATCGACCGTGGGCTGGCCAAGATGGAAGATTACAATCTCATCTGGTCTTCCCCGGTCATTCCGCAGGATCCGTTCGTGGTTTCCGGTCAGCTCTGCGACGAGTTGGTCGGTCAGATCACCGAGGCCTTTTTGACGCTTGGCGACAATGAGGAAGGGCAGAAATATCTGAAGAATGTCAACGCCAGCCGTTTCGTCGCCATGTCGGACGATGATTACAACATTATCCGCGACCTGAAAGCCGCAAAAGACGCCAAAAAGTAACCAAAAACCTGGTGCGCGCCTTTCACGCGCACCAGATTTCCGAGGGAGGCGGATGATGGCCGTTTTGACCGTCGAGGGACTGAAGGTGCGCTACAGCGCAAAAGGCCCCGAAATTCTCAAAGGCATCGATTTTGAAGTGCAGGACGATGATTTCCTTGCGATCATCGGACCCAGCGGGGCGGGAAAATCGACGCTTATCCGGTGCGTCAACCGACTGGTTGAACCCTCAGACGGCAAGATCGTGCTTCTGGGAGAGGATGTGTGTGCGCTCAGACCAAGGGCGCTTCGCAATCTAAGGCGCAATGTCGGGATGATTTTTCAGGAGTTCAACCTGATCAACCGCATGTCTGTCATGGACAACGTGCTTTCGGGCAGGTTGGGCTACACAGGCAACATGCGTTCGTTGTTCCGTGCCTTTCCTCAAAACGATATTCAGCTCGCGCTTTATTACCTGGACCGTGTCGGGCTTAGTGACCACATCGACAAACGCGCAGATGAATTGTCCGGTGGCCAGCGCCAGCGCGTCGGGATCGCCCGCGCCCTGATGCAACGGCCCAAACTGCTCTTGCTGGATGAACCCACGTCGGCGCTTGACCCCAAGATTTCACGGGAAGTCATGGCTCTCATTCGGGACATTGCACTGGAACTGAAAGTCCCTGCCCTTTGCAATATCCACGACGTGCAGCTCGCCAAGGAATTCTGCAACCGCATCATCGGCCTGCAGGATGGTTACAAAAAGTTCGATGGTGCGACAGAGCAGCTGCGAGACGCGGACCTGGATGACATTTACGCCATGGAGGTCCTGTGAGTATGGCAGTGATTGACGCAAATCCTGCGGCATTGGACCTGCAATATGAATTGCGCCGGCGTCGCTATGTGAAGATGGGCCTTATCTGGTTGGTCGTCATCGCCTTTGTTGCCTGGTGCGTCAACGGAACGATCATTGAAGATACCGACTGGTCCCGGATTGGCGGCCGCAGCGGTGTTCTCAGTTCGATCGGCCGCTACCTTTCGCTCGACCTCGGGCTGTTGCCCGAACTTCTGGTCCCCACGCTCGAAACTTTCATGATGGCCTCTGTCGGGACGGTTCTGGGGTGTTTCCTTTCACTGCCTGTTGCGTGGCTCGGAGCAGCAAATGTCACGCCATCGAAAACCATTCTCTATCCTCTCGGCCGATTTTTGATGGTTCTTAGCCGTTCGGTTCATGAAATCGTGTGGGCACTTCTTTTCGTCAGTGCTGTCGGACTGGGAGCGCTGCCGGGCATTCTGGCCATCGCCATGCGTTCGGTCGGCTTCATCTCGAAAATTTCCGCGGAAGCCATCGAGAACATCGACACCAAGCCGGTTGAAGCGATCCGGGCGGTGGGCGGCAGCCAGTTTCAGGTGATGTACTTCGGAATTTTACCGCAAAT
>NZ_KI928922.1:155954-181839 GCF_000521215.1 Labrenzia sp. DG1229 | reverse complement strand
CCGACGGCTGTCTCTGGAACGCCCGCTTTGGCGGTAGTCGTATTGTTCGCATCACGCCTGATGGCCGGATAGACCGGGAAATCGCGGTGCCCGTGACGAATCCGACCAGTTGCACGTTTGGTGCTGCTGATCGCAAGACGCTCTACATTACATCTGCACAATTCACCCTTGCAGAAGCGCAATTGCATGCCAATCCGCTCGAAGGTGCCTTGCTCGCAACGGAGACCGACTGCACAGGCCTGCCGGATTACAGGTTTGCGGGCTAGGCAGCCCCATCCCGCAAGCTCTGGTGGGAAGCTGCATCCACGCAAAAAGTCGCCAACACTGTCTCGAACCGCGTATCGGATGGGTCAAAGACTGTTGTTCACCTTCGGTCTTCTTTACCGACGTTGGCGGTACTGGCAAGCACAAGGCGCACCACCAGATCATGGCGCCGGGGGCCGATTGCACTGCTGGAAAAACATCGCGTATGCCTAAGGCGCCCGCATCTCCATTTTCACAAGACATCCGTTTGCCGAATGGCTTGGTGCGACCTGAAATCCGAGTTGAATTTTCGTGAATATGGAAACGATTTCACATTTCCATTGACACATTCCATGAGCTTCGACTATGAAAACATGGTAACGTTTCCATAACGAGTGTATTGGAGAAATATCAATATGAAAGCTGCGCGCATCAACCGTCTCTTTGGCATGTCCGGGAATTGTTTCGACGTCGCCATTGATCACGGAATGTTCAATGAAAAATCCTTCCTTGGAGGGATAGAGAACATGGCGGCAGCAGTTGAAGTCGTTGCGATGGCTGCCCCGGATGCCATTCAACTCCCCCCGGCACTGCTCCGCTGCTGCAAGCCCGGCCCGGAAAGGACCGGCCGGCACTCGTGCTCCGCACGGATGTCGCGAATGTCTATGGCACGCCACTGCCGAAGATGCTGTTTTCCGAAGTGATTGACCAACCTGTAGAGCAGGCTGTCCGACTTGATGCAGCTTGCGTCGTTGTCAATCTGCTCAGCTTGCCGGACCAACCCGAAGTCTATCGTCAATGCGTTCGAAACATAAACGGACTGAAGCATGTTTGCGATCTGGCCTCGATGCCGTTGATGGTCGAACCGCTGGTGATGCAGGACAACGCCAGGGGCGGTTACATGGTCGACGGTGATCTGGACAAGATAGTGCCCCTGGTTCGTCAGGCGGTGGAACTTGGCGCCGATATCATCAAGGCAGACCCCTGCGCCGATGTCGGCCAGTATCACAGGGTGATCGAGATCGCCCAGGGTGTACCCGTTCTGGTGCGCGGCGGCGGCAAGGTTTCAGATGAGGAAATCCTTACCCGGACATCAGAGCTGATGGTTCAGGGCGCACGCGGCATTGTCTACGGCCGGAATGTGATCCATCACCGAAAGCCTGCAGAAATGACGCGCGCGCTGATGGCCATTGTTCACGACGGCGCCTCGGTTGCCGATGCACTGGCATTGGTGGCTTGATCATGCAGACCATCCGATTTGGAATTATCGGTTGCGGCCTGATGGGGCGGGAATTTGCTTCGGCCGCCGCGCGCTGGCTGCATCTGACGGAAAGCCGTGCACGTCCTGAAATCGTCGGTGTTTGCGACACGAATGAAGCCCTTATGGGTTGGTTTTCAACCCATTTGCCGAACTTGAAACAGACGACAACAGACTTCCGGGAACTTCTGGCAAACCCCGACATTGACGCAATCTACTGCGCGGTTCCGCATTCGCTACATGCAGACTTCTATCCGCAGATAGTTGCAGCCGGAAAACACCTTTTGGGCGAAAAGCCCTTTGGCATGGACGCCGGTCAAAATACGACCATAACCAAAGCGATAACCGACCACCCCGGTGTCATGGTCCGCTGTTCTTCTGAAATGCCGTATTTCCCCGGCGCGCAGCGTGTCATCGAATTCGTTCGCACCGGTGCGGTTGGCGATATCCTGGAGGTGGAATCCGCGTTTTTGCACTCGTCGGATCTCAATCCCGACAAGAAAATCAACTGGAAGCGGATGGCCAGCGTCAATGGTGATTATGGCTGCATGGGTGATCTCGGCATGCATGTCTGTCACGTGCCCCTGCGTCTCGGCTGGAAGCCCTCATCTGTGCATGCAAGTCTCGTCAACCGGGTCACCGATCGCCCCGACGACAAGGGAAACAGGGTTCCCTGCGATACATGGGACAACGCCACAATTACCGGCAGCGTTGAAATGCCCGGCGGAGCCTTTCCCCTCGTTCTGAAAACATGGCGAATAGCACCGGGTGAATCGAATACATGGTCCCTGCGGGTGCTCGGCATGAAAGGCTCGGCCCTGTTCACCACCAAATCGCCGCGGCAATGGCAGTACATGCACTACGAGGCCGGTGGTGCGCAGGCCTGGCAGGTCGAGGATCTGGGATATCAATCCCTGTTTCCAGCGATTACCGGGGGCATTTTTGAATTCGGATTTGCGGATGCCATTCAGCAGATGTGGGCTGCGTTCGTCGATGAACTCGCAGGTGGCGATGCGCGCGGTTTCCCCTGTGCCAACCCTGCCGAAGCAGCCGATCACCACGCGATATTGAATGCTGCGCTGGCGTCGGGTCGAACCGGCCAGGTCCAAGACGTGGATTACAGCCAATGAACCGCTCCGAGATCAACCGGGCGCTCAGGGCGGCTGAGGAAACACTCGCCCGGTACAGCTGGGCCTTGCCGGACTGGGCATGCTGGTCGGTTGACGATCACCGCGTGAACGCAAGCCAGAGCAAATGGCTACAGGACCGGCAACTGGGATGGGATGTCACCGATTTTGGTTCCGGCGCCTTCGCGGACCGCGGCCTGACTCTGTTTTGCGTTCGCAATGGTACGCGATCGCAAGGCGAACGGCCCTATGCAGAAAAGTTGCTATTTGTCGGCGTGGATCAGGAAACACCGTTTCACGCGCACAAACAGAAGCTCGAGGACATCATTGTCCGCGGCGGCGGGACGCTTTGCCTCGAGTTGATACCGGATGGTGCAGTTCTGGAGACTACTGGGACAACTGTCCGGATCGATGGCATGCCCGCGCCCATGTTCGATCATGTTCACCGATTGACGGCAGGTCAGAGCATCACGGTTCCACGCGGGGTCCAGCACCGGTTCTGGGGTGAAAAGGCGCCGGTCTTTGCGGCCGAGGTAAGCCAGTGCAACGATGACCTGACCGACAATTATTTCCTGGAGCCGTTAGGGCGTTTCAGTGAAATCCTCGAAGACGAGCCACCCTATCGCCAGCTCTGGAATGAGGTTGGGTGATGGCTGGCGGTGGCGGTGTGATTTGTGCAGGCAACTGGATCGTGGACATCATTCACGACATTCCGGAGTGGCCGGCGAAGTCTGATCTGGTCGTGATCACCGGGCAGACCGTCGGAGTGGGCGGCGGGGCCGCCAACGTCGCGTTTGATCTCGCTGCCCTCAAGAGCGACTACCCGGTTCTGCCCGTCGGATTGCTGGGTCAGGACGAGCATGGCGAGACCGTGCTTCAACACTGCCGGGCTGCCGGACTGGGTGTTGACTATCTCCTGTCGGTTCCCGAACTGCGTACGGCACACACTCATGTGATGAATGTCCCGGGTGACAGCCGAACCTTCTTCTATCACCCCGGAGCCAATTCGCATCTCGGCATCGACAATCTGCCCATCGGTGCCATGGCTGCGCACTGTCCGCGGATATTCTATCTAGGCTACCTGAACCTTCTGCCGCGTCTGGATGCCGTTGGACCCGATGGCCGCACTGGTGCTGCCGGAATTCTGGCGCAGGCACGGCGTCTGGGGATGCTGACTTGTGTGGATCTGGTGTCATCACTCAACGATAGCTATCGCGAGATTGTCTTTGGAACATTGCCGGAAATCGACTGGTTGTTCCTGAACGAGACGGAAGCCGCGCGCGCCACCGGCGTTCCGCTTGAAGGTGAAACTGACCGGGAAAACATGGCGCTTGCAGCCAGGCGGCTGTTGAAAGGCGGATTGCGGCAGGGATGCATCCTGCACACACCCAGACTTTCGCTCTGGAAAACAGCTGATCAGGAGCTCTGGTTCGACGTGCCGCAGCTTCCCAGATCGCAAATCATCAGCCCGGTCGGAGCTGGCGACGCGTTCGCGGCCGGCATTTTGCACGGATTGCATGAAAGCTGGCCTGCGCAGGAATGCGTCCAACTCGGAAACAAAATGGCCGCAGCATGCCTGCGCTCGCCAACGGCAACGGGAGGTATTCCTGCATTGAATCAGCTGTGACGCTCCGGGAGGCGGCGTTGCAGTCGATTAGTCACGCGTAACATTGAATCTTAAAGGGAGGAAACGACGATGAAAATGAGCAAGAGAATTTTCCTGGGAGCATCTGCACTGGGTCTCACCATGGCAGTTGCAGGGTCCGCCCTGGCGCAGGATCAACGTGTCATCGCAAGTATTGTCTTTCAGGGCGACCAGTTCATGAAATCGCTGCAGCAAGGTGTACGCGAAGCCGCGGAAGCCCGGGGGGCAGAAGTGCTGGAATTGAACATTGATGGTGACCAGGCACGAGAGGCGCAGGCCATCGACACATATATTTCTCGTGGTGTCGATGCAATTGTCATAGCGCCTTTGTCCGCCACCAATTCGGCAGGATCCCTGAAACGTGCTCGAGACGCGGGGATCACGGTTGTTGCCCTGAACGGCGGCCTGCAGGACAAATCCATCGCAAATGCGACTTTTTCGACTGCAAACTATGATCTTGGTGCGTCTTCCGGCAATGCAGCGGCCGCGTTCATCAATTCCGAACTCGGTGGCGAAGCACAGGTCGGCATAATGGCCTTCTCCAGCCTGCTTCCTGAACAAAGTGGCGCGCGCACCGGCGGGTTCAAGGATGCGGTGACCAAGGGCAACACCGTTACGGTCGTTACGGAACAAGATGCCTGGATGCCTGAAAAGGCCGTGCAGGTCGCCACAGACATGTTGACGGCAAACCCGCAGATCAATCTGCTGTATGCGGCAAATGAAGGCGGCACGGTGGGTGCGATGCAGGCGGTTCGCAATGCCGGCAAGGCGGGCAAGGTTTATGTGTTCGGCATTGACGGCTCGGAGCAACTCGCGCGCGGATTGATGGCCGGTGACAATGTCCTGCAGGCGACCACCGCGCAGTCGGCAAAAGATATGGGTGCCATGGGAGCCAATGCTGCTCTCGACCTTCTGGAAGGTGGCTCGGCGGAGGCGGAAACATCCGTTCCCGCTTTGTTGCTCAGCCGTGCCGATCCGGATGGCATCGCCGCATTCGTGGAATCCCTGAAGTAAGCCGGTCCGGCCCTTCGCCAGATATCATGGCGAAGGGCCGGCAAAGGATTTCCGCTATGAGTAACCTTCATTTTGAGGGCCTGACCAAGCATTACGGTGCTGTCAAAGCCCTCGATCAATTCACACACAAGTTTGAAAGCGGACAAGTTCATGCGCTGATCGGCAAGAACGGCTCGGGCAAAAGCACCTTCATCAAAATGCTCGCGGGCGCCATCCTGCCGACAGAAGGACAAATGTTCCTGGACGACCGGAAACTGGAATTCCAGAGCCCTGGCGAAGCCAACAGCGCGGGAATCGTCACGGTTCATCAGGAACTGTCGCTCGTTCCCGGTCTCAGCGTTGCGGAAAACATTTACCTGGGCAGGTTGCCAAAGCGCGGCCTGCTGGTGAACTGGAAACAGCTTTATGACGATTCCAGATCATTGTTGGCCGAAATAGGAGCCGAAATGATCGACCCCCGCGCGACAACAGGTGAATTGTCGATCGGACGCCAGCAGATCGTCGAAATCGCAAAGGCGATGAGCCTGTCGCCAAAGATCCTGTTGCTTGATGAACCGACATCGGCACTGGCCCATGCAGAGGTAGGGCAATTGTTTGCACTGGTCGATCGTTTGCGGACGAGCGGTGTCACGATCATCTATATTTCCCATCGCCTGGCGGAATTGCCCAGAATTGCGGATACCGTCACTGCGATCCGCGACGGAACGCTGATCGGCTCGGTGGCAATCGACAAGGCAAGCCCCAAGATAATCCTGGACATGATGTTCGGCGAGTTGCCGCCTCTCCAACGACCGACCCGCCGGATCGACAAAACAGTTTCGGCCCTGTCGGTGCGCGATCTCGAACTGGCTCCTTTCTTCAAGGGCGTCTCGTTTGACCTGCATCACGGTGAAGTTCTTGGAATTGCCGGAATGCTCGGATCCGGACGCACCGAGTTGCTGCATACGATTTTCGGGGCCCGGTGTGCGGATGCAGGCAGGATCGCGGTCAAGGGCAAGACAGTGTCCAACCCGTCGATCGCTACAATGAAGGCAGCAGGCATTGGATACGCTTCGGAGGATCGGAAGGCTTCCGGGCTTGTACAATCTGCAGCAAGTCACGCCAATTTGTGCCGCGTCGGGCAGAAGCGGATCGCGCCCAGCGGCTGGACCAACCTCGCTCTTGAAAGGCCCTTTGTCGATAAACAGGTCGCCGGTCTGCATATCAAGATTGGAGACCCGATGGCCCCGGTGTCGTCTTTGTCCGGAGGCAACCAGCAAAAGATCGTCGTCGGCGGTTTGCTGAACAACGAGCCCGACATCCTGCTTTTTGACGAGCCCGGGCGCGGTGTCGACGTGCAGGCCAAACGCCAGATCTATGAAATCATCTGGGACATGGCGGCGCGAGGACTTGCCTGCATCGTGGTGTCAACGGAACTGGAAGACCTGACTGACTGCTGCGACCGCGTTCTCGTGCTTCACGAGGGCAGGCTGTCCGCCGAATTCCTGAACGAAGATCTTGACCCTAAGTCACTTTACGCCGCCTGCATGACCGGCGACGACACCGGAGCCGCTGCATGACCAATACACATCTTGCGACGCAGTTGCGGCGCCACTCGATGTTGCTGATACTGCTCGCACTTTATGTGCTTGTTGCCTTTACCGCCCGCGGTTTCATGACGATCGACAATCAGCTGAACATATTGCGAAACATCGCCGTGCCGGGAATGATCGCGTTCGGCATGGCACTGGTCATCATTGTCGGGGAGATTGACCTTTCGGTCGGTTCGATGGTCGCCGTATCGGCGTGCCTGACGGCCTGGGTTGTCGAAAAGGCGTCCGGCGACGCCTTCGAACCAGCCTGGTACTTTGTAGCTCTGGGCATCGCGGTTACCCTCTGCTTTGCTGGCTTCGTCGGCTGGTTCAACGGAATGCTGCGTCAGCGTGTCGGCGTTCCGACATTCATATCCTCGCTGGCGATGATGGCGACGCTGGCAGGAATGGCAAACCTGATCACCAACGGATCGGCAATAGAGGCCTTTCCCTCATGGTACTACATCATCGGCAGCGGTCGATTTCTGGGTGTCCCGGTCCCGGTCTATCTCCTCGCAGTCGCCTTCATTTTCACTTTTGTGCTGGCGAATTTTACCACTCTTGGCCGTTCCATATACGCAGTCGGAGGCAACATGGAAGCCGCTCGGCTGTCGGGCATCGACATCTGGCGCACCAAGAAGATTTGCATGATCATCGTCGCGCTGTTCGCGGCGACCGGCGGGATCATCTATTCCTCCCTGATCAACTCCGGCAATCCAACAATTGCGCGGGGAATGGAACTTGAGGTGATCTCGGCAGTCATCATTGGCGGCGTTAGCCTGTTTGGAGGGCGGGGATCAATATGGGGCGCTTTCGTAGGAGTTCTGTTCCTCGGTGTATTGATAAACGCAATGACGCTTTGGGGCTTCAACCCCTATGCCCAGCAGGTCGTCAGAGGTGCGTTGATCCTCGGCGCCGTTTTCGTCAACTTTTACATTGATCGCAAATGACAGGTGAAAGAACCCTGAAATGGGAGACCGGACAGGTCACGATGCAGGAACGCGGAGCCATGTTGCGCGGTCTCTGCGTGAATTTGCCGGATGGACAGATCGTTCGTCCGTTTCACACTGCACCCTGGGTGGGAAAGGACAAGGTCAGTGAACTGGACGGCCTGATGCAGGGATTGAGCGGCGAATGGCCCTGCGTCCCCTTCGGTGTCCGGCATGACAACTTGCCGCCGAAGTGGCCGAGATCTCTCGGCTGGGAAGATGCGTTTGCGCACGGATATGCCGCCCATCATGATTGGGAGGTTTCTGCATCCGCCGGCAGATTGGATGCGCGGATCGAAATGCCCACAGACCATCCTGTCCACTCACTGCGCCGCAGCTTACAGCCTGGCACGAACGGGATCGTTCTTGATCTCTGGATTTTGCCGCGCCGCGATTGCAGATTACCTGTCGGATTACATCCGGTTTTTGCACTTCCGGACGACCCGCGTCGTATGCGGGTCGAAGTGAGCGGAGCCACAAAAGTCATCGCACATCCGGAAACTCCGCCGCCGGATCCAACTTCGGCACTCCCTGGCGCCGTGTCTGAGAGCCTGGATGCTGTCAGGGACACGACAGGCGGGGTCGTGGACTTCAGCAGGTTGCCGCACTCCGGTCAGAGTGAAACCCGATTGATGGTACTGGGAGGGACCGGGCGTGTCATGATCACCGATCAACTGACAAGAATTGTAACCGAGCTCTGCTACGATGCTGCCCTGTTTCCCTTTGTGATGTTGTGGATTTCCAACCGGGGCCGTGCCGCCGACCCCTGGTCAAGCCGGCATCTTGCCTTGGGTATCGAGCCTGTTCGAGCCGCATTCGACCTCGGCACTTGCGTGTCCGCAGAAGACAACCCTGTCTCGAGACTGGGAGAGGCAACGGCTTTTGATTTCGCGGCGAACCGTGAATTTCATACGACCTACACTATTTCGGTACACGAGCCGTCGACTGCCTCACGTTAAGCGTGACCGGCAAAACGACGTCCTCCGCTGTTGTTGCCTTCTCGGGCGTCTGGATCATGCGCAGCAATCCTGTAATCGCCTCGTTGGCAATCTGATCGATTGGCTGTGCGACAGTCGTCAGAGACGGAAAAACGTAGGACGCCATCGGCGTATCATCAAATCCCGTCAATGACAGGTCGCGGGGTATCTCAATGCCCAATACCCGAGCCGCGTGCAATATGCCTATGGCTGCCACGTCACTGGTGGCCACGATCGCGGTCGCGCGAGGCGTGCAACTGAGAACCTCGTGGCCGAGCGCGGCGCACCCCTGGACACTGTGTTCAGTCCCCAGCACTGTCCTGGGGGCCGGCAGCCCGGCCGTCTTGCAAGCCGCCGCTGCGCCTGCCGCACGCAAGATCACGGGTTCCGATTGTTTTGGCGCTCCAACGACCGAAATCAATTCATGCCCAAGGGTTATCAAATGCTGCGCGGCTATCAGACCACCCAGATAGTGATCGGCGCGTACCGACTTCGCACCAATCTTGTCAAGCTGCCGATCAAGCGCCAGAATCGGAATGCCGGCGTCCTGAAGTTTGGCAAAAACCTCCCCTTCACCGTCCACTGACGCAATCAGAACACCGTCCACCTGCTGGGCAAGCAACATGTCGACATATTTGGCTTCGTGCAACGGATCTTCCGCCGTTGAGCAGATCATTGACTGATAGCCTTGCGCAAACAGGGCCTGCTCCAGGCGATGCGCCAAACGTGCAAAGAAGTCGACCTTGATCGACGGGACCAGGATGCCGATCAGGTTGCTGCGTCCGCTGCGCATCATCCGCGCGCCGGCATTCGGGCGGTATCCGAGCTCGCTGATCGCTTTTTCGATGCGTTTACGCGTTGCGTCCGCAACATAGCCACTGTTGTTCACAACACGCGATACGGTAGAAACGCCCGCTCCCGCCTGACGGGCAATGTCCTTTATTGTGGCCATGTTGTCCCAATTCCACGCAGTTTATGCGATTCACACCCAACATAAGTGTCATCCCGACTCATCAGCAGGTCCTGATAGATGAATGTGGCGGGTGAATTCACGATTATCCAGCCAAACTTTGAATTCCCCGAAAAATCGGATCTGAAGTTCGGCAGTCTTGTTTATCACTCGAGGCTGCATTGCTAATATCAAATGGCCTCTGGCATACGGGAGCGGAACAGCTAATTCGTGTCGATGTCTTGCAATTCATCCGGGACGAATGTGCCGAGCATGAATTCCGACAACTTCTTGAAATCGCGGCGGTCCGCAAACGGATAAGCCCGGTTCAAGAATGCGGCATTGAGCTCCGGACGTGCCGAAAGCGCTTCTTCGAGTGCGACGACAGCTGCATCCTTACGACCAAGAGCTGTTAACGCGGCCGCTTCCGCGGCTTTGGCCCAATGTGGAGCATTCGGCATCCGCAGTGATTTTTGCGCCCATGACAACGCAATATCGGCCTGATCGACAATCAGATTGGAAAAGCATAGCAACACACAAACTGACCAGCCTTGCGGATCACGCGGGCTAAGTTCCAGAACCGTTTCGAAATGTTCAATCGCGGCAGGTGCGCGTCCGCTCAAGGAAAGAGAGTAACCTTTGCCGAAGTGTCCGTAGGCATGATTGTGGTTGAGGGCAATCGCTTCATCATAGGCTGAAATGGCTTCGTCATACTCTTGACGGGCCAAATGCGATCTTCCAAGGGCCACATAGGAAAATGCATCTCGCTGATCGAGTTGCACGGCCTGACGCGCAGCCGTCAGGGCACGATCCAGCGCATCGATTTCCATGACCCCTTCTTTGTAAGCATGACACAATGCATAAGCTAACCCGGCATGGGCAAGAGCGTAACTCGGGTCACGCCTGCTTGCTGTCTCGAGTACCGCAACGGCTTGCTCGTGCAAACCACTTTTTTGTTGCCACAAGAGCCAGAGACCTTTCTGGGTACTTTCCCAGGTTGTCAGGTCGGTTTCAGGCTTTCGACGAATACGGTCCCTTTCGGCATACAGGAGTTCAGGCTCGATGGCCGCAACGATTTTGTCTGTTATATGATCAAGGTTTTGAAGGGATGCTTGCGAAAGGGTGCATCTTTCGCTCCAGATCTGGGTTTGAGATCCTGTCGCAACGATCGAAACCTGAAGGCGCCACGTATCATCAAGGCGCCTGACATTGCCTTCCACAACATAGTCTGCAGACAAATCTTCTATTGCCGCATCCAGCGCAGGTTGATTCAGACCAAGTAGCCCGAATGAGCTTAGCCGAGAGATGACACGCAGGTCCCGAAAGCGCGACAGTCCGGTGATAATGTCGTCGCAAATTCCGTCAATAAGCCAGTTGTTGCTGGGATCCTCTCCCGTAGATGCAAATGGCAGGACAACTACAACCGGTTTTTGGACCGGTGCCATCAACGTGTTGGATGAACCGGTTTTGGGTGTCAAAAACTCAGGCGGCTGGGGTAACACATTTGGTTCGAACTGAAATCGAAAGCCCTGTTTGTAGAGGGTTCGCAAGAAACGCGGATTTTTGGACCCGTCGCCGAGTGCCTTTCGAACTTCGCTGATCCTGCTCGACACCGCAGCTTCAGAAATGAAACGTCCACCCCATATTTTTTCTATGATCTCATCTTTGGAAACGACCCGGTCGTGGTTTTCGACCAGAAAGAGAAGCAGCGAAAAGACTTGCGGTTCCAGACTCAAGACCTGTGTATTGCGCCGCAGTTCACGCTTTTCAACGTCAAGTTCGAATTCTTCAAAAGCGTAGATCATGAGATGGACATCCAGTCCTACCTGCTACCCTGATCCGTAAACGACATGATTTTCAGGCAACAAACTCGAATTTCATCGTCAGTTCACGATATTAGCTCCCACATTATGCCACCCGGCATCGATATGGCCAAAACCCGATTACAAGTACCGTCAGTTTTGCCTTCAATTGGATGCATTCTCCAAAACTCGGGAATGAGCGATGGGAGTCGATATTACTTTCTTCCAGAAGAACATTTTTCAAAAATCAACCTTGATACAAGATATCAAGTTCTTCTTTTGATTAATAACATAAACGCAAAATATTACTGAAATAATTATGATGAATTCTATTTCAAGAAAATTCAATGACCCAAAAAACGTTGGCCAATGATGAAGAAAAATTCATTTTTTTATCTATTTACAGGTTCGCAAATCAGGATCTGGTGCCAAAATTCTTATCCGCCGCATCCCTGTTTGGAGAATTCACTCCTGTCACTGGTCGCCGTTTGCGAAAGGATTGGTCGAATTCGATCGGCAGCAGGAAGTGAAGGCAAAGGGCGTCTACGGGGCGCGAGCCGTAATGGCGAAAAAATCCAAGTGAATTCCAAGGATTTCCCGAAAGCATTTGTCGTGACGGTTCGATACGTCTGGTTCTCACAGACCCGCGGTCTCTTTTTCGGCACTCCAGCTCCGCGAGGTGCCGGCGGAGGGCTCTTTCTGGACCCAATGGTCATAAAACCCGGCCGGCAAACGGTATGCAGCTGAGACCAAACCGGTTTTGTTTGTTGTGAGGAAGGTCCAGTCATGATTGCGAAACATAGAAACAAGTTGCCTCAATCGGGAGACAGGCAATTCCTAACAGATGAGGGACTTGAAACTTGGCTGAGTTTTCATGAACGTCTCGAAATCCCTCTCTTTGCGGCCTTCACCATTCTGGATAGCAGACAGGGGCGCGCAGCGCTTGATCGTTACATGGTGAAATTCGGAAAAACCGCGGTGAGACAAAAGATGGGATTCATCATGAGTACGCCAACCCGACGTGCAAGTAGTCGATGGGCGACAGAACTAGGGATTACGTCAGCTACCCTGAAAGACATGCATCAACAGGCCATATTGTATCTTCACTCGCTGCGCGAAGGGCTTGAAACTTACACGTCTCCTTTTGTTCTGAATGGCGTTCTGGGTCCACGAGAGGACGGTTACAACCCCAATCGTCAAATGTGTGTCATTGAGGCAAGCGAATACCACGCGCAACAAATTGAGTGGTTTGCCGAGTTTGCAGCCGACATGGTGTCTGCATCAACAATGACTTACGTTGAAGAGGCGCTTGGTATCGCCAAAGCCGCCAAAAGAGGGGGCATGCCGTCGGTGATATCCTTCACTCTGGAGACTGATGGACGCCTTCCCAGCGGACAGTCGTTGAGCGATGCGATCCGGCAGGTAGACACCGAAACCGATGAAACTGCCGCCTATTTCATGATCAATTGTGGTCACCCGGCCCGGTTCATTGATGTTCTAAAAGAGGGCGGACGCTGGACGAAGCGCATAAAGGGGGTCCGCGCAAAGGTTTCCCCCACGTGTCACGAAGTGTCGGATAACGCCTGGCAACCGGATGACAGAAGCCCAGAATATCTTGCTAGCCAATACCAGGAACTCGGGCAGGTTTTGCCCAACATGACGATCATGGGTGGCTGTTGCGGAACAGATCATCGGCATATCGGCGCAATTGGAGCCGCTTGCGCAAATGCGCGCACCAACCGACCGGCAAATCCATGTCTTCAGTGCAGGAATGCAGCATCTGCATCTGATCTTTGAAGGATCGGAATACCCGCCGTCGACGCCTGAATGGTTCAATAGTCCAGTGGTGCGGGAACCAAAATCGCTGTCGGAACAACCCGCAGACACCGATTTTTCCATAACGACGCGCCAGAAGCAGCGCAGGTGGATCACGCCCGGTTCTGTTTCTTAGCACGCTCTCGTCGGAGCTGACGCAATACACGTCCCGGGCTCTTTCCTGTTTCGCAATGGGAACAAGAGACGGTTTATTTCTGGAGACGCTCAAACGTGCTTGCAACACACCAAGACCATCGTGTTTCAGAGGAGATTGGAAGATGAGTAATATCGAGCACGCCACGATTCCGGGCCGCGAGTTTTCGAACGCATCTGAGCAATTCAACGGTGAAACGTCCATGAATTGCGATTATCTTCTGGAAATCAGGTTAATCGGCCAGCTGGAAATACGCTTTCGGGGGCGGAAGCTGACACTCCCGACACGGCATGCAGGTTTTTTGATTGCATTGCTCTCTCTGGAAGGGAGCTTGCAGCGCGAATCCGCCGCCGCGCGTCTTTGGGGAGAACGTGAAGATGCACAGGCACGAGCATCTCTGCGTCAAACGATCTACCACGTACAGAAGGCATTCGCTTTGGCAGGGGCACCGGCGCTTGTTGCCGATCGGCAAACAATAGGTTTGAAAGAGGGTACTTTCCGGACAGATGTGAGCAGGTTGTTCGCCCTTCTGGAATCGGATCCCCCTACCGCAGCGAAACAATTCAATGGAGAGCTCTTCGGCGACGTCGGTCGCATCGATCCTGCATTTCAGGAATGGCTCGACGAGGAAAGGAGAGCGATGGCGGGAAGGATTGTAAAGAGCACGGAAAGTGCTTCGGCTGGGTGTTTCATCAAAAAGGATTGGAATGGCCTGGAAGCCCTTGCATCGGTTCGTATGAAAAACGATCCATACAACGAGGACGCCCTGCGTCATCGAATGGAAGCGCTGGTACGTACAGGCAGACGGGCGTCTGCACTTTCCTTGTTCGAGGAATTCAAGAGGACGCTTCGGTCAGCGCTTCAAGTCAATCCAGAGATCAAAACCGTCGAACTTCGTGATCGAATTGCAAATTGGAGAGCCGATGACGAATACTGGTATGGATCCCATTCGGAAATTTCAAATGAACCCGGGTGCCAGGGTAGCCAGGGAGTGACGCTGCTTGCGGTAACTCAAACTGTGTTCATTCAACATCCGATTGGAAATGTACAAAACAGCAGTAAGCTTAGAGCTCTACTTGAGGAGATTATTCAACATGGCTCCGCAAGTTTGCACCAACAAGCCGACGCTTCCATCATAAATGTCCGGGAGGTTCGTGAGCAGGGTTGAGCTTCGACAAGTCATATCAATACGGCAAATCAACGATACACGACGGAGCGGACCGATACACCGAGACTGCGGATCGAAGCCACCTTTAGATCAGCACCTATACTTTCATACGCTGTTGCGCTGCACTTGTCGTTTCGCCTTGAAGTCCAGAAAGTCGCAATCGACCAATTCACATCCAATCCAACGACATTCCAGATCCCTCCCCGGACAGAATTGCTTGACACCGAATAGCCCGATCTCAACAGCAATAGTATCGTCGTTCTTTAAAAAATACGTGCCATCTGCAGCGCATCGCAATAGCCTTCTTCGGTGCGGACAAAGTCCCGCATTACACCTTCTTCTTTGAACCCGAGTGCCCGGTAGAGTTCGATCGCACGCGTGTTGTCGACCCACACGATCAGGCTGAGTCTCCTGATCCCGAAGTAGCCGTCGCACAGGTGGATCAACTCTCCGATTAGCGCACGCGCGACACCCTTGCCCTGGCTCTTTTCACTTGTGACAACCATGTTCAGTTCCGCCGAGTGTGACGCACGCGGAACGTGCGCATTCAAGACAAGTTCAGCAAATCCGGACACTTCTCCCTCACTCGCTGCAACGAGTTGCACCAGGTTCGGATCCGGGGCCAACCGGTCTTCAGTGTTCTTGAGCCTCATATGTCGCAGACGCATCGTTCCAAGAACAACGTGAGGGCTTGTCAGGATTGTGTGCAATTCTGGCGCGTCCGCAGGTTCTGCATGGCGAATCGTGAAAGTCATGAATCCCTCCTTTGAGCGTCGCGGCCGTTCGACGAAACGGCCGCTGTTTGAATCAACATAGGTCCGATGATCGGTGTTGGACCAGCCCTGCATCGCCTAGAGCCCGGTTCGCTTGGGCAGCGGAACGTACATGTGCACATGGGTCCGGGTGGAGAACTCACCCGTCATCGGGCCGTGGGTCTCACCGTCGCTGTGCCAGGCAATGGCCAGTTCGGAGATCAGTTGCTCACCGGTCAGCTGGAGACAAGGCGTGATCTCCCGGACAAATTTCGCGGCGCCGTTTTCGTCGGCGGTGAAGACATTCTCCGTTCCGTCCCGGGAGCCCAGCGGCGTATCGTAAAAACCGAGAAACGGCTTGGTGGGCGGCCAGATCGCAAAATCGTGCCACACAGTGTAGAGGCCATTCGGAACCAGGTTCTCGAATTGAAGGCTCACAATACCGCCGCCGTTCTCGCAGGTGTAGTGACCACTCCCCCTGGCGGAGAACCAGTCTCCCAGCGTGATTCCGAGCGGCTTGCCACGCGGCCATGGACCCGTGTTTTCTATCTGAAGGGGCGTATGCGGCACGGCATCAGCTGGCGCATAAAGGGGCGCATCCATGTTTCGCGTGGCCCCGGTCGGTCGAAACACTTCACCCGATCCGGCGATCTTTTCAATGAAAACATCCTGCTCGGCAAGGTCTTCATCGATATGGAATATGAAGGTCAGCGACATGCTTTCGTCCGCGTCATAGGCAGCATTCGCCGAGATCATTTGAACGGCATCGTCGGCCAGGGCAGGCAAGGCGACAGACAGGGCAAGGGATGTTGCCAGGATAGAACGTCTCATGATTGTTCCTTTCAGTTTTGGGCTTGGTTTGCTCAGGCGTGCCAAGGCCTCGAGCCTGATGGTCCGCATCATGCGAACCGGGTAAGGTCCGGTGTGCCGGTCAAACCCACCGACACGGTGGTTGACGATTGAAACTTCTCGCTACTGCCCCCGATGAGGGGGAGGTTGTGGCGTCAGCCCGGATGGCACGCGCGCCGGAACCAGATCACGCCGGTCCCTGAAATCCGGGTCGGTCAGGGTTTGAAGGAAAGCCAGCAACTGACCGATTTCCCGATCGGTCAGGTCCACACGCTCCAGGACATTGGCGCCCGCGATGCGATTTCGAAGTGCTGCCGACGACTGGACCCAGCTGTCACGGCGATCGAATGCCTCCCGGCGGGCCGGATTCATGGATCGGAAAATCAGCCTTGATCCTTCGCCGGTCTGCTCAATGACATCACCAAGTTCTGGCAACCGGGCAACCCCGTAGGAATGGAGCGATTTTTTTGGACCGAGATGATGGCGAACGACAGCTTCGAGCGTGTCAAAGGCACCTGAATGGCCCCAGGGTCCGGTCAACGCGACGTTGAGCAGGGACGGCGTCCTGAAGGCGAAGAGATCGCCTTCATCGAAGGTCACGCGAAAACGTCCCTCGTCCTCCAGGCGATCCATGAACCCGCTTGCGCGCCAGTAGCTTGTGTCTGCGCCGTGGCCCTTGCCCGGACCGGTTTGCGGCATCGCGATTGCATGAAAGCGGTGATCCGTCAGGAGCGGACCGGAATGACACCCGCTGCAGCCTGCGCGACCATAGAAGAGATCAAGACCGCTCCAGGCAGCATTGCTAAGGCGGAAAAACGACCCGTCACGAATGCTCTGCTCGAACGGACTGCCATTTGAACGGAACGCAACCGTCTGAAAAGCCGCAAGAGCATTGGCGACATGAACGAATGAAATCGTGCCGGACCCAAAGGCATCCTCGAACATACCCTGGTATTCCTTGATACCCGACAACCGTCTGGCCAGGAATTTCCACGCGTATTGCGGGCGATCCTCAGCGACGGCGGTTGCCACCGGGTTCTCACCCTTATGTCCAGCCATCTCGACGGGCGACAGTACCGGAAACATGGCTTGTGCAGCGAGCGGACTGTCGAGACCTTCCGGCAGATGCTCTCGGGCAGGACTCCAGAACCCGCTCTTGAAGACGCGGGAAGGGTCCGGTTCCAGACGGCCGTCATGAAAAAGGGACTCATAAGCCCTGGCACCTATATTGTAGAGCGGCTGCGCGTTTCGCGGCACGCGGCCGGTGACACCGCCTGGACCGGTCCTGCGATCAGCACCGAAACCTTCGCCCCCCTCTCCTATCGAAAGGGCCAGCTCGTCACCGGTCCCGCGGCCCGGGTCGTGGCAAGTGCCACACGAAATGTTCCGGTTACCGGACAAGACCGGGTCAAAGAAGAGCATGCGGCCAAGCTCAACAACCGCTGGGTCGGGCGCTCCGTCGTGAAGATAGTCGTTGTCTTCCAAAGGCGTCGGCAATTCACCGGCTTGCGCACAAGCGGTCAGCGCGACCACCGCGGTGGAAGTCAGCAGTCCTTTTAGGGTCAATGAAGGCATCTTGCCTCTCCATTGGTGATGGACGAGAAACGGATCAGAAATTGTCGTCGCGTCGAGGTTTTTTCCCGGCGGAACGCCACCAGGCAGGACGTTGGCGTCTGTCGACCGAAAAATACGAACTTTCGGTCCCTGCCCCGGTCTGCACGACCTGGACGACGCTCATTTTGGGTAACGACAATGCGCTGAACACGCAGGTGAAATGGCCCGGAGCGCCTGCGGATTGCGAAAGATGTTCTGAACACGCGCTATCAATCTCGGCGGCGTTATCCTTGACACCATTTGCGTGCGAGAGGCTGGCGGCCATGAAGACAGCCAGAACCATTGGTCCAGCAAAGAACCGGTATGACGATTTCATCTTAACGTCCTCTAATTGATAAGCGTTCTCATCGCCCGACACACGTGCGTGCCGGGTCAGGCGGCGGTATGCCCGCCCTTTGACGCCAGGCAAACCTGTTCGATATGCCGGTGATCGGTACCGCAACATCCACCGAGCACGACGAGCTGTGGCATAAGCTCCCTGAGTTCAGCATAGTCGCGCCCTGTTTCAGCGGGATTGCCGTCATCCAGCTCCTCAGCCTCATCGAGCTCCGCATGGCTGAGGCGCGAGGCGTTTGCACGGATCCCGCAGATCCGGTTGCGCCAGTCACCGCCCGTGCGCAACGTCTCGCGGAAGTGGTCCGGGTGGGCACAGTTCAGCATGAAATAGGCGGAACGATTTTCAGTCCGCAAGTCGACTTCTCTGATAGCGTCACCGAGAGGCTGTCCGGTCGGCAGGCGTCCATCGGTTTCAACGGTAAATGAGATCACCACCGGCACGCCGTGGCCCTTCGCCGCCCGCACGATACCGATCGCCTCCGGCGTATTGTTGATCGTAATCGCTGTGACCAGGTCCACCTCGGTGGTGGCAAAGGCACCGATCTGGTCGGCATGGTACGCTTCTGCCTCGTCCGGCAACATGATTTCACCCGGGTCGTACCCGTCGCCACGTGGCCCGATGCACCCAGACAGAACACTCCGAAGTCCCGGAAACTCGCCGCGCAGCTTGGCCATCACCGATATAGAGCATCGATTGAGCGCGAACAGTTCTTGCTGGCTGATACCAAGTTTTTTCGCCCAGTCCGGACTGGCTCGCCAGGTTGCACTTTCAAAGACAAAGCCCGTTCCGTGGGCTGCTGCAACCGATGCGTGACTTCGGTAGTACCGTCGAAGCGCCTCTCGACCGTCTTCCGTTGCCAGCAGGGGGAAAGCGGCAAAAAGCGGCAGGTCGATGCCGTAGTCGAAAATCAATGTCGTCTCGATGCCACCATCGGTGACAAAGAGTTCTCCGCTCATCTGCGGCAACTGTTTTGCAAAGTCATTCATATCGCGTCTCCTGTACGTTCACAGGAGAAGGATTGATGAGGCACCGTTCTTCGTCCGTCACAAAAGCTGGCCGCAGCGCCGGTAACACGTTAAATTTTCGCAAAATCGCGCGCGAAAGCGAGGCTTCTGAATGGAACATGACGATTATCTGGATATCCGGCTGTTAGGCCGGCTCGAGGTATTTTTTCAAGAACGGTTGCTGGCGTTCCCGACACGTCACGCGGCTTTTCTCATTGCGTTACTCGCGCGAGAGGGTCAATTGAGACGTGAAACAGCAGCGGCCCGGTTGTGGGGCGAGCGGGATGAGGTTCAGGCCCGCGCCTCGCTTCGGCAGACAATCTATCACATCCAGAAGGTCTTCGCGTCCGCTGGCGCATCGGAACTTGATGTTAGCCGGCAAACAATAGGATTGAAGCACGGCAGCTTCCGGTGCGATGTCAACACCCTCCTTGCTGACCTGACGGCCGATCCAGTTACCGCGACCAAAGCCTATCGCGGCGAACTGCTTGGTGATGTGGGTCGCATCGACCCGGCCTTTCAGGACTGGCTCGACCTGGAACGGAAATCGTTGGAAAACCGAATTTCCGAGGCCATGACAATCGCAGCAGGGAGCTTTCTAGCCGGCAGGAACTGGGCAAGTCTCGAAGCAGTCGCATTGCTCAGATTGCAAATCGACCCCTACAACGAAGATGCGCTCCGTCACCGGATGGAGGCGCTCGTGAGAACTGACAGACGGGCGTCCGCTCTCGCGCTCTTCGAAGAATTCAGGGAAAGACTTGGAGAGACCCTCCAGATTGAGCCGGAGCCGGCGACGTACGGGCTTCGCGATCAGCTTTCGACCCGGACGGCCGCGGAACCGTCAGCACCGTCAGCACCGATACTGCCTGATCCACCTGCTGTTCCGTCAGGTAACCAGAATTTCCGCGAGCGTCGGAGCGTATCTCTCCTTGCGGTCGCGCCAATCGCAAGCACTTCGGACCCGGAGGAATTTGCAGCCGCTTTCGCACAAGTGCGCGCCCTGCTCGAAAAGACGCTTGTCGATGGTTCGGCTCAAATCGTGGAACAGGCCGGTGCCGCGATTGCTTGTGTCTTCGGTGCCTCAGGGTTGGTCGAACGCCACGCTGACGCAGCCGTTTACGCGGCAAGAGCATTGACAGAGCGAGCCGGAGACGAGGTAAAAGTCGCGGTCGTGTCGGGTGACATAGTGGATAGTGCCGCCGAAAGTCCTGCAGTTCCTGGCCATGCTGTCCTCGCGCCTCTTTTGTCGGAAGCACAGACCTTGTTGCAGACGGCCAAACCGGGACAGTGCGCGTTATCGCCTGCAACGGAACTCAGGCTGAATGCCCGTCCGCAAAACAAGGCGTTCCTGGCACGCCGGTCTGAACTTGAAACACTGCATTCCGCTTTCATCCAGGCCCGGCAGGGGCAGGCCCAGATCGTCGGTGTCGTGGGAGAAGCAGGGATCGGCAAGTCGACGCTTCTCCGGCAGTTCCTGGAAACTCGTGAAGGCGTCAAAATCCTCGTGATCGAGGGCTACGAGCGCGAGGCATCAAGATCATTCGGTGCAATTGCACGATTTCTCGCAACACAGATTTCCACAGGAGACGAACCAGGCCTGGCGTCGATCGATGCTGCAATCAAAACGAAGCAGATCCGGGCTGTCTACCGTGAAGTGCTTCTGGGACTTCTGGGACTGGCCACTGATGAAGAGCGAAGCCGCCTGGTGCCGGAGGAACAGCGAAGACAGGTATTCAAACTGGCCAGCGAAGTCATATTGGGTGCATCCGGACGGCAAGAGATCATACTCGCGGTGGAGGACGTCCACTGGCTTGACCGGGATACAGCGGAATTTCTGGACCGATTGGTCGGCGAGATTTCAGGGGAGCCGCTGACGGTCATCGCGACATTCCGACCGGAGTTCCAGGTCAGCTGGATCGGTCGGAGTTCATTCCGCCTCCTGCGCCTGACACCACTCCTGAGCAAGGAGGCAGAAGCACTCATCGCACCCTGGGTCGGCGGCCTGCCGGACGAAACACGTGATCGGCTCCTGAGACGCGCAGCTGGCAATCCGTTTCTTCTGGTGGAAACTGCGCGTGCCATTGCCTCAAGTGGTTCACCTCGACACGCGGCCCTACCTGAAACGATCCGCGATGTCCTCAACGCGCACATCCATCGCCTGCCTGCGGATGACCGGCGGGTTCTGCAATGTGCAGCGATCCTGGGTTTCGAAGCTGCCGACAGTGGTATCGCCGATCTGGCAGGACTGACGGAAGCGCAGCTGGATGAATCCCTGGCACGTCTCAGGCAGGAGGAAATTGTCCAGAAGGCAGGCACTGGCTCTGCGGCACGGCACCGTTTCCGGCACGCACTCCTTCATGATGCTGTCTACGCCTCGATCCCCAAAACAGACTCTGGAGCACTCCATGCCAAGGCTTGTGCATTGCTTCAAAAACGGACCGACATGGACCCCGCTGCCATCGCACTTCACGCATGGCGCTCTGAAGACTGGCCGGCAGCGGTCGAATGGCACAGCCGTGCAGCGGACAGGTACACAGCTCTTTCCTCGTATGCATTGGCCGCAGAGGCTTACCGCCAGGCCGTCGAGGCCCTGGCACGGTCCGGGGAAGACACGACACGCCAGAGGCTTGACCTGGCGCTCAAGCTTCGTCCGGTCCTCGTGCCACTTGGTCTTTACGAAGATGCGCTGGAAGAACTCGACCTTGCCGAGACCATCGCAGCGAGCCTGAACGATGGTGGCGTCCACGTCGCCGTTCAGATCAGCAAGAGCTACCTCTTCAGCACACATGGCCATCTTCACAAGGCAATTGAATATGCCCGGAGCGCCGGAAAGGCGTCCGGAAGAGGCGAGCAGACAGACTATGAAGCGAAGCTGGCGGAGGCGCAGGCCCGGTCTCTCATGGGAGACTGGAAAGGAACGCTCGCGCTTCTGGCTCCGACCGTTCCTTTCTGGGAGGACAACCGGCATGAACGGTTCGGCCACACCGGCACGAGATCCGTCTGGTGTCATGGCCACCTGTCCAATGCCTATGGCCTCAACGGTCAGCTGGAAGCAGCCTTGTCGCCTATGGTGAACGCGCGTTCGATCTGGCCAATGAAACCAAGAGGCCGCTAGACGTGATCTTCTCGCTCCATCGGCTGGGAAGGGTTCACCTCGTCGCAGGTAATGCGGAAGAAGCGCTCGCGCTGTTGATGGATGCCGTTCGGCGCTCTGAAGAGATCGATGCACCGATTTTCCGGTCCTGGTTTGCCTGCGATGCGGTCCCGGTTCTTCTCGCTGCCGGCAGGAATGACGAAGCCACAAACCTGCTCAATCGTCAGCTCGAGGCGGCACGGAAACTGAAACTGCGACAGTTTGAAGGTTGGCTTCAGCTGAACAAGGCAGAACTGCTTCGAACAAGCCACAGGCTGAGCGAGGCGGAAGCCGAGGCCAATGCAGCCCTTGCCTGTGCCCTGGAAATAGGCGATCTCGTTCTCGAACCCGCCGCCATGCTGACCCTTGCCGCGTTCAGAACAGGGTCCGGCAAATCTCAAGAAACAAAGATCGCAATGGATCTGGCGGAAAAACGCGGGTATTCATTTTTGGCTCGGCAACATCTGCATTCGTGAACATCGATCGACACCGGGCTGTCAAATGATGTGGGTCGAGCAAAACGTAGTCTTGGCGAAGTTGATTTGACGTTTTTTTTATGCTCAGCGGACATCTCGCAACGAGGACCGCACGTGAAAATGACACCGATTTTACGATCCGACCGGACAATCAAACCCGAAATCGCGACGCAGACATTGCTCGGTCAGCAGGCGGATAAATCGACCAGCAGCACCTAAGAGCTGTATTCACATCACATTTCCTCCGGCTGCTCGGCTCTTCGCGGTTTCTTCCTTTCGAACAGCAAGACGAGTCGGGTTGATGACGATACAAAACATACTCACGGCACATCACACTGCTGCCGCGAACGCTTCGGTTCCGAGTGTTCTGACACCCCCGCAGGCAAAGAAAGCCGGAGGGTACAATGCCAAACGCGCACGGCGCATCGGTTGGTCTCACTATTGGTCCGGCGTTTGTCGTGTCCTCGGGATATCAAACGGCATTTTGACGCGCGAGGACTTCAGCCAATACGTCGCGGTCTTCCAGAAATCCAGGAAACTAAATGGCGACGGTATGCTGGGACGAGACACCTGGCGCCGCATGCGGGCAGAGGTCAGGATCGTTCTGAAAATCTTGCCGCAACCGGACTGGCTGCCAAAGGCAGCGCCCGGCCGGTCACCGGTCAAGGCAATTTCGGTCGAGGCACTCAATCTCAAGGCACCCTGGATGGCCATCGCTTTGAATGAGCAGGAGACAAACTGGGTAAACGACGATGGCAGCGCGATCTCCGAAGGCGACACGCGTGTTGACGAGGGGTATTTCGAAGCTTGCCCATACATGGGCGGGAACCCTTGGGAACTGAAACTGAAGCACACCAGAAAAATCAACAACCATCACTGGTGCGCAGCTTTTGTGAATTACTGTTTGCACACCGCCGGGTTCAGTCACTCGGGCAGTGCGGGTGCCTTTTCCTTCCTGCAGAAAAGAAGATGGCGTTTCAAGGCATTGAGTGAACCGGTCAGAGGCTGCGTCATTGTCATGAAACACAACAAGAAGAACTGGGACCACGTCGCCTTCCTCGACGAAGTCGGCGATTTGCCAAGCAACCCCAAGGGCAACGTCAATTCCAGGAAACACAAGAACTTCAAACTCCTGGGCGGAAACCAGGGTGGCGACAGTGTGAACTCCAAGACGTTCGGCAACTGGACCTTCTATGCGGGTAAGGACATGTTCGGCAACAAATCCCCCTATCTTTATCCGCTCAAGGGGGAAGGCGACGAGAATTGCAATGTTGAACTGCCAACAGCCGGACCCCACTATTGTGGCGAACAATGGGTGTAGGCTGGTTTGTGCAGAGTCATCGAATGAACCCGGTGCGCTGGAGACACATCGGGTTCATTTTCAGAAGACAAACCTGCTAGGACGACTTTTTTCCTCAGATCAGATTTGGATATGCTGGCGCTCGGGCTGACACGGCAAGCGAACAATCAGCGTACCGCGATCACCCGCCGCGATAAATCCACCGTCCGGTGTCGTCGAGACCGCTCGCAAGCCGACATCCGTCCCGCCAGGATCCCTGCGCCAGACCGTTCCGTCATGACGATAGATCGTGCCCGCCGCACCGACCGCTATCACCTCGCGGTCATTCCCGGTGACGGCAAGCAGGTCGGCTCGCGCCCTGGCCGGCGTGATGGTCCATCTGGTTCCATCGAAGTGGCCGATTGTGCCGGAGAGACCAACGACGAAGATATCGTTCAGCGCCCGCCCCCAGACATCAAACAGGAAATATTCCGTTCCTGCGTTGAATTCATCCCAGCATTCACCGTTCCAACGTTGAACCAGACCAAAATCGCCAACCGCAAGGATATGCCTGTCGTCCGGTCCCCAAAGCCCGTAAAGCGCGCTTTTTGTGCCGCTTGCCGCTCGAACCCAGTCGGTTGATCCTGGCGTTTTACAAAGGACCAGCCCCTCGTCTCCCGCGGCGAAAAATGCCGAGCCGTCCGACCAGAGTGAAAGGATGGTCACATCCATGTGCAAATCGTAGACTTTCCGCCATTTCGCACCGTCGAACTGGTGTATCTCCCCCATCTGACCGGCGGCCAGAAGACCACCGTCCGGAGCTCTGCTCAGCGCATGGATGCCCAGGTCATTGACGGGAGGAAGCGCTTCCCACTTCCCGCGATCGAAAGCAAGGACAGTACCTTCTTCGCCACAGGCAAAGAGTTCATCTTGTCGGGTGTCATGCCACACACCCCAGAGCTGTCGATCGGTGCCACTGGCAACAGCTTCCCACAGCGTTGCAGCTTCACGGGTTGCGACATAGGGTTTGAAATTCTCCAACGCCGCCGCATTTGCCGTCAAGGCGGTTCCGAAATCTCCTACCGAGACCACCTCGCCGGTCGCAAGCGTGACGATGCCGAGAAGGTCGAGACCGGTACCGCTGTCCAGTCGCTCGATCCCGTCATGGCCCAGCAAATGCATTTGACCTGCATCACCGACCAGGATTGCGCCGTCCTTGTAGGCTGCAAGCGCCCGGAACCGCGAGAACGTCTTGTCTGCGAAAAGCGTCTTGAACGTCTTTCCATCCCACAGCACGAGATCTCCACGAAACCCGTTCGCATCCACGAAGTACCGTCCCCCTGCCAGCAGGACCGTGTTGTCTTCCAGAGGCAGTGCCGAGGTGAAATTGGAATGGATCGGACAGGATTGCTTATGCCATTGCCCGTCTTCGTTCCGGATCAGGACGATACCGTCTCCACCCGCTGCCAGAACCCTGCCATCCGGCAAAATGACGACACAGCGCAAATGCGCGCGAACACCGGAATTCTCCGATACCCAGTCCTGACCGTCAAAGTGCAGGATTGTTCCGCGGTCACCCACGGCCCAGGCCTGGCCGTTTGGCAATCCGGCGACGTCGAACAGCGGGGCGTTCTCCGATGCGTCAGAGTATTTTCCGCCTTCATTCGTGACGCAGCCACGGACCTTTGTCCAAACCCTGCCGTCATGATGCAGGACCAGCCCCATCCAG
>NZ_KI928922.1:75158-155530 GCF_000521215.1 Labrenzia sp. DG1229 | reverse complement strand
CCTGCCATTGCCACCACGCGCTCCTGAGTTGAACCCAATGGAGAACATCTGGCAATTCATGCGCGACAACTGGCTCTCAAACCGGATCTTCAATTCCTACCAGGAGATCGTCGCGCTCTGTTGCCAGGCCTGGAACCGGCTCACCAATCAACCATGGACCATCATGTCAATCGGATTGCGAAAATGGGCGCATCGGTTCTGATCAATGCTCGTTGGTATTAGCTGCCGCATTGGTGAACAAACTAACTTTTGACGGGTCGTAATCTTTGACCAATTCGGCGACAAGCTCTGCAAAGTGAACCGGCTGCGCTTTTTCGTCTGACGCATCAAGGCGCGCGAAAGTCAGCGTCGATTTGCTCATAATGCTGATCTCTTCGATTCCACGGATCAGCGGGGCACGAATATCTGGATCGTCCACCATTTCGGCCTGCAGTCTCATACCCGTCAAGGGGCTGGCAATATCGTGAGAGATTGCAGCCAGCATGCGAGTGCGGTCGTCAACAAAATCGCAGATGCGGCGGGCCATGACATTCAGTGCCCTGGCAGCTTGACGGGTTTCCAGCGGCCCGGTTTCAGGAATGTCTTCATGACGCCAGCTTCCTTGACCGATGCGTTCTGCAAACCGCGCCAGATTGCGAAGTGGCCTAACTACTTGATGGATAATCAAAATCAGAACCGGCACAATGCTGATTACAATAAAGGCAACAAGTAACAGGTCTGGTTTTTCATCCCACGGCGTGACCTCGGTATCAAACTCAGATGCGAGTGTCAGAATACGGAGCCAGTTACCCGGGCTGATCTGTGCCTCTATGAGCAGGTTCTGACTTTCAACACCCAGGCCAAAAACCAGGTGGTCCGGCGTAGCAAGAATGGTTTCATAGTCATCCAAATCCAACGGAACAAAACCACTCACAACAAGATCGCCCAAGCCGGTGTCTTCTTTCAGGGTCTTCGCCAATGCCGTTGAAGCACGTGTTTTAGGCAAGTCCTCCCAGTCAGACAAAGAACGTGTGTCCTGCGCCAACCATGTATGGAAATCCTGACCGCTGGCGATGCGCATGATCACCGCAGTTTGAGTGTCGGTCGCGTCACGTACGGCCTCGATCAGCGTACGTAAGCGGGCTTGTTGCTGCATGGCATATTGGGCCTGATCCTTGTCCCAAGTCTCCTCCTCAAAGGCCGCAAAGAAGAGCCAGCTCAGCGCGAACTGCGCCCCGACAACGATGGCAACGACCGGCAGAATGATCCGTGCGGCAAGTCGGTCCGGCCAGATACGCCTCATAGCTTGTGAACACCGGCTACGATTTTGTAACCGCCGCCCCAAACAGTCTGAATGACCGGCTCTGACGCACCACCTGCCTCCATTTTCTTCCGCAAGCGACTAATATGGTTGTCAATGGCACGATCGAACGGGCCCGCATCGCGCCTCTGGGTTAAATCCAAAAGCTGTGCGCGGGAAAGCACCCGGCCTGCACGGGGTACCATGACTTCCAGCAACCTCGCTTCGCCGGTACTCAGAGAAATTTCCGCGCCCTCTGCACTGTACAGGCAGGGCACGGAGGCATCGAACCGCCAGGGCCCGATCTCCCAAACCTCGCCAACACCAACGAACCCGGGTGAGTTATTCCGGGAGCGTCGTAGAACCGCACGAATGCGCGCCAAAAGCTCACGCGAATTGAATGGTTTGGTTAGGTAATCATCCGCACCTAATTCCAGTCCGACGATGCGATCAGTCTCATCCGACAATGCCGTCAGAAGGATAATCGGCACCGTGGAATTCGCACTGATGTCACGGCAGAGCGACAGACCATCCTCGCCCGGCATCATTACGTCGAGTACGATTAAATCAACGGCTGCGTCAGGTAGGAGTTTGCGGGCTTCTGCTGCGCTGGCGGCAAGGCTGACCCGCATACCCTGCTTTTGCAAGAACTGGCGTAATGGATCGCAAATTCGCGCCGGTCATCGACGACAAGAATATGCGGCCCCATTATGTTCGTTTCTTCAGTCATTAGTCATCTCTGCTTCTGGCCTCCCCGCTTTCGTAGCGAGAAATCTTGGTGTGGTCTTCATTTCTCATAACCGGTTTGTCGCGATTTTTCGCAGACATGCGTCCTTGCGACAATTCGCGACAAAGAAGCGGGTACTCAGGGATAGTTTTGCGACAATCAATCGTCACATCGCCAGCATCAAAACACAAAATTGCGTGGAGATTTAAGATGATCATCAATCGCAGAAAAATGCTTGGTGCCTTTGCAGCCGCAATCGGTGTGGCTGCTGTTCCAAAAGTGGGCTTTGCGAAGTCCACGACAACGTCAACCCTGTTGAAAACCACGCCGATGTCGGACGGGTTTCGCATGCCGGGCGAATTTGAAAATCACGAAGCGATCTGGCTGGTTTGGCCGGAATCCGAAGAATGGCGTTATGCGGGCAAATTGGCCGAACCAGTGATTGTTGAAATGGCAGCCGCCATTTCAGATGACATTGACGTGCGCTTGGTGGCCTCGCGACGTGAAGCGGCACGGGTGCGCCGCATGGTGCCGGAAGCCGTCAAAGTCGTAGAAATGTATGGCGGGACCAATTGGGTCCGTGACGATGGTCCAACCTTCTTGATCAACGACAATGGGGCGCGCCGCGGCGTTGATTGGGTGTTTAATGATTGGGGTTATCCCGAGGACTATTGGGACAACAGCAAGATGGCCCGTCGTATGTTGGAACATGAAGAGGCCGACCGGTATCGTGCACCTTTGGTTCTGGAGGGTGGATCCATTCATTCGGACGGACGTGGCACGATCCTGACCACCGAAGAGTGCTTGCTAAACCATAATCGCAACCCGGATCTGAGCAAGACCCAGATCGAAAACTATCTCAAGAGTTATCTCGGCGCACAAAAGGTGGTCTGGTTGCCACGTGGTGTGTTCAAAGACAGCACCAGCGGTCACGTCGACAACATGGCGTGTTTTGTGGGGCCTTCCGAAATCATCCTGACCTGGACCGATGACCAGAACGATCCGCAATACGAACGTTCGGCAGAGGCGCTACAGGTGCTCCAATCCAGCGCAGACGCGCAAGGCAACCAGTTCAAAGTGCATAAATTGCACCAGCCAGGCCCGCTCTACACGACAGAAGAAGAAAAGAAAACGGTGGCTTCTGGCAGTGGACGTTATGAAGACATCGAGGATCGCATGCCAGCCTCGTATGTAAATTACATCCTGACCAACAACCGCGTGGTGTATCCGATGCTTGATCCGGAAACGGATCAGGACGCGGAGCGGGCCTTTGCGCAGGCGTTTCCCGGCCGCGAAGTTGTTGGCGTGCCCGGGCGTGAAATCCTGTTGCATGGTGGCAACTTCCACTGCATCAGCCAAAACCTCCCGGCCATCACCGGCTAAATGCGCACATTTGCGGCAACCCGCTGATAATCCCGCCCCGACCAACGGGTCGGGTTTTCATTTGCGTAATAACGATATTGTTCGAGACGATTATGGATATGCAACACCAAGAGGATCGCGAGAGCAAGACAGCGCCCCGAACGCCCGGCAAATGGGTTTGGTTTCTACTGTCTCTAATGGTTCTGGGATCGGTGCTTTTGTATTTGTATTCAGCTGAAGATACTGTCGATGTCGAGAAAAATACCGACACGGAATCTGCTCCAGTTGTATCAGTTGAACCGATCTCGTTACGGTCGCAAGTCGCACAGATTGAAGTTTTGGCAGAAATCAATCCTCAATGGTCTGCCGAAGTACGCGCCGAGGTGTCAGGACGTATTGTCAAAGTAGAAGATGCAGCTCTTGCAGGTGCCCGCGTCGACAACGCGGAGGTGCTCTTTGAGATTGACAAAACGCAATACGCGGCGGACGTCGCCAGTGCTGAGTTGGCGCTTGCGATTGCAGAGTTGAAATTGCTTGAAGCGCAAAACAAAACATACATTTCTCGTCGCCAGTTTCAGAGAGATGGCACCGAACCCAAGACTGATCTCGCCTTGCACTTACCGCAGCTTAATATAGCTCATTTGTCGGTGACTTCTGCAGAGCGGCAATTGAATGCAGCTCGGTCGAAACATTCGCAAACCACGATCACCGCACCCTTTCTGGGTGTCGTAACCGATCGTTTGTTAGTCTGGGCCAATCGGTTACTGCAGGTGACCGTCTTGCAAAAATCGTGGATCAGGACAATTTTGAACTGACCGTCGAACTGAATCGCGAGAATTGGAACCTTCTGCAGCACCCCCTGGCCCGGCAAAGCGCAAAAATTGTCGATCTTCAGGGCAAAACCATCGCAACCGCCACAGTCCGTCACGGAGGCGGATTTCTTGACCGGGAAACGCGACAGTTCCGATTGTTTTTGACCGTCAATGGTGCTGAAAACAATGTTGTGGTGCCTGGCGAATTCGTGCGTGTGGTGCTGAGCGGGCGTACGCTTGCCTCTGTGTTCAATATTCCTGCCACGGCGCTCACTCGCGAGGGTTATGTCTGGCATGTCGACGAAAATGAACAATTGCAGCGATTCTTGCCGGACGTTCTGTTTCGCACCAAAGATCGAATTGTAATCGCAGCGCCTGACGACATCACGTTTTTGCGGATTGCCGTCATTCCTCTCGCCTGGTTCTTGCCCAACAAATGGGCCCGGCCTCTTGGCGTTGGAAACTAGCCATGCACACAATGACCGCCTGGTTTATCCGCAACCCGGTCGCCGCCAACCTGATGATGGGATTTATTCTGTTTTTGGGAGCGATGACGCTTCATTCGATGCGGATCGAAGGCTTTCCACGCACTCCACCGGAAAATATCATTACATCAACAGCTTATGAAGGCGCCACTGCACAGCAGGTTGACGAACTCATCACCAGGAAGATTGAGCAGGCGCTCGAAGGGCTGTCAGGCGTCCGTAGCATCACTTCAGAATCATCGAACGAGTTTTCAAGCGTTTCGGTTCGACGATCAGGCGGTCAGGACTTGCGACAACTACTCGACGCGGTTCGCCTGAAAGTTGATGGCGTCACCGACTTTCCCGAGGGCGCAAAGCGTCCTGTCCTCGAAACGGACGGGTTTGACGAGCCGGCGTTGTACCTCAATATTTCAGGTCAAACAGATCCAGCGAGCTTGCAGAAACTTGCGCGAGGATTGAAAGAGAATTTGCTGGCGCGCCCTGAGCTATCGCGATTGAAAATCTGGGGTATCATCCCACAGGAAGTCAGGGTTGATGTCGACCCGGACCGATTGCGTCAATTCAATCTGACAATCGCAGATCTTTCGGACGCGATCCGCAAGAACTCGGTCAACTTTCAAAGTGGTCAGTTGCGCACCGACGGTGGGACGATTTCGATCAGGGCGGATAATCGAGCGCGTTTCGCCAAGGATTTTGCCGCAATTCCGGTAATCGAGCGGCCAAACGGCAAAGTCGTTTCATTGGGCGATGTCGCCTCGGTGCGGGAAACATTTGCCGACGGCGATTATTTGTATCGCCTGAATGGCAAACCGACTGTCGGGATGGTCGTTCTGATTGGGCAGAAAGAAAACCTGCTGGAGGTCTCAAGCGTCGTACGTTCGGCAGTTGCCGACTATGAATATCAACTTCCATCAGGTTTATCTGTAACAGTATGGGGTGATTCAGCTGGATTTGTCGCTGACCGGCTCAAACTGTTGCAATCCAATGGCGTGCAGGGTCTTTTGCTTGTGATCCTTATGCTCTCCCTGTTTCTCAACATTCGCTTGGCTTTCTGGGTCGCAATGGGCATTCCGGTCTCCGCCATGGGCGCAATTGCAGTGGCGGGGTCCCCTTGGGTGGATTATTCGCTGAATGACGTGACGACCTTTGGTCTGATCATCGCCTTGGGCATATTGGTTGATGATGCGGTGGTGGTTGGCGAAAGCGTATTTAACGAACGCCAGAAAGACAAAGACCCCATTCGAGGCACAGAGACCGGCGTACGCAAAGTTGCCGTTGCCACTGTCTTTGGCGTTTTAACCACGGTTGCAGCACTTTTGCCGATGTTCGTGCTGGATAATCCGCTGGGAAAAGCGCTGTCCGGGTTCTCGGGCATCGTTATCTTTGCCCTGTTGTTTTCATTGTTTGAAAGCAAATTCCTGCTTCCTGCACATCTAGCAGGGATTTCGGTGGATCAATCGCCGCATACGGCGATATCGCGTGTGTGGGAGCGGGTTCAACACGGCGCGAAGGGTGGTTTGGGCTGGTGTCGTGACCGGATCTATTTGCCTGTTTTAGTGCGATCGATCCGTAACCGATACACTGTACTGGTCTTGTTCTTGGCAGCCGGTTCCATGGGTGTCGGGTTGATTGGATTGGGTAAAGTCGAGACAGTTTTTTTCCCTGAAGTGCCGGGTCAGATTATTACGGTCAATCTTGAAATGGACGCTCGTGCACCTTTTCAATTGGCGAAAAAGAACATGTTTCATGTTCAGAAAATCGGGGAAGATCTGAACCTTGAATTACAAACGCGACACAACCTGGAAAACCCGCCGTTACGCACCTTGTTTGTTCAGGTGGAGGGTGGCGCGGGGGGAGAGATTTACGCCGAAATGAACCCACCCGCCGAAAGACCAGGCGTGGAAGTTCAGGATGTCATTCAGGCATGGCGTGCGCGTATCGGCCAGATAGAGGGGTCAACCCAGCTGAGATTTACCGGCTCAGAATCATTTGCTGGCGGATTTCTGATTGAACTCATGTCAAAGAACCCTGAAGCCTTGTCTTTGGCCAGCAGGGACGTTCGCAAATTCTTGTCACAGATTAATGGGATAAGAAATATTCGGGACGGGCTGAAGGGCGGCCAATCGGAATTGCGCTTGCGCTTGCGACCTGAAGCTCGAGGTCTCGGATTTACTGCTGAAAGCCTTGCCAGCCAGGTCGGACTTTCATTCGGTGGATCCGAGGTTCAAAAAGTCCAACGCGGCGCCAACGAGGTAAAAGTGGTCGTACTGAATACTCGCTCTTCGCGAGACTCGGTCGACGATCTTCTCACGAGTCAGTTGCGGAGCGCTTCAGGCGCTTGGGTCCCGCTTACGACCGTGGCAGAAATAGAAGGAAGATATGTCCCCCGGACCGTATTGCGTCTGGATGGATTTCGCGCCAACTCTGTCAGTGCTTCAGTCGATCGGTCCATTGTAGCACCCGAAGAAGTTGGACAGGCAGTACAGGAGAACCTGATGCCTATTCTTCGTGACCAGTACCCTGAAGTTTGGGTAGATTTGGGTGGTGAGTTGGAAGAGATCCGCAAGATCCGAGGCGGGCTGTTAGAAGCTCTGTTATTGGCTGCGGTTTCCATCTATGTGCTCATGGCAATACCATTGAAGTCTTACTGGCAGCCTTTAGTCATTCTGGCCATCGTTCCGTTTGGAATCATCGGGGCGGTTGTTGGACACCTGATCATGGATGTGCCTTTGTCCATTCTGTCCTTCTTCGGAATGCTGGCGTTGACCGGAGTGGTGGTAAATGACAGCCTGGTACTGATGACGCGTTACAATGATGCCCGCGTCACTGCAATGCCGGTTTCCGCGGCGCTCAAAGATGCCGGAATTGGACGGTTTCGTGCAATTTTCCTGACGACCGCAACAACAGTCATCGGTCTGACGCCTTTGTTGAGCGAAACTTCAGAACAGGCGCAATACCTGCTTCCTGCCGCGATATCATTGGCATACGGAGAGATATTTGCGACATTCCTCATGCTGATCCTGGTACCGGTGCTGATAGCAATCGCCGAAGACATCAAAACTGTTCGCCGTCGGCTTATCCTCCCTTCGTGAAGGATCCTCCGTTTTTTCGAGGGAAACGGAGGGTCTGGTATGCCCACGAAACGTCACTGAATAGCCCCTAGATTTGTAGACGCCTTCTTCCCTAATTTTGAGGCAAGGAGGCCATGGATGGGCACGAACAAATTCAGTGACGACTTCAAACGAGATGCGGTGGCTCAAATCACCGAGCGAGGCTATCCGGTTGCGGAGATTTCGAAGCGCTTGGGCGTGAGCACACATTCGCTCTATGCCTGGAAAAAGAAAATCTCCAGGTCACCCGATCCTGTTGAAGGCAATCGGGCTGCGGAAATCCGGCGGCTGAAGCAGGAACTGGCTCGCGTCACCGAGGAGCGCGACATCTTGAAAAAGGAGACCGCGTACTTCGCCAAGGATGCCCCTCTCGAAGATGCAAACATCGTCTGCCGGGCAATGAGTGAGGTACGCATTCGTTGCCGGGCATCGACCCGCTGTTTTCGGTGCGAGCGATGTGCCGCTGCCTGCGCATCCATCCATCCAAGCGGCTTTTATGCCTGGCTGAAGAACCCGCTGAGCAAACGGGCCAGGGAAGACGTCCGCCAAACCGAGCTTCTGAGCCAGGCCTGGAAGGAGAGCGGCAAGGTCTACGGCTATCGCAAGCTTCATGACGATCTGCTCGATCAGGACGAGACGTGTTGCCTGAACCGTGTTGCCCGTTTGACCAGACTGGCCGGGATCAAAGCCGAGATCGGCTACAGGCGACGACCGGGCAATTATGGCGGCAAGCCGTCATTGGTCATCGACAACACATTGGACCGGCGGTTCGATGTGGCGGCCCCGACAGGATCTGGGTAACAGACATCACCTTCATCAGGACACCGGCACGTGATAGGGCACACGACGCCTCCCTGGACGAGCTCCGAAAGCTGGCTCCAACCCCAGGCTGTCCTTGAGGTGTTTAACGAAAATGTCCGCTTCGCGTCCTTCGTTTCAGCGTCGTCCATTTTCACCTCACTCCTGAAAATCACCAATTATCGTAGAAACAGCAAACTTCAGCGTTGGGCGGGAAGCGGTCGCTCGGAGTATGACAACCTATAAAACAGGCGTGCCAAAGCCTGGCCATTCGAGCCCGGCTCCATCAAACATCAAGCCGATCCTCTTAATCGCTAGATCTTCCGCTAGTTCCGTGAGGCGCAGAACATCTTCGCAGACTGACGCCAACACCGATTCCGACACAAAATGGCATCACAGCGCCCGCGGATGTCAATCACCAGCGCTACTCTTCATTTCGTTGCGTTTAACAATAGCGTTTCACTAATATTTAACACGGACCAATCAGCTCAGGCCGGTCCGTGCTGCTGTGCATTTCTCGTCGTGTTTAATTTGGCCCAGAGGCGCTGACGTAAGACCGTCTCAGCTTCAAATAGCGTCTTTTCATATAATCCGAAGACGAAAGTAATGTGCCTGAGAGGATTCCGGTGAGGTGCGCGCCGATATGAGGTGGCCATTCGAGATTGTTCGAAAAGACTGAACCAAACAGAGTTTCATATCCAGTCTTTGCGAACAGGAGACCGAGGCCGACAAGCCATATTTGGCTGCGTGTTTCACGCCACATCGCAATCATTGTGACTACGAATAGCGTATTCAGGATTGCCGATAAGCCGCAATAGAACTGCGTCTTGGGATCACCAAGAAACAAGGCGAACGAAATCAAACTGCCGGAAAGTACGAAGCATCCCAACACGAGCCTGCGTGCACCACCGTGCGGGGATGTTTCATAGAGAAACCCGAGCGCGATCAACGCTCCGACATTCATGAGCAAATGCTGGTGGTCCAGATGTACGAAATGGCCAGTCGCCAGGCGCCAGAACTCTCCGTTTTCAATCAGCTCCCGGTCATAAATGAAAGCTCCAGATTTACCGCCGAAAATGGCGAAGAGAAGCAGGCTTGCCGCGGCCAGGGCCAAGGAGACCCATGGCAGCTTTGAGCCGCCATGGGAGAGAGAGGAAAGGACACTGGTCATCATGTATTCCGGTGACGCATCTTGAGGCCGACGGTCAACGCGGACAATGCCAACAACAGCCCCAAGATGCCCAGCGATCCGGAGCCGCCGCCACCGGTGTGGCTTGGTTGGTTCCCCTTGAACATCGGCTTCGTCGTGTCGACGCGGGTCGATTGTACCGGCTTTGCCTTCCGGTTCTGTTGGGCAGCCCGTTCAACGTCAAGACGCTTCTTGTTGGTCTGGTCAATCGCAAGTTCTTCAAACCGCGCTTCCTGAACGATCAACATCGACGTGTAGGGTGACAGAATGCCGTACTCTTTCGACGTGTCGACAATGGACGTTTTGAGGTCCGGATCCGGGCCAAGAAGAGCCAAGGTCTGCATGTCGTGTTCAATCTGCGCATAGCCCCACAAGCGCTCGATTTCAGGGTTGCGTCTGGTTGTATCGGGAAACGTGAAGCTGGTTTCATAACTGACAGGAGTACCTGAGATTTCGCCTGTGAGCTTGAGCGAAGCCTCGCCATTTCCCCAATAGTGACCAAAAAGAACCAATTGCTCACCGCGATAAAGCGACGGATTATCGCGCCGCCTGATATCGTTGATGCGCAGGGACCCGTCGTTCTGTGTCAAATCCAGTTTCAGGCCATGGAGCGCTTCGTGCGTAACCTTTGATGTTGCCTGCAGCAGGGTACCGACAATGTCGTCAGAATTTGAAACTCTGACCGCGAAGCCGCCGGAAGCATCCGTCATCGGTTGAAGCAAGGGAGCATTGGCACTGTTGCCCATGATCGCGGTGAACAGACGGACGTCCTTTTGCTGCGTCAGTTCCAGGAATTTTCTGGTCTCCGTGGTGCCTACATTTGCAACACCATCAGTAACCAGAACGATGGCGCCCGTGCGGTCGGAATCAAGGGCATCGAGGCCTCTCTTCAGTCCGGCATAAAGGTTGGTGCTGCCACCGGCTTGAACGCTGCGGATCCTGTTCAATGCATGATTGACCTGGTCGGGTGATGCCGGGGCAAAGCCGTTTGTAAGTTCAATTGTCTCGTCGTTGAAGAAGATGATCCGGAAGCGGTCTTCTGGCCTGAGTTTTCCAAGCGCCTTCGCGACGCCTTCACTTAACGTCGCGATCTTGCCTCCCATGGACCCGGACCGATCCAGAACAAAGATCCAGTCACGCCCCTCGGTAATGGACCGCAGATCCATGCCCGGTGTCAAAGTCAACATGAACGTTCCGCGACCGGATGAGTCCGCCTTGTAGGGCACCAGATCGACGCGCGCCGGTTGATTTTGCGCTTGCCGCCAATAGACAACGATGTCCTGATCCAGTGTCACCGGGGTGCGGCTTGTCGTTGCTTCACCCTCGCTGAAGCCGGTCTCATCGATAGAGCGTGCGCTTTGCGGATCCAAGTCCGCATCTTTCCCCGGACGGTTCGTCAGGTCTGTGTTGTTCATGTGAATGCGCCAGCTCCCATCCTGCTCCTGCGTAATTTGAGCTCCCGGGTGCTTCGGCAGGCGAACGGCTTCGACCGGATAATCTGCCCGCAGATGCAAATCAAAGCTGAACGTCCCTGTCACGGATTGCTTGGCGGTCCAGAAGGCAAGCTTTTCCTCGTCGACGCCGCCGTCTTCGAGCGGATAGAGGTATCGCCCAATGCCCGTGTCGAGTTTTGCGGGCTGGATGTAAGAGAAGCGAATATCAACATCGTTGTTGCCGCGGACCGGCCAGACACTGATGTCAAAGGTCTTGTAATCATCCTGCTCCGCAAGGCCGGTGTTCCGGCCTGCCTGTTTCTCGCTTTCGTAGATTTGGCGGGCCTTTTCCTTCTCGACGACCTCGGCTGTTACCGGCTTTCCGTCAATCCAGTATGTGAACTCCGAAACAGCAGCCTTATGAGGGACTGGAAACGAATAAGTCGCTTCCATGTCGCGCATGTGCGGATTGCTGAACGTTTGATTGACCGTGGTCATCACGTAACCGTCTTCCACCACCACGCTCACCTCGTGATCGAGAAGGTCCAGCGACTGCGATTGGTCTGATGGCGTGAGCAGGCCAACAGCATTGGCCGGTGATACAGCTGAAACGCTCAGGCAAAGCCCTGCAGCAAATGCCATGCCGGCACACCAGTCTCTTGAGATCTGAACCATTATGAATACTCCCATTCGTAAGGATTAGATGTGAGAAAACTAAAAATTGATCAGTGCTCATTTAAATAAATTGATCGCCGTTCAATTTCAAGTTAAAATGTGAACAAGGTTCATTTTTTAATAATTCTTGGAGACATGCATGGCCCGGCGGTCCGATCACACGCGCGAAGAACTGTGGCGACTTATCATCGATTCATCGAGGAAAATTGTTGAAAAAGAAGGCCTTAGAGGCTTGCGCGCCCGGCAGGTTGCACGTGATATCGGGTATACGATTGGGACTTTGTACAATTTGTTCGAGGATCTCGACGACCTCATCATGCATATGAATGGGGAGACTTTGGATCAGCTCATGGAGGAATGTTCAAAGGTCGAACTCACGCAGAACCCGAACATGGACCTGGAGCGTCTCGTGCATTGCTATCTGAGCTTCACACACGAAAACCCAAAGCTATGGAACGCTGTTTTTGAGCATAAGTTACCAGAGACCCGGCCGGTGCCCGAATGGTTTTCGGAAAAGGTTTCCGGGCTTCTCTCCACTATCGAGCGCGCGCTTGCGCCCATTTTATCGGGTCGAAGCGCTGCCGAAATTCATCAACATGCACGCGTTTTGTGGATGAGCCTTTTTGGAATGACGGTCCTGGAAGGTTCAGGCCGACTGCAGGAAGGTGAGACTTCAATGACGCTGGCAAAGACATTGATCAAGACCTATGTCGACGGCCTGACAAATGGACCACAAGTTAACGCCGGCAATTATCCAAAAGACAATGGCAAGACACCAAGGTGATTGTGCAGCGAAATGGAACCAAATACGTCCGCATAAATGGAAACACAGACTGGCAGCCGTCAGTCTCGTTTCAGTCCCATTGCAAACATTAGTGGAGCCCGTAATGAGAGTTCAACAAGTTGATAGCACCAGACGGTTCTGTAAAACGCTTCACGTATGACCACTCATGCCTTTGAGCACAGTTTATCCTGACTTCTGCTGAAAATAAGTGCCTCGTGAGGGAATTGCCACCAGGGAGAAATGCATTTGCCTGAACCGGGCGTTGTGGCGGCAACGGCCCTCCTCCACCGAGCAATTCTCGTAAGCCCATGTAGATTTTATTGATTTTTTTCAAAGCCTTGACTGCAGAGCTCAATCATTATCACGCCGAAGCGAAAACAGACTGATTTGGTCACCGAAACTGAGTCATGGGTTCAGAGCGGGCGCTACCATCTTCGCGCTTTGCGATAGGTTCGCTGTCTCGCCCTGTCATTGCAACAACTGCGTTTCCGCGGCCGGAGCAAATTCCATTGCAAGGGCAAATATCTGTCGCATTGCACCTGAGGCGTTCGCTCGCGATGCCTGACAGACTTTGCAAAACAGGCCTTGCACGGCTTGTCGATTGACTTTTGCAACAAAGCCAAGACCCATTGTCACTGCCCCCATGGTTAAGTTTTGAGTGGGCAAATCATGGGTTTTTGCCAAACGGTCCTGGACGACTGCTCTGAGACGATAGCATCCGACAACTTTCCAACCTACAAGCCATCTCGGTTCATTGTTCGACCGGTTTCGGCTGTTGGACCAGCAAAGCGGACTGAGTATTGATATCGGTTATCCACCCTGGGCGGACGATTGACGAAGTGCCAAAATATGCCCGGTTTATCCGCCGCCTGAACTCTGGTTCCGGTCATTGGTTGCTCATGGCCTTGAGCGGTGGGGAAACGTCTTTCGAGATAGGGCAATCATAGGGTTCCTTTGCCAGTTTTGTGCGATGAGTTTCGATCGCCCGCTGCAGCACCTCGCTGTCCTCGAACAGGTCCACCGCCGTTCCCGCGATGATCTTTGCGGCATGGGTCATGCCCTTGTGCGCCGCTGGCGCTTTTCCTTGGGCCGTCAATTGCCAGGTGTGGAAGGGTGTTCCGACGGCACAGGTCGCAACACGAGCCTGAACTGTCGGGACGGCCCAGCTGACATCTCCAACATCGGTCGAACCCTCACCGCCCTCGCTTTGCCGCTCAAGAGGGACCACAAAGTCGCAAAGAGCGAGTTCCGGATCCACCTCCATTCCGACCCTGCGGAACGAGACAGTGATGTTGTCCTCGCTGAGCGTCGTCCGGATTTTCTCCGCAAACGCGCGATCCATATCATCGAATTCGGGCGCGCCCAGACGCTCCATATTGCGCTGCATCGTTTCTTCCAAGGGACGATTGCCGATCAGGTTGGAAACGCCGCTGACCACTCGGGATTCGACGGTGGTCTCTGTCATGAGGGCCGCACCTTCGGCAACCTTGCGTACCCGGTCGATCAGCCCGTGCAATTCCTTCAGGTTGCCCGCACGAACGAGCTGGCGAACGGTAGCACGCGACTGGACGACATTGGGTGCGATCCCTCCGGCATCCAGATACGCATAGTGAACCCTGGCATCGTCAGGCATGTGTTCGCGCATGTAGTTGATGCCGACATTCATCAATTCGATCGCATCCAGCGCGCTGCGGCCGAGTTCGGGAGCACCGGCAGCGTGGGCAGCGCGTCCGTGAAACGTGAAATCGATACGGGTGTTGGCGAGTGAACGGGCCTCGTTGACTGCCGTAAACGTTGCCGGATGCCAGGAGATCGCGGCATCAACATCGTCGAAGAGACCTTCACGCACCATGAATGTCTTGGCGGCACCCCCTTCCTCGGCCGGACAGCCATAGTATCGCACGCGCCCCTTGATGCCCCGTTCCGCGAGATAGTCTTTCACGGAAGCGGCCGCCATCAGCGCAGCCGATCCCAGCAGATTGTGCCCGCAACCATGTCCCGGACCGCCTTGCTCGACCGGCTGCTGTTCCGCAACGCCGGCTACCTGACCCAAATCCGGAAGCGCGTCGAACTCGCCGAGAATGGCAATCACCGGGCCTTCGTCACCTGCTTCTCCGACAATTGCAGTGGGTATCCCGGCGACGCCTTCCGTGATCCGGAAACCTTCCTGTTCGAGCATCTTCCTGTGCTCTGCAACGGACTTGAATTCGGTATAGGCAATTTCCGGCTGGTCGAAGACACGATCGGAAAGGCCGATATAGTCGTCCCGCCGGGCATCAACAAAATCCCAGACACGATCGGTGTTTTTCATTGCTTCCTCCAGAATTTCAAGGCGTGCCGGCGCCGCCCGCACAATGCGGTTCAGTGCCAGCTTGAGTTTCTTGTCCCGGGTCCGCTAGACGGTTCGTGCAATACGGAATGCTCTATCGAACGCAAGGCTCTTTCAGTCGGTCAGGTCAATCCGGAATGCGGGGGGCATATGTCTTTCCAATAGTGGCAGGCTACCGAGTGGGTCTCGCCGAATGTCTCAAGAACAGGCTGGTCCGTGCGACAGAGAGCCTGAGCATGCGGGCAGCGCGGATTGAAGAAGCAGCCGTCCGGCGGCGCCAGGGGCGACGGAATCTCACCTTCGATCGGAGCAAAGTCGCGCTTGCGCTGATCCAGCCGAGGTGCCTCCGCCAGGAGAGCCCGGGTATAGGGGTGTCTTGGCGCGCTGAATATTTCTTCCGTCGACGCACTTTCAACAATCCGGCCCAGATACATGATCGCGACCCGGTCCGCGATGTGCTCGACCACACTGAGGTCGTGGCTGATGAAGAGATATGTCAGGCCGAACTCTTCGCGCAGATCCATGAACAGGTTGATGACCTGTGCCTGGATCGAAACGTCCAGCGCCGCAATGGCCTCGTCGCAGACAAGAAATTTCGGTTTGACGGCCAGCGCCCGTGCTATGCCGATACGTTGACGCTGCCCACCGGAGAACTGGTGTGCGTATCGCCGTTTTAACGAGGGATCTAGTCCGACCTTCCGCATGATGTCGTCGACATAGTCCGGCGCCTCGCCCCGGGAAACGATTCCGTGGACTGTCGGAGCTTCGCCGATGATATCTTCCACCCGCAATCTGGGATTCAGACTGGCGAAAGGGTCCTGAAAGATCATCTGGACCGCGAGCGTTGCCGCTTTCTTGTCTGTAGTCGACATCGCCGCCATATCGTTGCCCCTGTAGAGCAACTGACCGGTACTCGGCGCATGGATACCGGCAACAACGCGTCCGAGCGTGGACTTGCCGCAGCCGGATTCCCCAACCAGGCCCAAGACCTCGCCGCGATTGATAGTAAGATTGACCTCATCGACGGCGTGCACAATTTCTTCACGCACGCCGGCACCCAGTTTCCGGGCGATTTTTCCGGCCACATCCAGTCGCTTGGCGAAGCGTTTGGAGACGTTGCGGATCTCTACCAGCGGAACCGTCATTGTGCTGCTGCCTGCGACCGGGGATGATAGCAACGAAGTTCGCGGTCTGCCACATGTTCTATCGGAGGTGGGGTCCTGCAGGCACCGCTTGCCGAACCGCACCGGGGGGAGAAGGCGCATCCCTCAGGCAATGCCAGCATGTTCGGCGTCATGCCCTCAATCTGGAACAGCCGTTCCCCACGGTTGTTTGCTGTCGGGACAGATCCCAGCAGGCCCACTGTATAAGGGTGGAGCGGCCGGTCGATCACATCGTCGGTGAGCCCCTGTTCGACGATCCTGCCCGCGTACATCACCGAGATCCGGTCGGCGAGGCCTGCCACAACGGCAAGGTCGTGCGTGATCCAGATCATCGCCGTTCCCGTCTGACGCGTCAGCTTCTGCGCCTCGAAAATGATCTGCGCCTGAATGGTAACGTCGAGGGCAGTTGTCGGTTCGTCGGCGATGATCAGATCAGGTTTGTTCAGGAAGGCCGTTGCAATGGAGACACGCTGGCGCATGCCTCCCGAGAGCTGGTGCGGATAGGCCCTGAGGCGCTCCTCGGGCGAGGGAATGCCAACCAGACCGAGTGCATCACGGCACCGCTCCCAGGCCTCTTTCCTGGGCACCGGTTCATGCGCAAGGATTGCCTCCATCATCTGGGTGTCGATACGCAATACCGGATTGAGCGTCATCATGGGGTCCTGGAAGATCATCGAAATCCGGTTTCCGCGTATCGATTTCAATTTATCCTCAGGCGCCTTGGCAATGTCTTCACCAATGAAACGGATAGCGCCTTCCACGATCCGTCCCGGCTGGTCTATCAGGCCAAGGATGGAAAACCCCGTAATGGATTTGCCTGATCCCGATTCACCGACAAGGCCCATGACCTCGCCCTTGTTCACGGTGAAATCGACACCATCCACCGCCTTGACGACACCGGCGTGAGTGAAAAAATGCGTCTTCAGGCCGCTCACCTCCAGCACTGCAGTCATTTTTTCATCCTCGGATTGAGAACGTCACGCAACTGGTCGCCAACAAGATTGATCGATGCGACGGTCAAGAGCAGTGCGATGCCGGGAAAGACCGAGATCCAGTACCGTCCAGACAACATGTACTCAAAGCCATTGGCGATCAGAACGCCGAGCGAAGGTTCGGTTTGCGGCAGTCCGACACCAAGGAACGAGAGCGTCGCCTCGAGGGAAACCGCATGAGCCGTCTGCACTGTTCCGACCACGATCAGGGGTGCCATGCAATTCGGCAGGATATGCCTGAAAACAACTCTCATTCTGGAGAGGCCAAGACATTGCGCAGCTTCAACATATTCCTTGCCGCGTTCGACCAGAGCGGTCGCGCGGACGGTTCTGGCATAGTAGGCCCACTGGGCGACGACAAGGGCAAGGATGATCTTGTCGACCCCTTTCCCCAGTGCGGCAACAAGCATCAGCGCAACAAGTGCGGCCGGAAACGAAAGCTGAAGATCGACAACACGCATGATGACGGCTTCCGTCCTGCCTCCGAGATATGCAGCGATCAGACCAACGGTCATGCCAATGAAAAGCGCGATCACGCCGGAAGCCAGGCCAACGGAGATCGAAATCCGGAGGCCATAGAGGATCGCCGAGTAAAGGTCCCGTCCGGCGCCGTCCGACCCAAGCCACATGGTGTATCCGGCGAAGGCCTCGGAGCCAGGCGGCAACCGTCCGTCGAGAACATCGACCTGCGCCAGGTCATAAGGGTTTTGCGGCGTAATCCACGGTGCCAGGATCGCCAGCAGAACAATGGCCACAAAAATGAAAAAAGCAGTTGCGGCAATGCGGCTTTCGAAATACTCGGCGCGAAATCGCTGAAACGGGGTTTCAATCTTTACCGGTGCCGTACTTGCGGACTGCATCGCTGTATCGGTCATGCACCCTGATCCTGAAGACGGACCCGCGGGTCCAGGATTGAATAGAGTATGTCGACCATCAGATTGATCAGGACGAAGAACAGAACCATGATCATCAGGTAGGCTACGACGACAGGGCGATCGAGTTGCAGGATCGCGTCGATCAGAAGCTTGCCCATTCCTGGCCAGGCGAAAATCGTTTCCGTCACAACCGAGAAGCCGATCAGGCTGCCAAATTCCAGCCCCATCACCGTCACGACCGGGATCATGATGTTCTTCATGACATGTACGAAGATGATGCGTTTTGTCGAAACGCCTTTGGCACGGGCATATTTGACATAGTCCTGCCCCATTGCTTCGCGGACACCTGCCCGGGTGAGGCGGATTGCAAGCGATATCTTCAAAAGCGAGAGATTGAGTGCCGGCAGAAAGATATGCCGGATGCCATCCCAGGTGGCGAGACTTGTCTGGATCCCGAACACCGAAGCCGTATCACCGCGACCGGTTGAGGGAAGCCATCCAAGTTCGACGGCGAATAGCAAAATGAGCATCAGCCCGACCCAGAAAGTCGGTAGCGAAAACCCGAGAATGGAGCCCGCCATGATGCCCTTCGACACCGGGTTGTCGGGATAGAGGCCTGAAAACAGACCGAGTGGAATGCCAAAGACGATTGCGAGAAAGAGCGCGCTGAATGCCAGTTCCAATGTCGCAGGCATATGATGCAGGATAAGTTTCAGTGCCGGTTGGCCGAAGACGAAACTGTCTCCGAGATTGCCTTGTACAGCGCCTTTCAGGAACAGGAAATACTGCTCCCATATCGGACGGTCGAGCCCGAGACGACGGATCGCCGCTTCAATATCAGCCTGGTCCGCGTCGGGACTCACCAGCATGTAAATCGGATCGCCGACGATGTTCACGCCGAAGAAGACGATTACCGACATGAGAAAGACGACAAGGAACGCCTGCATCAGCCGCCGGATGACGAAAACAGTCATTGGGTTTCTCGACTTAAGGAAGGACCGGGCCGCAGGAAGCAGCGGCCCGGGAGAGGTTTGTTATTCCTTCACGACACCCATGGCGAGGGTGTATTCGTCGGTCCGCGGAATATACTTCAGACCCTTTTTCGCCGCCCATGTGTTGACCTGGAAATGGGTCGGGATGATCGCGACGTTTTCAATGGCCATTTCCGTCGACTTCGCCAACAGGTCCTGACGCTTCTCATCGTCGACAGTCCTCAGCGCTTCCTCGATCAGGCCATCGATCTCGGCATTGGAGTGGCGGCCACGGTTCGAGGAGCCGAAACCCTTGTCGTTGTCGTAGGTATGGATAAGGGACTTCAGGGGCGAAGACGCTTCACCGGAACCTGCGCCCCATCCGACCAGAATGAAGCTGAACTCCGGCAGGCCGTCCGGGCTGCCGCGCGATGCGCGCCCGAAATACACGGATCTGGGCATCGTTTCGACCGCTGTCTTGATACCGACCCTGGTCAACATCTGCCCGATCGCCTCGGCGATCTTCGAATCGTTGATATAACGGTCGTTCGGACCGTGAATCGTCAGCTGGAAGCCGTCGCCATAGCCTGCTTCTGCCAGCAGAGCCTTCGCACCTTCCGGGTCATAGGCGACGGGCTGCAGAATGTCAGACACGCCAAAGAAACCTTCCGGCAGCAATTGCCCGGCCGGAATGGCAACCCCTTCCATCACGCGGTCGACAATAGCGTCGCGGTTGATCGCTTTCGAGATCGCCTGGCGGACGCGCTGGTCCATCAGCGGGTTCTTGATATCGCTGCCGTCATTGCCTTTGACATAGGGCGAGTTCTCGCGGAACTGGTCCATATGCAGGTAGATGACGCGATTGGAAACCCCCTGGCTAAGCTGTATGTCGTCCTTTGAGTCCAGGGTCTGGATGTCAGTCGTCGGCACGCCCGCGATCATGTCCACGTCACCGGCCAACAGGGCGGCGACCCGGCTCGGGCCGGATTTGATCGGACGGAATTCCACTTCGCTCCAGGCGGGCTTGTTGCCCCAATACTCGTCATTGCGAACGAACGTGATACTCTCGCCGGGCTTGTAGTTGGAAAACTTGAACGGGCCGGTGCCAATAGCTGCGGTTCCCGCATTGAAGTCTTCGGTCGCCGCGCCGCACCCGGCACTGTCGGAGATCACCGGTATCGTCGAAATGTCGTTCGCCATCAGCGGGTAAGGCGATTCCGTGATGGCATGAACCGTATAGTCGTCGATTTTCTTGAAGGTCTTGCCCTTCAGATAGGTTCCGTATCCGGACGGAGAGTTCGGTACGTCCGGTGCGCGTTCCATCGTGCAGATGACGTCGTCGGCATTGAAATCGCTGCCGTCGTGGAACTTCACGCCTTCACGCAACTTGAATTCCCAGGTCAGGTCGTCGATCGGCTTCCAGGAGACGGCGAGACCCGGCGACAGCCGCTGTTTCTCGTCCTGGGCAATCAGCCTGTCGAACATGTGGACCGACATCGCATTGTTCGGGCCAAGATTATGGAAATGAGGATCCATTGAAGTCGGCTCGGATGCCAGACCTATGGTCAGCTTTTCTGCATATGCCGCTCCGGTGAACAACGCCAATGCGCTTACCGTAACCGCAGCAGCGGCTGTCAGTTTTCTCATGTCTATGTAACTCCCTCGGAAGGCGCGGTGCCCTTTTCGGGCTTTTTTGCCGCACAATGAAAACGATGTTAGCTTGCAAAAAATTCATTGCCAACTGCAAAGTTAATGCAATTTTGCATAGGTCAATCCAACTTGCACGAAAGCCTCATTCCCCCTGGAAAAACGCGACAAATGGCACAGCACCGTCACAGATTACGAGAAATGGAGGCGCTTCGGGCCCTGGTGACAACTGGAACCACGATCGGGGCTGCACGAAGACTTGGGGTGTCACAATCCTCCATCAGCCGAGCGCTTGGACAGCTGGAGCAACGGGTCGGGCGTGATCTTTTCCTGCGCAGCTCCGGCCGGATCGAGCCAACCGCAGCCGCACTCAGGCTCAACGCCCAGTTGGATCCCCTGTTCGAAACGCTGGCTTTGATCGAAGGCGCGGAATGGGCTTCTGCAGACGAGGAACCGCTGCGATTGATTGTACCCCCGACACTCGCTCATAACTTCGTCATTTCACGGGTCGCTGCTTTTCTGAAACAGAACCCCGGAAAAAACCTGCAACTCGACATCCAGGCAACCGACGTCCTTGTCTCCGGTATCCTTGACCTTCACTACGACCTCGGTCTGACGAGTGCCATGATCCAGCGATCAGGTGTGACCCTTGTGCCCTGGCTCCGGTCTCCCGTCGTGTGCGCCATGCCGAATGGACATCCATTTGAGGAAAAAGATTCCATTACGCCTGCGGATCTGGAAGGAGTGGAGCTTATTGAATTCTTGCGGAGGCTTGGCACACGGGCAGTCACCGAACAGATTTTTGCCCGTGCCGGGGTTCGGCCACGCACTGTGGCTGAAACTGCGACCAATATGGCGGCGCTGGAGCTGGTACGCGAGGGCCTGGGAGTGACCCTGCTCAACCCCTTCCCGGTTTTGTCCGGAGGCATGCCCGGCATCTCAGTCAGGCCGTTCGACGCCCCCATCACATACAATACCAGCTTTGTCCTGCCCTCCGGACGTCAGCCTTCCGAATTCGCGCGACAGTTCATGGAATATGTCAAGGCTTCCACGCCACCCGATGACTATTCGGAGTTCGTTTAGCCTTGCTCGATTTCACTCCATGTGGTGTGCGGATCCAGGGGAAAGCTGGGGCGTGGAATGAATTCAAGAGGCCAGCGTTCGAGCACCGGGCTTGTCAGTCCGGCAGTGTCGATCTCGTAGACCTGTTCTGGCAAAAACCAGGCGTCAAAACCGGCGCGGAAATGCCCCCGGGACTTGACGACAACACACTGTGCTCTGTCGATGTCCAGCCCGAGCATGTGAAAAAAGATCGGATCTGCCGTCTGTGTCCTGTCGGAAATGACAACCACCTGGATGCCACCAAGATCCAGTGCGGCGCACGGCCCCAGGTGAAGTTGTCGTCCCCTGGTCATTCCGCGCTCGCCGACGACCCTCCCATCATGAAGGGCAAGCACCTTCGCCTTGGTCTCGAATGCCTGGTCCCACTTCTCCCACGTGCTGTTGCCTGTATCGCGATTGAATCTTGCCGAAAACTCCGCGCCGACACCCATTGCATGCGCTTCTGCTGCAAGGTCTGGGTCGAAAAACGACCCGTAGAGAACATTGACTGCACCACCAGCGTGCAAGGCAGTGAGCAGTTCGGTGGTTCTTCCCGAGCCGCCACCGCCGGGATTGTCGCCCGCGTCGGAGAAGATCACAGGCGTCTCCTTGAGACCGCAAGCCAACGCCACCGCCTCGTCAACAGACGTCAGGTTCCGCACGAACTTCTCACGTATCGACCAGGCCCGGTCCGCAATTTCCGAGGCCAGCTTGTCGGCTGCACATTGATCTTCTCGTGCCGTGACGACAACGCTCAATCCATTGTCCGGTGTATCGGAGAATACGAAGTTGCCGAAAACCGAAACATTCAGGACCGATCCGCTCAATTCGGCCTGTCTGCGTTGGCCGAGATCGATCAACTCGCCGTAAGGTGCTTCGGCGGTAAGGAGGGTGACGGAGGCCGGAACGATGGGCGGTTTCTTCAGTGCAATTTTCGGACGGATGCCGCTGGCAAGACAGCACCTCAGGGAAAAAGCAGCTTCTTCTCCGCGCTCGATCATGTCGACATGCGGATTGGTCCGGTACCCGACGATCAGATCACAGGCCTCCGTCATCTTTGGCGAAATGTTTCCGTGAAGATCGAGTGTGCTGACAATAATCGGGTCTGCTCCAACCGCCTCGCGCACGCGCTCCATCAGGATGCCGTCCGGATCGTGGCAATGTTCTGCGACCATGGCGCCGTGATTGCAGATATAGATCGCATCGAAGGGACCGTCTTCAGTGAGTTGGCGGACAATATCGCTCACGATTCTCTCAAAGATGTCCTGCATGACCGGTCCAGCCGGATGGCTTGCCGCCAGGGTGCATGGAACGGGTTGCCAGGGACCGGTGGCATCCATCGCACGTACAAAAGCTGCGAATTCCGTGGCAAGCGAAGGAGCAGGTGAGCGTGCCTCTTCAAGCAGGTCTTCGCCCTCCAGCCATGTCAGCGATCGAAAATCGTCTTCGCCCGCAGGGCGTGCGAAACGGTTCGATTCCAGTATCATGCCCAGCAATGCAACCTTGGGTGCTCTCACCTCATTTCCTCCCACGTCCGAATATGTACTGAAAAAGGAGCACGATCTCATGGCAGAGATCAACATTCCCAATGAATATTCCGTTGAGCTCTCGCCTCCCGATCTGTCGCCTTACAGGCACGGCAACACCGGCATCCCTTATGTGTGGCGGTTCGACAGCCGCAAGCCGGGACCGAATGTGATGATCAGCGCAATTGTTCACGGCAACGAACCCTGCGGGGCAATCGCTCTTGATGAGTTGCTGCAACGAGATACTAGGCCGGTTGCCGGATCGATGACACTGGCATTCATGAATATTGCTGCTTATGAGGCGTTCGATCCGGCAGATGCGAACGCGACCCGGTGGATCGACGAGGACTTCAACCGGGTGTGGGATGTGGAAGTGCTTGAGGGAGATCGTGACAGCGTGGAACTCCGCCGCGCGCGCGAGGTTCGCCCGGCCCTGGCTGACATTGACTTCCTGCTGGACATTCACAGCATGCAGCATCTGGCACCACCGCTGATGATGTCGGGCCGACACGCCAGAGCCAAGGACCTTGCAGTCGCAGTCGGCGTTCCGGAACGGGTGGTCGGAGATGCCGGTCATGCGGCAGGACGGCGTATGCGGGACTACGGGTCTTTCGATGACCCGAGCGCCAGCGCGACGGCGTTGCTGATCGAATGCGGGCAGCATTGGCAGGCCGCTGCAGGAGATCTCGCCAGAGAATCCACTGCCCGGTTTCTGGTCGCGGGTGGCGTGATCTCTGAGGAGAACCTGGAAACGTTCTCCGAGGCACCATCACCACAATCGAGTTTTACCGTCATAGAGGCGATCACGATCCGGGCCGAAGAATTTGTCTTTGCCGAACCCTTCTTCGGGGGTGAGGTCATCGCGAAAAAAGGTACGTTGCTCGGATACGATGGAGATGAGCCCGTCGTTACCCCTGAAGACGATCTGATGCTTGTGATGCCTTCGAAACGCCTTTGGCGTGGCCAGACGGCAGTCAGGCTGGCACGCCGGGATTCCTGAACTCAGTTACAAACAATCCGAAGGAAGATCACAGATGACAACGAGAGAGGCTGCCATCGGGGCAGCGTCCAGATATTTCGACGATGGCGGGTTCCGGGATGATCTGGCCGAACGGGTCGCCGTCCGCACATCCAGCAGGGAAGAACAGCACCAGGGTGAGTTGCTCCAGTACCTCGACGTCCTCAATCGCGCACGCTTCGAGGCGATGGGATTTGCCGTCGAGATCCATCCAAACGGATTGCTTGAGCGCGCGCCTTTTCTGGTCGCCAAACGCATTGAGGATCCGTCTCTTCCAACCCTGTTCTGCTATGGCCATGGCGATACGGTGCCAGGCGAGGAGGGGCAATGGAACGAGGGACGAGACCCCTGGACACTGGCCGTCGCTCAATCGTCGTCTGGTGAGCGCTGGTACGGGCGGGGTACCGCGGACAACAAGGCCCAGCATGCGATCAACATGGAGGCTCTTCGCCACGTCATCGAAACACGTGGCAATCTTGGCTACAACGTCACCTTCCTGATCGAGATCGCGGAGGAAATGGGGTCGCCGGGGCTCGCCGAATTCTGCCGTGAGAACCGTGATATGCTGGCGGCCGACCTGTTGATTGCATCGGACGGCCCGCGGTTTTCAACCGACGGACCCGACATCAAGCTGGGCACCCGCGGCGGATTGAACCTTCGCTTCAGGCTGGAGTACCGCGAAGGCGCGCACCATTCGGGTAACTGGGGAGGTCTGCTGGCAAATCCCGCAATCGTGCTGATGCATGCGCTCACAACGCTTGTGAGCCGAAATGGTGATATCCTCCATCCCGGGCTGAAGCCGGACAACATCAAGAATTCCGTGCGCGATGCGCTGGCCAGCGTCACTGTCGTGTCCGGCCAGGACGATCCTGAAATAAATCCCTGGTGGGGCGAGCCCGGGCTGAGCGGTGCGGAGAAGGTTTTCGGCTGGAACACGTTCGAGGTGCTGTCCTTCATCACCGGCGACCCGGAAAAGCCGCAAAATGCCGTTCCGGCCTTTGCCGAGGCCGTTTGCCAGATCCGCTTCGTGGTCGACACCGATCCTGACACTTTCCTGCCCCTGATCCGCAAACATCTTGAAGACGAAGGTTTCGAGGGCATTTCCGTCGAGCCGGCGCGCATGTCGATGCTGAGGGCCTCTCGCCTTGACCCGGAACATCCTGCAGTCGCCTGGGCGGCAGCATCAATCGAACAGACAACTGGTAAACCGGTCACTGTCATCCCCAATGCCGGCGGCTCGTTGCCGAATGATATCTTTCTCAACATCATCGGCATGCCGACCATATGGGTGCCACACAGCTACACCGGCTGTTCCCAGCACGCTCCGAACGAACACGTCCTGCCCCACTTGATGAAGGAAGGACTGGAGATGATGACAGGACTGTTCTGGGACCTGGGTGAGGGTTTTCCGTGAAAGGAAACTCGACCTGGAATCGTTATCAACACGCTGGCGGCAACGCGGCCGGAACCTTCGGCATGCCCCAGAATGTTTAGCTTGCGCTGAACCTCGCGTTGGCCGTTGCTCATATGCACCTGAATTGGGAGGGCAATGGGAGTTTCCCGCGAACACCGACATATCTACTGTCTGTCCGCAAAAGTGGCCACGCTATTTGGGATCTAAAAACAGGCAGCATCAGGTGGTATTCAATTGATTGACGGAACAGCAACAGGGGGTTTTCTGATCTTCCCGTCGCAACTTGGCTCACACCACCCATCAAGGAACTCGAAAAACTTCATTTGGCATAATGCCTCAAGACGTTGTCTCGAATGGTGCAAAGGCCGTTCTGCCAATTTCTTGTCCAGAGCCTGTAATTCTGCTGCCAACAATCCGTTCCTTCGGTCCTTGGTAGCCAGCATCAGACCCAGCCTAATGAATGGGAAGTAGCACATTGTGGCAGGCTCGATGACTTTCCTCTCTACCGGTGCACGGGGGTTATCGAAGTAGAAGTGCAGCCCCGATCGCCGCGCTGTCTTTAGGTATCGCGCTTGTGAGAATTGGCATGTGCTGACAATCCTGCGCCCAGATATGCGTGCGGGTTCTCTCGCACAACATTTTGAAAAACCGTGGGTTGGTTCCCAGCCCTCCGCCAACGATCAGCGCATGAGGATCGAAAATGTTGATGAGTTGCGCCAGGTAACTGCCCAATGCACTGGTTGCCTGGTCAAGCAGTTCTTTTTGATCCTGGGTCGCCTCATTCAGCATCAGACCGGGCGGAGTGATCTCGCTCCCGGTCCGCGCAAGACAGGTTTCGGTGAGCCCGCGACCGCTGGCCAATGCCTCAAGATTGAACCCTTCCTGGGCGCCACAGGAACTGCAGACTGCCAGGATATCACTTGAAGCAAAATGGATTGCATAGCCATTCGCCCCGCGATGAATTTTTCCATCCTGACAGAATGAACAAGACAAACCGGAACCGACGGTTACAAACACGAAGCTTGGATACTTTTTGCCGTGGCCGATCTCTGCTTCCGCAAGTGCAACCGTACGCGCATCGCTCTCCAACCGTGCCGGGCAGATTTCGGACAACTCGGCGGCGATGTCCCGCTGATCCCAGTCGAAGTTCCAGTTGCTTTTGATAATGCCGGAATTGTTGACAAGTTCAGGAACCCCGACGCCCAGTCCGACCGGACGAGTGCCTTGTGCAATCAGGCGTTCGGTGGTTCTCGAAACCAATGCAAGCAGCCGATCCAGCGTGTCACGCCCTCCCCTTTCTCGAAGCGTCGGAATTTCTTCCCGAAACAGGACCCGGCCGTCCTGCAGGTCAACGGCGACAATCGCGATCTTTGTTCCGCCAACATCGGCACCCATTGCGATACGACCGCTCATTACGTTGAACGCCCGGCAGCAGCCTGATCAGCATAAAGAACGGGATTGTTGCATTCCCGGACGATGGTCGAAGGCCACTGTGGATCATACCCGACTGTCTGGCTTATTCTTTGATAAGCCAGCTTCTTGTCTTCACCGAACAGTATCATGGCTGCGGATCTGGAGTGTTGCGCGATGGTCCCCACTCCTATCGTGACCCCGAAACCGGGCACTTCACCAAGAGAGTTGAAGTCCGGGAATGTCTTCAAGTTATCCTGCCGGGTGAGCTCTGCCAGACGAACGACCCGCGAGCCGGTATCACGAGATGTCCCCGGTGGGTTGAAAGCGACATGACCATCGCTTGCTCCGGACGCCAACAGAAACATGTCGATACCGCCGGCAGCTGCAATCCTGTCGTCATATGCCGCTGCGTTTCCAGGATCGGGAAACCAGATATTGTGGGACTGTATTTGTTCCTGTTTCGGTTTTTCGTTATTCAGGACCGCAGCGATCTCCTGCAAAGCAAATCGGCGGCAGCTAAAGTGAAAATTGCGATCCACGTAGTCAAACGGCGGCGCAGCACCATCGACATAGTCATCCATCATCACAATGATCAGGTCTGACAGGTCAAGACTGAGTTCGTTCGTCAACTTCGCCAGCGCGGCGTAGACCGGTTTTGGGCTGCGCCCTCCCGGGCAGCCCAGCAAATACGGGCGCCCTTTTGCACTCGACTTCTGAATTTCAGTCACGATCCTGCCAGCCAGGACGTGACCGATTTCCTCGGGCGTTTCGTGAACGGAAATCCGCATTTTATTAGCCTGCAAATCGGTTGTCGGGACGCCCGTGGACACCCGGTTCAAATATGAAAATGTTCCCAGCCTCAGGTGTGCCCTCAAGATCACTTGCGCTGAGCCCGTAGCGGGCGGTCGTCACATACATTGTGGAAAGGTCATCTCCGCCAAAGGTGCAGTTGGTGACTAGTGCCGCAGGTATCTCGACCACTCGATCAACCGTGCCGTCCGGTGCGAAGCGCACAACACAGGATCCATCCCAGCGCGCATTCCAGAGATAGCCATCGGCATCCACCGTGGAGCCATCGGGATGACCACGGTCAAACCTGGCAAAGTCGCGTTTGTTGGAGATTGCGCCGGATGACTGGTCGAAGTCATGGGCAAATATGACGCCGGTGACGGTATCGGCGAAATACATGACTGTGCCATCCGGCGACCAGCAGACCGTGTTTGATATGGTGATGTTCTCCGCCATGGAGTGGCAGGTGAGATCAGGATCGATGCGGAGCAGAGCTCCTGACGCCGAAATGATGTTTATCTCGCTTCCGTCCGGAGCGATGTTGTTTTGCATGGTGCCAAGCCAGAAGCGTCCTGACGGATCCACTGCACCGTGGTTACTGCGATTGAATGGTTTCAATGGCTCAGGGTCGAAAAGCCGTTTGCATTCAGATGTATCGGGGTCGAAGTGATTGAGCCCGCCATGGGACGCGATGAGGAGGCCTTCGCCGTTTTCCCGTACGGCCAATGAGGCTATCATCTCGTCCATTTCCCAGGAGTCGACCTTGCCGGTGCTCGGGGCATAACGGTAGAGTTTTGATGGCATCGGAACATCAACCCACCAAAGATATCCATCCCTTGCGTCCCATAATATCCCCTCACCCAGGGTGCAGCTGCAGTCGATCAGGCTCTGTGCCGCGTCCATTGTCTGCTCCTCATTTGTCCGTGCTGATCTGATCCCGTACATCCAGTTTGCCCTTGAATGTGCTGTATCCTGAATCCACCAGATGCGTCGCTCCGGTTACGCAGCGTGCAGCGTCTGACAAAAGAAAGGCAGCGTATTCGGCCACGTCTTCCGGTGTTGCAATATCCATCAGATGCATGTTCTCAATCGGCTTGCGGCGCTGTGGATCTTCAAGAAAACTTGCCTGATCCGGCGTCGTCACAAAGCCCGGGCAAATCGAGTTGAGACGCACGCCTTGGGGCGACAGGCTTGCGGCTGCCGATCTGACCAGCGACACGACCCCGCCCTTGGCCGCTGAATAGGCATCCACACCCGCCTGAGCAATCAGAGCATCGACAGTGGCCGTCATCACCATCGATCCGGATTTCTGCTCCAGCATCTGGCGTCCTACAGCGCGCATGACGTTGAAAGTGCCGGTCAGGGTGAGACCAACGATGTGGTGCCAGACCTCATCCGACAGATTGGTCACATCTGTGTCGTTGTTGTTTACGTATTTTGCCGACATCGCATTGTGAAACAAGCCGTCCAGGCGCCCATGGTGCGACACTGTTCCCTCAACAGCCCGGGCAACCGATTCCGGGTCCGTGACATCAAGTTTCATGGCGAGCACATCGTACCCGGATGCGGTGAGATCTCTGGCATTTTCCGCAACACGATCATCGTTGATATCGGTAACGACGACTTTTGCCCCTTGCTGGCAAAACACCCGTCCCCCGGCCTCGCCAATGCCTTGCGCAGCGCCGGTAACGAGTATGACCTTATCTTTGAGCGACGTCATTTCAGTTCCTTGTGGAGGGTACGCCTCACCCGCGATACCTGGTGAGCTTCAGAGCGATGACCGAACTGCAAAGTGAAAACACGATCAGCACTGTTCCGATGGCATTCACGCTCGGGGTCAACTGCGTGCGGATCATGCCCCAAACCATCGTCGGTAGGGTGTTGCCCTGACCGATGGTGAAGAACGTAATGATAAAATCGTCAATCGACAGGGCCACCGCAATCAGTGATGCACCAATGACCGTTGGTCGGATCATCGGCAAAGTTACTGTGAAAAAGGCGACCAGGGGCGTCGCGCCCAGGTCTCGCGCACTTTCAACAGCGGTGAAATCAAAGGAGGCAAGCCGCGCATAGGTCACCAAAACCACAAATGGCAGGGTGAAGAGCAGATGGCTGATGATTACCGAAACCAGGTTCAATGGAAGGTTGATGGCATGATAATATGACAGCAGCGCCACAGCCAGAACCAGCGGTGGCATCATCATTGGCAAACTCAAGACGGCCAAGATGGCGGTGGCTGCGCGTGGCTTCATTTGTGCAAGGGCCAAGGCCGCCATTGTGCCAATGATTGCCGAAGCAATGCCAACGCTGATCGCAATGACCAGACTGTTGATCAGGGCGCTCGCGAAACCTGGATGGTCGATCATTTCCCGCCACCAAACCAGCGAGAGGTTTCCCAGGGGTATGGTCGAAAGCGGGTTGTCGGAGAACGAAAACAACGCGACCAGAAAGAATGGGCCGATCAGGAACAGAACGAGACATCCAACCAGAAAGGGCAATATTTTTTCAAACCCGCGTGTCACCTTGGTCTCCAGAGACTGATCAACACCGAAAAGGCTGCGACGAACCCGACGGAGACGGCAAGCGTCACGAAACTCATCGCAGCGCCCAGAGGCCAGTCGAATTTCTGACCAAACTGGGGAGTGATCATGTTGCCGATCATCGAAATTTTCCCACCCACCAAAATCGGCGTCACGTAGTCGCCGACGGTCAGCAAAAAACAGATAATGAACGCGGAGATAATGCCGGCTCGGCAGCGCGGCACGATGATGTCCTTGAAACGGTGCCATGGGCCGGCCCCAAGGTCGCGGGCGGCGTCCAGTTCGATGTCCTCGATCCCGCGCATGCTCGCGTAAATCGGCAGGATAGCGAAAGGCAAAAGGAAATAGACCAGTGTGATGGCCACTGCCAATGGTGAATAGAAGAGCGCGGTCAATGGTCCATCGATCAATCCGATCGAAGTCAGTGCACCGTTTAGTATTCCATTGATGCCAAGAATGGTTTTCCAGGCATATATCTTCACCAGATACCCACCGAAAAGGGTCAAAAGCGGGATAAAGACCAGCACCGTTGCCCAGCGCCCCGCCTTGAAACGCACAAATCCCGCATAAAGCAGGCCCAACAAAACGCAGGTCAACGCGACGGCAAACGCGACCGAGAATGTGAGCTGATAAATCGGGATGTATCGTGTCAGAGCCTTGGCATAATTGATCCAGGTAAAATCCGGGCTGAGCTTGTAAAGCTTCACGCTCCAGAACGACAAAACGAAAAAATAGATGAATGGCGCGATGAAGAACAGGGTGAAGACCCCGAATGCCGGTAACAACAGCAACCGTAATTTCCACTCGACTCTCAAGCCACCTTCTCCATCGCGTCTGTTCTCACTGCAAGTCTTTATGCGGACTTGAATCGCTCGTATTCCTCGTTCCAGCGCGCAATGCTCATCAGACCGTCACGGTCCTCCAGTGGCGGGAAGGGGAAAAAGGTTGCGCTGGCTCCAAAGGCATCCATGTCCGCATAGGGATAGAGCGCGGCCGCTTCTGGATTCAGTGCGTCGATCGCAGTTTGCGAGACAATTCCCTGAAGCATTTCTTCGCCGACAAGCAGCTGCGATTCCGTCGACAACACGTGGTTGGCCATCTTCAGGTCAGCGTCGAGATTGGGGGCATCCTTGACGATGCAAACGTTGTCGAGCCAAGCGAACGTACCTTCCTCGGGATAGATGAACTCGACCATTTTGCCTTTGTCGCCGGCAAATTTTTTCATGGTCTCCCAGCCGGAGAAAGTGGCCACGATCTCGCCCCTTGCTATGGCGTCGGCAAGTTCGCCCCATGATGTGGCCACCGAGGCGTGCCTTGCCCTTGAGCAGGATGAGATAGTCGTATTGCCTGCTTTAGTTGCGCCTCTGTCAATTCGGTGGCCACAGCGGCGTCTGTCGCGACAATCGCGGCGATGGTGATGTTGCCAATAGGATCATCGGAAAACCCGAACTTGCCTTCCAGCTCTGGCTTTTCCAGATCACGCCAGGACTTGGGGACCGCATCACCGAAGAAGGCAGGGTCGTAGAGCATTGGTGCCGCTCCCCATGTGAAGGGAGCAGCGTATAATTTCCCGTCAACCAGGATGTTCGGATCGTTGCGGAAGACTGGCAGGACACTGGCCAGATTGGGCACGCTTGCCTCGTCAATCGGCTCCAGCATGTCCGCCGCAACCATCAAGGGCACATAGCCCATGTAGGGGGTCACGATGTCGATCGAACCGCGTCCGCCGGCCGTGATCTTGGTCAGGATCTCGTCGTTGGAGCCGATATATGTCGGGTTGATTTCCAGATTGTTGTCTTCCAGAAAACTTCCTGCCTTGAACGCGTCGTCATAGCCTTGCCAACAGACCATGTTGATGTTCGTCTTGGACTGCGCGTGGGTGGGTGTTCCCATTAGGGCCAGTCCTGCTGAACCCGCAGCCATGCCCTTTATGATGTCTCGTCTCGACACAAACGAGCGTACAACGAATACTTCACTTTGGTTTTTCTTGGTCATTTACATCCTCCCTTGGAATTGCCTGTTCAGTCATCTTCGTTGAAAAGGATCGGCCCGTTCTTCTGGTAGTCCGCAAAGGCCGCTGCGATTGAACGTTCGTCGATTTCCACACCCAGACCCGGGGCGGAAATGCGTCCCCATTTCGGTGTCGTCGCCGGCGGAAGATCGTCTTGAATTACATCGCTCTTCATCCAGGCCGCCGTGTGCTGATGCCCGATGTCCGCGTTTGGTGCGGCCAGCATCAGATGCTGCCCCATGAAGGCGGCGAGCCCCAATTCACCGTGAGTATGTTTTATGATCTTCCAGCCCCGGTGATGCGACAGCCATGCCATCGTCATCAGTCTGCGGGCGGAGCCGACCCAGTAGGTGGAAAAGCAGAGATAGTCGCCCGGACGTTCGTGGATGATGCGTTGTACGTCCGGTTCGTGCCAAAGCCCCTCGTTGATCGAAATTGATGCGCCGGTGCGCATGCGAACATCGTGCATCTGGCTCAGGTCATCGATTTTTACAGGCGCCTCAATCAGATCAATGCCGATCGTGTCTTGCCAGCGGTTCAAAATGCGAACAGCGTCCGGGACTGACCAGGCCTGATTGGCATCAATCCTGATCTGCCGACCCGGACCGATCTCATTACGGATCAATCGCAGATAGTCTTCTTCCTCCGCCTCGTTGATCCCGACCTTGATATAGAAAACACGGAACCCCCGACTGATACCGTCACGGCAATGTGCGCGCAGTTCGGCATCATTCGTCAGCGGGAGGTAGTAGTAATACTCCACTTCCTCGCGCATCGGCCCGCCGATAAGATCATGGATCGGCCGTCCGGCAATCTTCCCCTTCAGATCCCAGAGCGCCATGTCGATGCCTGCAAAGGCCAGATTTGCAGTCATCGGCTGCAGGTGCCAGCCACCCCTGATCCACAAGTCCCGGTGCACTGCTTCGTCCTGGAAGACATCTCGGCCGATGAAGAATGGCCGCATGGCAGTCAACGCGGCGACTATCGTGCCTGCATCGGCGCATCGGGTCGCCTCGCCCCAGCCAACAAGTCCGTTCTCGAGCGTAACCTTGACCAGGGTCTCGGTGATTCCGGATCGCGACACGATCGCCGACTTTTCGCGATGCGCATAGTGGATGTTGACCGGGATCAGTTCTATTTCGGCTATTCGTGTATCGTTCGGTGCGGCCGTCATGAGTTTTTCTCTGCTGGAAAAATACGCATGTCGGCTTTTGACCAGGCCAGCTCGATATCCTGACCCACCGCTATCCTGGTCTTGTCGGTGCTGTGGTTTTCGACCGCGCGCAAATCAGTGCCTGCAGCGGTTTCAAAATCCAGTAGTGCCGTTGCTCCCTGATAAGTGCGCGCAACCAGTCGCGCCGGCACGACGATCTCGCTCCTTTTGTCCTGGGCGAACTCAATGCTCTCGGGCCTGATCATGCAGACCAGATCTTCGTCTTCGCCATCTGAATTCCAGGAGTATCCGGTTTCCAGAGTCGCGCAGCCATTCTCGCGACGTCCCGGAATGAGATTGGCTTCGCCGATAAATGTTGAGACAAACTGATTTGCGGGCTGGTCGTATACTTCTGCAGGGTCACCAATTTGCTCAATTGAGCCCTGCCGCATCACCGCGACATTGTCGGCAAGCGACAATGCCTCACCCTGATCGTGTGTCACCACGATGAAAGTACCGCCTATTTCGTCGTGAATACGCCTCAGCTCACGTTGCATTTGCTGGCGCAGCTTCAAATCCAATGCGGAAAGCGGCTCATCCAGCAGCAAGATCTTCGGACGCATTACCAGGGCGCGGGCAAGTGCAACACGTTGCTGTTGGCCACCGGACAACTCGTCGATGGCTCGATTGACGAAATCACCCAACCTCACGAGATCGATCGCTTCCTGAACCCGGTCGGTCAATTCGCCGCCTGAAACTTTCTGGCGTTTCAGGCCGTACCCGATATTTTGAGGTACGGTCATGTGCGGGAACAATCCATAGCCCTGAAACACCGTGTTCACCGGTCTCTTTTCCGGGCCTAGCCGGGTAACATCCTCTCCTTCGATGAGGATCCGGCCGGATTGTGGCTGTGTGAACCCTCCAATCATCTTCAACAGCGTGGTCTTGCCGCAGCCCGAGGGGCCGAGCAGGGCAAAGAACTCGCCTTTGTCTATGTCGATCGTGGTCGGCTTTACTGCCGTCACACTACCGAAATCCTTGGCAAGTTTTTCAAGTCTAAGCAGGGGCTCAGCCATAGTTGCCCCTCTTGTCGATAGTTCGCAGGAAAACACCTGCAGACCCATCCTTGTCGCCAGCTGCGGAAACCAGCAAGTACCGGGCATCTGAATATTGAAAGACACAGCAGCAAGTTGCGTTTTTCGCTGCCAATTCAAAGCGCTGCAAAAGCACTGCATCTGGCGACAGCACCTCGACCATGCCTCCACCCCAGTAACTGACAAGGAGATCACCGTTGGGAGCTGCAAACAGACCGTCCGGGTATCCCTCACGGTCCGATAGGTCGCAAAATCGCTCTGTGAGCCCGGTTTCGAATTCATACCGTAAAATGCAGCGCCCGAAGGTATCGGAGAGATAAAGCATCCGGCCGCACGGACTGAATGCCGGGCCATTGGCGACGATTACGCGATCATGGATACAGTCCCAGGTCCCGTCACTCAGCTTGTAGAAGCCGCCTAGGGGCATTTCCTCGTTCTGATCGCTGATCGCGACGACCACTTCACCGTCCGGGCCTATCGCTCCGTCGTTGATGCAGGTGTCAGCTGACAGCGGCGGCGGGTTTCCGAACTCGGCGAGGATCGCCGTCCCGATATCGAACTGGTAGATGCCCCGCTCCGATCCAACCAGCAGCGCACTGTCGGACTGCGATTTTACAAATCGCAGATTTCCATCCGTTTCAAGGTCGAAAACTCTGCAGCTCGATTCGGACAATCCGAATGATCGCAGTGACTTTGAACAATGATCGACCCAAAACACCTGGCCTGTCGCACTTTGCCAGCAAGGAGACTCCGGTAGCTCATCGACCGGTCCAGGAAGGCGTCTGAATTCGACTGTGTCTTGCATCACCGGATACTCACTTGACAATTTCCGAGCTCTTTGTATACAAAATTATAAATGTATACAATATGGAAAACGGTATGCAATCTAGTTTGAAATCGGAAGAGAGCGTGATCGACCGGCTCGTTGATATGATTTCCTGCGGTGAGCTTGGCCGCGCACAGCGCGTTCGCGAGGTTATGATCTCAGAACGCCTGGGTGTCAGTCGCATTCCACTGCGCGAAGCAATGGGACGATTGGAATCGCAAGGCGTGCTCGAGGCCCGGGAACGCGGCGGAATGAACGTCAAGGCCTTCTCCGCCAAACAGATCAACGAAATTTGCCGTGTACGTGCCGCTCTCGAACCGATCGCGATGCGGGACGCCGTCGTACATCTGTCAAGGCAAGAGCACAGGATAACGTTGAACGCGATCATCGAGGAAATGAAATGGGCGGCTGAACACGAAAGCCGGGAGGATGTCGCGAGGGCAGATATCGCCTTTCATCGATTTCTGATCGATCTTTCGGGGAACGACCTCATTCGCAAGATCTGGTCGGGGCTGGAACTGCAGCTCCGGATAATTTTCCGGCTCGAACTTTATGTCCCCACGAACCTGGATGAAGTCGTGCCAAAGCACTTGCATCTCCGGGATGTCCTGTTGAGCGGTGATCTTGAAAAACTGGACTCAACGGTCGCGGATCACGTTTGGCCGGAGTTCGGCGTAACCGAGTAATCAATCCAGGAGGAGAACATGCCAAAACTGAAATTTCCAATGATGGCTGTTTGCTTAGCCACATTTGCCATCGGCAGCACTGCATCTGCACAGGAAGTGCGTTTGCTTGCCTTTGAGGGATATGCCGACGACGCGTGGCGGGTCCCATTTGAAGAAGCCAGCGGCTGCAAGGTCGCAGTCAGTTATGTTGGTGGCGTTGACGAGATGTTCGCCAAAATGGCTGGTTCCGACGGAACCGACTTCGACCTTGTTTCGATCGATACCAGCCTCTATCCGCGTTATGCGGAGGCAGGATTGCTGCAAGCCTTCGACGATCAGAAGCTGTCCAACCTCAACAATCTACTCCCGGCATTTCAGGAAGTGGCTGCCGTGCAGGATGGCGAGAAAAGGTTGGGCATCCCCATCGCATGGGGCTCGCAGGGGTTGATATACGACGCTGACGAATTGAGCGATGCACCGACGTCCTGGGGTGCCATGTGGGATCCTGAGAATGCGCAGCGCGTCATAGCGCTCGACGATTCCAACAACAACATTGTCATGGCAGCACTTTACCTGGGGTTTGATGACCCGTTCGATTTGACCGACGAACAAATGGTGCAAGTGCGCGACAAGCTCATCGACCTCAATGGGAACCTGCTGAGCTACTACGCCGGGTTTGAAGATGGCGTTGCTGTCTGGGAAAGCGGTGCTGCAACAATGATGCTCTCCATGGGCGAGCCGCAGCTCGGCCAGTTGCGCGAGCGGGGCTACAATGCTGTCTATTCGATCCCCAAAGAAGGTGCGGTCGGCTGGCTGGACACGTGGGCCCTGTCCGCGGGTGCCGGTGATCTTGATTGCGCCCATGCTTGGGCAGACTATTCGTTGCGCCCGGAAGTGGGCGAGGTGCTTAACAGCAAATACGGCTATGGGCCGACCACCATGGAAGCCGAAGGACTGGACTATGCCGACAACCTGGTCTGGCTGAAGCCCGTGGAGGACATGGACGCCCGAGTTCGCCTCTGGAATGAAGTGAAAGCGGCAACGAAGTAGACGAAACATCGGTTCCGGGGCGTCGGACTTGACCGCGCCCCGGTAACGGTCAGTATCGAGACCCGTGAAATGCAGATAAAAAATCTCGAGATCCACGTCCTGTTGGCGGATGATTTCGACGAAACACTGACGTCCTCGGCGCAGGACAGCCTCCTTGTTGTTGTCGAAGATGAGCGCGGCAACAGGGGATATGGAGAATCGGACGTCAATCCCTGGATCGGGCGCGCCTGTATCGATGCCCCCGGCACCCATACAATGGGATTGTGCCTTCGCGATATCCTGATGTCGGAACCCGTCGAGGACATTCGCGTCTTTTGGGAACGCGCCTATGTCGCAACCGCGATGAACGGCAGGCGCGGTGCCGTCATCCATGCACTTGGTGCCGTCGAGATGGCACTCTGGGACCTGTTGGGAAAGCGCGAGAACAAGCCTGTATGGCAATTGCTCGGCCGGGAACGGCGAAGCGATCCGGTGGTGCCCTATGCCTCTCTTCAGCCACATGGTGTCGGGTTTCACGATTATCGCGATGCACTGTGCCAGGCCGCGGAACGCGCCAGAACACTCGGTTTTCGCGCGATGAAAGCTGAAATCACAATGAACGGGCCCTATGCTCACGACGGCATGAAGGAGCCTTACGACAGGCACACCGAACTGATCAGCGAAGTTCGTCGCACGATTGGCGATGACGTGACGCTGATGGTTGATGTCCAGTACATGTTCCCCGATGCCGTCAGCGCCGCTGCGGTTATGAAGGACTGGCTCGATTTCGACTTGTACTTTGTCGAGACCCCGGTCTGGTGCGATGATCTGAGTGAACACCGCAAGCTTTCCGAATTGGTGGATATCCCGATCGCCATGGGGGAGTGGTTGTCGACACGACACGAATTTGCCGACCTGATAGCTTGTGGTGGCGTGTCGATCCCGCAACCCGACATAGGTCGGGTGGGTGGATTGTCCGAGGCCTTGCTTGTCGCTGACATGGCCGCGCGACACGACCTCACCATCGTGCCGCATTGCTGGAAAACCGGTGTATCGACTGCAGCGACTGCACACTTCTCCGCGGTAACACCCCATTGCAAGTTTATCGAATTCCTGCCGCAGGAACTGTGCATCGAGAAACTGCGCAAGGAATTGACGGTGGGCGGCGTGTCCATGCAGGACGGTGTCATTGTCGGGCTGGACGACGCGCCAGGCCTCGGCGTTGATCTCAACTGGGATGCGGTGCGCGCCTACGCACAACCATGAGGACAACATGGATCTTATCCTTGATGAGCTTGGCAAATGCTACGGCAGCACCTGGGTACTGAAGCAGATAAACCTGACGATTGGCTCGGGTGCGTTCTTTTCGCTGCTCGGGGCCAGCGGATCGGGCAAGACGACACTCCTGAAAGCAATCGCCGGCATTGAAATGCCGGATCAGGGCAGGATCATGCACGGGGGCACCGACATCACGTCGCATCCCATGGAAAAGCGACCGTTCAACACCGTCTTTCAAGGCTATGCGTTGTTTCCACACATGACCGTCTTCGACAATGTGGCGTTTGGGCTAAGGGTCAAGGGACAACGCGGCGGCGTATTGAAAAAATCCGTAACCGATATGATCGACAGAGTTGGACTTTCAGACAGGATCCACGCCTTCCCTGCACAACTCAGCGGCGGGCAGAAGCAGCGTGTGGCCATTGCCCGTGTTCTGGTCTGTGAGCCCAGGGTAATTTTGCTGGACGAGCCGCTTTCGGCGCTGGATGCCGTCCTGCGCGGCCAGATGCAGCGTTTTTTGAAAGAATTGCATCGGGACCTGGGGCTGACATTTGTTTTTGTGACCCATGACCAGGACGAGGCAATTTCTCTGTCAGATCGTATCTGCATCCTAAATCAGGGACGAATCGAGCAGATTGATACTCCGGACGCTTTGTATCACGCACCCAGGACCACTTTCGTTGCGGAATTCATCGGACTGAACAACCTCTTTCAAATGGATGCCAACGGCGACACGGAGTTCGGCAGGACCGCAACAGCGCACAGCGGTTCCAGCGTACTGACTATACGCCCCGAGTCCGTTCAGGTCGGTGAAACGCATGCCAGGCTGAAAAGCAGTGCTGTCCTGACGGATCGGCGATTTCATGGCGACAACACCTTGTTGACATTCCGCACGGTGACAGGCCGCGAGATCCTTGTCCGGAGACCGGGACGTGGTGACACGATCGAACTTGGCGAGGAAACAATGTTGGGTTTTCCGGACCGAGACTGCACGGTCATTCCCGGTGCCGGCCCGAAATGACCGCGCATTGGTTTTCGGCCGCAATCTGGCGTGTTTCCATCTGGGCATTTTTGCTGATGGCAGTCCTGATCCCGATCGGCGCATTTCTGGTCTATGGTTTTTTCGGGGTCGAAGGCGGGTCCATCGTCTACACGCTCTCTCTTGCCAACTATATCGAAGTGGCAAGTGACCCGGTCTACCGCAAGGTATTGGGAAAAACCTTGAGGATCGCCGCCGAGGTTTCGGTGCTCTGCTTTGTCACCGGTTACATTGTTGCGGTGTTCATCAACCGCCAACGGCCAGTATTGAAATACACATTGATCTTTGCGGTCGCCATACCGCTGATGATGAGCTACGTGATCAAGATCTATTCAATGCGTGGCCTTTTGGGACACACAGGCTTTCTAAATCAGTTTCTGATCTGGATCGGCCTGATTGACGAGCCTCTGTCGGTCTTCCTGTTCAACTTGACTGCAGTGCGAATGACGCTCGTCTTCGCACTGGTACCGTTCAGCATTCTGACCACGTTTGTCGGACTGGAACGCATTCCGGGCGCAACCATCAATGCCGCACGGGATCTCGGCGCCGGCCCGATCCGTATTTTCTGGACTATTGTTCTTCCGTTGTCCTTTCCTTCTGCAGTGGTCGGAGTGATGTTCACCTTCGTTCTCAGCGTTGGCGATTTCCTGGCACCCGAACTGGTAGGTGGCGTGAATGGACTGACCTATGGCCGGTTGATTTTTTCCCAGTTCGGCATCGCGTTCAACTGGCCGCTCGGCGCTGCCCTGTCATTGGTTCTGATGGTTCTTTCCTTCGCGGTTATTGCCGTGGCGGGCAGGCTCAGCAATCCAGGATGGCTTCGACGGGAGGATCCATGAAACCGGTCCGTACACTGTTGAACACCATCGCCATCCTGACGGTGTTTCTGCTCTATGCCCCTATTTTTCTGGTCATGCTGACGTCGTTCTTTTCCGTTCGCCGCGGAAAAATCATCTGGGAGAGCTTTTCTTTCAATTGGTACGCCAAACTGTTTTCCAACGCCGAGATCGGAGCCGCTGTTTTGAGTTCGATCAAGGTGGGAATTGTTGCAGTCACCGCAACGCTGGTGCTGAGTTTGGCCATGTCGATCTACACAAGCCGCGCGCGGACACCACGCTGGGAAAGAACGACGATATCGGCGCTGGTGTTTCTGCCCTTTCTCCTTCCACCGATCATTACCGGAATGGCTCTGCTCGTCACGATGAAGGAAATGGGAATCGCCAGAGGGGTGAACGCCGTGATCCTGGGCCATGTCGTATTCGTCCTGGCGATCGGATTTCGAACGCTGCAAACCCGGTTATCGATGCTGGACCCGGCGTTGATCTGGGCCGCACGCGATCTCGGCGCAGGGCCATGGCGTTGTTTTTTTCAGGTCCTGTTGCCGCAACTGGCAATGCCACTGGCAACCTCGGCGATCATGAGCCTTGCGATCTCGTTCGATGAAACAATGATCACGCTCTTTATCGTTGGAGATGGCATGACCCTGCCGATCCGGCTTTACGGCATGATGCGTTACGGTTTCACCCCGGAAATTTCCGCGCTGGTCACTCTTGTCTTGTTGGTCACCGCGATTTTGACAGGGGCATTGGCAATTCTCTATCGCGGTCGGACCGCCTCGATTGCCGAGTAATCAGGAGTGAATTTATGCAAGGTAAAGTTATTCTTGTCACCGGCGCGGCGCGAGGCATCGGAAAGGCGATCGCCCAACATCTGCTCGATCAGGGCGCCAGGGTTGCGCTTTGCGATATCGGCGATATCGAGGCGTCGAATTTGCCAGACCATTCCAGCATCCACAAATGCGATGTATCCGATGATCGCGCGTGCGCAGCGCTGGTCGACGATGTCACGGCGCGGCACGGCAGACTGGACGGGTTGGTCAACAACGCCGCTATCGGAGATATTTCGACCTGGGATCAACTGGACCTTGAACGCTACCGCGACGTCATCAATGTGAACCAATCCGGTGCATTGCATATGTGCCGGGCGGCAACTGCGGCGCTGACGGCTTCCCAAGGAGCAATCGTGAATATCGCATCGATCATGGGCATGGTCGGATCGGTGGATTCAGTGCCTTATTCCATGGCCAAGGGCGCCATTCTCAATTTGACGCGCTGCCTTGCCTGTGATCTTGCCGAACACGGGATTCGAGTTAACTCTGTCTCTCCCGGCTTCATCGATACCGACATGGCAGTCATGAACGACGGCAGTCATGAACACGACACGGAATACTTCAAGACAGTGTACCTCCGGCACAGGAAGATCCCGCTCGCAAGACCGGCTCAACCGGTAGAAGTGGCAGGTGCAGTCGCATTTCTTCTGTCAGATGCAGCAAGCTATGTGACAGGTGCCAATCTGCCCGTCGACGGCGGCGTTACGGCAACCTTTTAAGTCTGGACTGGCCGATGGACTTTGTCACCCTGTACTCGCCCAACGCTCGTGTTTCTCTGGACCTGAGGGTGGGTCATTTGCGCGACTACTCTGTGTTTCACAACGATCGGTGGCACTCCCCTCTCCATTCGGCTGCGTGGATCGACGATGAAGACACCATGTTTCCCGACGACCTGCCGAAGGTGGAACGATACCTGTCAGGCGATTTTCTCTGCGCTCCCTTTGCTCAAAGCGATGTCGAAGCGGCACCGTTTCACGGATGGTCCGCAAATTCGCGCTGGGACTGCGTCGATGAGACGAGTCGCTCGGAAGCACGGTTCAGACTGCGCAAAACCGTCATGGGCGCACGAGTTGAAAAACAGCTCCGCTGTGCAAATGATGCTCCACTGCTTTACCAGACCCACCGTTTCATTCGGCGGCAGCGGTGCCTTGCCAGTTGCGCATCATGTCCTGACCCGCATGGAAGCCGGCGGGCGTATTTCTCATTCACCAAAATGCCTTGTGACAACACCGGACGCGGCAACGGAACCCGGCCTCAATCATCTGATATGTCCCGCAACTTCCGTCGACCCGACCGCGTTTCCCTCGAAAAGCGGAACGACGGATCTGACCAGATTTCCGATTGCCGATGTCCATGAGGATTTTGTGGTGCTGATCGATGCGCCGGATACAAGACTTGGATGGACCGCTGTACTCCGCGACGCCGAGGATGACATCGTTTTTGTTCTCAAGGATCCCAAGGTCCTCCCGGTGACGATGCACTGGTATTCGAACGGCGGGTTGACCACGCCACCCTGGAATGGTCGCCATCGTAATGTACTTGGGATTGAAGACGGATGCAGTGGTTTGCATTGCGGCCACCGAGCAAGCCTTGCGCCGTCGGAACTCACCAGAATGGGCGTGCCTACGGCCCTGACATTGAACCCGGCCGGCTCGGTGGCAATCCGTCATGTGATAGGCACGGTTCAGCGTCCGGTCGGGTGGGACCACGTCGCACATATTGAGCTCGATGGTGACCTTCTTCGCATTTTAGGATCGTCAGGAGAGTCTCTCGGGATTCGCTTTGACGGAAGTTTCTTTGAAGGCCCGGTTTGAAGGCAAGCTCGTTGCCCGAACCAGCTATTTGGAAAAGAACGCACCAATCTCGTCGTGGTCTTGCTGGAAGCCGGCTCGCTTGTGAGCCGCCAGGTCTCCAAAACACCCATGCCGGCATGAACCTTCTTCCGCTGATGGAGTTTACCCCGGAAATAGTCGTCGTCGTCGGGCAAATTTCGCCAGGAAATGTTGTAAGCGCAAAATGCACGTGACGCAGACCGGGTCAGGTCAACAAGTTCGGGCGAGACCGCGCCGTCACAGGAATGACCAGATGCCGTCGTCCGGCCTGGAGACTTTCTTCACTGCTGCGTGGCCGCCCGCCTTCAGCCAGTGATCACCCAGATCGACAAGCAGGCGATCCGCTTTGCTCATGGCCGTCTGCAGCTTCACAAGCTCCTGCGACACGCCGGGTTTGCCCAGTTCTTCGACCATTTTCCGGGCGTCCTGTTCGGTGATCGGAATGCCCGCCTGCGCAAAGGAAGTGGTCAGCGATTTCACGATCTCCTGCGCATTTCTTGCGGTTCCGGTTATGGCGACGAGCGGCAGGGTCGTCGCGAGCACCTTTGCGAGAACGGTTACGGAGGTGGAGATGGAAACATCTCCCGCTGCACCCAGACCGCCCATCATCTTTCCCATAAATCCGGCGACATGTTGAGCCGTGAAGCCGTCGGGTATCGATGACAGCGCGGAGGAGAACGCCGAACCGAGGCCGCGCGACAGGTGAGACCAAAAATTGGGGCAATTGTTTTTCAAGAATCTGAAACCCTGGACAATGTCCGGCAGCAAAGCTGCAACGCCCTTCACCTCCCGTTCTCTCGTTTTGTAGAATACGAGGCCCTTCGTGAAAATAACGGTCGCCGACACGGCGAGGCCCGCTACGCCGATGATCGTCGTGCCGAAACCCATGACAAATGCCGCCATGGCATTACTGGCCGGTTTCACCGCCCGGGTCTGGACATTGATTTCTTTGAAAAGACCCGTCGATTCCAGATTCACGATGAAATCGAGCCCCCGGCTGGCATAAAGCGTGTTGCCCCGGATCCAGAAAACCTTGCCTGTGTCACCGCCGGTCTGGCCCACAATGACCTGCTTGAGTTTGAGATCGACCGTGCCCTTCGGCACGAGGTAGCTACTGCCGATGAGACCCGTCGTGGACCCCCGAACATCGTCGAGCCAAGAGAGGTTCCCGTGCGCGACCCTGAGCGCTTCAGCCCCCTTCGCAACAACGAGATGCCCTTCTTTGTCGCGGTATGGTTTCTTCTTGGGCACCACAACTCCCGGAGAGCCCCCGATGCCTCCCGCGGTCCGGGGACTGCCTTTCCATTTCGCGTCCGGACCGCCGACCTCGGCGTTTTGCTTGGCATTCTTCACCTTTTTCCGCGAATCAGGGACGTATTGCTGAGGGTCATGGCGCGGATCGGTCCAGCGCCACGCAGCCGCTGACGCCGAACTATTCAGCCCGCGCTCCGTGCGTCCGCCGGGGTCTACCCTTGCGTCAGGCCGATTGAACCCCAGCGCAACGGCTTGAAAATCGGCGATCATCTCCTGGGTCAGGGGCCCCGCAATCCCGTCGGCAGCGAGGGGGGTTCCAGCATGGGGCATCAATTCATTGATCCGCAATTGAACGGCCATGACATCGGGTTTCTCGTTCTTGCCGGCGAGGCCCACTGATTTTTGAATGTTCAAAGTGAATGTGATGATCACGGGCGCGCCCTCTCTCGATGAATTGTCTGGAAAATTTGCAATACTTCGCGAATGGCAACTTCGGATTGGACTATTTTCATGCTTACTCAATGTAAATTGATTTCGACAGAAGTATAAATTTGTACAATCATGTAATTATTCGCGCTTCAGTTTAATGCCAACCAAAACACAAGAAATTCGAATGAACAAGCTATGGAAAAGCATATGTGTTTTACATACAAGATAGCGACATCGCAGTTTCAGCAGACTGTATTGGGCACTCAGTTAAGATGTGAACTTGCCGCATGGCATCGATCCGCGGCATTCCCTCGCTGACAAGGCCCCAACCAGCAGCAACTTCGAGACAATTGATGCTGGCTCGCGACGCTTCGTGGGCATTCAAGGTCCTCCGTTTTCTTGAACATGCTGCGGGGCCGGTTCATGGAGGGGGAAGATCACGGCATGATCTTTGTTTGACCGGATTTCAAATTGGATTCGCGAGAGCCATTCCAGTCACGCAACGTGGTTCAGACAGCACGCCTCACGCTGATCGTCATAATGCTTCAGATATGCGTAAACCTTGCCGCTCTACTCCCAGGCATTGCCGAGACGCTCGGACTGGCTGGCATCTTTCCGAGCCCGTTCGCTCAGCAGAATTTTCAGCCGGGCATAAACCCGTTTGGTTGGAAGCGCAGACAGCGGCTTGTCACCGGCTCCGAAGACACAAGCCACGTCCGGGTGGCAAACCCTGAATGAAACAAGGGTTTCCGGCCCGAGCCGCGATTGTGGACGCGGTGGGGTGACACTCTGGATCGCCGTCTGGACCTATTTGTTAAGCCGGCCCAATTCAACCAAAACGGCCGCACCGGTTTTGATACCATCGATAAATCGCTCGACTTCCAGGTTTTCATTGGGTGCATGATTGGCTTCATCAGCATTGGCATACGGAATGACAAACGCCGGCTTGTCCAGTATTTTGGTGAACACATAATCAGGCAACGAGCCACCCACAGTCGGATAGACGAGTGGTTCGACTCCGCGGGCAGATTTGACGGCTTCGATCAGAGGCAAGGCGAAACGACTGGTCAGCGGGGTCTTTGACGGCAACATTCCATTGTGCCGGAGGACCTCGACCTCGGGCGCAAAACGCGCCACATGAGCTTCAACCCGTTCGAACACATAGTCAGGTGTAAGTGGTTCAACCAGTCGAATGTCGCACTTGGCGATAGCCTCGTTCGGCAGAACCGTCTTGCTGCCCGGCCCGCCGTAACCGCCATGAAGCCCGTTGATGGTCAATGTCGGGTGGAACATCAGTCTGTCCCAGTATGGCCGCTCCTTGGGTCCGTCAAGCTCGGTCAGCTCAAGATCCGCTTTCACCGCTGCTTCATCGTCGGGAAGTCTGGAAATGACTTCCCGTTCCGAGTTGCTCGCCGGAATGACCGGTTCCGTTATGCCCTCAACGGTGATGTATCCATCCGGATCCTTCATGGTTGCGAGCAGATGTACGAGCGTCCAGATAGGATTGGGAACGACACCGCCGAAGTTCCCGGAATGAACATCTCTCGAAGCCCCTTTGGCCAAAAGGTCGAATGACGCCACACCGCGTACGCCAAAGGTAATCACTGGCTGACCGCTTTCGTGAAGCGGACCATCCGAGGTAACGACAAGATCCGCTTGCAGCCGTTCAGCGTTTTGCCGGACGAATTCAGCGATCTGCGGTGAGCCTATTTCTTCTTCACCTTCCAGCAGGAAGATGACATTGCAGGGCAAACTGCCATTTACCTTGAGGTGCGTTTCGATTGCGAGCAATTGAGCGAAGTGCTGCCCCTTGTTGTCACCGATCCCCCGCGCCCAGATTCGACCATCTCGCAGGGTGGGTTCAAAGGGAGGGCTTATCCAGGCATCAAGCGGATCGGGAGGTTGAACGTCGTAGTGACCATAAAGCAGAACGGTCGGTTTGGACGGGTCGACAGTGAGATGCCCCAAGACGAATGGATGCCCCGGCGTTTCGACGAGACCGGCATCAAACCCCAATCCGTCGAGGTGACTGACAAGCATCTCGGCGACTTTGCGAATGCCGATATCATGCGCCGAGATGGACGGATGACGCACGTAGTCCATGACACGCGCAACAAATTCGTCCGCGTTTGCATCAATATGGGCGAAAAGACTGTCGGTCATCCGGCTTCCCTTTTCAGAACGAGTGCTCCCGAACCATGAACACGGGCCAACCACCCCGGTGGAATGATGCTGGTCGTATCCAATTGAATGAGAATGGCCGGGCCGGCAATCCCGTTCCCGGCACCCAGGGAAGCACGGTCGTAGATCGGTGTTTCCTGCTTTCCCCCGGGCCAATGAACAATTTGGGACTGGAGGGGGTCAGGTCGTGCTGATGGATCAAGGACAGGTACCTTGATCGGTTCGGTTGCGCCGACGGCTTCGACCCGGATTGTCACCAACTCGATTTGTGCATCAAGCACGAAACCATAAAGCGACTTGTGCGCGCCGCGGAAATTGTTTTCCGTCTCTTGCGCTGTTCGTCCCCACTCGACGGCGATCTCGCCACCTTGTCCATGGAAGCGCAAAAGCGCGAGGGCCTTGAGTTCACGCTGAGAGACGGGAACCCCTTCCGCATCCAGCCAGTCTTCTGCCTTTTTTCTGAGACTGTTCACGATGGCTTCGCCTACATCCTGATCGACGGCACCGGCTGTCGGCAGGGCACGGGTAAATTCGGCTTTCACGTCCGCTGCCAGCAAACCGGCAGCGCAAAGCAGACCCGGCGCAGGAGGAACCAGGACTTGCGATATGCCCAACAGCTCTGCCAGAGCGCAGCCATGAAGCGGGCCGGCACCACCGAAGGGCACCAGGGTAAAATCGCGCGGATCGTGGCCGCGTTCGACCGATATGGTTCGGACAGCCCCGATCATGTTGTTGTTCATGATGGCGAGGATACCTTGTGCAGCGTCCTCATCAGATAGGCCCAGCGGTTTGGCGACATTGTCGCTGACCACCCGTTTCGCAGCATCGACATCGAGAGACATGGAGCCGCCCAACAAGGCGTGAGGCAGGTTGCCGAGTGTTACATGAGCATCCGTTACCGTCGCTTCCCCGCCACCGTGACCATAGGCAGCAGGCCCCGGACGCGCGCCTGCGGAATGAGGTCCGACTGCGAGCGTGTCATTGTTGACCGCAGCGATGGACCCGCCCCCGGCACCGATCGTCACCATGTCTACCATCGGAAGTGAAAGCGGCCATGCCCCCACCTTGCCATGCTGGGTCAGAGCGATGCTGCCATTCCGAATGAGACAGATATCGGCAGATGTCCCACCGATATCGACCGTTATGATATCACGTATGCCACAGGCAGCGGCTGCATTCACTGCACCGACAACACCCGCAGCGGGGCCCGACAGGGCAGTCAACGCCGGCGCGACACGGATCGCTTCCGTCCCCGCAACACCGCCGTTTGACTGCATCAGCAACAGCGGCGACGCAGCCTGCGCTTCATCAAGGCGTTCCTGCAAACGAGAAATGTAGTTCGAAACACCGGGCATGACATTTGCGTTCAATACCGTCGCCAGTGACCTCTCGAATTCGCGAACAACAGGCAGCACGTCTGTGGAGCAGGTGATTGCAAGGTCCGGCAATGCCTCACGCAGGATTTCGACCACGCGGATTTCATGCGCGGGGTTTGCATAGGCATGCAGAAGGCAAACCGCGACCGATTCAACATTCTGGTCCTTGAGCGTCTCCGCAACCTGCCGGACGCTGGTTTCATCCAGTGTCTCAAGAACCCTTCCGCCTGTACCGATACGTTCCACGACTTCGTGAATTCTGTCGGCAGGAACAGGACGCGCCGGCTTGACCCATGTGAAGAGATTAGCGTGTCGCGGAATATCCTGGCGCCCGATTTCGAGCACATGCCGAAACCCCCGCGTTGTAACCAATGCGGTCCGTGCACCCTTGTCTTCCAGGATCATGTTGGTGGCAACTGTGGTGCCGTGAAGAACCCGCGACAGGTCTTTCGCCGTAATGCCTGCGTCTGCCATTACGGCCTCGACACCGGTCATGAAGGCTTGGGAAGGATCGGACGGTATCGAAGGGGTCTTGGCTCGCCACATGGCGCCGGAGTTACGGTCCAGCAGCGAGATGTCTGTAAAGGTACCACCGATATCGACTGCAACGGCGTAAGAGGAACCCGGACTGGTATCAGACGAAGGCATCGACATACTCCTGACGGTGAAAGCGGAGAGTTTTCGGACGGTTGCTGCGCATCGACAGGGTCGCATCATGGTTGAGCCTGCCATCCTCAATCACCACGCCGTACTCGCTCAATGCGGTTTCCGCCTCGACGAACCCGCCCAGGACATCGCTCAAAACCTTCTCAGGCGGGCGATCGTAGGGATGTCCGTGTCCACCTCCCCCGCCGGTCTCAATTCGCAATATGTCACCCTTTTTCAGCATGTTACGGTCGGACAGCGGATCGAGGCGGACTTCCGCATCGGTGCCGGGATTGACGATTGCAACACCGTGACGGCCCGATTTTCCGCCATGGATTCCCCAGGGTGGGTTCTTGACGCTGTCGATGCGGATTGCGACCATTGTTTCTTCGGCAAGGATTTCGTACACGCGAACGATTCCACACCCGCCGCGATACCGGCCAGGACCGCCTGAATCGGGTGCAATTCCATATGCTCTCATGGTGACGGGATAACCGGCTTCAAGAAATTCAACCGGATAGTTTTCCTGAGCGACGAAATAGACCGCATCGATTCCGTCAGCCGTAGAACGCGCGCCATAACCGACGCCAATTCCGTCTGCCAGCAAATAGGGTTTGAGCCGGCCGTCGTCAGTCCGATATGTGCCTCGCATGATGTTGACGACATAGGCGGAGTTCGCCGCTGGCGCCTCACCTCCTCCTGCGTTGAGAAGTCCGCACATTGCCGAGATCATGCGCATTGCGGTCAACCCGCGCAATCCAAGCGGCGCCGGATATTCCGGCTGCAGGAAACTGCCCTTTCGAAAGAGAACTTCATCCAGAGCATTTGGACCTCCGGCATTGCACACCTGGCTCGGATCTCCTCCCAGGTAAAACAATCCGAGCGCCATCCCCGGGACACCTTCATTCATAAGGTAATTGATCGGTCCTGGCGCCTGGTCATCGCTGTCGCGAGCATCGAAGGAATAGACGTCCTCACCGTCAGCGCCCTTGGTGCGGGTGAGCGAAAAACGCATATGAAACGGACCGTTCCCGTGTCCGTCAGTATCGATTGCATCGGTAAAACTATGTGTTCCGTAGTCAAAGGTTTCAGCCAGTTTGCTGCGCACCAGCTTCCGCGTGCGCTGCAAAAGCTGCGCAAGAGCATCTGCCATAACCGCAGGCCCGAACCGGTCCAGGATTTCCCCGACCCTGCGCACGCCCAGCTCGACGGATGCCATCAGGGCACGCATGTCGCCGATGCTCTGATCCGGATACCTGGAATTGCGATGAAAGATGTCGAGTGCGGCCTGATTGACCTTCCCGGCGTCGATCATCTTGGTAACCGGGATCATGATGCCTTCCTGGAAGATATCTGTCGCATCGGGGCTGATGGAGCCAGGACGCAGTCCGCCGATATCTGCGAAGTGAGCCCAGCTCATGACGAAGGCGCAGACCTGACCGTTGCGAAAAACAGGTGCGAGCAGAACCTGATCATTGGAATGGGATATGGCGCCGTAGGAGCCATAACAATCATTGTACCAGTAGACATCGCCCTCCTGCATCGTTTCCATCGGAAACTTCTCGAGCACAGGCCGGGTCATGTCACCAAAGATCGGAACCATCGACCCCACGGCCATCGTGCCGTTTCCGTCAAAAAGCGCCGTGTAAAAGTCCTTTTTCTCGCGGATAAAGGCAGAAATGGCCGTGCGCTCTATCAGCGCCTCCATCTCGGATTGAGCCGCAGCGATCGCGCCGCGAATGATCTCGAGTGAGACAGGATCGCAGAGCGGCTGTTCGATCAGGCGCGATTGTTTATTCATGGTCAACTCCGTTCAGAGCGGGAAGTGTGAGCACGGTTTGCCCCAGCGCACCGGCCTCCACGCGAGCGTGTGCGGCGGCAATTTCGGATAGCGGATAGGTTGCCCCGATCCGTGGGCGCAGTGTTGCGGACCGGATCATCTCGTTGATCCCGGTTTCGGCTTCGGTTCGCTGATCAGCCGTCAGCCGAAACCCCTGAATGAAACGGATCTGCGCACCAAGATCGGCGAGAGCGTAATAAGGCAGGACGGGTGCCGGATTTGAACTGCAGGAAAAACTGGCAATCGTTCCGTGCGGTGCAAGACAGGCAATGTCGGTCCCAAGATTGGCGGCGAGATCGACCTCCACGATACGGTCGATGCCCTTGCCCTGTGTCAAACGGGCGATTTCTGCTGCAATGTCCTGTCGGTGGCGATTGAATATCGTGACATCACCGAACGAAGCAACCGCTTCCGCCCCTGCCGCCGTGCCCACAGTACACAAGACCCGCGCCCCGTGGGCCAGCCCGATCTGCACGCAGATCTGACCTACCGCTCCTGAGCCGCCCTGGATCAGGATCGTCTTGTCCTCGACACAGCCATCACCCAGTATCGCGAGCCAGGCTGTCAGCGCGGGAACGCCTAGACAGGCACCTTCCTGAAAATCGAGCGCGTCCGGAAGACTGACGGCCTGGGCGGAAGGAAGATTGATGAATTCGGCTGCTGTTCCAAAGGCCCGTCCGGCTTCGCCATACCCGCCTTGTGCATTCCACATCCAGACCCGCTCGCCGATCCTGTCGCCGGAGACATCCTTTCCGACCGACCGGATGATGCCTGCCCCATCGCAATGCGGGATGATCAGCGGATGCGCCATCCTGGCACCGTTCCAGCCTGCTCTGCGCTTGACGTCTGCGGGGTTGACGCCGGATGTCATTACCTGGACCAGCACCTCGCCTTCGCCGGGCTCAGCTCTCGCCCGGTCAGCGATTTGAAGCACCTCGGTGGCTGGACCGGTGCGGGTGTAAAAGGCAGCCAGCATCAGACACTCACAAAATGACAGGCAACCAGCCGGGTACCGATCCGGCGTGGCTGGGGGACTTCATCGGCGCACCGCAATTGCGCCATGGGGCAGCGATCACGAAAGACGCAGCCGGAGGGTGGATTGCGGGGGTCGGGTGCGCTCCCGCCGATTGGCAGCGGATCGTGGCTTTGGTCGACATGTGGTGTCGGCACCGCAGCGACCAGTGCCTGCGAATAGGGATGCAGCGGGTCATGGACGATATCCTCGGTCGGACCGTCTTCCATGATCTTGCCCAGATACATCACGATCGTGCGTTCACAGACGTAGCGCACCAGGGCCAGATCATGACTGATATAGATGGCCGTCAATCCCAGGCGATCACGCACATCCCGAAAAACGTTCAGAACGCCGGCCCGCACCGAGACGTCCAGCATTGAAACCGGTTCGTCGGCCACCACAAAGTCAGGTTCCAGTATGAGCGCCCGGGCCATGACGACCCGCTGAAGCTGTCCGCCGGAAAGCTGGTGCGGATATCGCTCGAGAAACTGTTCGGGATCACCGAGCCCGACCAGGTCAAGTGCGTCGATGACCCGCTGATGCCAGGTGCTTCTTGAAATTTTTGCATTCGCAAGTGGTTCTTCCAATGTCTTGCGAATGGAATAGCGCGGGTTGACCGCGTCGAACGGGTTTTGAAAAATCATTTGGGACCGGCTTCGGAAGCGTTGCAGATCCGTACCTTTGAGATCCCCGATCTCGTCTCCTTCAAACCGGGCGGAACCGCCGGTAATTTCTTCAAGCCGGACGAGGATGCGACCCATTGACGTCTTGCCGCAGCCGGACTCCCCCAAAAGTCCGACGCTTTCTCCCTTGTGAAGCGAGAAGCTGACGCCATCAACCGCCTTGACGGTTGTCGAGAGGCCCATCATCGCAGAAACGGCATTCCCTATTTTGTAGTGCAGCTTTGTGTCTTGCAGCTCGATAATGGGGTCACTCATGCCGCCGTCCCCCACGTCCCTGGCTGCTTGGCTTCCTCACGCAAAGCCACTGCTTCGGCAGCACGATGACAGGCAACGAAGTGACCGGGAGCATCTTCAGTCAACGCCGGTTCCTCGACACGGCACTGATCGGTGGCAAAGGGACATCGTGCCGCGAAACGGCATCCATGCGGCGGATTTGCAAGATCCGGCGGACTGCCGGCGATCGGTGTCAGTATCCCGGTTCCTGCCGAATGGAGATCGGGAAACGCGTTTTTCAGCCCCATTGCATAGGGATGGAGCGGTTCGTTCAGAAGGGTTGCGGTGTCGCAATCCTCGACCACCTTTCCCGCATACATCACAACTGTACGGTCGCAGATATATGCCACCACGGAAATGTCATGCGTCACCATGATGACGGACAGGCCCAGTTCGCGTTGCAGGCTGCGCAACTGGTCCAGAATCTGGCGCTGGATAATGACGTCCAGCGCCGTCACCGGTTCGTCGGCAACCACCAGCTTCGGCTCCAGTGCCAATGCCAGCGCAATGGCGGCGCGCTGACGCATACCGCCTGAAAACTGATGCGGAAAATCGCGCAATCGTCCAGGATCAATACCAACCATTTCAAAGAGTTCCACTGCACGTTTTCTCGCGGTGGATTTGCTCATGCCGCCCCGGTCCCGCAGCACCTCGACGATCTGGTACTCGACACGATAGACCGGATCGAGTGAATTCATCGCCGATTGAGGGATGAATGCAATGTCGCGCCAGCGCAGTGAATTCATGTCCTTCTCGGACAGCGATACGATGTCCTGACCGGCAAACTGCATCTGGCCGGCCGCAATCCGGGCATTATCCGCAATTACACGGGTGAGTGCCCGTGCCATCGTGGTTTTGCCGCAACCCGATTCACCGACGAGTCCCACGATAGAGCCTTGCGGAACGTCAAATCGGGCGTTGCTGACAGCGACAATGTCGAGTGCGCCGACCTTGTAGGCGATGCTCACATCTTTGACCGAGAGAAGCGGTGCGTCCATTTTAGCGCCCCAACTTCGGGAAGAGCAGGTTTTCATATCCCCGCGAAATGAAAAAGCCGGCACTCACAACCAGGATGATGGCAAGGCCGGGCGGGATGAACCAGTAGTAGGCCTGACGGGCCAGTGCCTGACTGGCAAACGCATCCTGCAGCATGAACCCCCAGCTGATGGCGTCCGGATCGCCGAACCCCAGAAAGCTGATGGACGCTTCGGTCAGGATCGCCCAGCCGATCGCTATGGAACCGTAGAGGAACGACAACGGCAGGATGTTCGGAGTGATATGACGCAAGATGATCTTGAGATCGGAAGATCCCACCACGCGCGCCGCCTCCACATATCCGCGTGAGCGGAGCGACAGGACCTGAGACCGGATCACCCTGCCCGTGTCGCGCCAGAGAACAAGACCCATTGCGATGACCGTATTCCAGATCGAGGGTTCTGAAAATGCAGAGATGACGATAACGAAGGGAAGAAAGGGGATCCCGAAGGCCACGTCCGCCAGACGCATCAGGACCGCGTCCACCCAGCCACCGAAATATCCGGCCAGGAGACCAACAATCGATCCGATGAAGGCGACCATGAAAGCGGCGGTGAACCCGACCAGCAATGCAGAGCGCGCGCCCCAGACAATCTGGGAGAAGATATCCCGCCCAAGCGAGGTCGTTCCCAGAAGATGTCCTTTCGCACCCGGAGGAAGATCGGAGGCGAGATCGTAGTCGGCCGTATAAAGAATTTCCGAGGGATCGTAAGGGGCAATGTAGGGCGCACAGATTGCCGTAGCGATAAAGACCGCATAGATCACGAGGCCTGCCAGGGCGAAAGGGTCGCCCACGGGCAGGCGTATCGCTGCAAAGATACGGGCAACGCCGCTTTCGTGCGTGTCGGCAACCGTCTCAGGCATGGGAGATCCTTGGATCGAGGAATGTGTAGAGCAGATCCGCGATCAGGTTCATCGCGATGACGACAATTGCAATCATCAGGAAAGCGCCTTGTGCCAGCGGATAATCGGACGCCAGAACGGCGGCGACCAGCTCTCGGCCCAGGCCTGGCCACGAGAACACGCTCTCCACGACCACATTGCCCTGCAGTTGATACCCCACCGCAATGGCAAAGGAGGTGACAACAGGCAACAACGCGTTGCGTGCACCGTGACGAACGACGACCGCATAGGACGACAGGCCCTTGACCTTCGCCATGGTGACGAAATCTTCCTTCATTACGTCCAGCATGTTTGAGCGCATCAAAAGCAATGGCAGGCCTTGCGAATAAATTGCCAGCGTCAACATGGGCAGCGCCAGGTGGGAGAGAAAATCTGCAGACGTATAAAGCGCCCAGAGGCTGCTGTAATCCGTGCCGGCCGAGCGTGTTCCACCGGCTGGAAACCAACCCAGAGAAAAGGAAAAAATTGCCAACAGAACCATTCCGAGCCAGAATTCCGGCATTGCGCGGGTCGCCAGCACGACAGGCAACGCGGCAACTTCAACACGTGAACCACGCCGCCATGCAAGCCAGGCGCCCGCAAGAATGCCGAACACATAGGCGACAATCAGCGAAGAAAACGTCAGGATCAGTGTGTTTGGCAACAACAGCCAAATTCGCTCGGCAACGGGTGCACGGTAGCGGAAGGAATATCCAAGCTCGCCCTTCAGTAGATTGACGAGATAGGTGAAATACTGTTGCCAGAGCGGTTTATCCAGACCGAACTGACGGATGAGCGCTTCTTGCTGCTCTTCTGTAAATGTCGGATCGATGTAGGCTGCCAGCGGACTGCCGGGCATGAGCCGGAACATCAGAAAAAGAATGGTCACCACAGCCCAGAGGACCAGCGCCAGTTGCAGCGTTCTGATGAGCAGAGGCTTGAGTGAATTCATCGCACGTCCCGAGAGGTCGCTGACGCGTGCAGCAACAACAAAAACCGAAAATTCCTGGGTTGGAAACGCGCGACGACCATGTCACCGCGCGTTTTGTCGGATACCTTACTCGCCCAGGGTTTCCGAGACGCCTTCAGGATAGGCAAGGCGCTCGCCAACCCCACCGTAGCCAGCTTCCTCGAGGATGCTTTTGGCGACATCCGGACCGGCCTTGAATCCGTCAACCACATCAGCGGCGTGCCAGTACTCAAGTGCAGGAGAAACGACCGAATTCGAGGGAACCGCAAACTTCTTGAACGCCGCGTTGACAATCAGCCGGCGATCCACGGCACTGGAAAGCGCCCGGCGGAAAGCCGGATCGTCAAATGGCGGGCGCCGCAGATTGAACGCCACATACCGGAACCCGATATCGACCGTTGAAACAACTTGCAGATCGCCATCTTCGTCTGCTGCGGTAATCAGTACCTGCGGGTCGCCCTGGAAGTCTGTGAGGAAGTTCAACTCGCCCGAACGAAGCATGCCTAGCGCTGCTTCCGCATTCGGAACAATCCGCAGAATGAAGCGGTCCGCTTTGGGGGCATTGAAGTGGTCGGCATTGGCTTCAAGCACAATTTCTTCATTTGGCAACCAGCGCACGAATTTATACGCGCCCGAACCGATCGGCATCTCCTCCTGATGGGATTCCGCATTTTCCTCCTTTGAGGAAAGATCGGCCAAAATAGGCTCCCACACGTGTTTGGGGATGATATTGATCTTGGCAAGGCTGGACGTGAGGAAGGACGCGGAAGGTGTGGCCAGCGTGAAAACGATGACGTTGTCACCCTCGATTTCGATGTTCGTGATGTTCTGCCCGAACGGCGCATACATGGGCGCTTCACCGCCGGTCGTTGCCTGATAGGAGAACACCACGTCTTCGGCTGTGACCGGCTTGCCGTCGTGGAACTTCAGGCCATCGCGCAGCGTTACCGCAATGGTCTTTTCGTCGCGCCACTCATGACCTTCGGCGGCCCATGGTGTCGGCAGACCGTCCGGCCCGACACGGTAGAGGCGATCATAGATCAGTTCGGTCAACCAGTTGTCGGTAACACCGGAAATGTAGAGCGGGTTCACCGCGATCACGTTGTCGGAACTGTTGACGATGACGTCTTTCTGCTCACCTGTCGGGGCTAGCGACAACCAGGTCCAGTAGCTGCGGATCCCGATGCCGGACTGATCGACCACCGTCGCCGGATCGAACACCGTCTTGTCAAATGCAAAGGCCTGCTGGGGATGCACAAGCATCATGTTGGGCTGGTCCGCATCCAGCATCTTCTGTGCCTCGATCACAAGCTTCTGGCGTTTTTCCGGATCGACCGTCACACGCTGCTCTTCCACCAGCTTGTCGTATTCGGGGTTGTTGTAACCAATGAAATTGTAACCCTTGTCGGCGGTCGATGAATGGAAGAGATTGTAGATGATCTCGTCCGGGTCGGAACGTTCCGGGCGGCCGGTCATTTGCCAGGCGGTCACGTCCCAGTCATCACGGTTGTACCAGACTGCGTTGGCCATCTGCGACCACGGCATCACGTCAACTTCAACATCAAGACCCAGCTTGCGCCATTCCTGTGCAATCAACTGGATCGCCTGGAACTCGGCCGGTTGCGCTGCCTGTGGCCGGGACAACAGGTGAATCGTGCGTATTGGATCCTGCGCGGAAACGGACGTTGCATAGAACGACGCCCCCAGCGCGGCCCCCACGGCAATTTTGAGAAAAGTCTTCAAGGTCACTCTCCTGTTGACTGGGCCCGAGCGCAACGCGTTCAGGCCATTTCGGTTGCGCGAGGCCTCCGTCAGCCTTGCCAAGGCGCGGAGCAGGCCGCCCGATCACACCAAAAATCCGCACCTGACGAGATCAGTGACGATCCATTTGGTGAAGATTTTGTTTTATTCAGTAAAACATTTTTGATATGCTTCAATCAGTAAAACACATAGAAAATTAAAATCAATAGAGTGAAGGAAGAAAAAGGTGACATCGACAGGACCAGGCGCAGCTGAGCGGAAGTCGTACCGGATTGATGCAGTGGCTCGGGCATTGCGGGTTCTGGAAGCTTTGGGCGACACCCCTGGCATCGGTGTCACCGCACTGGCGGAGAAGCTGGGATTGACGAAGTCCATTGCCTTTCGCCTGCTGCAGACGCTGGAAGAAGACGGCTACGTCCAGCGCGACGAGGAGCGTGCGATCTATTCACTCGGCTACCGTGTCGCACTGCTGGGTGAACGTGTAGGACGCAAGGGAGCATTGCTTCAGGTCGCGCGCCCGGTCATGGATGCGCTACGGGACGAAACGGGAGAAAACGTCAACCTGGTGGTGCGCGAGGGCACCGCCGCCATAGCGATCGCAACTCGGGAAGGCCTTCATAGCATAAGGTTGTTCGCGCAAACAGGCAGGCGCGGACCACTGCATGCGGGAGGCGCGTCCATGGTGCTTCTGGCTTATGCCGAACCCAGCATCCGCGACCGTGTGCTCGACGCCCCGCTGGAACGGTTCAGTCCCCACACAATTACCGATCCCGAACGCTTGCGCGATGCTCTTCTGCTCATCCGGTCCAACCGCTACAATGTCGCGACCAACGATCTCGACGATGGAGCCTTTTCTGTTGCCGCCCCCATCCAGAACACGGCCGGTGAAATCATCGCCGGGATCTCTGTCGCCGGCGCCTCGGCGCGGCTCGATGAAGTTCGCCGAGCAAGTTATATCGAGAAAGTAGTTGAGGCCGCGGGCGAAATCTCAAAGCGACTTACGCTTGGCTGACAATCCGGCCGGATTTGAAAATCGATGATCTATAGCGCCGTCCTGTTGCAAAAACTCCTGATCATACGGGTTGCGGAGGGTCTCGACTTGCTGTTAGTGTTTTATTCTGCATTACATTGTTTCACTCAATAAAACATTGGAAGCTCCCATGAAAGCCACAGAAACTGCTTTGCTCGATCAAGTCACCATCGATGACCCATGGGCGCTGGTAGAGAGCTTCGCCACCTTCAAACGCGAACATCCGGACGACGTGAACCGCGGCATGGAGGAAGTTGTATCGCGGCTCGAGGCACACGGTGTCGAAGTCAAGGTTCACGAACCGGATCTGTTTCTGAGCCTGCCGGGAGAAGCGCGAATTGAAGCAGATGGCGCGACATTCCGCGCCAAGCCACCGGCCTTTAGCGCAGATGCGAGGACTGGCCTGAGCGGGCAGCTGGCCTATATCCCCGGCACGACGAACATGGACGAGGAGGATGCGTTCGAAAGCCAGTTGGAAGCGGGGCCGGAACTGGATGCGAAGGTGCGCGGCAAACTTGTCCTGACCGAAGGCTTTGCCAGTCCTGCAATCATATCCCTGATGGAGGGATGCGGAGCAATCGGCGTTATCGCAATCAATCCCGGTATCGATGTTCACTGGGGGATTTGCACGACGATCTGGGGTATACCCGGCGCGTCCGACCTGGTCCGAAAACCCGGCATTCCGGCCGCCGCGGTTAACCTGGAGGCTGGCAAGGCACTGATCGAGCTGGCACGGTCCGGCGGTCACGCGACGATTTTTACCGAAATGGAGGAAGGCTGGTTTCGGTCCAAACTCCCGGAAATCACGATCAGGGGGACTGAAGAACCCGAGAAATACGTTTTGCTGCACGGCCATCTTGATAGCTGGGATGTGGGCGTTGGCGACAATGCAACAGGCGACGCAACGATGTTGGAGATTGCGCGCGTTCTTTGGGCCAACCGGGACAAGCTTCGGCGTACGGTCAAGATCTGCTGGTGGCCAGGCCACTCGACGGGCCGCTACGCGGGATCAACCTGGTATTCGGATACCTTTGCGCTCGACCTGGATGAAAACTGTGTCGCGCAGGTAAACTGTGACAGCCCCGGGTGTCGATGGGCCACGGAATTCATACACGTTTCGGTCATGTCCGAAGCTCATGATTTCCTTGCCGGCGTCATTCGGGATGTTGCAGGCAAGGAACTGCAATCCGAACGCCCCCATCGGGCCGGCGACTATTCATTCAATGACATCGGCCTTTCAAGCTATCTGATGCTGTCATCGGCCATGACGGACGCTCACCGCGAAGAACTTGGCTATTATGCCGTCGGTGGTTGTGGAATGAATATCGCCTGGCACACGGAAAACGATACGCTGGAAATTGCGGACAAGGACATCCTGCTCAGGGATATCAAGGTCTATCTTCTGGCTGTATTCAGGAATGCCAATGCATCGGTACTTCCAATGGACTGGCGGGCAACGGCACGTGAATTCCAGACAACCATCGACGACTACCAGAACCAGGCGGGAACCGAATTCGACCTTTCCGGCTGTCGTGCGGCCGCGACGGCGCTTCTGTCGGATCTGGAGAGTTTTTACGACGGCGTCGCAAGGGGTATTGTTTCCAAGGCCGCTGCAAATACGGTCATCCAGGAGCTGGCGCGTATTCTGGTGCCCTTGAATTTCAACCGAAGCGACCGGTTTCGGCATGACCCGGCGCTGACGATCCCTCCCCTGCCTTCCCTGGAAGAAGCCACGAAAATCGCGGACCGTCCCGTCGGGCTGAAAGGATTTTCGCGCACCGAACTCGCGCGCGGCCAGAACCATGTGATCGCGGGCATCCGGGCAGCGCAAAAGCTGATCGCCAGGCTAACGAAGTAGAATTCAGATGGCACGCACGTGAATACCGGCCGATTGCCGCACAATTGAGATTGTCTGATATTCAGGCAACAGGGCACCGGGCGACTTCGGAGTTTTGAATGCGTGCTGATGAGTTCAAGCGCCCACCCCTCCTTCCGCGAAGGACGGCAATGCGATCCTGCGCGGAAAGTCACCAGATAGGCTTTATCGATGCGATGTCAGAACAAAAAACCGTAAGTCCTGCAGGCAATCCGAGGAACAGGCAATAGTGACGGGCGTTACGCGAATGAGCCATTTCTAGTCTCTGACGGCTAGCGTGGGGTCGGATCGAAATCTCCGCAGCTGAAGCTCGCCGGATCATTCGGGTCGCCGGACCCGTCATAGGTCACAGTGCCCGGGTGCGCGCAGATGATCCGCCCATTGCCTGTTGGCTCCCGGGTCATCGGATTGACGAATGGGGCATCCAGCTTTTCAGGCGCCACACCGGTGTTCAGCCAGAACTCGAGGGCCGCAATGTAGTTCGTTCCGTCCGGACCTGGACCGCCCTGGCAATGCGCGACACCAGGACGGATGAAGAGCCGCACGTCATCTCGCGCGGTCTTGTCGAAGGCAAGTACGTTTTCGTAATAGTCAATCGTCCCATAGGCAGACAGTGAGCCGTCCATCCAGCCGTTGTCTATGATCAGCTTGCCGCCGTTGGCCCGGAATTCCGAAAGGTTCGGGTCGGTCGCATCCAGTGTCGGCGCGAGCCTCGCAGCGTTGTGCGCATAGTCAGAGAAGTCATAATCTTCATAAGTCCAGTCTGGATCGCTAAAGAAGAAATACTTCATCAGACCGGTCGCAAATCCCCACCGGGCGTTCGGAACGGGTGGTGTTTCGAACTCCTCGTCCTCAAGACCGGGATGGAAGTCCACCTGTTCGTTAGGTACGAACCCGCCTGTGATCCATCGCTCCCAACCCAGCGGATTTCCGGGAAGCTCGGCGCCATACGGAACGCCTGGCCATTCGGAATTGCCGTAGGAGAGGGTTCCATAGACTGCCTCAGCTACCGCGACCTGCTCCTTGGTAAGGCATTGGTTGGTGCCTTGAGCACCACACTCCAGTGTTGAGACATCAAAGTCGCATTGCCTCGGGTCGTTCAGTATCCCGTCTGCCAGGCCATCCAGCGCGTCACATTGGGCCATGACCGCTTTGCCAAGCACTTCAAGTGCCCGGGCATCAATCACCGGAGTCGTGATCTTGTCGGGATCGGGGTACATGAGTTGGGCTTCTCGGGTCCAGCGCCCGGCCATCTCATCAGTCCAGCTGTAGGCCGGCGCACCGGCATAGATGCCGTCAAAGAGATCCGGTGACCTCTGGGCCAGCATCAATCCCTGCCCACCGCCGCGAGAACACCCGAAGAAAAGGTCACGCTTGCTCGGCGTGCCATAGTAGTCTTTCAAGATCGCTTTCGCGTTCATCGCAGTCCGATGCACCGCCATGTGACCAAAGCTGACCTGTCGTTCGAGATTGTTCAGGGCCCAACCTGCGCTCAATGCATTTCCCTTGTGTCCGGTGTCGGTTGCGACGGTCGCCCAACCGTTCCTGACAACGTTCCAGAGATCTTGCGCTGCGTTCGCATAGTTTCCGGCGAACCCGCCACTGCCCCCCATGACGAATTTGCCGTTCCAGTCGTCGGGCAGCAGTAACTCAAACCCGGTTTCTGTTCCGATGATGCCTTCAACCCGGCAATGGTCGACAGGTTCGGTGAGGCGCGTTGCTGACACAAATGTAACGTCGGGATATTCCGTCAAATTCTGAAGCTCGCAAGCCTGATCCCGGGCTGCGACATCACCGGGATTTTCGGCAAATGCAAATATTGCGGTCGCCGCAATCATGCGCCAATTCGCCATAGCCTTGGATATTCCCGCGAGCATCGTGACTCTCCTCCCCAAACCTGAGTACGTTACCCTCATGAATCGAATGCGCAACCTGGAAACAAGCACCTGAAGTGCAATTGGAAATGCGAGGGCAAATGGAAACACCCCGATGCGCGTAGGCAGGATTGATCTCGCTCTTCAGGTGCTGATCGGATTAGGCGCAGGCCTTCTCACCGGTCTCTTTTTGGGAGAGCTTGCCGCGCCACTGAACTTTGTTGGAACGGCTTTCATACGGCTTCTACAGATCACCGTTATTCCGTACATCATGGTGGCGTTGATAACGGGCCTTGGTCGACTTGAGATCGCCGAGATTGGCAAATTGGCCCGCACAGGCGGCGGAGTGCTTGGACTTCTTTGGTTGCTGGGGATTTGCCTCGTTCTGTCAATGCCGCTCGCCTACCCAGACTGGCCGCAAAGATCGCTTTTTCAAAAATCTTCTCTCGAGGCGGGCACACCTGTTGATTTCCTTCTGCTTTTCATTCCCTCCAATCCTTTCCATGCCATGGCCAACGCAATCGTTCCGGCAGTTGTGGTCTTCAGCATCTTTGTGGGCCTGGCACTGACGGTGACACCACGGCGGGAGTTGATCATTGAGCCACTTCTGGTTTTGGGCGACACGCTGGCCAGGATCACTGGCGTGGTGTCCCGTTTGTCGCCGATCGGAGTTTTTGCTCTGGTTGCGGCACTGGCCGGCACGGTCAGCGCCGATGATCTATTCAGATTGCAGGTCCATGTCGTGGTTTCCACTGCCCTTGCGCTTATTGCAGCGCTTTGGCTTTTGCCTGCGATTGTCTCGAGCATCACTCCACTCAGGCATTTTGCAATTCTTCGCACATTGCGTGCGCCGATGCTGACAGCATTCGCAACCGGGAGCACTCTGGTCATTCTCCCGATGCTGGCGGAAGCCTGCAAGCGCCTGATAGACGAGTCGACTGACGAGCGTCCAAGACTGCAGTCGCAGGACGAGGCCGAAGAAGAACGCGAAGTTCAGTCTTCAGTGGATGTTCTCATTCCAACTTTCTACAGCTTTCCAACGGTTGGAAGCGTTCTTGCTCTCGGCTTCGTCGTATTTGGAAGTTGGTATGTCGGGGCGCCTCTGGATGTCTCGCAATACGCCACTATGGTTCTTGGAGGCATTGCCAGTCTCTTCGGTGGCACAGCGATTTCGATCCCGTTCACGCTTGAACTTGTAGATCTCCCGGCCAGTCTTTTCGGTGTATTTTTATCCATCGACTTTATCGGCAGCAGGCTTTCGTCTCTCGTGGGTGCGATGCACTACGCCACAATCGCGTTGATCGGTACTTTCGCCCTTCAAGGACAAATATGGTTTCGAGGTCCGATGCTTTTGAAAGGCTTGGTGCCAGGCCTGTTGGTCACAATCGCACTTCTTTTGGGGTTCCGGGTGGTCTACTCCAATTTCATTGTGGTACCCTACACAGCCGCCGATGTCCTGTCCGAAGCACAGTTGCTTGGTTCGGACACTGAGGCGGTCGTTTATGTCGAGGACCCGGAAGACCCCTTGCCCGGAGGCTCAAGATCGTACGACGACATCGTGGCGTCAGGTTCTATCCGGATTTGTTACATTCCCGGAAATTATCCCCTGTCGTTTTTCAACAGTGCTGACAAGCTTGTAGGTTTCGACGTTGAAATGGCGCACCGATTTGCGCTTCGATCCCGTTTGGAGCCGATCTTCCTGCCTCTTGATCATGTCAGCAAAGCTCCGGACAAACTGGATTCGGGATATTGCGACGCCGTTTTCAATTCGACGACTGTTTCCCTGGATCGGACGACAACGACTTTGCAGACGGCCCCGCTCAGTCTTGCAACTCTCGCATTGGTCGTTCCCGAAAAGCAGCGCAAAAGTTTTGAGACCTGGGCCGACCTTGTCGATTCCGACGACATGAAGCTCGCGTATAGCGGTTATCACTCCTTGCCACGAGCAGCCGAGATCAGTCTTCCCACGATTGAGTTTGTTCCGCTCAAGGGCTTCAAAGAACAACGGGCTTACTTTGAAAACGAAGGCAAAGGTGCAGATGCATTCATTGATACAGCCGAAGAAGGCGCTGCCTGGACCCTACTCTATCCGCGCTTTTCAGTTGTTGTACCAAGGCCGGTGACCCGCATTCCCATAGTTTACCTGACGGCCAAGGACAGCCCGCTGGTGCTGAAGGCCCTGAACACCTGGTTGCTGATTGAACGTGAAACCGGCGGCATTCAGGAACTTGAGAAATATTGGATTGAAGGTAGGAGAGATGCCGTTGCAACATCGCGTTGGTCAGTAATTCGCAACGTTCTTGGATGGGTCGACTGAACGGGTAAAATGCGGAACTGCGGGCACTGCACTCAAGACGACCGTGACTGACAATTCAATCTTGCTGCTTCCGCTTTTTGTTTTTTTTGGACAAGAATCGCAATCATGCCTCCTGGCTTGGTATTCTTCTGTCCGCGCCAATTCACCATCTTCCCGATGGGATCATGATCTGCACGTCACGGGGTCAGGTTCTCCTCTGCCAATGATGGCATTTTTCTTTATTTACGGCCTGCAATCGGCCCACCTTTTTTCAATCTGTTGGATCTGTTGCCGAAACCCATAACCGGGTTTGCACGACGATCAGCCAATATCGGCAAATACACTTTCACATTCTTTGCAGCAGTTTCAGGTAGATATGTAAATCAAGCTCGGCGGCTGATGAACCGGAGTAGTGGTGGCAATTCAAATGCTGAAAATACGCGCCCCGTTATTGCATCAAGGATTGTAGCATTACGCATCCCGATGCAGGTCACGGCGGATCAATGCCCGTAATAGGCGGAATAAATGCCAAAGACGCCGACGACGACCAGGCTCACGGCCCAGATCAGATCCAGATTGCACCAGGTTTTTGACAAGACCCTCAAACCGAGCCAAAGGAATCCGGTGACAGCAATAAACCCTCCGGAGACTATCACAATCAGCATTCGATCCGATTGCGCAACGCCTTACATCAGCCATTGATTGAACGGTTTTCACAGCTCGCGTCAGTGGTCCTTACGATACGCGCGGTCGCACCATTCTCGAGCCGAATTCCTTGGTGTTTAACCGGTAAAAAACGAGCAGGCGATACATGTGATGTAGAAAAATTTAGGGCCCTCAACATTAACAATCGGCTGTTTACTAGTTAATTTTACTAATACATGACTATCATCCGAATTTTTTTCACTTAATCATAAATTTACCTAGAGCAACTCTAATAAATTCGACTTAAAATTGTATGCATCAGGCAAAACTATTCTTTGATCTGGTGGTGCATTCAACCGTTGCTGGAGGGGGCAGTGGGAATGTTCAATATCAAAATTGGTGGCAGGATCTATGCCGGGTGTTTTGCGCTTGTAGCTGTTCTGGTTGTTTCGGTGGTGACGACGCTCGTGAGCGTCAGGCAAATCGAAACCAATGTTCAACGGCTCGACGGCCTGAGAATTCCCACATCGAACAGCAGTCAGTCCATGGTTCGGGACATCTACGGTACACTCGCTGCATTGCGTGGATGGATGTTGACGGGAAATCCGGACTTCAAGGTTGAGCGGGAAGCGGTCTGGCAGAACATTGCCCAACTGCGTGGAAAGATCGATGAGCTGTCAACGAACTGGACCAATCCGCAGAACGTTGACTCATGGAACGCATTCAAGGTTGTTCTTGACGAATTCTCCGAGGCTCAGAATCAGGTCGAGGCTCTGGCGAAAAGTCCCGACCAGTTTCCTGCGACAAAAATCTTGATCGAGGAGGCGGCCCCTCTTGCAGCGGCAATGGTAGCGGACATCACCAAGATGATCGACATCGAAGGCAATTTGCCACCGGCTACCGACGAGCACCAACGCAAGCAATTGCTGGGGATGATGGCCGATGTGCGCGGCACACTTGGTCTTTCACTGGCGAACATCCGGGCATTTTTGCTGACAGGCGACAAAGAATTCCAGGCAAATTTCGAGACGCTCTGGGCGAAGAATTCAACAAGGTTTGAGGACCTGACTGACAGCAGAGATCAACTCAAACCAGATCAGGTTGAAGCGTTTGACCGATTTTTGGCATCGCGTGAAAATTTCGCGCCGCTGCCTGCAAAAATGTTTGATATCAGGGGATCTGAGCGGTGGGACGCTGCCAACTATGCACTCAAGCACGAAGCAGCTCCCCGCGCCGGAAAGCTGCTCACGACTCTTGTCGGGGCAAAGGACGACAACGGCATCCGTGGTGGCGGCATGGTCAACAATCAACGCGCACTCATGACGCAGGACGCGGAAAACATTGCAGCGAGTGTGGACAATCTGACCAGGCTTGTCTGGGGCCTGCTGGGCCTCGGTTTGGTGTTGGGGGTCGCAGTCAGTTATTTGACGGCTCGTTCGATCGTGCGCCCTGTGACCGGAATGACGGGTGCCATGGCAAGGTTGGCCGAGAACGACATCTCCACCGAAGTCCCTTCCGTGGCGCGGCGTGACGAGATCGGTGAAATGGCAAAGGCCGTACAGGTCTTCAAGGAAAACATGATCCGGGCGTCAACACTTGAACAGGAACAGCAAAATGCCGCTCTGGAGGCTGAAGCTGAAAAGAAGCGCATGATGGAGGATCTTGCCAACGACTTCGAACGAGCGGTCGGTACGATCATCAATTCCGTGTCCGGAGCATCGACCGAGCTTCAGACAACTGCGCAATCCATGACCAGCACGGTTGAGCAAACCAGTATGCAGGCAGGCGTGGTTGCAACCTCGTCGGATCAGGCGAACAGTAACGTGCAGACCGTCGCGGCTGCGACAGAAGAAATGGCCGCCTCGGTCCAGGAGATAGGTCGTCAGGCCGAAGATTCATCCAGAAAAGCTCAGGCGGCCTCGGCGGAAGCCGAGGAAACAGTCGAAAAAGTTGGCGCTTTGTCAGAAGCGGCGACAAAGATAGGTGCGGTTGTGTCCCTCATTCAGGACATTGCTGAGCAGACAAACCTTCTTGCGCTTAATGCCACGATCGAAGCCGCGCGTGCAGGTGAAGCCGGACGAGGTTTTGCAATTGTTGCCTCGGAAGTAAAGGAACTGGCGTCTCAGACTGCAAGCGCGACCACGGACATCGGTGAGCAGATAAATGCCATTCAGGATTCGACACAAACGTCGGCAGAAGCAATCGGCAAGGTAACCTCCGCCATCAGCGACCTGAACGAGATTGCCGCTTCGATTGCCGCAGCCGTCGAGGAGCAATCCGCTGCGACCAGTGAGATTGCCGGAAATGTGCAACAGGCCGCAGTTGCCTCGCAAGAGGTTTCAGACAGTATCGGCGAGGTCAATCAATCCGCGGCTGGATCAAGTGCAGCAGCTGCGCAAGTCTTGTCTTCGGCGGGCGACCTGTCTCGACAGTCAGAGTCACTGCGCAATGAAGTCGATAAATTTCTTCAGGGGATCCGGGTTGCCTGAGATCGTAAATGGGACTGGATGAGTTTCCGGATAGCACGGGCCTGTTTGAAGAATGCGGCACATGACATCCCGATGCGGGTCAAGCCGGATCAATGCCCGTAATAGGCGGAATAAATGCCAAAGACGCCGACGACGAGCAGGCTCAGGGCCCAGACCAGGTCCAGATTGAACCAGGATTTTGACAGGAATTTCAGACCGAGCCACAGGTATACGGTGACGGCGATAAGCCCTCCGGAGACCATCATGGCAAGCGTATGCACCGCGGCAACGAGAAAGGCCGTCAGGACATTGTTGTTCATCAGGCTTTGGGCCGCCAGATGGCCGGCATCATTCCTGCCGACCTCGCAGATACCCAGATAGATCGGAACCAGCATCAGGCCGGCCCCATGGGCCATGGCCGCAAGAAACGACCAGAAGGCCAGCCGGGCGGGATGCACGCGCGCCAGAAATTTCGGATGCCTGCGATTTACAAGCAGATACACCCCCATCGCGATCACCAGAAGCCCTGCTCCGATACGGATTTCAACTTCCCATTCGACAAGGAACAGCATCAGCGAGAAAGGCAGCAAAATGCCGATCATCGCCAGAAAATGCCCGCATGCCAGCATCGCAAGCGCCCGCGGCAGCGCCTTGTGGTCGCGTTCCATCAACGCTGCCGAAACGGCCAGTGGCCATCCCATGCCAGGATTGATGCCGTGATAGACTCCGGAAATGATGACGGCCCACCAAAGGGCCGTCGTCGTTGCTAGTTCGGGCATGTGTCAGACCGAAGGATAGCAGAAACTGTCCGTCGAGCAGTCTCCGCCCTCCAACCGTATCTGATGCGCGCGCAAACCGTCCGGGAAGTCGATATAGAAATCCTTGTCGAGTTCCAGTCCGCCATTCTCACCGACACGGGCCATCACCATCTGGCCACCCGAGGACCCCGGGTAGAACTGATCGTCCCATGTCGAATAGAGCGAGTTGGTCCAGTAAACGCGCTTGCCGTCACGGCTGATCTCGACCATCTGCGGGCCATAGGCAAAGTCCTTGCCATTGGGATGCTTGGCGCCCCGCGCGATGCCACCGAGTTCAACCTTTCCTGCGAGAACCGGGTTCATCGGATCAGAGACGTCATATTGATGCATCTCGCCCAATCCCCAGCAGGCGACGTAGAGGTACTTGTCGTCAAGGCTGAGGTCGATATCCGTCACAAGCGGAGGGACGGCCTCGAAGCCCTGAAGCAGCGGCGGCAGGTTTTCCGCCTTTTCAGGACGCGGATCTATGGTGATCGTCTTCTTGGACTGCCACTTGCCGTCATCGTCACGCCACCATGTGAAGATTGCGCCCTGCAGGTTGGTCGTGTCGACCACGACGCCGCAAAACCCGTATGACTTGGTCGGATCGTGGGCCGGTCGGATTTCCAGCGCCATCTGGTAGTTCTCACCAAAGTCCATCGTCTGGATGTTCTTGCGCTTGCGCAGGTCCCAGAAGTGGATCGAGTGGCCATATTTGTTGGACAGCAGGTCTTCCGGGACGATCCCGTTCTCAAATTGTGGCGGAAGCCCCCATTCCGAACTCACCATGTAATCCTGTGGCAGGTTCCACCAGAAATCATAGTGCTTGTCCTGCTTGCCCCGATCCATCTCGTATTGTCCGATGATCTCGAAGGTTTCACAGTCCATGATGAAGATGCCCGGAGGTCCGCCGGTACCGTCTTCACCGCATCCGCCCAGGCAGCTGACATAGATGCCCTCAGGGCCACAATGGATAGTGTGCGGGCGCGAGTATCCGGTCTTGGAGAAGACCTCTTCAGGCTCGATTGTCTTGTGGATCTTGGCTTCCAGCGGTTCCTTGACGTCGATCACATAGATGCGCGACGAACGGATGCCGGGCACGATAAGGTAGCGCCTTTCAAGAAACGCATGGCCCGATAGCGGTGATAGCGCTGATGAACAGGCGTTCCAGCCGAAATGATGAAACTCGTCTCCCTTGTTGGGCACGATCACCTGATGCACGATCTGGCCGTAAGTGTCGGAGTCCGGCTTGAGGTCGATCACGGCAATGCCGTCTGATTGCGATCCATCAGGGCTGAGCATTACCGTGAAGGCGTAGTTTTCCACTGGTGCCTGCATGGCAAGTTTAGGCGATGCGTGAAATGTAGGATCTGGCCTAAGGTTCATTGTTATTCCTCCCTTTCAAGTAACAATGCCCGTTTACGGACACGCATTATCGGGCCCGCATTCGGGCCTAAAACCAGTGCGGCGCTCAGACCTCCGCGACATTGCAGAGCTGGATGGCTCCACTGATATTGTCCGAAAGACCGGTCAGTTTTCTTCCGATCTCATGGCGATAATTCTTTTCAAACCTGCGGATGGGTCCCACGGCACCGACACTGAACGTGGCGCCGATATTCCCGATCGAAACCGGCGCAGCAACACTCGCGATGCCCAGGTCAATCTCCTGATCGCAATCGGCAAAGCCCCGTTCAGATATTTCCTCAAATTCAGCCCGAAGCTCAGCTTTGGTGATCTTGGTGTGCTCGGTGTATTGCTTCATGCTGCGGGACAGGATTTTCTCCTGAAACTCAGGTTCGGCGAATGCGGCAATCGCTTTCGAGCATGAACAGGCGTGCATCGGGCGTTCACCCAGGCCCGGATGAATATAGGCGCGGCCCGGATCGTCCGGGGTCTCCACGTGAATGATCTCGACCTTGCTGTCGCGAAATCGTGCCAAAAATACTGTTTCGTTGAATTTGGTGGCCGCAGATTTCAAAAGTGGTGCGGCGCAGCGGCGGACATCGACATCCGATTTTCCCAGCAAAGCAATCCGGATAAGGCGCTCGCCGACGACGTAGTGGCCATCGTCGGAAGGCTGATCCAGGAGTTTTCTCTCCACCAGTGTCTGCACCAGCCTGTAGCAGGTTGGCTTGGGCAGGTCGGTCGCCTTTTGCACCTCGAGCACTGAAACCGGACGCCCGGCAACTGCGATGATCTCCAGAAGATTGATCAGTCGTTCAAGGTGCATGTTGACGTATCTTTCTCAAATTGTAAGACTGATTATCAAATCATGAGAATTTTTTATTCTCAATGCAAGTGAAATATTGGAAGGCAGAAAATGCGTACACGTGCCGCCGTAGCCCTTGAGGCTGGCAAACCCCTGGAGATCATGGACGTTAACCTTGAAGGCCCGCGCGCCGGTGAGGTGCTGGTGGAAATCAAGGCCACCGGCTTGTGTCATACGGACGAATTCACCCGTTCGGGCGATGACCCCGAAGGTATTTTCCCCGCAATTCTGGGCCATGAGGGCGCTGGGATCGTCATCGAGGTAGGCGAAGGCGTTACAAGTCTCGAGGTGGGCGATCATGTCATTCCGCTTTACACGCCCGAATGTCGTGAATGCGATTATTGCCTCAATCCCAAAACAAATCTCTGCCAGTCGATCAGAAGCACCCAGGGTCAGGGCCTGCTGCCTGACGGTTCGACACGATTTTCCATGCTCGATGGAACACCCATTCATCACTACATGGGTTGTTCGACCTTCGCCAATCACACCGTCGTTCCGGAAATCGCCCTTGCAAAGGTTCGCAAGGACGCACCATTCGACAAGATCTGCTACATCGGCTGCGGTGTGACGACAGGTATTGGCGCAGTGATCAATACCGCCAAGGTGGAAATCGGTTCACGCGCCATCGTGTTCGGTTTGGGCGGCATCGGGCTGAACGTTATCCAGGGTCTGCGTCTGGCTGGTGCGGATCAGATTGTTGGTGTTGACCTCAACGACGACAAGGCAACGATGGGCAAACATTTTGGCATGACCGATTTTGTGAACCCGTCAAAAATCGGGGGTGACATTGTCGCGCATCTGGTCGAACTGACCGGCGGTGGTGCGGATTACACGTTTGATGCGACCGGCAATGTGAAAGTGATGCGCACTGCGCTCGAGGCAGCGCACAAAGGCTGGGGCGAAAGCGTGATCATCGGTGTTGCTCCGGCTGGCGCGGAGATCTCGACCCGCCCCTTCCAGCTGGTTACCGGGCGTGTCTGGCGCGGTACGGCATTCGGTGGTGCCTCCGGGCGGACCGATGTGCCGAAAATCGTTGATTGGTACATGGACGGCAAGATCGAAATCGACCCGATGATCACTCACAAGCTCTCTCTGGAAGAAATCAACCATGGGTTCGATCTGATGCACGAAGGCAAGTCAATTCGTGCGGTCGTCGAGTTCTGAGCGACTGGGCAGACGATGCCCGGAGGTCAATGCAAATGAGGCAATCCCGCAAGGCGCCGGGCGGGAACCTCTTGTTACAATGTTTCAACGAAGCAGATTGTCGGTTGGGCCTGGCAGGGGTTTGTTGCGTGCAGCGGATTACCATCCCGTTTCTGGACCTGTAGTCGTCCCCTTCAAGGTTCACGCAAAATCCGGCAGATGTTCACGCTCAGACCAGAAGGTCCGGATTGAAGAAGATACGGACCGCGAATGATCGGAGTACGTCGACCGGCCGTTGATACCGCGGTCTTCAGTTCACTTTTCGAAACTGCGCGGCGGTTTCGACAAGCATGACCTTGATTTGGCCCGGTGAGTTGGCAACTGCGAAGATGCGTTTGTCAGGCCTCGGCAGGACGCCAGTGGCTCCGATCGCGTCCAACAAATCAGCCAGCGACGGTTCATCACGCGCATCGATGACCCGTACGTCCAGGGAGCACTCGCCCGGCTCAACGGGATCAACCGTGATCAGTGCCAGTTCATGGTCGATCGCGTCATCCAGCTTTCTTCCGTTTCAAAGAACAGGCTGAGAGAACGTTTTCCTCCCGGCCGGATCGGAGGCTCTCCCAATTCAAGGGCCTGTGACGTTCTGTAACTCCTGCATTTGCTGCAGTCTTTCTGCCTAGCCGGAGTTGCGCATTCGGTTGATCAACCCGCCAAGCCGCACGGCTGTACCAATATAGTTTGCTGCGTTCGGTTTCTGCTCCGTTTCATAGGTCTTCAAGAGTGAGATTTCACTCTCGTCGCGACAACACCGGCAAAGTTTACAGGCAAGGTTTGCCGCATCCCCGATCCCCGCGCACACTCCCTGCTCCATGAAAGGCGGGGTCAGGTGCGCCGCATCGCCGGCAATCACCAACCGCCCCTTCACCCAGGTCCCGGCGACCCCGGATTGAAATGTATCGCCCCGCGGTAAATCCTGGCATCAGGCAGCTTCTTCGCGCCTCAAGGCTCCCGACGATTTGCAAGCCGGCGCATTTCGGAAACTCCGCAGGTCTCCAGCTGGCCTATCTGTCCAAGTAGCCGAGAGACCCGCCCCCTGACCTCACCTGCCCCCGCAGGCCGTTCCCAATCGAACCGCTTCGCCCCGGGATTGACGCGTTTAAAAATTTGTATACAAGTATACATATTAGGTTTTCGAAGGAGGCCCGCTTGGCCGATGTTGTTGAAATTCCCGCCGGTGAGCGTGCCTATCGCGAGATAAGACGGCGGATCGTGTCGCTGGAACTGAAGCCGAACCAAGCGATCGGTGAAGTGTTTCTGGCCGATGAATTGCGCATGAGCCGAACGCCGATACGCGAAGCGTTGACGCGGCTCTCGGGTGAAGGACTTGTCGATTTTCGTGCACGCGCCGGAACAATTGTCGCTCCGATCCGGCTCGAAGCGGTGCGCACTGCGCAATATGTTCGCGAAAAACTGGAGCTGGCCATCATTGAAGAAGCCGCTCTGACCCAATCGAACCGCGCGATATTCAATATACGCCAAACTATTGAAGAACAGAGATTTTCCATCGCCGAAGGCGACACTGTTCTATTCTTTTCGGCAGATGAGCGCATGCATCGCTGTTTCAGCGAAATGGTCGGGCGCGGTCCGGTTTGGACAATCATCTCGGAAGCCAAAAGACACATGGACCGATTGCGCCGATTGAGCCTTCAGGACACGGACCTGAACCAGCTTCTGATCGACCACGAGAATATTCTGGCGGCGATAGAGGGCGGCAATGTCGCCGATGCCCGTTCCGTCCTGAAGATCCACCTGGGTCGGGTAATGGAAGATATCGACAGACTGTCCAGCCAATACAAGGACTACTTCTCGCAGAGCGAACACAACGATGCAGAGATAGCTCAATAGACGAGATGAGGAAGGGGAAAATGGATCTTTCGGGAAAGACTGCGCTTGTAACAGGAGGTTCCAAGGGCATGGGTCTGGGGATTGCAAAACGGTTTTGCGAACAAGGAGCCAACGTGGTGATTTGCTCGAACGACTCCCCCAGTCTGGCAGCAGCCGAAACCGAAATCGACAGCGGTGAGCAACTGGTTTCTGTTCTGGCCGACGTTTCCAGAGCCGGCGATATGGCGCAATTGACTGAAACAGTCGTCAGCAGATTTGGTGGTCTTGATGTCCTGGTCAACTGTGCGGGTGTGCAACGTTACGGCACGGTCGTCGACACTCCGGAAGAAACCTGGGACGAGGTTTTGAACATTAACCTGAAGGGTGTTTTTCTCGCGGCGAAATACGCGATCCCCGAAATTGAAAAACGTGGCGGAGGGTCGGTGATCAACATCGCCTCGGTGCAGGCCTATGCCTCGCAAAGCAATGTTGCCGCCTATACCGCCACGAAAGGCGCCATCGTGGCAATGACACGCGCGATGGCTCTTGATCATGCGCAGGCGAAAATCCGGGTCAACGCGATATGTCCGGCTGCAATCGATACACCAATGCTGCAGAAGGCTGCCGAACTCTGGAAAGGTGAACACACGGCACAGGCAACGATTGAAGCCTGGGGACAGGGGCACCCTGTCGGACGTGTTGGCACCATCGAAGAGGTGGCTGCGGTGGCGAACTTTCTGGCCAGCGATCTTTGCCCCTTCATGACCGGTTCCGACGTCAAGGTGGACGGCGGTGTCCTGTCGAAACTCGGCATCATTCTTCCGGAATAGGCGAAACGAGGATCCAATCATGGATTTCAAAAGCAAGGACTTTCTGCGAGCGCATATCGCCGGGATCATCGGTTTTTACCATCCGGTCTGTATCGACAGCGAGCATGGCGGATACATCAACCAGATGCTTGATGATGGCACGGTCTTCGACCGGACGACCAAACATCTGGTCGGCACCTGTCGGTTTGTCTACAACTACGCACTCGCCTCGATCGTCCTTGAGCGGGAGGATTTCAGGCAGGCAGCGGCTCACGGCGTTGCCTTCTTGTTGGATCATCATCGCCAGCCCGATGGCGGCTACGCCTGGGTGCTGGACCGCCAAGATGTAGTCGACGGCACCTACCACTGCTATGGCCATGCCTTTGTGCTTCTGGCAGCTGCAGGCGCCAAAAAGGCCGGCGCCGAGGGCGCGGACGAACTGCTCGCTGATATCTGGAAGCTGCTTGAAACCCGGTTCTGGGACACAGATGCCAATCTCTACGTCGATGAGATCAGCGCTGGCGACTGGACCGCAGTCGATCCCTATCGCGGGCAAAACGCCAACATGCACATGTGCGAAGCAATGCTGTCGGCCTTCGAAGCCACCGGCGACATGCGCTATCTGGATCGGGCGGAACTTCTGTCCGAGCGGATATGTGTGGAACTGGCTGCGGGCGCAGATGGGTTGATCTGGGAACACTACAAGAGCGATTGGTCGCATGACTGGAACTACAACATCGACGACCCCAAGAACCTGTTTCGCCCATACGGATATCTTCCTGGCCATTTTGTGGAATGGTCGAAACTGCTTCTGATCTTAAATCGGCATCGTCCATCCAAGTGGTTGATACCAAAAGCTGAATTTCTATTCAAGGCAGCGCTGGACAAAGCCTGGGAACCGGAAACCGGCGCCATCAACTATACCTTCGCGCCGGATGGCAGGATACTGGATACCGATCAGTATTACTGGGTGTTCTCGGAAACCATTGGATCGTCCGCTCTGCTGGCCCTGGAAACCGGAAAGCCGGATTACTGGGGCTGGTATGACCGCGCCTGGACCTATGCCGACAAGCATTTCGTCGATCACGACTATGGCGGCTGGTACCGGGTACTCGACCAGTCAGGCACCAGATACAGCAATCAGAAAAGTCCGGCATCAAAGACCGACTACCACCCGCTTTCGGCCTGTTTCGAAGTGCTGGAAGCCTATCGGAATGTTGGCAACCAAGCCAAATGAAAGCCCAATGGGAGGGACATATGAATACGAAAATCAAAACACTTGTCTCGGCATCTCTGCTGAGCCTTGCCGTCACGACTGGCGCGGCGGCACAGGATGATCTCCAATTCACGGTTCTGACCCAGACCGGTATCGACAATACATTCTGGCAGGCAATCAAACGCGGAATGGACGATGCCTGCGAAGATTACCAGGTGGACTGCCAACTGTTGTTCACCCAGGAAAATGGCAATCTGCAGATGCACCTTCAGAACCTGGAAACCACGATTGCCCAGGGTGTCGACGGTATTGCGACCGTCATTGTGGACGACAATCTTTACGATGACGCGATTGAACGGGCTGTCGATGCCGATATTCCGGTGGTCACCATCAATGTTGACGACACAGAGGGGCCGGACGGAAATGCGCGCCTCGCCTTCATCGGGCAGGATCTTTTCCAGGCTGGCTATGAGGTCGCCAAGGGACTGCTTGCGGGCATGGACAAAGGCGCACCGCAGCACGTTCTTCTGGGCTTGGCACGTCCAGGTGAATCCTGGGCAGAAGACCGGATAGGCGGCGCCAGAAAGTACCTGGACGAAGCGATTGCCGATGGCTGGAACCTGACACATGAAACAATCGACTCTGCGAATGACCTCTCCGTAACGGGTCAGCGGATTTGCCAGTATGTTCAGGGCAACAACGCCACCACGGCGATTATCGGCGCCGGATTCTGGTTCTCTGGTGCAGGCGAGTGCCTTCGGGATCTTGGTATTGCTCCAAATACGATCCAGATGGGTGGATTTGATCTTGTCCCCATCCTGCTGGACGAGATGAACAAAGGTTACGTGCACCTGACTGTCGACCAGCAGCCCTATCTGCAAGGGTATCTTCCGATACAGCAACTCTATTTCATCAACAAGTTTGGCCTGTCTGCTTATGACGTCAACACCGGCAAGGCGTTGATCCGGCCCGCAGATGTTGCCGCCGTCGAAAAATTCTCGGCAATGGGTGTCAGGTGAGGCAATCAGCTAAGGCGTGATCCTGCAACACTTCGCAGGATTACGCCATTCATGGACACCAGAACAGACTTTTTAAGCCTCACTCTACAAGGCGATGAACATGTCATTGCGGCATATTTTGCAATCCAAGCCTGAAGCAAGCGCGTTTCTCATGCTGATGTTTTTGACACTGGTTTTCAGCCTGCTGTCACCCGCATTCATGACATACGGAAATTTTCAGGTCGTGCTTCAGCCGATTCCGGAAATTGCGCTGGTGGCCATGGGTGTGACCATCCTGATGATCTCAGGTGAATTTGATCTGTCCGTCGGATCGGTATTCGCGCTGGCGCCAATGGTCATGGTTCTTGCAATGGCAGCAGGCATACCGTTGCCGATCTCGATGCTGGCCGGCCTCATCGCAGCAGCAGTGGTTGGCCTGGTCAATGCTGCGATCACAATCCGGCTTGGCTTGCCATCCTTCATAGCAACGCTGGGCATGCTATTCATGGCGCGAAGTTTGACCATTGTAATCTCGGGAGGCTTTCCCCCGCCCTTTCCGCGTGACCTTGATCTCTGGTGGATCGTTGGCAAGGTCGATTTGCTGCGTGTTTCGATATTCTGGTTGCTGGGTGTTGGTCTGTTGCTTGGTATCTGGCTACGGAAATTCGACTTCGGCAGCTGGATTTTCGCAACAGGAGGTAACCGTGAAGCTGCACGCGACATGGGGATCAATACCAACCTGGTGAAAACTACCGCTTTTGTTCTTTGTTCGGTGCTGGCCGGTTTTGCCGGAATGATCCAGGTGTTCCGTATCAAGGCCATAGTTCCGTCCATGGGCACCGGCCTTGAGTTGACGGCCATAGCAGCCGCGGTCATCGGCGGCGCTGCGTTGACCGGCGGCATTGGCTCTGTTGTTGGCGCCGTGATCGGTGCTCTTCTCATCGCCTTCATCGAAAACATCATCATCCTGACCCGGATTGACGCTAACTGGTTCCGCTTTGCCGTGGGCGCGATGATTGTCATCGCCGTCACGATAAACAAGATCACCCGGGATGCGGCAGGACGCGGCAAACACAAGGACGGCAATGATGAGTGAGCCGCACCTTTCTGTTCGCGGGTTGCACAAGTGGTATGGCGCAGTCCACGCGCTGCGCGACCTTGATCTCGATATCCCCAAGGGACAGGTTCTGGGCCTGATAGGCGACAACGGCGCCGGCAAATCCACTTTCATCAAAATCCTGTCCGGGGTCCATCAGCAGACCGAGGGTCAAATTCATTTCGAGGGCAAACCCGCCCGGATTGTCACGCCCCGCGATGCGATGAACCTGGGTATCGAGACAATCTACCAGTACACCGCGATGGTTCCGGAAATGTCCATTGCCCGCAATCTTTTCATCGGCCGCGAAAAACGAAAATGGGGAGTGCGCGGCTTTGGCTTTCTTGATCAGCGCGCAATGGCCAAGGAAGCCCTTGAGGCGATTGCGGATGTCGGCCTGCATCTTCGGTCCGCAGAGGCTCCGGTCAAGGACCTGTCCGGTGGTCAGTTACAGGGGGTTGCCATAGCACGGGCAATGCATTTTCGCTCACGCATGCTGATACTTGATGAACCAACCAATCATCTGTCTGTGAAAGAAACCAACAAGGTGCTCGATTACGTACGGCAATTGGGGGCCCAGGGCATCACGGTGATTTTCATCAGTCACAACCTTCATCATGTTCACGAAGTTTCAGATCGGATCGTGGCATTTGCCCAGGGCAGCAAGGTTGCCGACCTGGAAACCGCAGACACCGATGTGCCGACCATGATCGATCTCATCACCTAATTTTCAGGAGCAATGCGATGAAACGGCCCAAGATTGTCGATATCCGCGCCACGACTGTCGCTGTCCCTCTGGAAGCCCCAATTCGCCATTCGAACGGAGCCCACTGGGGTAAATTCGTTCGCACGATCGTCGAGGTTGAAACCGATACCGGATTGATTGGCCTGGGTGAAATGGGTGGCGGGGGGAAAGCGCCGAAGCTGCCTTCCGTGGATTGAAGGACTATCTTGTCGGCCACGATCCGTTCCAACTCGAGGCCATGTGGTTCAAGATCTGCAACCCGACAGCCAGCCTTTACAACAATCGCACCCAGTTGCATGCCGCGATTGAATTTGCCTGCCTGGACATCATGGGAAAGTATCTCGATGTACCGGTTCACGATCTTCTTGGCGGAAAATTGCGAGATGATGTGGGTTTCGCGTCATATCTCTTCTTTCGGTACAACGACTTGGAACGCGGCGGCGAAGTCCGCACTGCGGAGCAACTCGTGAACGAAGCGCGACGGCAAAAGGAAAAGCACGGTTTTACTGCTCACAAGCTCAAGTCCGGGGTCTTTCCGCCCGACTACGAATTGGAATTGTTTCGCGCGTTGGCACTCGCGTTTCCGGACGATGCCGTGCGCTACGATCCCAATGCTGCCCATTCGGTCGAAGAGGCAATTCGGTTTGGTCAAGGCATCGAGGATTTGCGCAACGATTACTTCGAGGACCCGACCTGGGGTCTGAATGGCATGCGTCGGGTACGCGAAGCTGTTCGAATTCCAACAGCCACCAATACGGTCGTCATCAATTTCGAACAGTTGTCGTCGAATATCCTGAACCCTGCGGTTGATGTCATTTTGCTTGATACCACCTTCTGGGGTGGGATCCGGCAATGCGTGAAAGCCGCCCAGGTATGCGAGACATTCCAACTCGGCATTGCCGTGCACTCATCAGGTGAACTGGGAATTCAGCTCGCCACGATGCTGCACCTTGGAGCGGTTTTGCCTAACCTCGTGTTCACGGCGGATGCCCACTACCATCACCTCATGGACGACGTTATCGAGGGTGGCTTGATGAAATACCAGGGAGGCAAAATCAAGGTCCCGACCGGCCCCGGACTTGGTGTGGAATTGGACCGTGTCAAAATGGTTGAGTACTCCGAATACTACAAGGAACATGGCGGCTATCCCTATGATCGCGATCCAGGCCGTCGCGATTGGTTCTCGCTTGTCCCCAATACCCGCTGGGCCGATCCGACAGTTTCTGTCGAAGATGACGCCAGCTAGAACCCTGTTGAAGAGGTTGAAATGATGCGTTTCGTGTTTGATGCTGTTACGGACATCCGTGATCAGGTCGGTGAAAGTCCGATATGGGATGCCGAAACACGGAGCCTCTATTGGGTCGACATCATCGGCAAATCGATCCATCATCTTGACACCCGCACGAGCAAGATCAGGTCATGGGACACGGACGACTTCCCGACCGCAATCGCCCTGCGACAACCAGCATCCGGCGCCGTGGTCGCGCTGGCAGGCGGAGCTGCGTTATTCGATTTTGAATCCGGCGCATTCTCGAGTTTCAGCAGTCCGGATCCGACAGAGGGCAACCGGCTGAATGAGGGACGGTGCGATCCTTCCGGTAGGTTTTGGGTCGGATCGATGCGCACCAATCTCAATCCCGACGGCAGCGGTCGTGAGATTGACCGACACAGCGGCGCATTGTTCCGGATAGATCCGAATGGATCTGCGACGCGCCTGACAGATTTCGAGTTTGGAATTTCCAACACCATGGCCTGGTCGCCCGACGAGAAGACTTTTTACTTCGGAGACAGTCTGCGAAACGTGATTTTCGCCTTCGACTATGACGCCGATACCGGTGGCCTCAGTAATCG
>NZ_KI928922.1:16376-73975 GCF_000521215.1 Labrenzia sp. DG1229 | reverse complement strand
GTGCAACAAGGCGCCGGCTCTGGCCGGCATCCTTTGACACCTTCGCAAGGCGCCGCAACCCAGCCCCGTCAAAATCCCTTCGTAAGCCTAAAGCTCTTCCCATGGAAATCCTCCGAATCGAACGGTTCCATGGATTCAGAGTTGTTGCACTTTGGGAATCCCCAAAATGAGTCTCGCTCAATGCTTGCTGGTATTAGTTCATCCGCTCCGGGCGTGATACTTGGTTAAGCTGGATCGCCTTGGCTGAAATTGGTAGCGGAGGACCGCTACCGTCACTACCCCCGCCCACGCGTATTGTGTTTCTTGTTGGTCGTGTCTTCTCGCAAGAAATTGAATTCCAGAAGGAAATAAATGACGTAGGCAATCTTTTCTCAATGAAATCAAAGAGGCCTTTTGCAGCCGAACCGCGTTACTATTACAATCAAGATACTCTTTTGGAGTCTCAACCAATGCCTGGAATGGGGTTTGTGGCGGAATTGCAGGCGCTGAACAAGAAATTGGCAGAGCGGCCTTTGCACCATTCGAGACAACGCCTTGATGCATTGTGCCAAATGAAGTTTTTCGAATTCCCTGAAGGGTGGTGTGAGCCAGGTCGCGACGGGAAACTCAGAAAACCCCCTATTGTTGTGCCGTCAATCGATTGAATACCACCTGATGCTGCCTGTTTTTAGATCCCAAATAGCTCGACCACTTTTGCGTGGCGACGGACCCTATTCGTTCATTCCGATGTGGCCTGGACATATGAATCCCGGGTGCGTGCAATATGTTCTTCAAGAATTGATTTCAGCGCTTTGAGCTTCTTTTCTTCGCATGCCTTTTTCAGCTCAATATGTTCCTTGAGAGACAGTTGTGTGTGTTCCGGCAACGCCGCCATATGGGTCCGAAGAGCTGCGATCTTGCCTTCATACCTTTCATAGCTGGCAGACAGATATTCATTTCCGCAATGCTTGAAGGCGATCTGGTGAAAGGCCGTGTCCAGATCAAGATAGGCGTGAACCTCGCCGGCATCCATGGCACTGGTCATGTCATTGACGACATGTGCCATGTCCGAAGCCAGGCCATCGGGATCCAGCATGAGGGCGAGCTCAAATGCGGCGAATTCGATTGTCATCCTGAAGTCGCAGATCTGCTCAACCTCGTCTTCCGTGAGTGTGAAAACCTTCGCGCCCTTCTGGGGTTCGATCTGGACCAGGCCCTCTTCCCGAAGCTGAGCGAGGGCTTCCCGCACAGGCGTTTTGGAAACCTGCAGCTCATCCGCAATGCTCCGTTCCGAGAGCGATTGACCCATAGCAAGGCGCCCGCTGACAATTCGTTCCCTGAGATTCTCCAGAACCAGATCGCGTAGTGACTTGGGACGTTCGATCACCATTCCATAGGACCTTGTTGCGCACATTATCATTCAGTTTGTTATCTGGTATTCCAGTTCGCGCAATTTGGAAAGATCAAAGGTGAATTGTCCCTGCTCTAGGGCGTTCAGGTTGTGGTTTCAGGTGATCCTGGCAATGCGATCAGGAACAGTAGCAACAAGTTTGCCGGGAAGGCCGGACCACCTCAGTTTGTCCGTCACCAGTCGGAAGCTATCGACTTGAGCCGGTCCGGAATTGTTTCCGTCACCGTCTTGAGGATCGACGATCGCAGCCTCATCTGCACACTCACATCAGCCGACCGACCATCTTCGGGCCTGTATCCGATCAGGTTCCTGGTCGGCTCGAGGTCCCAGCGCATTCCTGGATTGTCTGACATGAGGTTCAGGATGGCATAAGGGACATCCCGGGCATCGATCGCACATTTCATGCCCTGAAGATAATCCCGGTCGCTGAGCCACATTTCCTGTCCCCAGCGCCCCATGGCCATGTGCCGGCCGGGAAGATTGTCATGCGTCCATTGCGTCCATCCGATTCTGAGGCAAATGACGGACAGACCATGTTCCGACGCGAAAAATTCACCGACGCGTTCACCGAACAGTTTCGAGACGCCGTAGGCGTTGACCGGCTTCGGGTCCAGAGAAGGGGAAAGTTTTTCCGAGGAAAACCGGTATCCGCCCTGAACCCAGTTTGAACTGGCAAATACGACACGGTGGACGCCAGTTTGTGAGGCTGCGTGATAGAGATTAAGGGTCGCATTCATATTGTTGGCGACAGAAGACCCCCAACTGGCGTCGGGATTTCGATCGGCAGCCAGGTGCACGACGGTGTCGACATCTTCCAGGTGCCGTGTCCAGTCTCCCATTTTCGAAAAGTCGGCTACGTGACAATCGGGCCTGTCGGTTTCCCGGATGTCGAGCCCTACCGGGTGCCAGTCTGTTTGGGCCCTTATTTCGTCGTAAAGCTTGCCACCGAGATGTCCCGAAGCACCCGTGATCACAACGCGCCTGCTCATTCCGCCGTCTCCCTGATCCGATACCTTACTGAAAACACCGAAGTCTCTCCGGGAGACAGGTTTCCGGCAGGCGCGTGCCACTCCAGTTCCGCGTAGTCGTAGTGTGCCGAATTGTAGACCTCCAATGCATGGCCATGGGCGTATTTTTCCGGTTCCAGGATCGACGATGCCTCGGCGGTCAGGGTGACGGCCCCGATCTCATCGCCATAAACGACCCTGGCGACACACCCGGTCGGATGAGTACCTATCTTGAATTCATTCGCTGAAACGCAGTCGATCGCGATCTGCTCCCCCGAGCCTGAAACGGCAGTCAAAGGGTCTCCCATCAGGACCGCATGGCTGTCCAGCGCGGGAACTTGACAAGTGATCCTGACTGGGCGCCGGATCATCATCACCGACCAGATCCCACAGTACTGATCCATGTTAAAATGATTGGTCAGCTCGTGTTCGACCAACCAGCCCGCTTCGCGTGTTTCGAGCGTGACGGTGCGAACAACCTGCAAGCCGCTGAGCGGGCAGATCCGGCTGGTCATGCGAACTTTCACTTCAGAAAGCGTCTGATATTCATAGGGACCGGAATCGAGAACCGGATGCGGTCCGGCGTCGGGCCAGGCGCTTTCGGGTGCTACCCAGGTCTTTTCCCCGCCCCAAAGCGGGAACGGTAGGTGTTTTGCTCTGGTCGGGACTTCGCCGAGATCCGAAAGGTCCGGCTGATACTCCAGCGAGTCCGGATTTTCAAACAAAAGGGGCACGCCTCGAAAATGAACGTTCATGACACGTCCACCGATCCCTGGAAGCAATGAGAGCTTCACGTTATCGTCGGACAGAACGATGTGCTGCCAGAGTTTTGAATTGATCATTGTGCTTCCCGGACGGCGGAAAGAGCGGGGCGCGCGGGCAGTACACCCGCGCGCCCGGCACTCAGATGTGCTTGAACTGGTCGACGTTGTCCTTGGTGATCGTCATGACTCCGGTGACGACCTGTTCTGGCAGGGGATTGATGCCTGCCGACTGCCAGTCCGGCACCACTTTGAGGCCTTCCGTGTTCTGCCAGTGCATCATGTGGATGGCGAGATAAGCTTCCAGATAGGACTTCTGAGCAACCGCGCCGTGTATCGTGCCGTCTCCGATGTAAGGCAGCATGTCGTCATTTCGATCCATCGCGACGATCTTTATGTCGCCTGCACGACCGGCTTCATGGACCGCAATCGCAGCTCCCTTGCCGCTGTCGCCATCAGTGCCACCGATCCCCACGATATCCGGATGCGCCTGGATACCCTGCAGATACGCGGTCGGCGCGTATGAAGGGTCGGCGCGGTCATTGACGACATCCACCACTTCGATATCCGGATACTTTTCCTTGAACAGCGCCTTGTATCCCTCCACGCGCTCCAGGGTGGACGGGGCAGGGAAGGTGCCGAGAAGGACTTTGCCCTTGCCGCCGATCGCCTGTGCGAGCAATTCGCCGCCAACCTTGCCCGCTTCGAATCCGTTGATGCCAAGAAACGATGAGCGCGGGCTTTGGGGCACGTCACCGATGCAGGTCGTCACCGGTATTCCCGCCTCGACAGCGCGTTCGATTCCCGGTGCCAAGGTTGCGGGATCGCCTGGAAAAATCAGGATACCTGCAGGGCGGCGGGCAATCAGTTCATCGAGCTGGCGTGCCTGGCCGGCCGTGTCGAAATCGAGCGGTCCGGTGAACGTCGTTTTGATATCGAGGATTTCCTCAAGGTCCTTCAAGGCAGCCCTGTGGTCGACCCAGAAGGGAACCTGCGTCACGATGGACAGGAAGACGTATTCCTTGCCTGCTCCCTGAGCCAGGGCTTTGCTGGAGAATTTCGGCAGACTTAACCCGGCAAGGGTAAGCCCTCCGGCTCCTGCCAATAGGTTTCTGCGATTAACGTTGATACTGGTCATAGGGTCCTCCCGGTTGATTTGACCAAAGTGAAAAGTGAGTTAGGCAGACTGGCGCCGGACGAGCATATCGAGCGCGACAGCACAGACCAGGACGGCTCCAATGACGATCATTTGCCAGTAAATGGAAACGGCCAGCATGGTCATGGCGTTGTTGATAAGGGCGACGAACACCACTCCGAGAAAGGCGCCCAGAATGGTACCTTCACCACCGCGCAATGAGGCTCCGCCGATCACGGCTGCGGCCAGAACCTGCAACTCAAGCGCGTTTCCGGCGGTTGGTGTGCCGCTCATGAGGCGAGAGGCCAGTAGAACGCCAGCCAATGCCGCCAGCACGCCGGTCAGAATGTAGGCAATGATCCTGACGCGATTGACGGCGATACCGGAAAGTATGGCCGCCTTTTCGTTCGCGCCAATGAAATAGATCTGGCGGAAAAAACGCGTATGCCGCACGGCAAGATCGAACAAAATGATCAGCGACAGGGTCAGGATTACCAGCAGCGGGATGCCGAACAGGCTTGACTTGCCGATATAGCTGAACGCGGTCGGCAGGCTGCTGACCGAAAATCCTTCCGTGAGAACCAGGGCAATGCCCCGGGCAATCGACATCGTCCCCAAAGTCGCAACGAGTGGATTTATGCCGATGACGGTTATGAGAATTCCGTTCACAAGCCCAGCGACCGCACCCAGCAGGAGCCCCAGAACGACAGCGGCAGGTATTGGGACGCCGGCCAGGAGCAACAGCGCTACCACCGTGCTGGATAGTGCCATTACTGAGCCGACGGAAAGGTCGAATCCACCTGACGCGAGCAGAATGGCCATACCGATCACGATGATCGCCGTTGGCGTCATGCCGACGGCGACCGCCCTGAAGTTGCTGGCGCTCAGGAAATATGGCGTGACGAACGACATCACGACAACAATTGCCAGTATCATGAGCAGCAACGTGAGTTCACGCGTGTGCAGGCAGGCGGAAATAGCTCTGCTCATCAGCGAAGGCACAGCTTGTTTGTCTAGGGTCTGCAGGCTCATTGAAGTGCACTCCGCTCAGCTTCGTTTGAGGTGGATTGGGGTGGGGCTTCGACACCGGCCGCCAGGTTGAGAATGGTGTCGTCAGTGGCCATTTCCGCGCCGATTTCGCCAACCAGCCTGCCTTCGCGGACGACAAGGATGCGGTCCGTAAGCGTTGCAAGTTCCGGAAAATCGGATGACACCACCAAAATCGCCATGCCGTCTGCGGCCTTCTTGCGAAGTTCATCGTGAATCTGAAACTTGGCCCCGACATCGACACCCTTTGTCGGTTCATCGATGATCAGAATCTCCGGCTCGGTTTCGAGCCATTTTGCGAGCATGATTTTCTGCTGGTTGCCACCGGACAAAAACCGGATGTTGGTGTCCTGGCTTGCCGCCTTTACCGAAAACCGTTCGATAGCATTCTGAGTCGCCTGTCGCGCGGATGCCGTGCTGAAAATGCCATTGGTAGTGTGCTTCTTGAGGCTGGCAGCTACGAGATTGTCACGGACCGAGTGATCGAGAAAAAGCCCGTCGGTCTTTCGTTCTTCCGGGACATAACCGATGCCGGCCTTCATCGCACCGGACAAAGAGCGCAGGTCCACGGCCTCGCCCTTGATCTTCAGGACACCTTCGCGCGCTGTGAACAGACCGGCCAAGGCCTTTGCAATGATGCTTCGACGGGATCCCATCAACCCCGCGAGACCGACAATTTCCCCGCTCCTAAGCGATAGCGAAATGTCCTCAAAGATGCCGGGAAACGACAAGGCCTCTGCCTCGAGAAGAACATCGCCGATCGCATCTGAGGCTTGCTTTGCGCTTGTCGGGACCTGACCACCAATCATTTCCGCGACGATTTCGTTTTCGCTGGTCTTGGATGTGCTGTGTGTACTGATTTTTCGTCCGTCCCGGAGAACAGTGACGCGGTTCGCAATACTGAAGATTTCTGACATGTGATGGCTGACGTAGATAATGCCTATGCCGCGCATGGTGAGGTCGCGCAGGATCGAGAACAGCGCGTCGACTTCATCTGGAGTCAAAGCGGATGTCGGCTCGTCCAGAAGAATGACTCTGGAGTTCAAGGACAATGCCTTCGCAATTTCGACAACCTGGCGCGTGCTTATCGGCAGCTTGTCGACAGGTGCGGTGACGTCGATTGCGAGATTGAATTCGCCAAGAAGCATTTCTGCGCGCTGGCGAAGTTTCTTCCAGTCGACGATGCCGAATGTCGCTGGCGCATGTCCTGCAAAGATGTTTTCGGCGACAGACAGGCCCCCCGCCAGACTGAGTTCCTGAAATACGCAACCGATACCGAGTTGCTGGGCATGGGCTGGGTTGTCGATGACGGTCTCTTTGCCAGATAGGAATATGGATCCAGAGTCTGGCTCATGCAGACCGTACATCATTCCAAGGCATGTGGATTTGCCGGCACCGTTTTCGCCGACAAGCGCATGAATTTCCCCTGGCAGCAATTCAAAATCGACGTGGTTTATCACCTTGTTCGAACCAAAACTTTTGCTGACTGTCCGAAGTTCGATAAGGGGCGTTTCCTTGCTCATTTCGCCCCCGCTTTTCCGTTCGGGTGCGAATCCGCAGCCGCGATATCCGTGATTTCGGCGGTATACGTCGTTCGCGTCCGGTCGATGTGCTGATTCAAAATCCAAACTGTTTCCTCCACGGAACCATTGCGGACCGCATCAAGGATGGCTTCGTGTTCCTGCATTGAAAGCTGCGTGTGGGTAGGCTTGACCGCGAGATGCGTGCGAAGCGCGGCGATCTTACCGGAATATCTCCGGTAGGTTTCGACGAAATAGGAATTGCCGCAGTATTTGAAGAAAGTCATATGGAACCTGGAATCGAGGTCCAGGTAGCGTTTGACATCGCCTTCATTCAAGCGCTGGCGCATTTCGTCAACAACTTCCGAAATCTCGAACAGCACGTCATTGGGATAACGGGCGATCGCCAGCCTGACGGCGGCGGTCTCAATCGGTTGACGAAAATCGCAGATGTCTGCAACCTCATCGCCTCCGAGCGTAAAGACGAAGGCTCCCCGCTGCGGGAAAATCTGCACAAGACCTTCGGAACGCAGCTGAGCCAGTGCCTCCCGCACAGGCGTCTTCGAGACACTCAGGCGTTCGGCCAACTGTCTCTCTGAAATCGCTTCCCCCAGTTTGAGGTCACCACGCACGATCAGATCGCGCAGGTGATCACGCACCGTTTCTGTCAGCAGTTTTGGACGTTCGAAACCAGTCATTTTCCTCCCTCCTCAAATTTGAGGCTTGCTACAATATGAAATCTGGTATATCAGATGTCAATAACGATTGTCACGGTACTGAAAACAAACCGGACGCAAGTGCGAAAGTTGGGAGGTTCGCCGAAATGCAGGCCCAGTTGCTGCTCGATTGCAAAAACGAACATGGCGAAGGCGTTTTTTGGGATGCCCGCAACCGTGCACTCTGGTGGACAGATATCCACGGCCGGAAGCTTTGGAATTATGATCCGGATACCGGTGCCTCCGGAAATCTCGAAATGCCCCACCGCGTGGCGTGTTTCGCGCCGCGCGCTACCGGTGGTTACATCGTTGCTTTTGACCAGACGATTGCATTGTTCGACCCGGCAGCCGGTGCCGTTGAAACGATCCATGAATTTGAGCCCGGGAATCCGAATACGCGTTTGAACGACGGGAGGACCGATCGTCAGGGGCGTCTTGTGGTCGGTGGCATGAACGAGGGTACCGGCGCGGCGGACTCCACGGTCCTGCGTGTCGAGAACGATCTCTCGATCACGCGATTGTTCGATGGGGTTGCATGTGCAAATTCCACCTGTTTCAACCCGGAAGGCGACACGATGTATTTTACCGATACGCCTGAGAAAACGATTCGGGCATACCCCTATGACGCCGAAACAGGTCAGATTGGAAAACCGGAAATCTTCTGCGACATGCGAGACGAGCCGGGGTTGCCGGACGGGTCTTGCGTCGATGCTGAAGGCGGGGTCTGGAACGCGGAATGGGAAGGCCGACGCGTGGTCAGAGTTGCCCCGGGCGGAAAGATCGACCGGGTAATCGACGTGCCGGTCTGGAAGCCGACCTGCTGTACATTCGGCGGGACGGATCTCGACACGCTTTTCATTACCACATCGCGATTGGCGAGCTCCCGGGAGGTTCTCGACGCAGAGCCTGCTTCAGGAGGGTTGTTCGCTGTCAAACCAGGCGTGAGGGGCGTTGCAGACGTACCCTTCGCCGGATGATTTTTCACCAACACCTCGGGAGGAGACACATGAAAAATCTCATGAAATCAATCGTATTGGGCGCCAGCGTTGCCGTGATGAGCGCTGGTGCGTCCGTCGCAGGCGATTACCCGGCGTCCGTGCCGCTCCAGGACGGCGCCCAGGCGGCAATGGACACGATCAAGCCAGCGAACGAAACGTTCCGCATCGCCTACATGCCTCCGGCAACTGAATTCAACTACTATATCGCCATCGGTGAAGGCATCAAAAAGGTCGCTGCCGAAAAAGGTGTCGAAGTCTTCATGCTAGCACCTCAAAGCGGCGCCGATATCAACGGCCAGATGGGCATGATCCAGGACGTTCTGACACAAGACGTGGACGCGATCATCTTCGGCACCCACGACGAATTCGCGGCAGCACCGTTGCTGAAAAAGGCGGTCAATAAAGGCGTCGCGGTTGTCATGATCAACTCCGACATTCCGAACTTTCCAACCCCCATCCACGGTGTGGTCGGCTACGCGCAACGCAAAGGTACGCACAAGATCGCTGACTGGGCAATCGCGAAAGCCGACGGGAAACCTGTCAAGGTGGGGATTATCGAAGGTCAACCGGGCTACCACTCAACCGAGCGTGTCGGCGGTTTTCTTGACGGTATCAAGGACGCGGACAATTTCGAAGTCGTCGTTTCAATCGACGGCAAGTGGAATGTCGAAGGCGGCAACACGGCTGGCATGGACATTCTCCAGTCTCATCCCGATGTCGATATGCTCTTTGCTGCCAACGACTACATGGCGATTGGAGCATCCTATGCTGCAAAGGCCGTGGGCCAGCGTGATCTGACAATCCTCGGCAACGACGGCGATACTTCGGGTCTTGAGGAAATCGCGGCAGGAAATTTCACCGCGACGGTCAACACCGTTCCCTTCCTGATGGGACAGGCGGCCATGAACGCCACGATGGATGCCCTCAACGGAACCTTTGAAGGCGGATGGATCGAGATCCCGACAACCATCGTCGACGGGAGCAACGTGGTTCAGGTGCTTCAGGAACCTGAAAAGCTCTTTCCCCAGCCGTCCAAGTCCTACTGATCTTCCCTCAAAGCAGCCGTGTGGCGTCTTCGGATGCCACCGGCTCCAGATTGTGTGTAACAACCGAACTTGTCCGGGCCAAAACGATGACGCCGATTTCTGAAATCAAAGAACCGCTTTGGGAAGTGATCGATCTTGTCAAGCGCTATCCCGGTGTTCTTGCCAATGATCATGTGTCGTTGAAGCTATTCGAGGGCTCTATTCACGGATTGCTGGGCGAAAACGGCTGCGGCAAGTCAACCCTTATCAAGATGTTGTCCGGAGTCCAGCCGCCCGATGCCGGCCGTATCAGGTGCGGGGGAGAAGATGTTCAGCTTCACAGCCCGACGGATGCGCGCGGCAAGGGAATTGCAACCGTCTTCCAGGAATTTTCGATCGTCCCGTCACTGACGGTTGCCGAGAACATCTTCCTGGGCAGGTTGCCGACAGGCAGGTTTGGCGGTGTCGACTGGGCGGCGATGAACCGCGAGGCGAGAGCCGTACTCGCGGAAATGGAAGTCGATCTCGCACCCGCAGAGATCACGGGCAACCTGTCGGTCGCCGAGCAGCAACTGGTCGAAATCGCCAAGGCATTGGCCTCGGACGCACGCATGATCATCCTTGACGAACCGACAGCAGCGCTCGGTTTGTCGGAGATCGATCATCTGCACAAGCTGTTGCGACGGATGCGTGAGAAAGGATGCGCCATTCTTTATGTTTCGCACCGGCTGGATGAAGTGGAACGCATTGTCGACGAAGTCACGATCCTGCGCGGAGGTCAGGTTGTGCGGGCCAGCGGTGAGACCGAGATATCGGTCGACAACATTATCGCTGCCATGATTGGCGAAGATGTCGGCGAGCACTATCCCAAGACCAACAACTCTCGCGAGGAGGTCGTGCTGGAAGCCCGAGGGCTGACGACCGCGAAGGGCGTTTCGGATGCATCCTTCTCGGTGCAAGCTGGCGAGGTTCTGGGATTAGGTGGTGTTCTGGGATCCGGTCGCACCGAAATTGCGCTTGGCTTGTTCGGCGCTGATCCGCTTCTTTCGGGTGAGGTGAAGATTCACGGCAAATCCGTCAAGATCAGAAATCCCATGGACGCAATTCGCGCAGGAATGGCACTTGTGTCCGAAAACAGGAAGTTTGACGGTCTGTTTCCCAATTTCGCAGCCGGCGGCAACATCACGACGGCCGGGCTTTCGAGCATTACCCGCGCCGGCTTCCTCGATCTAGCGACAGAAGACAAGGCGACGGCCGACTACATCCGCGAACTGGAGATCTCGCCCCAGGCAGATTCCAAGACGATCAATCTCTTGTCGGGCGGCAATCAGCAGAAGGTGATCCTGGCCCGATGGCTGTTCAGCAATGCGGATATTCTGATTTTCGATGAGCCGACGCAGGGCATCGATGTCGGTGCGAAACTCGCCGTCTATCGGCTGATCAACGAACTGACCGCCCAAGGCAAGTCGATCATTCTCATCAGTTCAGACCACGATGAGCTTTTGGCCATGAGCGACCGGATTGCGACCGTCCAGCATGGAACCGTGACCGGAATCACCAAGGCATCCGAGCTTTCGCATGTCGACCTTGTGAAAGCTTCCTCCGACCAGAAAACCCACAAATTACAGGAGACGGCGGCATGAAACGAATTTTCGACGCGCAACTGCTCGGCCCGGCGATCGCCCTGATCGTCATTGCTACACTTGTCGCATTGACAACAGACCGCTTTCTCAATCCGGGCAATCTGTCGAACCTGTCCCTCCAGGTCAGTATCGTCGCGCTGATAGCGATCGGTTCGACCATCGTCATCATAACAGCCGGAATTGATCTGAGCGCCGGATCCATGGTTGCGCTTCTGACCATGATACTGGCCGAGATGCTCAAATTCATGGGCCTGCCATTGCCGGTCGCGATACTTCTCGTGCTCGGTTGCGGCCTGGCACTCGGCCTGACAAATGGTGTTCTGACGGCCTATCTGCGCATCCCGTCCTTCATCACGACACTGGCCGGTCTGATCGCCTTCCGCGGTTTGGCATTGCTGTTCAACAACGGCTCTCCGATCTTCTCTCTGGACCCGAACCTGGAGCCGCTGTTCTACGGTTCGCTCCTGGGGATTCCGCTGCCGTTCTATTACCTGGTCTTCTTCTACGGGCTCGCCGCCGTGGTGATGAACTATTCCAAGCTCGGCCGCGAAATCTACGCGATTGGCGGCAACCCGTCGGCGGCGGCACTGTCCGGGATCAATGTGCGGCGGGTACAGACGTACGCGTTCGCGATAGCCGGTTTCATGACCGCCATAGGTGCCGTCCTGATGTCGGCTCGCTTGAACTCCGGATCGCCGAACTACGGACAGACGCTCGAACTGCAGGCGATCGCGGCGGCCGTGGTCGGTGGAGCAAGCCTGGCCGGTGGACGTGGCAATGTGCTTGCGACCCTTATCGGTTCGCTGACAATTGTTGTTGTTCAAAACGCGCTCAACCTGAATGCCGTGCCGACCTCGGTCCAGAACATTGTCCTCGGCATGATCATTCTCGCCGCTGTCGGTGTCGACATGTGGCGCAACGAACTTTCAAGCAAGATCGGCGCGTTGTTTTCGCTGTCGCATACCAGGCAGCGAGGAGCATAAGCCATGGATCTCGAACTCCAGGGAACGCGTGTTCTCGTAACCGGTTCTGGTGCGGGTATCGGTAAAGCGACGGCCAAGGCGTTTCTGGGAGAGGGCGCCAGCGTCATCGTCAATGGCTTGACGCAGCAGGAAGTCGATGCCTGTGTCCATGATCTCGGCCATTACGGAGATGTCAGCGGTCTGGCTGCCGACCTGACCAGAACCGAAGATGCCGAAAGGCTGTTCGACTTCGCCGCAGCACTGGGTCCGGTGGATATCCTGGTGAACAACGTCGGCGTTTTCTCCGTCAAGGCATTTGAGGAACTGACGGACGACGAATGGCTTTCCTATTTCAATATCAATGTTCTGAGCGCGGTACGCATGAGCCGGCTCATTCTTCCTGAAATGTTGAAACGCCATACCGGAGCCATCGTTAACCTTGCCAGCGAGGCAGCGGTCAAACCGTTGCCGCAGATGGTTCATTACTCGGTCACCAAGACCGCGATGCTCGGACTGACCCGGGGCATGGCTGAACTGACAAAGGGTACGAAAGTGCGCGTCAATTCAGTGCTTCCGGGACCGACCTGGACGGAAGGCGTCCAGAATTACTTCGAAGGACTTGCCGCTCAAAAAGGCGAACCCATCGACGAGATCGTCTCGAATTACTTCCAAAATGACGAACCTACGTCCCTCATCCAGAGGTTTGTCGAGCCCGAAGAAGTGGCTCGGATGATTGCGTTCGTTGCTGCATCCGGTGCGGCCAACGGCGCGGGTTACCGCGTCGAAGGCGGCATCATCCGAAGCATTATCTGATCACCGAAACACAACGGAGCACACTATGCCTGCACTCACCTTTTCTCACATTGGCATCACCGTCCCGGACCTTGAGAAAGCCGTTGAGTTCTACACGAAAGCGTTTGGTTTTTATCAAATCATGGACCCGACCGAGATCCGGCACGACGATAGCGCGATCGGCCAGATGTGTGACGACGTCTTCGGCGAAGGCTGGGGATCGTTTCGCATTGCCCACCTGAGCACAGGAGACGGCATTGGCATCGAACTCTTTGAGTTTCCGAACACCGAGCAGGAAGAAAACCCCTTTGAATACTGGCGTCCGGGACTCTTCCATTTCTGTCTGCAGGACGAGGATCTGGAGGCGCGGGTCAAGGTCATTGAAAGCCTCGGCGGCAAGCAGCGCATGAAGGAGGTTCGCAGATACTACCCGGGTGAGAAGCCGTATCGCATGGTTTATTGCGAAGACCCGTTCGGTAACATCTTCGAACTCTACAGTCATTCGTACGAACTCACATATTCGGCGGGTGCCTATGTCTGATGTTCCGAAAAAGCCCTGGCGCGATGACCGGCCCAAGGTGGTGATCACCGACTTCGATTTCGGTGACACTGATGTGGAACGGAAAATTCTCGAAGCCGTGGGAGCCGAGGTCGTCGGTCTGCAGAGCAAACAGGAAGATGACCTCTTCGACGCAGCGCGCGATTGCGCCGCCATGATCAATCAATATGCGCGCATCGGACGCGCGACGATATCGCGAATGCAGAAATGCGAAGTCATCGCACGCTACGGTGTCGGCGTCGATATCGTCGATGTCGACGCGGCGACCGAACGCGGCATTCTGGTCACCAACGTACAGGACTATTGTACAGAGGAAGTCGCAGACCACGCTATTGCGCTGTGGCTTTCGCTTACCCGAAAGCTGTCCGACTACGACCGGGCAACCCACAATGGGGTCTGGCGCTGGCAAAGCGGGCAGCCGGTCTACCGCATTCGCGGGCGGACGATGGGCGTTGTGTCGTTCGGTAAGATCGGTCAGGCGATTGCTTGCCGGGCGAGGGCCTTTGGTGCCTCGATTATTGCCTATGACCCGTTTCTGCCGGAGGCATTCGCACGGGAGCACGACGTCGAGCTGGTCACGAAAGACGAGCTGTTGAGGCGCAGTGACTATGTCCTCATGCAAGCCCCGATGACGCCCCAGACGCGTCATTTTTTGTCGGATACGGAGTTCGCGAAGATGAAGCCCGGCGCGATCCTGGTCAATACCGGCCGCGGTCCGACCGTCGACAACTCTGCGCTCTATCGGGCGTTGACCGAGGGAAAACTGGCGGCGGCCGGGCTGGACGACCCGGAAGAGGAACCGGCGAAACGGGCTGCTTGGGACCCGGCGAATAACCCGCTGTTCAGCCTGCCAAACGTGCTGGTGACACCTCACGCAGCCTATTACTCGGAAGAGTCGATCACGGCTGCACGCACGATCGCCGCGACCCAGGTCGCCAAGGTTCTCACAAAACAGGAGCCGGATTTTCCGGTGAACTCATCAGCGTTGAGTCTTTCCGCGTAACACAGGACAAACAGGAATGCTTAAAGAATTCAATGATTTCGAACGCCGTCCGGATCTTCTTGCGAAGTTCGATGAAGTTGTGCAGTGCTACTCTGCCACAGCTGTTTTTGCCGATGTGCAATACCGCACAGGCGTAATGGACAGCGGCATCAAGCCGGCTTTCAGAGCCAAGGTCACCGGGCAGGCGATCACGGTGCAATTGTCAAAGGGAGATCTCGTCGATCCTCTGAAGGCGCTGGAAATGGGACAACCCGGCGACATTATCGTCGTGGATGCCGGTGGTGATCCGAACACGTCCGTTTGCGGTGGCCTGATGGGTGGACTGGCCCAGAATCGCGGCATTCGCGCCATGATCGTGGATGGCGCCGGTCGGGATACCGATGAGTTGGAAGACATCGGCTGGCCGATCTGGACCCGTGCCATTACGCCGCGCGGAACGCACACAATGTTTTCCGACCGCAAGGACGAACTCTCCATCAACGTGCCGATCCAATGTGGGGGTGTTGTCGTCAATCCCGGCGATTTCATCGTCGCCGATCTGATGGGTGTCATGGTCGTACCGCTCGAGCGGGCTGAAAAAGTTGTCAGGCAAGCTCAGGAGCAGGCTGACAGGGAAGAGGAAACCCGCAAGTGGGTGGCGAAGGGTAAAACCGTCGAGGATTTGCTAAATGAATTCGGCCGTATCTGATGCCGCTCTGATCGGAATGGACTGGGGGACATCTTCTCTGCGTGCATTTCTGATCGGTATGGACGGTGAAATACTGGACGTGATTTCCACCTCCCTGGGAATCATGCACGTGGAAGACCGGGACTTTGAGTCGGTCTTTCATGACCTTCTGAAGGTCTGGCTTGCTGAGAAAACGCTGCCCGTCATAGCCTCCGGCATGATTACGAGCCGAAATGGCTGGGTTGAAACGCCTTATGTTCAGGTTCCCTCGGGCATTGACGAGCTCGCTTCGGCGCTTGTGACGCATGAAACGTCAAAGGGCGTACAGCTGCAGTTCGTAACCGGAATGACAACGGAACATGATGGTGCCCCGGATGTTATGCGGGGGGAGGAGACCCAGATCGTTGGTGCGTCAGCTGCAGGGCTGGGTGATGGCATCTATGTGATGCCGGGAACGCATAGCAAATGGATCACTGTTTCGGGCGGCCGGATTGGTGACTACATGACCTACATGACCGGCGAGTTGTTCGGGACGCTGAAGTCGCACACGATTCTTGGGAGCTTGATGGAAGACGGTCCGTTCAACGAAGGCGGGTTTCGGTTGGGCGTGAAGTCGGGATTGTCCTCCAAGGGGAACCTCCTGCACGAACTCTTTCATGTCCGCACTTTGCCCCTGTTCGGCAAGATTTCGGAAGAAATGTCTGCCGACTATATGTCCGGCATGTTGATCGGTGCGGAGGTGAGATATGCTGCCAGGTCGCTTGAGGCGAACCAAACGGTGACAATAGTTGGCCGGGGGGACTTGTCGGACCGGTACGAAATCGCATTGGCCGTGGCTGAATTGGGAAGTCGAAGGGCTCCAGAAAACATTGTCGCCAGCGGCCATTTCCTGATCGCCAAATCAGCCGGGTTGATTTCATGAAGGTATGGAACGATGCGATCGCGGACAATCCGCTGATCGCCATCTTGCGCGGCCTTGCGGCAGAGGCTGCGATCGACGTTACCGGAGTACTCGTTGAAGCCGGGTTCCGGATCATCGAGGTGCCGCTGAATTCGCCAAATCCACTGGTGTCAATTTCAAAGATAGCGGATAGATTTGGCGACCGGATCGTTGTCGGAGCAGGAACTGTTTTATCGGCGGACAAGGTTGAAGCCGTTGTTGATGCAGGCGGCAAGTTGATTGTGGCGCCAAACATGAAACCGGAAATTGGAGAAAGGGCGATCAAGCTGGGAGGCAAGTGGTGCCCGGGCGTCTTCTCGCCGACCGAAGCATTCGACGCGCTGGACCACGGCGCATCGGTTCTGTAAGTTCTTTCCCGCCGAGATGGTGCCGCCAAAGGCGATTTCCGCGATGAGGGCGGTGTTACCGAAGGACACAATCGTTGCAGCTGTCGGTGGTATCACGCCGGAAACGATGCCTGCCTATTACAAGGCTGGTTCGGATAGTTTCGGTCTTGGATCGGCACTTTACAAACCGGGTTATTCGGTCGAGGAAATAGCACGTCGGGCAAAATCCTTCGTCGAAGCCTACAGAGAATTGGTCGCTCAATGAACCGGAACGTCGTCATCACGGGTGGAACGCGCGGCATTGGCGCAGGTGTGGCCGAAGTCATGTCCAGATCCGGCTGGCATGTGATTTCCGCAGGCGTATCCGAAAGCGAGATTGCCCAGTTCTCAGGCAGCAAGGACATTGAATTGCGGCTGTTGGACGTGACGGATGACGCCTCGGTCGAAAGACTTTTTTCCGGCCTTGAAAAACTGGATGCACTGGTGAATTGCGCTGGAATTCTGGTTCGCGAAAAGGAATACGAGCTGGACGTCTTTCAAAAGGTGATCGACGTCAATCTGACTGGCACGATGCGCTGTTGCCTTGCCGCTTACCCGCTTTTGCGGGAGTCTCGCGGTGCGATCGTGAACACGGCTTCCATGCTCAGTTTCTTTGGGGGGGCTCTGGTGCCTGCCTATTCGGCGTCCAAAGGCGGGGTTGCGCAGCTGACCAAGGCCCTGGCCGCCAAATGGGCGCCGGACGAAATCCGGGTGAATGCTGTGGCACCGGGTTGGATCGAGACGGAAATGACGGACGGCCTGCGGCGAGATTCCAGTCGGAACGATACCATTATGGGCCGGACACCGCTTGGCCGGTGGGGTCAGGTCGAGGAAGTCGGTGCGCTTGTCAATTGGCTACTTTCGGCAGAAGCAGGTTTTGTCACCGGCTCGGTCTATCCGGTCGATGGCGGTTATTCGGCGGTATGAGGAGACATGAAATGCCTTTGGAAGCAGATACAGACCCGCGGATGCCGTACCAGTTGCCGTTTCCGAAGGATGCACAGGAAGAGATCGTCGTTCCTTCCGCGATCCCTGACGACGAACGTGTTTGGGTGCCTCAGGCTGAAAATGTCTGGTTCCGCCCCTTATGCCTGAACAGAAGTCAGGGATACTGGGTGAACCTGCTCAGGGTCAGAAAGTCTGGCGTCCTGTCCCGCCACCGGCATCCGAATCCCGTTCATGGATACGTCCTCAAGGGTCGTTGGCATTACCTGGAACATGATTGGGTCGCTGAAGCGGGCGGTTACGTCTACGAGCCACCGGGTGAGACCCATACACTTGTTGTTCCCGACGATGTTGAGGAAATGATTACCCTTTTTCAAGTCAATGGCATCATGTACTACGTCGATCCCTACGGGAAACCACTGGGTTACGAAGATGTCTTCACCAAGATCGAAATGTGCCGAAAACATTATGCTGATGTCGGCCTGGGCGAGGAATATGTCGATCAGTTCCTGCGGTAGCGCCTGACCCGAACTGCCGCGATGTTGCCTGATGCTGAAATGGGCGATTCCCCCTATTGCGGTTCGCATGGTCCAGGAGCAGGTTAATTCGCGAAACCGCTACGGGCGTTTGGTGGCATCCACGGTGTCTCGAGGTGCTCAGGGCTCCCTTCAGGCAGAAGGTAGTCCGGAAGTTTCCCCAGGTCTTCCTGACCGAGTTGGCTCATGTTGGCCTGAACGTCTGCTCTCAAGATGTGGACCAAATGATCGATACCTTCCGCACCAAAGGCCGCAACGGCATAGTGGAACGCCCTGCCGATCATCACAAAATTCGCCCCCATGGCTAAGGCGCGCATGATGTCCAGGCCACCTGCTATTCCGGAATCGTAGATGAGCGGAAAACCGGAACCGACCGCGGCGCGGATCTTCGGAAGCTGGTTGATGACAGCAGGGCCTGCCTCGAACTGGCGTCCGGAGTGGTTGGAGACCCAGATACCATCCACGCCCTCTGATACCAACTGCATCGCATCTTTGGGACGTTGGACACCTTTCACGATCAGGTCACCCTCCCATTCCTGCCGCAACGCGCGCAGATAGTTCCAGTCGGGGCACCCTCGTATCAAACGGCCAGCGTGGGTAAAGCTCTCGCGGCCTCGCGAAGGTACATAGTCGTCGAAAAACCGCATTCTGGGCATGACGCCTTCCCGGAGGTGAGACAGGCACCAGATGGGACATTTGGCCATAGACCAAAGGGTCTGAAGGTCCGCCTTCGGAGGGACAGTCAGGTTTGCACGCCTTTGCCGTTCACGCCGGCTTTCTTCCGGCACGTCGACTGTCAAAACCAGCTTGTTGAAACCGGCCTCCTTTATCCGCTCAAGCATTGCCCGCCTTACCTTGGCCGAGCTGACCGGATAGTGCTGGTACCAACCGTTGTCGCCAATGTGGCCGGCAACGTCCTCCGGCGAGGCGACGGCGACACTGGACTGGCAGTACGGAATATTTTGCCTGACCGAGGCACTGGCCAGACAGCGTTCAGCACCCGCCCAGACCAGGCCGGACATTCCAACCGGCGCGATCCCGAATGGCAAGTCGAACATCTGCCCCATGAACCGGGTTTTTTGATCTGCTTCGACATGCCCCTTCAGAATACTCGGCATGAACCCGATTGCATCAAGCGCGTCGCGGTTGACTTTCAAACCGCGTTCCCGGCCTGTGGCGCTGTCCAGATATTCAAAGACAAAGTTTGGAATCCTGCGCCTTGCGCGCTTCCTGAGATCGTCGACCGAAGGATAAGACAGATCCAGTTCCATCTCGTGAACCTCAATTCAGTTTTATTTGTTGCGACGCGCCGAGAACTGCTTGAATTCCACAGGCGAGCTTGGAGGCGGGATGCCCGGTAAGCCGGTCCAGAGTTTTCTCCCTGGCACACGGGCGACAGGTACAGTCGGCGATACCCAATAACAGTACTTTCGGGTGTGCTTGATGTGATGCGGAACGCCCTTGTTGGTTGAACGGTGCACGAATTGACCGGCATGCATTGAAAGTTCAGCCCGCTTTCCCGTTTGGTTCCGTGATCAACTCTTCATAGACTTGCTCGCCTCGGAAAATCTGTTTTTTCAATACGGCTCGGGCCTTGCGATCCTCACCGTCCTTCAGGGCATGCAATATGCCGGTGTGTTCGGCCAGGGACAGATCTGTTCGAAGGTGTCCGCGCGAAAGGTGTGTTCGTATCGTGGCAACCTTGCTTGCCGCCATCTGATAGGAAGCCTTGACATAAGGGTTTTCGGCTCCTTCAAAAAAGGCTGCGTGGAAGGCGGTATCAAGTTCCAGGTAACGCTTGAAGTCACCTTTCTCATGAACCGCTCGCATCTCGGCGCAAATGCCTTCCAGATCGGCAATCAGACGTTCCCGGTTGTGACGAAGAGCCATGTCCAGGGCGATGGTCTCCATCGCGTGCCGAAAATCGCAGAGCTGGGTGACACATTCGCGCGTCAGCGTAAACACAAAGAAACCGCGTTGAGGAAAGCTGGTCACCAAGCCTTCTTTTGAAAGAAGGGTCAGACCTTCCCGGATCGGCGTCTTGCTGATCCCCAGGCGCCTGGTCAATTGCGCCTCCGGCAAGGCCTCTCCAAGTCCGAACTCGCCCTGGATGATGGCTTTCCGAATTGCGTCCGCCGCACCTTTGCTCAGTGCCGCAGGCCGTTTGATCGTTGTGCTGTCCATAAATCTCGCACCGTGCCTTCTCTAGTTTGAATCAAGATACCAGAAAAAAATTGCAACGCAATATTCGATCTGGTATATCAGATCGAATATTGCGTATGAAGCGTGATTTAGAAACCTCGGGGAGGAGACTTTGATGAAGAAGCTGGCTTTCACAGTTGGAGCAGCTATTGCGCTTTGTGCAGGGACCGCTGCCGCTGAAACAGTCCTTCGGATCGGGCATGGCGCGAACGAGCAGTACCATATGCACCGGGCGTTGCTGCATTTCGAAGAACAGGTTGAGGTCGGGTCGAACGGAGAGATTGATGTTCAGATCTTCCCGTCTTCGCAGATGGGACCGGATCGCGAGATGATTGAAAGTGTGCAGGCCGGTGTTCTGGAAATGGCGGTGTCGCCTTCTTCCTTCTTTGCCGGTTGGGATCAGGCATTCGCCGTAATCGAACTTCCGTACATGTATGCCAGCAAGGATATCGCGCTCGACGTTCTGAATGGTGACGCAGGCGACCAGATGCTTGCGCGGTTGTCAGAACAGGGACTTGTCGGGCTTGGCTGGCTTGAAAACGGTCTCCGGCACGTGACCAACAACGTTCGGCCGATTGAATCTCCCGGAGATCTTGAGGGCGTCAAGCTCCGGACCATGAAGGTGCCTGCTCATGTCGCGACCTTCAAGGCGCTTGGTGCAAATCCAACGCCGATGAATTTCGGAGAGGTCTATTCAGCGCTTCAGCAAGGCGTGATCGACGGACAGGAAAATCCGGTGGCCCTGATCGATAGCCAGCGGTTTTATGAAGTCCAGAAACACGTTTCGCTGACCGGTCATGTCTTTACGGTCTACATCCCCGTTATCAGCGAAGCCTTTTTCTCCGGGCTCTCAGCTGAACATCAGCAATTGCTGCGCGATGCCATGGCGTCGGCGGAAAGTTATCAGCAGGATCTGGTCAATTCCGAGGAAGCTGGACAGCTTCAGAAAATCCGGGAAGCAGGTGTGAACGTCGTCGACCTGACCGCAAAGCAACGGCAGGTTTTCTCCGACCAGACCGAGAGTGTCCGTGCCGCTTACAGGGATGAAGTCGGTGCAGATGTCTTTGACGCCTGGGTGTCCGCCGTCAGGGACAGCACACCGCAATAATCCGGCACAGATACGATGAAACGGATCGGCCGGAACTTGCTGCCGGCCGACCGAAAAAGAAAAGGGAGGAGAAAATGGCCGCGATCAGATGGATCGATGCCAACGCGGAGCGTGTTCTTGCTGCGTGCTTGTTGGCCTTTATCGTTCTGCTCATCAGCTTCAACGTAATCATGCGTTACATATTCAACGCGTCGCTCTCCTGGGGCGAGGAACTGACGCTGTGGGTTTTTGTCTGGTTCATCTGGCTGGCGGTCAGTTACGGCTTCAAGAAGCGGGAGCATATCCGGATCATGATCCTGCGCGGCATGTTGCCGGAGCGTCTGCAGCTCTATCTCGACCTCTTGATTGATTTGCTGATTCTATCGTTCATGGCTGTCCTGATTGCCGAGTGCGTTCAACTGCTCCAGCTTCCCTTCGTCGCCAAGCAGAAATCGGTTGTTCTTCAATTGCCCATACCGATCCTGTACGCCTCCGCTCCCATCGGCGCGACCCTGTCCTCGATCAGGGTTATTCAGCACATGTGCCATACGGCAAAGCTGCTTCGCACACCGTTTCAGGGAGTGTTGTAAAGATGATTGCCGCCGTACTTTTCCTGTCCCTCGTTCTCCTGCTTTTCATCAGTGTACCGATTGGCATTTGCCTCGGTCTGGCAACAATGACGGTCATGCTTTTTGTAGAAGGTGCACCGCCACTCGTCCTTTTGGCGCGCTCCGTTGTGACCGGCGCAGACTCCTTTCCCTTGATTGCGGTTCCGCTGTTTGTTCTTGCAGGTGACCTGATGCAAAGCGGAGGGATGTCACGCCGGCTTGTGGCCTTCGCCAATGCCCTGATAGGTCATATCCGCGCTGGGCTCGCCTATGTGAATGTTCTGGCCTGCCTGTTCTTTGCCGCCATTTCCGGCTCGTCACCCGCTACGGTCGCCGCAATCGGGTCGAACATGATCCCTGAAATGGAGAAGGTCGGCTACAGCCGCCGGTTCAGTGGTGCGCTTACGGCATCGTCCGGCATGATCGGGGTGATGATTCCACCAAGCATTCCATTCATCATCTACGGCGTGACGGCCGAGGTTTCCATCGGCAAGCTGTTTCTCGCAGGCGTCGTTCCAGGTCTGCTATTTGCACTGATGTTCATGTTCGTGGCAAGGCTCCTGCTGCGCAAGGAAACAGCTGCGCTGGGAAGCACGAAAACCTTTTCGTCCGCTTCGGTTGCCTCAACGTTCCACTCCTCATTCTGGGCGCTTCTCGTACCCCTGATAATCCTCGGCGGCATCTACAGCGGCATCTTCACGCCCACCGAGGCCGGCGCGGTGGCAGTTGTCTATGCCGCAATCGTCGGTCTGTTCGTCTACAAGGACATCCGCTTGTCTGACCTGCCTGGCATTCTGGCCCAGAGCGCATTGACCAGTGGCACGATCCTGATCCTCGTGATCATGGCCGCCGCTTTCGGACGACTTGCGACGCTGGCACAAATTCCTGCACAGCTGGCAGCCGGTATAACGGGCCTTTCGGACAATCCAATCCTGATCCTGCTCCTGATCAACCTGCTGCTACTGGTAATCGGGATGTTCATGGAGACGATATCCTCGATCATCATCATGACGCCGATCCTGCTACCGGTTGCCGTTGCGATCGGCGTTGATCCACTGGTGTTCGGGGTGATCCTCACCGTCAACCTGGCCATTGGGTTCTGCACGCCTCCACTCGGCGTGAACCTTTTTGTCGCCAGCGGGATATCGGGCATTTCAATAGAAAGGCTGAGCGCGGCCATACTTCCATTCTTTGCCGGCATGCTGGCACTGCTGATGCTCGTCACCTATGTCCCGGCATTGTCCCTGGCGCTCCCGTCCCTGTGGTAAGCGAAGATCGCGGAGCAGGGCGGTTGGGATTGTGTGCAATGAAGCGTCAGAACGGGTTGTTGTCATTGGCAGGTGCCCGATGACATGCAAGGCGGCCCACCAAGAGTAAAACAACGAACGACTACACAGCTCGATTGGCCATAAAATCCCGATCGAGATTTTGGAACCTGTCGCAGGCACATGTCATCCGGTGGAGTAGAAGACAAGATGTCCACCAATACGGTGGTCCAGTGTTCGGGAGCAAATTCCAACCAACGGTGCACCAGCAATCAAGTTGATCCATTCAAGTTGGACTGATCACAAACCGTGCAATGGTCTTATGTAGCTGTTTGGCTCTGCTGGATCTGGCACTCTGGCGTCGCGAACTTCTGGAAAAAGTGATTGTTTTGATCGGAGCGATATTGGATTGCCCCGACCACACCTTTGAAGAAGGCATTGCGAAAGACTGAATCGGTAGCTGAACGTTTAGTTCATCCGCTCCGCGCGTGAAACTTGATTAAGCTGGATCGTCTTGGCTGAAATTGGTAGCGGAGGACCGCTGCCGCCGTTACCCCCGGTCCAATAAGTTGGATTTTGTATTGGTTTTGTTTTCCCGTAAGCACATTGATGGATAATTGTTACCGCACGGTAGCGTGTACGATCTGCTCTTTGGTGTTTTTTGCGAATCCGGTGGCGCTTGTTTCAGCGCTACAGAAACGCAAAAATCAAATGAATCATGCACTTTACAGCTAGACGTGGCGGTTTCAGACTGGCATCTTTTTCTCATGGTACGACACATTGTTCAATCGGCAAACCAAGCCGCAGACGGGCGACGAACCGCACCAGCAGCGCTGCGGAACGTTGGTCCGTTGGTAGAAGCCCTGAAGCTCCGATTGCCTTCAAAGGGACGCGTTCTGGAATTGGCGAGTGGTACAGGACAACATGCCGCCGCGTTTGCTGAGGCGTTTCCGGAATTGAATTGGTCACCGTCAGACGTTGATCCGGACCAAAGGGAAAGTATCACAGCGTGGCAGCGCGAGAGCGGATTGAAGAACCTCGCCGAACCGTTGGCCATTGACGTATCGGCCCCATGGCCAGTCGCACGCGGGTTTGCTGTGTCGGTTTTGACAATTAACCTACTCCACCTTATCCCGAAGCCGTTGGTCTCGCGTCTTTTCGAAGAGGCGCACGGGGCATTGAGCGAGAATGGGCGAATGATCGTGTATGGACCATTCTTGCGCGGCTCTGCGTATGCCTCAGACGGCGATCGCGCGTTCGATGCCTCCTTGCGTACACGCGATCCGGCGATCGGCTACAAATCGTTAGAAGCCGTTTCCGACATAGCCCATGCGGCAGGGTTCGCTCCAATAGCTGTCGATGCGATGCCGGCGAACAATCTTCTTCTCACTTTCGGAACTTGATTTTCTGATCGGAAGCGCGACACGCTGGCGAAAAAAAACTTGCACTTGAGCAAAGAATTGTTGTCCTTGCTACACACTGAGAATCTAGTTTTCACCTCGTCCTGACGCAACTTTAGACAGTTCAACCGCCGCCTGTTCAAACGTCGCGACAACCCGTTTTCGATGCTGCTCGACCCAACTGCCGACGAATTTCATTGTGTCGAAGGTCTGCGTATCGTGTGGTGCTTATAACCGCGCGGCGATATTGTCAGCTGTTAACAGCCTTTTGCAGATGCCGTTGAAGCAGTGCTATCATGAGAGCCTGAACAATCTCACCCCGGCTGACGTCTATACCGGGCGYGGCCAGACCATCCTGCTCGAACGAGAAAAGATCAAAAGGAGGACCATGAAACAACGACGCTTGCAGCACGACAAATCCGCTGCTTAACTGAAATCCAGATGCGCCAGACCCTCCTTTAGTCAGGCCGTTTGATGTCTCAATTTACCTGATGACGGACACGCTAACACGTCCGTCCGCGCCATGCTACAGCTGACAATATGCATCAAAAACATGAATCTATGGACACTCAGTGATTCAAGGAATTCATTGGATTAACTCGCCCTCTGATGGGACAAGTTGGTATGGGCAATGCTGCATATGAGACGACACTATTCAGGATAGACCCTGCACAAAAAATGCGGCGGTACTACTCGATTTCGCACCAGCAGAACCTGTTTGGCGGGCATTCCGTATTGCGCACATGGGGACGTATCGGATCAGGTGGCCAGCAGAGGATAGATTTCTTCGATGACGAGGCGTCGGCGGTAGAGGCCTGTGAAAAGCTGCTGCACTCAAAGCGAAAGCGCGGTTATGTGGCTACCCCACAGCGCCTCGGTGATATCTTCGACCCGCCTGACAGAAACGCCGGCCAGATACATCTCCATCAAGGCTTCCTCGACCGAGCTTTCCCGTCGCCGGTAACGCTCTATGATGGCTGTCTCAAACGGAACGTTCCGAAGCTTGGGAACCTTCAGGTTCACTCGACCAGCCTTGGTGTCCAGTTTGCGCTCATAGTGACCCGATCGATAATCGTGCCGGCTGTCACTGCGCTCATAGCGATCGGCGCCAAAAAGGCGGTCCGCTTCCGCGTCAAGCAGTGCGTTCAAAGTCTCTTCAACAGAACTACGGACAGTCCTGCCCAGATGATCCTGGATCCGTTCGTCATCAATGTGGATGACATTGCCCAACGTCGTTGTGTTATCCTGTGCCATGGCGGCTTCTCCTGTCGGCGGCTGATTCTTCGCAAAACCAGCTTAAGACAGTTCAGAGGCCACCAGCCTCATTCCTCAAAGTGCGAAAGATTTTGTGCGTTATCAAGGCTGGAGCCCGTTTCCATCATGTCGGTACTATTTTTCTGTCAACCCGATTGTTCGGAGCACATCATTTCTCGACCCAAAATTCGCTTGGACTGCATCCTATGGAGCGGCGAAACATGTAAGGTAAATACGATCACCTACTTCTGGATGGAGAATGCATGCGATCAGTGATACTGATTAGCCGGATTGAACTTATCTAAAAGGCTGAACTATGCGACGTATCGGGGCATTGATCTTTCCGGGCTTTGAGTTGCTGGACCTGTTTGGGCCACTTGAGATGTTCGGGCTGCTTAAAGATGAATTTGACCTCCAACTTGTTGCAGAGACACCAGACCCCGTGGAAAGCAACCAGCAGGTACGCGCCAGTCCAGATACAACGATTGAACATGCCGATCGCTTTGATGTCCTGTTTGTTCCCGGCGGCATGGGAACGCGCCGCGAGGTAAACAACACTGTTCTCTTGGACTGGATCAAAACCGCGTCGGAACAGGCAGACTATGTGTTGTGCGTGTGCACTGGCAGTTTGCTTCTGGCGGCGACGGGTGTTCTGGACGGGCGACGCGCAACAACTAACAAAGCGGCTTTCACCAGTATCGCACATCAATACCCAAAAGTTGATTGGGTAAAGCAGGCCAGATGGGTTGAAGACGACAAGTTCATCACCTCTTCCGGAATCTCGGCCGGAATGGATATGGCTCTGGGAGCAATTGCGCTGATGCATGGTCGCGAGATGGCCGAAAAGGTCGCGATTTGCTGTGAATATGACTGGCATCAGGAAAAAAACTGGGACCCGTTTGCTGAAACTCACGGCCTGGTTGGATCGAGTTGAGTTTTTCATCAGAATCGACCGTTCTTGACCAACTGCGTCCCAATAGCAGGCAGTAGTGCAATTGCGCGGTAATGGTGCTTTGCCGATCAGAAATCACCCGCGCACTTGCCGCTTATGTCTGGATCAAGCCCACTTTGACCAATGTTGCAAGAGGAATGTATGTCAGTTCACGAATTTAGGCGACAGCGATCGCCTCGATTTCCAAGAGCCAGTTTTCGGCCCTGTAATTACGTCGGCGTCACATAAGTGCAGATGCTAAGCTGGAACAGACATTGCCGTTAAAGAGAACACGTTCTAGCCAAAGGTTTCACTGTGCCTTTGACTTCTAGACTCAGATACTTTCGGGGAAAATTACAACACAACTTTCAGGGCGATTTCAGACCACGATGTATACAAATAGCGGTCAGGATTTACGCGACAGTAGTAGCGCAAGTGCTGCGCTGATCCCTCCAAAAATACATGTGCCCGTCCAACCCCACGCAGCATAGGCTGCGCCTCCACTGCCAGCGCCGACAGCGCCACCCGCAAGCATCGTTGCCATAAAAACGGTGTTGAGCCGGCTGCGCGCGCTCGGGTCGAGCGCATAGACGCGCGCTTGGTTACCAACCTGCGAGGACTGTACTGCGACGTCCATCACCACAATGCCGACGATAAGGCCCACTAGCGAGCCTTGCCAAAGCCCGAAGATTAGGAAGGCGAGAAGCACTAGCGCCGCACCGATTGAAACCACCACGGCTGGTCCTCGCCGATCGGCGAAACCGCCAGCGATCGGGGCCGAGAGCGCGCCAGCAACACCAACAAGCGCCAAAAGCCCGACCGCCGTGCCTCCAAGTTGATAGGGTGGCTCGGCCAGCAACAGCGCGAGATTGGACCAAAAGCCAATGAAGGCCGCGAAGATCAGGAACTGCACCGCGACCGCCCGCCGGAGAACGCTATGCGTCCGCACAAGCGTCCATAGCGAGGCCAACAGGCGCGGATAACTCAAATCGGTCGTCGGAGGCACACGCGGCAACCAGAACGCCAGTGCCACGCCGACAGCACTCATCAGCACGGCCGCGAACCAGAACACGAAAGGCCAGCCCCATAGATCCGAGATGGTGCCGCTGATGACTCGAGCAAGCAAGATGCCGATCAAAATGCCGCCTGTTACCTTTCCAAGAATACGCCCGCGATCGGCAGGCGGAGCCAGATGCACGGCCAGCGGAACAATTTGCTGTGCGACCGTAGCGAAAAGGCCCACCGCAAGGCTGGCGATGGCAAGCCAAAGAAAGCTCGGCGAGACGGCCGCACCGATCAGCGCGACCACCAGAGCGCAGATGGTTAAGAGAATGAGGAATTTACGTTCCAATCGATCCCCGAGCGGTGCTATGAACAGCACACCGAGCGCATTGCCGGCCTGGGTCAGCACCGGGACGATGGCGACCACCCCCGCAGCCAATCCGAATTCGAATGTCAGATGGCCGAGGAATGCTTGATTGTAATAGCTGTTAGCGACTGCAGCACCAGCTCCGACGGCCAAAAGGCGGACCAGAGCGGCGGACAGGTGTTCGGTTCGGGCATGTTCAGTTTTCATATGGCGCAAATTGCATTTCGGCGCCGACTGAGCAAACGATAACTATTGACGAATGATTTAGTTTATCTAAACTCTATATCATGACATTACCTGTTTCATTTGGTGCGCTGCGAACCTTCGTAGAGGTCGGCAGGCAAGGCAGCATCAAGTGCGCCGCGCAGGAACTGAATGTGACGCCCGGAGCGGTAAGCCAGCAGGTGAAGGCGATAGAAGCCCGCTTCGGCGTCCAGCTCTTAGAGCGCGGAAACCGCGAGGTGAAGTTGTCGACACACGGCTTGCACCTGTTTGTCACGGTAGCGCCGAGTTTTGAGCAGATCGACGCCGCCGTACAGTACTTCGAGGATCGAAGGCCGGGGCCGCGTTCTCTGATCGTCAGCACTACGCCATCGCTTGCCGCATGCTGGCTCACGCCGCGCCTCGGTAGCTTCACCGCGCAGCATCCCGAGATCGAGATTCGGATTGAAACGTCGGTACAGCTTGCGGACATGGCAGGTGGCATGGTGGATGTGGCGATCCGGCACGGTACGGGCGATTATCCCGGCCTCGATGCCGCCTTGCTGTTCACACCCCGGTTGTTGGCGGTGGCAAGTCCATCGCTCCTGCTCGAAGGTCCCTTGACCGATCCGGCCGACTGCCTACGCTATCCGCTTCTGCAAGACCGCGACCGGACCGAATGGCCGAACTGGCTTGAAGCTCATGGTGTCAAGCCAACCCGACAGGCAACAAAGGGTCCGTGCTACGCCGACGACGCCTTGCTAATTGAGGGTACCATTGCAGGTCAGGGTCTCGCTATCGTTCGGGATATTTATGCGTCCAGCGCGTTGGATGCCGGGAAAATAATGCTCGCATTTGACGAGCCCGTTCCGACGCAGGCGAGATATTTTGTCGTCGTTCATCCGGATAGGATGGATGTGTCAAAGATTGCGGCGTTCCGTAGCTGGATCATGCGTGAGGCTGGTGTCGCGTAGAGCGACACCTGTTTAAGGTTGTTCGTCATCAAAATTCCTCGTCATCACCTCATATGCAGGCCTTAGGGGTAATGATAACTGGCCCTTACGTCACTCGCGCAACCGCAAAGGTCCGTAGTGAGCCCAACCTCGCCGTTGTTTGGATGTCGCTTATTGACAAACTCGGCTTAATGTTGGTCTCAAAATTAGTTAGCTGAGCATGCCATCAAACCAATCATCTAAGTCAGGCTGATTCAGCTTACTTTTCTTGCCAATCACAACGATCCGAGAATTACGCTGATTGTCTCCAAATCCCTTCGGTTCAATAGAAGCACATCGCCCGACCAAATGGAAAATGTTTGCTCCTGAGAGCTCTCCTTCAAAGAAAAGCTGCCCCTTTGCGCGAAAACAATAGTCCGGAAGTCGCTTGGCAAATTCTTCAAAGCGCCTACGATTAATCAATCTATTTGTCTGGCGCGACCAACTGGCGAATCCATGATGATGTGAAACATGAAACTGCTCTTTTTCGGGCGCGTCCGTGAAGTCGCGATCAACCTTATTGATGATCATGCTGCTGGGACAGTCCGCAAATTTGGATTTAATGAGCGTAGCATAAGGGCTGGCCGTCTTCAGAGTTGAAACCACGCTTTCCAGTGCGCCGGTTTCTACAAGGTCTGTCTTGTTGACGATAATGCAGTCAGCCGCAGCCGCATGATCAACGACCAGTTCTGTGTCTTCAAAGTCCGAGCTCTGGAAATGCGCCGCATCAACGACATAAACACGATTATCAAGACGGACTAATCCTGTTTGCTCAAGCATGAGAATCGAACTGTCCAGGGCGCGTGGATCTGAGACCCCGCTGGCTTCGACGATGAACGCAGAGGGCGATTCATCCTCTTCCAGAAACGATTGCATGCTCTCGATAAGATCCTCATTGAGTGTGCAACAAACGCATCCGTTTTTCATAGAGATCCGGCGTTCTTCCACCGCTTCGATCAGATCGTAGTCAACATTGATCGCACCAAAGTCATTCACAAAAACAACGATACGTTCGTCATCAGCGTCCCTCAAAAGCCGATTGATAAGTGTCGTTTTGCCGGCACCCAGAAAGCCGCCAACAGTAATAACAGGTACTCGATCAATCGACTGCTCATGCATGATAGACTCTTTCTCCGGCCAACCAAGTTTGAAGCACTTTAATCTTCGACAGGTCTTCGGGGGCTGTAGTGAGGGGGTTGCTTTCCAACACCACGAGATCGGCGTGTTTGCCAGGAGTGATTGAACCAAGCACATCCTCTTTGCAAATCTGAAAAGCTGCATCGATTGTAACAGCCTTCAGAGCGGATTCCACATCAAGACGCTGCTCAGGGCCCACGCACCGGCCATCCCCTGCCCGCCTCGTCATGGCGGCTTGCATCAATTCAAGACATGAAGGATCCGTCATAGGTGTATCGGCGTGCAAGGATATTCGCATGCCATGTTTAACTGCACTTCCGGCTGGAACATAATGCGCTGCCCGTTCGGGACCAAACAGAACATCTTCGATTGGTGCGCCCCAATGGGTAATGTGATTGATAAAGAAGCTTGAAAGAACACCCATCTTCACGGCTCGTTCGACCTGATCTTCGCGCATCAATGCGCAATGCTCTAGCCTGAAGCGATGGTCCGGCTTTGGTGTCTTGGAGAGAACCCCTTCAAGCAGGTCGAGAACCATATCAATGGTCTTATCCCCTTGGGTGTGGATGGTCATCTGCCATCCCTGTTCCACATAATTGTGGACCATCTCCTCGAAGAATTTCTGCGGATAGTTCAAGCTTCCCGTATAACCGGGTCGCAAATCCATCCGCTTCAATGTGATCTCGTTTTCCAAATACGGTTCTGTCAACCAGATATTGCCAATGAATGGAGATCCATCCGCATGGATTTTGACGCCAGCCATCCAGAGGCGATCAGCACCAACAGTAAAGTCTTCAACTCTCATGTCCGGCGTGACCGCCTGCTGATAGGCTGCAATGCGCGGCATCGGCCATTCCTTATCCAATGCGCTTAGGTAATAGGCTTTGTAAAATGGTAGATAGAGATGTTCCGTCGTCGCCGTGATACCGTTTCGAACAAAATCGTCGATTGAAGCCTTGAACTGATCGTTCAAACGATCATCACCCCAGGCTTCATAAAATGTCTCAACTGCTCGCCATGTAATGGCTTCAGCAATCTTTCCCGTCGGCCTGCCATTCTCATCACGTTCAATGATGGAGCCTGTGGGTGTCTCGGTGTTTTCATTGATCCCGCAAGCATCAAAGCCTGCCGAATTCATGTAAAGCGCGTGGCAATTTGATGTCTGGATGCCGAGCGGATTGTCGGGTGCGAGCACATCCAATTGCTCTCTGGTTAGGGCTTTGAACCCATCATGAAGCTGAGCATCAAGCCCGAAAAACAGTAGATACTCACCAGGCATGCTCGCTGCCACCCGTCTTTCGATTTTTGCCAAGATAGCACCAAATGTCGGGACGGTTTCCGCTCTCACATCAACAACCGGCGCCCCACGCGTTTTGGCCGCCCAAAGCGGGTGCGAATGGGCATCGATAAAACCAGGGAGCAGTGTTGCTCCATCAAGATCAATGTGTTCCGTGCGGCTGTCGGCAAGTTTTTCGGCTTCCTGTCGATCTCCGACGAAGATGATTTGGCTATCATCGATAAAGACCGCTTCTGCCCCCTCGTGCGCTGCGTCTACGCAGACAATATTGCCACCAAAGAAAAGAGCGCTACTCACTCAGCACCTGCTGCCGAGTAAGTATGCTTCATCTCCCCTGCTTTGGCTTGTGCGGCAAGAAAATCATCATTGGAAAACAAAGGAATGATCTTATGGTGCTTCGACATACCGCTCGCGTCAGCCAGCATCATATTGGCAGCAACTGAAGCCATATCCGGCATTTCGTAGATGAACATCATGTCAAACTCACCGCAGGTTCCGTAGGCGTGGAGTAGCTTGCCACCCATGGCGCCCACCGCTTTTCTTGAGACTTCAGCGCGATCACTCGGGCTTTTAAGCATCTCATCCTTCTTATCGTTCTCATATTTGATGAACATGGCAACGGTAACGCTCATGAACTATCTCCCTTTGCCTTGAATAATTCGGTCAAGCATCATCGCGCAGACAAGGATCGCGAGACCCGCGAGTATGCCCTGCCCCTCTGAGGCATATTGCAGTGCTTCAAGCACATCTTCACCCAATCCCTTTGCACCGATTAGGGATGCGATCACCACCATGGCAAGTGATAGGAGGATGGTTTGATTGATACCGGCCATGATGGATGGCATGGCGAGCGGAATATCTACCTTCCAGAGGAGGTAACGTTTATTTGCTCCAAAAGCCATTGCGGCCTCACGTACGTGTTCCGGCACGCCGCGCAATCCAAGAACTGTCAATCGCACAACCGGTGATCCACCAAAGATCATCGTGGCGATGATGGCTGCTGGCTTGCCAGTTCCAAAGAAAGCAATAACCGGGATGAGGTACACGAACGCAGGCATTGTTTGCATAAAATCGAGAACAGGCCGCACGAATGTGTAAAGCCTTGGGTTTCTCGCACAGGCAATGCCAAGCGGGATACCAAGCGAGATAGAGATGCAGGCTGCAGTACCGAGTAGCGCTAGCGTCTTCATGCTCTTGTCCCAGAAACCGAGATAGCCGAGATAGGCCAGACCCGCCGCTGTGAAAATTGATGCACGCCAACCTGCCGACAATCCGGTCAAGAGAATGACAAACCCGGCCATCACCGGCCATGGGGTCTCTACGAAAATCGTCTCAAGTGCGTCGAGAACCGTTCGAATACCAAAAACGAGACCATCGAAAAACCACTCCGATGATATGGCGGCACCCGCCATCCAGGCTTTGATCGCATCTGCGACCGATCCTTGGATCTGAGGGTCAGAAGGAAACGTCTGTAGACTTGGAACCTGATCTGGAAAGCCAAATTTCAAGGAGCAAGTGATATAAGTAACTGTGGTTAGAACTGATGACAGAGCAATCTTTTGCGTATTGAGCCCCGAACCAATTGTCCGATCAGATAGCCATTTTGCAAAGCGCGCCTGAAGAGCGGTGTTTGCCAGTATCGCCTGCACGACCTTGATAAAGAGAAGGCCAATAGCTCCATAGAATATCAATTGGAGTGAAGTAGCATTCGCTGCCGCTGCGTCTGCTTTGATTCCCTCAACGGCGCGCTCAAGAGAGGCAATTGCGTTCTCAAATCCAGCAACACTGTCCGGAGCGTTTTTCTTGGCTTCTGCCAATTGTTCATATCGTTGTTGGAGTGTGGCTTCGATGCCTGGAAGCCGAGCCAGTATCGGTGCGCCAAGATCGCCCCAAATGCCGCGCGCCAATTGAACTACGGAAAGAGTTTCAAGAGCAACAAATGGAAGAAAGTAAGCCCAGAGACTGCGCATGCCGTACCAGATGGAACCCAATAGGAATGCGACCCAATTCCAGGTGAGGGCAAATCCGCGTTTATCACCGATGACTTTGAACTGTTGCTCGTAATAGTCCTCATTGACCGAAACAAAGGTTTTGACATCACTCTCTTCGACTTGATTCTCGGCGCTCATTTTGTCTGCAATCGCTGTCATTGGTCTTCCGTCCCCATGATGACCCCATTGAGGATATCATTTTTTGTGATGACGCCTTCAGTGCCTAGCCCCTCGTCACAAACGAGGATCGCACCATCCGTTTCAGTTGATTTGATGATAATCTGTCGCAGCGTGTCATTGCCCGAGACGGTCAAAATATCGTTGGGAAGTTTCCCGTGAGTTTTTTCATATTCGGAGCGTGGCTTGGCAAGGCTATGTGCGCGAATGAGATTAATCCGCGAAATCCCCGCTACGAAATCCATCACGTAATCGTCGGCCGGATTCATGATAATCTCTTCGGGTGTGCCTGTTTGAACAATTGCTCCATCCTTCATGATGGCAATGCGATCACCAATACGGACTGCTTCTTCCAAATCGTGCGTAATAAAGAGCGTGGTTTTGTGCATCCTTCCAGCGAGTTTCATGAACTCGTCTTGGAGTTGACGCCGGATGAGTGGATCAAGCGCACTAAACGGCTCGTCCATCAAAAGCACATCAGCATCTGCAGCTATGGCACGGGCGAGTCCCACGCGTTGCTGCATGCCGCCAGACAATTCGTGTGCAAACTTGTCTTTCCACTCGCCAAGTTCGACCAGTTTCAGCGCTTCTTCAGCCGCCTTCCATCGTGCGTTTTGGGAAAGTCCTCGCACTTCAAGAGGCATGGCAACATTGTCGCGAACAGACCGGTGAGGAAGCAGACCAAAGTTTTGGAACACCATGGCGATCTTCTCGTTTCGGACTTTGAGAAGTTCCTGCTCACCAAGTGACATGATGTCGACGCCGCTGACATTGACCTGACCAGAGGTTGGAGTGAGCAGCCTGTTGACGTGACGCACCAGTGTAGATTTGCCCGAGCCGGACAAGCCCATGATGCAGAATATTTCCCCGCGCTTCACTTTGAAGCTGGCGTCGGCCACACCCACAACGCAATTGAATTGTTCAAGAACGTCTGCCTTAGAAAGACCATCCTTTTGAATGGCTACCATGGCTTCCTGCTGTTTTTGATCCGAAGATTTTCCAGACCCATTGGAGGTCTATGACTGGATCACTGATGTCTTGGTGTTCGGACAAAAAGCCCCCTTGCCCCGCAATTCTGCGCGGTCATTCGCTATCAAATTATTCGAAGTATAACCGATGGCATTCAAAAGGGAGACGAATGCCATCGGTCATTGGGAGGGCTGTGCTATTTAAGCCCAAGCCAGCCGTCTACACGGTCGGCATTTGCTGCAATCCACTCGCGTGCAACTTCTTCGCTGGAACGCTTCTTCACAACGATCTCATGTGTGAAGTTGTTTACAGTGTCCGTGTCCATATCGATATTGGCGAGGAATTTAGCCACAGAGGGTGTGCGATCATTCAGAGAGTTTGAGTAACCCACATGAATGGTCTTTGGCTTGTCGCCCGTTGTGACCTTGGAGTTTTCAAACCACTTCGGATCTTCCGCTGGCTGTTTCATGTCGTATTTTGCTGGATCATATGCAGGCTCTTCAAGGCGAACCATGTCAAAGACGAACCAGTTGTAGTGCGGTGCATAGCAGTAGAACGCGTAGCCTTCACCTTTGTTCAACGCATCAGAGATTGATGCAGTCGCCACCTCTTCCTCAGCTTCAACTGGCTTGAAGAAGTTTGTGATGCCGTAGTCGCGCACTTTGACTGAGTTGATCTTCGTTGACGCCCAACCAGGTGCACCAACCCAGATGTCGCCCATGCCATCACCGTCGCGGTCCATTAGCTTGGCAACTTCTGGCGTCGCAAGATCAAACACGGTTTTGATGTTGTTCTTTGCCGCGAATTCCTTTGGTGCGCAGAATGCAGAGAAACCTTCGTAGCTGCCGCCGCTCAATGAAACCGTTTTGTTTTGATCCACATATTCGTCAGTGAAGTTCGATTGGTTTGGCAACCACACATCCGGATGCACATCAATCTCACCTTTACCGCGATCCATAGCTTTGAAGATCACAGCATTGGTGCCCGGTACGAGCTCCGCTTTGCCGCCAAGCTTGTCCTCGATGACGACTTTGATGAGACCTGCCATGGCACGACCACTGGCCCAGTTTGGTTCAGCGACCTTTACCACCTCCTGGGCAATGGCGCCCACTGCAGTGCTCATAACAAGTGTTGCTGACAGGGCCAGCGTCTTTAGTTTACCCATGAAGACCTCCCATAGGATTAGATGTCTATTTCCCTTAACATGTCATCAAATATATTCTGACATGTCAACAATGAAATGTTAACTGATATTGATAACATGTCAAATTTGTGAAACAAGAATGTTAGAAGCGTCCTCTTAACCGGGCGTCGAATTGGTAAATTCTGAGGAGGAAAATGGCCTTGGTGGACAATGGAAATGGCGTGCATCGCAAAGACGAGGCCTTTCGCGATATTGAACGCATGATCGTCAATGGCACTTTGGAACCGGGGAGTTGGGTCTCGGAGACGGACCTCATCGAAGTGTCGGGACATACCCGTGCACCTGTTAGATCAGCCATTCAAAGATTGGCCGATGATGGCCTTCTGACCATTGCGCCGAGACGCGGCGCGCAAGTCGTTCCTATCGATCACACGGAGCAGTTCAGGGCGTTGGAGCTTCGTCGCGCTGTGGAAACACTTGTCGCTCGATCGGCAGCAAAACGCGCCACCGCCAGTCAAAGAGAAAAATTTGCGCAGATCGCAAAGGGTTTCAAGGAAGTTTCCCTGTCCGGTGATCAGGCAAGTATGACTGAGTTGGATTCAAAGAGCTTTGCCCTTTTGACTGTCGCATCAGACAATAAATATGCAGCTCGCGCACTGACATCCGTTAAAGGATTGTCGAGAAGATTCTGGGTTCTTCATCAGGAACGCCATGGGGATATGAAGCGGATGGCTGCAGCTCACTCAGCCATCGCTAAGGCGGTGGCGGATGGCAATGAGGGAGAGGCTGAGGAGGCAGTATCTGCCCTAATCGATTATGTTGAAGAGTTTACTTTGGAGGTTGTAGGATTCAGCGCCGCTCGATCCAGAATCGGATAACATCCGCTTACTCTGAAACTGTGTCGCAATTTGATAGTTCCGTTTTGTCGAATTCGTCGTTTTGTCCCCACTCCTGCCGTTCGCAGAATTCGCGCTTATCGCACCTCCGAGTCCCCTTCCCGGCCACCAGAACTGGCCCTTTGCCGAATTGCACAAAGAAGTTCAGGCCGCCGCACGATCGAGACACGCGAAGCGTGTCATTAATGTCCATGTTTGCGTGTGAGAAGTTTGCACCGGTGAGCCAGCCGATAATCCGGGCATCATTTCTGTTCTCGGAAATGCTTGCAAGGAACTTCCCGTCATTCAAAATCACGGGTCGCTATTCATTGAACAAAGAGCGCCTGCCAATTTCACGACGGCGGGCAGGCTCTAACGAGGCTGGTCTGCACTGTGAGCGCCTGATGCGCTCTGCACCTTCCACTAGTGAAACGGCTGTGCGTCAGCGTGACTTTGCGTGAATCATACCCTCATTCCGATTATGTCACTGATTATTTGCGACTATTTCCGTCGCGCGCTGATCGGGTCACGAGGAACACGGCAAAGGCTGTTAGCATAGCCGCGATTGGGAGATTTGGTGGTGGAATTTCACCAAGTATCAGAATTGAAATTGCAGAGCCTGCCAACGCTCCAACAGAGCCGACTTGGCTCATATAGACAGGCCCAGCCAAACGTTGAAGCACGAAGTAGAGAGTATACATTGTCGAAAATGCAGCAATCTGGACAACGAGCAACAAGACGGCAAAGCCACTTTCGAACGGGTATTCGAAAGTCTGTCCAGTCAGAATTAGACCACCCGCGAGAAAAAGCAGTGCACCAAACAGCATTCCTGGAGCTAGAGCGAGGGACGCGGCACCTGCTGGCCAGCGCAGTGTCCGATAAATATTGCCGAACGCGATGACGATCGGGGCACTCAAAGCCAGGCCCATTCCAATTAGATCGGCGTCAGCTTGAGCAGCTTTAGAGCGGGCAATAATCACCGCGCCTGCAACCCCCAAAAGAACGCCAGCCGCTCTCGATAGTTGAAAATGTTCCATCCGTCCCAGCAAAGCCAGAACATAGGTATAGAGAGGCGGAAAGGCGAAAGACAGTGCTACAAAACCAACGCCGACTTTCGCTGCTGCAAAGAAAAACATCACATTGGGAAGTGCCACGCTCACCAGGCCAGAGATCAAAAAATACTCTACTGTTCGAGGGTTTAAACGAGGGCGTTGCCGGAAATCCATCGCGAGGGTTGTTATCATTACACCGGCGCCTGCTATCGACCAAAAGAGGAACGACATCAGATTGATTCCATCTGAACTCGCCAGCTTCGCAAGATTGACACTCAGTCCGATGAGTGACCCCGCGAGCAAAAGACAGGCAAGCGCTAACACCTTGGTTCTGCCGCTTAGCTTTATGGACATCGACTTATCGAATGACATTTTTTCTCCTGAAATGCGGCAATGGCAGGCTGGTGTGACTTGAATCACAAAGCGTCACAATATATCTTAGTACCAAGATACCGCTAGGAAAAGTTTCTTGTCAATAAGAATCTTAGCAACAAGATAAATGGAGTCTCTTTTGGACAGAGCTGAGCATGCAATTTCGCAATGGGCTACGGAGCGCCCCGATCTGGACCATCTTCCCATGGCGGTTCTCGGCCGACTTGCAGAAGCGTCGCAGTTAGTTTCCCGCGACCATCTTGAACCCTTGTTTGCTCGCTTCGGATTGCAGGCGGGTGAGTTTGACGTCCTAGCTACATTGCGAAGATCCGGCGCACCCTTTGCTCTAAGCCCAACTGCACTTTATCAGGCAACAATGGTGACTTCTGGTGCGATGACGGGTCGTCTCGACCGCCTCGAAAAGTTGGGATTTGTCGCAAGAGCCCGCAATCCAAACGATAGACGTGGAACACTGGTCGAGCTAACGAAGGAGGGTAGAGACTTGATCGACAAAGCGATCGACGCTCATGTTGAAAACGAAAAGTCCATTTTGTCAGCCCTGAAGCGCAACGAGCAGGAACAACTCAATCAACTGCTTGCCAAAGTAATTTCCAGCCTGGGTGCAGAAGCCGGCTAGAAGAGCCTTCCCAGAAAAACACCAATGGCTCTCTTTTGGTGACTACGGGGAGTTTTGGGACGATGCGAGTGCGCCACCGAGCGCCGCGGGGGGTCGTCGTAGCTGAAATTGACGACGGTCGGTTGAGAGAGGTCAATTGCGGTTGGCAGCCATCGAATCTGAACTTCACAGCACCGTTTCCAATAAGGCCGCATCACCCAATTACTGACATCGCGGTACAGGTTTCAAAAGACATCGCGGAAGAGTATCAGGTGCGCAGTGGTTAGCCGGCCGACACGATCGCCACTTCAGGCGAAACGATCTTACCCAAATTTGTAACACGAAGGAGTTGGCTCCAGTTGGCGTAATGATGACTGACCCTTATCCTAACTCCAGACATTGGCGCTGCGTTTAGGGGCCAGAACAAGGTTTGTAAAAAAGCCTGCGCTTAGATTGAACATATCAAGAACGTCACTCCTACGAATTAACATGCCTTAACTGGCCATTTGCACCACCATGAAGCGCATTTCTACCAATAACCACTTATGGCTCAAATATGCATCTTAAAGTAATGGTTGTTCTACCTAGGGTATATCAGTAGTTTTACATTTAGTTATTCTTAAATGTTATTTAACGCTAGGTGAGTTTTAGTAAGAACGCGGCCAGGATTTGAACGGTTAAGTTTAAATCTAGCCGCCCGAAACTGAAACTCGATAGTCAGCTCGCAAGAAGCACTAAGCTGCCTGTGTATATAGCCGCAGGTAAGCGTGTCCATGTAGTTGGGATGGTTTATCGGATTTACTCATTGGAGTGGGGCCATGCAGTTGAGCAGCGATACTGGAATTGAGGATCGAAAGCAGCCTAGGGGGTCATTGAGTATTGGCGCAAAGATCATGGCTGTTGTTGGGACCTGCTTAGCGGGGCTTGTCCTGGTGGCTCTGATCGGTCTGTGGCAGCTCAACACTATTGGTATTTTGATCGAGGATGTCGCAAATAAAGATGTCCCGCTTACAAACGCGGTAAGCCAGATCACGACGCATCAGTTGGAACAGTCCATCAATCTTGAACGCGGCTTCAGGGCAGGTGTCTTGCTGGATCAGCACGCGGAGGCGCGTGCGGACTTCGATCATGCTTATGAAATATTCGCAGCATATGCCGAGAAAGTTGATCGCGAGATCGTCGAAGCCCAAAAACTTGCCAAAGCTGCTCAGGCAACGGCCCATTCTGATGACGACAGGGATGAGTTTCAAAAGGTTTATGACGCCTTCAGCGCAATTGCGAAAGAACACAAAGCTTATGACGATCACGCATTGCAGGCGTTCAAGCTCATTCAATCCGGGCAAATTGAGCAGGCGCTTATCTTACACTCCACGATCGAGGCAGAAGAAACCAAACTCAATCATGAGCTGGAAACCTTGGTTCTGGAATTGGAGGCTTTTACTCTGCGTGCCGCACAGGCTGCCCTGGAAGCTGAACAGTTTGCGCTAAGAGCCATTCTGATAATTTCTGCAATCGTCTTTGTTGCCTCGCTGGGGTTTGCGTTTCTCCTGGTTCGCAAAGCGATCACGCGCCCGTTGGCGGATGTTGTGACTGGCATCAGCGCACTCACAAAAGGAAATTACAGCTTGGACGTTAAGGTCCATGCGCAAGACGAGATTGGTGAAGTGGCAATCGCCTATCAGACTTTTCGCCAAACCATGATCCGTTCTAAAGAAATGGAAGAGGAACAAGCGCGAGAGCGCCAACTCGAAGAAGAGCGCCAGAAGAAAATGTCGGATGCGTCAAGCCGATTTATTGCCAATATCGGCACGATTGTTGAGACCGTTTCCTCAGCTTCGGCCGAGCTTCAAACCACGGCACAATCCATGTCCAGTATCGCGGAAGAAACCAGCAGTCAGGCCACTTCCGTCGCCGCTGCAACGGAAGAGGCGTCGACAAATGTCGCGACGGTCTCTTCTGCAACCGAAGAACTCTCAAGTTCAATCGGGGAAATTAACGCGCGGGTATCAAGCGCTTCCGCCATCTCGCAAGAAGCCGTTGAAAAAGTTTCCATAACCGGCGGACAGATGGACAAGCTTGCACAGACCGCCGATAAAATCGGTGAAGTCATTTTGATGATCTCTGACATTGCGGAGCAGACGAATTTGCTCGCCTTGAATGCAACGATTGAGTCCGCCAGGGCCGGAGAAGCGGGCAAAGGTTTTGCGGTTGTTGCGAGCGAAGTCAAAGCCCTTGCCAGTGAGACCGGGAAGGCGACTGACAATATCTCCGGATTGATCAAGGATATCCAGGACCAGACCACCGCCTCTGTCGCGTCGATTGACGAAGTAGGTAACATTATTTCCAGGATTAACGAAACATCAGCGGAAATTTCTGCGACAATGGAGCAGCAAGATGCCGCTACCAGGGAAATAGCTGTCAACGTGACGGAAGCATCCAGGGGCACCCAGGCCGTTGCGGAAAACATTACCGGCGTCACCCAGGCATCCCAGGAAACGGGGACAGCGGCAAGTCAGGTAACGATGGCAGCCGGCGAGCTTTCAGAACAGGCTTCCAAATTGAAAATTGAAGTGGATGGTTTCCTGGCAGAAGTGCAAGCGGTTTAGCCCCGAATTGCAACAGTTTGAACAGCCTACGAAGGCGAACACTTGTACCGCATCATATATGGTAGGGATTGTCAGTCTCGGCTGGGTTTATCTCGTACTCGCATGATCGTTTGTCTGCTTGTGCCAAACGCCCGAGCGATTGCAGAAACACTCTCACCGGAATTCAGGGAAGATCGTACCTCCTGTATTTGACTATTTGTCAGGCTGGGCCGCCGCCCCAAAACCTTCCCCTCGGATTTTGCACGTTTGAGACCAGACTGCGTCCGCTCGACCAGTAAATCTCGCTCAAACTGGGCTACGGCATTGAGCACGTTCATGGTCATCGTGCCGGCGGAGCTCGTGAGATCAACCCCGCCAAGTGCTAAACAGTAGACCCGTACCCCTTCGTCGGCCAGTGCCTTGACTGTCGAGCTGACATCTATGGCATCCCGGCCAAGGCGATCGAGTTTCGTCACGATGAGAATGTCGTCAGGTTCCAAACGATCCACCAGTCGAGAGAATTCCGGACGTCGCGCAATCGGCACACTGCCGGAAATCGTCTCGGTCACAATCCGATGGTCTTTGACGTGAAACCCCGCCGTCCTGATTTCTTCAATCTGGTTTTTCGTCGTCTGCCCGGTCGTGGAAACTCGGGCATAGGCGAAGGTGCGTGACATAGCGTCAATCCTGTCCGAAAAGGCTGTTCAAATTAACTTACTGTCCAAAATGCTGTCAAGGTAATTTGTGGACAGGGTGTTTTAGCCCTGTACGCAGTCGGACGTTTTCGGACACAGACGTAGGCCATCGGCTTGCATAGTATGGAGTGAAAGATGGCCCGGCGGATGCTTCTCAAAATTCAGGAACGGCAGGAACTATTCGATATCCCGACCGACGAAGACTGCCTGATCCATCATTATTTCCTGTCACCTGCGGACCGGCTCGAAGTTGAGCTTCGCAGACGAGAACACAATCGGCTCGGTTTCGCGATGCAGCTTTGCGTAATGCGCCATCTGGGCCGGGTACTCTCGGTCAACGAAGCTCCGCCAAAGGCAGTGCTTAACTATATTGCCGAACAGGTTGGAGCCGAGCCTGCTTCATTTGAACGATATGCTCGCCGGGAGGGAACGCGCAGCAATCACATCGCGCACCTGCTCGTCTATCTCGGAATGCGGAGCGCAACAGCCCAGGATCGTCGTGCGGCATTGCTGTCCGCGATACAGGCGGCTTCAGCGACCGACAGGGGCGTGCCGATCGCGAATGCCATCATCGCAACGTTTCGCGAACGCCGGGTGCTGTTGCCTGTGGCGAATGTCATTGAACGTATGGGACTGTTGGCGCGAACCATCGCGCGCCGCGGTGCTGAAGCTGCCCTGATCTCGAACCTTACGCCGGACACTCTGGAAACACTCGACAGTTTGCTGACCGTCGATCCGGCAATCGGCCAGACACGCTTTCACTGGCTGAAGTCAGCTCCGGAGGCTCCGGGTGCAATGAATCTGCTCGGATTGACAGAGCGCATCTCATTGCTGCGCTCGCTCGGGATCGATCCCCGTTTGCAAACCCGTATTCCGACGGGACGTTGGGATCAGATGATGCGCGAGGGGGATGCAATGCCGGCCTGGCTTGCCAGTGACTTCACCGCCAGCCGCCGACGCGCGACACTTGTGGTACAGGTCATCAAGCTCGGCCAGAAACTCACCGACGACGCGATGACCATGTTCATCAAGTTGATCGGCAGGTTGTTTTCCAAAGCCAATAACCGCAAAAAGCAGCGACATATGAATACGCGCGCCGAAACATCGAAGGCGTTGCGGCTGTTCCTCGACACGATCACGGCTTTGCAGGCGGCCAACGAAACCGGGGAAGATGCGATTGACCTATTGGACCGGCAGATCGGATGGTACCGGCTGCTGCAAATCAAGCCCGGCCTCGAAACCATCGTCGAAAGCAATAATGCTTCCGCTCTGGTTTTGGCGGCCGAGCAATACGGAAACCTTCGCAAATTTGCGGCGGCATTTCTCCAGACATTCACCTTCCAGTCGCGCCGCCGGCACGATCCGTTGCTGGCAGCCTTAGCAACCCTGCGAACGCTCTATGCGGAAGGCAGGCGCGTTCTTCCCGACCGCGTTCCGGTTGCCCATCTTGCAAAGTCAGACAGGAAGCTGATCTTCGAGAAAGGCAAGTCGGATCGGCGGCTCTACGAGATCGCAACGCTTGCGCTGTTGCGCGATCGGCTGCGATCACGCGATGTCTGGGTCGAAGGAAGCCGGGCGTTTCGGCCGATCGATGAACATCTCATGCCTAGGCCCGCCTTCATCGCTCTCAAGGAGGAAGACAAGCTTGGTCTTGGCGTCCAGAAGGACGGCGAGGCCTGGCTGACCGAGGTCCGGCAAATGATGGACTTCAACCTCAAGCGGCTGGCGTACCGCGCCCGAAATGGAAGGCTCGAAGGCGTCCGACTCGAGGCCGGAACCCTGATCGTGACGCCACATGCCAGGGACGTTCCCGCTGCGGCCGAGGACCTGAATGCCGAAATCACCGAGATGTTTCCACTCGTGGAAATTCCCGATCTGCTCAGGGAAGTACATGAATGGACCGGCTTTGCCGACCAGTTCACCCATGTCCGAACGGGAGACGTTCCGCAAAACGTACCGGCGATGCTGGCAGGCGTGCTTGCGGACGGCACGAATCTCGGCCCGAAACGCATGGCCGGTGCTTCGAAGGGGATCAGCGCACATCAGATCGGCTGGATGCGCACTTTCCATGCCCGATCCGAGACCTATCGAGCGGCGCAGGCCTGTGTGACGGACGCTCACACCCGCCATCCGCATTCACGGATATGGGGTGACGGAACGACCGCATCGTCCGACGGTCAGTTCTTCCGGGCCAGCGACCGGGCCGCAAAACGTGGCGACATCAATCTGCACTACGGCAGCGAACCGGGAACGAAATTCTACAGCGGCCTTTCCGATCAATACGGCTACTTCAGCATCCTGCCTATCAGTCCGACCGAGAGCGAGGCCGTTTACGTCCTGGACGGGCTGTTCGACCATGACACAATCCTCGAAATCGAGGAATTGTTCACCGATACCGGAGGCGCCAGCGATCAGGTCTTCGGACTATTCCCTTTTGTCGGCAAGCGCTTCGCTCCCCGACTGCGCAACATCAAGGACCGGAAATTCCATACATTCGAAAAGGCCGACGCCTATCCGGCCCTGGCCAATCATATTGGCACGCCGATCAACACCACGCTCATTCTTGACAATTGGGATGACCTCCTGCGCCTGGGTGCGTCGGTTACGACACGGGCCGTTGCGCCGTCGACCATCCTCAAGATGTTTGCAACCTCGTCGAAAGCCAATGACCTGGCCAAGGCGCTCCGAGAGATCGGTCGGTTCGAGCGGACCCTGTTCATGATCGAATGGTATTCGAGCCAAGCGCTGCGCCGGCGATGCCAGGCCGGCCTCAACAAGGGTGAGGCCGCCCACAAACTCAAACGGGCCGTCTTCTTCCACGAACGTGGCGAGATCCGAGATCGTTCCTACGACAGCCAGGCGTTCCGGGCCTCCGGGCTAAACCTAGTCGTTAGTGCCATCGTGCACTGGAATACCGTCTATCTCAGCCGGGCTGTCGCTCATCTCCGGCGGCAAGGCCGAAACATTCCCGACGACGTGCTGAAACACATCTCGCCACTCAGTTGGGAGCATATCAACCTGACCGGCATTTATTCCTGGGACACGGAACAACAAATACCTGAACGCTTCAGGACGTTGCGGCTCCCCGGAAATATCCTCCGGGCTGCATGATGTTCACAATTCGTTCGAGCTTAGCGCAGGATTTTGAGCAGATCTTGTTCTGACCCCTAGAAGGTAAATATGCCGGTGCCTTTTGGGTTGGGTTTGATCACCTTCCCGTTTGGCGCCTTCAAAATTGCGACTTTGGGATCAACGGAATAAAGGCCGTTGCGATTGTGTTGATTGAGAAGACCGGTCTCAAAGAACCGCGAGCGCCAGCGCTGGATCGTGATCGTTGATGTGCCGACGCGCAGCGCGCTTTGTTCCAGAGTGCCGAGATATCCGCTGCCCTGGATGTCCTGACAGATGTCGGCAAGCACGCGGCAGGCGCTGTTTTCGCGGGCTTTGCGGTAGTGGGTTTTGACCTGACGGAACAAATCGACATTGACGCCGAGCTCACCGGCTTTGAGGTCTGAAGCGTTTGGCGGGCCCTCAAAAAACTTCACATAAGCGGTGTCAAAAAGCTCTCGAGGGTCAAAGGGTGTGATTGGCATGCATAGGCTAACATTGTTTCCAGGTGTGGCATTGTTGTTGATGAGCGCGCAGGCGAACAAAACAGGACAATAGCGTAAGTCTATAATTATATTTCGGCTTTGTCATTAGCGATGCAATTGAAGATACGGGGAACCGGGTTTGGACCGGTTCCCCGCCCGGGCTCAGGCGGCCATCTGGGAGGAGGATGTTTGCGGCTCGCGCGCCGACCAGAGCATCAGGTGGGTGACGTTATCGTCGCCGATTTCGTCCAACGCGATGACGTTGGCGTAGATCGCCATGCCACCGAGTTCAGGGGCGGCCATCTTGACCGAGAGGTATTCGTTGCCGGTGGTCTCCGAGGTCTTTTTCCAGGCGGCACCGATTTCGTAGTCGCCATTGGCGAAGACGCGGTAATCGGGTTGGTCGCCATGGGCTTTTGCATTGGGCACGATGGAGATGCGGGTGCGCACGGCCATGGTTGAAAGTGTGCCGGTGTAGATGTCTTTTTCGTTCTTGGCGAGGGATGCGAGTTTGTTGCTCATGGGATCGTTCCTTTCAAATATTGTCAGGATCCATTTCCTGATGGCACTGGAAAGCAGGGGGTTCGCCGAGAAAACGCACCGAGAAAGGCCCGGAGTGGTGCGGCCCGCAAGGCCTCTGGCCTGAGGACACGGCCGGGGCTTTCGACATTGCGTTTTGGAGCACCCATGCCCAGTGGCGTCGATCAGGAAATCGGGTCTGACCGGGGCTAAAGAGAAAGGAGACATGTCCCTGAGCAATCTCTTCAGCGCGCCAAAGAGAAGGTATTGGAAACGGCCCGCATTGGCAGACCGGACGGTCATATGAAACCCCCATGCCGCAAGAAAAGCACTAGCGTCTTTGCGCCCGCCAGCACAATGCCAGGTGCCGCAATCGGTTTGAAGCCGCTAGATTCCGCGACCAGGATCAAGGCCAGGTCAGATGGCGGATGGTAGCTCGTCGATATGCTTGTGCAAGATGTCATACCCCGTCGCGACGAGATCGACTGCCCGACGTGTAGCATCGGCATCGTCGGTAAATGTCGTTGTGCGCACATTGCCCTGAAAGTGGACAAGATCGCCGGGGGCAAGCGTGCCTTCGATCTCCTCTCTGAGCGTCTTTCGAAAGCAGACGATGGTGTTCCAGATCGCGGATGTACTGGCCCCCTTCTCGCTGTCAAAGCGCTCGATGTCGTGCACAACCGTGATGACCAGAGCTTTCGCATATGGTTTGAGCGTTCCGACCCGGACATTTGCCGACCATGTAAAAGAGCCCGCCATCACTGACACCAATCGATGCGTGGTCTCGCGCCAAAATGCTCGGCGACACCCTGATCGAGCAAGGTCTGTCCGATTGAACCACCGGACCCGTCGACTGTCACAAGTGTGCGGCCATAGGGGTCGATCCCGTGTCGGGTGATGGTGATTGACCCATTGGAGAGTAGCCTGACGAGAAGGTCAGTTGCCGCAGAGGCCACGGCGCGCTCCTTGACGCAACGGGCGTCTTGCTCGGGCGTATCAACGGTCAAAAGCCGCATTTTCTCACCCTCAAACCAGAAGGTGTCCCCATCCACGACGCAGGTGACGCGCGTTTCGAAGAGCGCGCAGTTATGCCAACGCCGCTCAGCCTGAGGAGGGTGGGCATTTGCCAGAACACAGACTGCACTCAAAAGCGCGCCTGTCAATAATTGCGGGGTTCTGCCCTGAAGTCGCTGAGGAACTGCCATTCCACCAAAACTCCTTTAACGTGGTAGGCCGCCAGGACAAGCGCATCTTCGCCGTAATACCTCAGGACGGACTCCATGTGCCTGTAGAGTTTGTCCCGGTAGTTCGGGTCATCTCCGCGCACGGCAAATCGCTCTGCACCTTGAATTTCATTTCCTTTAACGGCGATAAGATGCCAGCCCTTGTCGCGAATGTCGTAGGTCGCGATCTGGGCTTCTGAGAGTTTGGTGCTGCGCAGCGGGCTGGTTTTGGTTGAGTCGATCGGCAGGGATGCTCTTGTATGCGGAGAGATGGTGTCCTGGCGGAGCCGCATACGATTTGCGAGCATCAGAACGAGATCGTCAAAGCGCTCCTCATCCAGCGCCCGCAACATGCTTTCTCGAAATGACACTGCGCTCCGGGACATTCAGGGAGAGCTCCAATACCGTTAAAAATACCGTTAAGTATATCGTCATTATAGTATCCTTAAACGCGTCTGCAAAGAGGGGTTTGCCTACTTTTGATTGAATGGCGACAAATTGCCTTTCATCCGCAATCCGCGCTGAATGTAAAAACGTATTTGCGGACCGATTATGCAGAGATTGATGGAAGTCCACTAGTGCCTGCGGGCATTCAAAAAACCCTCAAATACATCGCTTTGACCGGAGAAACACTCAAAAAGCTCGCTTCTGATATAGACCCGCAAAGTCGTATCTGAGAGCTGCAAGTGGTTGTCCTTGAGAAATTCCGCTAGGGCGCAGAAGGCGTCATCAACGCGTCCTTGTGTCAGAGCCTTTTGAATACGACAGGCGTCGTCGGCCGACAAATGTTGTTTTTCGTTCACTATGCTACCTCCCCATTGTTGGAGGCCACACCCCAAGCCGGGTGTTAGAAACCTTCCACTGGAAAGGCGCGAACGCTTTTGGGCGCAAGCGCCTTGGACATAGCGACCGCCACCCGGCCACTATGTTGGGCCGTTTGGTATCCAGTGAAGAGGTTTCTAAGCCTCACGTCTCCTCTCGGTGACGCCCTGCTACTATGTCGTCCAACCGCGAAAAAGGCAATGAAGGGGGAGAGGAATGTTCATTTATAGAGTTGGTACATCATAGTACTGAGTCGATATTTTTGCGATATGGGGACAGAGTGCACCCGCGCGAGCGATCGTCACCGGATGGCAAAGACCGGTTTGCCGGGCTTCGGGAGCGCAGCGAGTAGAGCGCGGCCGGAACGGCGCGCCATATAAATCATGCTTTTCAGCCTATGGGCTGTCGGGACATAGTGGTTCGAGTTGTCAGAGGATATTTCAGATGAAGAGAATTATAGCATCGGGATTGATTGCGGCTTGCCTATTGAGTGCGGCTGCAGAGGCGCAGAATGTCATCATTTACAAGGAGGCCGGCGAACCCCCTCGGGTTGAAGCTGCAGGGGTTGACCTGTTGGGGGCGGAGAAGATTCACAGGCTCCTGGGTGAAGACTTTGTCGTGTTTCATGATCCGGCGGCCAAGCAGCCTGATGCTGTCGCGATGGCGGCAGCACCTGAGATAAAGCCCGTGAAGCCAGCACCGGCGCCAGGTACGGTGCCTCCGGTCCTCCCGCTCTGCCAGTGTCCGGAAGACTATGTGGCGGCCATGGAAGCGCGGATGGCGACGTTTGACACGGACGTGTTTTTTGCACCGCGCAGGGTCATTGTGACACCCAATCAATTCGAGGTGCTCAAGAACGGTGTTTTCCCTCAGATCGATTTTATGCAGCAAAACGACATGCTGATGATGCAGGAACAATAAAGGTGAAAGGTTTCTCGCAACGACTCTGGGGCTGGTGCCTTCACATTGGAGATATCAGCGGCAAGCTGATGACGCTGGTTGCGCTTCCGAGCGCGATATTTGCTGTGATTGTTTTTTACGACGAGATCGGTGACACGCTGACCGCTCCGGACGTTAAAGCCGAGGTACAAAGCGTCGGTTTGCGCTGCGGGGTGGCACTCGATGTGATCCCTGCAGGTGTTGACCCAAACTCATATGCGATCGAGGAATGCTTCAAGGCGCCGATCTCGGCCTGGGTCAAACTTGATCTGGAGAATGAGGATGCGATCGACAGGACGCTGGCAGCTGTGGCCTTGCGCATTCATTTTCCCGAGCACCTTGGAATATCCGACCAACCGTTGATCTGGACGGAGGCCCGCGTGGTCAATCACGTGCTCCAGAACGACGCGCAGGTGAGCCAGCGCTGGCCCTGGCGCGCTCTGGTGCTGGCGGCGGAGCAACGCAGTCCGATTGAGATCGATTTCAGGGCTTTCGAGGAAGAGAACCAAAAACCCTATTCGGTGTTCCGCGATCTGATTGTAAACGACCCCTCCCCTTTGGCCGATGTCGAAATCCCTGTGGAGATACTGGGACGCTTTTCGGGATCGGATGGATGGGTCCCCCTGGGTGCGTGCAAAATCCAGATCCCGAAAGCCAGCGTTGATCGCAAGCGCCAGGCCGCGGTCATCCGGTCTTTGACGCGTCGATGTGTGAGCGAGGGTTAAGGAGGGATGATCTGGCTCAAAGAGCCAGATCTGCATTCAGGGCTGCGTAATAGGCGTGGCGTGCCCGTGTGGCGGCTTTTGAAAGCGAGGCGATTTCATTGTGATCGCCTCCGCGTGCCAGGGCGCGATCAAGCTGGATTAGTGTGTGATCGGCTTCTGCTTCTGCGTGATCGAGCGCTTTCTGCAAGGGAAACTGGTGGCCCTTTGGCCACCAGCTGATTGGGATCATTGGCTGTCCTTCTTGAAAGCAAGGATGTCAAAGGACTGGGCTGCGAGCGTGGTCTGGTAAAGCTTGTCGCCATCTTTCTCGTAGGCGTTCCTATCCCCTGTGTGCCTTGGAAGATAACCAGGTTGCCCTTCTGGCCGACTTTGTCGTTAGCGAGGCGCTTGCGCAAAGCGGGGCTGAAGATGGTGACGGTGTTCCAGTCGGTTTCTGTGACCCATTCGTCGTCGCGTTTGACCTGTCGGTCCGGATGCAACTGAGATGTGGGTGACTTTTTCCTTTGCGTTGATGTTGCCGATGCGGCCGATGACTTGAAAGGTTGCGTTGTTGATCATGTCTGTCTCCATTGGTTTGTCGTTTCGATGGGACGTGACAAGGCAGGTGGTTCTGGGAGGGTGAAACACCGGAGGACGCACTGGCGCGGCCCGCAAGGACGTAGGCCTGAGGACACGGGTGCGTTTGGAGCAGCCCAGCTGTTTAGTGATTTTGCCGGACCAGGTTCTCTGCCACGCCCCATCCATTCAGAAACACGTGGCCAGAGGAGGCCGGTCTTGATCTGACGCTACAGACCACTATCGGTTCACAAGTTCTGATACTCAGCGCAAAGAAAGAGGCGCTTCAACGCCTTGTCGCACCCCTTATTGCGCCTTGATGCGAACAACTGGGAAGACCCATTGGATCACGGTCACACAACACAAGAACAAATGCACTTGACGCTTTACAATATGACCAGTGGACCAAAGCGCGTATCTGTCCAGAAATCATAAGGATTGCCGGCGAGATCAACACATGATTGATCAGCATTGTTGAACGCTTCCTCCAGAATTGTCGTCAGGCGGGAGTTTGACAATGGCGCCTTCTTTTTTCCGACCTGATGGGTAAAGCCCGGTGGCGCGCTCACGCCCGTGGTTGTGGTTGGCTGGTTGTTGGTGTGTGCCAAAATACGAGACGCCATGAGCTCAAGAGCTTTGTTCGTTGCAGGCCGGGGGAAATTTCCACCATTTTCATGGTACATACTCTGGTTCTTTGCAGCCTGATCGATGAGTTTCTTCTCTAAATCGAAGTCCGCTTTCAAGTTTGCGGCAAGATCCTTGTTTGCAACCTCACGCAGTTCCAAATCGTCGGAATGGGGTATCGGCGTGACGCGTGCTGCGAGTCGAGAGACAAGCTGTTGTCCGGTGAAGTTGGTCGATAGAACAAGGCCAGGCAGGAGCGGCAGGTTGTTTCTCAAATCGGTCCAACGAAATGCCATGGTTTTGAGCGAGTGAAAGGGTTGATCAGTTCGCCCTTGCGTCACTTGTGGCTTTTGTCCGCCCGCTAAATACAGCCCGTTTTGCATCGGCAGAACTTTACCGCCACTGAACCGAGTTTGGTCTGTTCCATCCACCGGTTCGTAAAAATGAGCATAGCCAAAGCTCTCATGACCTTCGACAAGGCGACTGATCGACAGAAATGTTTTGATCAGGCAGGCCGGCTTCGTTCGCATCGGTCGGTAGACGACAAGATGAAGGCGCCCGTCATCAGTGAATGTGTATTGGTCAAAGTAACGCGCAAAGTCATCGGTGTTACTTTTCTTGATGTTGAAGTTGACCGTGATTTCGTGGTTCGGATCACTCTCGTCAACGATGGATTCAGAGCGCAGGACCGCTGACATATCTTCAAAAAGCACACGCGTCAGCTCTCGCTCACGCTGTGGTACAGCCAGTTTGAAAAACGGGCGTTCCATCTCTCCCTCGTCGTAGGCGTGGATCAAATACAAGGCGACAGCGACATAGAAATTTTCTGTTGTGACGCCACTGGCCATTGATTTGAAAGTTGCGAAAGCCGAGATGCGGTCACTTGTTACTTTCTCAGGAAGCAATTGCTTGAATTGCGCAGAGCGGTCTTTGCCAATACCTTCAATCGCCTCCGCAACATTTTYCCATGCGGGTCCCTTCGCTGACGTCGCCTTTGGCTCGGCCACACCTTTCGCAGGAGCCTGAACGCTCGCACGATGCTTGTCTTCTGCAATTGCGATCGCGAGATACTGGATCTGCCGTGCAAGCTTTGGATAGTCAATTTTTCCGAGGACGGATCCGGTTGTGACAAGGCTTTTCAGCTGCGCATTGTAGTCTGCAAGTATCTTTTTAAGCTTATTCTTTTCCAGCTCTTTGGCCAGGTTACACAAAATATCAAGTCGAGACATTATTCCCCCATTCCCGGCCCGAACTATTTCGTGTTTCGCCGTAAAAATCAATTTTTCGGCGAAAATATTTAGTCATTTGGTAGATGAAAATGATGCTGAGCCGCTGAAAATACCGATGTTCGATATTTGTTCGCCGAATCTCATCGGGAACCTTCGTGAATTCCGGCGAAAATCGACGATTTGGACTTAGCGCCAAAGAGTATTTTGACTCAAATTCTTCGTTTTTTGCTGGATGGAGTCGCGTTCAACCACTGTCAGCATCGATTGCGTGATCGGGTCGCGCCTATGGTTGGCCTACTCACCTGATTTCACGGATTCTGCAAGCTCAAAGTATCCGCCGTTTCTTGAATGATCTTTTCCGAAACACTTGAACCTTCAATAGAATTTTTGGTTAGCGGGCGCGCAAACCATGTCGGTTTGAGGAGGATGACCCAAGAGGAGGAGCAAGTCATGTATAAGATCTTCGGCCTGATATGGGCCACAATCATGCTAGGGGTGTCAATGGGGGTGTTGCCGCACAAAGCATCTCCCAGCCATATATGTGTGTCTTCTCAACCGGCCAATCTCGGCTGGTTTGGGATGGGGCCGAAGAAAGCCACTGGGAGATCTGCGCGCGACGCATCCCGGTTATCGTTGAAGGTTTCACGACCACGAAACTGACCTTCGCTTTGTCGGCGAGATATGACACCTCGACCGGACGATTCTCTAATATGGCGGCTGGATCGACCAGCGAGTTCATCCGCCCCGGCGAACATTTACTTGTGTTGGATGCACGATTGAATGGGCGCAACCTGTCCTATTCGCTGTCGACCAACTCTTATCGCTTCGTGAATATCATCGATCTCGACACAAAGCTGATCTCTCCCGGGGAGATCGCGACGCTCAAAGATGCACATTCTGCAGAGCAACTGTTCATTACGGTCAGCGCTGCTGCGTTTTACAATGACACTTTGCTGACATCGGAAACAGAAATTGGTGGCGGCCGTGTATTTGCCTGGCGTGGGAACTTCTTCTCGGATGGCAAAGAATACGTCTATGTGGAGTGTTTGGCTCCAGTCAATTGTAAGGGAGCGATTGGATTTATTCCAAAGACAAGCCTTTCCGAGATCACATTCGTTGAACGAATGACTGAGATGTTTCCTCTGGTGATTGAATACCCGACATTGGCCTTGGAGAAACGGTGTAATGTTGCTAGCAAGGTGATCTCTTCGGCAGAAATTAAATCTGCCATCAGTCTGAAGGCCCCTTTTGCCGCGTTGGCTGGCGCCGAGCTCAGCGCTTCGGTTGAAGCGGCCTTGAAGACCGTGCGCGAGGAAGTTTACGACGCCGATGTCAAAGTTGAGCGGACAATTTTCACTGTCTTCAAATTTCGTGAACCGCGGTGGTGGGAGAGTAATCGCTGGCACACGCGTTCCATTCGCGTTTTGATTGTGGACCGCGTGACCACTGGCTGTAACAGCGACAATCCGATGGTCCATTTTGAATTGCGGACTGAAAGTGGGTCCATTGAGATCACAGAACCACAGGCAAACGCAGATATTACAAGTTCTGTTGTTTACACGCGCTTTGTAACGCAAGCTCAAGCACGCACCCGTGGACGGGTTAAGACTTGGGCATTGAGCTACATCGCATCGGCGTTGTCGGCCTTGCGCAAACAGTGAAGTCAATGTCGAACCCGTCTTTACAACGATTGAGGCTGGTCTCCCTCGAAATGCGTTCCGGCTTCGACCGCCAGTCGGTCTTAGGTTCTGTCTCTGGTGTTTGAGCGTTGCAGGATGCGTGGCTGCAGCCCCAATCGTATTGGCGATCTCTGATTGGATAGATTCTATCAGTCAAATCCATTTGATTGGTTTGGGCGCGATACTCTCGATAGCAGCCTGAAGGTCGGTTTGGGTGTTTTTGCTGAGTGGGGCGGGAAGACCACGGGCGACAGGGCTCGCCAAAAGGCCGCGCATATGGGCTGCCTCGCGGTAGATCAGTTCGCGTATTTCAGCATCACGCCCCTGGAGCAGAGAAACGAGTGGGGCCAGGCGATTGTGGATGGCCTGGGCAGAGAAGAAATCACCATCACGTGTGGCGCGATAGAGGGCGGTGATCTCGTGGGGAGCGACATAGGCAAGATCAGAAAGCACGCCATCTCCACCTGTGTTCAAATTGTGAAAAAGAGCACCTTCAGAGGACGGAAGACATGCCAGGGGTCGGTCGAGTGATTTGAGCGCATAGTAATCCTGATCGTAGCGCAAAACATTGTCATCAGCGCCCATGTCAAAGCCCAGGATCTGTTGACTCGTTGCGGCCAGAGCTGTGATCTCCTCACGCTGACCGGCCCACCGGTTTGATCCAGCTCCGATTGCCAGAATGACTGGCAGCGCCAGTTGATCCAGGAGCGCCGCGAGATCAGCAATGCGCGCGTTGGAATTTGCATCTGTCCCGACTGTTCGTGGGAACACAATGGCGGCCTTCGCGCCGGCACTTCGACAGGCATGGACTTCCTCCAGTATGTCGTCGTCAAGGACTCCGACGCAGGCCAGCAAAACATGGCCCGCCCTCAGACCTTTGGCGGTGCAACGAACTACATCGATCCTTTCTTTCAAAGAGAGGGTCAGTCGTTCGCGAACGGTTGTATTGACCGCAATGCCAAGAACACCTTCGATATTAGAGATGCGGCGCGCCTGGTCTGTGATCGGATCGCATAGGATTCCACCATCTTCATCAAACGGCGTCAGAGTTGAGACAAACACGCCACCAGACAGGGAAAATGGTGTAAGGCCGCAAGGGTCGATCTCACTTAAGCACATCTCACACTACTTCTTTTGGTTGAGCTTGCTGGTCAGCTTCGGAGCAGGTTTGAAACTCAACCGCTTCCGAGCTGGAATCGGCACGGGCACGCCTGTCTTTGGATTGCGGCCGATGCGCTCTGGTGTATCGTTCAAGGCGAACTTGCCGAAATTTGACAGCATCACCTCTTCACCGTCACAAAGCGCATCGCTGATTTGGCAGAAAAGACGATCCACAAGCCGCCTGGACTCGCCGCTGGTAAGACCGAGTTCCTCAGCAACCTTCAAAGCCAAATCATGACGTGTCAGAGTCATTGTTTACCAAGCTCCTGGGGCCAAGTGAAAAATCTGGCCTGCGCCCTACCCTTCATACTCCAAGTATTGCGGCCGGCAATGCTGGTGCTGGCTTTTCCAATGGCGATGAATTCATCGCGAAACGCTAAAATACCCAATCCGCTTGTTGACACAGTGTTAGCGGTTGCGGCACACAAATGCCTTTGAAATCGCAAACCGCCATGTATCCTCGCGGCCACCTTTTTCGATTGGAAGAACAATTATCGCGTACCCAAAAACTGTTCTAAATCCATTTTTAAATCGCCTGGATCCTCAAGCCCTATTCCCAATCGAACGAGTGTCTTGCCACAATAGCTTCTATTCACTGTACGCTCTGTGCCCAATATAGACGGGGCCAATATGCTGTGAGTTCCACCCCATGAGGCACCAAGTACGAAGTTCTGCAAACTGGAAACCATTGCGTCAAAGTCCCAGGTGCGAGAACCTGATAGGACTATGGTCATAACACTGCCAGGCCCGCGAAACTGAGACCGATAGAGTGAATGAGCGGCAGAGCTCGGTGCAGCGGGATAGAGGAGTTCATCGATGGCTTCGTGACTTGACAAGTACTCACTCATCTTGAGCGCATTGGCTCCGCATTGGCGGATGCGAAGTGAAGCGGTTTCCAATCCGCGCAAAGCCAAGAAACAATCGTCCGGTGATACACCTACACCAAGCGTACGCATACCGCCTTCATAAACTGTTCCTGCCAATTTCTCATTTGACGTGGAGATCGAGCCCATCAGCAGATCGGAATGTCCGGAGAGATGTTTCGACAAGGCTTCTACGACGATCTCAACGCCGTGCTCAATCGGTCGACAGAGAATAGGCGATGCCCAGGAGTTGTCTGCCCCAAGGATTGCACCAAGTCGGTCCGCGTGACGTCGAAGAGCTTTGAAATCTACGACTTCATGGGTCATTGACCCTGGAGACTCAGACCATAGAAGCCGCGCCCGCTCTAGGCGATCAAGTTGATCAGCTGGATCTTCCGGATCGTAGTAAACTGTCTCAACCGCCAGACGAGAAAGTGTTTCCGTCGCAAATCTGCGCACCGGAGGATAGACATTGTCCGGCAGCGCGATGCAGTCGCCTGCTCGACAGATTGCAAGGAATGTCGTGGTTATTGCAGAAAGGCCGGATCCGACGAGAAACGTTTCCGATGCTCCCTCCAACTCAGTGATCCTATCCTGGAGCACGCGTGTTGTTGGTGTACCAGCCAGGCCGTAGGAGTAGCCGGACCGAGGCTGGCTTCCCCTGTCACGATAGGAAGCATAGTCATCAAATGGAATTGTGGAGGCTCTAAAAGTCGGGACTGACAAGCTTCTAAAGCCTTTTGGATAGAGCGATTGATTGTTCATTGAGCACTCTTCTCGCTCTCAAGGTCTTCTTGACGACGATTTCGTATGAACAAAAAGAGCAGAATGCTTCCTGCGATCACTAGACCAGCCAAATTGCTTTCCATACCGGGAAGGATCAAGGCAATGGCACAGGCTGCCAGAACGAGGCGAATGGCTCCCGAGAGATTGATAAAGAACCAACCGATAGCAGCGATGCTTAGGCAGAGCATGCCCAGCAACGCTGACAGACTTGCTTCCGCAATCTCAATGGCCGAGCCAAGCCCAAGTAATGCAGGAGAATAACAGAATATGAATGGAAGTAGAAATACACCTGATGCGCCCTTAAGGGCCGACAGGCTTGTTTTCCAAGGGTCCGCATTCGCAACTGCGGCTGCAGCGAAGGAGGCGATTGCAAGCGGTGGTGTGATGTTTGACATCACCGCGCCAAAAAAGATGAACATATGTGCCGCCAAGGGCTCAAAGCCCAGTTCGATCAGGCCGGGCGCAAGGATGGACGCGAGCACGATGTAAACTGCGGAGGTGGGCATACCCATGCCAAGAATGATCGAAGCAATCATCGTGAATACCAAAAATAATATGCGGCTATCTCCGGCCATGAGCGAGATGATGCTTGTAAATCTCACACCAAGACCGGTCAGCGAAATTACCCCA
>NZ_KI928922.1:0-15801 GCF_000521215.1 Labrenzia sp. DG1229 | reverse complement strand
CGAGATGATGCTTGTAAATCTCACACCAAGACCGGTCAGCGAAATTACCCCAGCAATGACGCCGCCTATTGCGCAAGCTGCAATCACGGGCGCAACCATGCGTGGGGCCTCAATCATGGCGCTCCAGATAGCGGGCGCGATTTCCTTCGGTTGGCGAAACTTACGGATCGTCAGCGCAACGACAAAACTCGCTATCCCATAGAGGCCTGCCAAAGTCGGCGTGTATCCTGCAATCAGAAAGTAGATCATCACGGCCAATGGGATCAGCATAAAGAGGCCATCCTTCAAGAGCGCGCCAATTGTGATATCGTCATCGGTGGTCGCCGGAGCCAGGCGGTTGCGGCGTGCCTCAAGATCCACCGACATGAAGATCGCAGCAAAATACAATATGGCAGGAATGGCGGCGGCGGCCATGATCTCGGCGTATGATACACCCAGAAAGTCGGCCATAATGAAAGCTGCCGCCCCCATCACGGGCGGCGTTATAAGCCCACCCGTTGATGCCAGTGCTTCAACCCCACCGGCAAATTCACGTTTGTAGCCATAAGTTTTCATTGCGGGGATTGTGAAAGACCCCGTGGTGACAACATTTGCCGTGGAACTGCCAGACAGCATGCTCATAAAGGCGCTGGAGATAACTGCTGTTTTTGCCGGACCGCCGACATATTTGCCAGCAAAGGCGTTGGCAAAGCGACTAAAAAAGGCCCCTGCACCTGAGGCAACCAACAATGCCCCAAAGAGCACAAATAAGAAGATGTAATTCGCAGAGGCGCCAATCGGAATGCCCCAGAGCCCGTCGAGGCTCAGAAATACTTGTTCTATGACACGATCAGGCGCATAGCCGCGATGCCAGAACGGATAAGGTAAATACGGGCCAACCTGTGTGTAAATCAGAAAGATCACCGCAAGGATAACCATTGGCCATCCAAGAAGCCGGCGCGTCGCTTCTAAAACAGATAGGGTGATGATGATCCCGAGAACCAGTTCAATCGTCGTGACCGGTGTCACGTAGATCATGCGGGCATTGATCGCGTCAACGTTTAGGATCAGGTACAGCGACGGGCCAATGATCCCTGCAAGCAGCACTATATCTGCAATAGTTTTTCCAAGGCTTCTTGAACCAGCCCTTGGGATAGCGCCCAAACAAAACAGCACCGCCAAGCCCAACATCAGGTGAACAGCACGATGCACCTCAGTCGTAGGCGGTCCGATATAAGCCACGACGATATGGTAGACAGACAATGAAAAAGCAAAGAATACCGAGAGAGCCAACAGGCCACGGTTCAGGTAAAAGTTCATACGTTGGGTCTTTCGAGTGATGTTAACTGCCCGAGGACGGGGAGTGCGCCCTCGGGACAGGGGTGTTGGCTACTCTTTGAGCGCGCCAACCTCTTTGTAATAGCGCGCCGCGCCTGGATGTATGCCACCACCCGGAACTGTTGCCATATCTTCGACAGTCAGATTTGCGTAGGATGCATGGAGCGCACGAACGCTATCAAGATTTTCCGCCAGTGTTTTCGCAATCCAATAGGCTTCGTCATCTGGCATGTCAGCGGCGCCAACAACGATCATCTTGGCTGTTACTGTGGGAATATCTGCATCTTGCCCCTTGTAAGTCCCTGCCTTGATGGTTCCGCGCCCGACGGTTGGCATTTCAGCGCTCAACGCTTCAAATTCTGCCTCCGAAATGGGGAGGAAAGACACAGGAACCGTCGTGGCCAACTCCGCACCCCAGCTTGACGGGTAGGACGCGATGGACACCATTCCGTCGGATCGACGATCTTTAAGGCCATCGCGCTGCTCGGTTAGGCTACCTGTCGAAATATCCAAATCTGCAGTTGTCATATCATTGACCGACAACAGCTCTTCAAAAACGACTGCGGTGATTGATCCCGGTCGCTGCGTGATGAACGGATGCCCGGCAAGGTCGCGTACGCTACCAAACCCTTCTTCCGCGTCCACAATGATATGCATCAGACTTTCGGATAGACCGGCAATGACAGCGACATTTTCCACGGGCGCTCCAAAAGGCGCATCGCCACGTTTTGCAACAGTGACGGCGGGAGACATTGTGAAGCCGAGTTCACCCTGTCCGCTTGCAACATTGGCGACGTTGGATAGACCGGCACCCAACTCCGGATTTGATGGAACTCCTGCACTGGCGAAGATTTCCGCCATACCGGCACCGATCCCATACCAACTCGAACCTGAGACTGAGGTAAAGATCGTGACCTGGCCTGGCTTTTCTTCGGCTGCCGAGGGCATTGCCGTCACCGATAGTGCAACGAGCGCTGCGCCGGCTATATTGGCCATAGTTTTGGTTTGCTTTGAAAGCATGATTTTCTCCTATTAGATTGATATGAGTTTGCCGCTCGTTTTCATGAGCGTTTCAGCACCATCGCTACGCACGACGATCATGTCCTCGACTTGAAGTCCTCCAAAGCCGAGTTCGTAGTAAGGGGTCTCCACACACAGGACCATGCCTTCTTCCAGCACGTCCTGACTGCTGCCCGATAAGATTGGGAGATCGTAACCGTCAATCCCAATGCCATGACCAACATGTGTACGTTTGTAGTGAGGGATCCCCTCGTTGCGTACCGTTTCCACAACCATGTCGAATAGGTCGGAGGCTTTAACGCCTGGGCGGATCGCTTCTATGCCGCGTTCGACACCGAGCTGTAACGCCCGATGAAAATCTCGCGTCTTTTTGGAAGGCTCCCCCAGAACAGCATTGCGTGCGATATCGGCCCGATAGTGTTTGAATCTACCGCCAGCATCAAAGCGGATCAGATCACCTTCTGACAGAACGGCACCAGACGGCTGAACGTTAGGCATGGCCGTTCGGGTCCCAAACCCGATGCAGTACAGAACTGGTGTTGCTCCGCCGCGGATGGTCTCGATATTGAAGGCTTCGGCCATTTCAATTTCGGTTACACCTGGCTTTGCCATATTCAATGCTGCTTTAATCGAGTCTTCCGTGATTTCCGCAACACGGCGCAGGCGTCCGATTTCTGATGCCGTCTTAATTGCTCGGATCTCGCGAAAAGCTTCAAAGGCAGGAACAAACTCGATCCCATCCACATCAGGCAGCTGGAAAGCATCCAAAGATCCTGGCAATCCATACTCGTCAATGCCTACCCGCCGAACATTCTCACCATCGCGTTTGAGAATGGCCGCCAAGGCATTTTGTGCGGAACTATGTCGCTCTTGCGCGTACAGCCTGGCCTGCGTTTGATCGAGATTATCAAGACCCACACCCTCCTGTGTCTCGACATAAAAACTCCCAAAGGTTTCAGTATTTGGAACGTTGACGTCCTGGTCTGCGAGCAAGTCCAGTAGCGTTGCGCTCGCAACGACCTGCGGCTCGCCCTTTCCCGCCGCCGGCCAATAGACATAGCTTTGTGGGCCACGCCTGATCCATTGCGACAATGCCCAGTAACCACTCGCATAAGTGACATTTTCGGGGGAAGTCGCGACTAATGCGTCCAGACCATGGTTTGCCATGACCTGCTGAAGACGCGCCTCGTTAAGCAACATTCGCTTTGATCTCCTTGATCGGATGGAGCTGATCAAGCGTGTTCTCAGGGCAGCCAAGCGAAAGGGAAATACCTCTTGCGGCTTCACAAACACGGCGTATCAAGTGCGAAATTTCTAATTCTGGCTGAAGAGATGGCGCGTAGGCCGCGCTTATTGCTGCGATAGGTTGTCCTGCTGAATCTCTGATAACTGAGCCGACAGAGTCTACACCGACGAGGTTTTCACCATGGGTGATCGCGAAGCCTTTGCGGCGCGCTTCTGCGATTTCATCAAGGAGTATTGTCGGATCGGTGCAGGTTTGTTCGGTGAGTTTGGGAAGCGCCTGTTGAGTAAGCAATTTCTCTGTGCGCTCATTGGGAAGGCTCGCCAACAAGGCTTTTCCCATTGCCGTCGTGTGGAATGATGCAGCCTTTCCGGCTTGCACTTTGATTGAAACAGGCCCGGGGCTCTGGATTGTGAGCACGTAGACCAACTGTTCTGCAGCAATGACCGCAAGATAGCAGTTTACAGTCAAGGCCTCCGCAAGATCGCTCAAAATGGTATTGGCTGATGCGACAAGGCTGTTTTCGTCTCGCACGGATGAACCAAGTGAAAGCGCTCGATACCCCAGTGCATATCTCTGGCTGGCCGGTTCCTGGATCAGGAACCCTTCATCAACAAGCGTGTGCACCAAACGCTGCACAATGGTTGGGCTGATCTCAAGCCGTCGACCAATTTCACGAACGCCCAAAGGCTGTTTAGAAAGTTCAACTTGCGTAAGAATTGCGAGCCCACGCGAAAGAGATTGATTACCACTTGCCAATTTATCGTTCCGTTTATAGTTACGCTGTTTCGTTTTTCGTAACATTAAGAATCCACGTTGACAACCCTCAGTCTGGGAAACCTAGCTTTTGACGGCGAAGTTGGCCCTTGTTTGGGCTCTAAAACCAGGGGTTCCCAAGCAAAGGTGGTATTGGCCCGGCAAGTTCGATGGGTTGCTAGCAATCCCTTGCTGACCCTCATGAGGTGATGGTTGTGGATGTCTAAATTGTCTGAGCTAAAGCAACTCATGGTCACTCGTAAGTTCAGTCTGCGAGAGTTCCATTTGCGGCACAAATATCGTGCAACAACCTGGCTCAAGACGCTGTCTCGATTACGAAGGACGGTCCTGGGAGCCAGTGACCATCTAAGCGCATCGCGCGGTATCCAAGCCAAGCTACTCTGCGAAATGGACAAAAGCTGCGACATGGCGGCCATCGTGTGCCGATCTCACCTGAAAGCGAAAGGCACCCAACTAGTCGGCCAGACCTCCAATTAATCGGCTTTCGCTGATTAACCCGTTACGCTCCAGGATTGGCACTGCGATTGCCGCCGTATGTGCGTTAAACCGAACCTTCTCGAAAAAAATACCGCCGAACTGCTAAGCTCGACGGTCAGTCAGGGAGGTAATTTTTTTCCTTTTCGGGCAATGGAAGCATTTGTTATCGGGTGGGTCCTGCAAAGAACTGATCAAGGTCCCCGGCAAGCAGTTCAACTGGTTCAAGTCCAACGCTCAATCGTAGGAACCTCTTGCCATCATATCGGCCGGCACAGCGATTATCTGTGATTACAGACGGTGCCAGAAGACTGTGAGTTCCGCCCCATGAAGCGCCGAGTGAAAAAGTCTCTAGGCTGGAATAGCGAGCGGCATGGGCTTCGTCTTCTTCATCTTTGAGGATCAGGCTAAACACACCATTTGAGCCCACATATTGTGTTTCCCAAAGCGCCTGGTTGGCCGCATTGGACAGTTCAGGATGCAGCACTTTGTCGACCAGCGGAAAGCCATCTGGGGAATTCAATTGTTCTGCAATGAGGCGTGCAGAGTGTCCGGCATGTGCCAACCGAAGCTCAGCTGTCTCCATCCCTCTCAATGCTAGAAAGCAATCGTCGGGTGACACTCCGACACCAAGCGCGCGAATTGTCCCATGAATTTTCTCTGCTAGCGGCTCAGACCCAACACTGATCGAGCCCATAAGCAGATCAGAGTGTCCAGAGAGTGTCTTTGAAACAGCTTCAACGACTAAGTCTGCACCCAACTTGATGGGTTTGCACAGGAATGGCGACGCCCAGGAGTTGTCGCACCCAACTAAGATACCCTTTTGGGACGCTTTTTTGCAGATTCCAGTGATATCTTGAACTTCCATCGTGATGGAACCCGGCGATTCAATCCAGATCAATCGAAGATGAGGGTCGTCAAACGGTATGTTCTGCGTCTCTCTTGGGTCATAGTAGTGCGTTTGGATTCCAAGTTTTAAGAGTGTTTCATGCGCAAAGCGCCGAACCGGCCCATAGACGGTCTCAGGAATTGCCACTTTGTCGCCTGGCTCAAGGACCGAGAGCATCGTCAGGGTTACGGCGAGTAATCCTGACGGAACTAAGAAAGTATCAATTGCGGCTTCAAGTTCGCTCAGACGCGCTTCCAAAGTTCTGCTCGTGGGTGTGCCTGCAAGGCCATAGGTATAAGCCTTTCGGCCACCAGCGCCGCGGTTGATAAAACTCCTATAGTCTGGATAGACAACCGTGGAGCCGCGATAAGTCGCTGGCGAAAGACTTTGCCAGCCGCGCGTGAGATCAGATGTCTTATTGATGTGTTTACCAGAGTATTTCAAAACAGAATGCCTCAAAAACAAGATTGACTACCAAGCAGCTTACGGAGCTCATCCTCACAGGACCTGGCTCAAAAACTCTGCCGCGCGGTCAGTTTTAGGAGTAGAAAAGAAATCTTCTGGCTTAGCTATTTCAACGATTTCTCCTGCATCCATAAACACAACGCGATCGGCAACTTTGCGTGCGAAACCCATTTCGTGGGTGACGCAAATCATTGTGTTCCCCTCATTGGCGACTTGAACCATGACATCCAGAACTTCATTGATCATCTCTGGATCTAATGCAGATGTAGGCTCATCAAAGAGAAGGATTTCAGGCTCCATGCAAAGCGCTCGCGCGATTGCAACACGCTGCTGCTGTCCGCCAGAAAGCTGGCTTGGGTACTTATCAGCCTGATCTTTGATTTTGACCTTATCCAGGACTTCCAATGCCAAGGCATCGAGCTTGTCACGTGTCCCACGCTTATGTTTTCGGGGCGAAAGCGTACAATTGTCCAGGACCGTCATGTGTGGAAAGAGATTGAAATTTTGAAAGACCATCCCCGTCTTGTGACGTGGGTCAGTTTTCCCGTTGCGCTTGCCGCCGGCGGCTTCGCCAAATATTTCCAACCCACCTGACTGAAAAGTCTCAAGGCCGTTGATGCATCTTATCAACGTCGATTTTCCTGACCCCGACGGTCCACACACGACAACGCGCTCTCCCTGAGTGACTTCCAAATCAATGTGTTTGAGCGCTTCAAACTCACCATAGAATTTCGACAATTCGCTGATGGTGACAGCATTTTGAACTTCGGTTTTATCTGTGATTGATGAGCACATGGTGGCTACCTTTTTAGGGATTGTTGCATGCGTTCTTCCAACAGCCGAACCAGCTGCGCGATCACAAGTGCAAGACTAAGAAAAATAATACCTACGACCAGAATTGGTTCAGCGTATCGGAACGTGTCAGACGCGATGTCGAATGCTTCGCCCAGCATTTCGGGCACAGCTATGACCGCGAGATATGGCGTTGCTTTCAGGATCGACACAAAATAATTGCCCATAGGAGCGGCTATGTTTCGGAGCATCTGCGGCGCGATGATGACTGAAATCGTATCCCAACGTGAGAGATGAAGGGCTTTTGCAGCGTCCCATTGCCCGCGCGGGATGGCATCTATGCCGGCCTTATAAACTTCCGCCAAATAGCCGCTATAGTAAACGCTAAGTCCAAGAACACCAACGACCATCGGCGGGAGCGTTAGCCCATAGAACGGCAGGACGAAAAACACAAAATAGAGTTGAGCCAAGATCGGGGTTGAGCGAATGGCATCAATTATGAAGCGCATAACGTAACCCAGGATACGGCCACTTCGACGTGTGAACTCCATTGCAAATGCGAGGACGGCAGCGCAGAAGCAACACAATACGGTTACGAGAAAGGTTGTTGGCAGCGCCTTCAGTATTTGAGGAACAATAGAGAGAGCATATTCAAAATCAAATCCCATGTTTATGCCCTTTTTTCCTGAGAATTTCGTCCTTCGACCCAGCGACCGAAAATCGTAACGGGATAGCAAATAATGAGATAGGCCAATAACAGGCCGGAATAGATACCAACTGGGTTGTATTCAATCTGAGCAATTTCTTTGGCACGAGCCGTCATATCGACCATGGTGATCAACGAAACAAGCGCCGTGCCCTTGATCAGCTGAATCCACAAATTGATAAAGGTGGGGACCATCGACACGACTGCCTGCGGCAATTCGATTGACCAAAGGATTTGGAAACGCGGCAATCCCAAAGCAACTCCGGCCTCATACTGACCTCTGTCCAGGCTTTGCAGTGCCGCTCGCACCGCCTGGCTCGCATAACCTCCTGTGTTCAGACCTAAAACCAGCGATCCAACCGTGAACGCTGACATTGTGATGCCGAATGCGGGAAGCGAATAGTAAAAAACAAACAGTAGAATGACGACGGGCGAGGATCGCCAGAACTCGATGATGGCGGTCACAGCCACATAAAGCGGACCCTTTGAAAAATACTGAAGGATGCCAAAGCAAAATGCGAAGGGAACCGCGTAACACAAACCAACGACAACTATGGAAAATGTGACGCGGAACCCTTCAAATATGCCCAGCAGGATAGCAAAAAAACTCATTGTTGGATCCTACTGACGATCAATTATTTTACATTGCCTGAGCAAATCTGTTCATAGCCGATTTCAACCGGTGCTTTCTCTTGTTCTGAGAAGTCATTGGCTTGCATGATCGCGTCAAAAGTACCTGCCTCTCTTAATTCAAGCAGTTGCGCGTTGAACATATCACGGAGGTCCGTGTCGTCTTGACGAAACGCTACCGCAGCGTAACCCGTCTTTTCTTTGCCGCTGTCGAGCATAAGTCCTGTGAACGGAAATGCTCTCTCAATGCCCTCAACTTTTGGGTCATTTACAACTTTATTCGCTGTTGCAGCCGAGAAAGCGATCGCGTCGACACGACCAGCCACTAGTGCGGATATCGTCGCTTCAGTATTTTGGAAAAGCGACATCTGGTTTTCTGGGATACCAGCTGCTGCTGCATTCTTGGACTGTGCGCTCCCGCGTGTTCCACCAAACTTCAAATCTGGATTGGCGGCGATAGTGGCATACGAGTCAATTCCATGCGGGTTACCTTCCGCAACCAGAACGGCATCTCGCAGTTGCAGATCCGGGTTTGCAAATGCCACCAGCTCGCAGCGCTTCGGCGTAATATATAAACCCGAGGCAATCGCATCAAACCGCCCAGCTTGAAGTCCAGGGATCAAAGCACCAAAATCGGCGATCACAAGTTCAATGTTGTCGACGCCTAGTCCATTCATGGCAGCAACGACTAGCTCCGGGTGGAAACCAGCGGCATTACCTTCTGCGTCGCGATACCCCCATGGCGCTTTGTTGTGCACACCAACAACAATGGTTCCCGCGCTCTTTACACGTTCCAATGCTGTCTCTGCGATCGCTGACGTTGAAGCGATTGCAGATAGCCCAAGTGCAAAAGTGACAGCCACCCCGCCCCGAACCAGATTTGAAATTTTTGCGTATTTCATCATCTTCTCCTCTGTTGACATACTTGGTATACCTAATATATTATTTGTGTCAACCTGCTTAGTAATCTACAAAATATTTGCTTGGCCAATTGGGTCGCTGGAGAAGCCACATGAGTAAGAACAACATTGCTAGCCAAAGCGGCACAAAGCCATTGCACGCTGAAATCAGAGCAGAAATTTCTCGCCGCATAGATGCCTCTCACTACAAGCAAAATGAACCGCTTCCGTCAGCAGCCATGCTTTCGGAGGAATTCGGTGTCAGTATGATCACGGTCAAACGGGCCCTGAAGGACTTGCAGAACGAAGGGCTTTTGACAGCAAGAGCTGGCCTCGGGACTTTCGTCAAAAGACGGCGCCGATTTGTCCGGGACTACAATGTTTCACTCAATTCAATGGGAGACGCACAGCGTCTAGGCTTCAAACCAAGAATAGAACTGGTGTCGGTAACATATGAAAAGGTTGGTCAGGAACTTGAAAGCTTTGGCGACCAAAGCGAGCCATTGTTGTGCGTGCGCAAAGTAATTTATGCCGACGATGTACCGGTGATGTTTGACACAACTTTCGTCACCGCCGACCTTGGGGATGACTTCCACAAGAGCATTGAACACCATCTAATCTACGACGCTCTAAAGCAACAAGGCATTCAAATACTCAAAACGGATCTAACAATTGATGCAACGCCTGCTTCAGTAGAAACACAAACGCATTGCAAAGTACCTAACGGCTATCCTTGCCTTTCTAGGCGCTACCATTACCAGACAGACAAACCGGGTCTTGAATTTTTCGGCTACGTTGAGTCCCCGTTTGACCGCCTATCTTGTACTGTCTCGATGAGTTCATAATGCAAGAACTTGTTTGCTCCTCAAGAGCACCGCATTGGGAAGAAATCCAAGATAGAGTGTCGCGTGTTCGCGAACAAATGGCAGAAAGTGATATCGAGCAGTTGATCCTAACGGATCAAGTGAACATTGAATATTTTCTCGGCTACCGGACGCTAACCTGGGCTTATAAGGCCAGGCCCTTATTTGCGATCATCTCTCAAAGTGATGTTCATCTTATAGCGGCACAATCAGAGAAACGAAATCTTGACCAAGTTCGGCAGAGTTTTGAAACACATCTCTACGATGGGTATCTGACTCAAGCTGTTCAAAAGTTGAGTTCGATCCTCAGGTCCGCACCGTCAAAAACAGCCAAGATCGCGATTGATTACGGTCAAGACTTCTTTGGCCGCGGAAGTCTCGAGTTGATTGATTTTCTGAATAAGCACTGCGCGTCAAACCGTCTGGTGTCAGCGGGGCCGGTCATCTGGCCTGTGCGAACACTTAAATCGAGATATGAACTTGAGCAAAAAAAACGCGCGTTCTCGATCGTGAACAGGGCATTTGATGACGTTATCTCCAAAGCGACGTGGGGTATATCCGAAGTTGAACTTTACGCACAAATGCAGTGCTGCTTTTTTGAGCACGGCGCTGAAACCGCTGCTCCTATTGCCATGTCATTTGGACAAGGAGACATGATTTATAATCGGCCTCCCAGCAAACGGAAGCTTTGCGAAGGTGATTATATATGGACAGATTTTAGAGCGACGATCGGCGGATACCCTGCTGATAGAAACCGGATCGCTCGAGCCGGCACGCCTGAGGATTGGGAGATCAGCACCTACACGCGTGTTCGTAATGTAACCATCGATCTTGCCCGTAGCATCCGCCCCGGCGAGCGCACTGGCGATATCTTTAACAGGTATCTTGAAATGTGGGCGGACCAAGATCTTCCTGCGCCCTACAAGTATTTGAACCGCATAGGGCATGGTGGCGGCCGTGATGTGACCGAGCCACCCTCCATTTCCAGAGGCGGAACCGACGTTATTGAAGCTGGGATGATCATTCACTTGGAACCCAAACTTGAACTTAAGAATGCTGTTTTTCAGTTCGAGGAAGTGATCCACGTTTCGGATGGTCGGAACGAATTCTTGAGTGACCTTTCTCCTGAAAATCTCCCAACAATTCCGAAAGACCAATAGCATGACCGGACTTAGCAAATCGCCACAACAACTCAAGAACGCTGCGGCCTCCAGAGTTTGGACCAAACTTGATATCTGGAGTGACGGAAAAATTAGCGATTGTTTTCGAATTCCGCACTCATCAAACACGTCTGCTTATGGTTGGATACCGGTCCCTTTTGTCAGCATCAAGAACGGCGAAGGACCGTGTGCGTTACTCGTCGCCGGAAATCATGGAGATGAATATGAGGGACAAATTGCGCTACGGCAGCTCGCGCTCGAGATAAAAAAGAAGATGTGAGCGGCCATATCATCATATTGCCAGCCCTCAACTACCCGGCGGTATGTGCTGGAACGCGCCTTTCTCCAGTTGATGATGGAAATCTAAACAGAGCGTTCCCAGGGTGTGCTAAAGGCAACCCGACTGAAATGCTGGCGGATTTCGTTGTATCGACGCTGTTTCCTCGTGTGGACTTTGTTATTGATCTGCATTCTGGTGGCCGTTCTTTGGAGTTTCTGCCATGCGCCCTTGCAAAGTACAGCGACAACGGTTCTGCCACTGAAACGGCACAGCTAGAGCTGCTTCGGCAATTCGCGGCCCCCGTCAGTTACCTAACATCAGGCAAAGGCGGCGGTGGTGAAACCACATTGGCTGCCGCCGCTCAGCAACTGAACGTTCCGGCGATCATGACTGAGCTCGGTGGAGGTGAGAGGATCAGCTTGAAGGGTTTGGTGATTGCAAAAAACGGAATTCTGAATGTCTTGAGGGCCCAAGGTATTTTACGTTCAGAACGCTCATTTGCAGATCTTAACTCTACTCGTTTCATGAGGGTCAATGGTCCGGCAGACTACGTATATGCTCCGCATGACTGCATATTTGAGCCACTCGTCGAACTGGGACAGAGTGTGAATGAGGGCGATCCGGCCGGGCGCCTGTATCGGTATGGCGAGTTAGATGAGCAACCCAGGATTCTCAATTTTGAAAGCTCCGGTACTGTCGCATGTAAGCGTTCTCAATCTTCTGCGAGACACGGAGATTGCTTGTTTCATCTGTTTCAGGAAATCGATGATCCGGGCAACTAAAGGTCCGGCATATTTTTTGTAGTCTGAGCTCTCGGACCGCCCTCCACTAAAGAGTTTGAGCACTTCGCCGACCTTCCGAGCAGATCGGTTCGACATCATCACCGGGCCTACCGATCGAGCAGGCTCGTGACGAGCCCAAGTTCACTCACTGGCTTCATACTCGCTGCCGATACCTGGCCCTTATCCGAACTTAGTCTGACCCGCCGACCGGAATAGACTCGTACTTTATTCCAGGTCCCCTACCCTCCCAGGTTTTCCAACCTGAGGAGCAATCACATGATTAACGACACACACTGTCAGCAATTTCTGGATTTCTGTGAGGACCAGAGGAACTTGAGCGCCAATACAGTGACCGCATACCGGCAGGACCTCAAAGCGTTCCTGATATTCTATAAAAGTACCGACACGGGAGACAACACAAATCAGCAAACCGTACTGCGGTATCTTCGATACTTACGGAACGCAAAGCGCTTGAAACCGTCAACGGTTCAACGGCGAGTAATGACATTACGGGCATGCTTGGAGTGGATGAGGCAGTTCAAATCAGGAAGCCCCTCTCCCTTTGACGGGCTTCGGCTTACATTCCGAAGTCCAAAGCTGGTTCCGCGTGCCATTGATGCCAATACCCTGAAACATCTGCTCAAGAATGAGGAAAGCAACCCGGTCCCGAAACACTCGTTTTCTAAGGATGCCGTCACCTTTCTCATCATGCGTATTCTCATTGTAACGGGCTTGCGGATCGGTGAACTGACCGGGCTGAACATCAAGGACGTGTTCAGTCAAGACAGCAAGATCAGAGTATTTGGGAAGGGTAGTCGAGAACGTATTGTCTATATTGCGAACGATGAGCTCTATGCTGAATTTGTGAAGTTCCTTCATTGGCGACGTGCTTCGAATAAGCCATCGGCTCAATTGTTTCCAAACCGATGTGGTGAACGACTAACGCCACCTGCGTTGCGCAAAAGGTTGAAGCTTTTGTGTGCCAGTAAAAACATCACGCCACATCTTACACCCCATCAGTTTCGGCACAGCGCCGCGACACAGTTAATTGAAAATGGTGTCGATATCAGAATGGTGCAGCGCCTTCTTGGTCACGCAAGCCTTGCAACTACTGAGATCTACACGTATGTTTCTGATCAGGCTTTGCAGCTAACGCTTGTGCGGGCTGATGTCTTATCTCGTTTGGATCCGGGACACTCAAAGACTTTTAATATCTATAAGCTGCTTCCGAAGAGGTCGGTTGCTGAGAACCATGCCAATCGGCCTGGGATGTTCGTCGTCGGCGATCCTCAAGCGGCGGAAAGTGTTTGTTGACATGTACGCCTTTATGACGTACACGTTGCTTCATTCAAAGGATAACGAAATGCTAGAGTTTGAAGATACCGCCAAGAGCGTTGATGAACGAAGTACGGAACGGATGAACTTCCGGACCAAGCCGCGCATCAAGGCTATTATTCAGCAGGCTGCGGCTCTGTCTGGTGTGGATGACTCTGTCTTCACAATGAGTGCAGCCTACAAGGCAGCTCAAGAGGTGATCGAAGCACACGAAGTGACCGTGTTGTCACCGGCCGATCATGCGGTCTTCTTTGAAGCACTCGACAACCCGCCTGAGCCAACCGAGCGGCTGCGTGAAGCATTCGAGACCCATAAGCAACGTGTCATCTCGCGTTGAAGACCGCTGCGGAAGACTCGCACGTTACAATAGAGCCGTTCAATCCTGACAAGCATGATCGGACGGCTTTTTCCTGTGGTGTCGAGCAGGTCGACAATTACTTCAAAAAAACCGCCAATAAGCTCCAGAAGGCGGACAATGTGCGTCTGTTTGTAATGACGGCCTCAAGCAACGAAGTGATCGGCTTCTACGCCATTAACGCTCATGCCGTACGTTACGAAGAGCTGCCAAAAAAGTATGCGCGAAACCGCCCCTCGCATGGCAACATTCCGGCGGCATACATTTCAATGATCGGCCGGGACGAAAAGTACAAGGGCCAGAACTATGGGGCAGACTTGCTCGTTGATGCACTTCGCCGGCTTGCTATGGCCGCCGACCAGCTCGGCATTTCAATTGTCATGCTGGATGTTCTCGATTGCGGTGATGCAACCAAGACTGCCCGCCGCAAGACCCTCTACGAGAGCTATGGTTTTCAATCCTTGGAAAGCAATCCGTTGCGTATGTTCCTGCCCATTGTATCAGTCAGGACGCTCGTCGCTGAGTGACAATCTTCAATCGACAGCAACTGGGAATTACCAGTACTAATCCGGTAAAAAAGGTCTCAATCTCTTTGTTCACGTTTTGAGGCCGGCATTCTCGCGGGACTTGTGCGCCACTTCTTTGCGCCTCTTTCGCCTCGAACGACTTCGTCGCCATTCTTGTCCAGCGTCACCACAGAATTCGCTGTGATGTTGCGGTACTTCTCGGTTTCATCCCATGTCCAGTTGAATTCAACGCTGTCATTGACGTACACCCATTTCTTCGACCCTAGGGCCAGGAACGAATATACATCGCCATTGATTTCAAAACTGTGCCGATGCCAGGCACGAGTATTTCCGCCCTTGCTTGGTGGGCGATATTTGTCGACCAGACACGTTCTATAGTTTTGAACGACTGTCGGTCCGACCCTATTTTCGTTTGCCACTTATTATCCTGTTTTTAGCTCACCAAGGCCTCAGTAAAACCTGGATTGATCTGTGCAAGCCCGTTATTGCCAGCCATTTGTACAACGTGGCGATGATCTAAGCTCAAAAGATCCAGATCGGCAAGTTGGCACGGACGTCCACCGTGCAGAATTCGTAGAATCTCACTAACCGCAAGGCACGACGCAACCATTCCAACGAAAGGGGCTCCTACAGCTTTGCCAGCCAAAAGCGTGGCACCGCATTGATCAAGCGAGCCCGTCTTTACCAATTTCTGGTAAGCGTTGGGTATGGCAGGGGCATTCGGATGATCCGCTGCTGGCCAGATACTCTCGGCCTTCCGGAGACCTGGTAAGACATGCAGTCGGATCTTCTGAAAATCCTGGTGTCCACGCCCCAACCCGGCCTCAACTACCAAGTCAAAACCGACCTTGTCGAGCGCTCTGCGCCCAAGCGCATTATCGAGGCCACACAAGGCGATGGCAGGTTCCATAGGCTGGCGTGTAAAGTCGTCTGCAAAATACCGCTCCATCAGTGAGACCGAGTACCCCCGGTTTTCTGCCCAATCGGCGATGACGCGGGTTTTCTTCTGGCCCACCATGGAAGGTGCGGTCAAAACGGAAGTGCTATGAGTTGAGGTGGTGACGTCATCAATATCCTGCAAAACAAGGGAAAGAGCCGAGGGGTCTGTATAGGGCAGCAGGCCAAGATGTCACTAGGCACTTAAATTTGAGACAACGCCTTTAACAATTTCAAAGGGTTGCGCAGGCACCTAATTTGAGACTGGGCAGTTTAATTGAGATTTTCACTTGTACTTTGTCCCTTTATTTGAGACATTCGCTCCGAAGTCCATTCGGTGCCGAATTGCCA
>NZ_KI928921.1:455059-489018 GCF_000521215.1 Labrenzia sp. DG1229 | reverse complement strand
ACGAACTGACCGGCCCCGATTTGCAGATCACCCTGGGGATAGACCTTAAACGGGAACGGGATCGCTGGCAGATCACGCGCGAGGTAATCGTGACAAGACCAAGGTCCGAGGCAGCCTGAGAGACATCGGACGACAGGCAGGCGATAGCGGCCTTGCCAGACCGGCACACAAATTCGAAAGATCGCAATATGAATCTCAAGATGTCTATTGGGGGGATCGCGCTTGCAACTGCACTGGCGGCCAGCGTCGTCTCCACAGACGCAAAAGACAACTCTCCCTCCATCGAACTTCATGAGTTGAATGATAAATTCAACGAAGCTGTTTCCAATCACGACGCGGAGGGAATCCTGAAACTTTACGCGGACGATACCATCTGGATCGAACAGGGAAAGCCAGCGACGAGCGGATTGCAAAAACCCAGGGAACTCTTCGAATTCTTGACCGCCAACAAGGGTGAGGTGACCCATTCGGTCGACACGTTGTTCATCTCGGACGACGGAACGCTGGCGGTCATGATCGGATCGGTGGTCGCAAAAATGGAAACCGTGGGAATGGATGCGACCGGAACATATCTCTACGTTCTGAAACCGGCAGACGACGGATGGAAAGTGGTCACCGACATGTGGCACCAGCACGCGAAATAGGCGTTCCTCGGGACATGCCGAAACCTCGCAAGCGCCGGTGTCATTGGATCGCCGGCGCTTCCTGTTGTTGGGATTTCGACTTCAGGAAATCCAGAAACGAGCGTGTGGTCGACACCGGTTCCTGCTCGGCAAGAGGCGTTACCCGGGTTACTGTCATGTCGAAAACGGCAATCATCTCAATCTGGCCGTCCAGCAGAGTGATCTCCTGCTTCGTCGGCCGGATGCTCAGCGTTCCCGTCAGTCGAACCGGCTCGTAAACCGAATCTGCCTGCCATTCCGTCGCCAGTGTGTATCGGATCATCTGGTTCGGGTCCGGTGCCGGCATATGGCTGCACATACCGCGCTCAGGCACCAGGTATCCGCTTGTCGACATCTCGCTGTCCGCATCGAGAACAGGTATGACATACCCCGGGATCGCGATTTCCTTGCCGTCGAGGTTGGAGTTTCCGGCCATTGCGGCTTTCGCACGTTTTCTGCCGATCGTTTTTCTTTGCGACAACAGCCAGTCGACGTCGATACCCGAAACCGCCAGTTTCGCCTCTAGACGCTTCAGCCGGTCTTCGATCTGAAGCCGGTCTTCCGTGGCCAAATCCGGTTTGGCGAGATTTTCGCGCAAACGGATTACGGTGCCGAGCGACCGAAGCTCCGAAACGCTCAAGCTCGCGAAGGGATCCTCGAATGCCGCCACTTTCCGGTCGATCAGGTCCTGCCAGTCCACTTGCGTGGCAGCCCAGACCGGCTGAAGCATTCCAATCAAAAATACCAGGCACAAACACAGGCGCATTTCGACAAATCCGTTCGGCACTTGAAGTCGGATATCAGCGACATACCAGATTAACGCACCAGAGGCACTTCACATTGGTGCGTGGCAGGGACTTTGAAATGGCGGAAAATTGCAGACCGAAAAGCAGTTGCACCTTGACCCGCCTACCTCCTTGACCCTATTTCCCGGGAATACCTCTTGAGGAGCCGAAGCCCGCATGGAATTTGAACACGCCCCGAACGATCCCACCCGCAAGGAATTATCGCCGCTTTTGAAACTGGCGCTCGAGTTGGGCCCACTCGGCGTGTTTTTCCTGTTCAACGCCAGGGGTGAACAGATCGCGGAAGCCTTTCCGGTACTGCAATCCATCGGGCAGCCGATTTTTCTGGCAACGGCAGCCTTCATGGTCGCCATCACGATATCGCTCACCGTCTCCTTGTGGCTGACCAGGCGCCTGCCGATCATGCCGCTGGTGTCAGGCGTGGTTGTGCTCGTGTTCGGCGCACTGACGCTGTGGCTGCACGACGAACTCTTCATCAAGCTGAAGCCGACGATCGTGAACTGCCTGTTCGGCTCGATCCTGCTTGGCGGATTGTTGTTCGGCAAATCTCTGCTTGGTTACGTCTTTGACAGCGCCTTCAAGCTGACAGATGAAGGCTGGCGCAAGCTGACACTCCGATGGGGCCTGTTCTTCTTCGTTCTGGCCGTGATCAACGAAATCGTCTGGCGCAGTTTCTCGACAGACTTCTGGGTCAACTTCAAGGTGTTCGGCGTCATGCCGATCACGCTGCTGTTCACGTTGACCCAGTTGCCCCTGATTCAGAAATATGCTGTTACGGACGAGTCCAAGGATGCCTGAGGCCGCCCCAGACCTCCCTTAGTGCCCCTGGTGGCCGAAGGAAACGTCCCGCCGAGCTCCGGTGATGGAAATCGAAAACCCGGCAATCACGTCGATCAGGGAAATCACCATCAGGATGAAGAACAGGGACGTTGCTGCCTGTTGCAGGACCAGGAACTCCACCAGGTAGGCGACGAAGACCACAACTGAAAACATGTGGTCCAGCAGGGCGGTCGTTCCGATTCTCGTCGCCTTCAGGATTTCGATGAAGAGAAAGAACAGGCCGAGAGTGATCAGAAGATCACTTGCAAGCAATTCGAAAGTCGTGCCGGAGACCATTGCAATGGATATGACCGGCTGCGCCCAGAAGAGCGGATTGTCGGCACCAGCGGTAAAAGCAAAACCATTGTAGATCAGCAGAGAAAAAAGCGTGAAAGGAATTGCAGAAAAAAGGCGCATGGAGCGGCTCTCCTTGGACGGGGCCCTGTGCGGGCGAATTGCCGGACCTGACACCATCAGCTGAGCGATTTCAAGGCAAAAGAAAAAGGCCGGCCTGTCGAAACAGGGCCAGCCTCAATCCTGGTTTGCCATGTGGCGATCCACCCCGGGTACGAGCTTACGCGTCGTCCTGGGGAAAGGAGTCTGACGGCCCCGGTACATGCCGGTCTTCAGGTCGACGTGATGAGGGCGACGCAGTTCACCCGAATCCTTGTCCTCGACGTAAGTCGGCTGCTTCAGGGCGTCCGTGGAACGGCGAAACCCGCGCTTCATGCGCGAAGTTTTTCTCTTAGGAACGGCCATTTTGTTTTTTCTCCGTGGTCCATAACCGCGCGGCCCGGACCGGGTAAGCCCGGGGCGTGGCGTCACGCAACGTGTTGGAATGCGCGGCGTTATACAGGCAACGCAAGTGTTTTGCCACCCCAAAGGCGAATTTTTCTTGAGCAGATTGGAACATGACGGAATCACCTTCAATAGCGTGAACGTCAATTCCCCGGAACACAGCCGAAAATCGGTCCGGCAGACCGCACTCTGGCCAGGTTTGTCGCTGCAAGGCGCCGGTGCCCGGCCGAAGGCCTGGCCGGGTTTCGTCCGAGCGGATTCGGCAGGGCTGTCGCCAGCCTGGCTGCCTCGACGCGCGACAGGTCTTTCGCCGATTTGCCGAACCAGGCCTGTGCGGCGGCCTCTGCACCGAAGATGCCTTCTCCCCATTCGGCGATGTTCAGGTAAATCTCCAGGACCCGCTCCTTGGACAGGATTGCGTCCAGCATCAGGGCGAGTGGCAGTTCCAGTGCCTTTCGGATATAGGAGCGTTCGCCCCAGAGAAAGAGATTCTTCGCAGTTTGCATGGTGATCGTGCTGGCGCCACGCGGCCGCTCGCCCTCGCTGAGTGCTTCAACCTGGTCCTGCAATGCATCCCATTCGACACCGTCATTGCTGCAAAATCCGCTGTCTTCGGATGTAATCACCGATCTGGCCAGGTTTGGTGAAATCTCCTCCAGCGGCACCCACTGACGGTCCACCCAGAGAAACTGGACATACCGCGCAAGCATCAGCGTGCTGATGGGCGGCACGACGGAATAGACGATTGTGAGAACAGGCGGCAGCAGGATCAGGACCAGAAGCAGCTGCAGCACACGCCTGCGCAGCGTCCGCCACAACGAACGTTTTCCGCGGGTCCTTCCACCCTTGGCCGTTTCCCGTCCGGCAGCGGTCTTACTTCTGCCCATTCAACTTCCGTTCGTTGTCGACAATGAAGTCCCGGATGATCGGCACCGCGTCCCGTTCTTTCGACAGCAGCAACTGGAAAACCATGTTCGAGCCATGCAGGAAACCCAGTTCAACGGCGCACAGGTAAAACTCCCACATCCGGCAGAAGGCCTCGTCATAGAGCTCGGCGGCAGCCTGCCGCTGCCCTTCGAACCGGAGACGCCAGTCGCGGATCGTGTAGTAGTAGTGCAACCGCAGGATTTCCGTGTCGCAAACCCATAGTCCAAGACGCTCGGTCGAGGCAAAGACTTCCGATAACGCCGGCACATACCCGCCCGGAAAGATGTACTTGCGGATAAACGGACCAGTCGTTCCCGGAGGTGTCATCCGCCCGATCGAATGGATGACCGCAAATCCCTGATCCGTCAGGCAGTCGCGCACCTTGCCGAAATAATCGTCGAGATGACCTATACCCACATGTTCCATCATGCCGACGGAGATGACCCTGTCGAAGCGCCCCTCGAATTCCCGGTAGTCCTTCAGGACAAACGAAACCCTGTCTTCCACCCCTGCCGCACGCACGCGTTCCTCTGCGATCTTGACCTGTTCGGGCGACACGTTGAGCGAGGTCACGCGCGCGCCGGCCTGGGCCATGCGAATCGCCAGAGATCCCCAGCCACCGCCGATCTCGAGGACTTCCATATCATCTTCAAGATCGAGCTTTGCAACGAGATGCGTCAGTTTGGCGTCCTGCGCGGCTTCCAGGCTCTCGTCCGGATCCGTGTAGTAGGCGCAGCTGTAGTTCAGTCCGTCGTCAAGAAACAGGCGATAAAGCTCGGTGGAAAGATCGTAGTGATGCCGGGCCTGCTTCTTCGCGCGTTCCACGCTGTTCTTCTGATGATGGCGCCGAAGCGCTTTCCAGCCCTTGCGCAGGAGTCCCTGCACGGGGTGCGCACCCAGAGGAGCCCGGTTGATGGAAAACAGGAACATGAAATCAAAGCATGTCGACCCTTCCTCCATCGTCAGGGTGCCGTCCATGTAGGCTTCGCCTGCCGCGAGCTCGGGATTGAGGAAGAGGGACCTGTAGAGCTTTTTGTCGTGAAGCCGTATCGTGACCGTCGGGCCATCCTCGCCGGATCCGAATTCGTGAACTCCTCCGCCGAGATCGATGACGCGCATGCGGCCGCGCTTGATAAAGGAACGAAGTAGGCTCGACAGCAATTTCATGGGCAGGTCTCCGGGGCGGCGGCACCAACGATGGCCGCGCTTTGCTGTTCAATACAGCCAGTTGATCAGTTTTTCAAAATCCGGTCTTGACGATACAGCGAATTGGTATCAGGGAAACCGGAACTTGCGGTACGCGGACAAAATAGGATCTAAAATTGAATCGTGCCCTGGACAATGACGGCAAAAACAGCCTGGAGTACATCGTGACGTTTGATTTGAAGCAGCACCTGACGAAACAGGCCGGCCGAATCGAAACAGTTCTGGACAAGCTCCTGAACGACGCGGTGCTTGATGAGGAGATGGCGCGCCCTCCCCGCCTGCTCGCGGCCATGCGTCACGGGGCCCTGAATGGCGGAAAGCGCCTGCGGCCCATCCTTGTCGTGGAAACCGCAAAACTGTTCGGACGCGATGACGACGGTGTCCTGCTGGCTGCCAGCGCATTGGAACTCGTTCATTGTTATTCGCTTGTCCATGACGATCTTCCGGCAATGGACGACGACGACTTGCGCCGCGGCCGGCCAACGGTGCACAGGGCCTTCGACGAAGCAACTGCAATCCTGGCTGGTGATGCCCTTCTGACGCTCGCCTTTGACGTGATTGCAAACGAAGATGTTCATGACGACCCCGCTGTCCGGCTGCGCCTGTCCAGGGAACTGTCACGCGCCGCCGGGATCGGCGGCATGGCCGGCGGGCAGATGCTCGACCTTGAATCGGAACACCGCGAACGAACGGAAGCGGAAATCCGCTTGCTTCAATCCATGAAAACCGGCGCGCTCCTGCGATATGCGTGCCGCGCGGGGGCCTTTCTGGCGGGTGCACCGGTCGAAGACGTTGACCGGATGAGCCGCTTCGGCGAAGTGATCGGCCTCGCGTTCCAGCTGGCCGACGATCTTCTTGACATCGAAGCCAGCCCGGAAGCAATGGGCAAGGCCACGGGCAAGGACGCCGAGGCTGGCAAGGCAACGCTTGTCGGTCTGTGGGGTGTGGAAAAAACGCGCGTCGAACTGAACAAGCTGCTCAACGAGAGCGAAACTCTTCTGTCTGTTTATGAGGGACGCGCTGCTTCACTATCGGCAATCGCAAGCTATATCGTCAGTCGTTCGAACTGACGGGATTGCCCGCAACGTGACGGCCGAAGTCCGGCGCATCGGTTTCCTGTCCTGCCTCGATGATCGAACGGCGGATGCCTCTCGTGCGGGTGAAGAGATCGAACAGCATCTGGCCGTCGCCCCAGCGAATCGCCCTTTGCATGGCAGACAGGTCTTCAGAGAACCGCGCCAGCATTTCCAGGATCGCTTCCTTGTTGTTGAGGCAGACGTCCCGCCACATGGTCGGATCAGAGGCCGCGAGACGGGTAAAGTCGCGGAAACCGGAAGCCGAGTACTTGATCACCTGGGACTTCGTCACCGTGGCCAGGTCGTCGGCGGTTCCAACGATGTTGTAGGCAATCAGATGAGGCAGATGCGAGACAATCGCCAGCACCAGGTCATGGTGCTTCGGCTCCATCAGGTCCACATCGGAACCGCAACTCTCCCAAAATGTCTTGAGCTTCTGCAGGGCTTCCTGATCAACATCATCAGGTGGTGTCAGAACGCACCAGCGCTGATCGAACAGGGTTGAGAACCCCGCGTCCGGACCTGAGTGTTCCGTTCCCGCGATCGGGTGGCCGGGAATGAAATGCACACCGTCCGGAACATGAGGGCTTACCTGCTCGACCACCGACTCCTTTGTCGATCCGGCATCGCTCAGGATGGCGCCTTTTTTCAGTGAAGGCGCAATCCACTTGGCCACAGCCTCGTTGGCGCCCACAGGCACGCAGAGAATGACCAGATCAGCGTCTTCCACGGCAGCAGCCGCGTCAAGCTCATAGTAATCCCCGAGGCCGAGTTCTTCCGCCCGTTGCAATGTTGCAGGAGAGCGGGTGGAAATGGAAATCTCGTTCACCAGGCCCCGCTGCCGGGCAACCTGTGCAAGGGAAGATCCGATCAGGCCGATGCCGATCAGGGCCATTCGATTGAAAAGGGGAGCACCAGTCATGTGTTGTCGTTCTGCCTTCAGGCTTGTCCCAGAAATTCTTTCAGATGTTGGAGAACAGTCCGGTTCGCCTGTTCCGATCCAACCGTCATGCGCAATGCATTCGGCAGGCCGTAGTTACCGACCTGGCGTAAGACACAGCCGCGCTCAAGAAGATAGGCATCCGCATCGACCGCGCGCTTGCCGTCTTCATCCGGGAAATGCACAAGAATAAAGTTTCCGACACTCGGCGTGACCTGAAGACCAAGCTTTTCCAGCTCCCCGGTCAGCCAGGGCAACCAGGCATCGTTGTGCTCCACGGCCCGCGTAACGAATTCCCTGTCCTTGACGGCGGCAATCCCTGCCGCGATCGCCATGCCGGAAACATTGAAAGGTCCGCGAATACGATTGAGTGCGTCAATGATGTGTGCAGGCCCGAAGCCCCAGCCAATCCGGAGATTTGCAAGACCGTAGATCTTCGAAAAGGTCCGCGTCATGACAACATTCTGGGTTGTTGCCGCCAGTTCTATGCCGCTTTCATAGTCGTTCTTGCGCACATACTCCCCGTAGGCTGCATCGAGCACCAATAGAACATGCGCGGGAAGACCTTCGTGCAGGCGCTTGACCTCCTCAAACGGCAGATAAGTGCCGGTCGGATTGTTCGGGTTGGCGATAAAGACCATCTTGGTCTTGTCGGTCACCCTGGCCAGGATTGCATCGACATCGGTCTTGAGGCCCGTTTCCGGAGCAACCACCGGAGTTGCACCTGCTGCCCGGATGGCAATGTCATAGATCAGGAAGCCATGCTCGGAATAGATCGCCTCATCGCCAGGTGAAAGATAGGCGTAGGCAAGGAAACTCAGGATTTCGTCCGAACCGGCACCGCAGATGATCCGGTCCGGATGCAGGCCATAGGTTTCTGCAATGGCATCTCGCAGTTCATTTGCAGCGCCGTCCGGATAGAGTTCCAGGTTCTGCGCGACCGTCTCGATCGCGGCTTTCGCCGCGGAACTCGTGCCGAGCGGTGTTTCGTTTGACGAGAGTTTGTGGAGCGTCTGTCCATGAGTGCCCTTGGATTTGCCGGGAACATAGGCCGCTATGTCCAGAACACCGGCTTTCGGCCGGGGGCGATCCGATTTGGTCACGTCAGGTTCCTTCAATTTCGTCATCTCGTTCATCCTTGCGACTCACCGCCGCCAAATTCATCATCCACGTCGCCTTCACCGTCGATCGGTGTTGCGTAGCCACCGACCCGCCGCAAGACATCCGGCTCGGCGCCCGCATTCGTACAAGCCTTCAGGACATCTTCCTCTGTCAGCTCGCCGGAAATCGCCAGCAGGGCGTCGACACCGTTTGCCGACCGGAAGAAGCTGAGGACTTCAATACCCTGATCCATCAATTTACCCGGCAGGAGATCGGACCAGCGGGCGTCATAAACCGCTACATCCGCGTTGTCGACAAGGCTTCCGGTTTTGGCAAGTACCAGCGCCGGCAGATCTGCGGGCCTGTCGTCCTGCATGACGAACGGCAGCCGCGCCCTGACTAGTGCTCCTGAATCGCTCAAGCCACGCCACCAAGGCAACTCTGCCCGGTCATTCAGCGCCACAATGCCGATCGCACCTTCTGACAGTCCGACTGCGTCGACGACATCAGCCGCGTCACTGCACGGATCCAGCTCGACGGAAAATCCGAAATAGAACCGTGCGAGATCGAGCATCTCGATCAGCTCGGCGCCACCATCGAGATAGATGACGGCTTCCGCCTTCAGGTTGGTGCACGCGCAGATGATGTCGCGCCAGATGTGCTCGACCGTTGCGAGCGGCAAAACACCCTCGTGTCGTTCCACCATCTGCCGGACACTGTCCGCATCCCGCTCCGGATCGAAGAAAGACGCACTGGTGTCGGTCGGATCATTTGCAGACTGGATCGCGGTTTCGGTTTCGGCTCGCTCCATGAGCGCCTGATGAAGCCGCATGTCGATCTCGTCAACACGCCTGTGCAGCTCGGCAATTGTCGTCCCGCCGTCCGATGTTTGCGACATAAGGAAATCCAGCCTTGGTTTCAGGGTCAGCGGCGCATAGTCATAGGCATGTGATCGCGCAAACGCAAAAGAAATCATTGACTCTGAAAGCCCGGCACGGCTAGGTCGCCAGTCTGGTCGTAGTCACCGAACCGGACATTGAGACTGGATTTACGGCACCTACGGCACCACTTAGTTTCGATCCGCCCGAGTATCGTCAAAAAACGAGTAGAACGCCCTATTGAACCATGCCCGCTGACAGCAACACTCCAGCAGCACTCAACGACGTGAAGGCGAACGAAGCGGAAACGCCTTCCAGCAGTATTGTGCGCTTTCCGGCGGAAGATCCGCTGGAACTGGATTCGGGCACCCGGCTCGGACCCTGGCAGATTGCATACGAGACCTACGGAACGCTGAATGCCGAAAAATCGAATGCGATACTCGTCTGTCACGCGCTGACCGGCGACCAGTATGTTGCGTCGACCAATCCCGTCACCGGCAAACCAGGCTGGTGGCAACTGATGGTCGGGCCCGGCAAACCGATCGACACCGATCATTATTTTGTCATTTGCGCCAACGTCCCTTGGCGGGTGCCTTGGCACGACCGGTCCTGCGACGATCAATCCGGCGACAGGCACGCCGTATGGTCTCGATCTCCCGGTGATCACGATCCGTGACATGGTTCGATCCCAGGCCAGGCTGGTTGACCATCTTGGCATCGAGACACTATTTGCCGTGATCGGCGGCTCCATGGGCGGCATGCAGGTTCTGCAATGGGCCGCAAGCTATCCTGACCGTGTTTTCGCCGCTGTTCCCATCGCAGCTGCCGCCCGGCACACATCGCAGAATATCGCCTTCCACGAAGTCGGAAGGCAGGCAATCATGGCTGACCCCAACTGGCGTGGCGGCAATTACATAGGGGACGATGTCCGGCCGACGAAAGGCCTTGCAGTCGCCCGCATGGCGGCGCACGTGACCTACATGTCAGACGAGTCACTTCATCAGAAGTTCGGCCGTAATCTGCAGGATCGCGAAAACCTGACCTTCGGATTCGATGCCGATTTTCAGATCGAAAGTTATTTGCGTCACCAGGGCATGACCTTTGTCGACCGGTTCGACGCCAATTCCTATCTCTATGTCACCCGGGCCATGGACTACTTTGACCTGTCGCAGGAATTCGGCGGCGTGCTGCCCAACGCATTCGAGAAAACCGCGACACGGTTCTGCGTGATGTCCTTCACGTCCGACTGGCTCTTTCCGACCTCCGAAAGCCGCCGCGTTGTCAAGGCGCTCAATGCAGTGGCCGCGAACGTCTCCTTCGTCGAGATCGAAAGCGACCGCGGTCACGACTCCTTCCTGCTGGACGTGCCTGAAATGTTCGAAACCATTCAGGGGTTCATGACAGGTGCCGCGCATGCGCGTGGCATTCCGGCGCCGGGGGAGAATGCCTGACATGAACCTTGCTCCCAGACAGACCCGCGCCGGCGAAGTCCGGGGCGACCACAGGGTCGTCGCCTCTCTTGTTCCGCTCGGCGCCCGCGTGCTGGACATCGGCTCCGAGGATGGTGCCCTGCTCGATCACTTGGTGCGTCAGCGCCAGGTCGACGGTCGCGGTGTCGAGCTCAGCCAGGTTGGCGTGAACCGGTGCGTAGCACGTGGGTTGTCGGTGATCCAGGGAGATGCCGACAAGGATCTTGCGGACTATCCGAACGATGCGTTCGACGTCGTTATTCTGAGCCAGACGCTGCAGGCGACCCGCGAACCTAAGAAGGTCATGCGTGAGTTGCTGCGCATCGGCAAGCAGGTAGTGGTCTCAATCCCGAATTTCGCCCACTGGCGCAACCGGATGCAACTGCTTTTCCGGGGCCGCATGCCGGTAACCAAGTACCTGCCCTACGAATGGTACGACACGCCCAACATTCACTTCTGCTCGCTCAGGGATTTTGTCGAACTGTGCCGTGAATTGGACGCGGACGTCGAAAAGGCAATTGCCCTGAGCGGTCGCGGCAACAAGATCCCGGTCAATGCGCCCTGGTGGGTCTGGAATATCGTTGCCGAACAGGCGGTGTTCCTGCTGAAGCGTTAAGGCAGCAAAAATCGATTTGCTTGTCCGTTGGCGCGCAACACGCCTCGATTTCTCCAGTGGGAAAGCGAGCGGCAGGAACCAGGATCAATGCTGGTTTGAACGCTGTCAGTCGTTCAGGACCCTTTTGCTGCCTCGTTGGAAAATGGCCCATTCTGGGCACGCACCGCCCTGACAGGTTTCAGGCCGGTCGCCACACCTTCCGGAATGAAGACGGGTCGGAGAACCCGCAGGCGGCTGCGTTTTCCGTCGGCTGGCAGGCTCTGGAAAACGACTTTCTCCGCTTCCACGACCAGAACACCACCAAAAACCGGCCAGATCTTCCTGCCGATCCCTTCCCAGGTCCGGGCAGCACGGAGGATTGTGCGGGCCTTGAACGGAGGCATGAACAAAGCCTCCTTGTCTCGCAAGACGTTGAATTGGCAGCTCTTGAGCAGATCCTTCAACTGACCGCCGGAATAAGGTCGGCCGTAGCCGAAAGGAGACAACTCCGACTGCGCCCAAAGGCCACGCCGGTTCGGCACGACGGCAATCAATCGTCCACCGGGTGCCAGGACACGCCATGCTTCCCTCAGCACGGCTTCAGGGTCCGAACAGTGGTCAAGCGCATGCACCAGCATGAGACGATCAAAGGAAATGTCCGGAAACGGCAGAACGGCATCTTCCACCAGTGTGCAGGAACTGTCTCGCTCCCGCGGCCAGGGCACCGCCCCCTGCGGCGCGGGCATTGCTGCAATAGCACGTTCGGCAGTGTCAAGATAAGGACGCATGAAGGGGCCTGCATAGCCGAGACCCAGGAGCCGTTGACCCTTCAATTCCGGCCACATGCCCTGGACCGGCGCTCCAATCAGGCTCCGGAGCAACTGTCCGAGAGGCAGATCGTAAAAGGCACGCAAATGGACAACGTCGAGATACATTAGGGCACGACCCGCAAACGAGTTCCAAACGATCTGAGGCGGAGTTTGCCTCCGTGAGGACCCAAAGCACCGGCATTGCCGTCTTGCCCTCCGGCTTCCTGTTTGCCACTGTGGCGAACAACAAGTCAATCACTTCAGGATCCTTCTTCATGGCCTTGAGCGACACCACCGAGATCTACCAGTTCCCCTGTCTCAACGATAATTTCGGCGTGCTCATGCATGACAGCGACAGCGGCACCACAATCGCATTCGACGTACCGGATGCGTCAACCTACCTAAATGCGCTGAAAGAAAAAGACTGGCAGCTGACCCATATCCTCATCACGCATCATCATTGGGATCACGTGCAGGGATTGGGTGAACTGAAACAGGCAACCACTGCGAATGTTTGCGGACCGGCAAGATCCCGCCAGAAAATCCCGGAACTTGACCGGACTGTGGATGATGGCGATCACATCCTTTGCGGACCATACAGGATCAAGGCCATCGCAACCCCGGGGCACACGCTTGATCAGATTTCCTGGTACCTTCCCGACGTCAAGATAGCCCACACGGGAGACACCCTGTTCTCGCTCGGCTGCGGGCGCGTGTTCGAAGGCGACAAGGAAATGATGTGGTCGTCCCTGGAAAAGCTGGAATCCGAACTACCGGATGACACTGTAATCTACTGTGGACACGAATATACCGAAGCCAATGCGAAGTTCGCCTTGACCATCGACCCGGGAAACAGTGATCTCATGGCGCGCGCGGCGGAAGTCGCGAAGCTGCGTTCACGCGGCGAGCCGACCCTTCCCACCACGATGGCGCAGGAGAAGGCCACCAACCCGTTTCTGCGCGCCGCAGAGGCATCTGTTGCACAGGCACTCGGAATGGAAGGCAAACCGGCAGCCGAGGTTTTTTCCGAAATTCGCACACGCAAGGACAACGCCTGACACCAATTCGTTGCCGATCGTTCAGCGGCTCGATTTACGCCAGCGATTTCTGCATCCGAAACCTTAAAACGCCCGTTTCCGCCCCCATATGCACTTCATCGTGATCATGTAGGGGCAGAATCCATGACACCCGCAAGTACTGTTACGTCCATCTCACGCACTGCCGAACAGCGCGCTCAGGACGTCGTTCACCGCATCGTCAGCCAGGCTGAACCGATCCCCGTCAATGATGGCGGCGGTCACAAGCTGGACATGCAGATCCTTTATGAGGAAGTCGTTGCCGCTTTGCGGGAAACCATTGACGATCTCGCTTTTTGTACCGAGTCCAATCCGTCCTGAGGGAAGACCGGTGCTTCCCTTCTCCACTTTCCCGAAAAAGAAACACCGGGTGTCATGCCAGTTTCCACCAGCCTGACCGCAACCAAGGTCGTCGATCTTCTGAAGATGCAACCTCACCCGGAGGGAGGCTACTATGTCGAGACATTTCGGGACGAGGTCACCGACCGGGAGGGCCGGGCGGCCTCGACGCTGATCTACTTCCTGCTTCCTGAAGGGGTTTTGTCGCGTTGGCACAAGGTAGACGCGGTTGAGACGTGGCATTGGTATGCGGGTGCGCCACTTGAATTGTCCATAAGTCCCGACGGCGACGGAAAACAGATACTTACGCTCGGCAACGACCTTGTCAGCGGTGCGCGTCCACAAGGCATCGTCCCGCGCCAGGGCTGGCAACAGGCGCGGTCGCTGGGCGCCTGGACGCTGGTCGGTTGCACTGTTGCACCCGGCTTTCAATTCGCCGGTTTCAAGATGGCGCCGGAGGGTTGGGAACCGGGGCAATCGTGAAACGGCTTTTGTTCAGGAGGCGAATCATTCTGGGCTATTTTTATAGCGTGCTTTGTTCGAGCCTGGTGTTCACACTGACGCTGAATTTCCTGGACACCGGCGGCCCTAGAGAACTTGATTCAAGTATCGTCATAATTTTTGCTTTTATTTCCATATTAATTTTTATGTATACGGTTCTACCATCTGTTTTTTACGTAATGGTGTGCGAAGCCAGAGCGAAACAAAACATCCTTTATTACGTCCTGTTCTCAAGTGGCTTGGGCTATCTGCTCTTTCCCCTCCTCACACAGCGGCTCGATCAGGAAACACTGACTCAATCGCTTTTCCTGGTTCCTGCCGGAATAGTGGCTGGAGGTATCTACTGGTTTTTTTCCGGCCGTTTTGCAGGCGAGAACAGAATGGACGACAAGGAGCAAATCAAGACTTTCGAATAAACCACGCAGCAGCGGTGTATTGCACTGTTCGGTCGGCTCGATTTGAATTCCAGGCCAAAGACCTATCGAGGTCGCAATCTGAAAGGACTTTCCTTGGACCTGTTTCGTGGCGCTGGATCCTTGATGCGTATGGATGACAGGACGTGGAGCCGTCATGCGAATCCACGGAGTGTTTATACGCGCATCGCATCAAGCCTCCCCTTGTTCCTGGCGATCTGGAGTATCCACTGGATCGGCTGGTGGTCAGTGCTGCCAATTGGTGTCATATCGATGTGGATCTTTATCAATCCCAGATTTTTTCCCGCGCCTTCAAGCGCAAAGAGTTGGGCTGCCAGGGGTGTTCTGGGGGAGCGGGCCTTCCTGAATCGCAAGGCGGTCCCCATTCCGCACGAACATCTTGTCTTTGCCTATCTGACGACCGGACTTGGAGGCCTCTTTCTGCTCGTGGCAATCTGGGGGTTTGTTTCAGCCGCGTTCTGGCCGGCCTTGACCGGGTGGTTCGCGGTGGTGGTTTCAAAGGTCTGGTTTGTGGATCGGATGGCCTGGCTTTGGCAAGACGTGAAGGATGCGCATCCGGTCTATCAGGCGTGGGCCGATGCCGACTGGTCAAAAACGTTCTGACGCAAGTCCGGGAGAGAGCGCCGCCTCAGGTCTTCTTGCGCAACCTGATCAGACCTTCCTGAGTTGTCGAGGCGACAAGCCTGCCGTCCATGGAGAAAAACGAACCTCTGTTGATGCCGCGCGAGCCTGACGTGGATGTGCTGTCAGTGGCATAAAGCAACCACTCATCTGCCCGGAATGGCCGATGGAACCACATGGCATGATCGAGGCTGGCAGCCTGAATTTTTGGACTGAAGACAGAGGTTCCATGCGGAAACAGCGATGTGTCTAGCAACGTCATGTCTGATGCGTATGCCAGTACACACTGATGTATGCGCTCATCGTCCGGGAGTTTTCCGGTCGCCCGGACCCAGACATATTGCTTGGGTGGCAGTGGTTTCTTGCTGAAATAATGGGTGAGTTCCACGGGCCGCATTTCGATCGGCCGTTCGCGTTCCCAATAGCGACGGACATTTTCCGGAGCGACGGACAGAAATTTTTCCTTCATTTCCCGATCGCTTGGCAATTCGTCCGGTTTGGGAACGTCGGGCATGTCGATCTGATGCTCCAGCCCTTCTTCGAGCAATTGGAAAGAGGCGGACATTGAGAAAATTGCCTCGCCGTGCTGTATGGCGACCACGCGCCTTGTGGTGAAGCTGCCTCCATCCCGAATCCGGTCGACTTCATAGATAATCGGAACCTTTGGATCGCCCGGACGCAGGAAATAGCCGTGCAGGGAATGAATGTGGCGGTCTTCGACGACCGTGCGGGACGCCGCGACAAGCGCCTGGCCGATTACCTGTCCGCCAAACACACGTTGCCAGCCGACCTGAGGGCTGCGACCACGGAACAGATTGCTTTCCAGCGGTTCCAGGTCAAGTATCTGCAGAAGGTTGTCGATGGCCGTGTTCATCGGCGTGATCCCTGTTACAAGTGCTGCTCAAAAGCCGCTGGAAAAGACAATCCAGATGCGCACTCTTGAACGGGACCTGACGTTAAAGTCAARATGCCTCTAGGGAAAACCGGGGCCAGGAGAAATCGGGTGGCGAAGAAAACGAAAACCTCAGACATGTTCGATGTCCTGATCGCAGGGGGCGGATATGTCGGACTGTCTCTGGCGGTGGCATTGAAACAGGGCGATCCCGGATTGAAATGTGCCGTCGTTGATCCCAAGCCAATGGATCAGCTTCACAAGGATCCCAGGGCATCGGCGATCGCGGCAGCTGCGTCGCGAATGCTGACCCAACTGGGTATCTGGCAGCAGATCGAGGCCGAATCCCAGCCGATCAACGAAATGATCGTAACAGACAGCAAACTGCGGGACACGGTACGCCCCGTTTTTCTGACATTCGGAGGTGAGGCGACCGAGGGCGAGCCATTCGCGCACATGATGCCGAACGGGATCATGATGCCGGCACTCTATGAAGCTGCAAAATCTCTGGGCGTTTCCTTCTTTGCCCCGGGAACGGCCGAAACCTTTCGCACCCTTTCAGACCATGTCGAGCTCGAACTGGCAGATAGCGCGGTGTTGAAGGGGCGCCTGCTGGTCGCAGCAGATGGCGTCCGGTCGAAACTGCGGGATCTGGCCGGGATCCGCACGGTCAACTGGGACTACGGCCAGTCGGGAATCGTGACCACGGTCAAGCACGAGCGGCCGCATGGCGGCAGGGCGGAAGAGCACTTTCTTCCAGCAGGCCCGTTTGCGATCCTGCCCTTGCCGGACAACCGGTCGTCTCTCGTCTGGACCGAGAAAACACTGGATGCGGACCGGTTGGTGAGGTCGGACGATTTCACATTCGAACTCGAACTTGAACGCCGGTTCGGTCATCATCTGGGAACCCTGGAAGTAGCGGGCCCGCGACGCGCGTATCCTCTTGGCCTGAAACTCGCGCGCGATTTCGTCAAACCCAGATTTGCACTGATCGGCGACGCAGCGCACGGCATTCACCCGATTGCCGGCCAGGGACTCAACCTGGGTTTCAAGGATGTTGCTGCTCTGGCAGAAGTTCTGATCGATGCGCGCCGTCTCGGGCAGGACCTTGGCGCATTCGATGTTCTGGAAAGATATCAGCGCTGGCGGCGCTTCGACACATTCCAGATGGGGGTCGTGACAGATGTGCTCAATCGCCTGTTTTCGAACGACAGTGATGTTCTTCGGGCCGTTCGTGATTTTGGCCTCGGACTGGTTGATAGAATGCCGGGGCTGAAAAGCCAGTTCATCAAGGAAGCCGCAGGGTTTGCCGGCCCGGTACCGAAATTGCTTTCCGGGGAGCCAATCTGATAGGACTTGCCATGTCAGCTGTGGCGCAGGCCACGTGCCGAGGTTTCAATGCGACTGGATCTGCCCTGAATGAATGAAAAGCCCGAGGGTTACACCGCACCCCGTTCCATCCTGATTACCGGATGTTCTTCAGGAATTGGTGCCGAAGCGGCACATATCCTGCGTGGCCGGAACTGGCGGGTGTTTCCAACAGCACGGAAGCAGGAAGACATCGACCGGCTTTCCTCCCAGGGATTCGAAGCTTTCCGGCTGGACTACGAGGACCCCGAGAGCATTCATCAAACAGCGGATGCAGTCTTGAAGCTGACCGGTGGAAAGCTGGACGCCGTCTTCAACAATGGCGCCTATGCCATTCCTGGTGCACTTGAGGATATTCCTCCTGACGCTCTCCGGACCCTGTTTGAAGCCAATTTTTTCGGTTGGCACGACCTGACGCGGCGCCTCATCCCGGCGATGCGGTCGAACAAGTCGGGACGAATCGTTCAGTGTTCTTCGGTTCTCGGGTTCGTGGCGCTCAAGTTTCGCGGCGCATATACCGCATCCAAGTTTGCGCTGGAGGCGTATACAGACACCCTGCGGCAGGAGCTCAAGGGAAGCGGTCTGCATGTTTCGCTCATTGAGCCGGGTCCGATCAACACCCGGTTCACGCAGAACGCACTCGCCAATTTTGATCGGTGGATCGGTGAAGACGGACTGAATTCCTCGATATTCCGTGAGACCTATGTGAAACGGCGGGCTCGTATGGAGGCAGGAGAACCCGGGCCGTTCAAATTGCCTGCGAACGCGGTCGTGAAACGGCTCATTCACGCTGTGGAAGCCAAACGACCTAAAGCACGGTATCATGTCACGGTGCCGACCACCGTCATGGCAGTCGCGAAGCGGATGCTCTCCACCGGTCTTCTCGACCGGTTTTGCATAAAAGCTGCTGACGCGGAAGAATAGCAAATAACACCTTGCCGCAAGATGTTGGTCTGACAGGGAAAAGACATGGCTGAACTCTTCAATATTCTCATTCCGGTCGGCATGGCGGCCGTGGCGATCGTGCTCTTGCTCGGCATCTGGAACATGTTCCGGAACGGCCCGGCGAATCGCTCGCAGATGCTGATGCGCTGGCGCGTCGGATTGCAGTTTCTGGTAATCGTACTGGTCATGGGTGGCCTTTATTTCTTCGGCTCCGGCCAATAGTGCGTTCGAACAGGCAGTAACGGGGGAAACGGAACAACATGGTTGTCCTGAACAAGATTTATACCAAGACCGGTGATGACGGTACGACTGCGTTGGGAACAGGCGAGAGGCGCCCGAAAAACGACCTGAGGATCGACGCCTACGGGACTGTGGATGAGACCAATGCGGTTGTCGGCCTTGTCAGGCTGCATACGTCGGGATCCGCACCCGAAGTAGATCTGGTGCTGGGCCGGATTCAAAATGATCTTTTCGACCTTGGCGCCGATCTTGCGACACCGGAGACCGACCAGGATCTTGGATACGAGCCACTTCGCATTTCGGACAGTCAGGTGACCGCGATCGAGACCGCGATCGATGACCTCAATTCCGAGCTGACACCTCTAAGATCATTTGTGTTGCCAGGGGGAAGCAGCGCTTCTGCTCATCTCCACCTGGCGCGTACCGTCTCCCGCCGTGCGGAGCGGCTGATGGTGGAACTGGCCGCGAATGAAAAGATCAACCCGGCAGCTATACGGTACATGAACCGGCTTTCGGATTACTTCTTTGTTGCTTCCCGCTTTTTGAACGAAAAAGGCGAACAAGACGTTCTGTGGGTGCCTGGCCAGAACCGATAGACCCTGTTCCGGCGTCCGTGGGAGACCGACTGTTGAATGTTTATTCCGCTTCATGATCAAAATAAGCTGGATCACGTGCCGCGACCGTATGTGAATCTTGCACTCATAGCCGTTAACGTGGTCATCTTTCTGGGTTTTCAGGGTGCCGGCGAGTTACAGGCGGTTGGTGCGTCTTCAATTTCACACGGACTGATTCCCGTTGTCCTGTTTGATATCCGGGACCTGGCCCCCCAGTTTCAGGTATTGCCGGACTGGATGTCGCTGATCAGCTACGCATTCCTTCACGGCAGCTTCATGCATCTGATCGGCAATATGCTGTTCCTATGGGTATTCGGCGACAATGTCGAAGATGCCATGGGGCATTTCCGGTATCTTGTTTTCTACTTGGCGTGTGCAGCCATAGCTGGACTGGCTTATGCAGTTCTGGACCTGAATTCGGACACCCCGCTGATTGGTGCATCGGGAGCGGTTTCAGGCGTCGTCGCGGCGTATCTGATGCTACATCCACGGGTCAAGGTTTGGGTGCTGGCCTTCGGGCGTATCCCGTTGCGACTGACGGCACAGTGGCTCCTCGGCGCGTGGATTATCTATCAGATATTCAATGCAATTGTTGCCGAAGACAGCCAGGTTGCCTGGATTGCCCATGTCGGAGGGTTGTTTGCAGGTGCCATCCTGATTGTATTCTTCCGCCGTAAAGGCGTGCCTCTTTTCGACAGAAATCTTGACCCAACCCGGTAGTCAGGCGGATTTCCAGACAGCGTTTTCGGCGCGGCAGGCGACACCTTCGCGGTTGAGTGATTTTCCGGACGAAAGAATTATTTTTTCACTGTAGGATCGACAGTAGGTACCCTCGGTCGTTTTCCACGTTTTAAGCGGTGTCACGGATCCCTTTACCCCGCTTACCGGGTTTTGCCAGCGCGTCGCTTCGCCTGAAAGCGACTTTTCCAAAGCCAGCTGCAGTTTCTCGTTCGCCATTGAGCGATCGGTAGTTTCCAGTGTCGTCGATACGGAAGGGACAAGTGGCTCAGACTGATCCTGTGTGGATACCATCGTGCATGCAGGTGCCGCCGCCAAACATGCTGCTGCAAGCACGACCCTTGCAGGGAGCAGATTACCGTAATTTCCCAAGTTGATCCCGCCTCTTGGATCTATCGCCAGCCGCTTTGGATCGCCTCCCTTTCTTCGCTTCTGGACAAAGCGCCGCCGGAAGGCTCACTGTCGCCCCCGAACGCGGGGCCCCCAAATATACGCTCCATCAGACCGTCAGATCTAGACTTTTCTGAGGCAGATTCGTTCGAATTTCCATTGGAATTTGACGGGGCTTTCTTTTGCCGATTGGACGAATCGCTCTCACCGCCGCTGTTGCCGCCGGAGCTGCCGTCGCCGCCGCCTCGTCCACCGGTATCACCACCGCCGCCACCGCCACCGTTGCTGCCGCCACCGCTGCTCTTTCCGCCGCCACCGCCACCTTCGCCGGATTGCGCAGCCGCAGCGATGGAGTCCTTCCAGTCAAACAAGGGGCTGAAGAAGACGAGAGAGAACACCATCGCCGAGGCCGCAACACCCGGCAGAATGCGGAACATCGCAGAGAGGCGGTCTTGCAATGAATTCTGACAGGCGTGTTTCATTGGGTTTCAGCTTTTCGGCAATTTGCTATGGTGACTAAGCGTAGGAACGGTTTTTCCCCTCGCACACATAACACGCGGTGGTCTCACTTATTCCGCAGCATAAATCAAAAAAAGTCGGGATTGAAAGATCAGTTTGCGTGTTGTCCCTCTGAGAGCGGTTTTGCGGAGAACTTCTTGTCTGATGAAGCACTGAAAACGGAGATGATCCGTTTGCTCCCTAAATTGAGGAGTTTTGCGTTGAGACTGTGCCGGAATCCGGATCAGGCGGATGATTTGGTTCAGACGACGTGCGAGCGTGCGATTCGCTCACTGGATCAGTTCGACCCCGCCACGCGTCTCGACAGCTGGATGTTTCGTATCCTGCAAAACCTATATTTTAATACTGTAAGGGACGGGGCAAACCGGGCCCGTTTGTTTGATTTGGCAATGATGGATTTTGAAGAAAGTTACGACGGCGCGAAAGCGGCTGCCAGCAGTCTGGAATTGCAAAAGGTTCAATCGTTCATCGGGCAACTTGAAGAGGACAATCGAGAAGTCCTTTTGAAAATTGCCATTGAAGGACAGAGCTACAAGGACGTGGCAGAAGAACTCGGGGTTCCTATCGGCACAGTCACCAGCCGGCTCGCGCGCGCCCGTTTGAAACTGAGAGAATTTCTGGAAGCAAAAGACACGGCACCAGGGGTCGCATTGCGCAGCATGCCAGGAGGTATGTCATGACATTTGACGAAAAACGCGAGCAAATATTGCTTGCAGAAAACATCGGCAGGATTCTGGATGGCGAGGGTTGCCGTGAAGAACGGGTCGATCTTTTGAATGAAATCAACGAAACCGGCGAAGGCGATCGCCTCATGCGATGGCTGGCGGAGGACAATGTGCTGTTGCAAAGAGCGCTTCCCGCCGACATTCCCGATGAAAGCATGGTCCGGTTTCGCGACGTTATAGACCGCGAGTTCGACAAACTCGACGGTGGGCAAATCCCGCGATCTCAACCGTTCTGGTCGAGTCCGATGGTTCAGATTGCCGCAGCCGTGGTTCTGGTTGCAGGTACCTTCATGTTCACTGCTTTCTGGATGCAGAACCGCATGGACGATGCCGTTGCCTCGCTCGCGGCACATATGGAAACCGAACGTATTCTGCTCACCCAGACCGTGCAGGAGGCTCTTGAGACCCGCGTCAGCGGTGAACCTGTCTATATCGGCCAGGACGGTGCCTGGACGGACGTGCTCACGCCAATCAAGACATACAAAAGCAAAAGCGGGCACTGGTGCCGTGAATACACCAGACAGTCGAATTTCGGCAATCTTGACCTTACGATCAGAGGCACTGCGTGCAGGGACGAAAACGGCACCTGGACGACGGTTTTTGCTGAACCGGTCTCCGACAAGTTCGAGCCGCAAGGTGCCGACACCGGAATCTGACTAATTCGTTTTCAATCGAAACACAGGCGCGGCGGGCAATGTTCCCGCCGCAATTTTGCATCGCGAACTATCATCATTGCGACGCATGTTTTTCCAAGCCCGGCAAATTTCGACGTTACACCCAATCGCGCAATTGACAGCTGCCCTGCCGGTAAGTACCGTCCCGCGCCATGCGCCACTATTGGCTAGTTTCCGCGGTTTGTGACTGCAGGTCACTTCAGCGGGTGAGCCGGTTACTGCGGTGCGGTGAAAACCGCCCAGGAAGAGGTTGAGACCAAAATGAAAATCCTTGTGCCCGTGAAGCGGGTCATCGACTACAACGTTAAAGTCCGTGTCAAGCCGGATGGGTCTGGCGTCGATCTTGCCAACGTCAAGATGTCCATGAATCCATTTGACGAAATCTCCGTGGAAGAGGCTCTACGGCTCAGGGAAGCCGGCAAGGCGAGCGAAGTTATCGTCGTGTCCGTCGGACCGCAGCAGGCAACCGAAACCCTGCGTACAGGCCTCGCCATGGGCGCGGACCGGGGTATCCTCGTCAAAACGGATGAAATCACCGAACCGCTGGCGGTCGCGAAAATTCTGAAGGCCATTGTCGAAGCCGAGGAGCCGGGTCTTGTTATCGTCGGCAAGCAGGCGATCGACGACGACTGCAATCAGACAGGTCAGATGCTGGCCGCCCTTCTGGGCTGGAGCCAGGGAACCTTTGCTTCCAACATCGAACTTGGTGACGAAACGGCGGACGTCGTTCGCGAAGTTGACGGCGGATTGCAGACTGTAAAGTTGAAACTGCCGATGATCGTCACGACCGATCTGCGCCTGAACGAGCCCCGGTATGCATCGCTTCCCAATATCATGAAGGCCAAGAAGAAGCCGATCGACGAGAAGACCCCCGAGGATTTCGGTGTCGATATTACGCCGCGGCTTACTGTTGTCACGACTACGGAACCGCCTGCGCGCGAAGCGGGTATCAAGGTGGCTTCGGTAACCGAACTGGTCGACAAACTGAAAAACGAGGCCGGTGTCCTTTAAGGACCCGTCGCAGGAGGAAAGAAAATGACAACACTTCTTGTGGCTGAACACGCCGGTGGTGCTTTGAACGATGCGACGTCGAAAGCTTTGACTGCGGCCGTCGCGCTCGGGTCTGATGTACACGTTCTGGTCACCGGCAAGGGCATCCAGGCTGTCGCGGAAGAAGCTGCCAGACTGAGCGGTGTCGCAAAGGTTCTTGTCGCGGAGAGCGACGCCCTGGAGCATCAACTTGCAGAACCGACTGCCGATCTCATTGTCGGTATGGCCGGTGATTATGATGCGATCGTCGCGCCGGCAACGGCAAACGGCAAAAACACGCTGCCGCGTGTTGCCGCACTTCTCGACGTTATGCAGATCTCCGATGTAACAGCCGTGATTGATGCGGAAACCTTCGAGCGTCCGATCTATGCCGGCAACGCAATGCAGACGGTCAAGTCTGGTGATCCGAAAAAGGTGATCACCGTTCGCACGTCAACATTCGCTGCAGCGGAAGAAGGCGGTTCCGCCGCCATCGAAAATGTGGCCGGTACGGATGGTACAGGTCTGTCGGAATTTGTTGGCGAAGAACTGTCGAAATCCGATCGTCCGGAGCTTACCTCGGCAAAAATCATCATTTCCGGCGGCCGCGCCCTCGGATCGGAAGAAAAATTTCAGGAAGTCATCATGCCGGTTGCCGACGCACTCGGCGCAGCAGTCGGAGCATCCCGCGCAGCTGTTGATGCCGGGTATGCACCGAATGACTGGCAGGTCGGCCAGACCGGCAAGGTGGTGGCACCTGATCTTTACATCGCATGTGGCATTTCCGGTGCAATTCAGCACCTTGCCGGCATGAAGGACTCCAAGGTCATCGTGGCTATCAACAAGGACGAGGACGCACCAATCTTCCAGGTTGCCGACTATGGCCTCGTTGCCGATCTGTTCGAGGTTCTGCCCGATTTGAAGGCTGCCGTGGAGTAATACCTGCGGCAAATTGATCACGGACCCCGGGGTGAATGCGAGTTTTCGCTCCGGGGTTCTTGCTGTTCGGCTCAAGACTTGCCAAAAATAGCCACAACCCGGTCCGCCGGGGTGTTTCTCATACACGGAAGTTCAGGATGGCAGTCGAAATCAAAAAAATCGGCGTGATTGGCTCAGGCCAGATGGGTAGCGGCATCGCACATGTGTGCGCACTTGCCGGCTATGACGTCGGACTGAGCGACATTTCGATGGAGCGGATCGAATCCGGGCTCGCCTCGATCAACGGCTACATGGCCCGTCAGGTCGGCAAGTCCCTGATCACCGAAGACCAACGGGCAGCAGCGCTTGACCGGATCAAGCCGGTGGAAGAGCTCGATCTTCTTGCCGATGTGGACCTTGTAATCGAATCCGCAGTGGAAAACGAGCAGGTCAAGCGGAAGATTTTCGCGCAACTGTGCCCGATACTGAAACCGGAAGCCATTCTGGCAACCAATACCTCGTCTATATCCATCACCCGGCTTGCAGCCACGACGGACCGTCCGGAACGGTTCATCGGTATTCACTTCATGAACCCGGTTCCGCTCATGGAGTTGGTCGAACTGGTCCGTGGCATCGCAACGGAAGACGAAACATTTGAAGCTTCCAGGGGCTTCTGCGATCGACTCGGCAAGCAAGTTGCCGTCGCCGAGGATTTTCCGGCCTTCATGGTCAATCGCATTCTGCTGCCGATGATCAATGAGGCAATCTATACGCTCTATGAGGGTGTCGGCTCTGTTGAATCCATCGACAAGGCCATGCGCCTTGGTGCAAATCACCCCATGGGACCTCTTCAGTTGGCCGATTTCATCGGCCTCGACACCTGCCTGTCGATCATGCAGGTGCTTTATGAAGGCCTCGCAGACACCAAGTACAGGCCTTGTCCCTTGTTGGTGAAATATGTCGAGGCCGGCTGGCTCGGACGCAAGACGCAGCGCGGATTTTACGACTATCGCGGCGAGATCCCGATTCCGACCCGGTAAGGTGCATGAACCTCGCCCGCTACTGCCTGACGAATGCCGACGCGTATCCCGACAAGATCGCGCTGGAAGTCGTCGGGCCGGGCGGCGCAATTGGCGAAACATGGTCCTATCGCCAGCTGACCGACACGGTTCTTTCCATCGCTTCCGGACTGCGGTCCGCAGGCCTTGCAGCCGGTGACAGGATTCTGCTCAGGATCGGACACAGCAGCGATTTTCCGTTGATGTATTTCGGCGCGATTGCCGGCGGTTTTGTTCCTGTCCCGACTTCCGATCAACTGACTGCGGCCGAGACGGCCGGAATACTTGCAGACAGCGGTGCGCGTCTTGTCATTCACGACAAGGAAGCGGTTTTGCCAGAAGAAGGCACCGTTCCTTTTCTGGGACCGGACGGGATCAGGGAGCTCAAGGCGTTCCGGGCAGGTGAGTTTGCAGATACCGGGCAAGATGATCCGGCGTATCTGATCTATACATCCGGGACCAGCGGCGTCCCGAAGGGAGTGCTGCATGCCCAGCGAGCCGCCCAGGCGCGATTGCCTGCGCATTCGGGTTGGCTGGGACTGGAAGCCGATGACCGCCTGTTGCATGCCGGCGCGTTCAACTGGAGCTACACGCTGACCGTCGGCCTGATCGATCCATGGATCAAGGGAGCGACAAGCGTCATCTACCAGGGCCCGCGCGATCCATCCGTGTGGCCCGATTTACTCCAAGCCAGCCGGGCAACCCTGTTCGCCGCGGTTCCGAGCCTTTACCGCCGAATCCTGAAATATTCCGATACCTCGCACGCTTCCTTTCCGGCATTGCGGCATGGCCTGACCGCGGGAGAAGGCCTTCCCGCCGCACTTTACCGCGACTGGAAAGACCGGACAGGCCGTGAGTTGTACGAAGCCCTCGGGATGAGCGAAATCTCGACTTATTTGTCCAGCGGTCCGGGTGTCCCGGTGAAGCCGGGTGCAACCGGGAAGCCGCAACCCGGGCGCAAGGTTGCTCTTTTGAACGATCGGGATGGTGCCCTGAGCCCGGCCGGGGTCGATGAACCGGGTCTGCTATGCGTTCACAGGGATGAACCCGGCCTGATGCTTGGTTACTGGAACCGGGCGGAAGAAACGAAAGCAGCGTTTCGGGGAGACTGGTTTCTGACAGGCGACCGGATGCGGGCGGACGCCGACGGTTACTATTGGTATGACGGGCGCGCTGACGACCTGATGAACGCATTTGGCTATCGTGTTGCGCCCGAAGAAGTGGAACGGGTATTGACGGCGCACCCCGATGTGCATGAAGTCGCCGTCACAGAACTGGAAGTGCGTCCGGGCGTCAGCCTGATCACCGCCTTTGTCGTGCCGCGCGATCCGGCCGAGTTCGACGAAGAAGCGCTGACCGTCCACGCTTCGCGACATCTTGCAGACTACAAACGGCCAAAATTATTCAAAATCCTCGACCAATTGCCTCGCACTCCATCTGGCAAGGTTCGGCGCAAGGATCTTGCCAGGACAGTTGAGGATGGCGCTTAAACATTTAACAAGCCCGATAAATATCCGTTAATGCTTGCTTAAGCGCAGCGAACTAATGTCGGGGACGATATTGGGAGCTCTCATGAACAGCGTTGGAATCGCCAACACATATGTAGCGACGATGCAGGCGCAGACCAGCCAGGCACTGCAATCGGAAATGCTGAAAATTGCAGCCCAACAGGATGCCGGACTTGTCGCTCTGCTGCAGGAAGGTGCTGCGAACCTTCAGTCCACTCAGGCCGCTCCCGCCCCGGGTTTGGGGACGCAGGTCGACGTTTCCGCCTGAAGGCGTTTCTTCCTTGAAAATGTTAAGCTGCCCTTCGTGATTGATCCACGAAGGTCGGCAGATGCAGTCTGATTGCAAGGCAAGATCCCACTTGCATGAAACCTCCCGACGCCCTCTTCTGGAAAAGTAAGTAATAAATTCAGTATCTTGGCAATTTTTATTTAAAAATTTAAATAAATTACAGATACTTCTTTAGATATATATGAAGCAACGAAGCAACTTAGGTATAAAATTTACCTTTCAATTCAGTCCTCTAGGGCACAATGAAGTCAAATCTCAACGAGTATTTGGCTCAAAGATGCCCGAAGCAATAGCAAGTTCAACATCTCAGGTATTCCAGCCTTCGCTTGGAACTCCGCGAACAGAAAAGATCGCGGAACAGGCGAAAGCGCTTGGAGCGCGCCAGTCCGAGGCTGCAGCCGAAGCTGTTCAGCGTCAGGCCGAGTTCAGCTCGAATCGCGCGGAGTTCCTGAGCGATCAGGCGCAAAAGCTGGAAAACCGCGCGCAATCGCGCAGTCCGGAAAACGGCCTGGGTGGCCGGTTGGATATCACCCTCTAGCTACCTTGCAAAACCATGTCACGGGAGTATCAGGAATGGCGAGTGTCTCAGACAGCACATCAGCGTCCTACAGTGTTGCAAATATCCGCAACGAATTCGCCATCAATGCGGTGAAAGATCAGGCCGAACAGGAACGTGCTGTCGCCGACAGGCTAAACGACGCACAGGCAACACAGGAAGAACAGCGTCGCGAGACACGGAAGATCCCTGGTCTGGGCGAAGCCGTCGACATCACGGTCTAGTGCTTCATACGACTTGACGCGCCGGCCCAGTTAGCTCAATCAGTCAGCTCAATCAGCGCTCCATGGGCCCTGTGTGGGAAAGACCGCGAGTCTTGCCGGAAGGACAAGCGACGTTTCGCATTGGCGTCGGCTCTGTGTCATGTCAGCCAGAAAATCAGGTGCCATTCTTCCTCCGGGCGCTTTGAATGAGGGCCTTGGCTTCTCCGGAGGCCCATTCGGCCGGCCCGTACATCGTCCCGACCTCACAACCGTCCGGATCAATGAGAATTGTCGTCGGCAACCCCGTTGCCCGGCTGACCCTGCGAAGATCCTTCAGCAATCCGTTTGAACTGTCCTGATAGTAGGTCAGATTTGACACACCGATTTCATCCAGAAATGCTTTCGGCTTGTCGGGGCCACCGCGATCCAGATTTACCGCAACCACCTCGAAAGTCGGATCTCCAAGATCTGCCTGAAGCTGATCAAGCGCAGGCATTTCCTTGCGGCACGGCGCACACCAGGTGGCCCAGAGGTTGAGCAGGACCGTCTTGTCCTTGAAGTCGGCCATCGACAACGGTGCGCCTTCGGGCCCCTGGAAGGTAAGGTTTTTCAGGTCGAGTGGTTGGCTGGCCGGAAGAAAGGCAGCAACTTCGCCCTTGGCAAAGGGCTTGGCGGAAGTTGCGGCTGACAGGGCTGCGGAACAGCTTTGCGCACTTGCGATATTGCCATGGGGACCGGCGATCACGTATAGAGCCGCTAGGGCGGCTACCGCGCCTGCGAGCCCTGCGGCGACCAAGCCGCGCCTGGAGCTCTTTGCGGGTTCGGTTGGCTTATTCATTTCGTTCACACCTCGCAAGAGGCGCCTCTTAAGGGACAGGACATGAGCAATCGCATGTGGGGAGGCCGGTTCGCCGAAGGACCGGACGCCATCATGGAGGAAATCAATGCCTCCATTGACTACGACCGGAAGCTATATAAGCAAGACATCGACGGCTCGAAAGCCCATGTGCGCATGCTCGCAGAAAAAGAAATCGTCACCCACGACGATGCCGAGAAGATTGTCGGGGGTCTAGACACAATTCTGTCAGAAATAGAAAACGGCGATTTCAAGTTCTCGCGCGCTCTTGAAGACATCCATATGAATGTTGAGGCCCGTCTGGCCGAGCTGATCGGTCCGGCGGCCGGACGCTTGCACACGGCGCGCTCGCGGAACGACCAGGTGGCAACGGATTTCCGGCTCTGGGTGCGCGATACGCTGGACACCCTTGACGAGCAACTGAGCGACCTGATGCTTGCTCTCGCCGAAAAAGCGGAAACGCATGCCGCCGACGTGATGCCGGGATTCACACATTTGCAATCGGCACAACCTGTCACATTCGGTCACCATCTGCTTGCCTATGTCGAAATGTTCGCCCGTGACCGCGGCCGGGTTCGTGATGCGCGCAGACGGATGAACGAATGCCCCCTGGGATCGGCTGCGCTTGCCGGCACCTCGTTTCCGATTGACCGGAAGTTGACAGCAGAAGCGCTTGGCTTCGACAGGCCGACCGCGAACTCGCTCGATGCCGTCTCCGATCGCGATTTCGTCATCGAGGCGCTGAGTGCCTCCGCCATGACCGCAATGCACCTGTCTCGTCTTGCTGAGGAGATCGTGATCTGGTGTTCGGCACAATTCGGTTTCGTGAAGCTGTCCGACAAGTTCTCTACCGGTTCTTCCATCATGCCGCAGAAGAAAAACCCGGACGCCGCGGAACTTGTGCGTGCCAAGAGTGGCCGTATCTACGGATCGCTGCAGGCGCTTCTGGTGATGATGAAGGGGCTTCCGCTGGCCTATTCGAAAGACATGCAGGAAGACAAGGAGCAGGCATTCGACGGTTTGGCCAGCGTTTCCCTCGCGCTCGCCGCCATGACCGGCATGGTCAAGGATCTGGAACCTGTCACCAAGGCAATGAAAAAAGCCGCGGGATCGGGGTATTCCACCGCCACGGATCTCGCAGACTGGCTCGTCCGGGTACTGGGAATGCCGTTTCGTGATGCCCATCACGTGACCGGCCGGATCGTTGGTCTTGCAGTGGAAAAGGGTGTCGAACTGCACAAAGTCCCGCTGGATGAGATGCAAAAGGTCGATCCGAAGATCACCGGGGAAGTGTATTCGGTTCTGTCCGTGGACAAGTCCGTCCGGAGCCGCACCAGCTTTGGCGGAACATCGCCGGTCAACGTGCGCAAGCAAGCCCGTCGCTGGCTGAAGGAACTGTCAAAGGAATAGCTTCGGGACTGCCAATCTTGCCCGGTTGGCACCGGTGGCCTTGCTCAACGGTGTCGGTCATGCGAGGAGAAGACTTAAGACAAGAATTCCGAGAAGGGCATTTGCGAATGACGACCCGGTTCAAATCACTGGCGCTGATCGGCCTCTGCCTGAGCGTGCTTCTGGCCGGGTGCGGCCGGAAGGGCGATCTGGACGTTCCCGGGACGCCTGACACACCGGAAAGCGATGCAGTTGATCCTGCCGACGCGCCGGCACCGCCGCAGCTTGAACCGGAAAGTGAGAATGAAACCTTCTTTCTGGATTTCCTGATCAACTGACACTGCGCGCATGGAGCTCCGGAAAACCACCGGACCGATTGATACGCGACAGCTCGACGAGGCACGTCTTGCATCATTTCGACTACAAGAATGGCGAACTTCATGCCGAGGATGTGGCGGTTGAACGAATCGCCAGAGAGGTCGGCACGCCGTTTTACTGCTATTCGACCGCAACCCTGACCCGACACTATCAAGTGTTTGCCGGTGCGTTTGACGATATTCCCTCGTTGGTCTGCTATGCCATGAAGGCCAATTCGAACCAGGCCGTCCTGAAGACCCTGGCACAGCTTGGGGCCGGTATGGACGTGGTTTCGGAAGGCGAATTGCGCCGCGCCCGCGCTGCAGGTGTTGCACCCGCCAGGATCGTTTTCTCCGGAGTCGGAAAAACGGAAGCGGAACAGGCTTACGGCCTGGAAGAAGACATCTTGTGTTTCAACGTGGAATCCGAACCGGAATTGCATCAGCTGTCCCGCGTTGCCAGCGAAATGGGCCGGACAGCCCGCGTCTCCATGCGCATCAATCCTGACGTTGATGCCAGAACCCATGCGAAGATCGCAACCGGCAAGGCGGAGAACAAGTTTGGAATACCGTGGCAACGCGCCCGGGAGGTATATGCGCAGGCAGCAAGCCTTCCTGGGATCGAAGTGACCGGTATCGACATGCATATCGGATCCCAGATCACGGAGTTGCAGCCGTTTGATGATGCATTTGCCCGTCTGGGCGAGTTGATTTCCGATCTGCGTGGACAGGGGCACAAGATTGACCACGTGGATCTGGGCGGCGGTCTCGGCATCCCCTACGTCACGGACAATGACCCGCCTCCGCATCCGGATGCCTATGCCGAAGTCGTCAAGAAACATGTGCGAGAACTTGACTGCAGGGTAATGTTCGAGCCGGGACGGCTGATCGCCGGCAATGCCGGTATCCTGGTGACAAAGGTCATCTACGTGAAGGATGGCGCAGGCAAGACATTCGTCATCGTCGACGGGGCGATGAACGATCTGATCCGTCCCACACTTTACGAAGCCCATCACGAAGTGCGGCCCGTCAGGGAAGATGATGGAACCCGGGAGCGAATCAAGGCGGATATCGTTGGTCCCGTTTGCGAGACCGGCGACTTCCTTGCGCAGGACCGCGACATGGCCGAAGTGGCTGCTGGGGATATGTTGGCGTTTCTTTCCGCGGGCGCCTATGGTGCGGTCCAGTCGAGCACCTATAATTCCAGGCTACTTGTCCCCGAAGTCCTCGTAAACGCTGATCAATTCGCGGTCGTTCGTCCGCGACCGACATTCGACGACTTGCTTGCCCTGGATCAAATACCCGATTGGCTCAACGCTTCGTGACGAAGTCGACCTCGAATTAGTTGGCTCAAACTGTTGCCGGATTGCCTCCGATGCCTCACCTTATAGGGCGGAGGGCCGATCACGCAGCCGGTGTCCGTCTCATCGGCGACCGCGGGATATGAACCGGAGGTGCCTTTGAGCACGAACGACAGCGATCTGGAGCCTGAACGGCAGAAAGACCCGGAACCGTCCGGCTGGCGGCACTACATCCAGTCTCGTCTGGACACGCTTGTCAGGCAAAGCCGTGTTGCCTTGTTCCTGGAGCGTTTCTGGCGCGCATTGGTACCGCTGCTTGTCGTCGTCGGCATATTCATCGGCCTGTCCTGGCTTGGTCTCTGGCTTGTCCTGCCTGCCTGGGCCGGGCCGATCGGGATTATCCTGTTTGCTGCCGCCGCCATCTGGTCCGCCAGGGATCTGACCGGACTGTCCTGGCCGACGCGTGAAGACGCGCTCCAGCGCGTCGAGCAGTCATCCGGCTACCGTCACCGCCCGCTGACCGCGCTGGAAGACGATCTGTCTGTCGGTTCCGACAATCCGCAAACCCGCGCGATCTGGGCGCTGCACCAGCGCAGAACCGCCGAAGCCGTCGCTTCGATCCGCTCGAAAGCACCTGACCCGCAAGCCTATCGCCGGGATCCGTGGGCCCTCAGGGTTCTCGCCGCGAGCCTGTTGCTGGTGGGACTGACGACCGCAAGCGGCGACTATATGGGGCGTTTGACCTCTGCCTTTCAAAATCCTTTCAAGACGGTCGAGCCACCCAGTCGGCTTGATGCCTGGGTAACGCCGCCGATCTACACAAGCGAACCTCCGATCTATCTGACCGGCGAAAGCGCCCAGTTGCGCGACCCCGGAACGCCGGTCTCCGTTCCGGAAGGCTCTATCCTCGTCGTGAGGTCGCAAGGCGCGCGCGAACTGGCAATGACATTTGCCGGACCGGACGATGCCGAGCCGCTGGTTGTCGATCCCGAAGAAAATGCGGAAATCGCGGATCCGGGCGTTGCCAGGCTGCTTCCGGTCGAGCGGCGCCTGAAACTCGAAACCACCGGTATCGTGGAGCTTTCGAACGGCGAGGAACCGTTCATGAGCTTTGTCTTTGCGGTCAGGCCCGACGACGCGCCTGAAATACGCCTCGTCGATGATCCCGAAGAGCAGCTCAGCGGTGCACTGAAATTCTCCTATCTGGTGAATGACGATTACGGTGTTGTTGCCGCCGAGGGGAGAATAAGGCCGCTCCCCAATCCTGATCATGTGGATCGTGTCCCCCGTCCGCTGGTCGAGGCACCCCAGTTTCCCTTGTCGCTTCCGCCACGAACCGGCACAGCAAAAACCGCGGAAACGATCCGCGACCTGACGTCTCATCCCTGGGCAGGCTCGGAAGTCGATCTGACCCTGCTGGCCCGCGATCAGGCCAGCCAAGAAGGCACGTCTCCGGTCTATCGGATCACGTTGCCGCAGCGCCGTTTCGGCAAACCGCTTGCGCGCGCGATCGTCGAACAACGCCGCAATCTGGCGCTTGATGCACAAAACCATGCGCAGGTAATCACCGCCATGGACGCGCTCATGCTGGCGCCGGAGCGATTCAATTTCAAGGCGCGCAACTACCTCGGCATGCGCTTTGCCTACGGAGAACTCGTGCGCGCGCAGTCGGACGAGGACCTCAAGGCAATGCTGCCTCTCCTCTGGGATCTTGCGCTCTCTATCGAGGATGGCGACCTGTCTGCAGCCGAGCGCAAATTGCGGGACGCCCAGGAAGCGTTGCGAAAGGCACTGGAAGAAGGTGCAAGCGACGAGGAAATCGCCAAGCTGACGCAGGATTTGCGCGAGGCGCTCAACGAATACATGCAGGCACTGGCCGAACAGATGCGGCAAAACCCGCAGGCTATGCAGCCGTTTGACGGCAATCAGCAGGCCCTTAGTCAGCAGGATCTGAGCGAGATGCTGGACCGCATCGAGGAACTTGCAAAGACCGGGTCACGGGATGCCGCCCGCGAACTTCTGGCGCAGATGCAGCAAATGCTGGAAAACCTGCAGGCCGGTCGACCTCAGATGATGCCCAACGGCATGAACAGCGAAATGATGGAGATGCTCAATCAGCTCGGCGAGATGATCCAGCGCCAGCAGCAACTGATGGATGAGACCCACCGGTTCAACCAGGACCAGCAGCACCAGCGCGGCGATCAGCGCCAGCAAGGCCAGCAACAGCAAGGTCAGGGTCAGCAACTCACCCAGGAGCAGCTGGAACAGATGCTGCAGCAACTTCAACAGGGTCAGGGTGATCTGGCGCAGCAGCTTCAGGAACTGATGGAACAG
>NZ_KI928921.1:387837-454617 GCF_000521215.1 Labrenzia sp. DG1229 | reverse complement strand
CGTTTCAGTGTGTGTGCCGAGCAGCCGATCTTGGCTGCTATCGAAACGATCGCCTGCCAGCGAGACCCGTGCTGGCTCTCATTATCCAGCACAAGGCGAACCGCTCGGTTGCGTACTTCAGGGGAAAACTTGTTCGTCGTTTTGCTCATCGTGCTCCATCCTACTCAGGAGTTGGAGCCTCCGGCAAACCCGGAGCGGTTCACTGCTTCGAGCCATTGCATTTAGCTGCCCGATGCGTTCCGGCAGGAAAGGAAATCCAATGGAGTCCAACGAGTAGTGTGGGTTGAGGCGGTTCAACGGCTTCGGTTTGGGAGGGCAAGATAAAAGGAACATGTGCAAGCCCCCTCCAAACTCCAGTCTGCACATCGGGCTCTAGCTGCACATTGGCCAGAAGCTGATGTGCAGGCAAAACATACTACTATGTTGATATTTATCGTGAAAATTTGGTGCAAATGCAAAGAGTTGCGAATTGTGCGGGCACCGCTTGCACACGTTAATGGTTCATTGTCGGTCTCAAATTGTTAGCGGATTTGAACCGACAGGGCTTTCGCCCTGACCTGTTGATCTGCGTGCCTGCATGGTGAGGCGCACACTCCGATCAACAGGTACATGTTTGTTGAAACCAAGGTGAACCTTTGGATTTTTTTTCAACAGCTACGCTCCTGACAAGAGCAGCGATACCTTTGATTGAACAACATCAAACTGCACTTGTGGCATCAAGTTGGTCTCTTGTAGCCTATCGGTCGGTCACGCGATTAGGGGAATTGTATCGATGGATGAACAAATCAAGGACTTAGAATCAGAAATTTCCAAACTCAGGGACAAGATTCATTTCTTTGACAAGGTTTTTTGGGCTGTGGTCGCGGTTGCTGCAATTTTCGGAGTATCTGGAGCGTGGGGCCTGTCCGTAATAGTGACTGCGAGCCAAACCATCACTGAGCTCGAAAAGACAGTTAAGGACGCAGAGGGTCGAATCGACGACCTTCAAGCTTCGATTGGTGAATCCGAAGCGCAAATTCTCGTTTGGAGCGCCGATGCTCAAGACAAAATTGAAACGAAGTTTGAAGACTCAAGCAAAGCACTCGATGCACGTCTTCAAGACGTCAGTCGCCAACTTACAGCTAAAGTTGCCCAATTCGAACGAGACACAGATGCCATTCAGCGAGACGCATACGATGACATTCAATCGGCAGTAGCATCAGCTATAGAAGGTTATAAAATTGAAGTACCCCAATCAATTCAGAAAGAACTCGCAACACTACATGGGCTTTACGATGAGGCTATTAAGGAAGGAGATGAGGTACATATCATGAGCTCTGAAGGCTTTCTTTTATCTAACGACATACAGAATCAAGATGAAAAGGATGTCTTAATTACTCAAAGGCCAAGTAGTCGCACAACATGGACTTTAAGAAGATAAATACATTTCGATAAATTGAATATCACACTCAAGTATCCACAAGAAGGTCCGTTACAACTTCACAAACACGCATTGATGAACATTTATTCAGGACTGCCTTTAGGGCGAAATAGTGAAAATTGGGTCCGTTTTGAACATACTTTTGCGTTTCGTCACTGTGGCCATTTACGCTTCCAACGGCAATCTATTTCATATGCCCAGGCATATATTTTTTCGAAAAAATATGCCTGGGCATATATATAGAAGCTAAAATCATTGACAATGATATACATTAAACCATATAAAAAAATGAAATTATATGCGGCAACATATTATGAATACGAACGATGATGTCATACGCGCTTTAAAGAGCGCTCGAAAAACAAAAGGGCTCAGCCAATCGGAGCTTGGCAAGCGAGTTGGCGTGCCGCAAAGCCATATCTCCAAAATCGAAAAGGGCGGCGTCGATATCAAGTTGTCGAGTCTTACTCAGATCGCCCGTGTGCTGGATCTTGAAGTACAGCTTATTCCCAAAAGAGCTATTCCAGCAGTTGAGAGCATTGTCGCCAACTTTCCAAGAGACCGAACCGCGCCAGCTCTCAGTGAGATACGCACAGTTCAGAAATATCTAGAACAGCTGCAGAATAGCTCAACATTCGCCGGGAATGAGAGCGAAGCTACCGAAAGACTGAGCCAGACTCTTAAAAGGCTCCAGGCTTTAAACTATGACACTGATGATTTTGTTCGATTAAAAAAAACGCTAACACCAATCAGCAAGTACCTCATTGCAGCGCTTAATGCACAAGAAACTTCAGAGAAGAAAGCTGAAGATTTCAATAGTTTTTTGAGAAATCTGGAAAGAACGTCAAACAGCTTGCGAATTTTACGAAACAACTTAGCTCACAGGCACGAACAAACCGAGTTAATTGATCGTCCTGCCTACTCTTTGGATAAGGATGATGACTGACATCAACGCGATCGACATTCACCTACATGGCAACAAAATCGGAGCTCTAAATGTTTTACCAGGTGACAGGTCGATATTCTCTTTTGAGCAAGATTACATCGAGGATAAAAACCGCGACACGCTGAGCCTTTCCTTCAAAAACCCCCTTGGAGAACTGCGGACCAAATTCGGCTCTACCGGTCCCAATCTTCTGCCGTTCTTTTCAAATCTACTCCCTGAAGGGAGCCTACGGGACTATCTGGCGCGCCAAGCTGGTGTAAAACCTGTTCGAGAGCTATGGTTGCTCTTGGCCCTGGGGCGCGATCTACCGGGGCGGTTACCGCATTACCAGCAAATCGCCAAGCATGGTCGGATGATGGTAATAATATTTCGGAAGAAGACGAAGTCACGCGCCGGGAGCGCACTCTACGTTTTTCGCTGGCTGGCGTTCAGCTCAAATTCTCAGCATTGCAAAACGAGGGCAAGGGGCGCGGCCTAACCATCCCGGCGAAGGGCGTCGGCGGTGATTGGATTGTCAAACTGCCCGCAGCACAGTTTGAAGCTGTCCCTGAAAATGAATTTTCCTTCATGACGCTTGCTCAAAAGATCGGCATCGATGTGCCCGAGATTGACCTCATAGATCTGAAGATGATTGAAGGTCTGCCAGACGGTCTCGGCCGTCTTCAGGGCGAAAAGGCTTTTGCAATCAAAAGATTTGATCGTAGCGAGGAAGGCCCGGTTCATTTTGAAGATTTCGCTCAAGTCTTCGGACAGTATCCTCACGCAAAATATGACGATGCAAGCTACCGAAATATCGCGTCTGTTCTCGGAATCGAGACCAGCCAGGATGATGTCGCTGAATTCATCCGACGACTTGTCTTTTCGACACTGATCGGCAATGACGATATGCACCTCAAGAACTGGTCGTTGATCTATTATGATCGCAAGACGCCTTCTATTGCTCCCGCTTACGATCTTTTGTCGACGATCCCCTATCTCCCAAGCAAAACTGCAGCGCTAAAATACGCCAGAACGAATATTATGGCCAAGTTCACCTTGGACGAACTAGCGTACCTTGCAGCAAAGGCAAAACTTCCAGAAAAACTTATTCTCGATACAGCAAAAGAGACTGTGGCCGCATTTCAGGAAATATGGCCAAAGGAAAAGCAACATCTTGCACTCGGCCGGAACGTGATTGATGCGGTCGATGCGCATATGGAGACACTGGTCCTTCCAAAAGAATGCTAATCAGCGACACAGAATTGATGGCGTAAAAATAAGGCGGATAAATAGGTTCGGGTTGTCTAATAATCTCTACAACCATCCAAGAACTGAAATGGTATGTCGTCTGGTGTGACTTTGTACTTGGTCGAGGACAGTTGCTTCGATTTCTTCGCTCACGCAATTCGAATGCGACCCTTCGCTCCAAGTGAACAGTTGCTCCAGGTGCAACGCGCTTCGGAAACGCGTCCGCATTTCGCTCAAAGCAATACAAATTCAAGGTGTCAATTAGCAGACATTGGCAAGTGCGGAGCGAAACAATTCTCACCTACCGTTCGTGCGCTTTGACTATTTCATCTGCTCCATACAACTCAAGCATCAACATTTGATCGATCACGTCGAGCAGACGCTTTCGCAATGCCGGTTCGTTTTCCGAAGCTGCGTATTCGGTTTTGACGAGGTCTTGCAGCTGGTGGACATCCATATCGCTTCGCCGTGCATTTGCGCCACCAGCACTTAGGTCCGCTATCACTTTCTCTGCAGCGGCAATCACCAAATCAGCAACATTGCATTGCGCCTCCTCAAGCGCATGAAAGAAGTCAAATGAATCCATTTCGAACGCCTTGCTTTCCAAATGTGCCTGAGCAAGCTCCACAAAGTCCACAAACTGGCCGGGTGGGATCGTGCCGAATACGCCGGACGCTTGCTGCCGTACCTTCGGGTCTTCATCATTGAAATAGCGCAGAAGTTTTTTGATAGCCCGATCCCGGTAGGTGTCTTCCACGGCAGAATGAGAAGCGATACCGGCGGCAAGCTGCTTAGCATCCGGCAATGAACTTTCGAGCGCCTCCGCAAGAGCGACGTAGCCAGTATCGTTGTAGCTAGCACGTGTTATGTGCCAGGCCGCAATGAGACGCATTTCCTCGTTTCCATGCGTGAGTAGTGAGGAAAGTAGTTGTTTGCCGATCGCGGGAACTTGATGAACTATGTAGGGTACCAGCTCAGTTGCCGAGTACGTTATTAAAGGGGACAGACACTCGGGATCGCGGGATGCACGCATGGCAATAATCTTGGACATGGCCTGCGTGGCGGCGGCGGCCAACATCCTTGCGACATTGGATGGCAACCAATGTGGAGGGAATTGCAGATATGTTGTGGCGCCTGTGGCGATGTTGAATCGTCGCATTTTGGTGTCAACCAGCTTTTTCAGTAGGTCAGCACAGCGTTCCTTATCCTCATTGAACATGGGTATGAGCGGGTATGGTATGCAGCAACGCACGCTGATCTGTGCTTCGTTAGCAATGCGGTCTTCAAACAGCAACCATGCATCATCCCTCCGCGCAGGAACACTCCATAGAACCGCTGACAGCGCCTCTAAAGCCGAACCTCGAGTCCCATTGGAACCACGGAAATGCAACGTTTCTCCACGGTTCAAAAGACTTTCAATAGTCACCATTTCGCGGTCAACATCGACAGAATTGGCATCGACTTTGTCCGGGCCCTCCCCATGCTGGATGTACCAGAGCAGGACCTCCCAACATGTTTGCGATCTGCCTAACTCAGGGTGCCGCTCGAACAGCCGGACAATTTCGTCACCGAAAGGCTTTCCATTTCGGGCATGCGCATTGAGCACTGCCGCCTGCAACGGTTCCATCGCAATAAACTCTGCTTCGGCTAATCCCCAAAGGAGCTGTTGCACATAAGCTGGATTTGCATCGGCGGGGATGCGTAGAAGCAATCGTGCAAACCGTTCGGGGCTTTCTTTCGAGAGTTGCTGCAAAACCTGTGCGAGTTGCCGAGCGCCACCAGTCACCGAGCCGTTTCTGTAGTACCGCTCTTCGTCGCTTTGATGGCCGCCCATAGCCGACAGCCACTGCTTGTCGGTCATATGGACGGCATTGTCTTTAGCAATCGGCGATCCAATCGAGTAGGCCGCTACATGGGAAGGCTTTACAACTTTCTTGCCTCGGAATTTTCGACGGAGTTCATCCAACCGAGCCCTTGTCCCGGAACTAAGCAAATCCCGCCCGATGGTTTCGAGAATGCAGAACTGCTTGTGGCCCGACCACCTCAACCGACCAACGATATTCTTGGGTTGTGTCCTTATCGCTTCTGGCAATCCTTCTTTACGTTCCTGCGCCTCTTGGACGGCGCGATCCAATTCTGGCTGATAGGCGAGAACCGTCCGTTCAACTGCGGTGCGTTCCAAATCGATTAAATAGGGAAGCGCCGCCTTTGCAGCGTCCGCAAACGAGCGCCAACTCGCGCCTGTCCATCCCGCCTCAAAAATAATAGGAAACGCGAGCAAAGGCGGTAACTCATTCGCCAATGCCCGTGGGTTTGCGATGATTGTCTCAAGGTACAGATGGGCTGCCGCCTCGTGTCCTTGCGCATCGATACGACGGAGTATTAGTCGAGCCTCTTCGGGGTTTTCGCCGGCCAACTTTTGAAGCGCGCTGCGCACCAATTGAAGATACTGATCGCTGCCGAAATTATGGCCGGAGAAAGCGCGATGGCGAAAGTTGGAATTGTATTCACCTACACTAACTCTTTCAGCAATCCGGTGGAATGCTTTCGCTAGCGCATCTATCGACCCTTCGAGCAGTACCACAGGCGACTTCTTTCCTAGTTTACCTAGTGAGTGCAGGTCGATGTCATTTATTTCATCTCGGTCGAAAGGAGTGCCATCTGGATTCTCGTCATACCATGCGTCAAAGTACGACTTCAGTATCGCTGCCGCACCGTCACTACTTTCTCCCGCTACCCATGTGGTAATAAGGAGCTCCCGTCGAAAATTTCCCTTATTCTCAAAGAGACCTGGTGGTCGGGAACGAACGACGCGAATACATAGATCAATCAGAGCCTGGTCAGATCCCTGACGGCGCACATACCCGAACCAGTTCAGCAATTCAGCGCCCCTGTTTGAATCGCCATTCCACCAAGCGTCAAGCAACTGTGCGATGGGCTGCGGCCGATCACTAGCAATGCGGCCTAACCACCAAAGAATGGCTTGTTTGCGGGAATCTACCGTGCTGCAGAGCTGGGCAACTATCCAGTCACTTTGATTGAGAATGTCGAACCATCCCCCCGTTCCCTGAATGGCGGTGCGGACTAACAAAGGAAAGGCCTGGGACGACTTATCGAGCGCAAGAATGAGGTCTCGTTCCTGCTCAGTGGGGGAAGCAAGAGCTGCCAGCCATTGGGCGACGGCGATCTTGATATGAAATCGCACGTCCGCCTGGGCAATGACTTGAGCAAGTTCGCAGACGTAGCGCGAATAATCGCTTTGACGCATGTGTTCGAGAATCTGGCGCACCTGTGTTCGCCGGAACAAATGCTGTTCTGTGGAGGTTAATAAATCCAGCAGACTTTGCTTTTGTGCGGAAAATGCACGCGCGAAGACATAGTCGAAGAAACTTTCATGGAAAAAACTCAATGTGCCGCGCGAGCGAACCAAAAGATGTTCCGAAGTCAGAACCTCAATTGCTCGGGAGAAACCGTCGAGTATGGTGTGAGGAGCATCTAATCGTTGCTGTTTGCTCATCCAATTGGCGAGTGTCTCGAGCGGGGTCATCAGTGCCCAACTGACCTGATCGCGATTTTGAGCGATCAATCTCTCCTTTCGCAACAGGAGCTTCTCAAAAAGATCGTTGCGGTTGCCGAACTGGGTATCATCGCCATCGACCGCTACTTCGGCAAAAACAGCCAGATTGAGAGGCAGCCTTAAGAGCTCCTTCTGGTTGGCATCAAGCGTATCAGGATTTACTCCAAGATTTTCGACCACTGGCGCAACGTCAGCACTCCAGTCGAGGAGCGGCACATCGACTTGCGCGACATCGTTTGACTGCCGTAGTTGCTTGATCCTCTCGTCGCTTTCAATGTCAAAAGTGCGGCACACCAGAACGATCCGTACCGACCCGTAGCGTCGGGCCTCGTTGATCATCCCCAAGACCGCATTCTTTGCAGCGCCGTTTCGACCTGATATCTCGCTGACGGCGTCTATCTGATCAACGAACAGAACGGTTCGATCGTCAGGAGACAAACCTTTTAGCACCGTAACCGGACTCTCCTCACGCCCGAGAAGTGTGCGGCCGAAATCCCGCGATGATCTGCAGTCGAGATTCTGATCAATGCGAAAGGCCAGATGAAGGACGCCGGCATTGGTCAGCTTATTGAGAACGTCACGCACGACACCAGATTTGCCAGATCCCGCGATGCCGCTCAAWAAAACTACGCTGGGGCCAGCCTGCTTACACAGTAGGGATATCAGCTCGTCGGCATAAGTTCGGACGACCACATGCCCATGCGCGCCAAACGGCGCATAGCTATCTAAATAGGCCTCGGTCTCTTCAGCTAGCGATTGGCGCAAAGTCGGATCGAGTGACCATTCCTTGAGTCGCAACTTGGTGACGGCGGCCATGTCCTCGCGAATAGTCTCTGTTGTTAGAACCCTGTTGAGCCTCGCTTCGAGGTATTCCCTGAGCGCCGGGTACACTTCCGTTGGCTCGCAATCGAACAAAAGAGAGCTGAAAGTTTCGATGGCGGAGGTAATCTCGGACTCCGGTATGACGCGAAAATCGCAACGTCGAAGCCATTTAAAGGCCACTTCGGGTGTGACACCGACAGTCGTATGAAAGCTTCGGAATTTTATGTGTGACCCTTTTGGCAGTGCTTCGTTGAAATCGTCAAAATCGCTTGCAAGGGAGGCTTTGCTGGTAAGGTCGAGTAGGTCTGCTGAGGGGCTTTGCGAAACAAACACGCAGCGATCCCGATCATTTGCTTGAAGCCTTGCAGCAAAAGCGGAAAGAACCCCCTCTCTCTCGAGCGCCCGGATGGTCCAGTTTTGGCCCGCGGTGTTAATCTTGGTTTGGTGCCAGGCGATATGGGAGCCATGATTCACCGCGAACTCGAAGCCCTTGAATGCTGCATTTATGCCTTCGAGGCGGATAGATTCTGCCTTGGCATTGAGAATGTCTAAAAGTTGACGAACTGCCCATCGCGCTTCGTAGGCATTGCCGAATTTATCTGCGATCCCGCCTCCGAACACCTTATCCCCCAGCAATCCCGTGTCTTTGTTCCAGTTGCGTTCTATTTCGGTGTCGTTAGAACTGCAATGTCGCAGAGGCACACTCTTTGCGATTAAAAACCATAAGAGAAACTAATCAACTTGAGACAATCAAATTTGCTGATGACGTCAGCCCTAAGCAAGCGGTAGTTCTAACCGCTCAATCGCACCGAAAGGGGCAGTAAATCGTTTGCTAGTCTTCGAGGCGCCGAAATGGGTACTAGCACTTGTTGCCACAACGCCAAGTTAGTTTTCCACTATCTTTGATAGTGGAACGCAATGGAGCTGGTCGGCGGGAGGCTGCAGATCTGGATATGTTGACTCAGCTCCTGGGGCGCAGATTGGTTTCGAAATCATGTCGCAACCCTTTCTGATCATGCAAGCGACATATTGTCATTCACGCAGACGTTGGTTTGGGTCATAGCTGTAGACTTCAGGAGGCGAATAGCTCCCAGGAAGGGTGTTGCAGGAAAGGATGCCGTTGATGGTGTGCCAGCTTGTACGGCTGGGCGAATAATGGCCGGATCTTGAAGCCACTGCGTTCGCTTGCGGAACGACTCGCAATGCAGAGATTAAGCACGCGTCGGACGTGCGCTGCCTTTGAGCAAGGGTCGTCCCTCCCTTATAAAGAATGGGCAGCGAACTAATTTGGCATGCTGATAATAGCAACAAAAGTAAAACTGACAATCGCAAAAGAAGCTCCCCTTGAAGGATGCAACCTGTGAATAGTTTCTTTCAATAAATCAACGCGTTTGTTCTCTGGTGTCTATTTAGCAAGATCGCGTGAAAGGCTTTCAAAGGCGGTTTATATGGGTGTTTAATCGCTGCACAAAAAGGGAGCTCCAGCTCACATGTGCGGCAGTTACACACAAGTCAGACCTTGGCGCGAGATCCACGCGCTTTTTCGAAGCCGAGCTGCAGTCTCCTGCCGGTCTGAATAGTTTTCGTTGACGATTTTTCGAACGCGTCTGGCAACCATTGTTGACCGATCATTGTCTGGTGTACGGATGACGCGCGAACTCGACACCGTGATCAGGCAGCGCGGCAAGCCGGAAATGATTGTCTCTGACAATGGAACGGAAGTGACCTCCCATGCCGTATTGGCCTGGTGCCAAGATACCGCCATCGAATGGCATTACATCGCACCGGGAAAACCAATGCAGAACGCCTTTGTGGAAAGCTTCAACGGGCGCCTTCGGGACGAGTGTTTGAATGAAAATCTCTTTTCCAACCTGGACGAGGCAAGAACCATCATCGAGAACTGGAGGAAGGACTACAACACAACAAGGCCACACACATCCCTGGGTGGGAGGTCCCGGCCGATTATGTAAGACAACTCATCATAAGCTGGCCTGCTTCGCTTGAGCTACGTAATGGCTCCGCTCAGCAGGCCTTGACCGCAAACCAAACCACAGAAAGAAACGTGAACGGATCCTACGCTTGAACGGCCCGGATCAGGGGGCTGGGTCACTCCGGTCACGGCAGAGACGGCCAACATCGCGGACTTGAACCACGCCATGCACGACTTTGCGCCGGCGCAGCCGTTACTATTGTTGATTTTGTTACGGAAACATATCATCAACGTCACAAGGATAAGACTGATCCATAAGAACTACGTAGATATTCGACAAAGATATAAAAAGAAAAACCTGAAGCATTCAATTCAGATTATCAGATCTCAAACTATCGACAATTTTGCTTTTAAGGTCATCGCATTTGTTGGAAAACTGCAGATTCAAATCTGAGAATTGCTTTAGAATATTCCCATGCTCCGGGTCGCCATTAGCGTACAGGGATTTGTGAGTGCTCCGTACTTTCGCGATTTCGTCGCGAAGTTCAAGAATTAATTTCAGGTCATCGTTGAGATTTGGGTGGTAAATACCAATTAAAAACGGTATTCGGTTTACGTCTTTCGAACCGTTATTATTATCGATAATTGAATCAAGATATTGATTGTAATCATACTTCTCTTTCATAACACCTGAAAGATAAATAAAATCAGAAATAACATTCGAGGAAAATCCGTCGAGCAATAGATACAACTCTTCGCTCCTCTTAAAAATTTCCTTGCGTTTTTCTTTTCTATTTTGCCTATTAAACTGAACACGTTGAGTTGCAATAGTTATAAATCCACCAACTATTGCACCCGAAATTGCTGAGAGGCTACCAATAAGTGCCGTAATTGTTTGTGCGTCCATTTCTACTTTCTTACTCTGCTATAAGATTTCAATTTTTTGAATTTATGCTTCCATGCAGCATTTCTTGTACTTTAAACCACTACCGCATGGACACCTTTCATTGCGGCCAATCTTGCGGTTTTGCTGTTTTGCAGTCGCAATCCGTTTCTCGCGAAGCTGTTCCGCTGCATGACGGAGGCGAGGAAGCTCCATCGCCGGAATGTCTTCCTCGGTGACCCACTGCCAATTCAAACCTGAAAGCACCTTTTGCGGACTATAGGTGAGTTCGATCAGGAGACGGCGCTGATCCCCATTGAGCAGGAGGACAGTTCGGGCGTGCTCAAGCGCTGCAGCAGCATTGCGAGTACACCAAGGGTGCAGGTAGCAGAAAATAGTGAAAAGCACGCCTTCATGGCTTGAGCAGGGCCGTGGTCGATTTGAGGTGGGTTGCGAAGCCAGGTCGGTCTCGATGCTAGCTGAAATGCGTTGACGGGATTCAAAATCGAGATCGAGTAGATAACCAGCCAGATGAGCGCGGCCTTCAGAATTTCCATTGGACAGGAATGCAACGATCTCTTGTAGTCGATGTGGTGTGTCTTGTTTGAGCGGGCAGGGGCTTGTTGGATCATAGAGGCGCTTCAGAAAGAATTTATCGATATCTGACCGGTAACCTGTAAAGTTGACATCCGCGTCAGAAGACTCCTTCATCTCCTGAGAATAAAGCGCGTAATCATTGTGGCGTAAGTAAAGTCCGAGGTGGTCGAGTTCGTCATCAAGATGTATGACGTCAGTCTGAAACGCTCGTGTTCTCTGGTCGACGTAATGCAGAAACCGCAAGGGATCATCAAAAACATCGGAATACACACGCAGATCGTCGACAGAAAGCGCCCAAACAGGATGCTTGCCGACATCAACACCGATTTTGCGCAGGTGCTGGGCTTGGGCTGCCATTTCGGTGAAGGGATCAAGCGTCACAGGGCAAATCGTAATCTGCCGAAAGTCCGATTTGGTCAGCTCACCAATCTCGTTGTGGCCTTTGTCAAAAATCGGAACCGTTTCATCGCTACTCAGGTAGCCAAGAAAACGCTGCCCCTGGGTGGCCGGCTTCAAGACGAGGTTTTTGAGGGAGGAAATAAAGGCTGGGAAGTCATTCGCAGGTGACGTGTATGTAAATGCCCCAGCTCTCGCTTCGATGATAAAAAGGTGATCGTCGTAAACGAGGAGACCATCAGCTTCACACCAGTTCTTTTGTTTGGCACTTGGAGCATTGTACCACCGGTAATAGACGGATCGATAAACGGTGGCCCCAGGCAGCAACTTAGTAAGATATTGGAAGGGCAGCTCTTCCGTCTGCTGCTGCTGGATCGCATTCCATGTTTCGCGGTACTCCGGTTTGAGGCGGAATAAGATGCGTTGCATGCAACGATAAATATTGTCGAAGAGGCCATGAAGATCATAGCAGTAATATCGATCATTCAGGCAAAGAAACGGTCGTTTGAAAATGGGCCAAATACGGAGTGGCCAGCCGCGAAATTCTCCCTCTGCAAAAAAATCTTGCTCTTCTCCAGGCCGCCAGGAAAGCTCATCAACGAGATTTTGCGGTAGCGATGTGACCTTCATCACGTCGTATAGGTCCCAACCCAAAAAGCGACCAGTGAGGTTTTCCTGTCGGGCTTGCCATCCATTCTCGGCAATCACCATCTGCATGAGTGCCGGAAAATCCACACCTTCCGGAATATCGCCACTTTTCAGTTTGGTATCTACCGCATCGATGGTGTCCTTTCGAAACGCCTCCATTTCTTCGAAAATGTCCTGAAGCCCAAAGGTAAGCGACTTCAAGATTTTTGACATCTCGTCGACAAACTCTTCGGCTGTCAGCCCGAACAACTCCTCTAAGACTTCCGAGTGCGGTAGAAAAAGGTCTTGGAGGTACATCATCTCGTGGACTTGATACCTTTGCCCTCGAACGTTGCACCAATACATCTGTGCCTTGAAATAGAACTCTTCAAAGTCGTCGCTGTATTCGGTATCTTCTGCTTTGGCCTTCTGCGTCCGGCAAATCTGGTACTCCGTATTAATAGTACGGAAGAGTGTGTCGACCGTTTCTCGGAGCGTTTGCCAGTCCTCTTCCGTTACATCGTCACGCTGAGTAGTGGCGGGGGGAACCGAGGCAACGATACTCTGGATGTAATCGATCATCCGGTAGGCGATGCTGTCTTCAGGACCGACATCGCTCTCCGCTTCGATTTTTATGGCTCTAGCCGCAAATTCCCACCACGCGCGGTGGAGTAGCTTTTCCGGAGGAAGTTCGCTTACGAGTTTGGCGATCGTCTCGACCAGCCCGTCAATTTGGGCGACAATCTTTGGATACTTTGTTATGGCGTGCGCTTGCCACTCTTCAAAGGTGCCTTCTGACCAGTTGGACTGATAGACGATGTTTTTGCCGTAGCGAGCGACCCGAAGCGGACCGCGACGGAATTCCTCGTCAGGTCTAATCGCTCTTTTCTTTTTGCGTCTCGTCATTTCAGCTTCTGTAGTTGAATCACAGCTGTCAGTAGAATGCACCAAGACACCTTTCACCGTATAGTAGAAATTGGCTAGACAGGGTTACAAGGTGAAAGCAGCATGGCACTAGCTTAGTCAGCATGGCTGATGCCCGCTCTAGCCATACTTTGAATGAAAGCCGTCATTCCGCTTCCGGCCCCATTTTGGACGTTCAATGGAGCTCCCAAGCAGGCTCGTGTCAGTTGATGACACCTATCAAAGCTCATCAAAAAGACGAAGACTTCCCGCCAGATAAAAGGCGCAGAAACGTGTTGTACTTCATTGAGCGGGAAGCGCGTCATCAGAATTGGAAGTAACCAGGTCGATCGCCTTTTGAACGCTCATGCCAAGTAACATGTTCTCAGCGGCAGTGAGATCCCACGTTTTGCCCATCACTCTTTCCGCAACTTGTTCGTATCGTGGATTGGTTGTAAGAAGATGCAACAAGAAAACGCGATTTAGTCTTCGTCTCTTGTGGTTAAGTTGTTAAATTTATTTGGAAAAATTTGGTAGTGGAGGAGGGGCTCGCCCCCGACACACGGATTATGATTCCGCCGCTCAACTAAACCAGCTTACATTGCTAGAAACTGTTCTCAATTCAGTAGTATCAATAATTTGGACAGTTCTGAGGAAATCGTTTGCATTTATATCTCGCCCCCAATCATCCTTTCTAGAGTCAGACCAATCACATCTGATGCCCTTCGCGCAGGATCCTCGGCGATATGAGCATATCTCTGCGTGGTCATAGCAGAGGTATGACCTAGCAGCTTGCCAACGATGGGAAGACCGAACCCTGCCATCGCCCCAATGCTGGCATGCGTGTGCCGGAGGTCATGCAATCTGACATCTTCCAGGTCAGCAGCGGCACGAATGTGTGTCCATGGACGTTTGAGGTCATGCCTTGGCTGATTCGGTATGTCGCCTGGAGTAACGTATCGATCAGTGCGGTCCATGGTTTCAAGAATTGCGATCGCAGACCGATTCAAGATCACGGTTCTCCGACCCGTCTTGGAATCCGGTAAAAACAACAGGCCACGACCTATGTCCACCTCCTTCCATTGCAGATGAAGAATTTCCCGCAGCCGACAGCCTGTCATCAAAAGCAAGCGAATGGCATTTGTCACATGGGACGGATAGATGATCGACTGGTTGCCTTTCGCAACATGCTTGCGCTTATCGCCAGTGACTTTGATGGTCCAGGGCAACCCTTTGGTCTCTGCAAGGACAAGGGCGCTGCCTAACCTCGCTAGCTCTTCGTCGCTGAGGTAGCGTTGGCGCCCTTGTTCCTTAAATCGCTTGACGGCCCGGGTTGGATTGAAGGCCTCCGGGACGTAGCCATTGACAGCGCCCCAACTGAACACACTGCCAAGATAGGCAATGACCCTGTTGGCGTTAAACGGTTGCTCCACGAGTCTGATGTGGATCTTATTAAGGTCCTTTGTGGTGATTGCCTCGGCTGGACGCTTTCCAAGCACCGGCAACACGTGTTTGTTCAGAGCTGACTTGTAGTTCGTCAGGCTTGCCGCCTTCAGTTTTGGACCGTGTCCCTCAACAAAGAGCTCCACCAGATTCGAAAGCGTCACGGCCTTGCGCTTGGCGTCCCGTTCCTCCGCAGGGTCTTCTCCGAGGGTCACATTGGCCAGCACCTTCTTGGCAGCGCTACGTGCTTCCTCGGCTGTCAATGTACCAACATTGCCCAGCTTCACCTGGCGTCGGATGTTGCCATTTCGGTACCGACATACGAATGTCTTGCGACCGCTGGCACCTACCCTGATACCGAACCCACTGATCGCGTCGTCCCAGACGAAGTAGCGTTCGCCTTTGGGCGCCAGGGCATCAACACTGCGTTTTGAAATCTTCAATTAGGGCCGCCTCAAAATGGTCTCTGCGCTCTGTCTGACCTCCAAGTGGCGTCCATATGGCGTCCAAGTGCAAGCAAATTGGTGGAAGTGTCGTCCAAAACGGTCARGGAAAAAGATCAACAAATACAATTAGATATGAAAGATAGTCCAGTTTCAAGAAATTTGAGAAAACACCAAAAATCCATTTCCTAATCTGAGGGTCACAGGTTCGAATCCTGTCGGGGTCACCAGTTTCATAATGTTTGCAGATACTTGAAAATCGCTCCTGCGCTGCATCATGCGCAGTGGTGAACACTGGATCGTAAAATTGTCCGGCGTCAAGACTGGTTGACAATCCGGATTTCAAGTCTTGGGCGAGCTGCTTGGCGGTCTATTTGCCAAGCTCGATCAGTGCCTGCAGAAACAGGTTCGCACCCCTTTCTATGTCGACCCAGTCGCTGTGCTCACCCGGAGAATGGCTGATCCCATTGCGGCTTGGCACGAAAATCAATCCGGAAGGACAGACGCTCTGCATGGTCTGCGCATCGTGACCGGCACCTGACGGCATCCGCTTGGTTGCAAGTCCCATGTTTCCGGCCAGGGTTTCCAGCCGGTTCGCAAGGTCTGAATCAAGATGTACCGGCGGCAGCCAGCTTCGCTCGGCTGACTTCAGCTCCAGTCCGAACTTGCGGGCCGCATCAAGGGCCCGGTCGTGAACCATGTCACGCAACACGCCCATGACGCTTTCGGATGTATCACGAAGGATGATGGAAAAGTGGGCCTGGCCAGGAATTGTATGCGGCTGATTTGGTTCCAGGACAACATGCCCGATTGTGATGCGGGTCTGGTCGGTTCCGGCCTGCTTGATGATCTGCGGGATCTGGTGCGCCAGTTCCGCAAGGCCTGCGAAAGCATCGGAACGCATCGACATCGGTGTTGTTCCCGAATGATTGGCAATGCCGCTGAACGTGTATTCAAGGTAACAGACGCCGGATACCTGGTCTGAAATTCCAACCGATACCTGGTCCTGCTCAAGGACAGGGCCCTGTTCGATGTGGAGTTCAAGAAACGCCCTGATCGTCCCTGCCGGTCTTGCCGCGGATAAGATGGCGCGAGGATCAAGGCCCTGCAACACCATCGCATCTACCAGCCGGACGCCATCTGCATCCCTGGCCCGGGCGATCCAGTCAGCAGTGGCCAGGCCCGCGATTGCCTGTGATCCCAACATGCCGCCAAACCGCCCTTCTTCCTCCGAGGTCGCCACAACTTCGATTGCAGTGGCCGGTTCGAAACCGGCGTCCTTCAGTGTCCGGACACATTCCAGGGCAACGCAGACACCGAGCGATCCGTCAAATGCACCACCGTTCGGCACAGTGTCCAGATGCGACCCTGCCAGTATACAAGGCCCGTCGTCGTGGCCGTAACGACCGAAGAGATTACCCGCACCGTCGGACCAGACCCTCAGGCCGTCTTTCCGCATTTCATCGCCGAACCATGCCCGGCAGGCCAGGTCCTCGTCTGAAAAACCCGGGCGGTTGAATCCGCCGGTTTCAACATCGAACCCGAACCGGTTCACACCATCGAGCAGGGTCTTGAGGCGGTCCGGACGAATGCTGGGCCCTTGGTGCGGCATTCGGATTTCTCCCTGATTTACAGCGCTTAAGCCTTGTTTTCCCCGGTGTGTCAGTCCCCGGATGAAAATTAATATGAAATAATTATTGCGAATATGCAATTAATCATGATTAATTAGATGAAGACACAAAGAGGGGAATGGTCATGAAAAAGATTTTAGCTGCGGCAGTTGCCTCGGCCTTTTTTGCATTTGCGCCTCAGACACAAGCGCAAACTCCACCCAATGTTCTGGTTGTCGGTCAGATCGCGGAACCGAAATCGCTGGACCCCCAGGCCGTAACGGCGGTCAACGACTTCCGTATCCTCGTCAATCTCTATGACGGTCTGACGCGCTACAAGGACGGTACGCTGGAAGTCGAACCTTCACTTGCCGAAAGCTGGACGATCTCGGAAGACGGCAAGGCCTATACCTTTAAACTGCGCGATGGCATCACCTTCCACGACGGCACGCCGTTCAACGCCGAGGCAGTGAAGTTCAATTTCGACCGGATGCTGGATGAAGAACACCCATACCACGACACGGGCCCTTTCCCCTTGTCGTTTTTCTTCTCCGCGGTCGAAGACGTGATCGCGGAAGACGACACCACTGTAACCTTCAAGCTGAATGCGCCCTATGCGCCGTTCCTGTCGAATCTCGCTTACCCGACCGGGCTGATCGTTTCTCCGGAAGCGGTCAGGAAACACGGCAAGGGTTTTGGTCGGAACCCATCGGGCACCGGCGCCTACAAGTTCGGTGAATGGGAAGCCAACGCGAAGGTAGTGGCGGTCAGGAACGAAGACTACTGGGACGGAGCCCCGGCCCTGGAAGCCCTGATCTACCGCCCGATCACGGATGCCAATACGCGGATCGCCGAAATGCTGTCCGGTGGACTGGATGTCATGGTTGAAGTTCCACCCGACAGTTTGCAGCAATTCAAGTCGGACGCGGGTTTCAGCGTTCTTGAGCAGGCCGGTCCCCACGTCTGGTTCCTGATCCTGAATGCCAGGGAAGCTCCGTTCGATACCAAGGCAGCCCGGCAAGCCGCCAATTATGCAATCAACAAGACCGCGCTCGTTGACAACATTCTTCAAGGCACGGCGGACGTCGCCGCCGGCCCGACGCCTCCGGCCTTCGCCTGGGCGTATAACGAAAGCCTCGAGCCCTATCCATATGATCCGGAAAAGGCGAAGGAACTGCTGAAAGAAGCAGGCTACAACGGCGAGGAAATCACCTTCTACGTCACCGAAGGCGGTTCCGGCATGCTGGATCCCGTTGCGATGGGCACGGCAATCCAGGCAGATCTCCAGGCCGTCGGCATGAACGTCAACATCGAAACCTATGAATGGAACACCTTTCTGGGCAAGGTGAACCCCGGCCTTGAGGGCAAGGCAGCCATGGCTGAAATGGCCTGGATGACCAATGACCCGGACACGCTGCCGTTTCTGGCTCTTCGCACGGAAGCATTTCCCGACAAGGGCGGCTTCAACTCCGGATATTATTCCAATGCAAAGGTCGACGAGCTTCTGGACAAGGCCCGTCAGGTGACCGATCAGAACGAACGCGCCGCTCTTTACAAGGAAATGCAGGAAATCGTCAGGGAAGACGCTCCCTGGGTTTTCGTTGCCAACTGGAAACAGAACGCTGTCACAAGGGCGTCCGTCGAAGACTTCAAGCTGCAACCGTCCTTCTTCCTGATGTTGCAGGACGTGAAGAAGCCGCAGTAAACAGGAGATCGTCCCGGCGCGAACAAAAAGCCGCCGGGACAATCGTGTCCGTCTCAGATCCGGCACGCTAGGGAGAAAGAGCATTGGGCGCCTACATCGCCAAGCGTCTTCTGGCCGCCATTCCGGTCCTTTTCGGATTGACGATCATCGTTTTCCTGATCATGGCCATGATCCCGGGAGACCCGGCCACAGCCATTCTCGGGTCTTATGCCACCCCGGAAAATGTTGCCAAACTCAACCGGGACCTCGGGCTCGACAAAAGCCTGCCCGAGCAATACGTCATCTGGCTCGGAAATCTTTTCCAGGGAGATCTCGGCCGCTCCTACAGCCTGAACAGGCCTGTGCTCGATGAAGTCCTTGAACGGTTTTCCGCAACGCTGATCCTCGCCGGCACCGCACTGGTTCTGTGTTCTGTCTTCGGGCTGCTGGCAGGGATCGTGTCTGCGGTGCGCCAGTACGGATGGGCCGACAAGATCATCACGCTTCTTGTGCTCATGGGCATTTCGACGCCTTCCTTCTTTCTGGGGTTGCTGCTGATCCTGGTATTTGCCGTAAAGCTTCGTCTGTTTCCGGCATCGGGCATGTACGCCATTTACGGCGGCGGTGACCTTCCTGATCTCATTCACCACCTGACCTTGCCCGCACTGACGCTCTCCGTCGTTGCGACCGGTGTCGTCGCGCGCCTCACCCGGACGGCGATGCTGGAAGTCCTGAGGCAGGATTACATCCGTACCGCCCGCGCCAAGGGTCTCCCGGAACGCGAGGTCATCTACAAGCATGCATTCAAGTCGGCACTTGTCAGCGTCGTTCCGGTGATCGGGATTCAGGCCGGATTTGTCATCGGGGGAGCGGTCTATATCGAAACGGTCTTTCAGTGGCCTGGCATCGGTTCCATGCTGGTCAAGGCGATCGCCACGCGCGATCTGCTGCTCGTTCAGGGCGGAGTTCTTGTCGTCGCGGCTGCCTATGTTCTGTTCAACCTGCTAGCCGATGTCGTCCAGACGCTGATCGATCCGAGGTTGCGCTGATGACGAATACGGCAATCAGCGGGAAAGGCCGGCAGGCCGGCAAGTCAGCACGACCGGGAACATTTTCCCTGCTTCTCAACAACACGCTGGCAACAGCCGGTCTCATCATCCTGATTGCCGTCTGTCTTCTGGCGCTGGCAGCACCCGTCCTGCCTTTGCTCAACCCGGACGTGACTGCCCCTGCAAACCGTTTGCTGCCCGTTTTCAGCACCGGCCACCTGCTTGGAACCGATCATTTGGGAAGGGACCTGCTCTCCCGGCTGATCTGGGGAACTCGCGTCTCACTTGCGGTGGGAGTTTCCGCCACGATCATTGCCGCGGTCTTCGGATCCATGCTTGGACTGGTCGCTGGATATGCCGGCGGGCGCACCGACACCGTCATCATGCGCGGTATCGATATGGTGATGGCGTTTCCCTATATCCTGCTCGCGCTTGCCATCGTTGCCGTGCTGGGCCCCGGATTGCTCAATGCGCTCTACGCGATTGCCCTGGTGAACATCCCGTTTTTCGCCCGAAACATACGGGGGATCACCCTTGGTCTGTCCCGCAGGGAATTCGTTGATGCCGCAAGACTGTCGGGAAAATCTCCGGCCCAGATCCTGTTTGTGGAAATCCTGCCGAATGTGCTGCCGGTTATCGTCATTACCATGTCGACAACGGTCGGCTGGATGATCCTCGAAACGGCGGGACTGTCGTTTCTTGGCCTCGGGGCACAGCCACCACAGGCCGATCTCGGCTCCATGCTTGGCGAGGGACGCAAGATCCTGTTCACCGCGCCGCATGTATCTATCGTCCCCGGGGTTATGATTTTTGTGCTCGTGATGGCGATCAACCTGCTCGGTGACGGCGTCCGGGACATCCTGGACCCGCGTTTGCGGGCGGGGTCGCTGACGAGACCGGTCGCACGGACTGTGGTTTTGCGCAATCCTGCAGATGTTCCTGCCCCGTCCGGTGACGAAAACATCCTGGACGTGCGCCGGCTGCGCACAGAATTTCAGATCGGTGGAACAGTCTACCATGCCGTTGGCGGCGTCGACCTGGCTCTCCGCCAGGGCGAATGCCTTGGCATTGTCGGCGAATCCGGGTCCGGCAAATCCCTCACGGCAATGTCGATCATGGGCCTGGTTCCAACGCCGCCCGGTCGCATTGCGGGCGGAGCGGCCTATCTGGAGGGCGAGGATTTGTTTGCAGCGAGCGACCGGCGCATCCGTGACCTCCGCGGCGGCTCTGTCGCCTACGTGTTCCAGGACCCTCTCTCTACCCTTCACCCGCTCTTCACGGTTGGAAATCAGCTTGAAGAAGCCATCCGTACGCATCAGCCTCTTTCCAGGGCGCGAACCAGGGAAAAGGCAATCGAGCTCCTGTCACTTGTCCGCATTCCAAATCCGAAGGAACGTCTGACAACGTATCCGCATGAGCTTTCAGGAGGCATGCGTCAGCGCGTTTGTATCGCAATGGCACTGGCAAATGACGCCAGGGTCCTTATTGCCGATGAACCGACGACGGCACTTGATGTTACCGTTCAGTCCCAGATCCTGACCCTGATGAACGGCCTGCGCCGCGAACGCAACGCTGCAATTCTCTTCATTACGCACGATTTCGGCGTCGTGTCCGCAATTTGCGACCGCATTGCCGTCATGTATGCGGGCCGGATTGTCGAAACCGGAAAAACAGACGACATCCTGGCCAGCCCGCAACATCCCTATACTGCAAAACTCATCGAGTGCGTGCCGGTCCTGGGCGAGCCTGAACGACGCCTGGACGCGATTGATGGGCGCCCGCCTGTCGTGAACAACCTGCCTGAAGGATGCGCGTTTGCCGACCGTTGCCCACAGGCCCAAAGCCTCTGCCGCACAGGGGAGATCGAGCTTGTTGCCGCCGGTGCGGATCGGGGTGTGCGCTGTCTTTTCCCGATGAACAGGGAACCTTCCGCATGAACGACGGGCGAGAGAAGACATCCGGTGAAGACACATTGCTGACCATCAGCGATGTGGAAAGAATATTCGGCGGTGAACGCAGGCTCTTTGGCGGACGAGCGCCGGCTGTTCACGCGGTACAAAGCCTGAGCCTAAGTGTCCGGAAAGGCGAAACGCTTGGCGTCGTCGGTGAGTCCGGATGTGGCAAATCCACCCTGGCGCGCCTTGTGGTCGGTCTGGATGATCCAACGTCGGGAGAAATTGTTTTTGACGGTGAAAATCTGACCGATCTTGCTCGAAAGGACGGCAATTCCCTGGCGCGCAAGGTACAATATGTCTTTCAGGACCCGGTCGCTTCGCTCAACCCGCGCAAGACAATCCGGACCATTCTGGAAGCACCGCTCAAGCACCTGACGGACCTGGACAAGGATGGCCGTGAAAAGCGGCTGACAGAACTGCTGCAGGCAGTGAATCTGGCACCGGAGTTCCTGGAACGGTATCCGCACGAGTTTTCCGGTGGCCAGGCGCAGCGAATTGGCATTGCCCGAGCGCTTGCGGCCGGACCGGAACTGATTGTGCTGGACGAACCTGTTTCCGCGCTCGATGTCTCCGTGCAGGCACAGGTGCTGAATCTCCTGGACGGTTTGAAGAAGACCTTTGGACTGACCTACATTTTCATCAGTCACGACCTGTCGGTGGTTGAAAGTGTGTGCGATCGGGTCGCGGTTATGTATTTCGGCCGGATAGCGGAACTCGGACCGGCGCGGAATGTGTTTGGAACACCCATGCACCCCTATACGGATCTTCTCATGCGATCCGCGCCGGCACCCGGGCGGCATGTATTGATGGCTGAAGACGCTTCCGCCGAACTTCCCGACCCCTACAATCCTCCCGCCGGATGTGCATTTGCTGCGAGATGCAACCGCAAGACCGGGGCATGTCTGGATAATCTGCCTGCCCCTGATCAGGCACCAGGCCCCGATTCCGGCCACATCGCAGCTTGCTATCATCCACTAATAGAGGCATAGCCATTGGAATGTTGGCTTTGAAGTCAGCCTCGGCATGAAGATTGAAGACACACCATTGGACCCGAAGACCCGCAAACGTCTGCGTCGGCCGGATATTGTTGCGCAACAGATCCGCGAACGGATTATCGAGGCCGGGCTCCGTCCAGGCGACAGGATTCCCGGAGACTGGCTGTTGCCGGGCTCCGTCAAGGTATCGCGTGGCACTTTGCGCGAAGCATTGAAAGTACTGGAATTCCAGGGATTGATATCGTCCCGCAGCGGCCCGGGTGGCGGCATCTTCGTTTCTTCGGTGGAACCGGGGGAAGCAATCGGACTGCTGGACAACCTTTTTCTGTTCGACCCGCCCTCGATCGCCGATATCTATACGCTTCGCAAACAGTTGGAACCCGAGCTTGCTGCATCGGTTGCAGGCAATCTGACCGCGGAAACTTTCCAGGCACTGCAGGGCTGTATCCGGCTTTACGAGGACGAGCCCGAAACAGCGGAAGAAGAATACGCTCAGCGGCTCGCAGAGCTTGATTTTCATGAAGAACTCACCCGGCATTGCAACAATCCGATCCTGGCATTCACCTGTTCCTTCCTGCTCAGTCTCCTGCGCGACATGACCGTGTGTCGGTCGATCTACAAGGAACCGAACCCAGCCTTGCGGGAAACCGGCCTGCATTATCAGGTTCGTCTGCTTCGGGCGATCAAGGCGGAAGATCCGGAACTCTGCCGGACGATTATGCGGGGGCACATGCTGGAAGCGGAAAAATACATGTTGGAGCGTGCCGCCATGCGTCCGCCCGGGGAAGGCTCTGCTACCAGATCCACCGAATCGCGATAGCAAGTCAGACTAAACATTCGAACCGATCATCGCGGCGCTGCCTTTGCCGTCGCAGGGCGTCGAACACATTCTGTCACCTGCCGTCTGACCTCAGACCACGGGTGCCCGGATTTCGGTTCCTGCAAAATTGTGCGATTGATCGGTTCCCATTCCCAGATGCATGAAGTCGATAAAGGCTTTGGTTGCCTCGCTGTAACTGCGACCGTTGTGCCAGACGAGACCAACATCCATCGTCGGAATTTCGTCCAATACCTCGATCACTTCGACGCGCCGTCCTTCAAGACTCCAGGGCCGGTGAACCATGTCCGACAGGATGGAGACACCCATCCCATTGGCAACCATGCTGCGCACGGCTTCCACCGAGGATGTCCGGAAAATGGTATTTGGCCTGTAAGGCGTCCGGTTCCAGTAGCGCTGTGCCGTGTTGCTGGCCTCGTCAACTGTCAGCATGATGTAGGGTTCCTCTGCAACGTCCTGCAGTGAGACCGAGGGTTTCTGAAGATATTTGTGATGTGCGTCGACCCAAAGCCGCCGACGGGACCGCCACAGCGTGTCGTGTGCCAGCTCTTCGTGATTGACAATGTTCGATGTCAGCATCACCGACAGGTCGAAGCCGTTCGTAACCAGGCCTTCCTCGATCGTCGGGCGGTCGGCTTCTGACAGATTGATTTTCACATTGGGAAAGGCACGTGAAAAGCGCGCGAGAAACGGAGGGAAGAAATAGCCGGAAATCGTATAGCTGAGTGCCAGGTTGATCGACCCTTTCACATCATCGCGGATGCGGCGAGGAATCCTGACGGCCTCTTCGACCGATTCGATGATATGACGGGCGTGTTCCAGAAAGAGATTGCCTTCATAAGTCAGTGACACGCCGCCCGCATGACGTTCAAACAACCTCGCTCCGATGAGGTCCTCAAGGGACTTGATAGCTGTCGTGATCGCCGACTGGGAGACATTCAGATCCATTGCTGCCCGGGAAATCTGACCGGCATTGGCGGCTGCGAGGAAATAGCGAATTTGTCGAAGAGACGGCTCCATCTGATTTTCCGATTCTGTTTATCTAATTTTCTGAATTTCGACAAAAACCCGTTTCACGTCCAGATTGCACTTACCGCTCAAGTTCAATCGTTCTGAGCATGTAAAGTCAGTTTTTACATTACTTTAGTGGTGGAAACAGGCGAACCGACACAGATCAGAATGTCAATCATTCGAACTCATTGTATCTGATTTTTCAATATTATTATGCTTAAAATCATATTTTACAATATTGCATGCGCTCCTCAATATCAAGCCGTCCGCAGCAGAAGACCCGGGGCAGGGTCCGCCGGATCGATGAAATCAAACCCGTAAACGTTTGAATCCAAGGGGAACGAGAACTCATGAAAAGAACTCTGGTGGGCCTGTTGGCCTCGACGGCGATATCGTTCGCAGCCGTGACGGCCGCGTCGGCCGCAAACTGGTTCCCGGTTCCGGTTCAGGTCTGGGAGCCGGCCTTCGACATGGACAGCCCGAGGCGGGACTTCACCTATGTGCCGCTCGACAAGGCCTCCAAACCCTGGGAAGTATGTGTCTCCTTTCCGCATATGAAAGACGCATACTGGCTCGGCGTGGACTATGGCGTGACGGAAGAAGCCAAACGTCTGGGTGTCAAGATGCAGGTCGTCGAGGCGGGTGGATATACCGAACTCAACAAGCAGATTTCCCAGATTGAGGACTGTGTCTCCGCCGGTGCCGATGCCGTGATCATCGGTGCGATTTCCGCAGAGGGCCTCAACAACCTTATTCAGGAAATCCGTTCCAAGGACATCCCGGTCATTGACGTTATCAACGGAATTTCTTCCAAGGAAATCACCGCGAAATCTCTTGTGTCTTTCGGTGAAATGGGCGCGAAAACAGGGGAATACCTTGCCAAGCTGCACCCGGCCGGCTCCGGCAAGGCAAAGGTTGCCTGGTTCCCCGGCCCCTCCGGAGCTGGATGGGTGGAAGCCGGCAATGCAGGTTTTGCAAAGGCCGTCGAAGGCAGCGACATCGAGCTCGTGGAAACCAAGTACGGTGACACCGGCAAGGAAGTACAGGCCAAGCTTGTCGAAGACACGCTCGAGGCACATCCCGATCTCGCCTACGTCGTCGGAACAGCTGTCACGGCAGAAGTCGCTGTGCCGATCCTGCGCTCCCGCGGCCTGACGGACCAGATCAAGGTTGCGTCCTACTACTTCACGCCCGGCGTCGCGCAAGGCTTGAAACGCGGCCAGATTCTCGCCGCACCGACCGACTCAACGGTCCTTCAGGGCCGCATCGCCGTCGATATTGCCGTGCGTGCGCTGGAAGGCGAAGCCTATGAAAAGCATGTCGGCCCGGCCCTTTACGTGGTGCATCAGGGCAATCTGGGTGAGTTCGATGCGTCCTCCACCCTCGCGCCGGATGGCTTTAAACCGGTTTTCCGGGTCGACTGACAATGGTCTCTCAAGCCTCGGATGCAATGGTCCAGGAGGTTGGGGAGGGTGCGCGCGCCAGCGCGCACCCGCTCCTCAGGACCGAAAGCCTGACCAAGGACTATCCCGGTATCCGCGCCCTCAACGAAATGAATTTCGACCTGCGCAGCGGTGAGGTCCACATACTCTTCGGTGAAAACGGTGCCGGCAAGTCGACGTTGATCTCGATGCTGGCGGGTGCAAATCATCCCACCAGCGGCAAGATCCTGTTCGAAGGAAAAGAGGTTCATCTCGGCAGCGTTCATGAAGCAAGGGAACTGGGCATCAGCGCGGTCTTTCAGGAGTTCTCGCTCATTCCGCAGATGACGGTTGCCGAGAACATGTTTCTGGGTGCCGAACCGACACAGGGCGGTTTTCTTCGCCCCCGGGAACAGAAGGCAAAAGCCGAGGAGATTCTGAAAAACCTCGATTTTCATTTGAAGCCTGGCCGCCGCGTCGATCACCTCACGCGTGCGGAACAGCAGATGGTCGAGATTGCCAAGGCTTTCCGCACAGATCCGTCGGTTCTCATTCTCGACGAGCCGACCGCGTCGCTGACAAACCATGAGACCGAGCAGTTGTTCAAGCTGGTTGCCAAACTCAGGAAACGCGGGGTCGGCATCATCTACATTACCCATCGCATGGCGGAAATCCGCGAAATCGGAGACCGGATCACCATCTTGCGCGATGGCAGGTTCATCGACACGGTTGATGCCGCTACGACCGGCGAAGATCGCCTTGTGGAACTGATGACCGGACGCGTTGTCGGTCAGATATTTCCGAAAGTGAATTACAATCCGGGCGATACGATTCTGGAAGTCGAAAACCTGCACACGCCCGGTTCTGGCGGGCTAAACGGCGCGTCAGCCTTAGTCCGCCGCGGTGAAATCGTCGGATTTGCGGGGCTGGTTGGCTCCGGAAAATCAAAATTCGCCCAGGCCAGTTTCGGCTCGTACCCGATAGAAAGCGGCAGAATCCGTTTCAAGGGACAGGACGTCGGCAAGCCGAAAACCCGGGACATGCTCAAGCGCGGTTTCATGTATCTGCCATCGGACCGCCGGTCCGACGGGCTGATGATGATGCGGCCTGCCCGAGAGAACATCAGTCTCGCCTCGTTGACCAACGCACCGCTATCGGCAGGCTTGTTCCTGAACACACGTGCGGAGAACCGTGTCGCATCCGAACTTGCCGACCGGCTGAACCTGTCTCCCCGCCGTATCGAGCGTCTCGCGGGACAGTTTTCCGGTGGCAACCAGCAGAAGCTGATGCTTGCGCGCAGCCTTACCCGCGAGTTCGATCTGATTGTCTTCGATGAGCCGACCGTCGGCGTCGATGTCGGCACACGCGCGGCCATCTACCAGTTTATTGCCGAACTCAGCGAAAACGGAGCGGCCATTTTGCTGATTTCGTCCGACCTTCCCGAAATCCTTCACCTGACCAATCGGACTTACGTCTTCTATCGCGGCGAGATCCAGGCCGAACTCGCCGGTGACGACATCACGGAAGCCAATGTCCTGGCCCATTTCTTTGAACGAGAAGAGGTTTGAATGACCGTCTCATCCGAAAGCTCTGCAGCGAGTTCGAGCACTTTGGCGGATCTGCCGAAGAAGGTGTTCGTCAGATTGGGGATCCTTCCGTTTCTGCTGGTGATTGCCGTTGTCGTGTTCACGATCCTGTCCGACAATTTCCTGACCGGTCGAAATCTGCTGAACGTCCTGAGGCAATCGGTCTTTCTGACCATCGTGTCGATGGGGCAGATGCTCGCTCTGCTGACCGGCGGTTTCGATCTGTCTGTTGGAACCACACTTGCCTTGACGTCCGTCGTCGGTGCGATGGCGATGGCTGCCACTTATGCCGCGATGCCTGACGCTGTCTGGCTGGCTATTTTTATCGGTTGCTTCGCTGGCATCGTCGCGGGAACCATGATCGGTGTGTGCAATGGTATCGGTGTCGCGTTTTTCGGCGTCTCGCCTTTCATGATGTCGCTCGGCATGACGTCCGTCGGCTTCGGCATTGCCCTGTTTCTGACAGGCGGAACACCGGTCTACGGCATGCCGCAGGCTTTCGGGGATGTATTCGGTTTCGGTTCCTTCCTTGGGATCCACACTCCGATCTATGTCGCCGCCCTGCTTGCCGTCCTGCTGTTCGTCTATCTCTACCGCACCCCGTTCGGTCGATACATCTATGCCGTCGGCGGCAACGCCAAGGCTGCAGGACTTTCAGGCATCAACACCAGGGCAACACTGCTTTGGACATACATCATGTGCGCTGCCATGGCATCAGTCGCCGGCATGCTGCTGACAGCCCGGCTGGATACGGGAGAAGCCAATATCGGAGCGTCCATGCCACTCGAATCGATTGCCGCCTGTGTGATCGCCGGTGTCAGTTTGCGCGGCGGCGTGGGTCGCCTGGAAAACGTCATTCTGGGAGCTCTCTTCATCGGACTGGTCCAGAACGGCATGAACCTCGCACGCATTGAATCCTACCTGCAGACGGTGGTCCTCGGTGGATTGCTGATCCTTGCAGTCATCGCCGACCAGATCCGCTTGCGCTACGTCGCATCCCTCAAAGACTAAGAGCCAGAACATGCAGACAAATATAAATTGCGACATGGGAGAGAGCTTCGGCATCTACAAGATGGGCAACGACGAAGCCATCATGCCCTACATCACCGAAGCAAATATCGCCTGCGGATTCCACGGCTCGGACCCGAACCACATCCGCAGAACCGTCGAACTCTGCGCCCGTCACGGCGTCAAGGTCGGGGCACATTTTTCCCTGCCGGACCTGTCTGGTTTCGGCCGGCGCGAGATGAAGATCGATCGCGAGGAGATGGCAAACATCATTCTCTACCAGATCGGCGCCCTGAAAGGGTTTCTGGACGCGGCGGGAATTCAACTCTGCCACATGAAGCCGCACGGGGCGCTTTACGGAATGGCGGCCCGCGAAGAACACATCGCCCATGCCATCTGCGATGCCTGTCACGCCTACGCGGTCCCTGTCTTCGGCTTGAGCGGCACGCTTCACGAGGAGATCTACACTGCTCGAGGTCTGGAGTTTGTCGCCGAATTCTTTGCCGATCTTGACTACGATCAAAACGGCAAGCTGCTGATCACACGGGAACATCCCGTGCTCGATCCCCAGTCGGTCGGCCAGAAGGCACTGCGCGCTGTCACCGAAGGCAAGGTCACGAGTGTTACCGGAGAGGATGTGCCGGTTACCGCGAAAACAATCTGCATTCATTCCGACACACCCAACGTGGTGGACATCGCAAAGGCCGTCCGATCGGCGCTTGAAGACTACATCGAGGCCGCTTGATCAGTCGGCTGACCGAACAAGGCAAGAGGGGAATATCAATCATGGAAATCCACGAAGTCAGGGCGATGCTGCCGGGTGTGTTCTACCGCAAACCCGCACCTTCCGATCCCAACTACAAGGAAGAGGGCGACGCGGTTTCCAAGGGAGACGTCATTGGCCTGATCGAGGTGATGAAATCATTCCACGAAGTCATTTCCGATGCGGACGGCACCATCCGGGCGTTCAAGGTGGAAAATGAAGACGCCATCATGCCCGGTCAGGTTCTCGCGGAAATCGAAGGGTGATCGGAGCTTCCATGTCCCTGTCCAAGATACTCATTGCAAATCGCGGTGAAATCGCAGTGCGGATCATTCGCGCGGCGAAGGAACTCGGGCTGAAAACAGTCCAGGTTTACAGCTCTGCCGATGAAACGTCGCTTGCTGTGCAAATGGCCGATGAGGCCGTCGAAATCGGCCCGCCCGCAGCAAAAAAGTCCTACCTCGATATTGATGCGGTTTTGAAGGCCGCCAGGGAAACGGGTGCAGATGCCATTCACCCGGGCTACGGATTTCTGGCCGAAAACGCGGAATTCGCGGATGCGGTCGCTGCGGCGGGCATAACATTTGTCGGCCCGTCCGGTGATGTCATCCGCCGCATGGGAGACAAGGCGTCCGCCCGCCAGGCAGCAACGGAGGCCGGCGTCCCAACCGTCCCCGGCAGTCAGGGCGTGATAGACGATCTGAACGAGGCCTGCAGACTTGCGGAAAACATCGGCTTTCCCGTGATGATCAAGGCAACGGCCGGCGGTGGCGGCCGGGGTATCCGGATCGCGAACAGTGCCGGGGAATTCATGGCGCTGGCACCGCAGGCGTCTTCCGAAGCAGAGGCAGCATTCGGTGACGGCGGGCTTTACCTTGAAAAGGTGATCGAACGCGCAAGACACATCGAGGTCCAGATTCTCGGTGACGGAGAAAACTTCATTCATTGCTACGAACGTGAGTGTTCCCTGCAGCGGCGGCGCCAGAAGGTCTGGGAAGAAGCTCCGTCGGCCGCACTCTCGTCCGACGTCCGCGAGAGGCTGTGTGCATCCGCCGTCGCCCTCGCGGCGGCTGTCAGGTACAAGGGTGCCGGCACGATCGAATATCTCTACGACGATGCCAGCGGCGACTACTACTTCATCGAAATGAACACCAGGATCCAGGTCGAACACCCGGTCACGGAGAGCATTACCGGCATCGACCTGCTGGCAGAAATGATCGCCGTGGCCGGAGGCCAGCCCCTGTCGGTCCGGCAGGAAGACGTCACCTATCGTGGCCATGCGATCGAAGTGCGCATCAATGCGGAGGATCCTGCCGCGAATTTCATGCCCTTTCCGGGAGTTGTCGGTGATCTGCGCATCCCCGGCGGACCCGGGGTGCGCTTCGATCACATGCTTTATCAGGGCTATCAGATCCCGCCTTTCTACGACTCGCTGCTGGGCAAGCTGATCGTCAGCGCCGACTCTCGCGAGAAAGCCATCATCCGCCTGAAACGGGCAATCTGCGAGCTCGGGCTGGACGGCCTCAAGACCACGGCGCCGCTCTTCAAGGCGCTCGCGGAGGCGCCGGATGTTCTGTCCGGCGACGTTCATACGAAATGGCTGGAGCCCTGGCTCGAGGCAAATTCAGACAAACTCTCAAGCCAGTAGGGAGATCCAGATGAGCTCGAGATACACATTCGGAGGCGACGAGCATATCTTCGTGGAAGTCAACGAGGAAATGTCCCTGGAGGCATTCTTCAAGGCTCTCTCGATGACCAATGCCGTCAGGAACGCCGATATCAGGGGCGTGACCGAGATCTGCCCCGCCAATGCATCGTTTCAGATCAAGTTCGACCCGGATCTGATCCATCCGGATGATCTCATGTCCGAGTTGAAGCGAATGGAAGAAATCGCTGACAAGGAAGAAGCGGTTCTCAACACGCGCATCATCGAAATTCCGGTCTATTACCAGGACCCGTGGACACATGAGACGCTGATGAGGTTCCGAGAAAGGCATCAGGACCCGGAGGCGACGGATATCGAATATGCCGCGCGGATCAACGGGTACGACACTGTTGCGGATTTCATCCAGGCCCATTCCGCCTCGCCATGGTTTGTCTCCATGGTCGGCTTCGTCTCCGGCTTGCCGTTCCTCTATCAGATGGTCGATCGGAAGCGGCAGATCCAGGTGCCGAAATATTTGCGCCCACGAACCGACACGCCCAGGCTGACGGTCGGGTACGGCGGCTGTTTTTCCTGCATTTACTCAGTCCGCGGCGCCGGCGGCTACCAGATGTTCGGCATCACGCCCATGCCGATTTACGACCCGGAACAAAAGGTCAATTACCTGAAGGACTTCCTCGTCTTCTTCAAACCCGGCGACATCGTGAAATGGAAACCGATCACCCGGGAAGAATACGAAAGGAACCTGAAGGAGGTCGAGGCGAACACGTTCAGTCCACGTATTCGCGAAGTCGTCTTTTCACTGGACGATTTCAACCGGGACATCGATGGCACCAACGCCAAGCTTCTGGAGGTTCTCAATGCCGGTTAATGTAAAATCTGCTGGACTTGCAACAACGGTCCAGGACCTCGGCCGTCCGGGCTACTACCACCTCGGCATTCCGATCGGCGGTGCCATGGACAGGCTTGCCCTGCGGGCCGCAAACATGCTCGTCGGCAATGACGAGGGAGCTGCATGCCTCGAGGCCGTGTTCATGGGTCCCGAGCTCGAGTTCAACGAGGACACGCTGATCGCCATAACCGGCGCCGAACTTCCGCCGAAGATTGACGGCGAGGTTCGGGACACCTGGACGACGCTCAAGGTCAAAAAGGGACAGGTCCTGTCTTTTGACTATCTGCGCGCCGGAGCCAGGGCCTACATTGCTGTCGCCGGCGGCATAGAGACGCCCGCCAATCTCGGCAGCCGGTCGACCTATGCAATCGGTGCGCTCGGCGGCGTGAACGGCAGGGCCATTCAACCGGGCGATGTATTGCCCGTCGGAAATGCCTCCGTGACAATCGCGGAAGGAACGACAATTCCGGCAAACCTGCGGCGCGGCCCGGACAAACCGGCGGAGCTGCGGGTCTTGCCCGGGCTCTATGCTCACCGCGTCAGCGAACGGTCGCTCGACCGGTTTTTCCAGGATACCTGGAAGGTCGCCTCTGAGGCCGATCGCATGGGTTACCGCTTCCAGGGCGGCGCCCCGATCGAATTTGTCGACAGGGAACCGCCCTTCGGTGCGGGATCCGATCCCTCCAACATCACCGATGCCTGCTATCCCTACGGTTCCATACAGATACCAAGCGGCACCGAGCCGATCATCCTGCACCGCGACGCGGTTTCCGGTGGCGGGTATTTCATGGTTGGCACCGTGATTTCAGCCGATATGGACCTGATCGGACAACTTCAACCCCATACGGAAACCCGGTTCGTGAAAGTGAACATGCACACGGCACTGTCAGCACGCCGCGAACGGGCCGCAGCGATTGAAAACATGCGTCAGGCCCTTGCCTGAGCAGAACCGAAACAAGGAATTCGCAATGATCAGCACGCAGAAACATGCCACGCTTGCCGACATGCTCTGGCAAAGCAATCATCCAGGGCTGCGCACTCTGGCGCTTGCGGTCCTGGGAAGTATGGCCCTCTGGGTTTCGGCGAAAATTCAGGTGCCGTTTTATCCCGTTCCCATAACCATGCAGACCCTTGTCGTTCTGGCGATCGGCATGGGCTTCGGCGTGCGGCTCGGCGCAGCGACCGTCGGCCTTTATCTCGCACAGGGCCTTGCCGGATTGCCGGTCTTTGCCGGCACCCCGGAAATGGGAATCGGGCTGGCCTACATGATTGGCCCGACCGGTGGTTATCTGCTCGGCTTCGTGCTGGCCGCAGCTGTCGTCGGCTATCTCGCCGAACGGGGTTTCGACCGCAATGTCTTCACGACCGCAATCGCCATGATCGTCGGCAATGTCGTGATCTACGTGCCCGGCCTGCTGTGGCTCGGTACGGTCGTCGGCTGGGACAAGCCGGTGCTGGATTGGGGCATGACCCCTTTCCTGTTCGGCGACGCAGCCAAGATGCTGCTGGCCGCTGCACTCTTGCCCATGATCTGGAAGATAATCGGTTCCCGGCAGTCCTGACTGACCTTTCCTGCATTCCCGGAAAGTCCGGAGAAAGGGAGCGGATCGCAAATCCGTTCCTTTTCTCGTCTTGAGGTCCGCAATCAGGTATCCGACCCGGATGCCCTGCAATCATCTGCCACACGTATGATCGCACGTTCAAACACGCTCATACGTGCCAAGCATATGCTTCAACCAGGTTCGAAACCGTTGAATTCGTTCATCATTGGCAACCGCCGGCCGCTTCAGGAGAAAGTATCCGCCAACCCTGATGTCGGTTTGGAAGAGCTCGACCAACCGGCCTTTTGCGATTTCCTCTGTCGCCAGAAGATTGCTCGTGAGAGCAACGCCCTGTCCCGAGAGTGCCGCGTCAAATCCGAGACTCGCGTCCCATAACCTTGATCCGGTCAGAGCATGATTGAAATTCACTCCTGCATGCCGGAACCAGCTTGTCCATTGTTCGTAGGATTCCTCGTGAATGAGCGGCAGACGCGTCAGCTCTGCCAGCGAACCCGGGTGACCGTTCTTCTCTAGCCAAATTGGACTTGCGACCGGAAACATGCGCGGCTGTATCAATGGAGTCGCCCCTTCCGGCAATCGATTGACATCCGAAAACCCGATCATCAGGTCGGCTTCTCCTCCGGCAAAGTCGGGGATTCGGTCAATCGCACGCAGTAGAACATCACCGCGCAAGATTGCTTGACGGATCCGATCCAGCTTGGGTGTGAGGCAGCGGGTTGCCAGACCCGGAACGCACCAGATGACCAGTTCGTCCGCACCCGCTTTCGAACGCAACTGGGCCGACACACGGGCGATACTTTGAAAGGCGTCTGTCGCCGCCGCAAAAAGCGTGGAGCCCTCGGTGGTCAACGTAATTCCACGTGGCCCTGCAGAGACCAGCTTCCGGCCAAACCATGCCTCCAGATTCTGGATATGTCGGCTGACAACTGTGTGGCTTATGCCGATATCTTCCGCAGCCTTGCGCATGCTACCGGTGCGGCCGGCTGCTTCGAAGGCACGCAACATGTGAAGCGGCGGCAACCGGCCTGCAAGTGGCCGTGCCGGATCGAAATGCCGGCCGCCGGCAATTCCTGAATGACTTGGTTTCGACATCGAATGATCGCAGTTAGTGGTACATCAGATGCACCACGGTATCATAATCAAACTGCTACCTTAAGCCTCGGAATAACCGTTAGCGTTCACGCGACTTTGCCAGCTCAAAGGGTAAAAACGTGAACAATGAAATCTTGCAACACCGCAGGCGCGCTGCTGTTCCGCGCGGGATCGCCACGGCCTATCCGACATTCGTCAGCCGGGCGGAAAACGCTGAAATCTGGGATGTGGAAGGTAATCGGCTCATTGACTTTGCCGGAGGCATTGCCGTTCTGAACACGGGTCACCGTCACCCGCGGATCATGGAAGCAGTCAGGCAGCAGCTCGACAGTTACACCCATACGGCATTCCAGATCTTGCCCTATGCGCCCTATGTCGAGGTCTGTGAACGCCTGGCGCAGCTTGCTCCGATCAAAAACGCGAAGGCGGTCTTGTTTTCGACCGGTGCGGAAGCCGTCGAGAATGCGGTCAAGATTGCACGAGCGGCGACGGGACGGCCCGGTGTCATCGCCTTTTCGGGAGGATTTCACGGCCGCACGGCCATGACCACAGCCCTTACCGGCAAAGTCTCTCCCTACAAGACCGGGTTCGGAATCTCTCCGCCCGGGATCTATCACGTTCCATTCCCGGTTCCCCAACACGGGATCAGCACCGAAGACTCACTGAAGGCTCTGGACACACTCTTTCGAACAGATATCGGACCTGACAACACCGCCGCGATCATCATTGAACCGGTTCAGGGGGAAGGCGGTTTCCATCCGGCGCCTGTTGATCTGCTCACCAAGCTGCGCGAGATCTGCAGCCAGGCCGGTATCGTCCTGATCGCCGACGAAATACAGACCGGTTTTGCACGAACCGGCAAGATGTTCGGCGTCGAGCATAGCGGCATTTCACCCGACATCATGACGGTTGCCAAATCCATGGCAGGCGGCTTCCCGCTCTCCGGGGTTATCGGGCGCGCCGATATCATGGAGGCAGCTGAGCCGGGCGGTCTGGGCGGTACCTATGCCGGAAACCCGGTCTCCTGCGCAGCGGCGCTGGCGGTCATGGATGTCATTGCAGAAGAAAAACTGGTCGAACGGGCCAATACCGTGGGTACGCGCATCAAAACCCGGCTTCAGGATATTGCGAAACGCAACGACAGCGTGCCGATCGCAGCACTCCGCGGCCCGGGAGCAATGGTCGCATTCGATATTGTCCGCAAGGAAGATGGGCAGGAACCCGATGCCGTCGCGGCAAAACGCGTCACGCAGGCAGCACTCGATGCCGGTCTGGTTCTTCTATCCTGCGGTATTTTCGGCAATACCATTCGCATCCTCAACCCGCTGACAATAACCGACGACATTCTCGATGAAGGTCTCGACATTTTGGAAGGGGCGCTGAAAACAGCCCTCGAGACGGAGGATTGAACCCTTGTTGAACTTGAACGACTCGGGTCTTCTCAAACAACAGGCCTACATGAATGGTCAGTTTACCGGTCATCCCTGTCTACCCGTGATCAACCCGGCAAATGGCCAACGGATTGCCGCAGTACCGGATTTCGGTGCCAAAGAAACGGAAACAGCGGTTGAAGCCGCTGGGGCGGCTTTCCGGCCCTGGGCCTCACGAACGGCAAAGGATCGCGGCGGCGTGCTCAGGCACTGGTTCGAACTTCTCATTGCCAATCGGGAGGACCTTGCGACAATCCTGACCGCGGAACAGGGCAAGCCCTATGCGGAAGCGCTTGGCGAGATCGACTACGCGGCATCCTATGTCGAGTATTATGCCGAGGAGACCAAGCGAATTTCCGGCGAAATCCTGCCCGCACACCGGGTTGACGCCAGGATCACGGTCTTTCGCCAGCCAATCGGAGTTGTTGCAGCCATCACGCCCTGGAACTTCCCGGCGGCAATGATCACCCGCAAGATTGCACCCGCTCTTGCAGCGGGTTGCACCGTTGTCGTCAAACCGGCTCCCGAGACCCCGTTGACCGCCCTGGCGCTTGTCGAACTGGCACACCGGGCCGGCTTCCCGGCGGGCAGCATCAACGTTCTGACCGGCAATGCGGTGGAAATCGGCAGGGTTTTGACAAGTCATCCGAAGGTCCGGCTTGTCGGCTTTACCGGTTCGACAGCTGTCGGCAAGATCCTTATGGCGCAGTCCTCCACCACCGTGAAGAAAGTCGCATTGGAACTTGGCGGCAACGCCCCGTTCATCGTCTTTGACGATGCCGATCTCGACGCCGCGGTCGAAGGTGCCATGGCGTCGAAGTTTCGCAACATGGGCCAGACCTGCGTCTGTACCAACCGGATCTACGCCCAGGCCGGAATACATGACCGGTTTGTCGATCGCCTTGCCGGGAAGATTGCCCGTTTGACCGTTGGGGACGGTTTTGCGAACGACACCACGCAAGGACCACTCATCACCGAAAACGCCGTATTGAAGGTGGAAGATCACATATCGGATGCCCTTGCAAAGGGCGCAAGGGTCGTGGCTGGCGGCCAGAGGCACAGTCTCGGCCGGACCTTTTTCCAGCCCACTCTCATGACAGGTGCAACAGGTGATATGACACTTGCCCGCGAAGAGACCTTCGGCCCGGTCGCCGCAGTATTCAGGTTCGGCACGGAAGACGAAGTGATTGCCGCAGCCAACGAAACGGAAACCGGCCTGGCAGCGTATGTCTACACCCGCGATCTCGGCCGCGTTTTCCGGTCCATGGAACAGCTGGAATATGGCATGGTAGGTGTCAATACAGGTATCATCTCAACTGAGCTGGCGCCCTTTGGCGGCGTAAAGCAAAGCGGCAATTCGCGCGAAGGCTCCCGACATGGCATCAATGAATTCACCGAACTGAAATACGGTTGCATCGCGGGATTGTGATGCCGTGGCATTGATGCCCGGGATGTTACACCATCCCGCAAACCCCGTCAGACAACCCGCTTCGAAAAGAGTTGCCGCCAGTCTTTTGCTCCTGATTCGACGCAGTCAATCTGCAAGGGCGCGGGATAGCGCCGTGAAATCGCGTTCGCAACCCGGACTTGGTCTGGACAAATCTGCGAAACAGCGCCACGACATTTTGGTCAAGTATCTATAGTCTTGGACCGGAACTCGAAAACCGACCTTCCCGACAGGTTCAGACACGAAGATGCGGAGGAGCAACGCAGCAGATGCACGTACTCATGACCGGCGCGGCCGGAATGGTGGGCCGGAAACTTGTAGCCAGGCTTGCCAGGGAGCCTGATCTCTTCGGTGCCGAGGTCACCCGGCTGACACTCGTCGATATCGTCGCGCCCCAGGTGCCCCCCGCGTTTCAGTCAAAGGCATCCGCCTTGACGCTTGATCTGTCGATACGCGGCGAAGCAGAAAAACTGATAGCAGGTAGGCCGGACCTCATTCTTCACCTGGCGGCGGTCGTTTCCGGAGAAGCCGAAGTTGATTTCGACAAGGGATACGCAATCAATCTGGATGGAAGCCGCGAGATTTTCGAAGCAATTCGCCAGGAGGGAATTCAGAACCCCTACTTTCCGCGCGTTGTCTTTGCGTCGTCGATCGCCGTGTTCGGCCAACCATTTCCGGAGAAAATCGGTGATGAATTCTTTACAACGCCCCTGACGAGCTACGGGACCCAAAAGGCGATTTGTGAGCTGCTGTTGTCCGACTATACCCGAAAAGGCGTGTTCGACGGGATCGGCCTTCGCCTACCAACGATCTGCGTCCGGCCAGGAAAACCCAACAAGGCGGCTTCGGGATTTTTCTCGAACATTCTGCGTGAACCGCTAGCCGGCAAGGAAGCGGTCCTGCCGGTCGGCGAAGAGGTTCGCCACTGGTTTGCAAGTCCGCGTGCTGCGGTTGGATTTTTCGCCCATGCGGCACGCATGGATACCTCCCTGCTCGGATCCCGCCGTGCGCTCACGATGCCGGGTCTGTCGGCACTCGTCGGAGAACAGATCGAGGCCCTCAAGCGGGTCGCAGGCGAAAAGGCGGTCAATCTCATTCGCCATGAACCCGATCCGGAGATTGGCAGAATCGTAGCCGGATGGCCCCGGAATTTCGACGCCAGACGGGCAAGCGAACTCGGTTTCGAGGCAGAGACGAGTTTCGACGACATCATCAGAATTCACATTGAAGACGAACTTGAAGGTGCATCCGCATGACCGAAACCACAAACAGCACGTCCGTCAAAATCGCTCTTGTCACCGGTGGCGGAACCGGCGTCGGCAAGTCGGTTGCACGGGCTCTCAGTTCCGCCGGCTGGCATGTCGTCATCACCGGGCGCCGCGAAGCGGTTCTTGCCGCAACCGCTGAGGAACTTTCTACCGAGACCGGGAACAAGGTCTCCTGGCTGTCGTGTGATGTCGGGGATGAGACATCCGTCAAAACCCTGTTTGCAAATCTGTCCGATGAGTTCGGGCGGCTTGATCTGCTGGTGAACAATGCCGGGATCGGCAATTCACCGGTTCGCCTGGAAGACATCAGCTTTCAGGAATGGTCCAATGTTGTCGCAGCCAATCTCACAGGAGCGTTCCTGTGTACGCAGCAGGCGTTTCGTTTGATGAAGGCACAGGATCCGAAGGGTGGCCGGATCATCAACAACGGCTCGATTTCGGCAACCACTCCAAGGCCGAATTCGGCACCCTATACGGCAACCAAACATGCCATTACCGGCTTGACGAAATCGACGGCGCTTGACGGACGGACCTTCGACATAGCCTGCGGCCAGATCGATATCGGCAATGCGGCAAGCGACATGACGGCCAGGATGAGCGGTGGCGTACCGCAGGCGAATGGCGAATTGGCGCCGGAGCCGACCATCAGCCCGGCCCACGTCGCGGACGCCGTCGTCTACATGGCCGGGTTGCCGCTCGACGCCAATATTCTGACCCTGACTGTCATGGCGACAAAAATGCCATTTGTCGGCCGGGGATAAGCCAGGGATAGGCGGGGGGCAGCCTGTTGCGCCGATGAATTTCCGGCATTTTCGGATCCAAATTCCGGCGCGGCGGAAGGTTTGAAATTGCTCGCCGCTACGACCCGCCGCTGATTGCCGCTTCCGATCCGGCAGCGGTCACGACGTCCGGGTCGCCGGGCTCCAGAAAACGCTCCTGCGCATTTACGGCGGACTGCCCGTCGCGCGACAGGTTGGTGTTGTAGGCCTGCCTCGGGAACGGTTGCACCGTATGGATAGCCATGTTGGCGTCCATGGCGTTTCCGGCGCCCACCGTGACCGTATCCCGGCGGCTCATGTAGTCGGCACATCCGGACAGCAAAAGCACCAGGGCGAAGGCCGCCAGTCGATCAGTTCTTGGAGTACACATAACCATCCTCAAGTTTCAGATCGACAATGTGGCCGTAGGGACCGATCAGGCCGTCGCCTTCCTTGTATTTCCGGAGCATGTCCTTGTTGACCTCGAGAATACCGAGGGCAAACATCTCGACATCGTTTGTAGGCCGCGTCTGGTCGAGTGGTGACGCAAGGGGTTCATTCGGGCGCGCCGGACGTACAAGGCGGGGTGTCACGACGATAACCAGGTCGGTTTCGCGTTTCTGGAAACTTGTAGAGCGAAACAGGACACCCAGGACCGGCACCTGCCCCAGCCACGGCAATTGGCTGATATCTCTGGTGTCGACGTTTTCCAGCAGGCCCGCGATGGAAAAGCTCTGCCCGTCCTTGAGTTCGATCACCGCTTCCGCCCTGCGCGAGGTGAAACCCGGGTTTCCGTTGACATTTATCGAATTGTCGATGTCGCTGACCTCGGTCATCACACGAAGATTGACCCGGCTATTGTCGAGAACCGTCGGCACAAATTCGAGACGGACACCGAACGGACGGTAGTCGGTTGAGGAGGCAACTCCGCCCGCATTTGAAACCGCTGTCTGGATTGGCACTTCGCCGCCAACATGGAAACGGGCCGTTTCGCCGCTGATGGTCGTCAGGTTCGGTTGTGCCAGGCGGCGGACAAGACCCTTGCCTTCCAGGGCGTCAATAATGGTGTCGATGCGAATACCGGCCGTTTCGAGAACCTTTGCGATCAACGTTCCGAACGGAAGCGCACCTTGCTGCGCGACACTTGCACCCGACCCGAGAACCGAAATCAGGCCGCCAGCCTGATTGGTTCCGACCTGAACCCGGGAACCGCTCGTGCTGACATTCCCGTTAGTCGACCGTCCCACCCAGTTGACACCAAGGTCCCGGCCGATCGAGCGGCTGGCTTCCAGAACACGCACTTCCAGGGCGACCTGCTGAGGGCTGCGTACGCTAACTGCGTTGATCACCGGGGCTTCTGAAAACTGCTGCGCGACTTCCAGAACCTTGGTCAGTTCGACCGCATTGCTCACCGATCCACTGAGCCTGATCTTGTTGCCGGCATTGGTAACCGACACCTGCGCTGTCGGTGCGACGGCACGAATTGCACGGACGACGTCTTCGAAATTGAGCTGGATGCGGACTTCGATCACGCCAAGCAAGGTTTTGGAGGCGTCGTAGATCGAGATATTGGTGAGTCCCGGAGCCTTGCCCTGAATGTAGAGAACCTGTTCGGAGAGAGGCACGATATCTGCGGTTTCGGGATTGCCGACGACAAGGTCCGAGAATTTCTTGTTTGTTCTGACGGTCCGGGTGGTCCCCGGTGGCATTGTAATCCTGGAAACGCTTCCGCCGTTGACCACCAGGGTCATTTCGTCGACTTGTTGCGAGATGGCCTGCCCGGTGTTTGTGACGCTTAAAACGAAAACCGAGATCAAAACTGTCAAAATGGACGATATCTTCACGTCGTGTCTCGTCTGTGGCATTTGTTAAATTCCAAGATCACGTTAGGTCAGTTTGATTCTCACCTATGGGGAGAAATACCTAAGAAAACCAAAGACCTCGTGCCTTACTCATTCCAATATTACGATCCTGACGATTAACGGCTCGTGAAAAAAAACTTAAAACTAGTCTCGATTGAACTGGATTTACATTAATACACGGAACTTTAGCCTTCTTCACTTCATCAACTGGGCCATAGAGTTCAGATTTCAACCTATATACACTTGAGAGTTGCATAAAATAGCCAGGGAAAAAGGATCGCTGGTGGGCCTCCGACACGGGTGCATTTGAAACCAGAAGGAAATCAATCGAGGAGTATCGGATCGTCGGGTTTCACTGCAGTTTCAGCAAAACGGGCATAGCAATCGGTCGTCGGTCGAACGGACCTCACCGCTTTTCATACCTGACCTTGCCGTCTGGCGTCACAATTCTGCGAAATAGGGCGGAGCCATCCGATTGGCCATTCGACTGCGAGACCGTAACCTGAGGAATGTTGCTTGCGGTTTCGAAACGGCCAGAATTCTGGGCCGAAAGTGCCGGCGAGAACATCATGGTGGCGGTCGATGAATGGAAAAAATCGATGTCTTCGTCGACGACTGTCTTCAATTTGTCGATCGGAATGTCTGTGTCACCCCGTTCGATCCTCATCAGCCTGACACCGGACTGGATCTGACCGATACGCTGGTCGATCTTCGACAACCTGCTTTGGACACCGGCATTCATCAGATTGACGTTGCCTGATATTCTCTTTTCGAACTGCTGCAGGCCGGAAAGCTGCTGCCTGATCTGATTCAATTCCGAGGTTGCCGACCAGGAAAAGAACAGGCCCACGAACAATAGAATTGTCACGGCAACCGACACCGCATTGAGTGCCATGAGGATCCGGACATTGCGCTGCAAATAGGTTGTCAGTGGTGACTGCACCGGCTTCGCGGCGGCGGTCTTGCCTTCACCAGGCGCAGTGGTCCGGTGTTCGTTCGCTCTTTCGGAGACATTCGCGTCGCTGGTCATCGGCCTGCCTATCCCCGATTTGCAAAAGATACGCTGTTACGCAGGAGTTCCAGGTTGTTGGCGGTGGTCTGATTGTTCGGATCGATATCATAGGCCTTCAGGAAATACCGCCTTGCCGATATGAGGTTTCCCCGCAGCATGTAGGAATAGCCGACATTGTTCAGGTATTCTGGACGGTTGGGGATCATGCGCGCAAGGCGCTTGTAGCCGATATCCGCATTGTCGAACCGTCCGATCATGTCCGCGGAAGCGGAATAGCCCAGCCAGGCGACCGGATCTTTTGGATAAACCTCGACCGCCCGCTTGTAGATTGCATACGCCTTGCCGAAGTTCTTTTCCTTGAACTGGACATTTGCCTGGGTAAGCAATTCGTCATCCCGGTAATAGGCGACTTTGGAAAGGTCTTCATTGGACGCGGCACTGTCGCCATAGGTCGACAGGTTTGCCAGATCACCAGATTGGCAACCGGCCAGAACTAATACCGAAACCGCAAAAGCAGAGAACTGTCTACGCAACCACATTGTCTCTCACCCACACCGATTATACTCTGACGGGAGCTTACTACTGCAGTATCGCTACTAGTCAGTATTCACAATAGCTTCCGCCGCTACTCTGTCGGTCTATGAGCAAATTAGAGAAATTGGGAAAATTATTAGTTAAGAGCCCTGAATTACATTTCGTAAATAGCTGCGGATCTCGATTTGGGTCGCAATGTGAAGCTTGGTTTGGACTTGCAACCTTCCAGTGCACCGGCGCCAAGACAATCGCACCAGGGCTAACCGAAACCCGTGAGCGATACGGCACCGCTCCTCGCGCCGCAAAGAACATCGGCACGACACACGGAAGAACAGACTGTCTAGTCACCACTTCAAGGCACATCGTCATGGGCTGTCGGGATGGACCGCCGGGATGGCTGGTCCAGCGTTTGGACCGGAGCCATGCCATCCCGCCGCCTCCCGGGAGGAAAGATTTTTCTCGTATCAGGGCGTTGCCGGCGTCCGCAATGTCGTCACCGGCTTTCCCGAAAACGTCGTGTTTTCCGTGAGCACGTGGCTCGGATTTGAGGTTTTCGCGGCAGCGACGCCGACAATCATCAGGGCAACGGCTGCTAGGCTCCAGAATTTCATTCCATGCGCTCCTCAATGCTTGGGGGACAACGATGAACACCCGCCTGTTCCACTCAATCAGTCGAACTACAACTTTCGTCTATATTAGACTTTAGGCGTAGATCAGGCAATGCCATGCCGCAAATTAAAGGCCACGCCTACGGTGTTGCACGGAAAGAGTCAGTGCTGTTGGATTAATTAAATACGACAAATCAATATGTTAACATGAAAAACCAACTAATGGCAGAATGTCGATTGTATAAAGAAATTTTGCAACAACGAAAGTATCAGCAGCTGAACAAACAGGTCTGCATCCGGATCTCGGGGCGAATCCGGAGGGTTCGGCGCAGGTAGTCGCGATGGATTTCAGTCTTTCTTGCGCCCGCGGCGTTGCGCTGCCAGTTCCCTGGTATACGCGCAAAGGGACTCCAGGCTGATCGACGCCCCCGCCCCGTCCCGCCTTTCCAGTGCAACGGCAAGCGCTTCGTGCAAGTCGGCAATCCGCTCCCGGTCGCGCAAGCGGTAGACCAGCATGTTCATCAACGGCTGCATGGCCTCGAAGGCCGCCGACAACTGGAAGGTCAGCAGCGGATTGCCGGTCGCCCTGGCTATGACTGAATGAAAGGTAACGTCGGAAGCGCAGAATTCCTCGTCGCTGGTCAGCGGGTCCCGCTGGCGGTCGATCTCCCTGCGCATTGCCGACAGATCGTCTCCGGCACACTTTTCGGCAGCCAGCGGCAGAGCCGCCGCTTCCAGCGCAAACCGGGCTTCGATCGCGTCCTCCAGCGGAATATCATTCATGCCGATCAGGAGACGCGTGGTGGTCACGAGATTGTCCTGAGCCTCCGACCACGTCAGACGATTGACGAACGCCCCGCCGGACGAACCGCGCTCGCTTCGGATCAGGTTCTGCGCCGCAAGTCGCTTCAGGGCCTCGCGGACGGTGGACCGGGATACACCGAACCGATCGGCAAGTTCGGCTTCACTCGGCAAGCGCTCTTCACTGGATAGTCTTCCTTCCAGGATGGCGTCTCGAATGGCATTGGCAATCTGGACCGAAAGTCCTTCCTTCTGAATTGTATTGAATTCGATTGCCAAGATGGTCCTCGCACGCCCGTGGATCGGTTTCCGTCAAACTAGAGGGCGGTCACCAAAGGGTCAATTGTAAAAAATTAAATGTCAGACAATTAAATGTTTGACATTTATCAGATCGAAGCGCAGCTTTCGTCCAAAGAGCATTGGGAGGAACGGGTGAAGGCAATCGAGCGTCTTTTGCCCGGCCACGGTATTTGGTGGCTGACTTTTTTTGGCGGTGTCCTGGCGGCGTGGAGCATCCTCTTCGCGATGCAGCTACCTGTTGACGTGCCGCCTGCAGCGAACGACTTCGGCGTTGCATACCTGATCTCTCTTTGCACACAGACAGCCGCCGATGCAGGCTTCCTGTCCGCCGTCCTGATGTGGGCGCTGATGTCACTCGCAATGATGGCACCAACCGCGTTCCCGGCGTTCAGGACTTATTCGGATCTGGGCCACACGGAGGCAGCCAACGGACCTTCGCTCGGGGTCCTTGTGCTGGGATACCTTGTCGTCTGGCTCGGCTTTTCGGTCCCGGCAGCCTTTCTACAGGTAAAGTTTGCCGGGCTTGGCCTCCTCGATCATGACGGCCGGTCTATGTCGGGCATGTTGAATGCCGCACTGCTTGTCCTTGCCGGACTTTATCAGTTCAGCAGTCTCAAGAATGCCTGCCTGTCCGCCTGCCAGAACCCGATGACATTCTTTTTCAACCACTGGCAACCAGGGCTTCGAGGCGCCCTCAAGCTTGGCTTGCGTCTTGGAGCCGTCTGTCTCGGCTGTTGCTGGGCCCTGATGCTGCTGGCCTTCGTCGCCGGCACCATGAACCTGGCTTTCATGGGAATTGCCATGGTTCTGATGACGCTCGAGAAACTGCCGCAGATCGGAAACCGGATCAGCGCTCCGCTCGGCGTTTTCCTTCTCATTGCAGGGACGGTCGTGTGCGTCCTGTCGTTTACAGAACTCTAGTACGGGAGATATCAGATGTCCGGATGGGCCATACGCGGTGAATTGATACTGAACTGCAACTGCACGGTCTTCTGTCCGTGTGTCGTTTCACTTGGAAAGCACGCGCCTACCGAGGGCTACTGCCAGGCTTGGGCAGGTGTGCGTATCGACGAAGGACACTATGAGGGCGAAGATCTCTCCGGCCTCAACGTCGGGCTAGTGCTGGAAATTCCCGGCCTCATGGCGCGCGGCAACTGGAAAGCGGCGGCCTATATCGATGAGCGTGCAACGGATGCCGCCTATGAAGGTCTGTTGAAGATCTTCTCGGGCCAGGCAAAGGGCACAACGGGTCTGTTCAAGGTGCTGGTCAGCGAATTTCTGGGAGCCGAGCGCGCTCCGGTATCCTACACCAATGAGGGCAAGAAACGGCGCCTGATTGTCGGAAAGGCGATCAAGGGAGAGATCGAGCCGGTCCGTGGCGGCAATCCCGACGAAGATATCATCGTGACGAATACCGAATACTGGATGGGACCCGACATCACGGTGGCGACGGCCACCCAGGGACGCGTGCGGGCCTATGGGCGCGTCTGGGACTTCGACGGTCGAAGTGCCGAAATCTGTCAGATTGACTGGTCCGGACCCGCCGCCGAACAAGCTGCCTAAGGAGGACCGTCATGCAGGTCCCGTCTCTCTCCATTTCCCGCCGCACGCGCTTCACGCCGTTTTCGCGCCGCGTGCAAGCGGCAGGTGTCAAGGCATACACGATCTACAATCACATGCTGCTTCCGACGGTGTTCAACTCCGTCGAGGAGGATTACCGCCACCTGAAGACAAAGGTTCAGCTCTGGGATGTCGCCTGCGAGCGGCAGGTCGAACTCTGGGGTCCTGATGCTGCGCGTCTCGCGCAGATGCTGACGCCGCGGGATCTTTCCGCGATGACGGAAGGCCAGTGTTTCTACACGCCCATGGTCGACGAGACGGGCGGCATGCTCAATGACCCGGTCACGACAAAACTTGCCGAGGACAAATTCTGGGTCTCGGTCGCCGACAGCGATCTGCTGTTCTGGATCAAGGGACTTGCGCATGCGTTGCGGCTCGAAGTCGATGTCGACGAACCCGATGTCTCGCCGCTCGCGATCCAGGGTCCGAAGGCGGAAGAACTTGTTGCCCGTGTATTCGGGGACGACGTCCGCTCGATACGGTTTTTCCGTTACAGGCATGTCAGTTACCAGGGACGCAAGCTTGTTCTCGCGCGGTCGGGCTATTCCAAACAGGATGGTTTTGAACTCTACGTCGACGGATCGGATCTCGGCGAACCGATCTGGGACGCACTTATGGCTGCGGGCGAGGATCTGGATGTTCGCGCCGGCTGCCCGAATCTGATCGAGCGGATTGAGGGACAGCTGCTGTCCTACGGCAACGACATGACCCGAAACAACACCCCGCACGAATGCGGCCTTGGCCGCTTTTGCCAGACCCAGGCGGCAATTGGCTGCATCGGGCGCGATGCGTTGCTTCGTGTGGCCGTTGAAGGCCCTGTCAGGCAGATCAGAAGCATAGCGATCGATGGTGATCCGGTGCCGCCCTGCGACGAACTGTGGCCGGTAATAGGCGGTGGCAAACAGGTTGGAACAGTGAGCTCCGCGGCCTGGTCGCCGGACTTCCGCACCAATGTCGCCATCGGTATGGTGCGCATGACACATTGGGACGACGGAACCAGGGTGCAGGTCGATACACCTCATGGCATGCGCTCCGCGACGGTTTGGGAAACGCCCTTCACCGTTCAGGGAGGCTGATAATGAGGGAACATTTCGAGGCTTTTTCCAGACAAGCCGCCAATCACGTTCCGCTTTCACCGCTTTCCTTCCTGGAACGGACAGCTTCTGTTTTCCCGGATCGCATAGCTGTCATCTACAACGACCGGCAGCTGACCTGGAGTGACGTTCAAGAACGGGTACGGCGGCTTGCTTCGAGCCTCAGGAGCCGGGGTGTCGGCCAGGGCGACACGGTTTCCGTCCTCGCCGCCAACACGCCGGAGCTGTTCGAATTACACTACGCGGTTCCGCTGGCAGGCGCCGTTCTCAACACGATCAACATCCGTCTGGAAGCTGAAACCGTTGCCTACATCCTTGATCACAGCGACGCCAGGCTGATCATTGCCGACACCGCCTTTTCCGGCGTCGTCAGCGAAGCATTCGGGATCAACGGCAAGAACATTCCGGTTATCGATATCGACGACCCTGACGGTCCGGGAGGTCAACGGATCGGCGAGGCAGACTATTCGGAGCTGATCGAAGAGGGCGATCCCGCCTTTGCCTGGCGCGGACCGGAAGACGAATGGCAGGCACTGGCGCTGAATTACACGTCCGGAACGTCGGGGCGCCCGAAGGGTGTCGTCTATCACCATCGCGGTGCCTATCTGATGGCGATGGGAACACCCATCGCCTGGGAACTGCCCCGTCATCCCGTCTATCTTTACACGGTGCCGATGTTTCACTGCAACGGATGGTGCCATGCCTGGACCATGACGCTCATGGCCGGAACCATCGTCTGCATCCGACAGGTCACGGGAAAGGCCGTATTCGACCTGATCGGCAAGTTCGGCATCACGCATCTGGGCGGCGCGCCCATTGTGCTGTCCATGCTGGTCAACACGCCGGAGGCTGACAGAAAACCTCTTGGCGGACCCGTCCGGATCATGACGGCAGGGGCACCGCCGCCAGCGGCCGTTCTCGCGGCAACAAAAGCCCTCGGTTTCGAGGTCATGCAGGTTTACGGATTGACCGAAACATATGGTCACGTGGTCCAGTGCCTCTGGCGCGAAGAATGGGAAGATCTGTGCACGAACGAACAGGCCGAGCTGCAATCCTGGCAGGGTGTCGGATTTCCGATGACCGAAACCGTCGATGTGATCGATCGCGAAACGGGTGACCCTGTCCCCTGGGACGGAGAGACCCAGGGCGAGATCGTCATTCGCAGCAACACGGTCATGAAAGGGTATTACAAGAACGCGGAAGCCACCACGGATGCGTTTTCCGGTGGTGCTTTCAAATCCGGCGACGCAGCAGTGCGCCACCCGAACGGCTATGTCCAGATCAGGGACCGTCTGAAGGATGTCATCATTTCGGGAGGCGAGAACATTTCCTCCGTCGAAGTGGAAGGGGTCCTGCACCGTCATCCTGACGTTGCCCTGGCCGCGGTCGTCGCGCTGCCGGACGAAAAGTGGGGTGAAGTACCCTGCGCATTCATCGAACTCAAGGATGGCGCATCGACGACGGAAGAGAGCCTGATTGAATTCTGCCGGCAGCACATGGCCGGTTTCAAGAGACCGAAAAAGATCGTTTTCACGGAGTTGCCGAAGACGGCAACCGGAAAAATCCAGAAATTTGTCCTGCGCGACGACGCCAGGACCCTCTCGGAACACACCAGCTAACAGGGCAGTTTGATCATGACTTTCAAAGCACTCCTCGTGGAAAAGGATGACGAAGGCAAGACCTCGGCGTCGGTTCAGGAACTCGATGAGTCCCGGCTGCCGGAAGGCGACGTGACGGTGGCGGTGGAGTATTCGACACTGAACTACAAGGACGGTCTTTGTGTCGGCCCCGGCGGCGGTCTTGTTCGAAATTATCCTCACGTTCCGGGCATCGATTTCGCCGGGACGGTGCTGGAGTCTTCCGACGACTGGTACAAACCCGGCGACAAGGTCGTGCTCACCGGCTGGCGTGTCGGCGAGGCCTGGTGGGGCGGTTATTCCCAGAAGGCCCGTGTCAAGGGCGAGTGGCTCGTTCCGCTTCCCGAGGGTCTGTCGACGCGCAATGCCATGGCGATCGGCACCGCGGGCTTCACCGCAATGCTGGCCGTAATGGCGCTGGAGAACCATGGACTGAAACCTGGAAACGGGCCTGTCCTTGTGACCGGTGCGGCAGGCGGCGTCGGTTCGGTTGCAACCGCCATCCTCGCTAATCTCGGCCATGAAGTTGCGGCAGTCACCGGCCGCGAAAGCACGTGGGAGTATCTCAAGTCACTGGGAGCCAGCCGCATCGTGCCCCGCGACGACGTCAACGAAACCGTCAAACGTCCTCTGGAAGCCGAAACCTGGGCCGGGTGCATCGACGCTGTCGGCGGCGCCATGCTGGCGCGCGTACTCGGCCAGATGAAATACGGAACGTCAGTGGCCGCAGTCGGCCTTGCCGGCGGCGCCGCCCTTCCGGCCACCGTCATTCCGTTCTTGCTGCGCGGTATCAACCTGCTCGGCATCGACAGTGTCATGCGGCCTTATGAGGCGCGCCTTCCTGCCTGGGAGCGCCTGGCAAAGGACCTGCCGATGGACAAGCTCGACGCCATGATCCAGCCTGCAAAGCTGGAAGATCTGCCAAGGCTTGGAGCCGATATCCTGAAAGGCCAGGTCAAGGGGCGTGTCGTCGTCGATTTGAACGCCTGATTTGATCAAGGCGGTCAGCTACCTGACCGCCTCACTTCCGCCTTCAGAAAATCGATCATCACCCGAACTTTCTGCGGCAGGTAGGATCGGCTCGGATAGATCAACCAGGCCGCTGTCTCAAAGGAAGTCGCTGCGCAAGCATGATCCGGGAAGAGGTCGAGCAGGGTGCCTTTCGCCAGATCCCGCTGCACCAGCATGATGGGCAAGAGCGCGACACCCATGCCGAGCCGTGCCGCCGAGCGGATGGATAACGCATTCGAGATCACTGTTGCGCCGCCGACCGGCACGCTGAAGGACTCAGCGTCGCCGCCCTTGCGAAACTGCCAATAGGTCCGGAAGCCCGGAATGGCGAAGCAGATGCAGTCGCGTTCCGACAGGTCATCCGGGTGCGAAAGCGGTCCCTTTTCCTCAATATATTCCGGCGAGGCAACCACGCGGTAGCTGGTTGTCATCAGCTTGGCAACGATCCAGTCTCCCTTGGGCAACGATCCGAAGCGCACCGCCAGGTCAACTCCCTCTGCCCGCAGGTCCAGATTGGCATCGGAAGCCAGCAGCTCGATGTCAATCTCCGGGTATCTTTTTCTGAATTCGGGGAGAATCGGGATCAGGCACTCCTGAACGAAGGAGATGCTGGCGGTCATGCGCAAGATGCCACGTGGCGAGATGGCCGTCGTGCGGGCCTCATCTCCTGCAGCCTCGAGTTCCTCGACCAGTGGTGCGATCCGATTCAGATAAAGTTCTCCCTCGCTGGTCGGCGCCAGACTTCGGGTGCTGCGCTGAAACAACCGAAATCCGATATCCTGCTCCAGCTGGGCGATGACCCTGGAGACGCTCGAGGCGTCCAGATCCAGAAGCCGGGCAACGGCGGCAAAACTGCCGACATCACGAACCAGCAGGGCGGTTTTGAGTGCTGACAGATCCATTCATGCATAATACGCATGAGTTTGATGCATTTCGATCTATTTTTATTAATCGCGCAAGAAAGTAGATCCGGCCTGCCATTCAACAAGGAGGCAAGTTTCATGACGCAGTTGCTTCGCATCAATTCAAGCTCTCGGCTGGAAGGGTCGCATTCGGCAGCGGTTGCCGATGCTTGTGAAGCCGAATTCCGGCAGAAACATCCCGGATGCCGGGTCATCACGAGAAACGTCGCGGACGGGTCCATTCCGTTGATCGCCCAGAAAACCATCGAGGGTTTCTATGCCCCGCAGGACGCACTGACCGACGATCTCAAAGCGGCGACGGTCTTGTCAGATGAACTGATCGCTGAAATCCAGGGATCCGAAATGCTGCTACTGGCAGTTCCGATCTACAATTTCTCCATTCCCGCCGCTCTGAAGGCCTGGATCGATCAGATCTCTCGAATTGGCCACACGTTTTCAATGGACGAGACCGGATTCAAAGGTCTGGTCAAGGCGCGGCGGGCCGTGATTGTCTGTGCCTATGGCGCCGAAGGCTATTTGCCGGAAGAACCGTTTGCCGCAGCCAATTTTCTCGAACCTTACCTGCGGTTCTTGCTGTCGTTTCTGGGAATCAAAGACATTCGTTTCATTTCGGTTCAGGGCACAACAGCAGACCCCGAAACCGTCCAAGCCCACATTGAGGCCGCAAAGCAAGAATGCATTCTGGCGGTTCGGTCGCCAACAAACATGACAGTCCAGACCTCTGAGAAAACTCAGGTATGACTTAACACCCGCGCCTGTTTTCTTCTATTGCCTGCTATCCCAACCGGAACAAATCCAAGACACTCAAGAGAAAAAGAGGTGAACACACACCATCGGCGATTGCGAAGCCTGATCGATCGCGACTAGGTTGAGGCTGAAGTTTCTCAAGATCCGGTCCCTTTCGCGGTGAAAATGCATCAGCAAAGATGATAGTCCATATTGTCTATGTTTCGCTTGTCCTTTTAATTGGCTTGCTCAGTCTTCTGATCCTCGGCCCCGGATCAGTCCTGACCTTTGCATTCCTGATTGGCATCATAACTGTTCCTCTTGCGTTCCTTCTTGGAATCATTCCTCTGGTCGGCCTGACGCTCGTGTTTTCGCTGCCGTTCTACCTGGGTCTTGCATTTGTCTGGTCGACTCGGCCAACGAGGCTCATCTTAGGCAGCATTGCACTGGCCATGATGCTGTCAGCGGGAATTTCGTTTGCTGCGAGAATGTATCTGGCGAACGCAAGTCAGAAGCTGATTTCCTCTGACATCTCTGAAACTGTCGATGTTCGCAAAAAGCACGTCCTTGTCACCAATGTTTTTCACCCGGGAAAATGTGGCCGGTTTTGTCAGGAGCTTTTAGAAAGAGGCGGTGCTGGTGCTGTCACACTGTCGGAACAATCGTATGGCGCAGCCCTTGCCGGTAGTGCAGGTGGCCAAACCTTTGGGCGCTTAGCACCCGGTCAAACCGGATGCATTCCAGCAATTTCGGCCGAACGATCAACAACGACCAAACAGAACTCTACTCTCGAGGGTCGGTGCATTGGAAGGCTCGACCTTGTTAATACACCACCAACACTTCTGATCACGGAACCTTTCAAAGTCCTTCAGTTCGAAGAAGACAGTAGCTGGTCGTTCGATCCATTCGAAGTGGCAATAACAGCAGAGCGGGTTCTCGTGTTTGACCTTACCACGGCCTTACCAATCGTGAAAATACAGCAAACATCCGTCGACTATTTTCCACCCTTTCCGGTTCTCTGGCCCATCGCCATCGGGAAGGGTCCACACTCCAGTTCACAAAGAGGTCTTTTCCGGCAAACTGTTGTAACCAAGTCTGCCCCGGAGGTGACCACCCTGATTATTGTTGCAGACTGAAGAGACGCTGCAATCCCGTGCGAAATTGCGGTGGAGTGAAACTGATTGACCTGCTTCTTTCAAGGGCTGGAATAGAACGCGATCGAGTTTGCTGTTTGGGAGCGGAATCCGGTTGCAATCCGCCGAAACCTCCCATATAAGCGCCCGGTCCAGAGTCGTCCGGCTCGTCGTGGACTGGATTGCTGCATCCAGGTGCAGATCCTCCCGACAGATCAAGGGCATGCCGTGTCGGCTCTGAATGCACCAACAAGAAAGTGTCCGCTTTTTGGCGGATGCACCAAGGAAAGGATGCAAAATGCCCAAGCTGAAGACGAAATCCGGCGCCAAAAAGCGCTTTAAGGTGACCGCGACCGGCAAGGTGAAAACCGCGCAGGCCGGCAAGCGTCATGGCATGATCAAGCGCACGAACAAGTTCATCCGCAACGCCCGTGGGACAACCACGCTGAGCGACCAGGATGCAAAGATCGTGAAGCAGTTCCTGCCCTACGCATAACGCCAGCCCCGAAGGAGATCATCTAAATGTCACGCGTCAAACGGGGCGTAACTGCCCATGCTCGCCACAAGAAAGTTCTGAAAGCCGCCAAAGGTTATTACGGACGCCGCAAGAATACCATTCGCATTGCCAAGCAGGCAGTCGAGAAGGCAGGACAATACGCCTATCGCGACCGCAAGGCCAAGAAGCGCACTTTCCGTTCGCTCTGGATCCAGCGCATCAACGCTGCGACCCGTGAACACGGCTTGACCTATGGCCGCTTCATCGACGGCCTGAACAAGGCCGGAGTTGAAGTCGACCGCAAGGTCCTGTCGGACCTCGCCATCAACCAGCCGGACGCCTTCAAGGTTCTGGTCGAAAAGGCACAGGGGGCTCTGACCGCCTGAGGTCGTTCCCCTTGACAGATTTTTAGAAAAGCGCGGCCTCGACGGTCGCGCTTTTTGCTATTTTGGTTCCAGAGATTCCGATGTGTCGAAGGCAACGAAAAGTTGCCGCGCAGCAAGGCTGCGGCGACAACCTTGATATCAGTGCAGATGGTAGCTTCTTTCTCCCGCACACCGGTATCCACGCTTGGAAGAATGCGATTTTCAATTCTTCTGAGGGTATTCCCAAAAGATGCGCCTGTTAAAAGCCGGGCTGGAACATGTCTCCCCTGAGCGGGGGCTCACTCCCGTAACAGCCTTAGGCTGCATTTTCGCGTCCACTCCATTTTTTATTGCAAATCCGTCTGATGCGGGCCTACCCTTTGAGATCCATCTGGTTCGGGTACGTCGACGGAACGTGCCTTGCCGACACTTTGGAGGGGTAGAGACATGGAGTTCATTCAATCATTTTTCGGTTTGATTGAGGACCTGACCTGGGGATGGGCGCTGATTCCGTTCCTGGTCATTATTGGTGTTTTCTTCACGGTCGTGACCGGTTTTGTTCAGTTCCGGTTCTTCACACGCATGTTTCGCGTCCTTTCCTCCAAGAACCAGACTGGTGACCCGAACGCGATTTCAGCTCGTGAAGCGCTGCTGCTTTCCGTCGGCGGACGGGTCGGCGGCGGCAATATCGCCGGTGTTGCCGTTGCCATCACGCTCGGCGGGCCGGGCGCTGTCTTCTGGATGTGGGCGGTCGCACTCGTTGGCATGTGCACCAGCCTGATCGAATGTTCGCTCGCCCAGCTTTACAAACGCTCGGAGGGCGACGGCACCTATCGCGGCGGGCCGGCCCGCTCCATCATCCACGGGCTGGGCAAGGATTATCGCTGGCTTGCAGTTCTCTATGCGGTCTGCCTGATTGCATCCTTTGCATTCGGCTTCAACGCCTTCCAGGGCAACACGGTCGCCGGTGCGGCTGAAGAAAGCCTCGGCATCGGGCGCCTCTGGACCGGGATCGGCCTGACAGCTGTCACGGGACTGATCGTCTTCGGCGGCATTCACCGCATCGCAAAAGTGGCCGATGTCATTGTGCCGATCATGGCCGTTGGCTACATCGCAATGGCACTGCTTGTCATCCTCTTGAACATCACGGAAGTACCCGGCGCGATCTACACGATCGTTGCCAATGCCTTCGGCCTTGAAGAAGCAGTCGGTGGCGGCATGGGCGCCGCGCTTGCGCAAGGTCTGCGTCGCGGCCTGTTCTCCAATGAGGCCGGACTCGGGTCGGCACCAAACGTGGCCGCAACCGCAGACGTACGCCATCCCATCAGTCAGGGGATCACGCAATCCTTCTCCGTATTCATCGATACGATCATCATCTGCACCTGCACCGCCTTGATCATCCTTCTGGGAGACGTTTACACGCCCGGCGACGAGGGCGTTGACGGTATTGTCCTGACGCAGCAATCGCTGGTGTCCCATCTTGGTGGCTGGACGAGCTACTTCCTGACGCTGGCAATCCTGCTGTTCGCGTTCAGTTCGATCATCTACAACTATTATCTCGGCGAGAATGCGCTGACATCAATGACGGGAAACACCGCGGCGATTCAGGTTTTGCGGGTTCTGGTCATGGGCGTGGTCTTTCTCGGCGCAACGGCGCCGGGTGCGACTGCAGTCTTCTTCTTCTCCGATCCGCTGATGGGAATTCTGGCTGTCGTCAACCTGTTGGCCCTCATGATGCTGTTCCCGACCGCCAAGAGAATTCTCGACGACTTCAAGGAGCAGGTCGGCGCCGGTGTCGCGCGTCCGATTCTCGATCCGGACAAGTTCGCCGATCTGGATATCGACCGGACGGCCTGGACCGGGAAAGATCCGGATGCGGATTGAACGTCCATTTGATTGAACGTCAACACGCATGCGCTGCTGGTGCCTGTCACCGGCCGCCATCTCCGCCCGGGCACCCGATTTTTGCGTCGCGTGAATGCGTTCAGGGGCAAGATGGGAAATCCGGCGTCGACCGGCTTTTGGGGCTCCAACCCCCCGGCTTCATCAGGGAACAAACCTCTCAATAGCCTCCGGAAAGTGACGACGGTTGTTCCCGTTGATCACGGCAATCAGTGTGTTTCCACACCAATCCGTTAACTTTTGTGACCCTGTTTTGTCCGGTTTCTGCGGACAAATAGTTAACGCCTTCCTATATTGGCATGGTGATTGCGACGTTTCAGGCAAGACGGCACTTGGCGTGCCATTCTGAAACAACGAGGCGTAAAGACGTGCGGGTCAACCCGGTAAGTGCAACAGGCCGTGCCATTGTGAGGCACAGGCGTCCATCTTCGGGAGATGCGCGTTCAGAGCGCCAGGCGGACCTTGCTGTCCAGTTGCCACCGCCTTCGGAACAGACATTCGAGCGAGAGCAGGAAACTCTGTTCACGCACTATCATCCCAATTCAGTGTTTCTCGCCCATCTGATTGCGACAAGCGACGTTGATCTGCAGATCCGCGGCCGGCGAAAAACCGTTCCTGAAATCTGTTCGGATGCCTACCGCGCAACTGCTTCGCTGCCGAGAAAGCGCTCTGCCGGACACCTGATCAAGACGGACCGCTAGGCCACACTCTTCAGAGTTTCACCTTTTTCCAGATGTACCACTGGAATTCCTGGCCCGGAGCAATGCTCCGGGCTTTTTTTCACGCCGTCGCACACTCTCGTGAACCCGCACCGAATGTGACGCCTGCCACAGTTTTTCGGCGCAAGAGTACCTATATCTAACCGAGATCCGGAAAACACCGGACCTCCGACAAGACTGGCCACGGACTGGCCCACCACGGAGTACCGAGATGCAAGTGACACCCGTACCTGCCGTTCATGCCTTGCGCATCCGGCAGAAGCCGCTGGAAATCCCGGCAACCGAGACAGACAAGAATACCCAAGCCACACGCTCGTTCGCCGACATGACGATGACCCCGGCACATGTCGCCTCTGCGGCCCTTCGTGACGCCTATCACGGGACGCACGCAGAATATGCGACCCAGCTGCTGGTCAGTGGCGAAGAATACCCGGAAACACAGCTGGAACGTCATCTCCACATGGAGCAATACGTGCCGGCAACAGCTCACGAAGACGACGAACGGAGCTACACCCTGTCATTGTCAGCATGACAGACAATCAGTCATCGATCCTCAGGAAACCGGCCAGGCCGGTTTTCTGGTGCTCGATCACATGGCAATGAAATGCCCAGTCCCCGGGGTTGTCCGCCACAAGAGCCACATCCATTGTTTCTTCCGACAAGAGCAATGCCGTGTCGGTCACCAGCGGCGGCAGTTTGCGTTTATTTGAGCTGAGCAACTGGAATGAAACGCCGTGAAGATGGATCGGGTGATCATTCGGCGATTCGTTCCGCAGTCTCAAGACATAGGATTTTCCGAGCTTGAGCCGCGCGAGGGGCTCGAGAGGCCCGGGTACGTCTCCGGGCCACGCTGTCCGGTTGATCGACCAGAATGTATAACCGAGTGTCCCGCAGATGCTTACTTGAGGCGCATCGCCCTCGGGCGACCAGCCAAAGACGAATTCCATGACTTCCGCATTCGAAAGGTCCGCTTTCGGGACAGGGTTATGAGCCAGGGATTTCAATTCGCCGAGATCCCGCCTGGCGCTGGGACCACGCGGGGCGAACCGGGCCAGAACCTTCTGGTCGAATTTCTTTTTCAAAATGAGACTGACGTCGTCTTCCTCGCGATCCGGAACACGCAGTGCGATATCCGCCCGCTGACCCGGTGACAGGACAACGTCCCTGGCCGGCAACGGCATTGGCAACGGATTTGAATCAATGGCGATGACCCGGGCATCCGCACCGGCAATTTCATAGGCACCGACCCTGGTCACATCGGTCACGGCAAGACGAAGCCGTACCAGACTTCCCGCCTGAAGTTCAAAGACCGGGTCCACGTGCCAGTTGACGGTTGAAACCGTTCCAAGTGTGCCGCCCCTGGCGGCGTTGCGTGCCTTGAACAAAGTGATGAACTGGCCGTCACCACCAAGCCTGAAATCACGAATGTTGAGTGGCAGGTCGTGATCGAAGCCCGGGTCTTCCGCCTCTTCGACGATCATCACCCCCGTCATGCCCCGCGCCATCTGTTCCAGCGTGTTGCAGTGAGGGTGATACCAGAATGTCCCCGCATCGGGCGGCGTGAATTCGTAGCGGAACGACTGACCAGCTTCGATCGGATATTGTGTGAGATAGGGAACGCCATCCATGGCATTGGCGATCCTGAGACCGTGCCAATGGACGACGGATGCTTCGTCCAGATGGTTGGTCACGCCGATGGATGTTCTTTCACCCTGCTTGAACCGGAGCACCGGCGGAGGACCGTCCGGTGAAAAGCTCATCATGTCTTTTGTCAGGGTGCCTGGCACAATGCCATGATCGAGATGTGACATTGTCAGTGCATGGTCGGAAGCCTGTGCCTGACTTGCCGCAAAACCTCCGGCGGCAAATGCTGACATTACTCCCGCGGTGCCAAACAGGACTTCCCGCCGCGATAGACCGGGCATTTTCGTTCCTCATGAAATTCGGGCGCGTCCGGCGGCAACAGAACACCAGGTGCTTGCAATACACAAGGTTGTTTATGTCGCAGGGCTATGGCCGTCAATCAGTACCCGCCCGCATGCCCGTCCTTGCGCGGATCAGACCCGGCGGTGAGGAGGCCACGGGCACGATCGATCATGATTGCCTGGCTGCCTCCGATAGGGTCGTTCGAGGGAACGACGGTATGCCCGAGCGCTTTCAGGCCGTCGATCGTCGACGGTGGGATCAGTCTTTCCGCCTGAAGATCATGGTTCGCCATGTCGAAGAACATGCGCGGGAAATCAATTGCCGCCTGAACGTCCATGCCGTAGTCGATGATGTTGGTCAGCAGGTGCGCGTGACCGGCTGCCTGGTATTGACCTCCCATGACCCCGAATGACAGCCACGGCGATCCATCCTTGAGCACCATGGCCGGTATGATCGTGTGCAGCGGACGCTTTCCGCCGTCGATGGAATTGGCATGTCCCGGCGCCGCCTTGAAGGATTTGCCGCGGCAATGAAGCAGAACGCCGCTTTCAGGCGCGACGATACCGCATCCGAAATCGCTGAACAGCGAATTGATAAGCGATACGGAAAGGCCATCCTTGTCGACCACGGTGAGATAGACCGTGTCGGTCTGCGGGCTCAATGCGGCCTCGGGAACGGACGTCATGCGGGCATCAATGGAAACCTGCGCGGATAGTTGATCAATATAGTCCGACCCGGTCAGCCGTGTGTGACACACGTCCATATGACCTGGATCCGTGACGAATTTTTCTCGCACCGCGTAAGCGATCCGGGCCGCCTCCATCTCCAGATGGAAGCGTTCCGGGCCAAGCGGGTCAAGATTTTCCAGGTCAAATTTTTCCAGGATGCCAAGCATGACCAATGCGATGACACCCTGGCCGTTCGGTGGCAACTCGGCGACCGTGTGGCCCCTGTAATCGCGCATGACCGGCGACACCGCCGTGGTATGGCAGGCGGCAAGATCGTCTTCGGTAAGCAGGCCGCCGCGAGCCTGAACAGCAGAAACGATATCCCGCGCTACTGCACCGGAATAGAAGGCATCTGCACCGCCTTCTGAAATCTTGTCCAGCGTTTCACCCAGATGTGGATACTTCAGGATTGTACCGGCCGCGGGAGCTTCGCCCCTGATCAGATAACGTGCAGCGGAAATTTCGTCTGAGCGCAGCTTTTCAACATCTCCCGCCCAGTCCCAGGCAACACGGGGGGCAACCGGAAACCCCTCCCGTGCGTATTCAATGGCCCGCTTGAAGAGCTCCTTGAACGAGCGTGTTCCATGGGCCTTCAGCAAGGTCTCCCATGCACGGACGGCGCCAGGCACGGTAACGGAATGTGGTGACGTATCCGTTATTTCCGTTACTCCAAGCGCCGCAAGCCGATCCGGACCCGCGGCTTTCGGCGCAGCGCCCGAACCGTTGAATCCGGTCAGTCGCCCGTCGGATTCCGTCACGATTGCAAAACAATCACCACCGATGCCGGTCATGTGCGGTTCGACGACACATTGGACCGCGACCGCCGCAATTGCGGCGTCGACCGCATTGCCACCATCGTGCAAAATCTCAAGCGCCGCGCTGGTCGCAAGGGGATGGGACGTAGCAGCTGCTGCATTGCGCGCAAAGACCGGAGACCGGCCCGGTGCCTGAAAATCACGCTTCACTGAATTCCTCCCACCCGAATTTCTCTTCATTTGTTCCGTTTCGCCGCAGAAGTTTCTCGGCAAAGCCATCTATTCGTCAGCACGCTGTTCTGGTAGCAAACCCTGATTGCGGCCAGCACCTTAAGGAGTGGCAGTCAAATTCGCAAACCCTCACCGGTTGCGCGGCAATACGAACCATGCGGCTCGATGTCCGGGTCATGCGGTGGCAAACTCCCTGCTGGCACGTGTCTGACCCGTACTCGATATGAACCTCCGGAAGGATGACAATCAATGGCAAATGGCATTTCACTTTCAACGGCAGAGACCATCACTTCCGCCGCATTTGCAAAGGCGGCCGAGCTCGGTTTGAAACCGTTGACCGTCGTTGTCCTGGATGCCGGCGGCCACACAATCATCCTGAAAAGACAGGACGGATCATCGAACCTGCGTCCCGAAATAGCGACAGGCAAGGCAAACGGCGCACTCGCTGTCGGAACGGGCACCAGATGGCTGAATGCCAACGCGGAAACACGACCGCATTTCGTCAATGCACTGAACGGTGTTGCTGGCGGCAACATCATCCCGGTTCCAGGTGGTGTCCTGGTGAGGAACGAAGCCGGTGACACGCTTGGCGCTGTCGGCATCACCGGCGACACATCCGAAAATGACGAAACTTGCGCGGTGGCAGGCATCGAAACCGTTGGCCTGATCCCGGATTGCGGCTGATCAGCCACGAACGGTCAGCAGGACTGCTTTAGTGATTTTCTGAATATCTGGAGCATGCCGGGGTCCACCTTCAAGGTGTCATGAAGTTTCCAGCCCCGGCGTACGAGCAGGGATTGCGCCGATCCGGTCGTCGCGTGGATTTCGTCAAATCCGAGACGACCGGCTTCTCCTTCGGCTGCAGAAACAAGCATGCCGCCAATCCCGGACTGCCGCCTGGTGTGAGGAACGAGGAGTGCGGTCAACCAGACACCCGGATACCTGTCCGATCCGGGTGAGGTATCCCGGAGTGACACGGTTCCGACCGGATTTGACACATTGTCGACAGCGACGAGGCACCGGGGCAGTATGCGGCTGCCATCCAGGCATTGTTGCAGGTCGGATGCAGGGTTGCCGGGACCGTCAGGACCGTACCAGTCCGGCCACTCGTTCTCAAACCACTGAACGATCTGACCGACAGCCTCTGGTACGGTTTCCAGTGCAACGATGCGAAGTCCGTCGACGGGCCTCGTCTCAAATGCACTCACGCCGGCATGATCAGGACTTGTCTGTCAGCTGGTTGATCTTCTTTTGCATCTCTTCAAGCTGCCTTTTCATTTGGTCCAGATCACCGGAAGCGGACTTCTCGTTTTTCGCCGTACCGGCCGCAGGTTCCGAACCCTCGGCAGTCCCCCCCTCGCCTGCCGGAAAGGGCATGAACATCTTCATTGCCCGTTCAAACATTTCCGTATTTCGCTTGACCTGGTCCTCGATGGCGTCGAATGCCGTTGCCCCGAATGCTTCGCTCATCTGCGAACGCAGTTTTTCCTGCTCTTTCGTCAGTGACGTCATTGAATATTCCAGGAAGCTCGGAACCAGTCCCTGCATGCTGTCGCCATAAAACCGGATCAGCTGTCGCAAAAAGGTGACCGGTAGAAGATTTTGCCCCTTGCTTTCCTGTTCGAAGATGATCTGGGTCAGCACCGAGCGGGTGATGTCATCTCCCGATTTGGCGTCAAAGACCACAAAATCCTCTTCTCCCTTCACCATCACCGCCAGATCCTCAAGCGTGACATAGGTGCTGGTGCCCGTGTTGTAGAGCCGCCTGTTGGCGTATTTCTTGATGATTGTAGGCTCGTTCGTCTTGGCCATCCGTCATATCCGCCTGTCAGCCTTCCGGCTAGTTTTCCGTTTGATGAGAGGGCCTCCGCAGACCCGTCATCTCCTCCAATAGTGAGACTAAGCCAATCGTATCGGATCGTGCCACTCTTTTTATGTGCGCCGACGAAAGGATTATACCGCAAATGCGAAAAGAGAGCCCTGATAAGGGCTGATACGGTTGACACGATACCAACGGCAGTTTCTAGTCCTCTCATCGATAAGGATCAAAAGGTGCCCCGACGGCACCCACCTTCTGTGGCCACTTGGCCCCTAGTCCTGGAGAGTAGAATGAGCGCTTCCACCGATATCGTCATTGTCAGCGCGACCCGCACACCCGTAGGGTCCTTCAACGGTGCCTTCGCTAACGTTCCGGCGCATGATCTGGGCACCATTGTCATGAAAGCCGCTATGGAACAGGCCGGCGTGGACGGTGGTGACATTGACGAAGTCGTCTTTGGTCAGGTGCTGACCGCAGCGCAAGGCCAGAACCCCGCCCGACAGGCCGCGATCAATGCCGGCATCGCCGACAGTTCGAGCGCCTGGACATTGAACCAGGTATGTGGTTCGGGCCTGCGTACGGTTGCTATCGCAGCGCAGCAGATTCAGACTGGTGACGCCAACATCATGATGGCCGGCGGCCAGGAAAGCATGTCGCTCTCTCCGCATGCCGCCTATATGCGCAGCGGTCACAAGATGGGCGATTATAAGATGATCGACACCATGATCAAGGATGGCCTCTGGGACGCATTCAACGGCTATCACATGGGTCAGACGGCCGAGAACGTCGCCGAAAAGTGGCAGATCAGCCGTGATCAGCAGGACGAGTTCGCTGTCGCCTCCCAGAACAAGGCGGAAGCTGCCCAGAAGGCGGGCAGGTTCAAGGACGAAATCACACCGGTCACTGTCAAGGAACGCCGGTCGGAACGCGTAGTCGAGGACGACGAATACATCCGCCACGGCGCGACCCTCGAAAGCGTCGCCAAGCTGCGTCCAGCTTTCTCCAAGGAAGGCTCGGTGACGGCCGCAAACGCGTCGGGCATCAATGACGGCGCAGCCGCCATTCTCGTCATGAGCGCCGCCGAAGCGGAAAAGCGCGGTCTGACCCCGCTTGCCCGCATCGCGTCCTGGTCAACGGCAGGTGTTGATCCCGCGATCATGGGGTCCGGCCCGATCCCGGCGTCCCGCAAGGCGCTTGAGAAAGCCGGCTGGGCTGCTGCCGATCTCGATCTCGTCGAGGCAAACGAAGCCTTCGCCGCGCAAGCCTGTGCCGTGAACAAGGACATGGGCTGGAACCCCGATATCGTCAATGTCAATGGCGGGGCAATCGCGATCGGACACCCGATTGGTGCATCCGGTGCCCGCGTCCTGACCACCCTGCTCCATGAAATGAAGCGCCGCGCCGCCAAGAAGGGCCTCGCCACGCTTTGCATCGGTGGCGGCATGGGCGTCGCCATGTGCCTGGAGCGCTGATCGTCGGATATTGACAAGGATCATGGCCGGATCGGTCCGGCCATGATTGAAAATCGCAAATTCTGGAAAAACAGAATTTCGAAGAGCCCTGGGGCGCAAACCCACAGGGCCCCAACTGGAAGTCAGGAGGAAGGGGAATGAGCAAGGTCGCATTGGTCACTGGTGGAACGCGCGGCATCGGCGAAGCAATTTCGCGCGGTCTGAAAGACGCCGGCTACACCGTGGCAGCCACCTACGCCGGCAATACTGAAAAAGCGGAGGCCTTCAAGGCCGACACCGGCATTCATGTCTACAAATGGGATGTCTCCGACCCTGACGCCTGTGCAGCTGGAATAGCGCAGGTTGAAAGTGAACTTGGCCCTGTTGAAGTGCTGGTCAACAATGCCGGCATCACAAGGGACGGCATGTTCCACAAGATGAGCTTCGACCAGTGGCGCGCAGTCATGTCGACGAACCTTGATTCCATGTTCACGATGACCCATCCGGTCATCAACGGCATGCGTGGTCGCGGATCTGGTCGCGTCATCAACATCTCCTCCATCAACGGCCAGAAAGGTCAGATGGGCCAGACGAACTACTCGGCTGCCAAGGCGGGTGTGATTGGATTTACCAAGGCTCTGGCGCAGGAAAATGCCTTCAAGGGCATAACCGTCAATTGCGTCTGTCCGGGCTATATCAACACGGACATGGTCGCCGCCATGCCGGAAAAGGTCTTGGAGTCCATCATTTCCGGTATCCCGGTTGGCCGTCTCGGCCATCCTGAGGAAATTGCACAGACCGTTGTCTACCTTGCCTCCGACGCGGCCGCGTTCATGACCGGTGCGGTGATGACAATCAACGGCGGTCAATACGTCGCGAACGGCTGACCAGACCGCGTGATATATTCCAGGTTCAAGGGGCGCCTGCTTGGCGCCCCTTTTTGGTAAAAGGCGCCTGCAGGCTCAACAGAACCCTGCACCGGATATGGCAAACAAGCGATCCTGTCCCACACCGTCAATATGCTGCTGGTTCTGTGCGCCGTGCAGGAATTTCGAAGTCAAATTTGAAATCCTTGAAGCGCGATTGACCGCAGAGCGGGACAAAGCTGCAGTTTGATCTTGAACAAATACGTGTAAGTTCACGGATAATGGAGGCAGCTTTGATCCACATTTCGAAAGCATCCGGCACATCGACAATCGCGCACCCTAAAAAACTAACGCAACAGTCCCGGAGGACAACATGACAAGGATGACCAAACTGGCCCTAGCTGTCTTACCCTTTGTGGCCATGAGCGGGCCGAGCCTTGCGCAGGATGTCACAATCACCCTGCAATCGGCTTTTTCGACCAGCCTTCCGGTCGTCAACACGATCCGGCAGTTCGAAGCAGACGTCGAGGCAGCCTCCGCCGGGACGATCCAGATCGAGCTGGCGGAACCAGGCGCGATTGTCCCACCGTTCGACATTCAACAGGCGGTCTCTGACGGCGAGATCGAAGCGGGCTATACCGCCGCAGCCTACCTTCATGGGTCCTTGCCCGTTGCGTCGTTTTTCACGTCGATGCCGTTCGGGCCGCAGGCGCTCGATTATATGGCTTGGTTCTACGAAGGCGGCGGGCTCGAGCTCAATCAGCGCATGTATGACGACGCGGGCTTTGACCTCGTGACTATGCCACTAACCTTCACCGGCATGGAATCGGGCGGCTGGTTCAACACACCTATCGAAGGAACCGACGATTTTGCCGGGCTCAAGCTGCGCTGGACGGGGCTGGCCTCGGAAATGCTGGCAAGCCTAGGTGCGGATACCGTGCTGATCCCAGGCGGAGAGATCTTTCCATCGCTTGAACGTGGCGTCATCGACGGGACTGAATTCAGCTTTCCCCAGGTGGATCTTGCGCTGGGTTTTCCACGCGTGGCTTCCTTCTACTATTTCCCCGGCTGGCACCAACCCTCGACGATGATTGAGTTGGTCATCAACCGCGACGTTTGGGACGGCCTGACAGACAGCCAGCGCACGATCATCGACATGGCGGCCAGAACCAACGCGGTGCGTTCGGTCCTGCGGATGGAATACTCACAAGCCGCCGCCGTCGAGCAAATGGCAGAAGAGGGCGTGGACGTCCGCCTTTACAGCCCCGAGACCCTGGACAGCCTCCGGGTAGCCTGGGACGCGCTTGTCTCCGAGATGGCCGCGGCTGACCCCTTTGTGGCAGAGGTCTGGGACAGCTTGCAGGCCGCGCGAAAGCAAGAAGACGCCTGGGACGCGTTAACCGAAACACCTATGCAGCGCCCATGATCGGCCGTCCCAGCGCGATCCTTGGGCCTCTGCGCTCGGGGGGCTGAGATAAGCCTCTTGAACAACATGAGCCGGGCCACAAAGGGCTCTAAGCGGTCGTTGCGGGCTTCCGGATAAATGGGTCCTGACCCTAGGCAAGTATCATGCTGACCCGGTCATCCAGATCCTGCCGCATTGCCTCGGCGGTCCAGCCCGCTCTTCCGCGAAACATGTATCCCTGCCTGATGTCGTAAAGCAGCCGCGCCCGTTCCAGCGACGGAAATGTCTGTGGCAGAACCTTCTTCTCCTTTTCAAGATCAAAGCGGGCCGCCAGACGCCGGTCTGTATCGTCGATCGCCTTTTCGACCCTCTCCTTGACACCCTCCACCTCACCAATGCTTGCCGAAACGCTTGATGCCAGGAAACAGCCCTTGGCACCACTCTCGTGTGCGGTCGCATAGACGATGACTTCTTCCAGAAATCCCCTGACGGCCAGTCGAATGTCGGGTTCGCCTTCGAAGACGACAATCGGCGCGCAGCCGTCGACGTCCCCGTAAAGATCTATGGTTTTCAGAAACAGTTCGCGCTTGTCGCCGAAGGCCGCATACATGCTGGGACCACTGATGCCCATTGCCTTCGTCAGGTCTTTCAGCGACGCACCGTCGTAACCCTTGGCCCAAAACACATTCATCGCCGCCATCAGAGCTTGCCGGCCATCAAATGTTCGTGGGCGTCCCATTTTTTTTGTATCGTTCAATATATATCTCTTGACTCTGCTGGCTCACAATATTTATGTATCGATCATTATATATATCACGGAGACATGGATGACAAACAACAAACCCCTTGTAGGCGAGACTTTCCCCAAAATTACCGTACCGCAACTCGGCGGTGGCAATCTGGAGCTTGGCAAGCCTGGCACCGGTCACGACTGGCGGCTCGTAGCCGTTTACCGCGGCAAACATTGCCCGATATGCACCCGATACCTGAAGGAACTTGGCGAGATTGCCCCGGATCTGGCCAAGATCGGCATCGATGTCGTTGCCGTATCCGCCGACCCAGAAGACCGCGCCAGGGAGCAGATTGCAGAGGCCGGCGTCAGCTTCCCTGTCGGGTTCAATCTCGACATTCCTCAGATGCGGGAACTCGGTCTTTATGTGTCCAATCCCCGATCCGCGCAGGAAACGGACCGTCCTTTTTCCGAACCCGGCCTCTTCGTCGTCAACGACGAGGGCAAGCTACAGGTAACCGATATTTCGAATGCACCCTTTGCCCGTCCGGCGCTTTCCTCGGTTCTGATGGGACTGAATTTCATCAAGAATCCCGACAACAACTACCCGGTAAGAGGGACCCACAATGACCGAAGCTAAAGACCCCGCACATGAAGTCAGGGATGTGATTGAAACGCTGATTCAAAACGTCTCCAGAAACAATGACACCATTCTTGACGAGATCTATCACGACGACATGCAGGTGATCATGCTCGACCCGGACGACGGGATCAGCGTCTCAGACAAGAATGCCATGAAGGACATCATCCGGTCCGCTCTTGAGGCCAACAATGGCACGATTGGAACCTGGGCAAAATTCCATCACATCACGGTGGACGG
>NZ_KI928921.1:347273-387291 GCF_000521215.1 Labrenzia sp. DG1229 | reverse complement strand
CGGATTACACCTACGTGGCCACTTGGCAGGGCTTCGTCTATGTCGCCTTCGTCATCGACGCGTTCGCCCGGCGTATCGTCGGATGGCGCGTCAGCCGGACAGCGCATGCGACGTTCGTTCTCGATGCCTTGGAGCAAGCGCTTCATGATCGGCGTCCCGCTCACGACGGCGGCCTCGTGCACCACTCCGACAGGGGAGTTCAATACGTGTCCATTCGCTATTCCGAGCGACTGGCGGAGGCAGGTATTGAACCTTCGGTCGGAAGTGTCGGCGATAGCTACGACAATGCTCTCGCCGAAACGATCAACGGGCTTTACAAGGCCGAGGTCATTCATCGGCGTGGGCCCTGGCGGAACTTCGAAGCCGTCGAGTTCGCAACACTCGAATGGGTCGACTGGTTCAACCACAGGCGACTTCTGGAGCCCATAGGAAACATCCCTCCGGCTGAAGCGGAGGAGCATTATTACGCCACGCTGGAGCAAACGGCAGTGGCCGCATAACTTAAACCAAATGGCCTCCGGAAAACCCGGGTCGGTTCACAGGCCTACAGACACGAGACAGTGTTTGGTCCTCGTTGAAACCAAGTAGCACGGCGGATTCCAAACCTTCAGATTTGGTTGAAAGGTTTGGTATCCGCCTCTGTCGAACAAACGAAAAGGCACGGGCTGCATGCTAATGAATGAAAACGAATTTGGAGTCGCGTGCGCAGCTAACAGAGGTCTGGTGAAGATAAATAGATCATTCCAGATCGTCGGGTCGGACGAGATCCATGTGGCTCACCCCAAGAGCTGATGCGATTTCATAAATTGTCACAATAGTAGGATTGCGACGGCCCTTTTCCAGCCCGCTTATGTATTGTTGGCTGAAGCCTGAAATTTCTGCAAGCTGCTCCTGTGTCAGGCGTTTCTTTTGCCTGATCCTCTGTACGTTCCGTCCGAGCAACTTGCGCATGTCCATGCAGCAAGATCAGCGGATTGAGTGGATCGAGTTTATCAACTATAATATGTATTCCACATCGGCTTGCCCAATGGGTGAAATCAGTGTTTCGCAGAAATCATTTTTTGAGTCGTGATAATTCAATGCTACCGATTGCTGACGCTCCGCCTTGGTCAGATACCTTGACTGATTATGACAAGACGCATTTTACGCTCTATATGCAGCTTCTTTGCGCTGCAGCTGAAAATGCTAGCGAGGCAGAAATGGCCGATAGCATTCTCAGTATAGATCCGGTGGTCGAGTTTGATCGAGCTCAACGAGCGGTGCGAAACCACTTGGTGCGCGTGAATTGGCTTTTGAATACAGGTTACGCAGAATTGTTTCCAGCCGACAGGACATGAACAGTGTGTGTCTGTTCTTTCGCTGAACAATGCCGTTCACGACGGAAACATTGACCATGATGTCTGGCTGCTTTGCGCCTATTCCGTTCAAAACCCAAAACAATCGAGTTTTTCAACGGAATAGGCCGAAAGTCCCAGCACACGGGCGCAGCTGCGATGTCCGCTTTGTTGATCCAACTGCCAAAACCAGACAGTCAGCAGTCGGCCCCAAATAGGTCATTTGACCGAGGTCAGACCTTTTGTCCTCACGTTACCAGCTTTTTTCCGACTCCAAAGACGCCAAAAACAGAACCGAACTCGATTGCATGATTGGACGCCACTTGGACGCCACTTACGCGACGTGAAATTCATCCACAGGATAAGTATTTGAAAAGATTGGTGACCCCGACAGGATTCGAACCTGTGACCCTCAGATTAGGAATCTGATGCTCTATCCTGCTGAGCTACGGGGCCTGATCGGGGTCGATTAGCATGATTTGCGCGACTTTGCGAGCCCCATTGAATGATCGGCAATCCGGAGTGATCACGGTGTTGCGCGGTTACAGCTCCGCCATGGAGTTGAATGGTGGGAGCGTACCGTTTCACGGCCTTGTCTTGGACTTGCCTTATTCGCTGCTTAGCAACTGGATAAGTGCGAACCGCTCGCTGGTTGAGGAGCCAGACCGATATCTGCCGACCGGCTGGCGGGAGCGACCGGCTTTGCCGAAAGATTAGGGCGGGCAATCCGCGTTCGGACTTGAGGGGAATTGGTGACCAGAACATGCAGTTTATATTTCTTTCGGGAAGGCGCCGGCAACGGCGCCGCCATTTTCCGAAGCTGCGTGGTGATACCTTGCCTGTTCAGCCTGTTCCTTGCGGTCGCAATGCCAGCAAAGGCTGACGGTGAATCCCTTCCTGTGTCCGGGACGTTTGGTATTGATGATGGCGTCGCATCCTGTGTCGACGATCAAGCAATGCATGCCGAGATCGTATCATGGGACGAGGAAGGTGTTTTTCAGGATGGAGAAGGGCGCAGGTTCATCGCCACCGATCTCCTGGTGCTCACGACCGGAACCGAGCGCGCGCCATCGGCAATCCGGTTCTCGGCCAAGAGCGGTACCCGTCTCACGGCGGTTCCAATCGACGAGCCGAACCGATGGGGCCTGATACCCTCATGGATCGTCATGCAAAATAGTGAAGGTACAGAACTTCTGCAGGCGCAGATACTCAAGGACGGAGGAGCGATCTTTACGCCCGACAGAGCATCGCCGCCATGTGCCGGCCTGCTGCGAAGCGCGGAAGAGTTCGCCAGGAAGTCACGCTCGGGGATTTGGCAAGGCCAGGCAAGCGCCGGCGTTTTCCAGACAGCGGCGCCGAAATCCTTCGACGGCAGAGCGGGACAGTATGTGATCGCGCGTGGCCGCATAGTTTCGCTTGGAAAAACCCGCAGCACCCGCTATCTCAATTTTGGAAGACACTGGAAATCCGATTTGACGGTGACGCTCAAATCCTCCGATGAAGACAGGTTCAACGAAGCGCTCGCCCTGTCCGGGTGGCAGATCGAGGATCTGGCTGGTCATGTTGTTGAAGTAAGAGGTGTCTTGCAGGAAAAGGACGGACCGTATATCGCGCTCCGGCATCCCGAGCAACTGGTGGTTCTCGAACGCAGAAGGGCAAAACGTGGCGGTCGATACAGCAACTGATTTCCGTCGCAAGCACCGCTTCGGCGCACTAACTGCGGACCTTCGCGTCACCGCAGGCAAATGGCTGCGGGCTGCTTTCGTCGCTGGTTTGTCGCTGGCTCTGGCATCCTGCCAGCTTCTGGGTGACGGAACCAGCGTTGGCACGGTGTCTCCGGGCACCTTGCGCCCGGGCCTGACCAGCGACATCGGCGCTCGTGAACATCCGCGCGTTGTCGCCACCTATGGAGGGGTCTACAAGGATCCCGGCGCGGAACGGGCTGTCGCGAGTGTTGTCGGCCGCCTGGTGGCCGCCTCAGACGATCCGTCCCAGAGCTACAAGATCACTATCCTGAATTCCCCTGCAATCAATGCCTTCGCGCTGCCGGGAGGATATCTTTATGTCACTCGCGGTCTGCTGGCGCTCGCGAACGACACCTCGGAAGTGGCTGCTGTTCTCGCACATGAAATGGCACATGTTACCGCCAACCACGCGATCAAGCGTCAGCAGCGGGCAGAAGCGAAACAGCTTGCCAACAAGGTCCTGACGGATGTTGTTCAGGATTCCGAAGAGGCTCGGAAAGCGATCGTTTCATCGCAACTTTCCTTCGCCAGGTTCAGCCAGGTTCAGGAACTGGAGGCGGATGCGATCGGGGTCAAGACGCTGGCCAAAGCAGGTTTCGATCCCTATGCAGCTGCTCGTTTTCTGCGTTCCATGGCCGCCTATGCGCGCTATCAGTCCGCAGATTCGTCATCTTCCGGCGCGCCCGATTTTCTGTCGTCCCATCCGTCGACCCCGGAACGCCTGCAGATCGCGGTCCGGTCCGCTCGGCAGATCGGAGCGCCAGGTATCGGCGAACGTGACCGGGACCGATACCTCACCCAGATCAATGGCATGCTGTATGGCGACGATCCGCTTGAAGGTTTCGTGCGAGGGCGATCCTTCCTGCACAAGGCACTTGGAATCGGTTTCACCGTACCAAAGGGCTATATTCTGGAAAATTCCACCGAGGCCGTGCTGGCAAGCAACGGCGACGGCACGGCGATCCGTTTCGACGGTGCCGATGTCAGCGGACATTCAAGCCTGGCGGACTACATGAAATCAGGCTGGATCAACGGGTTGCTTCCTGAAAGTGTCCGCGAGACGACCATCAACGGCCTTCCGGCCGTCACCGGTGCGGCAATCACCCAGGGCTGGTCCTTCCGAATTTCCGTCGTGCGCATTGGCCGAACGGGATACCGGTTCATTTTTGCGAGCAGGTCGCCGAACCAGGGCTTTGATGACGATTTTCGAGAAACAGTTGACAGTTTCCGGCAACTGACGCCGACCGAACGGGCGCGCCTTCAGTCGCTGCGTATCAAGGTGGTCAAGACCAAGGCAGGCGACACGCCGCGCAAGCTGGCGATCGGAATGAGCGGTGTGGAACCGTCGCGCAGACTGGAATTCTTCTCGATCCTGAACGACCTCAATCGGAACAAGGTCATTCCAGCGGGAACTGCCGTCAAGCTTGTGGTGGATTAGGTGGTTTTCCCGGCTTCTCGGATGGAAGTCTGGCTACTGGTTCAGCTTCGTAATTAGCGTCGACCTGTACCCAGGTGCTCGGTGATTTTCCTGTTACCCGCGCAAACTCCCGATTGAAGTTGGATTTCGTGTTGAATCCGCTATCCAGCATTGCGGTCGTGACAGATGCGCCTTCCCGAAGAAGGGTGCAGGCGTGCCGGATCCGGTACTTGTTGATGTAGCGCGATACATTCTCGCCTGTAGTCTTGTTTATCGCCGTTGAAAGCTCCTTGGCGGGAACGTGGAGGCGATGTGCGAGCGTTGCCAGGGTCAGGCCTGGATCAAGGTAGAATTTTCTAACAACAAGCAGTTCATCAAGGCGTCTGACGAGGGCGATTTCCAATTCTGTGACCGGTTTCGCCGGTGCCTGCCCGATTTCATCCTCGCTTGCATTGTCCGAACAGGCTGGCGGCGTTCGCAGATCCGGAGAAACGCTCAGCAATCCGATTGCGAGAAGCGAAGCAACCGATCCGGCACTGATGATTTTTGGAGCCCAACCCGGACTGCCGGTTTGAAACGCATAGGCGATGACAAGGTCCGTCAAGGCGGAAACCAGCAGAGCTATCGAAATAACCGTCCAGATCCGTTGGGGAACCGCGCCGGATTCAAGTTTGACCAGCGGTAGTGCGTCTTTATGGGCGTGCAGGCTGAGGAGAAGCGCCAAACCATAGCTCAGGAAGATCGCGACAAGGACCATATCGAGGGTCACTGGCGCAAACAGGGCGCAAAAGAAGACGAATGCCGGGCCGAGCAAGTGGATCCAGTCGCGCGTCGGTGTGACCCGCCGAACGGAGGCGGACATATAGGCTACAAAGGCAAGTGGAGGGATTGTTGAAGCCAGGATTGGCTGCAGTTTGAAGGCGAATTGCAGACCGTAATACTGGCCGGCAGCGACAACGAGGTTTTGCAGGGCGCACAACAGCAAGAGCGTGGAAAACAGAACAGGCCGGTTTCCTGCAAGAATTGCCTGGACGAACAGATAGCCAAGCACGAGGGCAACGATCAACGGCAGGGGCAGAACAATCATCTTCGTCTCAGTTAATGCAATGACGAGACAACGCGATAGGACAAATACGGGTTCGAGGCGACCTAAATCCGGTTTTAGGACGCCAGGTTGGGAGGCAGGTGCCAGAGAAAGACCATCCAATCACCCAAGCGCAGATCCAGAAAGGATGTTCGATCATGAAGCGTTTTCTCTTTGCCCTGTCTCTTTTGTCAGCAAGCGTTGCCAATGCTGATGAACAGGAGTTGGCCGGCTTTGACCGTTTCCCGGTATCCGCGACACACAGGCCGTCGCTGATGCAGGGATCGATCTGGTATCCCGCAGGAACCAGAACCTATGCCGGTTTTATCGGCAAGAACCCGCTCTTCAAGGGTACCAAGGCATTGATAGGAGCCGGCATGAAGAAAGGCCGGTATCCCGTTTTGTTGTTTTCCCTGGATCCGGTGGCAACATGGATACCTTGTCCTGGATGTCGTCGGCGCTGGCCAAACGGGGCATCATCGTTGTTGGTGTCAATCATCCAGGATCAACCTCCGGAGACTCGTCGCCACGCCGGTCCCTGCAACCCGCGGAGCGGGCGGCCGACCTCAGTGCTGTTCTTGATCATCTGCTGTCAGATCCATATTTTTCGCAATTCATCGACGAAGAGCGCGTTGTTGCTGCAGGCTTCTCTCTTGGGGGTGCGAGCGCCCTCACAATGGCGGGGGTTTCTTTTGATGCGAAGGCCTATGCGGAATATTGCAGTCGTTTCGAAGGAACCGCTCAGGATTGCCTGTTTTTCGCAAAGGGAGATGTGGACCTGGTCAGCATGGCGGACGGTCTGGAAGAAAGCGGTCTGGACACGCGTATCGCAGGGGTGATTGCAATTGACCCCGGTTTTACATACGCGGTCGACGACGACAGCCTGTCGGAGACTTCAATCCCCATACAGGTGATCAGTCTGGGCAGGGAAAACCTCTGGCCGGCGACGGATGTCGGTGAGACCGGTAGCAATCTGGTCGGGAAACTGAAAGACGCGAGCCACGTCACGCTGTCCCCGGCGCATCATTTCACGTTTCTGGCCGAATGTACGGACCGGGGCGCCAGGTTGCTGAAAGACGAACAAGACGATCCGATTTGCGATGATCCTGCAGGCACCGACAGGGCAGCCATTCACGGGAGGATCGCCGATACGATGAGCGCATTCGTGTTGCAGCTCAAATAAGTCACTGCGCCGTGGAGGCCTGAAAAGAGCCGGTTATGTGCTGTAGACCGCCTTGTCGGGTTGTTCGGCAAGGAGTGCCGATTTCAGTTTTTCCATGGCGCGGCTTTCGATCTGGCGCACGCGCTCCTTGGAAATTCCAAGCTTTGCACCAAGCGACTCGAGAGTTGCACCGTCTTCGGAAAGGCGGCGTTCCCTGACGATCCTGAGTTCGCGCTCACTCAACACCCTGAGCGCCGAGCAGAGCCACTTGTGGCGCCGCTCGGAGTCGATGTTACCGGTGACGATTTCGTCCGGCAGGGGCGCATCGGACACCAGGAAATCCTGCCGGTCGGCACTCGAGCCTTCGCTGTCGGCGACCGGTGCATTCAGCGATGTGTCGGGGCCCGACAGACGGGCGCTCATCAAGGCAACATCGGACTGCTTGACGCCGATTGCGTCGGCAACCTTCTGGTGTAGCTCGCTGTCCGTGAGCGGTGTCTGGTTGCTGGAGAGTTTCGCACGCAACCGGCGCAGATTGAAAAAGAGGGCTTTTTGCGAAGATGATGTGCCGCCGCGAACGATCGACCAGTTGCGCAAAATGTAATCCTGTATTGAGGCCCGGATCCACCAGGTGGCGTAGGTCGAAAAACGGACTTCCCGCTCCGGCTCAAACCGGGCGGCTGCTTCGAGCAGGCCGACATGACCTTCCTGGATCAGGTCGCCGAGCGACAATCCAAAATTCCGGAACCGAGAGGCAACGGCAATCACGAGCCGCATGTGCGACAGCGACAGCTTCTCCAGCGCCTTCTCGTCCTTTTGCTCGCGCCAGCGTACCGCCAGCTCCCTTTCCTCTTCACGTGTGAGGTAAGGGGCTTTCATTGCCGCTTGAACCAGTTGCCGCTTTTCGTTTCCTGACATGATTGGCGCTCCGATGGGATCTCGGGAGAATTACGTACCGAAGCGTAGGTTAGATCACTTATCGGGAGCATTGGCGCAGATTTTGTGCACTTCTGCGTGATTGTTGCGCGAGCGTAAACCCTTGTCTACATTGCCTGACGGGGTTTCGAGAGTAGTCCTGAACAAAAAAAGGCCCGGCATTTGGCCGGGCCTCTCAACTGTCAGTGACAGTAAAAAACTGCTCGATATCAAGCAGCTTCTTCCTTGTCTTCATCATCTTCTGCTTCCGCTTCGGCTTCAGCTGCTGCTGCAGCTTTCAAACGACTCGGTGATTTCGCAAGGTTCTGTTCGATCTGTTTGACCGCTTCAGTTTCAGAACACTTGTTAACAGCAGCGATTTCGCGCGCCATCCGGTCCAGAGCCGCTTCATAGAGCTGCCGCTCTGAGTAAGACTGTTCCGGCTGACTGTCGGATCTGAAGAGATCTCGAACAACCTCGGAAATTGCATTCAGGTCGCCAGAGTTGATCTTTGCTTCGTATTCCTGTGCACGGCGGCTCCACATTGTGCGCTTCACACGCGGGCGGCCGCGAACCGTTTCCAGAGCTTTCTTGACCGCTGCCGGATCGCCGAGTTTGCGCATTCCCACTGATGTGATCTTTGCAACCGGAACGCGGAGGGTCATTTTGTCCTGCTCGAAAACGATGACGAGCAACTCCAAAGAGTGGCCCGCAACATTCTGCTCTTCAATCGCGGTAATCTGGCCGACACCGTGTGCCGGATAAACGATATACTCGCCGGTCTTGAAACCTTGACGCTGCGCGGCCTTTTTGGGATTCGTTGCCATACTCGTAATCTCTCCTGCGCAGTTTTCGATCCGTTCGGACCGGTGTTGGACCGTTGCACGGTCACCTCAATTTTGCGACACGCATCCTGCCGTGCGATCCGATATGGAACGCCTGTTGATATGCGGCGTGTCAGGGCTGGTCAGTCGTCGATTTCCACTATAGAACCTTGTTCAGTCGATAAGAGCTGCCGGGAGCCGACGCATCCGGTTTCCCAGGGATCCGGACCACGTTTTCGAAACTCCGTTTTGGGGGTTGTTCTCGTGGGTGGCGACTGTTCCCTATATGTAACATACTTTTGTGGAAAATTAAAGTGTCGCGCTTTCGTGGTGCACAATCACCACAATGCTGTGCCCGCACACTATGTGCAGGGTATTGAAATTAATGGTCAAATATGATTCGCAATTGCCGGGATCACGCATGCGGCAGACCGCCGCATAGGTAATACCTGAACGAATCAAGCCGGTGGATTCGGCGAAAAATGCTCTTCAAACTTGTTTTCCTTACCGTCGAATTCCTCAGCAGTCGGCAATGGCTCCTTTTTCTCGGTGATGTTCGGCCATTTTTCCGAGTATTCCGCGTTTATCTCGATCCACTTCTCGAGGCCCGGTTCCGTGTCCGGCAGAATGGCTTCTGCAGGGCACTCCGGTTCGCAGACACCGCAGTCGATACATTCATCCGGATTGATGACGAGAAAATTCTCACCTTCATAGAAGCAATCGACCGGGCAGACTTCAACACAGTCCGTGTATTTGCATTTGATGCAATTGTCTGTGACGACGTAGGTCATCGGTATCCTCGCTGCGTGCCGTTGCGAAATTCGTGGCTGTTGCGCCCTTCATTCGCCCGGCGGTCGTTTGCGTGCGGCACTTGCCTTTCGTGCGCACGAATTCATCCATAGGTCTGTGTTGGGTATCGTTTTTGCCTTGCACACGCAAGCGCACAGGTTGACGCAATCCTTGCCGACAAGAGAAAGTTATTCCGTTTTATCTTCAAATACCGGATTCAGCATCAACTTTCACTGCGAAACGCGTCCATCTTGCGTCGGTCGCGCTTGGTCGGTCGACCAGCACCGGCCTCCCGTTGTCCGGGTGCAGGCGGTGGCAATTCCTTTTTGGGCGGCAGCGGAGGTGAAAGGTCTTCGTAGAGTTTGCGGGCTTCCTCGAACGGACCGCGCCGCGATCCGAGCCCGGCAATCTTCAGAACCAGAACCCTTCGTTCCAACGCGATGGTCAGTACATCACCGATCCTGACGGTTTTGCTGGCGAATGAAATCTTGTCCCTGTTGATCCGTACGTGGCCGGTTGTCGCCAGTTTCTGGGCAAGGGACCGGGACTTGGTGACCCTGGCGTACCAGAGCCACTTGTCGATGCGCAGACTGCCACCGCCTGTTTCAGCGGCAGCTTGTGTGCGACCGGGGGAAATTACTTCTTGTCCTTGTTATCCATATCCGCCTTGAGGGCCATGAGAGCGGCAAACGGCGAATTCGGATCGATCGGTTTGTCCTTTGGCGGATTGTTCCGGCGGTTTCCGCCGTCAGATCCCCTGTTACCACCCTGATGGCCGCTCCGATTGCGGTTCGGTCCACCCTTTCCGCCGCCTCCCTTGCCGTGGCGCTTTTCACCATGACCTCCTTTCGGAGCCTGTCCTTGGCCCTTGCGGTTGTCACCGCGCCGCTGGTCCTGACGTCCGCGCGGTCTCCGGTCCTGACGGCCCGGGCGCCAGATCTCGATCGTAACGGTTTCCATCTCGGCAGGTTCTGCTGCAGCTTCATCGGAAGACGCGGCAATCGTGACCTCGGAAGGGGCGGTTTCTGCGCCTTCTGTTTCTTCCTTTCCGGCGTCGTCACCGGCTGGAGCAGTGAGCGCCGCGTCTTCGACGGGCTCCGTCACTGTGATGGCAGGTGCCTCTTCCGCAGTGGTATCGCCGGTGGCGCCTTCCGACGGCATCGCTGCCGCCGCGTCAGAATTGCCTGTTTCAGCAACATTCACGGCGTCTTCGGAGGAAGGCTCCGCATTCGCTTCAGCAGGTGTTGTGTCTTGGGTTGAAGAGGTGGTTTCTTCGTCTGTTGCCCCGGCATCAGCCGCCAATTCTTCCGTGGCAGATGCGCTTTCGCCGTTCGCTTCGGGTTCAACTGCAAGTGTTTCCGCAGTTTGGGAAGTGTCTGGTTTTGCGGTCACCGGACGCTGTATTTCCCGGGTTTCAACCCGATAGCCAAGCGACTTCAAAACAGCGGAGAAATCATCACCGGCGCAACCCAGCAAAGACGTCATGGCAACGGTCACCATGAAACCGCCACCCTGTTCGATCGCACCTTCCGGCGGGCTTACCTCCGCATCCAGAGGCTTCCACGCGATCAACGGCCGGATCAGGTCGGCAAGACGCTCCAGTATGTCAACGCGGACGGCCCGGGGGCCGCACACGCGGAAGCCGACAACCTTGTACAGCGCCTTGTCAATGGTTTCGTCGACCGGAATAGACGTCCGTCCCGACGCAGACAATTGCGGCAATTCGGTCATACCGTTCATATCCAGCGAACCGTGCTTCAAGGCCCAGAGCTGAGCAAGAAGCTGGCTTGGTGCCGGCTTCAAAAGAGCAGGAACAAAAATCGTATAGGCACCGAAACGGACGCCATGCTTGCGCAGCGAAGCGCGCATGTCCTGATCAAGCTGGCGAATCTCGTCGGCGGCGTCCTGGCGTTCGAGAATGCCGAGCCCTTCGACTATGCGAAAAGCAATGCCGCGGGCGAGCCCTTCGAGGCCTTCGCTGGATTTCAGGTCGACCAGCGGTTTCAGAAGCGTATCGATCTGGGCTTTCACCCAAAGCTCGAGCCGGTTCTGCACGGTATCGCGCGCCGGTCCGGTCAAGTGCTCGTCTGCAAGCAGCAATGCCGTCGGCGTCAATACGTCTTCGCCGGCGACCAGTTTGGCAACCGGTTCACCACGCCAACGGATCGCGGCTTCCGATGTCAGCACGAAATCGCTGTTTTCCGATTTGCCGAGTTTCTCGGCCCGGGATTCGATTTCGGTGGTCAGGGCCTTTTGTGCGGCGGCACGAACGGTCTTTCCGTCCGGGCCTTCAGCTGCCGCGTCGGGTGCAAACCGGAAGCCAAGCAAATTTCCGATGTGCTGACCTTCTACGAGCACATCGCCACTCGAGGTAATTTCTGCTTCCAGCATTGCGTTCTCTCTCAAACGTCGCATCAATACACTAGTCCGCCGGTCCACGAAACGTTGCGTCAAGCGCTCGTGAAGGGCGTCTGATAGTTTGTCTTCAATGTTGCTCGTTTCACCCTGCCAGTGGGCCGGATCGGCTAGCCAGTCGGGGCGATTGGCAACATAAGTCCAGGTCCGGATATGAGCAATCCGGTTGGCGAGAGTGTCGATATCACCATCTGTGCGGTCTGCGAAGGCCAATTGACGCGTGAACCAGTCATCCGCGATGCAGTTGTCCTGCATCAGATGGGTGTAAATGGTGTTCAGCAGCTCTGCATGGTTGGCCGGGGCGATCTTGCGATAGTCCGGTACCTGACACACATCCCATAACAATTCGATCGCTTTTTCGCCCTTTGCCATGCCGGAAATTGCGGTGTCACGCAATAAAAGTTCAAGAGCGGTCATGTCATCACCCGTCGGTGCGCGCGCGAGTCCTTGTTCCTGAGGCACCGTATCGAGGCTTTGCCTCAATGTACGTGCAGATGAAAAATCCAGCGAACTGTTGCGCCATTGCAGCACTTTCAGGCTGTCGAAGTGGTGGCTTTCAATCTGTTCGACCAGATTGTCGTCCAGCGGATCCACCCGGCCGGTCACGCCGAAAGTCCCGTCCTTGGTGTGCCGACCCGCCCGTCCGGCAATCTGTCCCATTTCCGATGGAGTCAGCTGACGGTACTGGTAGCCGTCGTATTTGCGATTTCCGGCGAATGCAATGTGCTGGACGTCGAGGTTGAGTCCCATGCCGATTGCGTCGGTTGCAACGAGATGGTCGACGTCACCGTTCTGGAACAGTTCGACCTGGGCGTTGCGCGTGCGCGGGCTAAGCGAACCAAGCACGACGGCGGCGCCACCGCGCTGTCGCCGGATCAATTCTGCAATCGAATAGACTTCATCTGACGAAAAGGCGACCACTGCAGACCGCGCCGGCAGGCGCGACACTTTTTTCGACCCGGCATATTCCAGAACCGACATGCGAGGACGCGTAACGACATTTATGCCCGGGAGCAGCCTTTCCAGCAGCGGACGCGCGGTTGCTGCACCCAGAAGAAGCGTTTCCGACTTGCCGCGAAGGTTCAGGATGCGGTCGGTGAAGACATGTCCTCGGTCGAGATTACCGGCCAGCTGCACCTCGTCGATTGCGACGAACTCCGTATCGAGATCGAGCGGCATGGCTTCGACAGTGGAAACCCAGAAACGAGGTTTTTCCGGAATGATCTTTTCTTCGCCGGTGATCAGGGCAACCGAGTCCGAACCGGAACGTTCGACGATCCGTCCGTAAACCTCGCGCGCAAGCAGACGCAAGGGCAGTCCAATCAGGCCGGAGGACTGCGCGAGCATGCGCTCTATGGCGAGATGGGTCTTTCCGGTGTTTGTGGGGCCAAGGACAGCCGTGACGGTGCGGGACCTGGCCGACGGTGGCAGCGGCAACGTATGTGGGCGTGACATGGAATTGGTTGTGATCGGCTTTCTTCGGGCTCTGCGCCTATATCTAGTGCCGCGTGTCTAGCACAGGCCGGACGATAATGTCGCCATTTCTTTTGGTGAAATTCTATCGAAATACAGCAAACAAAATTCTTGTGGAGAACGACTCCAGAACAAACCGAAACCGAATCGCGGACTTCGGGCGATTCAGGATTTGTTCCCTACAAGATATGGCCCATGCGCTGATTTGCCCCACGAAATCCTGAATCTGGTCAAAGACTTGAGTCGTTTCGCAATCTGCGTGCGAAATTTCCGGGAAACTGTGTCAAGGATTAATTTAATCTGAATCCGGTGTACGGCGCTGTCAATGTGCAGGTTAACAAACGGACACAGCAAGAACGAAACCCGGACGAATCGCTGACTCTCGAATGTTTCCTATCTGTTCTTACAATATATAGTGTGTAATGGCTTGCCGGACGCTAGTCGAAAAGCGGCAAATCCTGTTTGCCTGCCAGGTCGGTGTCAACGGCATCCCTCACCTGTTTCATATCGGATCACGGGATTAACTCTGTCTTTGAGGCGAAAAATCTCTGAATCAGCTCCGAATTTTTGCACTGCAAATTTTTTATAAGTCTAGTTACACTCGTAACTTTCGGCAATTTGCACGCGTTTTCCATAAGTTACCCGTGCAGGCGCAAAAATATTTTCCAAGTTTAGAAAAGGACACCCTTTCTGCCCCTTTTCAAGAGCCTTCGACCAAAGTAGAAATCTTGCGCAAAATCGGCCTTGCTTTTGCGAAAAATTAGGGGAATGGGCTTTTGGCAATAACAAAAATTCTCGTTGCGAACCGGTCTGAAATCGCTATCCGGGTGTTTCGTGCAGCCAATGAGTTGGGTCTGAAGACCGTCGCGATCTATGCCGAACAGGACAAACTGGCGCTTCATCGCTTCAAGGCGGACGAGGCCTATCAGGTCGGCAAGGGGCTTGGTCCGATCGAAGCCTACCTTTCCATCGACGAAATCATCCGTGTTGCCAGACTTGCCGGTGCAGATGCCATTCATCCAGGTTACGGCCTGCTCTCGGAAAGTCCGGAATTCGTGGATGCCTGTGATGCTGCAGGCATCACTTTCATCGGTCCGAGGTCCGACACGATGCGCCGTCTCGGCAACAAGGTCGCTGCAAGAAACCTGGCGATCGAGGCCGGTGTCCCGGTGATGCCGGCGACCGACCCGCTTCCGGACGATATTGGCGATATCAAGCTACAAGCGCTCGAAATCGGCTACCCGGTGATGCTGAAGGCGTCCTGGGGTGGCGGTGGCCGGGGAATGCGCGTCATCCCGGACGAGGCGACGCTTGAAAAAGAAGTTCTGGCCGCCAAACGCGAAGCAATGGCCGCCTTTGGCAAGGACGAAATCTATCTTGAAAAGCTCGTGCAGCAGGCGCGTCACGTCGAAGTTCAGATTCTAGGCGATGGCGAGAACGTCGTGCATCTGTTTGAGCGGGACTGTTCCATCCAGCGTCGTCACCAAAAAGTCGTTGAACGTGCTCCAGCGCCTTATCTGAAAGAAGCGAAGCGCCAGGAACTCTGCGAATACGGTCTGAAAATCGGTCGTGCGGTGAACTACCGGGGTGCTGGAACGGTCGAATTCCTGATGGATGCCGACACGGGTGCCGTCTACTTCATCGAGGTGAACCCGAGAGTTCAGGTGGAGCACACGGTCACCGAGGAAGTGACCGGCATCGATATCGTGCAGGCGCAGATCCATATTGCGGAAGGTGCCAGGATCGGTACTCCGGAGAGCGGCGTTCCGGCGCAGGAAAACATTCGCCTCAACGGTCACGCACTCCAGTGCCGGATCACCACGGAAGATCCGGAACAAAACTTCATTCCGGACTACGGCCGGATCACCGCATATCGCGGCGCGACGGGCTTCGGCATTCGTCTGGACGGTGGTACCGCCTATTCGGGCGCGGTGATCACACGGTTTTACGACCCGCTTCTGGAAAAGGTCACGGCCTGGGCGCCGACGGCGGAAGACGCACGCAAGCGCATGGACCGAGCCTTGCGGGAATTCCGGATCCGCGGCGTGGCGACAAACCTTGTCTTCCTGGAGAACATTATCGATCACGATGATTTCCGGGCAAACAAATACACCACCCGCTTCATCGACGAGACTCCTTCGCTTTTCGAACAGACCAAGCGTCAGGACCGGGCAACCAAATTGTTGACATACATTGCGGACGTTTCGGTCAACGGGCATCCGGAGACCAAAAACCGGGCGCGTCCGCCCAAGGATGTAGCCCCTCCGACCATTCCGGATTTCGGCGACGACAAGCCTTCCGGCACAAGGCAACTTCTCGATGAACTCGGTCCCAAGGGGTTTGCGGACTGGATGAAAGGCCAGAAACGGGCACTGATCACCGACACCACGATGCGTGACGGTCATCAGTCGCTGCTGGCAACGCGCATGCGGACCCATGATATCGTCAATGTCGCAGATGCCTATGCCGCCGGCCTGCCGACGCTGTTTTCACTGGAATGCTGGGGGGGAGCGACGTTTGACGTCGCAATGCGGTTCCTGACCGAAAGTCCGTGGGAGCGGCTGCATCTCATCCGCGAGAAAGCACCGAACATTCTCCTTCAGATGCTGCTGCGCGGCTCCAACGGGGTGGGTTACACGAATTACCCTGACAACGCCGTCAAGTTTTTCGTCAAACAAGCCGCAGAAAATGGAATTGACCTGTTCCGGGTCTTCGATTGCCTCAACTGGGTTGAAAACATGCGCGTCTCGATGGACGCGGTTCAGGAAGCGAACAAGCTTTGCGAAGGCGTGCTCTGTTACACGGGCGACATGCTCGACAGTGCGCGGCCGAAATACGACCTTAAATATTATGTCGGCCTTGCCAAGGAGCTGGAAGCGGCGGGCGCGCACATTCTCGGGATCAAGGATATGGCAGGCCTGCTCAAACCGGAGGCGGCGCGGGTCCTGATCAAGACACTTAAAGACGAGATGGATCTGCCGATCCACTTCCATACGCATGATACTTCCGGAATTGCGGCTGCGACTGTTCTTGCCGCAGTCGAAGCTGGGGCCGATGCCGTCGACGCCGCGATGGACGCGCTTTCCGGATTGACGTCACAGCCCTGTCTCGGGTCGATCGTTGAGGCCTTGCGCGGAAGCGAGCGTGATACGGGGCTCGATGCCAAGACGATCCGTCAGATCTCCTTCTACTGGGAGGCCGTTCGGACACAGTATCGCGCTTTCGAAAGTGATCTGCGTTTCGGTGCTTCGGAAGTGTACCTGCACGAAATGCCGGGCGGCCAATTCACCAACCTGAAAGAACAGGCAAGATCGCTGGGACTCGAAACCCGCTGGCATGAAGTCGCGCAGGCCTATGCAGACGTCAACATGATGTTTGGGGATATCGTCAAGGTGACACCGTCCTCAAAAGTGGTCGGCGACATGGCATTGATGATGGTCAGCCAGGGGCTTTCCGTCGAAGAAGTCGAGGATCCGGACAAGGATGTCGCCTTCCCGGACAGTGTCGTCAAGATGCTTCACGGCGATCTCGGTCAGTCGCCCGGTGGCTGGCCGGCCGCGTTGCAGGAAAAGGTGCTCAAGGGAAGTGCGCCAATCTCCGTTCGTCCGGGGTCGCTGCTGGAAGACGCGGATCTTGACGCGGAACGCAAAACTGCAGCGGCCGCGACGGGCGGTGATATCGACGACACGGATCTTGCGGCCTACCTGATGTATCCGAAGGTCTTTACGGATTTCGACAAGGCACAGCAGCAATACGGACCGACTTCGGTTCTGCCGACGCCGGTTTATTTCTACGGGCTGGACGCGGGAGACGAGGTCTTTGTCGATCTGGAGGCCGGCAAGACGCTGGTCGTGCGGTGTCAGGCGATCGGGGAAACTGATGAAAAGGGCGAGAAGAAAGTGTTCTTCGAGCTCAACGGACAGCCACGTAATGTCAAGGTCCCGGACCGCGCTCACGGCGCGACCGGTGCCGCCGCGATGCGCAAGGCCGAAGACGGAAACGCCGCGCATGTCGGCGCACCGATGCCGGGTGTCATCTCCACCGTAGCCATTGCGACCGGGCAGGACGTCAAGGCCGGTGATGTTCTCGTCTCCATCGAGGCCATGAAGATGGAAACAGCACTTCATGCGGAGCGAGACGGTAAAGTCAAAGAAGTGCTGGTCACTCCTGGTGCTCAAATTGACGCAAAAGACCTTCTCGTGGTCTTCGAAAGTTGATCGAGAAAAGGTGAGCAGATCGCACATTAGTGCGATTTGCTTTCTAGTTACTTGTTATCTATTGCTAAAAAAGTGCCGATCACGCGAATTCACGCGTCATCACCATTCATGTGAGTTGTAAACAGGCTCTCCCAAGCCGGAAGCTTCCGTGGCCACGTCTTTGAACAAAGGCGTTAGCTTAGGGAGAGAACAATGAGGAAGCTACCTGTTTGGCTGGGAGGTGCAATCGCATCCCTTGTTTTCACGACATCCGCCTATGCGGCTTGCGATGTGAAGAAGCCGGGTTACGAGTTGACCGGCGATGAAGCCGAGGCTGTCTATGATTGTCTGAAAGCCGATCTGCAGGCCGGATATCAGAAGGGTTCGAAACGCTGGATACCGGAAGCGTTCGTGAAGGACTATCCGGGCTGGACCAAAGCAAGTGCCTTCCCGGCAGCGCCCGGCTTTCACGGTGGCAGGTTTCTGGTGACATACGTGAATTCCTTCGGTGCCGACGAGTATCTGAAATACAAGCCGGAAAATGTGTCCATTCCGGCTGGAACCCAAATCGCCAAGGAATCCTTCGCGATCGATGACGACGGCAAGGTTACCAAGGGACCGTTGTTCCTGATGGAAAAGGTTGCGGCCGGAAAATCGCCCAAGACCGATGACTGGTATTACATGATGGTCGCGCCCAACGGGTCGCCGCAAGCAGTCAACGTGTTCACCGCCTGCAGCGAGTGCCATCTTGAGAATTTCGGTGAGCAAGGCGGTCTTGGATATCCGGTAGAAGACGCCAGGATCAAATAGGCTGGGTTTATTTCACGCAGGCGCATGGGTGAGGCAAAAGGTCTTGCCCTTGCAACCTGACGCAGCGTTTTGATTGACTTCTGCGGGAAACTCTCCAGTCTCCGGGGTGAGCACCTTCGTGTGTTCCGCCTTGATCCGGGAGCCCGTCATGAAGAATTCCTTGTTGTTTTTTACTGCGTTTTATCTCCTTCAAGTCCAGTTGGGGCTGGCCTCTGAAAACAAAGTCGACCTTCCGAACTACAATACGCCGATCCCGGAAGACATCCTGACCCCGGATGAGGTGGAAACCCGCTTCGGTACCCTCAAATTCGTCGATGGGCGACCAACGCCCGAAACCAGCGCCCTGATGTTTGACACGCTCGATTTCATGCGCGGTGTCGAGGTTTTTCTGAGTTTTATTCCCGCAACTTCCGTTGAGGGTATCCGAAGAGGGATGGTGGAAGTCGGTGTCGACGCAGCAAACAAGTTTGCGGTGTTTGAGGATCTGATGGATTCAAATCCGTTGTTTCTGACAGGTAACACCGACACAGTCTACGGCTCAGCCATCCTGGATCTGCAACGTGATGGTCCGGTCGTCATCGAAATTCCGAAAGGACAAGGGCCGACGACGGTCAATGATGCCTATTTCAGATTTGTCACAGACATGGGTGTACCGGGCCCTGACAAGGGGGAGGGCGGGAAATACCTCATATTGCCACCGGACTATGAGGGCGATCTTGCGCCACCGGTTGGCGGCTACAAGGCGGAAGTCGAGGGTGAAACCTACTTCGTTTCGAAATCGACCAGTTACATCAACTGGTTCATCGCCCGCGGTTTCCTTGTCGACGGCAAGACCGATGCGGCTGTCAAAGCCTATCGGACCGGGCTGAAAATCTATCCTCTTCGTGACAGGTCCGCGCCACCGGAGATGGAATTCATCAATGTTTCCAGGAAAGCGTTCAATACCATTCACGCAAACACGTTCGAGTTCTACAACGAGCTGAATACGGTAATCCAGAAAGAGCCGATTTCGACATTCGATCCTGAACTACGTGGTCTTGCGGCTGCGATCGGGATCGAAAAGGGCAAAGCCTTCGATCCTGATGAGCGCATGAAGAAAATTCTGACAGAGGCGGTCGCCATCGGAAATGCCACCGCCCGATCGATCTGGCTGAAACCACGCGACAAGGCTGCCTATCTGTATGAAAACAGTGGCTGGTATACCGCTTTCATAGGCGGTAACTGGCAATGGCTGCGCGACGAGGGCAACGGCGGGCGGTATCTGGATGCCCGAACCATGTTCTTCTACATGGCCACCGTCAACACGCCGGCAATGGTTCTGAAACTCCCGGGCAAAGGTTCGCAATACGCCCTGAATGTCACGGATAGCGAGGGGAAATTCCTGGATGGGTCCAAAACCTACTCGCTCACCATACCCGCCGACGTGCCGGCGAAAGATTTCTGGTCAGTCGTTGTCTATGATCCTCAGACGCGCTCTGAGCTTCAGACCGGTCAACCGTTCCCGAGCAAGAACGACCAACGTGATGATCTGGCCGCCAACAACGACGGATCAGTCACGCTTTACTTCGGTCCCGAAGCGCCGTCAGGGAAGCAGCAGAACTGGATCCAGACCATCGCGAACAAGGGATGGTTTGCCATCCTGCGACTGTATGGACCGGAAGAGCCCTGGTTTGAGAAAACCTGGCGGCCTGGAGAAATCGTTTCCGCCGACTAGATGCGCAGACCGGCAACCAATTGGTGGCGGATCATTCCGCCGCCTTCATCTGGGCGTGCATCACCGGCGCTTGCGCTGTCCCGATCCAGAGATCCAGAAAATCGTCGAGCCATTTCCTGACGGCGGGATCGTGGATGAAGCGGCCGGCGAAGTGATCGCGGCGTTGCTGAGCTCCGGGCAGTTCCATGCGCGGCGCTGCCTTTGTGGTCCATTTGACCATCATCTGGTGAGTCAGTTCCGGATGAAACTGGATGCCGTAAGCTGCCGGTCCAACACGAATGGCCTGGTTGGGGTACGTCGGGCCAGAAGCCAGCAATTCCGCTCCGCCCGGACAATCAAAACCTTCCCTGTGCCACTGATAGACCTTTTTCGGCCAGTCCATCATTGCTTTGCCGGTGCTTGTTGGCGACAAGGGGTAGTAGCCGATCTCGACAAGTTCGTCCCTGTGACCGGCGACCGTACCACCCAGGTGCCTCACCATCATCTGGGCCCCGAGGCAGATACCGAGAAACGGTTTTTCCTCCTTCAGCGGCACCTTGATCCAGTCAATTTCCTTGTGAACGAAACCATCGGGATCGTTGGCGCTCATCGGGCCACCAAATATCACAGCGCCGGCGTGCCCGGCCATGGTGTCAGGCAGCGTGTCACCGAAACGGGGTTTTCGGATATCCAGTGTGAAGCCGCGTTTGACGAGTTCCATTCCGACACGGCCGGGTGAGGAGGCTTCCTGGTGGAGGACAATAAGGACCTTGGGACAGTTACCGGCTGGAGCGCGTTCAAATCTCATAAGACAAATATGAGGGAGCCCGCCAAAAAAATCGACCCCCGCTCCAACAACTGTTCAATGAAATTTCCGCGGCAATGCTTGCTCACCCGGATTCGATGCCGGATTGCTACTCGCTTTCCGTTTCTTCCGGTGCGGTCTGCGCAACCTTGTGCCGGAGCGTCATGCGATCTCGCGTTGAAACTCCCAGAAGCTCGGCGACGCGCCAGATTGTGTTGTCTTCAAACTCGTGGACGTGCCCGTCCGCGTAGACGATCTCCCACATCATCTCGACGATGGCGAGGCGCTCTGTCTCGTCTGCCGTCCGTTTCAATACGGACGTGAAACCATAAAGGTCGACAGCTTCCTCGTCTCGCTGTTTGGCAGCGGCGATCAGTTCCGTCGTTTCCTTGTCGGTCAGGTCGTAGTGACTTTGCAGAATCTCTCGAAGTTTCGTGCTTTCGCTTTCCTCGATGATGCCGTCGATATCGATCAGGTGAAACAACAGGGCAGCCGCAGCCAAACGCTTGTCGTCTTCTGCAAACTTCTTCTTGCCGTCGTCACCAAAGGTGATTTCCCGGACAAAGCTTTTCAGCGCATTCAGCATGTCTTGGTTTTCCTGTTTCCGGCATCCCTGCTTGCCTTCCCTAAATAGCTATACCATTCCCACTTTGGCATCAAAGAGTTGTTGATACCTTTAAGCGTGTCAGGTGGGAGTTAAATCCGGTATTTTCGAGTCAACTTTTTGGAATCGTTCTAAACTATTGATTTTTATTGATTTTAAACTTGACACTATGCTTCAGGAAATGGTTTGACCGACGGGCCATCGACGCCGGCTGGCGTTGTTTAAATTTTTGTAATTGCAAAAGCGGGGTGGCGATCGCGGTCCCGATTGCATTGAAAAGGGGGTGGACCCATGAAATCACTCAAGTTTGGCCTGCTGACGGCTACGGCCCTGTTTGTCATGCCTGCAATGGCAGCGGCGCCGTCGGAGGTGCTGTCGAACTACGGCGATATTGCCCAGGCGAGTTATGCCGATTCCCTTGCAACGGCAAAGACGCTGAAGGCTGCCATCGACAAATTCCTCGATGAGCCGACCGAGGCAAACCTGGAAGACGCGCGCTCTGCGTGGATCGAAGCGCGCAATCCCTACCAGCAGACCGAAGCCTACCGTTTCGGCAACGTGATCGTCGATGATTGGGAAGGCAAGGTAAATGCGTGGCCGCTCGACGAGGGGCTGATCGATTATGTTGACGCGTCCTATGGTGAAGACTCTGAAGAAAACCCGTTTTATGCGGCCAACCTGATTGCCAATCCGTCCCTCAAGGCCGGCGGTGAAACCATCGATGCGAGCAATATAACCGCGTCAATGCTGGCCGACCAGCTTCAGGAAGCCGGCGAAGTCGAGGCCAACGTTGTTACGGGTTACCATGCTGTCGAATTCATGCTGTGGGGCCAGGATCTGAACGGCACCGACGCCGGGGCCGGTTCCCGTCCTGCGACGGACTTCGATCCGGCCAACTGCACCGGCGGGAATTGTGAGCGCCGGGTCCAATATCTGCGAGCAGTCACTGACCTTCTGATTTCCGACCTGGAAGAAATGGCAGCCGCCTGGGCGCCGGGCGGAGCGGCACGTGAAGAGCTGGCAGCCAAGGGCGAAAACGGTGGTCTCGCGACGATCCTTACCGGTATGGGTTCGCTTTCCTACGGTGAACTGGCCGGTGAGCGAATCAAACTCGGCCTTCTGCTGCACGATCCGGAGGAAGAGCATGACTGCTTCGCCGACAACACCCACATGTCTCACCTCAATGATGTCATCGGTATCCGGAACGTCTACTTCGGTTCGTATTCAAGCCCGCTCGGCAACGATGTTTCCGGTGCTTCCCTCGCTGACATTGTCGCCGAGAAGGATCCGGCACTTGCCGACGAAATGAAGGCAAAGCTCGACGCGACGCTGGCTGCTTTCGAGGTCATGAAGGCGCGGGCCGAAGGTGGTGAAGCCTATGACCAGATGATTGGTGAAGGCAACGAGGCGGGGAACGCCGTTGTGCAGGCCGCCGTTGACGCTCTGGTCGATCAGACGGCTTCCATCGAACGCGTTGTAAAAGTTCTCGGTCTGGACGAAGTCGCGTTTGAAGGTTCCGACAGCCTTGACAACCCGGGTGCGGTTTTCGAATAAGCAAATCTCGTCAGGCGGCCCTCGACCCGCCTGACGCTTCTCCTATCTGCGAATTGGGGCACGCAGGTCACAATCAGGATGCGATTTATGAGACTGGCCCTCCGGTCGAACGCCGCCAAGAGCGGTGTTTTGTGTGTTTTTCTTGCAGTCACTCCTGTCGCTGCAGGTGATCCGTTTTCCCACCGCGACGACCTGTCGGAAAAAGACAGGGCCAGGATTGCGAACGTGCTCTCGGCGCCTGTCGCTTTTGAAGCGCCCGAACCCTTCGAGCCGATGCAGGGCGGAGCCGGTACTTCTACCCGCCGCCCAAATCGGGATGCATTTTCGCACTCGAATGCCAATCTGACCTTTGAAGAGCAGCACGATTTCAAGGTCGGAAACGGGCTTTTCAAGAAGCTCTGGACCTCTTCGCCCTCGTCGACACGCGCCTCAGACGGCCTTGGACCGCTCTACAATGCGCGCTCCTGTCAAGGTTGCCATCTGAAGGACGGCCGGGGCCGTCCGCCGCGTCAGGGGGATGACGCGGTTTCGCTGTTCCTGCGTCTTTCAATCCCGCCCCAGACCGAAGAACAGCAACTGGCCTTGGCGGCGCGGAAAATCCAGCGCGTGCCGGAACCGGTCTATGGCGGTCAGTTCCAGGCTTTTGCTGTACAGGGTCTTCCAGGCGAAGGACGGTTCGATATCGGAACGGAAGACATCGAAGTTTCCATGAATGGCGGTCAGACGGCGATACTTCAAAAACCCGTCTACAAGATCCGCGATCTCGGATTTGGTGAATTGCATCCCGACACCATGATTTCTCCCCGTGTTGCACCGCCGATGATCGGGCTTGGCCTTCTGCAAGCCATCCACCCCGGCGACATAGAGAGGCTCGCGGATCCGGAGGATCAAGATGGGGATGGCGTTTCAGGCAGGATCAGCCGTGTGCGTGATCCGGGAACCGATGAACTCACCATCGGCCGGTTCGGCTGGAAGGCATCGAACCCTTCAATCCGGGCCCAGACCGCAGGCGCATTTTCCGGTGATATCGGCATCAGCACGCCCGACCGGCCCGACAACTACGGCGATTGCACGGAGTTGCAAACCGAATGCAGGGCCATGCCAAATGGCGAGCAGGAGACGCTGGGTGTTTCCGAGGCACCTGATCCCGTCATGGATCTTGTAACCTTCTATTCAGAAAACCTTGCGGTGCCGATGCGGCGCGATGTTGACGATCCGTTGGTCCTGAAGGGCAAGCAGGTCTTTTACGAAACGGGTTGCGCCAAATGTCATCAGCCAAAGTTTGTAACAGGCAGAAATGCCGCAAACCCGGCGCACCGGTTCCAGCTGATCTGGCCATATACGGACCTTCTTCTACATGATATGGGCGAGGGTCTTGCTGACAATCGACCTGCAGGTGATGCAAACGGACGAGAATGGCGGACACCGCCGCTCTGGGGTGTCGGACTGACCGAGACAGTAAACAACCATACAAGGTTCCTGCACGACGGACGGGCACGCAATCTCCTGGAAGCCGTCTTGTGGCATGGCGGTGAAGCACAGGCGGCACGTGATACTGTTGTTGCGATGCCACCGGAAGATCGACAGGCGCTGATCCGTTTCTTGGAGTCTCTTTGATGAAAAACCTGATCCTGGGAATTGCTGCGATCTTTCTTGCGGTTCCATCGCAAGCAGCGGATTTCAATGCACCGCTTGAAAGTATCATCGCGGGCTATTTTCGACCGGCGACAGCCGACTTTGCTGAAAGTGCAGGAATACTGCCCACGGCCGTATCAGCCATCTGCACCGAGACAACCGAGGCAAGCGTCCTCGGTTTTCAAACCGCCTTTTCAAAAACCATACGTGATTTTTCGCGCATTCAGTTCCTGAGGTTCGGTCCCCTTCTTGAAGACGACAGGCTGAGCCGCCTGTCTTTCCGGCCTGACCCGCGTGGCAGGGCGCAAAAGCAGATCAGAAAACTCTATGCGGCGGCGGATAACAGCGTTTTGTCACCTGTGAGCCTTGGCAAAAAAAGCGTTGCTGTTCAGAGCCTGACTGCATTGGAGCTGATTGCCTTCGACAAGGACGCGAAAATCGTCCTCGGAAACAACAGTGACATCAAGGATTACACGTGCGGATACGCTCTCGCCATTGCGCAGAACGTATCCAAGATCGCGCGCGACACCTCGGCCGATTGGGCCGATCCGCACGGTTACAGCAAACTTCTTCTATCGGCCGGGCCGGACAATGACCGTTATCGTACTTCGAAGGAAGCCATCGAAGACGTTTTCAATTCGCTGGCAACCGGTATCACGATTACCAAGGATCAGGATATTTTACCGGCGATGGGAAAGTCGAAGGACAAAACAAAACCGAACCGGTTTCCTTTTTCACGCTCGGGCAACGCGGTTGTCTACCTTACCGGCGAGCTTGCCGGTATAAACGATGCGCTTTCCAGCATGGATCTGAAACCACTGATGTCATCCGACGATCAGTGGACACTGGATACGCTCGGTTTTGAATTCAAGAATGCCAGGAATTACCTGGATGCACTTAATCCGCCCGTGCGCAAGACATTCGGCGAGAACGGCGGTTACAATCAGGTTGCTGCCCTGTTGATCACACTTTCCTCGATCCGGGAACTGATGACCCAGGGTGTTGCTGGTGGCCTAGGACTTGCCGGAGGGTTCAATGCCCTTGACGGCGACTGAACCACACACGTTTTCGCGCCGCGGGTTTTTGACGGCGCTGGGCGGTATCGCAACGTTGCCTGCCTTTTCGCGGTCGCCATTGGCTGAAAGCCTGCTGGAGCGGAAGGACGGCGAAGACGCCGTTCTGTTTGCCAGCGCCTACAGGAACTCCAATGGTGACTTCGGCGTTGGGCTGCTGGACGACTACGGACAGATCCTTGCCAGAATAACACTCCCCGGGCGTGGACACGGAATTGCCGTTTCTCCGGACGGGCAGCGTTTTGTTGCCTTCGCGCGGCGTCCCGGGACTTTCGCTCTATTTGTGCAGCCTTTTCAGGATTTCGAACCGTCCGTGATTGTGTCCGAACCCGGCAGGCATTTTTATGGTCATGGCTGTTTTTCGGCCGATGGCCGTCTGCTTTATGCGGTGGAGAATGATTTTGGAGCCGCCCGCGGGGTTGTGGGCGTCTACGATGTGAGTGGCCAACTGCCTAAACGGATCGGTGAATTCAGTTCTTATGGTCTTGGACCGCACGATCTCGCGCTTACGTCCGACGGGCGGACACTCGTGATTGCAAATGGCGGTATTGAAACGCACCCGGACAAGGGTCGAGAAAAGCTCAATCTTGCCGCCATGGCGCCTTCGATCGCCTTTGTTGATGCACAAACGGGCGATCTGGCAAGGCAACATGAACTGGACAACTCCCTGCATCAGTTGTCATTGCGGCACATGGCCCTGGATGGAAAGGGGCGGGCCTGGGTCGGTGGTCAATATGAAGGACCAGCATCGGATGTTCCGCCGCTCGTTGCCGTTTTCGCACCGGACGAAGCGCCTTATATGACAGAAATGCCTGCGTCATTCGCGGGCAAACTCAATAATTATATCGGGTCCGTAACCGCCAGCATTTCCGGAGATGTCATTGCCACATCCGCACCGCGCGGTGGCCGAACTCTTTTCTGGGATGCCGGAACAGGCGGTTTCCTTGGCGCGCAGGTGATCCCCGATGGCTGTGGTGTCGCGCCCATCGATCAGGGCAGTTTTCTGATTTCTGACGGGAATGGCGGTTTGTCTTTCGTCAACGAACCGGACGTTCCAGCAGAGATTCTCGCTCGGCCTCCAGGCTTTTCGTGGGACAATCACATGGTAGCCTTTTCCCAGGCGTGACGAATTCCGAGGAAGCTCTGCGCTCAGCGGTTGCGAATTCGTATCGTTTCCTGTTTTTGTCAAATTCACAGTGCAGTGTGGGTGTGGACGAAGGTGCGTTTGGTCTACATTAGGGCCGATTCGCGAAAGGAGACGCTCAAATATGCGACGGCTTTTGATCGGGTTGGGCAGTCTGGTGATCTTGCTGGTGACGATCGTGCTGGTCGTTCCGCTGTTCCTGCCCAAGGATGAAATCAAACGTCAGGTGGTTGAACAGGTCGACAAGCGGCTTGGCTGGCGCGTCCGGCTTGACGGTCCCGTGTCGCTTTCCCTGTTTCCCGGGTTTGCTCTTGATGCACAGGACATCGGCGTTGCGGGAGAAGCCGGTGCCGACGGTATTGAATTCGCCAAGGCGGAACGAGTGGAGTTCGGTCTCGCCTGGGGTGGGTTGATAACGGGCAACATCCAGGTGACCGGCATTACCCTGGACAAGCCGGACATCTATCTTGAAGTGGGTCAAAACGGATCGAGCAGCTGGGAGCCGCGCCGGAATCTCGGTCTTGGCGAAGACCCTGCCGCCCAATCCGGACAAACCGCTCAGGCTGATCAGACCACGGCAACGCAAGCGCCCCAATCGGAGCCCGCGACCGCATCCGGAAGCTACCTGAAAAGCATTGGCGTCGACAGCCTTACGATCATCGGTGGTATGCTTACCTACAAGGATCCGTCAACAAGTGAGCCGGTCCGGATCAGCAATCTGGATCTTGCACTCACTGCTCCGGATCTCGGCGGCGAAGTTGATCTGACTTCCAGTTTCGTGCTTCAGGACATACCGTTCAATGTCGCCGGTGGACTGGATAATCCTCTGGGGCTGACATCCGGCGATCAGGTGCCGGTCAACCTAACGATTTCAACCGGTGAAAATTCCATCACAATGTCGGGTGAAACAGGGCTCCAGCCAACGCGCGCGGAACTGACCTTGAATGCAGCGGGACCATCTTTGAAGTCGTTGGCAGCGCTCGCGGGTCAGGATCTGGAGGCGGACCCGGGGGCCTATTCATTCGATGCCAGGATTTCGGGCTCGGAAGCGTCGATTTCCGTTGCCGATCTTCATCTTGTGCTCGGCCAGCTTTCGCTCGGTGGTGCGGCAGATGCGGATCTCGCAGGTCTCGTGCCGGAAGTGTCCGGCCGTATGGTGCTGAAGGATGGTTCGATCAAGGACCTTCTTCTTCTGGCAGGCCAGGACTTGCCGGCAAGCGGAAAGCTGAGCGCCGATATGGCCTTCGATACCGTCGGCTTGACAGGCGCGGAATTGATTGCCGGTCTCGACATGAACGGGTCGATTTCGATTTCAGAGGGAGAAATTGGTGGCCTCGGTCTGTCCTCCACCGTCGGTGACCCGGAGGCGGACCGACTGACCGACCTTGCCCTGGACGTGGATCTTCAGGGCCTTGAAAAACCGATTTCCCTTTCGGGCGCGCTTTCATGGCGTGGTGAAGCATTCAGCCTGACAGGCGAGGCCGATACCGCAAAGTTGCTTGGCGGAAATTCAGCACCTGTATCCGTTTCCCTGAAAGGCAACAGAGTAAGTGCGGGCTTTGCCGGACAGGTCGCGATGACAGGTAATGTCGACGGCGCGGTCAATGTGGATACGGCCGATCTGCGTGGTTTGATGGGCTGGCTTGGTCAGCCGCTTGGTTCGGGGGGCGGGCTGAAAACCTTCAAGGCCTCCGGGATTTTCGGCATGCAACCCGGTGCGGTTTCGTTCGAAGAAACCCGCTTTACACTTGATGAGACAAGCGGTGAAGCCAACGGGAGGATCGAACTTGGCGCCAAGCCGAAGGTGACGGCACGACTGGCGCTGCGCGAGCTGGTACTGGATCCGTACCTGAGTGACGGCTCCAGCTCAGGAAACGGCGGTGGCTCTGCCGGGGCCGGATCTTCAGGCAATGCGAGTGGCGGAAACGAACGCAAAAAGCCGGCGTCCGGCTGGAATACGGATCCGATCGACTTCAAGGGTCTTCGGTCCGTCGATGCGGATTTCAAGGTCACGACGCGCGAGATCCGCTGGAACAAGATCAAGATCGACGAGAGCGCCCTCTCTACGACCATTCAAAACGGGGTTCTGACTGCGAACCTGGAAAAGCTGGCTCTTTACGAAGGCGCGGGCAAGGGAACTGTCACGTTGAACGGAGCTTCGGAAACACCAGAAGTTGCCGCGCAGTTTTCGCTGAGTGGACTCAATGCCTATCCCTTGCTGCGCGACGCAGCCGAATTTGAGTGGATTGAAGGCAGCACCTCGATCAATCTCGATGTGACTTCCCGCGGTGGATCGCAGCAAGCGCTGGTCCAGGGCCTGAATGGCTCGGCCGACTATGAATTCGTGGACGGGGCAATCCGGGGTATCAATATTCCGAAGATGGTGCGGGGTCTTTCCGTCGAAACCTTGCTCGGCTGGCAGGAAAATCCGTCGGCAAAGACCGACTTCAGTACCCTCGGGGCTTCGTTTCAAATTGCCAACGGGGTCGCCAAGACCGAAGATCTTGCCATGGTCGGGCCGTTGTTGCGCATGAATGGCAAGGGAACGACGGACTTGCCGCAGCAAAGCCTCAGCTGGCGCGTGGAGCCAAATATCGTTCCGACCCTGGAAGGGCAACCGCCGATGCCGCGCCGTAAGGGCGAGGACAAGAAAATGGCGGGTCTCGGTGTTCCGATCGTCATCGAAGGTTCCTGGAATGACCCCCGGATCTATCCCGATATTGCCGGTATTCTGCAAAACCCGGAGGCGGCCTACAAGCAGCTTCAGGAAACGGGTGGCGAGCTGATCTCGATACTCCAGGGAAACAAGGACGCTCCGCAGGAGCTGGTTGATACGGCTAACGAGGTTATTCAGCGTGCGACCGGTGGGCGGACCCAGATCGATGTCCAGAAGGTGATCGACGGTGATGTCGATGACGAAGAAGTGCTGAAAGCCGTTGAAGAGGGCTTCGGCCTTCCTCCCGGATTGCTTGGAAGCGTTCTGGGCAAGAAAAAGAAAGAAGACAACAACTGACACCGCGCGTCCTGCCGTGTCGGGCAAGGTGAACCGTCAGACAGGATGAGGGGTGCCATCGTCCTGCGAGGTCGGTCGGCAAGTCTTGTTTCTGCGGTGCCTGAACAGGCAGGCCGCAAATCCCGACCTTGTGAAAATCAACAATAGCATTTGCGGTATAGTGTTGGACAAAGACACCACCTTTCGTTGTTGATAGGAGTATCGTCATGTCCATGAGGGGCATTGTTTCGCAGAAATCCATCCTTTTGTGTGTCACGCTTTGTCTTGCGTTGCCGGCACGAGAATCCTTCGCACAAGGCTCCTGGAGCCCCGAAACCAGCCTCGACGTAAAGCGTCTTTCAGACCTCTCGTTTTCTCCCGACGATTCAAAGCTGCTTTACGGTGTGAACAGTGTCGATCTGGGCAAGGACGAATATCCGGTCGAATTCTTTGTATCCGACACCGATGGTGGCAATGTGCGAACGCTGCTGGAGCGGTCTGCGGAAAAATCCGCGCCGCAGTGGTCACCGGACGGACGCTTCGTTGCCTATCTGTCCACCGAAACGGGGATAAACAATATTTGGGTTGTCGATGCCGCTGGAGGCGACGGCCTGCAGATAACCCGTGTTTCGCGGGATATTTCGAGTTTCAAATGGGCGCCGGACGGCAATTCCATTGCGTTTGTCATGGCAGATCCGGATTTGGTTCCGCCGGATGTGAAAGATTCAGATGTCTTCGTAAAAAATCACCTTTGGCTGCAAAAACTGAAGGATGTCAAACCGGACGGAAACGTCATCAACCTGACGCGGGACGCAGACTTCTCCGTTAGCGAATGGGGCGGCAATTGGTCGTATGACTGGGCACCGGACAGCCGCCGGATTGTTTTTGCGCATCAGGAACGGCCCGGTCTCGACTATTGGACGCGGGCGCAGCTCTCAGTTACCGATGTCGAAACCGGGGACTTCAGTCGTATCGATGCAGGGAATGAACACTGGAAATACTTTCCAAAATTCTCGCCGGACGGCAAATGGATTGCATTCATAAACGCACCAGGCGCTTTCAAATGGTCTTTCCTTTGGGATATCAAACTCTTTCCGGTCGATGGAGGCGATATCATCAATCTCCCCGACAGCAAGAACCGGCTGCCGTTTCCCTGGGAGTGGTCGACCGATTCCAAGAGTCTCTATTACATAGAGAATGACCGTGTCAGCTATTCATTCTACGAGATGCCCATCGACGGATCACCGTACTCGAAAGTGTTCGGATCTCCACGAGATCTGGATGTGCCAGGCCTCAATACCTATCTGACGTCATCTTTTGTCGACGTTAGCTCAGACGGACAGAAACTCGCCTTCATCGGGCAGACTCATGCAAAGCCCCCGGAGGCGTATGTCACCGATGTCGCTCAGTTCGATCCTTCAAGAGTCACGCAGGTGAACAGCGAGTTCGATGGGATCGGCGCACTCAGGACCGAGCTGATTGAGTGGACGTCACTCGACACCACACCCGTCGAGGGACTTCTGAGCTATCCGGAGGACTACCGGGAAGGTGAGACGTACCCATTGGTCGTCCAGATACACGGCGGCCCGAATGGCGTCGACTTCAACGAATACCTGCCGCTGATGAAATTCTTTGCGACGGCGGCGTATCTGGAAAAAGGGTATTTCGTTCTGCGCATCAATTATCGCGGTACACTCGGATATGGCCGGAGCTTCCGGGAAGACCTGATCGGCAATTTCGGCGGTCCGGACTTCCACGACATCATGACGGGCGTAAACCATGTCATCGCCCAGGGACTGGCGGACCCCGAGCAGCTGATTGTCATCGGCCAGAGCAATGGTGGCACGCTGACCAGCTGGATCATCACCCAGACCGACCGGTTCAGGTCAGCCTGCCCGGTTGCCGGAGAAACGGACTACATCAGTCTGGAGGGCACCAACGGGTATTTTCAGACAAGCTGGTACCTGGGCGGCAGTTTCATCGACAATCTGCAGATGTTTCTGGATCGCTCACCAATCTTCCATGTGAAGAATGTGCAGACCCCTGTGCTCATTCAAGGCGGACTTCTGGACGACAATGTTCCGTTTACGCAACTGGAAGAGTTTTATCGTGCGTTGAAGCGCACGGGTGCGGTTGCACATCTGGTCGGATATCCGAAGTCGACCCACGATTACTACCCGCCAAAACTGTACCTGCGCCTGTTGCGTTCCTGCCTCGACTGGACCGAAAAACATCGCGGGGCCGCGGAATGATCTCTCTAGATCAGGGCGCGGGTTTTACCTTCTGTCCGGCAGGACGGCCTTAAAACCTGCCGGCTTGGCGGGCCAGTTCAATACCCGGGCTGATCCGCATCAGGCGCATTTCGCCGAAGCTCCGGATTTCCTGTTTCCCGAGATCGTCAAGATGAAATTCCTCAACAAGGAATTCCTTCATCGAATCGGGGGCAACGACGCACATTGGATTGGCAAACGCCTGCAGGCGCGCGGCAAGGTTAACGGCTGATCCGAAGACGTCATAAACGTATTTCTGGATGCCGACGACCGAACCCACGGCTGAACCGGTGCCAAGGCCTATCCGCGCTTCCCACTTGTACTGGTGGCTCTGATTGCGGCGCTCGAGATAGCGGATGAAACGCACCGCGCAGTTGGCAACAGCCCGCATGTGGTCAGGAGAGGGTTCTGGCATCCCGGCGACCGCCAGATAGGCATCGCCAATGGTCTTGATCCGTTCGCAACCGAATTGTTCCGCGATCCGGTCGAACGCCGTGAATATGTCGTTCAACTCACCAAGCGTGACCGTCGGGTCATGATTGGTCGAAAAACGAGTGAAATCGACAAAATCCAGCATGACAACGGAGACGCTGTCGTAAAGCTGGGGCGTCACGACACCGAATGTCTTGAATTCCTCATAGACAGTGCGGGGCATGAGGTTCAGCAACAGGCGTTCCACACGTTCCTTTTCCCGTTCCAGTTCACGCGTGTTGCGCTCGACCATGGACGAGTAACTGTCGATCATCGACTCCAGTTCACGGATCCTGGTGATGTTCTGACATTCGACGACGAACAGGTCGTTTGTCTCTTCATCCGCCCCGGAAATTGAAAGGGCGATCACCAGCGTGCGGCGTTTCAGCTTTACAGAGATCTCACCGGAATAGCGGCCGGTCTGGTCCAGCGCAGCGCGGACACCATCCATGTCGATATCATGAAGAACATCCTGCAATGGAGATCCGGGATCTGGTTTTCCGAACCAGTCCGCGAAGGGGGCATTGCTGAAAACGAACTGAAAGTCATCTCCCCGGACAACGGCGATGCCGACGCCGATGGCGCGCAGAAGCTGTTGATTGATGGCCGTGATACTCATGCGCGGCCCGTCGAAAGAATACAGGTTCGGCGGGCTTCGATTTCCGAAATGACCGTGTCGATGTCCTGGGGTGAAAAGTCATGTTCTGCCAGCGTTTCGCCCAGGAGCCTGCTCACCTCATCGAAATCTTCGTGCGTCAGGTCAAGTGATGCATGTGCTCGCCTGAGCCGCTCATCGGAATAGGACACCGGACCACCGAGAAGAGATGAAATGAACTTCGTCTGATGATCTATCAGCTTCGGCATGTCGATGTCGTCGAAGTAGTCACCGACCTGATCGGAATCGAGAATTTTGTCATAAAAAGCCATTACAACGCGGCTTACAGATTTGAAGCCACCGTATTTGTCAAAAAGGGCCTTGGACATACCTGGGATACTCGATTGGCAGCTGTTTTCAATGCAGTAGAAACAGAGTAGGCGACTGCGGACTTAAAGAAAAGTTTTTTGGAAATTTCCCAATTAATTTTTTGATCCTGCGAATTTATTCAGCGCTTGGTTATATTTGTTTCACTTTCAAGAAAGTGACATTACGTCACTGTCCTCAGGTCAGCAACAGCCGATTTTGACGACCTTGTCAAACACTCCTCGCCAACGACCCCAGCAAGGCTGCCGGCGCATCCTCATGCACAAGATGGGCAGCGTCCTCGACCGGCGTGAAGCTCGTTGCCTGCAGGAGGTCCTGAAGCTCGCGGCCTTGTGCCGGCGGAATGAATGTATCTCGCATTCCCCAGGTGAGGTGAATATCAAAATCGGTCGGGCCGTAGCGTTTTTGCGCCTCTTCAATATTGGCGATATCAGCCTGCGCGATCTGGCGGTAGAAGGCCGCCTTGCCAATCTCTCCAGACCAGGGATCCAAATATATCCTGTTCGCATCTTCCCGCAGCGGATAATGAGCAGCGGCCTGGATATAGGCACGAAAAAGAGCTTCATGGGCATAGTCGGGCAAACCTGCAAATGCGGGCTCGTGATTTGCAACATGGGCATAAAACGGCGACCCGGACGGCAGGACAGCAACCGCGTTCACGAGGTGAAGCTTGCCGTAGTCAATGCCGTTGACGAAGTGTCCCCTCAGAGCGGCGAGGCCGCCAAAATCATGTCCGATGACTTGCGGTCTTTTCAGTTCCCAGTGTCCGACCAATGCTTCCAGCAGGTCGCTTTGAACGTATTCGGTGACATTCTGAGCTGCATTTTTTTCCGACAGACCGGTCCCGAGCATGTCGAAATAATAGACCTTGTGGGTCTTTGCCAACCAGGGAGCGATTGCCCTCCAGGACTGGGCAGACCAGGGAAAACCATGAACGAGCACGATCGGATCACCCTCACCCAGGGAACCCCATGCGATGGACTGACCTTCAAAGGAAAATCGTTCGTTGAGGTGCAGCATCGGCTTTCTCCTTCAGATTGACATTTAGCAAAATTGCTATATAACTATGTTATGTCGAATCGAGAAGATCAAGTCAAGGCACTTGCAAATGAGACCCGGATCGAAGTCCTGCGACTGCTGGACAGACCCATGGAACACTTTGCACACCAGGAATCAGCGGATCCAGTTGAAACCGGGGTCTGTGTCCAGATGCTTGCAGAGCACTTCGGGATAAGCCAGCCGACGATGAGCCGGCACATCGAACTCCTGAAACGTTCCGGTTTCATCCGGGCGCAGCGCAAGCAAAAATGGACTTATTGTACCCGGGACGAAACCGCGCTTGCAGACTATGCCAACTGGTTGAAATCGAGTCTGAATATCAAGACCGCATGAGAGCCCACGGCGAATGCCGGCCAGTGGACCTCATGTCTACGGTCATCGATTGCGCGGTTCGTCTGGCAGATTATGCGGTCAGTACCAGAAGCCTTCACGACGCCAGATCGTGAAGTGGCCCCGCACAGGAGGAGCAGGTGTTCCACCGTCGATCGTGAATTCCCGTCCCCCGTTGATGCCCTTGCCGCCGGTCTGCCGAAGGATCACCCACTGGTTGCATTGAGGCCCACCGCTGGAACTCTGACACATGTCTATGCGCGCCTTCTTGTCGTCGATCTGCTGCCAGACCCAGTCGACCAGGGCGACGTGACCGTTCCAGACCATGAAATCCAGCGGTTTGACTTCGCTGACTTCGTCGATGTTGATCTTGCAGACCCGTTCAGGATACTTCCGCGGTGAAACGCCGTAATACTTGTCCCATTCCCCGACCCAGATCAGGAAATTGGCGACGAAGCCGATGCAGTCCATGCCAAAGAAACGATCCTGAACCATCTCCTGCAACGCGCCGCGGTCCGACATCTTGTCGAAGTAGATCTTCTTGATCTTGCCCCTTTGCTCGACATCCTTGGAGCCATCCTTGTTGGCGCGTCCGCAAACATCGACCTTGTACTTGTCGAGCAGGTCCTTGTGCTTCAGCATGAAATTCCAGATCTTGATGAAGGTCTGATCATTGCCCTGCCCCTTCAGGGCAAGGTCGATCGCACTTCCGCCGACATGCCGGTTCAGGTTTTCACCGAACTCGTTCTTGATCCAGCGAAAGTTCTTGTAGAGACTGTGCGCGCTGTCGTTGCCCCCGTTTCCGCGGTCCTTGCAAAGATACTGGTTGAGCTTCACAGGTCCTGCGCTGGTCGGAAGACCGGGATTGGTAAGGCGGTTCACGTATTCAAACGGCAAATTAAAAGCTTCGGCCAAAATCACTCTCCATCAAAAGGCTTTCTGATCGGACTGCTTGGGTCTGCTGCATCTGTTCACAACTGTGGAAATAGCCGGTCGTGAAACAACACATTTTTCAGAGGCTTCAATGGGCCTCTTGTAATATTTTCTCAATCAATGAACGGATCGTACCACAATCGCTGTCGAAGCGTTACAGGGTACCTTGCAGAATATTTCCGACGCGAAGGATTGCGTCCGACAATTTGCGGGGGGTCAGTCCTGAAGCGACAATGCCGCCATCATCCTCGATACGCTGTTCTCTACAGTGCCGGTGTTTTCAATGCGAACTAGGTTCTGCGCGTTTTCGGGCTCAAGATCGGCTCTTTGCAGACGGTTTTCGATGTCCTGCCTGCTTTCCCGGCCGCGCGCGGCCAAGCGCTCGGCGAGAACGGGGACAGGTGCCGTGATCAGGAGAACGATCGCGGTTTCGTACTTGTCCGCCGCCCTTTGCAGAATGCGGCGCGAGCCGTTGGCGATCACCGTATCGCCCGCGCCGATGTGAGCGTCGTAGACTTTGGGGATGACATAGCCAAGTCCGTGGGCTTCCCAGGAAAGGGCTGTTTCTCCAAGGTCCACGAGCCTGTCGAATTGCGGACGTGTCAGCGTTTCGTGATCTTCCGCGCCGGTATCTGCTTCGCGGGTGATGGCGCGCCGGGCAAAGTGAATATTCGCATGCCCCTCGAGTTTTTCCCTGAGTGCGGACATCAGCGTGTCCTTGCCGGCGCCACTCGGACCGACCACGAGTACCATTCTACCAGGGCCGAGTTTCGGCGTATTTCCTGCATTTGCTTCAGGCAACCCGCCGTCCCTCGCGCCAGACACCACGCACGATCGGAACATTGCCGACCAGTTTCACCTGGATGAGGTCGGCGCGCAGTCCGCATTCCAATGCACCTCGATCCGAAAGTCCGATGGATCTTGCGGGTGTTTTGGTCACCATCTTGACGGCCTGGGGCAAGGAGATTTTCTCGACTTCATTGGCAAGATGGAAAGCTGCCTGAATCAGGGACGCCGGAATATAGTCCGAGGAAAGCACATCCAGGTGGTCTGCCTCCGCCAGTTCCCTTGCAGAAACATTTCCGGAGTGGGACCCGCCGCGCACGACATTGGGAGCGCCCATCAGAACAGCCATGCCCGCGTCGTGAGAGGCTTTTGCCGCTTCCTTCGTGGTCGGAAATTCTGCAATCCTGGTGTTCAGTTCGATCGCTTCGTCGACATGTTCCCGAGTGGCATCGTCGTGGCTGGCAATGGAAATGCCACGGGCCTGCGCAATCGCTGAAAGACGTTTGCGATGTTCTGGCGCGAGCGCGCAGGCACTTTCCTGCCGGTGCCTGATGAAATCTTCCATCTCTGTGTCGGAAAAACCCTTTTTGCCCTGGAAATAAGCCTTGTAGGCGTCCAGAGAAACGAACTGCCGCTGACCCGGCGTGTGGTCCATCAGCGAAATCAGCCGGATACTGTCATCGTCCTCGAACACGCTGAATGCGTTCATGACATCGGATGCGGAGACCTCGCAACGCAGGTGAATGAAGTGATCCGCCCGCAGTCTGCCCTCTTTCTTGCCGGTTTCAATTGCGTCGGCGAGGATGCGCATGTCGGGATAGCGCAGATTTGCGTCCTGATCCATGCCGACACGCAGCGCATCAAAGACTGTGGTGATGCCGGAACAGGCGATCTGCGCGTCATGTGCCTGAACGGCAGCTACGGGGTTCCAGCGGACCATGGGCCGTGGTGCGTAATGTGTCTCCAGGTGATCGGTGTGCAGCTCGACGAGGCCCGGCAGGAGATAGTCCCCTTCGCAATCATGCCCGTTTGCGCCGGTGGACGCGTCGATGGCATTGATCAGACCCGAGCCGGAAACCGAAAGAGAACCGTCTTTCACTTCATCGGCCAGAATGAGCCTGGCATTCTTGAAGATTTTCAGATCCGTACTCATGCATTCTCCTGGCGGGTCGAAGGGGCGGCAAGGGACTCCGCCGTTCGCGCTGATGTGCTTCCGGTCAGCTCGAACACCGTGTGAACCTCAAATGGAGCGTTTCTCTCGGGCTCGACATAAAGCGCGAATGAACTGCAAGTGCGTGACTGCCCTGTTATCGCAGCAAAATAATTCCTGGCCGCCGCTGCCAAGACAGTGGCCTCAGCATCGTTTTCCAGCTTGCTGGACAAGGTCATATGGAAGCGGAATTCGTCGAAGATGTATGGATAGCCCCAACCGGTCAGATAGGAATCCTGCTTTGGTGTCAGGCCGCTCTTGCGGCGGCGTTCCAGATCGGCCCCGGAAAGCGGTGCTCGAAACGTCTCGAAGTGATGCACGCACAAGGCTGCGAACGCCGCGAGGTCGGGCTCGGCATAATCCGGTGTCAGGGCGAGAAACCTGCCGAGCCGGTTAACGCCGAAACCCTGGATCTCGAACGGTGCAACGTCACCCGAAAAATCCCGGCAGGCCTCCAGAAGGACAGCCTCGGTCCGTTCGGGATTTAGTCGGAACGGTGCCTTCAGCGTTCCGTGAAACCCGTAGCGACGCGGGCTGCTGGTCAGGTCCCGGAAACGTTCTCCGTCGATGCCGTCAAGCGCCGGCTGGCAGAGATCCGACCCGGAGAACGGATCCCTTCCCAACCAGGTATTGCCTAGCTGCATCAAACGATCGTCTGCGTCGGCGGCAAAATAGATGGCGTAGCGCATATCAGAATCACGGTCATTTTCGTGGTGGCCGGGAAGCCCGGCCTATAGGAGGGGGATGACCTTTCTGTGACAGTTTTCCCCCGCCTGCAACTGTTTCCTTGGCCAATGACATCAGGCGGCCACCTCTGCGGCAAATCCGGTGACGTCGATGATGCGGTCGGCAATTTCCTCACGGACGTCCTGATCGTGCAGAATGCCAACCATCGCAACACCCTGTTCCTTTTTCTCCTGCACCAGGCAGACGACGACCGCCCGGTTGGCTGCGTCAAGCGAGGCAGTCGGTTCATCGAGCAGCAGAATCGGATAATGGGCTATGAACCCGCGGGCGATGTTGACCCGCTGCTGTTCACCGCCGGAGAAGGTCGCCGGCGGAAGGGTCCAGAGGCGCTCGGGAACGTTCAGCCGTGTCAGCAGCGAGCGCGCCTTTTCAACTGCTTCTGCTTCACTTGTGCCTTGAGCAACCAGCGGCTCTGCGACGACGTCTTCTGCGGACACGCGCGGAATTGTCCGCAGAAACTGGCTGACATAGCCGATAGTATCTTCACGCAATTTCAGTATCCGGCGAGGTTGGGCACCTGCGACATTGATGATGTCGTTGCCGATCGTGACCAGGATCTGGCCCTGATCACAACGGTAGTTGCCGTAGATCATTTTCAGGATGGAGCTCTTGCCAGCACCCGACGGGCCACCAAGCACGGCGCATTTTCCTGCGTTGACTGAAAATTCGACCTTGTCGACGACGGGAATGACCGAGCCGCCCTGCAGGTGCATGGTGAAGGATTTGCCGACATTGTTGAGATAGAGACGGACGGGCATTTCAGACCTCACACCTGTAAAATCGAGGAAACGAGCAGTTGTGAATACGGCTCTCGCGGATCGTCCAGAACCTGGTCTGTCAGTCCGGCCTCGATGACGTTGCCGTGGCGCATCACCATGATGCGGTGGGACAGCAGACGGGCAACCGCCAGATCGTGCGTGACGATCACGACCGACAAACCCAGATCGGCTACGAGGCGGCGCAGCAGATCGAGAAGGCGTGCCTGAACGGAGACGTCGAGACCTCCCGTCGGCTCATCCATGAAAACGAGTCGAGGGCGCGTCACCAGATTACGGGCAATCTGCAGACGCTGGCGCATGCCGCCGGAAAACGAGCGGGGATCATCGTCGATCCGGTCGCTGTCGATTTCAACCCGGCCCAGCCAGTCGTCGGCAGTCGAACGAATGTTGCCGTAGTGCCTGTCGCCCACGGCCATCAGCCTTTCACCCACATTGGCGCCGGCAGACACATTCATGCGAAGTCCGTCGGCTGCGTTCTGGTGAACGAAGCCCCAGTCGGTGCGCATCAGGAGTCGGCGTTCGGCCTCCGAGAGCTGATAGAGGTTGCGCATGGAACCGTCACGCATGCGGTATTCAATGGCACCCGCCGTCGGTGCCAGCCGCGTTGAAAGGCAGTTGAGCAGGGTTGTCTTGCCCGAACCGCTTTCACCGACAATGGCAAGCACTTCGCCCGGCCACAAATCGAACGAAACGTCGGAGCACCCGACCCGATCGCCATAATAGCGGGTGACGTTGTGAACCTGCAGCAGCGGGTCGTCGGCTTGAAACAGGCTCATCAGGCCGTCTY
>NZ_KI928921.1:269439-346802 GCF_000521215.1 Labrenzia sp. DG1229 | reverse complement strand
GCTCATCAGGCCGTCTCCCCTTGAGTTTTTCCGCTGACCTGGAGCGCTGCCGGATCGGCCGCCATCGGGCCTGCATGGCCGGCGGCCCTGCGTTCCTCGCAAAAATCGCTGTCAGAGCAAACGAACATTCGTCCACCCCTGTCATCCAGAATGACCTCGTCGAGATAAACGTCTTCCGCTCCACAGAGGCCGCAAGGCTTGTCGAATTTCTGGACCTCGAAGGGATAATCCTCAAAGTCGAGGCTCTTCACCCTGGTGTAGGGCGGAATGGCGTAGATGCGTTTTTCGCGTCCGGCCCCGTAAAGCTGAAGGGCCGCCATCTCGTCAATTTTCGGGTTGTCGAACTTGGGCGTCGGAGACGGGTCCATCACGTAGCGGTCATTGACCTTCACCGGATAGGCGTAGGTCGTGGCGATGTGGCCATTCTTGGCAATGTCCTCGTAGAGCTTCACGTGCATGAGGCCATAATCTTCAAGCGCATGCATCTTGCGGGTTTCCGTCTCGCGCGGTTCCAGGAAACGGAGGGGCTCGGGAATGGGAACCTGGAAGACAAGGATCTGGTCTTCCGTGAGGGTTTTTTCCGGGATGCGGTGACGGGTCTGGATGACAGTGGCCTCTGACGTTTCGTAAGTCGTCCTGATGCCTGCGGTCTTTTCAAAAAATCCCCGCAGGGAAACGGCATTGGTCGTGTCGTCGGAGCCCTGGTCGATCATTTTCAGACAATCGTCCCTGCCGAGGATAGACGCGGTGACCTGAACCCCACCCGTACCCCAGCCATAGGGCATCGGCATTTCGCGTGAAGCAAAAGGCACCTGATAACCTGGTATCGCGATGCCTTTCAGGATCGCCCTGCGGATCATGCGTTTGGTTTGCTCGTCGAGGTAAGCGAAGTTGTATTCGCCCTGATCATAGATCTCAGCCGTGTCGTTCATTGTGTAGCCCTCCGCTTCTGGAGAATCCTGGAGTAGTTTTCCAGCCGCATTTCCAGGGTTCCCGTGTGCAGCTCAAAGAGGTGGTTGTCGTGGTCATAGAAGTAGATCGACCTGCCTTCGCCATCAGCGCGATGGCGCGGCGGCTTGCATTCGAGGCCGAGCCTTCCGATAGCGTCCAGCCGGGTCTCGAATTCACTTTCCTCGATCTTGAAGGCGACATGATTGTAGCTGCGTTCGGGCAAGCTTGTTCCCTGCATGATCGCAATCCAGATATCGCCGACCAGAAAGAACTTCTCCGGTGACAGGGAGAAGGTATCCTCTCCGCTTGCATAGACCTCCCGGCCTTCCAGTACATCAATCAGTATTTGCGACGTCCTTTCGAGGTCCCTGACGATGAAGGTGATATGGCTGAGGCCGCCGCTCATTCCGCGGCCTCCCGGGACGTTTCGTCGCTTTCTGCACCGGTGCGTTTCTCGAACCATTCACCGCGCATGCGGCGGACGAGATCAAGCTCGGCCTGGAAATCGACATAGTGCGGAAGTTTCAGGTGTTCGACAAAGCCGGTCGCCTGGATGTTGTCGGAGTGGGAGAGGACGAACTCAATGTCCTGCGCAGGCGCGGTCTGTTCTTCTCCGAGTTCCTGCCAACGCATCGAGCGATCGACCATTGCCATGGACATGGCCTTCCGCTCCACCTGGCCGAAAACAAGGCCATAACCACGCGTGAAGGTTGGCGCCGCCTTTGCAGACCCCTGGAACTGGTTGACCATCTGGCACTCGGTGACCTTGATCGTGCCAAGCGTTACGGCGAATCCGAGTTCCTCCGCGTAAAACTCGACTTCAACCTCACCATAGCGGATTTCACCTGCAAACGGGTGTGTTCGGCCATAGCCGCGCTGGGTCGAATAGGCGAGCGCGAGCAGAAAACCCTCGTCGCCTCGTGCCAGGTTCTGGAGGCGCAGATCCCGATCAGCGGGGAAGGACAGGGGCTCGCGGGTCAGGTCGCCGACAGGCGCATCCTCATCGGTCAAGGGGTCCGGTTCCATGAGGCCTTCGTCGCCGAGAAGGTCGGTGACGCGCGGCACGGGTTCGTCGCGGGTTTCGGCTGTTTCAGCCTGAGGCGTACGGTCGTCGTCCTCTGCGGCGAGGGAGAAGTCTAGCAGCCGGTGACTGTAGTCGAATGTCGGACCAAGCACCTGTCCACCGGGCAGATCCTTGTATGTGGCAGATATCCGCCGCTCGACCAGCATTTTCGCAGTATCGACGGGTTGGCTGTAGCCGAAGCGCGGCAACGTCGTCCGGTAAGCCCGCATCAGGAAGGCAGCTTCGATCAGGTCGCCTCGAGACTGCTTGATTGCGAGTGCGGCCAGCTTTTCGTCGTAAAGGGAGCCTTCGCCCATGACGCGGGCGACGGAATGGGAAAGCTGTTCGGCGATTTGATCAAGGGTCAGCGCAGGGACGGACGTGTCACCCCGGCGACGCTTGGCCAGCAGCTTGTGAGCGTTTCGGATGGCTTTCTCGCCACCTTTGACGGCAACATACATGGATCAGACCTCCGTGAGCGTGACGCGGGCGGAACGGGGAAGTGCAGCGATCTCCGTCTTCCCGGCGAAGATCAGGTCAATGCCACGGGGGAACTGCCGGTTGTTGGAGATGACCTGATCCCAGAAAACCGGTGGGGTCGGACCGGTGCTGAAAGATGTCTTCGTCTTTATGCCGGGACCTTCCAGGGAAACGGTCTGCGCATTGTCGAAAACCTGGCCCGTCAGGATTACCGTGGTAGACCGGTCAGGGTACTCGGCTGAACCCTGGTTGAAACTTGCCAGCGAAATCATCGATTGCGGCTCACTGACAAGTGCAAAAGCCGCGTTGACAGGTTCCGGCAGGATCGAGGCACCGGTGTGGAAACGGAGAAACGCCTTCACGGCTTCCGACTGCATCAAGGTCCGGTCGAGCCAGACTGGCGTGTCATAGTCGAACAGGGTCAGGGCGATTGCCGCGGCAACCGGTGTCAACGGCTCCGGCGGGGTCAGGCCGCCAACCTGGAGGGCCTGCCGAGTGCCGGGTCTTGCCATGACATGCATGATGGTACGGAAACAGGCCTGGGCGTCGTGAACCGGATCGATGAAACCGGCTGCGAGCGGAGTGTCATGGCCGTTATTGCCGCGTGGTGCTGCGGAGGTTTCCATCAGTTGTCTCCCCGTACCATTGTGAAGAAATTGACCCTGGTGGCCTCGGTTTCCTCGCGGACGGTTTCGGTCGTGGTCTCCTGAGCGGCAGCAAGCGGAGCGATAATCATCTCCTCGATCTGTTCTCGCGCATCGGAGCGCTGCCAGAGGGCGTCGATCACAGCTGATTGAAGCGCCTTTTCCTTGTTGCGGCCAAGGCTGTAGGCGTTGCCGGTTTCTCCGGACGCCAGACGGACAACGCAACGGGTGACGGTGACTTCACCTAGATTGAATGGACTTCCGGTGCCGCCCATACGGCCGCGTACCATGACGAGGCCGGTCTCGGGCTGGCGCACCAATTCGTAAACCGGAGCGTCCAGCTTCCGATATTTTTCGGCAATGTCCGCAGGTGTCGCGGCCGCCAGGGTTGCCATGTTTTTCTGACGGGCGGATTTGCCGTCCTCAGGCAGATTTGTCGGGGTGGTTTCGGTCATGAGGCGCGCCTTCGGGTTGGCGGTCATTGGAGAGAAAATCGAAATCGGGATTTTTCTATCGATAATTTGTCTATTTGTCTATACAAATATTAGAGTTGACTCTTTGGTATCTAAATTTGATGACGAGCGCATGACAAACCACACCATTCTTGATCGCAGTGCAGGCATTGCCGTCTGGCGGCAGATCATGGAGACCCTGAAGGCTGAAATAGTCAGTGGTGCCTTCGAAGAAGGCAGCCGTTTGCCGCCGGAATCGGATCTTGCAAAGCGTTTCGGTGTGAACCGTCACACCGTGCGTCGCGCCATTGCGGCGCTGACGTCGGAGGGTATCCTGAGGGCAGATCAGGGCCGCGGCACATTTGTTGCCTCCGCACCTCTCAGCTATCCGATCGGCCCGCGAACGCGTTTTTCGGAAATTGTTTCCGGTCAGGACCGTGCTCCCAGCGGCCGCCTGATCGGGTCCGCGCTGGAAGAGGCCGATGCGCTTCTTGCCAACCAGCTCGGTATTCCCCTCGGCGTCATGCTCATCCGTCTGGAGACCCTTCGCGTGGCAGATGGCGTTCCGATAATCGTCGGTACAAACTGGTTCGAACGGTCACGAGTTCCCAATTTCGTCGCCGACTATGCCGAGACGGGATCGATTACAAAGGCACTCGAACTGGCAGGTATCGAGGATTATCGCCGCAAGGAGACCCGCATCACCTCGGAACTCGTGGAGGCAAGGGATGCGCAGCAACTCGGCATTCCGCTCGGACAGCCGGTTCTTGTGGTTGAAAGCGTCAATCTCGACATGACAGGCCGCCCGATCCAATACACGCGGGCACGGGCCGCGGCGGACCGGATCCAGCTTGTCGTGAACGGGGACGTCTGAGAGATGGCCGCGGATATCTGAAAATACCCGGTTCAATTGGCCAGGCTGGTGGATGTCAAAATGAAAGCGGGGCATTGTCCGTAACTTCCTTCATGACGAAAAAAGTTCGCGTCTGGCGCACGCCCGGCAACGCGATCAGCTTTTCCCCGTGAAGCTTGTTGAAGTCTGCCATGTCCTTGACCCTGATCTTCAGGAAGTAGTCAAAGTCGCCGGCAACCAGGTGGCAATCCAGTATAAAATTCAGTCTTCTGACAGCGTCTTCAAATTCCGCGAAGCTTTGCGGTGTCGATCGATCCAGAACAACGCCGACAATCACCAGGGCAGCCCGGTCCACCTGCTCCGGATTGACGATGGCGCGCACCGATCCGATGACGCCCTCGTCGAACAGGCGCTGTGTGCGCCTGTGACAGGTTGCCGGACTGACATTTACCCGTTCGGCAAGGTCGGCATTCGAGAGCCTGCCGTCTTCCTGAAGGAATTTGACGATTTTCCTGTCGGTTCTGTCGAGAGAATGCAATGTGGAAGATTCTTTCATCCAATATAGATTGATAGAAATCCTATAGACAATCAAGGAGGATTTTCCGAATTATATCTGATCATTCTGCGAAAGTTTGAAAGCACCTTCCGAGCAGTTTCTGTCAGCCTTGTTTCATCTCAATTCCACAAGGAAGATCCCGATGAAGCTTGAACAATTCGAACGGTATCCATTGACTTTCGGACCGACGCCGATCGAGCATCTACCCCGTCTCACGGATGCACTTGGCGGCAAGGTCCAGATCTACGCAAAACGAGAGGATTGCAATTCCGGTCTTGCGTTTGGCGGCAACAAGCTCCGCAAACTCGAATACATCGTCCCGGACGCGATCGCCTCCGGTGCCGACACCCTTGTCTCGATCGGCGGCGTTCAATCGAACCACACACGGATGGTTGCTGCCACTGCCGCAAAAATCGGCATGAATTGCGTCGTGGTTCAGGAAAAATGGGTACCGCACTTCGATGCGGTCTATGACCGTGTCGGTAACATTCTCCTGACACGCCTGATGGGCGCGGATTCCAGGCTGGTTGAGGATGGGTTTGACATCGGGATCCGAAAAAGCTGGGAAGATGCCATGCAATCGGTCCGCGATGCCGGAGGGACTCCTTACGGTATTCCGGCCGGGGCATCCGTCCACAAGTATGGCGGCCTCGGATATGTGCATTTTGCCGAAGAGGTCAGGGCTCAGGAAGCCGAGCTCGGTTTCAAGTTCGACTATATCATCGTGTGCGTTGTCACGGGATCGACCCAGGCTGGCATGATTGTCGGTTTCGCGGCTCAGGACAGGGCTGACAGGGTGATCGGCATCGATGCGTCCGGAACGCTCGAGCAGACACGCAATCAGGTTCGCCAGATCGTCGACAACACTTCAGAACTCGTTGAACTGGGCCGCCCCGTGTCTGAAGAGGAAATCGTCATCAATCCCGACTATGCCTATCCCGCCTACGGCGTTCCTTCTGAAGAAACCAACGATGCAATACGTCTGGCGGCGAAGACGGAAGCCATGATCACTGATCCGGTCTATGAGGGCAAGTCGATGCAGGGAATGATCGATCTTGTCAGAAAAGGCAGGTTTCCAGAAGGATCGCGGGTTCTCTACGCACATTTGGGAGGTGCGCCGGCGCTCAACGGTTACAGCTACTATTACAAGGACGGATGAGCCTCTGATAGTGCATCGCCAGGACCAGAGCCGGAAGACTGTTCTGTTTTGCGGAAGATCAGAAGGCGGCGGACAGGCAAGTGTCCGCCGCCTTCGCCTGTTTTCTACATTTTCGCCCGTTCGGCTCTCAGAGCCAACCACAGGCAATAGCACATGATCAGAACGACGACCGTGAACGGAATGCCGGTCGAGACCGCCGCCCCCTGGAGTGCAGACAGCCCGCCACCGAGCAGGAGCGCGATGGCGACCAGGCCTTCCAGCGTGCACCAGAATATGCGCTGAATAACAGGAGCATCCATTTTTCCGCCAGCCGTAATGGTGTCGATCACGAGCGAACCCGAGTCCGACGATGTCACGAAAAAAATGATGATCAGCAGCAACGAGATCGGTGCAACGATCTGGTAGAATGGCAGTTCCTTCAGGAAGCCGAAGAGGGCCCCTTCCGGCTTGTACGCATCGATCACCGTTGCACGGACACCTTCTGCGCCGCCTGCGTTCAGCATATCGATAGCCGCGCCTCCGAAGGTTGACATCCAAAGAGCGCAAACTGCTGTCGGCGCGATCAATGCGCACAGCACAAATTCACGCACTGTCCGGCCCCTTGAAATCCGGGCGATGAACATGCCTACGAACGGCGACCATGCAATCCACCACGCCCAGTAGAATGTGGTCCATCCGTGGAAGAAGCTCGTATCCTCTCGCCCGAACGGGTTCGATAGCGCCGGTAGCATCAAAATGTAGTCGGTCATGACAGAGAAGTAGCGCGAGATTGCGACACCTACTCCGGTCACGAGAATTACAAAGATGAACAGTCCGACGGCCATGATCATGTTGATTTCCGACAGTCTCTTCACGCCGGCGTCCATGCCGAGCAAAACCGAACCCAAAGCGATCGCAGTAATGAAGATGATAAGCAGCACTGTCACCGTCGGGGTCGGTTCGATACCGAAAACTTCGTAAAGACCCGCGGCGACCTGTTGCGCGCCAAGACCCAGCGATGTGGTCAGGCCGAACAGTGTTGCAAAGACCGCAAGCGTATCGATCATATGTCCCCACCAGCCCCAGACACGTTCGCCCAGCAACGGATAGAACGCCGAGCGCAGGGTCAGCGGCAGTCCGAGATTGTAGCAGAAGATCGCCAGTGACAGTCCGACAGCGGCATAGATCGCCCAGCCTTCAAGACCCCAGTGATGTATTGTGCCGACGATACCCGCATATTCGTTCCCGGGTTCGCTGATGTCGATCCCGAGCGGGCTTGCACCGCCGCTTTCGGCGAAATTGTAATAGACCGGTTCAAGCACACCGAAGAACAGCAATCCGATGCCAATACCGGCTGCAAACATCATCGCGATCCAGCCGGCGTAGGAATAGTCCGGTTTCGCGTCCTTGCCACCGATACGGACCGACCCGACCGGCAGAACAATCAGCGCGAGACAAAAGAGGGTGATCGCGTTTACCGACAGGACGAGAAACCAGTCAAACGTGCTGGTCAACCATGGCCTCATCCAACCGAAAAACGACGCGGCGGCTTCCTGGTTCGCAAGCGAGATCAGGACGAATGCCGCAATCAGTATACTGGAAATCAGAAAGACGGGATTGTGCAGATCCAGACCGAACGGCCGGATATTGTCCTGTCCAAGTTCGTATTCCGTCTCGAAGTCCCAAACCCGGGGATCCGGGTCCAGCATCTTCTTAGATTCAGACGAGTCTGACATATCCCCTCCATCACTTACGTCCACCCCTCCTGCAGCGTTGCACAAAAACGGGGTCAGCGTCCATTGATTGTGCGAACTAATGTCGCATTGAATCTGTCGAATACGTCACGGGGTATCGCAAGGGCGACGCGGCCTTGTATCCGCGTGACTTCTGGGCGTCGATTGACGTTTCCTCCTGCCGACTTGATTCGGCCGGCAACCTTTTGGAAAGGTGCAATTGCATGAGCAGGCGCGTTTTTGTATCGGCAGGTGCCGCGGGGATTGGCCGCGTCATTGCCGAACGATTCCTGAGTGAAGGGGCGCAGGTCGCCATTTGCGACGCAGACCCGACGGCAGTCGCAAGTTTCCAGGCAGACTACCCGCAAGCGGTTTCCGCGGTCGCCGATGTCACCGCGGAAAACGAAATGGCCAGCTTTCTGGATGCTCTGGAAACCCGATGGGGTGGTGTCGATGTCGTGTGCGCGAACGCCGGGACGGGCGGCCCTGCCGGTGCAATCGAAACCCTTGACTACGAAGACTGGCAGAACTGCGTTGCGGCTAACGTGCACGGTGCATTTCTCACCTGCCGCTGGGCTGCGCGCGTCATGAAGGCACAAGGTTCCGGCCTGATCACGCTGACGTCCTCCACGGCCGGTCTCATGGGGTATCCGATGCGGTCACCCTATGCTGCGGCCAAATGGGCAATCGTCGGATTGACGAAAACCCTTGCCATGGAGCTTGGACCCTTCGGTATTCGCGTGAACGCAATTTGCCCGGGCGCCGTCGAGGGGCCTCGCATGGACAGGGTCGTTGCCAAGGAAGCGGTGGCGCGCAACATGAGTGAGGACCAAGTGCGGGCTCTTTATGTCACCGGTGTCTCGATGAAGACGTGGGTCAATGCCGACGATGTCGCCAACTCGATATTCTTTCTTGCTTCAGAAGCCGGAAGAAAGATCTCCGGCCAGATACTGGCCATAGACGGCCACACCGAGACGCTGGCTCCATCTTAAGCAACGCCTGCGAGCGACGCACGCCCACCAGAAGCGATATGGCCCGAAGTGAATTTCCCGACCTGCCGTTCTCGATGTCCACCGTAAATCCGAACGACAATCAAAACACGCGACGCGCCGGCGTTCGGTTCAAAATCAGGCATAACGTCCGTATCCGTCAACGACGACCGGATCTGTACCCGGCTGGCAAGAAAATTTACTCAAGTTTTGTGAGAAAACACCGTAACTATCTGAAATATAACAGAAATAATGGACAAATTACCAAACGAACAACATTTTGATTGACGTATGTCAGTTTGGAACGACAGATTGGGTATCACTGGGAGAAGAAATGTGAAGCCGACGGTTCATGATATTGCGCGCGAGGCGGGCGTCAGTCTTTCGACCGTTGACCGGGTACTGAACGGCCGGGCAGACGTGAGGCCCAAGAATGCGGAGCGCGTCAAGACGGCAGTCAGGAAGCTCGGCTATGTCCGGGACACGAATGCAGCCAATCTTGCAAAGAAACGGCGCTACAATTTCGTATTTGTGCTGCCGGAAGGGCCCATCAGCTTTGTCGATACGGTCGCGGCGGCGATTCGCGAAGCGGCGGATGCACAAGTGACGGACCGGGCCGATGTGGAAGTGCGCTATGTCAATGCGGCCGACCCGCATGCAATCGTCAAATGCCTGAAATCTCTTGATCTGGGTCAGCTCGACGGTGTCGCCATCATGGTACCCGAAACGCCTCAGGTCAGGGACGCTGTCGCGCATATAAAAAGTGCGGGTGCCTATGTTGTCTCGCTGGTCTCCGATCTGCCGAATTCCAGGTGTGATCATTTCATCGGCATAGACAATTTTTCGGCAGGCCAAACGGCGGGTGCGTTGCTCGGGAAGTTTCTGAGGAAGGAAACCGGCAGCATTCTGGTGACAACCAATTCGATGGTGGCGCGTGACAGCATCGAGCGCCGTTATGGTCTCGACGAAATTCTCTCTCGCGACTTTCCCGGTCTTACGGCGCTGCCCACCATCGAGTTTCATGATGACAGCAAGAGAATTCACGAGACTCTGGAGCGAGCCATTTCAGAGCACCCCGAACTCAGGGCCATTTATTCCATGGGATCGGGAAACACGGCGATGCTGGACGCATTGCGTGATCATGCGGGCGAAAAGAACCTGGTTGTGGTTGCGCACGACCTGACCTCGGTAACCCGTCAGGCATTGGTTGACGGGGACGTGGATGCAATCATCGTGCAGAATGTCGGGCATCTCGCCAGGAGTGCCCTGCGCGTGCTTCGTGCCAAATGCGATGACACCGAAATCTACGAAGCGCAGGAGCAAATTCGCATCGAAATCGTCATGCGGGAAAATCTCTACTAACCTGTATCGCGACGATGTCTGACGCATTTTCACTTATTAATCAAAAAAATGAACCACTTGACCGATCAGTTCGGTGGAATCTGTTGTTGGCGCCGCTCAAAAAGAAAGACGTATGTCAGTTTATTTGTTGACTTGACATACGTATGTCAAATAGGCTTGACGCGCACTTGGAGGAGTGCCGCCGCCCGGCCTGCGCCGGAGCGCGACCAAACGGGAGGAAATCAGCGATGAAATCTGCGAAACTTCTCGCGGCGACCGCATTTGTGGCGGCGAGCGGGCTTAACGTCTCTCTCGCGTCCGCCGACGAACTGACGTTGTGCTGGGCTGCATGGGATCCGGCCAATGCCCTTGTGGAATTGTCCAAGGAATTCGAGACCCAGTCCGGTCACACCATGAAATTCGAATTCGTGCCCTGGCCGAATTTTGCCGACCGCATGCTCAACGAGCTGAATTCGGGAGGCAAGCTCTGCGATCTCCTGATCGGCGACAGCCAGTGGATCGGCGGTGGTGCGGAAAACGGCCACTACGTCAAGCTGAACGAGTTCTTCGACAAGGAAGGCATCAGCATGGACGACTTCGCTCCGGCGACCGTCTATGCCTATTCGACCTGGCCGAAGGGAACGCCGAATTACTATGCGCTGCCGGCGATGGGGGACGCAAACGGCTGGTTCTATCGCAAGGACTGGTTCGCCAAACCTGAAATTCAGGAGGCATTCAAGGCAGAGCACGGGCGCGACCTTGCACCGCCAAAGACCCAGATGGAGCTCTTGCAGGTTGCCAAGTTCTTCCAGGGTCGCGAAATTGACGGTCAGAAGCGCTATGGTGCTGCAATCTTCACCGAACGCGGTTCAGAAGGCATCACCATGGGCGCGACCAGCGCGATGTATCCCTTCGGCTTCAAATACGAAAACACGCCGGGCAAATATGACATGGAAGGTGCCGTAAATTCGGCGGATGCCGTCGCCGGTCTGGAGTTCTACAAGGAACTCTACAAGACCTCGACACCGCCGGGTTACACCGACAGCTACATGGAGCAGTCACTTGATGCGTTCAAGTCGGGCCAGGTGGCCATGGCCATGAACTGGTTTGCCTTCTTCCCGGGCCTCTACGCGGATCCGGACACGGGAGGCGACAAGATCGGCTTCTTCGTCAACCCGGGTCAGCTCAAGGAAGCATCGACACTTGGCGGGCAAGGCATTTCGGTTGTTGCCTACTCCGACAAGCAGGACGCAGCGCTTGAATACATCAAGTGGTTCGCGCAACCCTCCGTTCAGAAAAAGTGGTGGAATCTCGGTGGGTATTCCTGCCATGTCAGCGTTTTGAACGATCCGAACTTTGCCGACAGCGCACCGTTTGCTGCCGACTTCCTGCTCGCAATGGACGGCGTCATGGATTTCTGGCAGGAGCCGGCCTATGCGGAACTTCTGCTGGCGATGCAAAAGCGCCTGCATGACTATGTCGTGGCCGACAAGGGAACGGCGCAGGAGGCCCTGGACAAGCTCATCGAAGACTGGACCGAAGTCTTCGAAGACGAAGGCAAGCTCTAGTACTGGAGCGCGCGGGCGACCGGCCAGCAGCCGGCCTGTCGCCCGCAGCCGAAACTCCGGCAGGCAACGCATGGCACACGTCGCCATTTGAGAGCCTGCCGGGCTTTCCGGAAATTTTCTTCGAACGGGCAAAAGATGTCAGACACCCCTATCGACCGCGTGGCGAAAGCGACGCCGCCCTCTGTCGCGTCCAAAATTCGCGGGCTAAGCGATCGGGCCATCGCCTGGCTTTTCGTTTTGCCGACGATCTTTCTGCTGCTGGCGGTGAACATCTTCCCGCTCATCTGGACAATCAACCTGAGTTTCACGAATTTCCGCGCCAACCGGCCGAACCGGGAGGTCGATTACATTGGCCTGCGAAATTATGAGCGCATCCTGACCGACGAAGATATCTGGCTGACCATGCAGGCGACGGCACATTTCCTGTTCTGGACCATATTCTTTCAGGTCCTGATCGGGTTCACGCTCGCCTGGCTGATCAACCGCAAATTCAAGGGCAACGACCTTTGGACAACCCTGATCGTTCTACCGATGATGCTGTCTCCGGCGGTCGTCGGAAACTTCTGGACGTTCCTCTATCAGCCGCAGATCGGCTTGTTCAACTATGGCATTTCCTTCCTGACCGGTATCGATCCGTCGTCGTTCCAGATGATCGGCGATGTCACGCTCGCGCCCTGGTCCATCGTGATCGTCGATACCTGGATGTGGACACCCTTCGTCATGCTGATATGCCTTGCCGGCCTGCGGTCCATTCCCGACTACATCTATGAGGCCGCCGAGATAGACCGGGCCAGCCAGTGGCGGCAGTTCTGGACGATCACCATACCGATGGTGCTGCCCTTCCTGATGCTGGCCGTCCTGTTCCGGGGGATTGAAAACTTCAAGATGTTCGATCTGGTTGTTCAATTGACAGGCGGCGGTCCGGGATCGATCACCGAGCTGACGTCCATCAATCTGAAACGCGAAGCCTTCGAAAAGTGGCGCACGGGCTATGCATCTGCATACGCGATCATATTGTTCGTGACGGTGTTCGGATTGGCGTCCATCTATGTCAAAGCCCTGAACAAGGTGAAGGAAAGATGAGCAGCTATTCCATTACCGAACCCTCTTCGCTGCAAAAATGGCTGGCCGGCACCCTGGTCGTGGCCTACGCCGTCATTACCCTGCTCCCGCTCGTGTGGATCCTGACAACGGGCTTCAAATCGCCGGTCGATGCCATTGCGTATCCACCAAAGATCCTGTTTGAACCTTCGCTTGAAGGTTACGTCAATCTCTTCACCACGCGTACGCGTGTCGCACCTGAAACACTTGAGGCCCTGCCTCCGCCGGCAACATGGTATGAGGAAGTCGTGCGCAATCGCGACATGGTGATTGCGGGGCCCTCGCGTTACGGCGAGCGCTTTCTTAACTCGGTCATAATCGGTTTCGGATCGACCTTCCTGTCCGTTTTCCTCGGAACCCTTGCCGCTTATGCCTTTTCAAGGTTCAAGGTGCCGCTCAAGGACGATCTCCTGTTCTTTATTCTGTCCACCAGGATGATGCCGCCCATTGCCGTGGCAATCCCGATCTTCCTGATGTTCCGGACACTCGGGCTATCCGACACGCATCTGGGCATGATCCTGCTCTACACCGCGGTGAATATTTCGCTCGCCGTGTGGCTGCTCAAGGGGTTCATGGACGAAATACCGCGCGAGTACGAGGAAGCGGCCCTGATCGATGGCTATACGCGGTTCCAGGCCTTCTACAAGGTGGTGCTGCCACAGGCAGCAACCGGGATTGCGTCAACCGCGATCTTCTGCCTGATCTTCTCCTGGAACGAATATGCCTTTGCTGTGTTGCTGACCTCGGGAACTGCGCAAACGGCACCGCCGTTCATTCCGACGATCATCGGCGTCGGCGGGCAGGACTGGCCTGCCGTTGCGGCTGGCGCAACGCTGTTTCTGGTGCCGGTCATGGTGTTCACAATCCTGCTTCGCAAACATCTCCTGCGCGGCATTACCTTCGGAGCGGTGCGCAAATGAGCCAGTTCGTTCATGGTTTGATGCGGTTCCGGCGCGGCCCCTGGGAAATGCTCGCCTCGGTTCTCATTGCAATCGGTGTCGTCATGCTGATGCAGCCGGTCGTGCTGTGGGCCTACACCTACTCCTTCATCGTCACACTGACCGGCACGGTGATGTTCATCGTCGTCAGCCACTTTCCAGATTAGAGCACAACGCGTCATGGCCGAGATCGTAATCAAAAATCTCAGGAAGGAATTCGGTGATTTCACCGCCGTGCAGTCCTCCTCTTTCAAAATCGAGGACGGTGAATTCTTCATGCTGCTTGGCCCGTCGGGATGCGGCAAGACCACCACGTTGCGCATGATCGCGGGCCTGGAACTTCCAACGTCGGGCGAAATCTACATCGACAAGGAAGAAGTCGGACAGAAACCGGCAAGACAGCGCGATATTGCCTTCGTGTTCCAGATGTTTGCGCTTTATCCGCACATGAATGTAAGGCGCAACATCTCTTATCCGCTGATCAGTCAGGGTATGTCCAAACGTCAGGTCAAGGACAAGGTCGCCGAAGTCTCGCGTATTCTCGGGATCGAGGACATCCTCGACCGGCCGGTAAGCGGTCTTTCCGGCGGTGACAGGCAACGGGTCGCGCTTGGACGGGCAATTGTCCGCGAACCGAAGGCCTTCATGATGGATGAACCGCTGGGAGCCCTGGATGCGGAGTTCCGCGAGCATATGGCCGAAGAGTTGCGGGCGCTGCACGACCGAATGGGGGCAACGACGGTCTATGTCACCCACGATCAGCTCGAGGCGATGCAGATGGGAGACAAGATCGTTGTCATGAACCATGGCGTGATCGAACAATTCGGTACGCCGCAAGACATCTACGACAAACCGGCCACAATGTTTGTCGCCGATTTCATCGGCTCGCCCTCCATGAATTTCCTCAAGTTCCATGGTGAAGTGCTCGCAGGATCGTCGAACGTCCGGCTTCATCATGTTGACCTTGCCATGCCTACCGTTCGTGAACCCTTCCAGGGTGATCTGGTCTACGGCATCAGGCCGGAGCACATCTCGCTTCGCGACGAGGGCGACAACCGCGGCGAAGTCGTTGCCGCCGAGTATCTCGGAACCACCCAGATTGTCACCGTGAAGACATCCGGAGGAGACCTCAAGGCCAGGATTGCGTCGGACCAACCGGCAAAGCCAGGCGAGACCGTCGCGCTCGAATTCAACGGAACCACTGCGACGCTGTTCGACAATCAATCGGGACGCGCCTTGCGGTCGGATCTCAACGAGGGGATCCTCTCCCATGTCTGAAGTGCGTTTGTCCAATCTTTCCAAGGCGTTTGGCGAAACGATCGCGGTCGACGACGTGACCATGACCATTCCCAACGGGGCTCTTGTTACACTGCTCGGGCCGACCGGCGCCGGAAAGACCACGATCCTGCGGCTGATTTCCGGGTTGGAGCAGCCCGAAGGCGGTGATGTTTCCATCGGTGGCCGCTCTGTTGTTGATGACACACCGGCGCAGCGCAATGTGGCAATGGTGTTCCAGCAATATTCGCTTTATCCGCATATGAGCGTGCAGGACAACCTTGCCTTTCCCTTGCGCTCGCCGCTCCTGAAAACACCTGCTGAAGAGATCGAACGCAAGGTTTCAGAGATCGCCGAAGTTCTTCGCATTTCACACAAGATGAATAACAAGGCAACTGAACTGTCCGGCGGGGAAATGCAGCGGGTTTCGATCGGCCGTGCTCTGGTACGGGAACCGACGATTTTCCTGATGGATGAGCCGCTCAGTTCACTCGACGCCAAGCTGCGCTCGGATCTTCGCATCGAATTGAAGCGGATTCAGGAAAACCTCGGAGCCACGCTGCTCTACGTGACACATGACCAGATCGAGGCCATGACCATGTCGACCCATGTCGGAGTGCTTGATCATGGCCGGCTTGTGCAATTCGGGACGCCTCGGGAAATCTACGAGAATCCGGTCAATCTCTATGTCGCCGGGCGGCTCGGACAACCGCGCATAAACGTGCTTCCGGCCGACATGTTCGCCGGGGCTCCGGCGGGTGCGGACAAGATGGGCCTGCGGCCCGAACACATCCAGCAGGGTGAAGGCAAGGGTTCGATGGTCAAGCGTATCGAACATCTGGGTGACCAGATACGCCTTCACCTGACGCTGGATGGCCATGACGTTGTCACGCTTTCCGAACCGCATTCGGATCTGGAACCCGGAGACACTGTCGCCATTCAACCTCGTAATCCGCTTTTCTTTGATGCAAGCGGCGTCCGTATCACCTGAGGAGAGGGAACATGAAGCAGTTCATCAACTCAAAGGAAACACTCGTCACGGAAGCAATTGACGGTGCTTTGCGAACAGCGGGCGGCCGGCTGGCCCGGCTTGACGGATATCCGCACATCAAGGTGGTCGTGCGGACCGATTGGGACAAGTCGAAGGTGGCCCTGGTGTCCGGCGGCGGTTCCGGTCACGAGCCCAGTCACGCGGGGTTTGTCGGCCAGGGAATGCTGACGGCTGCGGTGTGCGGGGAAGTCTTCGCCTCACCCTCGGTCGATGCGGTTCTTGCGGGCATTCTTGCCGTGACCGGAAAGGCCGGATGCCTTGTCATCGTCAAGAATTATACCGGGGACCGGCTGAATTTCGGCCTTGCGGTCGAGCGGGCCCGAGCCTTCGGCCTCAAGGTCAACATGGTGATCGTCGACGACGATGTCGCGTTGCCGGACCTTCCTCAGGCCAGGGGCGTGGCCGGCACGCTGTTCGTCCACAAGATCGCCGGTGCGCTCGCAGATCAGGGTGCTGATCTTGAGACCGTCACAGAGGCAGCGGGACGGGTGATCGCGGGCGCGGTCTCGATCGGCATGTCCCTTGATACCTGCACGATCCCCGGATCGCCGAAGGAAGACAGGATCAAGCCCGGCATGGCTGAACTCGGTCTCGGCATTCATGGCGAGGCCGGTGTTGAACAGGTCGCTTTTTCCAATGCAAAAACGGCTATGGCCATGGTTGTCGACCGGCTTGAGCCGTCGCTCACACCCGGACCGCATGTGGCACTGCTGAACAATCTCGGCGGCACGACCCCGCTTGAAATGTCGGTGCTCGCCGAGGAACTCACGCATTCGCGCATCGGCGGGCAGATCCGCTGGCTGGTCGGTCCGGCATCCATGATGACTTCACTCGACATGCATGGATTTTCGGTGTCCCTTCTTGCCGTCAGCAAGACCGAGGAGGCCTTGTTGCAGGCGCCGGTCGCGCCCTGGGTCTGGCCGGGGTGTCTTGCGCTCGGACCGGTGTCCATCCTGCCGCTGCCGGACGGGTTGTCACCGATCCAGCCGCTGCCATCCAACAACGACGCGACAAGGAAATTCATCGAAAAGTGCTGCAATATCCTGATTGCGGCAGAAGCCGATCTCAACGCGCTTGATGCGAAGTCGGGCGACGGTGACACAGGCAGCACATTGGCGACGGCATCCCGCGCACTGATCACCGCGCTGGACCGTATGCCGCTAGCCGACCTGACGCAGCTTTACCGGGCGATCGGCCTGGAACTGAGCCAGACCATGGGCGGGTCTTCCGGTGTTCTTCTGGCGATTTTCTTCGCGGCAGCGGGCGACGCCTCTTCAAGCGGGCGGAACTCCATCGGTGCCTTGAAAGCGGGCCTCGACCGCATCATGCAGGTCGGTGGTGCCAAGCCGGGTGACCGGACCATGATCGACGCCCTGATGCCGGCGCTGAATGCGCTTGAGAACGGTATCGAGGCAGCAGCCCGGGAAGCTCGACAAGGAGCGGATGCGACGTCTCGGATCACAAGAGCGCGTGCCGGCCGGGCGAGCTATGTATCGGAAGCAAATCTGTCGGGTCACAACGATCCGGGCGCCGAGGCAGTTGCCCGTCTTCTGGAACAACTTGCACAGGAGCCGGCACTGATGTCCTGAACAGATTTGACCTCTGATGACTGGAAAGGGCGGTTACCGCTTGCTGCGGTGCGGCTGGCCTTTCCGCGAATGACAGTCGCGAGTTTGAACGCAATACGGGATTGCGGACCGATTGCCAAGGTCCGGCCAGGATACCTGCCTTGATCAGACATCTTCCCAGCTAAGTACGACTTTCCCCTTTGCGCGGCCCGATGCAAGGTGTTCGAACCCGGATATGATGTCTTTCATCGGCAATTCGCGGTCAATCACCGCTCTGATTTCCCCGCTGCCCACCTTTTCCATGACATGTGTAATGCCTGCCTCGCTGGGCTGCGCGATCGCCCAGGCGTATTTTCTCCCCTTCATGCCGTGCAATATCTTTCGGCCCACAAGGGTGCCGATTGCAGCCAGCCCACCGCCAAATAGCCCAAACCTGCCCGTGTAGCGCATGGTCGGATGAATGAGTGAAACGTAACCACCACCGCTTTTCACAAGCGCCACCGTTCCTTTCTCGTATTTTCCACCCAGAGTGTCGTAGGCAAAATCGACATCTTGAACGATCTCTCGATAGTCCTGATCCCTGTAGTTCACCACGACATCTGCGCCAAGTTCCTTGACCCACTCGACGTTTGACGGACCGCATGTGGTTGAAACCTTCATGTCCAGAGATCTGGCCCACTGGATGGTGAAGCTGCCAATGCCGCCTGATCCGGCGTGTACGAACAGTGACTTCCCGGTAGCCGAACTCGGATCGAGATCCAGACGGCCGACAAGTGCGCTCCAGGTGGTCATGGCGACATAGGGAATGGCAGCTAGTTTTCCTGGCGGGATACCGGGCGGTGCATACGTCAAGTTGGTTTCGCTTATGGCCGAGAACTGTGCGTGCGCGCCAATTTCCCTGAGGTCGGTAATTCCAACGACGAGGTCGCCGGTTTCGAATTTCGTGACTTCAGGACCGGAATCAACCACCTCTCCAACGACATCCCGACCCGGGATGAACGGAAATTCCAGTCGCGCGACCAGGCGTCGAAGCCGAGCGCCGTATCCCTGAACCATTCGAAGATCAATCGGGTTCAGCGATGACGCAAGAATGCGTACAAGAACCTGCCGACCCTGCGGCACGGGTATCGGCAGTTTTTCAAGCCAAAGAACCTTTTCGGGCGGCCCATAGTCGCGTGCGACCCATGCCTGCATCGTTGCCATGGATTTACAGCGCCTTCAGATCAGGTTTGAGAGTTGTCAGACCTGCAAGGCCACAAACGGTACCAACAGCGTGGACCACCTCTGCCTAGAAATATGGCGCATGCAGACCCCAGATTGGCCAGGCAAGCCACCAGCCTGCGTAGTAAAAGACCGCCATGAAGACAACGATCGTCCAGCTTTCAAGCCTGATGGCGTTGGCCCTTATGCCAACCCATGCCAAGAGCAGGTTGACCCCCAACGCCAGCATTGCGCCCCGGAACGCATGGTAGTTGGAGTGGGTGGGGCCGTCAGGCAGGGCAGTCGCCTGAAATTCAGGTGTCCAGGTGAATTGCAATGTGAACCAGAAGCTTGTGAAGCCAGCCAGAACAGCAAAAAGCAACAGGATCCGGCCTGTCGGAATTCTGGAACCTGTCATCTCGCTTCCCCCGCCTTTTCACAAATCTTCCTTGTCGAAAGATCGCAAATGATCGAACTTCCGTTACTTGCCGTTTGGTGTTGAGGGCATGCAGATTTCGTCAAAATCCGGCCTTGACCAATCTCTTGGCAGTCGTCATCAAACGAACGTCCGTTCCTGTGAACAGGACTAGGAAAAAACGTGTTTTTATGCCTTAACGATTGTTAAGTGTTTTCGATTTTCCGGCGGATTCTGCTGAGTGAAACTGGTGTAATTCCAAGGTACGAAGCGATATAGTGGAGCGGTACGGTGTTCAATACCTCCGGTTCCTGTTCGATGAGTGCCTGATACCGGTCTTCGGGAGACTTGGAAATTCGATCCGCAAAAAGATCCTGATAATCCGCCATGCAATGCACCATTGCGGAGTTGACGCTGTCTCTGAAGTTCTCTGACCGCTCCATGAAATTGCTGATGTCTTGCTTGGTGTATATCCGCACGACAGATGAGGCCAACGATTCAAGACCGTACCTGCTGGGCTGTTCCCGATAAAAACTGTCCAGGGACGCGCAGAGTTCCTGCTGCAGAAAAAACTTTACCGAAACATCCTTGCCGTTGTCGTTGTACCAGAGACGCAGGGATCCGGACTCGACAAAATATGCGTGCCGGCTCACATCTCCCTGTTCCAGGAGACATGTCTTTCTGGCCAGGTTACGAACCTTGCCGTGGCACCGCAATGTGCTGCGAAGTTCAGGCGATATCTTCATTGCTATGGACGGGACTCCATCACTGGCAGATACATTCGATGCTTCGTTGGAAACGGTAACTTCATGTGCGGATGCATTTCAAGTCGTGTCCCGGTCCGGCAACCACCTTGCGGCGGGACGCGCGGCGAATGGCGTTCCGGCCGGGATCATGGGCGCTTAAGATTTTCATACTAAACTTCCCCTTTGTTCAAAGACCGATTGTCGATGCAGACCTGACCACCCGGGAGCAGATTATGAATAGAACAGCAATTGTAGCGGTCGTCGCCGCAGTCTGTTGCGCTGTTCTGATTGCCGTCTGGCTGATCCCCGGGCAGAAAAATGCCCACGTGACGACACCGATCGAAGGCGCCTATGTGCAACTGGGATTCGATGGCACCATCAACACGATCGGCGAAATCGATCTTCACCCTCAGTCGGTCGATGGCAAAGCCGTCTTTTCTGCCGGGCAGACGGGTCAGGCATATTTTGCCCAGGGCGATGGCCGATATCTCGAAATCAAGACGCCGGACCTGGTCAGTCTCTCCGAACGTGTCGACATATCGTTCGACATCAAGGCGGAAGACTGGACCAATCCATATGAAAAAAGCGCCCCGGTCAAAACCGTCGCCGTGGTCAGTGGCAAAAGCGGAGATCGCATCCGCCATGTCATCTTCAATCTTTCCAACGGCGAGGAACCTGTCCTGAGTGTCGCGGTGGAGGACGTGACCGGTTCAAAGGCGCGGCTGACGTCCGATCCCGGCGCAATGACCCTGAACTGGCATCAGGTCAGGCTTGTTATCGACCAGGCCAGTGAAAGAACACAGCTCTATCTGGACGGCGCGCTTGTAATGGAAACAGGCATTGTTCCGGCGGTCATCAGCCATGGCATGGATCGGGTCAAGATCGGTACCTGGTACCGCCGGAACCAGGCCTTTCGGGGTTTGCTGGACAATTTCGTCATCCGGGATGCAATGGGTGAAGGGGTCTGAAGCCAGGTCCTGACTTTATCGCCTTCCATCTACTCTTGCGAACCGGAAACCACCTTCCACGCGTCCAGGATGATGCCGGCCACAAGATCGGCGTCCGCAGGCTTTGTGGCATTGCCGATGACGGAGATACGCATGACCCATTCATCACGCCAACGAGCCCCTCCGACAAATACCGAACATTCCGAACGAAGCTTCTCGATCACCGCTTCCGTCAATCTGCTCCGCTCGGGCAAGTCCAGTGCCGGCTCTCCGAAGCTCACGATGACCTGGTTCAGTACAACGTCGTTCACGATCCGAACGCCGGCCTCCTGTTGCAGCCGATCCGCAATCCGCCAGGCAATGCCGCAATGGCGGGCGATAATTTCCTCAACACCCTGTTTGCCGAGTGTCTTCAGCATTGCCCAGGTTGGCAGCCCTCGCGCACGACGAGAAAGCTCCGGTACGAGAAAGCACGGGATCCGGTCATTGTTCTCACCGGATGGCAGATAACTCGCATCGATTGTCATGGCGCGTTCAAGGCTGTTCTTGTCACGAACAATGGCGTAACCGCAGTCAAACGGCGTTTGCAGCCATTTGTGCCCGTCGACCGCCCAGGAATCTGCACATTCCACACCCTTGGTGAGGTGCTTGTAGTGCGGATGTGCACGTGCCCATAACCCGAAAGCACCATCGACATGCAGCCAGGCGTTTCTTTCTCCAGCAATCTCCTGAAGCTCCGAGAACGGATCGAACGCTCCGGTATTGATCTGGCCAGCCTGGGCGATAACGATCGCAGCACCCTGATGATTGCGGATCTGACGAGCCAGCCCGGCCGCGTCCATGCGGCCCTGGCCATCGGTTTCGACACGCTTGACGCGCCGGCGCCCGAGGCCCAGGTAACCGAGGGCTGAAAACACGGATGTGTGCGCGTCGTCACCGACAAACACCGTTATCGGCGGAGCGCCGAAAAGGCCGTCATTGTCCGGGTCCCAACCGACTTGTCTCAGAACGGCGCCGCGCGCTGCAGCAAGTGCGGTAAAATTTCCGACCGTCGCGCCGGTGACAAAGCCGACGGCGGCATCGGCCGGGAGCCCAAGGAGGTCCAGCAACCATGTCGAGGCGATGCTTTCAATCGCGGCTGAAGTGGGTGATGAGGTATGAAAGGCAGCATTCTGCCCCCAGGCACTGCACAGCCAGTCGGCTGCTACGCCGGCTGGCGCCGATCCTCCCAGCACCCACCCGAAAAACATGGGATGTGTCATCGGATTGAGACCCTGTTCACCGCGATCTGCCAGTTCGGTCAAAACGTCCACGTCGTCGGAGCCGACTTCGGGGAGAGGTTCTGAGAACACCTCCAGCATTTCCCGATAGCTTCGCGCCGCACCGCAAGGCGTGTCCTTGACGCGCCTGCGATACGAGACCGCGCGGTCGAGCGCAGCGTGCAGGACCGAGAATTCACCGGACGTGTCAGGCAAGGTGATATCCGGGTGTCGACATGGAGATTGCAACTTCTTCATCGGTCATGTCCTCGGGAATATCTTCAAACAGTGGCGTTGAAAGGTACCGTTCGCCTGTGTCCGGCAGCATGCAGAGAACTGTTGATCCCGGTTCGCACTTCTGTGCGATTTCCATTGCAATGGCGAAGGACGCGCCACCGGATATCCCGGTCAGAATTCCCTCCCGGCTGGCAAGTTTTTTCGCCCATTGGACACCAACCATCCCCGGAACCGGGCGCAGATCATCGTAGTAGTGGTTGTCGACAGCCTCTTGAAGGACGGCCGGAATGAAATCCGGGGTCCAGCCCTGGATGGGATGGGGTTCAAAGGCCGGATGGCTTGCTGTCGGTGATCCGTCTTCAGAGCGCTGCTGAACCTGACCGCTACCGAGGAGTTGCGCATTGGCAGGTTCGGACAAAATGATCTTCGTCCCGGGGCTTTCGACGCGCAAAACACGGCCGATACCTGTCACGGTTCCACCGGTCCCGTAGCCGGTAACGAAATAGTCCAGCCGTTGCCCCTGGAAATCCACCATGATTTCCCGGGCGGTGGTCGACGCATGTATCTCGGCATTTGCTTCGGTTTCAAACTGGCGGGCCAGCAGCCACCCATGTGCTTCGGCCAGTTCCACCGCTTTGCGGTACATGCCGAAACCTTTTTCCGCCCGCGGTGTCAGCACGACCCTGGCACCCAGAATGCGCATGAGGCGGCGGCGCTCGACGGAAAAACTGTCCGCCATTGTCACGACCAGCGGATACCCCTTTTGCGCACAGACAACGGCAAGTCCGATTCCTGTGTTTCCGCTCGTGGCTTCCACCACTGTCTGTCCAGGTTTCAGCATCCCACTGCGTTCGGCAGCTTCAATGATGTTAACAGCGAGGCGGTCTTTCACCGAACCGCCGGGATTTGCCGCCTCGAACTTGACGAACATGTCGACGCCCTTTGGCGCCAGGTTGTTTATCCGAACCGATGGTGTGTTTCCGATCGTGTCGAGGATGCTGTCATAGGTGTGTCCAACGCCCTGGGTCGTCCTGAGTGTCTCGCCGGTCATGCTTGTTCCTCTTGGTCGCAAATGTTGCTGCGGAGATACCCGTGCGGACAAATGTCCGCCGGGCAACAGCCTTACGCAGAGGAAGATTGCATGATTTGTGCCGGAGGTCCTGAGCAGGCCCTGAGGATTTCCTGAAGATATCGAACAAAATGCTGAGTAACCGCGGAATTCAAAGAATACCGTGCGTCTTCAATGCTCCGGAAATCCGTTTTCGTACATCTGAGCTCGAAAACGGAAACGATCTGAAAAAGAGGTCCTGCGTCATGCTTTCCCGGTCCGCACGTACCATGCGGGCCCAATCGGAGGCTTGAGTATGGTTTCCAGCAAGTTCGTTGAGAAAAAGCGCAATCACGCGAATAAGGTCGTGCGCGCCCGGTGCCCGGGCTGCCCGTTCACCCCATTCGGCAGCTTCCTGATCATGACCGTCAACAGACAGACTGAGAGCCCGGGTTCCGAGCATCGCGTAGAGAAGAGGGTCAAGCGGACTGAGAGTGCGTGCCTCGTCCGAGAGGCGCAGACCATCGGTGCTGGACCCCGAGATGGTTTCCGTCCATGCCCTTGCATAAAGACCCTGCGCGAAATTCGGGCTGAGGGAAGTTGACCTGGAAAGCCAGCCCTTTGCGCCGTCGAGATCACCAATCAGCCAGAGAGACCGGCCCATGCTGAAATTTGCGAACGGATCCATGGGATCAATCTCGATCGCACGCTCGGCCGCCCTTCGTGCAGCGTCGACGGCAAATCCGCGGTTCGTTGAATAATGCATGAATGCCGTCTTGAAGTGCGCAAAGGACAGCGCGGCGTGGGCACGCGCAAATCCCGGTTCCATGGCCACCGCTTTTTTGAACATGGAAACAGCCACTTCGTTTGCGGCTTCGTCAAAACGGTAAAGCGACTGAAGTCCGAGGTGGTAGGTCGTCCAGGCGTCGATGCTGTCGGGAGACCGCAGCCGCGCCTTGGATGCCTCGCTTAACGGGATCTGGACCTCGATGGCGAAGATGACTTCTGCGATGATCTTTTCACGGATTTCATGAACTGCGTCGAGCGCGGCATTCATTCGATCCGCCCAGATGACCTGGCCGTCTATTGTGTCCGTCAGGACCACATTGACCATCAGTTGCCTGCCCAGCACTTCAACACTTCCGGACAAGACGTAGCGAATGCCGAGACGCTCGCGTATATCCTCCGGATTGAGGTCATCCGATCCAAACCTGAAGGAGGACCCGCGTGCGATCACCGAGATCCATCTCAGTCGAGCGATTGCGGCAATCAGTTCGTGTGGAATGGCCTCTCCGAGGGTCTGCGCAATCGGTTCGCCGCCCATTGCACCAAATTTCAGAACTGCAATCGACGGGCGCGGCGATGCTTTTTGCCAGGGCTGGACACGCATGTCCTGATCAGGTGCGGCCGGATCACCTGAGAAGGCCGCTTCCGATCGGACATCAAAAGGCGCGATCCATCGAAGACCGCGTCCGTGTATGGTTTTTATCATCTTCTGGCCCGCCCCCGAGTCGCCGACAGCCGATCGCGCCGATCTCACGCAGGTGGTCAACGCGGCGTCGGAGACTGCCCGGTCGTCCCACAAGACAGAGTTGATTTCCTGTTTGGTGACCAGCCTGTCGTGATTTTCCAGAAGCAGTTGCAACAGTCCGAGGGCGAGCGGCTCAATACTGACAGGCTCATGACCGCACCGAAGCTCCTGGCGCGTTGTGTCGAGCTCAAAATCACCAAAGCAATAAATCATGGCTCAGGGTATCAAATTTCGATGAAGTGTAGAATTGGATAGATGAATTGGTGCTCAGAACGTGTTTGCGATGCCGGATATTTCATTGATATTCGAATAGGAATGGTCTTGTGCCAATGAAAAACCCGGTCATCGGAAAAATCAGTGTTTTTGCAATGTCGGGATTTGAGGGAAACTGCCCGCTGCGCCAAAATCATCCAGCGTCGGCAGTACTGAAACGCATGCCCCTGCCATAGCGAGCTATTGCCATCAAAGAGGTATGCGGTGTCGGGCGTCCCTGCCACCTCGCTACCCGTTTCAGCTCTGAATTTACGCTGAAAAAGACGGCGAGTTCAGGCCCTCGGGGCTTCAGTGCGCCCTGATCTCGAGTTGTTTGAAAGAAGCCGCATCCAAGCTTTTGCGCAAATGAGCGAATGCCTGTATCGGCGTTGCATTTTCCGACTGGCTTTCTTTCAGGCTCCGCGTGAAGAGGACTGTGCTGAAACCCATTTCCTTTGCCAGGGGGTCCATTTGATCTGGCTGGTGGTGACACATACCGACGGCTTTCCAATAGTCCGCGACCGTGCACTCCTGTAACCAGCCGTCGAAACACAATTGCGATCCGGCTGAATAATAAGTCCCGTTGTACTCACACGCTGCGAAGGCCGGGCCACCGGACAACGTGAACAGGCCAGCTAATAACAAGGACCGAAATTTCATTTCATTCTCCCATGATCTGACACACAAGAATGGCAAATAGCCAATGACAAATTTACGTAGCGTTCCAAATGGTATTTACACTGAGTATTCCCGATTTTGGCGAACCAGACAACACTCCGTAAAACAGACGGAGTGTTGTCCAGTGCGGTAAAGACTGTCGAAAATACTCAGTCTGCAGTATGCCTAAAACACCAATTGCCTGAAACAGAAGCGATGATATCTGCTCGCATGTTTCCCAACATTACCCAATTGGGTAAAGCACTCCGCAAAACTCTGTAGGATTGAGGAAAAGGCTGTCTTTCCAAGAGGATTCCCGAGTTTCCCGGTCAATTGTTTTCGGACTTTCGCGCCACTCCATCGAACCTGAGATGCGGCTTGCTTTTGCTCATCACCGGGATCATGCCCCGAGCACTGGCGGACTGCCCGGACTTCGGTGTCGGGAAAACTGCGTCGGCCCTTTGGCGATCAATTCGAGGTGATCATTTATCCAAATGGAAATGTTGAGGGAAAGGGTGTCGGCATGGCTTGGTCCGGCCGGTTTCCGGCAGTGACCTCAATCGGGTGCCAATGTGCTTCAGCTGAAGCGCTGGCACAGGATTGCGCACCAGCAACTTGAACAGTTGGTGCCCGGCCGGCGGGTCAGAGCGACCCGGAGGTCTTGACTGCTCGCCCTTCCTTCAGGATGAGCGGCATGTGGGCACCTTGATCGCAAAGCAGAGAAATGTTCTCAAGCGGGTTTCCATCCACTGCAACAAGGTCGGCAAAAGCGCCGGGCGCGATGCAGCCGATCTGGCCTTCCATTCGCAGGACCCTGGCCGCATCCAGTGTCGCCGATCTGATCACGTCAGCCGTGGGTAGATGGCGGGCGCGCAGAATGAACTCGTCAGACTGATGCACATGCATACCGCCCAGAAGATCCGATCCGTAGCCCATCACCACGCCCACCCTTTTCATTTTCGCAAGGCGTTCCAGACCCTGTGTCCGCACGTCCTCGATTTTCGCAACCGACTCTGGCGGCAAACCGAAAGTTTGTCCTTCCTTCGCCAGATAATCGTAGGTCACGTTCGTCGGAACGACGAATTGACCTTCCTGGCCGATGCGGTTGATGGTTTCATCACTCATCAGGTTACCGTGTTCGACACAGGACACGCCGCAGTCCAGAGCCCGGCGGATCGCATGATCGTCATAAAGGTGGGCCGCCACATAGGTTCCGAAATTGCGGGCGACCTCAACAATTGCCTTTAACTCGTCGACAGAGAATGTCAGGTATCCGATGGGATCGGACGGTGAGGAGACGCCGCCGTCCGCCATGATCTTGATGAACTGGGCGCCGTTCTTTATTTCCTCCCGGGCCACCCTTTGCACTTCCGGCACACCGTCGCAAATGCGTCCGGGGGAACCAAGCCGCTCGGCATAGTAGCTGACATCGCGACTGTGATTGGGGCCACGATAGTCTGTATGGCCGCCAGACTGGGAGAGGGCCTTGCCGCAGATAACGAGCCTTGGTGCATCAATCAGCTTCTCGTCGACGGCCTGTTTCAACCCGATATCCGCTCCTCCAAGATCGCGCACGGTTGTGAAACCCCGCATGAGCATGGATTTCATGATGCGCGCCGACTGAAGGGCAACCCAGGAGTTGGGAAGTTCGGCATTCCGGCCGAGATTTGCAGTGGTTGCCACGACATGCACATGGCAGTCGATCAGGCCCGGAAGTACATAGCACGACGCCAGGTCGACAACTTCTTCTGCATTGAATGTCAGGTCAGGGCCAACGTCGGCAAAACGGCCGTTTTCGATAGCAATGTCTGTCGGATCGGATGGTGTATCCATCGTTCCATCGATAATCCGGGCATTCTTGACAAGCAGGGAATTCAATGTCGCAATCCTTCTCGCACAATTCAAACAGCGCGGTTCATCATTCGCCGGCCGCTATAAACTCGATTTGCGATTGGCATTTTTCGCAAGTCAAGTTTGCCGATCGATAGCCAAAAAACAAGCTTGTGAGACCCGGGCCGTGATGCCTCGGAGTGACAGTTGCCGGATTCAAAGTGGGTTTGAATACGCGGGAGGCGAGTCTCAGGCCGGTTCCCGGGGTGAAACTCTCCAGCCGGAATTCAAATCAATATGCCGAACCGAATATTCCTCGATCAGGTCGTCGTATCCTTCGGGCAGGAATGACTGCTGCCAGGTGTCTCCAAACCGCTGCTTCACAGACTCAATATTGTCCCAGAGGGAAGCAAAAACGAGATAACTCTCATCCGGGGCAAGGCCCCGGCCAAAGAAATATCCGGCATTGCCGGGTTCGTGTCGAACGACATCTGCAGACGTTGTCGCAAATTTCCGCATGAGGGTTTCCGCGTGACCCTCCTTGATCTTGACTTGAAACAGTCGCAGGACCGGACCCTTGTTTGGCTGAGCTGCACCCATGAATTTCTCCTTGTTCAGGCGTTTCGGGGAGTTCAAAAAACCGCCTGGACCTGGGGAAGGCCCGCAAGACAAATGAAGCGGGTAACCGCCAGGTCCAGGAACAGCCTCAGGTAAGCATCGGCTGTCAGGATCCAGAGGCAGTAGATGGCCGTCAGAACCACCAAACCCAAAATACCCCATACGACCCAGGACCGGTCAGGCATTGCTCAAGGCACTCCCGGGAACGTGTCTCTCTTCTGCCAGTGAGCGCTCGTTGATCGGAAGATGAATCAACGCAGCGAGGACGCCGGATGCCACAACGCTCCACCACATGATGTCGTAATTGCCGGTGTGTTCGAAGACGAACCCGCCAAGCCAGGCGCCCAGAAAACTCCCGATCTGGTGCATGAGAAATACAATGCCGACTAGTGTTGCCAGATATCGGGCGCCGAAGATCTGAGCGACGATTCCAGTGGTAAGCGGAACTGTTCCGAGCCAGGTAAAGCCCATCACAGCTGCAAACAGCAGTGTTGAAATATCGGACGGCGCCAACGAAACGAACACTGCCACGGCACCTGATCTCGCCAGGTAGAGGGCAACCAGGATCTTTTTCTTGCTGAGTATGTCGCCCAGTACGCCGCAGACGAATGTTCCGGCGATATTCGTTGCGCCGATTGTGGCAAGTGCGGCGCCACCAAGCCAGGGTGCAAGGTGCCTGTCCAGAAGGTAGGCAGGCAAATGAGTGCCGATGAATGCGAGTTGGAACCCGCATACGAAAAAGCCGAGAACAAGCAGCACAAATCCACGATGTGACAGGGCTTCTCCAAGTGCGGATTTCAGTGTCTGATCTGCACTGGGTTCTACAGATCGTCCGCTTAGGAATGGTGCCAGAACACAGATGACCGCCGCGACAAACGCCAGGCTTACGAGTGCCGTGGGCCAACTGAGTGAATCAATCAGGCTCAACGTGACCGGGACCGACAGAAAGATGCCCAAAGACCCTCCAAGCGAGGCAATACCAAGGGCTGACGTGCGGCGCTCTGGCGGGTACCGTCGTCCTACCGCACCCAGAACAACTGCGTAACTTGTGGCGCTCAAGCCGACGCCGACGAGCACACCGAAGCCGAGCACCAGACCGAGAGATGTCGATGCGGCTGACGCACAGACAAGTCCCCCGGCGTAAAGCATGCCGCCGACAAAAATCACCCTTGCGCTGCCGAACCGGTCCGCGATCATGCCGGCAAAGGGTTGCGCCACACCCCACACGAGGTTCTGCAGGGCGATCGCGAAACCGAAGGATTCCCGGTCTACATCTGGAAGACTGCCGGTAATCGGCTCGAGGAACAGGCCGAAGGAATGCCGCATGCCCAGGGCCACGAGCGCGATCAGCGATCCGGCGAGCAACACGAAGCGCGGGTCGAACAGAAATCGCGATGCCGTATTGGACGTTGCTGGCATATGAATTCTCCGATGTAGTGAGGGCGACAGAAGCGTTGCCGAGCTGGAGGTTTGCGGCTCCCGTGCTGTCCAAGCGCAGGTCGCCAGCCGGGTTTCCGTCCCGCGATATCGTTTCAGTCGCCATGATTTCGACGGCGCTCGTTAGCACCCGCGTGGACGATGGACGGGATCTCGCTGCGATCAATTGCCAGATCCTTGAGACCGTCGTCGCTGAGCAAGTTCAGTTGTCTGCGGTCCTGCCGTTTCTGACGCCAAACCCGGAACATCTCCAGCCATACGGACAGGAGCGTCCTGAACACGCTTGATTGCAATGCAGGACAGTCTTTCGATTCCTTGGCCATCTCTCTCTGCCACCAGTTTCGCGGAACTGAGAGATACTTGCGTTTCGCTTGTTATTGATCAAAATGTATTATTGAATAGCTGTTATGTCGAAACTCAATATCAGGAATATTGATCTCAATCTGCTGGTCGCGTTTGATGCGCTTTACTCAGAGCGTAGCGTTACACGGGCAGCGTCCAGGCTCTCCCTCACGCAACCAACCGTGTCCGGGATGCTGAAACGACTTCGGGAAACACTTGACGACGACCTCTTCGTGCGAACTTCTCACGGTATCGTACCCACGCCGAGGGCTGATGGAATCGCACCAAGGGTTGGGGACCTTTTGGAAGAAATCGGCCTGCTACTTGTTTCGGACGATTTTGATCCCGGCAGGTCTTCCTTCACTGCCAGAATTTGTGGAAGTGACTATCTCCAGCACACCATTCTGGGATCCTTTACTGAAAAAGTGTTCCAGGCGGCGCCCCATTCCCGCGTGTCGATCCTTCCGAGACCAGCCGACGGAGTTGCCGGTCAACTGGAGAGAGGGGAAATCGATCTCATTCTGAGCGATCGCGAACTGGCGGTGCCTGACCTGCCGGCGCGTATCTTGTACAGGGATGGTTTTGTTTGTCTTTCAAGCTACGGGGACTTTGAAGAGGGTGAGGAAATTGCGCTGGATCGACTTTGTGGTCTCGACCATGCTTTCGTCGATCCGACGGGGGGCAGTTTTCGCGGACCGATTGACGACACACTGGCGACGGCAGGCAGAGAAAGGAACGTCATGCTTGCAGTGCCGACCTTCGCGATGCTTCTGCAAATGATGAAATCGAAAAATCTGCTGGCCTTTGTTCCGGGCCGGATCGCCGAAACTTTTGACCACGGATTTTCCTGGGTCAGGACCCCTTTGGAACTGCCCTACCTGGAAATTGTCGCGAGTTGGCATCCTCGCATGACGCGAGACCCCAAGCACAAGTGGCTTCGCGAAACACTCGTGTCGGTCGCAAATGCCTGACCCGGTCGATTGTGGGCAAGTCAATCTGGTTTGCAGTCGGCCGTATTCCGTGTGCCGCTGTCTTGCAGGTCAGTCCCAGAAGCGTGGCGTTTCGTGAGTGGCCTTCCAGTTGCCTTTGGCGTGTTGCCACATGGTCTGGCATTGAGCTTCGTGCCAGCCGATGACAAAGCCGATGGCCTGGGTTACGGCGAGTGCGTTCTTGCCGGTCACGTTGCATCTTTCGGGCAAGGATTCAGCCATTGCGACGTCATTGAGATACCCGAAAATGTCCTGCAGTTTTTTCATCCGTTTCAAAAACGGTTTGACGGTGTCTGCGGAATACAGGCTGTCGAAGAATTCAATGCCATACCGCATTTTCTTCATTGCCTTGCGCATGTCGTGGCGCTCGGGAACGGTCAGGTCCTCCAACCGCTTGCCATAGCCGACAACCTTCTTCCATTGTCTGGCGAGTGCCTTGCTCGAATAAACCTCGATCGGCTGTGCCAGCAATGACGTCTGGTGAAAATTTTCCGGATCGAGCCAGCCACGGCCTTCCGTGTAGGCTGCCAGATCCAGAATGAAGCGATTGACTTCGGCAGACTTCAGATGATTGATCACGACACTGCGCGTATCCTTGTCGCGTGCGGCATGGAGCGTTTCCAGCAACGCATCGAAAGACAGGATATCGGGTGCCTTTTCGACCAGTGGCTCGACAATCTCTTCGATCAGCACATCAATGTCACGGATCGAGCCGGCTTCCTGGGCGATCGTGCGCGCCATCCGGTCCAGTGGTGCGACCGTCGCCGGATTGAGAACCGGTTTGAACAGGCGAAAGGCGCTGCGCAGACGGCGCAGGCCGACGCGAAGCTGATGAGGGCCTTCCGGATCTTCTGAGGCGAGGACGACAACGCGGTTTTCACAAATCTGCTTCAGGCAGGAGCGCAGCACGTCGCGGAACGCCAGTTCCACGCCTGTTCCGCGAGAAAATTTGATCTTTTCCGCAAAATAGGGAACCGGCGTTTCTGCTTTCCGTCCTTCGGCGAACCTGTACCCGCGTTCTGCCTTGCTGTAGGGCGAAAACCGGAAAGGAACATCCTTCAAGAGGGCCTTGGCCACCTCGAAGATTGCCTGGCTCGAACCCGACAGCAGTTCCATCTCGAGTTCAACCAGAGGCTGACTGCCCGCACCGGCGAGAATGTTGCCGGTGTCGAAGGCAAGCTCGACATGAGCGTCGTCGTTCTCCCGCTTCAACTGGCGGGTGGTTCTCTTCATGACCGTCTCAAAGCACTCAGACAAGGGCGCATCGCCGATAACCTTCGCAAGCATCCTGCTTACGTCCGGATCTTCGATCACCGAGAAATCCAGGGCGCGGCCCTTGACCGGGTGTTCCGCCTCGATCGGCGACGACAGGCCGGCAACAACTCCTGTTCCGATCTTGACCGTCTGAACCCAGCTGCGGCCTGACTTTCTTACCCTGAGAGAGACTTTTGCCTTGCGCAGGGACTGGTCCTGCGTGTCGAAATATATCGACTGCAGGGTCTTGGTCACGGCGCGGCTGGCGGTGAATCCCTCAATGCTGCCTGCCCGTTTGACGGCGTCCTGGGCCGCCTGATCCAGTTCAAGCTTAAGCTCGATTTCCCGTCCTGATTTGCTCATGACGCTTTTTCTAAACAAGCCCAAAACGCTTGTCCAGAAAAAGCGCACAATTTGCGCTTTTGTTCGCCGGCGAAAGTTGCAAGAATTTCAAACGACTCTGAATTTTTGCAACTCCTGATTTGCAATCGGCGCCTTGCGAATTCCGATCTTCGAGGGTGAGCTATCGCTTGCATCGCCGGAGTGGCCATGATAGGCACCCTCTCCGGTGTCAGTTGCCCCTCTGGCGGAACTGGTAGACGCGCGGGATTCAAAATCCCGTTCCTTAGGGAGTGCCGGTTCGATTCCGGCGGGGGGCACCATTTTTTTGCGCTATCGCCTGCCGGCTGCTTGAGCGCCTGCACTTTCTGCTACCGAAAAATCGCCTGATGGCCGCTTAAACGCAGTTGTTTCCAAACGACCGGTTTTCCAGCAGTGTGTGTTGCTGCCACGGTTGGCGCAATGACACATACTACGGAGTTCCTCATGTCAGGACATGGCTATGTATCCGGCCGTCTGAACCTGCCCTTTGTCGGTATCGCGACCTTTGGCAAGAGAGAATACGTCTCCGACTGGGACAAGATTGCCGCCGATGTTGCCGTGCTTGGAGCGCCTTTCGACTTCGGTTGCCAATTCCGGTCCGGTGCGCGGTTCGGTCCAAGATCCGTGCGGGAAGCATCGACGCTGTTCAGCTTCGGACATGCGGGCGCCTACGATCATGAGGATGACGCCACCTATCTCGGCGAGGAGGTCCGGATCGTCGATATCGGCGATGCGGACATCATTCACACCAAGACCGAGGAAAGCCACGCCAATATCGAATACGGCGTGAAAAAAATCCTCGACGCAGGTGCGCTGCCGGTCGTGATCGGCGGGGATCATTCTGTCAACATTCCCTGCATCAATGCCTTTGAGGAGGATTGTGCGAAGAACGGGCCGATCCACGTAATTCAGATCGATGCGCATCTGGACTTCGTCGACGAGCGTCACGGGGTGACGGCAGGGCACGGCAACCCGATGCGCAGAGCGATTGAAAAAGACTATGTCTCAGGGATGACCCAGCTCGGTATTCGCAATGTGTCTTCAACCGCGAAGGAAGGCTATGCGGATGCACGTGCGCGGGGTTCGGACATTCTGTCTGTCCGCCAGGTCCGCAAGCTTGGGACGGATGCCGTTCTGGAGCGGATTCCGGCCGGTGTCCGCTACTACGTCACCATTGATATTGACGCCTTCTGCCCCTCAATCGCGCCGGGTACGGGTACACCGAGCCATGGCGGTTTTCTCTATTATGATGTTCTGGAAATCCTGCAGGGCCTGTCAAAACGGGGCGATGTCGCCGGCATTGATCTGGTAGAGGTCGCGCCGGACTATGATCCGAGCCAGAGCACGCAGATCCTGGCGGCGCAGGTCCTGTTGAACTTCATCGGGTTCATTTTCCATAACAAAAAGTAAGTTTCCTACAGGAAACACCATCCACAGCCCGGCCGTCCTGCGTGCCGGGCACTTCATCCTATTCCAGTGACACCCAGAGAACCTTGGCGTCTTCCTTGCCGGTGGAGACACAGCCATGACCCATGCCGCTGTCGTAATAGACGCTGTCGCCTTCCCTCATCGGCAAAGGCTTGTAGTGCTCGGTGAAGAAAGTCAGCTCGCCGCTGATCACCAACATGAATTCCTCGCCGCGGTGACGGATCCACGACTCGAATTCCGAGACGTCGCGGGCCTTGATCGTGCTGATATAGGGGAACATGCGCTTGCTGGTGAGCTCGGTGCACAGGAGTTCATGAAAATAGGTCGGCGTGTCCTGCGGTTCACCCTGACCCGCGAGGGTGACATCCCTGCGACCGGAAATATCACTCGGTCCCGACTGCACGAACAGTTGCGGGGTCTTCAGCTCCAGAGCCTTGGTCAACCGGCGGACAATGTCGAAGCTGGGCCGGGTCTGGTTGTTCTCGATCTTTGACAAGGTCGACCTGCCAATGCCTGCCGCCTTGCCGGCTTCTTCCAGCGTCCAGCCTTTTTTGAGACGAGCCTCACGGATCATTTTTCCAAGATGACCGGCATCAGGTGTGTTTGTGATGTCGTCCTCGGAGCTTTGTGAAACGGGATCCATGTCCGGCCTTTCCATTGTTTCTCCAATAGTTTGCATATTCTCGAAAAGGGGTCAAATTTCTCCTAAGCAAACTAATGTTGCAAATATGCGAAAAGTTTCCTATAAGAAACACAAGTTGCCGAAAGGGAAACAAGTGGCATTTCGGGAAACGGATGGAGGGAACCATGTTTCAGACAAATCTGGAAGACGCAGATCCGGTCATCGCCCGGTCGATCGATCGTGAAGCGAAGCGTCAGGCGGATCAAATCGAACTGATCGCGTCGGAGAACATTGTTTCGAAAGCCGTTCTGCAGGCGCAGGGCTCGGTTCTCACCAACAAGTATGCCGAAGGCTATCCCTCGCGCCGCTATTACGGAGGCTGCGAATTCGTCGACGAAGTCGAGGCGGAAGCAATCGACCGGTTGAAACGACTTTTCGGTGCGCAGTTCGCAAACGTGCAGCCGCATTCCGGCGCGCAGGCCAACGGGGCCGTCAAGCTGGCTCTCCTGAAGCCGGGCGACACCATCCTGGGTATGTCGCTCGATGCGGGCGGGCATCTGACCCATGGCGCGAAGCCGGCGCAGTCCGGAAAGTGGTTTCATCCGGTCCAGTACGGTCTGACACCCGAAGGTGTTATCGACTATGATCAGGTGGCTGATCTCGCGCGCACCGAGAAGCCGCAAATGATTATCGCAGGCGCGTCAGCCTATTCGCGCGTTATCGATTTTGGGATATTCCGCAAGATTGCGGATGAGGTCGGGGCCTGGCTGCTGGTGGACATGGCGCATATCGCCGGCCTGGTGGCGACCGGCCTGCACCCTTCGCCAATGACTCACGCACACGTTGTAACGTCGACCACTCATAAAACCTTGCGTGGTCCTCGTGGCGGAATTATCCTGACCAATGACGAGACCATCGCGAAAAAAATCAACTCCGCGGTCTTTCCAGGTCTTCAGGGCGGTCCTCTGATGCACGTTATTGCAGCCAAGGCAGTGGCTTTCGGCGAAGCGCTGAAGCCTGAGTTCACAACATATTGCCAGCGTGTCGTGGACAGCGCCAGGGCATTGTCCGACGTCATGATCGAGCGCGGCTGCGCGATCGTTTCGGGTGGTACCGACAATCATCTGATGCTGGTCGACCTGCGCCCGAAAGGTGTCAAGGGCAATGCTGCCGAAGCGGCTCTGGAGCGTGCCGGGATCACCTGCAACAAAAACGGCGTTCCGGGTGATCCGGAAAAGCCGACGATCACCAGTGGTGTGCGGCTTGGCACGGCCGCAGGGTGTTCGCGCGGCTTCGGGCCTGAGGAATTTCACCGGATCGGGCACCTGATCTCCGATGTTCTGGATGCACTTGGTGAGAATCCGGAAGGCAATGCCGACATTGAAGCCGCTACCCGTGCCGAGGTTCTTGCGGTCTGCAAGAAATTCCCGATCTACGAAAGCTGAGGCCGCAAAGATGAAGCGTTTCGATCTAGTTGTCATCGGCGGAGGGCCGGGTGGATACGTGGCAGCCATTCGCGCCGCGCAACTGGGCATGTCGGTAGCGTGCGTGGAAGGGCGCGGTGCCCTGGGTGGAACCTGCCTCAACGTGGGGTGTATGCCTTCCAAGGCTCTTTTGACCTCTTCCTCGAAGTTTGCCGAACTGAAACACCTGGCGGCGCACGGGATCGGCGTAGACGGCGCGACCCTTGATCTGGCTGCAATGATGGGCCGCAAGGACAAAATCGTCGGCGATCTGACCAAGGGCGTTGCGTTCCTGTTCAAGAAGAATGGTGTTGAGCACGTCGAAGGCTGGGGTTCGATCCCCGAACCGGGTGTCGTCAGGGTTTCTCGTGACGGCGAGGAAATGCTGCTTGCCGCCGGCAACATCCTGATCGCCACAGGTTCGGAGCCAGCATCTCTGCCGGGCGTCGAGATCGACGAAGCGAACGTTCTCAGCAGCACGGGCGCCCTTGCGCTTGCCGATGTGCCGCAGCACCTGGTTGTCATCGGAGCCGGGGTTATCGGATTGGAGCTTGGCCAGGTCTGGTCGCGGCTGGGTGCAAAAGTGACTGTCGTCGAATTTCTTGACCGTATCCTGCCGGGCAATGACGGTGAAATCGCCAAGCTGGCGCAACGGGCCCTGACGAAGCGTGGCCTGAAATTCCAGCTGGGACGCAAGGTCACCAGTATCGACGGCGGTGCTGACAGCTTGACACTCACGCTCGAACGGGTCGGCAAGGAAACAACCGAAACGCTGGAAGCCGACAAGGTTCTCGTGGCAATCGGGCGTCGCCCGGTAACGCGCGGTCTGGGCCTCGACACGCTTGGTGTCGCAACCGATGACCGGGGTTTCATCGAGATCGACGGTTCCTTTTCGACTTCCGTTTCCGGCATCTATGCCATTGGTGATTGTGTTCCGGGCCCGATGCTGGCGCACAAGGCCGAGGAAGACGGGATTGCCTGTGTCGAGACACTGGCCGGGTTGAACGGACATGTAGACTATAACACGGTTCCCGGAGTTGTTTACACAGATCCGGAAGTGGCATCGGTCGGCGCGACGGAAGAGGCGCTGAAGCAAGCCGGCGCCGACTATGTCTCCGGAAAATTCAATTTTATGGCCAATAGCCGTGCACGTTCGGCCGGTGAAACGGATGGCGCCGTCAAGGTGCTGGCAGCGCCGGACGGAAGGTTGCTGGGTGCGCATATCTGCGGTGCCCATGGCGGTGATCTGATTGCCGAACTGGTTCTGGCCATGAGCAAAGGTGCACGTGTGGAGGAGGTCGCACGGACCTGCCATGCACACCCGGCACTCGGCGAAGCCGTCAAGGAAGCTTGCCTCGACGCGCTTGGCCGCGCAATCCACGCCTGACAATTGTCGGCTGGCGAACCTGATGGCCGAGCGTTTCGGCCGGACAAGAATTCCAACGCTCTCGGGCCTCTATGCCAACCGGCGTAGTTGAGAGCAAACCTAACGTACTGGGAGGAAAGCCATGGAAGCGTTAAGTAGTATTGTAGGCGAGATCAACAGTGTCGTATGGGGGCCACTCATGCTGGTCCTTATCCTCGGTGTCGGTTTCTTCCTGCAGGTCGGTCTGAAATTCATGCCGATCCTGAAACTCGGCACAGGCTTCGGACTGCTGTTCAAAGGCCGAACCGACCAGGGCGAGGGCCAGATCAGCCCGTTCAACGCTTTGATGACATCGCTTTCGGCGACCATCGGAACAGGTAACATTGCCGGTGTCGCAACAGCGATTTTCCTTGGTGGCCCGGGTGCGCTCTTCTGGATGTGGATGACCGCCCTTGTGGGCATGGCGACAAAATATGCCGAGGCCGTCTGTGCGGTTAAGTATCGCGAGACCGACGAACTCGGAAACTTTGTCGGTGGCCCGATGTACTACATCAAGAACGGCCTTGCCGCGCATTGGCACTGGCTCGCCTGGGCTTTCGCCCTCTTCGGCGCGATTGCTGCCTTCGGTATCGGCAACGGGGTGCAGGCCAACGGCGTCGCCCACGTGCTGGAAGCGAATTTCGGGCTCAACACGTCGGTCACCGGTGTGATTTTGATGGTTCTGACTGCTGCCGTCATTCTGGGTGGCATCACCCGCATAGGCGCGGTCGCGGGCAAGCTCGTGCCGTTCATGGCAATCTGCTACATCGTTGCCGGACTGCTGGTGCTTCTGATCAATATCGGTGCCATCGGCGAGACGCTCGGTCTTGTCTTCACATACGCCTTTACACCGTCCGCAGCTCAAGGCGGTTTTGCAGGTGCGGCTGTCTGGGCAGCGATCCGTTTTGGCGTCGCCCGCGGCGTGTTTTCCAATGAAGCAGGCCTCGGTTCTGCTCCGATCGCACACGCGGCAGCATCGACAAAGGGACCGGTCAACCAGGGCCTCATCGCGATGCTGGGAACGTTCATCGATACCCTCATCGTCTGCTCGATCACGGGCCTGGCAATCATTTCCTCCGGTGCTTGGACCAGCGGAGAATCCGGTGCGGCGCTGACGTCGCTCGCCTTTGAGACCTCATTGCCGGGTGTCGGCGGCTATCTCATTGCGATCGCTCTGTCGATCTTCGCCTTCACCACCATTCTGGGCTGGTCCTTCTATGGCGAGAAGTGCGTGGGTTTCTTCTTCGGATACCGTGCGCTGGTGCCTTACCGTATCCTGTGGATCGCGATGATCTACTTCGGCGCAACCGCGGATCTCGGGTTTATCTGGCTGCTGGCAGACACGCTCAATGCCATGATGGCGATCCCGAACCTGATCGCGCTGGCGCTGCTCAGCCCGGTGGTCTTCGCGCTCACCAAGGAATTCTTCGCCACCAACGGTGCCAGCGAAGAAGGCGAAAAGAACACCGCGGAATAAGCAACGGGCGGGAGGGCCGGATAGTCGGCCCTCCTTCTATAGAATTCAGTTGTGTGGAGATGACAGATGACCACCAAAATTCTGCTGCCGATTGATCACACGGACGACCGGTCCTGGAAGAAAGCCCTGCCGACGGCGTTGGAAATGGCGAAACTCTATGGTGCTGAACTGCATGCGGTTTCCGTTATTCCAGAAATAATCCAGTTGCCAAATCTGCCGCCCAATTACGGCTCGGGCGCAAAGGATTTCGTACACCAGAAACTGGCGGCGGTCCTTGAAGCAGGCGGTGCCGGTGATGTACCCATTCACATCGAGCAAGGCAGCGTTTACCGCGAACTTCTCAAACTGGCTCACAAGGAAGGTTTCGACCATATCGTGATGGCTTCCGCAAAGGGCGATTTTCCGAACTATGAAATCGGTCCGAACCTTGCCCGTGTCGTGCGCAATGCGCATTGTACCGTCACGGTGGTGCGTGACTGACGCTGAAAGATAAAGAGAAAGGACCGGCACTATGGCTGACGCCCCCAAAAGAACCCCGCTCTACGACCTTCATGTCGAACTGGGCGGCAAAATGGTCGATTTCGCCGGCTGGGAGATGCCGGTGCAATATCCCCTTGGCATCATGGGGGAGCACAAACACTGCCGCGCAAAGGCAGCCCTGTTCGACGTCAGCCATATGGGCCAGGTGATCCTCAAAGGCGAGAATGTCGGTGCGAAACTGGAAGCCCTGTGTCCGCAGGCATTCTCGACACTGAAGGAAGGCAAGGCACGCTACGGCTTCTTTACCAATGAGAACGGCGGGATCATGGATGATCTGATCGTCTCAAATGCAGGTGACCATTTCTTCGTCGTCGTCAACGCCTCCATGCGTCATCAGGATATCCCGCATATGGCGAAATATCTCGACGGCATCGAGGTGATCGAGATATTTGACCGGGCATTGATCGCCGTACAAGGCCCCAAGGCCGAAGATGTCGTCGGTAACTTGTGTCCGGGTGTACGAGACCTGAAATTCATGGAAACGATGATCGGTGCCATCAACGGCGTCGAGTGCCGGATCTCGCGCCTCGGTTACACCGGTGAAGACGGTTATGAGATTTCCATTCCGCAGGACGGTGCGGTCGAAGTCGCACGTGCTTTCCTCGCGGACGAAAACTGCGAACCCGCGGGCCTGGGTGCACGCGATTCCCTCAGGCTGGAGGCAGGGCTCTGCCTTTATGGCAATGACATCGACAATGACACGTCGCCGATCGAGGCGTCGTTGATCTGGGCGATCCAGAAGCGCCGCCGTGAAGAAGGCGGTTTTCCGGGAGCCGAACGTATTCAGCAGGAAATTGCCGAAGGCACGTCGCGCAAACTTGTCGGCATCCGGCCGGAAGGCCGGGCTCCGGCGCGACAAGGTGTCGAGGTTCAAAGCGAAGACGGCAAAGCCATTGGTGTCGTAACCTCGGGCGGATTCGGGCCGACGGCTGGTGGACCGGTCGCGATGGGGTATATCAGCACTGACTCGACAGAACCTGGAACGAGAGTCAACCTGATGATCAGGGGCAAGGCGCAACCTGCCGAAATCGTTTCGCTGCCCTTCGTGCAGCAAAATTACAAGCGCTAATCGGGGAGAGACCGACATGACCACTTATTATTCCGAAGAACACGAATGGATTGCCGTTGAAGGTGACATTGCCACTGTCGGCATTACCGCACATGCGGCCGAGCAGCTAGGTGAAATCGTCTATGTCGAACAGAAAGACGGCGGCGATACTTTTGAAAAAGGCGATGAAATCGGGGTTGTCGAGTCGGTCAAGGCCGCGTCTGAAATCTATGCTCCCGTCAACGGAGAGATCGTCGAGGCCAATGAAGCGCTCGCGGACAGCCCTGCGACACTGAACGAAAGCCCCGAAGGCGATGGCTGGCTCTACAAGATCAAACTGTCGAATACCGATCAGTTGAATGACCTGATGGATCTCGATGCCTACAAGGCCTTCATTGCCTAAAGGATAGCAACATATGGCTTTTGAACTTACCACTTACCAGGCTTACGACTTCGCGAATCGACGGCATATCGGCCCGTCTCCGGCTGAAATGGCGGACATGCTGAAGCTGATCGGATTCGAAAGCCTCGAGGATCTGATCGATGCGACCGTGCCACCTGCGATCCGTCAGAAGGAAGCGCTCGACTGGGGTGGGCCCGGTCTTTCAGAACGTGATGCGCTCTTTCACATGAAGGAAGTGGCCAGCAAGAACAAGGTCCTGACGTCACTGATCGGACAGGGCTACTCCGGGACGACAACGCCAGCCCCGATCCTGCGCAACATTCTGGAAAATCCGGCCTGGTATACGGCCTATACGCCCTACCAGCCTGAAATTTCCCAGGGCCGCCTGGAAGCATTGCTGAACTTCCAGACCATGGTTTCTGACCTCACCGGCCTCGACATAGCCAATGCCTCGCTTCTGGACGAGTCGACAGCGGCCGCCGAAGCAATGACCATGGCCAAGCGCGCGGCAAAGTCGAAGTCGAACACATTCTTCGTCGACGAGAACTGCCACCCGCAAAATATCGCCGTGATCGAGACGCGGGCCGAACCGCTCGGCATCGAGGTTGTCGTCGGCGACCCTGCGGACCTCGATCCTGCCACTGTTTTTGGTGCCATATTCCAGTATCCGGGCACTTACGGGCATGTCCGTGATTTCACCGAAATCATCGGCAAGTTGCACGAAAACAAGGCCTTGGCGGTCGTTGCAGCCGACCCGCTCGCGCTTGCACTCCTGAAGTCTCCGGGCGAAATGGGCGCGGACATCGCGGTCGGATCAACCCAGCGTTTCGGTGTTCCGATGGGCTTTGGTGGTCCGCACGCCGCCTACATGTCCTGCAAGGACGCGCTGAAGCGCAGCATGCCGGGCCGGATCATAGGTGTTTCCGTCGATAGCCGAGGCAAGAAGGCCTACCGCCTCGCCCTGCAGACACGTGAGCAGCATATCCGCCGGGAAAAAGCCAACTCCAACGTCTGTACCGCTCAAGCGCTGCTTGCTGTCATCGCCTCCATGTACGCGGTCTATCACGGTCCTGATGGTATCAAGGCGATTGCCCAGTCCGTTCACCGGAAAACTTCGCGTATGGCAACCGGTCTGGAATCCATGGGCTTCAAGGTGGAGCCGGCCGTCTTCTTCGACACAATCACAGTCGAGGTTGGAGCGCTTCAGGGCGTTGTCCTGGACGCTGCGGTTGCCAACGGCATCAATCTTCGAAAAATCGGTGAAACCCGTGTTGGCATCTCGCTCGACGAGCAGACCCGGCCGGCAACAATCGAGGCCGTGTGGCGCGCTTTCGGCGGGAATATGACGGATGACAGCGAGGCAAACCGCGACTACCGGCTGCCACAGCATGCACTTCGCGAAAGCGACTACCTGACGCATCCGATCTTCCACATGAACCGTGCCGAAGCGGAAATAACGCGTTACATGCGCCGCCTGGCGGACCGGGACCTTGCGCTCGACCGGTCCATGATCCCGCTCGGGTCATGTACAATGAAGCTGAACGCAACAATCGAGATGATCCCGGTCACCTGGCCTGAGTTTTCCGACCTGCATCCGTTCGTTCCGGCCGATCAGGCGGTTGGCTATCACGAGATGATTGACGATCTGAACGACAAGCTCTGCCAGATCACAGGCTACGATGCGATCAGCCAGCAACCGAATTCCGGTGCACAGGGCGAATATGCGGGCCTCTTGACGATCCGCAATTATCATTCCGCGCGTGGTGACAGCCATCGTGACATCTGCCTTATTCCGACATCCGCGCATGGCACCAATCCGGCGTCTGCGCAGATGGTCGGCTACAAGGTGGTTCCGGTGAAGTCTGATGAACAGGGCAATATCGACCTTGTCGATTTCCGTGAAAAGGCGGAACAGCACTCCGACAGTCTTGCTGCCTGCATGATCACCTATCCGTCCACGCACGGTGTGTTCGAGGAAACGGTGCAGGAAGTCTGCCAGATCACTCACGACCACGGCGGTCAGGTCTATATTGACGGCGCGAACATGAATGCAATGGTCGGTCTGGCGCAGCCAGGCATGATCGGCGGCGATGTCAGCCACCTCAACCTGCACAAGACCTTCTGCATTCCACATGGTGGTGGCGGGCCGGGCATGGGGCCGATCGGCGTCAAGGCACATCTTGAACCCTACCTCCCCGGTCATCCGGAATATGGCACCACTGTCGGGCCCGTTTCTGCAGCTCCGTTCGGGTCGCCATCGATCCTGCCAGTGAGCTGGGCCTACGTTCTGCTGATGGGTGGTTCTGGACTGACACAGGCAACCAAGGTTGCCATTTTGAATGCCAACTACATTGCCGAACGTCTGAAGGACGCTTACGAAATCCTCTATACGTCCGACACGGGCCGGGTTGCGCATGAGTGTATTCTCGACACGCGTCCGCTGGCCGACAGCGGCGGGGTCACCGTTGAGGACATCGCCAAACGTCTCGTCGACAGCGGGTTCCATGCACCGACCATGTCCTGGCCTGTCGCAGGCACGCTCATGGTGGAGCCGACGGAATCAGAGCCCAAAGCCGAACTGGACCGGTTCTGCGATGCGATGCTGTCAATCCGGGCGGAAGCCCAGGACATCATCGACGGCAAGATCGATGCGGACAACAATCCCCTCAAGAATGCGCCGCACACCGTGGCCGATCTGGTCGGAGAGTGGAACCGTCCGTACAGCCGTGAACAGGCGTGCTATCCTGCCGGTTCGCTCGATGTCGACAAGTACTGGTCGCCGGTCAACCGTGTCGACAACGCATACGGTGACCGCAATCTGGTCTGCACCTGTCCGCCGATGTCGGACTACGCGGAAGCAGCCGAATAACAACCCGGATGCGCGGCACAACAATGTGCCGCGCAGCTCCAAGAGCGAACCGTCATGTTTCTAAGTGTCTTTGACATTTTCAAGATCGGGATCGGACCGTCATCCTCCCATACAATGGGGCCGATGACGGCGGCGGTTGCTTTTCTCAATCGCCTGACGGCAGGTGAAAACGGCAAGTTCGATCCCGCTGCCGTGGCAAGGGTAATTGCCTCCCTTCACGGTTCTCTGGCCTTTACGGGCAAAGGTCACGCTTCGGACCGGGCCGTCATGCTTGGGCTTCTCGGATTTCGCCCCGACAAGGTCGATGCGGATCTGGCAGAAGAAAAACTGGCGGAACTGCGCAACACCTGCGTTTTGAAAGTGTCGAAATGTGGCGAGGTCCGCTTCGATCCGGAAGCGGATCTTGTTTTCGACTACGGTCCGGCACTGCCGCTTCACGCCAACGGTATGAAGATGACGGCATTTGATCGTGACGGTGAAGTCCTGCTGGCCGATACCTACTATTCCATCGGTGGTGGGTTCGTGGTAACGGAAGCCGAGTTGCTCGCCGCGGAGAAGGCACCTGATACCGACCTTCACGAGGAGAAGGAAGCCATCGGGTACCCGTATCCGTTCGGCTCTGCGGCCGAGATGTTGCAGATGGGCAGGGACTCCGGCCTGACAATTTCCCAGATGAAACGGGCCAACGAGGAATCCGTTCTCGGCGCAAAGGTCCTGAACGAGAAGCTCGAGGCAATCTGGGGCGTCATGGAAAACTGCATTGCCCGGGGGTTGTCACTGGAAGGCATCTTGCCGGGCGGGCTCAGCGTCAAGCGGCGCGCCAGGGCAATTCATCGGCGCTTGCTCGATCAGAGCGGTTCAAACAGCCAGCAACCTCATGCGATCAACGACTGGCTGTCTGTCTATGCCATGGCGGTGAATGAGGAAAACGCAGCTGGCGGCCAGGTCGTCACCTCGCCGACCAATGGCGCTGCCGGTGTCGTTCCCGCCGTCATTCGTTATTATCGCGACCATTGTGTCGACGCTTCGCGCGAAGGTATCGACACCTTTCTTCTGACGGCCGCTGCAATCGGTGGTCTCATCAAACACAACGCGTCCATCTCGGGAGCGGAATGCGGCTGTCAGGCCGAGGTCGGTTCGGCTTCCGCCATGGCGGCGGCAGGGTTGTGTGCTGCTCTGGGTGGCAGCAACGAGCAGATTGAAAATTCCGCGGAAATCGCATTGGAACATCATCTCGGCATGACATGTGACCCGGTCCGGGGTCTTGTTCAGGTTCCCTGTATCGAACGGAACGGCATGGGAGCCATCAAGGCGGTTTCGGCAGCTTCACTTGCGCTTCATGGCGACGGCTCACATTTCATGCCGCTCGACAATTGCATCGAGACCATGCGCCAGACCGGGCAGGACATGCGGGACAAGTACAAGGAAACGTCTCTCGGCGGCCTTGCGGTCAACCTCCCCGAATGCTGAACGAGACCCGTCTGCGCCAGATACCGTGAACCGGGGGAGCCGGGGCGGGGTCTAGAAGATGAACTGCGCTTCCTCGTTCAGTTGCGCTGCATCGAAGCCGCCTGTCGTAGTGTTGAAGCCGATCGTTACCGACCCTCCGGCACCGATGCCTGCATTGTATCCGGCGTCATCGATCGAATAGCGGTCCCCATCGTGAGAGTCCACGACCGCGTTCCAGATGTGCTGAATGTCCGACCCGAGTGTGAATTCGAGATCCCAGTCCGTGACATCTTCGGTTCCGTCGTTGCTGACCACAATGTTGAGCGTTGCGCCGTGTCCCCAGTCATTGACGACCTGAAACTCCGCCGACAGGCCTGACGCAGGATCCACAGGGTCAGGATCAACCGGATCTGGGTCCACCGGATCAGGTTCGACGGGATCAGGATCGACCGGGTCGGGTGCACTGCCATCCGGCAGGGCGTCACCAATAGGATCACCAAGAACGACCATGGATTGGAAATAATCGATGACGTCCTGATGGGGCACGTCCAGGGCGCTCCATTGCGGCCAGTCAAACGTGTCATTCATGAATGGCTGCGTCTGGTCATGGCTAAGCACCGTCAGGTGATTGACGTCATGAGCCCGGGCGCCGTCACCATCTGGAAAAGTCAGGTCGCCGTGAACGCGCCCGTGCATCCAGCCGCCGTAGTGTGGTTCCATTTTCAGCGTGTTGATGAATGTCTCGACAAGCCCGTTTTGGACCAGGTAATCCGCAAAACCTACGTGGCTGTTTGCCTCGACCATTATCATGACATCGGCCGGATCACCGAGCCGGGCCGTGCGTTGGATATCGGCCAGGAGTTGCGGGTCGAACGCATTGTCGCGGATCCAGCCGACCTTTGCTGCCTGCATCGCGTAATAAAGACCAACACCCTGCAAGTCCTGACCCCATGCCTGGTCATTGTTTGTAAGGTCGTTGTCGAAGGCCCATTGGCCGATGATCTCCAGTTCCGTGTTCTGGTAGCCGAGAAAATTGCGCAGTCCGTTGTAAGCCACGAGTGCTTCCGTGGTGATGGCCGTGCGCCCGCCATGGAGTTCATCGTGACCGGTGTGGCTGCTGCTGCCGTGGAAGTTGCCGAAAGATGTAATATCGACATAGTCGCCCGGACCTGGTGATGGATCGGCGGGTGCCGGGTCCACAGGATCCGGTTGAACGGGATCAGGTTCATCCGGAACCGGGTCGACGGGTCCGGTGTCGACCGGCGTGCTGTCTATCGAAACACTGTCCGCATCTATGGATGTGTCTGTTCCCCGGGCCGTAAATCCGAATGTTGCCGATTCACCCGCGGTCAGGCTGCTGTTGTATGAGACGCCTTCGATGACATAGGTGTCATCGATGCGAGAAATGATGCGGGCATTCCAGATCGCGTCAATCTCGGCATCCAGCCGAAATGCGATGCGCCAACCGTCCGCCCCTTCTTGGGAAGACAAGGCCATTCGTCCCACAAACCCGCCTTGCCACTGATCACTGACAGTGTAATCAAGTGTCGCATCCGACGTCGCGTACTGGGCTGCCATCGAATTCCCCTCCTCAGCTTTGTTGGGTGTCAATGAAAGTGAACGCGGTTTTGTTCACAAAAAAACCGGCTATCTTTAATAATTAATCAGTATATCTGTGGCAAAGGTGTGACAAGTTGATGATTAATTGTTAGAGAAAAGCTGAGTTTTTAAAGTGTTTATTTTTTTAAACGCAAAATAAAGAAGATTTATTTGGAAGAAATTGTCAAAATATTGGATATTTCATTCAAGATTTGAATTTTATTCCGAATATTCAACATGCTTGTTTCGGGACCATGCTCTGAATTCGAGCCACTTGAGCCCCCGGGGCAGGGGCATGGGCCTTTCTGTCAAACCGGATTGCGAAAATGCGCACATCCATTGATGACATTTTAAGCGAGGGGGGCTAATGGAACGGCATGATCAGACGCCTTTATGACTGGACGTTGTCCCTTGCCGCCGGACCACGCGCACCCGCCGCGTTGGGATCCGTATCGTTCGTTGAAAGTTCCGTCTTTCCGATTCCTCCCGATATCCTGCTGATCCCGATGGTGATTGCCCGCCGGGAAAAGGCCTGGTGGTACGCCTTGTTGTGTACGGTTGCGTCGGTCGCGGGCGGGGTGCTGGGATATCTGATCGGTATGTTCCTGTTTGAACAGGTGGCCGTGCCGATCCTGTCCTTTTATGGCAAGATGGAAAAATTCGATGAATTCCGTGCCGTTTTCAATCACTGGGGTTGGTGGTTCGTCTTCATCGCCGGTCTGACACCGTTTCCGTATAAGGTGATCACGATAGCCTCCGGTGTTGCCGGTCTGAGCCTTCCGGTTTTTGTTGTTGCGAGTATTGTTTCGAGGGGTCTGAGGTTTTTTGTCGTCGCAGGGCTGCTTTATCTGTTCGGACCACTGATCAAGGACTTCATCGAAAAACGTCTCGGTCTCATGTTCACCCTCTTCGTGGTGTTGCTGGTCGGTGGCTTCATTTTGTTGCGATACATCTGAGTGAAGAGGAAACAATGACCCAATATCAATGGGCAAGGAATTTGGTCGCCCTCGCTCTGCTCGGCGGACTTGTCGTGATTGCGACTGCCTGGGGATATCAGCTGATTGGTGGCTACGTACCCTGCAAGCTCTGTCTTGAGCAACGCATTCCTTATTATGCCGGATTGCCGCTCACAGCCCTTGCGCTGATCCTGCTGTTACGGCAGCGGAACCGGCTTGCGATGCTGACGCTCATGGCCGCAGCAGCGATTTTTGCCTACGGGGCTGGCCTGGGCGTTTATCAGGCCGGTGCGGAATGGCAGTTCTGGGATGGCCCGAACGACTGCGGCGGTGGCAGTGCAGCGCCGGCCTCGGCCTCCAACATGCTGCAGGCATTGCAGTCAACGCGCGTCGTCAGCTGTACGGAAGCCAGTTGGCGGATGCTTGGTCTTTCCTTTGCGGGCTGGAACGCAGTTGCGTCCGCCGGGCTGACAGCCCTTGGCCTGCTTGCCGCGTTTCTATTGAAACAGGGGAGAAACAAGGCCACTGTGAGCGTATGAGCGAAAACAAGAATTCCAAGGAACAGCAGCGCGAGGACGCTTTAAGATCACTTGACCGGGTCGGGGCTGAAAGTGAAACCATTGTCGGGTCGACTTTCGTTCGAATGGCGGACCGCGCCAAAGGCCACATGAGTGCGGCCGACAAGAACGAAGACGACCAGATCGAAGTCTGGGGTACCCGGATAGGCCGGGGTGCAGGGCTGGTCTTTGCGATTGGACTGGTGATCTACCTCGTGGTGACCTACCTGTAGTCAAATAATCTCCTGAAGGATCAAGGCAAGCAACATGGCATCCGTCCGACCGATAAGCCGCAGTGGCTGGTCCGAACGCAAAGCTCCGGAATTGGCCGATTTCGAGCAGATGGCAAGCGAAGTCCTGGCAGGATTGCCGGATGACGTCCTGCTGCGCTGTGGTCATATCCAGATCAGTCTTGCCGATTATGCACCGGACGACGTTCTGGACGCACTTTCGATCGAGGATCCGCATGATCTGCTGGGACTGTTCGAAGGGCAGGGTCTTGCACAGGGCAGTGACATTGAGTGGAGCGGGCAGATGCCTAACCGTATCTGGCTGTTCCGCAGGCCCATTCTGGACTACTGGGCCGCAATGGACGATACATTGGGCGAGGTGGTCGCTCATGTATTGATCCACGAAATCGGGCACCATTTCGGTCTGTCCGATCAGGACATGGAGCGCATCGAGGCTGCGACTGATCGTTAGGCAGCCTCGTGCGGGCCTTCGTTCAGGTTCTGTTGCTGTTTATTCTGCTGCTTCCACCTGAGCGCGCTCGATGGATTCCGCAATCAGTCTTTTCGCAACTTCAGCGCCTTCGACACCGGTGATCTTCACCCACTTGCCTGGCTCAAGATCCTTGTAATGCTCGAAGAAGTGCTTGACCTGATCGACAGTGATCTGTGGCAGGTCGGTGAGGTCGAGCACCGCGTCGTAACGCTTGGTGACCTTGTGACCCGGAACCGCGATGATTTTCTCGTCCTGGCCCGACTCGTCTTCCATCAAGAGAACACCGATCGGACGACAGGACATGATCGCACCCGGCACGACAGGGCGCTGGTTGACGACGACCACGTCGATCGGGTCTCCATCGCCACACAATGTGTGCGGAACGAAACCGTAGTTGCCCGGGTAACGCATCGGCGTATAGAGAAACCGGTCGACATACATGGCGCCGGCGTCCTTATCCATCTCGTATTTGATCGGCTCGCCTCCGACGGGCACTTCAATGATGACATTGATGTCTTCAGGCGGGTTCTTGCCAATCGGCACGGCGTCGATACGCATCACAAACTCCTGTTGATCGTTGCTGCCGTCTATCGCAATCCCGCTGGCGAAGTTCAAGCCCTTTATTTTGCATTGCACCTAAATGCTGAGATGCAGGGCTCATCAAGTGGCTTGCGGCCAGGCATAGATGGACAGCTCCATCCGGCGCCCTCCAAGCCGATACCAGGACTTTGCCGTCAGCTTGCCACCGACTGCCCGGTAGAAATTCCGGGCCGGCTGATTGTCGCTGAGGACCTGGACAGCAAGTCCGCGAAGTCTTTTGGAACGCAAAGTATTACGGACATTACCGAAAAGTGTTCGGCCAAAGCCAAGACCCTGGTATTCGGGCTTGAGATACAATTCGTAGATCTCGCCTTCCATGCCGGTATCGAGCAGGCGGCAGGGGCCGAACGTGGCATAGCCGGCCGGGATGTCGGCAACGCAGAGAAGCTTTATGTCCACGCCACGGGCCAACGCGCCTCGCCACCAGCCCGTGCCGCGGCGGGAGACCATTTTCTGAAGATCAACACCTTGCAAAAGTCCACGATACGCACCCAGCCAGGCCGCGCTGTGAATGTCTGCCAGCGCGTTGCAATCTGCGGCTCGGGCCGCACGAAGATCTATCAGGTCCGTGGTCATCCTGAGAAAATGATACATCAAGAGAGGGATTGGAAAAGGGGCAATTGGTTGCAGAAACGCGAAAAGTGAAACGAGTTCCCCACGCTCACGGATATTCTGTCAATGTCGGTGAAAAGTCCGACGCTATCGCGCACCCTGAACATGAAAAGGGCCGGCATATAGCCGGCCCTTCAGTTGCCCTGATGTTTGACTAAGTAAACCTGGTTGACCGGTAAGAACCCCGGGGGGCTGGGGGGCTAATGCATTCCGCGATCCCTACCTGTCATACCCATCAGGGTATAATAGAAATATGGGGAGTTAATTTGACTTGCCAAGGGCTGCATTGCGGCGAAATCATGGAATTTTGATCATTCTTTCGGGGCAAACTTCCGCTACGTCCGTTTTTTGATTTTCGCCCACAAAAAGCGACTGCAAGTGGCAACTTGGTCGTGAGCCGGAAAATGTTTCTGAGCCGCTGGGCTTGCCATTCGACCCAAAGCCAACGCATCATGACAACAAGGTAAAGGCGGAAACTCTTTTATCGGGGTTCTTGAACGGCGCAAGTCGTGAACAGTAAGGAGGCGGAATGAGCGAAGCCGATGACAGCGCGTTTCAGCGCGGCGCGGGAACCAACCCGTTGCCGCTAAGCCAACCGGCTCTGCCTTCCAGATCTGTTGTAGCCTTCAACCGGCGAGAACTTGATACCATACTGCGCCTCTACGGCCTCATGGTCGCTGATGGGGAATGGCGCGATTATGCAATCGACCTCTTGAACGACCGGGCGGTTTTTTCGGTGTTTCGACGGTCCTCCGAGATGCCGCTCTACCGCATCGAAAAAGACCCGAAGCTTGCCCGCAGGCAGGGCGCATATTCCGTTGTAGCCCCGGGTGGCATGATCATGAAGCGCGGTCACGACCTGGCTCAGGTCCTGCGTGTTCTCGAGAAGAAAAAACATCTGCGCGTCGTTGACGCCTGATAGCCCCTGTTATTCCAGGTATAAAAAAGCCCGGCAGAAGCCGGGCTTTTCTGTTTTTTGATCTGATGGGCTGCTTAGTCGCGGTTGCCGAACAGCTGCAACAGCATCAGGAACATGTTGATGAAGTCGAGGTAGAGGCGCAGTGCTCCCATGACAGACTTCTTGGTTGCGACTTCACTGCTGTCGCCTTCGTAGTACATTTCCTTGATCTTCTGGGTGTCATAGGCCGTCAGGCCGGCAAACACCAGGACACCGATCACGGAGATGGCGAACTGCATGGCGGATGATTGCAGGAAGATATTCACAATCATCGCAATGATGATGCCGAACAGGCCCATCATCAGGAACGATCCCCAACCGGTCAGGTCCTTCTTCGTGGTGTATCCGAACAGGCTCAGCGAGCCGAACGCGGCGGCAGTGATGAAGAACACACGCGCAATCGATCCACCTGTATAAATCATGAAGATCGGTGCAAGCGAAACGCCCATCACGGCTGCATACACCAGGAACATTGTCCGGGCGGTCGATGCACTCATGGACTGGATGCGGAACGATAACCACATCACCATTCCCAAAGGAGCGAACAGAAGCACGAAATAGAGCGGACCGCTGAACAGGGTCTGTGCCAGGCCTGGGTTGCTCGACACCATCGCAAAGGTGCCAAGAGCAGCGAAACCGGTCAGTGCCAGGCCGATTGTCATGTAGTTGTAGACGCCCAGCATGTAGGCGCGCAGGCCCTGATCGATGCCGGCCTCGGCGCGCGAGCCGGCAACGGTATAGGCGCCTTGATTTTGACGGTCAAAGGTCGACATGGTTGCGTGAATCCCCTTCTAGATCGTTTATTGCATGTACCATTAAGTGCAGCACAACTCCCTCAACATATGGGAAAATGCGAACAGGAGCACAAGACAGGATTTGTGAAAAAATCTTAATCTACCTGCTCCAGACCGCATTATAAGCCATTATGCTTAAAAGAATGAAAGTTATTTCATTGCCTTTAGGCGGGATGCAATCTGCCTGTCGCAGTCACCACCCGGATTTCGAACGATTTCTTCGGACGTAAAATCCAGGATTTCACGTTCCTTGTTGCGCATCTGTTCAACGGTCACGCCGGGTTTGAACCATTGAAGCACGGCATAGTCGCCGCCCGCGTCCGTCAGAAAGGCAATCGGCTTGCCACCTTCGGTGATGCCCATGCGACCGACCCGAACTTCCTCTATCGAAATTTCGCGCGCTTCACCGTCGATGGTGATCTTGTTCTTGCCGACATTCAGTTTCTTGAGTTTGGAGCCGCTGGTGCCGACCCAGTTGCCGAAAAAGCGCTTGCCTTTCTTCTCGACCGAAAGGCAGGAATTTTCAAAGTTGGGAATGGAGAGGCGCACTGCCGAGACTTCAACCGGGTCTTCACCCTTGGGGGCGAGCGTGTATTTCATTGCATTCTCGCCTGTCCGGTAAACACGTATGCCGACCGGCGTATATCCTGAATCGCCTATGGTGCGGCTGAAGAAATCGAACTGGTTTTCATCGTTTGTGCCTGCGCGGCGATAGAGCCAGCGTTTCGGCAAACCATCCTCGAACACCAGCCAGTCACTGACGACGAGGCCCCGCGGGCCTCCCGGCGTATTCAATTGCCAGACACCGGTGTGGAATGGGCTCTCGGCGAGCACTGGTGCCGCAAATGGAATCGTGGCTACAGCAGCAAGTGCCGCAGACCTGGCTAAAAATTTCAGTACGAATTTTGTCGGAAATTCAAACATTGACCCTGCCCTTCTTTTGATCTCGTCCCGTTGATATTCGGATATCCAAGATCACAAGAGCATGCAAGCCGGACTTGCGGGAAGTCCGTCAGGAATGTTCGGTTTCTTTTCGCACATTCCTGACTTCCTGCTTCGTTGAAAGCGCAGTTGTCAGAGATTCCTGAGTACAGGCGCCGGCTTTTCACCCAGGATGCGCCAGGTACCGATCAGACCGAAACCGACGGTCAATACCAGGGCAACCACGGCTGCACCGGCCGCGGTGACGGGCATGAGAACAAATGAACCATCCATGATCTGCGTGATCACGAACCAGGCCGCCAGACCACCGGCAACAAGTGCAAAGACCGCGGTCGTCAGACCCAGGATCGCGTATTCAAGAGCATAGGCAAGGATCAGCCTCGGACGCGTTGCGCCGAGCGTCTTCAGGATTACCGCGTCGTAGATCCTGCTTCTGTGACCTGCCGCGAGCGCACCGGCCAGGACCAGCACGCTTGCGATCAGCGTGATCGAACTTGCGCCGCGGATTGCCCAGGCGAGCTGCGAGACAAGATCATTGACCTGGGCAATGGCGTCCTTCACGCGAACTGCCGTGACTGTCGGAAATGTATTGGAAACGGATTTCAAAAGAGCGAGCTCGGCTTCTGTCGAGACGTCGTCCTCCCAACCGAGTGTCATCAGATGCGCATGCGGCGCGCCAGCGAAGGTGTTGGGTGAGAATACCATTACGAAGTTGATCGAAAGGGACTGCCACTCGACATCCCGGAAGTTGGCGATCTCGGCACTGATTTCACGGCCAAGCACGTTGAGGGTGATCTGATCGCCAATCTTGAGACCCAGCTCTGTTCCAGCTTCAGCATCAAACGAAAGAAGGGGTTTTCCGGAGTAGTCTTCAGGCCACCAGCTGCCTTCAACCAGCTTGGAGTTCGGTGGCACGGTGGCTTCGTAGGTGATACCTCGGTCGCCCCGCAGAACCCAGTCCGATCCTTCTTGTGCCGGTTCGAATTCATCAGCCGGAATACCGTTCAGGCTGATGATTCGACCACGCAGCATGGGTACGCTCTGCAGCTCTCCATCCGGCGCCTGATCCTTCAGTGCCTGTTCGAAGGCATCGCGTTCGTGGCTCTGGATGTCGACAAAAAAGAAGCTCGGAGCCCGGTCGGCCATCGTGGCCGTGAGTTCGCGGCGCAGATTTCCGTCAATGAGTGCCAGCGCCACAAGAAGCGACAGGCCGAGACCGAGTGAGAGCACCACAGAAGATGTCAGTGCGCCCGGGCGGTGGATATTCGCAATCGCCAGCCGTAATTCGGTCGACCGGACGCCGGGCAACCGGCGGGCGACAAACATGATGGCGCGGGCAACAGCCACCAGCAGAACAAATGCACCGGCCGAGGCAATGATGTAGACGCTCGCGATAAACTTGTCGCTGGACAGGACGATCGCAATTCCCGCCAGCAGCAGCACGGTAACCGCCGTCGCCGCGAGATACCGCTTGCGCGGAAGCTTGGAGCCACTGGTCACAATGTCCCGGAACAATGCCGTTGGTGGTACGTCGTGGGCGCGGCCGAGCGGCCAAAGAGCAAAAGCCAGAGCCGTCAGCAGACCATAGAGAAGTCCAAGTCCGAGCTCCGCCGGATAAATGCTTGCGGCGAGCTGGACGGGCAACACGCTGGAGAGTGCGGCGTCGGCAGCGAACGGTATCAACGCTCCGATCACGAGGCCGATCAAGATACCGATGATGGCAATAACCAGCGTCTGGACAAGGTAGATCCTGAAGACGAAGTTTCCGGTCGCGCCAAGACACTTGAAGCTGGCGATGACTTCCCGCTTGGTTTCCAGATAGGCACGGATCGCGTTGGCGACACCAACCCCGCCAACGACCAGCGCCGTCAGCCCAACCAGCGTCAGAAACTGTGCGAAACGCCCGATGCTGCGTTGCAGACCGGGCGAGGCATTGGCACGTGAGCGGATTCTCCATGCGCTTTCGGGTGTCGCGTTCTTGGCCTGTTCGATGACGTTTCCGAGATCGTCGATGTCAGGCGCGGGGGACAATCGCACGCGATAGTGCCAGCGAACCAGGCTGCCGGGTTGCACAAGGTCGGTGTCGCCGATCGCGGCATCCGAAATCATCAACCTCGGACCGAATTCCATTCCGCCTGCAAGCTTGTCGGGTTCGGCCTCGATAACATCGGTAACGCGCACAGTCGTGCGACCCAGTGACAGTGTATCGCCGACGGAAATGTCAAGCCGCGCCAGGAGAGCCAGGTCGGCAACGGCGCCCCAGACCCCATCGCGTTTTGCGAGTGCATCGCCAAGCATCCGGCCTGAGGCAAGATCGAGCGAGCCGTATAGCGGGTAAGAATTGTCGACGGCCTTCAATTCGACGAGAGCCTGATCTCCCGTATCGGAACGCCGTGACATTGCCCGCAACGTGGCGACGCGAGATACGGATCCGAGCGTGTCCAGAAAGGCGGCTTCATCCTCCCCGGCCTGCCGGTGAATCAGTGAAAAGGACAGGTCGCCACCGAGGATCGCCTGGCCTTCGTTTGCAATGCCGTTGGTGAGGGACCGGGAGACCGAGGTCACGCCCGCAATGGCGGCGACACCAAGTGCTATGCAGGCGATAAAAATGTAAAAGCCTCGCAGTCCTCCCCGCAGCTCCCTCAAGGCGAAGCGCGTGGCCAGCCCAAAGGTCTGGTTGCCTCTCTGCATGTTCGCAGGAACGAAGCTGCTCATGCAGAAACCTCTTGCTGCTCACCCAATGCGTCGGATTGCACCTCCTCGATCTCTCCGGAGCGGACCCTGATCATACGATCGCATCTTTCGGCAAGACCCGGATCATGTGTGACAAGCACCAGGGTTGTCCCACGTTCGCGCTGGGCATTGAACATCAGATCGACGATCTGGTTGCCAGTGCTCTCGTCAAGATTGCCGGTCGGCTCATCGGCGATCAGGATTTGAGGTTCGACGACGAGTGCGCGCGCGACAGCAACCCGTTGCTGCTCACCGCCAGACATTTGCGCTGGGTAGTGATGCATCCTGTGGCCGAGACCGACGGCGTCCAATTCTGCTTTGGCTTTGTCAAAAGCCGATGCATCGCCAGCCAATTCAAGTGGCACCGCGACGTTTTCCAGGGCCGTCATGTTGGGAACGAGATGAAAAGACTGGAAGATGATCCCGACATTGCGGCCGCGGAACCGGGCAAGCTGATCCTCCGAAAGGGGGCCAAGTTCTGAACCGGCGACGACAACTGTGCCTTCATCTGACCGTTCAAGACCGGCCATCACCATCAGAAGCGTCGACTTGCCTGACCCGGAAGGTCCAACAAGGCCGACAGATGTTCCCTTGGAAATGTCCAGGTCGATCCCTTTGAGGATATGTACCCTACCGGCACCTTCGCCGAGTGTAAGATGTACGCTCTTGAGAGAGATCGCCGGAGTATTTGTCATCATTAAACCTTTACAAGGGACATGATTAGCGTCTTCCTTATCAGATTCTGCCCTCGACAATTGGACGCTGTGCGACCATATGGGCCTGATGTGCCTGGTCTTCCAGTCCTGAAAGAGTTTTAGCGTGAACCAAATCCGTGCAGCCCTGTGTTTTCTGCTTTTTTGTTTGTCAACGACTGCGGTTCAATCCGCCGACTTGAAGCTTGTTGTCCTGGGAGACAGTTTGTCCGCCGGGTATCAACTCGCTCCCCAGGAGGGATTTCCGGAACAGCTGCAAAAGGCACTTGATGCAAGGGGTCTTTCGGTTGAAGTGGTCAATGCCGGTGTTTCGGGGGACACGACTTCCGGGGGACTGTCCCGCCTCGACTGGTCCGTGGGAACCGATGCCGACGCGGTGATTGTGGAGTTGGGGGCCAATGACGCGCTGCGTGGCATTCAGCCTGATATCACCCGCAACAATCTGAACGAGATCACGAGGCGATTGCGGGACCGCGGTGTTGAAGTGCTGCTTGCAGGCATGCTTGCACCCAGAAATCTCGGCCCGGAATATGCGGAGGCGTTCGACCCGATCTATTCTGATCTTGCTCAGGCCCACGGTGCGCTGCTTTACCCGTTCTTCCTGGAAGGGGTTGCGCTCAACCCGAACCTTAATCTATCCGATGGCATGCATCCGAACGCGGATGGGATCGCGATCATTGTTGAGAATATCCTGCCGAAAGTGGAAGAGCTTTTGGCAAAAGCCTCGTCTTCCTGAGGGTTCTTTCCCGGTCATTCAGTTTTCTGGCATGCCGGATACCCTTTTCAAATTTCGAAGGAATACCTGATGAAACAGCGCCGTCTTGGCCGCACCGATGTGCAGGTGAGTGCCCTTTGCCTTGGAACAATGACCTTTGGCGAACAAAATTCGGAAGCCGAAGGTCACGCGCAGATGGACTACGCCTTTGAAAAAGGTATCAATTTCCTTGACGCCGCCGAACTCTATCCCATCCCGGCGAAGAAAGAGACGCAAGGGCGGACAGAGCGGATCATCGGAACCTGGTTCAGAAAATCCGGCCATCGAGACCAGGTGGTCCTGGCAACCAAGGTTGTCGGCAGGACCGTCATGGACTGGTTCCGGGACAACAGAGAAAAAGGTGAGTTGAACCGGAAACAGATCGAGTTTGCGGTCGACCGCAGTCTCAAGAACCTGCAGACAGATTACATTGATCTCTATCAGATCCACTGGCCGGACCGGAACGTTTCCGGCTTCGGCTCCAATCCGTCACGCTGGCAGGATGCAGAAGCGGTTGAAGATGAAAACAGCATCCAATCGACGCTGGAAATCATGGGGGATCTGGTCAAGACAGGCAAGGTGCGGCACATCGGTGTTTCGAACGAAAGCGCCTGGGGAACGATGCGGTACGTCTCCACCTCGGAACTTTCTGATGTGCCCAGGATCGCTTCCATCCAGAATGCCTACTCAATGGTGAACCGGACCTTCGAGACGGGGCTTGCCGAAGTTTCACGACGGGAAAATGTCGGACTGCTGGCCTATTCGTCATTGGCGCAGGGTTACCTTACCGGGAAGTACCGTGATGGAGCCTTGCCGACAGGCGCGCGTAAAACCCTTTTCAACAAAATGCAGCGCTATGAGCACCCTCGTACATTCGAGGCAGTGGACGCATATTGCGCATTGGCGAAGGAAGCCGGTCTCGATCCTGCGCAAATGGCAATCGCATTTGCAAAATCACGCAGTTTCATGACGTCGGTGATAATCGGAGCAACACGGATGGACCAGCTTGAAACGGATATCGCCGCTGCGGATCTTTCATTGAACGAAGACGTGCTCGGCAAAATCGATGCGATCCATCACGAGTTCGGCAACACAGCGCCTTAAGAGATTGGTGCGCAAAACCTTTTGAGAGAATCACTTTCAGCCGATTTGCCAAATTGACCTTTGATCCATCAAGTTGGCCGACATTGCCCAATCCGAATTCCGATTCAGCGTCAAAACCTTATATTTTTGTCTTGCGATTTTCATGAAGTTGATTCCTCATGGCTTTTGTCAGCGACAGCGGAGGGAGTACCCATGCCGCGCCTATTTACAGGCCTTGAGATACCGTCCCAGACGGCGCTCTTGCTCTCAATGCTCCGGGGAGGCCTCCGGGGCGCTCGCTGGATTGATCCAGAGAACTATCACCTTACCTTGCGTTTTATCGGCGATATTGATGATCGAACTGCCGACGAGGTGGCGGCTGCACTCGACCGTGTCCGGCGTGAGCCAGTGGAAATCCGGTTGAACGGCCTCGGGTCGTTTGGCAATGGAAAGCCGCATGCGGTGTGGGCCCGGGTCGAACCGACGGCTCAGCTGGCCGAATTGCAAGCCGAACAGGAGCGGATCCTGCAGCGACTGCAGCTCCCCCCCGAAAGGCGCAAGTATATTCCGCATGTGACCATCGCACGCTGCAAAACGTCGACCAACGAAGACGTTGCAAAGTGGCTCAGCGAACACGGAAATTTTCAGGCAGAACCCTTTGTTGCCGGGCGTTTCGTGCTGTTTTCGGCCAAGTCGAGTGTCGGAGGCGGCCCTTATCTGGTCGAGGAGGCCTACCCGCTCGCGGCGTGATCGAGGAGGCCGGCATAGACTGCAAGCGTCCTTGAACACATTGTCCCGACGGAAAAGTTCTGCCGGACATGGGCAAGAGCTCTTGATGTCATCGCCTGCCTTTCCTCAGGCAACTGGGCGAGAGCCGTTCTCATGACGTCAGCAAGTGCTGCTTCATCTCCCGGCGCCACCCGCCAGCCGGTGCGTTGATCTTCTTCGACTTCCGGTGGGGCGAGCACGGTTTCGGGCACCGCGCCGTGATTTGAGACAATCACGGGTATGCCTGCCGCCTGGGCTTCGACGGCCGCACGGCCAAAGGCCTCAGGTTCGACGGAGGCCACCACGGACAGATCTGACAACGCCAGCGCTGCCGGGACATCCGTGCAATGGCCTACGAGACGGACCTGGTCCCGTAGTCCTCTGTCGGCAATCGTCTTCTTGAGTTCGGAGACATAACCGTCACGTCCCTGTGCATCGCCCGCCAGAATGGCAATCGGCTCGTCGAAGCCCCATTCCTTCAGGATCGACATCGCCTCGACAAGGACTTTCTGGCCTTTCCAGGCTGTCAAACGGGCCATGTTCAGTACAATCGGATGTCCGGAGGGTATGCCCCAGCTGTCCTTCAGAGCCTGCTGCCTCAGTGCGCTGACATTTTCGGGATCAAGGCCTTTCAGGTCCGACCCGCGCGGGATCACGGTAATCTTGCCACGGGCGTACGGATGACGGGTCCTGATCAGATTCGCGATAAAATTCGAATTGGCGATGACTGCGTCTCCGCGGGCCATAACCGAATTATAATACGCTTTCAGGGAATTCGACTGATTATAGGTGCCGTGGTAAGTCGTCACGAATGGAGTGCGCGTGCGCCTTGCCGCGCGAAGGGCGGACCATGCCGGTGCCCGGCTGCGCGCGTGAAGGATGTTTACCTGCCGCGCTTCTATCAAGTCAGCCAGACTGGCGGCGTTCTTCCAGAGTGTCCACGGGTTCTTGGATTTGACCGGCATCACCACATGTTCCGCGCCAGCCGCTTCCAGTTCGGCAACCAGTTGTCCGCCCTGACTGACGACCAGTGCGGTGCCGCCGGCTTCGACGATTGCATTCGCAACATCGAGTGTCGTTCTTTCCGCACCGCCGGAGTTGAGATCCGGGATCACTTGCAACACGGTTGTTGCGGGAGGAAGTTGACGCAATTCGGATCTCCGGAGAGCTTTTATGACTGGGGCAGCTGTGCCAAACGGCGGGTTGGGAAAAAAGAGTGAATGAGAGCCATAATATGGGTGTGCAGGAACCGCAATTCATCCAGGTCGGAAAAAACGACGAGACGCGCAATATTGCTGTAAATGTCGCTTCCGGCAAGGATCCGGCACTGCTCTGGTTGTCCGGGTTCAAATCCGACATGACCGGCGCCAAGGCCGAGGCTGTTGCGGAATACGGGCGACGCAGGGGTCAGGCAGTGGTTCGCTTCGATTATTCCGGTCACGGTCGTTCCGGGGGTGACTTCGAGGAAGCCTGCGTTTCCGACTGGCTTGAAGAGGCGGAAGCCGTCTTTGACAGGTTTTGCAAGCGGGACACCATCCTCATAGGATCGTCGATGGGCGGCTGGATTTCACTCCTGCTGGCGTTGAGCCGGAAGCCAACCGGCAGAATCAAGGGGCTTGTTCTGATCGCGCCGGCCGTCGACTTCACCGAAGAACTGATGTGGAAACAGCGCTTCACCGATGAGATCCGGCAGGCGATCCAACAGAAGGGGCGCTGGTCGCAGCCATCGGATTACGCCGACGAGCCTTACGTCATAACCGGAAAACTGATCGAGGATGGCCGGCGTCACCTCCTCCTTGGCCGGGACATTCATCTCGGCCTTCCGGTTACCATCATTCAGGGCGCACAGGATCCGGACGTCCCGGCAAGTCACGCGCAACGGCTGGTCGAGGCGCTTCCGCGAGAGGATGTGACCTTCAGCCTGGTTCCGGACGGAGATCACAGGCTGTCCCGGCCACAGGATATCGAATTGCTCCTGCGTTCGATCGGGGAAATGTCGGGGGACTGAAATGGGTCCTCAAACCGGCAAGGTTTCCCGGCCCTGTTTCTGCACCCGATACCACGCCCAGAAGAGCCTTGCGGCGATGGCCCGGTTCGGCGCCCATCGCAAGGCGATGTCATCGAGCTCCTTCTGTGGCGGCTTTTCATCAAGACCGAGCGCATCACGCACCGCTATTTGCAAGGCAAGATCGCCGCTTGGAAATATGTCGGGGTGCCCGGCGCAAAACAGCAGGAAAATATCAGCGCTCCAGCGCCCGATCCCCTTGATGGCGCATAGTCGCGCGTGTGCCTCGTCGGCCGGGCTTTCAGTGAGCCTGGCCAGGTCCAGCCCATCTTCACAGGCGGCTCCGACGGCCCGGAGGGTTCTGACCTTCGGACGGGACAACCCCGCACCGGCCAGGTCTTCGTCACTGAAGGATGCCAATGCTTCAGCCGTCAAGGGAGTGACGAGCGCTTGAACCCGTTGAAAGATCGCCGTGGCGCTGGCAACAGAAACCTGCTGGGCCGTGATGATCTGCGCCAATCCTGCAAAGTTTGCCGCGCGTCTGCGCAATGGCAGTTCGCCCGCTTTGCCCGCGATCGGCTTCAGGCGGGGATCATTAGCGATCAATTCCCTCAGACCTGCCTGAACATCGTCTTTCGTTGCAATCGGTTTCATCGTGTCACTCAAGTTTTCTGCTCTTGCACCGCCGGCCGGGAATGGTAGTTATACCGACGGTCATGGTTCATGACCTCGCCTGCGTCAACCCGGTCCCGTCTCTTCAAATGTCAAAGCCCGTATTCCGATTTGCGCCGTCGCCAAATGGCCATCTGCATATCGGTCACGCGCTTTCCGCATTGTTGAATGTCCGCGCTGCCGTGGCCTTCAATGGCCGCTTTCTTGTGCGGGTTGAGGATATCGACCAGACGCGATGCACACGGCAGCTGGAAAACGACATGTTCGAGGACCTCGCATGGCTTGGCCTGCCGCTGGAAGGACCGTTCCTGCGGCAATCGGAAGTCTTTCCCGAGTATCGTGCGTCCCTGGAACGGCTGCAGGATATGGGGCTTGTCTATGCAGCTTATCTGACAAGAGCGGAAATCCGGCGTTTCGTGTCGGATTATGAATCAACTGGAAAGGCATGGCCGAAAGATCCGGACGGGGCTCCCCTCTATCCGGGTGACAGTGTGGTGCTTTCACCGGAAGGCGTGCAGAACCGAAGGGACAGTGATGCGACCTTCGCTATCCGGCTCGACATGAAAAAGGCGCTCAGCCGGATCGGAGAAGATCTGACCTGGGAGGAGGCCGGAGCCGAAGGGCCGTGCCTGTTTCAGCCTTCACGGCAGGTTCCTGTCGCTGCGACAGCATGGGGAGATGTTGTTTTGGCGCGCAAGGACACGCCCACAAGCTATCATCTGTCCGTTGTGGTCGATGATGCCCGGCAAGGGATTACCGACATATTGCGCGGTGAGGACCTCTATCACGCCACAAGTGTTCACAGAGTTCTTCAGGAACTGCTAAGTCTGCCACAGCCCCGCTACCGGCACCACCGGCTTGTTCTTGGACCGGACGGCCGGAAGCTTTCGAAATCGAGCCAGGATACAAGCCTGAGATCTTTGCGTGAGGCCGGAATGACCCACGCGGAACTTCGCAAACGCATTGGCCTTTGATTGTTTCGGACTTTCCGCTAGCCGAGTTCTTGTCCGAACCACAATCCCAGGAACCATATCCACAAGCTCGTCGTCACGATCGCGCTCAGGGTGGTCATCGTAATCGCATTGGCCGACATTGCATGGCCTGTGCCGTAGCGATTTGCAAAAATGTAGGCATTCACACCCGTAGGACATCCTGCTGCGAGCGTGGCGGCGGCGATCCATAAAGGCGGCAGTTGAAACAGGAATGTGCCAGCCAGAAAAACAACCGCTGGCATGACGAATATCTTGATCGTTCCAAGTAGAAACCCGGGCAAAACGTTTCCGCGAAGACCGTATTGAACAAGGCTCATGCCGAGCGAGAGCAGGGCAAGCGGAAGGGCCGTTGCCGCTATCCGGCCCAGGATGTCTTCGCCGATGTCCGGGATCGACAGGCCCGTTTGCCGCCAGGCAAAGGCAAGGATGATTGTGACGATCAGCGGATTGGTGATCACTTTCCGGCCGGCGTCCAGACAGAGCCTGCCGATTGGTGGACTGGCTTTACCGCTGTCGATGGCTGCGGTCCGCTCCATTGCAATCGCCATGACGACGGTCATGGTTGCCAGATGAATCGAGATGATCAAAAGTACGGGGATCAGGCCCTTGTCTCCATAGACAGTCGAGACAACGGGCATTCCGACCAGCAACAGGTTTGCGTAGGACGCGGAAATGCCACCGATTGCGCCAGCCCGGGCCTCCCTGCCGAAGCCTTTTCGGATGACCAGCGTTCCAAGGGTCCAGGCTGTGCCCACTCCGAGAAAGTAACTTGCCCAAAGCGAGAGCGGAAACCCACCTGAGAGGTCGGCATTGATCAGAGAGCGGAAGACGAGAACCGGCAATGCGACTATGAAAACGAACTGGCCGAGTGCGTCGCCGATCGGCTGATCGAGAACCTGAAATCGAGCAAGGCAATAACCGATACCGATCAGCAGGAAGACAGGCGCGACGATTGATAGGGTTTGTGCAAGCATCTGTAGTCGTGCCGGGGTCTGAAGCGAAATCTGGATGGGTTGGGTCAGGACTGTGAAGTCAAATTGCGGTTGGCAATTGTTTTTAGGGGATTGGATCGCACGCCGCCAGCCTTCAAAGTGAAAAGGATAGAGGACGATGCGCTTTGCCGTCTAACTGGCAGAGGCAGCCGGGTACGTTCGATTGCCTCGTCCATCAGGAGGAAATGCGCCCAATGCAGGATCGTGAACAGGACAACGTCAGCCTTGCACTGCTGGCTCATGACCTCAGAACACCGCTATCTGCAATGCGGCTCACTGCCGAACTGATCGGCAATGGACCGCTCAACGAAGATCAGAGTGAGAAACTATCGATTCTGATCAAGTCGATCGATGCCTTGACGGCCTTAACCGGAGAACTGGTGGCGACGACTGATACGGAGTCCGGATCGGGGCCCGTCCTTCAGCGTGTTTCAGATGTTGTTCGGGACTGCGCGGACCTTTTCCGGGCTGCCGCGGAGGCAAAGCGTCTTGGTTTCGAGGTCCGGATCGAGGATCGGGCAAGTGGCATTGAGACCGGACATCCGGCTGAATTGCGCCGGGTCGTCGCTGCCCTGTTGGACAACGCAGTGAAATATACCGAAGAAGGAGCCATCCGGATCTGCGTGAATCTGGCAGGAAACTCCGATTCAGTCAGATCTGAGGCTGGAGATCAGGATTGGGTTTTGATTTCCGTTGTCGATACCGGGCCTGGAATTGGCGCCGAGGAGGCGGCCCATCTTTTCCAGCCATTCAGGCGCGGTCGACACGGCCTTGCCGCCGGTCCGGGGGCCGGACTTGGATTGTGGGGCGCCGATCGACTGTTGCACGCGATTGGAGGCGAACTCGTGCTGGTCGATTCCAATATGGAAGGATGCAGGTTTGAGATCCGCCTTCCACTCAACAAGCGGAAGAAGGTGCCAACTTCCGAGGTGAGCCCGGATCCAGGCTCACCGGAACTGGAACACTCTGTTGCGGTCAAGATCCATGTCCTGATCGTGGACGACAATGATACGAATTGCAGGTTGCTTTCCACACTCCTGGAATCCTTTGGAAGTAGCTACGAGATCGCGAAGTCGGGGGATCAGGCGCTTTCGCTTGTGAAAAGCAACCGCTACGACCTGGTCCTGATGGATCTGAACATGCCCGGTAAGAACGGAATTGAAACGGCAAGGGAAATCAGAGCGGTTCCCGGTGGCGCACTGCTGCCACTTGTCGCGGTCAGTGCTGCTCTTGAAACGGTTGGCGAGAGCGTGTTGCGTGAAGCCGGATTTGTTGAGACCGTGTCCAAACCGATTTTGCCCGCGGATCTTTATGCCGTTCTGGAACGGTCAATTCGGCGTGCTGGTACGGATTGATATGGGACAATCTGTCAGAAAGTCATGACATGACCTCAAGGGATGGCGGGCTCGGCATCAAAACGGCCCAAAGTCGGTCCAGCGTCAAGCCTGTGCAGCTTTTTCCAGCGCCTGCTCCATCCGATCGTCACCCCAGTATAGGTCCCCGTTTTCCAGGACGAAACTGGGTGCACCGAAGATCCCAAGCTGTTCGGCTTCCGAAACTGCTGCTCTCAGCCCAATCTTGGTTCCGGATGATCTCGACTCTTCGAGCGCCTTTTTGACCGGAGCACCGGCCTCGAACAGAAGATCCACCATCAGACCTTCGTCCGAAATGTCCAGCCCTTGACCGAATTGCGCCACATAAACTGCTCGCGTAAAAGCTCCGATCCAGGGCTGCTGGCGACCGCTATAGGCTATTCTGGACGCAAGCAGGCTGTGCTGGGGAAACGGCACGGGCATTGTGAACGGCAAGCCGTATCGTTCGCATTGCCGTTCCATGTCCTGCCACATGTATCGACCCTTTGCCAGATACAGGTTGAATGGGGATGTGTCCCATCCCTGCTTCTTGAATATGGGCCCAAGCAGAAACGGGCGCCAGGCAATGACGATATTACTGTCGCTTGCCAGTGTCTGCACGCGCATTGCCGAAAGATAGCTGTAGGTCGAAGCGAACTCATACCAGAATTGCACAACAGGCCGCGGGTCAGGTCGCAGCGAGACTATTTTTGAATCTGCAGACTGATTGGACTGGCGGCTCATTGACACCTTGTGATACTCCGCAAACGCCTTTGTCTGAATCTTTCGGGGATTGGACGGGCGCGGCAGATACGTTAGATCATGAGTTCTCTAGTTGGTCTGAAAAACAAAAAATGAAACAAACCGATCCTCTCAAGAATAGCCCGGCGTCCGGCCTTCGCAAGTTGATAGGCTCTAGTCTCGCACGCCCTATGATTGCGGTCGGGTTGTATGTCTGTGCAGTATCACTGTTTTTCCTGATTTTTCCAAATGTCGATTTTTGGGCAAGCGGACTATTTTATTCCGAGATATCCGGGTTCTGGGCCAGCAATGAACCTTTTCTGCGCAAGGTCAGGCATCTGGGGCCGTTTCTTGTCCGCGTGATCGCCGTGACATGCGTCGCGGTGCTCGTTCTAAAACTCCTCGTACCCGGCCGGCCACCGATCATGCCGTTGCGCCAGCCGGTGTTTCTCCTGTCGACACTCATTCTCGGGCCCGGCATTCTGGTCAATGCGGTCCTGAAGGATAACTGGGGGCGGCCGAGACCGCGATATGTCGAGGAGTTCGGCGGTGACCTGCCTTATCAGCCCGTCTGGAAAATCACGGATTACTGCGACAGCAATTGTTCATTCGTCTCCGGTGAGGCCTCGGCGGCCATCTGGCTGACGTCCATTGCCTTTCTTGTTCCCGGAACCTGGCGCAAGGCAGCCCTCGCCTTCCTCCTGCCGCTTTGCCTGGTCCTGTCTGTCAACAGGGTCGCATTTGGCGGACACTTCTTTTCAGACACGCTGATTTCCTGGGGGGTGACGCTGCTGTTGATACTTGCCGTCCACCATTTGCTCTACCAACGGGTGCCACCTGTTGTCAGCGACCGGAAGCTGGATGAATGGTTCACGGTAAAGGGGCGGCGCCTGCAACGGCGCGTGCATCGTCTGGTTCTGCGCGCCCGCGCGATGCTGCGCAGCCTCGTCCGCAAAATTTCAGACACATAGCTTTCAGATAGCATTGCGGGGCTTTAGTCACGGGGTTCAGGTCCGGTTTTCCGGATTGTGCCGATGCCGTGTGTCGCGTGGGCGCGTCCTTTTCAGGATGCGGGCGAAGCGGAGCGGGGATCTGTTTTCCACCCAGGAGATTGCATTGTTCAACGGCGGTGTCTCGCGGCGACGCTTGCGAAGATGTCGGGCAGCGGTGCGGCTTGTCCCGACAATGACGATCAAACCCAGCGCGAGCAGGGGCACGCCGGTTGGAATAGGGAGCCAGACCGTTGCCAGTCCGAGCAAAATCAAAACGGCGGCCAGTGACCACCAAAAGATTTTCATTTTCGTGCCGAGCTCAAAAAAACCTGAACGCCATACATACCGTGGACAGCAAGAAGGAATTATGAAAAGGACAGGCCAAATTCTTGCAGTCGCGCTCCGCCTTCCGATCAGACAATGCTGCCCAGAAATTCCGCGCAGCCTGACCGGATGAGACTGAACACGTCTTCGAAACCTTCCGGACCGCCGAAAAACGGATCGGGCACATCCATTGGCGGAGTCCTCAGCAACAGGCGAATTTCCGCGCTGGGCCGGCCGCTCATCGTTGTCAGCGTCTTGAGGTTGTTGCCGTCCATTGCAAGAATTGCGTCGAAGGTTTCAAAATCCGACTTACGGACCTTGCGAGCACGTTGAGCCGAAATGTCGATGCCATGTCTGAATGCAATCTCAATCGACCGCTGATCCGGCGGATTGCCAACGTGCCACGGACCGGTCCCTGCAGAATCCACCTTGAATTCGCGGGCAAGTCCCGCATTGCCGATCAGGTCCTTGAATATCCCCTCGGCGAGCGGAGATCGGCATATGTTTCCAAGGCAGACAAACAAGACATTCCGGGTCAATTCGCTCTCCGCCGTTCGAACTGAGGACACCGTGCTGCCGGATATCGGCAAATGCAATCCTGTAATTCAGGTATTGTCATCGCCTTCGTGCCGTCACCCATCTACAGTAACAACGCCTTCGGAGTCTTTGGGGGTTTCGAATCACAGGAGGATCAGATGGTTGAGCGACTGAAACCGGAAGACCGGGCCGCAGGTCTCAATTCATTGCCGGATTGGCACTTGTGCGAAGGACGGGAGGCAATCTTCAAATCCTTCAAGTTCAGGGATTTTCGGGAAGCGTTCGGTTTCATGGCGCAGGTTGCGCTCTTCGCCGAGAAAATGAACCATCATCCCGAGTGGTCGAACGTTTACCGGACAGTTGATATCACGCTTGCAACCCACGATGTTGGCGGCCTGAGCGAACTGGACCTGGAACTGGCCCACGAAATCAATCGTATTGCGTCACCTGCCTGATCTTTCGTTGACGCACATGGTCAGCCACCCTTTGACAACAGGAAACGGTGACCGAAATCGGTGCGTTCGCGCGAGAGCAGTGCGTGACCGTTTTCCTGGCAGAAATGGGGAATATCTATTTCAGCCATCGGGTCGGTTGTGAGGACGACCAGATGGTCTCCCTCCGCAAGCCGGGTCATCGCCTTTCGAGTCTTGAGCGCCGGTAGGGGACATTTCAGTCCCTTCAAATCAAGTGTGGTTTCAGACACCAAGGATATTCCATTAACTCTATGCTATATTACTTCAGGCCAAGTTATTTCAGATACGTATCATTTTCCAATCATTCAATCGGATTTAATGGTTCGCGACTAGAAAAAGTCTGATCGAATTTTGAAGAGCCTGGGGATCCGGATATTGAATCCGTCAGGCGTAAACTGTTTGGCCTTTGGGGGCTCAAGTGAGCGTTGGGCGTTGGACAAAGCTGGTTGCGGTGACCTGGACTCTTCTGATTTCAGTGGCGCCGGTTCGATCCGAACCAACTGAAATTCAAATTGTAACGCAAAGCTTTGCGCCTCTCCAATGGGACAATGACGGCAATCCGGACGGCTATGTGACGAAATTCATGCTGACCGTGTTCGAAAGGGTTGGCGAGCGTTTTCCAGTGACAGTGGGGTCGTTTGAATTCATGCCCTGGAAACGGGCGATGCTGACTGCCCAGACGACTCCGGACGTCATGCTTTTTTCCCTGTCGCGCACGACGGACCGCGAAGACAAATTCCTGTGGCTTGGAGAAGTTTCACCTTACGGCCAGTATCTCTACCAACTCAAAACAAAACCCAGGGTCGATGTTGAAACGATCGCGGACCTGAGAGATCACGATGTGAAAATCGGTGTCCAGGACGGTGGAAACACCCACGACTATCTGACGGCACTGGGCCTTGAAAAGTCCGGGAACCTTGTGCCGATTACCGATTACAAACAGGGGATCGAGATGCTTTATCTGGAAAGGATCGATCTGCTGCCACTCACGGGATTTCTTGCTGAAGCCTCTGCCTGCAAGCAGGGATATGACGGGTCCCTGCTGCAGCCCGTCGTGTTCATAGAGGACCTGGCCAAACCGTTATGGGCCATCTTGAGCAAGGGAACCGATCCGGCACTGACCGAGGCTGTTCGGGAGGAAATGTCCGTCTTGAAGAAAAGCGGCTATCTGGACGAGATCACCGAATTGCACCGCGCCAAATGGCAGAAACTCGCCTGCGGAAACTAGTTGCAGGCCGGCGGCCCTGTCCCTGTCCTCAATTGATCAGAACAAAGAACTTGCTCATCAAGTTTCCGCGTGGTGGGAATAAGCAGTGCGATCAATAGCCCGAACGGAAAATTTACAATGAGCGACAAGACGATAACGCCGTTGGATGTGCTTGATTTCTGGTGGCAGGCAGGGCCTTCAAAGTGGTTTTCCGGCGACGCCAAATTTGACGTCAAGTGCCGTGACCGGTTCCAGGATGCTCTTGAAGCTGCAAAGACCGGTGCATTGGATCACTGGCGCGAAACAGCGGATGGGAGCCTTGCACTGCTGCTTCTGCTCGATCAGATGTCCCGGAACATCTACCGCGGAACTCCAGAAGCGTTTTCTTCGGATCCAATGGCGGTTTCCGTTGCAACGGAAGCGATGGAAAAAGGCTTTGACCGGGCCTTTCCGAAGGAAGCAAGAGGGTTCTTTTATCTGCCGTTCGAACATTCGGAAGACATGGCGCACCAAGAAAAGGCCGTCGATCTGAGCAGGCTGCTTGGTGACAAGGAATTCTATCACTATGCCCTGATCCACATGGATGTGATCCGTCGTTTTGGCCGTTTTCCCCATCGCAACAAGATTCTGGGTCGGGAATCGACCCCTGACGAAGATGCTTTTCTCAAGGACGGTGGCTTCTCCGCCTGACATTGCGCTGCCGAACAGTTTCCTGATTGACTGGATCCGGTTGCCGCCGGAATAGCAGGACCCGTATATTCAGGGTCCAATGTTTTGCCCATTCCCAGTTTGATTAAAAAGTAATCAATGCGATTTTTGCTGATTAATTTTTAATCAGTCTATCTGCGTGTAGATTCAGCGAGTACCGGCAAACAACTTCGCTGACTCACCGTATGTTTCATCAACTGTCTGAAAAATAACAACTTTATTCTCACTATCGCAGAGTTGGCACGGTCCTTGATTATCAAGTCCCGACGCCCGTCCGGTTTTCCAGACCATGGTGTGCCAGCGACCTGAAACATCCTTCCAGAGGGGACGACATACAGGCCTGGTGCCGGGGCGGGCTGCAAGGTTCCTTCGCAGGGAAGGGGCGAAAGAAGGGGAATGGTACGAGCAATGAAAACAGTGATGGCCATCATAAAGCCGTTCAAGCTCGACGAAGTGCGCGATGCCCTGACAGGCATCGGCATCCAGGGACTGACGGTGACCGAAGTAAAAGGCTATGGCCGCCAAAAGGGGCACACCGAAATCTACCGCGGTACGGAATATGCCGTGAGCTTCCTGCCGAAGCTGAAAATCGAAGTCGCAGTCGATACCTCAGCTGTCGAGAAGGTAGTCGACGTCATCTCCGGCGCGGCCAAAACAGGTCAGATCGGAGACGGGAAAATATTCGTTCATACGATCGATCAGGCTGTGCGCATCCGCACCGGCGAAACAGACGCCGAAGCTCTGTGATTTAGGTAAGGAAACGTATTATGAAAAGTATCGCTGCTAAGTGCGCGACAGCGCTTGCCGTGTTGAGCCTTTCGGCTCTCCCGGTATTGGCTCAGGACGCGACGGCTGCACCGGAAACTCCGGCCGTTTCTCCGGAAGTCGCCTACATCTTCAACACGCTCTTGTTCCTCATTGGCGGCTTCCTTGTCATGTGGATGGCGGCAGGCTTCGCCATGCTGGAGGCAGGACTTGTCCGTTCCAAGAACGTTTCGATGCAATGCCTGAAGAATATCACGCTTTATTCCATCGCGGGCATCATGTTCTGGGTTACCGGCTATAACCTGATGTACAGCGGTGTCGACGGCGGTTTCATCGGTTCGCTAGGTCCGTACTCTTTTGATCCTGTCGGCGGTGATGCGCTCGATACAGGTTATTCCACCGCTTCCGACTGGTTCTTCCAGATGGTCTTCGTGGCCGCGACCGCCTCTATCGTCTCCGGAACAGTTGCAGAGCGCGTAAAGCTGTGGCCTTTCCTGATTTTCACAGCGATCCTGACCGGTTTTCTCTACCCGATTTCCGGTTCCTGGCAATGGGGTGCCGGATGGCTGTCCGAGATGGGTTTTTCCGACTTTGCCGGATCCACGATCGTTCACTCCGTCGGTGGCTGGGCTGCGCTCTCCGGTGCCATCATTCTAGGTGCGCGTAAAGGCAAATATGGTGCGGACGGCACAGTTCATCCATTCCCGGGTTCATCCATGCCGCTCGCAACGCTTGGTACGTTCATCCTCTGGCTCGGCTGGTTCGGCTTCAACGGTGCTTCGCAGCTTGCAATGGGCTCCATCAGCGATGTGACCGATGTTTCACGCATCTTCGCCAATACCAACATGGCAGCTGCTGCCGGCGTTGTGGTTGCCGTCATCATGACCCAACTGCTTTACAAGAAAGTCGATGTTACCATGGCGCTGAACGGCGCACTCGCAGGTCTGGTTTCGATCACGGCCGAACCGCTTGCTCCCAGTATGTGGGCAACGCTCTTCATCGGCGGTGTTGGTGGTGCGATCGTTGTCCTGGCCGTTCCGGTGCTCGACAAGTTCAAGATCGACGATGTTGTAGGCGCTATCCCGGTTCACCTGCTGGCCGGTATCTGGGGAACCCTGATTGTTCCGTTGACGAATGGCGATGCATCCTACGGCACACAGATCACAGGGATCGCTGCCTACGGTGCCTTCACCTTCGTGGCCAGCGGTATCGTCTGGTATGTCCTCAAGGTTACCATCGGCATACGGGTATCCGACGAAGAAGAAGCGCTTGGTCTCGACAAAGTCGAAATCGGCGTGGAGGCCTATCCGGAATTCGGAACGGGATCCCAGCGTCTTTGAAGCTTCCAGGGCGCAAATTCAAATCTCCCAGGCGGTCTAATGGCTCGGACCGCTAACTGGAAACCCGGGGGCAACCCCGGGTTTTTTTTGGAGTGCATGCGGTCTGAAATCCTTTCAGGCCGGCTGTTGCAATCGTTCGGCGACTTCCTGAACCGTTTCGGAAGCGCGATGCGCGAGTTCGATGTTCCGGGCGGAGCCCTTGATAGCGTTTTCAGTGTCCTGATGGATCTTGTGAAGGTTCGTCGAAACTTCATCAAGCGCAATCGTTCTGTCAGTCATCTGTTTCGATGTCGCCTCGTTGCGACACGTCAGATCGCTCAGATAGTGCTCTACCGATGAAATCTGTTCGAGACTGCTTGCACTTTGCGTGTCGGAAAGCTGCAGTTTTTCTCTTGCGGTTTCGACAAGTTGGCGTGTTTCGGCAAGCGATCGCGTCATTTCCGAAAGGATCGTCGCAATCGATTCAACTGCCTTCTCGGTTGAACCGGCAAGCACTTTGACCTCGCCCGCTACGACAGCAAAACCCTTGCCGGCATCTCCGGCACGTGCTGCCTCGATCGTGGCGTTGAGAGCAAGAAGATTGGTTTGCGCGGAGATCGACGAAATTTCCTGCGCGAGGGTTTCGATGTCGTTGAACTTGTGGGTGAGGTCGCTCGTTGACGTGTTCAGATGACCGATCAATTCCGCGGCACCGATACAGGTCTGCGAAATCGACTGGATACCTTCGCGGGCTTCGGTAATCTTGCCCCCTGCGTTGACAAGATCCTGCGTACAGCTTTGCGCCTGGGTCCCGACGGAATGGAGGTCCTCCTGGATCCGTTCTGCGGTCGATATCAAGTCCGCAAGAAAGTCTGCCCGTTCCTTGCTCGCCGTGTTTACGGCCCGCGCATTCTGTCCGATCTGGGAAACAACTGCCCAGGCTTCTTTGAGCTGTTCGATGTCGACATCGGTGGGCAAATCCCGATCATTGCCAGGGGAGACCCGGGTTACGTCCGCACTATCTCGAGGTTCGCTTTCCTGATCAGTCGCTTCCTGCCCGGTCTCATTTGCCGGTTTCCTGGTTTTCAGTGTCAGGTAGGCACTGACAAGCGAAACCAGAAACGGCACTACCGTTGAAAGAAGCGCCTGCCACACAACAAGTTCGGCAGTTCCGAAAATGGCATCAACCTGATTGATAATTGTCAGTATCGACCCGACGACAATCGCCGTTATCAAGGCTCGCTTGAACATTGGACTCAGCCTTCTCCTCGCAGCGGCAGCATGATCGGACAACATGGTTAATACTGTGAAAACCGGTCGGGAAGTCTCAATTGTTATCGGGTGTATTCAGGACCTGATTCGTAACGGGTCACGCCCGCATAAGAAGTGTTCAATTGATTACTTTTTATGCGACTCAAACATAATCAGACGCAGGTAATATTGGCCAAGTGTTCGCAAAATCGGCTGTTTTCAGCCTTTCTTTTCGGCATTTGCCTGTTTGGCATGCAAATTGAATTCCTCATGATCCAATAAGCAAAATCTAATGGCATTCTGCCTAACTGGGGGGCAATCATGAGTAATTCTGCTGTCGGTGGAGACGTCTTTTTCGTGCTGGTCGGAGCGATTCTCGTCTTCGCGATGCATGGCGGTTTCGCATTTCTCGAAGTCGGAACGGTGCGCCACAAAAACCAGGTCAATGCGTTGGTCAAGATCCTGGTCGATTTCGCACTTTCAACCGTTGCCTACTTCTTTGTGGGTTATGCCTTTGCCTATGGCACGACCTTCTTCGTGAACGCGGCGACCCTTTCCGGAGGCGGCGGAGGCTTTGAACTTCAGGGGCTAACGCTGGTGAAGTTCTTCTTTCTGACGACATTTGCAGCGGCGATACCTGCCATCATCTCCGGCGGAATTGCCGAACGAATGAAATTCTGGCCGCAATGTGCTGCAACTGTCGCGCTTGTCGGGATCGTTTATCCCCTGTTCGAAGGGGTCGTCTGGAACGGAAATTTCGGACTTCAGTCCTGGCTTGAGGCGCAGTTCGGGGCCAGCTTCCACGATTTCGCCGGATCCGTCGTGGTGCATGGGGTTGGCGGATGGATTGCCCTTGCCGCCGTCATGCTCCTGGGTGCAAGGCGCGGGCGATACGACCGAAACGGCCGCCCGATCGGTATTCCGCCGTCGTCCCTGCCGTGGCTTGCCCTGGGTTCCTGGATGTTGTGCGTCGGCTGGTTCGGCTTCAATGTCATGACGGCGGGAGCGCTGGAAGCGGCGTCCGGCCTGGTGGCGATCAACTCGCTGATGGCAATGGTCGGCGGCATTCTGGTTGCCCTGATTGTCGGCAAGAATGACCCCGGATTTGTTCACAACGGCGCGCTCGCCGGTCTCGTGGCGGTCTGTGCCGGCTCCGATATCATGCATCCGGTCGGTAGTCTGGTCGTCGGAGGTGTCGCGGGTGCCATTTTCGTGACAGGGTTCGAATTCTGCCAGAACAAACTGAAAATCGACGATGTACTCGGCGTATGGCCCTTGCACGGGATCTGCGGCGCCTGGGGCGGTGTTGCTGCGGGTATCTTCGGGCTGGAAGCCCTTGGTGGGCTTGGCGGCGTCTCACTGGTCTCGCAGATCATCGGAACACTGCTGGGCGTCGGCTATGCCGCGGGTGCAGGATTTGTTGTCTATGGCATTCTCAAGTCAGCCATGGGACTGCGCATGACTGAGGAAGAAGAATACCAGGGGGCAGACCTGTCGATCCACAAGATCGGTGCCAATCCGGAAGCAGATCTGGGACGGTAAAACCGTGCACCGGGGAGTGGTTTTGCCACTCCCCGCATTTTTCAATCACTCAGATTGGCTTTTTGTGTTGAAAAGAAGCCCGGCCAGATCATCATGGCTGTCGACCACCTTGTGAGCACCCGCTTCCAGAAGCTGTTCCGTATGTCCGTGATGGCTGTGGCCACCGCCGACAAATCCCCAGACAGTCATGCCTGCCGCAAGACCGGCCTTAACACCATTTGCGCTGTCTTCGATGACGAGGGCGGTTGCCGCATCCACTCCAAGCCTGCTTGCCGCATGCAGAAACAGATCCGGTGCGGGTTTGCCGTTGGCGACCTGCTCGCCTGAATAGATGTGAGGTTCAAAATAGCCGTAGAGCCCGGTGTGCTGCAGTTTGTGGATCAGCCGTTGCAGGCGTGACGACGACGCCACCGCCCTCGGTCCCTCGTGAATATCGAGAAACTGTTTGATCCCGGCAATATCGGACAGTTCCCGGTCGATCCGTTCCATCGTGGCAGCGTCGAGTTCCGACCCGAAGGATTCCGGCAAGGGACCCTTGCCGAGGGCACGGTGGTCACGGTCAAGCTCTGCCCAGAAATCGTCACTGCCAAGGCCCTGGAACCGGTCCATGTACTCGTCAATCTCATAGTCAAGACCAATCCTGGCCAGATGCTCCCGCTCAACACTGACATAGATCTTTTCCGAATCGACAAGGACGCCGTCGCAATCAAACAGGATCGCTTCAAATGCCATGCGGTAGTCGCCTTTTCCTTTTTCGAGGCCGATGCCTGCATTAGTGAGAGCCGTCATACAGTCCTTTAATGACCTGTCTTTGAAACAAGATGACAAGAAGTGACGGTGGGATGACGGCCAATATCGCAAGCATCAGTCCGGGCAGGCTTGCGCGTCCGAAAAACTGCATGCCCCTGACCAGGGTGTAGGTTGCTTCTTCGGACGTGACAATCACCGGCCAAAGATACTGGTTCCAGCCGTTCACGAACAACACAAGAAAGAGTGCTGCGGCGGTCGGGATCGACAACGGCAGCAAGATATCCTTGAAAAACTTCCAGCCTCCTGCACCGTCCAGCCGGGCAGATTCCAGCAGTGCGTCGGGGACCGTCAAAAGAAACTGCCTGAAAAACAAGGTCCCCAGTCCGGAAGCGACCAGTGGCAGGACAAGGCCGGTTCTCGTGTTGACCAGACCGAGGTCGGCAACGACGGCGTAAGTGGGCAGAAACCGGGATTCCAGCGGCAGCATCAACGTGAGCAGCAAAACGGCAAATATCGCACTGGCAAACCTTATTCTGAAATAGACCAGGGCGTAGGCCGCGAACAATGACGTCAGCACCTTCAAGGTAGCAAAGCCAAATCCGAGCAGGAAGGAGTTCCAAAGCATCGCCACGACGGTTACATCCCCGGAAAAACCTGCGGTGGACGTGATGAAGCTGCCGTAGTTTTGCAGCAGAGCCGCGCCCGGATCGAGGCGCGGCATCATGGGGCTGCCGGGCGGATGTGTGGTTGCGGCAAAAAGCGAATAGACCGGCAGGCTCATGATGAGGGCGCCGGAAATCAGGATCAGATGGTCGGCCAGCTGTGCGGTCCGTTTCCGCAAGCCCGGCATCAGAAGTCTGTTCCTGTCAGTTTCATAGTGTGCTCTTCATGTGAAGTTGCCCTAAACAACGACAATACCGGAGTGCTTGGCCTTGTATTCCGGTTCCACGTGAATGGTGATATGCACGCCAGGGACACCTTCGGTGATGGCTTCTTCTATCCTGTCGCAGATTTCGTGTGCGGATTCGACCGACATTGTCCCGGGAACCACGAGATGAAAATCGACAAAGGTCGATCGGCCTGCGATCCGGGTTCTCAGGTCATGTGCCTCCAGGGCGCCTTCGCCATGTTCGGAAATCTGGATGCGGATTTTTTCAAGTACATCGGCCGAAACGGCTTCGTCCATAAGTCCGCCGACAGATTCCTTGACCAATTCCCAACCTGACCAGAGAACGGTCAGTCCAACGAGCAGGGCCAGCGCGGGATCCAGGATATGCCAACCGGTCAAAAGCGCCAGCACGACGCCGACAAGCACACCGATGGAACTCAGCACATCCGTCATCAGATGCTTTCCATCGGCAACGAGCGCTGGTGATCTGGCTATTTTTTCCGAGTGCATCG
>NZ_KI928921.1:241462-268983 GCF_000521215.1 Labrenzia sp. DG1229 | reverse complement strand
AACCGGTCCAAAAGACGCCAGCACGACGCCGACAAGCACACCGATGGAACTCAGCACATCCGTCATCAGATGCTTTCCATCGGCAACGAGCGCTGGTGATCTGGCATTTTTTCCGTAGTGCATCAGGTAACGCGCCCAGGCACCATTAATTACGGCAGCCAGCAGGTTCATGCCGATACCGGCGGCCGAAAATTCCGGGTTGTCACCTTGTGCAAATCCGATCCATGCCGCCCTGAATATGGAAATCGCGGCCAGCACAATCATCACGCCGACCAGAACTGCTGCAAAATATTCCGCCTTGTCGTGACCATAGGGGTGATTGCTGTCCGCTGGTTTTGAAGCGAACCAGATGGCAATAAGAGCGGCTATGGAAGAGGCAATGTTGACGGTGGTTTCCAGCGCGTCGGAAAGCAATGCGACCGAGTCGGTGAGCACGTAGGCGCCGGTTTTCAGTCCCAGCACCAGGATGCCGATGAAAATGCTGATGACGGCAACCCGGATCCTGATCTTAAGGTCCATTCGCTTCCCTGTCGCTCTGATCAAGCCGCGGCAAGGGGTATCAGTTTTTGCGCAGGTTACAAGGGAACGGAGGCGTTAATCCTGCACTTTCTGTAGAGAGCCAAGGATATGCAGCTTCCGATCGCCGTGGTCAGAGACCGTCACGCCAATCCATCACGGCTGCTCCGATAATCTTGCCCGGGCCGTCATGATCCTCGATCTGCACCAGGATCGCACAACGGGCATCACCCTTCAGCATGAGTTTGGATTTCGGCATGCGGAAGGTTTCTTCTCCGCCTTCCCAAACACCGATTGGCTGAAGATTGCGGACCACGTTGACATACTTGATCATTCGGCCTGCGTTTTCACCACGCCCGATATCAACGGTTGCCTCGTCCTCGATCCGCAGAAAGTAAACCGTTGCCATTGCACCTTCCGGCAGACTTCCATCCACCTTGGCCTGGACAACCATGTCGGAAATCTTCAGTTCGACATCGGCGGTGAAAGGTTCTGCGCGGTCGAGTGCGGCGCGAACATCCCTTTCCCTGCTGCCGACGACGTGCTCTTCGCCATTGATTACCATTTGCGGCGTATAGACCGACCTGTCGCCCCTTCGGGTAGCATAGGTGCGCTGACGCTGCGAATGCACCGGACTGGCAAAGGTGTCTTTCCAGCCGAGATAGTCCCAGTAATCGACCGGCATCAGAACAGTCAGCACTTTCGGATCTTCTTCAACCAGTCGCTCTGCAAGCTGATCCGCAGGCGGACAGGATGAGCAGCCCTGACTTGTGAAAAGTTCAATCACCTTCTGCGGCTGTGCATCGGCAGTCTGGACTGCTGCAATCGCGCCGACTATTCCGGCTATGACAATAAAGCTCTTTCGGAAAGCCTGCCGCGCTTTCCGATATGTGAGACCCACCATTTGGCTCGTTTCCTTTTTCGATTGCACGTAAAATATGCAACTTGGCTTTCAATCGCGAGTCACGAGCCGGTGACATTGGAGAGTATGGTCAATATTTCGCGGGAATGTGACTACAGCCGGTGACTCCGTTACCGGTCTGCGGCTATCACCTTGTTCAACTCGGGCAGAAACACGTCCCGGTAGGAAGACGGACTGAGCGGTCCGATAAACTTGTATCGGATAGTGCCTTCCTTATCGATGACGAAGGTCTCCGGAACACCGTATACACCCCATTCGATTGCGGCCCTGCCGGCGTTGTCAGCACCGATCCGGCTGTAGGGATTGCCGAGGCTGCCCAGAAAACGGCGGGCGTTTTCCGGTTTGTCCTTGTAGTTGATACCGAGAAGCTGAATGCCGCCGACCTTGGCGAGGTCTTCCAGCAGCGGATGCTCCTGCCGACAGGGGCCGCACCAGGAGGCGAACACGTTCACAACGGATATCTTGCCGAGCAGGTCTTCGCGGGAAAAGCCGGGGACCGGAGTTCCGTCTCTCGATATACCTTCAACAGCACTCAACGAGAAATCAGGTGCAGGCTTGTTTATCAACGCCGAAGGAATGGTCTGGGGGTCGTTGCCCATCGTGAGCTGAAACAGGAACAGGCCGGCAAGTGCAATGAACACGATCAACGGCAACAGGACAAAAACCGGAAAACCGCGTTTTTTTGCCGGTTTGCCGGAGCTCCTTTCAGTCTCGAGATCGGTATCGGATGCACTCATCTTGGTTATCTGCTCTCGTGTTCCCGCCGGGCACGGGATATGCCCTGCTCGGCCAGTTCCTTCAGGGCGCGTTCCTGATTGGCCTTGTCAATCCTGACCCACGCGACCAAGACAAGCACGGTCAGAATACACAGAGCGTATGAGGCAATGATGAAGCCGGCATGTGTTCCAAGTTCCATTGCTCTACTCCGCTGGCTGCGCCGTTGCGGCAGCAGTTCCCGGCCTGGATACGCTCGCGGCACGCATGCGCAGGGCGCGCACGCGGCGGCGCAGGATTTCATTTCGCATTGCCATCAGATGGAGGACGAAAAACAGGAGCGTGAATGCGACGGCCATGATCAGCAGCGGCCACAGAATATCCGCATGGATGGTCGGACCATCCATGCGCACTACGCTCGCCGGCTGATGCAAGGTGTTCCACCAGTCGACAGAAAACTTGATTATCGGCAAGTTGAGCGCTCCGACAAGCGTCAGAATGGCAGCAGACTTGCCCGCTTTAATGGGGTCATCCATTGTCCGCCAGAGTGTCATCAGGCCAAGGTACATGATCAAAAGAACCAGAACTGACGTCAGGCGCGCATCCCAGACCCAGTATGTGCCCCACATCGGTTTGCCCCACAGCGAACCGGTGACCAGGGCCATGAAAGTGAAGGCAGCGCCTATCGGTGCGGCGCTCTTGGCGGAAACGTCCGCCAGCGGATGCTTCCAGACAAGGGTGCCGATCGATGAGATCGACATAACCGTGTAGCACATCATGCAGAGCCAGGCGGCCGGTACATGGATGTACATGATCCGCACGGTATTGCCCTGCTGATAGTCCTCCGGTGCCGTGAAGAAGGCCATGTAGAGGCCGGCAGCAAATGCAAGGACACAAAAACCAATCAGCCAGGGCAGGACAACCTGCACCAGCCTCAAGAACCGCGTCGGATTTGCATAATCCCAAAATGCCATAGCGTCTTACTTACTTTACTCTCCCGCCGCCTTCAATGCACCCATGCGTCGCAGATCGCATTGCGTTTGATCAAGAACGGGTGAGAGGCTGTCCGAAGCAAAGAGCCGTGCGAAAATCATCCAGGCTGAATCGACGCGCTCCTGCACTGGAAATCGCGACCCCCATGCGTTGCAGGGCCTGACAGAAACGAGCTCCACCGCCCGAATGGCACGTTGGCAGGTTTCGTGTTCCCGGGTTCGTGCAAAAATTCCTAATCTGCCGAAAACCGCAAGGCGGCTGCCGACGCGACAGGACCAACAACAGCGGCGATCAGCGTAAGGGCACACAGGATCAGAAACGGTGTCACGAAGGGGACCGGATCGTGTATGGCCGCGTCCGCTGAACTGACCCCGAAGATCAGAACCGGTATGGCAAGGGGGATCACCAGAACGGCAAGCAACAGGCCTCCCCTGCGCAATGACACGGTAAGGGATGCCCCAATAGCGCCGATCAATGTCAGGGCAGGCGTCCCCACCAGCAGTGTCAAAGTGACGGCACCCATGGAGACGGGATCCAGATTGAGAAAGATTGCCAACAGGGGGGCCGCAACGACCAGCGGCAGCCCGGTTGCGATCCAGTGTGCCAGGCACTTGATCAGGATCACCAGTTCCAGAGGCCTGCCGGCCATCAGCATCAGGTCGAGCGTGCCGTCCTCCCGATCGGCCTGGAACAGCCTGTCGAGCCCGAGAAGCGTTGCCAGCAGCGCACCGATCCAAAGGATGGCAGGGCCAATGCGCGCCAGGAGATTGAGGTCCGGACCAACGCCGAACGGGATGACCGTGACGACGGCGAGGAAAAACAGGACGCCGACAAGAGCGCTGCCGCCAATGCGAACGGACAAGCGCAAGTCACGCTGAAACAAGGCCATCGCCCAACCCGTCATAGCAAGGCCTCCTCGGGAGCTTGTTCGGCGGGGTCGGCAGCCTGAAGATGCAGTGTTTCGATACGGTCGAGCACCAATTCGGTGTGGGTGGCCGTGACGATCAGACCGCCTGACGCGAGGTGATCATTCATGATACCGAGAAGCTGCTGTTCGGATGCCTTGTCGAGCGCGGAAGTCGGTTCGTCCATCAGCCAGACGGGACGCGGCGTGACCAGGAGGCGCGAGAGAGACAGCCGGCGCTTTTGCCCGGCGGACAGATATGCGGCAGGCAGATGGGCCGTGTGGCCGATGCCCAGAGTATCCAGAACCAGCAAGGGGGAAAGGGTCGCGCCGGTAAAGCCTTCACAAACGGATGCGGCGGCAAAGTTCTGCCAGAAGCGCAGGTTCTCCAGAACAGACAAAGCGGGTTTGACCGCATCCTGATGGCCGAAATAGTGCGCCTGTTCCTGAGGAAGCCTGTCTGTTTCACCACCTTCCAGGCGGATCGTACCTGCGGCAAGTGAAACCAGTCCGGCAAGTGTGCGCAGCAGCGAGGACTTGCCGATGCCGTTGGCACCGGTCACGACCAGAGCCGAGCCTTGCGACAGGGAAAAGGAAAGGTCCTGAAACACCCGCCGCCCGCCGCGATCAATGGTCAGATTTTCGGCGATGAGTTTCAGGTGGCTGCTCCGCATGAATTTGAACGTTTGTCTTGTTAGTTCTGCGTGCAGATATCATGCAAGCAAATTCGGCAGCCTTAATCTTTATCAAGTCGATGGTGTTTCCCGCAGATGGTTGTCATCGGCGCAGGCCGCGTGCTGGATCAGGTCTGCAGGAGTGCGGCGTGTGAGGCGCAGTCACCCCGCTATTCAAATACAGCTTCAATCTGATCGATACCTGCGCCTTCCCTGATTTCTCGAAGCCGGATGTAAATGAGGCTGGTGACGATACACAGATAGCCGATCATGAGCGCGAACGCGACCAGGGAAGACACGAATGACAGGATGGCGCCGAGGGTTTCTGACGCCAATGATGCGGTCACCGTCACCAGAACGGTGAAAATCGAAAACGCGATCTGAATTGCGATACTGCACAATCCAGCCAGGAAAATGGTTCCAAGCACTGGCAGGCGATAGCCTTTTGTGAGCGCGATGCTGCGCTTCAGACTGGAGAGTCCGGCTTTTTCAATCACCGCCACGGCTGGCATGAGAGAGCAGGCAGCGACCGTCCAGAAGTAAACAACGAAAAAAACCGGGAAAGCGAAGAATGCCAGGATTGGTGAAACAGAACTTAACGCGAAGATTGATACCTGAACCAACAGGAGAGCTGCGCCAATCGCGAGGGTAAGCAATGCAACAATCGGTGCAGCCGAAAGAGTCGGCTTGAAATAGGTTGAGGCTTTTACCCTCCGCAAATGCTTCGCGTCATATGCAAGCTTGTTCACGGCTGTGGCCGACAAGGAAAGAGCTGCACACATCGCAAAAAGTGAAATCGCGAGGTTGACCAAAAAGACCGGCCAATTGAATTGTGGTGCCTCCAGATCCAGCATCTGGTTGCTGCCAATCATGAATCCAATCGGCAGGAAAAACAAAATCATCGGCATCGCAGATGCGACGATCACGTGAACCATGTTTTTCAGGAGGATCGAAAAACTCTCGCCAATCACGGTGCCTGTGCCAAGCGGTAACCGTGGCTCAATCCCTGGGTTGACGGATACTTCTGAGCCTTGCGCCGACGGGGCAGCTTCAGTGGGCTTGATGCTCGGAGTTCGCAATTTGAAGTTGCTCGCTAAGGGTTGTTGGTTGCAGCATCTGCCATGGTTCTGTTTTCCGCCTGGCCTGCGCAAGGCGGTTCATTCGGTCCCCATTCGAAGATTTCTTTGAAGCGGAGTTGATTGTCCACTTTCTTAAACCGGGCCGGTCTGATCTTCAGTGACATTGTTGAACCATGGTTTCGGAGCGCCGCAAGACATCCACAGCGCTCCGAATCCACATCAATCGAAGACGGAGGCGATCTGGTCGACGTGGACGCCTTCCTTGATTTCGCGAAGACGAGCGTAAATCAGAGCAACCAAGATACTCATGTAACCGGCGCCAAGGGTTGACAAACCGGCGAAGAGAATGACGCCGAGGACCAGTCCAATCGACCCGAACGAAGCAATGATGCCCACAACAAACAGTGCGACAAAACTGATGATCATGGACAGGATGAGCGCAAGGACGAGTGCACCGACGATCGGCCAGCGAAACTCTTTCGTCAGGAACCGGCTGCGTCCCATCGCACCGAATCCCACACGCTCGATCACAATGACAGGCGCAATGACGGCAAATACGGCGTAGACCCAGAGGCCGGGGACGATCAACAGCATGAGGCCGATACCAACCAGGATTGTCACGGCGATCGTCATGATTGCGAGCGGTACCACGACGCTTATGGCAGGTCCAAGGTACCGGCCGATCCGGATCGGGCGAGAGAGCTTGGCATCGTATGCCAACTGCACCAGCAGCGCCGTCGTGATGGAATAGACCACCATATTGATAACGATGGACAAAACACTGGCAACTGCGCTGCCCGCGCCGCTGAAATCCTGAGCTTCCAGGCCAAGTGCCACATTAAAACCGGTCAGCATGCCGGATATCAGAAAGCCGATCAGCGTCGGAACAAATCCGATGATGATAACCTGGACGAAGTGCCCGAACAGGATCGAAAAACTTTCACCGATAATCGCGCCCACTCCAAGGGGAGCCCTGGGTTGGCCAAGGGATGCGTCAGTCATGCAATTGCTCCGTTCAGTTAAAAACGTAATTTCAAATGGGGCCTCGAAAAACCGCCAGAAGGCATCAGAAGGCGGCTCATGTTTTTTGTACCCCGATACCCTAGTTCCAATGACTGCGGGCGACAAGCAGCGGTCCAGCAACCGTTATCAACCCCGCTGAATCAATCGAATACCGCTGCGATCTGATCGACGCTGACGCCTTCCTTGATTTCGCGCAGGCGTGCATAGATCAGGGCGATGAGGATGCTGCCAAGTCCGGCACCGAATGTGGAGAGCGCGGCCGACAAGACTATGTCCAGTATTACGCTGCCGAAAATTGTAGAGACGATACCTATCAAAAAACCGGCCACCAGCTCGACAACGGTCATGATCAGGATGAGCAGCAGTATCGCGCCGACGATCGGCCAGCGATATTCCTTTGTCAGGCCTGCGCTGCGACCAAGGCCGCCAAATCCGGCTTTCTCAATGACGATTGCAGGTGCCAGGACAGAAAAAACGGCATAGATCCAGAGGCCGGGAATGACAAACAATGCCAGTCCGATCATGAACAGGACTCCGACGACAAGTCCAAGAATTACGATTGGAATCAGCGCAGCAAATGCCGGGCCAAGGTATTTTCCGAGACGTATCTGACGGCCCAATTTGGCATCATAGGCCAGTTGAACCAGAAGAGCTGTCGTAATTCCGTAAGTGACGATAGAAATGACAATCGTCAGAAGAATTGCAATCGCACTGCCGGCGCCGCCTATGTCCGGCGCGGCTGTTCCTGCGATCACTCCAAATCCCAGCAGGGCGCCCGACAGCAACAGGCCGAGCAGGGTTGGACCGTAGGCTACCAGAAAGACCTGCAAGAACTTGCCGAAGAGGATTGAGAAACTCTCGCCGATGAGTGAACCGACGCCGAGTGGCGGTTTGGCCTGGGCTGTGGAAATGTTCGCCATGCGAAGGCTCCTCTGATCTCAAAATCGGCAACATCTGGCTGTGCCAAAAAAGTTCACACTGAATATTTGGCATCGTCCAGGGCTGCCGGTACCCCGGTCGTATACCTGAAACAGAAATGAACTCTTAAGTTGCCACTGAGGTGCATTATCAATCAAACACTTCGGCGATCTGATCGACGCTGACACCTTCCTTGATTTCGCGCAGGCGGGCATAGATCAGAGCGGTCAGTATTCCGAGAAAGGCGTATCCAATACTGGAAATTGCAGCATATGCGATGGATTCGAGGAGGGCATTACCATGCTCGAGTGCCAGGTCAGACACTGCGTTGGCAACCTTATCCAGGAAATTTGAAAAGATCGTCGCAAGCAACATTGCTCCAACGATTGGCCATCGAAAACCTCTCGTGAGTTCAACGCTTCGCTTCAAGGCTCCAAAGCCGCATCGCTCGATAACGATCGCAGGCACCACGACTGCAAAGACGGCCTGAACCCACCACGATCCAATTATGAGCGCAAGCACCGCGGGAATAATCAGGAGCAAAACGACGATTCCGAGGAGAACGACCGGCAGAAGATTTGTAATCAACACCTTGAAGTATTGACCGAGCTGCATCGGATGCTTCAGCTTTGCGTCATAAGCGAGTTGAACCAGCAGTGCAGTCTCAACAAAGAAAACAACGAAACCCATGAGAAAGGCCAACCCGACGGCAACAAGCGCACCAGAACCTGACAACCAAGTGTAGTCCATCTCAACGTCATAGATGTAGATCGTGAGTTCGTTGCTGGCCCAGTAGAGCAGAAAATCCGGAACAAACACTATTGCCAGTATAGGCAGGAAGTATTGCACTAGAATTGAAGAGCTTTCGCCGAGAATCGACCCGACACCCAGATGTGCTTGGGGGTTTAATCGTATTACATCCGGTGTCCGATCGGATGCTATTTGATCTGTTGTCATAGGAAAACCGTTTCACACTGGTTAATTGGTTAAATCGAATCGAGGGAGATCCTGGCTGCCGCGCTTTCTCAGTTCTTGGGCATGACCATTACATCAATCAAATACCGCGGCGATCTGATCGACGCTGACACCTTCCTTGATCTCACGCAGGCGTGCGTAAATCAGAGCCGTCAGGATGCTGACGAGACCGGTGCCGACTGCCGTGAAGGCCGCGTACAGGAGAATCGATACGGCAAGGATACCGCTTGTCAGGGCGAAATCAGCGGCGAACAGTGCGACCACAATGACGACAAGTGCGCAAATCCATGCCAGAACCAGCGCGCCGACGATCGGCCAACGATAGTTCTTCGTCAGCTTTTCGCTCCGCCCAAGGCCCTTGAAGCCGAGCCGCTCGATGACGATGGCCGGTTCCATGACGGAATAAACGGCATAAACCCAAAGCCCGGGAATGATAAAGGCGATGGCCGCAAGACCGATGAGCAGACCTACCACGATGCCCAGAATCGCAATCGGGATGACCGACGCCAGCGCGGGGCGGATGTATTTTGCAATCCTGATCGGCCGGTTCAGTTTCGCGTCATAGGCGAGCTGAACCAGAAACGCGGTCGTCAGCGAATAGACGACGAGATCGACCAGACTTGTCAGTGCGTCAGCCCCGCCACTTGTCATGTCACCTTCGTCCAGGCTCAAAAGCGTTTCGAACCCGACCAGATATCCTGACAGGAGCACTCCCAGAAGACTTGGAACAAAGGCGATCAGAACAATAGGAACAATATTCCTGAACAGGATCGAAAAGCTGTCGCCGATAAGTGTTCCCACCCCAAGCGGAACATGAGGTTCTGTGCTGTTCTTTTCGGTCATCCAAAGTCTCGCAAAAAGCATCCAGGCGCTTTTCAGACACACATCCGGACGGATGTTTCAGGCCTCAAGCGTCCTCTCCATTGTTCGCGTAGTGCTTGTTTTCGCGGCGGTCGCCGAACAGCTGGCGTTGTTCCAGATGTTCCCGCTGTGCCTTGTAGAATGCCTGAAGGAACCGCAGCCGGTCCGGGGGCGGCACCGGGTTGGCATAACCGATCTTCTTGCGGATCTTTTCCACGATCGCGGCAATTGTCTTGTTACGTTGCGCACCGCCATCGGACGTTGGTTGCGTGTTCTGGGCCCTCAGCAATCCTTCGAGCGTCTGCAATTCGAACGCCCCGTAATGGTCGAGCTGGTAAGAGAGGAAGACAAATTCCTTGCGGTTCAGTGAGATCATGCGGGGTTCGCTCGCAAGGTCCTTCAGCAGAACCGGAACCGGCAAATGGATGACATGTGTGCCGGCCATCATGTCACCAAGGCGCCTGCGATAGCGGTCGAAGACCGGTATCAGCAGGCAAATCAAGATCCAGACAAGGGCCCCGAGTGAAGCCAGTGGAGAGGATGCGTCCAGCATCAGGACAAGGGTTGCAGGAAGGAAGACCTCGGCTTCCTTCATCATGTTGCGCAAGACGAGTGCATGGGTCGTCAGGGGCCCGCCGTCATGAGAAACAACCTTGATTTTCAAAATGCGTTTGCCGAGCGTCTGACCATTCCAGACAAGTTCGGCAAGAACGTAATAGGGAACGCGGATCAGGAAGAACAGCAGTGCACCGATCGCGATCATCGTCTGCGGGCTGGTGATGTTCAGCATTGCCAGCAGGATCATGACGGCGACCAACGCCACGAAAGTGATCGTTATATCAGTGATCTGGGCGCCGAAACGAACGCCAACGCCTGCGATCGGCAGGGTCAGCGGCACGCCTTCCGGCGGCATCAGCTCGTCCCGCGACGGCCGGTTTTTCCTGTTCTTCTTTTTCAGACGCAGGATCATCTTTGCACCCGGCCTCCAAACACGAACCAGATCAGCCAGAGCGCGCCGATGCCCCAGCCAATGATGAAGCGCATGTACATGTCCTGCACAAGCTGGCGCCCGAAGCCTTCCAGAAAAGCCGCGACCAGCAGCATCAGCGCTGCGACGAGCGCAAGTTTCACGGCGTCCCGCCCGGCCCGGCGCAGGGAGGCAACCCTTGAGAAATCACCGGGGAAGAGGAGAGCCGTTCCCAGCTTCAGGCCACCCGCACATGCAATGCAGATTGCAGAGAGTTCCGTGACGCCGTGGATCGACAGCCAACCCGCAATGTCGGGTCCGAGACCGCGATCGACATGGAGCGCATAGAAGGCACCCAGCATCAGGCCGTTGTAGAATGTCAGGATGATCGCGGGCGCACAGGCAAAAACGCCAAGGCCGAAGACAAAAATCGCGATGCGGGTGTTGTGCGAGAAAAGATAGGTCGCAAACGCGCCAAGCCCGGACGAATTGGGGTCTTCATCGTAGATGACTGCCCTGAGAGATTCGTAGGTCGCGTCCGGACCCCGCCCTCCGGCCAGTTCGGTCGGCAGAAAGACATAGTACCAGTCCGGGCTTTCGAAATAGAGTAGGTATCCGGCAAGCGCGCCGAGACCCATGCACAGAAAGCCGAGTACGAGGAATGGCCAGGACCGTCGCATGGCCTGGGGAGCGCTTTGAGCAAAAAACCGGTGAAATACGCCGCCGAGCCGCTCCTGCGGCGCGTAGACGCAAAGATAAGCGCGCGCGGTCAGGGCCTCCAGATACCCGAGCAGGGCCTTGTCGAGCGAGATTTCACGGGCAATCGAAAGCGATGTCGTCGCCTGTCGATAAAGCGAAGCCAGATCCCGGGCTTCCGCGAAATCCATGTGCTGAAGGCCCCGTTGTTCAGCGGCCAGCACGAGGGTTTCGAGGCGGCGCCAGTCCGTTTCGCGTTCCTTGCGGAACCGCGCCGAGCGCATGAGATCCTGATCTTTCATCAAATCATCTCCCGCGCCTTGATCTCGAGATAGGTCGAAATGAGACGTGCGGTCACGGTATTGGGTTTGGCGTCGACAATTGTGACACCCATGCGGGCGAGCCGTTCCAGCACCAGCCTGCGTTCGTTGATCGACTGGTTCGCGGCCACCAGTGTCGCAGCGCCGTCAATGTCATCCGGTGCCGTTTCTATCATTGTTTCAAGTTCGGGATCGCGGATGGCAACAAAGATCAGCAGATGGCGCTTGGTGAGGATGCCGATATTCTCGATCAGGAGTTCGGCCGATGTCGTATCGATGAAATCGGTGAAGACGATGATGAGGCTGCGCTTGGGAGTGCGGGCGTTCAACTCCGTCAGTGCCAGGGTGTGGTTGGTTTCACGGCTGACATAGGAGAGCTCGGCAGTCCAGTTGCGCAAGCGGGCAAAGGCGTTGCGTCCCGGAGCCGGGGCGGAAAAGGTTCGCGGACGCACATCGTAGGAATAGTAGCCGACAAGGTCGCCACCGATAGCGGCAGCCCAGGCGGTCGCGAGTGCCGCCGTGACCGCGTGATCGATTTTCGGCAACCCTCCGATTTCCTCGCGCATCAGATAGCCGTTGTCGAGCGCGATGATGACATGATGGTTCCGTTCGGCGCGCAGTTCCTTGGCGACAAGGGACCGGCGGCGCGCCGACCGTTTCCAGTCGATGGACTTGATGTCCATGCCGGGAACAAAATCCCGCAGCTGGTGGAATTCCGATCCTTCGCCGAGAGCACGGTTTTCCTTGACGCCATAGAGCGTCGACATGACCGTCGTCGTGATTTCCCCGGACTGGACCTGGCGGATGTTGGGCACGACCCGAAGTTCCGCCTGAAGATCGAGCCTTGGAACGAACTCAAGCAATTTTAGTCGAGAGTCCCAGAAGAGCCAGAGATGATCGAGGTGCCAGACGCCACGCCGCACGGCCCGAAATGGAACCCTCGTTTCAAGCGTGTCATCCGGACCGGGGCGGAATTCAAATTCCTTCCGGCCGCTCAGTCCTTCTGGCCAGTCGAGCTTTGCGTTCAGGTTCGCACGCGCACGATCAAGATGCAGGTGCAGGGTTGCGGTTTCTCCAACAAAAATCTCCGGAGGAGCCTCGACCGTCAGATTTCCGGGACGCCGAAGCGACGTGGCCATGTCGACCATGATCAGGAGCGCCAGCAGTATCCAGGGAAGGATCGCCAGGTCACGCAGAGCCGTGCTGGCCACGATCATGATCAGAGAGACCAGCAACGTGGCGGCGGCAAGCGCGAGAAGTCTTTTGGACGGCCGGATCAGCGGGGTGCCTCGATCTGATTGAGAATGTTTTCCAGAACCTGGTCGGAACTTCGTCCTTCGATTTCCGTCTGCCGGTCCAAGCACGATGCGGTGGCGTAGGGCCGGCGTGAAGAGCCGCTTGACGTCGTCGGGAATGGCAAAGTCGCGTCCGTTCAGCGCCGCGGATGCTCGCGTTGCGCTGACCAGCGCGTCGGCCGCACGTGTCGATGCACCGTAGGCGATTTCCGAATTCTCGCGGGTGGCCCGGACCAGACGCAGAATATAGGCCAGAATGTCGTCCTTGAGGATAATGCCATCCACAAGGGAGCGGGTCTCGGCAAGCGCTGCGGCATCAAGGACCTTCGACAGGTTGGCCGTTTCCAATCCGGCTTCCAGAGGCTGGGCCGCGTGCTGGCGCAGGATCGCCATTTCGATCGCCTCAGGCGGAAAGTCGATCACGAGCTTGAACAAAAACCGGTCGAGTTGAGCTTCCGGCAACGGGTAAGTGCCCTGCTGCTCGATCGGGTTCTGGGTCGCGACGACAATGAATTCGCTGCCGAGCGAGTGATCTGTTCCGTCAATACTGACCATCCGCTCGTTCATGGCCTGAAGCAGTGCCGCCTGCGTCTTGGGTGGCGCGCGATTGATCTCATCCGCAAGGAGAACCTGCGAGAACACCGGACCCTTTGTCAGGACAAAAGCGTTGGTCTGGAAATTGAAGATGGACGTTCCCAGAACATCGCCAGGCATCAGGTCCGGCGTGAACTGGATTCTGCCGAAATCCAGCGCAAGCGCAGCGGAGAAACTCCGGGCTAGCAACGTTTTCGCCGTACCCGGAGGGCCTTCGAGCAGGACGTGCCCGCGTGCGAACAGGGCGACCAGCAACAGGTCGATGACTTCGTCCTGGCCGAGAACGGTTCTTCCGATCTCGGTCCTCAGTGCGTCCGTCCGTTGGCGTAGGACCTCAAGCGTCATGGGTGATTTGCTCCAAAACCTGTTCAAATTCGTCAATGAGGTGGATGGCTTCTGCTGCGTGGGTGCGCAACGGCAGCTTTTGAATGCCGTCGAGGACCGAGCGGAGCCGGGCGGCTTCTGCAGGATGCTTACGATCCGCAAACTTCAGGAATTCGTCCTCCTGCGCATAATGACCTGCGTGCGCCGGACCGAAAAGCGCCGATGCAACGGCAGAAATCCGGGCTGCCGCATATTCGCGAACCAGGGCTCCGTCCTGTCCCGACAGACGCATCAGCCTGGCTCTTGCTTCGATCGCAAGTGCCTTGGAGGCGCCAGGTTCGGCGCGGTCGCGCAGGACTGGTCCGTAGCGCAGCGCCGCACGCCAGAGGAAGAGTGCCAGCAGCAGTCCACCTCCGAGCCAGAGGATCAGGAAAGGGGGTCCGAAAAAGCGTTGCAGATCGGCCCAGGTCCGTTCGCGCTCCGGTTCCTCGAATGGATCGCGCAGCCAGGAGGTCCGGCTGTAATCGATCACGATGTTACCCTCATCAGTCAGCGAGGACAGGAAATCGCGCGCGATCCGGGCGTTGTCGCCGAGACGAAGTCCGTGATTGTTCAGAAGGTCCGGATCAGACAACACCAGCATGCTGTCGCGGCTTCCGTCGTCGTCCAGTTCCAGATCGGAAGGCAGAGGGCATTCACCCAGGATCATGGCGTCCGAGGTGCCGATAATCGGTGTGCAGCTTTCATTTCGGAACATCTGCGCAGCATAAAGGCTGGCGCGCAATTCTTCGCCTTCGGTCGACCTGTAACGGAATTCGGTAAACGGCGTTTTGCCAAAGACAATTTCAGGCGTGCTGCCACCGGTGACATCACCGAGAGTTTTTGCGATCCCGTCCTTGCCGATCAGAATGACCGGGTGTGCCAGGCCTGTCAGCCGCATGCCGCTTCGCCATTTCGGCAGAACGAGGAGTGTCGGGACCCTCTGGGCCTTCGTCAGAATCGCCTCGGTCCCAAGGTCGTATTCGTCCGGCTGCAGCAGCAGTTCTTCTTTCGTTGCCGGCGACGTGCGTGTCTCGCCCAGCGACGTGTCGTAGACCGGCAGCACCAGCAGATCGACCGTCGTCTGGTCAATCGGCCAGCCGCCGGAGAAATTATAGACAGTCACGTCGTTTGACGCGAGCCAGACCTGCAATCCGTCCAGTCCCGCCGGAGAACTGCGCAGTGACTGCTGGCGCTGTGTCAGGACATACCAGATCCCTGCGAGCACGATTATGCAAACAGCAGCTATCAAGAGGATCTCGATGCGCGGCCCGCCGGGACGGGGCATGGTGGTTGTGTCGCTCATACCGAACCTGCCCCGAGTAACTGGCGACAGGAAGAGACGTGCTCGCGGAATTCATCTTCCGAGACATCCCGTCCGCCGAATTGTACACGTTCACTGTTCAATACGATGTTCCGCAAAACCGACTGCTGCGGTTGTCCAAGCGGAATATGTCCGAGAGTGTCGCGTGCGGTCCAGCTGCGCTGCATGAGCACACCATTGGTCTTGGCAAGCGTGGCCAACACCTTCTGGGTCAGCAACACGAGTGCACGCCGCCTGTCAGCCATCCGCAGGATGTCATTGAACGATCCAAGTTTCTCGGCCCAAAGGGGTGTATTTGGCACTCCGCCCGAACGTTTGCTTTCCGGATTGTCGGTGTCCCGTTTCAGCGAAACCGCGATGTTTCCGCCAAACCGCAGAAAAAGATAGACGATCCCGGCCAGCACGAGACCCGCGATCACGCCGACCGTCCAGCGAGTGCCGGTGCCGGATGACGGCCGGCCTTTGGCTTCCTGTTCCTGTCTGGTTGGCTGTTGCTGCGTGTCCAGCTTCGGTGGCGGGGCGGCTGGATCAAAATAGGAAACATCTGAATCGATCCCCTGTAGCCGGATCGAACGGAGGTATTCCGTGCCCGATTCACCGATCTCCAAAGGTTCCTGGACCGGTTCCTGGGCGCTGGTTTGAAATACGGACGCCACAAGGCTGAAAACGAATACAAACAGAAAAATACAGCGCATGGCCGATTTGATAGCCGGAACGGGTTAACGGCGCAATAATCAGGTGTCGCAATGATACCCCGATCTGTGGTTGCATCGTCGCTGCAGTCCTGTCTTCGGCACGCATCATCCGGATGTGCGACGATCAGCGCAAAATTCACGGTCAATTCAGGTATGGAAAATTTTGTATACGATTGTATATAAAAGAAGCTGACTTCTTTGACCAAGGCTCCGGTCTTCACAGCTGATCACTTGTTGCGTCCTCCAGGACATGACAAGCACTCAATCGCTGGTGAACGGTGCCAAAGTTTTGTATAGGGGCAGCGAGGCGGCGCGAAATTGTCGGCAAAGGCCGTTTGATCAGCAAAAGAAGCGCTGCAATAATGCCCGGAACGGGCACATACGGTTCCTCCACCGGAACCGCCTGAGATCATGACAGGCAGCTGGAAAGACGCGATCCGGCTGTACGGACAGTGAAGGAGAGCACGTGCCGTGACCCAGTCCCTCGACAGTTTCAAATCCAGAAAAACGCTCCAGGTCGGCGACAAGACCTACACATATTTTTCTATTCCGGAAGCGGAAAAGAACGGTCTGGAAGGTGTTTCCAGGCTGCCGTTTTCGCTGAAAGTGGTCCTTGAGAACCTGCTGCGCTTCGAAGACGGGCGCACGGTGACTAAGGAAGATATTGTCGCCTGCGCCGAATGGCTAAAGGAAAGGAAATCCACTCAGGAGATTTCCTACCGCCCGGCTCGCGTCCTGATGCAGGACTTTACCGGCGTGCCCGCCGTCGTCGATCTTGCGGCCATGCGCGACGCAGCCGTCAAACTCGGCGGCGATCCGGAGAAGGTGAACCCTCAGGTTCCCGTCGATCTCGTCATCGACCACTCGGTCATGGTCGATTATTTCGGCACCAAGGACGCCTTCAAGAAGAATGTTGATCTGGAATACGAGCGCAATCAGGAGCGTTATGAATTCCTGCGCTGGGGCCAGTCCGCATTCGATAACTTCCGCGCCGTGCCCCCGGGAACCGGTATCTGTCACCAGGTCAACCTGGAATACCTGGCCCAGACTGTCTGGACCCGGGATGAGGACGGTGAAACCGTCGCCTATCCCGACACGCTGGTCGGGACTGACAGCCACACGACCATGGTGAATGGCCTGGCGGTTCTCGGCTGGGGTGTGGGCGGTATCGAGGCGGAAGCCGCCATGCTCGGCCAACCGATCTCCATGCTGATTCCGGAAGTCATCGGCTTCAAGCTGACCGGCGAGCTGAATGAAGGCATCACCGCGACCGACCTTGTGCTGCGGGTTGTCGAAATGTTGCGCCAGAAGGGTGTCGTCGGCAAATTCGTCGAGTTCTACGGCCCAGGTCTCGACAATCTCAGCCTCGAAGACGCTGCCACGATCGCCAACATGGCTCCTGAATATGGTGCGACCTGCGGTTTCTTCCCGGTGGACAAGGAAACGCTGAAATACCTGGCAGCCACCGGCCGCGACAAGGATCGTGTGGCACTCGTTGAAGAATACTCCAAGGCGCAGGGCATGTTCCGCGCAGGTAGTGAAGCACCGGAATTTACCGACACGCTGGAACTCGACATCAACACTGTGGTTCCAGCCGTTTCAGGACCCAAGCGCCCGCAGGACCGCATCAACCTCTCCGATGCCGCAACCGGCTTCGCCAAGACCATGGCGGACGAGTTCAAGAAGGCAGACGAGCTTTCGAAACGCGTCGCTGTCGAGGGCAAGGACTACGATATCGGCAATGGCGACGTCGTGATTGCCGCGATCACCTCTTGCACCAACACATCCAACCCCTCGGTCCTGATCGGGGCCGGTCTGGTCGCCCGAAACGCATTGAGAAAAGGCCTCGACGTCAAGCCCTGGGTAAAAACCTCGCTGGCGCCTGGATCCCAGGTTGTGACCGACTATCTGGAAAAGGCAGGCCTGCAGAAAGACCTCGATGCGCTCGGTTTCGACCTTGCCGGCTACGGCTGCACCACCTGTATCGGCAACTCAGGCCCGCTGGATCCGGCGATTTCAGACGCGGTCAACGACAACGACCTGATTGCCTGTTCGGTGCTGTCCGGCAACCGCAATTTCGAGGGCCGGGTGAACCCGGACGTGCGCGCCAACTACCTGGCCTCACCGCCGTTGGTCGTCGCCTACGCCATTGCCGGCAGCCTGAATGTCAATATCACCGAAGATCCGCTCGGTGAGGACCAGGACGGCCATCCAGTTTACCTAAAAGACATCTGGCCGAGCACGGAAGAGATCACCGATCTCATCCGCGTCTCCATCACCGAGGAAATGTTCCGCGAACGCTACGGCGATGTGTTCAAAGGTGATGAACACTGGCAGAACATCAAGGTGGAGGGAGGGTTGACCTACACCTGGCCGGTCTCTTCGACCTACGTTCAGAACCCGCCTTATTTCGAAGGCATGACCATGGAGCCGAAACCGCTCGAAGACATCGAGAATGCGGCGGTCATGGGTCTGTTCCTGGATTCCATCACCACCGACCACATCTCTCCGGCCGGTGCCATCAAGGCCGACAGCCCGGCAGGCCAGTATCTTTCCGATCATCAGGTCGCGCGCAAGGACTTCAACTCCTATGGCTCACGACGCGGCAACCACCAGGTCATGATGCGCGGCACCTTCGCCAACATTCGCATCAAGAACCAGATGGTTCCGGGTGTCGAAGGCGGTGTCACCATGAAGGACGGCAAGAAGGAATGGATCTACGACGCCTGCATGGATTACAGGGATGCCGGCACCCCGCTGGTGATCTTCGCCGGCAAGGAATACGGCACAGGTTCCTCTCGTGACTGGGCAGCGAAGGGCACAAAACTTCTCGGCGTCCGCGCGGTGATCACCGAGTCCTTCGAGCGCATCCATCGGTCCAATCTGGTCGGAATGGGCGTGATTCCGCTCACCTTCAAGGAAGGCGAGAGCTGGCAGTCTCACGGCATCAAGGGCACCGAGCGCGTCACCATCAAAGGCATCGCCGACATCAAGCCACGGCAGATGATGAACGTGGAGGTCACGTACGAAGACGGCACGGTCAAGACGATCGAATGCCTGTGCCGCGTCGATACCGAGGACGAGCTGGAATACATCAAGGCCGGCGGCATTCTGCAATATGTCTTGAGAAACCTGGTAACGAGCTGAATTCGTTTCCAAATTTACGGCAATTGAGACGGGCTCTTCGGAGCCCGTTTTCATGAGGCCTGCACAGACAGTTCAAAGTCTTAAAATGCCATAGCGACAATTTACTCGAGTTTAACAAATGTAAGTATAGATCGACAATGATCTTACTTTGTGTTGGACTTTAGAATGTCTGATTTTAATTTTGATGAAGCTGGACTCATATTTATTTCAGGATTAGTTTTATTATCGATTATTTTTATTACTATTTTATGGATGATTGTTTCAACCATTTATAACTCTTTTCAAAAAGACAATTACAAAAGGCGTGTCGAGGCGGTTGCAATCGGGCCGGACCGTATCCGTGGCGTGCTTGAGACCGCCGGTCAACGGGGGGGTGGCCGCGCCAGGCGCGCTGTTCACCAGCCATCGGAACGGATCAGATGGACAGGTCCGGAACCGACCATACACGAGCGCGTCCACGGCCAGTCCGACAAGATTGCAGTCGATTTTGCTCCAGAGCCTGCTGCGCCTATCGAGGTTCAGGAAACAGTTTCAGTGGTATTGCGCCGTCAGGTTCCGATCCGTGCGGACGAGTCCCCGCGCTCATGGTTCGGCGGGTCTCCGATGATGCCGGAAAATGTACCTTGGCCGAGATCCCTGTCGCGCGACCATCCGCAGCGAGGCGAATTTCCGCTGCATTTTCTGGCGCAACTGCGCTGTTCGGATTTTCCTGAAGATCTCTGGAGCGGCCTTGGCCCGCGTGAAGGCTGGCTGTTGTTTTTCGTCGATCCGAACAGCAGTGGGCCAGAAGGCGATGGACAGGGTTACCGGGTCCTTCACACACAAGCGCTTGGAGTGGAGCGAGCGCTGCCTCAGGACCTTGGCACGGTGCATGACGGGACCTTTTCCGGTCCGAATTACGGGTATCTTGAAGAAACAGACGAGATTCCGAAAACCTGGCGCCGTTGGCCTGTCGATTTCGTAACTGTTCCGAACCGTCTTTTCGAGGACGAAAACGGAGTCGAGCGCGTGACGCCCGATCATTTTGCCGGAACGCTCTATGCCGGTCAGGAGGTATCGGATGCGGAGCGTCCACCCGTGCCTGACCCCTTCACCGAGCGGATGGCGCTTGCGGTCCTGACTTCCATAAGGACCCGGCTTGGCAAACACCCGTTAAAGCCCGAGTGGAACGACGAGGTCATTGAAGGCCTGATGAACCCGGACGCGTTTGCGTCGCTCAAAAAGGATATACCGGCGTTAAAACAGACGCTCGAGGAGCTTCGGAATTCACTGCAGGATGACGGCGATCCGGGCGACGAGGAAACAGAAGCAAAAGGGGAACGTATCCAGAAGCTGGAAGTGGAACTGAGATGCCAGAGCCGACTGGCCGCTGTATTGGACCGTTATCCTTCGGCAGACTCGTTAAAAGACTATCGGGATGCCGTGGTTCGCGCCAATCACGCCTGGCGAATGGAGGCGCTCCGTGATCTTGAGAACATTATCGATCAGGTCAGTTCATCTGATCGCAATCGGGTGCTCACCAAAGACGAATGGCCGGAAATTCAAAAATACCTGAAGCAGACGCGAACCAGCTATTTCAGATTTCATCGAAACGGCAACGGTGATTTTTTCGCTTTCGAAAGGGAGATTTCACTTTGGGACTTCTACAACAAAAATTACGTTCAACTCTGGGAATTCGTTGCCGACTACTACGTTGACCCGGAACGTCGGGACAGCATTCCGACGACCGTTTCGAACGCGTTTGAGCCCTACTGGCGTAAGCTCTACGACAATCGCCCCCATCGTGTCGGTGGCGAGATCGATGCGTTGCAGTCCAACCCGAGTGCTGGACCAACGGACAGCCTGTTGCTTTTGCACCTTGCCAGTGACAATGCAATGAACTGGGTCTGGGGCGACGCGGGTATTGTCTATTTCCGCATTTCACCGCAAGATCTGGCAACAGGCAGATACGAGAACGCCGGAGCCATGCTCGAGTGCTTCTAGCGCCGGGAAATCCCAAGGCTTCGCAACTTGCGGGTTTGGAACCATGACTGAAACCAGATCACCAGAGATTTCCCACATCGCTCCCGTGTTTCGGGTCAGCGATATTACAGCCTCGCTTGTCTATTACCGTGACAGTTTGCTGTTCGATGTCGTTTTCGAATGGGCCGACAAGGAAGGCGAGCCGGTACGATATGCCGTGCTGGAACGTGACAAGTCTGGTGTGCACCTGACACGAAGCGACAAGCCGGGCGGCACGACGGCCTACTGTTTTGTCGATGGCATCGACGGATTTTACGCGCTGGTAAAGGCGGCAGGTGCCAATATTACCGAAGACATCGCGAATCAGCCTTGGAACATGCGGGAATTTGAAACGGTTGATCCCGACGGCAACGTTCTGCTGTTTGGAGAACATCTGGACCGGATCGATGCGGCAGAGGCAGACAAGCCAGACGCAGCTTCCGGATCACCAGCCGAAAAAGAGGCCGATACCTCGCAGCACAGACACCTGTGGAACAGCTTCTGGTATCACGGAATTTTCCATCCCCATGACCACACTTCCACGGACAATCACAAAGGCTCCTGACCATTCATGTGAGGGTCCGCACAATGGATTGGGACGAACTGTGACGTCCTCTCTTGTCGCAGAGGCCGGACATTGTCTAACCTAGGGTCATTGTCTGGATAACCTGCGAATGACAGGAGTTTTTTATGTGGGATTTTGATTTTCCCCGTGCCGTCGGTCTGATGGTGCGAACTTTTCCCTATCTTGTTTTCAGAATTGTCGTTTATGGCGGAATTGCCGTTGCATACGTGGTCGTGACGGGTTTCGGCGCCGGTATCGGCTATGGACTCGGCTGGTTCGGCGGACCGGACAGTCAGGCCGGTTTTGCCTTCTGGGGTGGCCTGATCGGTTTCGGGCTGACGGCAACAGCGATCTATCTGCTGCGCGAATATCTTCTCTACACGGTCAAGGCCGGGCACATCGCGGTCCTGGTCGAACTCATGGACGACAAGGACCTGCCGGACGGGCAGGGTCAAGTGGCGTATGGAGCGAAGGTGGTCAAGGAACGTTTCGTTCAGTCGAGCGCCCTCTTCGGTCTCGACCAGCTTGTGAAAGGTGTTATCCGGGCGATCAGCGGATTTGTCGAAAGCATTGCCTCCGTCCTGCCGATACCCGGACTGAACGGTCTCGTATCCCTGTTCCGGGCATTCATGAAGGTTGCCGTTGGCTTTGTCGATGAGGTCATTCTGGCCCACGCCATCCGGACCCGATCAGACAACGCCTGGGCATCTGCGCGCGAAGCACTTGTCCTTTACGGGCAAAACTACCAGCTGATGCTGAAGAACGCCGCATTCATTGCGCTCTTCACCTATATCATTTCCATCCTGGTGTTTCTGTTCATGCTGGCGCCCGCTGCCGGACTGGTCTACCTGATGCCGGGATCCTGGAGCGCTGGCGGCCTCGTGTTTGCCATCATCTTCGCATGGGCGGTCAAGGCTGCAGTTCTGGAACCGCTCGCAATCACGCTGATGATGCAGGTCTTCTTCAAGGTGACGGCTGGTCAGACGCCGAACCCGGAATGGGATGCAAAACTCTCCCAGATGTCGGACAAGTTCGTCGAGATCAAGGACAAGTCGTTTTCCGGAGCAGCAGGTTCACCGGCGCCCGGAGCGCCGGCGGAATAAACTTCGGCGTTCCGCCGTATCATCGTGTTGCAAATGCGGAATACTCGATCTGATCGAGGATCCGTTCGTCTCAGCGACTTTGTTTTCAGTTGTTGGTGCACTGGGAGGCAGAGCCGGAAACAAGGTGCAGCGGCAAACGGAAATCCAGGTCCAATCCAGGGTCAGGCGCTGGCGGAGACCTCGGCGGTTTCGATGCGCAGAGCACGCTCCTCGTCGATGACTTCCTGGGGGAACTGGCTCATGAAGCAGCAGCACACACCCTGATCGATCATCGTGCGCGGGCCGTTGGGGTGGCCGATATGCTTGTAGACCCCATGGCTATGCCCATGATGGTGATGATGGCCGTGACCATGGTCATGGTGATCATCGTGGGAATGGCCGGCGCCGTGATCGTGGTGGTGATCATGATCGTGCCCGTCCTTTGTTTCATCATCCAGCGGATCCCGGAATTCCGCATGGTGGTGGTGTACCTCGACCTCACCTTTTGCCAGCCGGTCCTTGAAGGATGCCATCAGGTCCTGCGTTTCGACAATCGTACCGGCAGCGGCTTCCTCGATCCGTTCGGCAAACGTATTGATGACGTGGTCCTGGTCGGAAAGATAATGCGCCTTGTAGAAGGTCACGTCAGGCACGGATGCTGCAACCCGGTCGACATAGTTGTAGATCCGGTCGATCAGCTTGCCCGAAAACAGGAAGTACGGAGCGACAACGATCTTCTTGTAGCCGAGCTTCAGCGCCATCTCCAGACCGCGGCCGACGGAGGGGAAGGTGACGCCGGAGTAAACGGTTTCCGACCAGCCGAAGCCCAGGTTTTCCGCCACGATACGGGTCAGGCGGGCGGCTTCGGCATTGGCCAGTGTATCGGATGTCCCGCGCCCGACGACAACCAGCATCGTGTCATAGAGGTCGCCGTCGTGTACATGATCAACGCCGAGTGCTTCCAGGATGCGGGCCTGGAATGCTGCAATCATCTGCGGATGAAGACCAAGTTCACGGCCATAGCGAACCGTGAGGCCTTCGTTCTTGTCCTGATAGGTCGTCAGTACGGACGGGATATCGTTCTTTGCGTGGGTTGCGGCAAACAGCATCCCCGGTACGGCGATGATCTCGGAAACGCCTGCATCGCGCAAGGCGTCCAGCCCCATGTGAATGTTGGGAGCCGAGTATTCCAGGAAGCCGTATTCTACCGGAACATCCGGATACAGCCGTCGCACGCCTTTTGCCAGAAGAGCGAATTCTTCTTCGGCAGATTTAGCGCGGCTGCCGTGGCCGCAGATCATGATGCCCTTCTTGGACATGATTTCCCTTTCCGTTCCACTGGAGACGAAATCCCACATGCCGGAACCCGTGAGTTTCAGCCATACGGAGTTTGTACGTCATGAAGGAATATCTGACCGGTCTATTGCGACGTTTTTTGTTGCAAGACCGATTCCCTGCTGATGTCGAGCCATAGATATCGCGTCATGGCAGGCCGATGGAAGAGAAATTTATTCTTTTTGAAGGTTGCATTTTCACTCTCGTTTGAACCAGCACGCAAAATGCATGGCGCGCATCATGACAAGGCGATGCTGACCCTGAATTTCAGCCCCGGAGAGACCAGCGTCACAGGAAATAGATCTCGCGCATGAATTCTATATCCGCCTGGAGAATGTTAGTGTGGATAACCAGAGGTGGTCGGGGCTGTTTCCTCAATCAGGAGGGAATTGGATATCTGACAAGTTTCGGGGGCGGTTATGAGACAAAGATCATTAACTTGCAGAACTTTGAGAAAGTGGTTCGGACTGGCGCTCGTGTTTCTTGCCGTTTTTGCAGCTGGCGGCACCTCCGCCGCGCTCGCCCAATCCACATTTCAGGTGAAACCCGACGGCGTGGTCGAAATCCTCCGGTCGAAAAAGTCCATCGAAAATGAAAGCGCAAAGTTCGGAAGTGTGAAAGTCGCCGCGGAAGTGGGTGAAAGCGAAGACAACGTCCTGATCTATTTTGCCCCAGACAATGGCGGGGCATTCACGGACACGGTCACCTACACCCTGAGCGGAGACACGCAATCGGCAACGGTTTCGGTTCAGGAGGACTATGGCCCCTGGGGGAGCCAGGAAGTCTACACCGAGTCCTTCAAGGCGGTTTTTATCCTGTTCATCCTGGCTGTTCTGGTCGAAAGCGGCCTGGCGCTATTGTTCAGGTGGCGCCCCTACATGCGGCATTTCAATACGTCCGCCTTGAACCCGCTGGTCGGATTCGCCTTTTCCCTGTTGCTGGTCTGGGGCGTTTTCAAGCTCGATGTCGTGACCGACCTGTTCAATATCTACACGCAACCATCGAAAATGCTGGACGGTCAGGTTATCGGATTCATTCTGACAGCGATGATTGTTGCCGGAGGCAGCAAAGGTGTGAACAAGCTTCTTCGGACACTCGGTTTGCGATCACTGGATATTCCGGAAGAAGTAACGGGACCCAGAGACGAAACCAAGGCCTGGATATCGGTCAAGCTCACGAGGAAAAACGCAGTCGGGCCGGTGAGTGTTCTTTACGGTCCCGAGGATGCGATGTCCGTGATCGGAACAATTTCCGGAGACGGGGAACTGCGAGGGTTCAAGACACTTTTCTTCAGGGATTCGTCGAGGTTCCCGCAGAGCGGTGGCTACACCGTCACCGCCGGTGAGACCTGCTCGGCAGTACTTCAGGGTTTCGACAAGGATGGCAACGACATCGAAAACCCGCTTAAATGGGGACCGCACAAGATCGGTAAGCGCGCCATTATCGACCTGGACATTACAATCTAGGAAGAGAATGCCGGGTCAGGGTCCAGCCCGGTTGGTGCCCGGAAAATTCAACCACGCCCCCGATACGGCTGAACGCCCTGATCCGGGATCCAGACACCATCCGGTGCCGGACCGGTCTGATAGAAGACATCGATCGGGATACCGCCGCGCGGATACCAGTAGCCACCGATTCGCAGCCACTGCGGATCGAGCAGGTCGACCAGCCGCTTGCCGATGGAAACCGTGCAGTCCTCGTGGAACGCACCGTGATCGCGAAACGAACCCAGATACAGTTTCAGCGATTTGCTCTCGACCAGAAAGTCCCCCGGCACATAGTCGATCACCAGATGAGCGAAGTCGGGCGCACCGGTGATCGGGCACAGCGAGGTAAACTCGGGGGCGACGAAGCGCACCATGTATCCGGTGCCGGCCTGCGGGTTTGGCACCTTTTCCAGAACAGCCTTGTCCGGGTTGCCCGGAAGGTCCGTCGAGGCTCCGAGTTGGGTCAGGTTTTCGTAAATGCCTTTGTCGGACATGGTTTTCTCCAGATATCGACATTATCCAGGCGCGCGAGATGCAGCTGGCATGGCTCCGCCGGGTTAGGTTTGAGAAAGACGGCCTGACTCAAACCCCTCTCAGATTGCCCCAGATGAGTGTATGCAGCTGAGGGAGGACGGTCGCCGAATAAAGACGGTCGGTGGTGACCCTGTCGATAAGCCAGCGCATGCGGTCCATGATGCCGGCCATATCGATGACCCCGTCTTCCTGATCCGGTACCGGGGGTGTGTGATTGCCCGGTTGCAGGTAAAGCGATTGTTGCGGATAGCGCGAGGCGATTTCCCTAGCATAAGCGTAGTCGTTCTCGTCGAAAATCACTACCTTGAGGGCCAGTTGTGTCGACGGGCCTGCGGCTTCCACGCACTCGGCCAGTTTCTGCCAGTCGGTCACCATGCCGCTGGAGGGCGGTTTGGGGCTGATAGTCAGGACGTCCAGATCCCTGAACCAGTCCCGTGGGATGCTTCCCTGGGTCTCCAACGCGAACCGATAACCTTCCTTGCGTCCGAGGTCGATCAGGCCGCCAAGCGGCTGGATGGCCGGATTGCCGCCGGAAAGCGACACCATCAGCGGGCAGTGCCCGGACAGGACCTCCACCTGCATCATGATGGCGGCAGGTGTCATCGGATGCCAGTCGTCCCGATAGGCACTGTCGACCGCATGCAGCGTGTCGCACCAGGAGCAACGGTAATCGCAGCCGCCGGTGCGGACGAAGACGGTTGGCTGACCGATCAGGGCACCTTCGCCCTGGATGGTCGGGCCGAAAATCTCGTTGACCCGAATGGTTTGCGTGCTCATCGGCGCGCCTCCACCGGGACATAGACCTGCGGCCGGTATTCGGCACAGGTCTTCGGTGTTTCGCTGACCCGCACGGCCATGGTTTCCGGCCATTCCACTTTGCACCAGTCAAACAGATGTTTCGCCAGGCGTTCGGCCGTTACGCAATCATCGCCGAGTACGTCGTTGAGATGCCGATGGTCGAGTGTGTCGTCAATGTAGGCTTTCAGAGGCTTCAGCTCATTGTAGTCCCGGACGAAACCGATGATGTTCAGCTCATCGGAGGCCAGATCCACCTCGACCACATAATTGTGACCGTGAAACCGGCTGCAGGGGTGATCCTCTCCAAGCCCGAGCAGCTGATGGGACGCGGAGAAATGAAACTCCTTGGTAATTTTATACATTGCAGGCCGCCTTCCAGAAGTCCGCGTCCGTGTATTCGGTCGGATCGATGCCGCCTGCCAGATGGAATGCCTCGCGCCGCTCGACACATGTACCGCAACGACCGCAATGTTTTTCGCCGCCCTTGTAACAGGACCAGGTCCTGCGGTAGTCGACGCCGAGGCGCAGCCCTTCTGCCGCAATGTCCGCCTTGCTGACATGGACATAAGGGGTGAACAGGCTGATCTCCGCATAGCCGTCGAGTGCGTAGTGCTGCATTGCCTCGAAGCTGGACGTGAAGGCCGGACGGCAATCGGGATAGATGAAGTGGTCGCCGCCATGGACAGCAGTTGCGACGATGTCAGCACCGCGCGAGGCAGCGATGCCGTAGGCAATGGTG
>NZ_KI928921.1:206686-241002 GCF_000521215.1 Labrenzia sp. DG1229 | reverse complement strand
TGATCGCGTTGCGGTTCGGCACAACAGTTATTTTCATGGTGTCTTCGGCATAGTGGCCGTCCGGAACATCCAGATCATCGGTGAGCGCCGAACCGGTCAGCTGGCGGCCGATATTGGCAATGTCCATCAGGATATGCTCGGTATCGAGTTCGTCGGCACAGGCTCTGGCGTAATCCAGTTCCTTCCTGTGTCGCTGGCCATAATCAAATGAGATCAGACCGGTGAGTTCTTGGTCCTGCGCCATCTTGTGCGCAAGTGTGACGGAATCCATTCCGCCGGAACAGATGACAAGTGCTTTCAACGATGTGGTCCCTTGTTTTCGTTAGCACCGGGTAGGCTGCGACCGGTGGCTCACCTCACATGAGCGGCGCGCGTTTTAACAGGTTCTGGCAAAAAAGGAAGGGGTGTGCAGCTTATGTCCGAAAAACCGTACACTTGACATTTCTCTGCAACTGTATAGGAATAATTTCCATGCAGTTGTAGAGAAACTTCGAATGGCCCGCCCCAAGAGTTACAATGTTGAAGAGGTTGTTGAACGCGTGGTCCATGCGTTCTGGCAACATGGCTATCAGGCACTCGGTCTGAGAGAGCTTGAGCACCTTACCGGGCTCAACCAATTCGCGATCCGCAGCGAGTTCGGTGGCAAGGAAGGGCTCTATCTGACCGCGCTGGAGCTTTACACCGAAGCGGCGATCTCTCATGCCATGCAGCCTGTGAGAGACGGCAGATTCCTGCAGATAAGCGTTTTCCTGAGATCGCTGGTGACAGACGGGTCGATGACGTCAAGCAAGTACGGTTGTCTAATCGTCAACACCGGCATTGAGAATGCCCGTGTTGGAAGTACACGCCTGGAAGAGGCCGTCAGGCGGTATTGGCACGAGCTCGAAAGCAGCTTTCTTGTCTGCCTGCAAAACGCCATTGAAGCAGAAGAAATTGATCCGGACATTGATCCCGAACCGATTGCCAAGGGTCTGGTCTCCGCGGTCATGGGCGTGCACGCCCAAAACCGGCTGGATCAGAAGAATGACGCAGGAAAGCAACTCGTCGAAATCCTGTGCGGCCAATTGAAATCCATGGAGCTGTCATGACACGAAAAGGACCGACGCTGGAAAGTGTTGCAGGCATCGATGGTCTGTGGACCATCTGCCGCGGAAACCTCCGCGCGACAGTGGCGCGTCTTTCAGATGGAGGGGTCTGCCTCTACAGTCCTGTCGAAAGGACGAGCGACCTGCTCGGGGACATAGAGCCCGTACGGTTTCTGTTTGCGCCAAACCATTATCACAACAAGGCTATTTCCGAGCATGTCGAAGCTTTCGGGAATGCCGATCTTGTTTGCTCGGACGCCGCAAGGCCAAGACTTGAAAATGTGACGGGGTGCCAATTCGCATCCCTGTCTGCGCTTTCGGATGTCTTGCCGCAAACCGTTACGCTCGTTGAACCCGAAGGGCTCAAGACCGGCGAAGTCTGGATGGTTGTCCGATGTGGAAACGAAGTGGTGTGGGTTGTCACCGATGCCTTTTGCGGCATCAAGGAAAAGGGCGAGGACAGCGCACAAATCGGATTTCTGAAGACCTTTCCGAAGTACGGGTTAAAGGACAAGGAGCGCTTCTCGAACTGGGTTCGTAACCGCCTGGGTGAAGAAGTTCCCAGTGTCGTCGTGCCCTGTCACGGAGAAATCGTGCGCGGTCCGGAGATCCGAGACGGGATCATGGCACTGCTGGATGGGCTTTAGGTGCTAAGCGCCAGACTGGAGCCAGCGTTCGAAAAGTTAGCACTAAGCCCAGATCGCCATTCTCAGACCGCGGTCGTCCCTTCTCGGGCTTTCGGGAAACGGAGTCGCCAGACCAAGGTGAATGCGTTCCGCGATCAGGCAGTTGGCGGCGGCATCCAGCAGATCGTCGCGGCCGCAGCCTCTCGGGGGCGGCTGGTCGAGGAACTCCTTCGGCAGACCCTTGCACACGAGAAGATCCCGTCGCTGGTCGAGGCCCCCTGGATTGGCGCGGCTCTTGACCTTTTTCGGCAGGCTCATTTCCCGCTCGGCGTTCAGCCGCCAGAAGGCGAGTTCCGGGTGGACCTCGTAGACCCGTTTTTCCAGCTCCGGCGTCATCAGGGTGTCAATCTCCCGGATCTTGGGGAACAGAAAGAAGCACTGTTTGGAGACTTTCCTGGGTGGTTCGGACGTCCTGAATGCTGCCGAACAGGCGTCCCTGAAATCAGTCTCGTAGACGGCAGCACGGGACGGAACGGCGAAGACGGATGACTGGCGGTGACCAAGATGCATGCGTGCCGCCTTTTCCGGTCCACGTCCACCTGGCGAAATGAAGTCAGGCAAGCCGATCGGCATGTCAACGGCGATAATGCCGAGCAATGGGCTGGAATTCAGGAGGGTTTCGAATGTCGTGAAAATCTCCAGCCGCACCGTTTCCGGATCAGCCGGACTTCGGATGACAGCCGCCCAGCCACCCTTGCAACCATCGACACCGGCAAGCCAGAGATCGTTATCTTCAGGCACGGGCTTTTGTTTCGATCACGCGCCGCGACGTCACCAGCGCCATAGCCCGAACGACTGACTGCTGTTCCTGGGCGAACATCAATTCGTCCGCCCCTTTCTTGACGCTTCTTGCGACGAGTTCGAAGACCGAGGCGGAAGCGCGCTTCAGGGCTTCCTCGTCATTGAGGCCGGCGAGATGATTGGCCAGGAAGAGACCTGCGATCAGGTCGCCTGTTCCATGGGGAGGGCTTTCAATAGCCGCGTGTTCAGCCGCGACGGCACCGCGCGGACCGGCAAGCAGATTGGCGATGGCGTTGCGGCGCATGGCCGGGGACGACGTGATCAGAACACGTTCGTTGCCGAGCGAACGGGCGGCGGACAGGGCCTGTAGCTCTGTTTCGATGTCCCGTCTGGTCAGCCAGCCAAGCTCGAAGGCGTTCGGCGTGACGATATCAGCTAGTGGAACAAGGTCGTCGCGGATCGATTGTGCGGTTGTCTTTGGAACGTAGAGACCGCCGCCGGAGGCACTGTGGTGGTCTCCGATGACCGGATCGCACAGGTAGGGCGCATCCGGGTTCGCCGCCTTGACGGCTTTCACCAGTGTGGCGATGGCTGCAGCCTGGTCCGCGTCGCCAAGATAGCCGGTGAGAATGCCGCCGACCTCGCCGAGTTTCGGCGACGTCGCCAGATCACTGATGATCGCGGAAAAGTCGTTTGTCGACGCAACTATACGGGTGCCTTTTCCGTGCCCCGGGTGCCATGGCAGGACGATTGTCGGCAGAAACCAGACGTCATGTCCGATCCGTTCCAGCGAAAAGGTCAGGCCACGGCCGCTGATTCCACCCCTGACAACTTGAGAAGTGATCACCAGAAGCGGCTTTCTCAGTGGCTCGGCTACTCCCGGCTGCTGCATCATTCGGTTGATCCCTGATAGCGACTAGGCCGCGTCGGAAGAGGAATTGGCTCCGGCGCCATACCGTTTTTCAATGTAATTCAGAACCATCAGCTTGAAGTCGTCGGCAATACCGGGCCCGCGCAGGGTGGTTGCCTTTTCCCCGTCGATGAAGACCGGTGCGGACGGAGTTTCACCCGTGCCAGGGAGAGAAATCCCGATATCGGCATGTTTGGATTCGCCCGGGCCGTTCACGATGCAGCCCATGACCGCGACAGTGAGGCCTTCAACACCCGGATATTGCTCGCGCCAGGCCGGCATGGAGTCGCGGATATGATCCTGAATGTCGCTGGCCAGTTCCTGGAAGACGGTCGAAGTGGTTCGACCACAGCCCGGACAGGCCGCAACCACCGGAACAAAGGCCCTGAAACCCATAACCTGCAACAGTTCCTGGGCTACCTGAACCTCGCGGGTTCGGTCGCCGCCCGGCTCCGGCGTGAGCGAGACCCGGATTGTGTCGCCGATCCCCTGCTGCAGCAAGATGCCCATTGAGGCAGCCGAGGAGACGATACCCTTCGTGCCCATGCCTGCTTCCGTCAGACCGAGATGCAGGGCGTAGTCGCAGCGCCGCCCAAGATCGGCATAAACGGCAATCAGATCCTGAACCTGGCTGACCTTGGCGGAAAGAATGATTTTGTCCCGGCCCATGCCGAGTGCTTCGGCACGTTCGGCCGACAGCAGGCCTGACTGGATGATGGCCTCGCGCATGACGGCAGCTGCAGATACCGGTGCTGCACTTTCCGCGTTTTCGTCCATCAATCGCGTCAGCAGTTCCTGGTCGAGCGAGCCCCAGTTGACGCCGATACGCACCGCCTTGTCGTGTTTGAGGGCGAGGTCGATGATCTGGGAGAACTGTGTATCGCGCTTCGCCTTGAAGCCGACATTTCCCGGATTGATGCGGTACTTGTCGAGCGCGGCGGCACAATCCGGATAGTCGGTGAGAAGCTTGTGACCGATATAGTGAAAATCGCCGACCAGCGGCACGAAAACGCCGATACGTTCCAGGCGCTCCTTGATGCGCGGAACCTGCTCGGCCGCCTCCGGACGGTCAACGGTGATGCGAACGATTTCCGATCCGGCACGCGCCAGCGCGGCGACCTGGGCAACAGTCGAATCCGTATCTGCCGTGTCCGTGTTGGTCATCGACTGAACGACAATTGGCGCATCGCCACCGACCTGGACGTTGCCGACCATGACGCCGACGGATCTGCGACGTGAGAGGGGTTTTGCGAAATCATCAATCATGACTGGAGCCAACCGGTTTTACGCATGTGTCCACCATATGAGGGAAAATGGTCGAACTTTCCAGCGCTGGATTGGGGTCTGCGGCGAAAAAGGTCAGCAGACCATCGGGTGATCGCTGTTTGGCCAAGTCCAGCATTGCACGCCATCTGGGTTTTTTTGTTGTATTTTTCAGGTATTTACGAGAAACAATTCCATGTGCAGAAATGTGATGGGCGATTACATTGAAAAATGAAAAATAATCTATTTTTTGACAGTGTTGATGTTGTTATATCAAATAAATATTATAGTATGTTTCTTGTTACTGTTTTAACATTAGCTAGACTTGTTTCTGGATCAACTTTTTTGTTGTATGATTATATTCCAGGTGAATATCTGTATATTACGAATATTGCAGTACCAATTATTTCTCTTCTGTTATTGATTTTTTCTTTTCTGATTTCATCATATTTTCTATTTTTGAAGCAGAAGAATTTTCAATTTTTATTTAGTTATTTCTATATCACAAATTATATTATTAGGTTTGTTGCCGTTATTATTTTGATGTTTTTTTGCTTTGTCTTTGGTTTTTTTTTGTTTATTTTACCAATATCCTATTTGGAAACGTTCGTCTCTGACGAAATTCCTTTCGAGTTACATCTGAGAGTGAAAGATTTTTACTTGCCGGTCGTTCGACTGATCGCATTCCTAATCATGGCGCCGATCCTTTTGAGAGTTGCATTTGCTCTACCGTCGACATTCGAAACCAATCCATTAGGTTACGTTCGAGCGTTCAAACAAGCGCGCGGCTGGGGATGGCCCATGACCAAGGCGATTTGCATTGTTTGGATACCGATATCTCTTCTTTTTGGCGTTGTTCCTGCATATTTCCGTATAAGGTACTGGCTTGAAGCTGATTTTGTGCGAGGAATGGTGTTCCTTTTGGCTGATTCAGTCACAACGTCAATTGTTGTTCTCTTTGTCTTCGCAGTGATTTCAAAGGCATATGAAACCTCGGCGTCAAGATCCATTGAAGAAATCTGGGATTAGCTCTCTGGATATCAACCTTCCAGAACGAAATCGGCGCTGCTGGTTTTCGCTCTTCAATTAATCTTTTCCAATGTTTAGATAACAAGGTACAAAATCACCGATTACCGGGGTAGCCCATGTTCATCACCGTCCTGGAACGTTCAGTCTCCCTGGCGCAGCACAATATCGGGACGCTGTTCAAGACAGGTTGGGCCTATATCCTGCTCCTGCTGGCGCTCAATTTTGCGATAGGGTCTTCGCTGATGCCGGAAAGCGGGTTCTCGACGATGTCCTACATGACGGAGCCGGTGGCAAAGGCCGATGAAGGCGCGCTGCGCGCGTTAGCTGCCATTGCAAATCTTCTCGTCGGCTTCTCGATCGCAATTGCCTATGTCCGGCGCATTCTGATTGGCGCCCGCGACTTTCCGGTCACATTCGGGAAACGAACGCTTCGTGTCATGTACTACCAGATCGTTCTGGGGCTGATCGGGTTTCTGTCACTTGTTCCTCTGATGATCATTTCTTCGATAATTGCCGCCCTGACAGCGGGGTTTGGTCTTCTTTTGATGTTTCTGGCACCATTCATTGCACTGATGGTGGTTCAGAAACTGTCCGTGGTTCTTCCCGCGGCAGCTGTCGATGATCCCCTGACGCTCCGGGAGAGCTGGCGGGCAACGTCCGGCTTCGGTTGGGCGATGGCCTTTTCGGCACTCGTCATGAGTCTCCTGGCGGCTCTGCTGATCTTCGTCTGGGGATTTCTCCTGAGCATGAGTGACGGGTTGTTGCCGGCAAGTCATCTTTGGCTGCAGACCCGATCTGCCATCTTTCCCATGGGGACGATGCTGATCTTCGTCTGGGTTTTCGCCAGTCTGCAGGCAACCTTCTACGGGTTGATCCGCGAGCGGTTTGCGAATGAACTTGGACTGAGGAAGGAGGACTTCCAGCAAGTGGATGCGCAAAGACAGATGGCGCGCGCGCGTGCAACCAAGGCGCTCGCCGGTGCCAAACGGATGAAGCGGGACTAGGAAAACGAGGCGCACCCGCCCTTTGACATGACGAGGCAATCACTTTTCCTCAATGTGATGTTGCGGTGCGGCGAAATCTGTTGAAGTGTTGCACCAGACAAATTCACTTCCTGGGAGATCCCGAATGCTTGCCAACAAAACTGCCGTCATTACCGGATCCACGTCCGGGATCGGACTAGGTTGTGCCCGTGCATTTGCAGAGCAAGGTGCAAACATTGTCATCAATGGTCTTGGCGATGCCGGCGAGATTGAAAAGACCCGCGCAGCGATCGAGGCGGATTTTGGCGTGCGTTGCAGCTATTCGCCGGCGAACATGCTGAATGGCGATGAGATTGCCGGCATGATTGCGGATGCCGAAAAGGAGTTCGGATCTGTTGATATCCTGGTGAACAATGCCGGTATCCAGTTTGTGTCTCCGGTGGATGAGTTCCCGGTTGAAAAATGGGATGCGATCATTGCGATCAACCTGTCCTCCGCCTTTCATGCCATCCGGGCCACCCTGCCCGGAATGAAACAGCGTGGCTGGGGGCGAATTATCAATACGGCGTCCGCCCATGCGCTTGTCGCCTCGCCCTTCAAATCCGCCTATGTCGCCGCAAAGCACGGAATTGCGGGTCTTACCAAGACCGTTGCGCTCGAAGTAGCCGAACAGGGTGTAACCGTGAATGCGATCTGCCCGGGTTATGTCTGGACGCCGCTGGTGGAAGCGCAGATTCCCGACACGATGAAAGCGCGCAACATGACAGAGGAGCAGGTCAAGAAGGAAGTCATGCTCAAGGCGCAGCCGACCAAGGAATTCGTGACGGTCGATCAGGTTGCCGGTTATGCGGTTTTCCTGTGCAGCGATACGGCCTCTGCCATCACCGGCTCCGTTCTGCCGATCGACGGCGGCTGGACCGCGCAATAACCGAACGCGAATTCTTGCCGTAGAAAAGGAAAGGTGTGTGCTGTGGCCAGACCCAAGAAGATAAATCTGGCGTTGCAGGGTGGTGGTGCGCATGGTGCCTTCACATGGGGTGTTCTGGACTGGTTTCTGCAAGACAGCCGCCTTTCCATCGATGCGATCACGGGGACGTCGGCCGGTGCCCTGAATGCCGTGGTTCTTGCGAGCGGCATGGAAGCAGGCGGCGAGGAAGGCGCGCGCGCCAGTCTGGAAGCATTCTGGCGCGAGGTCAGCAACGAAGCGCGGTTCAGCCCGATCCAGAGAACACCCCTCGACGTTCTGCTCGGCAACTGGAGCCTTGATCATTCGCCGAGTTATCTTTTTTTCGATGTCGTCTCGCGGTTCGCATCGCCTTATGAATTCAATCCTCTCAACGTCAACCCGCTCAGGGATGTTGTCGAAAAAATGGTTGATTTCGACAAGGTGCACTGCTGTTCCGGCGTGCGGCTGTTCATTGCCGCGACCAATGTCTTTTCCGGCAAGATCCGGGTGTTCAGCGAAAAGGAAGTCACCCTTGACGCGGTGATGGCGTCTGCCTGCCTGCCGCAGCTTTACCAGGCGGTGGAAATCGATGGCGAGCCCTATTGGGACGGCGGTTACATGGGCAACCCGCCGCTTTATCCGCTCTTTTATGAAACCGCGACGCCGGACGTCGTGCTCGTACAGATCAATCCTCTGGAACGGCGCCAGGTACCGCGAACTGCCCGCGAGATCGTCAACAGGCTGAACGAGATCACCTTCAACTCCACGCTGCTGAGAGAGCTCAGGGCCATCGATTTCGTGACCCGCTTGATCGAGGAAGGCAAACTTTCGTCCGAGGAATACATGAAGGTGCACATGCACCGGATCTTCGCTCGGGAACTGAAGCCGCTCCAGGCGTCCTCCAAGCTCAATGCGGAATGGGCGTTCCTGATCGAGTTGCGCGATCTTGGCCGTCAGACCGCAAAAGAATGGCTGGACAACCACTACGACGACATTGGAGAGCGGTCATCGGTCGACCTCAGAGACGAGTTTGCCTGAGGACCTTGTTCGCGGTTCAGAGCCTGCGCGTTAACCTTCTCTTAGCCACGTTTGCAAGTGGCTTTGCAATTTGCAATGCAAGAAAGATGAAGACTTTCTAAACAAGATCAGCATCTTGTGGTGACGGCCAAGAATGTGACTAGATCTGGAAAATTATCCGCAAAAACCAATTGGCAAGCCTTTTGCGATGGAATTGGCACGCTGATTGTAAGGTAGTGCGTCGTCAGCGCCTTATGTGGATGGAAGAGGTGGGCAATTGCGACCCCGCCCGCTTCTTCCACCCATAGGGGCCTTGCCGGCAGGACTTGTTTTTCAGGACATTTTTCTCATTTTCGACAATATACGTTTTCTGGACAGAAACTGTCCTTAAACTGCTGGTATTGGATACCTATCTCTAGAGAAGTCTGAAAAAAGGTTTTGGCATGAGCGACAGGTTTACGCATTTTCTCGCAGGCTGTTTTGGTGTCTTCGCATTGTGTTCCTTGTCAACCGGAGCGCTTGCCGGCAGCGATGAAGAAAAAATGGCCGACATCAAGAAGAACGGTGGCTGTCCCCGCTGCGATCTGCGGTTGACAGAACTGAGGTTCCTGACCGTGGAGAACGTGAACTTCAACCGTGCCAACCTTCGTGAAACCGACTTGAAGGAAGCTGTTCTTCCCGGTGGCGACTTCCAAAATTCAGACTTGCGCCGCACGGAGGCGGAGCGCGCGGATTTCTCGGGAAGCAATTTTACGGGTTCGAACATGCGTTCCGCCGACCTGGAAAAAGCCAATTTTACCAATGCGATTCTTGAAGACGTCGATCTCAGGGATGCGGACCTGAATGCCAGCATCGCCAACAATGCCAATTTTGATGGAGCAGATCTTCGCGGCGCTGGTTTTATCAGATCCGTTGCGACAGGCGCGTCCTTTGAGGGCGCAAAGATGGACGGGGTCAATCTTGAGCGTGTCGACCTGTCCGGTGCGAACTTCAAGAACGCCCGCATCCGTCAAGGCAAGCTGGACCGGATCAAGGCGGACGGCGCGGATTTCTCCGGTGCGGATTTCACCGGTGTCCGGCTGGTGAGTGCGGATCTTTCAAACGCCAATCTGACGAATGTTAATTTCGACGGTGCCTTGCTGCGGCGGACACGCCTTGTCGGAGCCGACCTGACCGGCGCCTACAATCTGGATCCGAGCCGTATTCTTGGTGCTTGCGGTGATGAAAACACGAAACTGCCGAGTGGAATCGAATTGATCGATTGTTCGTACTGAGAATTTCTCGGCTGGATCCGGGTCGCCTCGAAGCCAGTGCTCTGTCGGTTCGCTATGAGCCAATGTCGAGGATTTGGATCAGCGGTTGCGAATGACTGCCGGTCTGCGCGCAGATCAATGGGTTTTGTTGGCTGACTCACGTAATAGCGGCACGAAGGCAATGCCGGGTTCGGCTCAAGCATCCCGGACTCGGAAATCAACTTCGTGCTGACTTGCGGTCAGCAAGACAAGTAACCCGCTTCTTGGTTCCTGCCTTTGCCGATCGCCCGGGAAGCCTTGGAGTATATTCGCTCTCCTGGCCGGACCAGCAGCTCCGACTGTCACACCGAACAACGGGTCAGGCGATTGTGAATCAGCTGTATTCCCGGTCCGAGGCATCTTGGAACGAACCTCGCGGTCCGATTTGCCGACGGCGATCGTAGCAGCTTCAGCGCTTAAAAGATGTCGAATGCGAACCGGTAGCTGACGCCGACGCCAAGGCTGAACTGGTCCTTGCTGCCGGCTTCCGCGATCGGGCTGTCAGCCGCGTCGCCGATCAACCGGTCGTAAGTTCCGCGGATGTGCAGGCGAACATCGTCGTTCCAGTCGTAACTGCCGCGTGCCGCGAGGCCGACGCTCTTGAAACCAGCACCCGGGTCATACTGCGTCAGGCGGCCGCCGCTGTTGGCAGCTTCCGTCGCTGTGACACCGAAATAGGTGTCCATATATTCTCCGGATGCGAAGCTGGCACGTGGACCGAAGCTGACTTCCCATTTGTCACTGGGGTAGATGATGCCGTCGAGACCAAGCTGGCCGACCTGGCCGGTGTGACCGTTGATGCCCTGACGGAGTTCGGCAAAGGCGCGGAAATGTTCGGTACGGAAACCGCCGCCAAGCCCGAGTTCCAGCGCCCAGTCAACGGTACTTGTTCCAGTGAGGTCCGTGCTGTCGCTTGCCTTTCGCTCACCTATGAAATTGAAGGAGGGAAAGAAGAAGACGCCCGACTTGCGACGTCCGTCGACCACCTGTCCAAGACCTGGAAGATAAAAGCGGCCCACCGAGATGATCGGCATCGGATAGATCAGGTAGGAATCTGCAGATTCATACCGTGGCTGCGCGATGGCGCCGATCCCCAGATCGACGACGAACTGCTTGTTGGCGTCCTGGGTGGAGATCTCTCCGCTCTGCGCCAGAGCGGTTCCGGACACGACGCCCAGAGAAAGAGCGAGCGCAACGCGTGACAAAGTCTTGAACATTAAGGCCACATCCATATGGAATTCATTGCCGGCAAGATAGCACGAAGCACGCTTACTCAAAGCCTAAGGAATCCCGGTTTTGTCGAAGTGTTGCATTTCCGCACCGGATTCTTCTGGCGGAGAAAATGTGACAAGCGGTTACAAACATTTCAGCGTTCTTGAAAGTGCTGTCTTGCAGGCGCGCGGACTCGGGGCTACATGAGAAACGAGACAGAACCTGAACGGCAACGGACCAGATCATGACCGCATTATTCAACGTCATCCTCATTGCGCTGGAACTCTATACCTACGTGATCATTGCCAGTGCGATCTTCTCCTGGCTCTACGCTTTCAACATTGTGAACTCGAGCAATCAGATCATCAATTCCATCGGCAGGGTCCTGTACAATCTGACCGAGCCTGCATTGCGGCCCATACGCCGGTTCATGCCCGATCTTGGCGGTATCGACATTTCACCCATTGTTCTGCTTCTGGGCATCATCTTCTTGCGCCAGATCATCATCATCAACATATTGCCGATGGTTAGCGGTTTCTGATCTTGCAATCTGGTGGGTCAATCAAAAGCCCGGATCAATCGATCCGAGCTTTGTTCGTGTCCAGGCGGCGCGGAACCGGTCAGTCTTCCAGCTTGCGCGCCTCGTCCGGCAACATGATGGGGATGCCGTTGCGGATCGGATAGGCGAGTTTGGCAGATCTTGAGATGAGCTCCCTTGCCTCGGCGTCATATTCCAGGGTCGCCTTTGTCACCGGACAGACAAGCAACTCAAGCAGTTTCCTGTCGACTGGGCGTTCGCTCGTTTCGGTCATCTGAGGGTCTTTCAATTCGGACATTGGTGCGTGGCACACTATTGCAGCGTCGAGCCGCCATCATTTTGCGACCTTGCCAAATCCATTTCCGTGATCGCAATGAGCGTTTCGGCGCGCGTCTTCAGGTCGCGGGCTTCCAGCAACGCCTGTTTTTCCTGCGGGCCGTATGGACACATCATGCAGAGCGCATTGACGAGAACCTCGGTTTCGGCTTCCGAAACGCTTTGCCAGTCGGCCTCTAGATTGTTGGCGTCCAGGTAATCGCGCAAGGTTTTAAGCAGCCCGGTCCGGTCGACATCCTCTTCACCGTCACCACATCTGAGATCGGCGGCAAACGGCGCGAAATCACACTCGACTTCCCTGAAGGCGCTGTAGGAACGCAATTCCTTGCCGAGAGCGAATCGCGTAACGCCTTGAAGCGTTACAAGGTAGCGACCGTCCCCGGTTTCCTGGAAACTCGTCAGGCGACCGACGCAGCCGACATCTGCCAGAACGGGTACATCCTGTTCTTGCCCTGGTTTTTCATGCAAAGGCTGCACCATGCCGACCAGACGATTGCCGGAAAGCGCGGCATCCATCATGTCGAGATAGCGTTGCTCGAAGATGTTCAACGGCAATTGTGTCCTGGGCAGTAGCAATGCGCCGGAAAGGGGAAACACGGGCAAGACCGGTGGCAAGTCCGCGATCGTTTCGTAAATGGCGTTTCCTGCCTGCATTTCCGCGCCTTCTTATTGTGTTTGTTTCGGCACCGGGGACCGATTGCACCGGTATCCCCCGTAAATGTGTGTCAATTCCGGCAATCGTCAAGAAAACAGGACTGCGGACAGCTTGCGGCGACCGTAATTGCTTGCGGGGTCCTTGAAGCCCCAGGCTTCGAAAAACTGCAGTAGTTGCATACGAGCGCCGTCCTCGTTCCATTCGCGGTCGTTACGGACGATTTCGATCAGCTGATCGACAGCACCTTCCTTGTCACCCTTGCCGTTCAGCCCAAGCGCCAGGTCGAAGCGAGCCTGGTGATCGAGCGGATTGCTGGCAATACGATTGTGAAACTCCGCAAGGTCACCGAGGGATGCGGCCTGTTCGGCAAGATCCAGCGCAGCCACGGCGGCGGTGTAGGCTTCGTCCGAACGCTTGTCCTCCGGCACCAGTTCAAGAGCCTGTCTGGCTCGTTCGAGTTCGTCCGCGCCGAGATAGCATTGGGCAAGGCCGGCCAACGCTTTCACATTTTCCGGTTCCATCTGCATCACGGCACCGAACAGCTGTGCAGCCTGGGCGAAGTCGCTCGCGGCCAGAAGTTCAGTGGCCTGTTCCAGGTAGCCGTCGGCCTCGTTCGTCGGGGCGGGGCCGCCAAGTTTTTCGATGAAGGTCTTCACCTGGCTTTCCTGTTGTGCGCCCATGAAGCCGTCCACCGGTTGACCGTCCTTGAAGGCGACCACGGCGGGAATCGACTGTATGCCCATCTGGCCGGCGATTTCCGGGTGATCGTCAATATTCATCTTTGCCAGCTTGACCGTGCCGCCTGCCGCCTTCACTGCAGCTTCTATGATCGGCGTGAGCTGTTTGCAGGGGCCGCACCAAGGTGCCCAGAAATCGACAAGAACCGGTTGTTGGCGGGAGGCTTCGAGAACGTCGGCCATGAACGTCTGGGTGGTAACATCGAAAATGAGATCGCCGCCGGTCGGACCGCCGCCACCGGTCGGGCCATCATTGCCGCCGTCGCCACCGAATCCGCCGCCCTGACCGCCATAGCCGCCGCCCATGCTGGCCCCGAATCCGCCGCCAACCTGGCCGCCGACGCTGTAGTTGCCGTTACTCATCTGCCCGCCTCATGCTTTCTGGCCGGCGTTTATCGCGCTCCGGCCAATCTGGAACCCTAAACTGGTTGAATTTGCTCCTAACATGGAGCCGCCGCGCCGGAAATACAAACTCCGGCCTCGCGAAGATTAATGTGCAGCATTCCTTGCCTGTTCACTGACCGCCAAAACCTGCGGATCATGTCCGCATGCCTTTGCGAATTTCACCAGATCTTCGGCGCGGATTGTCGTGGTGGCATCGTTCTTCAGCGGATGATAGTTGAGTATGTCGTGCTGCATCATCGCGGCATCGAAAACCGGGGTGACCCGCAATGCCTCGCAGTCGTTTATCAGTGAAAACGGTGTGACCGATCCCGGTTCAACACCGAGCACTTCCATCAAAAGATCCGCGTTGCCGAAGGAGACCCTGCCTTGGCCACCGATAATCTGATGAACCTTTTTCAGATCAATTTCCGCGTCATGCAGGACGACAATCAGGAACAGGCGGCTTTTCTTGTCCTTCACGAAAAGGTTCTTGGTGTGACCACCCGGGATCCGGTCATGAAGATCCCCGGATTCTGCAACGGTGAAAACCGGTTCGTGATCTACGGTCGAAACCCCGATATCGAGTTCCTCGAGGAAGGCCATCAGTTCGTCGCGTGTCGCTGGCATGTTTTTTCCGGCAATTTGAGCTTTCCGGCTGTTTAACGCGATTGAGGGTTGCGCCACAAGCTCAAATCTTGATGAAAAGCCGCATAAATCCGCGGATTTTACGATCCCGATTCACAGGCCGTCCACAAAAATGCAGCTCACATAATTTCTTCAATTTCCTTGTTGCAATCCGTCCCGGCTTAGTTCATATACTGCGCCACCGACGCCGAGGCGGCCACCGCCGGAGCGCTCGTGACACTATGCGGGTGTAGCTCAGGGGTAGAGCACAACCTTGCCAAGGTTGGGGTCGTGGGTTCGAATCCCATCGCCCGCTCCAGATTTTTCTGAAAACAAAGCCGCGGATCTCCGCGGCTTTTGTTGTTTTTGGCCTCAATTCTTCATTTCTGCAGAAGCCGCTTTAGAGGGCGTGGTCACCGCGCGGTTACCGCTTCTATTTGGCAGGCAAATTTAGGCCGTGTTGTCAGATAGAACTCTGAACTTTAGTTTCTTTTCTTCAAATCTGTATCGACCATCCGCTGCGCCGAGGCTTTGCCAATATTCTCCCAAGCAAGCCTCCTGCTTCATTGTTGGAGATGCAGGAATGTTGTGACGAGCCTCAAAGGGATACAAAAAGTTAGGTGCCCAAGCTATCCTTCTAACTCTGAGGGCTTGAAGACCGCACCGAAGCGACCGGCCGCTCCGATTGACCTCACAGGTTTGCAGAAACAAATGTAGAAGCTCAAAGATGCAAAAACTTCGGTATGAATACGCACTTTTGATTTATCAAAGGGAATTTTCAATCAAAGAGCGTCTTGAAGCCAAGGCGGCAGTAACGTTTGCGTTGCCGAGTACTCTTGTAGCGGCTCTCTTTTTGCAAAAAGACGAAAGAGGAGAGTTGTGGCGTCTCTGGTCGAGCTCCGCCAACAGTGAGATTGCTTTGCTCGCCATAGTCTTGTTTGCAGTTGTAGTTATATCGATATCACTTTCTCTCTTGTTTTCTGTTCTTTCTATTTTCGTGTTAGATTACAGGAAAGAATACCCTAAAAAACTATACAGTTTTTTGATGAATCCAGATGCCGAGTATCTTCGGGATGAAGCCAGTCTTCAGGACGAAATCGCAAGTCGGCTTTCGATTGCCACGGAACATAATGCCAAGGTGAATGAAAAAAAGAGCCAGTACCTAACTTGGTCAGTTTTTGGTCTCTTGGCCTCGGTAGTTTCTTTATTGGTTTTCGTCGTGCTGAGTTTTCTTGTCACATGAACGGGGGCGGTCGTGAAAACGAAAAACCTTGATGAAATTATTCGCTTGGTTGATGAGTCCAATTATGAGGCGGCGATTGAAAACATTGAGCGGTTATTGAAAAAACCGTTGAGCTCCTTCTCAAGCGAGAATCAGGTTGAGGCAGGTTTGAGCGAGATTTTTGGTAGAAGACTCACAACGCAATACAAATTCAAACTCAGACCAGTGTTGTCAGATTTCTTTGCAAACATGTACGGTGAAGAGTAGATCGAGCAGTTGCTAAGTCTAGATAACATTGTTGCACATTGAATTTAGGTGTTTTGCTGAATAAAAGACTGTTCGAATGTTCAGAACTGAAGGCCGTGCTTACTTCCGCGCACGAGACGGGTCCCGCAGAAGATTTTGTTATGGGACCCGTGAAAGGGGGGAAGGCTCAGGGCAAAACCCGGGCCTTTTTTGTTTTCAAGAAATTTGGTTCAATTCGCTTTGTGCCGCGGCCTGTCCGCGTTTCCATAGCTCTTTGCAAAGTGTTTGCGGAAGATGAAGAACGCGCTCCCGTCCAGACGTGCGTAACCGGTTCGGTTCAAGGGAGTTGCAGGTCACCGAGGCATTCGAAGCCGGGAGGCCGGATCGTTATCAGCGGCAGCAGGTTTCGCCCACCTGAATTGGCGGGCAAGGGACCGTTGCGAAAGAACAGAAGACGCAACAGTCGCCTTTGTTCGGCTTGAGGATGCTTCCGCAAGATTTGCATTCGTAGAACCACTGGCATGCGTCTGTCGGCATTGTCTCAGTTTCCCTGTGTCCGCATTCCGGGCATGTCAGCGTGCTCTGAAGCTCCATACTTTCTTTTTCCATGTGCTCACATCTGTGTAATGAGAAATTCGTTGATCTGAGTCTCGTAAAAAACGACGACCCACGCTGCTGCGGTCACTGCCGTGCTGCCTGTCAGCCACCATTTGAGCCGCGACACCGCGCCTTGACGAAGCGACAGCCACCAGGACAACGCGGCAAAAAGCGTTGCAACGGCCAACACGTAGTAACTGGCCGCGGCTATCCTTCCGAAAATTACAAGCCAACTTCCGCCTAAGCCGAGCAACATCATCGTCATGGGCAACACGCAGCAAGTGGCAACACCAAGTGCGGCGAAAGAACTCAAGTAGCTGAATTTAATATGCCTTCTCAAACTTTTTCCCCCCAGGTGGCGGACAACAATGCGTTGCAGACCGCAGCCTGTGCCGTTATAGATCCTGTAGCCACTACAGGATCAAGCGAGGTGACTTCACATGATTGCGATTGGCGAGGCCTCGCGGCGAAGCGGCGTAGGCATTGAGACAATTCGCTATTATGAGCGCGAAGGTGTCGTTCCCAGACCGGTGCGCGCTGCCAACAACAGACGTCTTTACTCGGACGATGATGTCGGGCGGCTTCGCTTCCTAAAGAGGTGCCGCGACCTCGGATTTCCGCTTGCCGATGCAAAGGCATTGCTGAAACTGTCGCACCACGATGACGATGAATGCCAGTCCGTAAAGACAATAGCTGAACGTCACGCCGCTAAAGTCAGGGAGAAAATAGAGGAGCTTCAAAGGCTCGAGGCGGCGTTGGCTGAACTTACAAAGAACTGCTTGGACGGTAATGTTTCCTGCCCGATGTTAAACAGGCTCAGTCGATAGGAGACTGGGGCGCATCCGCTACGCGTCCAATTCGCTGAATAGCAGTTCCTGCCCGCAACCGATATCTGCAAAACCAGCAATGCCGTTCCCGGATGGCATATTCTGCACGAATAAACGCATTTTGTGATTTTGATCATGTGATAGGTTGCAAGCGTAACTTTACAACTTGTCTACACGCAAGTTTCAGTGCCTGTTCGGATACCTCAGGGACACATACATGTTCAGATCATCGCTCGCCTGCCTTTTAACCCTTTGCTCCCTGCCGGCACTTGCAGATGTCTGGACGTTCGAAACGCCCTCGGAAAACATTCAATGCACCGTGGGTGAGGGTTTCGACGAAAACGAACAAGCCCAGTCGGACATTACCTGCACGATCATTGAGCGATCCGGACCACCCGCGCTGCCGCGACCCAATGATTGCGCATCAGGTTGGGGGCATGTCTTCTCCATGCGTAACAGGGGACCTGTCCAAATGGAATGTGGCGCTCCGAGCCAGGATCGCGGCGGGTCAAGCAGGGCGGAGTACGGGGTCACGGGAGAGTTTGTCGGAATAACCTGTCACTCTTCCCGTCAGGGCCTGACCTGCACGAACCGCGACGGCAACGGTTTCTCGCTCGCAAAACGCCGGCAGGCGGTCTTTGGACCGAATGTGGAGCAGTCTGCGGGGCCAGGCTCACCCAAAACCATTTCGCGGGCGGCGGCCTACCTGCGGGATGAACAGATCGGCGTCGCCTGCGACGGACGTGGTGGTACCTTTGAACCGGGCGGGCTCATCGAACGCGATCTGACTGGAGACGGCAAGGACGATTTGCTCATCGATCATCGGGGGATCAGCTGCAACGGTTCACCACGATCCAGTCTCGAGTGCGGCATGCAGGTCTGCTCGATGAGGATCTATGTGCGCGAAGGTCAGTTGCTGCAGCTCAAGGAAGACTTTCTCGGCATGCAGCCTTCTATCGGCAATGAGCAGGTTCCGGTCATTCGTGTTCTGGGTCATGGTGGCGGGCAAGCCGCGATCCGATGGACGGGATACGGGTTCGAGCGGCTGCAGCAACCAGTTTCGGCCAGCAACGCACGTCCCGCATACGATCCGAATGCCCGCTGGGGATCATATACCGGGCAGGGCATCCGGGAAGCATCGGTCACCAGCGGACCACAAAACCAGCTTCTCCTTGCCTGCGACCCGGGTGCGTCTCCCTTTGGCGCCGGAAGCTCTCTTTCGATCGAGATAGGCGGCGACAAGGCGCCGGGCGGTTCGACAGGGACGATGGCTTTCGATGGCGGGCAGCCGATACCGGTCCATTTCAATGCCGACAACTCGGTCCAGGTCGAAAACTCCAATGCAAGCATCGGTCAGTTCAATTTCATCGTCAGCAGTCTGAAGCGGCACAGCACCGTGCTGGTGAGCCTGCCGAACGGAAAACAGGTCCGCTTTTCGCTCCGGGGATCGAGCAGGGCGATCGGCAATTGTCCAGCGACGCCAACAGCGCGCGACTTGACGGCAGCCACTGCCGCAGCAGCGCGACCGGCTGCATCTTCAAAACAGGGAAGCGGTGGTTCCGACAACAAATTTGCTGACTACCCTCCCACGGCGATCCTGAATTCCGCAGCGAAGTTTCCGCAATTCAACGGACGCGACAATGCATTCAGGGATTATCGGACGAGACTGCGCGACGGCGTGAACGCGGGAGTGAACTTTGCAGGGCATTATTCCTTTGTGACGATCGGCTGCGGCACCAGCTGCCGGTTCGCTTTCGTGGTCGATCTCAGATCTGGCGAAGTGTTTGACTTTCCTTACGGTGGCGAAGAGCAGTATCAGATGGACCTGCTGTTCTTTCGCGACAGCCGCCTTGTCAAGGTCCGCTGGAAAGGCAGCTGGGACGGCAACACCTGCAGCGAACGGGATCTGGCCGTTGAAGGCACGCGCTGGCGCGTTCTCGCAGAGCGGACAGTTCCGGCTGTGGACGACTTTTGTTTCTATGACCCGGAGGAAGTCGAAAATCGTGGCCAGTTCAATGATCGTGACGTGAGCGGCACAAGTTCCGACACCGGGCCTGTGACCCAACCTGCGCCAGCACTTCAGATCGAAAATGTCGCAAAGGACGCCAGTCCAGCGCCAGGCACAGGTCAGGGGCCTGCCGCTCAGACCATCGCCGGATCGGAAGGTTATGAGGAGGACCTGCGCAATCAAAACCAGTCTCATGAAAGATACCTGAAGATCCTCGGGTTCGATCCCGGGCCGGTCGATGGTGTCACTGACGCTTCGACAACAGCCGCGATCATCGCCTTTCAGCAGACGAACGGACTGGAGGTTCTCGGGCGGCTATCACCGGAGCATATCGGACTGCTTGAAAGGCAGACGGAGGCGACGCTTATGGCGATGGCCGCTCCGCCGAGCGATGCACTGAAGGTGCAAAATCAGAAACGTTGGAAGCTCATCGAGCAATATTTGAACGATCTAGGTTTTGACCCCGGCGCTGTGGATGGGGATATCGACAACAAGACCCGATCTGCCGTCAACGCCTTTCAAAAGAAGTACGGTCTTAACATACTCAATGACATACCCGAGGAACATTTCGCGGTTCTGGAGGCTCTTGCAACGCCGCGCGGAAATGCAACGCAATCCGCGGAGGAGGCTGATACTCAAATCGCGACGACCTCACCGGAGACACAAAAGTCGACTGTCGCCAAGGATCAGTTCTCAAGTCGGGTGACAAATGCATCAGAGTCTGCGAGTTTGCAGCAAGCCGCGCCGAAGATAAATTCGGTTAATCCGTTGGTGGGCGACCCATTCCAGGATCATTTCATAGATACATGCACTGGGTTGAAGGGTTTTTTGTTACTTAACTACGATACGCTCAATAACATTACGGAGTTGAGCGACTTTTGCCTCGACGAAGAAACCGGGATTATGGTCTCATCGGAGACGAGAACTGGATTTGTACTTTCCGAAACAAGTGCCTTTGGAAGAGCCTACGAAATACTGGAAACGGGCGATAGCAAACATACCAGGGTTCGCGTCGGACTTGGTAACGGACATTCCTGCTCCGATTCATTTATGGAGCATTCGGTTGAATACAATATTCCGGATGGGAAACTGAATCGACATTCCGAAACCGGCTATATGTACGGAATAGGTTACACCGTTTCACAACCGTTCAGATCGGCAATGCCAATTAGAGAAATCGACGGTGCCATTCTTTCGATCCGAAATTTTTCCACACGCAGAACATCAACTCCTACAACTGGAAGTATTCGTCTGCCAAGCGGTGCAGACCTGCGCGGTGTCGTTCACACAAGCGGCAAACGAGGGGAATACAAGATCGAACGTGGAAACGGCACTTGGGTCGGCGATGCGGCAGGAGAAATCGACCTGTCGGTCGACGACGATGGAAATGTATTGGGAGCGGGTTCCTTTGAGGCCAAAAACCATCGGCTGGTTGGACACGAACCTCACGAATGGGTAAGCATGAGCGGCAAGATACCTTACATGCGCGGCCACCTGTTTGGAGAAAACGGCGAAATGCTTTCCGCGTACGGTATTGTTCGCGGCAGTTACGTCGATGCGAGTGGCAAGGTGCATCAATTCGAGGCAAGCGCCATCTTCAACGTGTGCGCTGACACTTAAGGTGGCCGGGAGCAGTTGACGTTTTCCTCGCGGGTTCTGGGCTCGTCAAGGTAACCCCTGGGGAGCAACGAACCCAGGGAATTCTGCGCATTTCCAAGCTACAGCAGCAGTCCATGACCTCGCGTATTTCTCCAGAAAGCGCTCGCTAATCACACCGGCCCAATTCGCAGGGTCGAGCGGAAACACCTGGCTCACAACGCGTTTGTGCAAAATTGGTTTGTTGGTGCCCGGCGTTCTTGAGACAAGATTGTTTCCCCGGCATCGACTGGGACGGCATCGATCTCAAATCCCTTGCAAGTAATTTGAAAGTCCACGCAGCGTATTGGGCCCGAACAAGCCATCGATAGCTCCATTGTAGTGACCTGCATCTGCAAGAATGCGCTGGACCTGCTTGCGAAATCCGTCGTCGAAACGTTGCGCGCGTTCCTCGACTACCGCAATGCGCAGGTCCTTGTCGCCGCTCTTGAGAAGCGTCATGGCTTCTTCCGGGCTGAGTGCACTGATGTCCCGCCCGGCAGTGCCTGACGGAGGAAGCTGACCTTCACTCAGGTCCTTGATTGATGCGTATCTGTTCCCGCCGAGATAAGCATGTACCCGCCTTATCAGGTCTTGGTCGGAGAGCTGAAGCCGATTTCTTACAAAAGAGGCGGTGCCGTCCGCGTAGATCGCGAATTGTGCGATGAGTTTTGCCGTTTCGACCTGAAAGACGAAGGTTTGTGCAGGACGCGCGCCAACGGCGAGAAAACGTCCATCGGGGCTCATGTCCAGGGAGCTGACTTCTGCATTGGGCAAGCGGAGAGTCCGGATTTTCCTCCGTTCTTCTATGTCCCAAATTTCGATCATTTGTCCCGATTCATGGGCGATTGCAGCCGTGCGGTCGTTTGCGGACAGGGCAAACCGGGTAACGTAACCCTCGAAGTCGCCGAAGCTTGCCAATAACCTTCCGTCTGTCGCTCTCCAGATTGCCAGCCTTGTGCGCCTGCCTTGGCCCTCACCATTTTTGGCGTTGAGCAGTCCGATTATCCGCTCTCCGGCATTGGTGAACTCAATTGCCGTGGGAATATTGTCTTCCTGATCTTGCGTCCAAAGCCGGGCACCATCCTCCGGGTTGAAAAGAAGCAGATCGGCTCGGTCGAGTTTTTGAGATCCGAAATGGAGATCGACCGCAGCAACCTTGTCACCCTGTTTCGACACAGCAAAGTTGTCCGCGCCAAGCGATCGAACAAACTCTCCAGTATCGCCGTCCCACAGTTTCAGGGCGTTCCGGCCGTAGCCACTCAATACCAGGTTGGAACCGGTAATGAATTCGAGACCATCGGCACCATAGAGTTGAGAACCATCATTGTCCGGCAAAGGCGCAAGCCTCTTGTCGATGGCAAAGCCTGCGGTTTCGAAAATCGCTATGTTGTCGCCTTTGCCAGCGACTGCAAGCCAGGGTTTGGTGGGATGCCAGTCCATCGCTCCGGCACTTGCGAATGTGTTCTGTTCCCCATTGTCGACAAATGCCGGTTCACCGGAAGCCCAGTTCCAGACACCGAATGCGCGGTATGCCTGCAATTGGGATTCGTCTTCGCCTTCTGCCGGGGCTGGAACTCTTTTCTGGTAAGCGCTGTTGAGCCCCATTGCGAGCCGGCGCCCGTCCGGACTGAAGGCGACCGTCGAGACATTTGACGCCAGACTTGGAATGTCTGCGATCACACGACCGGACGGCAGTTCCAGCAATTTCAACCCGTATGGATAGGATAGGGCGACTTTACCCAGGTCGCCGGAAATACCCGGATTGCCTGTTTCAGCACCTTCCAGAAGCAATGTGTCAGACACCGAGCCATCTTCAATCCGCAGGAACCGAATGTTCCTGTCACCTGACAACACCGCAACCTGCTTATCATCCTGCGAGATGCCGAGAACGCGATCTTCCCCGTCTTTCAGGTTTCCAAACCGGCGCAGCAGGCGCCCATCGGAAACGTTCCATTCTCCAACAAGGCTGTCGGGTTCTGCCCAGGTGGAGAATTCGGTTTGTGCAAAGATTGTCTTGCCGTCACCGGAAAAATGAGGAGTTATCAGGTGCTGCGTTCCAACTTCGGTGACATCGATTTCGGAAACCGCGCGGCCATTGCTTGCGTCCACGACAGACCAGGCGTTAGGCTCGGTCCCGATTGCCATCAGCCTGGTTCCGTCTGGGCTGAACTTGACTATGTCGGTTCGTTTTCCGCCGGTTTTGCCCGTAAAAATGCGCTTGCCATCAGATACGCGCCATACCCCATAATCTGCACTTGTGTAGCTTGCCGCCGCAGCGATTTTTTTTCCGTCGGGGCTGAAAGTGACGGAGGCGACCCGTCCCAAAAGGTCATCGACATTCGACAATTCACGCACGAGGGACAGATCATCTGATCTGAGCAATTCAATTCGTGAAACCCATGGCAGTTCGTCATTTGTGAGTTCTGATATGCCAACAGCCAAAAACTCGGAGTTTTCGCTGAAAGAAAGCGAGCCTGGATCTCCGGAAATCACCTTCTGGCTCAGTACAGACATTGCTTCGGTGTCGTAAACCACCAGCATCTTCTTCTGATACCCATGAGGATTGGTGATCACGAGGCGGCTGCCATCCTTGCTGAATACATGGAATCCGCCAACTGCAAGTGACGACGGCCCGGCAGACAGGTCGATGGAAACACCATCCGGCAGGTCAATTTCGGTTCCACCTGTGGCAAAATGCTCCAGATCTTCTGCAAGTTCATCGCTGATTTGGGAAGAATCCTGTTCCAGCGGCCCGATCGTTTCATTGCGGAGTTCCGGTGGCACGGCGGCAATCAGGTCTTGCAGAAGCTTTTCGGCTGTGCGAGCCGCCTCGGTGCCGGGGTGTTTCACGATGATTGCCGCGACCGCTGCGCGCCGTTCTTCGCCGCGAAGCGACAATGCCTCATTCAGCTGAAGGCTTGCCTCGATGCCTCTCGGAACACAGTATTTTCCCAGACAGGTGGAGCCCAATACCTGATCGTAATAAGCGGGTTGCTGGACATGTCCGCCTTCAAGACGCGCAAGCTCGGACGTTTTGATCTGCGCTTCGTTGATAGCGTCCTCAAGATACAATCCGTCGCGCAGCAGGGGGAGAAAAGATCGTGCGAAGACCGAAAGACGTTGTCCCTCCGGGTCGCCAGTTAACCTGTCCAGAGCTTCCTGCTGCACACCGGCAGAGAAAACAACGAACATTCCGTCGTTTGCGACCATCTGGGTCATGCCCCTTGCCATGGCCTGGGAACGCCGTCCCTTTGGAGGTTTGAAGGGATTGGTGCGGCAGGCGTCTATGATCGCGACGATCCTCACCTCCGCAGCCCGGAGTTCATCCAGCAACCCGTCTTCACCATTCATAAGAGGAATGGTTCTCGTTTTCAGGAACTTGTCGGTTGCTTGCGCAGGGGCATCCGTCGGTACCAGAAAATTGGTGCTGCCATCCGACCATCCGTGCCCCGAATAGACCAGAACCACCTCATCGCCAGGCAGAAGACCCTCGACAAATGTTTCGAAGGCTTCGAGGATATTTTCTTGCGTTTCGTTTCTTACGCGAGTGATTTTGTAGTCGTGCCCTGCGAGAAAATCGGCGTATTCATCGGTCTCCGTTTGGGGGGTCTGCAGATCAGCCACTTCGACATAATCGGAATTGGACAAAATAAACGCGTGCTTGGTGATTTCGGCTTTCGCAGGCAAGGCTGTGAATGACAACAAAATAATAAGCAATAAAAAGCGCCGCATGTCCGAGCAACCTGTTGTCTCATTTCAATCGCGGTACTTTGGCAGAAATTGAAGAGACAGACCAGCGGATGAAACGGTGCGGTGTCTGTCCGCAGAACGCACACGGTATTGGCTTTGCCCTTTTTAACGATATCGGGGCGAAACCCGACTGCATGCGAAGCAATTCTATTTCCTGCAGTCATCTCCGTTGAGCCAGAAAAGCCGGCGTCTGCGATACTTGCCCGCCCCATGAACACGTTTCGTCTAAAATTAGAGGCAAACCTGAAGCCTCGTCTGAACGAAGCGTCAGGGTGAATGCGTTAGTCTTTGCATACATTGCATGGAGGCACGACGAAAGACTGGCGGACTTCCTGTGATGGTGCCTTGCTATAGTACCCACTTGTGCGGCGGAGCCCCCAGCTCCGCTGCAATTCATTTGGGGATTGCTGCAATGCCCTTCACTCGACCTTGAGAAAACGTCCGTTTTCGGCATCGGAGTGTTCCGCTGCGTCAAGTGCGGCCTGCAGGCGAGCACCATGAACGAAATCGGGCTCCGGCGGTTCCTTGTCGCGAATGGCATCGATAAAGCGCTCGTACACAGTCGGCACCGGTTCTGCGACGACATTTTTCCAGAGGGCCTCGGTCAGGTTTTCATCCCTGCAGATACGCAAGCTTTCCTTGCGTTTTTCAAACAGAACTTCCAGTCCACCCCTGTCTCCATAAAGACGCAGGCGCAGGTCATTGAGATGACCTGAGGCAAATCGCGTTGCACTGATGGTGCCGAGTGCACCATTCGCCAGTTCCGCCTGAAGTGTGAAGCTGTCATTGGCGTCAAGAGGATACTCGCCAATCCTGTTGTCTTTGGCCTTGTCGAAGGTCTTCAGGCGGCAGGACAGTTTGGAGACAGGGCTTCCGGCGGCAAAGGTGGCAAAATCGAGAATGTGGATGCCGACATCACCAAGTACGCCCTTGGAGCCGTGTTCCGTCGAGAGGCGCCAGAGCCATTGGCTCTCGGTGCGCCAGTCACCCCAGGCTGGCTGAGCGAGCCAGCTCTGAAGATAGGAAGCCTCGAAGTGCCGCAGAGCACCGATGGCACCGTCTGCGACCAGTCCCGCCGCCGCTTGCAGAACGGCAACGTCCCGGTAGCTCAGGTTGACCATGCCGACGAGATTGTTCTTTTTCGCAAGTGCAGCCATTTCACGAGCGTCGGCCGCATTGGTTGCAAGCGGTTTTTCACACAGGACGTGCTTGCCGGCGTTTAGCAGCATAAGGGTTGTCGGGTGATGCGCGGCGTCCGGAGTCACGTTTGATACTGCATCGAATTCACCCCAGCCGATCGCCTTCTCCAGATCCTGAAACTGTCGGGGAATGCCGAAACTTTCGCAAAACTCCGACAGTGGATCCGGGCGCCGGTCGACGCCGGCGACAATTTCGACCCCGGAACACTTCTGATAGGCGGTGGCATGGCTTCTGGCCATGTTTCCAGTGCCAAGGATCAGTATGCGGATCGGTTTTTCAGGGGAGGCCATAGGCAACTCCGTCGTCGATTGGGCGTTGAGACCCGGAGAACATCGCTTCGGGTCCGGTGTGACAGGTGATCAGCGAAATCCTTCTTCACCGTCGGAATGAAGTTTAGGGCCGCGTTCCTCGATCATTTCAGGCGCTGTGTCGACCGGAACATTCGGGGCCGCATTCGGTTCGGCAATCCGAACCATCGGATTGAAGGCCCATTTGACGCCGTTTTTCAGCACTCTCTGCACCGTCGCGTCATGATAAGTCGGATAGGTCTCATGCCCGGGACGGAAGTAGAATATGTTGCCGGCGCCACGCTTGTAGGTCAGGCCGGACCGAAAGACCTCACCGCCCTGGAACCAGCTGATGAAGACAGTTTCGAGAGGTTCCGGCACTCCGAACGGTTCGCCGTACATTTCCTCCATCTCGAGTTCGAAACTGTCCGGCAAGCCCTGCGTGATCGGATGATTTCGACTGGTGACCCAAAGTCGCTCGCGTTCACCGGCCTCGCGCCAGGTGAGATTGCACGGGCTGCCCATCAGGCGCTTGAAGGGTTTGGCGAAATGGGCCGAATGAAGGAACATCAAACCCATGCCCGACCAGACAGCGTCGCACACGCGGTCGACGACAAGGTCGGAGACGTCGCCGTGGGCAGCGTGGCCCCACCAGACGAGAACGTCGGTCCGGGCAAGACGTTCTTCGGTAAGCCCGTGCTCGGGTTCCTGGAGGGTTGCTGTTGTCGCCTCGATATCAGGATCCTCGTTGAGGGTGTCGGCAATACATTGATGCATGCCGTCCGGATAGGTCCGGGCAACAATCGCATTGTGCTGTTCATGGACGTTTTCGCCCCAGACGACGGTTCTGATCGGCATCGCCGTTTCTCCCGGTTCCATCGATGTTTCAGGAAGGGCGCCTAATTTCTTCAAAGCGCTTTGGATAGCGCTATCATTCCATTTTTTGAGTGTCAATCTGTCAGTATCAATCCTCTGGGAAATGTTTTGCGGTGCGTGACGGTGCGTCGCATGGCAAGCCCTGCAGGTTCATTATATACAAACCATAACTTATGGTATGTTTTGGAGATTGATATGAATTCGTTTCTCGCCCTGGCTGCCGGCCTGTCCGCGCTTACCTGCCTGATCCATACGTTTCTCGGAGGTCGGGAAATTGCCGTTCCCTTGCTCAAAGCGGCCGATCTCGCACCGGTGCCTAAATATGTCAGCTATTACTGCTGGCATCTCGTTACCATTGCGCTTGCCGCCATCTCCCTGATGTTCGCAATCGCGGCGATCTATCCCGAAAGCTGGGAACTCGGATGGATGGCGACATTCCTGGCCACATCTTTCTGTATTCTCGGGTTGGCGCTTCCCCCGATGAAGAAACAGTCCTACAAAGCGATGCCGCAGGGTTGGCTGTTCCTGCCGATTGCGGCTTTCGGTGTTGCTGGTGGAGCTTGATGAGTTCAAGGAAACGCTTTGCGAAAAAGGACTGGCTGGATCTTGCTCTCTTGTGCCTTGCGCAAGAAGGCGGATCCGGGCTTACAGTCGAAGCCCTTTGTAACGCCGCCGCACGGACAAGGGGTTCGTTCTACCACCATTTCGCCGATCACGATGTTTTCCTCAAAGAGCTGTTTTCGGAGTGGAAACAGCGCAACACCCTTGATGTGGCGGATGCGATCATGCAGCAACCGCACGACAAACGCGCAAAGACCTTGTCGGATGTTGCCAACATGCTGGACCAGGATCTTGAAAGAGCGGTTCGACAATTTGCCCAGTCAAATTCGATTGCGAGGCGGATTGTCCAGGATGTCGACCGGATCAGAACCGAGTTTGTCGTGGGTCTTTACCGGGATGCGGGTCTGGAAGTCAGCCTTGCAAGAGAAATTGCCCAACTCGAATATGCAGCTTATGTCGGCTCACAGATTGTCTGGCCCGACATGAATGCGCAGGACCGGATCCGTCTTGATCAACGCTTCGCCTCGATGGTAGCCAAAGCCTTCCGGCGGGATGCAAGCTGAGCTTCGGCGGACCGGCAACTGGATACGATTTGTTCCGAAACAACGATCGAGTGAACACTGCGCTCACGCGAATGTGATCGCTAACCAATCTTCAACAGCTTTCTGTTAGTCAGTGACTGATCCGGACCACATGAAACGGCATCCGTCATGCACGCACTTCGCCAACCTATTACCGCAGTTGTCATTGTCTTCTGGTTTTTCTTCTGGCTGCTGAACGGTCTCGACAAGTTCTTCGCGCGCCAGAATGTCGGTTTCGTTCACTGGTGGGGGAACCACCGCGTTGAAAAATTCACCATGTATTTCGACAGGCTTGCGCTGGACCCGGCACTTGTCGAGGCAACGCTGATCTTTGCAGGACTTGTTGAATTCGGAGCGGCCGGTTTTTTTGTCTGGGCGGCTATCAAGCTCCTGCGGGGCGAGCCCGGCGTCGCCTATCGCACGGATCTTGCAATCACTGTTTCGATTGCCGTTTTTCTAGGCTTCACGATTTTCGACGTCATTGTGGGAGACCGTGCCGAACTGCTCGAGCACTCGACCTATATCGGGGTGCTCCTGGTGTCGTTTCTGGCGGTGTCGGCAGAAAGTTTCTTCCGGCACCTGAAAGATCTCGACAGCCAGAGCACCCTCAACAGGCACTATCCTCCCAAAGCCTAGTAACCTGCTGTCAGGGCACCTTGGCGCCTCGGGTCCGAATAACCGGCAAGCACGCCACCGACATTCATGATCGATTGCGTCGACCCCATGGCGTTCTTGACGGCGACCTTGTGTCCGCGGTCCTCCAGAAGCTTGACCGTATCCGGTGAAACGCCCTCTTCGATGCGGATTTCGTCTGGAAGCCACTGATTGTGGATCCTCGGTGAGACAGTTGCTTCAGCGATATTCATCTTGTGGTCGACAATGTTCAGGATGACCTGCAACGTCGTGGTAATGATCCGGCTGCCGCCCGGTGAACCGGTTGCCAGCAGAAACTTTCCGTCCTTGAACACCAGGGTCGGGCTCATGGATGACAGGGGTCGCTTGCCGGCCTCGACCGCATTGGCCGTACCGCCAATCAGGCCATAGGCGTTGGGAACGCCGGGCTTGGCGGAAAAGTCGTCGAGTTCATTGTTCAACAGGACACCGGTTCCGTCAGCTGTCAGGCCCGAACCATAAGAAAAGTTCAACGTGTAAGTGTTTGAAACTGCGTTCCCGTCCTTGTCGACGACCGAATAATGCGTCGTTTCATTGCTTTCGTAAGGAAGCGGGTCCGCGGGTTTCACGTCTTCCGACGGTCTTGCAACATTCATTTGAATGGTTTTCGTCAATTCCGCGGCATAGTCCGGCGAGGTCAATCCCTTGATCGGAACGCTGACATAGTCCGGATCCCCCAGATATTCCGACCTGTCCGCGTAGGCCAGACGCATGGCCTCGGACATGGCATGGATCGAGTCGGCCGAATTCGGACCGAATTCATTCATGGGAAAATTTTCCAGAATGTTCAGGATCTGCACAATGTGCACACCGCCGGACGATGGCGGTGGCATCGAGGCGATGTCATAGCCCCTGTAGGTTCCCGTCACAGGCTCGCGCCAGACCGGTTCATAATTCGCGAGATCTTCGACGGTCATGCTGCCACCGGCGTCCTGAACCTTTTTGGCAATCTTTTCGGCGACGTCACCCTTGTAAAAACCCTCTGCTCCCTGCTCGGAAACCAGCTGCAGCGTGCGGGCGAGATCCGCTTGAACAAGTGTTTCGCCCGGTAAATAGGGAACGGGGCCTGCCTTGAAGAAAATCTCCGCGGTAGCCGGATCTTTCGCCAGGCGTTCCGCCCTGGCGCCAAGAGCGGAAGATAGACCCGGAGTTACCGTGATGCCGGAACCGGCAAGTTCGATCGCCGGCGCGACCAACTCTGCCCAGGTTAAGTTGCCGCTGCCGTATCTGGCAAAAGCGTCCGCAAATCCGGCGACGGTTCCGGGAACACCGATCGCCAGACCGGAAAATCTCGACTTCTGCTTGTCGGGTTCGCCATCCGGTCCGAGGAACATGTCCCTGGAGGCTCCGGAGGGTGCCTTTTCGCGATAGTCGAGTGCGTGGGTTTCACCGCTTTCGGCCATGTGGATCATCATGAAACCACCGCCGCCAAGATTGCCGGCGCGCGGAAGCGTGACGGCGAGCGCGAAGCCGGTCGCGATGGCAGCATCCACCGCATTCCCACCCTGTTTGAGGATCTCGAGCCCGACAGAAGTGGCAACGGCTTCCTGGCTTGCAACCATGCCGTTTTGTGCCGTGACCGGATGAAACAGGTCAGTCAGGGCGTAGATGGGAGCATCCTGTGCGGTGACGGCAACAGGTGGCATGGCAAGCATCGCCGCTGCGACAGCGCAAACGACGGTTTTCAGACGACGTCCCATATCAATCTCCCTTGTTCGGAATTTCCGAAGTCTGTCTGACGGGCGCTAGAGAGGCAACAAAAAAGCGCGCACAGGTTGTCGGTATTTTGCAAGTTTTGACTCACCGCAAGGTGAGTGCACCAGGAAACCGACACACTGCAATTCACGACTTCATCAAAAGCGCAGGAGGGAGATATTCATGGTCCGGCAACAGGAAGCACCACAATCTGCTCTGGCCAAGGGTCATCGCGTTGGATTGCGCTGCATGATGGTGGCGGTCTTTTGCCTTTCCGGTGCTCTTAGCCCTGTTTTGGCCGCCGACGCGGCAACTGGTAAGGCTCTTGCGCTTCAATGGTGTTCTGCGTGCCATCTTGTTGCCGAGGACCAGCCAACGGCGACAAGCGTTTCCCTTCCGAGTTTCTATGACATGGCGAAAGACCCGGACTGGACGGAGGCGACACTGGCGACATTCCTTGCCGACCCTCATCCCAAGATGCCGAACATGAGCCTGGGCAACAGGGAAATCGCAAACCTGGCGAAATACATCAGTTCGCTCGCGCCTGAGTGAACAATCCGGCCTATAGTTCGAATTCCGCACGCATCGCCGCGTGATAAGATCCAGCGTATCCGTCATCACCTGCATCAAGGACCTCGTCGGGCAGTCCGCAGTTGAAGACCCGAACGTCAGCTGTCCTGTCCGTCATTGCCTGGCTTGCAAGTATATGGTCGAGCGCCTGACCCCTGCCCTTGTGGATGACGGTTTGACGCCGGTCGAGCGGCAACGAGGCGTCGAGTTGAAACAGTCGGCGGTTTTCGAATTCAGGTGACGCCGTGTCGTCCGGGTCGGCGCGCAGCAACCGCAACGTGCCTGTGTCGCCTGTCGCATTGAAATCGCCCGTCAAGACAACACGGGCCTCTTCGTCTTCATCAAACAGTTTCTCGACCGAAAGGCGAAGCTCGAGGGCCTGAGCGCTCTGTTTCAGGACCGACAGCTGATAGCCTTCCGCCCAGGCTGAAGCACTTTTCCAGGAACGGTCCCGGTTCTTGCCGCCGCGGATCATCGCCGCGATCGGTGCGCGCAGATGAACCACGAAGAGGTGCAGGGGTTTTGCCGAACCGAAATCGACGACAGATTTCAGGATGGGACGTTCGAATGTGATGGCTTCGGGAGTATCGTATGCCGGATCGGCTGTTGTCGGTTGCCAGAGCGGCGCGTTTGCGTGCTGTTGAAACAGGCTCCCATGCTCAGATACCGGATATCGCGACAACAAGACAAGATTGTGCTTGTCGCCGGGGCCCTTGCCGGGAGCGCGTTCGCTGGCAACTCGATGATAGGTCTCATAGGGAGTTCCCGCCAGCAGGTGTTCGAGCGCCGGAAACTGGCGATGGGAGGAACCCTTGACCTTTTGTGCATTTACTTCCTGAAGGCAGAGAATGTCCGCTTCGAGTTCCATGATCCTTGGGCGCAACGCTTCCAGCCGCGGCTTCAGCGCGGCGGCGTCATACCGGTCGAACCCGAATGATTCCATGTTGAATGTGGCAAGTTTCATGAATGATGCCCCCGAGAAATTCCTGTTCAGACGATAGCGGCAAGGCACGCCTGGTGGTAGACAGCGCAAGAATGACAGGAGGATTAGAGGCCGGGATGACGGAAAAAACATGCCCCTGCGGTGGTGGCAAGTTCTTTGATGCCTGCTGCGGACCTTATCTTTCACGGGAATCGGTCCCTGTAACCGCCGAAGCCTTGATGAGGTCCCGTTACACAGCTTTTGTGCGTCAGGATATACCATATCTGAGGGAGACCCTTTGGCCGAAAAATCTGCGCGGTTTTGATGAGGTTGCCACTGCGAAATGGGCGGCTGAAAATCACTGGACCGGATTGACCGTTCTTGACGTGCAAAAGGGCGGTGCGGCAGATCGTGAAGGAACGGTGTTGTTCGAAGCAAGGTATCTGTCAGGTGGCAAACTGAATACGCACCGGGAATGTAGCCGCTTTCGGAAGAAAGCAGGCAACTGGTACTATGTCGAAGCGCTGGCTCACTAGTCACCTGGAACTGTAATTCGTATCATTGTCTGAACTGAGTTTCAGGAGGTGATGCGTTGGTTGGACGGTTGGCAGATGCGGTGGTGCTGAGCGATGAAGAGCGCCGCTTTCTAGAAGGTCAGGATCGGCGGCACGAGACGCTACGGTCTTTGTCGGATCGCTGTCGGATGATCCTGTTGTGCGCCGACGGGCTGCCCTGCAAGGAAGTGGCTGCACAACTTGGCGTGCACGAGCACACGGTGGGCAAATGGCGCAGGCGTTTTGCGCAGGATCGGATCGAAGGCCTCACCGACGAATACCGCCCCGGTCGCCCGCGCACGGTGCCGGATGAACAGGTGGCCGAGGTGATCGAGCGCACGCTGAACACCACGCCAAAGGACGCGACCCACTGGTCGACCCGCTCGATGGCTGCCGCGACGGGGTTGTCTCACACAACAATTCGGCGGATTTGGAACGCATTCGGGCTACAGCCACACCGCAGCGAGACCTTCAAACTCTCAACCGATCCGCTGTTCGTGGACAAGGTGCAGGATATTGTCGGGCTGTACCTGTCGCCGCCGAACCGGGCTATCGTGTTGTGCGTAGACGAGAAATCCCAAATTCAAGCGCTCGATCGCGAACAGCCGGTCCTGCCCATGGCACCCGGCGTGACTGAGCGGCGAACTCACACGTACATCCGCCACGGCACCACATCGCTTTTCGCTGCGCTGGATATCGCCACCGGTGCCGTCATCGGCAAGTGCTACAAACGCCACCGCGCGACCGAGTTTCTGGACTTTCTCAAAAAGATCGACCGGCACGTGCCCGCAGGCCCCGACGTGCATATCGTCATGGACAATTATGCCACCCACAAGACGCCGAGGGTCAAAGCTTGGCTGGCCCGCCGCCCGCATTGGCATGTCCACTTCACGCCGACGTCAGCGTCATGGATCAACCAGGTGGAACGCTGGTTCGCCGAATTGACCCGCAAGCAGCTACAGCGTGGCGTGCACCGATCAACCGTAGAGCTGGAGGCCGACATTGTGGCATTCATCGAGGCCCACAACGAGAACCCAACGCCGTACAAGTGGGTCAAATCCGCAGACGAAATCCTCGCATCCGTCAAACGGTTCTGCCAGCGAACTCAGCAAACCTTATGCGGCGAACTTTAGATTCAGGTGACTAGTGTGGTGTTTCCTTGTGAAGCAGAGCAACCGTCTTTCGGATTTGGTTGTCTTGTCTCACCGCGTAGTTGTGAAGCCCTTGAAAATGAACCGTGTTTTCCGCGTGCATTCTTCCAGAACACAGCCAAAACGAGGCGGATCAGCTTCGATCAAGTGTCCGAGCCCCACCGGAGCCACAGGATGCGGGCAACTCCGGTAACAATTTTTTCGACCGGCTAGTTCCGGCCCGCCATGACCCCGCCGTCGACATCCCAGATCGCACCGGTGACCCAACTGGCCTCGTCCGACAACAGAAAGTCGACAGTCGAAGCCACGTCGTCAGCAGTTCCGATGCGACCAAGCGGGTGGAACGCGTCAAAGCCGTCCTTCAGTGTTCTTGAAATCTGTTCTTCCGGAATGAATGCGCCGTATATGGGCGTTTCCACAACCGCCGGAGCAACGGCGTTGACACGGATGCCCTCGGTCCCCGACGCGTCCCACTTGCCAGGTGCTGGGTGAAGGCATGCAGGCCGGGCCTTTTGGGTCCC
>NZ_KI928921.1:199354-205616 GCF_000521215.1 Labrenzia sp. DG1229 | reverse complement strand
ACACGACAATCATGGAGACGCGTCGGTGAGCGGNCACGAGTACGCAGGACCGGTTGGAAGACTTAGCACCGTATTTGCCGCCGCCCTGGGACAGGATGGGCAGATGTGTTTGTGTGGTGTCCTGGCCGCGGAATCTGCCGGATTGCCTGCGGCGGTTGTTGAAGAGGCCAGAACATTTTTCAACCGGACTGCCTTCTGGTTGAAAACCGGGTTGAAACACAGCGCTTTGGACCTGGATTTTTCCGATGCTGATCTCGAAAAACAGAGCTTTGCCATTCTGGCGCAGCTCGAAGGTGCCATGTTGATTGCGCGCGTCCAGGGTCAACCAGGCTGGTTTGATGATCTGACATCAAAACTGTCTGCGAATCTTACAAAATGACTTCTTGCGTGAAATGTATAGAGTGAGATTTTAGAGATTTTTTATCAGATTTACTAAATTCAAAAAATATAAAACTTCGAAGTTATGAATAATCTTTAATTTGCATATGCCTTTGCGAAAGAACATCTTTTGCTCAGACGCAACGTTGTTTAAGCGGAGGACTTCATATGTTGAGATATGCAAACAAACACATGGATGAACTCAGGAAAGAGATCGAAATTCTGCTCAATCGCAGAGATATTGAGCCGTCCGAAAAAAGCAAAAAACTGGATCGACTGGATCGATCCTATCAATTCTGGCGTCAGTTCGCCTAGGGATTGTTTCATTCGATAGGGAGCAACTGAGCAGCAGCACGGCGCATCGAATTAAGATAGATTGCCAGGTTCAGTCGTTTCCAAAACACATGCGGCCCGCAAGGGCCGCACTTTTTTTGCCGCTGTGTCTTCGCTTAGGTCGATTTGCGGCGGCGGGCTGCAAATCCGAGCAGTGCAACACCTACCGGAAGCAACAGTCCGGCTGCCGGGATCGGCACCGCGGTCAAATTCACCGTATCGATGAAGCCACCAAGCGTGTTTTGTTTCCCGGTGGCAGCGAATGAGAGTGAATAGTCGCCTGCGGTATCGACCTTGAACAGCGACTTTACAAGGGTCCAGACACCAACCGAAGTATCCGGAGATGCTCCCGGACCGGTTATGAAACCTGACAAGAGACCATCGCTCACCGAATACTCGATGCCATTGGAACTCGCATCGTTGGTGCGTGGGCTATACCAGAAGGATAGCTCATAAGTTCCAACGCCGAGTGAAACGTCCTGTTCCATCGTCGAATTCGAATTTGGCTTCGGGTGACTGTCCAGTTCGATATAGTGCTGACCGGAATGAGCGTCGATGGAGCCCAAGGTCCGGTTCGTCTGAACCTCGATGCCGGCTCCGGCAGTTGTCTTCCAGCCACTGATCTCACTGAAAACGTCCCAGGAAGAACCGGTTGTCGCGAGATTTGAAAGCTTGTTGCCTTTAACCAGCCCGGTCGGGTTCAGAGTGGTCGTGTCTTCAAAATCGCCGTTTACGATCATCGCATTCGCTGCATTTGCGCCAAGCAGAGCGGTCGCGGCAACGGTTGCTGCCATTATCGATTTCATCATGGTAGTCACCTCAAATAACAAGCCGAATGCCGACGATGAAATTCGACCGCCAACGTGTGTCCTGAACACTCGGTTGTGTGCACATTGTCCATTTTTTATGGTTCCCATAAGAGAACTTTAAGACTCTATAAACTTTATTTATTTCGCGAGCAAGAAAGGACAAGGGATTCCGCTACGTAATTGAGGATTATGGTTAATTCGAATTAGCTGTCGGAATATTCAGCCGCAAAAAAAGATCCGGTCCCTGAGCTTGGCGGCGTCAAAGAGACCGGATCGTAGAGCGGATCGTAGGGGAGGCAACCTTCCGAATCCGCGAAGATCAATCCAATTGAACAAACGACAATCCGTGTTCCTGAAACCTGATCGCTCAATTGAATGTTCTCTATTTGTTCTCATTTTTTCACTAATGTCAACGAGTCTTTTTTGCAATCTGTTCTTCGCATTTGATGCAGATCCGGAACAGGGACGTGAAATCTGCGGTCTTGCAGGAAGATGGATTCAGCAAACCAAACCGGTCCTCGGTTTCGGAGTTGGTCCAATTCCGGACCTGGTGGTTGTGACGACGCGGCAGCGAGGTCCAGGGACACAGCCTTCCAAAAGGGTATCACGCATCTGTGAAGCTGATTCCGCGCCGGTCAATTCAAAGCCACGGAATATTAAGTCCCACATGTCACAAATACCGGGTGATTTTCTCAAGGACCCTGAACGTGCGATTTACCGCCCATTCCTGGACGAAGCGTTTTCAAGACGCCACCTGGTTTCAGGGGCTCGGCAAGAGCATAGACCAGCTCGGATTCCTCAAACGTGGAAATGCTTCAGGCCAACAGACGGCAGGACGCATGGCAGTGTCCACGTTTGCCGTGCGTGTCGCTGGCGCCGCGTTGGCTTATTTGTCACAGATTGTCCTGGCTCGTCTCCTGGGCGCGCACGACTACGGCATCTATTCGGTTGCCTGGACTGTCGTGATCATCCTGGGCGTGATGGCCTGTGGCGGGTTTTCAACATCGGCCAGCCGGTTCATTCCCCAGTACCGCCAAGCCGGTGATCTTGCCGGTCTACGCGGTTTCCTGAAGGCGAGCCGCCTGATTGCGTTTCTGATTGGCATTGGCGCCGCAGTGATTGGAATTGGACTGGTCTACCTTTTACGCCCGGCGATAGACCCTTCCTACAATCAGCCTCTCGTGATCGTGTTTCTGGCCTTGCCGTTTTTCGCGTTTGGACTCGTACAGGACGGGATTGCCCGCAGTTATGACTGGCCTTCTCTTGCAATGCTCCCGACCTACATCTGGAGACCGCTTGCCATCCTGTTCCTGCTGGTGGTGGCGGTTTTCGCCGGTCTGCCGGCCTCAGCGGAAACAGCGGCGTCCGTTGCCGTCGCGGCGACCTTGCTCGTAGCTGCATACCAGTATTTTCATCTCAGGAACCGCCTGCCGCAAGAGATCCCGCCCGGTCCGGCAAGGGTCGAGCTGAAATCATGGGTCGTGGTTTCCCTGCCAATGCTGATGGTGGAAGGGTTTCTCCAACTGATCACCAGTGCCGACGTGATCATGGTCAGTTTCTTTCAAAGTCCGGATGAAGTCGCTGTTTATTTTGCCGCGTCCCGAACATTGGCCCTGGTGCATTTTGTCTATTTCGCTGTCAGAGCAGCATCGGCACACCGTTTTTCCGCCTATACGCACAATCAGGACCTGAAAGGTCTGGCAGCCTATACCCGGCAGGCGACGCTCTGGACTTTCTGGCCGTCGCTCTTGGCCGGTGCGGGTTTGCTGATTGTTGCTCCGCTGTTGCTGCGGCTATTCGGCAACGGGTTTGAAAGCGGTTATCCGCTGATCGCGCTCCTCATGATCGGCGTTCTGGCACGTGCGTCGGTCGGTCCGGCGGATGCATTGCTGTCCATGACCGGTCACCAGCGAACCTGCGCCGGCATATATGCCGTGACGTTTGTGTTCAACGTGCTGCTCAACCTGATTTTCATACCACTGTTCGGGCTCGCCGGTGCTGCAATCGCGACCAGTTGCGCGATATTCCTTGAAGCGTCAGCGCTTGCCATTGCCGCGAAGCGGAAGCTGAATGTGACAACCTTTGTTTTGCCCTTGATGTACTCGAGCGGAGGCCGCGGGGGTGAAGACTGACGCAACAGGCGCATCAGCGACAGAAGCTGGTTTCTTCGATCCGCTAAGCAAAAATGTGCCGGTCGAGGCCTGGCAGGCATTGTGCGACGAAGCAGTTGATCCGAATCCGTTTTTCAACCCGTCATTCCTGCAGCCGTTCCTGACGAACATGAGTGTGCGGAACATCCGCCTGTTGGCCTTGAAAGAGAAATCAACTGGCCGCTGGTTGATGGCCGCTCCCATCCGACGATGTCCGGCCGGGCTCGTTCTTCCGGTTGCCACGGTCTGGACGACGGAATATTCGCCGCTCGGAACGCCGCTGATGTCTCCGCAGGTCGGCGATGATGATGTAAAGACATTCGTCAACGTGGCTGCCGGCCGTGCCGGCATTTTGGCCATTCCGTTTTTGCCAATGGCTTCGGGCGTTGCAATGCGGCTGACGAACCTGGAGAACATGAAGGTTGCGACGACATCCCGGTTTGAGCGGGCAAGCCATGCAAGTGGGGGCGAAGGCGAAAAACAGCTGGAAGACGCCTTCAAAGGCAAGCGGCGCAAGGAAATGCGCCGTCTTCTTCGCCGGCTCGAGGATCACGGAACCGTCAACCTGTCGAGCGTTACCGGGACCGGGACGCTCGAGTGCTTCGAACAGTTCCTTGAGCTTGAAGCGTCCGGCTGGAAGGGTCGGGAGGAATCCGCGCTGGGCAGCAATCCCCAAACCTCGGACTTTTCACGTGAGGTGATTGCTTCGTGCGCACATTCGGACAGCATCCGGGTCGACGAACTGCGCGCGGGCGACAATCTGATCGCGTCGCTCGTCTCATTTGTTGACGGCGGCTGTGTCTTCACCTGGAAAATTGCGTTTGACGAAGGCTATGCGCGCTATTCACCTGGTGCCCAGTTGGTTCTTCACACGTTCCGTGAAAATCTTGCGCAATCCGGTTTCAGGTATGCCGACTCCCTTGCCGTTCCGGGGCATTCGATGATCGAGCCTCTCTGGCGCGGCCGCCTGGAATTCGGGACGTTGCTGCTGGCCAGCCAACCTCTGGGTGACCTGAAAAACAATCTTTGCGCGGCGGATATGGCTTTCGAACGGAAACTCCGTCAGGTTGCCCGCACGGTCAGGGCGAAGCTCAAATCCTGAAGCAACAATTCGATCAGACTGTTTCGGAGCGTGCCAGTTCGCGCAGTTTTCTCCGGATCACCTTGCCGGTGGTGGTCATGGGAAGGTCTTCGACGAATTCAATTTCACGCGGGTATTCATGTGCTGACAAGCGGTCACGGACGAAGCCTCTGATATTGTCCTCAAGCACGACACTCTCGGCATTGTCGGGCCGCAGGACAACGTAGGCCTTGACGATCTCGGTGCGCAGCGGATCGGGTTTGCCGACGACGGCGGCCAGTGCGACAGCCGGATGCCTGATGAGGCAATCTTCTATTTCGCCAGGACCAATCCGGTAACTTGCAGACGTTATGATATCGTCGTCACGGCCGACAAAATGAACATAGCCATCCTCATCCATCACGCCCTGGTCACCGGTGATCATCCAGTCTCCGATGAACTTTTCCTGCGTCGCATCCGGCTTGTTCCAGTATTCCAGAAACATGACCGGGTCAGGTCTTCGTATGGCAATCTGGCCCAATGCCTCCGCCGGCAGTACGCTGCCAACGTCATCGATGATGGCGACGTCATGTCCAGGCGTTGTCTTTCCGATTGCGCCGGCTCTCGTCACACCAAGTGATGCTGCGGATCCCAGGACGGCATTGCATTCTGTCTGTCCGTAGAACTCGTTGACATGGAAGCCGAATTCTTCTGCGAACCAGTCGTAGGTTTCCCTGCCGAGGGACTCGCCGGCCGACCCGACGCTGCGCCAGTTCAACTTGAAACGTTTCGCCGGATTATCAACGGCACGGAGCATTTTCAGGGCTGTCGGCGGTATGAACGCATTCCTTACCCCCTGACTTTCCAGCAAGTGAAATGCAAATTCCGGGTCGAATTTCCGCGAAGCAAAAGAGACGACCGGAACGCCCAGTTTCAACGCCGGAAACAGCGCATTCAACAGACCCCCCGCCCAGGCCCAGTCGGCAGGAGTCCAGAGGAGATCACCGGATCTGCCCAGAAAATTCTGGGAAAGTTCTATGCCCGGCATATGGCCGATCAGCACCCGGTGCCCGTGCAACACGCCTTTGGGCTGGCCGGTCGTGCCGGACGTATAAATCATCAGGGCGGGGTCATCCGGGGTCGTTGCAAGTGTATCAAATCGATCATTTGCTCTTTCGACAAGAGCGTCGAACGACAGGCCCTTCGAACCGGGTTCATCCACCGACACAACAAATTCCAGATCCGGCAGGTCGTCGCTTATTTCCTCGAGCTTTTCCAAGCCCGAAGCATCGGTGACAAGGATCCTGGCGCCGGAATCGGATAATCTGTACCGCAGTGCATCCTGGCCGAAGAGGGTTGAGAGAGGCACCACGATTGCACCGAGTTTATAGGCAGCAACATGCGCAATTGCGGTCGGCGGGCATTGCGGCAAAAGCAGCGCAACGCGATCACCAGGGTGAATTCCGAGAGACCTGAGCGCGTTGGCAAGGCGATTGGCGGCCCGGTTCAGCGCCTGATGTGTCCAATCTTCG
>NZ_KI928921.1:146779-198709 GCF_000521215.1 Labrenzia sp. DG1229 | reverse complement strand
GCCGCTGAGGATCGCTTGCAGCCCACGCATCGCTGACCACACCTGCCACATTGTATGTATCAGGCAGTGACCACTGGAAACGGGTTTTCAGCGTGTCATAATCGCTGGCAGGCTGCAGCATATTCTGGATCCGATGCTATTTTTTTAGGCAGGAACTTTAGGACCCGGATTGCTGCAGTGCAATAGGGTGTCTTATTCGCGCTGCGCCAGCGGATGCGCGCTTTCAACCAGTTCGCGGAGGCGCTCGTCCAGAACATGCGTGTAGATCTGTGTCGTCGAGATGTCCGCGTGGCCCAGCAGTTGCTGAACAACGCGCAGATCAGCGCCGTTTTGAAGGAGATGAGATGCGAAGGCGTGTCGAAGCACGTGCGGCGATACCTTGGTGGCATCCAGCCCGGCCTTGTTTGCCAAATCCTTCAGATCACGGGCGAAATGCTGCCTGGTCAAGTGACCACTGTTTCCGTGCGACGGAAACAACCAGGGACTTTTCTCATAGGCTCCTTCGGCTGAACGAAGACCGACATAGTCTTTCATTGCGGCCTGGGCTGCACGCGACAAAGGCACGAGGCGTTCCTTGCCGCCCTTCCCCTTGATTTCGATCAGTCGCGTGTCGCGCATGGCGGCCCTCACGGGAAGTGCTACCAGTTCCGAGACGCGCAGTCCGGTCGCATAGAGCACCTCGATCAACGTGTACATTCGCTGGACCCGAAGTCGTGCCGCTGCGCTGCGCCGAGGAGTTTCCGTCTCCGCTCTCGCGCACTCGATCAACCTGTCGACTTCGTCCATCGACATAACCTTCGGCAGGCTTCCGCGCTTTTTGGGGGCAGATAATGTGCGCGTAGGATCGTCCTGGCGAGTGCCTTCGGAATAAAGAAACTTGAAGAACTGCTTCAGAGCCGACAAGCGTCTGGCCTGGGAGGTTGCTGCAAAGCCGCGCCTGGTCAGATCGCTCAGATAGGCGGAAACATCGCTGCTTTGGGCATTCGCGATCTTCTTTCCGCCGAGAAAGCCGGAAAAGTCCTCAAGGTCCCGCCGATAACCGTCAAGCGTATTGTCTGCTGCCCCCCTTTCGGCGGCGAGCATCTCCAGAAAATTCTCCAGGTCGAAGCCGGTTGCCATTTGTTCAGATCCCAGATCACGCTCTCACAAATGAGATTGAAACGGTGGGGGTGTATTCGTCTACATAAACGGCCATCTTCAATCTGGGCGTCCAAACACAAAATGGCTCAGTTCTTGGTTGGGTCCGATCACGGACGGATACCTGTTCTCACCATTCCTGAATCTGCCGGAGGCGTAAGCTTGCAGGAAACTGTCCGGTTTTCAAGCGCTTGCAACCTTGTTGTCCGGCAAATTCACACCAACGCAGGGCGTCGCCATAACCGCTTTGGTCTGGGAAGTGAATCCACTTCTTCTCGGGCAGGCACACTTCGTTCTCCCTCTGGCAGAATTTCTCTGTTTCCGGCGCTCTCAATTTCATTTGCGGGTGTGTGACCTAGCGTCCGAATCCGTCCTTTTTAACTCTGACGGTGATTTCCCGCTCACGCGGATCGACGAAATTTGCCAAGGCATAGATTGCGCCATAGCCAAGCGCGCCAAGCAGGATCAGCACAAGCAACAGGCGGGTCAGGGTCGGCAAATGTGATCTCCCGGGCGAATCGAATACCGGATTGTTTCAAAAACGCAGCGGCAAGCGCAAGGCTCGCAAAGAATTTCGCTGAAGATGTTCCACGACGTGTCTTTTTTAGCGAATATGTTACAACGCAGCCATGACTGAAAACGACAAGACACGGGACTTGAACGTGCATACCGCAGGACTGAATGCAAAATCGGTAGATCCCGACCGGCTCGTCGCAGCGCTCGGTTCCCGGTCGATCGTGCTCGTCGGCATCATGGGATGCGGAAAATCAACGGTCGGCAAGCGGCTTGCGCAGCGGCTCGGCCTTGAATTTATCGATGCTGACTCCGAGATAGAACGCGCAGCCAACATGACGGTTTCCGAAATTTTTGCGGCACATGGCGAGCCTTATTTCCGCAGCGGTGAAGAGCGGGTTATCGCCAGGCTTCTCGGAGAAGGGCCCCAGGTTCTTGCGACGGGAGGTGGCGCATTCATGAGCGAAACGACCCGTACCGAGATCTTGGAACACGGTTTGTCGGTCTGGCTGAAAGTGGACTTTGATACTGTCATGGCGCGGGTCAGGCGGCGTGCAACCCGGCCTTTGCTCCAGAATCCGGATCCGGAAGGAACGATGCGGCAGCTGCTCGACGAGCGGGAGCCGGTTTATGCGACAGCGGCGCTGACGGTAACATCCAAGGATGTTCCCCACGATGCGGTCGTGGATCAGATCATTGTCACCATGGCTGCTTATCTACTTCAACGTGAGGACACATTGACCTCACCCACGTCTCATACCTGATTTCATACCCGATACCTGGACTTTCGAACACATGGCAGACACGATCGCGGCACCGGCCACATCAGACAGAAATACAGTGCGCGTCGACCTTGATGCGCGCAGTTATGACATCAAGATCGGCCGGGGACTGATTGAGACAGCAGGTGCCGAAATCAAGTCCGTTCTGCCGGGAGCACGTCTTTGCGTGATTGCCGACAAAACCGTCGCCGGGCTGCATCTGGACGCGTTTTCAGCCAGCCTGGACTCAGCAGGCATCGTACACACCGTGCTGACGGTTCCCGCCGGCGAATCCACCAAGTGTTTTCGCGAGTTCGAACGGTTGTGCGATGACGTTCTGGCCACCCGCCTCGAACGCGGCGATGCAATTGTCGCGCTGGGTGGTGGTGTCGTTGGCGATCTGGCGGGGTTCGTGGCCTCCGCAACCCGTCGCGGAATGGCTTTCGTTCAGGTGCCGACCACATTGCTGGCGCAGGTTGACAGCTCGGTGGGCGGCAAGACCGGTATCAACTCGCGGCACGGCAAGAACCTGATCGGCGCCTTCTATCAACCGGTTCTTGTGCTGGCAGATACAGCAGTGCTCGACACACTTCCAACTCGAGATTTCCGGGCGGGTTACGCCGAGGTTGCCAAATACGGTTTGTTGGGCGATGCGGATTTTTTCGACTGGCTGGAGGTCAACTGGAAAGCCATCTTTGCAGGTGGTCCGGAAAGAGATGAAGCCGTTGCACGATCCTGCCTGGCGAAAGCGGACATTGTGGCCGCCGATGAACTTGAAGCAGGTCAGCGTGCTCTTCTCAATCTCGGACACACTTTCGGTCATGCACTTGAGTCCGCGGTTTCCTATGAAACCGAACGCCTTGTACATGGTGAAGGCGTATCCATCGGCACAATGCTCGCTCACGAGTTCTCGGCGCGGCTCGGCCTGATCGGCGAAGACACCGTAACGCGGGTACACAGGCATTTCACTGCTGTGGGACTTCCCGTCCGGTTACAAGACATACCGGGCCAGCTCCCAGGCGCCGAGACCTTCATGGATATCATTGCCCAGGACAAGAAAGTCAGCCGGGGTTCGCTGACTTTCATTTTGACGCGCGGGATCGGTCATGCCTTCGTTGAAAAGGGCGTCGACCCCGCTATCGTAACTGAATTCCTCAAGGAGAAACTCGAACCATGATGGAATCGGCTCTCTGGCTGGCGATCGCCGCCATCTTCGTGCTCCTGTTCCTGTCAGGTTTCTTTTCCGGCTCGGAAACGGCGTTGACCGCGGCGTCCAGAGCCCGTATGCACCAGCTGGAGAAGACCGGAGACTGGCGCGCTCGCGTGGCCAGCCGCCTGATCGCCTCCCGTGAGCGGCTGATCGGCGCTCTTCTGCTGGGCAATAACCTCGTCAACATTCTCGCCTCCGCTCTGGCGACCACCGTGTTCCTCTCGCTCTTCGGAGAAGCGGGCGTCGCCATCGCAACGCTTGTCATGACGGCACTCGTGCTGATTTTCGCCGAGGTCCTGCCCAAGACCTGGGCCATTTCCAATCCGGAACGCTTTGCTCTGATGGTGGCGCCCATCGTGCGCATTGTCGTGGCCGTCTTTGGCCCCGTGGTTGTCGGCGTGGAGTGGATTGTCCGTCATATACTGCGGTTTGCCGGTGTTCAGATCGGCGCAGATGCATTCATATTGTCCGCCCACGATGAATTGCGCGGAGCGGTTGATCTACAGCATATCGAAGGTGGCCTTGAGAAGGGTGAACGCGACCGTCTGGGTGGATTGCTGGATCTTGCCGAACTGGAAGTTTCCGACGTGATGGTCCACCGGACCAACATGCTGGCTTTGAATGCGGACGAGGATGCCGCAAAACTGGTCAACGCGGCGCTTGCGGCTCCCTATACGCGCTTGCCGCTCTGGCGCGGTGAAAGTGATAACTTCGTCGGGGTTCTGCACGCGAAAGATCTGCTTCGGGCTCTCCACGCAGCAGGTGGGGACGCGGCGAAGATCAACATACTCGACATTGCATCCCCAACCTGGTTCGTACCCGATACGACCAGCCTGCAGGATCAACTGAACGCGTTTCTGCGGCACAAGTCGCATTTCTCGCTCGTTGTCGACGAGTATGGCGAAGTGATGGGCCTGGTCACGCTTGAGGATATTCTGGAAGAAATCGTTGGCGAGATTGCAGACGAGCATGACCTTGATCTGGAGGGACTGCGTCCGCAGGCAGACGGTTCGGTGATCGTAGACGGGTCGGTTCCGATCAGGGATCTCAACCGTGCCGCGGACTGGAGTCTTCCGGACGACGAGGCAACGACAATCGCCGGACTGGTGATCCACGAAGCCAGAATGATCCCGGAAGAGCGCCAGATATTTACGTTTCACGGCTTCCGCTTCACCGTGCTGAGGCGCGAAAAAAACCGGATCACGCGTCTGCGCATCATGCCGCTCGGTCAGGCGCGCGTCGCTACAAGCGGCGAATCGTCGCGGGTTCCCGCCTAGACGCGATGATCAACCCTGTCCGGCCACGCGCGCTGCGCGCGGATCCGGCTCATCCGGTGTCCGGATTTCAAGAGCCAGTGCGTGGACGCCGCCGGCAAGTTCCCCGGCCAGGATTTCATGGATGGCCCGGTGACGGGCAACGCGGTTCATACCCTCAAAGGATTTCGCGGAAATCTGTACCCTGAAATGTGTCTCGCCGCCTTCGCGCCAGCCGCCGTGCCCCCTGTGCTTTTCGGACTCGTCGATCACATTCAGATAATCCGGTGAAAACTCTGCCGTCAGTTTGGCGGAAATCGTGTCTTTTGTGCTCATGATCCTCAACGTGTGACCGGAGTTTTCAAAGTCAAGTCTTTGCTGGCACAGTCGCGACTGATATGGTGTCGGGCTGTTTGAGACCTGAATGAATCGGAACCCGGAAAATAACTTTGGACACCGGGGAATTGCAACACCCAGCGGCTTGTCCGCGATCTGATAGAACTCGATATTCGACCGCATGAAACTGGAATCAAAACTCTTCGACAGTATTAGAGTGAAGCCTGACAAGGAGCGCGCCGCGCAGGACAAGCATCCTGTGTGCGAGCATCCGGGCTGCAAACGTCCCGGTACGCACCGGGCGCCAAAAGGTCGCGACCGGGAAGGGGAGTATTTCAATTTCTGCGTCGACCACGTACGCGAGTACAACAAGTCCTATAACTACTTCATGGGAATGGGCGACGATGACGTCCGGTCCTATCAAAAGGACAGTCTGACAGGTCACCGGCCGACCTGGCAGATGGGTGTCAACAAGCAGGCTGCCGATGGCCCCGACGGGTACGACCCGCGCTCCAATATGCGCAATAATGCGCAGCAACGGGCGGAACAGGTGCGCCGACCGCGCCAAAGAAAACTACTAACGCTTGAAAAACGTTCCCTGGATGTGCTCAATCTGCCTAACACAGCCCGTGGCGCCGAGATAAAAGCGCGCTATAAGGAGCTTGTAAAACTCAACCATCCGGACGCCAATGGCGGTGACCGATCTTCTGAAGACCGACTGCGGGAGATCATCCAGGCCTACAACGTCCTGAAAAAAGCCGGTTTCCTTTAAGCCTGCAGGGTCCTGCCGGCTTTTCCCAAATGATCCTGCCCGAACATTCCGGGGCAGCGGAGGACTGATGACTGAGACGACGACTGCGGCCATGGCCATGCCGGACACTGAAGTTTCTGTAGAAGAGGTTTTCGGATTCAAGTCCAGCCTCAAGGTACCGGCATTTTCCACGCCGTCCGAGCATGTGCCGGAGCGCGACGAGGATTATCTGTTCGACCGAGCAACGACGCTGGCGATCCTTGCGGGGTTTGCCCATAACCGGCGCGTGATGGTGACCGGTTATCACGGCACCGGTAAATCGACCCATATCGAGCAGGTTGCCGCCCGCCTGAACTGGCCCTGTATCCGCGTCAATCTCGACAGCCACATCTCGCGTATCGATCTTGTCGGCAAGGACGCTATCGTCATCAAGGACGGACAGCAGGTCACCGAGTTCAAGGACGGTATTCTGCCCTGGGCGTACCAGCACAATGTAGCGCTTGTGTTCGATGAATATGACGCCGGACGACCGGACGTGATGTTCGTGATCCAGCGTATTCTGGAGTCTTCGGGCCGCCTGACATTGCTGGACCAGAGTCGTGTCATTCGGCCTCACGGTGCGTTCCGCCTGTTCTCGACGGCGAATACGGTCGGCCTCGGCGATACGTCCGGCCTCTATCACGGCACGCAGCAGATCAACCAGGCCCAGATGGACCGCTGGTCGATCGTGACCACGCTCAACTATCTGCCTCACGACAATGAGGTTGATATCGTCTTGTCCAAGGCCAAACACTTCCAGACCGACGAGGGACGAAACACCATCTCGAAGATGGTTCGCCTTGCCGATATGACCCGCAACGCTTTCGTCAATGGCGATCTGTCGACCGTGATGAGCCCGCGTACGGTCATCACCTGGGCAGAGAATGCCGAAATATTCGGTGATGTCGGATTTGCATTCCGCCTCACCTTCCTCAACAAGTGCGATGACATGGAACAGTCCCTTGTCGCTGAATTTTACCAGCGTTGTTTCGGCGAAGATCTGCCGGAATCCTCTGTCAATGTCGTGATGAGCTGAGAAACCCATGGCACCGCGTCCCGGTCACAATACACTTCCGGGCAACAAGCCCGCGCCGTCAACCGAACCGTTCAAGCAGTCGGTCAGCGGAACGATGCGGGCGATTGCCGGAGATGCGGAACTCGAGGTGGTGTTCTCAGGTGATCGCCCGGGGCTGAGCGGCCAGACCGCGCGCCTGCCGGAGCCCTCACGCAAGCTCAATGAGCGTGATGTCGCCGTTACACGGGGACTATCGGATTCCATGGCTCTTCGCATGGCCTGTCATGACAAGGCGGTGCACTCGAAAAACCTGCCGCAGGGTTCTGACGCCAGAGCCATTTTCGAAGCGGTGGAGCAGGCGCGCTGCGAGGCGGTCGGAGCGCGGCGGATGCAGGGTGTTGCCGAGAATCTCGCCGTCATGCTGGACGACAGGTTCCGAAAGTCGGGCGCTCCGGACATTTCAAGCCGGGAGGAAGCCCCGCTTCAGGATGCCCTTTCCATGATCGTTCGCGAACGCCTGACCGGCGCACCTCCGCCGGAAAGTGCGGCGAACCTGGTCGACATGTGGCGTGGCTGGGTTGAGGAAAAGGCTGGCGGGGAACTGGATCTGCTGAGGACCGAGGTCGAAGACCAGAATTCGTTCGCCTCGCGCCTGCGAGATGTTCTCAAATCGCTTGATATGGGCGATGAACTTGGCGATCAGGATCAGGACAACGACCCGGATCAGAACGAAGACCAGGGCAACAACGAGGAAGCAGAAACCGGCGACGACGAAAACGACAGCGGCGAACAGGAAGCCGCCCCGCAGGAGATGGAGCTTTCCGGCGAGGAGCAGGAAGCGGGGGAAACCGAAGCCGCAGACATCGATATGGAAGACTTCGCCGAACAGGACATGGCGGAGGATTCGGAAGAGCCGGGTGAGAACGACAGGCAGGACACGCCCTTTTCCAATCGTCCTGAAACGGATTACCGGGTATTCACACATCAGTTTGATGAAACAGTCACTGCTGAAGAATTGTGTGACACGGCCGAACTGGACCGGTTGCGTGGTTTTCTCGACAAGCAGCTCACGCATCTCCAGGGCGCTGTCGCCCGACTTGCGAACCGCCTGCAGCGGAAGCTGATGGCGCAGCAGAACCGTGCGTGGGATTTCGACCTGGAAGAAGGGCTGCTCGATACGGCCCGGCTGACACGTGCGGTCACCGATCCGATGTCACCTCTTGCCTTCAAGCAGGAGCGCGATACGAATTTCCGAGATACCGTGGTCACCCTGCTGCTCGACAATTCCGGCTCCATGCGGGGGCGTCCGATCACGGTCGCCGCGACATGCGCGGATATCCTTGCGCGCACGCTGGAGCGCTGCGGCGTGAAGGTGGAAATCCTGGGCTTTACGACAAAGGCATGGAAAGGCGGTCAGTCGCGCGAGAGCTGGATCGGTGCGGGCAAACCGCCGACCCCTGGCCGGCTGAACGATCTGCGGCATATCATCTACAAGTCCGCGGACGCGCCATGGCGCCGGGCGCGGCGTAACCTCGGCCTCATGATGCGCGAAGGCCTCTTGAAGGAAAACATCGACGGCGAAGCGCTGTTGTGGGCGCATGACCGCCTGCTCGCCCGTCAGGAACAACGCCGCATCCTGATGATGATTTCGGACGGCGCGCCGGTGGATGATACGACCCTGTCGGTCAATCCGGGCAATTATCTGGAGCGCCACCTGCGCTACGTTATCGAGGAAATCGAAACCCGGTCACCTGTCGAGTTGATTGCGATCGGCATCGGGCATGATGTCACCCGCTACTACCGGCGGGCCGTGACGATCGTGGATGCGGAAGAACTGGCCGGTGCCATGACAGACCAGCTCGCGGATCTGTTCGATGACGAGGTCCAACAGGACCATCAAAACCGTGGCAGGCGCCGCGGCGGCCGACGATAGGTTCTGAAGAGACCATGGCGCATCGGTTGCCGAATTTCAGTTCCTGCTTCGCTCTGGTGCTGACTGTGTTCGTTGCTGTGTCGGTTGGGGACACGTCCGTCGCCCTGGCGCAGGAGGTCTTGAACGAAGGCCGGCCTGTCAAGGCGCGGACGAAGGTCATCGAGACGTTTCACATAGGTCATGACGACACAAAATTCGGCGCGCTGACATTCCTGGGTGGACTGGAGCTTCTGGCCTCCGACAGGAAAATCGGCGGCCTATCCGGGCTTCTCAGCCTTGATGATGGCAACGCCTTTCTTGCGGTGACCGACAATGGCCACTGGGTCAGCGGTGCGATCAAGCAGACGACGGATGGCAAACCGGTTGATATCAATGAAATCCGGTTTGCCCCTCTACTGGGAACCGACGGCAAGACGCTCCAGGCCAGATGGGGTCATGACACGGAAGCGCTGACACTGTCGGAATCGGGTCTTTATGTCACCGCGGAAACCAAGAACGCGATCTACCACTATCCCTGGCCGCTGATCACCGGCAAGGAACGTATGATCGGAGAGGTCAATCTGCCAGACGAGATTCGCGCTCTGCCTCGCAACACCGGCCTTGAATCGCTCGCCGCAGCACCGGATGACAGCGCGTTGTCCGGCAAGCTGATTGCCATTGCGGAATCGAGCCAGAGTGATGCGCACGATTTTTCTGCCTATATCGTCGGGCCGAACGGTGTCGAACGTTTTACCATCAAGAGGCGCAACCGTTTTGATGCGACCGACGCGGCCTTTCTGCCGGACGGTGACCTCATCCTCATGGAGCGGAGATTCAATCTGCGTGACCTGATCGGACTGCGTCTGAGGCGCTTTGGCGGGGCGGAGATCAAACCCGGTGCCGTGCTTGAGGGCAAAGTCATCCTGGAAGCGGATTTCAAGTACCAGATCGACAACATGGAAGCCCTCGCCGTTCACCAGAATTCAGATGGCGAGACGATCCTGACACTTCTGTCGGACAACAACCGGTCGATCTTGCAACGCACGGTTTTCTTGCGGTTCAGGCTGGAGAACTGATGCGACACCGGTTAACAACCCAGCCGCCTTTCGGAGAGTGATTGCAAGCAGGATAAGCAGCTTTTCATGTTTGAAGTTTGATGACGACTCTATCAATTGGATATTGAAACAAAAAAGGCGCCTGAGGCGCCTTCGGAGTTCAGCATCTACGCCGCTGTACCATTCGGAACAGGCCTGAAGATATTCAGGATGATCCTGTAGGGAGCCAGCAAGGCGAGGGCCACGAGGATCTTGACCATCAGGTCGCCGACAGCGAGCGACATCCAGAGGAGAGCCTCTGTTTCCCCGCCAATGCCGAGGAACGGGACAGGGAAAGCCAACGAGCCGTCCTCCATGCCGAACAGGTTGTCGACAAAAGCAAAGCTTGCGGAAAAGGCGATGCCGAAGAACAGCAGCGTGTCGATGACGGAGCCGATCAGAGAGGATGCCATCGGTGCCTTCCACCAGGTCAGGCGGCGCAGTTTGTCGAAGATGGTGACATCGAGCAGCTGGGCGACAAGAAACGCGGTGCCGGAAGCAATCAGGATGCGGGGGGTGGTGAAGGCCTCGTCGACAGCCCAGAAAATCATCGGAACGACAATTGCTAGGATGAAGCCGGAAACAACGACCTTGCGGGCCGCGACAGGGCCGAAACGTCGGTTGGTCAGATCCGTGACCAGAAACGCGATGGGATACGTGAACGCGCCCCAGGTGAGCGTATCGGCCAGGTTAATACCGCCGACAACATGCTCGACCGGAAACTGCACCAGGTAATTGGAGGCTGCAACGACAAGCGCCATCGCGAGAATCGCGATGGCGTGATGGCCCGCAGAGAAGCTCCGGGTATCCGTCATTTCAATTACCCCAAAGGGTTGGATCAGGCAGCGGCGGCGTCAGCCTGCTTGCGCTTGATGCTGACCTTGATCTTGCGGGCAGCGCCGGAGAGCTGGTCGTCGGATGCCTTCAGAAGGTAAGCGTCCAGACCGCCACGGTGCTCAACGGAGCGCAGGGCGTGAGCGCTGACACGCAGCTTGAAGCTCTCGCCAAGGGATTCGCTCATCAGAGAGACGTTGCACAGGTTCGGCAGAAACCTGCGGCGGGACCTGTTGTTTGCGTGCGAGACGTTATTGCCTGTCATCACATCTTTGCCGGAAAGTTCGCAACGGCGTGCCATGATATCACCTTTTGTTTTCGCGGCCGGGCCGTTACATGGAACCCAGCATGTCCAAACCGGAACCGGCGCGGACCTGAGGTCCGGCGACATCGTCTCCGGCATTTCTCGGAAAAAGTTGCCCCGCTATAATGGCAGCTCGCGCCAACGTCAAGACATCTCCTGCCCGTTGGCATGATTCTGTGGTTTTATTTCTGTCAGGTTCAGATGTTAACCACTGAGTTACCATAATTTAGAATGATTGACTGCGCTCGGCAGGTGATTTTCATGCTAAGGTTGGCTTGGCGGAACATTGTTGACGTGGGGGCGTTGTTCACTGCCAGAGGGGCAGTGCGGAGGTTTGTTAAAGTGATTGGTCTGACGTCATTCGGGCGCCTCGTCGTCCTCCCATTGCTGGCAGGTGCGCTGTTTGTCGCGCCTGCGGAAGCCAAAAAGAACGGTGTTGGCGGGGTTTATTCAATCTCTCTGGCCGGTTTCAAGATCGGGCGCGGCACGCTGTCGCTTGTCATGCAGGGGAACGCCTATTCGGCCAAGGTTACGGTCGCACCTGCGGGGATCGGCACGTTGTTTTCGACCGGCAAGGGCGGCGCTGAAGCCTCGGGCTGGCTCGTCGGCTCCAAGGTTGTCCCGTCCAAGTACCGGATGGCGTCCCACGCATCCAATCTCGATTTTTACGTCAATCTGAACCAGGGATCGCGCAATATCCGTTCCATGGAGGTTGCGCCCCAGTTCAAACCTAATCCGGAACGGGTCAAGATTACCAAGCGCCACAAGCGCAACGCGATCGATCCGCTCAGCGCGGCCCTGATGCCCGTCAGACGGTCCAAGGACAGCTTCGGACCGAAGGCCTGTTCCCGTAAATTGCCGATTTTCGACGGCTGGACCCGTTTCGATATCAAGCTGAGTTTTGAAGGCACAAAGGAAGTCTCCGGCAGGGGTTACGACGGAACCGTGGTCGTTTGCAAAGCGCGGTGGGTACCCGTCGCCGGTCACCGCCCGTCCAAGGAATCCGTCAAGTATATGGCGAAGGCCAATATGGAAGTCTGGATTGCTCCTATGGGACGGGACAACGTGCTTGTCCCTTATCGTATTGCAATCGACACCAAGAATGGACGACTGCTGGTGGAAGCCAGCAAGCTTACGATAGACGGCGCCGGCAGCGATCAGGCTGCCAGGTAGTTCACACTTCATCTTCGTGCGCGCGTGAAGATGTTGCCGCGCGCACTTTCTCATGCTTCGGGAATGTTCTGGTATCTGGAATTGTCCGAGAGGTTCAGGCGGAGACTTGCGCCCTCTTGCGTCTCTTGATACAGCGCTCCACATTACGCCATCTGGGTGTGGAAACACCTTTGTAACAGATTTCCGGACCGGCCGATCAACAGCCGGCGGGTCGGGATGTTTCGGGTAAACAAGTACATGCACAGCTATCTGGAGTTCGAAAAACCCGTCGCGGATATTGAAGGCAAGATCCAGGAACTGCGGGCAATCGCAGCGGAAGATGGTGAAGCAGTTAATGTCGACGGCGAAATCGAGCGGCTCAACACCAAGTCCGCCCAGACCCTTCAGGACCTTTACTCCAAGCTGACCCCCTGGCAGAAAACGCTGGTTGCCCGGCACCCGGACCGGCCGCATGCGGTCGATTATGTTGCCGGACTTGTTGAAGATTTCACGCCTCTGGCCGGCGACCGCAAATTTGCCGAGGATCATGCGCTCATCGCCGGGATCGGGCGCTTTCGAGGTCAGTCTGTTGCCATTCTCGCCCAGGAAAAAGGCCACGACACCGAAACAAGGCTGAAGCATAATTTCGGCATGGTTCGTCCCGAGGGTTACCGGAAAGCAGTCAGGATCATGAAACTGGCGGAACGTTTCGGTATTCCGCTGTTGAGTTTCGTCGATACGTCCGGTGCCTATCCGGGGCGCGGCGCTGAAGAGCGTGGCCAGTCCGAGGCAATTGCACGGTCCACCGATATCGGTCTTGGTCTCGGTGTGCCGTCGGTCGCCGTTGTCATCGGGGAAGGCGGATCGGGAGGCGCAATCGCGATCGCGACCGCCAACAAGGTGCTCATGATGGAGCACGCCATTTATTCGGTCATTTCGCCGGAAGGCGCAGCGTCCATCCTGTGGCGGGACAGCGCCAAGGCGCAGGATGCTGCCACTGCGCTCAAGATCACGGCCCAGGACCTTAAGCAGCTTGGTGTGATCGACGACATAATCGTCGAGCCCGTGGGCGGCGCGCACCGTGCGCGCGAAATCGTGATCGATACTGCCGGCAAGTCAATCGAAGCCGCTCTTGAGGAGCTGGCGGGCCTCGAACCGGAAGAAATCCGCAAGCAAAGGCGCGAAAAATTCGTCGCGATCGGGCGAACCCTTTCCTAGGGCTCCGGTTTCCAAATGCGTCAACAACAGACATCAGGCATCTCCTGAAGTGCCTTAATTCACGGGAATGTCAGAAGAATTACAGGTACGCCGGCAGATTTTGCGGCCGCGCTTGCCTTGCTGTGGCCAGATTCTGCCTGCATTCAGGCACATATGAGGCATTCAGGTGGTCGTCTGCCGAAGATAATTTTATTTATCACCGGAATTTGCTTCGCGAGGGCAGGCGGGTTTCAGTAACTTATCGTCAACTAACATTCCCTAGCCTTGCGCGGGGGCAAGACGCAGGAAACCTTGTCGAAGCTGACGCGAGCCATTTGCCGCAGCTTTTCGGTTTCCGATCAGTTTGGGAAAGTAACATGGTCTTTGGGCGCCTATTGAAATCGCCAGCCGGACTGTACCCGGGTTCGCGCCGCTGGAGCGGCCGCACGGCATCAAGGGCCGGCGCGCTGGTTTTGGCAGCCGGTGTTCTGGCCGCGTGTCAGGCCGATGAGTTCGGTGCCGGACCCAAGCATCTTCGTCCCGTCAGCGAACCCATCAAACGCAAGATGACCGATCTCAACATGAGTTCGACGTCGCCGATCATGGTCCGTATCTTCAAGGAAGAGTCCGAACTTGAAGTCTGGAAGCAGACCCGGACGGGTAAATACAAGCTTCTGGACGAATTCGAGATCTGCAAGTGGTCCGGCAAACTCGGCCCGAAATTCAAGGAAGGCGACCGTCAGGCTCCGGAAGGTTTCTATGAGATCACGCCGGCGCTCATGAATCCGAATTCGAGCTACCATCTTGCTTTCAATCTCGGTTACCCGAACAGGTATGACCGCTCGCACGGGCGCACAGGATCGCATCTGATGGTGCATGGCGCGTGCTCCTCACGCGGATGCTATGCCATGACCGATGAGCAGGTGGAAGACATCTACGCTCTTGCCCGTGAAAGCTTCAAGGGCGGACAGCGCTCTTTCCAGGTACAGGCATTTCCATTTCGCATGACGCCGGAAAACATGGCGCGCCACCGCGACAACGATCATCTTGACTACTGGAACATGCTGAAGACCGGCTATGACCATTTCGAGGTCAGCAAGACACCGCCAAAGGTCTCTGTTTGCGAAAAGAAATATGTCTTTGACGCGACAACACTGGTCGAGGGAGTTCCCTTTCGGGCCAGTGCCAAGTGCCCGGAATACCAGGTAAGCCCGCGCATTGCGTCCGCCGTTGCCTCAAAGCAACGCAAGGACGACCAGAAATTCCAGCAGCTGGCTGCAAGGTTCGATGCACGTGACGAACGTCAGCAGCGTTGGGAAAATCGCTCCAACCGCATTGCGACGACGCTTGGTGGCGGCACGGAAGAAACCGATATCACGACCGCAGCGATTCCATCTGGCGAGCAAACGGCCGCGAAAGAGGAAGCGGCGGCCACGGCTGCAGGCGCCGGTAACCCGGCTACGCCGCGAGCAGATGCCACCGGTACTGCCGTTGAAACCGCGTTCGCGCCACAGAAGAAGTCCGGTGGCAGCGCGACTGGAAGGTTCTTGAAACGTTGGGTTCCGTTCGGACCGAAAGCGACCGAGGAAGAAGGTCTCGTCGGACCGATCACCACAGATGTGGTGCCGGGCGCCAAGCCCTGACCCCAACGGGCACGGCTGGATGCTCAGATTGCCGGCAACCCCTTTGAGACGCCTACCTGCAGGACAGCGGGATCGTAAGCCTTGCGTGCGAAGACTTCCCTGACCAACGGTTCGAAGCTTTCCAACGTATCGGTGGGGAAATCCGGATCGAAGGAACTCTGATCCCAGCGTTCGCAGAAATCAGAACACGCCTTGAAATGCACGTGATCCTTGAAACGGTCCCGTGCATTTTCGTCCCAGCCGTAGTGACGGGCATAATAAAGCATCTGGAATATGCCGTGGTGTTCAACGACCCAGGCGACTTCGTCGCGCACGAAGGGGCGGATCATTTCTGCTGAAAACCGGTCATGGTTCTGCGGTGCGAGGCCGTCGCCGATATCATGAAGAAGTGCGCCGATGATCCAGTCGATATCCGCGCCTTCCCGGCGTGCACGCGTCGCGGCCTGAAGTCCATGGTCCATCCGCGTGATCTTGTATCCGGTCAGCGTGTCTTCACCCTGGCGGCGGAGTTCAGAAAGAATCCTTTCCGCCGTCATCGCAAGATACGGCTTTTCGGCCTGTTCAAGAAGCTGGTAGTCTTCTTTCGTACCGTCCTTCATCTGGGTGAACGAAACTGTTTTCACGGCGCACGCTCCTCTCGACCGCCGGGAGTGTGTGCCATGATTTTGGCAAAAGTCCAGACAGGAAATTCCAGATTTCCCGTCTGGTCGCTTTTGGTCAACGCGGTGCCGGTGCAGGCATCTCGGGAAGAGCGGCTTCGATGGCAAGTCCGAGCGACAGCAGGTGACGGTCTGAATGGGCCGGGCCGTCAAGCTCGAGGCCGACCGGTAGTCCTTCAGAGGTGACGCCGATCGGCAAAGACAATCCCGGTATGCCGGCAATTGAACCGGGATCCGTGTTGCGAATGAATGTCTGGAACGTCGGAACATCCTCGCCGTTGAGGGAGACCGTCTGGTCGGATCCTGTAATCGACTGCGCTTCCAGCGGGGTTGTCGGGAATACAAGTGCATCGAGCTTGTTGGTCACAAAGACATCCGCATAGCCCGACTGGACGAGGGGGCGCAGGTCGTTCATGGCCATCCGGTAAACCTCCTCGGGTATCGCCTGGTTGCCGAGGACCAGGTTTTCGAACACGAATTTGACATCCGGACTGGCCACCGCACCGGCAATATCATCCAGCGTGAGCCCGGTTCCGTATTGCTCCAGAAAGGCCGCGAGGTCTCGTTTGACTTCCCAAAGGGCGATCGGGAAGCCGGCTTTGCCTGCAAGGTCGAGTTCCGTGCTGATATCGACTTCGATCAGCGTGGCTCCGGACTTCTCCAGTTTGTCCAGGGCAGCCCTGAACACTCTTTCCGTTTCCGGCGACAGGTTTTCAGTCAGGCCCGAGGGGACGCCAAGCCGCACCGAGTTAAGCTCGACTGCAGGTAGTGCGCCCGGTGAACCCGTGATTACCGCGTCCAGGAGTGCAAGATCGCCGACGGTTCTTGCAATCGGTCCGGGCGTGTCGCGCGTGGAAGAGATCGGGATGATACCGCCTGCCGGATATCGACCCGTCGTCGGGCGTAATCCGGCAACTCCATTGAGAGCTGCTGGAATGCGCACGGAGCCTCCAGTATCGGTTCCAAGTCCGGCAGAAGCCAGTCGCGCGCCAATGGCGGCGCCTGTTCCTCCGCTCGACCCACCGGCAAAACGTTCCGGGTCGTAGGCATTCGCGACCGCTCCGAAGGCCGCATTGTTGGATGTGATGCCGAAGGCAAGTTCGTGCAGATTGGTCTTGCCGAGAAGGATTGCACCAGCGTCCCGGAGTTTTGCAAGCACGGGTGCATCTGTCGCCGGTATCCAGGCTTTCAGTGCCGGCGTTCCGCCGGTGGTCGGTAAACCCGCGGAGGCAATATTGTCCTTCACGACAAGGGGAACGCCGTGCAGCGGTCCAAGGTCGGCGCCGGCCTTTACTGCCTCATCGGCAGCCGTCGCTGCTGCCAGGGCTCCTTCGCTGTCGAGCGTGATGTAGACATTGCCGGCGTCGTCGCCCGTTCTTGCAATGAATGCATTCACGAGATCCGTGGCGGTGAGACTTTGAGCGGCAATTGCTTCGGCAACCTCCCGAGCGGACATTGTGGTGATGTCCTCGGTGGCCGAAGCCGGGCTGGTGACAAGCGCAACCACAGCAGCCAGACCGGCGGTGATATGCCTTTTCATGATCGTTCCCCTTCTTCCGGTAGGGGCAACAGCAAACGCTCAAATATGTCGGTCCGCATCCTCAAAAATGAGGAGAAGGTGCAATTTATTGCACAGGTGCGTTGAGGCTCACGATCAGGTTTGCGCGACTGGATGCGCCGGATTTCTGGAAAATCGACTTGAGATGCGACCGCACGGTCGTCACCGAAACGCCGAGAACCGTCGCGATCTCCCGATCCCGCCTTCCCTCGGCGAGCAGGCAGATCACATCCCGTTCCCTAGCTGTCAATCCGTGCTGTGACGCCCAATTGGCCACTCGGATACGCGGGTCCGTGTCGCGCAATTTTTCCGCGTCGGATCGCAGGTTGCCGAGTGCCTTGCCGAATGCGGCTCCGATTGCATCGAGCAGTTCAAGATCCCGTTCCTGAAAGGTCTCGCGATTGCCACTTCGCCAGATGCGCAGGTCGCCGAGATGGCCGGAAGCCGAATAAGCGTGATAGTTCATGCCATGGTACAGCCCGTCCCGGGCCAGAAAATCGTTGTAGAATTCGGTGCGGTCGAATTGTTCCCTGGAGATGACCTGTTCTACGTGGGCGGCTCGCTGGCACATGCGGAATCTCGGTGTAATCGGATCGCAGTACTGGTAGTGACTTTCATACGCAGCAAGGTTGCTTTCGTCCATGTTCAGATAGACGCCGCCGGTGTCACCGTCGGATTTTGTCCAGACATAGGAGGCGAAATAGTCTGCCTCCAGCAGATCAAGCAGGCGCTCGCCGATCTGCGTTCTGAGTTTCCGCGCGTCCCGGATCGCGGCCATGTCCTCCATGATGGCGAACAGCAGGTTGGTTTCCCTTCCAGAGAGCGTCGTCAGCATACCGGCCTCCTCTAGGTCATTCCCTCATGCAAGGTAACCGGGATATGGCTTGTCGTCACCTGGAAGGGGGAACGCCGTGTCCGCCTATTTCGGCATCAGAACCCAATAGTCGAAATCGAGGATGACATCTTCCAGGTATTTGCCGTCTCCATCTTTCAGCGGGAAGTCCTGGCAGGAACGGTTCCTGGTGGCGGCGAGACGCAGACGCAGCGCGCCGACATCCATCCGGCCCTCGATCTCGGACTTGTCGAGGACTTCCGACCAGGCGTAGACGGTGTCACCGGAAAACAGCGGCGCGACATGACGCCCGCCGTTGATGCCCGTGATGTGAAAGGCATTGCCGAGCCCGTTGAATGACAGGGCTCTGGCCAGCGAAATCACGTGGCCGCCGTAAATCAGGCGCTTGCCGAAACGGCCCTTGGATTCGGTATGCTGATTGAAATGCACCTTGGCCGTATTCTGGTAAAGACGGGTCGCCATCTGGTGTTCCGCCTCCTCGACGGTCATGCCGTCGACGTGATCAATCTTCTCGCCGATTGCGTAATCGCCGTACCGGAACGCAGACCCCGAAAGGTCGTTGTCCCATTTCGCGCTGTCCAGCAGGGGAACCGCGGTGCCGAGCGCGTCCGGATCGATCGCGGCGGGAAGGTCCGGAACGACCGGGTCGGGCGCTGGCGAACCGGGATCACGCTTGTTGACCATGACCCAGCGGACATAATCCAGCACTTCGGTCCCATTGGCGGTGTAGCCGGTCGAGCGGACATAGACGACACCGGTCCTGCCGTTGGAATTTTCCTTCTTGCCGATCACTTCCGACACGGTCGACAACGTGTCGCCCGGGTAGACGGGTGCCAGAAAACGGCCACCTGCGTAACCAAGATTGGCAACTGCGTTCAGCGAGATATCCGGCACTGTCTTGCCGAAGACGATGTGAAAGGTCAGCAGATCGTCGACCGGAGCGTGGGCATAGCCAAGCGCACGCGCGAAGGCGTCCGAGGACTGGACGGCAAAGCGGGATCCGTAGAGCGCGGTGTAAAGCGCCTGGTCACCGCTTGTGACCGTGCGCGGCGTTGCGTGACGGATTACCTGGCCGATCTCGAAGTCTTCAAAAAAATTACCGCGATTGGTCTTGCTCAACGGTTCCTCCCGGGGTGCGGTTCGTTGCCGTCGATTAGAGCCTATTGCAGCGCACACAGGCAAGTGCGACGTTTAGGGGAGAGGCAGGGAATGTGTGTGTCGTTGTTGTCGAGGTCATTTCGAGGCGATGGCTGTGTACGAGCTGCCGATTGTGTTCAGTGGATTTGCGCCCGCATTTCCGACGCACGTTCCTTTGGGGCCTGCTACGATAAGCCGACCTTTAATGCCATCGAGGCAAATGACTTGAATGCGGGCAATCCACACATTGGCATCAACAGCGTGACAGCGGCTATCCGGCTTTGCCCGGGAACTGTCGCATTTTATACCGCGCTTCTGGCAGACGGCTCCTAGAAATTTTCAGATGTTTCCTCGTAGGGCACTACGGTCGCGCTTATCTTCTCAACCAGCCACGAGAGACTGATGCCTGAATATGATTGGAGCTTGACCGAATCCCGGGAATGGAAGTGGACCCAGTATTCTCGTTGATCAATATCTTCTTGCTTTTGAATGGTCCTGAACTCTATCTGCTTTATCTCCTCTGGCGGAGCTTCAAACCCTTCTTCTTTCCCATGGGCGTGATTTGGGACATGCCATAGCAGATCGCGGTCTGTGAGACGGAAATGCCATTCACCAGAAGTAGAGTACGCGCGCGCAGCGAAGACTGCCTCCTTCAACAGGCGATAAATCCCGCCACCAATGCATATGAAACCTAAAAAGGACCACACATTCCACGTCTCTACAGCTTCAATATGTAGCTCAAGGACCGTTCCCTCCGGCAACAGCCACGTCCCAAACCAAATCAGGCCAATTGAAAACAGGGGCGCAATAATGAGCCGTGCGATGTTTCGTCCTCGAACGGATTGCCTGATGTCGAAGCGCACATCGTCATCGGTAATTTCAGTCAATTTATTCTTTCGGCGGGCTCAATCATGAGGGTCGACTAAAGCATCCAAAACACATCTGGTCTAGCTGCAAAACTGCCGCTTGGCTGGTGCAGCGCGCTCTCATATGAACCCCGACATCAACGTGGCCCGTTCCATTCAAGTACTGTTGAACGACATGTCTGTCTCCGGGCTTCAAAAAAAGCCGACTGTCTATTGGCAGCGGATATTTTTCATCTTAAATCATTCATATGATTGAATTTTTTGAACAACTTATCGCAGGCGATCGTAGGGCAATCTTATTGATTTCTGCGGCATACTTTGCGTTGATGGGCGTGTACTCGTTGATACACATGTACCGGATAAGTAAGTGGCCAAGTGTCATCGGAAAACTACATGAGGAAAACATCGTCGGCTCGGGGGGTGGTTCACATGATGAAACCAACTACCTCGCGAGGGTTCGGTACACTTACGTTGTCGATGGTGTGCCTTATGAAAACGACAAGATTAACACCTGGATTATCCTGATTTCCCATAATCTGCGGGCGTTGTTGAATTTGCAGTTTCGTTACATAGACAGGCACGATGGATCAAACGTAACGGTGTTCTACCACCCCGGTAAGCCCGAAAAGGCCTACCTCGTCGTTCCTGGATGGAAGCAAATGGCCCTGGTGTTTGCGCTTTGCTTTGGTGTCGCGGCCCTTATCCTCTTTGCGCTGTAAGCCATCAAGGTTTTTACAGCAGAATATTCGCCGAAGCCAAAGTCATTCGTTGGCACCGCAGAATTTGATCCAAAGGCCTCAAAGCAGACTTTCGCCGTGGCCAAACCAACGGCAGCGTAGCGGACGTTGCATTTGCTGCCTGTCCCGTAGTGATTATGCCGTAAACAGGCTGTAGCCAGGACCTTGAACGCGTGGTGAGCATGCTTACAAATCATGACCAGATTGAATTGACTGCGTTTCGCCGGGCGCTTCATAAGTACCCCGAACTGTCCGGCGAGGAGTTCGAAACCGCAAAAAAGATAAAGGCGGCACTTGAACAACTTTCGCCAACAATAATCCTGTCCGGACTCGGTGGTCATGGCGTCGCTGCCGTGTTCGACAGCGGTGTCGCGGGTCCGACTGTGCTGTTTCGCGCCGAACTCGACGCGCTGCCGATAGAAGAGCAAAATGACGTCGAATGGTCCTCGGTGATTGCAGGCAAAAGTCACGTCTGCGGCCATGACGGTCACATGACGATGCTGCTTGGGCTTGGACAACTGATTTCGCGCACTCCGGTTGCAAGGGGGCGGATTGTTCTCCTGTTCCAGCCGCAGAAGAAGACGGTTCAGGGGCAAGGGCGGTCGTTGCCGACCCAAGATTTGAAGAACTGCGTGCCGATTGGGCTTTCGCCATTCACAACGAACCGGGGCGTCCTTTCGGTCACGTCTCGACCCGTCCGGGCTTGATCAACTGCGCCTCCCTTGGATTGATGATCACCCTTTCCGGCAAGACGGCCCATGCCGCCGATCCCCAAGATGGGGTCTCCCCGATGCGGGTTGTTGCGGAGTTGATGCCTGCACTGGACGACTTGAGCAATGATGGCCCGCTGGAAGACGATTTTCAGCTTGTGACTGTGACCCACGCGCTGTTGGGCGAGCCGACGTTCGGCGTGGCTCCAGGCGAGGCCAGAATTTACGCAACGTTGCGCACGACCCGAGACGATTGCTTGGATAACCTGGAAGCCACCGCGCGCATCCTTGCAACTTCAATGGCAGAAAAGCACGGTTTGCGCGTTGCATTCGGCGTCCATGACAAGTTTGCCGCATCGATCAATGATGCCGAGGCATATGCGGTTGCCGTCGCTGCAATGAATGCAATTGGCGTCAAGAATGATGATGTCGGGGTCCCCATGAGAGCATCTGAAGATTTTGGCGTTTTCGGTTGGGAGGCCAAGGCGGCAATGTTGTGTCTGGGGCCCGGCGAAAACCATGCCGCGCTGCATAATCCTGACTTTGATTTTCCTGATGATCTCATTCCAATAGGCTGCGCCATCTTCGAGCGTATCGCACGGGATCTGTTGGGAACGGCATGACACGCAAGGACACCTGGATTGCCATCGCTTGACGTTGACTGCGCGGATGTCTCTAGAGGGGCTCAAATCAGGCTTTCGCTGCGGCTCAATCGAACTGCAGCTAAATGGACCTTTCGGACTTTGATCGAATGGTATTCACGGCCCGAAGCGATCATTCATGACGCGTGCAGCAAATAACAGGTTCGAGTTTTTTGATTTCGAACCTGTTCGATAATATTGGGTTGGTAACAATAGAGCTCCTTTTGAACACTCGGCGGCACGTAACTACCTAACTTCGTATGTCCATGGTCGCCATGGCGTCCGACGTGAAGCTGGACCTGTCCATGCGGATCGTGCGCCACGGAGACCTCGCCAAGGTGGCAGTTGCCGCTGAGGTGTCTGTCGTAGCGGCCATGCCGTGCGCAGAGGATGGGCTGGGCCTGACCGTTGCCTTTGAAGCTGTGAATGCACCGTCTTCCGACGGCCTCCAAGCAGCAGATAAGCATTTAAAGCGGCGGGCGTGGCCGGGGCGAAACGCGCTTGACATTGCCAAAAACCTGATAAGGTGAAAGGTGAAGAAATGTGTGAACTTGCCTCGAAAAACCGGCTCTCCTGAGCTGGCTTACCGACGTGCGCGGAATTCTGATCGCGCTCGCCGCAGCGTCCATGGTCGCCATGGCGTCCGACGTGAAGCTGGACCTGTCCATGCGGATCGTGCGCCACGGAGACCTCGCCAAGGTGGCAGTTGCCGCTGAGGTGTCTGTCGTAGCGGCCATGCCGTGCGCAGAGGATGGGTGTCCGTCAACGGTCGGGTTTGTATGAGCGGAGGACCCGAGCGAAGAAAATGGCGAAGACATTATTTGAAGAAGTCAGAAGCGAAAAAAACATCTTCTCAGCTTGGCGACACGTAAAACGAAGCGCTTTGACCTCTGGAAACGCTGATATTCGCGGCAAAGCCTCAGAATTCGAACACGCTCACCAGCGCCACCTTAAGCGCATTATCAGTCAACTGCGGACGGGCAAGCTCGCGTTTGATCCTGTCCAGGGCGTTTTCAAGGACAAGCGCAAGCGCATTGCAGCGGGTAAAGACCCACGGCCTATAGCAATATCCAGCATACAGAACCGTGTCGTTCAGCGGGCAATTCTGCAGGTTCTACAGCCACGGCAGGCGCGTGACCTGAGGGACCCGGATACTCGATATGAGACCGTTCGCGACGACAGGCTGGGGCGCATCAACGACGTCAATCGATCAAAGTACGGCGTTGGAGGACTGATCTTCCCTCATGGCGGTGTTCGCCCCGCAATAGAGACAATCATGACCGCGATTGACGGCGGTGCGAAATACTACTTCCAGTCCGACATCCGGGCCTTCTTCACCAAGATACCGACAGAGAAGGTAGTAGACTTCGTTCGGCATGAAACGGGGGATGTCGCATTTGTTGCGCTATTCGCTAAGGCTCTTGAGGTCCACTTAGGGAATGAAGATGAGCTTGTTGGCTACTCTCACCTGTTTCCGAAGGGAGGCATCGGCGTTGCCCAAGGGTCTTCGCTCTCGGCCTTCGCGGGGAATGTGTTGCTCTACGAAATGGACCACGAACTAAACAACAAGGGTGTGACGGCAGTGAGGTACATCGACGACATTCTAATGGTCGGGCCCGACCTTGCATCCATTGACACCGCCAAATCTCATGCTGAGAAGACCCTGACAGATTTTGGCTTCGGCCTCTACAAACCCGCGGACGTCCCCGACAAAGCCGCGCAGGGAGAGTGCAGTAGCTCGATAAACTTCCTTGGCTGCATGCTTCAGCCAAAGCGATGTGTCCCAAGCGCAAAATCTATCGACAACATGAAGGAAGGTGTCCGTGATACGCTTGCATCTTCGAAGGCTGCGATCAAGGAAGCGCTTAAAAAAGGCTCCCCCTTGAACTCTAAGCATTCGCAGAGCGCCACATTGGACTCGCTTGGTAAGCGCATCTATGGGTGGCAGAAATCCTTCGCCTTCTGCAATCAACGTCAACCCTTCGAGCATCTCGACGACTACGTTGCGAAACAGGTGGCGAATTACCAAGGTGTGATCGTTCGGCAGCTCGGGAAGGCAGATCTTAGAACCAAAGCGATGATACTCGGCGTCCCTTCGACAGCAGATATGTTCGACCAGGCTCAGAAAAAGGCAGTGAAATGAGCCGATGCAGTTTGTCGCTGCTCTGTTTGTGTTTTACACGACGCGGTTACCTGACAAGTACGCAACGAACTTCCGCTCTCCGCCCGAACTTCGAGTTCAGCGCACCGCACAGAAGGTCTTGGATGGGCTCTCTGCCGTCATAGATTGCAGTTGGGCCGGATGACAGCTGTGCGTTCCCAGTTTGGACGTTCAACAGCTTGAAAACCGTTCCCAGACGCTGACATTCATTACGGACTCAGCAGATTTACGAGTGGTTGGGAAGCGGAGATCAAGTGGAGACATGATGCTCTGTTCTCGAAGGGCCAAACCGGTTTCCTGACCCTCCTGTTCGTTCAAGGTGCCTCGATGCGCGACTAATGACCGGATTTTACCCTAGCGAAAGGTCCCTGCGGTAAACTGGCTGAAACATCATTCAGACGAGATACTGATGCCGTCCTCCAGCCCTGCCGCGCTTGGTATTCTCAATCTCAAAAAATGCTTTGGCGAACCCGCAGTAAACGATCTCTCGCTGACAGTGCGTGATGGTGAATTCTATGCCCTGCTTGGCCCGAACGGCGCAGGCAAGACAACGACGCTAAGGATGGTGGCGGGACTGCTCGAGGCTGATGCGGGCTCCGTCAAGGTCTGTGGCATCGACGCTTTTTCCGACCCGATTGCCGCCAAGCATGTCCTGGCCTGGGTCCCGGACGAACCCATGGTTTACGACAAGCTGACACCGCTCGAATATCTTGAGTTTGTGGCAGGCCTCTGGAGCATGGAACCGGACCTCGCGCGTTTCAGGGCCGATACTCTGCTCGACTCCTTCGGACTTGCGGCTCATTCCAATGAACGCTGTGGCGGGTTCTCCAAGGGGATGCGTCAGAAAGTGGCGCTTGCCGGTGCCCTGATCCACGAACCGCGTCTGATAATCCTCGACGAGCCGCTCACCGGACTTGATGCAGGATCTGCGCGGCAGGTGAAGAAGGTGCTGTCCGGCCTTGTTGCGCAGGGTGTGTCGATCGTCATGACGACGCATATCCTTGAAGTCGCGGAGCGGATGGCTGACCGGATCGGGATTATCGCCCGCGGACAGCTCGTTGCCGAAGGCACGCTGGAAGAGTTGCGCGTACGAGCGAGCGCCGACGGCAATTCCCTGGAGGACATTTTCCTCAAAATCGTGGGCGGCGGCTCCGAAGGCGGCGCACCAACGGGCAAAGCAGATTACCCTCACGAGAAGGTGGCATGAGCGCACTCGCGGCACATTCCGCCCTGATCCGTTTTTCAAGGCATGAATTGCGACTCGCCTGGCGCGACTGGGCCTGAATGTTTTCAGGTTGGCGCAACACCAGCCTGCGGCGCGCACTGATCGGCATGGGCATGTTCTATGCGATCATGCATTTGATCGCGTACGCCGTGCTTTCACCCTATTTTGCCACCGGGATCATGCTCAATCAGACCACGCAAGCAATGCTTTCGGTCACGGTCCTGCTCAGCTTCACCATGATGTTGTCGCAGGCGATGGAATCGGTAACGCGCGCGTTCTACGCCCGCGATGATCTCGACCTGATACTGTCTTCACCCGCGCCCTCCCGCGACCTGTTTCTTGTGCGCATCGTCATGATGGCTCTGACAAGCTGGGTGATGTCGGCACTCGTCATGTCTCCGTTCCTCAACGTTGCCGTGGTACTTGGCGGGCAGCATTGGCTTGCGGGATATGTGGTTCTCCTTTCAGTATCGCTGAGTGCGACGGGAGCAGGTGTGTTGATCACGCTCGCGCTGTTTCGAACGGTGGGCGCGCAGCGTACGCGCCTCACTGCGCAAATACTGGCTGCCATTGTCGGTGCGGCCTTCCTGATCGGGATGCAGGTGGTTGCAATCCTGTCCTTCGGGTCGATCTCCCGGTTCACACTCTTCGATCCGGCCTTTCTGGCGAACCATGCGCCGTCTGCAGGCTCCCCATGGTGGTTTCCCGCCCACGCTGTGGCCGGACAGACCAATGCCGTGTTTCTGTTGTTCGCATTTTCGGTTTTGGTTTTTGCGGTGGGAGCCTGGCGAGGCGCGGTTGAGTTTCGCCGCATTGTCGTGTTGGCACTCGGTGTCACAGAAAAGACCGCGCGCGGACGCGCATCCGAACGGGCCTTTCGCAGTTACTCGCCGTTCGGCGCGCTCGTTCACAAGGAACTCAGTCTGATCTTCCGCGACCCGTGGCTGGTTTCCCAGACGCTGATGCAGGTTCTCTATCTTATCCCGCCGGCTGTCATGCTCTGGGTCAGTTTTGGCGAGAACACCGAGATTTCCGTGATTATCGCTCCCGTTATCGTTATGGCAGTCGGCCAGCTTGCCGGCGGCCTTGCCTGGCTGACCATCTCCGGTGAAGATGTCCCCGATCTGATCGCAACGGCCCCCATCTCCCTGTTTACACGCCTCTGGGCGAAAGTGTTGTCGGTCCTGACGCTTATCGCCTCAATACTGCTGCCGATTGCTCTGTGCTTGGCGCTCATATCGTTATGGGGAGCAGTGGTCACCTTTGCCGGCGCAATGATCGCAGCAGCAAGTGCAATCCTGGTTCAGCTCTGGTTTCGATCTCAAGCCGAACGCACAACCTTCCGGCGCCGGCAGGTCGCTTCGAAGGCCTCGACGCTCGCGGAGGCCGGTGCGTCCATTTCCTGTGCGGCGGGCACGGCACTGATCGCGGCGGGAAGCCCGTTAGCGCTTCTGCCTGTTGTCCTGCTTTCAATTGTGCTTGGGACTTCCTGGAGTGTCCGTCCGAGGCATTGCGCAATAATTTAAGGGTTTACGCGCCGGATTGGGCTAGACAGCAAACGCAAGTGCGTCCATGCGTCCACAAGTGATCAAGCCCAAGGCCGCAGCGAGGATGAGTTTGGTCCGATAATGCCGGCCGTCCAATTAGACGCTTGTTCTTTGACCATTATTGGTGCCAGTTTCTATAGATAGATTCGGGAGGACATCTCTGTGTTTCACGGCAAGGTACTGGTCGCCCAGGGGGGCGGTCCAACGGCGGTTATCAACCAGTCCATGGTTGGGGCGGTCCTGGAATCACGCAAGTTCCGCTCCGTCGAGTTGATCTACGGTGCCGTGCACGGCGTGCGCGGGATACTGGACGAGGATTTTTACGATCTGACCCAGGAGACCACCCACAATCTGGAAATGGTCGCGAACACACCGTCTTCGGCGCTTGGCTCGACGCGCGACAAACCGGACCTGAAGTACTGCCAGGAAATCTTCAAGGTGCTGCGGGCGCACAAGATCGGCTATTTCTTTTACACCGGCGGCAACGATTCCTCGGACACGGTTCGCATCGTGAACGATGAAGCGCGCAAGGCAGACTACAATCTGCGCTGCATCCATATTCCGAAAACCATCGACAATGACCTGGTCGAGAACGACCACACGCCTGGATTTCCCTCAGCCGCGCGGTATGTGGCTCAAGCATTCATGGGCATCAATCTCGACAATGCGGCGCTGACCGGCATCTATATTGGCGTTGTCATGGGGCGCCATGCTGGATTTCTCACCGCCGCATCGGCGTTGGGTAAGAAATTCTCCGATGATGGTCCACATCTCATCTACATGCCCGAGCGTACCTTCGAGATCGATCGGTTCATCGGTGACGTCAAACAGGTGTATGAACGCTACGGGCGCTGCGTCGTTGCCGTCAGTGAAGGCATCCATGACGGCTCGGGTGAGCCGATCATCGCCAAGCTGGCCAAGGAGGTCGAGCGCGACGCACATGGCAATGTGCAATTGTCCGGAAGCGGTGCCCTGGCCGATCTGTTGACGCAGAAGGTCAAGGAGGAACTGCAAATCACGCGGGTCCGGGGTGACACGCTCGGCTATATCCAGCGAAGCTTTGTCGGATGCGTTTCCGATGTCGACCAGAATGAAGCCCGAGAGGTCGGTGAAAAGGCCGTCCAGTACGGGATGTTCGGCGATCGCGACGGATCGGTGACGATAAAACGCACCGGCCACTACTCGGTGGATTACGAACTGGTGCCGCTGGAACTGGTTGCCGGAAAGACCCGCACAATGCCCGACGAATTCATCACGGCTTCCGGTCACGACGTTACAGACGAGTTCCGGATGTATCTTCGCCCCCTTTTGGGCAAGGGCATGCCGGACGCCCATCGCCTTCGTCCGAACAAGGTGCCGAAGATCCTGGCAGCCTCGTCATAGGAGACAGTACTCGCGCGRGCGGTTCCGGACTTTTTCTGCTCGGTGAATCAAGGCTGGTCAGCGGACATAGCGGTCAGGCTGCACGGAGACAGCATATGTTCGCACGCGCAGCGTGATTGTCGCCGCGATGCGGGTTAAACCTCCCAAACCGTTATTGAATGCCGCTGTTTTACACTGGTTCCGTATTGAGCCTTCGCTGCGATCGAGATCGGCAAACAGGGAGCGGACCAAGGCGTCATCTGATCAAATTGTTCGAACTGGTGCCTGTGGTGCAAAGCGATCAGCGGAACACTTCGCAGTGAACGGCTGCTTCGAACCGATAACGATGTGATGCGGCTAACCTGACAGCGTCGCTTTCCATTGCCGCGCTTCCACCGCTTCAACCGTGAGTTCGATACAGAGTTGACGTACAGCCTCTAAGGCAAACGTTGCCGGGCGATCGCTCAATTCTCCGATATAGAGCGCGCGACTGAGCTTCGGCCTGACAATCGGGCGAGTCACCAATGTGCCCGCGTCGATGTGTTCTTTCAGGATAAACTCGGTGCCTATGAGGCAGCCGATGCCAGAAAGAAGGGATCCGCCGATAGCGGCGATCGAGTTTATCTGGAACTGAGCGTTTTCTTCGATCCGTCTAAGCAGGGACGGATCGTCCATCACGGCCCGGGTATTCAGGCCTTGACGAAGAATAATCAGCGGTAATTCCAGCAGTGCCTCAAAGCTGATTGCATCAGTCCCGCCCATTACATCCGGGCGGCCCACCAGAACCAACTCTTCTTCCAATATTGGCTGGAACCTGAAGCGTGAGTCAGGAGACTGATTGTAGGTAAGGGTCAAATCGACTTCCGAAGACGCAAGCTGCTGGGCGGTGGACCCGGAAAAGATTTCGGAAAGATGCAGGCGGAGTTTCGGATAGGCTTGCGAGACACGCTGCACCAGGGGCACACCGATTGCTTTAACGGCCGAATGCGCAAAGCCCACGGAGATCTCGCCGGCTACCTCGTTCGCATTATCTCTGATATCGGCACTGGCGGCCTGCATGGAGCGCAGGATCGCTCGCGCGTGCTCATACAATCGAGCACCAGATGCCGTCGGCCGAACGCCCCTTGGTAATCTCTCAAACAACGGCGTTCCAAGTTCAGCTTCCAGATTGGAAAGATGCCTGCTCAAAGCAGACACTGCGACCCTTTCCCGATCCGCGGCGCGAGCCAACGCACCTTCCTCAAAGATCGCTGCAAAATATCGGAGCTGTCGACTGTCCATGCGTTCTCAATAACAGAAAGGAGCTTTACTAACATTGAAATTTTGCAAAGCACGCCGATCGAGTACCGTTGGCTGGCGCGAGTCCAACCGGAGCACAAACGGTGTCAAACGATTTCAGACCCTTGCAGGGCATCAGGGTCGTTGAAATGACCCACATGATAATGGGGCCAAGTTGCGGCCAAGTCCTCGCCTATCTCGGCGCCGAGGTGATCAAGGTTGAGCCTCCTGCAGGGGATAAGACCAGGCACCTGACAGGAATGGGGCGTGGGTTCTTTCCAAGTTTCAATCGCGGCAAGCGCTCAATCACTTTGGATCTCAAGGCCGAGGCAGGAACGATTGCGCTCGATCGGCTTTTGGCTACCGCCGATGTTTTCGTTGAGAACTTCCGCGACCAGTCACTTGACAAGATGGGATTTGCGCCCTCCGAGTTGCGAAACAAGCACCCCAAACTGATCATAACGTCCTGCAAAGGCTTCCTGCGCGGTCCCTATCAGGACCGAACGGCAATGGACGAAGTCGTTCAGATGATGACCGGAATGGCCTACATGACTGGCCCAACGGGTCGTCCATTGCGCATTGGTTCGTCTGCAAATGACATCATGGGTGGGGTTTTCGGGGCTCTTGCGGTTCTCGGGGCCTTGATGGAGCGACAACAGTCCGGACAGGGGCGCGCCTTACGCATCGGCCTTTTTGAGAATTGCCTGATGCTTGTCATGCAACACATGGTTCAGTTCGATCTGGACGGACGCGAACCAGCCCCTATGCCCGAGCGGGAGTTTTCTTGGCCGGTCTACGATATCTTCGATACGCTTGACCAGCGCCAGATCTTTGTGGGTGCTGTCACGGAGGGCCATTGGCAGATATTGTGCAACGCCATCGGTTTAGAGCACTTGCTGGAGGATAGCCGGCTCCAGACGAAAATGAGCCAAATCGAAGCGCGGCACTGGACGATCCCCATTTTTGCAGAAGCGATCAAAAAACGCGATTTCACTGAATTGGCCGAAATTCTTGAAGCTTCAGGAATTCCCTTTTCTCCAATCAACCGTCCGGCTGACATGTATCGGGACCCACATGTCTTGCGTCCCGGCGGTCTACAGCACTCGATGCTGTCTGGTGGGCAGGTATTCCGGGCTCCGGGATTGCCCATAGAAGTTGATGGCGACAGTCCCCGTCCGGCATCACTCGATGTCGCAGATGTCGGTCATGATACCGAAAACGTTCTTTCAGAGCTTGGACTGTCACCTTCTGAAGTACAGGCCGCAAGCGGCGCTGTGAACAGGAGAACGGCGTGACCCGTCTGTCCGAAGTGTACCCTCCCGGCAGGGTCGTGTTGCGGGAAGTCGGTTTGCGCGACGGTCTCCAGATGGTCCGACGCCACCCGTCAACGGCAGCGAAGGCCGATTGGCTGCGACGGGAAAGTTCCGCCGGTGTTCGACATTTTGAGATCGGATCCTTCCTTCCGGCAATGGCTATGCCGCAGTTCGCGGATGTTCGGGAGATCATCGACATCTGCCAACGTCTTGACGTGCATTCGGCGGCACTTGTCTTGAACGATCGAGGTGCAGCTGATGCAGTTCAAACCCCGGTCGGTGAAATCGTCACAGTCGTCTCGGCAACCGAAGAGCATAGCCAGGCAAACGCCCGCCGTTCTCGGAAGGACGCAATCGCTCTGGTCGGTAGAACCGTTGAAATGGCCAGGAACTCGGAAACCTTACCTTTGGTTCAGGCCGGTATTTCTATGGCTTTCGGCTGCTCGATTGCCGGTGAAGTCGACCCAGACGAAGTTGTGCGTATCGCCGCAGCGTGTGCGGACGCCGGCGCAGACATCATTGGTCTTGCGGATACCGTGGGATTTGCAGGCCCAGATCAGGTGCATGACCTTGTTGAGTGTGTAAAAAATGAGCTGGGGGATGTCGCGCTGAGCATTCATCTGCATGACACAAGGGGGATGGGGGTCGCCAATGCCTCTGCTGCCCTCGACGCTGGAATCCGGGTGATCGATGGCTCGCTGGCGGGTCTCGGAGGCTGTCCCTTTGCCCCTGGCGCGACCGGGAACGTGGTCTTTGAAGACCTAATATACCTTTGTGAACGAAAAGGCTTTGCGACCGGCATCGATCTGGAAAAGCTGGTGTCTGCCCGCGAGATCGCCGCATCCGAAATGCCTGATGAACATCTTCGCGGTGCGCTGGCGCGTGCAGGAGCTCCGCGCCAGATCAGCTGGCACGCCCAACAATCAACTGGATGACAAAATGGAGGAGAACATGAACATCCTGAAAACTGCAGCAGCCGCATTGTTGGCCGCAACGACCATGAGCGGTGTGGCTCACGCCGAAGCAACCGAGATGCGCTGCAGCCACCAGCTACCGCCTGCGCACCATATCGCGAAGGTCATCGATCGGTGGGCCGAAGAGATTGAAACCCTGTCGAACGGAGAAATCGACGTTCAGGTGTTTGGCGCAAACAGCCTCGTTGGCGCGCGGGAAAACATCCCGTCCGTGGCCAAAGGCAACATCGAATGCGCATTTTCGATCAACCCTCAATGGGGCAAGACCCTACCCATCATGAACGTGACGCTGAAACCTTATGCCGTAACTGATCTGGAGACACTTGCTGCTTGGCCGGGCAGCGATGCGGCTGTGTTTCTGGACCAAAAGCTCCTTGAAAAAGGCGTGCAAAACGCGGTGTGGCTTTTCACTACGCGAATGACGGCGATGACTTCGAAGGGGTCACCGTTGATCAATCCCGAAGACTTCGAAGGCGTCAAGATCAGGGGACTGAACCCAGTGGCTGACGAGGGCCTTGTCGCCATGGGTGCTGCGCCTTCAGCCATGTCGGGATCGAAGGTTTATGAAGCGCTCTCAACCGGCGTGATCGATGCGGGCATGACCGATATTGCAGCCGCCTATTCGCGCAAGTATTTCGAAGTGCAAGACCACGTCACGGTCGTGCCGCTCTTTAGCGTGTTCTTCCACGGTTACCTCAACCCGGCCTGGTATGACGGTCTGACTGATGCGCAGAAGGCTGCGATTGCCGAGGCTGGGGCCAAAGCCGCGGAATGGGCGGTTGCCGCGTCCGAAGAAGCGTCGGCCTCGGCGCCCCAGCAACTGGCCGACAACGGTATGAAGGTGCATTTCCAAACGCCCGAGGAAGAAGCTGCCTGGAATGCGATAATGGTACCGGCTTTCGACAAGTCGTTTGGCGACGCAACCGGCGAAGACGGCGTCAAGCTGCTGGAGCTGGTCAACCAGATTTCGAACTAACGTGAAACTAGATCATGAAACTGACGCCTCTGAGGCTTTGCCGGTCTCAGGGGTGGAACGCGGGGTGCGCCTGGTTACGTTGTCCGGGGCAGGCATTGCCGCATTGCTGGTGCTCATCGTCTTTGGAGTGGTGAGTTATAGCGTTTTCATGCGCTACGTCCTTGGAACACCGATCACTTTTTCCGACGAACTCAACGGCTTTATCGTTGTGGCTATGGTGGCCCTCGGAGCTGGCGAAGTACTCTTGCGCGGCGAACATTTCGGGGTCGACCTGCTGACTGAACGCGCTGGCCCCCGAATTCAGTGGCTGGTCGAGGTTTGGGGGATGATTGGTGTGATCCTGGTAGCCGCAGCTGTTCTTTATAGCGCGGTGCTCATGGTGCAGTTTTCATATGACTTCGGCATCTATTCAGATGGATATCTGGGCGTCCAAATGTGGATTCCACAAGGTTTCCTGCTGATCGGCATGATCATTTTAATCCTTGCGGCGCTGGCTCGCATCTTCACACTTCTTACGGTGCGCCGGCCATGATGACGTTTCTGATCTTGGCCGGTTTGATTGTCCTCCTGCTAACGGGCATGCCAATCTTTGCCGGACTGGGGCTGACATCGCTGATCATAATGTTGCTGACGGAAGGCAATGTGAACAGCGCAGCCGATACGGTGTTTGCCAAACTGAATAACGGACTTCTAACGGCGATACCGATGTTTGCCTTCATGGCACATGTGATGATCCGTGCTGGTGTGGTCAAGGACCTTTATGACGCAGCCAATGCCATGGTCGGCCATCTGCGTGGTGGTCTTGGAGTCGCAACGATCCTTTCCTGTACCATTTTCGCAGCCATTTCCGGTTCTTCTGTTGCAACGGCGCTGACAATCGGCTCGACGGCCATCCCGCAGATGAAGCGCTTCAGCTACCGCCCGAGTTATTCCTACGGCGTGATTGCGGCTGGCGGTACGCAGGGGATCTTAATCCCGCCCTCTGGACCACTCATTCTTTATGCAATCGTAACCGAGGCATCGATCGGAGCTCTCTTTCTAGCCGGGTTGTTGCCGGGTATCATGATGGCGGCCATTTTTGCAGTCTGGGCGATGATCAGCGCCGGGTTTGGGAGCGCAATTGTCTCCCAACCTTTTGCAGGCATGCGGGTCATCTGGGCGCGCATAAGACAGTCGATCTGGGCCTTGTTGATGCCGCCGGTAGTGTTAGGCGGGATCTACCTCGGAATCTTTACAGCGACTGAAGCTGCTTCTATCGGTTGCCTCTACGCTCTGTTAATCAGTGTTCTGGTTTACCGGAATTTCGGTCTCCGTGACCTTTGGGTTACAGCGTTTGAGACAGTGCGCACAACGGCTATGCTTTTCATGATCCTGGCTGCTGCTGCGCTGTTTGGTCATGCAGTAACCATCATTCGCCTCCCAATCGAGATCGTCGAACAAGTGACGGCAATCGGCCTCAGCCCTGCCCTGTTTGTCGTTGCAGTTATGTTGCTCATTCTTGTGCTGGGCATGTTCCTCGAGACAATCTCGATAATCCTGATCACGACGCCAATTGTTTTTCCTGTTATGCTGGCACTTGGGATCGACCCGATATGGTATGGTATCCTGCTTATGATTAACCTCGAACTTGCGCTGATCACACCTCCCGTGGGGATGAACCTCTTCGTCATCAAAGGTATTGCCAAAGCCCCTTTGTCCGAAGTAATCCGCGGCGCCCTGCCCTATGCAGCGCTGATGCTTCTGGGCCTGATCCTCGTCTTTGCATTCCCAGCTTTGTCCACATGGCTTCCCGAGGCGGCGGGGTTTGGAGGCTAAGCCACGCGTTCACGACACTCCCCGTGGAAGAACATGATTGTGCTGCTTAACTTAAGCGGCACCATAACTCCGCAAAGCTTGGTGTGATTATGGACAATGGTAGCAAAGCCGGCTTTCGTGCATGGCGCAGCAATCGCTATATTGGGCTCAACTCCGACTTTTGCCGCGCAGTGCACGGATGCCTGTACAGTGCCGAAAAGCGACTTCAACAACAACACCAGATGATGCCTGCGAACAGCCAATACTTGCCTTAAGATTATACAATCAAACCAAGCATCTTCGTGTCGGTTTCCGATGATCGGGCATGCCCCCGATGTGTCGAAAAGGGACAAAAAAGCTCCGCCGACAAAGCCTCCCAATTTCAATCGATTAATCTTCAAACAGCTTATGGACATTGTGTTTGCACAAGAGCTAAACACCGGGCGCGAGCTGGGGTCCTGACCCTGAAGACGGCCAGACATTGCGCTGGAAACACCATAAGGGAGTTGTTGGAAATGGCGGCTATGGATAATCACTTCGACAACTGGAAGGAACAACAGTCCGCCGCCGMGCAGATGATCCCGCTGGTTGGCCATCTCTACCGTGATTACGGCATCAACATACGGATTTTTGGACGGCGATTGCTGAACAACTCCGCGATCGAGATCATCAAGGCCCACCGCTATGCCTTGCAGATTACCGGGCAGGAACTGGAAGTCTCCAAAAGTCTCGAAATCGTCAAGGCTATGCTCGAGATGGACCTCGCCGCGTCCCGCGTCGACCTCGGCAAGCTGTGCCACCGTTACATGGAGGTGGGCGGCGATGTTTCGAGCTTCGTGCAGGAGCAGCTTGCCAGCATCAACACCGGCAAAACCTCTATTCTGCAGGAACCGCAGGACGTCGTTCTTTACGGTTTCGGGCGCATTGGCCGTCTCCTCGCCCGCATGCTGATAGAGCGCGTCGGCGCCGGCAACAAAATGCGCCTCCGCGCAATTGTCGTGCGTGGCGGCAAGGGCGGTGATCTCAAGAAACGCTCCAGCCTGCTGCGGAGGGACTCCGTTCACGGCGCGTTCAGCGGATCAATCACGGTTGACGAAGAACAGAACGCGATTATCGCCAACGGAAACTACATTCAGGTGATTTATGCCAACTCGCCTGCCGAGGTGGATTACACCAGTTACGGTATCCGCAATGCGCTGGTGGTCGACAACACCGGGATTTGGCGCGACGAGGAGGGGCTTGGTCAACACTTGAAATGTCCGGGTGTGTCGAAGGTCATCCTGACCGCGCCGGGAAAAGGCAGCATCAAGAATGTCGTCTACGGTGTAAACCATGGTGACATTACCGAAGATGATGACATTCTGAGCGCCGCCTCGTGCACCACCAACGCGATAACGCCAGTGCTCAAGGTGATCAATGACGCCTTCGGGATTGAAAATGGCCACGTGGAAACCATCCACGCCTTCACCAACGATCAGAATCTGATCGACAACTACCACAAAGGCGATCGCCGCGGTCGGGCCGCGCCTTTGAACATGGTATTGACGAGCACAGGTGCGGCCAGTGCCGTGGCAAAGTGCCTGCCTGAAATGAAGGGCAAGTTGACCGGCAACGCGGTTCGGGTGCCGGTTCCCAATGTCTCCATGGCAATCCTCAACCTGAACCTTCAGCGCGAGACGACTGACGCGGAAATGAACGACTACCTGCGTGGGATTTCCGTTCAATCGCCGATGCAGGACCAGATCGACTACACGGCGTCAACCGAGTTGGTCTCATCCGATCTGGTCGGCTCCACCCATGCGGGTGTGGTCGACAGCCAGGCCACGATCGTCGATGGCAACCGCCTCGTGCTTTACGTCTGGTATGACAATGAAGCGGGATACAGCACCCAGGTGATCCGGTTGATGCAAGAAGTCGCCGGTATGAAGTACCCGACAGTCCCTGAGTGACATAGGTTTCCTCGACCGCATCAACGAGAGCAACGGCCCGTGTGTTGCAGGTCACCTTCAGAAACGAAAAAAGCCCGGGACGATGCCCGGGCTTTTTCCAGATACGGTCGGCAAAGCCAGCCTTACGCACTTTCCTTGTTGGCAGCGCGTTCGATACGTTTGCGCTCGTGCGGATCGAGAATGGCCTTGCGCAGGCGGATGGAGCTGGGGGTGACTTCCACCAGCTCGTCGTCTGAGATGTAGGAAAGCGCGGCTTCCAGCGTGAGTTTCTTCGGCGTCGTCAGCTTGACCGCATCGTCCTTTCCGGCAGAACGGATATTGGTCAGCTGCTTGCCCTTCAGCACATTGACTTCCAGGTCATTGCCGCGCGTGTGCTCACCAACGATCATGCCCGGATAAACCTTGGTGCCCGGGTCGATCATCATCGGGCCGCGATCTTCCAGGTTGAAGAGGGCATAGGCAACCGCTTCACCGGTGCCGTTGGACAGCAGTACACCGGTATGACGTCCCTGGATCGGGCCCTTGTAGGGCTCGTAGCCGTGGAAGATACGGTTGAAGATGGCCGTTCCGCGCGTGTCGGACAGGAGTTCCGCCTGATAGCCGATTAGTCCGCGGGTCGGGGCATTGAACACAAGCCGTGTGCGGCCGCCGCCGGAGGGCTTCATTTCCAGAAGATCGGCTTTCCGTTCCTGCAGCTTCTGCACCACGACACCGGAATGTTCCTCATCGACGTCGATGATGACCTCCTCGATAGGCTCCAGGCGATTGCCGGCATCGTCAAACTGGTAGACAACGCGCGGTCTGCCGACCCCGAGTTCGAAGCCTTCGCGGCGCATGTTCTCAATCAGGATCGCGAGCAGCAGCTCGCCGCGACCCGACACGACAAATGCGTCCGGTTCGCCGGTATCTTCGACCTTGAGGGCGACGTTACCTTCGGCTTCCTTCATCAGGCGTTCGCGGATGACGCGGGACTGAACCTTGGAACCTTCGGTGCCGGCCAGCGGGCTGTCATTGACGCGGAAGGTCATGGACAGCGTTGGCGGATCGATCGGCTGCGCCTGCAGCGATTCGGTGACGCCGGTTGCGCACAGCGTGTCGGCAACGGTTGCCTTTGCCATGCCGGCAATGGCGACGATATCTCCGGCCTCGCCCTGTTCGATCGGCTGTCGTTCCAGTCCCCGGAACGCGAGGATCTTGGAAACACGTCCCGATTCAACCTGACTGCCGTCACGGGCAAGCGCCTTGACGGGCATGTTGGGCAATGCTGTTCCGGAGGCGACGCGCCCGGTCAGGATGCGGCCCAGGAAAGGGTCGGACTCGATCGTGGTTGCCAACATGCGGAATTCGCCCGGGTCCGCTTCAGGAGCGGAGACCTTGTCCAGAACCATATCGAACAGCGGATCCATATTGTCCTGCGGTCCGTCCGGTTCGAGCGCCATCCATTCCTGTTTGGCGGAGCCGTAGAGAACCGGAAAATCCAGCTGGTCTTCATTGGCATCGAGCGCGGCGAAGAGATCGAAAACCTCGTCCAGAACCTCGTCAGCGCGCTGCTCCGGCTTGTCGATCTTGTTGATGGCAACAATCGGTTTCAGGCCGAGCTTCAGAGCCTTGCCGAGCACGAATTTGGTTTGCGGCATCGGGCCTTCAGCAGCGTCGACCAGCAGGATGACACCATCGACCATGTGCAGAATACGTTCGACCTCACCGCCGAAGTCGGCGTGGCCCGGCGTGTCGACGATGTTGATGCGTGTGTCCTTCCAGACCAGCGAGGTGACTTTCGCCAGGATAGTGATCCCGCGTTCGCGCTCGATGTCGTTGGAATCCATCATCCGCTCTTCAGTGCGCTGGTTGTCGCGAAACGCACCGGATTGCTTCAGCAGGACGTCGATCAGGGTTGTTTTGCCATGATCGACGTGCGCGATGATGGCAATATTTCGAAGTTTCATGAGTGGCTCCAAAAGACAGAGCGGGCCCGATTGGGACCCGCGACATGTCTGGACTTGTAAAATCTGGGATCGGCGCACCCGCCGAATTTGGCGCCTTTATACGTGGACTGCCTGAATTGTGCAATGCGGTGGTGTCCAGGCTGGCATCCCAGGTGGCGAACCTCGACTTTCTGTGCATTGACAGATCGTATCCGGAACCTTAATTCGTAAGGGAACCTTACTAATAGGCTGTCCATGAACATTGCTTACCCAAATGTCAGCGTCACCATGCTGGTCGTTGATCTTGCACGCTTGCTGAGGCGCCGCTTCGAGGCCGCACTCGCCGACGTGGAAACCGGATTGACGGCCGGAGAGGCACGTACGCTTTTTTACGTCTGGCGCCATCCGGGCCTGCGACAGGCAGCGCTTGCGGACATCATGTTTGTCGAGCCGATGACGCTGGTCGGATATCTGGATTCCCTCGAAGGATCAGGTCTGATCAAAAGGTGCCCGGACCCGAAAGACAAGCGGGCAAAACTGGTTGAACTTACGCCAGAGTCTAATCCGCTTCTGGAGCGCATCGGAGCAGCCTTGCAGTCGGTGCGGGCCAAGGCGCTTGAAGATATCCCGGAAGATGACAGAGCCGTTCTTGAAAGACTGCTGCAGGACATGAAGGACAACCTGATATCCGAGGAAGGTGTCGGCAGGCGGAAATGACGACCGACACCGCCATCATGAGCGCGCGGCGCACATCGCTGCTGGGAGCAGGCCTCGTTGCCATCGGACCTATTTCGATGGCGCTCTATACGCCTGCCATGCCGACGCTCGTGGAGGTTTTTGGAACGACAGATGCGGCCGTGAAGTTGACACTGACGGCTTATTTTGCGGGATTTGCGATCGCGCAGCTCATCTGCGGTCCGCTGGCAGACGCCTTCGGGCGGAAACCGGTTACTCTTGCGTTCTTGAGCCTTTACCTGGCTTCAAGTTTCCTGGCGACATTTGCACCGACGGTTGAGTTCATGGTCGCCGCAAGGGCGCTGCAGGGAACCGGGGCCGCGGTCGGCATTTCCGTTTCGCGGTCGATTGTCCGCGACCAGTTCACGGGACAGGCGTCAGCGCGGATCATGAACGCCATTGCCATGATGCTGGCGCTGGGCCCGGCCGTGTCTCCGACAATCGGTGGATTTGTCCTGGAACTGTTCGGATGGCGCGAAGTCTTCTGGTGCATGGTGATCTACGGCGTGGTTCTGATGGTGGCCGTTGTCTTTTGCCAGGTTGAAACCAATCCGAACCCGGGCCGGCACCATCTCAATCCCGGCCAACTTGCCATCAACTATCTGACGCTTCTGCGGGATCCGAGGTTTCTCGCATCCAGCATCCTGATCGGGTGCGGACTTGGAGGTCTTTACGCGCTTGCGACCATACTGCCGTTCATTCTGATAGAGAACGTGGGATTGACACCTTTCGAATTCGGCCTCGCGATGATCATTCAGTCCGGGTCGTTTATCGTCGGCACCATCGTGACGGGACGTTTGCTCCGGGTCGTCGAGGCGCGCCGGCTTGTTCCTGTCGGCATGATCTTGTGGATCGGGTCATCCACACTCATGTGCCTTTTGACGCTGACACAGGAGCCGACAGTCCTGACCGTCATGGGACCGGTGGCCCTGTTTGTTTTTGCGCTCGCATTCATTCTGCCGGCAAGTTTCACAGATTCCATGGCGCCGTTCCCTCACATTGCCGGAGCCGCATCGGCCATGACCGGTTTCATGCAATTCGGTGGCGGTATCGTTGCCAGTCTGATTGTCGCCGCACTTGGCGATCCGCTTGTGGGTCTGGCTTCGGTGCTGCCATTGATGCCGATCGTCGGCATGTTGCTCCACCTGCTTTTCAAAAGCCGGGCAACCCGTCTGGCGGCTGCTGAATAGGCAGCTGTTCTTTGTGTCTTCCCGCATAGCTCTTCGCTTGACCCTGCCCGGTCAAACAGGCATCTGTCGGGGAAGACAAGAAAGGGATGGTCCGGGAATGGCGAAAGCCGCTGAATATACCTTGCCGACGCATCGCGCTCACGTGATGGGCATCTTGAATGTGACACCGGATTCCTTTTCGGACGGAGGCCGTCACAATGAAGACCAGGCTGCCTTGACGCATGCAGCGGCCATGATTTCCGAAAAGGCCGATATTCTGGATATCGGTGCTGAAAGTACCCGTCCGGGGTCGGCGCCCCTAGCGCTGGAAGACGAGTGGAATCGTCTGGCACCCGTTCTGGAACCTGTTTGCGATCTTGGCATTCCTGTCTCCATCGATACCTACAAGGCGGAAACTGCCCGGCGGGCGTGCCGCGCCGGGGCGGTGATCGTCAATGATGTCTGGGGGCTGCAGCGGGATCCCGCCATGGCCGATACCGTTGCCGAAGCCGGTGTCCATGTGGTGATGATGCACAACCGGCAGGCGGCTGATGGAAGCATCAATATTATGGACGACATTGACCGGTTCTTCGAAAGATCCCTCCACCTGGCCGACAAGGCCGGAATTCCCAACGGAAAGCAGATCCTCGATCCTGGTTTTGGCTTTGGCAAGACGGTTGACCAGAATTTCGTCATTCTGAATCGCTTCGAGACCCTTGGAAAATATGGTCTTCCTGTCCTGGCCGGCGCGTCACGCAAGCGCATGATCGGTGCGATACTGAATGTGGAAACGGATGACCGGCTGCATGGATCACTTGCGGTGCATATGACAGCGCTCCTGAAAGGCGCTGCAATTGTCCGTGCCCATGATGTCGGTCCGCACGCAGATTGTGTACGTATGCTGGAAGCGACCCATCTTGAACGGACACCCGACTGACATGAATTCCTCCTCATACGCAACCGACGCCCCGTTCCGTTCCGCGCTCGGGCTTGGCTCGAACCTGGGAGATCCGATTGGCAATCTCGATGACGCCGTCAGACGTCTGTCGGAAACGGACGGGATTACGCTGGTTGCGCGTTCTTCCAACTACAGGACACCTCCCTGGGGACCGGTGCCCCAGGACGATTTCGTCAATATCTGTGTTGTCATTGACACCATTTTCAGCCCTCAGCAGCTTCTGAAACGCTGTCTTGAAGTGGAAAATGAGCTCGGCCGGGTCCGAGAGGTCCGCTGGGGACCAAGGGTGATCGATGTCGATGTTCTGCTCTACGGTTCGCGAACAATTCATGAGAACGATCTGGAAGTGCCGCATCCGCGCATGGGTGAACGTGCATTCGTTCTTGTTCCGCTCGCCGAAATCTGGCCGGACGCCCTGCTGATTGACGGGCGGACCGCCGCAGAAGCACTGGAAACCTGTCCGGGTCAGGACGGGGTGATCAGGATGGGCGGAGCAAGTTAAAGCCCGATAAAGCTCTTCATGTGAAACCGTGCGGTATCTGCCGGTGGCTTGTGGTCCACGCCAAAGGGGCAGGCGCGCCGGGCAAGGCAGCCGGACCAGCAATCCGCATCGGGGTTCTGCTCCAGATGGGTTCGGCAACCGGCAACGTCGTAATCATCCTTGAGGGACACCGCGTTCACCGGACATATCGTCAGGCAGGGTTTGTCCACACATGCCTCACAGGGCCCTTGCCGGGAAGTTCGCGTCAAAAGATCCGAAGGCGAAGATGACAGAAACACAGCGCGAAAGCCCGACCAGGGGCCAAATTCGGTGTGCGCGAGGACACCGAGCGGGCTTTGTGAAAACCCGCCACACCTCAAGGCCCAACGCTGAAAGGGATGATAGGGTGGACCGTCGAACGGAAAAAGAATCTGGAAACCGTACCTGGACGACATGGTACCCAGAACACGCCTTGTGTACCGGTCCAGCGGGTCCGGACAATTGTCGGAATTCTCGGGGCTGAGACGAAGCGCAGGACCGAGCGAAGGTCCGGTGCTGCCGATCAGAAGCAGCGCTCGGGTTGCGGTGCCGTCAGAGAGTGCCGGAACACCGTCAGCATCTTCAGGCATAAAACCACCCAGCAACAAGAAACCGGCGGTCGCGAGTTCTTTTTCAATGGTCGCTGCCGCCGGAGTTGCCATGTCGGTCTGCCTCAGTCGAGCCGGTCGCGCTTGGCAAGTGTGCGCAGGCGCAGGGCATTCAGTTTGATAAAGCCTGCGGCGTCCTTCTGGTCGTAGGCGCCCTGGTCGTCTTCGAATGTAACAAGCTCTTCGGAGTAGAGCGAGTAGGGTGACGACCGGCCAACGAGAATAACATTACCCTTGTAAAGCTTCAGACGGACTGTTCCGGTGACGTGTTCCTGGCTCTTGTCAATCAATGCCTGCAGCATCTCACGCTCCGGAGAGAACCAGAAACCGTTGTAGATCAGTTCCGCGTAGCGCGGCATCAACTCGTCCTTCAGGTGCGATGCACCGCGATCGAGCGTGATCGATTCCATCGCGCGGTGCGCCGTCAGCAAGATGGTGCCGCCCGGAGTTTCGTAAATGCCGCGGCTTTTCATGCCGACGAACCGGTTCTCGACCAGATCGAGCCTGCCGATCCCGTTGTCACGGCCATAGTCATTGAGTTTGGCAAAGAGTGTCGCCGGTGACATTTTATCGCCGTTGAGCGAGACTGCGTCACCCCTTTCAAAACCGATCTCGATTTCCGTGACGACGTCCGGTGCCTCAGTCGGGTCGACAGTGCGCTGGAATACGTAGTTGGGGGCTTCTTCGGCCGGATCCTCCAGGACTTTGCCTTCCGACGACGAGTGCAGCATGTTGGCGTCCACGGAAAACGGAGCCTCGCCGAGCTTGTCCTTCGGCACCGGAATCTGGTGCTTTTCGGCAAAATCGAGAAGATCGGTCCGAGATTTGAAGGACCAGTCGCGCCAGGGTGCGATCACCTTGATGTCCGGGTTGAGAGCGTAGGCCGAGAGTTCGAAACGAACCTGATCATTCCCTTTGCCGGTCGCGCCGTGTGCTACCGCGTCAGCACCGGTTTCTTCCGCAATTTCGATGAGACGCTTGGAAATCAGCGGGCGCGCGATGGAGGTGCCGAGCAGATAGACGCCCTCATAGACGGCATTGGCGCGGAACATCGGGAAGACGAAATCGCGGATGAATTCCTCGCGCAAATCGTCGACATAGATTTCCTTGATGCCGAGCATCTCAGCCTTTTTGCGCGCAGGCTCCAGTTCTTCACCCTGACCGAGATCGGCGGTGAATGTTACCACCTCGCAGCCAAACTCGGTCTGCAGCCATTTCAGAATGATGGAAGTGTCGAGGCCGCCGGAATAGGCCAGCACGACTTTTTTGATATCTCCATGCGCCATTTTGGGGTGGATCCAGTCCGATGTTGTGGCGGTTCTACCGCACCGTTGAAAATTTTCGGCAATTTAGCCGGTTCTCTTGGCGGTGCAAGCCCTTCAATTCGGCCAAATGGTCGCCATTCCCGTGGCTTGCCGAAGATGGCTCAATCGTCAGTGTCTCCGAGTTGACACTTGCAATTGATCCGGCTCCAGTCGAGGGTGTTGACGAGAGAAAATCATCAGTCTGGTTGTATTGCCGGCCTGGGAGGCGAAATGGATCTTATCGACTTCAAACTCGATGGATATGACTACGCGACCTTTCTGATCCTGCTTCTGGTCGTGATCGCTTTTTTCTATGCAATGATCACGCTTGGCGGCTTGCCCGGGAAACTCGCCGAAAAGCGCAAACATCCGCATGCGGAGTCCGTGAAGCTCGGCGGATGGATCGGTCTGTTCACGGTCTTTCCCTGGATCCATGCCCTTATCTGGGCCTATCACGACAGCTTGACCATTGATGTCCGCAAACTTCCCAAGGACATGCGCGACAAGCCTGAAGACGAGGATCCGGAGACGGGTGAGGCGAGCCGGACGGTGGCAATCCAGGCGACATTGTCCGGAACCGAAGCGGCAGAGGCGACACAAAACGCAGCAAAGGACGGAGCGTCCTCATGACTGTCGCGTTGTTGATCCTCGGGTTCTATGCCCTCTTCATGTGGCTGGTGTTCTACAAGTTTCAGTGGCTCAAGTTCAACATCGCCTGGGGTGTCGTGAGCTTCTGGGTTGGTTTCCACGTTCTTTTTCTGCTGATCGTGTTTTTGCGCTTCTACACGCCCTATACAATCGACGGGCATGTCATCCGGCAGACAATCCAGATCGCACCACGCCTTCCGCATCCCACGGTCTTGCAGGAAGTCTACGTCTCCCAGAACCAGAAAGTGAAGAAGGGGGACCAGCTCTACCAGTTCGATCCCACCCTTTATGCAGCGCAACTTGCGGAGGCCGAGGCGAACCTGGCCAATGCCCAGCAGAATGCTCTGATCCTGGACGAAAACGTGGTGCTTGCACGCGACTCCCTCAATCAGGCCCGGGCGAACGAGCAATTCGCGAACGAACAGGTGAACCGCTATTCCAACCTTGTGCCGCGCGGCGGGGCCAAGCAGGAAACGCTTGACCAGTGGAACGCGCAGCTGGCCGGTGCCGAAGCGCAGGTTGCGGAGGCTGAGGCCAATGTGAAGAAAGCTCAACTGGCCGTGGATGCGAAGTTCGACGGTGTCAACGCACAGGTTGCTGCCGCGCAGTCCCAGGTGGACCAGGCGCAATACTATCTCGACCAGACGACGATCTATGCGCCGGAAGACGGCGTGATCATCAGCCAGCAGGCACGCCCGGGGCTGGTCGTCGGCGGCTTCCGCGTCGGCTCCATCGCGGCCTTTGTTGCCGATGCAAATCCCTATTTCCTGGCAACATTCTATCAGGAACACCTGAAATTCGTCGAACCTGGCCAGCAGGTGGAAGTGGCGCTGGACATCTATCCGGGCCAGATATTCAACGGCAAGGTGCGGGCTATCTGGGAGGGGACCGGTCAGGGGCAGATCATTCCCCGCGGACGCCTGCCGGAATTCCTGTTCATGAGCCCGCAGGGGCGGTTCGCGGTTGAAATCGTTCTCGATGACGACCCGGCCCTGAAACGCTATCCGGCCGGAGCCCATGGCGCCGCTGCAATCTACACCGGGGGCGGGGGAAGCTGGGTGGCGGTTCTCCGGCGGGTGAACATGCGCCTTTATTCCTGGGTCAACTTCATCGTACCCTTCGATGTCTAGGACGGGTGACAGGCAGATGGGGCGACTTCAAAAGGCAAGACTATGGGCGGTTCTCGGCAGCTCGCTGCTGCTGGGTGGTTGCACGGTCGGACCGGACTTTGAACGGCCCGAGGCCCCCATTCTCGACAGCTGGAGTTCCGGTGCCGACCTGCCGATCGACAGCCGAACCGGGTTCACGACCAGAAGTGCGAATTCCGTGCCGTGGTGGCATGTCTTCAGGGACGAAACCCTGAACGGCTTGATTGCCCAGGCTTACAGGCAGAATGTGGAGCTGCAGGCGGCTGGTGTCCGCGTCTATCAGGCGCGCGCGCAGCTGGGAATCGCACGGGGCGAACTGTTTCCCCAGGTGCAGGAGATCAACGGTGGTTCCAAGAGCATTCGTTTCAGCGCCCAGGATCCGTTTATCCGGGACCTGGAGAGGGTCGGGCTTGTCAATGACCACATAACCCGCGTGTCTGCAGGGTTCGATGCGGCCTGGGAGATTGATGTCTGGGGCAAGATCCGCAGGGATGTGCAGTCGGCCGATGCCAATCTGAAGGCAAACATTGCTTCCTATGACGATGCGCTCGTCACACTGACAGGGGATATTGCGGCAACCTATGTGACCGTCCGCGAACTCCAGCAACTGGTGGCAACAGCGCGCAAGAATGCGGTCCTGCAGAAAAAGTCGCTCGACCTTACCCGGCTGCGCCTGGAAAACGGCGCGGCAACAAAGCTGGACGTCGACGAGGCAACAGTTCTTTACAACAACACGCTGGCCAGCATACCGGGCTACGAGGCTGAACTGGCGCAGGCCTACAATGCGCTCAGCCTGCTCTTGAGCGAACCTCCGGGCAAGATGAAGTCGCGCGTTGGTCGGAGAGCCCGCTATCCGCGTGTCCCGGCAGAAGTTGCCATTGGTGTTCCGGCTGATCTTCTGCGCAGGCGCCCGGACATACGCTATGCGGAATATGTGGCCGCGGCGCAGTCGGCCCAGATCGGCGTCGCCAAGGCGGATCTTTATCCGGCGTTTTCGATTTCCGGCGCGATCGGTGTCAGCGCGGATGATTTTTCCAACCTGTTCGGCAATGGTACGGCAACGGGTTTCATCAATCCGGGGTTTTCTTGGAACTTCCTGAACTATGGCCGCATCCAGAACAATGTCCGGGTTCAGGATGCCGAATTCCAGGAAACGCTGCTCAACTACAAGAATACCGTTCTTAACGCGTATTCGGAAGTTGAGAACGCCCTGACGGCCTTTCTTCGATCCAAGCAGGAAGCGGTTTACCTGCGCCGCAGCGTGGCGGCTGCCCGCAGTGCCGTTTCAGAGGTCGAGGCGCAGTATGAAGATGGAACCGCATCCTACAACCGGGTTGTCGATGCCCAGAAGAGCCTGCTGGTCGCCGAAGAACGGCTGATCGCTGCGGAGGCGAACGTGCTCACCAACCTTATCGCGGTTTACAAGGGCCTCGGTGGCGGTTGGGTCCCGGAAAATGTCGACGGCCTGATTTCCGAGGAGACGCGCCAGCAAATGGCGGAGCGGACACGGTGGGGCAAGTTGCTGGAAAAGCCGGTTGGGAAATCGGGTTAGTCAGCTTGTGTCGTCGTTTTGTTTGATGGGCTCGAACTTTTGTCATCTGTGACGTAGCGCAGCGGAGATCCGGTACGCCGCAGCCGAAAGTGTTTTTCTCTTTGGCCAGAGATTACTTGATCCCTGCCTTCGCAGGGATGACAAAGTGGTGGTTCCAGCGTTTAGAATCAAAGGTGCTCGGATAATTCTGTTGGCCGTATGAGACAATTAGCTGACGGACAAGGAATTGCGATCGGCTAAAAGCTTAGGAAAGCCTATTCCGCTGCCGATTTTGCCACTGATGCAACACCATACCTTGCCAGGAACAAGTCAACGCTTTCCTCGATGATCTTGCCGATCTCCTCACGGTCGGGAACGCGGGCGGCGTAGATGTTCGGGAAAAAGGCGCGGGACTTTATGAGACCCAGAAACTGTTCGGCGGCAACCGCTGGATCTTCGGCCTTCAACTTGCCCTCGATTGTTGCCCGCTCGATGAATTCGGCAAAAACGACCAGTTTTGTCATGCGGGCATTCATATCGGCTGCCAGTTCCGGATCTCGTATGGTTTCACTCATGATCATCCGGGCAAGGCTCATGAAGCAGGGATTGATCATCAGTTCGCCCTCTGCCCAGCCCAGCCTGACGAGCGCGTCGCGAATGGGCAGATCGGGATCATAGGACAGTTCAAGTGCGGAGTTGATCTGGTCGGCGAGGCACTGGTTGATGGCCCTGAAGAGGACATCCTTGCTTTCAAAGTGATTATAGACTGTCCGCTTGGAGACCTGGGCACGTTCGGAAATCCGGTCCATGCTTGCGCCGGCATACCCCCTTTCCTGAAATTCCGCGATCGCGGCCTCGACTATCTGCTTTTTCTTCTGGTCGGATACGGACATGTCCTGCTCACATCAGCCCTTGTTGCATTTCTTTTTTTGTTTTCAGTTCCCCGCTCTTTTTCCCAAAAAAGACACTCTATGTAAACTAGGGAGTTTACAGATACGAATACCGAGATTAAACTGCACAGTGTAGTTTACACCCTTTAGCCAGTTAAGGCCAGCCAAGGGAGACGTCCTTCATGTCAGTTACACTTAAAATCAATGGGGAAACGCGGACGCTCGACGCCGATCCCGAAAGCCCGCTCTTGTGGGCGCTGCGCGACGAACTCGGTATGACCGGAACGAAGTTCGGCTGCGGTATTGCCTCATGCGGCGCATGTACCGTTCATTGGGACGGTGTCCCGATCCGGTCCTGCCAGACATTTGTCGGCGACCTGGAAGGTGCCGAAATCACCACGATCGAGGGGGTCGACGGCAAAGCTGCGCAAGCCGTGCAGGCCGCCTGGAACGAATTGGATGTGCCGCAATGCGGCTATTGCCAGTCCGGCCAGATCATGGCGGCATCCGCTCTCTTGAGCGAAACGCCGAAACCGACGGATGAAGATATTGATGCCGCAATGGACGGCAATGTCTGCCGCTGTGCAACCTATGCCCGTATCCGCAAGGCAATCCACCTTGCATCCGACAAGATGGAGGCCTGATCCATGTTGCATTTGCTGCAAAAGCCGCTCGAAGCCGCAAAGCCGAGCCGCCGGACCTTCCTGAAAATGTCCGCAGGCACTGTTGGCGGTCTGGTGATCGCGATGCACCTGCCGCGTGCTGCAGAAGCTGCCTCCGGAGAAGGCGGACTTGTCCAGCCGTTCGTGCATATCCGACCAGACAACACCGTCATCGTTCTTTCCAAACACCTTGACAAGGGACAGGGGACAGCAACCGGGCTTACCACCCTGGTCGCCGATGAACTCGATGCATCCTGGGACCAGGTCTCGGCTGAATTCGCACCGTCCAATCCACAGGTCTATGCAAATACGCTGTTCGGCGTGCAGGGCACGGGCGGTTCGACCGCCATGGCCAACTCCTTCATGCAATACCGTCAGGCCGGAGCCGTTGCCAAGGCCATGATCGTGGCTGCCGCTGCCCAGAAATGGGGAGTGCCGGCAGGTGAAGTCACGGTTGCGAACGGGGTGGTCAGCCATTCTTCGGGAAAGTCCGCCACTCTCGGCGAACTGGCAGGATTGGCTGCCCAGCAAGATGTTCCGGCCGAGCCGCAATTGAAAACCCCGGATCAGTGGGTCTATATCGGAAAAACCTTCCCGCGCGTCGACGTGAAGAACAAGACAATCGGCGCGCCGAACACCTACACCATGGACTTTCAGCGCGACGATCTTCTGGTCGCTGTTGTGGCCCGCTCACCGAGGTTTGGCGGCAAGCTGAAATCCTTCGACGCAAGCGAGGCGGAGAAAGTTCCGGGTGTCGTCAAGGTTCTCCGGATCCCGAACGGGGTAGCCGTCGTTGCAGCGTCCACCTGGCCTGCCATAAAGGCGCGCGATCTTCTGGAAATAGAGTGGGATGACGGTGACGCGGAAACCCGTTCAAGCGATACCATGATGGCGGAGCTGAAGGAGATGACAGCAAAGCCGGCGCTGAAAGTCCGCGAAGACGGTGATGTCGACGCGGCACTTGCAGCATCCGCGAGCGTTATCGAGGCCGATTTCGAGTTTCCGTTCCTCGCTCACGGTGCCATGGAGCCCCTCGACGCGGCGCTCCTTTACGATGGCGAGACGGCGGAACTGTGGCTCGGTTCCCAGATCCAGACAATCGATCACAACGTGGCCGCCACGATCCTCGAGGTTCCGTTCGAAAAGGTGAAAGTGAACACCTTGTGGGCCGGCGGGTCTTTCGGACGGCGGGCACAGGCCGACAGTCATCCGGTTGCAGAAGTTGCCTTCCTTGCGAAGGCGATGCTGGCTGCCGGAATGGACCCGGCACCTGTCAAGATCATCTGGACCCGCGAAGATGATATGGCTGGCGGTTATTATCGTCCGATGTCGGCGCACAAGATCAAGGTCGGATTTGACGGTGACAACAACGTCACCGCGTTCAAGTACAACATCGCGGCCAAATCGATCATCAAGGGCACGCCTTTCGAAGCAATGCTGATGAAGGACGGCGTCGACCACAACATGACCGAGGGTGCACACGATACGACCTATGCGTTCCCGCTCATGAACATGGACCAGGCTTTCCAGGAAACCAAGGTTCCGGTTCTCTGGTGGCGTTCTGTCGGTCACACGCATACTGCCTATGTCATGGAGACCATGATCGATCGCCTGGCGAAGCAGGCAGGCAAGGATCCGGTCGCGTATCGCCTCGAAATGATCAAGGATGATCCGCGAAAAGTAGATGTGCTGAAACTGGCGGCCGAAAAAGCCGGCTGGGACCAGCCTGCGCCCGAGGGTCGATACCGCGGTGTGGCTGTGCACAAGTCCTTTGGATCCTACGTCGCGGAGGTTGCGGAAATCTCCTTGCGGGATGACGGCACGGTGAAAGTCGAAAAAGTAGTGGCGGCTGTTGATTGCGGCACTCCGATCAATCCGGACAATATCCGGGCGCAGGTCGAAGGCGGCATCGGTTACGGTCTTGGTGCCATCCTGCGCAACCAGGTGACGCTTGCGGACGGAATTGTCGAGGAAACAAACTTCGACACCTATGAACCGATCCGCATCTCCGACATGCCGGAGATCGAAGTGCATATCATCGCATCCAACGAGCCCCCGACCGGAATTGGCGAACCCGGGACACCTCCGATCGGTCCGGCTGTCGCGAATGCCATTGCCGCTGCAAAAGATGAATGGGTCACCAAACTGCCTCTGACCAAGGCAGGGCTGGTATAAGCGGAACAGCGAGTTGACCTTGAAAGGCCGCCTCCGGGCGGCCTTTTTTCCTTGTGACCTGCAGCTGACTGTTTTTGTCCGCCCAATGGTGCAAAGCGCGCGCCGGTCGCACCGTTCGACCAATTGAGCGAATTGACCGGCGGCGCGGGCGTTGGCTCAAGAACAGGGAGCATCTTTTCGCTGAGACGGGTTGTCGATCCTGCGAACGTATTCCCACAGCAGCTCGGTTGAACGGCATTTCAACATCGACACCGGAACCGTTATTTCCGGATCCGGTAGTCTTCGGGGACGAAGAACGTAAAATCCCGGCCTTCGACGGCAAGGTGACATTCATGGCAATAGTTCATGAGGTCAGGATTGTCACCAGTGGTATCGCCCACGATGGATCCATCCGGAATCACCATAAAATACCGCCAGTCTGCCGTTTGGGGACTGGCGCCCTCGGCCAGTTTTTCCATGCCGAACATGGCTCCGGGGAAAATGCGACCGTCGCCAGTAACGGTGATGCTGTCCTTTGCAAGAACGGAGCCGACGGGCAGCTGTTCACCTTCAGCAAGGATTGCATAGTTGATGGCTCTGGCGTTGGCGTAGTTGTTGACGTAGCGCTGACCATGAGTAGCCGAAACATAGGGAGCGTCGTTGAAGGCTTCCCAGGACTGATAGTCGCGAATCTCCGCGAGATCCGACATGGCGTAAAGGGATGCCATGCGCTCCTTCAGGTCACTGTAAATCTTTCGCGCTTCGTCCTTGGAAAGATCCGCCGGTA
>NZ_KI928921.1:68610-146228 GCF_000521215.1 Labrenzia sp. DG1229 | reverse complement strand
CGTCCTTGGAAAGATCCGCCGGATTTTCAATGGCAATATGGCTTGTTCGAAAGGCTGACTTTGCGCAAAGGCATCCACGACGATTGCGGAAATCACCATAATTATGAGTAGAATGATAACATGTTTGCTCATTGCAATTTCTCCCAAATCCACACGGGATTCCATGGGCTTTCTTTCAGCAAGCGCCGGAAACTCCTCGCCGTGTGAACGTCATACCGGCAATTCTCTTTTCAGGCACCAATCACAGACCCGGGCAACGGTCGGTCTGCGTATCCAGCAATTTCCGGCTTGGCCCTCTTGTGTGAAGTGGTTATCCCGAAGAGTAATACAACCGGGCTGTAAATCTAGGTTGGTATTCCCTGCAATCACCCGGATGTGCGCAGTCTTGATCAGCCAGTCAAATCGTCGACCGGCTAGATTGCGCGCGATACACCTAAAAGATGCAGGCTGTGAATCGCAATATTTAAGATAGAATTCGCTTAAGTTGAAAAATCCCAAGTATACGTCTTGTTATAATTGAGTATTAAAATAGATTTGGTTGATAAAATAAAGGACGCAACTTCCATTTTTTCATCGTTTCGCTCAATAATTAGGCATAATTAACTTTGCAGTAAGTCGACTCGCGTCAACTCAGAGAGGTGATCTTAATAACTGGAGGGTGCCATGGGGACCCGGTTTTCCAAGTTGAGTTTTCGACTGCCCGCGATCATCTCGGGCTGTTCAGTTGTCGCAGCCGTCTTTGTCGGTGCGCTCGCCTACTGGGTGAGTGCGTCCAACATCGAGGAGCAGGCAGAGGAGCGATTGAGCGCCCTCGCCAAGGTTCGCTCAGACGATCTTTCTCACTACTTGGAATCGATCGTCCAGGATCTTACCGTCACTGCGGGAAGCCCGTTTGTGCAGTCTGCCCTTGAAGACTTCGAAGCGACCTGGAAAGCCGGAGAAGGCGATGTGGCAACGACGCTTCAAAACGCCTACATCCACGACAATCCGCATCCGTTGGGGGAAAAGGATGCCCTGATGAGCGCCGGGGACACGCCCTATGACGTTGTCCATGCAGAGTACCATCCCTGGTTCCGGCAAACACTCAAGACCCACGGTTATTATGATATTTTCCTGTTCGCCGAAGACGGATCGCTGATCTACTCGGTATTCAAGGAACTGGATTACGCGACAAATCTTATCAATGGTCAGTACAAGGACACCGATCTCGGAAACGCATTCCGGGCAGCCTTGGAGGGTGAAAAGGACAAAGTTCAATTCTTCGATTTCAAACCCTATGCACCGAGTGCCGATGCTCCCGCAAGCTTCATTTCGACCCCGATCTACAAGGGTGACGAAAAGCTTGGCGTGCTCGTCTTCCAGATGCCGATCGATAACATCAACTCGATCATGTCAGGCGTTGCGGGGCTCGGCGAGACCGGCGAGGTGATCCTGGTCGGTGCCGACAAACTGTTCCGGAACGATTCGGCGAAAACGCCTGAAGTGAACGATATACTCAAGGCCAGCCTTGACAGCGAGGTCGTCGACAAGGCGCTTGCCGGCCAGGCATCCATTGGACATCTGGATAACTTCCGCGGTGAAACTTTCATTGCAGCGTCATCGCCGCTTGAATTTCGCGGTGCAAAACTGGCGGTGGTTGCCGTGGAGGCAGAAAGCGAGGTTCTGCTTCCCGTAACCAGGCTTGGTACGCAGATTGCCATGATCAGCGCGGTGATTCTGGTTGTCATGACGATTATCGGTTTGTTCGCTGCCCGTTCGATCACCAATCCGATCAGGAACCTGGTTCAAAGCGCGGCCAAACTTGCAGGCGGCGATGTCAGTGTGGAATTTGACGAAGCTGATCGTCAGGATGAAGTCGGAGAGATTGCCTCGGCAATCGCGGGCTTCCGTGACGGCGTTGCGGAACAGGCACGACTGGCGGAGGCGCGGGAAGAAGAAGAGAAGCTTCGCAATGAGCGCCAGCACAGGGTCGAGAACCTGATCGAGACTTTCAGAACGCAATCCTCAGAATTGTTGAGCACGGTCGAGACATCGATGACCGAGATGCAATCCAATGCGTCTTCGATGATGGAAACCGCGTCGAATGCTGCTGAGGAAGTCAATAGCGCAGCGTCCGCGACCAATCACGCTTCCGGCAACGTTCAGACGGTGGCGGCTGCGACTGAAGAACTGTCTTCGTCAATTTCGGAAATCGGCCGCAGGGTTGATGAAACCAGTCAGGTCATTTCAGATGCCACCAGCCAGACCCAGATAAGCACCGAAAAAATGGAAATGCTGTCGTCCGGTTCAGCTCGCATCGGTGAGGTCATCGGTCTCATCCAGGCGATAGCGGAGCAAACCAACCTGCTTGCCCTGAACGCGACGATCGAGGCAGCCCGGGCAGGTGAAGCCGGTAAAGGCTTTGCGGTTGTCGCAGCGGAAGTCAAGGAACTTGCGACGCAAACGTCAAAGGCGACGGAAGATATTTCCAGTCAGATCTCTGAAATCCAGGCGGCAACGCAGCAGGCGGTCGCGGCTATCCAGGGTGTTGCGGATATCATGGTCAAGGCGAATGAGAATACTGCGTCCATCGCGGCCGCCGTTCAGGAACAGGATGCTGCGACCGGCGAGATCAGCCGTAGTGCTTCCGAGGCTTCCTCGGGCACGACGACGGCAAGTGACAACATGTCAAATGTCAGTTCTGCGGTCGATACGACGTCCATGTCCGCACGCTCCGTCGAAGGCGCCGTGACAGATGCGTCGGAGAAGCTGGAAACTCTCAACGTCGCGGTATCGGATTTCCTGCGTGACGTCGCGGCGGCCTGATCGAGCGCCATCACAAACAAAACCGGCGGCCAGTGGCCGCCGTTTTTTTGTAGTCGATCAGGACGCGGCGAGCGCCTCGCGATCTTTCTTGCGCATTCGTTCCGAAGCCGATTTCAACTGGCCGCAGGCTGCAAAGATATCTCGGCCGCGCGGCGTTCGGATCGGCGATGCGTACCCGGCCCGGTTGACGATGTCTGCGAATTCCTCAATCCGCTCCCAGTCCGAGCATTCATAGTCCGATCCCGGCCAGGGATTGAACGGTATGAGATTGATCTTGGCAGGAATGCCTTTGAGAAGCCGGACGAGATCCAATGCCTCCTGATTGCTGTCGTTCACATCCTTGAGCATCACATATTCGAAGGTGATGCGCTTGGCGTTGGAAAGCCCCGGATACTGCCGGCAGGCATCGAGAAGGGCCTCGATGTTCCATTTCTTGTTGATCGGCACCAAAACATCGCGAAGGTCGTCGCGAACAGCGTGGAGCGAGATTGCCAGCATGCAGCCGATCTCGTCACCGGTACGGAAAATTTCCGGCACGACCCCGGAAGTCGACAAGGTGATGCGGCGCTTGGAGAGTGAGAGGCCGTCGCCGTCGGATGCGATCAGCAAGGCCTTCTTGACGTTGTCGAAATTGTAGAGCGGTTCCCCCATGCCCATCATGACGATGTTGGACACGAGACGGCCTTCCGAGGGAACAACTGCACCTTGCGGGGTGTCGGCATGAGGGAAATCCCCCAGCCTGTCACGCGCCATGAGAATCTGGGAAAGAATTTCCTCGGCGGTCAGGTTGCGCACGAGTTTTTGGGTTCCCGTGTGACAGAATGTGCAGGTCAGAGTGCAACCAACCTGCGAAGAGACACAGAGCGTGCCGCGGCCTTCTTCCGGGATGTAGACAGTCTCGACCTCGACCGGACGGCCGGCCCCACGTGGCGGAAACCGGAAAAGCCATTTACGTGTGCCATCGACGGAGATCTGCTCGGAAACGATTTCCGGACGCACCAAGGTGAAGGCTTCAGCCAGTTTTGCGCGCAGATCCTTTGCGATATTGGTCATTTTGGCAAAGTCGGAAACGCCGCGCACATAGAGCCAGTGCCAGAGTTGCGAGGCGCGCATGCGCCACTGCTTCTGCGGAACACCGATGGTCCCGAGCAATTCACCGAGTTCTTCGCGAGACAGTCCGATCAGGGTTGGCCTGTCGTCATTCTGCAAAGCGGTTGTTGCTGCAGCGGTAACTGTCTGCGCATTCGGATTGTCTCGCGCGATGTCGAGCGTAGTTGCCATGTCGTGATCCGTTTCACATCCGGCATTCGTCAACACTTTGCGCTCAGCAAGCAGCCGCCGGGTTGCCTGCATCCGCAGGCCCAAACTCAAGCGCTTCCAAAACCACAATTGAGCCGAAAAATCAAGCTGGTTGGCCGCATCGGAGCCATGCCGTGCACGCATGCACGCGGAATGTCATGCGCAATCACCCGGCCGGGGCGTTCCCGGCCGGGCCAAAATTCCATCGGTCCAGAGCGAGCCGCTGCCTAGCGGCAGGCCTGCGCAGCCGTATCGATCGCCGCGGTGACACCCGACAGGGAAAACTTGTAGGTCGTCCTGGTGCCACGGCCGGATTCGCCGTTCACGTTCATTTCCCGGCCCGCCTTCATCGCAGACACCAACTGAGCTTCAGTTGCCGCATTTTCGACCCAGGCGCCATCGTTGTTGGTAAAGAGCGTAAAGTTCTTACCATCAATATCGATCGCTACAGAGGACTTGTCCTTGAAGGGGTAACCTACAACAAGGCTCGGTTCGGACGAGACACCTTCAGCCGGCCGCGAAGTCACGAAGAAGAATACATCCCCATGATTGCGATCGCCCGGAAGCATCGTCGTGGGCTTTGTCAGCGCGTAGCAAACCTTGCCGCTACCGCTTGTCAGTGAGTATGCCGCCCAATCCTTGTGCTGCTTAAGGAGCGTCGGGGTTTGTGCGAAAGCTGCTGCACTCGAAACGGCCAGGCCTGCGAGGGCCAGTACCAGCGATTTTGCTTTCATCATCTCCACACCGTTTGGCTATGAGTTTTCGTCAAATTTGATGCAATTGCCGTCTGTCTTATAAAGGTTGCTTTAATGATAACTTAAAGCGGGTTACGAAAGGGTTGAAGCTTTCACGAGGCAATTTCGGTTTTCTGACGTTTCTGCCGGTTGATCTCGTTTATGATTGTTTCCGCTACTGGCTGTTGCGGCTAATCGAGGCAACAGTGTGGCAGAAAGGGCTGAACCCTCTTTCGAAAACTCTCGAACCTGTTAAACAGGAGTGGCAGACGGGGAGCATGTTGGCCTTTGGTGCAGACGCAGTATTTTTCGGATCTGATCGTCAGGGTCGCGGTTGAACGCGACAAAGCCGCATTTGTTGAATTGTTTGATCATTTTGCCCCGCGTTTGAAGGGTTATCTGATGAAACAAGGCGCCGACGCCGCGATAGCCGAAGAAATCGCCCAGGACGTCATGGTGACGCTTTGGCGCAAGGCGAATCTTTTCGATCCGAGGAAATCTTCGGCAAGTACCTGGTTGTTCCGGGTCGCCAGAAATCGACGAATCGACAGGCTGAGGCGTCAAAAGACCGCGGAGCTCGACCCCGAAGAACCGTTGTTGCAACCAGCTCCGTTGCCCGATGTTTCGGAAGAAATGGATGCAAGACTGCGTGAGCAGCGTGTGCGCGAAGCCCTCGCCAAGCTTCCCGAAGAGCAAAGGGAAGTTGTCCGCCTTGCCTTCTTTCTCGGGCAGTCTCACAGCGAAATCTCAGAATCCACCGGTTTGCCACTCGGAACCGTCAAATCCCGTATTCGCCTTGCGTTCGGCAGGCTGCGGCAGTTGATCGAGGCCGATGAGGCCGTCGATGTGGATTAGGCAGACAGTCTCGGCAGCCGTGATTTCACTGCTTCTGGGATCATTCTGCCAGGCAGGTGAACTTCCGGACGGGTTTGTGTATCTGCGGGAATATGTCCCAGATATCCGTCAGGAGATCCGCTATGCAGGCAAACGGAATTTCATGCGCCAAAGGCTGCCCGGTTACAATGCGGGGGAGTGTGTTCTGACCGAAGCTGCCGCCAAAGCGCTCGGAAAAGTGCAAAATGCTGCCGTCAAATTTGGCCGTTCGCTGGTTGTCTTTGATTGTTACCGGCCACAAGGCGCCGTGGAAGCCATGGTTGCCTGGGTAAAATCGGGGAAGGGAACGGACCCGGCCTATTTTCCCAATGTTTCAAGATCGGAGCTGATTCGACAGGGCTATATCGGCGCCACGAGCAGCCATGCGCGTGGCTCTACAGTTGATGTGGGTTTTGATCTTCTGGGTGAGAAGTCATTTCGGGAAGGACAAGCGGTCTGTAAACGAAACGACCGTGAAACAGTCGATTTCGGGACTCCGTTCGATTGCTTCGACCCGGCCAGTCGAACAGACTCTGCTGCAGTGTCGGCTCACGCACAGCAATTTCGAAGCGAACTGGTCAGCCTAATGCGCAAGGGCGGATTTCGAAACTACCCGGGAGAATGGTGGCATTTTACGCTGTCGAGCGAGCCTTTTCCAACCCGGTCCTTCACTTTTGCGATCGACGGAAGATAGTTCCGCACGTCCTTAATCGGCGAATACCGGAACAAGCTCCGACAAGGCCGTGTCGGTGTATTTCGAGCCACTGAAAACCGTCTCTATCTGCAGCTCCAACCAGGTAGTCTCGACAGGTTGCGCGAAGCTGAAGTTGCTTGTCGCCATCGTATCGGGAAGGGAAATGATCTGGCTGTCGCCATTCGACAATGTCAGGCGAGCCGTCTGAACCCTGGCATTCTTGCGGAAAATATCCCGGTTCTTTGCATAGCCGTTGACGATTTCGAAACCGGCCAGTTGTCGCGGGCGTTTGAAAGACAGCACGATTCGCTCACCTGGTCCGTTTCCCGAAACACCTTCCACCCATGCGGTCGACAGCTTGCCGTCCAGGAGATTGCCGGGTCCGTACCGATTGCCATATTGCGGGTTGAGGATTGAGCTGGCACATACCTCAATTGTGTCGCCCGGCACCGAGGCGACAACACATTGGCTGCTGATGTATCTAGGGGCTGGCTTGTGGGAGAGCTGGGGTGCACTTGGGGAAACTGCTGCGATCTGCGGCTGCGGCCTGGAAGGAGATTCGCCCGATGCCGACTTTCCTCCGAAGTAGAATTCACCGATCAGCGCCTCGTTGAGCCAGGGAAGCTGGCGCTCACCGGTCGATACGTAAACGCTTTCGCGCACCTTACCCATCAGATGGCGGACTTCGAGGTCAGGTGTGTCGATCAGACGCGCGAGCGCTTCGGTAAAGGGGCTGTTGTTTCCCCTTCCGTCGAGAGCCACGTCGCCCGGCGCCGTCGCAAAGGCAATCATCATCCCTGCCGCATTGGCTTCCAGCCGGGCAAGGCCGTTCGATGTGCCTCTGGTAAGTGATCGCGGTAACGGATTGTTGCGGCAGGCATCGAAGAAAACGAGTTTCAGCCTCGCTCCGGATATTTCCATGATTTCCAGGAGATCGTTCGCCTTGATTGCCTGACCGGGGAGATCCGTCGAGGCGATGATGTCGGCGTCAATTGGCAACAGCCAGTTACGGCCGTTCACCTGGACGCCGTGTCCGGCGTAAAACACCAGGGCAACGTCCGCCCCCAGAGCCTTGCGCCCGAATTCGGTCAGGGCCGCGGCAAAGGCCGCCTTGTCCCCATCAATGACCCGAACGACTTCAAAGCCGAGTCCGGAAAGCTTGCTGCTCATGAGATCAGCGTCATTTGGCGGGTTGCGAAGTGTGGACATTGCCCGGTAGGCGCCATTGCCGATGACCAGCGCGACCCTGTCGAATGCCGCCTGAGCCGGATTGAACGTGAGGAGACACATCAGAAAGCAAAGCATCGACAATTGAAATTTGATAGAAACGGTCATCGATTTCCCCCGGGCTGTGTTTCCAAGAAAACTGCCCGCTGTCGGCAATTGCAAGATTTTTACTGCGGAAACCTTCCTGCAAAAACATACAAAAGAAATCTTGACCTCAACTTAAGTTGAGCCACTAGGTAGAGGCGGCGTTGAGCAAATTCCTGTTCTGAAAAGAGAGAATACACTCATGACAGCCACATTCGAGCAGCCCGGAGAAGCGCGTTGGAGCGAAGTCCTGTGGGGTGCTCACGCGTCGGTCTCGGCAGTCCTGGCAGGCGGAATCATTCTGCATGCCATCAACATCAATATTTCCGCAACGATGCTGCCGTCGATCGTCTCTGAAATCGGCGGGCAGGCGCTATATGCCTGGAATTCGAGCCTGTTTACGCTCGCTGCCATTTTGAGTGCGGCCGTGACCGGCAAGATCCTGAACAGACTGGGTGCAAGGTTATCCTTTGCCGTGTCGGGGGTCGTCTTTGCGCTCGGCAGTCTGATTACCGCTGTTGCTCCCGACATGCCGGTCATGCTTTTCGGGCGGTTCATTCAGGGAATCGGCGGCGGGATCATGTTCACGTTGTGCTACGCAATGATCGTGTTCGCCTATCCCGAACGGTTGTGGTCCCGGGCCGTTGCATTGCTGTCGGGAACCTGGGGTATCGCGATGCTGTTCGGTCCGGCAATCGGGGGCATGTTCGCAGAATATGACTTTTGGCGTGGCGGATTTGCATCGCTCATCCCAGTCACTGCGTTGTATACCGTCCTTATCTGGCGACTTCTGCCCGATGTCGGGAACGACCTGCCACCGGCAGCCCCGATCGCCTTCGGCCAACTGGCGCTTCTTGCTGGTGCGGTCCTTGCTGTCTCGGCCGGATCGCTGGCGACGTTTCCACTCGTGGCTGCTGTGGGCGTCGCGTTGTCAGTTGTCCTGGTGCTTGCTCTGATGCGGCTGGAGAACACTGCCGACATACGTCTGTTTCCGCGGGGCGCAATGCAGCCGGGGTCACCCCTGTTTCTGTCCTTCGCCGTGATGTCTTTACTCATTTTCTGCGTGAATGCAGAGTTTTTCATGCCGTTTTATCTGCAGCGCCTGCACGGTCTGTCACCGCTGCTTGCAGGATACATCGCTGCGCTCGTTTCCATCGGCTGGTCATCGGCCGAGGTTTATTCAGCGCGCTTCACCGGCGTTGCCATGCACCGCACTGTTGTCACCGGACCGGTGGTCATGCTGGCGGGCACCCTGGTGCTGGCAATTGCGACACCCATGTACGGAGCAGCCGGAACAGCGCTTGCTGCCGTTCTGTCGCTCGCACTCATTCTGGTTGGGGCCGGCATCGGTATGAGTTGGCCACACCTGAATACGTTCGCGCTGCAATTCACGGATGTTTCTGAAAAGGAAAATGCGGCTTCGGCTCTTTCCACCATCCAGATGTTTGCTGTTTCATTCGGTACCGCGGTTGCCGGACTGGTTGCCAACCTTTCCGGTTTCAACACGAGGAATGATCTCGATGCGACGGCAAATTCGTCGATCTGGCTGTTTGCCACATTTGCAGTCGTGGCGGTACTGGCGGCCGTCGTCGGTAGATTGCTTATTGCAACGCAGCGCGGGGCATCTCGGTAGAACCGCTCTTTCCTCTCATGATGTGTGGACGTTACCTCATCTGGCGGGTTCAGGTGCCCGGCACCTTTCGCCCCTTGCGCATAACGGGTCCGCCGCTGACATGCTTCGGACGATCGGTCTTTGGACCACCAGCGGTGACCGGGCGTTCCGCATAGCGCCCAAGTGCCCTGTGTCGATCATACATGACGATCGCACCCGCCATGGCGACGTTGACGCAGAACCTTGTCGGGATCTTCACGATGTGATTGCAGCGCTCCAGCATTTGCGGCGAGAGCGAGCCACGCTCCGGACCAAGCACGTAGGCCGCCTGCAGCGGGTGTCCGAAGCTCGGAAGATCAATTGCGTCGTCGGTCAATTCAATTCCGACCAGCTGGCACCCGCGGGGCAGTTCCATCGTGTCGACACTGTCCCAGGTAAAAACCGGCAGATGACCGGGGCTTTTGGACGTATCTGAAGGAGGTGCCTTCCGGATCTTCTGATCCGCGTCGACCGTGAAGAAGAAATTCGCCCCAAATGCATGGGCAGACCGCATGAGCGTGCCGAGGTTCATCCGCTTCGAAAGGCCCTCAGCACCAACGGCAAAATATCCGCGCATTACCTGTTCCGTTTTTTACTGCGTTGCCGCCTCTTACCGGAAATTCGCCAGACATTGAACCGCAAGCTTATCCGGAATGCCTATAGGTGCGGTGCATAAGACTTGCTAACGTGCCTCTGGCTCGCGCCGGGTTCCGGTGTCGCAAGCGGCATGTTCCGGTTTCGTGTTTCAAGAGGTTCCATTGAAAGCCTGTCTCTGCAAATCCTTCGGCCCGCCTTCAAATCTTGTCATCGAGCGGATTGCCGAGCCCGTGGCAGAGCCCGGGCAGGTTGTCGTCAAGGTCGAGGCTTGTGCTCTCAACTTTTTCGATACGCTGATCATTGAGGGGAAATACCAGTACAAACCGGATTTCCCGTTTTCACCGAGCGCGGAATTTGCCGGAGTGGTTGAGGCCACCGGAGCTGATATGACCGGATTTGCCGCCGGCGACCGGGTCATGGGATACATGAAATGCGGGGCTGCCCGTGAAAAGGTGCTTGCGCGGGCGGAAGACCTCATCAGGATTCCAGACGGAGTGTCCTTTGACGTAGCCGCGGGACTGGCTGTGACCTATGGGACCACGCTGCACGCCTATCGCGACCGTGCGCGTCTCAAACCCGGTGAGACGGTTGCCGTTCTCGGCGCATCCGGGGGCGTCGGCCAGGCTGCGGTCGAAGTGGCGACGATCATGGGGGCAAATGTGATCGCCTGTGCCTCGTCGGAGGAAAAACTTGCCTTCGCCCGTTCACTCGGCGCAGATCTGACCATCGACTACTCCCGGGAACCGCTGAAGGAACGGCTCAAGGAACTGACGAACGGCAAGGGTGTGGACGTGGTTTACGATCCTGTCGGAGGTGATCATACGGAGAAGGCCCTCCGGGCGACCGGTTGGGAAGGCCGATTTCTGGTCATTGGATTCGCGGCCGGCGACATTCCCCGGATTCCGTTGAACATCGTCATGCTCAAGGGGGTCGATGTGCTTGGTGTGTTCTGGGGAGCGGCGATCGAGCGGGACCCGGAAGGTCACAGGAAAAACATGACGCAGCTTCTTGATTGGGTGCAGGAGGGGCGGCTCAAACCTCATATTCATGCAGTTTATCCGCTTGAGGAGATCGACACGGCTCTTGAGGAAATTGCAGCGCGCAAAGTACGTGGCAAGGTGATATTGAGACCTTGATCTGCTGTGCCGTCCTGAGAACCAGCTGTCAGAGACAAGAGAACGTGGTGGCCCGGTCCAAGATGCGATGAGGTCGGGGTTCAAACGGATATCAGTTATGATCTGTGAGTGACTTCGAAAGGGTTACGCTTCGAAAACAGCGATCACCGGTGCGTGATCGGAAGGTTTCTCCCAGCCGCGTGCTTCACGCATCACCGTTGTGCCCTTGACATGCGGGGCTAGCGGGCCGGAAACCCAGACATGGTCGAGCCTGCGTCCCTTGTCAGCTTTCGACCAGTCCTTTGCCCGATAGCTCCACCAGGTGTAAAGCTTCTCCTCCAGCGGCGTAAACTGGCGCATGGCGTCCAGCCAACCGCCTTTTTCCCGCACATTTTCGAAAAGTTCTGTTTCAACGGGCGTGTGCGAGACCACTTTCAAAAGCTGCTTGTGAGACCAGACGTCGTGTTCATATGGAGCGACGTTGAGATCGCCGACGAGGACCGCCGGCCGATCCGTTTCTTCGCCCTGAAGCCAGTCATGCATTTCCGACATGAAATCCAGCTTGTGACCGAATTTCGGATTGACTTCACGGTTAGGTTCGTCGCCGCCCGCCGGGACATAAAAATTGTGCAGTCGCAGGCTGGACCCGTTGAAGGGAACGTCGACTGCCACATGCCGACTGTCTCCGACATTGCAGAAGTCGCGCTTCTCGGTGTTGGTGAGCGGTCGCCGGGAGACGGTTGCCACGCCGTGATAGCCCTTTTGACCGTTGATAGCCATGTGCTCATATCCGGCCTTGCGAAACGCGTTCTCCGGAAAATTCGCGTCCGGACACTTGGTTTCCTGAAGGCAGATGACATCCGGTGCGATCTGGTCGATCAGGTGTTCCACGATCGGCATGCGCAGACGCACGGAATTGATGTTCCAGGTAACTAGTTTGAGACGGTCGGTCATGGAGGCCCCGGGCTGGGAATGGTTACGGTCAGGCCAGTCATAAGGATTTGAGTGCGGAGTGCAATACGCATGGGACTTGCCGGATGACTTGTCAGCCCTCTTTCCGTCGCCTTGGGGATTGCCGGCATGTTTTCAAGTGCATGCAACTGTAAGGTTAGAAATATCTCGGCGGTGTTGTAATTTGGACATATAGACCAAAAGACATTTTGACATTTTTGTTATTTGAGTCCATTTTCGGATTGAGGCATCATGAAAACTCACAATACCCCAGTTACTCGCCGCAGATGTGCGGTCAATAAAAATCAGAATAATAGTAGATCTAATAGAGTATAGAACCGTTTTCCATTCTCTGGAATTTCGGATGGCTTCGCTATGAAAAAGACAATAAAGATTTTGAAATCAATATGTTGTAAAAATGTGACTCTGAAATCCAATCCTATCTCATTCAGCTTTTTACGCTTGAGCTTCCGAATAAAAAATGATTTTCGTAGTCAAAGCAGGACAGATGAGTGATTCAAATCTTATCTATGGATTTGTATGCAACGCGAGATATAAAAATCTACAACGACTGCATCAAAACTTATTTGCTTGTGACCAGAAACTTGGAGATTACGATGAAATTAAAAGCTTTGATGCTTGGAGTAGCTGCAGCTGCTACCGCTACCACCGCTCAGGCAGCCGATCTTCCGGTTGCTCCGGAGCCGGTCGATTACGTTCGCGTCTGTGACGCTTACGGCTCTCGCTTCTACTATATCCCGGGTACCGAAACCTGCCTGCGTGTTGGCGGTCGTCTTCGTACACAGTTCGTTGTCAATAACGTTCTGGAAGATGGTCCATGGGGCTCCCGTGATTCTGACGGCTATTCCTGGCTGACGCGCGGTTACGCCTACCTCGATGCTCGTAATGCCACCGAATTCGGCACCTTGCGTGCATATGTCGGTCTGCGCATGCAGGTCCAGAACGGGGAAAACGGCTTCAAACTCGATGCGGGTTATATCCAGTGGGGCGGCCTGACAGCCGGTTATCTCGGATCTAACTTCAACATCTACACCGGTCAGGCCTTCATCGGTGTTGTCACGCGTGACTGGTCCGATGTCACAACGAACCAGCTCGCCTACACCGCCGCGTTCGGCAACGGCTTCTCGGCAACGGTCGCTCTTGAAGACCGTTCCGACCGCGAAGTCGGTGCCTATGGCGGCACACGCGCTCCCGATTTCGTTGCTGCACTCAGCATGTCCCAGGGTTGGGGTTCCGCACAGCTTTCCGGTGCCCTGCACCAGGTCTATCCGGATGCAGCCTTCAACAGGACGAATGCTTCCGGTGATGAAGACAGTCTGGGCTGGGCAATCGGCGCCGGTGTGAACGTCAACCTGCCGTTCGCGAGTTCCGGTTCCAACATCTACTTCCAGGGTTTCTACGCTGACGGTGCGCTGTCCTACATCGGCAACGGCATCACCGACATCTCCGTGGTCAACAACGCTGGAACAACACTTGGGTCCGTGGCCGATTACGGCGGAAACGGTGACAAGAGCACCGGTTACTCCCTGTCAGCCGGTGTCTACATCCAGGCAACCCCGACCATCGGTCTTGCAGTTGACGGTTCCTACGCACACGTCGATCAGGAAGACTTCATCGGGGCAACCGATGCCGACATTGACCGCTGGGCAATCGACGGTTCAGTCCAGTGGGAGCCGGTCTCCGGTTTCGTTCTGGGTGCTGACGTTGGTTACTCCAACACGAGCGCCGACATCACCGGTCAGAATGTTGATGACCTTGACGAACTCCTCTTTGGTGTTCGTATGCAGCGCACATTCTAATCTTCCGATTAGAATCTGACTGAGAATAATTGACCTCCTCTCAGTCATTCGGCCCGGCAGACTCCAAACTGCCGGGCCTCCCCCTATCTGGAGGCCGGATTTCCGTTCAATGAATTCAGAAGCCAAATGCTGGCGTGTGGTCAGTTCCTGACGCTGTTTTCAAGCAATTGTCTGAGCGGCGCGTACGACCGTTCAATCTGGTTCTTTTCTTCGCTCTTGGTTCTGATCTGGTCGAAGGAAAGCCTGATAAAATTGCAAAGATCTCCGAATTCAACGGTGCCAAGTCGCAGTCTGTCCCTGAACGGCTCCAGGGCATTCCCGATCGCCTCGTTGCAAATTCGAACGATGCTCTCCTTCTTCGATGCGTCAATTCCTTCGACTATCTGGAGAATTTCTTCACCGTGAGGCATTTGAAGCATCATTTCGCAGGGCTTGGCGCTCAGGTGGAAAAAAGCGACATCGAGACGTTCGCCGAGAGTGTCCAATTCGGCGCATTCTTCGGAAATGAGGCTTGACGATTTGCGAACATGATGCTCTACGGCGTCGTAGATCAGCTTTTCCTTGCAATCGTAAGCATTGTAAAGTGTTTGTCTTGCAACCCCGGCGGCGGTTGCTATTTCGCTCATGGTTGTCTTCTTGACTCCGTAGTGAGAAAAAAGTTGAAGCGCCGTCTCAACAATCTTGATTTCACGTTCATTCATAAATGCCCCCCGGATTTTTATCTCTTTGAGATTTTTTTATCTTCCCCGGTTGAAATAGTCTACCTGAATGACGATTTGCTGCGGTCGACGTGAAGTAAACACGCGAATTTTTAACACTATGATTTTCCAGGTTGTGCCGTGTTTTTGTTTTTACTGCACGGTTTCACACGATAGATGAGACGAATTGGTCTTACACTGGAAAATTTGGGGAAACACTCAGTCTTCAGCCTGATTGCAGAAATTTATCCAATCGGTTCGGTTCCCCTGCCAAGCAAAATATGCGGCGGGCCGTCGACAAGCTGGCCAAAAAGCTTGTCAGCCATGACACATCAGGTGTGGCCACGGCCAGAGCGTCGTCCTGATTGTCCCTCGAAATTCCTCGACAGTCAGGTTCTTGTCTTCGTGCTGCCGCAATGCCGCCCTAATCGGGTAGCCGGTTAAAGATGAATACGGGTTTTTGCGGAGATTTTGTCAATTCGTCCACGTTCCGTTAGGAACTCGCGCGCATTTTGAGCGGACAAGAAAAGCCTTTGTTAACTCTGTAGAGGTTGCTGTGCTGGCCCTGGTCAAATCCTTCTGTTCGATGTTCGGAATATTGTTCCTGGGCGCTTGTTCGGCTTATGACTTTCCGGACCCGACGCCGGAAGACTATGCAGTTCACGGTATCGATGTGTCGCGCTGGCAGGGGGACATCGACTGGGACAAGGTCAAAAAATCCGGAGTTGCATTTGCCTGGATCAAGGCGACCGAGGGCGGAGATCATGCTGATCCCAGATTCGCACAAAACTGGATTGCGGCGCGCAAGGCAGGTGTTCCAAGGGGCGCTTATCACTTCTATTACTTCTGCCGTCCGGTCGAGGAACAGATCGCCTGGGTCAAGGAAGTGGTTCCCCAGGATCCCGATGCGATTCCCCTCGTCCTCGATATGGAGTGGAACGCCCATTCCAAGACCTGCCGCTTGAGACCGGAGCGGGCAAAAATTGTCCGCGACATGAAGGTTTTCCTGGACGAAATGGAGCGGCACTACGGCAAAAGGCCGGTGATCTACTCATCGGTGGATTTTCACCGGGACCGGATGGTCGGAGCCTTGAAGGGCGAACAATTCTGGCTGCGGTCCGTCGCCACGCATCCCAAGAACATCTACGACCAGCGGGACGACTGGGTCTTCTGGCAGTATACGGCCGAAGGACGTGTCTCCGGGGTCAAGGGCGACGTCGACCGCAACGCATTCTTCGGAACCAAGTCCCAGTACCGCGCCTGGCTCAAGGGCAAGCTCAAGCGCTGAGGGCTCACGGGTGGCAGACGGTCGGCTCCGGCGCGATCTACTGGATCTTGATCTGGTGCGCGACATCCTTGCCGTTGGTCACGGTGACCTGCGTGAAGCCGATAAGCTTGCAGAAGTCGAGAAAATTCAATTCATGAGGATGATTGGAGCGCGCGAAAAGCTCCGTTGACCGTGCCAGGGAGGTCAGAGCAGCAAGAAGCGCGCGCATGCGATACAACGTGTCATACCGGTCGTCACCCGTAGAGACGATGATCAGTTTCTCAAGGTCTCCCCCCTTGGCAAAGAGGTGATACCCGGCTGCATGATTCTGCTTCGCGTGCTGAGCGGCAAGCCCGATGACAAAGGCAGCTCGAGACCGCTCCTGAGCGTCCGGTGCGACAGGCAGCTCGGAAATATAAACTTCGCGAGTCTGGGGTTCGGGATAATAGTACCCTGCATGGGCGTCAAACGCAGAGGCGTTCGTCTGAGACACCAGGAGCAATGCTGCTGAAACTGCCACTGCCGATGCAAGCTTGCGAATGCTGTTCATGTTGGTTCTTCCCCGCCTATCGTTTCCCCCCAAATGAAGCCGATCGGGCAGGTCGAGGGCAAGGGGAATCTCTTCTTTTGACCGGCCGATCAGGAAATCCCGGCCCAGGTGCTATATTTTTGCCATGTTGTCTTCCCACATCTGCACCGTGTGGGCTTGGAGCCCGGGCGGTCTACGCCCGGTCTCAAGTTATTCGGAGAATGATAATATGATGATCCGCTTGCCGCTTGCGTTTTGCGCCGTGGCCATGATGTCAATGCCAGCGCAGGCCCAGTCAGGTCCCGCGATTGCTTACACGACCGCAAACCTCAACATGCGCGCAGGACCGGGCACGAATTATCCTGTTATCACGACGGTACCACAGGGCGGTGGTGTCACCGTATTCGGATGCACGGCGAACTTTTCCTGGTGCGACGCTGCGTTTGCGAACGTCAAGGGCTGGGTGTCTGGGAAATATCTGAGTTACGGAGTTCAGGGGAGCTACTACGGTCGGCCGATCCCGAGTGCCGGGGTCTATATCGGTGTGCCGCGGTACTCAAACAACTATCCGATCTACAGGCGTCCGCCGGCGGTGGTGCGGCCGGTCCAGCCCATTTATCCCCGATATCCGCGCCGTTACTAGACGATTTCTACTGTGCGGGCCGGGGCGACGCCAGAACCAGGGACCAAAAGACCTTGTGCTTGGCAGTGGGCGAATAGGCTGTTGCGATACCCAGCCGGGTTGCGTCACCGGTCAGAAGAACCTGATTGTGCCCGGGCGACTCCCGCCAGCCTGAAAAGGCTTCCGCAAATGTCCTGTAACCCGCGCTGACATTTTCCGCCGCAGCCGTCTTCGATTCGCCGATGGACGACATGCGCGTTGCCAGTTGCTGGTCGGGTGCGAGGGATGCCTGTACCGATCCGGCCGCGGCCATTGCTTCGGCCTGGGATTTGGCGATTGCGTTGAGTTGAGGGTCTGGTGCAACCGCCGGCAGTCCGTTGTTGATCCTATATTGCGAAATCATCTGCGCCGCGGTGGACGTGTCGACCTGACCGTCCACGCGTGCAAGATCCTTGTAAAACGGCGGCGTTTGAAAGCGTTCGCTCTGGCATGCGGCGACAGAGAGCGCGGCAATAGCGGCAAGGGCATATCTGGTGGTCCGAAAACCCCTGTGGAGCTTGTTCACGTGCGGCGGATCTCCGGTTGCGTGCCAACGAATCGATTCTACTTCTTAAAGGATGTCGACAACGCAGCAGAATTGCGGCAGGCCCAAAAGGAATTGTGGGCAATGCCTATGGTTGCCCGACACCGATGCTTAGGCAGATGCATTGCTTGCGAAGCTGTCGCGACTTCTTGCTGCGGCAGGTCAGGGAATGAATCTTGTTGAAGCGGCAATTTCGCTTCTATCGGGAACGGGCCCGATTCCCGGTGTGCAGTTCGGCATGACCCTGGACCATGGGCCAAAACGAAAAGACCGGCCCGTGAGACACGGGCCGGCCAGGCTGCATCAGGCTTGGGGTTCAAGCCTTTCAGGGAGCTTTTTGTCAGCGCTTTCCAGCTTCCAGAACGTCTTCGAATGTTCTCAGCCCGGTCGTTGGAGCGGATACCAGAACCGACATGTTTCCGGGTGCATGCTGGTTCTTCCACATTTTCGTGTGGGCCCTGGGTATCTGGTCCCACGGAAAAACCTCGGACATGTAAGGATCTATGCGCCGTTCGATCATCAACTTGTTGGCGGAGGCTGCCTGTTTCAAATGGGCGAAGTGCGAACCCTGAAGGCGTTTCTGGTGCATCCACATGTAACGGACGTCGAATGTGCAATTGAAGCCGGAAGTTCCGGCACAGATAACAACCATGCCGCCCTTCTTGCAGACGAATGTCGAAATCGGAAAGGTCGCTTCCCCAGGGTGCTCAAAAACGATATCGACGTTGTTACCCTTGCCGGTGAATTGCCAGATCGCCTTGCCGAAATTGCGTGCTTCCTTGAACCACTCTCCGTATTCGGGCGAGCCTACGGCCGGTAATTGTCCCCAGCAGTTGAAGTCCTTGCGATTGATCACGCCCTTGGCGCCGAGATCCATGACGAACTGCCGCTTGTCTTCGTCGGAGATGACGCCGATGGCATTTGCGCCCGCTGCCGTTATCAGCTGGATGGCATAGGAACCAAGCCCCCCCGACGCGCCCCAGACCAGGACATTCTGCCCGGGCTTCAGCTCATGCGGATGGTGTCCGAACAACATTCTGTAGGCGGTCGCCAATGTCAGCGTGTAACAGGCGCTTTCTTCCCAGGTCAGGTGCTTCGGCCGGGGCATCAACTGCTGCGCCTGGGCGCGGGTGAATTGCGCGAAGGAGCCGTCCGGTGTCTCGTAACCCCAGATCCGCTGGCTGTTGGAGAACATCGGGTCGCCACCGTTGCATTCCTCGTCATCACCGTCGTCCTGATTGCAGTGAATGACGACCTCGTCGCCGACCTTCCAGCGCTTGACCTTGTCGCCGACGGCCCAGACGATCCCGGAGGCATCCGATCCGGCGATGTGATAGGGAGCGCCGTGGCCATCGAACGGGCTGATCGGTTCACCAAGACCCGCCCAGATACCGTTGTAGTTGACGCCTGCCGCCATCACGAGAACCAGCACCTCGTGGCTGTCCAGTTCCCAGGTCGGCACGACCTCCAACTGCATGGCATCTTCCGGTGCTCCGTGGCGCTCACGCCGGATTGCCCACGCATACATGTTTTTCGGGACATGGCCGAGTGGTGGAATTTCACCGATTTCGTAAAGATCTTTCACCGGAGCATCCTCAAGAGTTCGGTTGTCATTGGCTTCGGCTGCTGCTGCTGATGTCATTCATCCCCTCCCAGGGCTTCTTGTCACTTCGGATTTCGCATCTGCACAAGGCTCGAATGGCTCAGAACCCCATTTTGCGCAACTATTGTTCAAAATAGGGTGTTGATCTATACGACTATTGCTTAACTTGCATTTTAATGCCAAGCATATTTTGCATTGCACAGTGAAATTTCGCATGCGCGTAATCTCGTGCAAGTTGCTGCCAGACCGGGAGATCTGGGCGACCCAGGCACTGCGAATACAGAATAAGACAGGCAGAAGAAGGCCTTAGAAGGAGTTGTGGCATGAGCCAGGCGGGAAAGAATATCGGGGACAGGGATCGCCCCTGGATTTTCCGAACCTATGCGGGACATTCGACTGCAGCGGAATCGAACAAGCTGTATCGCGGGAACCTTGCCAAGGGCCAGACAGGGCTATCGGTTGCGTTCGATTTGCCGACACAGACCGGATATGATCCGGACGATCTTCTGGCTCAAGGAGAAGTCGGCAAGGTCGGCGTCCCGGTCGCGCATCTTGGAGACATGCGTGCGCTCTTTCACGAAATTCCGCTGGAGCGCATGAACACGTCGATGACAATCAATGCCACGGCGCCCTGGTTGCTGTCGCTCTACATCGCTGCTGCCGACGAGCAGGGAGCCGACCGCGCACTTCTTTCGGGCACGACCCAGAACGACATCATCAAGGAATATCTTTCGCGCGGAACCTATGTTTTTCCACCGGCGCCGTCTTTGAAACTGACTACGGACGTGATTGCCTGGACCTATTCCAACATGCCCAAGTGGAATCCGATGAATGTCTGTTCCTATCATTTGCAGGAAGCAGGCGCGACTCCGGTCCAGGAACTCTCCTTTGCGCTGGCAACCGCGATTGCCATTCTGGATTCCATGAAAGCAGGCAAGGCGATTCCGGAAGAGGATTTTCCAAAGGCCGTTGGCCGGATCTCCTTTTTTGTCAATGCCGGCATGCGGTTCATTACCGAAATGTGCAAGATGCGTGCATTTACGGAACTCTGGGAGGAAATCTGCCGGGAGCGTTATGGCGTCGAGGACGAGCGCTACCGGCGCTTCCGCTACGGTGTCCAGGTAAATTCTCTTGGACTGACCGAGCAGCAGCCGGAAAACAACGTCTACCGGATTCTTGTCGAAATGCTCGCCGTGGTGCTGTCCAAGAATGCACGAGCACGGGCGGTGCAACTGCCGGCCTGGAACGAAGCGCTCGGATTGCCGCGACCGTTCGATCAGCAATGGTCGCTCCGGATGCAGCAGATCATGGCCTATGAAACGGACCTGCTCGAGTATGCCGATATTTTTGATGGTTCTCAGGAGGTCAGCCGAAAAGTCGACGCGCTGAAGGCTGAGGCACGTGAGGAACTTGCCCGGATCGATACCATGGGAGGTGCGGTCGCTGCCGTCGATTCCAGCTATATGAAACGGCAGCTCGTTGAAGCAAACTCAGCGCGTCTGGCCGCAATCGAGGCAGGCGACCAGGTCGTTGTCGGCGTCAACCGTTGGATCGAAAGCGAATCCTCTCCACTGGCGGCGGGTGAAGATGGTGCCATCCTGACTGTGCCGGAGCACGTGGAGGAAGAAGCGGTTGAAAAGGTGAAGGCCTGGCGCGAAGCCCGCGATGACGCTGCCGTTTCGGCCACGCTTGCCGAACTCAAGTCGGCCGCGCAGGAAGGCCGGAACATCATGGAGCCATCCATTGCGGCTGCAAAGGCCGGTGTTACCACTGGAGAATGGGGCCGTGTCTTGCGCGATGTCTTCGGCGAATACAGGGCGCCGACCGGTGTCGGGCAGGCTGCACGTGACGATGCCGGCGATCTGGCAGCGGTTCGAAACGAGGTCGAACTGGTTTCGGAAAAACTTGGCCGCCGCCTCAAGTTCCTGGTCGGCAAACCGGGGCTTGACGGTCATTCCAACGGGGCGGAACAAATTGCGGTGCGCGCACGTGATTGCGGAATGGAGGTTGTCTACGAAGGCATCCGGCTGACACCGGCGCAGATCGTGAATGCGGCAGTTGAGGAAGACGTTCACGTGATCGGATTGTCGATCCTGTCCGGGTCGCATCTTGCCCTCGTCCGCGATGTCATGGAGCGGCTCAGGAACGCAGGCGCGGATGACATACCAGTGGTCGTAGGCGGAATCATTCCGGATGAAGACGCCTCCCTGTTGAAGGCGAGTGGGGGTTGCCGCCGTCTATACTCCAAGGACTTCCAGTTGACGGATATCATGGCTGACGTTGTCAAGATCGTTGGAAGTTCAGCGGAGCGAGCTGCCTAGAAATTACGAGTGCATAACGTCACGAGACACTATTGTTCTTGGTGTTTCAGCAGTTTAACTTTGCGTAAAGCTTTGTTAACGCTTTGTTGAGACTATCAGTGGGTTCCGCCAGAAGGCGGCATTCTCTGACGGCCAGGAGGCCCAGATGGCGACGATCGAAAGGCCTCAAACGGCCCAGGTCGTTGCGCACGCGACAGAGTATCCTGCGGACAAGGACGGTGATGGAACCGGTTATGATCGCAGAGACAAGCGTAACCGCGCGCAGCGACACGAGAGCGATACCGGTTATTCCGAAAATGAACCGGCGGTGCTCATTGATGCCCACCACGTTGAAAATCATGCTCTGGATGGCGTTGTAGCCTATCGTGCGGCTGCATTGCAGGCGTTGGAACCGGGAATTGATCACGGACCGGTTCATCCGCTCCGGGGCGCGGTTGACGGAATTTCACCCGGCAACATCAGGCATGCCTACGAAGATCATGGCGAAGGCGACGAGCCCCACGAGGTGAATGTGGCGACCTGAGTCTCGATCTCGCAAGGATTGAGGCGTTTTTTCAGCAATTGCCCTGCTGACGGTCCTTGACGCGTTTCAGGAAATACCCATATCCGCCAACGTAAGTATTCTTACGTATCCTGCTCGATGAGGTCATTCGTCGGGATGCGGTCGGGCCAAGGGCGCAACAGGTTTGGTTGAAACGATCTTTTCATTGGCGGCAGAAAACCTGCTGTCGCCTATCATCCTCTTCTTCGCGCTTGGACTGGGAGCCGCGCTGGTCAAGTCGGACCTGTCTGTTCCGGAAGCGGCGGCGAAAGCGATTTCCATCTATCTGCTCTTCGCCATCGGTTTCAAGGGTGGGGTAAGTGTGAGTGCGCATGGCATTGATTCCACGCTATTGCTCGCACTTCTTGCCGGCGTGATCCTTTCGTTCGTCATTCCATTTGCCGCTTTCGGACTGTTGCGCACCATGACACGCCTCAGCGCGGTCGATGCGGCTGCCGTTGCCGGGCACTACGGTTCGATATCCATTGTGACCTTTGTCGCGGCGACGTCGGTTCTGCAGAGCCAGGGCATTGCCAGCGAAGGCTATCTCGTTGCAGTCGCAGCGGCCATGGAGGCTCCGGCCATTCTGTCGGCTCTTTGGCTGGCGGCCAGGTTCTCGTCTGCCGATACCAATGCAGAACGGGCCAAGGGGACCAAGGGACTTTTGCGGGAGATCTTGCTGAACGGTTCCATCGTGCTTCTTGTCGGTTCATTCTTCATCGGGTTCCTGTCCGGTCCGAAAGGGCTTTCGGAAATCGAAAGTTTCATCGTTTCACCGTTCAAGGGTGTTCTTTGCCTGTTTTTGCTCGACATGGGTCTTGTTGCGGGTCGCGGGCTGCGCAGCAGCGCCGGACTCCTGCGGCCCGGATTGATCTCGTTCGGTATTCTGATGCCGATGATCGGCGCGGTTGCCGGCCTCCTGGCCGGAAACGTGATCGGCCTTTCGGTTGGCGGGACGATGCTGCTGATGACGTTGAGTGCCTCGGCGTCCTACATTGCGGTTCCGGCCGCGATGCGAGTCGCCCTGCCTGAGGCCAATCCATCAATTTACCTTACAATGTCTCTCGGAATTACCTTTCCGTTCAACCTGACGATCGGAATCCCGCTATATCTCAGCATTGCCCAGGCTGCCGGAGGATGAGTTCATGATGATGAATGATGCAAAGCGGGTGGAAATCATCATTGAGGCACCCATGGAAACCCGGTTGACCGGCGCGTTGGATGAAGCCGGAGTGACCGGCTACACAATCTTGCCGGTAATGGGCGGCAGCGGCCGGTCGGGGCGCTGGAGCCGCGAAGGCCAGGTTTCCAGAGCCGGAGGCATGATCGCGATCATTTGCATCATCCGTCCCGAGCGGCTCGACGAAATGCTGGAGGCGGCCTTTGCCGTGGTCGAACGCCACATCGGCGTTGTTACGGTATCGGACTGCTCGGTCCTTCGTGCGGAGCGTTTCTAAAGGGCTTGCCTTTGGGCAAGTTGCTGTTGCCGGTACTGAATCGGACTTTGGCCCGTGCGTTGCTCAAACAACCGGCTGAACGCGGTGCGACTGCTGAATCCGACCGAGTGCGCAATCGTCTTGACGGGTAAATCACCGTCGCGCAACAACCTGGCGGCACGGTGCAACCGCAAATCGCGGAGGAGCTCAATGGGACCGCTTCCGTAGGCGGCGGCGAATCGTTGGGCGAAGGTCGAACGGCTCATGCCGACGCGCGCAGCCAGGCTCTCTACGGTGTGTGCGTCTCCCGGTGCATCCAGGAGTGCCCGCAGGGCTTCCCAGACCGATGGATCCCGAAGGGCGGCCATCCAGCGCAGGCCTTCGTCATCGTGTACAACGCGGCGGCGCAGCAACTCGATCATGCACTGCGTCAGCAGGGACCGGATCATCGCGCGACTCCCGATCGCCGGCCGGCTCAATTCCTGCAGGATCATGTTCAGCACGGGATGCAACGGATTGCCGGGGTCGATCCGCTCGACGATCGGGCTGCGTATGAGGTCGATGACGTCTTCCGCACCGCGCAAGCCCACGCGTACTCGCGCGCAAAGCGCGATAAACTGGTTGTCCTCGTCGCCATCTCGAGAAACTTCCAGCACGTGACGCAGTTTGAGTTCTGCCGGATCGCATTTGGGGACCGGTTCGCCCGGTCTGCCGAAGCTGCGCAACGCATGGCTCTGAAGAGCAGGAATGAGCACCAGACTTCCGGGGCTGACCTCAATGGCCGGCTCGCCCCGGATCAGGATCGCACCTTCCCCGGCAAGAATGTAATGCAGCGTGGCATTTGCATCCTGTCCAAGACCCAGGTCGCATTCGCCACGCAATTCGCAGACAGCGAACGGGTCTGTCGTGAGCTCAAGCTGATCGAATACATGCTCGAAATTCATGTTGTGACACTGCACGCCTTTCGGATGAAAGGATACGAAATTTATTCTTTTAATCCCATTATCGGACGCAAAGATACATCTTGTGTCTCAAATTGACGTCATTGACATCAAACCCGGAGGATTTGTCGATGTGCAATTGTCACGATCACGAACATGAGAACGAGATGCAGAGGGCAGGAGTTTCGCGCCGTGCCGCGCTGCGCGGTGCCGTAGCGGCCGGAGCGGCGGGTGTCGCTGCCACCGTTGCGGGGAACGCGTCGGCTGAAACAGCCAACCCTTATGCCGATCCGGTGGAACCGGCCTTGCCGCCCTCGGACATGAAGCTTGATCTCAAGCGCACTGCCCTCGTCGTTACAGACCCGCAGATTGACTTTCTCCATCCCGACGGTGTGACATGGGGTGTGATCGGTGCGAGCGTGGAAGAACACAACACGGTCGATAACATCGAAACGCTGTTCAAGTCCGCAAAGGAAGCGGGTCTGACGGTTGCCGTTTCACCTCACTACTACTACCCGACGGATCACGGATGGAAATTCGAAGGTGCCCTTGAGAAACTGATGCACAAGATCGGCATGTTCGACCGCAAGGGAGCCTTGACGACTGAAGGTTTCGAGGGGTCCGGCGCCGACTGGATGCCGCAATACAAGCCATACATCAACGATGGCAAGACCATCGTTACATCACCGCACAAGGTTTATGGCAACGACACCAACGACCTTACGCTTCAGCTGCGCAAGAACGGTGTGGACCAGGTCATACTCGCCGGGATGTCGGCAAATTTGTGTACCGAAAGCCATCTTCGCGAATTGCTGGAACAGGGCTTCGAAGTGGCCGTGATACGCGATGCAACGGCAGCTGCGAAATTGCCGGAAGGTGACGGATACCTGTCCGCGATCATCAACTTCCGCTATATGGCCAACGCTGTCTGGACCACGGAAGAGGTCGTGCAAAAACTCAAGTCTGCCAGCTGATAGGCCAGAGGCTTGCGCCGGTGCCCGTGCCCGGCGCAAGCACGGTCCGACGATCTGACATGAAATGGTCACCGTTGAACCGGTCCGTCACGGTGTTCCCGTGATGAGACGGAGCTCCTGTTCTCCCAACAGCGTAATCGCGTTGGCTGATTTGCATTCCTTTTGGCAAGTGATAAGAACCTCCCCACCGATGATGCGCGCACCCGGTGCTTTCAAGGAGGCTAATCGTTGACTTTTCCCGCATCTCTCATGGACGGCTATGAAAGGTACCTCAGCAAGGGCTTTGTCCGTTACAAGGAAACCCACGAGCGTCTGGCTGTCTACGGTCAAAAGCCGGATATTCTGGTGATTTCGTGCTGCGACAGCCGGGTGACACCTGAAGGGATCTTTCATGCCGGGCCGGGCGAATTGTTTGTCGTGCGAAATGTTGCCAATCTGGTGCCGCCGCACGAGGAAGCGCAGGGTCAGCACGGCACGAGCGCCGCGATCGAGTTCGCCGTGGACAGCCTCAAGGTCAAGCATATCGTTGTCATGGGCCACGGGCAGTGCGGTGGTGTGAAAGCTTTCCGCGAAAACGCGAATTCGCCCATGGCTACCGGCGAGTTCATCGGGCGCTGGATCAAGCTCTTGGAACCGGCTGCAATCGCCATGGCCTGCATGCCGATCGACAAGGCGGATGATCCTCAGCTCGCCATGGAATATGCCGGTGTTCGCCAGTCACTGAAGAACCTGATGACCTTTCCCTTTGTGGAAAGAGCTGTCCGGGAGGACGGTCTTCTGTTTCACGGTGCCTGGTTCGATATCGGCTCCGGAGAACTCCGGCTGATGGACCCGGAAACACAGCGTTTCGAAACAGCCGGTTCCGGATCAACCGAGGATGCGGACTGAGGTTCGCCAACGGAGCAGCACAATGCAGATCGATCCCGGCCTTTACCAACGCATGGCCGCCTACAACAACTGGATGACGAACAAGATCCATGTTGCGGCGGACCAAATGAGCGATGAAGATCGCAAGCAGGATCGGGGTGCCTTTTTCAGGTCGGTTCACTCAACACTCAATCATGTCCTGTTTGCCGACCGGGTCTGGATGAACCGGTTTTTCGAAAAGGCCTACAAGGTCAACGGCATGGGTGTTGACATCTTTGATGACTATCTGGAATTGCGCCAGGCGCAACAGGACATGTGCAGCGATATCATCACCTTTGCCGACCAGCGTTCAGCAAATTGGCTTGCACAAACGATGACCTGGACCAGAAGCACGGATGGTGTTTCGCGCAGTCGTCCCCGATGGCTGCTTGTCACACACATGTTCAATCATCAGACCCACCACCGTGGTCAGCTTTCAACCCTGTTCATGCAGGCCGGTATAGATATAGGCGTTACGGATCTGCCGTTCATGCCGGATCTGATCAGCGATTTCGGTGGCTGACCCCGGCATTCAGATTCTTCTGCTGCAACAGGTTTTGCAGAGCGTATTTGTCCGGTCATGCGTCGGATCGGTGCCGGTGTTGCGCGCGTCACAACTCAGGAAAATTCGAATTCGTCGGCCGAGTATGCGGATCCGTCGGCAAATTCATACTGTTCGATGTTTTGCCCAAGGTCGTTTACCGTGAACTGACCCGTGCCGTCGTGCCAGGAGAGAAGCAGCATGTCGCCCTCGACGATCGTGGCTTCGATGTCCGACGGCATCAGTCCCTCGAAAACCAGGCTGTCAGAGCCTTGTTCGAACAGTTCCTCGATATAGGTTCGGCCGCTATCCGTTGAAATCCGGTAGGTGTCGTTTCCGTCACCACCAAAAAGTTCCTGTTGTCCTGACGTGGAAGGGCCGGGATCAAGCAGGTCATCGCCACCCTTGCCAACCAGGATGTCGGTTCCTTCTCCCCCAAGCAAAGTGTCGTTACCTCCACTCCCCCGCAGGTCATCGTCGCCGCCACCGCCATCCATGCGATAGTTGACACTTGCATCGTTTCCGTAAACCCGGTCTGTCTTTTCAGCACCTTCGAAGGCTTCGAAGCCGTACCATGAGAGACCTACGGTGTTGAATTTCGAGCCGCTCTCTATCATCAGGGTGTCGAACCCCGATCCGCCGATGTCCCGGGGTTTGTGGTCGTCCCAGAACACCTTGCCGCTCGCGTAGTAGACGGTATCGTCGCCCTCCTGGGCAAAGAGTTGATCATAGCCCCAGATGCCGCCACGCAAGAAATCGTTGCCGGCGCCCCCTGTCAGGACGTCGTGGCCGTCACCGCCAAGAAGAGTGTCGTTCCCGGCGTTCCCGGTCAGAACGTCATTGCCGTAGCGACCTTCCAGAATGTAGTCGACGGTTCCATCGTCGCCGATCGCCCGGTCGTCACCGCCGCCACCCCAGAAATGTTCGATGCCGAACTGCGACAGGCTGTCGGTCTCGAAGTATGATTCAAGTGAAATGATCAAACGATCATAACCCGGACCGCCCAGGTCGACCGGAGCACCGTCCTTGAAAAAGACGTCCTCGTTCGTCGCCATGATGGTGTCGTCACCCGGGCCGCCGAACATCAGGTCCACGCCGTTCCAACCGCTGAGAAAGTCATCGCCCTCGCCACCGATCAGCGTGTCGTTGCCGTCGTAGCCGACCAGAAAGTTATCGGAGGAATTGCCGATAATCTCGTCATTCCCGTTTCCACCGTAGGCGCGTTCGATGACGGCACCGCGTGCGATGACGAGATTGCCCTTTCCGCCGGCGAAGTCCGACGTCGCTTCCTGGTTGAGATCTATGCGCTGGTCACCGTTGTAGCCGAGAAATCGAATGAGATCTTCACCGCCGGAGTCGAAGACGGTCGCAGTCGCATCCGGACTGATTTCGTAAAAGCCTCGCTCGTTGTAATCGCCGTAAACATTGGCACCGAATATCCTGTAGTCCGGATAGGTGTAGTCCGGTTCTCCGTAAAGGTTCTGGACCGCCAGAATGTCGGCAATCATTGGCGTGACCGGATAGGCGAAACTGGCATCTATCGAGGTGTTGTCAGTCTGGCTGAACGCGGACATGACGGATGACTGCCAGGAATCGTTGGCATAATGGTTGTCAACGCCATAGGTCGGGGCGTCTTCGTAATTCCCGGCATGACCCAAACCAAGAGCCTGCCCGATCTCACGCAGATACGTGAAATAGGCAAATCCTGGAACCTCCGTGCCGTGGGTTTCCAGATAGGACAACGGAATATTGACCTCAGATGAGAGAATCATGCCTCCGCTGGTTTGGGAGATCGCGGAAGCATCCGTATTTTCATCATTGAAGGTAATCTGGGCAGCACCGGAAACGTAGACGAATTCCAGATCTGCGACATCCGACCATGCAGTGAGTGCGCGTTGAGCCAGGGTCTGTCCCTCTTCGCTGAGACCATCTATGTTCACCGACACCTGATTGCTGCTGCTTGTGTCAAACGCTCGCCTCAGACCACCCTCGTTCTGCCAGTAGCCATCGGTCAGTTGATCGGCAATCTCGTCGAGCGAGAAAGAAGGCAGGGGGGCATGATCCAGGTCTTCCTCATTGCCCTGTGCGCTGGAGGAAAAGTCAGACATTGCCTTGTCCGCAGATAGCCAAGCGGGATCGAAGGACGGCTTCGTCATGATGCATCATTTCCTGTTTGCGGACGGCAAATGCCGGTCGTTCGCGCGGGCACTTGTTCATAAAAGCCGCCGGTTTTGACATCGTGGCCATGAGTTTTCTGCAAATCACATGTTATTACTTTTGAAGTATTGAATTGCAGAGGAATTATTTCAATTAAAAACAATAAAACGTAATTTTCTCGAAATAAAAGAATACTATAGATCGAATTTAGAGATAATTTTCTTGCTCGCGGTATGGTTTATTGCTGCGATTGATCGAACTGACCAAGATGTATCGTGCCCGAAATGTCCAGGCACGGTAACAAGAAACAAACCTTCATCGCAGCGCCCGGTGCCGGAAGCATTGTACCGACAACAGAGATCTTCTCGGGTCTGAGCCAGACACCATACGGATGATCATTCAGCGCGACGAGCCCTCGATTCCGCGTAGGCTGCACTGCGCAAAGCAAAAACCTTGTCACCTGGAGCACCGACACTTTTTGCGAGATGCGCCGGATCAAACACCCGCAACTGACTTTCCTTGCTGTCGTCCAGGTCTTCGATCTCAATCGTCCCAAGGACAATCTCCCGGTGTTCTCCATCCCAGGGAACGGTTGGATCCAGGGCCTCGTCTGCTGCATTTGCAACGATCAGCTTCAGCACCCACCGGGCCGGGCTATCGGCCAATTTGAGGGTCATCGCATCCCGGAGAAAATCGTCTGGAAAGACGGCCAGTTCCTCCGGCGTCAAGCCGGTCCGACCGGCCTTCGGTTCAAGTGTCAGCCGGGCGGCAACCGATGCATTGTCGATTGTAAACCCGTATGCGTGTCCCGAGTGGTACCGCTCGGTGGAATAGCAGCGGCAAGGTGAGGTGGATTTGAGATACTCCTGATGTGGCACGGTGTTCGGATTGGCAGCGTTGAACGCCTTCACCTTCTCCGGATTCGGACCGCCGATTTCAGGATCGGGTGCGCGGGCGGCGAGGAAGTCGACGAACTGCTGTGCGGAATTGGCGAAAAAGACCGGAGCAGAAATGAGCGCCAGGGACCAGATCTCCGACGCGCCGCCTATCGTCAGTCCGACGCCGCGCACGGTTGGACTTTTGTCACTGATACCCGGTTTGCCGCCACCGACCGAGAACCTGGCCGCGACCGGCTGTTCAGACCGAAGAAGGGGGATTTGGACGCCCGCATTTGTCTGTGCCGGGATAAAGCGGCCGACAGCGGCAAACCCCTTGGCGTGCGAAGCGCGAAAACTCTTGTGGCGTCCAAATGTGCCGTTGAGTGCATCAATCAGTTTTGTGGCCTGGGTCATTTTGTGTTTCCTGGCGAGAAAGAGGAAATTTCGATTTGTTTCCGGTGCGGCTGGTTGAGGAAAACTGAAGGTCATTCCTTCTCGGAAAGCCGTTTACCGACACCGATCGCATAAATCAGAGAACGGGCTTCAAGCATCCTGTCTTCCGATGGCTCGAAGCCTTGGCTCAGAACCGTTGGGTCGTAGTTGATCGCATCGCACCGGCCATCCATCTCGGTCATCGCGGACGTCACGACGAACTTGCCTGCGTTGATCCGTTTGTGGTCACCGTTCCACTGAACCGCCGGATTGTTCACCGGATCACCCGGATTTGCGATCGTGATCACCATGTTCCAGGCCACTTCTCCGGCCTTCAGGTTGCCCAGCATGTTCTGAAGGAAAAAATCCTTGGTCGGGTCCAGCACAATCTTGTGTTCTCCGGCCGGCACGAAAGAGAAACGGATGGCTGTCTTCTTTCCAGCGTGGTCAACCAGGTAAAAGCTGTTGATGCTGTTGTAGGTGGCGCCTTCATATGGGCGCAGCGATTTGTCGAGTGCTGCGTGATAGCTTTTGTGAGCCTGCAATTCTGGGCTCTTTGCAGCGAAACGTGCAACTGCCTCTTTGCCGGTTGCTTTCGCACGCATCAACTCGGTGAAGTCCTCGGGCGTTGCGACGGGGAAAAAGTGTTCGGTGTTCATGTTGATGATATGAACGTCGTCCTCGGGCGTCGCGATTTCCATAGCCAGGCCGTAGTGGCCGAACTTGTCGTCGGATGCTTCATTGTTTCCGCCCTTGTGGGACACTCTTCCAATCACAGTTGATGTTCCGGTGAAAAGCGGGCTGGCGGAATAGTCACGTATTGCCGCGTCCAACGGCTGGAATTCGCCTTCAATGCAATAGCCCTTGGTGTGATTGCGGCGCTTGCCTTTTGTCACGCCAAACACGTCCTGGAATGCGGCAAATGCACTTTCCGCGTTTGCGAGCGGATCTTCGGCAAACGAGGCGCTTGGGGTCAGGGCGATGCAAAGTGCCATGAAAGCTGGTCTGAACATTAGTGGTCTCCTCGTTATTAATTAGAAAACTAATAGTTTGTGCACTAACATTATGCGTAAAGATAATCAAGTGCTATATGCTGACATAGTCGTCAGACAGCACCAGCCAAGGATCATTCACTTGTCAGAAAAATCGGCAGTCTCGGAAGCAGCAGAGATTACGCTCGATTCCCAGTTGTGTTTTGCGCTCTATTCGGCATCCAACACGATCGATCAGTATTACCGCCCCTTGCTGGATGAGCATGACCTTACCTATGCCCAGTATATCGTTTTGATGGCGCTAGCAGAAAAGGACAACGTCTCGATCACCAGTCTGGCGCAGCGGCTTGGTCTTTCAAAGGCGACCATGACGCCGCTGCTCAGACGGCTGGAGGGGAGGAACCTGCTTCGCCGGGAAATGGCAGACGGTGACGAGCGTCAGAAGTTTATCCGGATCACACCGGAAGGCCGGGCCCTCTGGAACGAGAGTTGCCAGGTCACGGACAAGGTGTTTGAAAAAACCAAACTGACGTTGGACGAGGCACATGTGCTCGTCGCCTTGTGCAAACGTATCACGCGGTCTTGACCCTTCCAGCCATCAACGGGTGTGACCCGGGCTACGGGCTTTAGAACGCCGAAACCGGTTCCGCCTGACTGTCGGCATATTTTTTCAGCGCCTCGGGGTGGTCCGTCTGCAGCAACCTGGCACCCTGGCGCATCAGGCGGCCCCAGCCCTGGTCCGGATCAGACAGCGACGGAGTATCTGTCACGACTGCGGAAGGCACTTCATCGAGTGTGTTCAGGAACAGGTCGGTCCCGGCTCGACGGGCTGCCTCGGCATATAGCTCGAATGTTGTCCAGGTATCGCACAGGATCTCCACCAACGGTGTCGGGCGTGTCTGCAGGAAGCCGAGAAAGGTCTCCAGAGTGTCGCCGGTGACATTCAACACAGGCTTGATCAGCAACCCCGTCCGTCGTTCCAGATTATCCAGATATTTCAGGTCTTTCGGGGTTGCTACCACGGTCTTGAGGTTGACGTGGCGACGGCTTTCATGCGCGCGCACATATTCGCAGACAACTTCAAGGTCCCTGAAGTGCTTCACATCAATATCGACATAGATCCTGTCCGAACTCACATTCAGGAGGTCGCCGAGAAGGGCTGGAAGCGAGGATGTGAATTGTGCATTTTCTCCGCCTGCGCCTTCCTTCAGAAAGAGGCCTGTCAGATCCGAAGCCTCGGATAGAGCCACCACGTGAGGTTGTCCCGTCATGCGTTCGACCGAATCGTCGTGAATGCAGACAAGTTGCCCGTCCGCTGTTGCCTGGACATCGATTTCGACAAACTCGTATCCGTTCCGGATTGCAAGTTCAACAGAACCGATCGAGTTCTCGGGTGCTCCATGCCAGGCGCCGCGATGGGCGACTACGGCGAGATTCCAGGACCGGTCGGCGAGAAAGTCGTTCAGCGGCGGGCGGGCGACGGGTGTCTGTTGAAAATTCATCTGGCTACTTCGGTTGGTATCGTTGCTTTGAAGTTTGCGATTCCGCGATTGCCGCGAAACCGCCTGAGACAGTATTACGCGTTAGCGCTCCAGGATCACGTTCTCGATGAAACTTTCCTCAACTGCCTTGCGAAATGGCTGGCCTGCCCATGGCTGCCGGTTCGCGCGCTGGTCGTTCGGCACAAGGGCGTTGCTGTCGTCAGCCTCGGCATGCATCGGTGCGGTGCCGAAATCACGGTTGAACATGGTCTGGGTGTCCGCGGATGTCAGCCAGTTTGCGAAGACGGCAGCCGCAGCCGGATGCGGAGCATTGTTCGGAATGGCAATGCCGTTGCCACCACCGTTCATGCCCATTTCCGGGATGTAGAACTTGATTTCAGAGCGCACCTCGCCGCGTTTCTGCAAGCCGGCAAGGTGATCTTCCCAGGCCGGCACAATCCAGAGTTCGCCATCGCTGACGCGAACGATACTGTCGGCGTTGGAGGCCGTGACAACGTAGTTTTCGGCGTTGTCGTTAAAGAAGCCGTAGCCTTCTTCGACCTTTGCCAGCTTGCCGTCGGAGATCTCTCCATTCGAGAAATCAACACCAGTCAGACTGCGAAGCGTATTCTGATAAAAGGACGGGCCGGAGCCGCCTTTCTCGTAGTTGAAGCCGAACTTGCCGGGATTCTCGCTCCAGAAGGCTGCGAATTCCTCGGGGGTTTGCGGCAAGTTGTCGGCTGAAACTTTCGCCGGATCATAAGCGATGCCGGTCTGATTGCCCCAATAGGCCAGCACGAAGTCGCCACCATCGATGCCAACCAGTTCCGAGACCCGGCCGTCATCGGCCGGCAGCATCTTGAGCGGTGAGAAAGTTGCTGCCAGATCCACAGTTTCAAAGTCACTGTAACCCCAGGCAAAGACGTCAATGTCACCGACTTCACGGTTGCGTTCCGCCATGAGCTTTTCAGCATTTCCGGCAGATGTTCCTTCCGGAATCGTGACATCGATACCATATTCGTCTTCGAACGATTTGACGGCGCGGCGCAGGTCGTCCTGCAGGTACCAGACGTACCAGGTGAGTTCACCTTCCGCTTTTGCCTGGGTAACGATATCGTCCCAGCTCATGCCGGAAAGGTCGGAAGCTGCGGATGCACTGACGCCGATGGCCAGGGCAGTGGTGGAAAGGATGAGAGTCTTCAACATGCCGGTTGGTCTCCGTTAAGCTCGGAACAACCTGCGTCCGGCCGGACACAGAAGAGTTGCTCCAACATTTTCAAGTCGATCAACTTCTGACACCCAATCGATACCGACCGGATCACTGTTGATCTTGTTATTCACGTCAGCCCTTTCCCGAGCTCAGTGCCGGATTGGCCGATTTCAGAAGCCGCTCCAGGATGAGCATCAAGACGACGTTGGGCACGACGAGAATGAGCGACAACACGGCTGCATTCGGTCGAACGAAATCCTGTCCGAGCGTCCCGTAGAGCAGTGTTGGAATGGTGGTGAAGTCGGGTGAACCGACAATGAAGGCGAGTGCGAATTCCTCGATCGACTGGATAAAGACGATCAGGAGCGAAGCGAAAATTCCGGGTTTGAGAGCCGGCAGATAGGCCACCTTCCAGCGTGCCCAGGCGCTGGCTCCAAGGTCCCGCGCCGCGTCGATATGGTCACTGCGAACCTGCTCGAAACTGACTGTCATGATACGGATTGCGTAGGGCATGAACACAATCGCGTGGGCAAACAGGATTGCACCGAAACGCCACGTGTGCAGGCCAAGCTGGTAGAGCATCGACGTGAAGAAAATGGAGGTGACGAATGGTGGCACGATCAGCGGCAGCAATGCGAGGATCTTGCAAACTTCCCGGCCCGGGAACCGGATGCGGCCAAGCGCGAAAGCCGTCGGCATCGCCAGGGCGAGTGCCGCAATGGCAGCGGAAGGTGCCAACAGGTAGGAATTGACGAGTGCCGTCTGCAGCGAGGAATTTTCCCACATGTCCTGCCACCGGTAGAATGACATGACGGGCGGCACCAGCTTGTCGGCGGTCCAGGGTTCGGCCGGATCGACGAGTGACCAGAGGATCGCCATGGAGAAAGGGATAATCAGCCAGATAGCGGTGAGGCTGACAAGCAGAACCAGCAGGATCTGGTTGAGACGTTGAGCGCTCATGCGATCCTCCCGCGCATGACGATCCGGCTGACGGCTGCAAGCAGCGCAGATCCGGCGATGGCAATGATCATCAGGCTGACGCCAACAACAGCGGCATCGTTCCAGCGACCGCCATCCTTGAAAAACACCATCAGCTGTGAGAGCGACTGTCGGTTGGTTGGCCCCGCGATCACCTGGAAGCTGAAATCGGCCAGTGCGCCGATGAATATGATGATGAGAGCCGCCTGCATGGCCGAAACGGTGAGCGGGGCGATTACCTTGCGAAAACGGTCGAAGCTGCCAGCACCCAGATCCCGCGCCGCATCGAGGACATCATCTGAAATGCTCTGGACGGCGCCGGTCAAGAGGAGCAGCGCGAAAGGCATGTTCTTCCACGTTTGCAGGATGAGAACGCCGATTGCGTTGCGGTCGTTCTGAAGTCTGTGCGGTTCATCCCAAAGGCCGATTCCCTGCAGCAACTGGTTGAGAATGCCGTGATAGGAAATGACGTTGATGAACAGAAAGGCGGCGACCAGACCGTGCACCAGCAGGGGCGCTTTCAGCATGGCACAATTGCAAGTGAGCCTGGAAACGGCTTGCGCAGCCAGATTGCCAGCGGGTAGGCAAAGGCCACAGACAGGAAAGCACTGATCACCCCGATATAGATCGAGTACATCACGGCGCGGCTGAACACCTTGCGGCCCAGCATCCTGTCCCAGAATTCGAGCGAAAAACTGCTTTCTCCAGCCAGGTTGTAATAACCGAAGGACTGCGCAGCCGCGATATAGACCGCGACGCCGATAAAGGCGACGATCAGACCGATGCCCGGTGTCAGCAGGCTCAATACGAGCAGCCACTTCCTCCAGGTCATGCAAGGGCCTCCAGAAGAACAATCTGGTCGGATCTCAGCGAAAAGGTGACCGTGTCCCCTTCCCGGATCGACGGCTGGTTGGTCTGGATCCGGTATCCGTTGCCGCCGTCATCCAGATGGAGGTCGGTGAAATGCCCCTGAAAGGCCCTGTGCGTGACCCGTGCGCTCAACCGGTTTTCACCCGTGGCCGTCAGGTCGGCATGCTCCGGGCGCCAGCAGATTTTTACCTTTCGTCCCATCGGCGGTGCCCCGGAATTTGCCTTCAGCGGGCCGAGCGGCGTTGACAGTTCGACGTCCCCGTTGCCGCTCGTCGATGTGACGTCCGCTTCCAGGACATTGGCACTGCCGATGAAATCGGCGACAAAACTCGTTTTGGGCGCGCTGTAGAGTACTTCCGGCGTATCGGCTTGTTCGATCTTGCCGCCATTCATGACAAAGACCCTGTCTGACATGGCTAGAGCTTCGGCCTGATCGTGTGTCACGTAGATTGCCGTCAGGCCGAAATCACGTTGGATGCGGCGGATTTCGATGCGAACCTGATCGCGCAGTTTGGCGTCGAGATTGGAAAGAGGTTCATCGAACAGGATCACGTTGGGGCGCATGACCAGTGCCCGGCCCAGGGCAACACGCTGCTGCTGTCCACCGGAAAGCTGGTTCGGCAGTTTGCCCAGATGCAGCGCCAGATCCAGATTGTCGATTACGGCATCAAGGCGTTTTCTGCGCTCTGCCGGCGGCACGCGCTTCTGCCGAAGGCCGAATTCCAGGTTTTCCAGGACTGACAGGTGAGGAAACAGGGCGTAGGATTGGAAACACAGTGCGGTGTCGCGTTTTTCCGGCGGTGTGCGGGTAACATCCACACCCGAGAGATGGATGGTCCCACCGGACGGCGTCAGGAAGCCGGAGATCATCTTGAGAAGGGTTGTCTTGCCACATCCCGATGGCCCGAGAAGCGTTACGAATTCACCAGCTGCAACTTCGAAACTGACATCGCGGACAGCGACAAAGTCGCCGAAAACCATCTTCAGGCTGCCTGCTGTGATCCCGTCCATTATTCGCCCCGCTCCCATTTCCTTACCCGTCGAATAATATCACTCTTAATGAGTAATAACATTTATTACTCATAAAGTGTAATAAAAATATGACAGGGATTGGCGCAACTGGTGTGGCTGGTTAGGATGGACAGGTGATTCAATCTGCGACTTCGGGAAATAATCAGTGACAGCACTTTTTCGGACTCAGCAAATCTCTGAAAGTGCTGGTAATTTTCCAATCGGATCGAGCAGTTCGGCAATTCTTGAAGCCATCAGGGTGAACGAACTTGTCGCGCGCGCAGACCTGCCACCGCTGACCGGTCTGTCACAACAGACGGTTCACCGGCTGACGGAGGATCTGCTCGAAAAGCAACTTCTTCAGCGTTGCGAACCGGTGATCCAGGGGCGGGGCAAACCAAGCCCGAGGCTTGCGGTCAATCCGTCCGGAGCCTATGGCTTCGGTGTTTCGGTCGACACCAATTCGGTGGAAGCAGTCTGGATCGACCTTGTCGGGCAGATTCTTTCCAAATCCAGGATTGACGTGTCTCCGAACGATCCGGAAGCCGTCATTGCGGCTGCCTGCGAAACCGCGACAAGCCAACGCAAGGCGCTMAAGTATCGATCCGSCCCGTGTCGCCGGCTGCGGAGTTTCGACGCAGGGTTTCAGGATCACAAGGGAAAATCTGTTCACGACCCCGCTTCCGTTGAACAGGTGGACCGGATTTCCAATCGAAAAGCGGGTTTCGGAGGTCTTTGGTTGTCCCGCGCATGCGGAGAACAATGCGACGCTCGGTGCGATCGCCGAATTGTGGAGTGGTGCCGGAAAGACCTATCCGACATTTGCCTACCTATCCTTCAATCACGGATTTGGTGGCGGACTGGTCATCGAGGGCAAGCCCTTTTACGGTTTCAACAAGAATGCAGCCGAACTGACGACGTCCTTTCCGACCGAAGAACGGGCGGACCGTCCGGCACTGCAATACCTGATCACGGTACTTCGGGAGAACGGGCTCGACGTGCCGTCGATCGATGTGTTGAAATCGACCTTCGACCCGCAATGGCCAGGCGTCAGAGACTGGGTTCAAAGGGTGACGCCGGCACTCAACCGGATTGTCGGCAACATCTACGCCATCCTTGACCCAGCTGCGATTGTTTACGGAGGTGAAGCACCGCCCGCCCTTCGTGAGATGCTGATCAATGCCACGTCCATCGGAGAGCCGGACAGGTTCGGCAGGAACATTCCCGGCCCGGTGTTGATTCAATCGCAAATCCCGGCAGAACCGAGCGCAGTCGGCGCGGGCATTCAGGCAATCCGCAGACAGGTTCTCAATCAGGCCTGAGGCATGTGGGTCAGTCCCAGCTGGCCACCGGTTCGCCCAGAGCCGCGCGATCAACGGTCAGACCGAGGCCCGGGGCCGCGGGAGCAAGCACACCTCCATCGACCAGCGGTGCGTCGAACTTCGCCAGCTGTTTCGTGACCATGTCGCGGCAATCGAGTATGCATCTCAAGATCTTTTCAGGGACGGTCTGTCCGAGATGCGCAACCGCGGCGAATGCAATCGTCGAGCCGACCGTGTCCTGCACGCTGATTGTCATTCCGGCCGCTCGCGCCGTGTCCCTTTGCCGCCGGCCGGGCGTAAGGCCACCGGCCTTGGAAATCTTGAGACCTATTCCGTCGCATGCATCCAGAGCTATCGCCTGAGCCAGGTCTTCATCGGTCTGCATCAGTTCATCCAGGATGATCGGAACCGGGCAGCGAGACCTCAGTGACAGGGTTTCCCGCCAGGTAGCGCAAGGGGCTTCCAGAACGAAGTCCAGTCCGTGAGGCAACAGATTAAGCATTCTCTGAGCCGTCTCTGGCGTCAGGCCACCATTGGCATCTACCAGATAAAACTCGCCAGGCTGGCGATCCGCCAATGAAGCATCGATCCGCGCGGCGTCGAGCGCGGGACCGCCTTCGCCGTCCAGAGCGCCGATTTTCACCGAATGACCCAAAAACCCCTTGGCACGATGCTCGGCTACACGCCTGCGCATATCTTCCGGTGATCCGGCATGGATTGAAGAAATTGCCGGCATGCGCCGGGCCGTGGTCCCACCCAGAAGCATCCAGCAAGGCATGTCAGTTGCCTTGCCGAGAATGTCCCAGGCGGCAACATCAAGTGCTGTTTTGGCATGGGCGTGGCCCGCCAGTGCGGTGTCCATGGCATCATAGAGCCGTTCCACTTGTCTCGGATCACGTCCGACAAGGAATGGCGCAATCTCGGCAATGCCGGCGCGCGCGCCCAGTGCGTGAGCGGCGATGTAGTTTGAACCGAAGGGTGTCGTTTCTCCCCAGCCTTCAAGACCGGTATCCGTCTCCATCCTCACGATTGTGGCGTCGAAAACAGAAAACTTGCGACCTCCGGACAACATGTAAATTTCACCGGAATAGGGAAGGTTGGCCTGGAACAGATCGATCCGCCTTATTCTCATGCCTCCACCTGCGGCGGAACCAGTACCAGTTTCCCGGGATAGGTTTTTGCGAGAAAGTCCTCCTGTGCGTCGGCAATTTTCGCCAGGGGATACTTCTTTGACACAAGTGGCCGGATTTCACCGTTCTCTATGTAAGTGACCAGGTTTTCAAAAACGGCGTCTTCTTGAAACGTGCAGCCGAACAATGTCAGGTCCTTGAGATAGAGCGTCCGGACATCAATTTCGGAAATAGGTCCGGCGATTGCTCCCGCCGTCGCATATCGACCGCCACGCTTCAGGACCTGCAGGTACGTTGGCCAGGCTTTTCCTGCCACCAGGTCAACCACGACGTCAACGCTGCCTTCGCCCAGCTCTGTCAGCAAGTCCGCGTCGCGGTCTATGACCTGATCCGCACCGAAAGACAGGACGGCCTTTGCCTTCGCGCTGGACGAGACGGCGATCACCTGCGCTCCGCGCCTTTTTGCGAGCTGCACCGCGGCGGATCCGACACCTCCCGAGGCGCCGGTTATCAGGACACTTTCAGCGCCGACCGCAGCCCGGTGCAGCATGTTTTCAGCGGTGGAATAGGCACAGGGGATGGAGGCCAGTTCCTCGTTGCTCCAATCACAGGAGATGGCGTGAGTTTCACGGGCCGGGGCAACGCAAAACTGTGCGAAACCGCCATCGCATTCCGAACCGAGCGTCCAGCACTCGAAGGGACGGTAGTCGACATAGCTTCGCAGCATGTTGCGAACGATCACCCGCTCACCCAGGCGTGCATCGCTGACTTCTTCGCCGACGGCAACAACCTGGCCGCAGACATCTGCTCCCTGGATGCGCGGGAAGGACATGGGAATGCCCGACCAGGTGGCATCGGCGTCAGCGGCGTTTTCGAAACCATCTGCACCGCCTGTATTGGTGCTGTCGATGACCTTCTTCGAATACCAGCCGATCCGCGTGTTTATGTCGGTGTTGTTGACCCCTGCTGCGGAGACCCTGATCAGGAGCTCATCCTTGGCAGGGCGGGGCACCGGGACGCCGGACCGGTATTCAAGTGCCTCAATCCCACCGTGGTGCGTCAGCAGCACTGCAGTCATCGTGTCGGGTAGCTTCATGCACGTTTCCTATGAGGGAGTAACCGCTGTCCACAACACGGCGCATTTATCCGAACATAACCGGAAGTCGTACACCGTGTTCCCCAATTAGCAGATGTCAATGTGTGCCCGTAACTGCAAAATGGCCTCCCTGGGTCAGGCGGGAACTTTCTGAAGATGCGGATAGCTCTGAACAAACCGCCCGTATTTGTGGGCACCGCAAGTCACCGCCTCATAGCGCGCCGGATTGTCCTGCGAGATGCAGGAAGGAAGAGGCGCGAATTCGGCATCGTAGTCCGCATCGATGAAAAACGGGATTGAATAGCGTTCGCGTCCGCTGGTGTTGACCACACGGTGAAGGTTTGCCAGATACCGGTCATTGGTCAGACGCTGCAGCAAATCGCCGATATTGATGACGAAGGTGCCTGCGATGGGTGTACCCTCAACCCACTGCCCGTCGCGGTTCATGACCTGCAGGCCACCGACATCGTCCTGCGCCAGGATCGTCAGGCTGCCGTAGTCCGTATGAGCGCCAATGCCGATGATGCTTTCGTCGACGATACCTGTTTGTGGAGGATAATGCAGGAGACGCTGGATGCTGATCGGGTTGCGCATCCTGGTTTCGAAGAAGTCCGGTGCCTGATCAAGACTGCGGGCTATCCCGGTCAGTATCGTCATCGACAGTCGTTTCAATTCTTCGTGGTAGCGATAAACCGCATCGCGAAATCCGGGAATTTTCGCTTCGTCCGGCCAGGGATTCGGTCCGAAGAAGGGACAGTCAGGTTCGGATTCGGGACCAAGGTCGAAGCACTCCTTGAGGTCCTTGGTCTTGCCCGGATCGGTATTTTCGCCGAAGGGCTCTATGTAGCCACGTAACGTCTGACCGGATCTGGAAACGTGCAGATCCATTTTCTCGGTATCCGGCAGTTTGAAAAAAGCCTTCGTCTGATCGAATGCATCGTCAACCACGGTGTCGGCGATGCCGTGGTTCCTGACATACATGAAACCTGCATTGGACAGCGCCCAGTTGATTTCTCCGGCAACGTTTTGCGGATTGCTTCCATCAATCAGGGGGGCGAGATCGACGACCGGAATTTTGTCGAACGACTGACGGGTGGCATGCAATGCGTCGGCGAGCATCGGCGTATTCGGGTTCAGCATGGAAGATCCTGAAGGCTTTGAGTTCGTTCTGACCTTATTTCTCGAGTTCATTGCCCAGGCTGGCAATGACAAAAATATTCATCTTGAGTCAAAAAAACTAATGCAAGCATCGCGAGCGACGCTTACGATGCTTTATTGCTGCCGGGATTGAGATGAGAACGATTTGCCTAAGCGCCCGTATGATCTACCGCCGCTGAGTTCGTTGGTCAGCTTCGAATCCGCAGCCAGGCATGTCAGTTTCAAAAGAGCCGCGGCCGAACTGAATGTTACACCGGCGGCGGTCAGCCATCAGGTGAAAGCACTCGAACAGGATCTGAACAGCGTTCTTTTCCGCCGTCATCATCGTGGCGTTGAACTGACCGAGACAGGGGCCTATCTGCTGGTTTCGCTCCAGCGCGGATTTGAAGAGATCAACGGCGCCCTGGATCAGTTGAGAGCGAGGGCGTGGAAAACATCCGTTACGATCCGGGCGACGACCGCGATGAGCGCGTTGTGGTTGACACCCCGGCTGGCGCAATTCTGGAAGTCACACCCACACATCTCGGTATCGCAGATCGTCAGTGACGCCGACGAAATCGAACCGGACTGTGATCTCAGCATTCACTACGGCGATATGTCCAGTGATACCGGGCTGTGCCGGACATTGTTTCATGACCGTATATCAGCGTTGGCGAGTCCGCGTTTTGCCCAACAAAACAGGATCTCGACGATCGATGATCTGGCAGACCTGCCGTTGATACATCTGGACGCCGGTGGAACCGACTGGACTGACTGGCAGGACTGGTTCGCAGCGCTGGGCTATGGAGGAAAGCTGAGAAACAGCCACCGGGTCAACAACTATGTCATCGCGCTTCAGGCGGCACAGGATGATATGGGCGCAGTTCTCGGTTGGGAAGGGTTGACCCGTTCGTTCGTGGAGACAGGGCGCCTGGTGAAACTGTTGCGGGAAACCGTTTCGTCTCCGCGTGACTACTACGTCAAGCTGCATCCCCATGCGTCCGAACAGGCAAGGCTGGTGTTCGACTGGCTGGCCGGGTCGTCCGGGCCCAAAGAGGGTGAGATGGAGAGCGTTATCGCGCGGAGATCGGAGATCTCCGCGCGATAACGGTGCTTCAGACGCGCGTGTCAGGCGGCAGCAACATTTTGCAGGAACGACTCGACTTCCCGTTGCAGTTCCTCGGTGCGCGTGGACAACTGCTCGGAGGCATCCAGAACCGTTTGCGAAGACTCCGACGTCTCGTTTACGGTTCCTGACAGATCAGACATTCGCGATGAAACGAATGTGGTGCCTTCTGCGGCCTTTTGCGCATTTTGAGAGATTTCGCCCGTTGCCGAACCCTGTTCGTTGACCGCAGAGGCGATGGTGCTGGTATAGGAATTCACTTCCTCCATGATCGTCGTGATTTCCGCGATCGCGCTGACGGATTCCTTGGTCGCATCCTGGATAGCCGTGATCTGGGCACCGATCTCCTCGGTTGCCCTGGAAGTCTGTGTCGCGAGCTCCTTCACTTCGGCCGCAACAACAGCGAAGCCCTTGCCGGCTTCTCCGGCCCTCGCCGCTTCGATCGTGGCGTTGAGCGCCAAAAGGTTTGTTTGTTCGGCAATCGCCTGGATCAGTGTCACGACTTCACCGATCTTGGAGGCTGAAGACGCAAGACCTTCGACCTTTTCGTTGGTGACGCGGGTGCCCTCTGTCGCTCTGCTGACAACTTCGGTCGTCTGGGCCACCTGGCGCGAGATTTCTCCGATCGAGGCAGAGAGTTCCTCGGCTGCGCTCGCCACGGTTTGTACGCTAGAGGTTGCGTCGTCGGCCGAATTGAGGGTTTCCGTGGCACTGGTCGCGCTTTGACTTGAAAGGTCGGACAGGCGTCCGGCCGTACCCTCCAAATTCTGGACAGTTTCGTTTACCGAATTCAGAACGTTGGATACATTGCTGCGGAATCCTTCGATCAATGTCTGAACACTGTTCTGACGCTCATGTGCAGCGACTTCCGTGTCTCGTTGCTGATCGGCAAGCGAAAGGCGTTCAACGGCTCTTGTCTTCAGTGTGTTGACAGCCTGAGCCAGCGCGCCGATCTGATCGGTTCGTTCCTTGAAAGGAACTTCTTCCTCCAGATTGTCCTGAGCAATCTGCGTGGTGATTTCTGCAAGTTTTGTCACGGGGCGCAGTTGCTGACGGATCGCGAAAATCAGAAGCAGTACGGAAACGATCACCACCGGAAACGCCAGCATGGCGTAGCCGCTCATGAGTTCCCAGACGTTCGCCTGCACAGCAGCTTTTTCGACCCCGGCATAAAGAATGCCGATAATATCACCCTGGCTGGCAAAGATTGGTTTGTAGACCGTGAAATAGTCGTTGCCCAGGATGGTTGCCTGACCGTAGAACGTCTTGCCGCTGGTGACGACCGGGTAAACGGCACCCTTCTGGCCCAGAGGCGTTCCAACCGCTCGTTTGCCGTCGCCCTTGATGATGTTGGTTGTCTTGCGCCAGAAGTCGCGCGTTTCCGGATCCCAGGCAAAAACAGTAGCGGTCTCACCGGTCATCCGGCCGATTGCATCGATCATCTGGTGATTCTCGAAGGCAGGAATTTCAGCCAGTTCGATCCGCGTGACATTGCCGGCATTGTTCCAGCTGACATTCGTTCCTTCAACGCGTTCTTGAAGAATCGTCGCGGCGACGCGCAGGTTGACATCCTGTTTCTTGATGGCAGCAGATTGAGCCTGACCAAGCGCCACCTGATACAGAATGAAACCGACGACAACCATCGAGATTGTCAGCACGCCGGCGGAAACAATTGCCAGCATGGACGTAACGCTCAAGCGAGCATAAAGACTTTTCATGAAGTTCCCCTATAGCCTCTCGCAGGGGACCGTAAATTTTCAAGGTAAATATTCGGCAAACGACTTCAATTTATAATTGTATTATCATTTGGTTCGCCCGCCTTGCTTGACCTGCCAATTGCTGGTGATCTATGGTCGCTTCGAATTGCAGCCGACACTAAATCCGGAAGCGCTTCAAACCGGCGCACATATGCGCAAGGCATCCAGGATTGCGGCATGCATGTTGCGGCTTGCGATCGCGTCGCCAATACGTGCCAGATCGAATTGGCCGTCTGGATTGGTATCCGGGAAGGCGATTTCTCCCTTGATCAGGGCAGTGTGATTGATCTGACCGAAATTCTTCGAGGATGTTTTGAGCTCATGATAAAGCCCGTCCATCGGAGCAAGGCCATGCTCGACAATCACGTGATCGACGTGGCGTCCGGTGATCTCTCCGGTCAATGTATGACGCAAGTGAACGTCTATCCTGCCGCCCTTTCGGGTCAGCTCCGCAATTTCGTGAAGGCACGTGAACTTGACGCCATGGGCCGATAGATCTCGCAAGGCAACAGCGCTTGTGGTCGGTCCAAGATCATGCAGCATCGTGCGATCGGGTGTTGCAATCTCGACAGAGCTTCCGGCGCGCGACAGAAAATCGGCAGTGACCGCAGCCGGGTGATCGCCGACCTCGTCAAAAAGTAGGATTTCTCCCGAAACCCGAGCTTCACCGGACAAAACGTCCCAGCTGGAAACGGCGAGATCACCACCGGGAAATGTTGGAGGCTCCGGCCAGCCGCCTGTCGCGATGACAACGAGATCCGGCATCTCGGATTTCACTTCGCCGGCTTCGGCATAAGTGTTCAGGTGGAGGTTGACCCCGAGGGTGTTCACCTCCGAGATCAGCCAATCCACGACACCCCGGACCTGTCTGCGGGTCGTCCCCTTGGCGGCCAGAACCAACTGGCCACCAAGACGATCGGAGGCTTCGAACAGGACAACATGATGACCTCGGTGAGCACAAACACGTGCAGCTTCGAGCCCTGCGGGACCTCCGCCCACAACGACGACTTTCCTGGGCCGTTCACTGGCTGACAGGATGTGAGGCAAGGTCTGCTCCCGCCCGGTCGCAGCATTGTGCCCGCAGACTGCGGGTTTGCCCTGATTGACCCTGTCGACACAGTAGCCCAGGCCGACGCAGGGACGAATGCGGACTTCCTCCCCGCGCGAAAGTTTGGCCACCAGATAGGGATCGGCCATCTGGGCGCGCGTCATTCCAACCAGATCGACGTGACCTTCAGCTATCGCATGTTGTGCCGTGGCAATATCGGCAATGCCGCCCGCATGAAGGATGGGAAGGTTGACGGCCTCGCGGATGCGTCCCGCCACCTCGATATGCGGAGCAGATGGCAATCCCATTGGGCGCACCCATTCGGCAAGGCCCAAATCGTCGTACGGAGCACCTGCGAGAATGTTGAGCAAGTCGACTTGACCGGTTTCCTCAAGCATCCGTGCAGCAGCAATGCAGTCCCGGGCACCCAATCCGTCCCCGGTGAGTTCATCTCCCGTGATGCGCATCGAAAGCACAAAGTCCGGGCCAACTTCTGTTCGCACGGCATCAATCACCTGCAGCGTCAGGCGCATGCGATTTGCGAGAGACCCGCCATAATTGTCTTCGCGCCGATTGGTGAGCGGAGACAGAAACTGTCCCAACAGGTGCGAGTGGGACAGCAGTTCAATTCCATCGAAACCACCTGCCTTGCACCGGCGGGCTGCTGCGGCAAAGTCATGGACGATACGATCCATGTCTTGCAATTCCATCACCTTTGGATACGCACGGTGGGCACGTTCGCGCACCCCTGAAGGTGCCAGGACCGGAAGCCAGTGCCCGTCATCCCATGCCGTTCTGCGACCCATATGGGTTATCTGGCACATCACAGCCGCGCCATGCCGGTGTACGCCATCGGTCAATTTCCTGAACCAGGGCACGATGCTGTCATCGCCTGCGTAGAGTTGACCGAAGACCGAGGGGCTGTCCGGCGCGATGTTCGTTGACCCGCCGATCATCGTCAGGGCAACGCCGCCTTTCGCCTTCTCCTCGTGATACAGCCTGTAGCGCTCACGTGGATGACCGGCTTCSRCAAAATTCGGCGCATGCGACGTGCTTATGATGCGATTGCGTAATGTGAGGTGTTTCCAGCCGAAACGGCTCGAGCAATACGGACACGTCCATTTCCCCTTGTCCGCAACCTTGGTTCGCAGCACCGTCTGGACCTCCGGAGTGCTGCCAGGTGACATCGACTAACTTTTTCTTCCAGACAGGCTAGATTGCAATCTGTGGCGATTGTTTACATTTATCGACACTGCAGCGAAAAAAGGCGACGTCCTCATGATTGCCCGACCAGTTGCACGCTGTTCGCGACACGATGCACCATTGTTGCTGCGAATTCGCCTCAGACCACAAACAGAAGCGCGCTTCCTGCAACGACGAGTGCAGCACCTGCCCAGGCGCCGAGAGCGGGAAATTCCTTCGTCCGCCACCACATCATCGGCAACATTACCGCCGGGGTCGTTGCTGAAAGTGTTGCGATGATGCCGACTTCGCCGCCGGAGAGAGCAAAGAGTATCAGGGTCATGCCAATGCCCATGCCCAGCAGGCCGGAAACCGCAATGATGCCGACGACGGGAAGGGTGAAGTTTCCTGCAGGCTTGACCCAACTGAATGGCAGACGCGTCAACAGGACGAGGCCGAGTGCAGCCACTCCAACGCGGATACTCGAGGCAGCGACGGGGTCTACGCCTGTTTCCATGACGGGGCGGGCAATCAAGGATCCTATGGACTGCGACAGAGCCGCGGCAATGCCGAAAACGACACCGACCCAGAGCGGGCCCTTGATACTTTCCCATTTGTGAAGTTGCGACTTGCGTTTGCCGAAACGGATCGCCAGGAGCACACCGAGAAAAATCAGCCCGATCCCCAGAACCTGAATGGCCGTGAGCGTTTCATCCAGGATCAGCCAACCGAGTATGGCAGACATGGGTGCGTTAAGTGCGAAGAGCATTGCCGTGCGGCGCGGACCCATTCGGTTCAGCGTCAGAAACAGGGCCGTATCGCCCATGAATATCCCGATGAAGCCTGACAGGATCAATGGCGTTAAATGGCCGCTGCCAATTGAATTCCAGCCACCGGTCAACATCACCCACACGCACAGCATGATCGTGACGAGAACCATGCGCGTGCAATTGAAGGCAATTGCGCCGAGATGTTGAGCCGGCGCGGCAGACAAAAGTCCGGTCAGAGCCCAAAGACTGGCGGCTCCGAGAGCGGCGGCTTCATAGAGATACATGAATTACGGCCGTCGCGAATCATCGAAAGGTGCCGGGAGTTCGCCTGTCCATGCAGCTTCAAAAAACGCGTTTTCCAGCAGGCTCATCCGGGTGAAGAGTTCAGCGAGTTTTTCCTGTTTCAAGGGGGACAGTGCAGGGCCGATCTCATCGAGTTCAGCGCGGATCCAATCGACAAAGTCTTCGAAACCGGGAACGGCGTGAAGGTCTATCCATTCGGCGAGATAAAATTTCTCCGGCCGGGGCTTTTGTGCCTCGCGCCGGCCCCATGTCAGATAACACCATTCGGCGCAGAGCAGACAGGTGAGCCCTTCGGCATAGGAGCCCTTGCCGGAAGATGTCAGGAGCAGATCGGCAAATGCACGCGTGACCGGTCCTTGCGCGGCCGTTTCAAAAGTCTCGACCGGGACGCCAAGAGCGTCGAACGACCGCAGGAAATAATCATTTTCCTCAGACGTGAGCAGGGCAAGAAATGCTGACAGTCGTGACTTTGCCTGCATGTTCGGCGCCTTGGCAACGAGGTAACCAAGTGTCGAAGCAAGATCCGTGATGAAGGTGTAGTCCTCGATCAGATAGCGAGCGTATGCTTCGTCCGGCATGGATCCGTCACCAATCGCGCGTGTGAATGCGTGATTGGTGGCGCTGGTCCAATGAGGTTCCGCGCGTTTTGTAATCCAGTCGGTGAACCGTGCGTCGGGAGTCGATGCCGAAAAGTTCTGAAAGGAGCCGTCAATCGAGGCATGCATTCGGGAATAGCGCTCCTGAAATCGCGGATACAGACTGGGCAGATTCTTGATGGGACGATCAGAAAGTCCAGGAAAAGTCGACAATACGGGCGCACGCGGCATCGAGCGTTCGTCTCGATGCCTGAACGCCGAGCTTGGAACCGGCAATTCACCCATCAACGCTTTGCCCGGTTCCACACGTCATGACAGGCGAAAATTGCCGGACAACTTCGGAATGAAGAAACGGGCGCCGGAAAGCGCCCGCCAAGATCGATCAGGCAGCAGCCTTCTTGGGCGTTATCAGGCCGCGATTGACCAGAACTTCAGCGATCTGGACAGTATTGAGAGCCGCTCCCTTGCGAAGGTTGTCGGAGACGACCCACAGATTCAGGCCATTTTCAACGGTGGCATCCTCACGGATGCGCGAGATATAGGTCGCGTCCTCGCCAGCGCTTTCATACGGCGTTATGTAGCCACCGTCTTCCTGCTTGTCGATGACGAGACAGCCCGGAGCCTCCCGCAGGATGTTGCGAGCCTCATCCGCCGTAATCTCGTTTTCGAACTCGAGGTTGATGCTTTCAGAATGGCCGATGAACACCGGAACGCGAACGGCGGTGCAAGTGACCTTGATGGCCGGATCCAGCATCTTCTTGGTTTCGGCGAGCACCTTCCATTCTTCCTTGGTGTAGCCGTCTTCCATGAAGCTGTCGATGTGCGGGATGACGTTGAAGGCAATGCGCTTGGTGAACTTGTCCGGTTCGATCGGATCGTTCACAAAAATGGCCCTCGTCTGGTTGAACAGCTCTTCCATCGCGTCCTTGCCACCGCCGGACACCGACTGGTAGGTCGAAACGACGACGCGCTTGATTCTGGCGTGTTCGTGCAGCGGCTTGAGTGCCACCACGAGTTGGGCAGTTGAGCAATTCGGGTTGGCGATGATGTTCTTTTTGGTGAAGCCGGTGATGGCGTCTGCATTCACTTCCGGAACGATCAGAGGCACGTCCGCGTCATAACGCCAGGCGGAGGAGTTGTCGATGACAACACAGCCCTTTGCGCCGATTCTCGGAGACCACTCCTTGGACACGGTACCTCCGGCTGACATCAGGCAAATGTCAGTGTCGGAGAAATCATAATTCTCCAGAGCCTGAACCTTCAGTGTCCTGTCGCCAAATGAGACTTCCGTTCCTTGCGAGCGACGGGATGCCAGGGCGACAACCTCGTCTGCCGGAAAACCGCGCTCGTCGAGAATGTCAAGCATCTCGCGGCCAACATTGCCGGTAGCGCCTGCAACTGCGATCTTGAAACCCATTTCTGACTTGTCCTTGTCCGTCTCCCCGCTTCACCGGCTACCCGGGGAAACGGGCTCGCCGGCTCCTGGCGCCTCCCATCCCCGGGGAGGCGGGATGAGCGGCACCGTCAAGCGGTGGTTTTGGTTGTCTTGGTTGTACGTTTGAATGCGGTTGCGGCAGCCGACCGGGTCTCGCCGCGCAGAAATGTAGCGCTGGCAAGGGCCATGGACATCATATCCAGAATGTCGGCTTTCAGCCGGTTCATCAGGTGCTCGCAATCGTCAAAACTTGAGACGGCGGTGTTTTTGCCCGGAATCCCGTCGAAGTCAACAAGGAATACAATGAAATCGATCGATTGATGCTCACATTGTCGCATGAAATCCATGATTGATATGCTTGGCCCTGGAATTGAACGGGCGTCCGGGACCCTTTGCCCTGGTGTTTGTTCCCGCAAGCATCATGTGCCGCGCAAGGGCAATGTTTGAATTGACCGCCGGTTTGCCGCGCACCTGTTCGAGGCCGGTGATGGATGGTGCCACCGTCAGTTGCGTGCCGAGACCGTCGCCCGGCCGCTCCTGAATTTCGGATCAAGGGAAATCCGTATCAGCCATGTTCGGGACCTTCGGAGAGGTAGCACAGGACCCTGGAACCGGCGGTCAGGCCAAGTTCATCGAACTGGCCGCGTGCATGATGAAGCGCGGACAGGCCGGCAGCTCCTGAAGGTGTTGTATAAAGCTCATGGTCTTTCAGCCAGGAGACCGTTTCCTCGGCTTCCGTATCAGTTATCGTCGCAAAACGGTTTGCCTGCAGGGCCAGGTGTTTCAGCGCCAGATGCGATGGTTCCTTGCAGTCCAGGCGGCCCATGGTCGATACCGGACCTGGTGCGATCACCGGTTTGCCGGCCGCAATGCTGACCTGCAGGGCTGGCGCTGCCTCCGGTTCAACGATGATGATCGTGACATCATTGCCCCAGCTTGTGCGCGCACTCGATGCGCAGGCTGCAGCCAGACCGCCTACACCGGCCTGCAGAAACACATGCGTTGGCGGCTCGGGTATCTGACGTTCAATTTCTTCGCCCATGATCAGATATCCTTCCATCACGTCTCGGCCGGGCTCGGTCATCCCGGGCCACGTGCTGTCAGGCAGAAGTTGCCAACCGTATTCCAAAGCCTGACGTTCCGCTTCGGCCATGCTGGCTTCGTAAATCGCTCCAGACCGGACAACTTTTGCGCCTCTGCCCCGCAACCGGTCAGCGAAAGCCTCCGGAACCGTTTCGGCGACGAAGACGACGGCCTCGGCACCGAACATGCGTGCGCCTACAGCAAGGGAAAGTCCGTGATTGCCCGCACTGGCACAGACGAATGTCGTGCCGTGAAGTGCTGTTCCAGGATCATTTGCCTCGCCCGCCTCGATTTTTGCAAATGCGCGCTTCGCAATGGCATAGGCTGCGCCAAGTGCCTTGAAACTTCCCAGCCCAAGACGATTTCGCTCGTCCTTCACGTAAAGGGCGCCGACCCCAAGCTCCAAGGCAAGTTCGGAAAGGTTCAACAGCGGAGAGGGTTCAACTCCGGTAACGTCGACAAAGAATTTCCGCACCGGGCCCGGTGATTGCGAAATGCTGCCGGCTGCCAGTTCCGGTGTGCTTTCGAGTCCTCTGCCGAGCCAATTGTTCGCGAATGTTTTCATGAATTTCCTTCCGCCTTCTGACAGCGCAGATCAACAGTTCGGAAGCAGGAAAACAAGCCTGTTTGTGCAAAGATGACTCGGGAACAATCGACTTTGGATGTGAACGCGCAATTGTTTTCGCTCGAATTGATCCCGCTCTTCGGAATACCCGGCAAGATCGGAAAATTCGCCGCCTGAGGGTGTCCTCAGGCGGGGGCATTGCCCTCCGGTTGCGGGCGCAGCGTCAACAGAGCCAATACAAAGGCAATGAAGGCGCAGGCTGCAACAGCGCCGACGAGCGGCAAGGCGGTGCGGTCAAAAAACGGGCTGCAGATCAGGATCATAAGGCCACCGGCAACCATCTGGAATGTTCCACCCAGCGACGATGCCATGCCTGCATGTTCTCCGTGCTCCTCCAGAGCCATGACCATTGTCGGAGCGATTACCAGCCCGAGGCATGAATTGCCGAGGAACAACATGGCCATCAGTACCGGCAGATCATCGAGACCCAGCCAGACGAGCGCAAAAAGCGTCGAGGTTGCCGCGGCAAATCCGCATACCGCCCAGAATGCAACACGTCCCATGCCGTATTTTTGACCGAGACCGGCCGCGAATTGCGAGGCTGCAAAAAAGCCGACTGCATTGACAGCGAATACCAGGCTGAATTCTGTCGGCGTCAAAGCGTACTGGGTCATGTACACCATGGGCGCGGAGGCGATGAAGACGAAGAAGCTGGCCAGTGCGAAACCACCGATCATTGTCAGACCCAGAAACCTTGCATCTTTCATCAAGTAGACCGTGCTGCGGAGCAAGGCGGTTGCGTTTATCGGGCTCCGCCGGTCTGCAGGAAGTGTTTCGGGAAGCCGGAGCGCCGTCAGGACCATTGCGAGCAAGGCGATCAACGCAAGGGCGCCGAAGATCATGCGCCAGCTTGCAAGGGAAATGATGAAACTGCCGGTCAGGGGCGCGAGCAGCGGCGAAATACTGATCACAAGCATCACCAGAGCCATAAGCCTCGTCGCCTGCATGCCAGTATGCAGGTCCCGGACCACCGCGCGTACGATCACCATCGGTGCAGCAGCCCCGAGTGCCTGTACAAAGCGGCCAAGTGTCAGCATGGAAATATCAGTCGCCATGGCACAGATAACGGAACCGGCAATGAAGACCACGAGCCCTACGAAAATAGGCGGCCTGCGTCCGAGCGAGTCCGCGATCGGTCCGTAAATGAGCTGTGCGAGACCGAAGGCAATGAAATAGACCGTGAAGGTCATGTGTGCTCCGGCGTCATCCGTATTCAGATCCCGAACGATCTGGGGTGTCGCCGGAAGATAGAGATCAATGGCGAAAGGACCAACGGCGGCCAGCAGCCCCAGCACCAGGGCGGCGCGGACAAATCCGATCTGCATGAGAATATCCGAAATAGAGAAGCGCGCGTATTGCGCGAGAAATTTCAAGGGTTGCAACGTGAGAGAATTCCGGGGCCTTGTCCAGCTTTTTCTGGAAAACCCACCATGGAAACGCTGCATATCTTATTCGCGAGCTTGTCACACAACCTTCATGCGATTGTCACTTTTTCTGTAATGAGGCCAACTAGTTTTCCCGCACCTCAACCCAAAAAACATGGGAGCTAGTGCAATGTCGAACCCTCGCGGACGTTTCCTGAAAAGCGTCAGCCTTGCTGTTCTGTGCGGTCTCGGTGCCGTTTCAGCAGCGCAGGCGGAGTTTTTCGAGCGGATCAACACATACCCGGTCTACAAGACCCTGCCGGACGGCGCCGACAAGGCGACCGAGACGGTAGCTGAAATCATCTATGCATCGAAGGACGGCCGCAGGCTGGCGTTCACCGACAGTCCCGGTGAGGCGATCGTCTTTGTCAATGCAGGCAACCCGCTGAACATTCAGCCGATCGGGCGCGTCGATCTCGGCGGGGAGCCGACATCCGTCGCTGTTGGTGACAAGGCCGCCTATGCCGGTGTCAACACCAGCGCGGACTATGTCGATGCATCCGGTCATCTGGCAGTGATCGGGCTTGATGGTATGGACATCATAGCCAGATGCGACACCAAGGGTCAGCCGGACAGCGTTGCCATTTCGCCGGACGGCAAGTTTGCCGCGGTCGCGATCGAGAACGAGCGCGATGAAGATCTGAATGACGGTGTCATGCCGCAGATGCCTGCCGGCCACCTTGCGATCTTCGATCTTGACGGCAACGGCGCGCCGACCAATTGCGATGCGGTGCGCCTTGTCGACCTGACCGGTCTTGCCGACACCGCGCCGACTGATCCGGAGCCGGAATTCGTTTCCATAAACTCCAGGAACGAGGCGGTCGTGACGCTGCAGGAAAACAACCATCTTGCGGTTGTCGATCTTGCCTCGGGCAAAGTCGTAGCTGACTTTTCCGCCGGTGCGGCGACCGCAGAAAATGTTCCAGTCAAAAAATCCCGGATGAGCGATGCCTCCGGCAGCAGCGAGAATGTTCCGCGCGAACCTGATGCGGTTGTGTGGATCGATGACGATCGTTTCGTCACTGCCAATGAAGGCGACTACGAAGGCGGATCGCGCGGCTTCACGATCTGGAGTGCCAAGGGCGACATTCTGTTCGACAGCGGCAACCAGATGGAACACCTGGGCATGTCCCACGGACATTACCCGGCAAAGCGTGCCCACAAGAAGGGGACGGAGCCGGAAGGTGTTGCCGTCGGCAAGTTCGGTGGCGAGACCCTGATATTCGTCAACTCGGAGCGGGGCAACTTTGTCGCCGTCTACAAGGACACCGGGAGTGAGCCGGAATTCGTCCAGTTCCTTCCGACCCATGTCGGTCCGGAAGGATTGCTGGCCATCCCGGGACGGGATCTCTTCCTGGTCGCCAACGAAGTTGATAGCGCGGAAGACAATGTTCGTTCGCATATCACGCTCTACAAGTTCGGTGCTGAAGCTCCGGCATATCCGTCCGTCGTTTCCGACATGGATCCGGAAAAGGGAGCCCCGATCGGCTGGGGTGCGATCTCCGCGCTGGCTGCCGATCCGTCCGACGCCAACAAGCTCTACGCGGTGAACGACAGTTTCTATGACGATGGCAGGATCTACACCCTGGACATTTCCGCCAATCCGGCAAGGATCACTTCTTACACCACCGTGACCGGCTTCAATCAGCAGAGACTGGATCTGGAAGGCATTGCAGTCGCGCAGGATGGCGGGTTCTGGCTGGCCTCGGAAGGCCATCCGAAGAACGAACGTAGCCATCTTCTTTTGAAAGTCGACGCCGATGGCGCAGTTCAGGAAGAAATCACGTTGCCGCAGAGTCTGATCGACCAGCAGAAGCGGTTTTCGTTCGAAGGGGTCGCTGAATTCGAAATGGACGGACAGAACCTTGTTGCTGTCGCTGTCCAGCGGGAGTGGAACGATGATCCGAAGGGGCACACCAAGATCGGGATCTACAACCCCTCCGACAAGTCCTGGGGTTTCGTCCACTATCCGCTCGACACGCCGAAGAGCGCTGCCGGTGGCTGGGTCGGACTGTCCGAAATCGTCTCTCTGGGTGACGGCCGGTTCGCGATCCTTGAGCGCGACAACAAGGGTGGAGAAGATGCGGCTATCAAGCAGGTCACCGTAGTGTCGCTGGAAGGTGTAACGCCGGCCGCACACGGCGAAACCCTCCCGATCCTCAAGAAACGTCTTGCGATGGATTTTCTTCCTGCCCTGGCGCATGGAAAGGGCTGGGTCCAGGACAAACCGGAAGGCCTTGCGGTAACTGCGGGCGGGCGTCTGATCCTGGTTACCGACAATGACGGCGTCGATGATGCTCCAGGCGAAACCCAGCTGATCGATCTCGGCCCTGCATCACGGCTGAACTAGACCGGCCGCGCCTTATCCAGATATTGAAAACAAGCCCGGCTGATCTGATAGCCGGGCTTGGCAATTTTGAATCGCTGGCGCCGGTCATGAGGAGCTTGTTGCGTTGGTCTTCCAGAAATGCCGGATCGCTGCCCCAACGTGGAGCGCGGTCAGTGCAGCCAGCAGCAACGCGGCCATGTGATGCAGATTGCGAGGTGGCAGATCCTGAAAGACGACAAGGCCCTGAAGTGTCCCCTCCTGTATCGACGGGAAAGCTCCTGACAATGCGATCATGCCAGCCCCACTTGCCAGCAGGGCGAGCGGAACCAGACGTAGAAGTCCGTGCACGATCCTGCTGACCACTTCCTGGAGCCGCGAGGAAACCGGATAAATGGATTGCGGTGCACCGCGTTTGAACCAGATCAGAACGCGGAGCAGTGTGAGCAGGCCGGCAGCGATGCCGCATCCCATATGAGCTTGCAATAGCGCAAGGGAGAATGGGCCAGTCCTCGTCATGGCGAAGCCGGAGGCAAGCGCTGCCAGAACCAGCACCGCGATTACCCAGTGCATCAGCCGATCCAGCCTGAAGTTTCCCGACATCACTCGGTTTCCTTATCTGTCCGGATAGCCCGATAGAGAGCTGCATGGAAAACAGTGTTCCGGGCATCCGTGTCCGGATTGGTTTCGCGCATCTTGCCGATGGCTGCCTGGAAGGCTTCGGGGGGATTCCCAGATGGCAACGTTGATCAACTGAAATCTGGCATCCGGTGCAAGTGCCCGATGCAGCCGTGTTGAAATGTATCCGGGCTGCTGACGAAGGAAATCACGTGACTTTTCCCAGAATTCGACAGTCGTGTCGATCTGGTCCGCGGGGACCTCAAAGACATTTATCAAGGTGACAGGGTCGTTTGTTTTGAGATCAGCGGCTATTGCGGCTGTTGCTGCCAAAAAGCCGGCAAGGATCAACAGGGCCAGACTGAAAGATTTGAAGTCCGGGAAATTCGGCATGCACCACTCCATAAATAGCAAGCTATCAATATTATATAGTATGCTATTTATCTGATGTGCAAGAGGCCGCCTTTGAAAAATGTTTTCGGCCTGATGTTTCGCCACCTGATTGTGCACATGGTACGGGATGACCCGGTCATTCGCGGGGCGAGCAGAGAGGATGGCCGCGGACATCAGGTCCTTCAGTTCCATGGGGTGGGCCACATGAAAGAGCCCCCTTCCCTGGAAGTGTCATAAGGCAATGCGCCGAAGCCCCTGTTGAATTCGTCGAAGCTGGAAGAGGACGGATTCCCGGACAATTGGGGTGCGCAACCTCCCCGTCGCAGGACGCGGCAGCTGACACAAAATCGGAAAAGTGGCTGGACCCTGTTCCTGAGTGCATTCAATCGCCAAACTGACTGAACGAATTCAACAATTTACATTCGAAGTTCATCATATGGCGGTCCCGTTTCGAATTTATTGGGAATTTCGACCTAGGTTTTCTCCCAATTCGTTCCAAAGCGATTCGGGAGACATCCATTGACCATCCGCAAGCGACTGTTCATCCTGGTGATCGTTCTTACGGTGCCGATTGTTGCCTGTGCGGGCTGGATAATCCAATCGGCCTACAAGGACCTGGCGCGTGACAGCGCAAAACTTGCGGGTCTTCCAGCTCTTCAGGCGGTCTGGACCGGCGCCGTGATGGTGGCAGGCACCTTGCCGAACGACGTGTTGGCTGCCTATCCCGCCTGCGCTCCCGAAGAGCAGGCAGAGAAGCCTTCAAAGAAACTCTCCCAGGCCAATCGACTGATCAATTGCATTGGAGACAAGTCCGGTGTTCGCGCAAACCGGTCCCGGGAAGCGAACCTCCTTGCAGAACTTGTCTCGGGACAACTTTCGGATCTTGTGGTTCGGGTCAGTGCCGTTGTCCGCAACAGCGAAAATGTTGCCGCGAAAACCGAACTCAGCCACTCCGACACGATGTCGGTTCTTGTCGGCGCTGGTCAGTTCAAGGTACTCGCGGATCACATCAGCAGCCTTACCAGGACAGCAATGCATGAAGGAGCAGAAGGTGATGAAACGCCATTCGGCAGGGCAGGGAAGGCTTTCCGGCAGGCGAATGGCGGTTTCCAGGGAGAACTTGCCAGGGTTGCCCGCGAAGTCGGGCAGGGCGCAGACGGCACGGCGCTTGATCTGACGCCCTTGCAAGATCGTTACGATGCCTTTCTTGCTGCCATGAACAACCTGCAGCAGGTCAGTGCAGCGGATCTTGAAACACGTCTTCAGGCAATGGTCACCGATTCCAAAACGCGGATGTGGGGTGTGGCCGCGGCGCTTGGCATCGTTTTTGTTCTTGCATTTGCAGTTGCCTGGCACTTCAGCAAATCAATTCTCTTCTGCATCCATTCCCTGAACTGCGGCATCCGGAAACTTGCGGATTCCGACGGTCTGGAAACCGACCTGCCTTTTTCCTACGGGCACACGGAGATTTCGGATATTGCCCAGGCGGTTGGATATTATCGCGATCGCACGATCGAACTGACACGCGAGCGCCAACAGCTCGAGGGACAGGCTGCTGCCGAACGCCAGGAACGGGTCGACGATCTGATCGAAGGTTTTCGATGTCGCATGACGGACTTGCTTGCAGAAGTCGATGGGGCCCTTGCACACATGAAAAACACCTCTGGATCCCTGGAGGACATTGCCCAGAATGCCGATAGATGCGCGCAGGACACCGCCGTCGCATCGTCCGGCGCATCGGAAAATGTTGACGCCGTTGCAGAAGCCTCTGAAATCCTGGCAAACGACATTACTGCCATCAGCAGGCGCGCACAGGAGGCAACTGACATTGCGCAGGCGGCAAATCAAAATGCGGCAACGGCAAATGCCGAGATCGAAAGCCTGGTGGAAATATCCAAGTCGATCGGGGAGATCGTGTCCCTTATTAGTGCAATTGCAGATCAAACCAATCTTCTGGCGCTCAATGCCACGATCGAGGCGGCACGTGCGGGTGATGCGGGCAAGGGCTTTGAAGTTGTTGCCGGTGAAGTCAAGACACTTGCCGGTCAGACTGCGTCGGCCACCGAACAGATCACCGGCCAGGTCGTACTGGTTCAGGAGAGGACAGGTCGCGTCGTGGAGGCAATAGAAAAAATTATCGCCGATATCGGCGACGTGACCGGATGCACCACCCAGATTGCGGAGGATCTTGAAAACCGGCGACAGTCTACCGACGCCATCAAGGGCAATGTTCTGGAAGCAGCGGACCAGACACGGTCAGTCGTGGGAGACATGGACCAGGTGAAGGAAATTGCGCAGAAATCGAGCTCGGCTGCCGCAGACATGGGTAGCCGGACAAGCGAAGTTGTGAAGAGCACAGAGGATCTGCGAACGGAAATCCGGGTTTTTCTGAGCGACGTTGCCGCGGCTTGACGCCTCGTTTTCCCACGGCGGCCTGGAGGCGGGAACGCATGAAGTCTGCCTGATCTGCGCTGAATTGCGCAAATCGCGGGTCGCGTCATTTCGTTCTCAGAGCAATTCGGTTCTCAAGATGAAATTGCTGCACTCTTCCGTCAGTTCCCTGAACCGCGAGCGTTCCCGGATATAGAGAAAAACTTCCCGCTTGTCCGGCAGGTCCGAAATCTCGCGAAACGCGGTTGATTCAGGAATGAAGCGCGCGACCGTTTGAGGCAGGACGGTGACCCAGGCACCGGTTCTGACCATCGTGATCAGGGAATGTGTGTTGTGGATGGTTACGTCGGTGTTTGCCACCGCCGTCAGAAACCGGGGTGTTCTGATCAGTTCACACAAGGCATTTGCGACGAACGGGGCGGCAACGACATCGGCGATCGTCAATGGCTCGGCCTTCAGCATCAACGGATGATCAGCAGCGCTGACAAGACCGAACTGGTCTTCAAAGAGCGGGACAGCCTTGATACCGTTCAACGGGTGATACCCCGACGCAATCCCGATGTCGGCCTTGCCTTGCGTCATGGCGTCCAGCACCTGTTGCGTGTCGGTATCCCTGAGTTCGACCTTCAGGCCAGGAAATTTGCGGGTCATGTGCTCGAGAACAAGCGGAAAAAGCAGGGCGGCGACTGATGGTACGGACACAATCCGGATCAGTCCCTGAAGGGCATTCGCGGCCGCTTCTACGCTCTGCACTGCCTGATCGAACTGACGCACCTGTTTGAGTGCCAATTCAAACACCTGTTCGCCCAGAGGCGACAGTCGGTTTTTACGCTCACCCTCGAACAGTTTCTTGCCCAAATGATCTTCAAGCTGCTTGAGCGTCATTGAAACCGCAGACTGAGTGCGTCCGAGTCGGTCTGCAGCTTCGACCAGACTGCCTGTCTGGGCCACCGTGCAAAAGCATCGGAGCATTTCAATCTTGATGGCCATACTTCAGTTTTTCTGAAATAGAGTTAAGTTTATTGAGTTTGACTGATATTGTGATTGGTGTCCATCCTGTTTCATTCTGAATTCTTTGGACCTGGAACCTGTTGTGACGAAATTGAACCTGATTGCCGGCGAATGGCTGGCTGGCGAAAACGAGCTCGAAAACCGCAATCCTTCCGACCTGAGCGACCTGATCGGGATGTTCGCGCAGGCAGGTCCGGACCAACTCGACACTACGCTTGATCGTGCCCGCATAGCGCAAACCGAATGGTCTGCCTATGGCCTGGAGCGGAAACAGGCTGTGTTGATGAATATCGGCAACGAACTCATGGCGCGTGCCGAAGAACTCGGCACATTGTTGTCGCGGGAGGAGGGCAAGCCGTTCGCGGAAGGCAAAGGCGAAGTTTACCGCGCCGGGCAGTTCTTTACCTACTATGCGGCAGAATGCCTTCGACAGATCGGTGAAAATGCCGACAGCGTGCGGGACGGAATTGAGGTCGACGTGCGCCGCGAACCGGTAGGTGTCGTTGCGGTCATCTCTCCCTGGAACTTTCCGACCGCTACCGCTTCCTGGAAGATTGCACCCGCGCTTTGCTATGGAAATGCCGTCGTCTGGAAACCCGCCAACATGACCCCGGCATCGGCGGTCGCGCTGACAGAAATCATTGAAAAGCAGGACATTCCAAAGGGGCTGTTCAGCCTTGTGATGGGCGCGGGCCGGTCCATTGGTCAGCGTCTGGTGGAAAGTCCGAAGGTGAATGCCATCACCTTTACCGGCTCTGTCCCGGTCGGCAAGGGGATTGCTTCAGCAGCAATCCAGAACCTGACCAAGGTTCAGATGGAGATGGGTTCCAAGAACGCGCTCGCTGTTCTGGACGACGCTGATCTGGATCTTGCAGCTACCCTGGCCCTTGGAGGCGCTTTCGGTGGAACGGGTCAAAAATGTACCGCCTCCTCCAGACTGATTGTCCACGAAAACGTGCATGATGCCTTTGTCGACAAGCTGGTTGCCGGGGCCGAGGCCATGAAGGTCGGTCACGCGCTTGAAAAGGGCACCCAGATGGGCCCGGTAGTCAGTGCGGAGCAGCTTCAGGAAAACCTCTCCTACGTGGAATTGGGCAAGTCCGAAGGCGCGGAGCTGGCCTGCGGTGGCAAGCGTCTCGACCGGCCGCACGAAGGTTTCTACATGTCTCCGGGGGTGTTTCTCAACACCGCCAACGGCATGCGTATCAACCGTGAAGAGATGTTCGCGCCGCTCACCTGCGTCATCAAGGTCGGGAGTTACGACGAGGCGCTTGCGACCGTCAATGACACCAATTTCGGCCTGACATCCGGCATCGTCACCAAGAGCCTTGCCAGGGCCAATCACTTCCGCCGCAATGCGCGTACCGGGGTCGTTACCATCAACCTGCCCACAGCAGGCACAGACTATCACGTTCCGTTCGGTGGTCGCGGCGACAGTTCCTATGGACCGCGTGAACAAGGCAAGGCGGCGGCCGAATTCTACACGACAATCAAGACCGCCTATATCAGCGCCGGGAGCCCGGACTGATGCGGATCGACGGGCTGCAATATGCCAACTGGTCGGAAAAGATTTTCCGGCAACTGCGCGAAGGTGGCGTGGACGCGGTTCACGTCACGATCGCCTATCACGAGAACTTCCGTGAAACCGTCCTGAATTTCGAAAAATGGAATCGCTGGTTCGAACTTTATCCCGACCTGATCATGAAGGGAGAATGGGCAACTGATATCGACGCGGCGCGCCGGACGGAGCGGACTGCGATCTTTTTCGGTTTTCAGAACCCGTCTCCGATTGAAGATGACATCGGGCTGGTCGAGATCGTGCACACGCTGGGTGCCAGGTTCATGCAGCTGACCTATAACAACCAGTCCCTGCTGGCGACAGGCTGCTATGAGAGCGAGGACACCGGCGTTACCCGTATGGGACGCGAAGTCATCAAGGAGATGAACCGCGTCGGGCTGGTCGTCGACATGAGTCACTCGGCCGACCGGTCGACAATCGAGGCCGCGGACCTCTCCGAACGACCGATCGCTGTTACGCATGCCAATCCTCATGAATGGGCTCCGGCGCTTCGAAACAAACGGGACGCCGTTATCCGCGCTGTCACCGAGAATGGTGGCATGCTTGGATTTTCGGTTTACCCGCATCACCTGAAGGACAAGTCCGACTGCACTCTGCAGAGCTTTTGCGAGATGATCGCTCGAACCGCCGACAAGTACGGTGCGCAGCATCTGGGTATCGGTACCGATCTCTGTCAGGACCAGCCGGATAGTGTCGTGGAGTGGATGCGGGTCGGCCGCTGGACCAAGGAAATCGATTATGGCGAGGGCTCGGCGAAAAATCCCGGTTTTCCGCCAATGCCTGACTGGTTCGGCGACAACCGTGATTTCGGCAATATCGAGAACGGACTGCGCTCCGTCGGCATGAACCAGGACGAGATTGCCGGTATCATGGGCGGCAACTGGTACCGCTTCTTCGCCGAAAATTTCAGGGGGAGAAACCGGTGAACACGGGCGGCACGCAAATTCCGAGACGGGATCCCGCAACAGTAATGCGGTTGAAACGTCTTGGCTCCCTGCACCAGTGCCGCTTGAGTTTCATGCGCGTCCTGACCCGCCGAATGGCCGGTGAAGGCTGGGAATTTTCCTGCCCCTTGTTCGATATCGATGAAAGCGGCGTCGGACGTGCGGTCTATTCAGCGAAAGGTCCGGAACGGGTCTATTCACTGGTTGCCTTCGCCCACGATCTGCCTGCCGAAAAACGCTCGGATCGTGTGATCGCAGATGCGTGGGATGCCACATTCGCCTTGTTCGACGGTATTCCGACAGAAGCGGATATCGACCGATTGTCGCAAAACGTTCCATTGCAGGAAGCCGGACGCATCAGCGAATGCGAGTTGTCCCTGTCACGGGCGAACCGCTCGGTCCGGCTGTGGACCCACGTGGTCGACAGGCTTGCAGCCGGCCTGCAGCCCGATCCCGTGCAAATCTCGGCGGTCGGTTATCTGATGCGTACGACCGCTGTCTACGGGTCCGGGAAATTTGGTGCTGCCGACCGGGAAATCATTGCCGGGCGCAGCGAAATGCAGGTGCCGTTTCAGGCCGAAATGTTGTCCGTTTACCTGACCCGAACATTTGTCCGGGACCTGGTGCAGCACATGGCTGACGCAAAAGGTGGCGACCAAGCCGTCTCGCTGGACCCGGCCATCGCACGCCGCCTCGGAATCGGTAACTCGACCGGGTTGGGCATGGCGCCGTTCATCATCAATCACCCGGTCCTTTTCAACAACTGGATGATGGTGCGCGAAGAAGCAATCGCACGGGTTCGCTCCGTCCGGACGGCATTGCCGGAAGACATCGAGACCTTCAGGAGTGTACTGAAACGGACCACCGTTTCCGTCGATCAATGGCGTTCTGAACACCCGGTTCAGCTCGCCAAGCTGGGGCAATTGAAATCCGATCTGCAAAAGCTTTCGCACTATCTCGGCGACGCCGATCTGGGCACTGACTACCCCTGGAACAAGTTCGTGGAATGGTCGGAGGTATCGCTCAGCGAGGAAGGGCAGGAATTTGTCGCTTCCCTTGTTCTGGAGCCCTATGGCGAACTCGTCGATCAATTGACCTGTTGCATGGCAGACAGCAATTCAGACGCTTTCAGAATTGATGGGTCAATGAAGGTCGGCGATGTTCGAGCGCTGCTGGAAGAGGGTTTCGGCTGGGCGTTCGAACTTGACTGGACCGAACCGTCCAATTGCGCACGGGCCTGGTACGTTTCGGAGGAAAAGCTTGAACCCCGCATGGGGGAAAGGTTCGAGGAACCGATCACAGACTATGAGCAGCCCCTGGCGCCGGCACGTGATGCCGCGATGGCATTTGCCACTCTGAAGACCTGGGAGGCCTCGGAGCCGATCGCCCGTTTTCTGTTGAGCAACCCCGAGCACCGGCACACCATCCGCCGGGCGCAAATGAGCCGGGTCGCACCGTATGGCGAGATACGCGACAATACGATCAGCGCCACGGTCATGCCGATCGACATGCTGCGGGCGAAACTGTCTTTCTTCGGGGCAACACATTTTGATCCGCGCTCGGACCGGTGGGTGAGAATCTGCATGTATGCCGGGGCACCGTACCCTGAAGACCTTTCACCGGAAACCGCCGATTTGTGGGTTTATCCGGAGATCGCCGGATGAGCTATTCCCTCAATGAAATCGAGGCAGCTTCGAAACGGGCAGCAAGGGGAGCGGGGTACTCCTGGGGGTACGCTGAAGAAGCTGCCAAAGCCACCCGCTGGCTATGTGCAAACGGGCAGGATGGCGTGACAATTCTTGCGGGTTTGCTGGATCGGCGACTGGCTGTCTCGGCAGATCATGCACCGACAGGCCAGGAAGGCGAATGGCGCGCCGATGGCGAGTTGTGCCCGCTGGTTGCAGGCGCCTACCTTTCCGACTGCGCGCATGAGTTGGCAACGGATGCTATCCGCATGCACCGGGTTGCCGCTCCGTTGGTGATCCTGCCGTTTGCGGCGAATGCTGCCCTTTTTCACAAATGCTGTGTGACTGTCGACATCGACGGTCAACTCGCGATCACAAACGGGGTTGCCCTGAGCTGTCCCGACGGTATTCCGGCTCAGGTGGAAGAACTGACGGTTCGAACCGGCGGAGACCTTGCCGCACACTGCCGCAGCAAGAGCAGAGCGACACCCGATCCCGACAGCTGGGCCAGACTCAATGAGTATGCCTATCGCACTTACGCTCCGGCGACCGATGAATCACGCCTTTTGGGCGCAGGCGCCGGGCTATCCGACAATGACTGAAAAGGTGTCATGATGACCGAAACCCGGACACTTTCACTCGCCGAAATCGAGGACCTGTCCTTTCGCGCGCTGGCCGCCGCCGGCACGTCGGAAGAAAGTGCGCGCGCCCTCGCCTTGGCCACTGCCGCAACCGAGGCAGATGGTGTTGCAAGCCATGGGCTCGCCTATATCCCGATCTACTGTGAACACGTGCGATGCGGCAAGGTCGATGGACAGGCGACGCCCGTGCTGACGCGACCAAAACCGGGTGTCGTTGCGGTCGACGCGGCGACCGGTTTTGCCCATGCTGCCATCGATCTGGGTTTCGAAACGCTTGTGCCCGCAGCTCGCGAACAGGGCCTCGCGGTTCTGGTGATCAGGAACAGCTACAATTGCGGTGTCCTCGGATACCACACCTATCGCCTGGCGCAGGAGGGACTGGTCGGGCTTGGGTTCACGAATGCTCCGGCGTCCATCGCGCCATCCGGAGGGGCAAAGCCGGTGGTTGGAACCAATCCGTTTTCTGTTGCTGTGCCCGGTTCCGATGGACAACCGGCCCTTCTGATCGACCAGAGTGCCAGCACGATCGCGAAAAGCGAAGTGATGAAACACGCACGGGAAGGCAAGCCGATCCCGATCGGCTGGGCGCTCGACGCAGAAGGCAATCCGACTACCGACCCGAATGTCGGCCTCAAGGGCTCGATGGCACCGTCCGGCGGCTACAAGGGTGTCGGCATCGCGCTTCTGACGGAAATCATGGCCGCTGCACTCACCGGCGCGACACTGGGAATAAACGCTTCGCCGTTTTCGGGAACCTCCGGTGGCCCACCCAGGACCGGTCAGTGTTTCCTAGCGATTGATCCGGCAGCTACTGCTGGCGGTAACTTTGCGTCCACTGTCGCCGAGCTCGTGGAGGCGATCCGTTTTCAGGACGGCGCACATCTGCCGGGCGACGGCCGCAGAACGAAGCGTTTGTCGGCCCGAGGGCATGGAGTTGACGTAAATGCGACAACGCTTTCGAAAATCGAAGCCATATTGGCGTGATGTCGTGCGGCGTAAAAGCCGGGAAGCCGCGAATGAAGCCGCCCGGACAATCAGGACACGTGTGAACAGGGAGGAAACACATGTCAATCAAACAACCCTTCACTGATCTGCAGATCAAGAAATCTGCGGGTGGATTCTATGAAGGCCATAGCGTCGAGATCGCGATCTTAAGCAAGGCGATCATGGTTGCGCTGGTCATCTGGGCCCTTGTCTGGCCGGCAAACGCGAATGGCGTGCTGGGCAGTCTGAACTGGCAGCTGCTGGGAGATTTCAACGGCTTTTACGTCGTAATCGTCGGCTTTTTTTCCTTTTTCCTGCTTGCAATAACTCTGCTGCCGCAGACTGGAAGCCGGGTTATGGGCACACCGGGAGAGGCACCCGAGTTTTCGACATTTTCATGGTTTTCCATGATGTTCGGCGCCGGCCTCGGCGTTGGCCTGATGGTGTTCGCAACTGCAGAGCCACTTGGGCTTTGGGGGTCGAACCCGTTGATTCTGGCCGGTGAAGTCACCGCGAACTCGGAAGAGGCGATCCAGTCGGGATATCGCTACACATTCCTCCACTACGGCTTTCATGCATGGTCGATTTATGTGGTGACAGGTCTGTCTCTTGCCTACTATGCCTATACCCGCAACATGCCGCTGACTATCCGGACGGCTCTGACGCCCTTGTTTGGCCGCCTGATGAATGGGGTCCTGGGTCATGTTGTCGATGTACTGGGCGTCGTGGCAACGATCCTCGGCGTCTCGGTGACGATCGGTTTCGGTGTGTCCCAGTTTATCGACGGTCTATATGCCATTTCAGGCATGGATTGGATGATGGACATGAGCGGTGATGCACCCGCACCCGGGACAGTGGGGCTGATCACGGGTCTGGTCGTCATCATGGGCCTGTCCATCATATCAGCGGTTTCCGGTGTTGGCCGGGGCGTCAAATACCTGTCCAACCTGAACCTTGTCCTGTCGATCATCCTGCTTCTGACATTCGTCGTGTTCGGGTCATTTCTGTTTGCGATGACCACATACGCAAGTTCGATCGTGGACTACATCATTCATTATGTATCCTTGAGCTTTGGCGCATTCGGTCCGCAGTCCGCGGCAGACTTTGCAGCGGCGTTGCCGCCGGAAGCAGCGCCGTTTGCCGATGCGTTGCGCACCGGTGCCACCAATGCCTGGGGATCGTTCGATGCGTTCAAATCGGGACTGGAAGGCGAGGCGGCGGCATTGCCTGAGAATGTTCTCACAGCGGCCTATGCTGCCGGTGAGCCGGGACGCCAGTTCGGCTGGCAGGCCGGGTGGACAACATTCTACTGGGCCTGGTGGATCGCTTTCTCACCCTTTGTCGGTCTGTTCCTGGCGCGCATCTCAAAGGGACGTTCCGTCCGTGAATTCATTATCGGCTGCGTCATTGCTCCGGCTCTGGTCTGCTTTGCCTGGATGACCATTCTCGGCGGCACTGCCATCGATCTGGAACTGACCGGTGGTGCGGATGGTGCAATCATCGGTGCTTCCAATACAGCGAAACTGTTCGTCACCCTCGGGCAGATGCTCTCCGGAGGCTTGCTCAGTGCCATCACCGTAATGTGCGTGGTCCTGATCCTGACCTTCCTGGTTACCTCTGCGGATTCCGGCATTCTCGTGATGAACACGATCATGTCCGGTGGCGAACAGCAGACGGGTATCAAGCACCGGATCGTTTGGGGCGTGATCCTGACACTGGTCATCGGTACCCTGCTGATCGCGGGCAAGACCAATGGCGGGGCGGATCCGATGGAGGCACTGAAAAGCGCCATGATCATCGGGGCGCTGCCGTTCACGATGGTAATGGGACTGATGTGTGTTGCACTCGCCAAAGCACTCTATCGAGACGGATTACGTGAAAAATCCGCGACAGTGCCTGCCGAATAAAAACGTCGGGCAGCCGTTTCAAACGGCTGCCCGATATTCTTCCGGCCAGGACCAGCCTAGTATTTCTCGATCAGATCCCACATGTTGCCGAACGGGTCCTCAAAAACGGCAACCTTGCCGTAAGCCTCGACGCGCGGCATTTCCAGAAACGTGACACCTTTTGATTTCATGGCCTGGTGATCCCGGTCGAAGTCGTCCGTATCGAGGAACAAACACACCCGGCCACCGGTCTGATTGCCGATGGCTGCGATCTGTTGGTCACCATCCGCCAGAGCCAGCAGAAGTCGCGTCTCGGTGCTCCCTTTCGGGGCAACAAGGACCCAGCGTTTGGCAGCCGAGAGCTTCGTGTCCTCAACAAGATCAAAGCCGAGTTTTTCGACGTAAAACGAGATGGCATCATCGTAGTCGGGGACTACCAGTGTGACGGCGCCGATGATCTGCTTCATGATTCTATTGTGCCTTGCGGTAGACGGATGTGTTGGTGAAGCTTGCCACGTCGACGAGGTGCACGGTCTGGGTGATGGTCAGGGTCTGGCCATCGTCAGTTAACTCGCGGTCGGCTTTCATGATCGTCAAGCCACCGCGACGGGCCTCGGAGATGAGATTCCGGTCTCCCTGAAACACAAGTCGCATGGCATCGACCAGACCACTCTTGCCGAGCTTGACTTCCGGGCCGTCAGGCACGGCCTCGAAAGTATCCCTGGTTTCCTCACCTTCTGCGGTAAGCTGGTTCATGGTGAAGGTCACCATGCCGAAATTGTCCTCGATCCGCAGTGTTGCGCTTTGCGGTGGCTCGCCCTGATCGAACTCGCTTTCGTCCGCATCCAGGATCCACGTGCCGAGAAAAGGGGCGATTTTGTCTTCGATCATCTGAACAACTTCTCTGAGAAAAGCAAACCGCCCACGGGATACCCGCGGGCGGTTCGAATTGCAAACGGTGTTCGGCTCAGGCGTTCAATGCAGCCAGTTCGGCGACGATAGCATCGCCCATTTCCGCGGTGGCTACGACGGTGTCGCCATCCTTTGCAAGATCTTTCGTGCGCAGCCCTTTTTCAAGTGTTGCCTCGATTGCCCTTTCGACCTTGTCTGCAGCTCCTGTTTCCTCAAAGGAATACCGCAGCGCCATCGCAAAGCTAGCGATCATGGCGATCGGATTGGCCGCACCGGTGCCGGCAATGTCGGGAGCCGAACCGTGAACCGGTTCGTAAAGCGCCTTGCGCTTTCCGGTGACTGGGTCCGGTGCACCGAGCGAAGCGGAGGGCAACATGCCGAGGGAACCTGTCAGCATGGCGGCAACATCCGACAGCATGTCGCCGAACAGGTTGTCGGTCACGATCACATCGAACTGCTTTGGCCAGCGGACCAGTTGCATGCCGCCGGCATCGGCGAGCATGTGATCAAGTTCGACGTCATCAAAACCGTTCTTGTGGGTTTCGGTAACGACTTCGTTCCACAGGACACCGGACTTCATCACGTTCCGCTTTTCCATGGACGTGACCTTGTTGTTGCGCGTGCGCGCCAGCTCGAAGGCAACCTTGGATATCCGTTCGATTTCGTAGGTGTCATAAACCTGGGTGTCGACGCCGCGTTTCTGGCCGTTGCCAAGGTCGGTGATTTCCTTGGGTTCGCCGAAATAGACACCACCGGTCAGTTCGCGAACGATCAGGATGTCGAGTCCTTCAACCACTTCGGGTTTCAGCGAAGACGCATCGGCGAGGGCCGGATAGCAGATCGCAGGACGCAGGTTCGCGAACAGTTCCATTTCCTTGCGCAGGCGCAGCAGGCCGGCTTCCGGACGAACATCGTAAGGCACCTTGTCCCACTTGGGGCCGCCGACAGCTCCGAAGATGACCGCGTCCACTTCGAGTGCCTTGGCCATATCCTCATCGGAGATCGCCTGGCCGTGCCTGTCATAGGCCGCTCCGCCGACATGGCCTTCGGTGGTGTCGAAGGTCATGTCGCTGTTTTCGTTGAACCAGTCGACGACCTTTTCCACTTCCTTCATGATTTCGGCGCCAATGCCGTCACCCGGCAAGAGCAGAAGACTATGAGAAGCCATGGAGCGTTCCATCCCAAATTATTGAAAACCGATCGGGCTCAGTTACCGCGTCGGGCTTCGTCTTTCAAGGCAAAGCCTGTTGCGAATAACTCAAGTGACGCTTCTGGAACCGTCAAGCTTGGCAATTCGTGGTGCGAATGCTTCAAAACAAGTTTCGGCCTGCCTGCCAGAGCAGGTTCAGCGCCAGGGCCGTCATCACCCATTTGAAACCGGTCCGGAAGGTTTTCTCGTTCATCTTGCCGAGCAGCCGCGATCCGGCGAGCGTGCCGAGGAAACCGCTGAGGATCATCAGGACGATCAGACCGGCCCAGGGGGCAAAGGCAAAGCCGAGTGCGCCGAATGCGATGATCTTGAAGACATGCATGACGAGGGCGGTAACGGCCTGATTGGCGACGAAACCGTGCCGCGTCAGGCCAAGGGTGGATAGTACGGCACCGCCGATCGGACCGGCGGCGCCGAAAAACATGGAAAGAAATGTCGATGCAAAGCCGGCAGCCGCCATGGCCCGTTTCTGAACATTGACGAATTTCGGCGGCTTGCCCCAGACGACCCACAGCACGAAGAGACCGATGCCGGCCCGCAGAACAGACGACGGCAGCTCAACCGCAATGGCTCCGCCGAGGGCCGCGCCGAACACGGCGCCGATCGTGAACCAGGCTACGATCAACCAGTCGACATGCCTCAGCTGAACCAGCGCGCGCCCGCCATTGGAGCCGATCTGCACGACACCATGGACAGGAACCAGGGCATTTGCCGGCATGAGAGTTGCCATTACTGCGATGAGTGCGACGCCGCCACCGAGCCCGACCGCGGCAGTCAGGGCAGACGTGAAAAAGCTGGAAATGACCAGGGCGATTGTCGAGAAACTGCCGAGTTGATCGGGAAAGATTGATGCGAAGACGTTCATCCCGTCAGTTCCAGCGAGACTTGGCGTAACTCAAGGCTTCGCGAACATCCAGCTGGCGTGTTGAATTGCCGCTGCGAACGTAAAACGCCGAGGAGCGGTTCTCATCCAGATAGGCAGCACGTGGGGTAGGACGAATGATGATCATCGCCACGTCGTTTGAATCCACCCTGGCGAAGACCGTGTGGATGTAGGGGCACAGGTCCCCGCCAAGATATTTTGAAACGATGTCGTTGACCGTGCGCTCGAAAGCGTCGAGATCCGGGCTTTTCAACGTGGACAGGTCCTTGTCGAGGCCAAGCGCCTTGCCGTCGTCGTCGACCCCGACAAGCAGGTAACCGCCATCCGCGTTGAAAAAGCCAGCGATCGTCTTGGCGATGACCTTTTCGAGGCCACGGTTGATGCGGTCTTCCTTCATGTCCCAGCGAAGTGAAGACTTGAATTCAACCCGTTCGTTTTCGCCCTGATTCATGATTGTGGGGATCTGCGTCGTCTGCTCGTCGCGCAGGGACTTGTAGGCCTCGGTGGTTCGCAGATAGTTGCGGGTGAACACTCCGAAGGCCAATCCGACGATCGCGCCGACAAAGGTGTAGGCAATCGCGACATCGAGATGACGGGGCAGAAGTATCAGCCACAGGCGCGCTGAAAGAAATTCCAGAACATTCGGAGCTGTTTCAGAAAAACGGGAGAGTTCCCACCAGATGACCACCAGATTGAGCGGATGGATCACCAGAACACCGACGACGGCACCTACCAGTATGTACGTGGCGAGAAAGGGAAGTTTGAACGGGGAGAGTGCCATTGTGAAATGCCCAAATGAAAAACGCCGGTCGGGACCGGCGTTTGTTTTATAGGTAATCAGAAGATTCGTCATCCCGCTGGGCGGGCCAAAAGCGCACTAGGCAGCTTTTGCTGGCAATGCCGTTTCAACAAGCTTTACCCAGTAGGAACAGCCGACAGGAATAAGGTCGTCGTTGAAGTCATATTCGGGGTGGTGCAGACCGGCGGTGTCACCGTTGCCGGCGAAGATGAACGCGCCCGGGCGTTCTTCCAGCATGTAGGAAAAGTCCTCGCCGCCCATCATGGGTTCTATGTTCCGGTTGACCTTGCCGTCGCCGGCGATACCTTCGGCGATTTCGGCCGCGAAATCCGTCTGGTCATCATGGTTTGCCGTGACCGGGTATCCGCGGCGGAACTCCAGTTCGGCGCGTGCATCAAATGCTTCGGCGATCGACCTGACGATGTTGTTCATGCGCTCTTCGGCAAGATCACGCATTTCCGGGCTCAAGGTCCGGACTGTTCCGCGCAAGAGTGCTTCCTGCGGAATAACGTTGAAGGCATTTCCGGCGTTGAACACCGTCACGGAGACAACGACCGAATCGAGCGGATTTGCGTTGCGGCTGGCGATTGTCTGCAGGACGGACACCATCTTGGATCCGACGACGACCGGGTCGATTGTCTGATGCGGCTTGGCAGCGTGGCCACCCTTGCCCGTAATCGTGATCCGGAATTCATCCGTCGCGGCCATGATCGGACCCTTGCGGATCGCGAATTCACCGACCGGCATGCCCGGATAGTTGTGCATGCCGTAGACTTCGTCAATCGGCCAGCGGGTCATCAACCCGTCATCGATCATCGCCTTTGCTCCGGCACCACCTTCTTCAGCCGGTTGAAAGATCACCACAACCGTACCGTCGAAATTGCGTGTCTCCGAAAGGTACTTGGCCGCGCCGAGCAACATGGCCGTGTGGCCGTCATGGCCACAGGCATGCATCTTGCCAGGGATTTTCGAGGCATAAGGCTTCTGTGTCGCTTCCTCGATCGGAAGCGCATCCATATCGGCGCGCAGTCCGACAGCTCTGCCTGTGCCGCCGTTGCGGCCCTTGATCACGCCCACGACACCCGTCTTGCCTATGCCTGTCGTGACTTCGTCGACACCGAAACTTTCCAGCAATTCCGCAACCTTTTCGGCTGTGCGGACGGTTTCATAGAGAATTTCAGGATTTTCGTGAAAGTCGCGGCGCCAGACCGTGATCTCGTCAGCCAGATCAGCAAGGCGGTTAACGATGGGCATAAAGAACTCCTAGAAACACTTCCAATCGGTGGGGCAGTTTGTTCGCCAGAGCGGCTAACCTATCGCAAGCGGCGCAAAGAGGAAGTCCCGCCAGGCAAAAACTTTTGTGTATCCGCCCACTTCGCAAGATCTTCCCGAAAACTCACGATAAAGCGGATCAATTTTCCCCAAACCTGAACACGCGGGTTTTTTTGATCTCACTGTCTTCCAGAGCACCGACAACCGGAACACGATACGCTGCCAGTTCCTCGAGACGATCGATCGGCACATAGGATCTGCCGGGATCTCCGACCAGCACGTCGATGCCGGCGTCGACGAGCCTGTCCAGAAACGGCAGAATCCTGTCGGTCATCTGTTTGTCGTAAAAGACGTCACCGCAAAAGACGATCTGTGCGGCCGGAAGCGGAAAAGCCGTAATGTCACCGATTTCGCAGCTGAGTTCGACGCCGTTCAATTCAGCATTCAGTTCGGTTGCCGCAAGTGCAAAAGAATCAATATCCACGGCATGGCAGGACCGGGCGCCGGACATCATTGCAGCGATGCCTACCAGGCCTGAGCCGCATGCAAAGTCGAGCACCTGTTTTCCAGCGACCAGCGAGGGGTTGTCCAGGACATACCTGGCCAGACCCTGACCGCCCGCCCAGGCAAATGCCCAAAACGGTGGCGCGAGACCGAGTTTACCCAGTTCATCTTCCGTCTTTTGCCAGAGTTCCATGGCTTCGTCGGCGACATGGAGACTGATTTCCTCGGCATGAGGAACCGGTCTGATGCGGGTTTCGCGGCGGATGAAGTCAGCTGGATCATCGATGATCGGCATGGACTAGTCCGGTTCTTTCAGGCCGCCCATATCGCAGACAATTTTCCATTCTTCTTCGGTCACCGGCTGCACGGAAAGGCGCGTATTGGCCACAAGGGCCATCTTTTCAAGTCGCTCTGCAGCCTTCACGTCAACAAGGGTGACGGGTTTCGGCATGTCGCAGACGGCCTTGAAGTCCACGCATTCCCAGCGGGGATCGTCCGTGGTCGTGTCAGGATGAATGTCACTGCACACTTCAACGACACCGACAACTTCCTTGCCGATATTTGAATGATAGAAGAATGCCCTGTCGCCGATTTCCATTGCACGCATGTTGTTGCGCGCCTGGTAATTCCTGATGCCGTCCCATTGCTCGCCGACATCACCCTTGGCTTTCTGCTGTTCCCAGGACCATTTGTCCGGCTCGGATTTTATCAGCCAGTACTGCACTTATGAGACCTCCGGATTCTTGACCACCCAGTTCCATGGTCGAATTTCAACGCTTTCGAAAAGGCCGACCCTGGCATAGGGGTCTTCCTCGGCTATGGCCAGTGCTTCGTTCCGATTGGCCGCTTCGATCACGACCAGCGAACCGGTCATGTTGCCGTCGTCGTCCATAAACGGGCCTGCGGCCTTCAGCCCGGCGCCGAGCCCTTTGAGAAAGGCGATGTGATCATCGCGGGTGTCCAGGCGCGTTTGAAGCGCACCGGGCTTGTCGGTGCAGATCAAGGCATAGAGCATGATGTGGGATCCCTAGTTGACGGAGTTTGTCCGAACCTAGGGCCGAGTTGACACAAACTCAATGCCGGATCGAGGCGTTCAAAGACTTTCCGTTTCCGCTTTCAACGGACGTGCCATCAAAGTGTTGAGCGCATCGTCGATCGAAAGATCGGCGTCTATCATCTGGGCAACCGTCTCGCAGATCGGCACCTCAATGTCGTGTTTTTGCGCGAGCTTGACCGCAACCCTGGCGGAATAGGCGCCTTCGGCGAGTTTGCCACCGGCGGAAATCAGTTCCGACGCCATGAAACCCTCACCAAGTCGGAGGCCGAAGGAAAAATTGCGGGACTGGGTGGAGGAGCAGGTCAGGACAAGGTCACCAAGGCCGGAAAGGCCTGTCAGCGTCTCGCCCTGGGCTCCCATGGCAGTTCCAATCCGCGTCAGCTCGGCAAAGCCGCGAGCCGTCAGTGCAGCCTGGGCGCTGGCGCCGAGCTTGCGGCCCACGACGGCTCCACAGGCGATGGCCAGCACATTCTTCAAGGCGCCGCCGATCTGGGCTCCAAGCACATCGATCGACGCATAGGGCCGGAAACATGTGGATTGAAGCGCTTCACACAGGCTGAGGGCCGTCTTGGCCGAGTTTGCCGCAACCGTAACGGCGGTCGGCAGCCCTCGTGCAACATCATCGGCGAAACTCGGACCGGACAAGACTCCCGGCTCGACTCCCGGCAGTTCCTCGCTCAGGATCCGGGACAAGAGTTTCCCTGATGACTGTTCGATGCCCTTTGCGCACAACACCACCGGGCCGCGAACCGTGCCGGTCTCCTTCAAAGCGGCGAGCAGGGCGCGGGTGGACTGCGCGGGCGTAACGAGCAGGATCGCGTCGGCGTCCGCAATTTCACGCAGCGATGAGGTTGCGTTCAGGTCCTCGTCAAAGGTAATGCCAGGCAGATAGCGCTGGTTCTGCCTCCGGGAGCGAATGTTGGAGACCGTTTCGGTGTCCCTTGCCCAAAGCCGAACCTCGCGTCCGGCGCGCGCAGCCGTCAGGGCAAGGGCCGTCCCCCAGGCACCCCCTCCGACAACGCCTACTGTCCTAATGGCGCCCATTGCTCTGCCCTTCCATGCGCGACCGTAGTGTCTCAAGCTGCACTCCAAAACCTTCAAAGAACCTGGTCTCGCTCGGCGGGCCATCTGCGAACAAGTCGATCCAGAACAGGCGGAACCGGATAGGCGGACCGCCCGCGCTTGGCGAAGATTCGAAGTGTTCCCATTCCGTGGCAGGCTTCTCCGGTACTCGGCCGTGAAAATGCCGCCGCCGATGCAGACCGTCGAGACAATCGGGAACATTTTCGAGGATCCGATCCTGATCCGCGAACGATTCGAGCGCGATATCCAACGAAAGTCCGGTTTCTTCGCAAAACTCGCGTCTGGCAGCCTGCAGGTAGCTCTCACCCGGGTCCAGGGTGCCGCCGGGAACCTGCAAACCGACCTCCGGATAATCGGGCTCCGAAAACACAAGAAGCTCACTTCCGCAAGTCAGGTAAACATATGCCTTGTGATAGACGCGCATGCTGCCGAATTCCTTTGCTGGAGGGCATTGCTTCCTATCAGTGTCCCTGCACGGGCAAAAGGGCAAGTTTGTGATGGCGGCGTCAATTCCGCAGCGATGAAGAAAGATACCGACGCTCTTGTGCGAACGGGAAAGTCCTTTCAGACCTTCGCGCCTTTCTTGCCTGCGCCCAGTATGCCGGCGTTTTCCGAATCAAGCGGCCAGCGCGGACGGGGAGGGAGGCTCATGTCGTCCACCGGCCCGAGTTGCATGCGCTCGATCCCGGCCCAGGCGATCATGGCGGCATTGTCGGTGCAAAGGTTCATGGGAGGAGCGACAAAGCGGGCGCCGGCTTCAGCGGCAGCCTGCGTGAGGGCGTTCCTGATTTCCTGATTGGCAGCCACACCTCCGGCAACCACTATCACCGGTTCGCTTTCCGGATGCCGCTCCCGGAACAGGTTCAGGGCCGTTCCTGTCCTGGTTGCAAGAACATCCGCTACTGCCCGTTGAAAGCCGGCGCAAAGATCCGCGATGGTCTGGTCGTCGACCGGTTCCAGCTTTTTCGCCTGGGTCCGCAGAGCGGTTTTCAACCCGGCAAAGGACATGTCAAGACCGGGACGATCCAGCAATGGACGGGGCAGCCTGAACCGGTGGACATCACCTTTTGCTGCCATCTTTTCGACATGCGGTCCGCCTGGATAAGGCAGCCCGAGCAGCTTGGCAGTCTTGTCGAAAGCCTCGCCGATCGCGTCGTCGATGGTTGTGCCGAGACGTTCATAATCTCCGACGCCGCGCACCATCAGAAACTGGCTATGGCCGCCGGAGACCAGAAGCAGGAGAAACGGAAAATCCAGATCATCCGTCAAGCGGGCAGTCAGCGCATGCCCTTCAAGATGATTGACACCGATCAGCGGTTTGTCCGCCGCCATGGCGATTGCCTTGGCCGTCATGAAGCCTACGATCACGCCGCCGATCAGACCGGGGCCGGCTGTCGCCGCGACAGCATCGATTTCATCCCAGGAACAACCGGCGTCGTTCATGGCTTCAGCGACGATGCGGTCAAGTACTTCGATATGGGCACGCGCGGCGATTTCGGGAACGACACCGCCGAATTCGGTATGCTCGGCGATCTGGGATCGGATGGTGTTGGAGAGGATCTCCCGTTGAACAGGACCACGCACGACAGCGGCGGCAGTCTCGTCGCAACTGGTTTCAATGCCCAGAACAGTCAGATTGGTCGCATTGTCTTTTGAATTGACTGAAGTCATTGGTTTTGCAATCGCGGCCTGTAATAGGTCATAAGACTGTTAAACTCATCGCATGTCCGGCATTTTCCTGCCGGGCGTAACATCTGGACGGTAAACCTTGCAATCAAATCCTTTGCGTATCGGAACAAGGGGCAGTGCGCTGGCACTGGCGCAGGCCTACGAGACCCGCGACCGGCTCATGGCGGCGCACGGTCTTTCGGAAGAGGCAATTGAAATCGAGGTCATCAAGACCTCCGGCGACCGCATTCAGGACAGACCGCTGTCCGAAGTTGGCGGCAAGGGTCTTTTCACCAAGGAAATCGAGGAAGCGCTGCTCGACGGGCGTATTGATATCGCTGTTCATTCTTCCAAGGATATGCCGACAATTCTGCCGGACGGCCTTGCGCTGACGGCTTTTCTGCCGCGAGAAGATGTTCGCGACGCTTTCCTGTCTCCAAAGGCCGGTTCGCTTGCCGAGTTGCCGCAAAACGCGGTGGTCGGCTCCAGTTCGCTGCGCCGCCAGGCGATGATCAAACGGCTGAGACCGGACATTGAAGTCGTGATGTTTCGCGGCAACCTGCAGACAAGGCTGCGAAAACTGGCCGAAGGCGCGGTCGACGCGACACTTCTTGCCGCGGCGGGCCTCAACCGGCTGGGCCTTGAAGGGGAGATCACCAGTCTGCTTGACACTGACACATTTCTTCCGGCGGTTGGTCAGGGAGCAATCTGCATCGAAAGCCGCGAAGGAGACGCTGCCACTCTTGACAGGCTTGGGGCGATCCACGACCAGTCGACCCAGATCCGGCTTGATGCCGAACGGGCATTTCTTGCCATTCTCGATGGTTCCTGCCGGACACCGATCGGCGGCCTTGCAACGCTTGATGGCGGCCAGCTGCACTTCAAGGGGGTCGTCCTGAAACCCGACGGAAGCGAAG
>NZ_KI928921.1:59122-68158 GCF_000521215.1 Labrenzia sp. DG1229 | reverse complement strand
AGCTGCGGAAGATGCTGCAAAGATCGGTGTTGGTGTCGGCGAAACGCTGAAGACGCGGATGGGTCCCGGATTTCTGTCGGAGCACTGACCTGATGCGCTTTCTGGTGACACGGCCGCAACCCGACTGCAGGCGAACTGCCGAGAAGATAAGAGCCGCCGGTCACCACGCAGATGAAGCTCCGCTCCTGGATTTTCGAGCAGAACCACCAGTGCAGTTTGACCTTGATGGCGTTGCGGCACTGGCTTTTTCAAGCCGCCGCGCCGTTTCAACGCTCGAACGACATGCGCAATTGCGTGATCTTCAGGACCTTCCCGTCTTTGTCGTGGGAGATGCGACGGCTGATGCCTGCCGGAAAGCCGGGTACCGCGATGTTGTATCCGCTTCAGGTGACGTTGAAGCGCTTGGACATCTGATTCTCGGCAGTCGTGACAGGCTGGGTCCGGGAGATGTGCTTTATCCCGCGGCAAAGGAGCGCGCAGGAAACCTGGAAGGCATTCTGGCAGCAGGAGGCCTGTGCTGCCGGGTATCCGTTGTTTACAGCATGCAGGAGGTGACGGCATTACCCCAATCCTTCAACGAAACGCTTCGGAGCGGGGGCTATGACGGAGTGCTTGTCTATTCAAGACGCACGGCAGACGTGTTGCTGCGCTTGCTCAGAAACCAGGAGCCGGATCACAATTTCTCCAGTTTGCGGATTTACACGATCTCGCATCGGGCGGCAGAGCCACTATCTGTTTACATGAGGGTAGAAGTGGCTGACGCCCCATGCGAAAAAGCACTATTGGAACTGGCCTTAGCAGAGTGTTAACCAGATCCGGTGGAGTCGTTGTTTTGCAGCGCGACAAAGACATGCCGCGCCGGTACCGCTTCGCCAAGAGGTGTGTATAGTAAGTGACCGGAAGGTTCAGGAGGAGAGTAGATGGCGACGGACAAGAAATCTTCTGGCGGAACGTCCTCTTCAGGTGGAAACGGCAGCGGCGCTTCGGACAAGCCGGGCAGCGGTACGACGCCGGCGAGCGGTTCGGGAACCGGTTCCAAACGACCGGTGACAATCGACCTGAAGGCTGAAAAGGTGGACGAAAAGCCTGGGAGCCCTGGTGCTTCGAGTGCGTCGACAAGCGTTCCCAAGGCCGGAACGACGCCGGCAGCAGACAAGAAACCAGCGGACGCGAAGCCTTCCGGCTCCGGTCCCGCCTCCTCCAGACCGGGTGCGTCGACGGCGAGTTCAACGCCAGGTGTCAAGCGGGATTCAACGCCTCGTTCAGCGACATCAGCCGGTTCTTCCTCACTGTCTGGAACATCAAGCGCAGATTCTGCGAAGCCATCCGGGACGACCGCATCTGCGACGTCAAACTCCTCTGCTTCCGCCAAGCCTGCTTCGACAGGTGGCGCTTCCGCCGCGGCGAGTACTGCGAAACCCGCGTCGACCGGAGCCTCGGCGAAGTCTTCAGGATCTTCGAGTTTTTCAAGTCCTCCACCTACAGATGATCGCGGCGGCGTAGGTGCGTTCGGTGTTCTGATTGCGGCTGTGATCGGGGGGATTATTGTACTGGGCGGAGGCTTTGGCCTGCACCAGGCCGGAATTCTCAAACTCACGCCGGAGCAGGATCAGCAGCTTGCAAGCGCCCTTTCGGAAGCTGAAGACAAGATTTCCGATCTTGAACAAAAACTCGGTGATGTCAGCTCGTCTGCGCAAGGTCAGGACGCCAGTGCGGCGGTAAGCGCGCTGGAGAGCAAGGTATCTTCGCTTGAAAGCGACCTGCAGAACGCCGTCTCGTCGGCATCCGCGGATGTCTCGCCCGCGATTGACGCCCTGAAACAGGACATCGAAAGCCTGCGCAGCGAAGTTACAGCTGCGGCCAAGGGCAACGGAGAAGGTGCTCCAATCAGCCTTAAGCCCCTGGAGACCCGGCTTGCGGCACTGGAAAGCTCAACCGGGTCGCAGTCGCAGGTTGACCTGAAACCGGTCGAGGAGCGCCTTTCCAAACTGGAAGGCGAGGCAACGTCCTCGACAAGCGAAGCGGACAGGCTTTCGGGATCCTTGACGGGTCTTGAGAGCGATGTGAGCAGTCTGAAAACACAGTTTTCGGACGTTGAGAATCGCGTTCGGAATGCCGAGACGACCGCCAAGGCGGCCCAGACCGCTGTCTCAACATCCGACGTTTCCCTGAAAACACTTGCCGACAGCCAGGCCCGTGCGACCGAAACGCTGTCGAGCCTTTCCTCCGATATCAATTCGGTCGGCGCCGCGAATTCGGCTGCACTGGAAACCATCCGGGCCGAGCTGGACGCGATTTCAAAACGCCTTCAGCATGTCGAAGGCACAATGGGTGATGCTACCGCGCGCGAAGTTGCCGCCAGAGCGTTGTCCGTGTCCGCGCTCAAATCGGCGGTCGATTCGGGCCGTCCCTACGCGACGGAGCTTGCAGCTGTCAAAGCAGGATTGCCGGCCGATATCGATCTCAAGGCGCTCGAGGCTCATGCGGAAAGCGGCGTCGAACCGGTCTCCGTCCTGATCGCGCAGTTCCCGCCGGTCGCCCGGAAGATCTATCAGACATTTTCCGAGCCGGATCATTCCGACGACGTCCTGAACAGTCTGCTTGCGAGCGCAAAATCCATCGTTGCGGTCAGAGGCCCGGGTGATGAAGATGGCACAGGGCCGGAAGCATCCTTGCGACGCATGGAAAATGCTGTTTCCAATGGTAATCTCAAGGGTGCGATTGCAGCCTTTCAGGAGCTTCCGGACGCGGCAAAGGCAGCCGGCAGCGACTGGATTGCCCACGCCGAGGCGAGAGTCGAGGTCGATGGGCTAACAGACAAGGCTTCGCAGGAAGTGCTTAGTGCGCTTGCTGGGAAGGACAGTTAAGCGGCAACCAGTGACAGGTTGTCCGCACAGTTGATTTCTTGAGCCGGAGCGGTCCGGCAACGCTTGGGAGCGAGCTTCATGATCCGCGTCCTTTTGTTCTTTTTGCTGCTATTCTTCCTGGCGCTCGGGTTTGGTTGGGTGGCGGATCTGCCCGGGATGATCTCGGTCAGTTGGGACGGATATGTCTGGGAACAGCCTCCGGTTGTCGCGGCGTTGGTGGTTGGTGCACTGCTTGCGGTCTTCTTGATTGCCGTCTGGATTATCCGGGTGATCCTGAAGTCGCCGCAGATCGCCAACCGGTTCTTCAAGCGCCGCCGCCAGGACAAGGGTTATGCTGCCCTGTCGCACGGCCTGATCGCGCTCGGAACAGGAAACGCCAAACTCGCCCGGCGCCATGGTCTGGAGGCAGACCGGTTGTTGTCCGAGGAACCTGCGGCGAAACTGCTCCTGGCGCAGACGGCCCAGCTTGCCGGCAAGGATGATGAAGCACGGCAGCGGTTCGAATCCATGCTGGACGATCCCGAAACAAAGGCGCTGGGACTGCATGGCCTGTTCGTCGAAGCAGAACGACACAGGGAACCCGTAGCGGCGCGTCACTACGCGGAAGAAGCCGCCAAAACCTCACCGGGCCTGGAGTGGGCCGGGAAAGCTGTGCTTGGTTATCAGGCAGTTGCCCATCACTGGGACGAGGCACTGAAGACGCTGGAGCGCAACTATGCCGCCAAGCTTCTGGACAAGAAGAGCTATCGCCGGGAGCGGGCTGTTATCCTGACGGCGCTTGCGCAGAAGCTCGAGGACGGAGAACCGGAGCGTGCCTTTTCGCTTGCAAAGGAAGCGCATGGATTGGCGCTCGACCTGGTGCCGGCTGCCGTCCTGACGTCCCGCCTTGCAACCCGGCGGGGCGATATCCGCAAGGCTGCCAAGGTGCTGGAAGCAACCTGGCGCTTGTCGCCCAATCCGGAGCTGGCCGAAACCTACGCCCACGTCCGCACCGGCGATTCGGCGGTCGATCGGCTGAAACGCGTGAAGTCCCTTTCCGCACAGCGTACCAACACGCCGGAAGGTGCGATGGCGATCGCACGCGCTGCCATTGAAGCACGTGAATTCGAAGAAGCGCGCACGCAGTTGAAGAAAGTGCTGCAGTCCGAACCGACACGGTCTGCCTTCCTTTTGATGGCAGAAGTGGAGGAAGCCGAGCATGGCGACAAGGGCCGTATGCGCGACTGGCTGGCGCGTGCGCTGAAGGCGCCGCAGGACAAGGCCTGGGTTGCCGACGGTATCGTGTCCGCCGAATGGCAGCCGGTATCTCCGGTGACCGGAAAGCTGGATGCCTTCCAGTGGACCAACCCGGGAACAGCCGTGGATGAAGATGGTGACCTCGTCGAGGACAGTTTGTTCGAGGCCCCGGCCTTGCCGGTGGCGGCTCCTGCCGAACCGATGGCAGTGGTCGAACCCGCCGAGCAGGGTCCCATCGAGGAGACGAAATCCGTCGCGGAGGCTAAAACCGTCGAGCTTGAGGCGGAGCCCTTGAAAAAGGAGGCAGCTCCGGTTGAGACGGCGGTCGCCGAAACCAAACCCGCCAAAGCCCCGTCCGTTGCGGTCAACAACGGGAAACAGGGATATGAAGGTACGACCGATGACGTTCACCACAGCCCTGCTTTGAATGATCTGCCGGACGCCTCGGCGAAGCCAGCTTCTTCTGAACCGGACAAGGAAGATCCGACACCGGCAGCAAAAGCTGCCGAAGAGCCGGATGCGTCCGAAGATACGCAGCAAACCAAACCGGTCTCTGCCACCGGTGTCGACAACGGCACGGGCGATGAGCCCGCCGGTGACAAGGAAGACGCAAAATCCTCTTCGGAGATGACTGAAGACGATGCCCAATCCGAAGAAAAGAAAGCCGATGAGGAGAAGGCCGACGGTGAAGACGACAAGAATCGTCCAATCCAGTTTCCATTGTCGCGCATGCCGGACGATCCGGGAACTGAAGACGATGACAAGGACAGCAAGGCAAAACCGTCTCGCCCCCGGTTCTTCAATTGAACGACAGGCGTCACACCTGAAGCAGGCAAGTTTGCGCATCGCTTGCGTTTCGGCAGCCCCCTGACTTCAGTCCCGGTCAGGCGCAACGCGCGCCGGGACCGTTCGCGGCGTTGATGTTTTCACCAGCGCAGCCACGGCTTTGGTTCTGACGGTTCCGGATCTGCGCTGCGTGGTGATCTGGACGCCAAACGAGGTCTGTGGCAACAGTCCGGGCGGCGCCATTTCCTGGGCACGGTGAACAGGCCCGGACAGAACATGCGGAAGAAGTGATCTTCCAAGGAGAACCTTCGGCAAGCCCCTTGCATCTCGGGCCAAGCTCCGGTAATTAGCGGCCCACTCGACACGCTTTCGAGCGCGCGCAATATGCGCCATTACCTGTTCGTCAGGACACGCCGCTGTAGCTCAGATGGTAGAGCACGTCATTCGTAATGATGGGGTCGTAGGTTCGAGTCCTATCAGCGGCACCACTTTTTCATTTGCCAAGCCTGAAGACATGGGTACCGGTCTGTACCGGAGACACGAGACGCCGTTTCGTGTCGAAGTTTGCGCACTGGTCGACATGCCGGGCAATCGTCGCTGGGTGATCAGCAGTCCGCAGATCCTTTTCGCAAGTCCGCAAAATAGACAAGTCCCGGTTTGTCGGAACGGGAGGCGGTTGATTTCAGGGTCTTCTTGTCCAGCCGGACACCGAAGACGCAGCATTGGTCGGCACATAGTCGCGCATTTTCAGCTGGCGTAGTCCGAGTTTTCATTGTCGAGAATGGCTTTGAGTTCGCTGAGGTGCTGATCGGCCTGGCTGGGATAGTCTTCCAGCTCCTGTGCCGTTTTTTCCGCAATCTCGTGGGACAGAACGCGCAATGGGCGGCCGGTCTGCAAGGCGCGGATATAGGTCTCTGCTGCCCGCTCGAAATAGTAAAGACGGTTGAACGTGTCCGCGACAGTGTCACCGATCACCAGCACTCCGTGATTGCCCATGATCATCGTCTTGACCTTGGGGTTGGAGAGCAGTGTTGCACAGCGGGCGCCTTCCTCTTCAAAGGCAAGGCCGCCAAAATCCTCATCGATGACATACCGACCGTAAAACGTTGCCGTATTCTGGTCGATGGGCGGCAGATTGCTGTCCGCGAGACAGGCGAGCACAGTTGCGTGGATCGAATGAACATGCATGACACACCTGGCATGCGGACAAAGGCGGTGAAGGGATCCGTGCAGTCCCCATGCTGTCGGATCGGGGGCATCTGGCCCTTCCATCGTCGAAGGATCGTTTGCGTCCAGAAACAGAAGGTCAGATGCCTTGATGCGGCTGAAATGGCGCTGGTTCGGGTTCATGAGAAACTGTGTTCCACCGTCATTCACAGCGAGGCTGAAATGGTTGGCGACCGCTTCGTGCATGTCGAGCCGGGCGGTCCAGCGAAACGTCGCGGCCATATCCACACGTTCCTGCCAATGGGTCAGATTTCTGTTTTCCGCTACCTGCAACATCGTGCTTCTCCCTCATGGCGTTCGGCGATTTTGGCAAGCTGAACCTAGACTGACGAACAATGGATTCAAGGATATGACATAAGGAAAATCAATGCACAGGTTATGCGCGTGATGCAGCACTCAAATCTGCCCCCACTGACGAGGCTGCGCGCCTTCGAGGCGTCGTCACGCCACCTCAGTTTCACGCGGGCGGCGGCCGGGTTCCATTTGACACAAATTGTGGTCAGTCAACATGTTCGCAGTCTGGAAGCCAATCTCGGGCGTGATCTTTTTCCGCGAAAAACACGGGCTTTTATCGGTGCGGAGACAGGAAGAGACCTGACGTTGCAAGGCAACATGGCATTTTCCGTCTTCTGGCCTGCACCGCGTCAGAGCCGCCGTTCTTTTCGATTGTGCCGGAACAACCGCGACATGGCGCGCGTGGAGCAAGTCACTCGACGAACCGTTCTTCCGGGACAAGGAAATCAATCAATCTTCAACTTATGTCATCGCCATCACCGCGGCGCTTTGGGGTGCCAGCCTAACGATGGTGCATGACATGCTTGTGGGCGAGCTACCGGAAACGGGAAGGCTGGTGAAACCGTTCGATCATTTGGCTTTGCTTGTCGAAGGCAATTTCTGCAGCCTCCGTCCTCGCATGCGCGCACCTGCGTCGGAGGCATTCGTTAACCGGATCACAGGAGAGTTTCGGAGGGATTGAGGATGTCATTGTCGACCGGTTGGACATTTTTTTGCATAAATAATATATATTACAATTGGTTACCAGAAATACCGGAATTCAGGATGGCTGATTATACTTCCAAATTGAATCGAGTTTGCCGGCAAAAACTCAGATTCTTGGTTACATTGTTTTTGGATAGAATGATCTGGTTGTTGATTTACATCTCTCCTGTTGATTCAATGGCAGAATCAGCAAGTTTCCCCAGTCTGTTACGGTTTCGCTGTCTGAAAGCAAGGAGAGCGGTTTGGGCAAAACAGCCAAGATTGAGTTTATTCGCCGCTTATTACCTTTGAGCCTCAGCGTCTTTGCGATTGTTTGCGGATTTTTCTTCATGTCGCTGCTGAACAGCCTGTTATGCCTCGTCGCAGCAGCAGGTATCTATGCGGCACTTTCCAAACCATCTGCCCCTTCCGGAGCGGTCAAACCGGTTTGCCGGCCGTCCGTCATCGTTTTCGACGCGCTCGGGTTCATGCTTGGAATTGTGTTCTTCTCACTCGCCTTCATCGGAATGGGCAGCACAACAGGAGTGCTCGCTCTCATCTCCCTGTGCCTGCTGGTTCCGGCATGTGCGTGTTTTCCATTCTTTGCGGTAGCTGTCCGGCAAGAGACATCCTGGGTCCGTTTTTTCGGCAACGGATTTGAGTTCACCCAATTCGGATTGCGTGCCCGGGTTCCCTATGACGAGCTGAAAAAAGTCGAAGTCCGCCTTTGGGAAGCATCCGGCTGGGTTGCATGGTTCCAGTCGACAATGGGTTCGATCGGACACAAGAAAGCTGTTCTGCTGAATGGCGCTGAAAGCACAAAGACGCTGGTCTTCAAGCACCCTGCCAACGGAACCTTCACGATTTCGTCGGAACTGATACCTGATCTTCAAAGGATCCTGATTGGCATGGACCGGGCGGGCATCGAGCTGCCGGAAGGCATCAGCGAGTGGCAGCGCAAGAAAATCCGCAGGCGCCGGGAGCGCATGTATGGCGAACCGGAAAAGGAAGCGCCAAAGTCGGAACAGGTCGAAGTTGCGCGGATCGCCGCCCTGATCGAGCACGCAAGACGTCAGACGACCTGATCAGCCAGACGCCCATGCCGGTTTTCTCTTGTCAAAGAATGCGTTGACCCCCTCGCGCGCCTCCGGAGTTTCCCAGGTATCCGCGAGCAGGCGGATCGTGTCTTCGATGACCTCGTCGGTGATCGACGGACCCAGCGACCTTGCCAGTGCCTTTGAAGCTGCAACCGCAGCAGGCGCCGCCGCAAGATAGGGCCTGATTTCCCGTTCCACTGCAGTATCCAGTTCCTCGGCCGACACGACGCTGGCGGCAAGGTTCAGGTCCTTTGCCTCGTGTGCGCTGAAGATGCGGGCCGACATGAAAACACGCCGCGCCTTGCCTTCGCCCATGCGAGCGAGAACGTAGGGGCTGATGGTTGCCGGAATGAGCCCAAGACGCACCTCCGTCAATCCGAATTTGGCGCCTTCAACGGCGATGACGGTGTCGCAGACACTCATCATGCCGATGCCTCCGCCGAAGGCCTGGCCCTGCACTCGTCCAATCAGCGGCTTTGGAAGTTCATTGAGAGCCTTCAGCATCATGGCGAGTCTGCGCGCTTCGGCCATCCTCTGCACCCGGTCGGCTTCAAACTGCTCGCGCATCCAGCCGAGATCGCCTCCGGCGCAAAAACTTGCCCCTGCACCGGTCAGGATCACGGCCCGCACATCGGGATCATTTCCGAGACTTTCGACGGCCTCCGCCAACTCGGCAATCATCCGGGCCGAGAGTGAATTGTGTTTTTCGGGCCGGTTCAGCAGCAAGGTCGCAACGCCGCGGTCGTCCGCAGAAATGGAAATTGTCTCGAAACTCATGCGTCGGTCCTCCTCAGGCCGCGGGCAAACTCCACAACTTCCGCCAGACGATCGGACCTGATGCCGGT
>NZ_KI928921.1:53890-58659 GCF_000521215.1 Labrenzia sp. DG1229 | reverse complement strand
ATCGGACCTGATGCCGGTTTCAAACCCCTTTCGTTCAACAAGTGCGACAACAGACTCGGTTGCCACGTTTCCCTTTGCTCCCGGTGCATACGGGCAGCCGCCGAGACCACCGACCGCGGTGTCAAATATGCGCAGTCCCTTTGCAAGGCTAACCTCGATGTTTTCCAGCGCCCGCGCCTTGGTGTCATGGAAATGTCCCGCCAGCCTGCCCGACGGAACATACTCCAGGACCGCATCCAGCATCTTGCCGATGGTATCGGGCGTTCCTGCCCCAATCGTGTCGCCAAGCGAAATTTCATAACAGCCGAGTTCAAACAGCTGCCTTGCAACGTCGGCGACTTTCTCCGGAGGTGTCGGTCCGTCATAGGGACAATCTGTTACGCAGGACACATAACCACGTACCGGCATGCCATCGTGCTGCGCCTTTTCAAGAAGAGGCTTGAACCGTTCGATGCTTTCAGCGACCGAGCAGTTGATGTTTTTCCTGGAAAACCCCTCAGACGCCGACCCGAAAATCGCAACTTCGTCCGCGGACGCCTTGCGCGCCGCCGTGTAGCCCTTGACGTTCGGTGTCAGCACCGAATAGACCACGGCCGGATGGCGGTAAATTCCATCCATGACGTCCCGGGCATCGGCCATTTGCGGCACCCATTTGGGGCTGACAAAACTCGTCACCTCGATTTTCCGGAAGCCGCAGTCTGAAAGCCTGTCGACAAGCTGGATTTTCAGTTCGGTCGGAACAAACTGCTTTTCGTTCTGCAGTCCATCGCGAGGCCCCATTTCGAAGATGGTTACGAATTCGGACATTTTTTGGCTCATTTCGGAAAACCGGTTAGCGGCGAAAGATCTTGTTCATTGGCGTCACGGCAAAGCATCGCGCATGCCAGATCCCAGTTCGCCAAAGTGTTTGTGAATGTTGCCGGGCATGGAGAGACCTGGCTCCCAGAACTTGCAGCGATGACGAACGGGGGCATCGGATCCTTGCGAACATTGGTCTCACGCCTCCTGTTTTGCACGGAAGCGGAGTTCCCGCCGGATGACCTTGCCCGTGGTCGTCATTGGCAGGACGTCGACGAAGGAGACTTCCCGTGGGTATTCGTGGGCGGCCAGCCGGGTCTTGACGAAATCGGCAATTTCCGCGGCGAGCCGGTCCGTTTGTTCGATGCCGGGCTTCAGAACGATGTAGGCCTTGACGATTTCCGTTCGTTGCGGGTCCGGTTTACCGACGACGCCCGCCATGGCGACAGCCGGATGACGGATGAGGCAATCCTCGATTTCACCCGGTCCGATGCGATAGCCGGATGACGTGATGACGTCATCATCGCGTCCGACAAAGCGCAGCCAGCCCTTGGTGTCGCGGACACCTGTATCGCCGGTGAGCAGCCAGTCGCCCGCGAATTTCCTTTTTGTTGCTTCGGGGTTGTTCCAGTATTCGAGAAACATCACGGGATCCGGCCGTTTGACGGCAATGTTGCCGAGCGTTTCCGGCGGCAATTCCCGGCCGTTGTCGTCAACGATCGCGACTTGATGACCAGGGACGGCACGACCCATGATGCCCGGGCGGGCTTCCATGATCCGACTGCAGCTGGAGACGATCATGTTGCACTCGGTCTGTCCGTAGAATTCGTTGATCGTCAGCCCGAAAGTCCTGCGGCCCCAGTCGATCAGTTCCGTCCCGAGTGTTTCACCCCCCGATGCGACGGAGCGAAGCTCGAAAGCCCACCGTTCCTGTGGTTGCGGCACCTGCCGCATCAGCTTGAGCGCGGTTGGGGGCAGAAAGGTGTTCCGGACCTTCTGATCCTCAAGAAGCTGGAAAGCCGCTTCCGCGGTGAATTTCCGGAAGCGGCAGGCAACGACTGGAACCCCGAGGTAGAGTGCAGGCATGAGCACGTCGAGCAGACCGCCGATCCAGGCCCAGTCAGCAGGCGTCCAGATGCGATCACCTGGCTGACCCAGAAAATCGTGGCTCATTTCAACGCCGGGCAGGTGGCCGAGCAGGACCCGGTGCCCGTGGAGTGCGCCCTTAGGCTGACCGGTGGTGCCGGAAGTGTAGATGATGATGGCAGGATCGTCGGCGGCGGTATCGAAGGGAGTGAAAACATCCTCATGTCCTGCCATGTGACTGGCAAGGTCATCCGCGCCGCCATCCTCGGCATCGACACAAAAGACGGTGGTCAATTCGGATAACCGGTCTCGAAGCCCTGCCAGCTTCGCAGCCCCGCCGGCATCTGTGATCACCGCCTTCGTGCCGGAATCGCGCAGCCGGTATTCCAGGGCTTCCTCGCCGAAGAGCGTGAAAAGAGGGATGGTGACGGCACCCAGTTTCAGCGCGGCGATATGCGCAAATGCGGTTTCCGGACGTTGTGGCAGCAGGACACCAATTCGGTCTCCGGGCGCAACGTTGCGGCTGACGAGCAGATTGGCAAGCTGGTTCGACAGGCGCTTCAGGTCGGCGTAGGTGTAACGGGCGGTGTCGCCGCCCTCGTCAACATAGATCAGCGCTTCGCGGGTTGGTTCCCTGTCCGCCCAGACGTCACAGACCGCGGCGCCGATGTTGAATCGCTCCGGAATGTTCCAGGCAAATCTCGCCGTCAGCGCGTCGTAGCTATCAGCCTCAAGCAGCAGCATCGGTTTCCTCCACAAGCGCTAGAAGCGTCGTTCCGTCGGTTACCTGTTCGCCTTCCGTGGCGAATATTTCCGCGATCACGCCATCGCGCGGTGCCTTGAGCGTGTGTTCCATTTTCATGGCTTCAAGGATGACGAGCGGTTGGTCTCTGGTGACGGTGTCGCCGGGTGCTGCCGACAAGACCTTCACCAGGCCAGGCATCGGCGCAATCAGCTGATCGCCGGCAACCGTTGCTTCTTCGTCAGCGCTCAGCGTGTCGGGCAAACCGATCGCAAATGCGTTCCCGTTCAAGAAGACGGTAAGACCGTCGGTACTTTCGACCACAACGGTACTGGCGCGATGGCCTTCGCAATCGTAGGTGTAGGTGCAGCCGTCGACACCAATGATCGTATAGGTGCGCACCCCACCCTCAAGATGAACGGCGAACCGCCGATTACCGAGTGCACGAACTTCGGTGTCGCGGCGTTCACCACCGACCTCAAGGAGTGCGAACTGGCGGGATGCGCTCCAGATGCGCCACCCTGCCAGAGTTTCAAACGGATCGTTTCCGCAAGCAGGTCTTGTCAGGCCGAGGGCTGTCAGCGCGGCGAGCGCCACAGCGTCTTCCGGGATTTCGGGTTCTTCGATAAGATCTTCAAGGTCCCGGTCGATCAGACCGGTATCGACATCACCAGCCGCAAAACCCTGGTGCCGGCAAAGGGCGGACAGGAAACCGGCATTGGTTACGCATCCGGCAACTTCCGTAGCTTCCAGAGCTGAAAGCAGTTTGCCAAGCGCTGCGTCCCGGGTCGGGCCATTGACAATCACCTTGGCAATCATCGGGTCGTAGTAGGGAGTGATTTCGTCGCCGGGGCGAACACCACTGTCCACGCGGGCAATCTTTTCAGGCAAAGACAAATGCTCCAGCGTGCCGATTGCAGGAAGAAATCCTTTTGGAGCGTCTTCAGCGTAGAGCCTGGCCTCGAAAGCCCAACCGGAGAAGGAAAGTTCTTCCTGCAGTTTCGGCAGGGGCTCGCCGGATGCGACACGGAGCTGCCATTCAACGAGATCTTCTCCGGAGATCAGTTCCGTGACCGGATGCTCGACCTGAAGGCGCGTGTTCATTTCCATGAAATAGAACCGGTCGGGACTGAGTCCTTCGGAAACGTCGGCAATGAATTCGATGGTTCCAGCCCCTGAATAGTCGATGGCTCTTGCGGCCTTGACCGCCGCGTTGCCCATGGCGGCCCGCATCTCATCCGGCATGCCCGGAGCAGGGGCTTCCTCGATCACCTTCTGATGACGTCTCTGCAAGGAACAGTCCCGCTCAAACAGATGAACCGCGTTGCCATGTGTGTCGCCAAACACCTGGATCTCGATATGACGCGGCCTGGTGAGATATTTTTCAATCAGCACCTGACCATCTCCGAAACTGGCCTCGCCTTCGCGTTGTGCTCCGGACAGAGCCTCCAGAAAATCTGCAGGATCGTCGACACGCCTCATGCCCTTGCCGCCACCACCGGCACGCGCCTTGATGAGAACCGGATAACCGATCTCGCTTGCGCGCGCCTTCAGGTACGCCGGATCCTGGTTGTCGCCGTGATAGCCGGGTACCACCGGAACGCCAGCTTGTTCCATCAGGACCTTGGCTGCGTCCTTCAGGCCCATGGCTCGAATGGAATCGGCGCTGGGGCCGATAAAGGTGATTCCGGCCTTGTCCAGCGCTTCGACGAAATTCGGGTTTTCAGACAGGAAACCGTAACCGGGATGGACTGCCTTCGGCGTCCACTTTTTCGGCAGGCTTCAATGATCCTGTCTACCTTGAGGTAACTTTCAGATACGGGTGCTGAACCGATGCGGAAGGCTTCGTCCGCCATGGCGACATGTTTGGCGTTTGCATCGGCATCGGAATAAACGGCAACGGTCCTGATCCCGAGACTTCCTGCAGTTGCCATTACCCTGCAGGCGATTTCCCCGCGGTTGGCTATGAGGATTTTCTTGAACATCAGTCTTCTTTCCTCTTCAGCTCATTCAGTAGATGTGCATGGGCCTGTTCATCAAACGCCACCAGCGTGACAGTTTCGATATCAGGCAGCTCGTTCAGGACATTTCGAATGGTTTTGATCGCAGTTCCTGCAGCCAGGTCAGCGGGATAACCGTAGAT
>NZ_KI928921.1:45834-53536 GCF_000521215.1 Labrenzia sp. DG1229 | reverse complement strand
CGCCGGGAAGGGCCACGGTCTTGCAGCTGTTCTCCGCGGCAAGCCGAAGGCTGGTTTCATAGCAGCTTGCAAGCAGGCCGGGTTCACCTTTGCCGCCACCGCGCCAAACGGGGCCGACAGTGTGAATGATATATTTTGCCGGCAATCTGTATCCGGATGTGATTTTTGCCTGACCGGTCTTGCAGCCATGCAGAAGGCGGCATTCCTGGACGAGTTCCTGTCCTGCGGCACGGTGGATCGCTCCGTCTACCCCGCCGCCGCCCAGCAGCGAAGAATTCGCCGCATTGACGATGGCGTCTGTCTCAACTTTCGTGATGTTTGCGACAAGACTCGTGATCCGGCTCATGGTTTACCTTTCGCGCTCCGCGTCCTGAAGGTCTTCAATCAATCTGAAGCGCTCGCAGACCAGCCACATTGTGGGTTCAAAGCCGCCGTTGCGTTCGAAAAACGCCTGATGATCTGCGCGCCACCCTTCCAGGTCCACGTTTTCACCCTCGGCCAAGGCGAAGTCTTCTGTTACGTCGGAAAACCGTATGGTCGATACATCAATGGTTTCCAGAACAAGAGCCGGTGTTCCGCTCCAATTGAGAGCGATGTCCTTGCGGCCGGTCACGGGCATGGCCTCCTCGCCGGATTCAAAGTCGCGAAGTGCACCGCAGGTTGCCGTCTTTTTTCCGGCTCGCACGAGTCCAATCAGATCGCTGCTCAGCTCTTCGCCATCGCCAAATCTGAATGTGTTGGCGCCGGGGTATTTTTGCTTCAGGTGCTCCAGATCCATCGACTTTACATCCTGAAGAGACCAAACCGGGTGTCCTCGATCGGAGCGTTCAGTGATGCCGAAAGAGAAAGACCGAGAATATCGCGGGTCTTGCGCGGATCGACGATGCCGTCGTCCCACAGGCGTGCCGTGGCGTAGAGGGGGTGCCCCTGCTCCTCGAATTGTTCGATGATCGGTTGCCTGAAGGCCTGTTCGTCTTCCGTTGACCAGTTGTCTCCCTTGCGCTCGATGCCATCCCGCCGGACGGTTGCCAGAACACCGGCAGCCTGTTCTCCACCCATGACCGAAATGCGCGAATTCGGCCAGGTCCACAAAAAACGCGGCGAATAGGCCCGGCCACACATGCCGTAATTGCCGGCGCCGAACGAACCACCGACGAGCATGGTGATTTTCGGAACGGAGGTGGTGGCAACCGCCGTGACCAGCTTGGCACCGTCCTTGGCGATGCCGCCGCTTTCATATTTTTGCCCGACCATGAAGCCGGTGATGTTCTGCAGAAACACAAGCGGGACTTTCCGCTGGGAGCAGAGCTCGACAAAATGTGCCCCCTTGACCGCGCTTTCGGAAAACAGAACACCGTTGTTGGCGATGATGCCCACCGGCATGCCGTGAATATGGGCAAAGCCGCAGACGATCGTGGTGCCGTAACGCGCCTTGAATTCGTCAAACCGCGAACCGTCGACCACCCGGGCAATCACTTCCCGAATGTCGTAGGGCGTTTTCAGATCCGCCGGGACGACGCCGAAAATCTCCTCCGGGTCGTATAGCGGATCTTCCGGCGTTTGCAGCGCCAACGGAGTGGATTTTGTCCGATTCAGGCTGGCGATGGCGCGCCGGGCAAGGGCAAGTGCGTGCGCGTCGTCGCGAGCCAGGTGGTCGGCAACACCGGACAGACGGGTGTGCACATCGCCGCCGCCGAGATCTTCCGCAGTGACTTCCTCGCCGGTTGCTGCCTTCACCAGGGGTGGTCCGGCCAGAAAAATGGTGCCCTGGTTCCTGACGATGATGGTCTCGTCGGACATCGCGGGAACATATGCACCGCCTGCCGTGCACGATCCCATGACAACGGCGATCTGGGCGATACCTTTCGCCGACATGTTTGCCTGATTGTAAAAGATGCGGCCAAAATGATCCCGGTCCGGAAACACCTCGTCCTGATTGGGCAGGTTGGCGCCGCCCGAATCTACCAGATAGATGCAAGGCAGATTGTTTTCTGCGGCAATTTCCTGCGCGCGCAGGTGTTTCTTCACCGACATCGGATAGTAGGTGCCGCCTTTGACCGTGGCGTCATTGGCGAGGATCATGACTTCCTGACCTTCCACGCGACCGATGCCGGCAATCATGCCGGCGGACGGGGCAGCCCCGTCATACATTTCGTGTGCTGCAAGCATGCCGACTTCGAGGAACGGAGAGCCCGGATCAAGCAGTCGGGATACGCGCTCTCGCGGCAGGATCTTTCCGCGGGAAACGTGACGTTGACGAGCGTTCTCACCGCCGCCGTCGAGGACCGCCCGGGCAGCCTCCTTTACAGCATCCATGGCTGCTTCGTGAGCAGTCCTGTTGGCTGTAAAGTCACTGCTTCTCGGCGACAGGTTCGATTTCAGGATGCTCATGTCATCCGGTCTCCGCTTGGAATTTTCTGGTTTCGGACGCAACGGCCTTGCGCACCATGGTCAGGTACAAGTCCTCGACGTCGTGTTCACCCAGGTGACCGCCCTCCCGGTACCAGGTCGGGATGCCCGTCAGCATCGCTATGATGGCTCTGGTCGCGACTTTCGGATCGTCCACGCTGTATCTCCCGGCAGCGGATCCTTCGTGCAGGATCGATGTCAGGATGGCTTCGTAGCGGCGGCGTTCTGCTTCGATGATCTCGAAATTATCCGGTTCCAGATTGCGCAGTTCCATATAGGAAATGAACACCTCATCGGCCCGTTCCAGGTGGTAGCGGATATGGAAGCGTACAAAGCGTTCAAGAGGGTCCATCGCCGCAGGGAACTGTGCAGTGTCCCAGGCAACCAGCAGGTCAGCCATATGGGTCAGCATCAGATCCTTCAAAATGTCCTGCTTTGTCGGGAAATGATTGTAGAGGGCGCCCGGCCGAACCCCGACATCGGCAGCAATCTCACGCATGGAAACCGCAGCGTAGCCGGCACCTGCAAATCGCTTCAGTGCCGCCTTGCGCACACGTTTCGCGGTTTCCTGGCCCTTTGATCCGGGTGGAGATCTGGTGGCGATCGATTGCATTGCGTCCTCCCTCACTCAATCTATAAATGAACGTTCATTCATTTTCAAGTCATTTACAGCCTTGAAAATGTGATGAAGGGCCGTTGAGCTCATCGAATTGGCATGACTGTCAAAAAACTTACATGGTTAAGTTGTTCACACTCAGGGTGGGTTAGAGACAACGGTTTGAGATTGTTCAAAGGGATCGATTGATGACAGACGAAAGTGCAAAGAGCTGGGTTGAAGCTGAATGGGCGGATACGCTCGACGAAGAACTGGAAATGGAGATCGATGACTTTCTGGTTGCCAAGGATCTCCAGTTCATTTCAGAGAAAAGGCACAAATCGCCGATCGACCGGAACGCTTACTTTCACGAACTGCTCAGGCTTCAGGCGGAGTTGGTCAAACTGCAGGATTGGGTTCAACACACCGGCGAGAAGATTGTCGTCGTGTTTGAAGGCCGGGATGCTGCCGGCAAGGGCGGTGTGATCAAACGGATCACCCAGCGCCTCAATCCGCGCGTTGCCCGCGTCGTCGCCCTGCCTGCACCAACGGAACGTGAAAAGAGCCAGTGGTATTTTCAGCGTTATGTGCCGCACCTGCCCGCTGCCGGCGAAATGGTTCTGTTCGACAGATCCTGGTACAACCGTTCCGGTGTTGAGAGGGTGATGGGTTTTGCTTCCGAAGACGAGGTCGAGCAGTTCTTCAATGATGTGCCTGAATTTGAACGCATGATTGTCCGCTCCGGAGTGCGGTTGATCAAATACTGGTTCTCGATCACCGATGAAGAGCAGCAGCTACGCTTCCTGATGCGCATTCACGATCCTTTGAAACAATGGAAACTGTCGCCGATGGACCTGGAATCCCGTGTTCGCTGGGAAGATTACACCAAGGCCAAGGAAGAGACTTTCGAGCGTACCAATATCCCCGAAGCACCCTGGTTTATCGTCGAAGGCAATGACAAGAAACAGGCGCGCCTGAATTGCATCAGTCATCTTCTGTCGCAGATGCCATACGAGGAAATACCACACGAGCAGATCAACCTGCCGGAGCGCCGTTTCAATCCGGACTACGAACGCAAGGTGCTGCCCGAGCATCTATATGTTCCTCAGAAATTTTGACGAACTGTGATAGACTCAGGCCATCGTGTTGAAGATCCCGGTCTTGCAGGCCGGGATTTTTGATGCCAACTAACGATTGTGCCTCGGTAACGGGAGAAATAGACAATGGATGGCAGTAAAGTCCGCTGGGGGATCGTTTCAACAGCAAAGATCGGCCGGGAAAAGGTCATTCCAGGGATACAGGCTTCGAAGACAGGCATTGTCGCAGCGATCGCCTCCCGCAATCGCGACAAGGCAGGTGAAGTCGCCGGAGAACTCGGTATCGAAAAGGCCTACGGGTCTTATGAAGAGCTTTTTGCCGACCCGGACATCGACGCAATTTACAATCCGCTGCCCAATCACATGCATGTGCCAGTAACAGTCCAGGCTGTCGAGGCAGGCAAGCACGTGCTTTGCGAAAAGCCGATCGCCCTCAGCGCGGAAGATGCATCGACGCTGCTCTCCCTGCCGAAAGACCGGCTCATTGCGGAAGGCTTCATGGTTCGTGCACATCCGCAATGGATCCGGGCGCGTGAAATCATCCGCTCCGGTGAGCTTGGCGACCTCCAGGCAATCCAGGGCTTCTTCAGCTTTTTCAACGACGATCCGGACAACATCCGAAATCGCGCGGACATGGGCGGTGGTGCCCTGATGGATATAGGCTGCTACACCATGCTTGCGGGCCGCTACTTCTTTGAAGCCGAACCGCAACGTGTGGTCTCGTTGATGGACCGCGATCCGGAGTTCGGCACCGACAGGTTCACAAGCGCCATTATGGACTACGGATCGGGACGTCAGCTCACATTCACGGTTTCGACGCAGCTGACACCTTTCCAGCGGCTTCAGTTGGTCGGGACAAAGAAGCGCCTTGAAATCCCCATTCCATTCAATTCGCCTCAAGGTGACGCTTCCGAATTGCGGCTTGATGACGGTTCGGAGCTTGGCGATGGTTCGGTTCAGCCGGAAGCGATTGCACCGTGTGACCAGTATGCCGAACTGGCCGATGTTTTCGGCCGAGCCATCCGCGGGGAAACAACCCTCATCTACGGTGTCGAAGACGCGCTGCAGAACATGAAGATCCTTGATGCGGTTTTCGCCTCTGCCGAGCGCGGTGGATGGGTTGACGTGACCTGAACCGCTTCTGTCTCCTACGGCGTGTGTCGGCAATCGGAGGTCGAGGCGACTTTCCGATTTCCCTGTTCTAGACCAGAAGGTTCATCCCGTTTGTGGCATTCGCGAACCCTTGATTTTCCGTCAGAAATGCTCTGATTGCCGGCTCGATCTGTCTGCTGTTCGGAGCGAAGGCACCGCAGGCGCGAAGTGCATGGCGGATGCTGACCTTGTCCTCAACCCGTTTCCAGATCGACCGCGACGCATAGGGCATGATGTGTGGCTGCCAGGCAATTCCCATCGTCGTGCCACGAAGGTATTTCACTTCCTGACGGTATGAGGGTGTCAGAATCGTTTCGACGATACTGCCTTCGCGCATCAATTCATGCTCAACGATATAGATCCGGTTGCCGCGTCGGGTGACAAGTCCCTCGTAGCGGGACTTTTGCGAATGACTGGTTTCGGTTGATTTGATCCGTTCAAGGGACCTTGTCGTGACAAAGCCGTCTATCTCGCGAAGCCAGACGAGACTTTTCAAAATCATTCCGTCCCAGGTCGGTGTCCAGAAATGAGCGTGATAGAACCCCAGATAGGGGCGCAGTGTTGCTGCCTGGTCCCTGAAGGCCGCCGTCATGAGGTCGGCCGGGCCGGAGCTTTGTTTCGGCCTGCCGATAAGACAGCGGAGATTGAACTCCTCATGGTTCGAAAACAGATCGGCTTCGGTCAGATCGAAGTGCCTGGCGATGCGGCGCAGGTTGTGGGCTGAAGGCAGACCGGCGCCGCTCAAATATCTGTTGAACTGTTGTCTGTTGATGCCGATTTCACGACAGACACGGGCGATAGACCCATGCTCGGCACATATGCTGCGCAAATTTCTGGAAAAATCTCCCGTCATTCGCTTCAAATCCTTCGCAGTTAGAAGCTACTTTGATGCAGTTAGCTAATAAAAGCATATCTTCGCGAAATTTTCATTTTCGTTTTTTCGGCTGAGTCTTCTGGTCGAATTGGGAATTGACCGGGTGATCCGCGGGAGGATTGAGACATGAATTCACGAGACCAACATGCAAAGTGGCTGCTGAGCGAAATGGAAAGTGGCCGGATGTCACGGCGTGAGTTCCTGGGACGCAGTGCGGCTGTCGGAGCGGCGCTGAGCCTGGGTACGAGCCTGTCAGGTGGAGCGCTTGCAGCTACCGCCAAGAAAGGCGGCCACATGCGGCTGGCCATGGGGCATGGAGCGACGTCCGATTCACTTGACCCGGCAACACTTACCAACGGCCTTCAATGGGTGATCGCATATGGGGTTGCCAACACGTTGACCGAACTTGATGCGCAGGGAAACCTCGTCGGTTCGCTGGCAACGGAATGGAGCCCTTCTCCCGATGCCACGGTCTGGACATTCAAGCTGAGGAACGGGGTCGAATTTCACAACGGCAAGACCATGACCGCCGAAGACGTCGTGGCTTCCCTGAATTATCACAGAGGTGAGGATTCAAAGTCTGTCGGAAAACCGGTCATGGCTTCGGTGACGGATATCAGTGCGGACGGCGATACGGTTGTCGTCACGCTGTCCTCCGGCAGCGCGGATTTCCCCTATAATTTCAACGAGGCAACCTTCGGGATTTACCCTGCCAAGGACGGAAGCATCGACTGGAAATCAGGCGGAACGGGCGGCTATGTCCTGACGTCCGAACAACCCGGCCGGACGTACAAATTCGAACGCAATCCCAACTACTGGAAGGACGGCGCGGCACATGCGGATTCGGTTGAAATTCATTCCATCACAGATCCGGTTGCCCGCCAGAACGCACTGATCACAGGCGAAGTGGACTGTATCGATCGTGTGGAGTTCAAGACCCTGGCGCTGATGGCCCGCAAGCCGGGTATCATTGTTGAAGAAGGCACTGGGCCCTTGCACTACACCTTCCCGATGCTGACCAAACGTGCGCCATTCGACAACCTGGAACTGCGAAAGGCTCTCAAATACGCCATCAATCGGCAGGAAACGGTCGACAAGATCCTGTTCGGCCACGGCGTGGTTGGCAATGATCACCCGATTGGACCGTCCTACCGGTATCACGCAACGGATATCGAGCAACTCAGCTACGATCCCGATCGGGCAAAACACCATATGGAGAAATCCGGTCTCGGAAACATCACTATCGACCTGAGCGCATCGGACGCCGCCTATAGTGGTGCCCTGGACGCGGCTGTGCTGTTCCAGTCCTCCGCAAAACCCGCAGGCATCAACATCAATGTCGTTCGCGAGCCGAATGACGGTTACTGGTCCGACGTTTGGATGAAGAAACCCTGGAGCGCCAGCTACTGGGGCGGGTATTCGATCGAAGACACGATGTTGACAACCGGCTTCGCGCCCGGTGCGGCCTGGAATGATACGCAATGGGATCATCCGCGTTTCAACGAACTGATGGTGCAGGCAAGAGCCGAACTGAACGAAGATCTGCGCGCGGAGATGTATCGCGACTTGCAGGTC
>NZ_KI928921.1:20746-45381 GCF_000521215.1 Labrenzia sp. DG1229 | reverse complement strand
CTTGCAGGTCATTCTTCGGGACGAGGGCGGAAACATCGTGCCGATGTTCGCCAATGAAGTGCATGCCCGCACCGAAAATATCGCCCATGGTGAGCTATCCTGGGTGCGCGGCTTCGACGGCCGGCGGATACTGGATCGCTGGTGGATGACGTAACCGGCTGCTGTGCAGCACCGCCGTTCAAGAAAATGGAAACGGCGGTGCTCGAAAGCAAATCTGATTGACGGAAACGTGCATGAGCAGTCTACAGGCGCTTTACCACAACGGCACAGTCCTGACGATGGACGACCACCTGCCTATCGCTTCTGCTGTCGTCACCGACGGTGAGCGCATTCTGGCAGTTGGAGAGGAGGCGGCACTGCGAGCAGCACTGAAACCGGATGCGGAAGAAGTGGATCTCAACGGGCGGACGATGATCCCGGCCTTCATCGATCCACACGGGCATTTCCCTGACCCCGGTTTCATTCAACTCTTCAGGGTCGATCTTGCTCCGCCACCTCGCGGCGACTGTCTCGACATCCAGACAGCGTTGAAAAGACTTGCAAAGCGGGCAGCGGCAACGCCGAAGGGCGAGTGGGTCATGGGCGTGCTTTTCGACAACACAGCCGTTGCCGAGAAGAGAATGCCAACCCGGGCGGAACTTGACGGTGTCTCAATCGAACACCATGTCTGGGTGATCCATGCGTCGGGGCATAATGGTGCTGCCAATTCCGTTGTCCTGAATATGCTCGGCGTCTGCAAGGAAACGCCTGATCCGGCAGGGGGCCGGTTCGGACGTGATCTGCAAACCGGTGAACCCAACGGTCTGATCGAGGGCCTGTCTGCCATGGGCGTCATGAGCGATACCGATTTTCTGATCGATCGCGAACGCTTCTGGCCCGGCTTCAACGCCTGTCGGGACGAATATCTTTCCCAAGGTGTAACCTATGCACAAAATGCCTGGTCAACGCGCAAGATGCTGGAGCATTTCAACAGTCTTGCCGAAGGTGAAGATCCGGGGATCGACATTCTTCTGCTCCCGATCGGGGAGCTCGAGCCGGATCTTTCCACCGGCCCGGAGGCGCTGCAATGGCGCAACAACCGGTATTTTACACTTGGCCCGCGCAAGCTGTTCACAGATGGAGCTTTTCAGCTGCAGACAGCTTATCTCAGCGAACCATATTACAAGCCGTTCAATCCCGATTCTCCGTACGGCATGACCTATACGGAGCGCGAGGAGCTGTTTAACCAGGTGCGGAAACTGCACCGGATGGGCCTCCAGATCCATTGTCATTGCAACGGCGATGCGGGCACAGACAATCTTCTGGATGCGATTGAGGCCGCGCTGGAAGACTTTCCGCGTCAAGACCATCGCCATACCGTCATCCATGGGCAGGTTCTTCGGGAAGACCAAATGGCACGCATGGCGCGGCTCGGAGTGTCCGTCAGTTTTTTCACGGCCCACATTCACTATTGGGGGGACCGGCATCACGACACGTTTCTGGGGCCGGATCGTGCGGCGCGCATTTCTCCGGCCGCCTCGGCCGAGCGTCACGGTGTGCGCTTTACGATCCACAATGATGCCTCGGTGACGCCGACCCGGCCTCTTCACCTGATACAGTGCGCGGTCAACAGACGCACCGCTTCGGGACGGACCCTGGGTGAAGAAGAAAGGATTTCAGTCAGATCGGCGCTCAAGGCACATACGATCGATGCCGCCTGGCAGGTCTTTCAGGAGGAAGAACGGGGATCCATATCGGCTGGCAAGCTTGCCGACTTTGCAGTCCTGAGCCGAAATCCGCTCGAGCATCCCGGTAACCTGGATGCCTGTTCGGTCGTTCAGACCATACGGCGGGGCAACTCCGTTTTTGAGGACGCAGGCATTTGAATGCCTGCGTTGTCTCGCCCGAGAGGTATCCTCCAGATGGGCTATGACACCGGTCATCAAACAGAATAAGCTGTTGCAAGACGTCGTTTTGCAATCAGTGGGTTTGAACCGAATTGTCTGACGAGATCCAGGACCTGACGCTCAAGATATACGATGCCGTTGCAGACCCGGGTCGTTGGGGTGCCGCGCTCGACCAGCTTGTAGACCGTGTGGGAGCGCAGGGAAGCATCATATTTGAATGGGAGGACAGCGAAGGCGACCACCGACTGACGGCACCAATTCATTCCGGGTTCTATTCCTCCGACGCGATCTCGGTCTATCTCTCGAAATGCCAGGATATGGAAGCCCGGGATCAGGCGATCATTCGCAAACATACCCACGATGACGACGAGATTGTACTGCTTGACGATACGCTGCTTGCATCTTCCGTCGACGAGCTCAAACAGCAGGAACACGTCCAGAAGCTGATGCGCCTTGGAATATTCCACCGCGCCGCCGGGGTGATGAACAAGGACAATCGCTGGCTTTCGCTCTTCTCGGTGCAACTGAATGCCGCTAGAAATCCACTGGATGCAAAAGAGCGGTATTTTCTGTCGCAAGTCCTGCCGCATGTCGCCAAAGCGCTGGATCTCAGCATTCCCATTCGTCAACTTCAAAGCCGCTATCAGCGGGTTCTTTCGGCCATTGATGAACTTGCGATCGGTGTCTGCGTCCTCGACAGCCGTGCCATGATAGTTGCGCGCAACGAGGAGTTCAGGCGCCAGCAGGAAACCTATCGGCTGCTTCGCGTCGGCCAGGGCGGTCAATTGCGGATTGCGGACCGGTCGGGTCAGAGCCAGCTTGACCGTCTGATGTCGGACTGGCGAGAACATGGCAGGTTCGGAGGACGTCCCCGCAAGGAAAGTATTCTCAGCCACACGGAAATCCCCCTTTGCATCGAAATCACACCCCTTCAGAAGTCGGATGAGATCGGCAACGGTCTTTTTGGCGGATTTGTCCTGTGCAGTACGGACACGAGCCTGCCGGTCATGTGCGACAAGACCCGAATTCGGCAGGCCTTCGGACTGACGTCCGCCGAAGCTTCGCTGGTTGATGCGATCGGGGAAGGCCTGACCAATCCCGAGATTGCAGACCGCCGCAACCGGTCTGTCTCAACGGTCAATGCTCAGACAAAGTCCATCCTTGCGAAATCGAACTGCGCCAACCGCACGCAGTTCGTAAGAATGATGATGCGGTTCGGTGCCAGTTTTCTGACGCCGAGGTGACCCAGGCAATTGAAAGGCGCGAACTTACGATCAAAAAAGGATTTGAAACATGACTTATCTTTACTGGCTTCTGATGCTGGCCGTTATCGGCGGGCACTTTTTCTTTGCTTACGGGCAGTGGTTCAAATGGCCGGACCTTTGCGAAAAACTGACCGATCTGACAGGGGAAGAGATTGAGAAAACGGCGTTCCTCGGCCGAAGCTTTTCGTCTTACAACGTGTCCGTGGGTGTCGGGCTTTGCCTGAGCTTCTGGCTACCGGTGCCTGCCCAAGCTTGGGTGCAGGGCGTGGTACTTGCGCTGATTGTCTTTTCCGCGGCAATTGGTGCCCAGGGGACCAAAGGAAATTCAATTCTTGTGATGCGTCTGGTACCTGCCGCCCTGGCATTGGTGTTCCTGATACTGTCCGGGACGTAATCCTTGAAGCAATTCGGACCAACAAGAGATCCGTGCGTTTTGTACGGATCCATGTTTCGCGCGCTCACCGGCTCAATTCGAGCGCCCAGCCCGCGATCGCGGACGACGCTTCGGTCGCGGTCATCCGGGTTGTGTCAAGCTCCAGCAGATGACTGGTATCTGCTCCGTAAAGCGGCTTTCCCTCCCTGTGGTTTCGCAGGGCATATTCCGGATCGCGAGGCTTGCGTTTCAGATCGCGCTCTTCATCCTGGATGCGGCGAATGTTCTCGTCCAGATCACACTTGACGTGAACGACGCAGAACGGCGCACGCACCGTGCCCAATTGTTCGATCCGTTGCCATTCGGCATCGCCCCAGTCGCCTTGACCGGCAAGCACGGTTGTCAGGACAACCGGTTGTCCGGACGGGAGTTTCCGGATCAGGTCATGGGCAATTTTTTCGATTTTCTCCACCGTGTCGAGGAATTCCGGTGACTTGAACTCCGTCAGGGCGAAGGCGACGTTATAGACTGAATGAATATCGAGCAGCTTGCCGTTCAGCCTGGCGGCCAGTTCCCGGCCGATGGCCAGTTTGCCGACACCAGGGTAACCGTTCAGTACGATGATCACGCGAATTTCCCGCTTATTGCGTGTTTAGGCTGACTATCACTGAGTTTGCTGAACAACCGAACCAGGGTCAATTGAATTTCGGGTCCCGGGCTGCCCGCAGGTATCAAACAGAATGCTCAATGTGAGCGATCCATGCTGTTGTTGGTAGGGTATCTGTTTCGTTTTGCCTGATACCGCCAATTTACCTGATTGTCCGTAAATTTTTCTCGAAGCTGCAACAAGTCAAAGATTGTTGAAACAACAGTACTTTCCGCGATGAGTTCCAAAAAATGGGCAATTTATCCTCTTGGAAAGGAAACGAGAATCAACCTAAGAGATTGTTTTTGGTTGTGTTTTACCGTAACGCCCTGAAAATTAACCCGAATTAATTTGACACTGTTAGAAATTAGGACTTTATTCAACCTAAGCATTTTTCTGGAGTACTGAGTTATGCATATTTTCAAATGCTCCATGGCAGGCATGTTTGCGCTTGCTTTTGCCATGTTCGGGGCATCGATTTTTTCTGCACAAGCGGCACCGATGAGCTGCACAACATCCGCTGGTGGTTCCGGCGCAACTTTGACGTTGTCCGACGCAACTGCTGCCGCCTGTTTTACAGGAAACGATACCAACCAGATTGATAACTCTTTCTTGCTGTTTGGAATGACCGGATGGGTGCTTTCAGACAAAAATGACGGACCTGACGGAGACGGAACGATCGATTTCGTCACGGGACCGACCAATGGCACGAAGAGCGGAGGCTGGTCGATTGACACTCTTGCGGGACTGACCAAGGTTGTCATCACGCTGAAGGCCGGGAACGGATTTGGTGCGTTCCTTCTCGATCTTACAACTCCCGATCCGCTGTCCGGGACCTGGGCCTCAACGAAAGGTCTGTCCCACGCGTCGATCTACTACAACGGAACACCAACGATCGTTCCTCTGCCTGCAGGTGCCCTGCTGTTGATCACGGGTCTTGCCGGTTTGGGACTGGCGGCTCGACGTCGCAGCAAAAGGCAACCCGTTTGATTTGCAGATGACGATTTGAAGTAGCAAACCCGATGGCGCTTCAGGATTTGTGAAGCCTGGGCTGCAAATTAAAAAACCCCGCGAAAGCGGGGTTTTTGTTTGTCTCTGCCGATGGAGCGTTTATTTGATCGGAGCCAGAACCATCACCATCTGGCGGCCTTCCAGTTTTGGAGAAGATTCCACCTTCGCAATCTCGGAGGTCTCTTCACGAACCTTGTTCAGAAGGTTCATGCCGAGGTCCTGGTGCGCCATTTCACGTCCGCGAAAACGGAGCGTGACCTTCACCTTGTCGCCGTCGTTGAAAAATCGCAGCATGTTCCTCATCTTCACTTCGTAGTCGTGCGTGTCGATGTTCGGACGCATCTTGATCTCCTTGATCTCGACGGTCTTCTGCTTCTTTCGGGTTTCTGCAGCTTTTTTCTGAGCCTGATACTTGTACCGGCCATAGTCCAGAATCTTGCAGACCGGGGGATTGGCGTTCGGCTGGATTTCAACAAGGTCCAGACCTGCATCCACCGCGATTTCCATCGCTTCTTCGGTCGATATGACGCCGCGGTTGGCGCCCTCATGATCAATCAACTGGACTTCGCGAACGCGAATTTCTTGGTTAGTGCGCGGGCCTTCCTTCGTAGGGGGCGGGGCGCGGAACGGACGGCGAATGGTCGCTAACTCCTCTATCGTTTAAACTTGGTGCCAGAACCTGGCTCTGCAAGGTACAAAAAAACCCTCGGAACTCATGCTCCAAGGTTTCCGTTGCATATGTCCTAGCACCGCTCGGTAAATTCCTGCGAAACCGGCAAAAAGTCAACCGAAATCGCCGATTCTGCCTTTCGCTGAATTTGTGCGCGCGCGTAGCCGGTATGTGGGCTGTCAGGTGCCAGGTTTTCTTGCCCAACTGTTGCATTGTGAAGGATTACATCTCAAGTAAGGACTTAGCGGGCAATTTAAAGGAGGTGCATGAATTGGACGGCGGAAAATTTCTGGTTCAACTCCTTAAAATTGTCCTTGGCTTTATCCTCGGCCTTGTTGCCTGCGGTCTCTTTCTGGCATGGGGTTTTTTCCAGGCCGCGCATCCCGATGAAAACCCGATTGCATTCGGGGCGATGGTTGGCACGGGCCTGGTCGGAGCAAGTGTCGTCGGGGCAGCAGCCTTCGTGCCGGCGGGCATTTTGATTGCGATTGCCGAACTCGCCCGTCTCAGGGGGATTGTCTTTCACCTGGTCGCAAGCGGCAGCATTGCGTTTCTGCTCTGGACCGTGGGGTTTGGTGGGGAAACCGGTGATCTGAGGCCTGGAAGCGTGGTCGTCCTGGCAGCCGGGTTCCTGGCAGGTCTTGTCTATTGGACCATTGCCGGCCGCACATCCGGCTGCTGGCAGCCGGAAAAACCCAAAGAGCCGATGTCCGGCAGGTGATGGCTACAAATCACCATCCTTCAGCGCTTCGCGTGCGGCGTCGTAGTGATCATCGTGCATATGTCCGCGGATCATCGCGATCGCGGCCATCAGAATGGTTGCGTCGTCGCCAAAGCCGACGCCGATCAGGAAATCGGGGATCGTATCGATAGGCAGGACGAAGTAGGCGAGCGCGGCGAACACAGACACGCGTACCTTGGCAGGTGTTGCCGGATCAAGGGCGCAATAGTACCCGGCGACCACATCTTCCATGAACGGGATCTGCCGGGCAGCCTTCCTGGCCGTTGCGAGCAGTTTCTGCCGAACCGTCTTTTTCTGTTCTTCTTCCGGACCAAGGTATTCGGCTTCGAAACCCAAGTCTTCAAATGAAAAAGAGGAGGTCATCGTTGTGGTCTCCCGTTTCCTTCCACCATATCATGTGGGGGATTAATACAAGAATTCAACGATAGCGCCCGTTTCAGGCGAACAGGCCGGTGCTATCACCACCGTTCTTGCGCAATGGCAGACAAGAGGCGGCACGACCGGCCGTTTCCTTGTCTGTCCTACTGGATCCCGCGGGTTTCAAGGAGGCGCCGGGCAATCACCTGTGCCTGAATTTCCGCGGCTCCCTCAAAGATATTGAGAATGCGCGCGTCGCACAGGACGCGGGACACGGCATATTCCAGCGCAAAGCCATTACCGCCATGGATCTGAAGAGCGTTGTCGGCTGCGGCCCATGCAACGCGCGCGCCGAGCAACTTGGCCATACCTGCTTCCAGGTCGCAGCGTTTGCCGGAATCCTTTTGCCAGGACGAGAAGTAGGTCAGCTGCCGGGCCATCATCAGTTCGGCAGTCATCATCGCGAGCTTGTCGGACACACGCGGGAAGTGGACCAGTGCCTTGCCGAACTGGATGCGTTCTTCGGCATAGCGCAAACCAAGATCGAGCGCGGACTGGGCGACGCCGAGCGCTCGAGCCGCCGTTTGAATGCGCGCGCCTTCGAATGTCTGCATGAGCTGCTTGAAGCCTTCGCCTTCAACCTGTCCCAGAAGATTTTCGGCATCTACCTCGAAATCGTCAAAGGCAATTTCGTATTCCTTCATGCCGCGATAACCGAGCACTTCGATTTCGCCACCGCTCATGCCGTCTGCCGGAAACGGGACTTCGTCCGTTCCCCGCGGTTTTTCGGCGATAAACATGGACAGACCCTTGTAACCGGGTTCGTCCGGGTTTGTGCGGGCGAGAAGCGTCATGATGTCCGCGCGCACGGGATGCGTGATCCAGGTCTTGTTGCCGGAGATCTTCCAGGTGTCGCCATCCTTGACCGCCCGTGTCCTGAGCGATGCGAGATCGGATCCGGTGTTCGGTTCTGTAAAGACAGCCGTGGGCAGGACTTCACCGGAAGCGATCTTCGGAAGCCAATGCCGTTTCTGTTCATCCGTTCCACCGCAAAGGATCAACTCCGCCGCGATTTCGGACCGGGTTCCCAGGGAGCCGACGCCGATATAGGCGCGTGACAATTCTTCGGATACCACGCACATGGCTTCCTTGCCGAGCCCAAGCCCGCCGAATTCATCCGGAATAGTGAGGCCGAAGACGCCGAGTTCGGACATCTGGTTGACGACATCAAGGGGGATGTATTCGTTCTTGAGGTGCCATTCATGGGCATTGGGAACAACGGTGTCCTCCGCGAAACGGCGCATTTCGTTGCGGATCTGCTCCATTGTGTCATCGAGACCCGGATCGCCGAAGGTCGAGTGACCGGCCTGATCCCGGATGAGCGACGTGATTTCACCGCGGATCGCAGGCCTGTTCCCGGCTTCGATCAGGACGTCAATTTCGCGGACACGATGGGCGCGCGCCTCATCCGCTGAAATGGCGAGATCCGACAGGCGGACGATTTCGCCCTGGTTCATCGGAATACCGCCGAAGATCTGTGCCAGGTATTCGGCAAAGCCGAGCTGAACGATCCGCTCCTCCAACGTGCCGTACCTGCCCTCTTCGCTCAGTCGCCGTGCATAGGCGTCGAGCTGGCGAAGCGATTCGACATAGGTTGCGAACCAGGCAAGGCCGTGAGTTGCGCGTTGTTCCTGTTCCATCAGCTTTGAGGACACGCGGCCGTCTTCCGACACAAGCGCCCGGACACGTTGCGCTGCAAGATCAAGCAGGTCGTCAAGCGCGCCGACAGCCGCCGCGGTTTGTTCAGTCAGGCTCCCTGGCGATTCTGCCGCCGTCAGGACTACAGTGGACATGGGCGATCTCCGTTTTCATTTGTTGCGCCATGGCGCTTTTTGTTGAAGCTATGTTGCGCCGCACACACTCATTTGTCGAGCCGGAATTTGTTCATCTTTCGCAGGGGGCAGTTTTCTGGCGGCAGCACTTGACTGCCGGGGGTGCCAAAGGCCAGATCAGGATATGGGCGTGCGAAAGACATTTCTGGAAACTTATTCGGTCCTCAAGGACGCGGTCGGGCATTTTGCGCGCGATGACGGCTTTGCAATGGCCAGTCACGTGGCTCTTTCCGGCCTGCTGGCAATTTTCCCGCTTTTGATCTTCATCGCATCCCTTGCCGCGTTTTTCGGCATGACGGGTGCGGCCGATACGGTATCGGACCTGGTGTTTGATGCCTGGCCGGAAACTGTGGCGGCCCCGGTCGTGCGGGAGATACACAATGTGCTGACGGTCCGGCGTGGCGATTTGCTGACATTCGGTGCCATTGCCGCGTTCTGGTTCGCCTCCAACGGCGTGGAAGCACTGCGTACCGCACTCAATCGAGCCTACCGGCAGCAGGAACGCAGGTCATTCGTGGTTCTGCGCCTGCAATCCCTGGGGCTCGTTCTGCTGGGCGCTGCGATCCTGCTCGCCTACACGTTTCTGGTCGTACTCGCGCCACTGGCGCTGGCCGGGCTTCTGGCCTATGCACCGAAAATCGAGGGTTTTCTGCTATCCATCAATGTGGCGCGCTACTCTCTGGCAGGATCTCTGCTGATCATCGGACTGTTCGTGACGCACTGGCTGCTGCCGGCCGGTAAAAGGAGTTTCCGGGATCTGTGGCCGGGTGTCCTGGCGACCCTTGTCATGTGGATCATTGCCGGTGCTGCGTTCGGAACCTACCTGGCCAGTTTTGCAAATTACGTCTCCACCTATGGCGGTCTTGCCGGCATCATGACCGCGCTGATCTTTCTCTATATCTGCGCACTGGTGTTCATTCTGGGTGGGGAGCTTAATGCAGCCATCTCCCGACAGCGCAAACTCAAGGTGCGCCTGAAAGAACGGGCTGCAGTGACCGCACCGGCTCCGACCAAGGCATCTACCTGATTGACGGGCGGTCGCTTCAGGATTTTTGCGGTGATTTCCGGATCACCAGCACTGCGCCTATGATGAGCGCCATTCCTGCTATCTGGATCAGGGTCAGCGTTTCGTCGAACAGGAAATAGCTTTCAACCGCCGTTGCCACCGGGACGAGATAGAAAAGGCTGGCAACCTGCGAGACCGCGCCCTCGCGAATGAGGAGCATCAGCAGCAGGATTGCTCCGACGGACAGGACCAGAACGAGCCAGCCCATCGCAAAGATGAGTTCGCCCGACCAGGTTATCTGCCAGGTTTCGAACAGCGTGAGGGGCATGGTGAAAATCAGGGCACCGACATATTGCCAGATGGTTGCTGCCAAGAGATCCGTTTTGGCAGCAAAACGCTTCTGGTAGACCGTGCCCAGGCTTATGGCGGCAACGGAAACGAGGACTGCGGAAATCGTTATTACGGTTATGCCGGTTCCACTGATGTCGAATTTCGGCCCAAGGACAAGAACCAGACCACAGGCGCCTATCGCCATGCTGATCCAGTGCTTTCTGGATACGGTCTCGCTGAGCAGCATAACGGCAATCAGCGCCGTGAGAACCGGCTGAAGACCGACGATAATGGAGGAGGCTCCCGCGGGCATGCCTTGCTTGATCGCCCAGAAAACACCGCCCAGATAAACGCCGTGCACCAGCATTCCGGTCACGAGACACTGCAGTATCGCCGTCGGCGACTTCGGCCAGGTCCTGGTCAGCAGCAGAGCCAGCACAAAGAGAATCGGCAGGACGAGGGCAAAACGAACGGTGAGAAACACCAACGGGTCGATATACGGCGCTCCGAGTTTCGAGCCGATGAAACCGGTCGACCACAGCAATACGAAGATGATCGGAGCGGCTTTGGTCAGGAAATTCAAGAGCAGCCTCAATAGGAAGGGAGCCGACGTGGATCGTGCACCGTTGAAACTTGGCAAATTACGCAGTCGTTAACCGTAATTTGGCATTTTTGGCCAACTTTTAGGAAACAGTCGGAGCCATAGGGGACATACGCTGGTGCCTTTCGTATCGCAATCACCTTTTTGGATCTTGTCGAAATTGTCGGTCAAGGTCAGGATACTCGCGCTAAGTCTATTTACGATCGCTGGATTGCTGGCGGTTGGCGGTGTCTATTTCTGGAGCCAGAATGAACTGAACACAGCGTTTTCCCGGATGGGAGAGAGTTCGCGTCTGGCTGAGGAGGTAGCCAGCCTTTCTCAAAAGGCTTCAAGACTGCAAGTCATAGAAAAGCAGTATCTGGGTTCACCGTCCTCGGAAAGCTATCAGTCGTTCCTTGCGACGCTTCAGAACGCTACCGCGTCGCTCGCGAAAATCCAGGAAAATCCATCCGCCGGGACCTATCAGGCCGAGATCTCGGATGTCAGGGACACTCTTGAAGGTGCAAACGGGGCGTTCGAGATGCTCGATGCACTCCAGCAACGCATCGGATACGACAATAGTCAAGGTTTCCTGGCTGTCCTCGACGAAAAGACCGGCGCCGTAAAAAATCGACTGCAGGAGGAAATGAAATTTGGCGGTGGGCCGGATTTCGAGAAGCTGGCCAGAGCAATTCTGGCGGTACAACTCTCGGAAAAAGAATACACGTTGAACAAAACGGCGGACGCTGTCGACGTGCTTGATGCACAGTTCGTCGCATTCGAGAAACTGCTGAAGAAAGTCTATATCTCCGACTCGATAAAAAAAGAACTGGCGGACAACATGACCGCCTACAAGGCAACGTTTGACGAATACAAGGTCGCCTCTGCGGATAAACTCGACAGTGTCGTGTTGCTGGAAAGCCTGTTCGAACTTGTCCCGCCACGCATCGCATCGCTGAACGAAGCCGCGGCCGGGGTCCAGACGGAAGCCTCCGGTCAGCTCGATACCGCAAGAACGATCGCACTCTTTGCAATCGGTGGCACCATTCTTCTGCTTCTCGTACTGCTTCCCGCGCTGGCTTTCGGTATCGGTCAGTCGATTTCAGAACCGCTCGGCCGTCTGCATGCGGCAATGGAAGCGCTCGCCGGTGGTCAGATCGAGCTTGATCTTCCGGAGTTGCCGGGCAACACCGAGCTGGCATCAATGACCCGTACGGTTCGGGTGTTCCAGGAAAATGCGATCGAGCGTGTGGAACTTGCGGCTGCAAAAGATCAGGAAAATCACCTGCGCGAAGAGCGTGTTGCCCGTCTCGACAATCTCATTTCCGGCTTCGAAAGCACGGTGTCCGACGCGCTGGATAAACTTGATCGCGCGAACGGAGAGCTGGGTCAGACGTCGCAATCCATGGAGCAGGCCGCCGACGATGTGGCCAACCAGTCCGACGAGGCGGCCGTCGCGGTTCGAAATGCCGCCGAAAACGTGACGTCTGCCGCTCATTCTGCCGAAGAGCTCGCCGCCTCGATTTCCGAGATCGCCGACCAGGCAAACCAGTCGACCGAGGTCGCCCACAAGGCGGTCAAAAGCGCATCAACCACGGTGGAAACCATGCAGGAACTTTCAGGAGCTGCCGATCGTATCGGCGAAGTCATGGGCCTCATCCGGGACATTGCCAACCAGACGAACCTGCTTGCCCTCAATGCCACGATCGAGGCAGCCAGGGCCGGTGAAGCCGGGAAGGGATTTGCGGTCGTGGCCGCCGAAGTCAAGCAGCTTGCGGATCAGACGTCCCGGGCGACGGAGGACATCGCTACGCAGATCGAAGCGATCCAGGGGTCGTCGAGCCAGGCGGTTGACGCGATCGAGGATGTCAGCAAGATCATTTCCGACATGGAAGGTCTTGCATCGGCTGTCGCGGCCGCCGTTCAACAGCAAGACGAAGCCGTTCAGGCGATATCGGAAAACGTTTCAAATGCATCAAACAGATCGGAAGAAGGCGTGTCCCGGATGGAAGCGGTCGGATCGGCCGCGGAACTGGCCCGGTCCAATGGAACCGAGGTAGAGCAACTGGCTGAATCACTCAGCAATCAGGGCACTTTGATTCGACAGGAAGTTGCAGATTTCCTGACGGGTGTCCGCGAAGCCTGAACCCGGTAATTCAGTGCTGCGCCGCGACCAATCCGTCGCGGCGTTTCGCCTTCTGGCGGACCGCCAATCTTCGTGCTAGTGACGGAAGACTTAGCGTGAAGAAGGCGAAACGGAATGCAGGAAGAAATCGTCATCATTGGTGCCGGGCAAGCTGGTGCCCAGCTCGCTCATTCGCTCAGGCAAGGCGGATTTGAAGGCCCCTTGCGCCTGATTGGTGACGAGCCGCATCCGCCCTATCAAAGACCGCCTCTTTCGAAAAAATACCTCTCCGGAGATGTCGGCGCGGAAGGCCTCTGGCTGCGTCCTCCGGCATTTTTCGAAACCAACCAGATCGACCATATCCCGAATACAAAGGCCGTATCCATCGATCGCGCTGCAAAAAGAGTGCATCTGGAAAACGGTGACACGCTCGCGTATGGCAAGCTTGTGCTTGCAACGGGTACGAACGCGCGCACATTGCCGCTGAAAGGTGCCGACAAGACCGGTGTTGTAACCCTGAGGTCGATAGCCGACGTCGACGCAATTCGCGATGGTTTGAGCTCAAGCAATGGTATTGCGATCATCGGTGCCGGCTATATCGGTCTTGAAGTTGCTGCGGTCGCGAAGGCGATGGGCAAGTCCGTCAGCGTGATCGAGGCGCAGGACCGGCCGATGAAACGTGTCGTCAGCCAGGCGGTTTCGGATTATTTCACCCGATTGCATCAAGACAAGGGTATCGACATGCGCCTTGAAACGGGCGTCGAGTCGATCGAAGGCGATGAGACCGTCACCGGTGTGAAACTCAACAATGGTGATGTCATAAGTGCCGAACTGGTTCTGATTGCCGTTGGCGCGGAGCCCAACGATCAGCTGGCGGCCGAAACCGGGCTCGAAGTCGACAACGGTGTTCTCGTCGACGGTTCAGGGCAGACCAGCGACCCGAATATCTACGCCGTCGGTGATTGCACCCGCTTCTATTCGAACCGGTACCAGCGATCCGTGCGCATGGAGAGTGTCCAGAATGCGATCGACCAGGCGAAAGCCGCTGCACAGTCATTGCTCGGTGAGGATATCGACTATGATCCGGTGCCGTGGTTCTGGTCCGATCAATACGACATCAAGCTGCAGATTGCGGGGCTTTCAGAAGGGTATGACGAGACGATCGTCGTGGGGTCACCGGAGGACCACAAGTTCTATGTGGCCTATCTGAACAAACGGAAGCTCATCGCCGTCGACAGCATCAATTTCCCCCGTTCGCACATGCTTGCCCGCCGGGTGATCGGTGAAACCTGGCGTGAGGGCTTGCTGCCGGACGCATAGATCAGGTTCGGGCTCTGCGATGAGGCCCCGGACTGGCGCGCTTGCGCTCGAACATTGCGGCTGTTGGCAGCTTTGAGGATGAGACCTACCGTGTGACCGTTTTCAGTTCACTCCGGCGTTCTGCAGGATGAGCCTGGTAACTTCCTTCGGGATTTCGAGATGCGGCATGTGGCCGACACGTTCGAATATGTGTGTTGCGACGATGCCGGGGAGCTTGTGTGCCTGGCGGGTTGGCAGAACCCGGTCCTGGGTTCCCCAGATCACCTTGATGGGTATCTTGAGGGCAGCAAGTTCGTCCCGCGGCAGGGTCTTTTGCACCGTGCCGTCGATTATTTCTTCCACGATGGCTTCCAGCGTCGCCGTTGCACCGGGTCTGGCGCGGCTTTCTGCCGCGGTCTTTGCGAGAAACTTCGGTAGCCTGAATTCCCAACCGAAAAACTGCTCGAGCAGAACCTCCATGCCTTCGACATCGCTCGTTGTCGCGTAACGGCGCAACAGGCGGTGATTGATTTCGGGGCCGAAGCCACCTGGAGCCAAAAGCGTCAGGCTGGTGGCCCGTTCCGGATTATTCAGGGCAACCAGAGCCGCGACCGCACCGCCCATGGAATGGCCGACCAGATGGACCTTGGTCAAACCCAGGTGTTCGAGTGATTGCGAAACGGCTTTGGCAGCGATACCTGCATTGCCGATCCTGGGCCAATCGAGGGCTTCTCCGTGTCCAGGCAGATCGAATGCCAGGGACCGGATTTTTGACGACAGGGCAGTCTGCGTATTCTGCCAGGTTTGCCTGTCTCCACCAAAGCCGTGGAGCAGGACGACCGGTGGGCTCTCGCTCGGGTCGATCGTGTTCTGATCATGAAATGGAAGGTGGTTCGGAAAATCGGGACGAAGATCGGTCATGGTCTCGGTAAATTGGTAAGCCAGAAGTGAGGCGTCAGCAGCGTTGCGGGGTGACAGTGTTTGAATTGGCGGCAGTTATTCAAGCGCGAACAAGGGTTGTGGGTCCGTAAAGCCGCTAAGATCAAATGATCCGACCGGACGGACCCTTGACCTGCTGTGCCTGGCGATGTCCTCCGTTACAAGGACATCCGATCCCGCTGTTTTTGTAAGGCTCTCTATTCGGGCTGCAGCATGTACGGTTTGACCGATCACCGAAAATGTCAAACGGCTGGGAACACCGATATTGCCGAACATGACCGAACCGACCGAAAGCGCGACACCCACCTTCATTGGCAGGACCCCTGAAGCATCATCATTGATGATCTTGAGCCGCCTACGGGTCTCGTCTGCTGCGCTGATTGCATTGGAGACAGCTGCCTCAAGGCTTTGCTCGTCGAGCGGAAAAACACCGAGTACTGCATCGCCAATAAAATCAAGGACTTCACCGTTGTTGTCCAGCACTGAACCGGCGGTTGCCTCAAAATAGGTATTCAGCCAGTTCAGATAGGCATCCGGACCAAGGGCTTCTGCGATCGCCGTGGATTTTCTCATATCGCAGAAATAAATGACCGCATCGACATTTTCACCGTCGCCATGCCTGATCTGGCCATTCAGAACCTTGTTGCCGGCGTTCTTGCCCAGATAGGTTATCGCGATCGTTTTGCTGATCTGGCTTTCGATAGTCGCACGGGCCGCGAGAGCAAGGCGCTTTTGAATGTATTCAATGGCTGAAAGGGCGTCATCGGAAAAGCCGTTTTCATCACACGTCGCCCAGCTGACGATGATACCGCTGGTTGGATAATCATCGTTTGTCACAGGCAACGCGAACTGGGTGGGTAGCACCAGATAATCCGTATAACCGGCATTGCTGAGGCGGGTCAGCAGCGGAAATTCCTGAGGTGCGTTCGAACTGGTCAGGCGGCGCCTGAACCTGGGCTCCTGATTGACCAGGACCGCGCGAACCGGACTGTTGAGCCAGTCATCGGTCTCCTCGTCAGTGTGGGAAATCTGTTCGTGCTGGAGTTCGCTGCCGCTTTCCCAGACGACAACTTCGGCTTCGATCAGGGGATGCAATGTCGACCAGGCCATCATCGCGCGATCGATCGGGACTTCGCATTTGCGAAGTTTTTCGCACAATTCTGCAAACATTTTCGCCATGTCGGGCGATCCAAGTGCCTGACCGATGAGCCAGTCCTCGATGTCGTCGATTTTCGCCATGCTGATCATGCGGTCAAGTTAATGTCCTTTTGTCGAGGTTTCCAGACGGACTGTTCCATCAGGGCACTAGTTTGCAGGTTCTTCGGCGACTTTTCCCGGAGGAATGATCAGCCAGTTGACGATGACGTCAGGGATATCGCCTCTTGTCCGGAAACGGAAGGTTCTGCTGCCTTGCCGCACGGCATCCGGGTAATAGGCAAGTAGTTCGTTAAGCGGCACTTCCCGGTCGCCGCGCCAGACAATCATGAGGCCTTTATTCTGCACGTCCTTGATGTCGATCCAGGGACTCAGCCGGCGGTCGTGCAGGTAAAACATCGATGGACGTCCAGGTGCATGCAGCGTGACATTTGCTGCCGACCACATGTCACCGGCAACATAGGCAATGTCGGTGCCCATTTCGGTTTTCCAGATGCCCGCAAGTTCGTTTGCGACGATCCCGGCCGGGTAATGAATGCGTGTCTGCTTCTTTTTCCAGTAGGGCTCCAGCTGCCCCTGTCCGAATATGACGATCAGAAAGATTGCCTGGATCGTCACCGCTCCGATCAGGGCGCGCCCGGGAAATGGCCAGGTGTCCGGAAGCACTGCATATCGGACCGCAACGACGCCGGAAAGCACGAACATCGGCGTGCCCCACATGTGTTCGAACTCATTTCCGGTGATCGCGGAGGCGACGAAAACAACAGTCAGCGGGACGAAGGCGAACCAGAGCAGAAAACGGTCGCCATGTGCTGTCAGCAACAACTCCGACCTGCGGCGCTGCAAGCGATATGTCTTGAGACCGCGCCAACCAAGCCCGGCAAGGATCACCAGAAACAGCCCGGCGTGATTGCCTACCTGTGCAAACAGGAAATTCAACGGATTGAAGACATGATCCAGAAAGGAGCCTGCCGGCTTGCTCCGGCTGGCCGCGTATTGAAGCGTCAGGAAATCGGTTTCCAGCAGCCAAAGGATATGAGGCACAAGCAAAAGGCCGCAAACCAGCGCGCAAAGCCAGGGGCCGGCAGTGAAGATGAGGCGCCGTGCATCTGAAAACACAAGCCCATAAAGCCCTATGGTGCCGATGAGCAGGACAACGAAATACTTCGTGTAGAGCCCGATGGCGGCAAGAGCACCGAGCAGTAGCCAGTCGGTGAGCCTGCTGTTCGCCTGAACGCGCAGGAAAAGCAGGATCATGCCGCTCCAGACGGGGATCTGCAGGATGTTCGGATTGAACTCCGGCATGGGCAGGGTGAAATAGAATGTCACGCTGGTGAGCACGATCGCCCAGAATGCCTGCCAGGCGGACAGCCCGAGATGAAGGCTGATTTTCCAGATAAAAAGATAACCCAAGGCAAGGGACATGGCGCTGAGCCAATAGCCGCCGAAATAGTGCCCTGCGGTCAGGCGGTAAGTGGCCTCAAGCAACCAGGCCTGCAATGGCGGGTGCTTCGTGTATCCCAATTGCAGCTCGCGGCCCCAGGCAAAGCCTTCAACAACATCAAGTGGAGGACCGGGAAATGCCAGTGTCGGTACAAGCGCATAAAGCAGGCAGAGGCATGACGCATAAACGAGAGCGGCGCGCAATGCGGTCATTCTGAGTTACCTCGTGCAGTCGCTTGTAAATATGTCCGGGTCAGAATTTCGCCGAAGGATGCGCGAAAGCCCAAAGCCTCGCACCAACGAACGAAAATGCCGGAACAATCAAAATCGCGAGCCAGAGACCGTAGAGTTCCGGCCACGAGGTGAAGGTCAACCACAGGGTCAGGATGGTAGAGTTGAGTGCGAAACCGGCAACGGAGACAAGCAGAAACCTCGTCATGCTTTTCAATGCAGTTCCAGTCTGGCGCAGGTGACTGAAACTCCAGAAATAGTGTCCGCTGAAGGAAACAGCGAACGCTGTCAGGAAGCCGCACACATTCGAGGGAACAACCGATAGAATTCCAGCCTCGAAAAGAGTCGATGCAACAATGGCATGTGTCAGGGTGGCTATGACGCCGATAATGGCAAATTTCCCGACGGCAGCGCTTTCCGCCTTGAGCTTTTCAAGATTCACTTTGGCCGGCATCGGCATCCTTGCTTGCTTTGTCGCTCTCTTGAGGCTCACTTTCGATGACGTCCTGCAGGATGTATACCGGGCGTTGCTTGGCCTCGTTGAAGAGACGCGCGATGTATTCGCCGATCATTCCGATCGATAGCAGCTGGACGCCGGAAAAAAACAAAAGAGCGACCATCAGGGATGCGTAACCTGGCAAATCCACGCCGAATATCGACGTGCGAATCGTCAGGACAATGGCGTAGGTAAACGCAGCAAACGATATTGCCGCACCACCGTAAAACCATACCCGCAAGGGCAGTGTCGTAAAGCCGGTCAACCCGTCCAGCGCAAAGTTCCAGAGTTTCCAATAGTCGAATTTTCCGCTTCCGGCCCTGCGTGGCGGGCGCTCATAGGGTATTGCCATCGCCGGGAATCCGACCCAGGCAAACAACCCCTTCATGAAGCGATTTCGTTCCGGCAACTCAAGCAGCGCGTTGACAACCGTTCGATCGATCAGGCGAAAGTCACCCGCATTGGCGGGCATGTCGATGTTCGCAAGCTTGTTGAACAGCTTGTAGAACATGTTGGCCGTCGAACGCTTCATCAGCGAATCCGAAGACCTGTCCACTCTAAGGCCATAGATGACGTCATAACCGGCGCGCCATCCGTCAAGCATCTGCAGAATGAGTTCGGGTGGGTCCTGCAGATCGGCATCCATGATGACGGCGATGTCTCCACGCACCGCTTCGAGACCGGCGGACAACGCCGCCTCCTTGCCGAAGTTGCGCGAGAGGCCAAGAAGTTTTCCACGAAGGCCTGTTTTGAGTTTTTCGGAAAGAATGTCGGCGGTCTTGTCCCGGCTTCCGTCGTCGATGAAAACATATTCGAAAGCAAGGCCGGTTTTTTCAAGGACCGGCAATGTCGCGTCCAGAAAATGCTCGATGACGTCCTCTTCATTGAAGACAGGAACAATCACACTGAGCACTGGCTCTGCAGGGCGAGCGGTTTCCCGGCGGGAGACGTAGATTTTCGAAGCAGCCGTCTTGTTCATGAAAGTTTCGGGCCTGAATTGCGGCAACGGGAGTCGCCGCAACCTGCCGCAAATTCGGCAAAAAGGCCAGCCCAAGCTTTGTTTGTTGCACAAGCCCCTAATCTGCGTTTGCGAATTGAAATCCGTGCCAGCGCCTTCTTTTCCTTCTGCTGTGCCTTGCCGGGAATTTCCCTTTGCGGCTTTGCCTTTTCGAGGGGGGCCTGACTGCGCCGTTCAAGTTGAATTTTCCCGGATCCTCGCCTTCGGCTTCTGACACAGGCTGAATCGCAAAATCGTTGTACCCCGCACTTTTCGGGTCCTTCTGGATCCGCATTTTCAAATATTGTCTGTCGATCGCGTGACGCAAAAAAGGGCTGCACCTAACAGGTACAGCCCCTATGGAGACTTCGGAATTGTTAGCTGGCGTCAGACCAGCGCACCGTGGCAGTGCTTGTATTTTTTGCCCGACCCGCAGGGGCAGGCTTCGTTCCGCCCAACCTTGCCCCAGGTAGAGGGGTCTTCAGGATCGCGCTCGGTTGCCGCTACCGGCCTCAACTGGGCGTCGGCAATTGCCATCTCATCTTCACCGGTGAGCGGGTCGATGTGATGGGCGTGCATTTCCGGTTCAGCCGGCATCTGTGGCGGCTGTTCCGTCACCAGTTCGACGCGCAGCAGCTGTGCGGTCGTCATCTGACGCAGCTGTGCCAGCATGGATTCGAACAAGGTGAAGGCTTCGGTCTTGTATTCCTGAAGCGGATCGCGCTGGGCGTATCCGCGGAAACCGACAACCGATCGCAGGTGATCCAGATTGGCAAGGTGTTCGCGCCAAAGGTTGTCGAGTGTCTGCAGCAGGATCGCCTTTTCAACCTGGCGCATGATGTCCGGCGTGTACTTGGCGACTTTCTGCGCCATGGCCTCGTCGGCGGTGCGGCGCAGGCGGTCCTTTACCTCTTCCTCGGCAATACCTTCTTCGGCTGCCCAGTCTTTTACCGGAAGATCCTGGTTCAGGTATTTCTTGACTTCTTCCTGCAGGCCTTCGGTGTCCCACTGTTCCGGATATGCCTTCTCGGGAATGTGGGCTGCGACAAGGCCGTCGATGACGTCGTGACGCATGTCGGTGACGGCATCCTGGATCGCTTCGCTGTCCATCAGTTCAATACGCTGGTCGAACACCACCTTGCGCTGGTCATTCATCACGTCGTCGAACTTCAGGAGGTTCTTACGGATGTCGAAGTTTCGGGCTTCGACCTTCTGCTGGGCCTTTTCAAGCGCCTTGTTGATCCACGGATGGATGATGGCCTCGCCTTCCTCCAGTCCGAGTTTCTGGAGCATGGAGTCCATGCGCTCGGACCCGAAGATGCGCATCAGGTCGTCCTGAAGCGAGAGGAAGAATTTGGAATGACCCGGATCACCCTGACGGCCGGACCGTCCGCGCAGCTGATTGTCGATGCGGCGGCTTTCGTGCCGCTCTGTGCCGATTACGTAAAGGCCGCCCGCAGCCAGTGCTTTTCCCTTGAGCCGTTCGACTTCCGCACGGATTTCGGTTTCCTTCGATGTGCGATCATCACCCTCGGGCATGTCGCCGAGTTCCATGGCAATCTGCATGTCGGCATTGCCACCGAGCTGAATGTCGGTGCCGCGGCCGGCCATGTTGGTTGCAATCGTGACGGCGCCGGGCAAGCCGGCCTGCGCAACGATGAAGGCTTCCTGTTCGTGGTAGCGGGCGTTCAGGACCGCAAAAACCTTCGACTTGCCGTCGTCCTTTTTCTGTGCCGCCGCGAATGCAGCCGGATCGCTCAGGTCGATCTGCTTGTAACCGTGCTTCTTCAGCATATCAGCCAGAAGTTCTGACTTTTCGATCGATGTCGTCCCGACAAGGATTGGCTGGCCCCGAACCTTGCAGTCATCGATCAGCTTGACGATCGCATTGAATTTTTCCTGGAAAGTCCTGTAGACCTCGTCGTCATCGTCCACGCGCGTGACGGGCAGGTTGGTCGGAATTTCCACGACTTCGAGCTTGTAGATATCGGCAAATTCGTCGGCTTCCGTCGACGCTGTACCGGTCATCCCGGCAAGTTTGTCATACATGCGGAAATAGTTCTGGAACGTGATCGACGCGAGTGTCTGGTTCTCCGGTTGAATGCGAACCTTCTCGCGTGCCTCCAGTGCCTGGTGCAGGCCTTCGGAGAAACGGCGGCCCGGCATCATGCGGCCAGTAAACTCGTCGATGATGACCACTTCGTCGTTGCGGACAATGTAATCCTTGTCGCGCTGGAACAGCTTGTGGGCCTTCAGACCTTGCTGGAGGTGATGGACGATCGAGACGTTTTCAACATCATAGAGGGAATCGCCCTTGAGCAGTTCCGCTTCGGCCAGCAAACCCTCGAGCTTCTCGTTGCCCGCTTCAGTGAAGGTGGCAGAGCGTTGCTTTTCATCCAGCTCGTAGTCTTCTTCCGTCAGGCTGGGAATGAAGGCATCCACTGTGTTGTAGAATTCTGACCTGTCTTCGAGCGGGCCGGAAATGATCAAAGGTGTCCGGGCTTCGTCGACCAGGATCGAGTCGACCTCATCGACGATGGCAAAGGAGTGATCCCGCTGCACCATTGATGCCCGGTCGTGCTTCATGTTGTCGCGCAGGTAGTCGAAACCGAATTCGTTGTTGGTTCCGTAGGTCACGTCAGCGTCATAGGCGGCGCGACGTTCCTCGTCGGAAAGGCCGTGCGTGATACACCCGACAGTCAGGCCGAGGAACTTGTAGACTTGGCCCATCCATTCGCTGTCGCGCTGCGCGAGGTAGTCGTTCACCGTAACGACATGAACGCCGTTGCCGGTGAGTGCGTTCAGATAAACCGGCGCCGTGGCAACGAGGGTTTTACCCTCACCCGTGCGCATTTCAGAGATCTGACCGGAATTCAGCACCATACCGCCGATCAATTGCACGTCATAATGACGCTGCCCGAGCGCCCGTTGCGCGGCTTCGCGGACAGTCGCAAAGGCCGGAACCAGAATGTCCTCCATGCTCGCGCCGTTTTTCAACTGGTCGCGAAACGCGTCGGTCCGTGCCCTCAGGGCCTCGTCCGACAATGCCTGAACTTCCGGTTCGAGGGCATTGATCTGATCGACCGTTGCCCGAAATGTCTTGATCTTCCGGTCGTTTGCCGAACCGAAAAGCTTACGTGCTAAAGCGCCAAGGCCAGCCATGTGGCGGTCCTTCCCTACCAGGCGGCACCAACTGGCAATTTGGCGCCCACCCATGAAATCGTCTCAATTGCTGTCCACGTTGCCGCCAAGCGCAACGCGCTGGCCGGTGAACGCGGCCGAAAAGATGCTATCCCAGCCTGAAAGCAGGGACGCCCGACAGATAAGAGGGGGTTCTATGCTTGTCAACGCCGCTGGAATAGGCAAAGTACCCGCGCCCTCCGGATTGAGGGGACGAAAGTTACTATTCCTATACGTAAAGGACTTCTCATGTTCCGAATTTCGATGCGCAGGCCGGTTCAGGCTGTTGCCGTTTCCCTTCTGGCCATGACGCTCGGATCCGCCTCACTCAGTGCCGCCGAGCCTGGAGATGTGGTTGCAAGAGTGGGGGATGCGGAAATAACGGAAGCCGATATTGCATTTGCTGCGCAAGACCTTGGCCAGCAATTGCAACGTTTTCCGCCGAACCAGTGGAGGGCAATCCTTCTCGACGTCGTCGTCGACATGGAGCTTCTCGCGCAGGCAGCGCGGCAGGATGGTCTTGATCAGGATCCCGACTTCAAGAATCAGCTGGAGTTCCTGGAACTGCAGGCCCTGCGCAATGCCTATATCTCCCAGAAGATCGACAGCCTCATCACCGACGAGGCTCTCAAAGCTGCCTATGAGGCAGAATTCAAGGATTTCGAGGGACCTGAGGAGGTCAATGCGCGTCACATTCTGGTGAGCGACAAGGCGGAAGCCGAAGCACTGATCAAGGAACTTGACGGTGGTGCCGATTTTGTCGAACTCGCCAAGGAAAAATCCACCGGGCCATCAGGCCCCAACGGAGGTGACCTCGGCTATTTCGGCAAAGGGCAGATGGTCAAGCCGTTCGAGGATGTGGTCTTCACCCTGGAGCCCGGCGAATACACAAAAGCGCCGGTCGAAACGCAATTCGGCTGGCATGTAATCAAGCTTGAAAACAAGCGCCGCCAGGAAAAACCGGCGTTCGAAACTGTTGCAGGTGACTTGCGTCAGCGTCTTATCCGCGAGCAGTACGAAGCCAAGATGGCTGAACTCAAGGATGCCTTTACGGTCGAAGTTCTCGATGATTCATTGGAACTTCCAAGCAAGCAGGGCGAGAAAACCGAATAGGACTTCCGATAGAGTGCCTTGGACCCGGCGGATGTTTCCGCCGGGTTTTTTTGTGCCAGAGCTCCTGCATTGCGTGTCCGAAAAAACTTGCGCTTGCCAATGGCGCTCTCTAATCACAGCTGAAAAGTACAATTCATCAGGACAGCTGTCATGTCGACGACCGTTTCGCCACTTGCGCCCAAATCCTATCCCGACATGCCTGAGATTCAGGGCGTGCAATTCGCAACAGCCGCAGCCGGTCTCAAATATGCAGGCCGAACCGATGTTTTGCTCGCAACCCTTGCCGCGGGCACGAATGTTGCGGGTGTGTTCACAAAGTCCAAATGCACTTCAGCACCTGTAGATTGGTGCAAGGATCGGCTCGATGGCGGAAACGCCCGCGCCCTTCTTGTGAATTCCGGGAATGCGAATGCCTTTACCGGAAAGAAAGGCAAGGCGGCTGTGGAGCTTTCGGCCGACATTGTCTCCCGATCTCTGGACTGTCCGACAGGCGAGATATTTCTTGCTTCCACCGGTGTGATAGGAGAGCCGCTTCCGGCAGAAAAATTCGCGCATGTGGTGGATGACCTCACGTTTGGACAAGATGGCCAGGCCTGGCTTGAGGCAGCCAAGGCCATCATGACGACCGATACATACCCCAAACTGGCCACAAGCAGTATCGACCTGGATGGCGAAACAGTCACCATCAACGGGATTGCCAAGGGGGCGGGAATGATTGCTCCCGACATGGCAACAATGCTGTCTTTCATCTTTACAGATGCGGCAATTTCGAACAACGTCCTGCAGGACATTTTGAGTGTTGAAACCGGTAGCAGTTTCAACGCGATAACGGTCGACAGCGACACCTCCACTACGTACGGTACGTTTACGGGTTTTGTTCGTTCGACTAACGTCGGACG
>NZ_KI928921.1:0-20321 GCF_000521215.1 Labrenzia sp. DG1229 | reverse complement strand
GTCACCATCAACGGGATTGCCAAGGGGGCGGGAATGATTGCTCCCGACATGGCAACAATGCTGTCTTTCATCTTTACAGATGCGGCAATTTCGAACAACGTCCTGCAGGACATTTTGAGTGTTGAAACCGGTAGCAGTTTCAACGCGATAACGGTCGACAGCGACACCTCCACATCGGATACGGTTTTGTTGTTCGCAACTGGCAGTGCCCGCGGGCGCGGCGTCGAGCCGGTCTTGTCGCTGGATGATCCCAGGACCGAAGTGCTGCGCGCAGCGCTTCGCGACGTCATGCAGGATCTTGCTCACCAGATTGTGCGTGACGGCGAAGGCGCACGGAAATTCGTTGAAATCAGTGTCGAACGCGCCGAAAGCGACGATTCTGCCAGAAAGATAGCCCTCTCGATCGCCAATTCGCCGCTCGTGAAAACCGCCGTCGCAGGTGAAGACGCCAACTGGGGCCGAATTGTCATGGCTGTTGGCAAGGCCGGAGAACCGGCCGACCGGGACCGACTTGCCATCTGGTTCGGCGACGTGCGGGTTGCCGTGGAGGGTGAGCGGGATCCGGGTTACAGCGAAGATGCCGCGTCAGCCGTCATGAAAGAAGAGAACATTGTCATTCGCGTGGACCTGGGGCTGGGAGGTGGCCATTCGACTGTCTGGACGTGTGACCTGACAAAGGAATACGTTGCGATCAATGGCGATTACCGCAGCTGAATGAAAATAGGTATTTGTTACAGCGCAATGGCGATGATGATTAACAAGCCCTTTTCAGCCGGTTCGAAACTGGAACGAAATTAATGACAAAAATAGTGCTTGTTGCAGCCTGCGCGCTTGTCGACGTGGACGGGCGGATACTGCTGGCGCAGCGCCCTGAAGGCAAATCCATGGCTGGATTGTGGGAATTTCCCGGTGGCAAGGTCGAAGCGGGTGAGCGACCGGAAGAAACGCTGATCCGGGAACTTGGTGAAGAGCTCGGTATCGAGGTTAACGAAGCGTGTTTGGCACCTTTGACTTTCGCAAGTCACACTTATGAAGATTTTCATTTGCTTATGCCACTTTACATCTGCCGCAGATGGGATGGAGTTCCTCAGGGTAAGGAAAACCAGTCTCTGAAGTGGGTACGCGCAGTCAGATTGAGAGACTATCCGATGCCGGCAGCAGACGAACCTCTCATTCCGCACCTGATCGACGCGGTTTAAGGCAGCAAGGCAAAGTCCCAGTCGGGCGGGAGTGATTGAATTGGAAAATTATTTGATGAGAAAAAAGTCAGTCAAACAACTGGCGACCCGGTTCATGGCTGACGAGAGCGGGGCTACCTCGATCGAATATGGAATGATTGTCGCGCTTCTGGGGACGATTATCATTCTCGGTCTGGGGCCGATCGGAACAACGATGCGCGATGATGTGTTCGGCACCATTGCAACGACGCTGAACAATTCAACAAAAACGACGCCGTAATCGGTGCCCGGTTTTATCAATCAGTATTTTCAACGCGTGTTTTTTCGAGCTTCAAATCTTCTGCTCCCGCACTCCTAGTGCAGACGCCAGTCTCGTTTTCGCCGATCCAGGACGCAGCGGTTTTTGCTGACTGTCGTGGGGGGCCCATGCGGACAGGGTCACCAGTGAAAATGTTGCACGAATCCTGCCGTCGTTATCGGCATGGTTTTGCGCGTAAAGTTCAGCTGCCCGGTAAACGGTCCTGCGGGACAAGGGGACCCTGGCGCTTTCTTTCAATACGGAAGTGGCTCCCATGCTGCGCAAGTCACGCAACAGCCCAAACATATCGTCGTATCGCACGGTGACGTTGTCGTTGTCTGTTACCGGCAGTGCAAAGCCTGCTCTCTGCAGAAGACTGCCCAGATCGCGTGTGTCCGCAAAAGGAAGGACACGGGCGGCTGCTCCACCCGTGACTTCGAGTTCAGCCCTTGTCAGGCTGTCGCGCAATTCCGTCAACGTTCCTGCTCCCGGCAGAACCGCCAGGAACAGTCCGTCCGGAACGAGCGCGCGGCGGATCTGAACCAGACTTCCCGGAAGGTCGTTGACGGTATGCAGGTTCAGTGCCGAGACGATGAGGTCAATTGACTGATCCTTCAGGGGAAGCAGGCCGTCGTCCAAAATGAAGTCCGGCGCGGGCAACCGCGGGTCGGCGACAAAAAGGTCGGCCCTGACAATTCTCTCCGCCTTTCCGGTATTGCCGATTGCACGTGACACGAGGCCTGTGTGGCCGCCGAGATCTAGCGCTGTGCAGAATGACCGGTTTACAATGTGAAGCCTGTCTTCCAGATCATTCGCGACCTCGGCCAGAAGAAAATCCGCTCCGGCGCCGCCGACCCGCAATGCCCGGTGGCGCCTGATTGCATAGAGGTTGCGGTCAAACAGGTCATGCTGCGTGGTCACGTGAGTTCCTGACGGTAATCATACGTTGGGCGCTCACATAAGATATCCGCCAAGCCAGGTCAAAGCCATTTCGATCGCGATTCGGGGTTTAAATCAATGCGCAACACTTATAGGTTGTTGTTTGCGCAGTTCTGCATTCAGAGATTAAGCACTTGATTCCAATACGCGAAAAACTGACAAGCTTTTCTCATGGTGTTCAAAGGGTTACATTGAATGCCCTGTTGCCGCTTCGCTGTTTGTGCTGTGATACCAGGGTCGGATCTGAAGACGGATTGTGCCCTGTTTGCTGGCACGGCATGCCGTTTATCGAAAAACCGGTCTGCTATCGGTTGGGCACGCCCTTTTCCTTCGACCTGGGCGAAAAGGCCTGGAGCCCGCGTGCCATTGCGTCGCCGCCTGAATTCGAACGCCTGAGATCAGTTGCTTTTTACGAAGGGTCTGCTCAAAACCTCATACTGGCATTCAAATTCTCAGGCCGACGGGAACTCGCCAGGCCGATGGGAAGATGGATGAACGGCGCTGGAAGAGAATTCCTGAGAACCGACAGCGTTATTGTACCAGTTCCCCTGCACTGGAGCCGCCTGCTGTCCCGACGATTCAACCAGTCTGCGGCACTGGCGCAAGTCATTGCGAAAGAGTGCGGCGGGGACTACGAACCTGATCTGCTACGGCGTTTGAAGCGGACACGCCGGCAAGTCGGGTTGTCGGCCAAAGAGCGTCAAAAGAACGTTCGGTCTGCCTTTACATTCGACAAGAACCGCGCCGGTCAGTTCAACGGCCGTCACGTTGTTTTGATTGACGATGTGATCACGACGGGATCGACGATTGCCGCATGTACAAAAACCCTGCTGGCAGCGGGCGCAGCATCTGTCGACGTGCTCACATTTGCGTTGGCAGACCCTTCCCGAAACAATGGGGACGGGATGGTGATGCCATGAGCGACCCTTTTCCGCCTTGTGTTTCGTTCAGCTGAACGCATATAACGCCCGACTTTGAAAGTTGCCGCTGCAACAGACGGCGAAAGGGTCGGTTGAAAGGAACGAAAACATGGCCACGGTGGAAATCTACACAAGGCAGTTATGCGGCTTTTGCACTGCCGCGAAGCGTCTTCTCGACAAGAAGGGCGTCGCCTACAAGGAATACGATGCGACCTTTGACGGCGGGCTGCGCAAGCAAATGGTTCAAAAGGCCAATGGGCATTCAACCTTCCCGCAGATTTTTGTCGGACAGACACATGTCGGCGGTTGCGACGATCTGCACGATCTGGAACGCGCAGGTAAACTGGACGCCTTGCTGGCATCCTGATTAAGTAGGCGCCAAACACCTTAATTGTGCCGGAGCACAAGGCGATCGAATGGCCACCTTCACTGCAGCATGCATTCAGCTTCGTAGCTCAAAGAGCCTGCCAGACAACACCGATCAGGCGGAGCAACTGATCCGGGTGGCGGCCGGAGAAGGCGCTACCTACATACAGACTCCCGAGATGTCGAACCTGCTGGTGAAACGGCGTGAAGAGCTGCTGGAGCGGATCTCCGTTCCCGAGCAGGATATTTTCCTGCAGACCGCATGCCGACTGGCATCCGAACTCGGACTGTTCGTGCATGTCGGATCTCTTGCTGTTCTGACGAAATCCGGCAAGGCAGCCAATCGCGGTTTTCTGATCGCCCCAAACGGCGGCGTCGTTGCGACCTATGACAAGATCCATATGTTCGACGTGGATCTGCCCAACGGCGAGAGTTGGCGTGAATCGTCAACTTACGCAGCCGGAACCCAGACAATTGTCGCGGATCTGCCCTTTGCCAGGCTCGGGCTGGCAATATGCTATGATATCCGCTTTCCGGCGATTTTCCGCTCGCAATCGCGCGCCGGCGCTGAAATCCTGACAGCTCCGGCTGCATTCACTCGGCAGACTGGCAAGGCCCATTGGCATGTGCTACAGCGCGCCCGAGCGATCGAAAACGGTGCTTTTGTCGTGTCGGCGGCACAGGGCGGCCTTCATGAAGACGGGCGCGAGACATTTGGGCACAGTCTTGTTGTCGACCCCTGGGGAAACGTGATCGCGGAACTGGATAGTGACGAGCCGGGATTCGTTCTTGCCGAAATCGATACGACTGCAGTTGAAAAGGCGCGAGCGCGCATTCCGGCAATCGCAAACGAGCGCGAATTTGTCTGTCATGTCACCGAGAGCCTGAAGGAGGAACCAGCTTGATCAAGTACACGCTTGTTTGCGAAGCCAAACATGGTTTTGAAGGCTGGTTCCGGAATTCCGACGATTTTGAATCCCAGCGCGGCCGCAAGCTCGTTGCGTGTCCGGTCTGCGGGTCGGTGAATGTCGAAAAGGGGCTCATGGCTCCCGCGGTGTCAACTTCCCGCAAAAAGGAAGCACGGCATCCGGTTCGCGATGCAGAAAGCGTCTCGGCGGCTTCCGAGGCCGCCAAACCGGCGAAATCTGTTGCGGCGGCGCCAGCCGAAACTGCCTTGCAGCCTTCGGCATTGCTTCCAGGAGACGTGCGCCAGAAGGAAGTCCTGGAGGCTCTGCGTCAGGTGCGTACCCAGATAATCGAGAATTCGGAGAATGTCGGTGCGAAATTCGCGTCCGAAGCCCGAAAGATGCACTACGGTGAGGCGGAAGAACGGAGTATTTACGGTCAAACCACTCCGAAGGACGCTGCAGAGCTTCTCGACGAAGGCATATCCGTTTTGCCGTTGCCCGAGCTTCCCGAAGACAAGAACTGATCTGCATCGCATCCCGGCTGCTGCAGGTTTGAGAGCCGGGATGCCAGAACGTTCACGGCTGTCACCGTGTTCTCATTCAGCCTTTTTGACGGTGGACCCGCGGGCCCGTTTTTTGGTGCTGGCGAGTTCGTACCCTGAAGACTCTCTTCGGCAGCCCTTGTCATCTCGCTGACGTTTTCCATCGCCGTTTCATTGAGTTCTTCAACCGCGGCTGCGTTTTCCGAATAACTGTTCCGGAAAAGCGCTGCCTGCTTTTCGAAATGTTCCTGATACTCAGTCGCCATTTTCGAGTAAAAGGCCTGCAGGGTTTCCACTGTCTGTTCAGGCGCAACGCATTGGCTCAGAGACTTGACGCATTCGAAGTCTTCATGGAAGCGATGGCTGACAAATTCCATGTGATCATCGAATGCCTTCTCGGCATGTGACCACATGGTGGTTCCCATTTTCTGGAGACTGGCAACCGTCTTGTCCTCGACCCGGTCCTCGGGTTGGGCAAATGCCCAGTTGGAGAAAGTCGGCATTGGCCAATCGACCTGAAATGCTGGAAACTCGAAGGCACTTGGATTGCGTTTGGTCGGCATGAGAGATCCTCCGCTTGTTCGTCTGTCATGCATTTTCGGCCGGCTGTGAGTGCCGGGCCGGGGTTGGTGCGGCATCGTCAAGGGTTTCACCCGGTACTTGCCGGGCTTTTTGCCATAGCCTGACGTAACTCTAGCCTTGCTGCAATGCGGATCTTTGACAGGGATCAAGAATTCCGAATGATTTTCTGGTTCGTGCGCGGGGCCTGGAGCAAGTCACGGACGATTCAAGAAATCCCTCAGTTTTGCGGTCACGGTACCGGGTTCTTCAAGGGTGGACAAATGGCCGCAGTCATTGACGATAGCCAACTCGCTTCCTGGTATGAGGTGGTGTATTTCAACGGACAGCGCGGGTGGGATCAGCCGGTCGCCGTCGCCGGAAAGAACCAGCGCAGGACAGGGGATTGCAGACAGATACGGTCGTGAGTCGATCCTGTTTGCGATCGCGGTCTGTTGGTGGATGAAAGCCTCCGGTCCCGTTTCATGGGCCATTTCGGTCACTATCGACTTCAGGTGCTCATTGTCGTCGTTCTTCTCATGGACGAAACCGGCGTAAAAGAGATCCGGAACCTTCGCAAAACTCCTTTGTCTTGCCAACTTGATCGACACGCTACGGCGCTTTTTTTGATCTTCCCCCTCGGCATGGGCGGAGGTATTCAACAAGGCGACCCTGCCGACCCGTCCCGGTGCAGTCCGCAGGATTTCCATCGCAACATATCCGCCCATCGAAAGGCCGATCAGGGAAAAACGGTCCGGAGCCTCCTCCAGAAGGCGCGCGGCAATCGCTGCGATACTGTCATCTTCGCGGGTGTTCGCAACCAGGATCGGCCGATCGGCGAAAGCGACGATCTGGGGTGCATAAAGCGCTTCCGTGCACAAGAGCCCCGGCACGAAAACGATCGGGTCGTTCATCAGGCTGCGTCCGGTTTTTCCGACAGAAGCATATAGTTGACATCCATGTCCCTGGACCGGGCCCAGGTATCGGTCACCGGGTTGTAGCTCACGCCCGATCGGTCGATGATCCTTAGGCCAGCCGCATTAAGCGGGCCTTCGATTTCCGACGGTTTCACTAGTTTTTCATAGGAGTGCGTGCCTTTTGGCAGCCAGCGCAGGACATATTCCGCGCCGACGATGGCCAGAGCGTAAGCCTTGAGCGTGCGGTTGATGGTCGCAACGAACATCAAGCCACCAGGGCGAACCATGTTGCTGGTTGACTCAAGAAACAGCGGAACGTCCGCGACATGTTCGACCACTTCCATGTTGAGGACGACGTCGAACGTTTCGCCAGCGGCAGCAAGGTCTTCGGCTGTTTCCGCGCGGTAGTCGATCTTCAGACCGGACTCCCGCATATGCAGGGTTGCGATTTTGATGTTGGTTTCGGAGGGATCGGCGCCGACAACCTCAGCACCCAGGCGCGCCATGGGCTCGCTCAAAAGACCGCCACCGCAGCCTATGTCAAGAAATCGCAATCCCTTGAAGGCGTCAGACGCTTTCGGGTCCCGTCCGAACTTCTTGCAGACTTCTTGCTTGATATAGGCGAGGCGAACCGGGTTGAACTTGTGGAGTGGCTTGAATTTTCCAGTCGGATCCCACCATTCGTTGGCCATTGCGGAAAACCGGGCGACCTCGTCTTCGTCGATCGTACCTGCCGTCTGATGCGCCTTGCCTGTCATCGGAGGATCCTCTTTTCGGGTGAAGCCTGCTGCTTCTCCTGCGGTGTGTCACTGTTTAGCTGTCGTTCAGTGTCTTTGACCATATGTCAAGTGAGCGCAGCACAAGCGGTGTTGCAGCAACGCATCAACGCCTGTATGCATGTGCGCCGATCCACCCGGAGCGCCCGGCGCTTCACGACACGATAGACAGAATACGAGTGGTATGGCCCGACTGGTTTTAAAATTTGGGGGAACTTCGGTTGCTGATCTGGATCGCATCCGGAATGTCGCCCGCCATGTCAAAAGGGAAGTGGAAGCCGGACACCAGGTTGCGGTGGTGGTTTCGGCAATGGCCGGACAAACCAACAAGCTGGTGGAATTCTGCCGCGAAGCCGCGCCGCTCCATGATGCGCGCGAATACGATGCAGTCGTTGCGTCAGGTGAGCAGGTCACGTCCGGTCTTCTGGCGATCGTGCTGCAGGAAATGGGAGTAAACGCCCGGTCCTGGCAAGGTTGGCAGGTCCCGATCAAGACGGATGAAAACCATGGTGCAGCACGCATTCGCGAAATCGATGGAAGCTTCCTGACCGAACGGCTCGAGCAGGGGCAGGTCGCGGTGCTGGCCGGTTTCCAGGGAATATCCCCGGACAACCGGATTGCCACGCTGGGTCGGGGCGGTTCTGATACGAGCGCGGTTGCCATTGCCGCCGCCGTCAAGGCCGACCGCTGTGATATCTATACAGACGTGGACGGGGTCTATACGACAGATCCGCGCATCGTGCCGCGAGCACAGCGACTCGAACGCGTTTCTTTCGAGGAAATGCTGGAAATGGCGTCGCTTGGAGCGAAAGTTCTTCAGGTTCGTTCCGTGGAAATGGCGATGGTGCACAATGTCAGGACATTCGTGAGATCCAGTTTCGACGATCCCGATGCTCCGCAGGCCGGCGAAGATGGCCTTCCGATTGGTACTTTAATTTGCGACGAGGAAGAACTCGTGGAACAGCAGGTAGTCACCGGCATCGCCTATGCCAAGGACGAAGCCCAGATTTCTCTCCGTGACGTGGCCGACAAACCGGGCGTTGCCGAATCCGTTTTCGGTCCGCTCGCCGATTCGCACATCAATGTGGACATGATCGTTCAGAATATCTCCCCGGACGGCAAAACCACGGACATCACGTTCACGGTACCTGAAGGTGATTTCGAGCGGGCAAAGAAGGTACTGCATGACAACCGCGAGGATATCGGTTTCCAGAATGTCGAAGGTGCCACCGACGTCGTGAAGGTTTCCGTGATCGGCATCGGAATGCGCTCCCATGCCGGTGTTGCTGCGCAGTGTTTCCGGGGCCTCGCCTCCAAGGGAATCAACATCCGCGCGATCACGACATCGGAAATCAAAATCTCTGTCCTGATTGATTCTGCTTACGCAGAACTTGCAGTGCGGACTCTCCATTCGCTATACGGGTTAGACGGATAGTTTAACCGGCGGGCGACTCCGACCTCAACGGAACCGAAGTTTGCCTGAAGCGGAACAAGACGGGGGCGCGATGCGCAGCAACCTAGCCGGACCGCGCCTATTGCTCCGCAGGCTCCGCGAAGTCATGGCGGAACCGATTACGGCGCAAGAACGACTCGACAAGATCGTCGTGCTGATCGCCTCGAATGTCGTCGCCGAGGTGTGTTCGGTCTATATTCTGCGCGCGGATGGCGTTCTCGAACTCTACGCGACTGAAGGCTTGAACCGGGAAGCGGTTCATAATGCATCGCTGCGTGTCGGTCAGGGTCTCGTGGGCCTGATTGCCGCCGAGGCGCGACCGCTGAATCTTCCCAATGCCAGCGCCCATCCCGGTTTCGCCTATCTGCCGGAAACAGGTGAAGAAGCCTATAATTCATTTCTCGGGGTACCCATTCTGCGCGCTGGCCGAACCTTGGGCGTGCTCGTTGTACAAAACCAGTCCCACCGGACTTATCTGGAAGACGAAGTCGAGGCGCTGCAGACAACGGCAATGGTGATTGCCGAAATGGTGGCAGCCGGAGAACTGGAAGCAATCGCGCAAGAGGCGACCGGACTTGACCTGTCGAGGCCGATCACCGCGACCGGGGCCGGTCTGTCGGAAGGTGTGGGACTGGGCCATGTCGTGCTGCATGAACCGCGTGTCGTTGTCACAAACCTGATTGCAGAAGATACCGATCAGGAGACGGGACGCCTTGAAGGCGCCATCAACAGGCTGCGGCTGTCGATCGACGACCTTCTGGCAAGTGGCGAGATCGCGGCATCCGGGGAACATCGCGAGGTTCTGGAAGCCTATCGCATGTTTGCCTATGACCGTGGCTGGATACGCAAGATCGAAGACGCGATCAAAAACGGCCTTACCGCAGAAGCCGCGGTCGAAAAAGTTCAAAGCGACACACGCGCCCGCATGCTCCGCCAGACGGATCCATACTTGCGAGAGCGCCTGCATGACCTCGACGATCTTGCGCACCGGCTGATCCGCGAATTGATGGGCCGAGAGCACGGACCGGGCCTGGGCGAGTTGCCGCAAGATGCCATCATTGTCGGACGGAACATGGGTGCGGCGGAGCTCCTTGATTACGGTCGCGACAGGATTCGCGGTCTGGTGCTGGAAGAAGGAGGGCCGACAAGCCACGTGACCATCGTCGCCCGTGCCCTCGGCATTCCGACCGTGGGTCTCGTCGAAGACATCGTGAGCATGGCGGATGGCGGCGACGCGATCATTGTCGACGGGGATACGGGGGAAGTTCATCTGCGTCCCGCCGCTGACCTGGAAAATGCCTACGCCGAGAAAGTCAGGTTCAGGGCGAGACGTCAGGCCCAATACAGGCGGTTGCGCGGTAAACCGTCGGTGACGAAGGACGGTGTGGAATTTTCCCTGCAGATGAATGCCGGTCTCTTGATCGACCTGCCTCACCTGGCTGAGTCAGGTGCGGCCGGAGTAGGCCTCTTCCGCACTGAACTGCAATTCATGGTCGCTTCCTCCTTCCCACGGATGCGCGAACAGCAGGCCCAGTACACTCAGGTGCTGGATGTCGCCGACGGAAAGCCGGTAACCTTCCGTTCGCTTGACATCGGCGGCGACAAGGTCCTGCCGTATCTGCGTTCGATCCAGGAAGAAAATCCGGCCATGGGCTGGAGAGCACTGCGACTTGGTCTCGACAGGCCGGGCCTGCTACGAACGCAAATCCGTGCACTTCTGCATGCCGCTGCCGGCCGCGAATTGAAGTTCATGTTTCCGATGGTCGTGGAAGTCGATGAATTTTTGAAAGCAAAGGCGCTGGTCGACAAGGAGGTCAAGCATCTTCGCCGGCACGGGCATGCCGACCCCTGAACATATCAAGCTGGGCGTGATGATCGAAGTGCCGTCCCTGTTGTTCCAGCTCGACGAATTGATGACTTATGTAGATTTTGTATCTGTTGGCTCAAATGACCTGTTTCAATTTCTTTGCGCTGTCGATCGCGGCAACACAAGAGTAGCCGAGCGCTTCGATACGTTGAATGTCGCGTTCCTCAGGGCCTTGAAATCAATTGTTGACGCGGCAAACAAGGCTCATGTTCCAGTGACGCTGTGTGGCGAACTGGCGGGGCGGCCACTGGAAGCGATGGCTCTTGTGGGACTTGGATACAGGGACCTGTCGATGTCACCTGCCTCGCTTGGCCCGGTAAAGGCGATGCTTCGAACGCTTGATGTCGGGCGTCTTTCGGCGAGACTTCTTCCAAGGCTTGAACCTGGACACGATGACAGCAATATTCGCGATGTCTTGAGGAGATTTGCTTCCGAAACCGATGTTGCCCTTTAGCACCGGCGGATGCGTCACACCGATGAAACCGCGCCTTTAACAAGAACGCCACGATTTGGGGCAAGACTTCGTCTGGCTCGCACTTCAATGAACTGGTAAGTCGGACCGAAACCGGCCTTTCCGGGGGCGGCTGAACTGGTGCCATGAATACACAAAATGGGAAATGCTTTCTTGAGCGTCGCTCATTTTCGAAATCTCTACTTGGTTCGGGGAATATTCGTTGCCCGGACCGAACCAAGGAGTAAATGCGCTCATGCTGGCGCGTCACAAACTTGATAATCTGCTGGATCGGTTTGCCGAAATCGAACATCTGATGTCGACCGGTCCCGATGCTGCCGCCTATGTGAAACTTTCCCGTGAATATGCAGGGCTGGAACCGCTGGTTACAAGAATCCGGGCTCTCATCAAGGCGGAGGAGGATCTTGCCGGCGCGGAAGCCCTGCTGTCCGATCCCGACATCGATGCAGAAATGCGTGAACTTGCCGAGATGGAACGCGACGAATTGAACGGCAGCGTGGAGCATCTTTCGCAGGAAGTACGCATCGGTCTCCTGCCGAAGGACGAAGCCGATGCCAACGATGCGATTCTCGAAGTGCGCGCGGGAACCGGCGGTGACGAGGCCGCTCTTTTCGCAGGTGACCTGTTTCGCATGTATCAGCGTTTTGCCGAATTGCAGGGCTGGAAAGTGGAAGTGCTTTCGGCAAGCGAGGGAGAAGTCGGCGGATACAAAGAGGTGATCGCATCAGTTTCAGGTGAAAACGTGTTTGCGCGATTGAAGTTCGAATCCGGGGTGCACCGGGTTCAAAGGGTGCCGGCGACCGAATCAGGTGGTCGGATACACACGTCTGCTGCGACCGTTGCGGTTCTGCCGCAGGCTGAGGATGTCGATGTCGATGTTCAGGAAAGCGATCTGCGTATTGATACTTTCCGTGCGTCGGGAGCCGGTGGCCAGCATGTTAACACGACCGATTCCGCCGTCCGGATCACCCATCTGCCGACAGGGATTGTGGTCGCGGTGCAAGACGAACGGTCTCAGCACAAGAACAAGGCAAGGGCTCTGCAGCTCCTGCGCGCGCGCATTTACGACGAAGAACGTGAACGGGCCGCGAGCGAGCGAACGGAAGCACGCCGTCTGCAGGTCGGGTCAGGCGACCGGTCAGAACGAATTCGCACCTACAATTTTCCACAGGGTCGCGTGACAGATCACCGGATCGGGCTGACACTTTATAAACTCGAGCAGATCATTGCCGGACGGAGGGCTCGGAGAGGTTATTGAGGCCCTGATCGTGGATCATCAGGCCAATCTGCTCGCTTCCGAAGATGCCTGATCATGCAATTGGGCCAGCTCTACAGACAGGTGCGGGATCGGTTCCGCGCGACGGGTCTGCCGGCGGCCGATATGGACGCCAGAATACTTGTCAGTACATTGCTGGACTTGAGCATTTCTGACCTGATTCTCGATGAACGTAGGGAAATCGCGTCTTCGGTCGTTGCTGAAATCGGTCAAAAGGCGGAGCTGCGCCTTGCGGGCATGCCGGTTGGCCGCATCCTCGGTGAACGGGAATTCTACGGCAGGCGTTTTCTCTTGAATTCGGCAGCACTTGAACCGAGACCGGACACGGAGGTTCTGATCGACGCCGTTCTACATCGGACAATGTCGGACAGGCCCCTCGTGATCTGGGACATCGGCACCGGATCCGGCGCGATTGCCGTCACTCTTCTGGCTGAACTGCCATTGTGCCGGGCAATTGCATTTGACCTATCTGAAGACGCCCTGGCATGTGCCGCGGGAAATGCACGATTGCATGACGTCGACCCACGGTTCCAGGCCGTCTGTGCCGATTTTCTGTCTTCCATTGACACATGTTGTTCTGACAGTCCGGATTGGATCGTCAGCAACCCGCCCTATATCCGAACAGACGTTCTTTCGACTCTTGACCCGGAAGTGATTCACTTCGATCCGCTTCTTGCTCTTGATGGCGGCAAAAGTGGACTTGAAGCCTATGTCTGTATTATTGCGGATGCCGCGAAACTCATGAAACAAGGCGCCGGAATCGCCTTTGAAATAGGGTTTGATCAGGCTGCTGATGTGGAAAAACAGCTGCGTCATCATAGCTTTGGAGCAATTGAAATCATTAAGGATCTTTCCGGAAACGATCGTGTTGTGCTGGCCCGCAGGGCATAATTTGTCCGTTTTGATCCATTCATGAAAAAGCACTTGGAAATCCCGACGGAAACGGTTAGGTTGCGACTTGCCGAGACCGGAGATGTTATCAGCGTTCAGCGGGGCATACGCATCCGGCAGAATGGTGACAGGCGCACTTTCAGCGCGGTGGAGCCAGCTGCAAATCGGGCTTTCCGGTGTTTCGGACTGTCGAAGAGAAAGACGAAAGCGTGGGCCGTCGGCCTTTTATGCTTTGCGTGTGTTTTCAAAGACAGCCGCTAACCAGCATTGTTGGTTTCGGTAGGTATTTCGTATCGGTTTGAGAAAATTCCGATGTTGGGTCAGCAGTTGGCTGGCCGCCGTTCCGCAAGAGAAAACGGCAGGATGAGACCAGGAAATCAAAGCAATAAGCGTATGCGAGGTCGGGGCCGCAAAGGTCCTAATCCGCTAACCCGGACTTACGAATCAAACGGTCCTGATGTGAAAATCCGCGGCACGGCGATGCATGTTGCGGAAAAGTATCAGCAGTTAGCCAGAGACGCGCAAGTTTCAGGCGACCGGGTGATGTTCGAGAGCTATAACCAGCATGCGGAACACTATCTCCGCATAGTTGCCGCAGCACAGCCGCAACAGCAGCCTGCTACTCAGCAACATGCTCGCAATGAGGCTGAAGAGGGAGGCGAATCAGCTGCCGCGAACGGTGCTGCACCACCTCCTGTCAATGGCTCAGAGAGACCCGCGCAGGAACAACGCGCGACCCCTGATACCCCTGATGGGGATGTGGTAGACGCAAACAGTCCGCAGCCTTTCATTGAAGACATGCCGGTGATCGACCAGGAAGGTCAGGTCAACGGCGCCGGACAGAACACAGAGGCCGACGAAGCTGGTGGCGAAGACAAACCGCGCCGTCGGACACGGACGCCCAGACCGCGGACACCGCGGCGCGCGGCAACTGAAGCAAGTGCGGAAGCGGCTCCCGAAGCAGCTGCCGAAACTGCAGACACGCCTGCAGCAACTGCAGAAACGCCTGCGACGACTGCAGAAACGCCTGCAGCGACTGCAGAGGACGAGCAGACGAAGCCACGCCGGCGTACGACGCGGACACGACGGGCTAAAACCGCTGACGAAGCTCCTGCAGAAGCGACAGCGACATCCGAATAACCGCTGCCAATATGGTTTTATGGTGAAAAACGGCGTCCCAACGGGCGCCGTTTTTTGTTGTGCGGATTTTGGCTCAAAGGGGGTTTTGTGATGAAAATGCAACACTATATAAAGGGAGCAGTGCTTGATGAGACTGTACGGATGCCCTCCAAAGGGGTCCGTATCCAACAACGTTCCCCACGCTTCGGGTGGTGCGAACGGGTAGGAGGCAGATAATGAACTTTGAAAAATACACTGAGCGCGCCCGGGGATTCATTCAGTCCGCTCAGACTTTTGCCCTTGGGCGGGGGCATCAGCAATTTGCGCCTGAACATGTTCTGAAGGTTCTTCTGGACGATCAGGAAGGCATGGCTACCGGACTGATCGAAAGAGCGGGCGGCCAGGCCAAGGCCTTGAAGGGTGATCTGGAAGGCATTCTCGACAAGATGCCCAAGGTTTCGGGTGGTTCCGGCCAGCTCTACATGGCCCAGGGAACGGCACGCTTGTTTGAACAGGCCGAGAAGATCGCTGAAAAGGCCGGAGACAGTTTTGTAACCGTCGAGCGACTTCTGCTGGCCCTGGCCATGGATAGTGGCAGTGAGGCCGGAAAGCTGTTGAAGCGGCACGGCATTACGCCGAACGGGCTCAACGATGCGATCAGCCAGTTGCGCCAGGGCCGGACAGCCGACAGCGCGACGGCAGAAAACCAGTATGAAGCCTTGAAAAAATATGCCCGGGACCTGACAGAAGTCGCCCGTGACGGCAAACTCGACCCGGTTATCGGCCGTGACGAGGAAATCCGGCGAACGATCCAGGTGCTGTCCCGCAGAACGAAGAACAATCCGGTTCTGATCGGTGAGCCTGGGGTCGGCAAGACTGCGATTGCCGAAGGTCTGGCGCTGAGGATCGTCAATGGCGATGTTCCCGAATCCTTGCAGGACAAGCAGTTGCTTGCGTTGGACATGGGTTCGTTGATTGCCGGTGCCAAATATCGCGGCGAATTTGAGGAACGCCTGAAGGCGGTTCTTTCGGAGGTGGAGGCGGCTGCCGGCGGCATCATCCTGTTCATCGATGAAATGCATACGCTGGTCGGTGCAGGCAAAGCGGATGGCGCGATGGATGCGTCCAACCTCCTGAAACCTGCCCTTGCGCGCGGGGAACTTCATTGTGTCGGTGCAACGACGCTGGATGAATACCGCAAGCACGTTGAAAAGGATGCTGCGCTGGCCCGTCGTTTCCAGCCGGTTTTCGTCTCGGAGCCGACAGTTGAGGACACGGTGTCGATCCTGCGTGGCATCAAGGATAAATATGAGCTCCACCACGGCGTGCGCATTACCGACTCGGCGATAGTCTCGGCGGCGAACCTTTCCAACCGCTATATCACCGACCGGTTCCTTCCCGACAAGGCGATCGATCTTGTCGACGAGGCGGCAAGCCGCTTGCGCATGCAGGTCGATTCCAAACCGGAAGAACTGGACGAACTGGATCGCAGGATCATTCAGCTGAAGATAGAGCGCGAAGCGTTGAAGCTCGAAAGCGACGAGGCGTCGCGCGACCGGCTTGAAAGGCTCGAGCAGGAACTCACCAACCTGGAAGAGCAGTCGCAGGCCCTGACGAACCGCTGGCTCGGCGAAAAGGAAAAGCTCAACCTTGAACAGAAGATCAAGGAGCAACTCGAGCAGGCTCGGACCGATCTGGAAATCGCTCAGCGCCAGGGGGATCTGGCAAAGGCAGGTGAACTGGCCTATGGCGTTGTTCCGGATCTGGAACGCAAGCTATCAGACGCGGAAGCCTCCGAGGACAAGGATTCGATGGTGGACGAGGCTGTATCACCTGCGCATATTGCCCATGTCGTATCGAAATGGACCGGCATTCCGGTTGACAAGATGCTGGAAGGCGAGCGTGAAAAGCTGCTGCGCATGGAGGATGTCCTTGCGGATCGCGTAGTCGGTCAGTCGGAAGCCATTCACGCCGTTTCGACGGCGGTGCGCCGGGCGCGTGCGGGTCTTCAGGATCCAAACCGGCCGATCGGTTCCTTCATGTTCCTCGGCCCGACCGGTGTAGGCAAGACAGAGCTGACCAAGGCACTGGCGAGCTTCCTGTTCGATGACGACAGCGCCATGGTACGCATCGATATGTCGGAATACATGGAAAAGCATTCCGTTTCCCGACTGATCGGTGCTCCTCCCGGATATGTCGGCTACGAGGAAGGGGGCGCCCTGACGGAAGCCGTTCGCCGACGGCCCTATCAGGTGGTGCTATTCGACGAGATCGAAAAGGCGCACGGAGATGTCTTCAACGTGCTGTTGCAGGTCCTTGACGATGGCCGACTGACCGATGGTCAGGGCCGCACAGTGGATTTTCGCAACACGCTGATCATCATGACGTCCAATCTCGGTTCCGAATTTCTGGTCAACCAGCCCGAAGGCCAGGACAGTGATGCTGTCAGGGATGATGTCATGTCGGCAGTCCGTGGACATTTCCGACCTGAGTTTCTGAACCGGCTGGATGAAATTGTCCTGTTCCATCGTCTGCAGCGTTCGCAGATGGGGGCCATCGTCAAGATCCAGCTCGCGCGGTTGCGGAAGCTTCTGGTGGACCGGAAAATCACGCTGAACCTGGATGACGGCGCGCTCGGCTGGTTAGCCCAGAAAGGCTATGATCCTGCCTATGGCGCCAGGCCCCTGAAGCGGGTCATCCAGAAGAATGTCCAGGATCCGCTTGCGGAGAAACTGCTGGCCGGCGACATTCTGGACGGGCAGACAGTCGATGTCTCCGCCGGAGCCGACCGGCTCGTATTTCAGGTTACCGGGTCGGAAAGCGCAGCGGCCTGAGAGACGCATTTCGTCGTGCTACAAAATCAGAACCCGCGGGACTCCTGTCCCGCGGGTTTTCTGTCGCCGTATTGAAAGGTTGTCTGCTACGTCTCAGTTGACCGCCGCTACGCGGGACGGCTTGCGTGCCCGTTCCAGGAGGGTGTCGACGCGATAGCGTTCTGTCTCGAAGCTGGTCCGCATTTCGCCGTCAAGCGTCCGTCCCTTTGGCAGCTTGATCCGCATGGGATCAACGTACCTGCCATTGACCAGAACCTCGTAGTGAAGATGCGGTCCTGTCGACAGGCCTGTAGACCCGACATAGCCGATGATCTGGCCCTGGGTGACACGCGTTCCTTCCCGGATACCCTTGCCGAAGCTCGTCATGTGACTGTAGGTGGTCACATAGCCGTTGGTGTGACGCAGTTCGACACGGCGGCCGTAGCCGGAGGCCCAACCGGCTTTAATCACACTGCCGTTCCCGGCAGCTATGATCGGTGTGCCGCGCGAAGCCGACCAGTCGACGCCGCGGTGCATCCTGGTGTATTTGAGAATGGGGTGGCGTCGCATGCCGAAACCGGACCGGAATTTGCCGCCATTGACCGGCTTGCGGACGAGAAACTTCTTTGCACTCTGACCGGAGGCGTCGTAGAAATCGGTGACCCCGTCATCAGATGTCCTGTAGCGATAAAATTCGCGTTTGGTGTTCCCGGTATTGAGGGCGGCATAGAGGATCTTGGGCGCGGCGTCTTCGTCGCCGGGCGTGAAAAACAGCTCCAGAGCGTCACCTGGCTGGACCCGTGAATTGAAATCGACATCAAACGAGAACATGCGCACGAGGTCATCAATGATTTCCTCCGGCATCTCCTGTTCAAGAGCCGTCTGGTAAAGGCTGTCATAGATGGCAGGTGTCGGACCGCCATAGGAAACGCGGTCAGCTTCGGCGAAGGCGTCGGCAAGAAATGTGCTGGGTTCTTCGGCCCGCACATATCTGCCGCTGTCCGAGCGGGCAACCGTCGCCTGATGTTCGGTGTCAGTGTAGAGCGATACCCGCTCCGGTCGCATCCGTTCCAGATCCTCGGGCGATCGTGCATAAGCGATGCGCAGACGCTGACCGTCTTCAAGTTCGGATATCCCGAAGAGGCTTGCGAAAGAGGAGGCGATGTTGCCAGCTTCCACGTTGTTGGCGTCATAGTCGAGGAGCAGATCAACAAGGTTCTGACCCTCGGTGATCGGCACGATGTTTTCTTCCATTCCCGTGAAACGGATTTCCTCATCCCGTTTTGACACGAAGGAAACGTTTTCCGGTGTGATGCGGACGGCATATCGTTCCAGATCGGGCTGAAGCGCCAGATTGAAATCGAACCGGCCGGGATCAACAAGAGTTTTGGCTGCGGTCTCCACGGAGTTGATCGCAAGAGCGCGCGCAGATTCGCGTACGATCAGCTCAACTTCGCTTTCCGAGGGGGTCTCGTCCATGTCTATGCTGGGGCTCGACGCGGGAAACGGTGCAAGACTGATGCTGACTTCGCTTTCCAGTTTGGCTCCGTATATGGAATCGGCAATCTGCGAGGTCGCTGTGTCGATCAAGGTGCCACCAGATGCATCGTCCTGTTTATCCGAGAACATGCTCAACGGGTTGAATGCCGGAATCAGATCTGCAATTTCCGGGTCCTTGCGTGTTGCCAGAGACGCACTGACGAAGACGTGGGGTTGCACCCGGACATGATCCTTGTCGCCGACCCGGGCGACGACGTTGACGTCGATAGTGTTCTTGCTGGAGTATTCAGCTGCGGTCTTGAGAACGCGGTCGCCCTTGCTGCTGCCGCCTTGTGAAGGCGAAAGTCCCGCAAGATAGGCATCGGTGGAGGCCGCTGCCTCAACACTGTACTGGCCGTCGAGGGCCGCCATCAAGGCGCCACCCATCAAGACCAGTGAGGTCACGCCGGTAAGGACCGATCCAGCAAGCCAGCGCAGGGATACCTGGCGCTTGTCAGACATACCGCTGCGGCCTTCATAGCCGCGCAGTGGCGGTTCGTCACCCAATTCGATGCGGGGGGGCTGTGCACTATGGAAAGGGCCAAAATGCATAGATACCTGTCCGGTCCTTCGTAAAGCTCTGTTTCAAGATCAAACCCGTCAGATACAAGCCGCAAGCGGCCTGTCCGGACGTCGCAACTTACCAGATCCTGCTTCATGCAGTGTTTGATCTAAAACGTCAAATGTTTATGCATCGGGTTTTACGACACCAAATGCCCGAAGGACATTGCCTAATTCGAGAATTTGACGGTTCTGTGATCGTTCGGCCTGTTTGGGGCTTAGTATCAGGCACACAAGGGTGTCAGGCACGCGAGAGTGCCTGGCATCTTTCAGGCAAGGCTGGCACCGCAACGCATGGAAACGCTTTCATTAACGCCGGGTCCTGGATGTGACCTTGTCTTGCTTTCCCAACATGGAATGCTGCAACGCATTAGTTTCTGGTGCAGACTGAGCGTGTTGAACCCGTTGGGTTGGGCAGCTTCCGGTCGCCGAAATCTTGTTGGTCGACAGCGGTGCCCGAGTGCCTTTTACAAGAGGCGTTTTGTGAAATAAGTACTTGAAATTCAAAGGATAAATAAGAGAGATTTCGTTCTGTGAATCTTTTTTGACAAAGGCTGTTGACTCATGTTCGGGCCATGCGTATAACCGCCTCCATCGACGGCAGCGCCGCCGCATGGCGCCTCTCGCTGTTGATCTTACCGGACATCACAGTCGAAGATACCTGGAGACAGGTACGAGACTAGGCGTCTTTAGGTTTGGCCCAAGTGGCGACATTCGTGTTTGACGAATGGTTCTTTGACAATTTGATAATGAAGGAAGGGAAGCGTAGGCGGCGTTGGCCTTGCGATCATTTGGCATCTTTGAGGTGCTGGGTGGTTTTAAGGAGTTACGCAGGTACGCTGATCTTTAATACAAGGAAGCCGATTGTGTTGGATGGATTTCGGTCTGTTTGATATGATTTGGTTCTTGTTAATTCTGCATTTTGGCG
>NZ_KI928920.1:119484-134049 GCF_000521215.1 Labrenzia sp. DG1229 | reverse complement strand
CCAGCAAACGCCGCGTCTGATTGGCATCGCTTGATTGTTTGGCCAGACGCCACAACGTCGCGGCATCAAAATCATCGCGAAGTGAAATCCCGCTACCCATGGCAAACTCCCTGTTTGCCATCGTGAATCATGATTTGCCATGAAAAGGCAAGCTCAAATATGAGTCATAACCAATTGGGCTTGGTATAAGTCATTGTACTAAAAAGACTTTATTGAGAAATTGAGGCTCGATTCGACGCGCCCTCTGCATTTTCGTGCCTGCTGCTTGGTTGGAGGCGGATTTGGTGCCAGGTGTCGGATCGAGAAAAGGAGTGTGTTTTTTGCTACTTGCAACTCGCGTTATGCGCGAATACTAGAACTGACTCAGAGTCATTTTTTAATTTAAAGTATTATTAGATTAAAATGTCATTTATACATGAGAAATTAGAATTGATTGCAATTTATAGACTCGAAAAACTATTATGCAATTATTTATATGAATTTATTATTTTTTTGAATTTTGAAATTCAACCACCGGTTCTACATTCATTGGTTGATTTGATACGTGTAATCAGAGTTCAATATGAGAAAATTTATTTCGATTTTCATATACAATCAGGAAAAAACCAGTAAAAACAATGTTGCAAAAAAAGCACAGCGCGTACCGGTTGTGAGCTCTGGAGTTGTTTTGCGCTTGCCGGTTGAGCGCAAATTTGGTTTTAACATTGGTGCGACGGCGAGTAATCGTCAGTAGAAATGGATCATGTAACGTTGTTTTGGTCTATTTTTCCGAGAAATCGCGGGGACAGAGCCCGGCAGGCCGAAAATCCGGTAGTTCAAGGCTCTGAATTGAAATTGACTTTTGGAGGTCAGAAATGAAACTCAAGGGCTTGATGCTCGGCGTGGCAGCTGCTGCTACCGCTACCACCGCCCAGGCAGCCGATCTTCCGGTTGCTCCGGAGCCGGTCGACTACGTTCGTGTCTGTGATGCTTACGGTTCGCGCTTCTACTACATCCCGGGCACAGAAACCTGCCTGCGCGTAGGTGGCCGTCTTCGTACACAGTTCGTTGTCAACAACGTTCTGGACAATGATGGACGTGGCAACTGGTCGGACCGTGATTCTGAAGGCTATTCTTGGCTGACACGCGGTTACGCATACCTCGATGCCCGTAACGCTACTGAATTCGGTACCCTGCGTGCCTATGTCGGTCTGCGTATGGACATCACCAACGGTGCCAGCGGCTTCAAGCTGGACTCCGGTTACATCCAGTGGGGCGGCCTGACAGCTGGTTACCTCGGATCTAACTTCAACACCTACACCGGTCAGGTGTTCATGGGTGTTGTCACGCGTGACTGGGCTGATACCACGGTAAACCAGATCGCTTACACCGCTGCATTCGGCAACGGCTTCTCCGCAACGCTTGCTGTCGAAGACCGTTCCGGTCACGAAGTCGGTGCTTACGGCGGAACACGTATGCCTGATTTCGTTGCAGCTCTCGGCGTATCCCAGGGTTGGGGTTCCGCACAGCTTTCCGGTGCCTTGCACCAGGTTTATCCTGACGCAGCATTCAACAGCACCAATGCTTCTGGTTCTGAAGACAGCCTCGGCTGGGCAATCGGCGCCGGTGTGAACGTCAACCTGCCGTTCGCGAACTCCGGTTCCAACATCTTCTTCCAGGGTTTCTATGCTGACGGCGCTCTGAAGTACATCGGTAACGGCATCACTGGCGTTTCCGTTGTCAGCAGCACCGGTACAACGCTTGGCTCCGTGGCCGACTACGGCGGAAACGGCGACAAGAGCACTGGTTACTCACTGTCTGCTGGTGTGTACATCCAGGCTACCCCGACAATCGGTCTGGCAGTTGACGGTTCTTATGCACACGTTGACCAGAATGACTTCGTCGGGGCAACCGATGCTGACATCGACCGTTGGGCAATCGACGGTTCGGTCCAGTGGGAGCCGGTCTCCGGTTTCGTCATGGGTGCCGACATTGGTTACTCCAACACCAGCGCTGACATTTCCGGTCAGAGCGTTAACGATCTCGACGAACTCCTCTTCGGTGTTCGTATGCAGCGCACTTTCTAATCATCTCTGATTAGTTAGCTGACTGAGAGACTTTGAACTCCAGTCAGTCATGCGGCCCGGCAGGCTCCAATCTGCCGGGCCGTCCCCATTTATAAAGGTGGCGATTCTCGCTGACCATTCAGCCTTGATTGTTGTTGTTTCAGGCCTTCAAAGCGTCGCTAGGGCGCTCATTTCCTAACAGTTTCTAAAGATCCGCCCTGATTTTGTGACATTCGCGCAACACCGGTTTTTGAAAACAGCTCCCGGAACGGGGGCAGAGCATATTCTATGTTGAACCGGGAAAGCGGATGCGTATGGTCATGTTGCGAGCGGCTTCGAGCCGCACTGGTTTGCATGCCTCGGACATCCAACCTCCGGTCGGAAGCAAACGCAGAATAAATTCGCGGGGACAAGTGGCGCTTCTGATTGAGTGCCGATTGATATGACTGATTGGAGGTCAGATATGAAACTCAAGAGCTTGATGCTCGGCGTAGCAGCTGCTGCTACCGCTACCACCGCCCAGGCAGCCGATCTTCCGGTTGCTCCGGAGCCGGTCGACTACGTTCGCGTCTGTGACGCTTACGGTTCGCGCTTCTACTACATCCCGGGCACAGAAACCTGCCTGCGCGTAGGTGGCCGTCTTCGTACACAGTTCGTTATCAATAACGTTCTGGACGATGACAACACACCTGGTGCTTGGGCCAGCCGTGATTCCGATGGTTATTCCTGGCTGACACGCGGTTACGCATACCTCGATGCCCGTAACGCTACTGAATTCGGCACCCTGCGTGCTTATGTCGGTCTGCGCATGGACATCACCAACGGTGCCAGCGGCTTCAAGCTGGACTCCGGTTACATCCAGTGGGGCGGCCTGACAGCTGGTTACCTCGGATCTAACTTCAACACCTACACCGGTCAGGTGTTCATGGGTGTTGTCACGCGTGACTGGGCTGATACCACGGTAAACCAGATCGCTTACACCGCTGCATTCGGCAACGGCTTCTCCGCAACGCTCGCTATCGAAGATCGTTCCGGTCACGAAGTCGGTGCTTACGGCGGAACACGTATGCCTGATTTCGTTGCAGCTCTCGGCGTATCCCAGGGTTGGGGTTCCGCACAGCTTTCCGGTGCCATCCATCAGGTTTATCCTGACGCAGCATTCAACAGGACCAATGCTTCTGGTTCTGAAGACAGCCTCGGCTGGGCAATCGGCGCAGGTGCGAACTTCAATCTTCCGTTCGCAAACTCCGGTTCCAACATCTTCTTCCAGGGTTTCTATGCTGACGGCGCTCTGAAGTACATCGGTAACGGCATCACTGGCCTGACCGGCGTTGCTGATTATGCACCTGACGGGGACACCAACTCCGGTTACTCACTGTCTGCTGGTGTGTACATCCAGGCTACCCCGACAATCGGTCTGGCAGCTGACGGATCTTGGGCACATGTTGACATGGACAGCTCTGCTGCCATCGGCAACGTTGACCGCTGGGCAATCGACGGTTCGGTACAGTGGGAGCCGGTCTCCGGTTTCGTCATGGGTGCTGACGTTGGTTACGCCAACAACTCGATCGACGGCACTGGTGGAAACGCTAGCAACGACTTCGACGAACTTCTGTTCGGTGTTCGTATGCAGCGCACCTTCTAATCAATCCTCCTCAAGAGGTTTGATGGAAAACCCGGCGGAAACGCCGGGTTTTTCTTTTGTTTTTTGAACTTTCGCATTGGGTCGACACCAAATTCGGCATTCTCGGAGCCTGCGCGGTCAAATGAAGACCGGTTCTGACACGCGGTCGCTGAAAAGTGCCTTTTTCTGTCTGTCAAAGCCTTTCCAGGAAACTTCCAATGGCTTCATGGGTATCGGATTCCCAAAGGACCGGCGCATGGCCTTGACCCGGAATTGTCTGGAGTCGCGCATTGGGATGCATCTGGAGCATTCGCGCGCAGGTCTCGCGGCTTAGAAGATCCGAATGTTCACCGCGAAGAACGAGAACCGGGCGATCTGTGAGCCTTTCGTAGAGTGGCCAAAGGTCAGGTGCCGGCGACGCGTCGTCGAGACTAGCGAGTTGATGCGCCAGGGCAGGGTCATAGTCCATGACAAATTCGCCATCGTGTTCCGATGCCAGTTGTCCTGCGAGCTTAAGCCATTCTTTTCGGCCAAATGACGGAAACTGCTGGCCGATCGTCCGCGTCAGGTTCCGGGCAACTTCTTCCATGGATTTGGTTTTCATATTGCGGCCGAGTGTTGCGGCGATCCGGTGAATTGCCTTCATCTCGATATGAGGACCGATATCATTGAAGATCACGCCTGCCATGCGGTCCGCCGGAAATCGAAACGTCATGGCAAGCGCATGCAGCCCGCCGCGCGATGTTCCAAGCACGGCAAAACGGCCCAGGCCGAGTTCCTCGATCGCAAGGGCAATATCGTTTTCTTCTACCGGAAGGGCATAGTTCCTCCAGTCTTCGTCCCAGTCGCTTTTTCCTCTTCCACGATAGTCAAGAGCAACTACGCGATATTGTTTTGATTGAAGAAATTGTGCGATATCATTGAAATCACGAGAGTTTCGAGAAAGGCCGGGCAAGCAGAGAATCGGCGGATTGGTGTTGCCCGGAGAGGTGTCGGAGGGGTGCCAATCCTGCCCGTACAGCTGAAGGCCGTCGGAACTCCGCCACGTGAAGTTTATAGGTTCGGGGGTGGCAGGCACGGCGTTCGATTGCGCTTCCTGTGGCGCGGTGACCATGAAAATCTCCAAACGTTCTCATCTCGATTTTCAAAGGATAGTACCGATTTTTGCAAGACCGCCAACAGGAGAGACAGGTGTGAGCGCCGCAGGATCGTTGAATGTGTCGCTTAAAGGGCGCATTCGGCCAAGGAAAACTCCATGGAACAGCAGGAAACGCCAAGCAAGCATTGCCCCTTTTGCAGCAGGTGAGTATGTTGCGCGTCCATTGAGACCGGTCGAATTCCGTTCATCGTAACCACCAGAGTCATCCAAGAGGAAACCGAGATGTTCAAAGGCTCCATTCCAGCGCTGATTACCCCGTTCAAGGACGGAGCGCTCGATGAGAAACGGTTTCAGGAATTTGTGGATTGGCAGATAGCCGAAGGGTCGAACGGCTTGGTTCCTGTTGGAACCACTGGCGAAAGCCCGACCCTTGGTCACGATGAGCATAAGCGGGTAATCGAACTATGCGTTGAAGCTGCGGCTGGCCGCGTGCCCGTCATTGCCGGCGCAGGATCGAATAACACGGTCGAGGCGATTGATTTTGCCCAACATGCCGAAAAGGCAGGGGCGGACGGCTTGCTCATTGTAACACCCTACTACAACAAACCAAATCAGGCGGGCCTCAAGGCACACTTCAGGGCCATCAACGATTCAGTTGGCTTGCCCATCATCATCTACAACATTCCCGGCCGATCCGTAATCGACATGACACCGGAGACGATGGCGGAACTGTTTGAGAGTTGCGCAAATATCAAGGGTGTCAAGGATGCGACTGCCGACCTGGCAAAGGCCAGCCGACAGCGTCATTTGTGCGGTTCTGAATTCATTCAGCTTTCCGGCGAGGACATTTCAGCCCTGGCGTTCAACGCACATGGTGGTGTCGGCTGCATATCGGTGACGGCAAATGTTGCCCCGCGCCTTTGTGCTGAATTCCAGGCCGCAACGCTGGATGGCGATTTCGCAAAAGCACTTGAATACCAGGACCGATTGGCGCCGTTGCACCGTGCGCTTTTCCTGGAGCCCAGCCCAACAGGTGCGAAATACGCTCTTTCGCTGCTGAACAAGGTCGAGGAAGAGCTTCGCCTGCCGCTCGTGCCGGTAACCGAACCGACAAAGGTTGAAATTCGCGGTGCGATGGCGCATGCCGGTCTGATCAACTGAATTTGCGGGGGAATTGCCCCTGAAGGACAAGAATGGCTTCGAAAAAAGGCGGCGATCCGGGAAGAAAAATCATTTCGGACAACCGGAAAGCCCGATTCAACTATGAAATCGAGGATACGCTGGAAGCGGGGATCGAGCTGAAGGGCACGGAAGTGAAATCCCTGCGCACCGGCAAGGCGAATATTGCCGAATCCTACGCGGCTGAATACGCCGGTGAGATCTGGATCTACAACGTCTACATACCGGAGTATCTCCAGGCCAACAGGTTCAATCACGAGCCCCGTCGCCCCAGAAAACTTCTTTTGCACAAACGTGAAATCGGCAAGCTCGCCGGTGCCGTGCAGAAGGACGGCAAGACAATTGTGCCACTCAAGCTTTATTTTAACGAGCAAGGCCGGGCAAAGCTCGAGATCGCCCTTGCGCGGGGGAAAAAGCTGCATGACAAACGCGAAACCGAAAAGAGACGCGACTGGCAGCGCGAGAAATCCCGCCTTATGAAGAACTTGGGTTGAGAGTTGTTTTCCACATGTTGACAACCGGCCATGTGCTCGATTTCCCAGCCTGTTGAAAAGTTGCGGATAACGTGTGGATCGTCTGTGGGTTAGTTGTGTAGACGCGAATGGACAGCCTATGGCTTTTCCCGTGGATTACCTGAGAACAGGCTCTGGATAATCAATTGCCCTGCAAGATTGGATTTCCTACTTCATCAAACTTGATAAGATGCCCCGGGCGTTTTCGGAAATGGGCATGGGGCGCCTGGTATTTCGATCCACCAGAACATGAACGAACCGCCCGTGAGCCGCAGTTTCCAGCTCTTTGCCGGCAAACAAGCCGACACGGAAGACGATAGAGCTGGAGCCGAGTTTTTCAATTTTCAGGCCCGCTGAAACGACAGAAGGGAATGTCAACTCGGCGAAGTAGTGACACCCTGTTTCAACAACAAGAAAGACTTCCGGACTCGCCCGTGGATCCAGGAGACTGTTTGCGACATACCAGCCGTTTACGGCCGTATCGAAAAAGCTCAGGTATTGCACGTTGTTGACATGGCCGTAGATGTCCACATCCATCCACCGCGTGGGGATATCCCGAAACGCCTTGAAGTCTGATCTTGAAAGTGGGCGTTGGTGCTCGGCCTGTGGATAACTTGTGGAGTTCATAAAGCGGCTTTGTAGATTTCGAGAGCATCCGTTTCCGTCAGTTCGCGTGGATTATTGACCAGAAGACGGGTCTGCATCATCGCGCTTTGCGCCAGTTTGGGTAGATTGCTCTCCGTGATGCCGACGTCGCTTAGCCGGGTTTGCAATCCGATTTTCGCCGAAAGTTCCGCCAGTCTTTGCGCAAATGCCTCGGCACGGTCCGCAGCGTCAGTGATCTCTGACAGGTCCGGAAACAGCGCAGTTGCGATTTCGGAATAAGTGTCTGCAGCGACGCTGTTGTTGAACCTCAGGACATGCGGCAGAACAAGCGCGTTCGACAATCCATGCGGGATATGGAAAATGCCGCCGAGCGGGTAGGCAAGCGCGTGGACCGCAGCAACCGGAGAGTTTGCAAAAGCCATTCCAGCCATCATCGAGCCGGCAAGCATTGCGCTTCTTGCGTTGACATTTCCGGGTGAAAAGACTGCCGTCTCGATATTTGCCCCAAGCAGGCGCAGTGCTTCAATCGCCAGCGATCTTGAGACAGGATTGTTGTTTGCCGACTTGGATGCATAGGCCTCGATCGCGTGGACCATGGCATCAATACCGGTTGCGGCCGTTACGGCAGCAGGAAGCCCGAGTGTCAGGGACGGGTCGAGAATGGCAATGTCAGGCAGCAGGAGCGGCGAGACAACACCGCGTTTTTCTTCCTCGCCAACGGTGACGATTGAGATCGGAGTGACCTCCGATCCCGTTCCCGCCGTTGTCGGAACAAGCACGAGAGGCAGGCGCGGACCTTTTGCATTTCCAATGCCCCATGCGTCGTCGAGGTTTTCGTTGCTTTTCGCAAGCAGCGCGACGAGCTTTGCAACGTCAAGCGAAGACCCGCCTCCGAAACCGATGACGGAAGTCGCTCCGTGCGACATTGCAGCTTCAGCAGCGTCTTCGACGAGTGATCGAGGCGGATCGGCTGCGACGTCTGTGAAATGGCCAAAATCATAACCGCATGCCTTCAGCATGGCCTCCGCCGGCGAGAGCAGTCCCAGCGACAGGATGATGGGATCCGTCACGATAAACGGGCGCGGACCAAGGCAATATGCAGCCAGTTGATCAATCTTCGACGCCGCACCATTTTCAAGAATGATGCGTGGGCTGGTGTTGAATGTGAACGAACCGGTCATGTCTTCCCCGATTTTTTCCAGACAGACAGATTGCCTGCTGGAAAACGATCCGTCGAGGGGGAAGTCGTCATGAATTGTGCGGTTGGCCTTTTGATCAGGGATGCATGCGTGCACCCTTGGTGATCCTGTCGGCAGTTTTCCGGTCGGCATGAAGCGCCAGGCCGACGACACTTGCCTCTTCGGGAGTGTATTTCCCGAATACCTCCCGGTTGGCAGCATCATGTCCGGTCGAAAACATCTCTTCGACATAAAGGCTCGTCCGGACGCCGCGCTGGAGAGATCGGGCATGGATCTTTTTCAGAAGAGCTTCATCGGCGCCAAGCACAATGATCGGCTGAACACTCATCGGGTGATAGCTGTTGCCTGCAGCGTCGCGGTAGTTCTCTCCGATAATCCCGGGGGTCGCGGACGCAATGCCTGTTGAAAGAAATGCTGTTACGTTTAGTTTCTGCCACACGGCCAGGTCATCCCGTACAACAACGACGAATTTGGTAGCAAACATGGGTGAAAACTCCACTAGGGGGATTCGAGAAACGAAGGTCTGCAAGAACCTAGAGGCAATCGAAGCGGAAGGTCTTGAACGTTTGTGCGGCGAACGAACTGATGCAATCCGCATGGCGCCTGCGGAGGAGGGTGTTGAGCGGATCGAGGCAAGGTTCCGCGGTAACGGGTTCAACCCTCACAGACATGACACCTATGCGATCGGTCTGACGCTCAACGGTGTGCAGACTTTCAGATATCGCGGCGAGGCACGCGCATCGTTGCCCGGGCAGGTAATCGTGATTCATCCCGACGAGCTTCATGACGGCGGGGCAGGGACAGAACGTGGGCTGCGATACCGCATGATCTATATCCAGCCGGAGGACGTGCAAGCCGCACTTGGGCATTCGGGAACAATAGGTTTGCCGTTTGTCGATACACCGGTCTTGGCGGACCCGGTCTTCCGGCGGAGCCTTTCTGAGGGCCTTGAAGACATCGACCATGAGATGGGAGAATTGAAACGCAGTCATCTGCTTGCCGAACTCTCACAGTGCCTGAGCAAATTTGGCGGATCCGATTTAGGAAACAGACAGGCGATCGACTTGCCTTCGCTCAGAAACTGCGCCGAGTTTCTCAGGGAAAGTCACAAGGAACAGGTCCGGGTAAGTGATTTGGAAGGGATGACGAACCTCGACCGCTTCACCTTGTCGAGGCAGTTCAAAAGAGTTTTCGGAACAAGTCCGCACCGGTATCTGGTCATGCGTCGGCTTGAAACCGTGAAACGCCTGCTTGTTTTGGGAAAAACACTTGTGGAAGCGGCGGTGGAAAGTGGCTTTTCCGATCAAAGTCACATGACGAGACACTTCAAACGGGCATTTGGGATGACACCCGGTACGTGGAAGCAGTTAACCGCCGCCAATTGTCTGTCTTGACGTCAGGCTTCAGATACCTTGAGCGCATCCAATGAATGTCGAATCGCTTGATGTCTGAAAGCAGTTCACGCGGCAAGGTGTGTCACGAAAGACGATGCCGTGTTTTCCGGCACCTGAAGGGCCTAGCCAGTCCTTTCTCCCGCTGATTGCGGCGGCTTCCGTTTGTCGTGGGCGGCACGACTGAGCACAAACCGACTGATCAGCATAAGAAAGCGCGTAAGTGATCCGACATTCCATCGATGCGCGCTAGAGCTTGCCGGGACCGAACTTGTTTGAACGCGGGAAGCCGGTCGGCGGCAGGCGCCCGGCCTGGCCCCTGTCTCCGCGCCAATCGGTAAGTTCTTCCAGCGAACGGGTAAAGCTGCGTCCTGAACTGTTGATCCAGGTAAGTCCGTCTTCGCCGGAGAAAATCCTGATGTCGGACACATTTCCGTCCCGGTAACGCTGCAGGCGCACGCCGCGGCCCCGGCCCATTTGCGCGATCTGAGCAAGTGGGAATACCAGCAATTTCCGGTTTTCGCCGATGATCGCCACCTGATCTCCGGTGGCATCGACACAAAGGGCTGCTTCCGCAGGGGCCGTCAGGTTGAGCACCTGCTTGCCCTTGCGGGTGTTTGCAATGACATCATCCTCGCTTACGACAAAACCGCGCGCCTCGTTGTTGGCCAAAAGAAGCTTTCGCCCTGGTTTGTGAACGAAGGCATTCACCACATCCTGCGCTTCGTCCATCTCGACCATGAGACGGATCGGTTCGCCGTGTCCGCGCCCGCCCGGCAAACGATCAGCTCCGAGGGTGAAGAACTTGCCTCCGGTCGAGAACACGAGGATCTTGTCTGTCGTCTCGGCATGGAAGGACAGTTTCAGCTTGTCGCCCTGTTTGAAGGTCAGGGATGACAGATCGCTCTGATGCCCTTTGAGGGCACGGATCCAGCCTTTTTCCGAGATGATGACGGTTATCGGTTCCTTTTCGATCATCGCCTGCTGAATATCGACCAGGTCTGCTTCCGGAGCCTCCGACTTGTCGGTGCGCCGTCTGCCGATTTCGGTTTCAGGTCCATAGACCTTGGAAATGTCAACGATTTCCTTGGAAATTCGGGTCCATTGACGGGCGTCTGAGCCGAGAAGTTTCGTGAGCTCGTCCTTTTCGTCGGTGAGTTTTCCGTGCTCCTTGCGGATCTCCAGTTCCTCAAGTTTGCGCAGGGATCTCAGGCGCATGTTGAGAATGGCTTCCGCCTGGACGTCAGTCAGTTCAAAGGTCCTGATCAGTTCGGCCTTGGCATCGTCTTCCTCACGGATGATCCGGATCACCTCGTCCAGATTGAGGTAGGCGATCAAATAGCCTTCCAGAACCTCGAGCCGATGGTTGATCTGGCCTAGTCTGTGCTCGGAGCGGCGGACCAGAACAACCTTGCGGTGATCGAGCCATTCGCGCAGCACCTGTTTCACGCCCATCACCATGGGCACCTTGCCCATCGAAAGAACGTTCATGTTCAAGGAGAACCGGTTTTCCAGGTCGGTCAGCTTGAACAGGGACTCCATCAGGATATTTGCGTCGACATTGCGCGAGCGCGGAACCAGGACGACGCGTATGTCTTCGGCCGATTCATCGCGAACATCGTCGAGCAATGGCAGTTTGCGGGCTGTCAGCAGTTCGGCAATCTTTTCGATCAGGCGCGACTTTTGAACCTGATACGGAATTTCGGTGACAACGATCGCCCATTGCCCGCGGCCAAGATCCTCGATCTCCCAGCGTGCACGCACGCGGAAACTGCCACGTCCGGTCGCATAAGCTTCGCGGATGGAGCCCTGATCGGAGACAAGCAGGCCGCCGGTCGGAAAATCCGGTCCCTTGATATGCTCAAGCAGTTCGTCAACTTCCGCCTTCGGATTCTTGATCAGGTGCAGGCATGCCTGGCAGAGCTCAAACGCATTGTGCGGCGGGATCGATGTTGCCATGCCGACGGCGATGCCGGAGGAGCCGTTGCCCAGAAGATTCGGGAAGCCACCCGGCAGGACAATCGGTTCCTTGTCTTCGCCGTCATAGGTTTCCCGGAAATCGACAGCATTTTCGTCAAGTCCGTCGAGCAGTCGCTTGGCCGTGTCGGTCATGCGCGCTTCGGTGTACCGCATGGCAGCAGCATTGTCGCCGTCGACATTGCCGAAATTGCCCTGACCGTCGATCAGTGGATAGCGTTGGGCAAAGTCCTGGGCGAGACGCACCAGAGCGTCATAGACGGCCTGGTCTCCGTGAGGATGGTATTTACCGATGACATCGCCGACCACGCGAGCGCATTTCTTGAAGCCGGCGCCGGGATCCAGTTTCAAAAGACGCATCGCATAGAGAAGACGCCTGTGAACCGGCTTCAGCCCGTCACGGACATCCGGCAAGGCCCTGTGCATGATGGTCGACAGTGCATAGGCGAGGTAACGTTCTTCCAGCGCATCGCGAAGGTTGATCCCTTCAATGCCGCTCGGCGGTGGTGTCGTCTCTTTTCCCATGTCTGTTTGCTATCTGTTTCGCATGGTCCGCGCAATTCGCCCGGGTCGTTTTGGAAGGCGAAACCGCAGATTTTCAACGGCTTTTTACATGGTCCCAAGCTTTCTGAGGACGTGAACGAATTCGATCGGCCTCAATTTCGCGAGATCCCGCATTCCAAGGAAGCGAAAAATCCGATTGCTCGCATGACGTGAACATGTAAGCTTCCCCAGGAGTTTTGGAGAATTTCTTCTTGGACTTGTAGTCTAAGAAGAAATTGTAGGTTTTCATCATAGCAATGAGTGGAAAATTTGAAACTTAAACTGTTTTCGTTTGGCATGCCGTTTCTATTGGGATTTGCAGTTGCGGGCGGGGAAATTGGAAACGCTTGGCTGGGTGATACCGCTAGCCGGATGAAGTCTTTCAGCAGTTCCTCTGGCAGCATGCTGCCGACACTGGAGATCGGTGACCGCTTTTTGGTACGGTTGCCGATTGCAGAATTTTACAGGGATCTCGCGAGGTCCTACAGCCCTGAATACCTTCCAAACTTCAGAGTGCATCAGGGTGACATCGTGGTTTTCAAATTGCCAAGTGACTTCACGATTGTCTATGTCAAACGCGTAGTCGGCTTGCCCGGTGACACAATCCAGGTTCTGGATGGTGTTGTTCATATTGACGGAAAGCCGATCAAACGGGAACGTATCGACGACTATATCGGGATGTCTTCATCGGGAGCGGTTCGGCACGTTCCCCGCTTTCGTGAAACCCTCCCAAATGGGGTGTCCTATGAAACGCTTGACCTTACGAAACAGGGACAGTTGGACAATACGCGGGAATATAAAGTTCCGCCGGGTCACTACTTCATGATGGGTGACAATCGGGACAATTCCGTAGACAGTCGGGTTTTGACCCGCGTTGGTTTTGTTCCCGCTGAAAATCTGATCGGAAGAGCAACAACCGTATACGTTTCCGGAACAACGAACGATGTCGTCTGGCGCTCGCTGAAACCGCACTTGAATGACTGAGGTCTAATCCAGGAAATTCCAGGGAAACTCCTCGCGGTAGCGTCGTTCAAGCGCACCCAGAAGCTGATTCCGCGTGCCAGTATCTGTGTTGTCACGCTCCTGTATATGGCGAGACACGAAGAAGCTTGTCAGCTCAAAGCCTTGCGTGACATCGGTCCATGTCAGCTCACTTCCTGCCTGGCGCTGGCCATCGACAAGAAACGAGGGCAGGGGAAGCAGCTTGTCGTGATAGGGCTTGCCGGCCTCCCGGCTGACCGCGCGCGCGGATTTTGGCGAGACATAGACCAGATCATCCTTCTGGCCCGTCGCGGCGCAAGTTTCCAGATCAAGGCCGATCCCAAGGTCCCGCAACAATTCCAGTTCGAAACGGATCAGTAGAGCGGCTGCGGCATCGGGTTCGTCAAGATGCTCCAGCACCACATTCAGGGCGTCGTAGAGGTGCGGGTAGGGGTGCCGTTCCGGCAATAATCGTAAAATGAATGCCAGATGCTGCAGACTGGCGAGGCCGATCGCTGTCGTCATGAGTTCGCCGGCACGCAGTGTCTGCGCTTCGAGCTGGAAATGCCCGAGGTGATCCGGCAGGCGCGCTTTCCAGGTCAGATCCAGTTCGTTGCCGGGTTGCAGAAAGGGCCGGTTGCGCTGGGAGCGGCCACCCCGGACAAGGCCCAGGTGCCGGCCATGATCGAGGGTCAGGGCTTCCAGAATGATGTCGTTTTCGCCGTGCTTGCGTGTGGTCAGTACCACGCCGCGGCTGGTCCACTCCAAGTCCAATACCCTGCGCTAGATTTGGCCGATTCAAGACTGGATTCGACCTTACCCTCAATCACTTCGGAAATTCGAGACCCATCTCCCGGTAGCGTTCGGGATCGTCGGCCCAGTTTTCGCGCACTTTCACGAAAAGAAACAGATGCACGGGGGTCTCGATGATGTCGGAGAGTTCTTCCCGGGCGGCCTTTGATATTGCCTTGATCGTCTGCCCGCCCTTGCCCAGAACAATGCTTTTCTGACTGCTCCGTTCAACGTAGATGGTCTGTTCGATACGTGCGGACCCATCCTTGCGGGTCTGCCACTGTTCGGTTTCCACCGTTGAGATATAGGGCAGTTCCTGATGCAGGCGTTCGAACAGTTTTTCCCGGGTGATTTCAGCGGCCAGAATACGCAGCGGCAGGTCGGACGGCTGGTCGTCCGGGTAAAGCCAAGGTCCTTCAGGTACCTTCGAGGCGAAGTGATCGAGTATGGTCGCGATACCGTCTCCGGTAAGGGCCGAGACCATGAACGTTTCCTCGAATTCCAGATATTCGTTGGCCCTTTGCGCAAGCTGCAGAAGCTTTTCCCGCTTTGCGACATCGGTCTTGTTCAGGATCAGAACCTTGGGTGCGGACTGGCTCTTGAGGCGYTTGAGAATG
>NZ_KI928920.1:38735-118943 GCF_000521215.1 Labrenzia sp. DG1229 | reverse complement strand
ACCTCTTCATCGATCCCTTTGCGCGCATCGATGAGCAGAGCGATCAGGTCGGCGTCGCGGGCGCCGCCCCAGGCGGTGTCGACCATTGCCCGGTCGAGACGGCGCTTCGGCTTGAAAATTCCCGGTGTGTCGATGAAGACCAGTTGCGCAGATCCGTGCATTGCGACACCGCGTACGATCGAGCGTGTTGTCTGCACCTTGTGCGTGACAATCGAAACCTTGGTGCCGACGAGTTGATTGATCAGGGTTGACTTGCCCGCGTTGGGAGCGCCGATCAACGCTATGAACCCGGCCTTCGTGTCGCTCGGCATCTGGGCAAGCGGTTCAGGCAAGGGAATGTCGAACCGGCCTTTCGGCGGCACATACCCTTCATCCTCATCAATCGGTTCGCCTGTGTCGTTCTCGTCGCTCAAAATGCTGTTATTCCTTCCAGACGCCTTCCCGGCGCAAAACTGCTTCAGCGGCGTTCTGTTCCGCGATACGTTTCGAGCCGCCCTTGCCCTCGCCAGACGCCAGCCCCCGCACGATCACCGAGACGGTAAAGCTGGGTTCGTGGTCCGGGCCGTCGCGCCCAGTGACTTCGTAATGTGGCGTCGGCAGGCTCTTCGATTGAGCCCATTCCTGCAGCGTGGTCTTGGCATCGCGCAACGGGCCCGTCCACGATAACATACGCGGTTCCCAAAGGCGCTTTACAAAGTCCGCAGCCGCCTCAAAGCCGCCGTCGAGGTAAATGGCGGCAATTACAGCCTCACAGATATCGGCCAGCAGTGCTGTCTTTTTGCGGCCGCCGGTCTGCGCTTCCGCTAGTCCGATCCGCATGGCATCGCCGACGCCGAGCTCTTGCGAGATTTCGGCGCAGGTTTCGCGTTTGACCATGTGGTTGAAACGCCGAGCGAGTTCTCCTTCATCCGCCTTTGGAAAATGCAAGTGCAGCATGGAAGCAATTGCAAGGCCAAGCACACGGTCGCCAAGGAATTCGAGCCGTTGATAGCTACCTGATACGGTTTCTGACGGGGCAAGGGCACTTGCGTGTGTCAGGGCAACCCTGAGAAGCTCAAGATCCCTGAACTCGTACTGCAAGGCCGCCTTGAGCGCCGATACCGCGTTTTGTTTTGGCTTTTGTGTCATGCAGCCTGCTTTTGGCCATGGGGCAGTCGGGCCTCCACTCGGCTATTCCTCAGAGCGTTCTGCCGATGCGATCCCAGCGCACTGTCCATGGCCAGCTCCAGATGTGCCACGCCGGCTTACCGTCCCCAACCGAGAAGAACAGAATTTCGGCGCGCCCCATGAAATTTTCGAGTGGCACATATCCGACTTTGGCCAGAACCCGGCTGTCAATCGAGTTGTCCCGGTTATCGCCCATCATGAAGAAGTGACCTTCCGGCACTTCGTATTCACGCGTATTGTCCAATTGCCCGCGTGTCGTCAGTTCGAGCGTGTCATAGGAAACGCCGTTTGGCAGGGTTTCACGGAAGCGGGGAACGCGGCGGACTGCACCGGATGGTGAAGTCTCGATATAGTCATCGATTTGCTCCCGCTTGACGGGCTCTCCGTTGATATGGACCACGCCTTCCAGAACCTGGATCGTATCGCCTGGCAAACCTATCACACGCTTGATGTAGTCGATTGAGGTGTCTGTCGGCAATTTGAACACCGCTACGTCACCACGCTCGGGTTCCTCGGACCAGATCCTTCCGGAAAACGGAACTATCCCGAATGGAAACGAATAGCGCGAATAGCCATAGCTGTATTTGGAGACGAACAGATAGTCGCCGATCAGCAACGTATCCTTCATGGATCCGGAGGGAATGTTGAATGGCTGGAAAAGGAACGTCCGCACAATAAGGGCAAGAAGCAGTGCCTGAACTACGACCTTCACAGTCTCGTAAAGACCGCCGTCTGTTTCTTTCTTGTTTTCAGACACGCTCATAATATCCCTTGAAGCAATTGTTGGCGGTTCAGATTCTCGTGGCCGTACCCGAGCGGAACTCTTAACGGTTCACGTCGGCGGAAGCAATGCGACGAACACCGTCAAAGTCGCTGTTCATGTAGAACCTGTTGATGGGGGTTCTGGCCAGTGGAACGGCCAGGCGGTAATGGCGACGAATGCCTGCGCGAGCGGGAAATCGTCCGGAATGGTCAGATCGATTGTGGTCCGGAAACCACTCGGTGTCATGGCAGCAAGACGCTTGGCGCTGGACGCGGCCCGCTCGTTGCGTCTGTCGGACCTGGTCCGTTCAATTTCGGTAAAGACCCTGTTTGTGAAACGGTCGCCGATCCGTTCCAGGGTTTTTCGATCCGCCGAATATCGATCAGGTCGCCGCCGATTCCCAAGATCATCAGTCTTTGATCCGTCTTTGAAGTGTCTGCGACGCTTTATTTGGGCAGGTTTTGAGAAAACTCAACCATTACCGTCTTCTTCAACGGTTGAGGCAGGTGCCGAATAGGAAGTTTTGTCGGTGTTTGCCAGTGTCTGGCGCCTGCGGCGTTGATAGACTTCCACACTCTTGTACACGATGACATATGAAAGCGTGCCGACAACAAGACCGAGAGGAACCGCTCCGATAAACATTGGCTTGAGCATGGGCCAGAGAGCATCGAAAGACTTTTCGAACAGACCTTCCTGAAACCGCTGGTGAACCTGGTGCGGATCCGCTTTCGGAGCTCTTCCATGCAGGATCCACTGGCCGATCTTGAAAGTGAACGCCCAGATGAACGGAAACGTGAGGGGATTGCCGATTGACGTGCCGAGCGCGGCGGCAATCATGTTTCCGCGTGCAATGTAAGCAGCGCCGAACGCCGTCAGAAAGTGGAACCCGACCAGGGGCGTACAAGACGCAAAGGCACCGGCAGCAAATCCAATTGCGATAGCATGTGGGGTTGCGGTAAGTCTGAGGACCCGTTTGCCGAAATATCTCGTTGAGCGAGCCCAGCTGTTCCGGGGCCAGACCGCAACGCGCAGGCGCTCGATGCGCGATGGTCTATTTCTGCGTTGGAACAGCATGAATTGGTTTCTTGTCCTGTCAGGTCGTTCTTGTTCAGCTCAGGCCGCGGCTTCCCGGTTTTATGGCCGGAAGAGCTGCCAGTTCAGGTGGCAGATTATCCGGTTCGTAAGCCGGTACCTTGTATTCGGCCAGTGCGATGATCGGAACCGACGCGTCGGCTTCGCCACCGGACCGGTCGATCAGGCAGGCCACGCCAAGGACTTCAGCACCAAGAGCTTTCAACGAGGTTACCGTTTCCCGGCTCGATAGACCTGTCGTTACTATATCCTCAACGACAATCACTCTTGCCCCTTTGGGAAGATCGAAGCGGCGGAGCCGGAATTCGCCGTCTTCGCGTTCAACCCACATGGCCGGAACATCCAGCTGACGTGCGGTTTCATATCCAGGGATCAGACCGCCGAGCGCAGGGGAGATGATGTAGTCGATTTCATCAAGACCGGCATCCCGGATCTTGTCTGCCAGTGCCTTGCATAGTTTTTCGGTCTTGTCCGGATACATGAAAACCCGTGCCTTTTGAAGAAAGACGGGGCTGCGCAGTCCTGATGTCAGGATGAAATGCCCTTCCAGGATTGCACCGGCTTCGCGGAATAAGGACAACACTTGGTCGCGGTTCATGATTCAGAATCCCTGTTAATCTGCATCTTATCCATTGACCCGGTTGACGCTTGAAACATTCGGCTTTGATCGCAATTGATTGATAATACGGTTCAGGTGTTTCAGGTCCCAGACCTCCAGGTCAATGATCATCTGGTGGAAGTCGGAGGCCCTTTGGACCATCTTCACATTATCGATATTTCCGCTGTTCTCGCCAATGACCTGTGCAATTGCAGCCAGAGAACCGGGCTCGTTTGCAGCCGAAATATCCAGGCGCGCCGGAAAACGCTCCGGGTTGTTGATATCAATGTCCCAACGCACGTCCACCCAACGTTCGGTCTGGTCATCGAATTCCTTGAGCGACGGCGATTGTATCGGATAGATGGTCAGTCCGTCCGAAGGGATCAAGATGCCGACAATCCGATCTCCGGGAACGGCACCACCATCGGGAGCGAAACTGACTGGAATGTCGCCTGACAATCCACGGATGGGGAGGGCGGGACCTTCGCCGAGATCAGTTTCCTGTTCAGACCGGGGTTTGCCGTCTTCAAGGTCACCGGGAGGGATCCGGAACTTCATACCGTGACCCTGCTTCAGGCCGAACCAGCCTTCTTCCATCGGCGGACCGGATATTGCGACCCGCTCGTCTTGATAGTCCGGATGGGTCGACTTCAAGACGGCTTGTGCACTGAGATCGCCCCTGCCGACAGCGGCCATCAGGTCGGCGACGCTCGACTGATGATGTCTTCCCAGAACCGCTTCAAGAAGATCTTCTGAAAACACCTTGTCCGCGCGTGCGAACGCCCGCATCAGAATGTGTTCGCCCAGAGCGCCATACTGTTTGCGGACGGATTCACGGGTCGCGCGCCTGATTGCTGCGCGGGCCTTGCCGGTCACCGCGATCGCTTCCCAGGCCGGAGGCGGTGTCTGGGCGGGCGAGCGGATAATTTCCACCTCGTCGCCGTTGTGAAGCTCGGTCACGAGCGGCATGATCTTGCCGTTGATCTTGCAGCCGACACAGGTGTTGCCGATGCCGGTGTGAACCGCGTAAGCGAGATCGATCGGGGTTGCGCCGCGGGGAAGGGCGATCAATCGGCCTTTCGGCGTGAAACAGAACACCTGATCGTGGAAGAGTTCCAATTTGGTGTTTTCGAGAAATTCTTCAGGCGTATCGCCCTGCGCCAGCAGTTCCGTGGTGCGGCGCAGCCATTCAAAGGCACGGCAGTCTTCGGTGTGGCGCGCAATGTTCCTGCCGCCGAACTCGCCATCCTTGTAAAGCGCGTGCGCCGCAATGCCGTATTCTGCGACCCGGTCCATGGAAATTGTCCGGATTTGCAGCTCGACCCGCTGTCGTGAAGGGCCAACGATTGTTGTGTGGATTGACTTGTAGTCGTTCTGTTTCGGCGTGGAGATGTAATCCTTGAAGCGTCCGGGAACCGTTGGCCAGGTCGTATGGATCACGCCGAGGACACGATAGCAGGCTTCGACGGTTCCGACCGTTACACGGAAACCGTAAATGTCGGAGAGTTGCTCAAAACCGATGGCCTTGCGCTGCATCTTGCGAAAGATCGAATAGGGGCGTTTTTCGCGTCCCGTGACCTCGGCTGCCATGCCGCGTTCGCTGAGGCGTTCGGTTAGCGTCGTTTCAATGTCGGCAATCAGGTCCCGGTTTTTCTCACGCAGATCCGCAAGCCGGTCCGTGATGGTTTCGTAGGCTTCCGGATTGAGGATATGAAAGGAAATGTCTTCCAACTCCTCACGCATGTCGTGCATGCCCATACGCCCGGCGAGGGGGGCATAGATTTCCATGGTTTCTTCGGCAATCCGGCCACGCTTGTGCTGCGGCATGTGCTGCAGAGTGCGCATGTTGTGCAGCCGGTCTGCAAGTTTGACCAACAGGACACGCACGTCGTCCGCGATGGCGAGCAACAGCTTGCGGAAGTTTTCTGCTTGCTTGGCCTTTTGAGAGACCAGATCAAGTCGCTTGATCTTCGTCAGGCCCTCGACCAGCTTGCCGATCTCCTCACCGAACAGGGAGTCGATTTCAGCCCGGGTCGCATCCGTATCTTCGATGGTGTCATGAAGAAGGGCGACTGCGATGGTCGCATCATCCAGCCGAAGATCAGTGAGGATCGCCGCGACTTCGAGAGGATGGGAAAAATAGGGGTCGCCGGACGCGCGCATCTGGGAGCCGTGCTTTTGCATGGCGTAGACATAAGCCTTGTTGAGCAAGGCTTCATCAGCTTCCGGATTGTAACGCGTAACTCGTTCTACGAGCTCATATTGACGCATCATGGCCGCAACCGACCCAGACAACCGACTGAGATATCAGTCGGATAAAGAAAAACCGCCTGAAACACCGCGGAAAAATATCCGCAATTCAGGCGGGAACTGGACGAAAAATCAGACGTCGTCGGTCCGCTCCGGCGGAACCAGGCCTTCCAGGCCGCGCAACAGGTCTTCCTCGGACATACGGTCGAATTCCACCGCGCTGTCGTCCACGTTGTTGACCTGGGTCACCTGATGCTGATTGGCAGACGGAACGACCGGCACAGCCTCTGTCTCGGGTTCGTCCACTTCCACGAACTTCTGAAGCGAGTGGATCAGGTCTTCTTTCATGTCTTCCGGGCTGACGGTCTGCTCGGCGATCTCGCGCAGTGCAACGACGGGATTCTTGTCATTGTCGCGGTCAATTGTCAGCGGCGAACCGCTTGAGATCATGCGAGCGCGATGCGCAGCAATCAGCACCAGCTCGAACCGGTTTTCGACCTTGTCGATGCAGTCCTCGACGGTCACGCGCGCCATTCGACGTCTCCATAGGCTAAATGAACTTGAAAAAACAGCGTATAGAGATCACAATTCGAAAAAGCAACCCCTTGTCGAATTTGGGAGGAAAACGTCACTTTTAGCAGGGTTTTTATCGATTTTTCTTAGCTCCACTCGCTTTTGCGTTGCGGCGGTCCAATATTATAGTGTAGGGCACTACAGCGGACCTACAAGAATCAACAGGGTCGGTGGGAAAAACAAAACAATAAGCTGAGTGAAGCGGCAATGTGCGGTAGGTGTCATCTCAGCAAAAATGCGTTGACCTTATTGGTAGACATGAACGAGTGCGGCTGCGGGTGCCGAACCGTTGGTGACTCTCCTTGAAGACGCATTTAACTCGGAAAGGTTTCATCTAATATGTTTGACGCTCGAGAAAAAGTTGCTTTGTTCATTGACGGAGCCAACTTGTATTCGACGGCCAAGGCGATCGGTTTTGATATCGACTATAAACGGCTGTTGAAGGAGTTCCAGGGACAGGCATATCTTTTACGCGCGTATTATTATACTGCGCTTATCGAGGATCAGGAATACTCGTCCATTCGGCCACTTATAGATTGGCTGGATTACAACGGCTACAAGGTTATCACAAAGCCGGTAAAGGAATTCGTGGACAGTGCCGGAAGACGGAAAGTCAAAGGCAACATGGATATCGAACTTGCTGTCGATGCCATGGAACTTGTTGAAACAGTTGACCATATCGTTCTGTTTTCGGGCGATGGCGATTTCAGATCGCTGGTGGAGGCGCTTCAACGCAAGGGGCGCAAAGTCAGCGTAGTGTCCACCTTGAAAACCCAGCCGCCCATGATTGCTGACGATCTTCGCCGTCAGGCGGATCATTTTATTGATCTGGCAAGTCTTGCCAACAAGATCGGCCGAGATCCGTCGGAGCGTCCGGTGCGCCCTCAAATGGCACCGCAGATGGACCACGACGACGAGGACGACTACTGAGTTCCCCTGATGTCTGGGCTTGAAGGAAATATCGGTCCGGTCGATCCACCTCTGGATTGTCCGGACTGTCCTCGTCTGGTGGCGTTTCGCGAAGAACTGCGGGCGGCGCATCCTGATTGGCACAATGCCCCGGTGGCTTCATTTTCGTCAAAAACACCGCGGCTGCTTATCATAGGCCTGGCCCCCGGCATGAAGGGAGCCAATTGCACGGGACGGCCTTTCACAGGGGACTATGCCGGCGATCTTCTTTATCAAACCTTGCTTGAATACGGATTTGCACAAGGCACATATCTGGCTCGGCCGGATGACGGACTGACACTTTGCGACGCAATGATAACCAATGCAGTCCGCTGCCTTCCCCCTCAAAACAAACCAACCGGGCCGGAGATCAGGACCTGCAGGCCTTATCTGCTTTCCACGTTGGCTGCCAATCCGTCCTTCCGCGCAGTACTTGCGCTTGGCCGGATTGCGCATGAGACTTTCCTGTCCACCCTTGAATTGCGACGCGCCAGTTTTCCGTTCGCTCATTGTGCGGAACATGACCTTCCGGGACATGATATGTTGCTTTTCGACAGCTATCATTGCTCTCGATACAACACCAACACCGGCCGTCTGACCGAAGACATGTTCCGGTCGGTTTTCGACAAGATCCGCAATCATATTCCCGAGGCCTGACAACCGGATCGCAGGCTGGTCAGGTTTCAGAGTTTGCCGTTACCTCGGTGTCCGCGATGGTCCAGCCGTTTGGACCAAGATGCTCTTGTGGTCTGAAGCGGGCCTTGTAGGCCATCTTCGCTGATCCTCCGACCCAGTACCCGAGATAGACATAGGGAAGGCGCATTTTGCGTGCGCGTTCGATGTGATCCAGGATCATGTAGGTGCCGAGCGCCGTGTCGGTGTAGCTGGGGTCGTAAAAGGAATAAACCATGGAGAGCCCGTCGGACAATTGATCACTTAGCGCAACGCCGAGCAGAGGGCCGTCGCCGGTTCCGGTAACGAAACTGTCCGGTCCCCTGCGGCGATATTCGATCACCAACGTTTCGACATGGGTATCCTCGACCATCATCGCGTAGTCGAGAACGCTCATTTCGGTCATGCCGCCGTCTTCATGACGTTCCTGCAGATAATCCCTGAACAGATCGTATTGTTCCGCAGAAGGACTGGCCGGGAGCCGTGCTCCGATCAGCTCTGAACCGGTTTTCCAGACACGTTTGAACGATTTGCTCCATTTGAAATCGTTGACGCGGACCCGAACGGAAACGCATGCCTGGCACTGTTCGCATGCCGGGCGGTAGGCAATGTTCTGACTGCGCCGGAAACCGCCCTGCGTCAGAACCTCGTTGAGAGCCGGGGCGCCATGTCCCACCAGATGCGTGAACACCTTACGCTCCTGCTTGCCTTCCAGATAAGGGCAGGGCGCAGGCGCGGTAAGATAGAACTGCGGATGGTCTGTTGGGTGGCGTGTCACCGTGTTGTCCCGAGATACCTCAAATCTTGTTCTACATCCCGTAATACCATGGCGCGACCAACGAGAAGGTCAACCATAAAATAAGCGCAAGCGGTGCTCCGGCCCGGATGAAGTCGCTAAATCTGTAGTGACCCGGACCCATGACAATCAGGTTGGTCTGATAGCCCACGGGTGTTGCGAAGGAGGTATTGGCCGCGATGATCAGGCAAACCACAAATGCTTCCGGCGGCTGTCCGATCTGGTTGGCCAGATTGATGGCGATTGGCGTGAACAGAACGGCGGCTGCATTGTTGGAAAGAAAGTTCGTCAGTACCATGACGATAAAGAAAAGTGCTGACAAAATTGTTGCTGCAGATGCCCCTTGCAGCACGTAAACGAGCCCCGTGGCTATCGCGGTCGCACCCCCTGTTGCTTCCAGCGCGACTGCCGCGGCTAGCGAAGCGCCGACGAGCATGAAGATCCGGCTGTCGATCGCCCGCATGGCCTGGCGAATGTTGAGGCAACCGGACGCAATCATAGCAAAAGTGCCGCCGATGGCAGCCGATACGATCGGTACCAGTCCGGTAGCGGCCAGTATGACCACACATGCGAAAATGGCCAGCGCTCTCGGCGCGTAGCGCCGGCGTGGCACCTCCGTTGTTGACCAGTCAAGAAGAAGGACGTCCCGGTTGCCGCGCAGGCGGCCGATCTCGTCTTCATTTCCGGCAACCAGCAGAACGTCTCCTGCTTCAAGCCGGATGTCGTTCATTGCCATGCGCGGCATGCGACTGCGCCTTTGGATGCCCATGACGAGACAGCCGGTGTCGGCATAAAACCCCGATTGCGGTAAAGTTCTGCCCATCAGTCTGGACGCAGGTGCGACAACCACCTCGGCAAGGCTGATGGAGCCCGGCTGAACCGGCTGCTGATCTCGTCCGGCGCTACTGTTTTCCGCGTCGGTCTCCATCAATGGCTGGCGGCGCGCCAGCGCGTTTGCAAGCGCATTCCGCGTCGCTGCGACGATGACTGTGTCTCCAGGCGACAGAACCACGTTTTCGAACGGTGGCAGAATGGGTTTTTGCCCACGTTGAACCAGTCGGACAGTCATGTCTTTCAGATTGGGGAACATGCCCGAGACAGCCTCGACCCCGACAAGGGGATGTCCGTATGTGATTTCAATCTGGGCAATGAACTGCTTGCCCGAGGTTGGTTGAAATTCCTCTGCCATGGTTTTCCGGGTGGTCATCAGATACGGCATGATGAAGAACACATAGACCGCTCCGGCGCTGGCCACGATCAGACCGATCGGCGTGAAACTGAAGAAGGTCAGCCTGAGATCGGAGGTCTGCGCGGCGTAGTTGGCGACCAGAAGGTTGGTGGACGACCCGATCAGCGTGATCATGCCGCCGAGAATCGCAATGAACGACAGCGGCATCAGGACACGGGAAGGCGACTGCCCGACCGTCGCGGCAACTGCGGTGAGGATCGGCAGGAACATGACGACAACAGGAGTGTTGTTCAGGAAGGCGCTGAGGACGGCAACAGCGAGCAGAATCGGAATGGTCGCAAACGCCGAGCGGCCGCGTGTCATCCTGACGATTGCCTTCGCGGGCCCTTCCAGCGCATCCGTCTGGAACAGTCCCTGACCGATGATCAGCAGGCAGATCACGGTGACCAGCGCCGGATTTGCGAAACCGGTGAGAAAATCGGCGGTGGTTACGGCCTTGCCGTCAGGAGTTTCGACCGGAAGGACAGAAAAGATGACAATGAACGCGGTCACTGACCCCAGAGCGACCGTTTCAATCGGGTAGCGCTCCAAGGCGTACAGGATAACGGTCGATGCGATCACCAGAAAGGTCAGCGCCATCGCAATATCAACTGAGTGCATTCACCTGCCCAATGCCAGTCTTGACGAACGCACAGTTTAAAACAGGCGGTCCGCTCATTGAAAGAGCTTATGATAGTGTTTGCGTCTGATACGCGTTGGATTGGCTCTTGCCAACATAAGGTTGGAAAAAATACTGGCGAAGGACGGCATTCCTGGCGACAGGGACACCCTGACAGAATTCGAACAATGTCTTTCTAGGCGTTTGATGTGAACCGGAACATGAGCTTCCAGCGGCTGTAAGTCTCAAGGCGGTCGACATCCGTCGGAAAATAGTCACTCGCGCCGCCGAGAGGCACGAAGGCGCTTGCCAGAAATCGCTGAACCGACACCTGAAACCCGGCGTGCCGAAAGGCCTCGGCAATTTCCGACACACTGTGATTTGGGACCGGAACGTTTGAAAACTCCTGAATTTTGGGTCGCCAGGAGTGCCAGAGCGGACTGTCACTGTGACAGCAGGTGACTGCATAATAATCCCCTCCCGGTTTCAAAACCTTCCTGATGTCGCCGGCGTGCCGCTCGAGATCTTCGATCAGGTAGATGACTTCGTGACTGAAAGCGATGTCAAAACCGTCTCCGATATCCGACAATCGGTCCGTGGCGCGATAGGTGATGGGCCGATCGCCTTTTTGAGCTTCGGCGCGCGCAATAGCGTTCTGTGCGATATCCACTCCAACGGCAGCAGCATAGCGACGAAGGTCATAAAGCAGTCTCAGAAATCCACCCTGATTACAGCCGAAATCGAGAACTTTTGCGTTGGTGAAATCAGTCTCGCCGACCGCTGCAATCATTTCTCGCCAGATCCAGGCGTGTTCTGTTGTCATGCTGTCTTCTTCAGCATCACGTTTCGACCAGGTATCAATCAGATTCTCGCTCACGACAATTCCTATGCTTCAAGTTCTTTCAGGAGCGAACGAAAGACTTTGCGCGCGCTGCCCGGGTGCCTGACTTTTTTCACGGAATGCAGATTCGACAAATCATTTCCAACCACGATCAGACCCACCATTCCCCATTCGTAGTGTGGCAGGCAGATGTGCCCGTAAATGCCCGGTATCGGAAATTCGACTGTCAGATTTGTGTCCATTGCTCCGTTCCAGGCGTCCGCACCGTTCGGGATCATTCCGCGTTTCGATGCAGAATTGTGGCCTGCGTCAGTCGGGACGAACGTGACACTGTCGCCGGGTTTGATCCTTAGAATCGCGGGTTCAAACACATTCGGCGTGTCAGGATCCCCACAAACCGCATTTAGCATCAGGACGCTGTGCGCATTACCGACCGACGCTGGAGCCGGGCAGGCCAGTGCAGACCCGGTGCCCGCCATTGCAGCCACGGAAAACATGAAATTACGACGCGTAAGCATGGACGATGAGTTCCTCTCTGGGCCCCTGTGAAGTCTCGATCGCAACCCCGTAAGTCTTGGCAATCGCATTCGCGCGCAGCACCTCCCTGGGTGAATCCTGTGCCAGAATTCGGCCTTCACCGAGCAGGATCAGATTGTCCGCGAAACGAGCAGCCAGATTGAGATCGTGAAGCGCGACGACACCGACGGCACCGCGCCGGACGACCGCCGACTTTATCTGACCTAACACGTCCAGTTGGTGGCGCAGGTCGAGTGCGGATGTCGGCTCGTCAAACAGGTAGACATCCGATTTCCGGATCAGCGCTTGCGTTACCGAAACCAATTGCGACTGCCCTCCGGAGAGCTCGCTCACATAGGCTTCGGCCAGATGACCGATGCCGGCCTCATGCAGAGCCGTACCGACCGCAATCATGTCTGCATCGCTGACGCGCCAACCCTTCAACTGTTTGTGCGCCATCATGACTACATCGAAGACGGTAAGAGCCGCATTCGCGGTAAAAAACTGCGGCATGAAACACACACGCTTAAGCCTCGCACGAGTCGAAAGGCTGTCGAGGTCGATATTGCCGAGGTGGACCTTGCCTGACTGGAGGGGCAAAAGCCCTGCAATCAGACGAAACAGGGTAGATTTGCCGGCCGCATTTGGCCCGATGAGAGCGGTAAGCTGTCCGGGGACAATCGGTTCGAAGGCGATGGCGTCGAAAATTTGTCTCGAACCATAAGAGAAGCTGATGTTCTCGGCAGACAGCGCACTCATTGCCAGTGCCTCTTTCTCTGCCCGAGAATGAGCAGAATGAAGAAAGGAATGCCGATCAGCGAGGTGATCATGCCGATCGGGTAGACGATACCAGGTGTGATTGCCTTCGATGCTATTGACGTACCGGAGAGAATAAGGGCACCGCACAAGGCGGACAACGGCAGAAAACCGCGCTGGTCTTCACCAACGATCATGCGTGCTATGTGCGGTCCGACGAGACCGACGAAGGCAATGGCTCCAACAAAGGAGACCGCGACGGCGGAAAGCAGAGAAACGCCGGCAAGCACTCCGATCCGCAATATGGAGACATTGACGCCCAGCGCGGCTGCCTTGTCCTCGCCCATGCGCAGCGCGGTCAATGCCCAGGAGCGGTTCATGAACCAGGGCAGGGTGAGTACAAGGATCAGGAAGCAGATGCCAACCTTTGACCACGTGGCACGGGCGAGGGAACCCAATTGCCAGAAAATCAGCTGCGCGAGTTGAATTTACCGAAGCGCCGTATTGCAGAAAGGCCAGCAACGCGTTGAAAGTGAACAGCATTGCGATTCCGACAAGGATCATGGCTTCCGGAGTGACGCCGCGCAATCTGGTAAACAGGAACAAGGCGCAGGACGGTAATCATCGCGAATACAAACGCGTTCACCGAAACGAACAGTCCTCCAACACCCGGGATCACAGACCAGCCGAACACGATGGCAAGGGCAGCGCCGAATCCGGCTGCAGAACTCAGCCCAAGCGTAAACGGATCGGCGAGCGGATTGTTGAGGATCGTCTGCATTTCTGCGCCGGCGACGCCGAGCATTGCGCCCACTGCGACGGCCATGATGGCGACCGGAAGGCGCAGTTGCCAGATGATGACGTCTTCTTTGGGAGTGGCGCTGGCGCGATCGAAGATCACTTCAATCGTTCGCCAGATTGTCAGATCGGCCGGGCCGGTGTTGACATCGATGACGACCAGGACGGCAAGGCAAAAAAAGGCAAGAATTACGAGGGTAACACGGCGCATGCTGCGTCGTTTGTAGGCACGTACAAGTGACAACGCCTCTGATGTTAGCAAGGTTCCGTCAGACATGAAAATTCCATGAAAAACAGGCCCCGCAATCAGATATTGCGGAGCCATCGGGTGTGTCGGTTCTAGTTGTTCAGGGAGATCCAGAATTGACCGGAAGGCTCATAAGGAAGGAACCTGCCGTGCAGTTCCTTGAAGGTTGCCTCCGGATCAAGATCTTCAAAATCCTCCGGATGCAGCCATTTCGCCAGGACCTGGACTGCCACGAAGTGATACGGCGAATTGTAGAACTGGTGATAGATCGAGTGGAATCGGCCTTCCTTCACGGCACGCAAATCAGCGAAACCAGGGCGGGCGGCAAGCGCAGAAAGGCGGTCGCCGTTCACTTCCGGATCGCCGTCGTAGCCAAGCAGTGTCGAGGTGACTTCCGGACGTGCTTCTTTCCAGTTTGCACCTGTGCCGAACACAACATCGGGATCCGCTTCGATGATGCCTTCCAGGTTCAGATCAACGGAATAGGCATTGGCAAGCGTGGACCCGTAGTTCTTGCCTCCGGCGAGTTCGACGAAACGGCCGTAATTATAGGGGCCGAATGACCGGCAGCAGAAATCGGTCTGCCATCCGGCGGCATTTTCAACGACGACAAGCGGGCGGTCTTCGGCCGGGATCGTGTCGACAATATTCGTTACCTTGCGCATCTGCGCGATGTAGAAATCGATAAATTCGGCAGCGCGTTTTTCCTCGCCGAAAATCCGGCCGAGGATCAGCATCGAAGGCACTGCATTCTCCGTGGCGTTGCGGCGGAAATCGATAAAGGCGACCTGAACGCCGGCATTGCCGAGCTTTTCGATGAGGCCTGTTTCTTCGGCCTTGAAGAGGTTGCCGACATCAAGCAACACCAGGTCTGTTTCCGCCTCCAGCACGGCTTCAATGGAAAAATCACCAGCATAAGGATTGCCGAAGTCGATCATCCGCGCCGTATCGTCCGGGAATACGCCCTGGTACTTGCGGAACGCATCCGGATCGTACTGGACCAGGTCACTTTTCCAGCCGACGATCTTCTCGAACGGATTGCCTTCGATGAGCGGTGCGATCCCATACATCATTCGGCCTTCGCCGAGAATGATCTTGTCCGGCATCTCCGGCAGGGTGACTTCCCGGCCAGCAATATCGGTGAAGGTAAGAGCTTCCGCTTGAGCGGTTGTGGAGTGAGCAGCCAACAGGCTACCGGCCACGAACACGCACGTCAGTGCGCCTACGCGTTTGAAGAAAGACATAGCGTTTTCCAATAGTTAGATTGCGTCGCAGCAATACCAAATCTGAAATTTAAAGTCGACTCTAATATTCAGGTTTTTCGGTGATTAGACCCGGTAACGCGATAGAGCGGTGAAAACAGGGCGATATTCCGCATTCGATTTCGGAAGCGGTCAGGTGTTTTCACCCGATTTCAATTCAAGGGAGATAAATCGGTTCTCATCAACAGCGACACGGTTCTGGAAAAGGTGCCGGGGACATGACAGTTTGGGACCAAATGCAACCTGGTGTGCCCTAAAATGACCATCGACGATCCAACCCAGCCCCGCCAACCGCGATCAATAGCGTTGCTCGCGCTGTTTCTTGTCGTTGTCATCGGTATGGGAATTTTTGTTGGAACCCAGTCTGCACCGGGCAGTTGGTATCAGGAACTTGAGAAACCGGTTTTCAACCCGCCGAACTGGATCTTTGCTCCGGTCTGGACGGTTCTGTACGTGTTCATTGCCGTTGCCGGTTGGCGGACCTTTCTGAGAGCATCTCGGTCAATGGCCATGAAATTCTGGTACGGACAGATGGCACTGAACTGGATCTGGTCACCGGTCTTTTTTGTTTTCACCNGACATGGGCCGCCTTTGCCGTGATCGCGGCGATGCTGATATTGATTATTCTGTTTGTAGGAAATAACTGGCGCGCGGATCGTGTTTCTGCGGCGCTCTTCCTCCCCTACGCACTCTGGGTCGGGTTCGCGGGTTTGCTCAATTTTTCTCTGGCGTTGCTGAATTGAGATACATGTCAATTTGGTCTCGTGTTTGCTGCGATAATCACATGGAGTTACACTTTGGATTCTGTCGGCAGTAGTTCATCCAAACTGGTCAACATCGCAGCAGGAACGAGTTGGACGCCAGTCTTAAACTTGGGAAACGGGAAAGCCGCCATCGGCTTTACCGAAGACGGAATTTGGGTCGTTGAAGGCGGTAGCGAAGCACTTCTGGACATATGTGCCTTGGAAGGGACATACCACACGCTTGTATTGTTGGAATCAAGGATTGAGGATGTGAAAAAGGTGTTGGCTGAATTGCGAGCGGCCAATCCGTCACGGTCGAAAGTTACAGCCGGGTTCCCCTTTAAGGAGATTGTGGCCGGAGGCATGAAGCAAGGCTCTGACTATTGGGCAGCCCTTGCCGTGAACTGGTTTCCCGTATTGTCAGAAGAGGACCGGAAGAGCCTTGAACCTCTGCTGCTACACGTTTCCCGGGCCAAATGGGCAACCCAAGAAACACGACATGCTGCTTTGAAAATGCGAGCGCAGCAGAACAGGCGTGTGGAACTTACTCCTGCTCGTAAAAATACTGCTGGTGATAGGCAGAGTTGATCACGACCACTCCGAGGATCATGTCATGCAGCAGACGCTTGCGGTCCGAGAAGAGCGACACCAACAGCACGAGCGGCGTCAGCAGCGAAACGGAAAACCAGAACAGAAGCGCATGCACTGAAGCAAGAAGCGGATAGGGTTTGGCACCGTACCAGAGGCGCATTTCCAGCCCCATGGCACGCATTCCGAAAGTGGAAGCCAGCGGTCCGCCAAGCGTGAAGGCAACATAGAGCAGGGCGACGGCTGCTGGCAGGATACCGTAAAGCAGAAAGCCGAGGCCGAGCGTGAAGACGCCAAGGAAAAATAACCAGAATGCCTGCGCCGAAGGTCAGGAGGGCGATCACGATCACGTCGATGAAGAACGCAAAAATTCGCCGGCTGCGCACTCCGGAAAACAGTTCCGGGTGGCGAACAGGATCGAAGACGTCCTGACGGACATAGTCGGCGGAGGTTTCTGCGGACATTAACATGCTCCCAAAAATGTGATGACTCACATGTGGGGATTGAACATTGAAAACGCAAACTCCCGGCGCGCGCAACAAAGGCCATCCCGGTTCAAGTCGGTGATGACCATTTGGCCGGAAGATCCGCTCGCCGGAATGTGGATTGCTATGGGCGTGACTTGGGAAACCACCGCCATTTCAGCCTGTGCCAACTAACCGCAAGGTCTGGACTGAACAGAGGATTGCTTATTTCCCCTGAGTCAGCATCTCGGCGACCTTCGGCGCAAAATAGGTCAGGATCCCGTCGGCGCCTGCGCGTTTGAATGCCAGGAGACTTTCCAGCATCGCCCGGTCCCCGTCGAGCCAGCCATTGGCGCTCGCCGCCTTGATCATCGCGTATTCTCCGGAGACCTGGTACGCATAAGTCGGGACCTGGAACTCGTCCTTGATGCGCCGAACGATGTCGAGATACGGAAGGCCGGGCTTGACCATCACCATGTCGGCACCCTCTGTGATGTCGAGTTCGGCTTCGCGCAGGGCTTCGTCGGTGTTCGCAGGATCCATCTGATACGTCCGCTTGTCTCCCCTCAAGGTCCCGGAAGACCCGACGGCGTCCCGGAAAGGGCCATAAAAGGCGGAGGCATATTTTGCGGAATACGCCATGATCTGGGTGTTCCGGAAATTCTGACTGTCCAGGGATTGCCGGATGGCACCAATCCGCCCGTCCATCATGTCGGAAGGCGCGATGACATCCGACCCGGCTTCGGCTTGGACCAGTGCCTGCCTGCACAGTTGGTCGACTGTTTCGTCATTGAGGATCGTTTCACCTTCCATCAACCCGTCATGGCCGTGGCTTGTATAGGGGTCGAGTGCGACGTCGGTCATCAGACCGACATTCAGCCCTTCCGCCTTTATGGCGCGAAGCGCCCGGCAGGTCAGATTTTCAGAATTCAGGGCCTCTGAACCTGTGTCATCGCGCAGGTCCGGATCGGTATAGGGAAACAGGGCGAGAGCCGGAATGCCAAGGTTTGCGGCTTGCGTTGCCTCGCGCACGGCTTCATCGACGGAAAGCCGGAATACGTCCGGCATTGAAGCGACTGGCTGACGCACATTCTCGCCGTCGACGAGAAAGATCGGCCAGATCAGGTCATTGACGGTCAATGTGTTTTCGCACACAAGCCGGCGCGACCAGTCGCTCTGCCTGTTACGGCGCATTCTGGTGCCGGCAAGCAGCGTATCCATATGGTCGGATGTGATCGGGGGAAGGGGCGGTTTGGACGACATGGAACCTGCGAGCTCGGTTTTTTGAATGTTGACTTGTATTCTGAAGGAAGTGAAACGCCAATCTATCACGCAGATTGACGCACTCCAACATTCTGTAAAATAACTGAAAATAAAAACAAAAAAGAGATTGTTTGACGTTTGCGTCAAATATGTTTTAGTGCAGCCGCAATGCAGGTACGGCAACTTGCCTTCAACGACTCGGCGCACCCGCGCTTTTGGGAGGATAAACGTGGACTTTTCACCAAACGAAGATCAGCGCGCCTTTCAGGATATGGCCGCGGGTTTTTCCCGCGACGAGCTCGCCCCGAACGCCCGGCACTGGGATGAAGACAGCATCTTTCCGATTCCGACCCTGCGCAAGGCGGCCGAGCTCGGGTTCGGTGGCATATATGTAAAGGAGGACGTGGGCGGCTCGGCTCTCTCTCGTCTCGATGCGGCCTTGATTTTCGAGGAACTCTCGAAAGGCTGCACTTCCACGGCGGCCTACCTGTCGATCCACAATATGGTGGCCTGGATCATCGACACATTCGGATCCGAACACTTGCGGCAGAAGTTCCTGGCAAGGCTCTGCACGATGAAGCTGTTGACGAGTTACTGCCTGACTGAGCCCGGGTCCGGGTCCGATGCCGCCAGTCTTCGCACGAGTGCGAAGGACGACGGTGATCATTATGTGCTCAACGGCTCCAAGGCCTTCATCTCAGGTGGAGGTGTCAGCGATCTCTACGCGGTAATGGTGCGCACGGGTGGCGATGGTCCATCCGGTGTTTCATGCCTGCTGGTGGAGAACGGAACGCCCGGACTGAGTTTCGGCGCGAATGAAATCAAGCTTGGCTGGAAGAGCCAGCCGACCGCGCAAGTGAATTTTCAGGATTGTCGCGTACCGAAGTCAAACCTCGTGGGCGAGGAAGGTCAGGGCTTCAAGATCGCCATGTCGGCGCTCGATGGCGGACGGCTCAATATCGGAGCCTGTTCGATCGGCGCGGCTCAGGCCTGTCTGGAACATGCTCTTGACTACACGAAGGAACGCAAGCAGTTCGGCAGGCCGATTGCCGATTTCCAGGCTCTTCAGTTCCGTCTTGCCGACATGGCGACCGAACTCGAAGCCGCGCGCCTGCTTCTGCACAAGGCCGCCGTTGCTGTGGATGCCAAGACCCACGAGGCAACCAGGCTGGCTGCGATGGCAAAACGCCTGGCAACGGACACCGGCTTCAACGTCGTCAACGAGGCACTCCAGCTTCACGGGGGTTACGGATATCTGCGTGACTATCCCATCGAGCGTTTTTTCCGCGATGTCCGCGTGCACCAGATTTTGGAAGGCACCAATGAAATCATGCGCCTGATCATTGCCAGACAGCTATTGAAGGACTGATTGAATTTCCCCGGCTTAACCCTTGAAACGACTCTCATTTGACAAGGCGTCCACATGAGTGACGAAATCCTCTTTGAAGTTCGCGGCAAAGCCGGGTTCGTAACGCTGAACAGACCGCAGGCTCTCAATGCATTGACCCATGCAAAGGTGAATGCGCTTGCAGATCAGTTGCAGCGCTGGGCCGGTGATCCGTCCGTTGCGCACATTGTCATCAAGGGGGCGGGTGGCAAGGCGTTTTGCGCCGGTGGCGATATCCGAAGCATATACGACACACGGATGGCGGGCGACGTAGAGAGTCTCAAGCCGTTTTTTCGGGACGAGTACACCCTGAACGCCACGATCAAGGCCTATCCGAAACCCTATGTTGCGCTGATCAACGGGATCGTCATGGGAGGAGGCGTGGGCGTTTCCGTTCACGGCAGCCACCGGATAGGGACCGAGAAGACGCTCTTTTCCATGCCTGAAACCGCGATTGGTTTCTTCCCCGATGTGGGAGGTACCTATTTCCTGCCACGCATGCCCAAAAAGATGGGCATCTATTGCGCATTGAGTGCGAGCCGGCTCAAACAGGCCGACGCTCTTGCCTCGGGCGTGCTGACGCACGCGGTTTCCGAAGACAGTCTTCCCGATCTGGAGACGTCGCTGGAAACGGCCAATGACATCGGCGTTGCGCTTCGACCGTATCTCGTCGCGCCGGAAACCGGCATCTTGCAGCGGAACGAAGCCCTTGTCGAGCATGCCTTTTCAGCGCCGTCGGTGACGGAAGTCCTGAAAAGGCTCGACGCCTCGGAGGAAGAGTTTTCTCGCAAAACCGCGGACGCGATCCGTCAGAAATCCCCGACGAGCGTTCTGATTGCCTTTGAGCAGATGCGGCGCGGGGCGCAAATGTCCTTCAAAGAGTGCATGAAGCTTGAATACCGGATCGTGTCACGGATCCTCCATGGTGACGACTTCTTCGAAGGCATTCGTGCGGTTGTCGTCGACAAGGATCAGGCCCCGAAATGGACTCCTAACCAACTGGGACAAGTGGACAGCGCGTCGCTGGCGTCGTATTTCGAGGAACCGTCTGACGGAGATCTTCCTCTTTAACGCGCAACCGGACCGGCCATGATCACAAGCTTTCAGGACCTTATCGATGCCCGCCCGCCCTGGAGCACGATTCTGATCCTGTATTTGCGCTGCATAGCGATCATCCTGATCGGTGGCGGGGTTATCTATTGGGCGCGCATTATCGGCATTGTGGAATGGCGCGGCCATTTCTTCTGGGACATGCCGGTCGCACTTCAGGGAGCGACTGTCTTTTTTGCGGTTCTCGACCTGGTCGCGGCAACAGGTCTCTGGCTGACCGTATCCTGGGGAACGGTCATGTGGATCTTCCGGTGCATTTGCCAGATTGTCATGCACACCGCCTTTTCCGATCTTTATGGACGTCGTCCTTACGAGATCTCCTTTTATCTGGCAACGATCGCAGTCTATGTCGCGCTGGCTTATCTCATGCACAGGGAAAACCGCGCGGCGCCCGGCTGAAGACGAGCCCTGTCGGTTTCCGACAAGCTGAATCATCGCATCAGCGATCACCGCCAACAGATTCACATTCAACACCAAATTCATCTGGGAGAACGAACATGGCGAGCACAGTTGGCTTCATTGGTCTTGGAAACATGGGTGGCCCGATGGCTGTCAATCTGGTCAAGGCGGGACACAGGGTTCTCGGATTTGATCTGTCGGACGCAGCCCTTTCCGCCCATGTCGAGGCCGGAGGCGAGAAAGCGGACGGTATTTCCGACCTTGCCGCTGTTTCAGATGTCATTGTCACGATGTTGCCGGCCGGAAAACATGTCCGCCAGATCTACCAGGGGGAGGGCGGTATTCTAGAGAACGCCAAAGCCGGCACGCTTTTGATTGACTCCTCCACCATCGATGTAGAAAGCGCACGTGTTGTCAGTGCGGCTGCAACTGGAATGAACATGCCGATGGTCGATGCCCCTGTTTCAGGAGGTGTTGGCGGGGCAACCGCCGGAACGCTCACCTTCATGGTTGGCGGCAGCGATGAGGCATTTGCAGCCGCCGGACCATTCCTGGACATCATGGGTAAAACAATCGTCCATGCCGGCGGAGCTGGCAATGGTCAAGCCGCGAAGATATGCAACAACATGATCCTCGGCATATCGATGATCGGAGTGAGCGAGGCCTTCGTGCTTGCTGAAAAACTCGGCCTTGATGCGCAGAAGTTGTTCGATATTTCTTCGACGGCGTCAGGCCAGTGCTGGTCGCTGACTTCCTATTGCCCGGTGCCTGGTCCGCTCCCGTCATCGCCTGCCAACAGGGACTACGAGCCGGGATTTGCGGCGGCCATGATGCTCAAGGACCTTAAGCTGGCACAGGAAGCGGCCAATACGTCTGGTGCAGCTACGCCGCTGGGTGCGGAAGCTGCAGCGCTTTATGCTCTGTTCTGTAACACCGGCGGCAACGAAAAGGACTTCTCGGGGATCGTGAACTTCCTGCGCGGATCATGATGAACAAAGTCTGAATCGGGTGCCGAAAATGCCCTTCAAGTGTTAACGAATGATTCAGCGTGTCTCTTAAGCGGATTTTAGAAACACTCGGCTAGATTGCGTATCAAGGCGGGAAAATATCCGCCCAACAACAGGTACTATAAGAGGCGCAATCACATGATCACCGCAAGTAGGGCAGTCGACGCTGTTTCACCGGGCGAAGCGGAAGAAGTGGAAATCAAGCCACTTTACCTCGAAGCCCTGACTCTTGTCGAAAGGCTGCATCGGCGTCTTCTGGACGTCATCAAGGATGAGTTCGATCGCATGGGCCGTTCCGATGTCAACAGCGTGCAGGCATTGTTGCTGTTCAATATCGGTGACGCAGAGCTGACCGCCGGTGAGCTGCGGACCCGTGGCTACTATCTTGGATCGAACGTGTCCTATAACCTGAAGAAACTGGTCGAAACCGGCTATATCCACCATCAGCGTTCCCGCATGGACCGCCGGTCAGTCCGCGTGAGTCTCACGGACAAGGGCCAGGAAGTCGCAACGATCGTCAACGATCTTTACGAGCGCCACATCCTGTCCGTCCAGCAGGTTGGTGAGATTGGTCCGGAGGACTTTGTTGTTCTCAACAAGTCGCTGCGCCGCCTGGAGCGGTTCTGGACAGACCAGATTCTCTACCGTCTTTGATTTTGCGGCAAATCCGGATGACAAAAGCACCGCCCATCGGGCGGTGTTTTTTCTTTTTTTGAGCTCCTCACGCAAAATTGCGTTTCATCCTGTTTGGTTTTCTTCATACCAGTAATGGAAGTTCCGATCGGTCGAAACGGCCCCGGAGCCCGGGATTTGTGCCGGTCGATCGGTCACTGACATCTTGTGGTCACAAAGGAATGGCTTTGTGCGGCGCTTCAGGCGGCGATATGGTTAAAGATTCAAGCGATTTGTTAACTCCCGTCATTTAGAAATTCGATTTGGAAAAGTCAGCTGGACCGAAATTTTGGAAGTCCGATTGAAAATACCAGCAGAACCGAAAGCATTAGGCACAGCAAATGAGGTTGGCGATGCACCTTGAAGCCGGTCGGTCCGGAAAAAAGTGTCTCCAGAATTGGGGCGCCCGCAAGGCATTATTGAGCGTGTGTGCGATGGGAATTGGCACATTGCTGGCAAGCGGTGTTCAAGGACAGGCACAAACTGCACTGCAGTCGCTGCAGCAGAACCGCCAGAATGTCGAGTGGGCTGACAACTTCGATATCGCCACGGAAAACATTACTGAAGTCAACTCTTCAGCGCCAACCCTATCGCCTGAAACAGCTGATTATATTGCAATCGCGATCGACCGCTATCAGCGCATCGTTCAGGCCGGTGGCTGGGGTACCGTGACCGGAGGCGGCAAAGCGCTTCGAATTGGTGCCAAGGATCCGCGCGTCGTGGAACTTCGCCGCAGGTTGATCGTCTCTGGAGATCTGGAACAGCATGCAGGTCTTTCCGATGCCTTTGACTCTTATGTCGATGCCGCACTACGCCGTTTCCAGCTGCGTCATGGCCTGATCCCGGACGGGGTCATGGGCGATGACACGGTGCAGGCCCTGAACGTCCCGGCCCATGTGCGTCTCGGGCAGCTCGAGACAAATATTGTGCGCATGCGGTCGATGTCCGGTTTCCTTGGCGATCGCTATGTGATGGTGAATATTCCGGCGGCTGAAATCGAGGCCGTTGAAAGCGGACGGGTTCGCTCGCGCCACACCGCCGTTGTTGGCAAGATCGACCGGCAGACACCTATCCTGAACAGCAAGATCTACGAACTCAACTTCAATCCGTACTGGACGGTTCCGGTCTCGATCATCCGCAAGGACCTGATCCCCAAGATGAAAGAGGATCCGGAGTACCTTTCAAAGAACAATATCCGGATTTTCGACTGGAGCGGCAACGAACTGTCCTGGCAGCAGATCGACTGGAACACGGACGAGGCGACACAATATCGCTTTACGCAGGACCCGGGCGCGGAAAATTCGTTGGGCTCGGTGCGTATCAATTTTCACAACAAACACCAGGTTTATCTGCACGATACGCCGTCAAAGACACTCTTTGGTGAAAGTCAGCGTTTCCACTCCTCAGGGTGCGTTCGTGTACAGAACGTACGCGAACTTGTGACCTGGATGTTGCAGTCGACGACGCCTGATTGGGACCGTAGTCGCGTTGACAGCGTCATCCGCACCGGCGAACGCGAAGATGTAAAGCTGAAGAAATCCGTCCCGCTTTACATGACCTACGTGACTGCCTGGGCAAATTCGGATGGCGTCGTGCATTTCCGCGATGACATTTATGATCGCGATGATCTTTCCGGAACGGAAACGCAGGCTCGCCTCTAGGGCAAAACTGCCCGGGCATGGAACACACCGAAACGCCGGCCTTGATCAGGTCGGCGTTTCGTGTCTTTTTTGGGCTAAATCCAATCTGGAGAGTCTGGATGAGCGGCAATCCGCGCGCGGGCGAAATCTATCTGGAGTTTCACCCGATAGGCCATCAGGTCAAAGTAACTGCGATCGATGCTGCAACCGGTATTGAAGTCTCCACCTTCGGGCCGGCTTCGGCAGCTCAGGAAGACCTGAAGCGTGTTGCCGTTCGCAAGTTGCAGCGTCGGATCGAGCAGATTGCCGCCTCTTCGAGTGCAGCGAAGGACCCGACACTTTACTGAACCGGTTGTTTTTTTCGTTGGCAAAAATTTTACTACGGGCCTTTGTGCGTCGTTTTCCCAACTGGCCGCGTCGGTATGCCCCTTGGTTCGCCGGGGGGCCTGTGTTAATTCCTCGCGCAATGTCGGCCGACAGGCAATGAGTGTCTCTACCTGACGCGATGCCGGGGCCAGGTTCCTCGCATACGAAAACAAGGATCGAGCGATGTCTTTGATGGAAAGCTCCGGACAGACCCCTTCCGGTTTCTTCACCCGCAGTCTTGCTGAAGCCGATGCAGACATATTTGGCACCATTCAACAGGAACTCGGCCGACAGCAGCACGAAATCGAGCTGATCGCGTCGGAAAACATCGTCTCCCGCGCTGTTCTCGAAGCCCAGGGGTCGATTTTCACGAACAAATACGCAGAAGGCTATCCGGGCAAGCGCTACTACGGTGGTTGCGAGTTTGCCGACGTCGCCGAGACACTCGCCATTGAGCGTGCCAAGGAACTGTTCGGTTGCCAGTTTGCAAATGTGCAGCCGAATTCGGGCAGCCAGATGAACCAGGCGGTGTTCCTGGCGCTGTTGCAGCCCGGGGATACTTTCATGGGTCTGGACCTGAATTCCGGTGGCCACCTGACGCATGGTTCGCCTGTAAACATGTCTGGAAAATGGTTCAATGTTGTCTCCTACGGTGTGCGTGAAGACGATCATCTACTCGACATGGAAGAGGTCGAACGCCTCGCACAGGAACATAAGCCGAAGCTTATTCTCGCTGGCGGCACGGCATATTCCCGTATCTGGGACTGGAAAAAGTTTCGCGAAATCGCCGACAGCATCGGTGCCTACCTGATGGTCGATATGGCGCATATCGCCGGTCTCGTGGCCGGTGGTGTCCATCCGTCCCCGGTTCCGCATGCGCATGTCGTCACCAGCACCACGCACAAGTCCCTGCGGGGTCCGCGCGGTGGTCTGATCCTGTCCAACGACGAAGCGATTGCCAAAAAGATGAACTCGGCGGTTTTCCCCGGGTTGCAGGGTGGTCCGCTGATGCATGTGATTGCCGCCAAGGCCGTAGCCTTCAAGGAAGCGCTTCAACCTGATTTCAAGGCCTATGCACGTGCTGTTGCCGAAAACGCCAAGGCTTTGTCCGAAGCATTGAAGGAACAGGGTCTCGACATCGTTTCAGGCGGTACGGACAACCACCTGATGCTGGTGGACCTGCGCCCGAAAAATGCAACCGGCAAGGTTGCTGAAAAGGCGCTGGGGCGTGCCAACATCACCTGTAACAAGAACGGAATTCCGTTTGACCCTGAAAAGCCATTTGTGACATCCGGCATCCGGCTGGGTACTCCGGCGGCGACCACGCGCGGGTTCGGCGTGGCCGAATTCCGGGAAGTTGCCGCGCTCATCACGGAAGTGTTGGACGGATTGAAGGCCGCAAACAGTGAAGAGGGCAACGCGGCGGTTGAAGCTGCCGTCAAAGCCAAGGTAGAAGCACTGACAGCCAGGTTCCCGATCTACGGGGGATAACAGCCGGCTCGGTCAGGAGCTTTGATAAATGAGATGTCCGTTTTGCGGAGGCGAGGAAACCCAGGTCAAGGATTCCCGACCTACCGAGGACAATACCGCCATTCGCCGCCGCAGGATCTGCAATACCTGCGGCGGTCGTTTCACGACATTCGAGCGGGTTCAGCTGCGCGAACTGATGGTTCTGAAGCGATCCGGGCGAAGAGTTCCGTTCGATCGCGAAAAACTCATGCGATCCGTTCAGATTGCCGTGCGAAAACGGCCTGTCGACCCAGATCGCATTGAGCGCATGGTGAGCGGAATTGTGCGGCAGCTCGAAAGCTCGGGCGAGAGCGAAATTACAGCGGAGACAATCGGCAATCACGTGATGGAAGGCCTGAAGGGTATAGACGATGTCGCCTATGTTCGTTTCGCGTCCGTCTATAAGAACTTTCGTGAAGCCAAGGATTTCGAGGCTCTTCTCGACGAGCTCAGCGACTCTGAAAACGCTGTTCCGGATGACCAGTAACGTTTCTTGTAGATCCTAAATGATTTCCGAAAATACGATTGATATGCGTTTCATGGCCGCCGCCGAACGGCTGGCGCGGCGCGGACTTGGCCGGGTTTGGCCCAATCCGTCGGTTGCCGCTTTGATAATTCGACAGGGCGAAAACGGATCGGTGCTGGTCGGCAGGGGAGTTACGTCCCGCCCGGGCATGGCCCACGCGGAGGTGAATGCGCTCCGCCAAGCAGGCGATCTGGCGAAGAACGCGACCTGTTACGTGACGCTGGAGCCTTGTTCGCACTATGGTCGGACACCGCCGTGTTCTCTGGCACTGATCGAAGCCGGCGTGGGCCGCGTGGTGGTGGGCATGCTAGACCCCAATCCGCGCGTTGCCGGCAGGGGTGTCGGCATGCTCCGCGATGCCGGGGTCGACGTCACGGTTGGCGTGCGCGAACGCGAAATCAGACCTCTTTACCACGGCTTCACCCTGCGACAGCTCAAGCAACGCCCTCATGTGTTCCTGAAATTGGCGGTCTCAAGAGACGGCTATATCGGACGGGCGGGTGAGGGGCAGGTCAAGATCTCGGGCCCGCTCTCCATGCGCAAGGTTCACGGGTTTCGGGCAGAACATGACGCCATTCTTGTCGGATCCGGAACGGCACTGGCCGATGATCCGCAACTGACTTGCAGATTGCCGGGGCTGCACGAACGTTCGCCCGTCAGGGTGATCGTTGACCGTTGTGCCCGCCTTCCGGTCGAATCGAAACTGGTGCGGACCTGCGTTGATGTTCCTGTCTGGCTTGTTTGTGGAAACGATGCCGATCCCGAAAATGTCGAAGTACTTGTCGCGGCGGGGGTCAACGTCATTCGAGTGCCTGCCGGAGATTGTTCCATCGCGCCAGCCGTCATTTTGAGTGCGCTCGCGACACGGGGGATCACCAGCGTGATGGTCGAAGGAGGTGCTCGCATGGCGTCGTCATTCCTGGAGGCGGATCTGGTCGATGACCTGTGTGTGGTTACCGGTGATCTGGAGATAGGCGACGAGGGAATTCCCGCATTGCATGACCTTGCTCTTGCGGATGTTTTTTCCGATCCCAAATTCGATCGTATGGACGCCGGCAGTTTCGATGCTGATCGTTACATTTATCTCAGACGTCGAGGAGCCTGACATGTTTACCGGGATTGTGACCGATCTAGGCGAAATTCTATCAGTCGAGAACATACCGGCCGGCAAGCGGACACGAATTCGCACGTCTTATGACGCGGACACGTTCGATATCGGAGCCTCGATCTCCTGTGGGGGTGTTTGTCATACGGTAACGGCAAAGTCGAACAGTGATGACGGAAACTGGTTTGATGTCGAATCGGCCGCCGAAACCCTGGCAGTGACGACGGTCTCGGACTGGCGTGCAGGACAGAGGATCAATCTGGAGCGGTCGTTGACCCTGGGTGCCGAACTTGGTGGCCATTTGGTGCTCGGGCATGTCGACGGCATTGCCACGGTGGTCAAACGCGAAGATCATCCGGACTCGGTGTATTTTCAGTTTGAGGCTCCGAGGGAAACCGCACAGTTTATTGCGAAGAAAGGTTCGATTGCGCTGGATGGTACCTCGCTTACAGTCAATGAAGTGAGCGGCATTCTGTTTTCCGTGTTTTTGATCCCCCACACGCTGGAAGTGACAACCTGGTCCGATCGCCATCTCGGAGACAGAATTAATCTGGAAGTGGATATGATGGCCCGGTATGCCGCTCGTCTTGCGGAATTCTCGAAGACCGGCTAGGGGAAAGCCGAGGAATTTGACGGCGTCAATGGTCTTGAGACAGCCGGTAGCACTGATGCTGTCCGGTTCTGGCAGCCCTGCACGATTGACACTGGACAAACCGGGATGGACGTGGTTCCTGTCGCGGCCCCTCTAATGGAAACATGACCCATGAGCGCTGCTCCCAAACTGCTGATCATTGAAGCCCGTTTTTATGACGACCTTGCCGATGCATTGGCGGAAGGTGCCATCAAGGAAATCGAGGCAGCCGGCGCCAGTTGCGATCGGATTGCAGTGCCGGGTGTTCTCGAAATCCCGGCCGCCCTGTCCATGACCATGACCGCGATGGAAAACGACGGAATTCTATATGAAGGTTTCGTATTGCTCGGTGTTGTGATCCGAGGTGAAACAACGCACTACGACATCGTGGCAAATGAATCGAACCGGGTAATCATGGACCTCATTGTCGATGCGGATCTTGCCGTTGGAAATGGTATCCTGACCGTGGAAAACGATGAGCAGGCGTGGGCACGTGCGAAAGTCGGTGACAAGAACAAGGGTGGGGCGGCGGCAAGGGCTGCCCTCGACATGATCGCGCTGCGCGAACGGCTTGGAGTATAAGAAAAATGACCGGAAAGGCCGACCCGGAAAATCCGGCTAAGACTGTACGCCCCGCCAACAAGCGCGGCGTAGCGCGCCTTGCTGCGGTTCAGGCCCTTTATCAAATGGACGTGGGCGGTGCATCGCTCGCAAGTGTCGTGAGCGAATTTACCGCCTTTCGTCTCGGCAAGGAGATTGATGGCGCGCAATACCGTGATGCCGACGAACAGTGGTTCAAGCAGATCCTCGCCGGTGTGGTCGAAGACCAGAAGTTTCTGGACCCCTTCATCCACACAGCGCTCACCGAAGATTGGCCGCTGAAACGTATCGATAGCCTGTTGCGCGCAATCCTGCGCTCCGGATCCTATGAGCTTCTTCGCCGCAAGGATGTGCCGGCGAAAGTCATTATTTCCGAGTATATTGACGTTGCGAAGGCATTCTTTGAAGATGATGAGCCGGGCCTCGTGAACGGTGTTCTGGACAGGCTTGCTCACGAGTTACGCAACGCCGAGTTCGATACCGGCAAGGCGGACGGCGCCTCCTGATCATGGCGGACGACCGGCCGGGAGAATTCGAACTCATCAGGACATACTTCGCGCCGCTTGCGAAGGATCCGGGCAGCCTTGGGTTGACGGACGATGCCGCCGTACTTTCTCCCCGACCGGGTTATGATCTTGTCCTGACGAAGGATGTGCTTGCATCCGGCGTTCATTTCTTTGCGCATGACGCACCAGAGGCGATCGCCGCAAAGGCCCTGAGGGTCAACCTTTCCGATCTCGCGGCAAAGGGCGCCAGGCCACGGGGATACCTGTTGGGTCTTGCCCTGCCGTCCGACTGGACGGCGAATTGGCTGGGGCGGTTCTGCTCGGGTCTGACCGCCGATCAGTCAGCCTACAATGTCCAGCTGCTCGGTGGCGACACCATCCGGTCGGGAAACGGCCTTCAGATTTCGATCACCGCCATTGGGGAAGCGGAAGCCGGCAAGACAGTGCGTCGGTCCGGTGCGAATGCGGGTGATGTGGTTTTCGTTTCGGGAACCATCGGAGACGCCGCCGCTGGCCTGAAGGCGCGGCTCGACCATAGTTTTTGCAGCAACGCATCGCTTGAAGGGGCAGAAGAGCGTCACATTCTGGACAGGTATCTATTGCCGCGGCCGAGGACAGCCCTTTCCAGCCCGCTCACCAGATATGCCACTGCAGCCATGGACGTTTCTGACGGCCTGTTCGCCGATTGCAGTCACATGGCACGGGCTTCCGGGGTCGGGTTTGAAATCGAAATGTCAAGTGTCCCGATATCCTCAGCACTGCAACGGATGAAAAAGACGATGCCGGATGTCTTTGCCCAGTGTCTGAATGGCGGCGATGACTATGAGATACTTGCGTCGGTGCCGTCGGCAGCTGCGTCGGAATTTGCAGAAAAAGCAACGGAATCCGGTTGTCCTGTCACTGCGATTGGGGTGGTTACAAGCAGCGCCGGCAAGGTGAATCTCGTTGAAAACGGGCGACCCATGAAACTTGAGAGACACTCCGGCTTCAGCCATTTCTGACGGCTTGTTCCGGCTTTGAGATCGTTCTGGCTCGGGGTTTTACGAAACGCTCCAGTCGTGATACCGGTTGTCTCCACTTCATCTTGAGCCGCAACCGGCCAATCCCGAGATCTGAAACATGACAACCGCAACGACGGAACCCTTTGTCGATGATCGCCTGGCAAAACGAAATGCCGTGCTTCTGGCATTGGCACAGGCACTCGGCGGAGCATCGGCTTCCATCGTGATCGCGACGGGGCCGCTCGTCGGTTACATGATGCTCGATGCGGACAAGTCACTCGCAACCCTGCCTGTCTCAACCATGGTTCTTGGCACCGCATTCGGCACAATACCGGCGGGCATGATCATGCGCAGATTCGGCCGCAGGGCCGGGTTCACTGGAGCCGCAGTTCTTGGCGTATTGTCCGGCCTGTTGGCATCATTTGCCGTCTTTCGCGACAATTTCTTGTTGTTTGCACTGGCCTGCTCAATAGGTGGCTTTGCCGGCGCGTTCGTTCAGCAGTACCGGTTTGCCGCTGCAGATACGGCAAGTGATGCCTTCAAGCCGAAAGCCATTTCCTGGGTTCTGGCCGGAGGTGTTCTGGCGGGTGTCGTCGGGCCGCAGACGGTGATTGCAACAAAGGACATGTTTGCGCCGATCCTGTTTGCCGGCACCTATCTTGCGCAGGCAGGTCTCGCCCTCATCGCGCTCTTCTTGCTTGCCTTCATCAGGATCCCCAAACCACCGCGCCGGAACAGGTCGCATGCCGGTGGCCGCCCGCTGCTGCAAATCATGGCGCAGCCAAGGTTTATTGTCGCGGCAGCCTGCGGGATCTGCTCCTATGCCCTCATGAGCCTGGTCATGACGGCAACACCGCTCGCCATGATTGCCTGCGGCCTTACCGAAACCGACGCGGCGCTCGGGATCCAGTGGCACGTGCTCGCCATGTTCGGACCGAGTTTCTTCACAGGTAACCTGATTGCCCGCTTCGGCAAGGAGCGCATCGTTTCCATCGGACTAGCGCTGCTTGCAGGCTGCTCGATCGTGGCACTGATGGGGATCGAATTGGCACATTTCTGGACCGCTCTTGTTCTTCTGGGACTTGGCTGGAACTTCGGTTTCATCGGTGCAACCGCGATGCTGACCGACACTTACCGGCCCGAAGAGCGCAATCTGGTGCAGGCGGTCAACGATTTTCTGGTCTTCGGATTCGTTGCTGCTGCCTCGTTTTCATCGGGAGCACTGCTGAATGCTTTCGGTTGGGGAACGGTAAATGTGCTGGTTTTTCCTTTTGTTGTCCTTTGCATCGGATTGCTTGTCTGGCTGGTGCTGAGTGAAAGGAAAGCAGTTACAACCGCTTAAAGAATCTTTGGAATCCCATTTCGTCGGTGCAGCAAAAATACCGCGTCGCACCAATTTTTACCGTAACGGAAGAGCTGAATTAAACCATATGAGAGCTTGACGAAGCGCTCTGCTTTGTTGATATCGTGTGCTCTCCTCACGCTAAGGAAATTACGTGAGGTGCAGTTTGGCGGGAAAACAACAATAAAAACAGCTCGCCGCAGCCCTGGGAGGAAGTATGATCGAGCTTGTCATCATCGTTGTTTGTGGTCTCTTGTCCCTTGCGTATGGCGCATGGGCAATCCAATCCGTCATGGCGGCGGACGCGGGCAATGCCCGTATGCAGGAAATTGCGGAAGCGATTCAGGAAGGGGCCAGCGCCTATCTCAACAGGCAATATACGACGATCGCCATCGTTGGTGCCGTCGTTTTTGTGCTCGTCTGGGTATTGCTCTCCGGGCCTGCGGCAATCGGCTTTGCCATCGGAGCCATCCTCTCAGGTGCCGCCGGGTATATCGGCATGATGGTATCGGTCCGCGCGAATGTTCGCACCGCACAGGCCGCCAGTCAGAGCCTTGGTGCGGGACTGGAAATTGCCTTCAAGTCCGGTGCCGTCACCGGCCTTCTGGTTGCAGGCCTCGCTCTTCTGGGCGTTGCGGTCTATTACGCGGTCCTGACCGGAATGATGGGTTACGAACCCACTGACCGGACCGTCATTGATGCGCTGGTCGCTCTTGGATTCGGTGCCTCGTTGATCTCCATCTTTGCACGTCTTGGTGGCGGTATTTTCACCAAGGGCGCGGATGTCGGCGGGGACCTCGTCGGCAAGGTCGAAGCGGGGATCCCTGAAGACGATCCGCGCAACCCGGCTACGATCGCGGACAATGTCGGAGACAATGTCGGTGACTGTGCCGGCATGGCTGCCGATCTGTTCGAAACCTACGCGGTGACTGTCGTTGCGACAATGGTGCTTGCATCGATCTTCTTCACCGGCGCCCAGGCGTTGGAACTGATGCTGTTGCCGATGCTGATCGGGGCAAGCTGCGTTGTTACATCCATTATCGGCACGTTCTTCGTCAAGCTGGGCGCGAACAACTCGATCATGGGCGCGCTCTACAAGGGCTTTATCGCAACGGCAGTGTTGTCGGCGGTTGCGCTTGCAATCATCGTCTTCGGCTGGCTCGGTGCCGGAACGGAGTACACAACGTCCGGCGGAACAACCTTCACCGGATTTGATCTCTTTGTCTGCGGTGTGGCCGGCCTGTTCGTTACCGGCCTGATTATCTGGGTGACAGAGTACTACACAGGTACTGAATACCGTCCTGTGAGATCGATTGCCCAGGCCTCCGTCACCGGTCATGGCACCAATGTGATCCAGGGTCTTGCAGTTTCGCTTGAAGCAACTGCGCTCCCGGCGATCATCATCATCGCCGGCATTCTTGTTACCTACAGCTTTGCAGGACTGTTCGGCATTGCCATTGCGGTGACCACCATGTTGGCGCTGGCGGGCATGGTCGTTGCACTCGACGCTTTTGGTCCGGTCACCGACAATGCTGGTGGCATTGCCGAAATGGCTGATCTTCCGGCTGAAGTGCGCACGACAACCGATGCCCTCGATGCTGTCGGCAACACGACCAAGGCGGTCACCAAGGGCTACGCAATCGGTTCTGCCGGACTTGGCGCTCTGGTTCTGTTCGCCGCCTACACGGAGGATCTGAGATACTTCTCCAGCACAGCTGCAGAAGGCTCGATCTTTGCAGGTATCAACGTCGATACGCTGTTCACCCTGTCCAACCCCTACGTTGTGGCCGGGTTGCTCTTCGGTGGATTGCTGCCCTATCTCTTCGGCGGTATTTCCATGACAGCCGTCGGCCGTGCTGCCGGAGCGGTGGTGGAAGAAGTCCGTCGCCAGTTCAAGGAGAAGCCGGGCATCATGGAGGGAACGGAACGGCCTGACTATGGCCGGGCTGTCGACATGCTCACGAAAGCGGCGATCCGTGAAATGATCATTCCGTCGCTGCTTCCGGTCTTGTCACCGATTGTTGTCTTTTACGTCGTGCGTGCGGTGGCAACACCGGCCGATGCGTTCGCGGCACTGGGTGCGATGCTTCTCGGCGTGATCGTGACGGGCCTTTTTGTGGCCATCTCGATGACGGCAGGTGGCGGTGCCTGGGATAATGCCAAGAAATCCTTTGAAGACGGATTTACCGACAAGGATGGTGTGACCCATCAAAAGGGAAGCGAGGCGCACAAGGCGTCGGTGACCGGTGACACGGTTGGTGATCCCTACAAGGATACAGCTGGACCTGCGGTGAACCCGATGATCAAGATCACCAACATCATGGCGCTGTTGTTGCTGGCCGTCCTGGCGCACTGACGCGGCTGTCCGGGCCAGATACGGCCCTGGCACGAAGCAGTTGAAAAATTTGGCGCGGCAATTGGTTGGAAAACCGATTGCCGCGCCTTTTTTGTTTGTGCCGAAAGGCGCTGCGTGAAGTGAGGGCGCCCTAGTTGCCATTGTCGAGCGAGGGGCCACACGAGTAGTCCGGAGCCTCGATACTCTCCCTGAAGGGATTTGTAAGATCGTCCGAATACTCTCCGTTCAGCAATCTGCGCTGCGGCAGCAGGTTCAGCCGGAAGTAGCTGCTGAACGCCACAATTGCGCGTCCCCGGTCAGTCAGGATCGCACAGCCGTCCACGATCTCGACGGTTCCAGATTGCTGCTGTTCGGTAAGGCGAACATCGACCAACCGGTGTTCATCTATGAATTCCTTCGTGAACACGTCTTCGAACCGGTCGACAAGAATTGCTCCACCGCGCTGTTCGAGCTTTTCCAGAATGTAAAAGGAAAGCGAGCGGTCTATCACGGTCGGGATGGATATCGCGAATGCGTATCCGCCAAGCAGCCAGATCGCGACCAGCTGACTTTTTTCAAAGCCACCAAGCCTGGAGAACAACCCCGTGAAGAACAGGACCGCAGCAGCAAGGAATGCAGCGATAAAGGCGTCGGTAATCGAGGCGTAGAAGACGACGTTTACCGGGAAATACCAGACGTGTATGCAGTAGGTGACAAGAAGCAGCGCGATGAACATCACCGTCGCTATTATGCTGGAAACGAGTTTCACGTGTGCACTTACCTTTGAATTTGAGCGTTCGCGACCCAGGCGACCTCGCGAGGATATCGTGAACGAGAGGCGTTGGTCAGGAGGCAGCTTCGAGCTGGGTGTCGGCTTTTGCGCTGAACAGCACCTTTTCGATGAAATCTCTGTAGTCAAGTTCGGACGTCACCGTACCACTTCGCACGACGCCCGTGAGCATGAGGGTCATCAGCGAAAGAACGCCGGTCTGCATGAACATCAACACGAGGATACCCAGCGCGACGGAAAACCAGCCCGGTGTCGAATAACCGATAGTCTTGAGCATGACGGCAGTGATGCCGCCAAGCACGGACAGGATGGCGACAATCGCGGAAGCGATCCCGACACGCACCAGCACGTCCTCCGCAAAGACCATCATCCCCTTGAACCCATGCAGGGCCAGGCCGACGAAATTCATTTTCGATTGACCTGCGTATCTGGGGCCGCGGTCGAGCGGACAAGTGTCAATGCGCAATTTCGAGGCAAGAACCGCGGATGCAACATGGATCGACAGTTCAGGCATGGCTGACAGTCGTCTGACGCCATCGGTTTTCATGGCCATGAAGTTGCCGAAACTGATGGTTCTGCCGGTCACAACGCGGAACAGTCGTTTGTAGATTGCATAAAACGTCTTGAAGCGAAGTGTTTCTACCCGGCTTTTTCGGCGGGCAACTACAACATCGACCTCTTCGGGTTGAAGACTTTTGAGCAATTGTGGGATTGAGGCAGGAAGGTCCTCGCCATCGGAGTCCATTACGACAATCGACTGACCGGCGTGAACATGCGTCGAAACATAACCGAGGCCGATGGCAATTGCCTTCTGGTGTCCGACATTTCTCCTGAGTTTGAGAACGGCTCCTCTTGCTCCGGCTTCGTCAAGTCCGGATGTATCGAGCGGTTGCCTGACCGAGCCGTCGTCGACCGCGACAATATAAACGCTGTCTCCGAGTTCGGCCTGCAACTCCTTGAACAGCCGACTGCTTGCCTCGAAGTCTTCATAGACCGGAGTAACAATAACGATGCGTGTGTCGGAAGGGATCATTGGGCTTACAAATCCCTGAAATAGGCGATTGTATTCTTCAGTCCCTCTTTGAGCGGGATTTGCGGGGTCCAGTCAAGCTGTTCTTTTGCGATCGAGATATCCGGTTGCCTTTGTTTCGGGTCGTCGTGCGGGAGTGGGCGGAAAACCAGTCTGGACGCACCCCCGACAAGCTCAATCACGGTCTCGGCGAGTTCGCGAATGGTGAATTCGGATGGGTTTCCAAGATTGACGGGGCCCGTCAGGTCCTTTGGTGACGACATCAGGCTGACAAAACCGTCAATCAGGTCGTCGACGTAACAGAAACTGCGGGTCTGCAGACCATCACCGTAGATGGTGATGTCGTTTCCCTGGAGCGCCTGCACGATAAAATTGCTGACAACCCTGCCATCGTTCGGATGCATGCGCGGGCCATATGTGTTGAAGATCCGGGCCACCTTGATCTCAAGCCCATGTTGACGGTGATAGTCGAAGAAGAGTGTTTCCGCGCAGCGTTTGCCCTCGTCATAACAGGAGCGAACGCCAATCGGATTGACACGGCCCCAGTAGTCTTCGGTCTGGGGATGCACTTCCGGGTCACCGTAGACTTCACTTGTCGACGCTTGAAATATGCGCGCCTTGGTCCGTTTTGCGAGCCCCAGCATGTTGATGGCGCCGTGAACGCTGGTTTTTGTCGTCTGCACAGGGTCTCGCTGATAGTGAATTGGAGAGGCCGGACAGGCGAGATTGTAGATCTCGTCGACTTCGAGATAGACAGGAAACGTCACATCATGTCTTTGAAATTCGAAATTCGGGTTCGAGAGCAGATGTACGATGTTGTCCTTCGTGCTGCTGTAGAGGTTGTCGATGCACAGGACATCGGAACCCTCGCGAAGAAGACGTTCGCATAAATGAGAACCCAGAAACCCCGAGCCGCCGGTAACGAGCACTCTCTTGCGGTTGGCAATCTTCATTCTTTTCGTCCTTGCTTCAGTCCGGCAGACCGGATTGGCCATCCTGAGTATCCTGCTGTTCAAAGAACAGATAGCCTGACCGTGTTCTGGGGGCAGGTGGATCGGATAGAATGCAGTTTGGCGCCGCCCAGCACAGATCGTCGGGGGTCTTGCCGTGTACCCCAAAAACCGGGTGATCAACAAGCTCATCCTGCGGCACGGTCAGGATGTGAAATCTTGACAGGCCCTTGATCGAAAAGCCGCCCTGATTGTTCGCCATGAGGATGATCAGCAACACGCCTATTGCCTTGGTGGGAAATCCGTTTTTGATCACAGGAGCGCCAAACAGCGTCAGGGCTATTGTTGGAGCCACGATCATCAGGACACCAATGCCAAATCTTTCGGTCGGAGCTTTCAGGAACCAGAGCGCCAGCGCGGCAAAGACAATGCCGGCAAGGACGATGGCCTGAAAAGCGGCAAGTCTTTCGGTTTCAAAAAAACGTCGAAGCACCGCTGCCACGGCAAGTGTGATGACGACCGCAACGCCGAAGAAAATCAAGAATTCCGAGTTGGCTGCCAGCCAGTAGTCGGAGAGCCATGACCAGCTGTCGAGCGAGGAAAAACCGGTATGGGGGTGTCTTGCCCAGGCGGTCACGGCGTTGCTGTATTCAAGTGCCTGGGCCTTGCTGTTCCACGGCAGGTCCAGACAACTCCATGACGCGGGAAACAGGAGGCAGCCCGTCGTGGACACACCGCGAAGCAGCCATAGCAAAGTGAAGACAGCGGGAAAGGCGACCACGCCCAGGACCTGTTTGAACGAAAGCAGTCCGCGATGGAGCAGAACGAGGAAGACAAAAAATGCCCATATGGCTGCAAGTATACTGCTGACCTTGAGCGCGACCGCCATGGCAGACAGGATAAAAAATGCGAGCAGCAGCGAGTTGCGGCTCTCTTTATGCTGTTCGTCCAGAACAAGAACGTAAAGTCCAACTGCAATCGACAGTGCGAATGCCACGCCTGCAGCGCTGTCTGCGTAACCGTATTTCCAAATGAAGTAGTTGTCATAAATTATCATGCCGACAGCAAGATAAAACGCGAACATCTTGAGGATGTTGTTTCTTGAGTTTATCGCGTAAAAAACAAAGCAAAGGAGTGAGACAAAGAAAAGTGCGGACATGTAGGAGAGGAATTTGAATGTCTCTCCGATCCAGAGGAGGGCGTTGGTGTACTCAAGGAAAGAGCTGAAACCATATCTTGCGTGAAGATGGGCAAAACCGAAAATGATTTCGTGATCGCGGATCCACCTTTGGTGCGCCAAGTGATAAAGGCCGGCATCCGGGCCAGCCTGCATGTCTGCCGCCAAAGGAGTGCACAGAGCCGCCAAGACACAAATCAACCCAAGAGATTTGGCAACGTCCTTGTTGATCAGGCAGCAGCCATAAACAAAAAATGCCGTGATCACTCCGAACGAATACGCGTTCGCAACGCCGCTGAAAAAATTGATCACCAGCGCGACAAAACCGATCGCAAACGCTCCAAGCAGCGGAAACAAAAAGCCTGGTAATGGCGCAGGTGCGACCGCCGAGACTTTTCGAACGCATTCCCAAAAACCGATACCGATTATTGAAATGGTTGCCGCGAAAAGCGGAAACAAAATGATATCGAGAAGCATTTGAGACGCTGTTTTGTTGAATTGTGCTGACTAGTTACAGTCGTCACACTGATCTGACAACTTATATTGAACGCCCGTATATCGTTTTACACGTGAGTTGCGCTTGAAAAACAATGCGCTGACAATTTCCGGAAGACTTGCATCTGATCGATCTGCAGGCCGTCAGTTGCTGGTGTCTCACACAGGATCGTCTCTATTGGGCTTCAGGACTTTTTCGCGCGAACAAAAATGTTTTTGCCAAAAAAGTGTTTGATGCCCAATGAGTCAATTCCCTTGCTCACGGGGAAAATGTACTTGTCGTAAGTTTCAAGTCTCCCCGGAGAAGCCAGGCCCTTGTCGGACGAGTATCCGAAAAAACGAAAAATCAAACTGATGAAAAAACCAAGACAATCCGCGTAGGAAACTTCCTCCACTTCAAAGCCGGCATTTGTCAGCTTGCTGACAAGCGCCTTTTTGTCATACCGCCTGTAATGCCCGACGCTTGCATCGAGTTTGGAAAACAAGATTTGGAAAGCGGGAAGGTAGAGGACAATTCGCCCGTCTTTTTCGAGGCTGTTGAAGATGAGTTTCAGTATTTCCTGATCGTTTTCAATATGTTCAAGAACGTTTGAGCTGAATACAAAATCGAACTTTCCAGCATCGGCAATATTGTCGAATGTTCGGTAGCCTTTTGACTGCAAGACTTGTCTGCATGTGGGGTCAACTTCAACACAAGTCGGTTTGATACCGGTTTTGGCGACAATCAAGTCGGACAAGGTGCCGATGCCGGCGCCAAAATCGACCGGCCTTGTTCCGGGTTTCAGGCTACGGGTTATCGTTTCGGCGATGAAGCTGTTGTAGCGCGGCATGGATCTGTCGATTGCCACTAACTCTTCTATGCCGGAGTAGACGGTTTTCTCTTTGGTTTGCAATACAACGATCCGACTGAAAGGCGACGATGTGGTCGAGTTTCTCAATTGCACCAGAATTGCTTTGGTGCAATTGGCGATTTTATGGGTGCGTCTGCGGTGGAATGAACGCGCAATACTGATTCTCTACTGGAGAACGTATCAGAGTCCAAGGCCAGGATTGGTCGCTCCGCGCAAAATCTGCGTTAGGAAGCCGTAATCCGCACCGCCCGTCCGGGTTTTCCGGGTCACGATATCGACGATTTTTCCGTCTTCAAGCGTATAGTTGCCGATGTCCTGTACGAAACCGTCATCATCGAAATAGATGGCCACAACCCTTTGCTCGACGATATCAGGAGCAAGGAAAGCGGTCGTCGCGGTTTTTTGCGAAATGTAATAGTAGGCATCACCGCTCAGGCTGGATGTCGTCGACGGTGAGCCAAGCACGAGTTCCACCTGTTCGCGGCTGGATCCGACCTGTACCTGGTTCAGCATGGATGTCGTGACAACATGACCGTGTGTGTAGGTCGATGTGAAACAGCCGCCGAGCGGTAGCGTGGCCAGAAGCGGAAGGATCAGGGCGCTCGCCTTGAAGTTCATCTAAGAAGTCCCGTTTGGCCAGATCGATCTGGCTGCTTTTGAATTTCGTTGCTTGGCAAAGTCACTATCGTGGGATAGGGCACAAGGCAACACCTGAGTTAAATGGAGACGGTCATGGTATTAGGTCTATTCCGCCGCCGGTCTCGTGAAGCCGGTCACAAGGTTTATTGTGAAATCGTGGCTCAAGCACGGCAACCGGCATTTTATACAGACTTTCTGGTACCCGATACGATCGATGGCAGGTTCGATCTGATTGTAGTGCATGCGGTGCTCTATTTCCGGCGCATGCGCAGCGAAGGCCCTAAGATCGCGAAATTCACGCAGGAAGTGTTCGATCTGTTTTTTCAGGACATGGACGCGTCACTTCGGGAGATGGGTGTCAGTGACACCCGTGTTCCAAAAAAGGTGAAGGTGATGGGTGAGGCTTTTTACGGCCGGGCGGATGCATACATTCCCGCGATAGAAAACGCCGACGTGGATGAGTTGGCTGCAGCGCTCGGACGCAATCTTTATCCAGACAATCCGGAACCGGTCGCCCAGAAGCGACTCGCACTTTATACGCTCGCAGCGGCAAAGAAGTTGGCAGATCAGACAGCTTCGGAACTCACCGCCGGAAAACTGGGTTGGCCCACACCCGAAGACTTTTCAAACATTCAAGTCTGAGGCCAGGAAAGATCAAAAGAAAGAAGAACAATGGCGACAGAAACTTTTCCTTATTCCTATGCCGTCAACGCCAACCGCGTTGTTGACAAGGACGAAGCACTTGTGATCGAGCCCGGTACTGAAAGCCTGCGTGCGATTGCCAACGCATATGACATCCTGGGCGTCAGGGGATTGAAGGCTGAATTCACACTGAAGCCTTATCGCAAGGAAGGCATGCGTGTTGTCGGATCGATCGATGCCGAATTATCGCAAATCTGCTGTGTTTCGCTTGAAGCATTCGACAGCTGCCTGTCTATCAAAGTCGATCGGACGTTCGAACCGGTTTCGAGCAAACCCCGCAGGATCAGGGACCTGAACGACGAGGGAGAAATCGAAATCGATCTGGAATCGCTTGATCCCCCTGACGTGATCATTGATGGTGTGCTGGACCTTGGTGCGCTCATCTGCGAAGAACTTGCGCTTTCTCTGGACACTTTTCCTCGCAAACCCGGTGTTGAATTCGAACGCGGCGACGAATTGGAAGAGACTGCGCAGGAAGAAACGGAAAAAAAACCGTCCCCGTTCGCGGCCCTGGAGACTTTAAAAAGTCACAAGGAAGACTGACATTAAGGCTCTTGGGATAAGAGGCGGGTCAATGAAAACTGTTTTCCGTACGGGTTTTCAACGCCAGTTCTGTAAGAGTTCATGAAAACGGTTGTCACTCCGACCAAAACCGTTATGTTCGCGCCCGATCCGGGCACCTGTTGATAGGGCGTCATTCTGTTGGGTGCGCCTACCGGTACCGTCCTTGTTTGCGAAACGTTAAAAGACCTTCTGAATGGCGAAAACAATTCTGATTTCCTTGGATGCCATGGGCGGCGATAACGGGGCCGATGTTGTCATTCCCGGGGCAGAGATTGCGCTTGTCCGCCATCCGGAGATTCGTTTCCTTCTTTACGGCAATGAAAACGTCATTCGCCCCCTGCTGGAACAGTATCCGCGGGTGAGGGATGCCTCCGTGCTGCATCATTGCGACGTTTCGATCGCGATGGACACCAAGCCCAGCCAGGCACTTCGCCAGGGACGTTGGCGCTCCAGCATGTGGCGGTCCATTGAAGCGGTAAAGTCCGGCGACGCGTCGGTTGCCGTATCGGCCGGCAACACCGGTGCCCTGATGGCGATGTCGAAATTCTGCCTTCGGACCATGGCGAATATCGAACGGCCCGCGATTGCCGCGATCTGGCCGACGACGCGCGGAGAATCGGTTGTGCTCGATGTCGGGGCGACGATCGGTGCGGATGCGCAGCAGCTCATAGACTTTGCGATCCTCGGCGGCGCTATGGCACGCGCTCTTTTTGGTGTGCAACGGCCCAGTGTTGGACTGCTCAATATCGGTGTCGAAGAGGTCAAGGGACTGGAGGAAGTCCGCACCGCCGGGCGGCTCCTGAGAGAAACACCTCTGCTTTCACTTGACTACGCAGGATTTGTTGAAGGCGATGACCTGGGCAAGGGAACAGTCGATGTCGTCGTGACGGAAGGGTTTGCGGGCAATATTGCCCTGAAAACGGCTGAGGGGACCGCCAAGCAAATTGGCAGTTACTTGCGTTCGGCCATGAATCGGACCTTTATGTCCAGAATCGGCTACCTGTTTGCCAAGGGAGCCTTTGATCTGCTGCGTGAAAAAATGGACCCGCGTAAGGTCAACGGCGGTGTGTTCCTGGGGCTGAACGGCATTGTGATCAAGAGTCATGGCGGAACGGATGCTGAAGGCTATGCCTCGGCTATTGATCTGGCATATGACATGGTGAAGAACGAACTGACCCACAAGATCGCTCAGGATCTTGTGCATTACCATCGCGGCCGCTTCGCAGAAGATGCGCCGACAACGGAAGGTGATTTGTGAGCGTAATCCGTTCTACCGTGACCGGCTGCGGCAGCTTTCTGCCGGAGAAAATTCTGACCAACGGCGATCTTGCAAAGATGGTCGATACGTCGGACGAATGGATCGTTCAGCGCACCGGTATCGAACAGCGTCATATTGCCGGTGAAGGCCAGTTCACATCTGATCTCGCGCTTGAGGCCGCTCGTAGAGCGCTGGAAAGCGCGGGTCGGGAAGCTTCCGACATAGATACGATCATTCTGGCCACGGCTACGCCGGACAATACCTTTCCGGCCACGTCGGTCACGGTTCAGGCGAGACTGGGGATCACACACGGATTTGCGTTCGACGTGCAGGCTGTCTGCTCGGGATTTGTCTATGCCATGACAACGGCGGATGCCTATATCCGATCCGGTTTGTCCAAGCGTTGCCTGGTGATTGGCGCGGAAACTTTCTCGCGCATACTGGACTGGGAGGATCGGACCACCTGCGTGCTATTCGGGGACGGGGCAGGGGCCGTCGTTCTGGAACGAACCGAATGCGCAGGCACCAATGATGACCGCGGGATTCTGACGTCGCATCTGCGATCCGACGGCAGGCACAAGGAAAAGCTCTATGTCGACGGCGGTCCGTCGACCACCCAGACTGTTGGTCACCTGCGCATGGAAGGCCGCGAGGTGTTCAAGCATGCGGTGGGCATGATCACGGATGTGATCGAAGACGCCTACGAGGCCACCGGATTGACATCGGATGATCTGGATTGGTTCATTCCGCACCAGGCGAACAAGCGCATCATCGATGCCAGCGCCAGGAAACTCGGCATTGCTCCGGAAAAGGTTGTCACGACTGTACAGTCGCATGGAAACACGTCGGCAGCTTCGATCCCTCTCGCTCTTGATGCGGCCGTAAGAGACGGACGTGTCAAAAAGAACGATCTCTTGATGCTGGAGGCAATGGGCGGCGGATTTACCTGGGGATCGGTCCTGCTGCGCTGGTAAGAGAGCAGCCTGCAATAATTGACAAATCTCGTCTTGATATCGAGTTCCGGTTGACCGGCCAGCCGTGAGGCAATACCGTAGGGCCGTGCGTTGAAGTTTTCTTGCAAAATCAGCCAGATCACTGGCGTCGTTGGGGAGGGGTTATGGGCAATCGGACTATTACCCGTGCGGATCTGTGTGAAGCCGTTTATCAAAAAGTTGGCCTGTCACGGACCGAGTCATCTGAATTGGTCGAACGTGTACTTTCTGAAATTTCAGACTGTCTTGTCACCGGAGAATCGGTAAAATTGTCAAGCTTCGGTTCATTTGTGGTCCGCTCGAAGGGAGAGCGTATAGGCCGCAACCCGAAGACCGGCGAGGAAGTACCGATTTCGCCGCGCCGCGTGATGGTGTTCAAACCATCGAACGTATTGAAGCAGCGGATCAATGATGCGCTGACAGGACAGGCGAGCAAATAACTAAGACCGGATGAACTCACACGACAAAAGCCCGGACGCCTTTCGAACGATCAGCGAAGTCGCAGACGATCTGGACTTGCCGCAACACGTGCTGCGTTTCTGGGAGACACGGTTTTCCCAGATAAAACCGCTCAAGCGGGGTGGCGGACGGCGATACTACCGGCCCGATGACGTCGAGTTGCTCAAGGGGATCCGGCACCTGCTGTATGGCGAAGGCTATACCATCAAGGGTGTCCAGCGGATCCTGAAGGAGCAGGGACAACGATTTGTCATGCAGATCTGGCGTGCTGACGCATCGCCTCTGCAAGTGGTGACGAATCCGCAAATCGAAGAGAGTCAGCGGGTCGTTGATGCCCATCAGTCAATGGGTGTTGAGGCGGAGGCTTTGCCCAACGGCGTTCTACCCGAGACTGGACATGAGGCTGTTCCCCAGTCTTCAGCGGGTGGATTGAACATTCTCAACAGGCTGCGTGGCGAGAAGCCGACACCGAGTAATGCGAGTACCGAGCAGTCTTCGGTCACACGGGAAGACATACGCCGTTTGCAGGCGACCTTGTTCGAATTGCTTGAGTGCAAACGTACACTCGATCAGGCGCGCTGACACAGTCGCCCGTTCAACCCGACTTCTTGCTGAAAATCTTGCCGATAAAACCGCGCTTCTTTTGCGAAACGTCCCTGTCGGGCTGCGGAACCTGGGCTTCCTTCGCAAAATCTCTCAGCTCTGCCATCGACATTCGTTGAGCGGCGGGCCTGGCTTTACGCACAGGCCGAGGCTCTTCCACCGGTAAATTCTGGATTGGTTCTGTTACAGCATCAGGTTCAGGTGTTTCTTCCGCCTCAACAGTGGCAACAGGCGCTTCGGGTTCTGTCGAGGCTGCAGGAATTGACACACCTGGCGAGGAAACAACCCTCGTGTCATCTGCGGGCTCCCGGGCGATTTCCGGTTCTTCCGCATTTATTTCTGCGAGCCTCTCCAGAATTGCGGCATCGACAGGATCATTGGGGTTCAATTCAGGATCTTCTTCATCGATGCGCGGCGCACCGGTCAGTTCCCGGTCGAAGTCTTGCGGATGATCGGTCTCGTGAGCAATTTCGCGGGAGATTCCAAATTCTGGATTATGGATCACCTTCAATTCGATCTTGTCCGGCCCGTGCCCATCGGACTGGTGCGCCAAGATCGCTACCTTTTCGATGTCGTCCTTGCCGAATACATCGCCATTATCGGCGGCTTTGTCGTTCTTGAGCGAATAGGCGACAAAATCATAGACTTTTTCGACCAGATACTCTGCCGGGAGCGCGGCCGGTTTGAATTCGACACTGCTGCCAATAAGCCATTGTGCGCCGGACGCGATCACACCGACGAGCTTTTGGTCTGTCGCCGGATCCTCCTTTGTGTAGACGTGACAGTGCAGATAAAGCAAAAGCGGATTTCTTGATGCGGCCAGCTGTTTGAATTTCTCGGGTTCCAGAAGAAATGTACTGGGACCCCAAAATATGGCTTCGGGTTCCGACTTTTCCGAAAGAAGCAAAGCCAGTGTCTTGGCAAGCTCCATCGCGCGCAAAGCTTCCCGGCTATCGCTGAACGTCGCCAGATCCAGATCCGTCAGGTTGGAAACACTCGCCTCTGTCCTTTCGGTGGACGGAGTATCCTTTTGCACCGACACGTGCGTACAGGCCGTGATGGCCTCGTCAACCGAGGGGATTCCGTTCAGGGAGTTCTCGAACGAAAATGTATCGAGGGCGACCTGGAGGTAGTCATCTTCGGAAAACGGAATCGATTGCGTCACAGATACCAGAAGGTCACCGATCCGCACGGAAAGGTCGTGTTCCGTGGTCGTTTCCAACCGTTCGCCATCCATTGCAAGCCCGATGGACTTCGCGGCGTCGATGACGGCCTCAAAGACCGAATTGCCGTCCAGAGGTTGAAACGACCGGTACAAGAGTTGACTGTCTACGCTCGCTAGAGGGTGTATCTTCAATTTATTGACCACAAATCTCATTTCAATCTTCAGCGAGCGTAAACGATACGGATGAAGAAGTGATTAGCAATGCTAAGCGAGCTGATCTCGGCGCTCGGGCAAGATCACAAGTCAACAATGTTGCCGGCGCGCTAAACGTACTTTGAAAAAACCAGAAGTAAGAACAGATATTTAAGTCAATTTCGTCTTCAAGCAAAGCGTCGCGTATCTGGATGTAGATACCTTACTCGCCGGATTTTTTTCCAAAAATCTTCCCGAATAAGCCTTTTCTCCCTTTGCGTTCCGCTGTTTCTTCCCGTGAGACCTGATGCTGGCGCGCAAGGCTTCGCAGTTCCTCCATGGACGCACGCCTTGGAGCAGGGTCCGTGCTGTAGCGTGGAGGCGTTATCGGTTGCATCTCGTCGGCAGGCGAGGCTGAAGGGGTCTCGACGGGCTCTTTGCGTGGGGCGGTGTCTGACGCGGTCTTCCGATTTTCTGGCGGTGGAGTTGCCTTCTTGAGTTCTGCAAGGCGTTCCAGAATTGCCGCATCAACCGGGTCGTCAGGGTCAAGGTCACTAACATCGACATCGGTAACCGTCGAGGAGAGACGTTCACCGTCTTCATTATAGGCATGATAGATCGTAGGACGCTCTTCTCCGACGATCCCGAGTTCTGCTGACGATTGAACTGCCAAGACTATCTTGTCAGGCTCGCTTTCGCTCGTCTCCTGGTAATCAAGTCTGATTTTTTCCTTTTCGCTTTTTCCGAAAACGTCTCCGTCAGGCAGAACACTACCGCGTTGGAGACAGAAGGAGGCGAACACCATGAGGTTCTGAACCATGAACTGGACAGGCAACCTGCTTGGTTCGAAGCCTACCTTGAAACCAAGAAGATACTCGGAACCGGCAGCCGAGACGCCAATCAACCGTTTTTCCGATACTTCCTGAATCGGAGAATAAATGTGCGGCCTGATGTAGAGCATCGTCGGTTCATCCGAAATTGCCAGTTCGGAAAATGTCTGCGGCGGCAGAAAATGCTGGTTTGGAGCCCAGAAAACGGCAAGCGCAGGTGTCTTGCGCAGCAGGTTTACCGAGAGAACCTTGGCAAGGTTCATTGCCGTTACGGTTTCCTTTGCGTTGGCAAAGGACTGGATTTCAGGTCCATGCAGCCGTGCCATTCCTGCCGGAAACTCAACATCCGCCAGCATTCCCTTGCGGACCGAAATGCTCGTTACTGCCCGGCAGTTATCTGTGAGCTCGAGACCTTGCCTGATGGCATCTTGCGCAATCTGGAACCGGGCAGCCTCTTTGAGATGTGCTTTCTCCTCGAGGGGAAGGCTTTGCGTAACCAGAACCTTGAGGTTGCCGCACATCATCTGGATGTCGTGATCCGCACTCATCGAGATGAGCTGACTTCCGTCTGGATGCAGACCGAGCATTTCAGCCGACTGGCGGACAAGCTCTTTGAGTTCTGAACCCTGCAGTGGCTCGTGATCCCTGTAAAGCAACTGACAATCGACGCTGCGAAGTGGAAAGGTTTTCAATTTGCTAGATCACGTTTGACGTAGACACTTTCCTGAACGTAGTCGGAGTTGGTGAAGGAATGATTATCAACTCCAGCGTGCGGGCGCATTCATGCCCGGCTTCCAGGGCAGAACCGAGTGTTCGAAGGCTCTTAAGGAATAACCTCAGGGCAAACTCATGCAGGAGGCATAAAAGCTTGTCGTTGCGGGCCAGTCGGAGAAGATCCCCTTTACACCGACGTCTTTTGCAAGGACATCGACCACCTCGAGCATTCTTCCGTCTCCGTCGATCACGTCACCTATGGTCTGATAGTACCAGCCACCACCGGCATCAAGAGGCCCGGAGCGTTCAAGCGTCCACGTAATCAGGTCTAGTCCGGCAGCCTTTGCAGCTTTCGCGTAAGGAGAGGGCACGATCTTTCCTTCTTCCAGCGCAAGCAGAACAAAGAGCGGCGGCGCGAGATAATTCACGCCCATTTCCTTCAACTCCGCCATCGATGGTGAAAATGTCGACGGGTCCATGGGATTGAGATCACGCCGGCCGTCCAGATAGACAGCCTGCTTGCCGAATTCCGGTTCATTTTCAACCCAGTAGCGGACATCCTGAAGGTTGAAGGATTGCGGAAAGACGTCTTCTGCCGGTATGCCCGCTGCCTTGTAGTCATCGATCAGCTTCTGGGCATAGTCGGATTGGGTGAAACCTTCATAGGGCATTGCAACTTTCGGCGCTTTCAGTTCCGGTGTGAACTTGACGCCGAGGTCCTTGAAGAGGGCAATTGACTCTGCGTGTGTCAGCAAGGTGCCGGTCAGGCCGTAAAGCTCGGTCCGCCAGGGAGCCGTTCCATTCAGATAGTCCTCGACGCTCTGCGCGGTCTTGTCAGCGCTGTCCATCTTGCCGCGCAGGGACTTGAATTCGTCGAGCGTCAGATCGGACGTGCGGCATTCTGCCGATGCCGGGTTGCCCCCGCTGGCCGGAGTGAAAGCCGCCGTGCAGTTTGCAGCAAGGTCCGTCGCAAGAACATTTGTTGTCGTGTGAAGGTCGTTCTGGGAGTGGCGGCAAACCAGTTCCTTGTCCTTGGTGAAGGTTACATCGCATTCCAATATGCCGGCACCCATCAACGCACCTGCACGATAGCCTTCCTCGGTATGTTCGGGAAACTGGAGCGGTGCGCCTCGATGGCTGATGGAAAACAATGTGCGCTTTGTCGGTTGGCCGATGCAGCTTTTCAGTTTGTCCTTCAGATCGCTGTCTGCCATCTGGCTGACCAGCCAGGCGGGACGCGGCCCCAGCTCGATTGCGTCTGCATGAAGTGCCGTTGGAAAAGCGATCAGGAAAGTACCGAAAACAATTGTCAGATGCCGCATTGGAGATCCGTATGATTTGTGGGATAGCGTTAGGTAGATAGGGCAGATCAGGCTGCTTGCCAGGAGATCCGAAGTTTTTCGGGGCCTCTCACAGACAGCCCGTGCTTGTATTTGACAGATTCTTCGCACAGCTCGATCGTCTTGAACCGCTTCAACAGGGTCGAGAAAATGATATCCATGTCAAGCCGGGCCAGATGATTGCCCAGGCAGAAATGCGCGCCGCGCCCAAAAGCTATGTGCCAGTTGGGGGAACGCCCGACGTCGAACAGATCAGCGTCCGGAAACTGTTTGGGGTCCCTGTTGGCTGAACCATAAAGAACACCGAACTTCGTACCCCGTGGAAACAACTGGCCGGAGATCTCAACGTCTTCCGTGCAGTAGCGGTGGAAGAAGGGCAGGGGAGATTCATAGCGGAACATCTCCTGGACGGCAGTTTTCATGAGACCGGGGTCCTCCCGCAGCCTTTGCATTTGAGTGGGGAACTTCAAAAGTGCATGCATGCCGCTCCCCAGAACGTCGATCGTTCGACCCGTGGCCTGCCATCAGTATCAGCATCGCCGTTGAGAAGAGTTCGTCGTGGTTCATGTGGCCCTTACGTTCCGCCTCGATCATCGTGGAAAGGAGGTCGTCACGCGGTTCCGTTTCCCGCTGTGCCTTTAGTTGAAGAAGATAGTGATAGAATTCTGTCGTGTTCCGTTCGGCAAGTTCCTTGCGTTCGTCGGAGCGGTCGATGTCGAAGAACTGTACGATGTTTTCTGACCAGACGCGCAATTGCGGGCAGTCCTCGTCGGGTACACCCAGAATGCGGCCGATAATGTGCCCGGGGACATGAGCGGCCAGATCCTCGACGAAATCGATGACCGGCTTGCCAGACAAACCCTCCACAAGGTTTTCGACATATGCCTGGATTTCACTGCGTAGCTTGTTGACCATCACGGGTGTGAACAGCTTGAAAACCTGCTTGCGCAGTCTGTCGTGGATTTCCCCATCGCTGTCGAGCAGGGAAATCTGTACGAAGCGGGCATGATGCGGCATGTCGTGCCAATTGCCTGCCCGTTTCTGGATATCGATTTCTTCCGCGCTCGCAACTTGCTCCATGGAACGGACCATCCAGTCGTGCATGACGATTTGCGAAACGTCTTCGAACCGGGCTGCCAGCCAGACATCGAAATTTTCAAAATATGTCAGTCCCGGTTGCGCCCGCAATGCCGCGTAGAAGGGGTGCGGGTCTTGCGCGAATGCATCCGACAGGGGATTGAAGGAAGGGGCTATGGACTGGCTCATGAAGGGCTCGTTGCGGGACGTTGGTTCGTCTGGAATTGTGATTCCTGTCAGCGTCGAAGATTTACCGCGTCAAGCGCAAGGGGGACGGTGCGATAAATGGTCGGTTTCCTGCTTTTTTCAGCAATTTTCGAATTTTGGCGATGTTGAGTTGGGGATAGCGAGGAAAGGAGAAGAATGACGATACCCAAAGGAAACGGAAATCCCCGACGATGTCTTTGTGCGGCGCCGTGCGCTCCGCCATGACGGAACGAGTGGAGTCTACGAGGCGGGAATGCGGATACCAGAGGCTTACAGGAAGGAATACGAGATCTTTCTTCAGCAAGCCGGGTTCGAAAATCCTGACCCGCAAAAACTGCTTATGGAACTTGCGTCCCTCAGCATGGAAGTTTACCTGAGAGAAATTGCCTGGCTGTCCGAATTCATTGGAAAAGTGAAGCGTTCAAGCCATCGCGCCGCATGACGACCTTCGTATTGGCTGTCACATTTGTAGGCGGCTTCCGACACCCGGCAGTTTTCAGTCGAAGGCCTGAACCGGCTTTCTTCCGCCAGTAATTGCCCAGCAACGTTAAAAAGAACGAGCAATGCAAACCGGTTACACTGATCGGCCGGTTAACCGTTCCGCTCAAATACATCCAAAAATACAATCAAATATAGTATATTACAGGTTGAGAAGGTTGTGTAAGGCACATTTTTCAATCTGCGTACTCACCGGCGGTCATTTGTTCAAACTTTAATTAAAATTTTACTGGAATTGGTGGGGTTCTGTTATCCAGATAAGCTCCAATTTATGGTAAATTGTACGATTTTTTCTAGGCAAAATAACTGATAGCGAATAATAGTGAACGCGTGGTGCCTGGAATAGCCAAATCGCCGGTTTGATAGGTTTCAGGAGTTAGGGTTTCGCCGGTGACCGGTAGGAAGATCATCCAGTTCATTTCTCACTGACCGCATCTATTCGGACTTTCGACATGGCGTAATGGGGGGTTCCTTGGGACCTGAAGACGTTTCTATTTTGTTTAACGCGTATTCCGCCTGTCGAACCAGGCTCTATGCGCTTGGGTGTTCAGTCCGTGTGCTGCGCGACTTTCGTGAAGTGGTTCCGACGCTGGAAGCCTGCGGCAAGGATGTGACCCCGTTTTTTCAGACAAGGTTTTTTGATTTCAACGGCCACAACGGGTTCTGCCACGTCGCGTTTGCGGGCGAGGAACCTGTTTCCTTCTATTGCAGTCAGCTCTTTGACACCGGTGGTATGAACTACCTTGAATACCACCGCTTGCAACTGTCCAGGATCTACGGCGACGAGTATCAGGTGGACCTGTCCTGGGTCTGCCCGCCGATGGAAGAGATCCAGGGCAAGGTCATATACTCAGGCGACGCGCTGAATGTTTCGGGCTTCGGGTCGGCGAAAGTGTCGCTTGAACGGCTTGCCCTCATTGCCAGGATGAACCTTTACCTCGGCCTGGCAACCTGGAAAGACGCTGCGGTTTGCGTGGGACTGGCGAGGGCCGACAGGATTCGAAAGTCGCTTGGAGACGTTTACGGCGCGTTTCACCGCTATCCCTATGCAACAAGATGGGTGAACCCGCCGGCCGACCGAAAGCAGGATGACATGTTCCTGTTCAATTGGCCGTCAGATGTGCTCTATCTAGCAAAAATAGATGCTCATGGAACTGGGCTGACGTTGGAAGAGTTAGATTGACCAGAACCGGTTGAGGCGCACCCAGCCAGAGCCGCTCAATCAGGCGATAGTAGCTGACCGGGATATTCGTGAGTGCGCCTGGCGGCGTGACTTCCATTTCAACCAGTTCAAAGACACGGTCGCCCTGGGCAGCCCTGGCGAAACCGCCGGCGACTGCCTGATCGAACTGAGGGTCCTGATTTCGAATGGCAGATGCGAAGTCGCTGCCGAACTGCCCCTCCATCACTTCCTTTATATAGCTGTTCTTGCCGACGTAACCGATTTGCGGGATATGGTCGCCACTTGCCTTGATCGACGTAAAGACAACGCGATGGAATTGCGGCATATCAGGACGGAACGCACTGTCTGTCTGCCGCAGATATGCATCAAGTTCCTGTATGTGCTGACCAGCCAGTCCTGTCATGTTGGCAGGGTCAACGCGCTTGATGTGCATTTTCCTTCCTCATCCTTCTTCGGCCCGCCGCAGGAGTTCCACTATCCTGTGGCAATTCAGAATAATCTCGCTACGTTCCTCGGGAGTAAACTCCCGCCAATCCGATTTCCCATCATATCCTTCTATGATCGATCGGATAAATCCCCTGATAACATATCCGCCTTCGAACATGTCCGCATAGGCTTCCGCCTCATTGTCCAGGAACGTTTGCAGATCGGTCAAACCTTCACGCCCCCCGGAGTGTTCGAAAGGCGCGCAAAACGACGAGCGTGTATACTTCCATCGAAAGCGTCTCGTTTCTGCTTTTCAACAGCGTATCGAGCTGCTTGCGCAGGTCGACCAGCAGGTCATCGTCGCTGAAATATGCCTGCACCGTGTTCGCTATGCGCGCATATTTCCCGATCAGTTCATCACGCAGTTCTTCTATCGGTGACATATGTTTCCCGGTCCAGTTACAGTCTCGCCGCGCCGATTGCACGTAGCTTATGGTCGCGGCAATTAATGCATCAGGAAAACTAACAATTGTTTTCAAGGCGGTCACTGCAAATGCCCGTGCGGGTAGCTGCCTGTTGAAACACCGTTTCCATATTGTGGTGCAAGCTTGAAAAATTTCAAGTCACAGCTTGGAGTAGCTGCATGCCCTGGCGAAGATGATGGAATTTGAACGGCGGTGACGACACCCGGACACGAACACTGCCTGGGTGCCAACTGGCGGACGATCTGGGCCGCAGCCTTGGTTGTCAGTAGCCGTTCCTGACAATCGGCAAGGTCTTCCTGTATTAACCAGAACGCTGGAAAGGCTGTCAGCCACGGTTAAGAATGCATGAACGCTATTGACACAATTGCAACGAACACGCTACCAGCAATGCGGACAACTGCTTCAATTAAGTTACGATAAAGATTGAGAAATTTGATGTTTGGATATGCACGCTCCACCCTGACGGCCACAGTGTTCCTTGTGAGCACGTTGGCTGTATCAGCTGCGCCCCTCACTGCTGATTGGGAAACAGTTGGCACAGGCGGCTTCGCGGATGGCTATGCCACGACGATCACCTACGACAAGAATGCGGCGCGCGGTACTTCAAACAATCGCGGCAATGCCTTGAACGCGCTCGGCGCTGCCGATGATAGTTTTTTCGAAATCGGCTTCGGTAGCTACATCGATCTTACTTTCGGCGCGGTGTTCGACACGAGCGTCAAATTGTTCGAAGTCACTTTCGGGACTGTTTCGAGCTGGCCGGAATCGGTGGAAGTATTCGTAGGTGATGGCATTGATTTCACATCTATCGGTAGCATTTCCAACGCGGCTGCTCAGGGCGGCGGCATGGTTCCGATCGGACTTGCGGGAACGTTCAATACCGTCCGTATTCTGGATACGTCTCCGACGCAGGGCAGGTCGACCGGCGGATTCGACCTCGACGCCGTTCGTGTGACACCGGTGCCTGTTCCTGCGGCCCTCCCGCTGTTGGGCGCAGGTCTCGCGGTCCTCGGCTTCTTTGGATGGCGCCGACGCGAAAAAGCCTGACGCAACACTCTGAATTCTGCTTTGAGCCCGTCCGCTGCCAACGCTGCGGGCGGGCTTTCGTTTGTGTTGGATTTGCCGGTTATGGAGATGCTGCAGACTGTTTTCACCGGTTAGCGGATTTCATCGGTGAAAGTTGATTTATTCTCAAGGTTGCATGAGGTGCTTCATATCGCGCAATAATCCGAAACCCATGCAAAGGAGCCAGTTAATCGCGCTGAAATCGACCTGAAAGACACTTGTGCACAGATATTTGCATCGTGAAGCTCAAGTGAAGTGCCGTCTCGTGTGTACTGAAAACACTCGGGTTTGACTGGAAAAAAGAACCCTGGCACGAGCGGTCGGATGTGGTTTGTTCGCATACTTTTTCCTTCCGTACCGGAATGCTCCAAGCCGTCATTTACAGCTGTGTTCCCCTACGTTATGGAAGCGCATGGTTGCGTAGCCTTTGCAACCTTACTGGCCTCGCAAATCTATTGAAACCGGATTTGCGAGGCTTTCTTTTTTTTGCCTTTCCGGGCACTTGGCTCGGTTCGAAAACATGGTCTTTGCCTTCAAATCCTGCAATTGTAAAAAAAGCTGCGCTCTGTGCATTGTCTTTCCTCTCGGAAGGAAACACATGAACTCGCACATCGCGGCTTGTTCGAGACCGGTTGACGCATAACCACTCCCAGCTTCTTTGGCTTCGGCGGAAGCTGTATCGTTCATCTCGGGACGCGAACAAATATCTGACGAAATGCAAATAGGTTTTTCTGTCTGAGGGTTTTTGTTTTCGGAGTGACGGCCCGGTTGGTGCGCGCGTGGTCGCCTGGCCACTGACTTCACGATATGAGTTCGAAGACGCTCACAGCTTTGTCGTAACCCTTGATCTTCGCTTCACCGACCGACCTGATGGAAAAAGTTCCTTCAACGCGTCTGGCGAGATCCGGGCTGATCAGGATGCTGGTTTTGGTTTGCCGGTTGTGTGCCTCAAGCCTGGAGGCAAGGTTGACCGTGTCGCCAAGCGCTGTGTAGTTCAATCGATCCGAGCTGCCGACATTGCCAACAATGGCATCACCTGTGTGCAGGCCAATTCGGGTTCGCACCTGCGGCAGTCCTTCGCCTGACCATGAGTCTGTTTCGGCCTTGCAGGCCTCGATGACGGCAAGCGCCGCCCGGCAGGCCTTTGTTGGATGTTCTTCGACGCTGTTCGGCGCGTTCCAGAACGCCATGACGGCATCGCCTATATACTTGTCGATGGTTGCGTCATGTGCCAGGAGGGTCTGCGTGACAATTTCAAAGTATCGGGACATGCGGTTCATGACTTCCTCTGGCTGAAGCCGGGAAGACATGGCGGTGAAGTTCTCCAGATCCATGAACAGAACCGTGATGTCACGCCTTTCGCCGCCTGGCTCCGGAGTTTCCTGGCGCTCGATCATCTGATGCACCAGGGCGTTCGGCACATATCTGCCGAAAGTCTGAAGCGACGTGCGCATCTGGTCCAGTGCGGTTTCCAGCTTGAAGATTTCGTCAATGATCGAAGTACGCGGAAATGGCTGATCGAGATCGAAGTTCCGGATCCGCTGTGTACCCGCAGCGAGAACCTTGAGCGGACGTGACAGCGACCGGGAGACGAGCCAGACCAGCGGGACGCTGCAAAGCGCAATGAAGACGGACACTGCGATTGTACGCTGAGATGCGCGGGTGATGTCGCCGACAACCTCCCTGAGGGGTAGGGCGATCGCCAGATTTTCCTCCGTACCGGCACCGAGTTCGATGGCAGACAGGTGTGTGATCCAGGGATGACCGTTCACATCGATCGTCCTGACCTTGTCGTGGTCGGGGTTGAGAGCCTGCTTGCGAAGCGCTGACAGGGCCGCCTTTCGGTCATCTCCCGACATGCTGCCGTCGCCGATTGACGAGTTTGCCAGAAGTGTGCCGTCCTCGTTGATGATCGCAAGCACTCCTGCCTCCGCCTGGGGTTCGGAATCGAGAAACAGGTCGATGTCGGCAAGCGTGATGTCGACACCCACGACACCATTTGCGTGCCGCTTGCTCACCGTGAAACCGGGCTCCTTGGAGCCTGCGAAAATATAAACGTCGGTGCGCGCCACGTGCGGGCTTTCGAGCGCCAGTTGGTACCAGGGCCGTTCCCTTGGATCATATGAAATTTCGTAACTGGAATTTGACGACAGCGTGTCGCCGTATTCGTCCAGAAATCGCTCGATGCGGATGGGTCTCTTTCTGTCACCGCGCAGTATTATCTGTTCAAGAACGGACGTTTCCTGCGGTGCGCCTTTTTCTTTCAGCTGGTCTTTGGACCGCGTGCGGGCCGCGCCGATCAGGTAGTTGCTGCCGTCATCGTAACCGATATAGATATTCGCAATCTGCGGCATGGCAGACAGGAACGAGATCAGACGCTTGCGGGCGGGGTGGCCGCTGGCTTTTGGAACGGCAGTCACGTCCAGCCAGTCTCCGGAGTATTGTGCGATGGCGTCGATCGGTGCGATCAGCGACCCGGTACGCAGGCGGACGACCTCGGCGGACCGTTCCATGAGCTCGCGCCCAGCCGTCAGGGCTGCGGTCCGGTTGGCAAAATGGGTATAGGATATGATTGTCGCAGCAAGGGCCAGGGCCACGCTCAATGTCACGGTGAACAGGCTGATTGTGATCGGAAATCTGGATTTTACTTTCATCGCCACCAAACATCGCCCCGCGGCGCGCGCTAAATTATTGTGCGCAAAGAAGAACCTATTGGCATGAGTGGTTTTTGKCAACCGCGGAAACGGCGGGCTCAGGTTTCGGAGCGATCTACCAAAAGACGTTTTGAAAAGCCGACGGAGCGACCGACCCCCTTGGGGTCGCCGAAGAATGGCATCCGCCAGACAGGTTGTTCGCTCACGGTAAGCTCATGGGCTGCATGGTTGAAAAACCGAAACCTGATCGTTGCGGATCCGGTCTTCAGAAGGGCGAACATACCTGTCTGATAGATGCCGCCCAGCCGTATTTGATCCAGAATCTTGCCGTCTGCGCCAAGGAGACAGAAATGCAGGGCCTCTTCATAAGGAATGTCTTCCGTTGTACAGACCAAAACCTCGCTTCCAAATGACCAGGCTCCCTCGAGAACGGTTCCTGGAATTGTCCAGGACGTTTCGCAACGGCTTATTGCCGAGCACGGCTGGTCGCCGGGCAGGGGTGAGAGAGTAAGATCGCTGATCGAAACGAGTGTCTTCAAGATCTCGCGGCTTTGTTCAGATCGCGGTCGAAGTACCGCAACAACACCTTACATCCTTCCAACAATGCGCTGCACGAAATAGTCGTTGCCTGCGATGCGGTGTGCGTCATTGTCATCGATGACCGAGAATACCCTGGCGCCCCAAAATATTGCGGTTGGCAGGGTAGGCGTTGGCGTTTGGCCGATATTTGTTGTTGGTGTCGAAATTGGATTTTCTCCCGCGAAACGCTGTAATCACGGGTTCCATATGCGCGGCATAAATGAAAAATTGCTTTTGACGAGCAGACTGGCGCTGTCAAAACCCGCTCTTCGTGAAAAAACGACGAGCGGGTTCCAAGGTCTTCATCTAGGTGGGTGAATTCCCGGATACCCGTTGACGGCGCCATCCAGCCAGGCCGAATAGCCCGACACCTGCGGCCAGCAGCGGCAGTCCGGCAGGGAGCGGGACGGGAGCAACGCGTTCAAGCGAAGTTATGTCGGCATTAATACCATCCCATGCGGTGAAGTCGCCCGGTGTGCGGAAACCTGTAAAGTAGAACAGCGCGAGGTTTCTCTTGTCGTCGAAATCAGAAAAAGAAAAGTCCGAAGGGATAGACTGGGACGTGAGCATGTCCGGATTTGTCTGGTTCTGTAGAAGGACTGACAGGCTTGATGAGCCATACCCCAGTCCCGTGCCGGAATCATCGTTTCCGCCAGCCAACAGATCAAGCCTGTCGTAGACCGTTGGAGAATCGTTACTTACGTATATTTGGTCTATTTTTCTTGAAATTGTAATACCGGACACGGTCGCCGAAAGAGAAGCGTTCGGAGAGCTATAGGTGCTCGAGTCTCCGAAAGTGCTTGAGGGTGTGTCCGATGGATCGACCGAAAACATCCCTGTCAGGATATCACCGGCGCTCAAGGCTCCCAAAAGGCCTATGTCATTCGTGACTTTGGTCACGCTGGCGGTGAATTGAAAAGTGACCGGCGCCGCCTGTGCTCCAAAAGCCATGATGGAAAGTGCAGCACCAATAACTAGTCCCTGTAAACGCATTTGCATTGCCCCTGTTCTTCAATCAGGGATTGATATTTTTAACATGCCAACCGTGTCAAGGAGAAACTTGCAGAATCAAGACTGCAGAATTCGTGGTCGGGCAGGCCGGATTTGAACCGACGACCCCTTCACCCCCAGTGAAGTGCGCTACCAGGCTGCGCTACTGCCCGAACGGGTCCTACCTAGCTTGTTCGTCTTGAGAGCGCAAGCGGCTTGTTGTGTCCTCAATCGGCACTTGCCCGTCCTTTTTGATATTTGATCCCGGAAAGGCGAAAGCGTCGTCGTTCGATCCTGTCGGTGGCAATCATCCCCCAGGCAAGACCGTAGAGCATGTACATGTGACGCCAGCGGTCCGTGTCGATGATGGCAGACAGGATCAGGTGAGCGAGAAGAACGGCAAAAACGCTCTGTGTGAAGGCGGTCCACGGACGGGACTTGAACAGAAGTGGAACCATCGCGCAGATTGTCCAGAGCGCCAGCGCGATATAGGCGGTCCCGCCCAACCAGCCGTAGGTCGTGAACCCCTTGAGATAAACGTTGTGCGTATCTTCGGGGAAGTAGTTGCGAAAGCCAAGCGGTCCGAGCCCGAGCGGGTGTTCCATGACGAGCTGAAAGCCGAGCGCATAGCGTGCGAAACGGCCAAGGCGCGAACTGTCGTAGTCCTGAACAAGGCGCGCGCGCTGCTCGAACATCTCCGCGACCGTGTCGATTGACAGCGCCGCTGCCAGCAGTGCGAACACGGCCAGCACGCCGGCAATCCCCAACATTACCAGACGCGTCCGGCGCCGGTTGCTTTGCTCCGTCACCAGGGCAAGGAAATAAACGACAAGCACGCCGGCAAAGAGCACCCCCCAGGCGCCTCTGGAAAAGCTCAGAAAAATTCCGAGCAACAGGACCGTCAGAGGCAAAAGAAGGTGAAGGTTCTTAAGGACAGAATTTCGCAGCAGTGTCTGGATCAGCAGCAAGGCAGGCAGAACCAGAAAAGGTCCGAAGACGTTCGGGTCCTGGAACGTGCCACGGGCCCTGTCGTACAGCGTGAAATACTCTGCGCCTGGAAAGAGCTGAAAATACCCTGCAATGCCAATGGTGGAGACGAAGACCGCACTGATCGTGTAGCCGTTCTGAATGATGCGGAACCGTCCGGGATCGTCCGCCAGGATCGCTGCGTAGAATATCGAAGTGATGGCAAGAAATCCGGTCACCGCAATATACATGGCCGCCTCGCCAAACTCGTTGGCCAGCGGAACGGAGGCAAGGCCGCCGGTGACAAACAGCATCAGGCAGATGATCAGCGGCCCGAATTCCCGGCGAAGCCTCAGGCCGCAGGCCAGCCAGACCACACACAGAAGCGCCATGTAGAGTTCATAGGGAGCCGGCTCCTCGATCACGAATCCGGAGAGAAAGGCTGCCAGCCAGAGCGCGCCGTTGCCGAGACTTTTGACCGGCAGACCGATCGGCGCATGTGCGCGCAGCACATCGCCAGGATGTCCCCCGGCGACACTCAATAGGCATTTTCCGTGTTGAGGAGGCGGAAGGGCGTCAGGAACAGGATCCTGAGATCGAACAGGATGGACCAGTTCTCGATGTAGTAGACATCGCATTCCACACGTTTCTGGATCTTTTCCGGAGTGTCGACTTCGCCTCTCCAGCCGTTGATCTGCGCCCACCCGGTGACACCCGGCTTGACCTTGTGGCGCGCGAAATAGCCATCCACCACATCGTCCCAGGTCGCGTTGTCGGTGTGGGCGTTGACCGCATGGGGGCGGGGCCCGACCAGCGACAGGCTCCCGGCCAGGACGTTGAAGAGTTGAGGCAATTCATCGATGGATGTCTTGCGGATGAACCGGCCCACTTTTGTCACGCGCGGATCCCCCTTGGTGACGACCTGCTTGGCGTCTGGATCCGACATGTCCGTGTACATCGACCTGAACTTCAGGACGTCGATGATTTCGTTGTTGAAGCCGTATCGTTTCTGCCGGAAGAGGACCGGTCCCTTGCTGTCGAGCTTGATCGCGATCGCGGCGGCGACCATCACGGGAAACAGCGTGACGATCGCGAGCGAAGCGAATACCAGATCAAAGATCCGTTTCGCGACCATGTCCCAGTCGGCAATCGGTTTTTCAACGACATCAACGAACGGAACGGTTCCGATGAGGGAGGCACCGCGATTGCGGAATCTTACCTTGTCGGTATGGGCGGAAAGCCGGATGTCGACGGGCAGGATCCACAGTTTCTTCAAAAGTTCCAGCACCCTTTTCTCGGCGCGAAGTGGAATGCAAACGATCAGCATGTCGATGCGGGCAAGCCGTGCGAATTCGACCAGTGCGCTGATGTTTCCAAGTTTTGGATAGCCGGCGACCACAGGTGGAGAGCGGTCGTTGGACCGGTCGTCGAATATCCCGCAGATGCGGATGTCGTTGTCCGGTTGCGCTTCAAGCTCGTGAATGAGTTCCGCCGCTGCGGTCCCGCCGCCGACGATGATGGCCCGCCGTTCCAGGCGGCCGGTATTCATCCAGTTTCGGACGAGCGAATAAACCGCGAAACGCGACAGACACAAACCCGCAAGTCCCAGTGCGAACCACGAGCCGATCCAGGCATCTGAAAGCCCGGTGCCGATCCCGGTCGTCGAGCGCAAAAGTGCGAACATGGCAAACACCAGTGTCCAGCCGGCAGCCACGCGGCCCAGCTGTGACAGCCCCTGGCGCATCACCGTGACCTGATAGACATCGGCGGCCTGGAAGAATGCAAGCGTGACCAGAACCGCTGCGCCTGTCGAAAAGACATGAGCCCAGCCGGCGGCGAAAGGTTCACTCCCGCTGACCGTCGCAAGCGCTGCGCCTGCAACGATCAAAAGAATATCCGCCAATCGCACGAAACCCGTCAGGACAGGAACCGATACGCCTTTGCCACCCAGGCTTTGAGCCAACTGTAGCGCTCCGGCAGACAGCCCGCTGCTGGCCGACGGCAACGTGTGGAAATTCTGTGGCCCGATGGCATCATCGACGCTGTGCCTGAACTGTCTTTCCAGGTTCTGCCGCAGATCGGGCTGCTGATCGTCAACCGGGTGTTGCTCGGCGATCTCTGCAGACTTGAAAGCTGGGGTGTTCATTATCGGTTGCTCGATCTGGCGTAAACGGACTGGGTTCGCGGACGGGAGCTGGTGGCCTTGTTTGCTCCCGCAGTGGAGGGTTCTGCAGGTGCGAGACCCCTTAGCTCCTGGTAAAGCGTCGTGATGCGATCGCTCATGAGCTCGACCGAAAAGGTTTCCGCCAGACAACTGCGCAGCTCTCTGGCATCCGAACTCATTTTTTCCGGAGCAGTAAGTGCAGTTTCCATGGCAACCGTGAGCTTGCCGATATGACCTGGTTCAATGAGGCGATCGGCATAGCGGCCGAAGATTTCCGGAACACCGCCGACGCGCGTTGCGATGAGCGGACGCTGGGCTGCGACGGTTTCCAGAATAATGTAGGGCATCGCCTCTGCCCGCGATGGAACGACGACGGTTTTGGCGAGTTTGAATGCTTCGCAGGCGGGAAGGGCGCCGTGAAACGAGATCGCCTTTTCGAGACCGAGCGAGGCAACCATCTTGTGGTATCTGGCCTCGTCCGGCCCTTCACCGACAATGTGCGCGCTCGGGGCGGTGCCGGTCTTCAAACGGATATTGTAAAGCGCCTCAATAAAGAGATCCGGTCCCTTCAGATCGCGAAGCATGCCGATATAGAGAAAGTCGGCGGCGTCCGAGCCTACCTCGACCGGGTTGAACTCCTCCGGGGTCAAGCCGTTATAGACCATGCGCGTTTGGGCTTTGGGGTGTCCGACCTTGCTTTCATACGCGGCTGCCTCATAGTCGGACACGAAAACGATTCCGTCCGTCAGGCGACCGAGAATCCGCTCCAGCATGTGGTAGACGCGGCCTTCGAAGCGATTTGGGTCATAATGCAGGCTGCCGCCATGCGGACAATAGACCCGCGAGACCTTGTTTCCGCGCAACCTCAGGGTCGTGCCGATCAGGCGGGCATACGCGCCCCCCTTGGCTCCGTGCCCGTGCAGGATATCCGGCTTGAGGTCGCGGACATGGCGGTAAAGTGCCAGTGTTGCGGACAAATCCTGAAAGGTCAGCTGGCGTTGCATTGGAAAGCGTGCAAGACCAAGCGAAAGGTGTGGCCTCAACTCCTCAACAAGCCTGTTGTCGTATTCACTGCCCGTACTGCTGTCGCAGATCACTCCGACATTGTGTCCTGCTTCCGACTGCGCGGTCGCCAGATCGCGAATATGGCGAAAAATGCCACCGATAGGCGAACGGACACAATGCACGATCCGCAAGGGGGTCGTTGTCATGGTGCAATTTCCCTGTTTTTACCTCCAGGTTTCTTGTTGAACCCGTGAGGCATTGAGGCTGCACCCTAACAAACGGAGATGAGTCCTACGTTAATTTGCGGATCTCTAGAAGTAGCGTTCCCGAACGTAAATCGTGTCACCGGGTCGGATGGGGTCCGAAATGGGAACACGGCCGTTTAGAATTTCACCATTAATCTGGCGGGTGATGTCGACGCTGGATTGCTGTGCCCTGGAGCTGAAACCACCGGCGGTGGCGATTGCGTTTTGGACAGTCATACCGGCAACATAATTGTATTGGCCCGCACTTTGCACTTCACCCATGATGAAGATCGGCCGGTAGGTATCAACTTCCACCGAGACATCCGGATTGCGAATATAACCTTGCCGTAATTTGGCGCCAATCTCGGCGGACAGGCCTTGCTGAGTCTGGCCTCTCGCGGCAACGCTGCCAATCAGTGGAAAGGAAATATAACCTGCTTGATCAACAACATAGGTGTTGGAAAGGTCTTCCTGGCCAAACACAATGATGCGCAGCCGATCGCTCGAATCCAGACGATATGGTTCCGTCAGCGTTTCATGAAACGCTGTTGGGGGTTGTCTGTATCCACTGCACGCAGCAAGGCCCAGGCACAAGCCCAGGACAAGAAGCGCTCTCCTTCGCATCGTCGACTCTCCTACAATTCCCCGACAGCATCGCGTGTTATGGTTAATTGAGGGTGAAGAGACTTTTCCTGCCGATACGGTGTGTCCGTGACCGCTGGGGAAATTATTAACGCAAGAGAACATGCAATTGCGCGTGGTTTAACCGATCGCTTACCCTAATTCGACATAGTTTGCCGGAATGTGGAGATTAAACGCAATGAATGCAGAGCGGCAGACATACCCCGAAGATGACATGGCATTGGACCTTGGTGGGCTGCTTCGGACCATTGGCCGTTCGCTGGGCTGGCTGCTGCCGCTCACGCTGATCATTGCCGCTGCTGTTTTCCTGGGGCTGCAATTCGTTGCCCCGAAATACAAGAGTGAAGCCAGCGTTCAGATCGAAATCACCGACAACACCTTTTCCGGCGCGTCACGCGGCATTGAAGAGGAAAGGGCAGTGCTCGACCAGGAAGGCGTTGCCAGTCAGGTTCAGTTGCTGATGTCCGCAGATCTGGCGCGCCGTGTTGCCAAGAAACTGGATCTGGCCGCAATTCCCGAGTTCGATGCAAACGGCGATGGTTCCTTGATCGGAAACTTGCTGACAAGCATCGGCTTGAAAAGCAACGCGGTTGGCAACAGCGTGGAAGAGCGGGTTCTCAAGCATTTTTACGAAAATCTGGATATCTTCCAGGTCGATGGATCACGCGTGATTTCCGTCGGATATTCCGCGCAAAATCCCGTTCTGGCTGCGAAAATCGCCAACACGATTGTGGATGAATATCTGTCGCTGCAATCAAGTGCCAAGAGGCAATCCACGGAACTGGCGTCGGCCGCACTTGAACCGCAGATTGCCGAATTGCGCAAGGAAGTCCAGGCTGCAAGGCAGGCGGTAGCAGATTTTCGAGCGCGTGCGGATCTCCTGATCGGCGCGGACAACATTCCTTTGAGCCAGCAGCAGCTTGCCGAAACAAGCAGTGACTATTCGGCGGCGCAGGCCTCGAAAGCGGAGTCGCAGGCCAAGGCGGATCTGCTGCGGGAACTGCTGAATTCGGGCGGTTCGCTGGAGACAGCCAGTGACGTTCTAAATTCCACATTGATTCAGCGACTCCGGGAGCGCCAGGTCGAGATTCAGTCGAATATTGCCGAATTGTCGATCACCCTGTTGCCGAACCATCCGCAATTGCGGTCGCTGCAATCGCAGTTGGCGGACTACGACCGCCAGATCCGGTCGGAGGCCAGCAAGATCTTGCAGGGACTGGAGAGCGACGCGAAGGTTGCCAATCAGCAGGCACTTGCCCTGGAAGCACGACTTGAGGAGTTGAAGGTTGCTGCGGCCAGAAGCAATGTAGATCAGGCCCGACTGAGCGAACTGGAGCGCGAAGCAAATGCAAAGGCCGCCCAGCTTGATCAGCTCATGTTGAGCTTTCAGGAAGCGGATTCGCGTCTGCGGGCGCAGGTTTTGCCTGCTGATGCGAGGATTATTTCCCGGGCGAGCGTTCCTTTGGAACCCTATTCTCCCAAAATCATCCCGAGCACGATCATCGCGGCTCTTGCGACCTTCATCCTCGGATGTGCCTTTGTCCTGATGCGCGCGTTCCTGTCCGGCGAGGCACTTTATCCCGTCAACTCGGCGCGTGGCGGCACCGCGCCGGTGACAGGCAGAAAACAGGATGAAAGCCGGTCAGAGATCTTTTCCGATGGCGCTTCTGGTCCACCCGCAGTCAGCGGAGGTGTCACATCGCGGGAACCGCTGGGCTGGCACCAGGGCTATGGCCTGTCTTCTGCAAACTATGGTTTTGAGCCGAATGTCCGTAACGCCGGTGGAACGTTTGAAGCTCCAGTAGAAGATTTATCAAAAGTCGAAGAAATCCGGCCGGAACCGGATTTTGAAGAACTGCCGGCAAGAGAAGATCAAGAACGTCAGGCCGGGGGACCCGGACGGAAGAGTTCCGATAGGGGCTACGATAAGGACGTCGCACCCGACTGGATCGACAGCCTTCGCGGCAAAAAAGACAAGATTGCCGTCAAGTCAGGGCCTGAACCGGACATCGAACACGGCGAAAAACGGGAGAAGAAACCCGAGCTTTCACGGGAGCGGCTTGCGAGCGTTTCCGGGAAGAAAAGCTACAAGGCAGCGTTCTCGCGCGACATAGACGTCAGGGGACGTATAGTTGTTCTGAGTGTCGACGACGAAGCACTGTCCCATGATCTGGCATTCGATCTCGTTCGCAAGGCTGCGAAAAGCGGGCGAACTTCGCTGGTTGTGGAAGTGTTCCCGGATCAGTCCAATGACCGGGCTGCCGAAGGATTTTCCGACGTGGTGTCTGGGCGCATGCCTTTTGCGAAGGTCGTTTACAAGGATGCAGTGTCCAAGGCCCACATCATCGAGGCCGGCAGGTACGAGATAACGGACAGCATGGTCAATTCAGATCGTTTCAAGCTCGCGCTTGATGCCATCAGGTCGACATACGATGCCGTCGTGGTCGACCTGGGAGCAATCGATGGTTCGCTTGCAAGTGCGAGGATGCTGAGTTTTGCCGACCGCGTGTTCATTGCCGCAAGTGCCCCGGACCACAGTCATGAACTTCAAAGTGCAGCCAATCTTCTTGCGCACAATACCGGGGCCCACGTCGAGGTGTTGATTGCCGGCGAAACGAGCCCGGATCCGCGCCGAAACGGCGACGGTCACGCAGCCTGATCTGCTACATGCATTTCGGAGCTTGGCGGAGCCTGAAGTCGATCCGGGTCCGGACGCCGCGATTGGATCAGGGCTGACTGACCGACGATGTCCATTTGCGCAACCGTTTGACCAGCGGCCACAGGACTTCGGAATTCCTGACGGCGGTCTTTGCCTGAAGACGAAGCGTTTCAGCATTTTTCCTGACGCTTCCCTTGAATGACATTGCAAGGCGGCTGTCCTTGAGAAGAATCGGTTCGGCCCAGGCTGTTTTATAGCGCTCCTCACCCAGTCCGAGGTCGAGGACAGCAATTCCGTCGTCGGCACAGGCTTGCTCGATAATCTCCTTGATCAGGACCAGACCCGGACTGTTAGGCAACAACTCGTCGTGAGCGACACTGTTGCTATAGGCGTAAACTGTCCCGCCATGTCGTGCGCACAGATAGGTGGAGCGAATTTTACCATCAGCTTCCAAAAACCAGAGGTCCAGTGTTGCTGACGTTTCATTGCAGGCCTCCAGTCCGAGAACCATTTCAAGAAAACGCCGTGCGGTCCGGGATGAAAAGACATTTGGAATGCCTGCTTCCCGGGCGCGTTTGGAACGCTGTTCCAGAAAGGCATCAAACGCACGTCTCATATCCTGTTCGCTCTCGGCCTTGATCACTTTGTAACCGTCGACCGACTGCAGATGCCTTTTTTTCTGAGAAGGTTCTTTCGCGAGGATTTGCTGTGTGTGTCCCGGAAAAGCGTGTCGAAGTCCGCTGAAAGGTTGCGCACGAATATGGGGCTTGGACTGGGTGTTGCCACTGCAAGGACGAGAGGGTGTTTCCGTCCTTTCCAGTCTTCAGGAACATTCTGCAAGACAAGCATGTCTGCATGGTGACTGTGGCAGACATCTTTCAGCAACACGGCAATCTGCTCGTCCGGGACCTCCGCATAAAACCGCGGATCCCAGATGCCGGTGTTCTGATTGCCATGTTCATGTCCGAGGAAGGAAAGCGATGTCGTTCCAGCTGTCCGTTCCAGTCCAAAGGGCAATACCATGACCGGTTTGCCCCCGGACCGCCCGACCACGATGACAGGCTCGACACGGTGTTCAGCGCCCAGCGTTTTGATCCATGCGTTGAGCCATTCAGGAGACTGATACGGGTTGCCGAAACCAGAGGAAATGAGCTCTCGCCACTCCGCTGCCGCTTCGTGCAAATCTGAATGGATCGTGATGTCCAGCGTTGCCGCATCTGGCGTCGGTTCGGTGTCCGGTGCTGGTTTCAAGGCGGTTGCGGCTGTCAGTGACATTCGGGTAATCCATTTTAAACGATCATCGACAAAAGCTCATGGTTGTGCTGGCCGAGGTGTTTTTGTCCCGATAGACTTAGCAACAATTGTTAAAGAATACGTGCCTTACTGGTGCATAGTTTATGAGTGGGCATTGCGGCCGGATGGGCATACGTCAGAAAGCAGTTTCGCGTGCATTCAGGGTTCTGAAGGGATCCGGGATCGGACGCATGATGGCACCTCTGACCCAGGGATGCGGCGCGGTGTTCATGATGCATCACGTACGCCCGGCGCGAACGGGCGACTTCCAGCCCAATGCGCATCTGGAAATCACACCCGAGTTCCTGCGCCTGGCTGTTGAGCGTATCCGTGCCAATGGCTATGAGATCATTTCTCTGGACGAGGCAGTTGATCTTCTGAAATCGGGATACGGGCACCATCGCTATGCGGTGCTGACGTTCGACGACGGTTACCGGGACAATCTCGAAGTTGCTTATCCCATCTTGAAGGAGTTGCAGGCACCATTCACGGTTTTCGTGACGACTGGCCTGGTCGAACGGACAACAGAACTCTGGTGGCTCGCACTTGAGAGGATTATTGCGGAAAACGAAGAAGTCGTGTTCACGCAGGCCGGTGAACAAAACGGTATTTCCTGCAGCACCACTGCCGAGAAGAATACCTGTTTCGAGCGTATCGTTGACTACCTGACACTGGAAGTCGGCGAACTGGATCAGCGAAAAATCGTCAGGGCATTGTCGGAAAAATACGGTGTTGATCTGGCGGCGCTGGCGGATACGCAAATGATGAACTGGGATGAAGTCCGGGAGTTGGCATCTGACCCGCTGGTAACCATCGGGGCACATACCCACAGTCATTACGCCCTGGCGAGACTCGACAGCTCATCTGCACGTGCCGACGTCACCAAGGGCATGAAACTTCTGGAGAATGAACTGGGCCGCCGGCAAAAGCACTTCGCCTATCCCTACGGCAAGTCTCATGCGGTCAGCCTGCGCGATGCCGACATTCTGCGCGATATCGGCTTTTCCTCTTCGGTAACGACGCTTCCCGGCGTTTTGCAATCGGTCAATGCTCGTGACCCGATGATGCTTCCTCGGGTCTCGTTGAACGGTCGGTTTCAGGATCCGGCGATCGTCGATCAGTATCTGACTGGCGCGCCTTTTGCGCTCTACCGGGCAGCTCGATGGGCAGCCTCCGGATTTGGTGTCAGGTCCGGTTTTTCCCGCTTTTTTCCATCCACCAGATAATTGCGCCGGCCGGGATGACCCAAATCAGTCCCGCGATCGCGAAATAAGCAAACCGCACCAGATTTGACGACTGTTGCAGGGTCAGGTCACCGATCACCATTGCCGTGAACGCGTAGACGACAACGAAGACGACCAGAAGCACCATTCCAATGAATTTGCGAAACGAGGGAACCATCGCAGCGAGTTTCCGTTTTTTAGTGACCAACGCGGCACGGGTCACCGATTGACACAAAATGTCTCAGACCGCTTGCCGTGTTGTTCCTGCACCTATATCTCCGCAGACCAAAGGTCAAATCGACTGCGGGAACAACCGGAATGGCTTCATGAACGCATTTGCAGACAGTGCAAGGGCAGGGGACACCCAGATCCTGCCGGCGAAACTGGAACGGATCAGGCGCAGCAGGGCCATGATCCGCTGGTGGCTCTATTTCGTCTGTCTGCTGATCCTTGTAATGGTCGTTGTCGGCGGGGCGACCCGCCTTACGGAATCCGGCCTCTCGATTACAGAATGGAAGCCGATCCATGGAGTGATTCCGCCTCTCAGCGAAGTGGAGTGGGAAGAAGAGCTCGAAAAATACCGGCAGATCCCCGAATACCAGCTGATCAACAAGGGAATGAGTCTTGATGAATTCAAGTTCATATTCTGGTGGGAATGGGGGCACCGGCTTCTGGGACGCTTTATCGGCGTTGCCTTCTTTGTCCCGATGGTCGTCTTCTGGGCGGCGGGTCGCGTCGAACCCTGGCTGAAGCCACGTCTCCTGACGGCGTTGGCGCTGGGGGGGCTGCAGGGATTTGTCGGCTGGTGGATGGTAGCCTCCGGGCTGGTCGATCGTGTCGATGTCAGCCAGTACCGCCTTGCGGCGCATCTGACACTTGCCCTGATTATCTTCGCCTATCTGTTCTGGCTGGCACGCCGATTGTCTCCGTTGAAAGATCCGGTGCCGGGCGAACAATCCCGCCTGGGTGGACTCAGCAAACTGGTTCTGTGTGTCGTCTTTGTTCAGATGTTCCTGGGCGGACTGGTCGCCGGCCTCAACGCCGGGCTGACGTTCAACACCTGGCCATTGATGGACGGTCAACTCGTTCCAGGTGGTCTGTTGATGATGAAACCCGTCTGGCTGAACTTCTTCGAAAACGTCCTGACAGTTCAGTTTCAGCACAGGATAACGGCCTATCTGCTGGTCGCCCTCGGGCTATGGCTGACGTGGGCAACATTCAGGGCGAGCCAGCGCAAGGAGCTCCGGCGTGCCGGAGCTCATATCGGCGCCTTCATTTTCCTTCAGGCGGTATTCGGCGTCCTGACCCTGGTCTGGCACGTTCCGCTGTCTGTCGCGTTGGTTCACCAGGGTTTTGCGGTCATTGTCCTGGCTGCGGCCGTCGATCACCTTGCCGTGCTGAAGGGCGCCTTCCCGATCCGGGGCTAGTCAAAAAAATGCCCGCCTGTGGCGGGCATTCGTTTTCATGGTGCACGCGTGATCAGCCGGACAGCGCCTGATCAAGATCGGCAATGATGTCGTCCACCTCTTCGAGCCCGACAGAAAGCCGGACAACGTCCGGTCCCGCACCGGCCGCGGTTTTCTGCTCGTCGGTGAGCTGGCGGTGCGTCGTCGAAGCCGGGTGAATGATCAGGCTGCGCGTGTCGCCGATATTGGCGAGATGCGAGAACAGTTCCACTTTCGACACCAGCGCAACGCCTGCGTCATAGCCGCCTTCAACGCCGAATGTGAACACCGCACCGGCGCCCTTTGGCATGTATTTCTGCTGAAGGGCATGGTGCCTGTCTTCCGGCAGCGCCGCATAGGATACCCATGTGACCTTGTCGTGTCCCGAAAGGTGAAGGGCGACCTTCTTGGCGTTGTCCGAGTGCCGTTGCATGCGGAGCGGCAGTGTTTCGATACCCGTCAGGATCATGAAGGAATTGAACGGCGAAATGGCGGGGCCGAGATCGCGCAGGCCCAGAACCCGGCAGGCGATCGCAAATGCGAAATTACCGAAAGTTTCATGCAAGACGATGCCCTGATACTCCGGACGCGGCTCGGACAGGAGGGGATACCTTCCACCTGCCGACCAGTCGAAGCTTCCGCCGTCGACGATGATGCCACCCATGGAGTTGCCGTGCCCCCCCATGAATTTGGTCAGTGAATGAAGAACGATATCGGCGCCATGTTCGATCGGCCGGCACAGATAGGGTGTTGCCATCGTGTTGTCGACGACCAGCGGAATACCCTTGGCCTTGGCGAGCCTGGAGATTGCTTCGATATCCATGACGATACCGCCGGGATTGGCGAGGCTCTCGATAAAGATCGCCTTGGTGTTGTCGTCAATCGCCGCTTCGAATGTGTTGAGATCGTCCGGATCGGCCCATTTCACGCTCCAGCCGAAGCTCTTGAAGGAATGATTGAGCTGGTTGATGGAGCCGCCGTAAAGCTTGTTGGCCGCAACGATGTTGTCGCCGGGTTTCATCATGGTGTGGAAGCAAAGAAGCTGGGCAGAGTGCCCGGACGCCGTCGCGAGAGCTGCAGTGCCACCCTCCAGAGCTGCGACGCGTTCCTCCAGAACGGCGGTCGTCGGATTGGTGATCCGCGTATAGATGTTACCGAAGGCCTGCAGACCGAACAGGGAGGCCGCATGGTCGACATCGTCGAAGACAAAGGATGTGGTCTGGTAAATTGGTGTGGCGCGCGCGCCCGTGGACGGATCGGGTGCTGCACCTGCATGTATGGCCAGCGTGGAAAACCCGGGAATATTTTCGCTCATAAATCACCTCCCTGTTGGAATTGCGGGCAGTTTGACCGAAGGCAGGTGCAAGGTCAAAGCAGGATTTTTCTATTTGGCCGCGCTCATTAGAATATCGATGTCAACGGGTTAAGCGAAATGTCGGCTGTCACGACCGGGGGCAGCTCTCTCACCCGGTCGTTTTACCTGTCAGACCGCGATGCTGAAAACCGGATTTGAGCGTAGGACGTTTCGACGAAAGTGTTTTGGAATTGACACCTGCCCAGCCGATTTCGCCGGAAAGCCTGCCATATTCAATCTTCGGGCAACGGTTCATGACCACCTTGATTCCGGCGTCCTCCGCGCGTTGAGCAGCCTCATCATGGCGGACAGTGAGTTGCATCCAGATCACCTTCGGCATCTTTCCGTCTTCCAGGATCTGGTCGACGATCTGGGCGGCAGCGTCGGAATTCCGGAATATGTCGACCATGTCCGGGGTGTCCGGCAGGGCATCGAGCGAGCCATATGCGGTTTGCCCCAGGATCTCCTTCCCGGCTTGACCCGGATTGATCGGCCAGACCTCGTATCCCTTTGACAAGAGGTACTTCAGGACAAAATAAGATGGGCGCACGGTGTTGGCGCTCGCACCGATCATTGCAACGGTTTTGACCTCGTCCAGGATGCCCTTGATGTAGACGTCGGAATAGTTGTCGTGATTCATGTAGAGAAGACCCTTGTCAATTCTGCGCTATCCAATGCGAAACGGGTCCGGCCTGCAAGCTTTTCAGATGCGCTATCCGGTCACAGTTTCGAAAGAGCATTCACGGTCAGGCGGAAGACGTGCGGGCATTCTAGGCAGGAGCCTGCCAGATGAGTTCGAACCGAACGCGAATAGTGAAGTGCGACATGCAGCGAAGATTGACAAGGGTGCTTGACGAAATTGACCATTCCCTGGATCGGCCCTTGGACATCACGGGGCTTGCCGAGGCAGCTGCATTTTCACGTTTTCACTTCCAGCGTCAGTTTTCGGTGTTCCTGGGCATGAGTGTCGCCGAATATCGACGGCTCTTGCTCATGAAACGCGCAGGAAACCAGCTTGTCTACAGGCCGGAAGAAGCGGTCACCGACATCGCCTATGACGCTGGATATGAGAACCTGGAGAGTTTTTCCAGGGCCTTCAAACGCGCATTCGGACAAACTCCGTCTGACTTCAGGGCAACTCCCGATTGGGACATCTGGCACGAAACCTTCAATCCACTCACAGAGTTGAAAGGCCGGTTCATGCCGACAGATCCACCTGACCCTGACAACGTCAAAATCCTGGAATTCCCGGAGACCCGGATCGCCATATTTGAACACACTGGACCGCAGGCGGGTCTTTCGAAATCCGTCCAGCATTTCATTTCCTGGCGCAGGGAAAACAGTCTGCCACCGCTGAAACACGCAACGTTCAACATTCTTTATGATGACCCGAAAGCGGTCGCTCCCTGCGACTACCGCTTCGGACTTTGCTGCGAAGTCACCGGTCCGGTCCCCGAAAACGGCTATGGAATCAGATCATCTTTAATCCCCGGAGGACGGTGTGCTGTCCTGCCGCATATGGGATCACTCGACTTCGCGGAAAACGCGATCAGGTTCCTCTATCGGGACTGGCTTCCGCAAAGTGGGGAACATTTGCGCGACTTCCCGCTGTTCGTGAAACGGTTGAAGTTTTTCCCGGATGTCCCGGAGCACGAAACGGTTTCTGAAGTTTATCTGCCGTTGCTCTGATCTATTTGGTTCCCGGCTGAGCGACTGGCCTGGACGGCCAGCTTCTCCTTCTGCTCCGCGCGCTGTTCCTTGCGGATCACGAGCTTGAGCCCGGACCAGACTGTATCGACCGCGCAAACTTTTACATCGACAAGCCCCATCGGCAGACAAATGTCACGGATCACGTCTTCTGTGACGGTTGTCGGCATCTTGCTGGACTTTTTGGGCCAGGAAACCCAGATCATGCCATCGGGCGCAAGCAAATCTCTGAGGTCAGCAAGATGGCGAGAAAGAACGTCTTTTTCGCGAACGAAAACATGTGCGCAATCAAGCATCGGGGCAGGGGACGCCATGACAAGTTGTCCTGGTTCCTGCGCGTTCAGTAAATCGGCAATGTCCTCCGGCATTTCGGTCCGCCAGCAGGTCATGCCCGGTTTCAAACCCAGTTTTCTCGACAGGGGACGGCCTGAATAACCGGTCTGTGTCATACGAGCCGTTCGTGAATCGAGGTATGAAACGGAGAGTTGTTAGTCAACTGTCGGTCCATTCCGGCTTTCGCTTTTGCAAGAACGCGGAAATGCCTTCCTCTGCGTCGCGCGCCAACATGTTGTCGACCATTGTCTGGGCGGCGAAATCATAGGCATCCGACAGCGGCATCTCGAGTTGGCGATAGAAGGCCTCTTTGCCGATTTTCAGCGTTCGGGCGGACTTGGAGGCGATCACCTCGGCGTATTTCTGGACGACCTGGTCAAGGTAGTCCGCAGGTACGATCCTGTTGATCAAGCCGAATTCCTTGGCAGTGGAAGCATCGATGCTCTCGCCTGTGAGAAGCATTTCCATCGCCTGCTTCGGTGCGACATTGCGCGAAAGGGCAACCATGGGTGTTGAGCAGAAGAGCCCGATATTGACACCTGGCGTGCAGAAAGTCGCCGTGTCGGTTGCGATGGCGAGGTCACAGGACGCAACAAGCTGGCAGCCGGCCGCCGTTGCGACACCGGTCACGACCGCGATCACCGGCTTCGGCAGACGAACGATCTGCTGCATCAGGTCGGAGCATTGACGCATGATCCGCTCGTAAGTCGCCTTGCCGCCGTCGCTTTCAGCGCGTGCTGCGGTCAGTTCCTTCAGGTCATGACCTGCGCAGAATACCTTGCCTTCCGAGCCAATGAGAATAACCCGGACCGCAGGGTCTTCTGCGGCTCTGGAGAGTTCTTCCGAAAGCGCCGACATCATTTCGCTCGACAGCGCGTTCATCCGTTCCGGTCTTTGCATGACGATCCGGTAGACACCCCCGTGGAGGAATGTTCCGAGCATCGGTTTTTCGATTTGATCGTTGGCAACTGTTTCGGACATGTCCATTTCCTGAAAAATCTGTTTGTGTTGGTCTTATAACTGAACCGGTCGTCTCTGCGAAAGGGGCTGTTGAATGACGTCGGCTTCCGTCCTCACAGATGGTTTATCGTCCCTGCAAACCGGCACGCTTCCGGTTTTTGTGTAATCGGGTATCCTCCCCTTATGTCGAGGCCACTTCATCAGCTGTCTGTTGTGTGCACGTTAATCGCTTTTCTGGCGACACAGACACTCGCAACTGCACAGGAGAAGGTCGACGTCGCGCTTGTTCTTGCCGTCGATGTCTCTCGATCGATGTCGCCGGAAGAACTCAGGATCCAGCGTCGGGGCTACGCCGCCGCGGTTGCCAGTTCTGATGTCGTGCGGGCAATAGAACTCGGTGCACACGGCAAAATCGCCTTGATGATGTTTGAATGGGCCAACGACAACTACGTCAGGGTAACCGTCGATTGGTCCCTGATCGAAGGGCCCGAAGATGCCCGGGACTTTGCCGACCTAATTCTGAAGCAGGAATCCTACAGTCAGCGCCGAACCTCCATTTCAGGCGCAATCAAGCATGCGGCCGAGTTGCTGGAGGAGGTGCCTTACGAAGCGGACCGGCATGTCATTGATATATCCGGCGACGGCCCGAACAATCACGGGTCTCCTGTGACACTCGCCCGCGATGTGGCGGTGGAAAGCGGTATTACGATCAACGGACTGCCGCTGATGACGACCGGTGGTCCGGGATCACAGTTCAACATTCCGGATCTTGACGTCTATTACCATCGCTGCGTAACCGGTGGCCCGGCAAGTTTTGTCATTCCGGTCACGGAATGGGCGCAGTTTCCAGACGCAGTCAGGCGGAAGCTCATTCTGGAAATCGGTGGCTACGAGCCTGACAAACCTTTGGTGCAGCCTGTTCAGTTTACGCTTGAAGAACCGTATGATTGTCTGGTTGGCGAGAAAATCTGGCAGCAGTTGCGCGAACAATTCTTCTGGGATCCCTGAAGACTTGTGACTGCGCGCAAATCGATGGCAGAAAGCGGCAAATTGCGCTTTTCTCGAGCATCAGGATCCCTCAACACACTTCGAAATATGCCGCCACAATGCAATTAAATATCAGCGGTTCATTGGTGAGATTTACAGTAATTTGACGAGTTTCTGACTAGAGTCCGGTTCAGACACACGCATCGATTTATGTTTTAACTCACTGACGCTGATACCATGTCCGGAAAACCGGTTTCAGAAATGCAAGGCTCTTCTTGTCTGGAAGACAGATTGCTGGAACATGTTTCCAAGGCCATTGGCGGGCCGGTCGGTCGCGATGACGACGTCAACAAACAACTCAATATCAACAAACTGCTGACTTTCATCCGAAGTGTATTCGACGAATTCGGAATTGAGCTCAACGTCAACAGCTTCTATCGATGGAAGACGGTTTCGGATCTGTCGAAGGCCATCGACAGCGGTGATCACCGCAACGTTCCAAAGTTGCTGGAGCTCCGGAAAGGTGACAAACAGAACCCGCTTATCCTCTATGCAGGCGGCGTCAGCTGCTTTCTTGAAATCAAGAGCATCATTGAAGGGATCTCGCACAACGGCGCGATCTACGGAATGTGCATGTCGGATTTTGCCTTGCCCTGTTCATCTCCGGCAACGATCACTCATGAAGTTGAGGCCAGTTGCAGCGAGTTGTGGAAATCCGGTATCGATGAAGGCGTTAGTCTGCTCGGATATTCGTTCGGAGGGCTGCTAGCGCTCGAAGTCGCCAGAAAATTGCGGCAAAACGGGCAGGATATACGCTTCCTGGGACTGATCGATACGCCGCAAAGCGAGCATACGTGGCCCGCCCGGGTCTGGATAGGGATGATCCTGAAACGGGTGCGCAGGCGGCTCCGGAAGCTGGCTACAAGGTCCAGGTCCGCGAGAAAGCACGGGTCAGAAGAAGCGGGCAGGCAACCCGTTCCGTTACAGCGATTGGTCCTTCAGAAACTGAAACTGTTTGTGTTCCCTTTCGTGAGCCCAAAAGCCGTCATTTACCCCGAACTCGCACCTGAATGGTGTTACGATCATACGCCGCGATACTTGGCTTCCGGAAGGCAACTGTTGCGCATGAAAGGGCTCTACAGTCCGAAGCTGTACGACGGCGACCTCGTCTTTTACCGCGCAAGCAGTGCATCTTTGCACGATTGCGATCCGTACCTGATCTGGAATCACCTTCTGCCGAATGCCAGATGGGTCGATGTTCGCGGTAATCATTTGAGCTCGATTGTGGGTCGAAACGGAGAAGCGATCGGTCAGGACATCAGCCGGAGGCTGACAAATTCCGGTAGCAAGAAATTGGTTGCATGATTCAGCTTGCGGGCGGAGGCTTCTGAGGCTTCGTGATTGTCCGGGTACGTGTATCGCCCAATTGGCTGCCGCGCGAAGCTCACGCAGAATGGATGGATGGCAGATGAAACCAGAAAATCTCGTCAGCATCTGAAACGCACCATCACTTTGCCGTGGCTGGTGTTTTACGGTGTCGGTGTCACGATAGGTGCAGGCATCTTTGCACTCATTGGTGAAGTGCTGGCGCTCGCGGGAGATCGCGCCCCGCTTGCGTTTCTGCTGGCAGGACTTATTGCCGGGGTCACCGGCGTCTCATATGCAGCGTTGATCCGGCAATATCCGCGCGCAGGCGGAGAAGCCGTTTTCGTCAATCAGGGTCTGGGTAACTTCTTTGCACGCCTGGCCGGTTACGGTGTTGTCGTGACGGGAATTGTTTCCAGCGCGGTCATTTCCATCGCTTTTGCCGGTTATCTCCGCGAATTGCTGCCGGTACCCCAACCATTGCTTGTTGTGATGGTAATCGGGGCTTTGTCAGCGATCGCCTGGTACGGTGTCCGTGAAAGCGTATTCTTTGCCGCGGCAGTAACCGTGCTCGAACTGGGAACGTTGCTTGTCGTGGTTTTCTTCGGTCTACCGCTGCTCGGTGACCCCGGCAACGTTGTTGCAACGATGACCCCGAGCATGAACGTTGCGTTCATGACCGGTGTTTTGTCCAGCGGTGTGCTGGCGTTCTTTGCCTTCATCGGTTTTGAAGACATCATCAACATGTGCGAGGAAACAGTTCAGCCGGAACAGACGGTCCCCCGGTCGATTTACCTGACTTTGGGCATCACGCTTGTCATCTATCTCCTTCTGGCCGTCATCGCGGCACTGGCCGAGAACCGGCAGGCAATCGTTTCGTCGGCTGCCCCCCTGGCCCAGCTATTCGAGTCTGTTTCCGGATTGTCCGGCAAACCTGTCGCCGCCGCTGCATCGGTTGCCATGGTCAACGGCATTCTGGTCCAGATCGTCATGGCAAGTCGTGTTCTCTACGGAATGGCCAACGAAGGCTTGGCTCCAAAGTGGCTTTCGATCGTCGATCCGCTGAGACAGACACCTGCCAGAGCCACGATGCTTGTCGCGAGTGTCATACTTGTGCTGGCGCTGGTTTTCCCGCTCGTCCGTCTTGCTGCTACAACAAGTCTGGTCACACTCGGCGTTTTCGCCCTTGTGAACCTGTCTCTTTTTCTGCTCGGCAGGCGGGACGGCACGGGTGTTCTATATCGCCACCGCTGGTGGGGTCTGGCCGGTGCCGTTCTTTGTATGAGCATCGCCGCATTTCAGATCGGTGCCGGGTTGGCGGGCGGGCACTGAGTTTCGGATACTGTCAGTTCACAAGACGCACGCAAAGGGTCACCTCATTCGAGCAGGGAATTGTTGCCTATCCCCTGCGACGCCGACGGCGTCGCTCACCCCCTGAGGCATCGGTGGTTGGCTGTTCCTTGCGCTCGGGCAATTCGATTGCGGACCTGAGGTTCGGAAATTGGTCAACCTTGTTCGGCAGCGCCATGGCGTTGACAAAATGTTCCTGGAATTTCGGTTCCAGAGCAGTCTCGATCTTCTCGATGTCACGAACCGTTTGTTCGATTTCGCGCCTGTAACCCCGGTTCAGCAATGCCATTCGGGCTCCAGTTCCGGCTGCATTGCCGACCCCGGAAACACCTTCGAGCGGGCAATCGGGAATGAGGCCGAGGATCATCGCGTATTTGGGATCGATATAGCTGCCGAATGCACCTGCAAGGCGAATTCGCTGCAGCGCGTAGGTGCCGAGCTTGTCCTGGAGCAGTTTCACTCCGGCGTAGAGCGCGCCTTTCGCCAGCTGGATCGCCCGGATATCGGTCTGCAGGATCGAAATCTCGATGTTCTCGTCCGCAATCACATAGGAAAAGGTACGTCCATTGGACCTGATGCGCTGTGTCCGCTCAGCCATGGACCCGTCAATGACACCATTCTCGGTGATCAGTCCAGCAAGATACATCTCCGCGACAGCTTCGATAATGCCCGAGCCGCAGATGCCTGTGACACCGACACTGTCGATTTTTTCCGAAAATCCTTCCTCGTTCGACCATTCATCTACGCCGATCACCTTGAAACGGGGTTCAAGCGTGTCCTTGTCGATGCGAAGGCGCTCAATCGCGCCGGGAGCGGCGCGCTGGCCCGATGAGATTTCGGCTCCCTCAAATGCCGGACCGGTCGGTGAGGAGGCTGCCAGCAACCGGTCCTTGTTGCCGAGAACGATCTCGGCATTCGTACCGACGTCGACAAGCAGCGTGATCTCGTCATGGCTGTAAGGGCTTTCGGAGAGCGTTGCGGCAGCGGCATCCGCACCGACATGACCGGCGATACATGGCAGCATGTAGACACGCGCACCCGGATTGAGTTCCAGATCTAGATCGCGGGCAGGCAACACCATTGCGTCAGAAGCAGCCAGCGCAAACGGTGCGCCACCAAGCTCAACCGGGTCGATGCCGAGAAAGAGATGGTGCATCACCGGGTTGCCGACAAACGTTGCGTCCAGAACATCTGCCCGTTCGGCGCCGACATCTCCGACAAGCTTGCCGATCAGCGAATTGATGGCATCACGCACCGCTTTGGTCAGATCGGGAAGCTTGGAGGGGTTCATCTGCACATAGGACACCCGTGACATCAGGTCTTCACCGAACCGGATCTGTGGATTGGAAGTTCCGGCAGACGAGACGGTGCGGCCATTCCTGAGGTTGCACAGATGGGCGGCGATGGTTGTCGAACCGATATCGACGGCAAGGCCATAAACGGCCTTCTTTTCCCCCGGCCAGAGTGCGGTGACAGTTGGCTGAATGGACGCATCGACGTAAACTGCCGCCGTTACGGTCCATTTTCCGGACCGCAGGATTGTTTGCACCTGGGGTAACAGCTGCGGATCAACTGTCAGATCGCCAATGCCGGTTGCTGCTGCAATCGCTTCCCGCAGTCGGTCGATATCCCCGCGCGGCGTTTCCATGTCCGGTTCGACGATCGAGACAGTCACGAGCGTAACGGCGCTGTCGGCGTCGATATGCTTGGCCTCGGCGCGTTTGCGCACCACCTGGCGATTGGTCTGAGCATCCGTCGGGATGTCGATGACCAGGTCGCCCAGAATCCTTGCCTGGCAGGACAGGCGCCGGTCGGCAGGCAGATTGCGCAGTGTTGCGTAACGTGTTTCCGCCTCTGTCGCGCCTTCAAGGTTATCCGCGACGCTTGTCAGGTTCTCCTTGGCAAAAGTGCCCTCCGAGACGGCCACCTGGCAGCGGCCGCAAATACCGCGCCCGCCACAGACGGATTCGACATAGACACCCAGGGACCGGGCCGCATCCAGAAGCGGAGTTCCGACGGCAAATGTACCTCGTCGGCCACTTGGCTGGAAAACGACTTTTGCTGTTTTGCTGTCTTCGGTCATGAGCGCTTCAAATATCTGTCTGGGGCATCCGGCAGTTCAAAACGTCCGTCTTGAACATCTCCTGCATATGGTGGTCACTGAGCACAAAACCCCTCCCTGAAAAAAGGGGAGGGGACTGAGGCATTTCAGCCGTTTCAAGCAGGGCTGTGAAACCGCCCCGATTTGTATCGAACCCTTCAGCCTGCAGACAGC
>NZ_KI928920.1:0-38222 GCF_000521215.1 Labrenzia sp. DG1229 | reverse complement strand
CTTCAGCCTGCAGACAGCCGCGCTGCGCGGCCTCCYCTGCGGCGCCCACCGGAAGAGGCACCACCTTCCGCTGGCGCCGCCGTTGCACCTGAAGCTGCTGGCTTGTGATCCCGGTATGTCATGATCCAATCCTGGCAGTTCGGGTCGGTCCCGTTCAGCACGTTGGCCGCACGGACCGCTTCCATTTCCTGAGGACGGCACGGGTTCATGATTGCCGACGTCATGCCGGCGCCGATTACCATCGGAATGAAACCGGCGTTGATGCCGTGACGGTGCGGAAGGCCAAAGGAAACGTTGGACAGGCCGCAAGTCGTGTTGACCTTCAATTCGTCGCGCAGGCGACGCAACAGCTTGAAGACCTGGAGTCCGGCCGTTCCCATGGCACCGATCGGCATGACGAGCGGGTCCACGACTATGTCGTGCGCGGGAATGCCGTAGTCGGCTGCGTGCTCCACGATCTTCTTTGCCACTGCGAAGCGCACATCCGGATCTTCCGAAATTCCCGTTTCGTCGTTCGAAATAGCAACCACGGGGACGTTGTACTTCTTGATCAGCGGCAGGATTGCCTCGAGCTTTTCTTCCTCACCTGTCACCGAATTTACCAGTGGGCGGCCCTTCGCCGTTTCGAGACCTGCCTTGATGGCTTCGGTCACGGATGAATCGATAGACAAAGGGATATCTGTAAGCTCCTGAACTATTTCAAGAGTTTTTACCAGAAGCGGAGGCTCGGTCTCGTTCGGGTTGACAGCGGTAACTCCCGCGTTGATGTCAAGCATTGTGGCGCCGGCGGCGACCTGTGCAAGGGCATCGGCCTTCACCGTTTCGAAGTTGCCCTCAACCATCTCGGCCGCCAGCTTCTTGCGTCCGGTCGGGTTGATCCGCTCGCCGATTACGCAGAACGGTTGGTCGAAACCGATGATGATTTCCTTTGTGGCGGATGCGACGACTGTGCGTGTCATTTAAGCGCTCTCGTTGGCAGTCATGGATGATGAGGGTTGAAAGGACCAGCTCCCGCGGCCATGCAGCCAGTCCGCGGTTTTCTGGATGCCACCAAAGGGATAGACGTGGATCTGCTCAAGCTGCGTTCCAGGTTGGCTGGTGACACGTGTCTCCAGCGGCTCCACCATTGTGTTCGGATCGTATCCAGCCAGCATGGAGACCACCGCACCACCGCGTTTCTTGAGAAAGTTCAGAGAGTTTTCGACACCGGCAAACGCAGCGTATTTCAGAAGTGTCGTCATCTTGGCCGGTCCTGCGACGCCAATGTGAACGGGGAAGGCATTACCCCATTCCCGCAGCTCGTCCAGCCAGAGGCTGACGCGGTGCGGGTCGAAGCCGAACTGCGTCACGATCCGGAATTCCGCATCGCTTTCGGCAGCCAGTTCGTGTTTGCGCATCAAAAAGGACCTGATTGCATCCGGCTTGATGTCTGGAGCGCCCTCAGGATGACCTGCGACGGCGATTTTCCGGATGCCGAGAGTGTCGAACAGACCGGTCTCCAGCAGGGCAACCGACGAGGTCAGCGGACCGGCTTTTTCAGCTTCGCCGGCAATCGCCAGTACTTCGGTCGCACCACCTTCCTGTGTCAGGCGCGTGATCCTGCGTTCAAAGGCCTCGAGAGAGGGATAGCGACGCGCGGCCATGTGCGGCACGGCAATGAGATTGTGGTCCGTCAGCGTACGGGTCGCCTGGACAATCATGTCTTCCGAGGCATTGCCCAGGTCGGTCACATAAACCTGAGTGCCGGCGGGAATGTTCACCAGGACCTCGGATTTTTCGACGACCTGTTTCGGTGACATCTCGGTGGAGGCGGCGAGGCGCCCATTGGCCAAAAGGCGCTGCTCAGTCATTCTCGGTGCCTCCACTTGCAAGAAGGGTTTTCAATCGGTCTTTCGGATAGGCGGCGAGCAACTCGCTCAATGCCGTTTCCGCTTCCGTCTCCAGGTCGTCAGTGACCTCGACGGGATCGGTTCGGCGCCATTCGGCCATGTAAGCTTCGCTATCCTTGGCTCCGACGCGCATGGCGCAGGCATCAATGGCCTCCATGAACATGGTCGGCAATTCACGGCGCGCGGACTTGCGCCCTTTTTTCACCAGGATCTGCGCCGGGATATCACGCCAAAAAACGAAAATTTTCTGCGCCATTTTCTCTCTTTCCTCTGAGAGCATGTTTGCCGGAAGTCACCAATTTCAGGTCGCCTGATAGCGGCATGAGCGTGCTGAAAACCGACCTGTTCATAAAGCCGTATCAAGGTTCGTTTGTGCCGCCGAGAAAGGTCGAAAGCATCCCGTATCCTGTTCGGCGTATCTCATATTCCAGCTGGAGCCTCTCGGCGGCCTCACGGGCAGCTGCCTCAAGTTTCGGATTGTCGGTCTGGGCGAGATAGACCAGCCGCTTGTAGTGGGCGAAATACATGTCCCTGAGATGCGGATGCCAGTCGAGACCGAGCGGTTCGATGACCATTGTCTGGAAGTGGCGTGCAAGGAAATCGGTCAGATAAAATGTACCGAGTTCTTCCTCTGCAATTTTCTCGAATTCTTCCAGGCCGGAAAAGAACGCGTAGCAATGCGCACCTTCGATGCGTTTGGCACCGGTTTCCTCCAGCACCTTGTCAAGAAGGCCACCGGTTCCACAGTCGCCATAACCGATGAGGATTTCGGAATAAACGTCCTGATTCAGGAGAATAGCGCGACGGACCTCGTCGGGTATCTTGTCCGGCGTGTTGTGCAGCTTGGCCGGCAGGCAGGTCAGGTCGATATGGTCGAGGCCGTTCAGATCACGAATGGCGACAATCTCGCGTGCGAGCGCACCGCAAGCGATGATCAGGACGCGGCCGATCTTGTTGTTCGCGTCCTGATCTGTCTCGAATGGAAAAAGAGGCTCGCCCGAATGCATGTCGGCAGCCCCTTCAAACACTGTCTCAGCCTTTGGAGGCGAGTTGGTTGTGACGGCGGGCGATCAGGTCTTTTGCCATTTCCACCGCGACAGCTGCATCGCGGCAATACCCGTCCGCTCCCACAGCTTCACCGAATTCCTCGTTCAGCGGCGCACCGCCAACAAGCACGATGTAGTCGTCACGGATGCCCTTCGCCTTCATCTCGTCGATGACGACTTTCATGTAAGGCATGGTGGTGGTCAGCAGGGCGGACATGCCCAGGATTTCCGGCTGGTGCTCTTCGAGCGCGGCCAGATAATTCTCGACCGGGTTGTTGATGCCGATATCAATGACTTCGAAGCCGGCGCCTTCCATCATCATTGAGACGAGGTTCTTGCCGATATCATGAATATCGCCTTTCACCGTTCCGATGACCATCTTGCCGACTTTCGGTGCACCGGTTTCAGCAAGCAAAGGGCGCAGGATGCTCATTCCGGACTTCATCGCGTTGGCTGACAGCAGAACTTCCGGTACGAACAGGATACCGTCCCGGAAATCGACGCCAACGATCCGCATGCCTTCAACGAGTGCCTTGGTCAGGACGTCATAAGGCACCCAGCCGCGCTCAAGGAGAATGTTCACGGATTCGAGGATCTCGTCCTGAAGGCCGTCGTAAAGGTCGTCATGCATCTGCTCGACAAGCTCGTCGTCGGAGAGAGACGCGAGATCGATATCTTCTTCATCGGACATAGGCAGCTCCAACTGGGCGCAAGTGACTTGAATCTACCTAAAATGTTATGCCTTAAGGCAGATTCGCCGATATCTCCAATGCGACACGGCTAGTCGCTTACGCGACAGCCAAAGAATTGATCATGAGTTGAACAGCTTTGTTGATTGCCGGAAACTTCACTATTAAGGGTTGTGTTCAACGTGTCTTGTATCAAAATCGGATTTTTCGAATGAGATCGACGTATCTGGCAATGCTCGTGTTTTTTCTCTTCGGGTATTCGGACCTCCATGTTCACGCCGAGGTGAAAGCGCCGGAAACAGATCCGATCGAAACGCAGCAGATTGAAGCAAAGGAAATTGGCCGTGCGCGGCAGGCCTTTTCCGGCTTCGGGCTGGATCAGGAAGAAAAGCAAGAGATCCATCGCGCCTTGCGGGAACTCGGCTACGCGAACGAAGACCTTGAAATACCGGATTTTCTATTGCGAAAAAGCACAATCCAGGCAGTCGCGGAGTTTCAGAGAACAATCGGGGCCGCGGCGACGGGATTTTTAACCAGCGACCAGGTCGAGGTGCTGCGCGATGTTGCAGGACGATCGAGTCAGAATGCTCATACGGCAGGCAACAACGCCAAATTGGCTTTCGAGAATCTGAACCTGGGTTGTGAAGATCATCGGGTTCTGTACCGGGCGCTTTATGCGCTTGGTCATACTGCCAGACGGACCGCATTTCCAGATTTTCTCACCGACGAGGCCGTAGTTGCCGCCGTCACCGAATTTCAGGAAGAAAATGGAGCGAACGCCACAGGCTATCTCACCAAGGACCAGGTGGATAACTTGCAGGCAGACGCTGGAAAACCCTACCTCTGGGAACAACGGGCGTGTGGGCCGGACCAATTGTTGTTTCCCCTGAACGAGTGGAGCGCAGCGGGCTACTCCGAGTCCGACAAGCAGGCTGTGTTCGACATTCTCCACGCTCACGGACTTCTGACGGGCGACAGGTTGTCGAACAGTTTGTCGAACAGAAACAACAAGGATGCTGTGCGACGTTTTCAGACCAGCGTTGGGGCTGAACAAACAGGTTACCTGACGAACAGGCAGGCAGACGGCATACTGAACGGATGGCTCTTGCCGACGCCCAGGCAGACCTGGGTTGCACTCGCGGTCCCCGATGCAAAGAAGAAGTTTCTTTTCCGCGCCTTGGTTGATCTGGGTTACCTGTGGCACACTGCCCCTCTTGTCGATTTCACCTTCAATGAAGATTTGATCCGCGCGGTGCGTCGTTACCAGTATGCGTCCAATTTCCCGACGACCGGATTTCTCACCGGACCTCAGATCGAACTGCTTCTGGCTCATGAAATCAAACCTGTTCCCGCTGCGACAAGGCAAGCCAAAAAAAGATGGTCCAATCCCGTAATGTCATGGCGGTACGACGACTATTCCGAAGGTGAGCTGACGTTGATCTACAAAGCGCTCAACAAAAAGGGATTTTTCTTGGACGAGGCCGTCAATACCGATTTGACGCATCCGGAACTTGTAGAGCGTATTCGAAAATACCAGGAGTCCATTGCGGCAAAAAATCCCACCGGCTACCTGACCCACAGGCAGATTGCTGGCTTGATGGCTGGTCTGGGAAATCGACCCCCGCAGGACCAGCTCAAGAAGAAGAGCGCGGGTTTGCTGGGGAAGAAGACACCACAAGTGCAGCCTTCCGCGCGCAGCGCTTGGGAGAAGCTGGGATATTCGCTGGATAAACAACAGAAAATTTATCGGGCCCTCTATCATCTCGGACTGGCTAAATCACCGGAAATGATCACGGACTTTTCCTATCGGATGAACCTGATCGAGGTCGTGCGCACCTACCAGGAACAAAACGGCTATGAGGTGACGGGTTTTTTGACGTCGAAACAAGCGGTAAAGCTCTGGAGCGTCAAAGCGCCAATGCTGCCAAGCGAGCAGCAGGTTGAGTTTTTTGGAGGACCTGGCCGCTCCGCGATTCTCGGATTTTTCAGGGAGTTGGGAGTGCAGGAATTTGGGATAGGAAACCCGATCTCCACGATCGCAAAGCGTTTACAAGACCGGTTCAAACTGACCGCGCATGGCTACATAACGCCTGAGCTTTTCGAGAAAGCGAAGGCAATCCCGTTGCAGGTCATTCGCGAAACACCCCGCCCACAGACGCTCTACTTTGGTGCCGTGGAACTGCCCTCAGCCAAGGATTGGGGTTTGTGGAAGAGCAAAGACGCAGCTGTGTGTGAAACATCGACCTTTTCCATTCACGAGGACGGTTTCACGGGCAGCGCAATGCCGGCGGGCGTTGCTTTGAAACGCGTAGCAGGCTGGAAACGGAATTCGGTAAACATCAGTGTGCGTCTCAGGAACTGGAAGCGGGACACAATTGCCCAATTGCGCGTGAGAGGTCGAACTTACTTGATGATGGAAGCTTTTGGACGAACCGTGCTGGTCGGCGAAGACGGTCTGAGAATGGACAATTACAACAAGAACTACTCGAGCCTTATCGATGGCATGATGAGTGCAAACGGTTTTGAAATCACCTACGAAACCGACTTCGGTACGAAGGTCGTGGTGAGTTTTTCAGCGCTCGGCCTGACAAAGCAGCTTCGGGCAATCATGAACGTGTGCTAACCGCCCATAATCTTCAGAAAAGAAAAGGGCGGGTCGAAGGACCCGCCCTATTTGACCGCTCTGGTCCGGACAGATCAGAACAGGCCTTCGATCTGGCCGTTGTCATCCAGTCGGATATGGTTTGCTGACGGCACGCGCGGCAGACCGGGCATGGTCATGATTTCACCGCAGATCGCGACAATGAAACCGGCGCCTGCCGACAGGCGAACTTCGCGGACCGGCAGGCTGTGGCCGGTCGGTGCGCCGCGAAGCTGCGGATCGGTGGAAAATGAATATTGCGTCTTGGCCATGCACACCGGCAAATCGCCGAAGCCATCGGCTTCCCAGCGCTTGAGCTGATCCCGCACCGACTTGTCGGCGAGAACCTCGTCCGCCCGGTAGATCCGTTTTGCCACGGTCTCGATCTTTTCAAACAGGGAAAGACCGTCCTCGTAAAGCGGAGCAAACTGGGCCGCACCGCTTTCAGCAAGTTCTGCGACCCTTACCGCCAGCTCTTCCGTGCCTGCAGAGCCGTTGGCCCAGTGCGTTGCCAGGATCGCATCGACGCCGAGATCGGCGCAGTAGTCCTTGACAGCCTGAACTTCTGCTTCAGTGTCAGCAGTGAAGTGATTGATGGCAACGACCGCCGGAACGCCGAACTGCTTGACGTTCTCGATATGGCGGCCAAGGTTGGCACAGCCCTTCGCGACTGCATCGACATTTTCCGCCCCAAGATCTTCCTTGGCGATACCACCGTTCATCTTCAGCGCCTTGATCGTGGCGACGATCACGACGGCATCCGGTGACAGGCCGGCCTTGCGACATTTGATGTCAAAGAACTTCTCGGCACCGAGATCCGCTCCGAAACCGGCTTCTGTGACCACGTAGTCTGCAAGTTTGAGAGCTGATTGCGTTGCAACGACCGAGTTGCAGCCATGGGCGATGTTGGCGAATGGGCCACCATGGATAAAGGCCGGATTGTTCTCCAGCGTCTGGACCAGGTTCGGCTGTAGCGCCTCCTTCAAGAGCACGGTCATTGCACCGTCGGCTTCCAGGTCGCGTGCGCGGATCGGCGAGCGGTCACGGCGGTAGGCGACGATAATGTCACCGAGACGTGTCTGCAGGTCTTCCAGGTTTGTTGCCAGACAGAGGATCGCCATGATTTCGGAAGCAACCGTGATGTCGAATCCGCCTTCACGCGGGAAGCCGTTGGCAACACCACCAAGCGAGCAGACGATCGAACGCAGCGCACGGTCATTCATGTCAAGCACGCGACGCCAGACAACGCGTCGCTGATCGATGCCGAGTTCGTTGCCCCAGTAGATGTGATTCTCGATCAGGGCGGAGAGGAGGTTGTGTGCAGATGTGATGGCATGGAAATCACCCGTGAAGTGCAGGTTGATGTCTTCCATCGGGACGACCTGCGCATAGCCACCTCCAGCTGCGCCGCCCTTCATGCCGAAGCACGGTCCAAGGGACGGTTCGCGCAGGCAGATCATGGCGTTCTTGCCAATCTTGTTGAGGCCGTCGCCGAGACCCACGGTCGTCGTCGTCTTGCCTTCTCCGGCAGGTGTCGGATTGATTGCCGTGACGAGAATCAGTTTGCCGTTTTCGCGCCCGCCAAGGCCCTCGATGAACTCCGCCGAAATCTTTGCTTTTGTCCGGCCATAGGGCAGGAGGGATTCATCGGGTATGTTCAGCCGGTCACCGATCTCCTGGATCGGTTTCATCTTGGCTGCACGGGCAATTTCGATATCGCTTGCCATTGGTTTTTCTCCGCGGCGTGTCCTTGAAAACTGGCTTGGGCCGGCTGGGTAGAATACCCGTCGGCGACTGACGGCACGCTATGTGAGAGCGCACTGCAGCATGTGTTCCGAATGCGACAGGATGCACTCCGGAAACGACGATGCCGAGTGGTGCGGCGAACCAGTTGTGGAATCAGCTGGTTTCTGTCCTGAAACCGGCATGCAAAAAACGGCACTTTGTGAAATTCGGCGAAGTGGATCCATGGCCAAACCCTCGTTATTGAGATTGAAGTGGTATCAGACGCGTCGAATATCGGCTCTGAAAAGCGCAAAAAGCGGGTTCGGCGTTCGCTCTAGCGGATTGATGTAGCATATCAAAGCCGCGTTGACGCCGCTTTGCGATGGGATGAATTTGCCCTGCTACAATGCTGCCCGCACTTGAAAATCGAACGCTTTCCTGCGAGCTTGCGTCTCGAATCCAGGCAATTCACCTCCACCATTTCGACCTCATTTGCAAAGGCGCGGGCTTATTCCGGCATGACAGATTCAGACATCTTATCCCGTCTTCCCGAACGCCTGAAAAACGCCCGGCGTGCGCAAGGCCTGTCACTGGAAGCGGTTGAGAAACTCTCCGGCGTTTCCCGCTCGATGGTCAGTCAGATTGAACGCGGCGAGTCGAATCCAACCGTTGCAACATTGCTTAACCTGACAAGGGCGCTGGATGTCGACTTCGCCGGGTTGCTGGGAGAAGAAGCCGCGGAAGACAGGGTCGAGATCTTGCACGACCACCAGACCCCGGCGCTGGACCGTGCCGGCGACGGATGCAAGATCCGAATACTCTCGCCGCCACAGGATACCGGAAAGCTGGAGGTCTACGAGCTCATCTTTGCCAAGGGCGGCAGGTTGGACAGCAAGCCGCATGAGCGTGGGACCCGGGAACAACTGATTGCCGAGGAAGGGCGTCTTGAGGTGACCTCGGGGGTTGCCAAGGGCATCATCGACAAGGGTGACACGGCCCGATACGCCGCCGATGTACCGCATTGCATCGAAGCCGTCAGCGGGCCCGCACGGGCGATCCTGTTGGTTGTGAACGTCTAGGACGCGACTCCTGCAACTATCCGAACTGCGCGCGGCGCGAATTCCGACATAATGGAAGAAGCGTCTTTTATTCGAAAAAAAATCCGGTATAATGGATGAAATTTCCATTTTGCCGGAGTCATGTCGTGTCTGATGCCTTTCTGTCCCATATCGCCGAAACCTTGAAGGAAATCGAGGCTGAAGGGCTCTACAAGAAAGAACGCCTGATCTCCTCACCGCAAGGGGGGGTGATTACCGTTGGCGGGCGTGAGGTTATCAACCTGTGCGCCAACAATTATCTTGGGCTGGCGGACCATCCGGCGCTTGAAGAAGCGGCGGCGCAAAGCGCTGGAACCCAAGGGTTACGGTATGGCGTCAGTGCGCTTCATCTGTGGCACCCAGGACATTCACCGTCAGTTGGAACAGCGCCTGGCGCAGTTTCTGGGCAAGGACGACTCCATTCTATTCGCTGCTTGTTTCGATGCCAATGGAGGCTTGTTCGAACCGCTTCTGGGTCCGGAAGACGCGATCATATCGGACGCGCTAAATCATGCCTCGATCATTGACGGCATCCGCTTGTGCAAGGCCAGACGCTTCCGATATCAAAATTCCGATATGACGGATCTGGAAGCGAAACTGAAAGAGGCGCGCGAGGGCGGGGCCCGTCACATCATGATTGCCACCGACGGCGTTTTTTCCATGGACGGATACCTGGCGAAATTGCCGGAAATAACGGCGCTTGCTCGGAAGTACGACGCCCTGGTCATGGTTGACGACTGCCATGCGACCGGGTTCATGGGACCGAAGGGTGAGGGGACACCGGCACACTTTGGTGTTGATGTCGATATTCTGACCGGCACGCTCGGCAAGGCGCTTGGCGGTGGTATCGGAGGCTACATTGCGGGCCCTCAGCCTGTTGTCGATCTTCTTCGCCAGCGTGCGCGCCCCTACCTCTTTTCCAATTCACTTCCACCGGCCGTCGTCATGAGCGGGCTGGAAGCAATTCGTCTGGTCGAAGAGGGTGACGATCTTCGCCGCAACCTTTTCGAAAATGCGAACTACTGGCGCAAAGGGTTGGAAACTCTCGGTTTTGACCTTCTCCCGGGCGAGCATCCGATTATTCCGGTCATGCTTGGCGAAGCGAAGCTGGCACAGGCAATGGCAGCGGCCTTGTTCGAAGAAGGGGTCTATGTTTCCGGTTTCTTCTTTCCGGTGGTTCCCCATGGGCAGGCGCGAATTCGAACCCAGATGAACGCCGCTCTGACCAGAAACGATCTGGATCGTGCTCTGGAGGCATTCGCAAAGGCGGGCAAGGCGACCGGGGTCCTGTCGTGATTTTCGGTTCGGTCATTGAAACCATCGGCCAGACCCCGATGGTTGAACTCTCCAGGATCGGCCGGGCGCTGGATCTGGACGGGCGGATAATCGCGAAGCTGGACTACCTGCTGCCCGGCTTCTCCAAGAAGGACAGGGCGGCCCGGTCGATCGTGACGGCGGCGCGCGAAAACGGGTCGCTGCGCCCCGGGCAGACAGTGGTTGAACTGACGTCCGGCAACATGGGAACCGGGTTGGCTATTGTCTGCGGCGTGCTGGGACATCCGTTCGTTGCCGTCATGAGCGCGGGAAACTCAAGCGCGCGCGCTAAGATGATGCGAGCTCTCGGGGCTGAAGTCGTCATCGTTCCACAGTCGGAAAACAGCCGTCCGGGCGAAGTTTCCGGTGCGGATCTGGCGTTGGTAGATGAGGTTGCAAAAAAGATAACCGCCGAACGCAACGCCTTCAGGGCCGATCAGTTTGGTCATTTCGGCAACCCGAAAGCGCATGAGACCGGCACTGGCCCGGAGATCTGGGCACAGTCGGAAGGGACGGTGACCGCGTTTTGTGATTTTGCCGGATCCGGTGGCACCCTTGCGGGTGTTACCCGCTTCCTGGCGCAAAAGGGAGTGAATTCCTATGCAGTGGAACCGGCCGGTGCGGAAGCCCTGTCGGGTTCGCCGGTCACATCACCCGAGCACCCTATCCAGGGAGGCGGTTATGCCATGAACGACCTCGACCACCTGCGCGATGTTCCGCTCGCGGGCTATTTGTCAGTATCCGGCGAGCAAGCGCGCAAACATGCCCGTCTGCTGGCACGCATGGAAGGCATCTTCGGGGGCTACTCTGCCGGAGCAAATCTTGCAGGCGCCGTTCAGCTTCTGAAAGGCCCGGAAAAGGGCGGATGTGTCGCCATCGTCATCTGCGACAGCGGATTGAAATACCTTTCCACCGATCTGTGGGAGACCGAATGATGAGCAACCAGATGAAGGCCCTCAGCAAGTCGGAGCCGCGCGAAGGGCTCTGGATGACCCGGGCACCGGTGCCGGAGATCGGACCGGACGAAATTCTGATCAAGATCCACAAGACCGGTATCTGCGGAACCGACATCCATATCTGGAATTGGGATGACTGGGCTGCGAGAACTGTGCCTGTCCCCCTGATCACCGGTCATGAATTTGCCGGCGAGATCGTGGAACTTGGAAAGAACGTCACGGAATTCGAGATCGGTCAGCGCTGTTCGGGAGAAGGTCACCTGATCGGCAAGCAGTCCCGCCAGTCACGCGCCGGCAAGTTCCATCTCGATCCGGAAACGCGCGGGATCGGTGTGAACGAGCAGGGGGCATTTGCCGAGTATCTGTGTCTGCCTGCCTTCAACGTGGTTCCATTGCCAGATGAAATCGACGATGAAATCGGAGCAATCCTGGATCCGCTCGGAAACGCGGTTCACACGGCTCTGAGTTTTGATCTTGTCGGTGAGGATGTTCTGGTCACCGGAGCTGGGCCGATCGGCATCATGGCGGCTGCCGTTGCCCGTCACGTTGGCGCGCGCAACGTTGTGATCACCGACATCAACCAGGCGCGGCTGGACCTGGCCGCAAAGGTGGTCGATGTCGTGCCGGTAAACGTGGCCAGGGAAGATCTGAAGGGAATCGAGCAGAAACTCGGAATGCGGGAAGGCTTCGACGTCGGGCTGGAAATGTCCGGAAGCCAGGCTGCGCTCGATCAGATGGTCGAAAACCTTGTCATGGGCGGTCGCATTGCACTGTTGGGTATTCCGCCTGGGAAATCGCCGGTTGACTGGTCACGGATTGTCTTCAAGGCGATCACGATCAAGGGGGTGTACGGGCGCGAGATCTTCGAGACCTGGTACAAGATGATTGCGATGCTGCAAAACGGACTGGATGTACGCAACGTGATCACCCATCGCTTCGCCGTCGACGATTTTGAAGCCGGCTTTGCCGCAATGAAATCGGGTGAGGCAGGAAAGGTTGTCCTGAGCTGGACCTGAGAAAGAAAGTTGCCCGGCATAGCGGCATCAATGATGCAGCCGGCGGCGAAATTTCCACGCGATATCTTTTGGGCCGCTCTGACGGAACCCCTCGGAGGTTCGTCCTCGTGGAACCGATATTACCGGTTCACCAGGTGCGGACAGCGACGCGTCAGTCGGTCATTCAGCGGCAATCTCGTAACTTCCGGCTACGAAAACCGGATCAAATTCCGGGCAGTTGATCCGGATCTGCCTTTCCTGAGTGTCAACAAGACCGTCAGTCGGTCCAATGTCAGCCCAGTGCAATCTGGCGGAAGTAATTTCGTTTGGAATCGGACCAGAGCTGAGAAAAGAACTTTTCGACAAACGGTTCCGACACCTTGATCGGAGAGGGGCCGTAATTGTTGTACCTGTCGGAAAGCGCTTTGTTGACCGCATTCGAGAAGTTCACGAAGTCGGTATGATCGGAGGGAAAATCATCGGCCGCGCGGGCAACGATCTCACGAATGGTCTTGTCATTTGCAATCGTGACTGCGGTGATTGAATTGCCGTGCTCCTTCGCAAGCAGGCGATAGGCGGAATAAAGATCGTCGACAAAACCGGCATTGCTTGTTTGACAGATATACAGGCTGAACGCGTGCAGAAATTCGATTTCCCAATTGTCGTCCGTCCGCCCAATCTGTCTGTCGAAAACCTTCCTGACGATGTCGAAACAGAGGAATCGCAAGACGGACATTGCAAAGAAGTCTTTGTTCGCGCCGACAAAGGGTTGTTTCTTGTGTATCTGACCACATGCTTCGTAATTTGAACGATAAATGTCGAAGAGGTTCTGCGAAGCGGCGATGAATTCGAAGACTGTCGCTATCTCGGCTTGACTGAGACTTCCGCCTCTCATCTCCGCGGCGCTCAAGAGACCCTTTCGCGCCAGATCAAGGGCCTGCTGTCCTGCGCCCATGCAGATGTGGGGGCCGCTGAGTTTAGGCCAATGGATTGCGGTCTTTTTGGCTGCTGGCGGCATTGCCAATCTCCGGTTTCAGGAATTTAATCTGCTCCGAATTGGTGTTGATTTGATTAAGCATGTCCTTGGGCGTGCATCTGGTTGGTGCTGGACGGGCACACGATGTCAGAACTGCCTAGGCCGCGGACTCTTTAACGCGTAGCCAAAGTCGGGTGGCAGCGAGCTTGACGAAGGCAAGGAAGTTGGCTGCGTGTTTCTCATATCGCGTTGCGATGCGCCAACATTGCTTCATCCGGTTGAAAAACCGTTCAACGTGGTTTCGATGATTGTAGAGGTGGGATTGAAACAGATCGGATCGCGCCGGTTCCGACGCGGTGGGATGTTTGCCCAGCCTCCACGCAAACTCGTGAATGTCCTTATCTCGGTCGCGTCGTAAGCCTTGTCAGCGAGAACCATTCCGCTGTTCGGTAGGCCTTCAAGTAGAGCACGTGCCATCAGACTGTCATGCTGCTGACCGCCGGTAATCATGACTTGGAGCGGCGGTCCGTTCGCATCTACACTCTCGTGGATTTTGGTCGTCAGCCCTCTGCGCGAACATCCAAAGCCTTCGCTGGTGCCATTCTGGATGCAACTTGCGTGCTGATGTGCTCGGATTATCGTGCTGTCGATCATTTGCACCTCGGCATCGTCCCGATGCGAGATGGCAGGCAGGATACGATCCAAAACGCCTGCGGAACACCATCGCACGAAGCGATTGCAGCAGGTGGTGTAGGGACCGTAGCGCCCGGGCAGATCACGCCACGTTGTTCCCGATCTCAATATCCAGGAAATGCCGTTCAGGGCACGCCTGTCATCTACGCGCGGGACGCCTCGCGATTTGCAAGGAAGGATTGGTGCTATCAACCGCCATGCCGCGTCGGTGAAGGCGTGTTTCATGTTCAAGGCTCATTTTCGGAGCTTGAATCACGCCGGGATAACAAACTTCAATGTCTACCTTGCCCTCAAACACTGCTGCATGGTCCGCTAGGTCGAACGACCACTTAGAGCCCTAATTCGACTGGATGCTGCGAGATGAAGAAAGGTCTGCTTTCGTTGAGCTAACGAGACACAGGGCGCGCGACTTCTCTTCTTAGTCAGGGGCCAATTAGACCGCCCCACGATTAGGCCGAAAACGTAGAAGCAGGGTAAAGGGTGCATCGTAATAAATCACTTGCAGGGGAAGGTAACTCATACATAATCCCAATAACCGGATAGCGACCTAAACTACGATTGGGGAGCAACTCAAAGGCTGCTGCGGGAGTCTAGCAACTGGAAAGCGAATCTGTGGCGAAAACGACAAGGCCGACAAGGGAACGCAAATTGGAGCTGGCTGCACGGGCGGCTTGGCTCTATTATATAGCCGGCAACGACCAGAGCGAAATTGCGGTCAAACTTCAGATATCTCGCCATGCAACGCAGCGTCTCATGGCGACGGCAGTCCGCGAGAAGCTCATAAAATTTCGTATCGAGCATAACTCGGCCAAGTGCATCGAACTGGCAGAGGAATTGCGCGAAAAATTTGCTCTCACCTTTAGCGATGTGGCACCACATCATCCCAGCCTGGCGGGCTCCGAGATCGCCATTGCTGGCCTGGCGGCCGCGAAGATCGAGGCTCTTCTGACGCCGAAAAGCCCGGTGACCATTTCCATTGGCACGGGGCGCACACTGCGGGCCGCGGTCGATGATGTAGGGAGCTTAGAACGCCCCCACCACAAGGTTGTCTCCATGGTTGGTAACGTCACGCGGGACGGGCGTGCCAGTGGCTTTGATGTGGCGACGCGCCTTGCCGATCGGATAGGAGCGCAATGTTATCCATTACTCACACCGGTGCTCGCCAACAGCTCCGAGGAACGCGATCTTCTCCGTTCGCAGCGGGCGTTTCAGACGGTCCACGATCTAGTACGGCAATCGAAAGTGTCTTTCTTGGGTCTGGGAGAAGTTGGATCACGGGCACCCATATACAAGGACCGTTTTGTGACTCGCGGCGAGCTCGGTGAGCTGATCAACAGCGGCACGGTCGGCGAAATAATTGGCTGGGCCTTCAATGCGAAGGGCGCTATCTGTCCCAATGGCACGAACGCTCGAGTAGCCAGCATTCCACTTGAAGTCCCGCCCAAACGCCTGACCATTGCCGTTGCCGGAGGTAGCGCCAAGCATGGGGCCATTGCCGCCGCCTTGCGTGGCCGTTTGATTAACGGCCTAATTACAGATGAAGACACCGCGCGTGCTTTGTTGCAGGCGAAATAGTCTCATTGGCGTGCCTCCGCGAGCCTAAACCTATTCCGGTGTGTTGGCGATAACGTGAACCCGGTTTTCCCGGAACCGGATGCCGACTTTAGAGCCTAGGGCTGGCATGGTCCTACTCCCGCCCGACTCCAGTGTTGCCAATGCCGTTTGTCCACCTATTTCGACCATGCATTCCGTGTGCGTTCCCAAAAATTCGGTGCCGCGAATGATGCCGTGGATGGAACTGTCGCTTTCCGGTAAAATCTCCAAATGCTCTTGCCGGATCACAAGCAAAACATCGTCATTCTGTTCGCATCCGGGAGCCCATGAGCCGATTTTGAAGGTGCCGCCGCTGAACTCAACTACCAGTTCCTTTGACTTTCGCTCAAGCACGCGCGCCGGAAAGAAATTCGCGCTGCCAACGAAGTCGGCGACAAATTTATTGTCCGGCCGTTGATAGATATCCTGTGGCGTTCCTAATTGTATAACCTGCCCGGCGGACATGACTGCGATGCGGTCCGACATGCTCATCGCCTCACTCTGATCGTGGGTGACATAGATTACCGTAGGTCGCAGACGTTGGTGAACCCGTCGAATCTCAGCGCGGACTTGCACGCGCAGGCGCGCATCCAGGTTTGAGAGCGGTTCATCGAACAAGAGAACGCGTGGATCCGAGACCAGTGCGCGCGCCAGAGCGACGCGTTGCTGTTGGCCGCCGCTGAGCTGGGTCGGGAATCGATCGGCGTGATGGTCTAAGCCTACTAGCGCGAGCATCTCATCGACGCTCGATTTTATTTCCGCTTTAGGTCTACGGCGAAGCGTTTGACTGTAGGCTACATTGTCGAATACCGTTTTATGCGGGAAAAGGGCATAGCTTTGAAAGACAAGGCCGATGTTGCGTTTGTATGGTGGAAGCTCGTTCACACGCTCCTCCCCAATCAAAATCTCACCGCCGCTTGGCTGCTCTAGGCCGGCGACCATCCGCAAGATGGTGGTCTTGCCGCATCCGGACGGACCAAGCAACGAGACGAATTCGCCCGGTGCTACATCCAAGGATATATTGTTTACCGCCGTTACCATTCCACCGTCTGGCGCTCGGAACTCTTTCTCCAAGTCTACGAGGCGAAGGGCGTTACCCTGTGTTGTCAAGGTTTCCATGCTCATGGCCTCTATGGTGTTTTCTGCCGCTCAATGAAGCGGAACAGGATTATGTTTATTGCTACAACGATCACGACGAGGACCACTGCGAAAGCTGACGCTACGCTGATTCTCCCCGTTTCGATCTCTGACAGCATTGCCGCCGTGACCAGTGTCCAGTTTGCGGACACGACAAATATCACCGCGCTGAGAGACGTTATGTTCCGAGTGAACATATATATGATGCTGGCGACGAAGCTGGTCCGGATCAAAGGCAGTGTGACGCGGGCGAAGGTTTGGAACCTGTTAGCGCCAAGGGTCAGCGACGCCTCATCAATTGCTACATCAATTTGTCCAATGGCGGCTACAGACATTCGCAAACCGAAAGGCATCGTGCGCACAATAAACAAAAGTATGATGATAAGCGCCGTCCCCGAAATGATCAGCGGCGGCTTGTTGAAGGCAATGGCATACGCAATACCAATAACAACGCCGGGCACTGCCATTGGTATCATGCTCAGAAAGTCGACCATGCCCCGTCCTCTAACCGGCACACGCTGCACCATGTACCCGATCGCGAGGCTAAGCACACCGCCAACGACCGCAGCGATTGAAGCAAGAAAGAAAGTATCTTGCAGCGCCCTCAAGCCCAGGTTTCCAGCCCCGAAAACGGATCGGAAATGGTCTAGAGTCGGCGTGTAATTAACGCCCCAAAGCCGCGTCGATGCTCCGGCCAGGATGGTCAAATAAACGGCGCCAATGATGACGGTGATGAGGACGCAGATAGCCCATGCCGACCAGACAATACCACGTTCACGGATGGAGGTTGATGAGCCTGAGGGACGACCGGATACCATGGCGTACGTTGTGCGCTGTTCCAGTCTCTTCTGCCAAATAAATAGCAATACCGCAGGGAAAAGAATCGTAACCGACAGAGCGGCCCCGCGGGCGAAGTCGAATTGGCCGATAATGGCGAGGTAGATCTGTGACGACACAACCGTATAGTTTCCGCCGATAAGCAGGGCATTCCCAAGATCCGCCATGGAATAGATAAACAACAGAAGGAAGGCGCTAGCGATTCCGGTGGTCATAAGCGGCAATGTTACCGTGAACAGCGTCTTGAGGCGATTGGCGCCCAACGTCGATGCAGCTTCCTCCAGCGAAGGATTAAGGCCAAGCAGGACGCCACGCAGAAGCAAATAGGCGAATGGGAAAAACCCAAAGATCTGGGCCACAGCCATGCCGTTCAGCCCGTAGATTGCACTGGTCTCCAAACCCAATATTTCATGGGTTACAAGTCCTTGACGTCCGAAGAGCATAATCACCGCGAGCCCAAATGCAAAAGGCGGTGAGATTGTCGGAACCAGCGCGACGATGTGGAATAATTTTCGTCCAGGCATGTCAACTTTGGTGACGGCTAGAGCAAATATTAACGCAATAATCGTCCCGAAGGTCGCAACGATCGCTGCGAGGCGAAACGAATTGGCGATGACGCGGCGATAGTATGCCGTTTCCAGGAGGGAGTAGAACTCGCTCAGAGTGAAGTTACCGCTGACAAAGAACGCAGCAACCAAAATCTGTACCAAGGGATATGCGATTAGAACGAGGAGCCACACCCATGCAAGTCCGAAGACTGCATAAGTAGTTGGCTCCTCGCGAGTGCCGCCTTGTTTTGGTTTTCTTTTTATCATGCGACCAGCGACCTAAAATCGGAGTTATTGTTTATTCTGCGATCAGGACATCGTTCTGAAACTTTTCAATCAAACGGGTCTTGTTGGCACCCGCCCAATCGAAGTCATAGTCGATGAGAACCATATCAGCTAAGGCACCAGCCTCGGCGCGTGGCGACAATTCTGGATTGGTGAAGCTAAGCAGGTGGAAGTGCTCCTGCATTACCTTCTGACCTTCCGCACTCAAGATATAGTCGACGAACATTTTTGCTTCGAGTTGGTCCGGCCCGTCTTTCAACATCGCTACCGGCTCAAGAGCAAAACCTGTACCCTCTGACGGCGTCGACAGTTCCAAGTCGAAACCCTGTTGTTGTATCAGGTACGCGTCTTGAAGCATCAGAACTCCAACCACAATCTCGCCCGATCCCGCCATACGGCCCGGTGCGCTACCACTCTTTGTATACTGAGCAATATTCTCGCTGGCCTTCTTCAGGTAGGCAAATCCTTCTTCTTCGCCCTTCAACTGCGCGATTGTGCTTATGTATGCATACGCAGTTCCTGAGGTAGCTGGGTTCGCAACAGCGACCAAGCCCTTCAATTCTGGGTTAAGAAGATCGTCCCATGATTTGGGAACTTCAATGCCCTTTTCAGCAAGCAGTGTCTTGTTGCTGGCGAATCCCAGATTTGAGGTGTAAAGGCCTGTCCAATAACCGTCCGGATCCTTAAACTGGTCGGCAATTTTCTCCGCGGATGGTGACTTGTAGGCCTCTAACAGCCCTTCTTCTTGTGCCACCCGATAGGAATCACCAGGACCGCCAAACCAGACACTGGCTTGCGGACGCGCCTTCTCGGCCCGGATGCGGTTTAGCGCTTCCCCCGTCGATGCCCGCACATACACGGTCTCGATACCCGTCTTCGCTTCGAAGGCTTCAGCGACATCACGCACGACATCTTCAAGTGTACTGCCGTAAACAGTGAGACGGCCGGTTGCATCTTGTGCGGTAACCGCGGTGCCACCCACAGCGGTTGCAAGAAACGCCAAAATGGCCAAGGCGTTGCGACGCAAATTATTTCTCATGAGACTCTCCCTTATTATTGACCTCAAGAAAAAAATCCTCCCGATTTTCCACTTGACGAACTTCTCTAAAGCGCACATTTATACGCATATTGCATATTTATGCGCAAGGATTTTTTGGCAGTGCAAGAAGTAAAGTGTTGATGTGGATCGCGAAGGTGCCGCGATGAGTCCATACCGTGAAGTTGGTCTACGTCATGGGTTGCAGTGAGGAAATAAGGATAAACATGGGGTTGTTATGACAGATACATTCAAGGCCCATACGCTGAATGCCGCGCGTTTACCCAAATCAACCCTGGCTTGGAACTTGCGCAGGGCGTGTATCGACAACGTAGGTCGCAGTGCAAAGCCAGAGGAATGTGAAATACCGTCAACGGTGCGAAATCAACCATTGGTTCGCGCAGATGCGGTCAACCTTTGCTATTCGGATGTCTAGGTCCTGCGCCAAGGCAAAATTTATACCAAACTACGTGGCCGTGACCTGCGAGCCAATGCAGCTAAATTCCGCATTGAGCCCAAACTGGCTCGGGATTTTTCGAACATCTCGGGACAAACGGCGAAACACGCAATTCAAAAAATACATAGATAGCTGAGGACACTATGACCGCACACGCAATTCTCTTTGATATGGACGGTCTCCTTCTGGATACAGAAAAGGTTTGTCTTGATAGCTTTGTCGAGACCCGACGCCTCTTTTCCCTTTCAGATAGTCCTGATGTTTTTCTGAGGTGTGTTGGGGTTCGACGCCCAGAATGTGATCAAATCATCCGAGAAAGCTTATTCGACCAAGTCGAATTCCAAGCCTTCAACGAAGCATGGCGCGAAGAAATTTCTGCGACGCTTCGGCGTGACGTTCCTCTAAAGGCGGGGGCTCTTCAACTTGTTCAAATTCTTGCTTCAAAGGGATATTTGATGGGCGTCGCGACTTCTACGCAAACGGAGGTGGCACGATCTCACCTCGAAAAAACTGGCCTGCTTCCCTATTTTGGAGGCGTTATCGGCGGAGACCTTGTTCAAGAAGGAAAACCGAACCCCGAAGTCTATCATAAAATTGCGCAGCATTTGGGAGTGAGCGCGGCTGATTGCATTGCTTTTGAAGACAGCGAGACAGGTACCAGAGCAGCGGTGGCTTCAGGTGCCAGAACTATCCAGATACCTGACCTGATACCACCTTCGGCGGACATGTTAGAACTCGGTCATGTTATCGCGTCCAGCCTGCTAGAGGGCGCTTTGAAAGTAGAACTAATTAAAACTTCAGACTTTTGAAGGCTAAAGATCTAACGGTCACTTTGTCTCGCGTCTTGCCTTTCTTCCGTTGCGCAGCAAAGGTACTTCCTTTCAGACGATCCGTCAGTTTCAACGACAAAGAATGAATTAGCTAAAGCGGTCGTTCGCGAAGCCAACATCGACGACTGCTTCGTCCGCAATGCTGACCTACGTGCTCTGTTGATCTCCTTTGGAGGTTCCGCCGAAAGCGGTCATCGGCGCTCACCCGTTTATGAGAACACGCCCCAAACACAAGTGCGAGCTCTTCTACGCCGGCGAGTGCGTGCTTTGGCGCAGCCAGTCTTTGTCAAAGCTGATCTTCGAGCAGTCGCTGAACCTGGCCATTCGGTTGAGTTCCGCTTCCAATCGGGCAAGGCGTCCCTTGCTGGTTCGAACGCCGCGTTCAGGCCAGAAGGCACGAACCTGAAGACAGCCATCGTCCCGGAATGATTTCATGTCGATGCGGCCGACAAGCCGGTCTCCTTCCATCACGGGAAACACATAGTAACCGTACTGCCGCTTGGGTTCGGGAACAAAGATCTCGATCCGGTACGAGAAACCGAACAACCTTTCGGCGCGCTTGCGATCCCGCAAGGCCGGATCGAAAGGCGACAGGATGCGAACCCTGGATGGTGGGTCGGGTGTGTCGTCAAGATCGCCAAGCGTATCTGCAAACATGAAGACGCGCCGGAATGAACCCTCGTCACACTCGATCTCGGCTTCGACGAGCTGCCCGTTATGCAATGCATCCTGACACCAGGTTTTTGCTTCCCGGGGTGTGATCAGATCCCAAAACGCGGCAATTTCGCCAGATGTCGCAAATCCAAGCCGCTCGAGCGCGGAACGCGCTGCCCAGTCAATTGTTTCCTCCGGAGCAGGGCGGTGAGACCTGTGCGCTTCCGGGATCACCCGTTCGGTCAGGTCGTATACCTTCTGAAAGCCGTTACGGCGGCAAACCGACAATTCTCCCGTACGCCAGAGAAACTCCAGTGCCGTCTTGGACGGATGCCATTCCCACCAGCCACCGGAACTGCGTTTTTCATCTTCTCCGACAGTTGCAGATGTCACCGGTCCGTTATCGCTGATCCTCTTGAGGACGTCGTCAAGTTTCTCCTCGAATTCATTCTGGTGCCAATCCCGCCAGCGGTCGACGAGACGTTCCCTGTCCCGTTGGAACCGCAATTGCCAGTGGGGGAAAAAACTGGTCGGAATGATAGAGGCATCATGCGTCCAGTGTTCAAACAACCGGCGCTCACGCTCAAGAAGCCTTTTCAGGTTCTTTTGCTTGTACGCGGGGCGTCTGGCCGCGAGGATCATGTGATGCGCGCGGGCGACGGTATTGATGCTGTCGACCTGAATGAAGCCAAGCTGGTTGATGACATCCGACAAATCCTCTCCCTTGCCGCTCCCTTTCGGGTGCGTGCAAAGTCCGTGTTTGTGAAGAAAGAGGCGGCGGGCTTTCGAGTTGGACACTCGCGGAAGCGTGGAATCTGGCATGACGAAAGACTAGCAGCATCACTGGGGCAGGGAAATCTGGTTAGAGATATGGTCGAAACTTTTTTCGGAGGCCATGGCTGTCGTGTTGTTATCCGCCGGGTACCAACAATTCCTCACACGAAAATTTCCAAGCGGGTCACCGGGCTGCTCAGGATTTCAGCGCTGGTTTCGTCGTCAGCCGTTTCTTACTGGGTGTATGCCAAGTTTTCGTTGGAGCGGATCAATCCTGAATCGATTTCGATACGCGCCTGCACTCAATCCCGAAATTGACCTGAAAAGGCGATTGAATGCAGAAACATCAGTGTAGCCGACCTTCCAGCATATTTCGCTGACCGACAGTGTTGTTAGTTCCAGAAATCCTTTTGCCTTTTCCACCCTGAGTTCCTGCACATACCGATTTATCGAATATCCTGTTTCGGAGGAAAACTTGCGGTGCAACGACCGCTCGGAAAGCCCGGTTTCAAGGGCCAGCGCACGAACGGACAGATCGCGGTCCGCATTTCGCTCCATCAAAAGCTGCAAGCTGCGAATTGTCTGGTCTCTGGCCGTGGTCGGGCGAAAGGACCGATAATTGCGCTGTTCCCGGCCTGTCGGATCGATAAGCATCTGGCGGCAGGTGCGCGAAACGACAGTTGGACCCAGCCAGCGACCGATCAGGTGAACTCCAAGGTCAATCCAGGCCATGACACCTCCCGCGGTTACGATGTCGTGGTCATCCAGCAGTATATGCTCCGCATGGAGTTGCACTTTCGGGAAAGCCGATCTGAACTCGGCTTCGAGCGCCCAATGGGTTGTTGCCTGCCTGCCGTCCAAAATTCCTGCATGCCCCAACCAGAAACTGCCTGCACAGGCCGAACAAATGATCGTTCCTGCAAGATGTTGTTTTTGGATCCAGTTGTGCAGATGCCAATCTGTGTCTCCTCGAACACCCGTCAGGTTGGGTGGCAAAATGATGGCATCTGCACTGTCGGTGTCAATGATCAGCGAGGCTGGCAGAACCTTGTGGCTGATCTTTTGTTCTGCATCTTTTTCAACCAGCCGGTTCGCCACATCGAACATCTCGCCCAATCCGAACAGGGCGGACTGTTGGGCACCTTCATAGGCAATGATCGCAACGGTTGGCGTATTTCGCACTTCTTTTGTCATATCCGCCAATCGTACCTGTGCTGCGAAGCGCCGTAAACATGGCTCGTTGTGGATGCACTGACGAAACGAGGACAAAATGACCAGATCTGCGCTGCTCTTGATTGATATCCAAAACGACTACTTTCCAAGCATTGAGAATAGTAGAATGCCGCTTCCTGACATGGACGAGGCAGCTGCAAGAGCGGCAGGGTTGCTCTCCGCCGCCCGCAGCAACGGCACGACGGTGATTCATGTCAAACATGTCATGACGTCCGATGCGGCTCCTTTTTTCCGCCCGGGTACCCCTGGTGCGGATCTTCATGACAGCGTGAAACCGTCCATCCCGGAAACGGTCATTGAAAAAACCAGGCCAAACAGTTTTGTTGGCACAGACCTGGAAGATTGCTTGCGTCGGGAGCAGATCGAGCGGGTCATAATGTGTGGTGCAATGAGCCAGATGTGTGTTGACGCCACAGTCCGCGCTGCTGTCGATCTGGGTTTCGCCGTCATGGTCGCACATGACGCCTGCGCTGCCGCCAATGTTGAGCACAATGGTGTCAGCGTGCCGTCTCACATGGTTCGCGCATCCATCATGGCGCCTCTGGCTGCCAGCTATGCAAATGTTCAGCTCGCCTCGGAATGCCTCTCCGGAACGCAGAACTGACCTGTGGGCACATCGCGGCATCAGCACCCTGGACGCATGCGGCTGTCGACACCGGTGAACCCGGATCCAGGGAACCCGGCTGTTGCAAGATCACGGCTCCGCCGCTACGGAGATCATGTAACGTCGCGGTACGGGCAGTGCATGCCGTGGTCGTTCAAGGCAGTGTGGGATGAAAGCGCGACACCGGCATTTTACTCCCTCACGCCTGCAGACGTTCGGTTTCAGGGCATTGAAGTCAATGCTGGATCGTGCCGGTTTTCGGCAGGAAAAACGGAGTCTGCAGCAGAGTTGGGCATGCTTGAGTTTCTTGCGACTGGTGCTTGGACCGGATGTCGGAACTGTTTCAAGCCAGTTAAGGGCACTTTGAACGGTATTTGAAAACACGAACTCGAACAACATGACACAAGATTGAGAAACGGAATGCGGGTTTGACAGAAATTCTGGGGTTGGATCCATTTTTGCTGACCATCGCCTGTATCGCGTTCGTCATCGCGGGGTTTGTCAAGGGGCTTGTCGGTTTCGGATTGCCTGCCATCGGTCTCGGATTGATGACCGTTTTCGTGGGTGTCGAAAAGGCTATGGTGCTTGTGTTGTGGCCCGCTTTTCTGACCAATGCCTGGCAAGGGCTGTCCGGCGGATATCTTCGACCACTTGTGACACGCCTCTGGCCGTTTTTGACAACTGCCGTTCTGGCGCTTGGTGTCGGAACCTTCGTTCTGACCCAGGTTCCGGAAGGGGCAGCCGACCTGATCCTGGGTTTGCTCATGGTTGCCTACGCCGTCCCGATGCTTGCCGGGCTGTCTCTCTCGCTCAAGGAGAAGAACATCATGCCGGTCGGGATTGTTGCGGGCCTCCTGAATGGTGTTTTCTCCGGCCTGACCGGAGCATTCACCGTGCCGGGTGTCATGTACCTGCAGGCGCTCGGATTACGCCGGGATGAGCTCATTCAGGCGATGGGGCTTCTGTTTCTGTTGTCGACAACTGCACTCGGTGTTTCACTCGGTGGCTTCGGCCTCATGAGCGGCCGCGAGGCATTGGCGTCCGTTGTCCTGATCGCGCCGGCACTCTCGGGAGTCTGGTTCGGACAGCGGATCCGGCGCCAGGTTTCGGAAACGGCATTTCGTCGATTGATTCTGATCGCGATTTTCGGGCTCGGTGTCTATCTGGTCCCGCTTGGGCTCTGGCGATTGTTCTAGGACGTGGACCCATAAAATTTCAGCATAAGCGGATTGCCGCAAGCTTGATGAAGGCAAGGAAGTTCGCCGCCAGCTTGTCGTATCGCGCGGCTATTCCGACTGCAATGCCTGATGCGATTGAAGAATCGCTCCACGTGATTGCGGTCCCGATAGAGATGCGGGCCGAAGCTGATTGGGTCTTTGCAATTTCGTTTCGGCGGGATGTTTGGCCAGGCACCAAGCTCTCGAGCAAGTTGCCTGATTGCATCAAGGTCGTACGCTCTGTCGGCAGGCAGCAACCCGTTGTGACGAGGTTCTGTCAGCAGATCTCCTGCGAGTAGACTGTCGTGCTCTTGCCCGGCGCTGAGTGCCAGTCGGAGTGGCAGGCCCTTGGCATCGACAACAGCATGGATCATGGCTGTAAGCCCGCCGCGTGAGGGTATGGTGCAGTCTCTCTCACATTCCTTTTCGGAGCTTGAATCACGCCGCTATGCCAAAGTTCAATGTCTGCTTTGCTCCCGATACGCTGACCTAATCCGCAATATCGACCGACCGTTTGAACCCAACCTAGACGGTGATATCGAGAGCTGCGTCATCGCGCCGCCCCAATTCAGGTAGAAAAACTGAAGCACTGCGAACAGCTCTAGGGTCATGTTTTTATGAGAAGAATTTTTAAGATCACCGCTGCTGCAGTGTTGCTGCTTTTCGCGGGGGTGCTGGGATACGGAGCATATGGCTATTTTGATGCGCTCGCAGCTTCAGAAAAACTTGCCGCAAGAGCCGACAGCCTTCTCGCTGAAAATTTGGGCGGCTCATCGCTCGGTGAAGAGCGTTACCGTCAACTTCTAGTGGTCCAAGATCCGGCCTTTGAGCAACACAGCGGCGTGGATATGACTACGCCGGGGGCCGGGATCACGACCGTGACGCAATCGCTTGCCAAGCGGGTTGGATTTGAGAATTTTACGCCTGGGATCGGAAAAATCCGACAGACCGGTTACGCACTCGGCCTGGAGACACGATTGAGCAAAGAGCAGATCATGGCGCTTTGGCTCGATACGCTTGAAATGGGGCGCGGGCCGGACGGCTGGGTCACGGGGTTCCATCGTATGAGCGAAGCGGTTTATGGCGCAACGCCCGACACAATAGCGGATGATGAGTATCTATCCTTGCTTGCAGTCCTAATTTCACCGGGCCGCTACAACCTCGGCAGCGACGACCAAGCACTTCAGGATCGGACGGATCGTATTCGCCGTCTTGTTTCGGGAGAGTGCGCCGCCAGCGACAATTCAGACGTATGGCTTGAAGGTTGTAGGTCGTAGAACAGATACGTCCCGCTATGGCGCCCTAAGCAGTCGATTGGACGGCCACCGCGCACGCGCCGAAAGCGGTCATCCACTTCCAATCGTTTATGAGTACACTCCCTGGGGGGCGACCGGAATACAAAAAACGCCGCATTGATCGCGGCGTTTTCCCGATTGATCTGCAATTGCTTGGCTATTTCGCCACCAGCCGCATCGGTGTTGCCGTGCCGACGCTGGATGTCGTCCTTGTATTCGCCCATTGATAGGATTGTCGCTCTTCCGTCGGCGTGCACAGGAAACGCTCCCGGTAACACTTGGTGAAATGCGACGTGGAGGCGAACCCGCAGGCGAGCGCGACGTCAAGGACCGGACGGCTGGTCCGTCGCAAGAGGTCGCGGGCCGTTTCAAGGCGCAGGCGCAGGTAGTATTGACCTGGCGTGCAGTTGAAATAGCCTGCGGAACAGGCGCTCCAGCTGGCGGGGGGACAGGTTGACGGTCATGGCGAGTTGCTGGCAGCTCAGCGGATCTTCGATATGAAGGTCCATGATCCGGATCGCATCCAGGATCTTGGCGTTGGATATTCCAGTCCTTGCCTCGATGTCATGCCGTTGCGCCGATTCACCTGAGCGCATGTTCTGGTAAAGCGCCACTTCCGCCACTTCGTGGGCAAGATAGGCGCCGTGCTGGATCGCAATCAGGCGAAGCATCATGTCGAGCGAGGCCATGCCGCCAGCGCAGGTGATGCAATTGCGGTCAATCGCGAATATGTCGGACGTAACCTCGACGTCAGGATATTCCTCGCGAAGCGAACGCAGGTTTTCCCAGTGAATGGTGCAGCGGCGGCCGTCGAGAAGATTGTAACGCGCGAGCAGATAGGCACCTGTGCAGATGGCTCCGAACGTTCGGCCCATGGCGTTCAGGCGGCGAAGTTTGTTGCCGAGGTCGCTGTTGAGCGGAAGACGCTCTACGTCAATGCCAGTACACAAAAGAGTAATGTCGACATCGATTAGTTCTCGGATAGATTTGTTTACAAGGACATCACAGCCGTTGCTGGCGATGACTGAATTCCCATCAAGGGAGTAAGTTGTCCATGTGTAAAATTCACGACCAAGAAGTCGATTTGCTAGACGGAGCGGTTCAATGACGCTGGCGAATGCGTTCATAGAGAACCTGTCCATGAGCACAAATGCTATGGATTGGCCTGTTTCTTCGTGCGCGCGTCCGGACATTTACTTTGCCTCATTGGAAGGTATTATTATGCTTTGTTATTGAGCATCCAGTAACTTTTGCTTTTTCTATTTGTCTGTCAAATAAAAAAGATCATGATCAAGCAACTTCTCGAAATTGTCATTTTCAAAGAGGTTCGCCGGTCATTGTTTTGAGCGCTTGAATCAGAAAGAAATCAGCTTCACGAAGTCTCGTTGATCGCTCATTCAATGCTGGAAAGCCGAACCTGGAAGCGCAACGGAATGCACTTGCCCTGGGGGTTTCGCTCAAGATCCACTGTGAGGGGTCTCGCATCTTTGGTAAGTCTGGATTCGCTTAAAAGTCCCGCGGGGAGGCACGGATGAAGTCCAAGACCGAATTGACTGGATCAAAATGGTCCGAAACCGAAAAGTCCTATGCGGAGCAACGGGACAGGCTGCTGTCCTCGACGCCTTCTCATGATGTCGCAGCAGCTCCCTTTGTCTATGCGGAGAGGCAGACCGTTACCAGTTCTCTGACGCGTATCGATCTTTTCAGGAAGGTGCTGGAAGTGCAGGGGGCGATCGTTGAATGCGGCGTTCACAAGGCAAATTCGCTCTTTCTCTATTATCACCTGTCCACAATTCTGGAGCCCTACAACTTTAACCGAAAAGTCATAGGGTTCGATACTTTCGAGGGGTTCAGAAGCTTGTCGTCGAAAGACAGCTGCGATGTTTCGGAAAGCGATTTCGCCGACACGAATTACGAGAGCCTGTGCGCGTGGCACGAATTGCAGGACGGAAACCGTGCGGTATCACACATTCCGAAGATGGAACTGGTCAAGGGGGACGCACTCGACACGATACCGCAATTCGTGGAAGACAATCCGCACCTCATTGTCGCGCTCCTTTATCTCGATTTCGACATTTATGAGCCCACACGGGTAGCCCTGAAACACTTGCTGCCGCTTGTGCCCAAGGGTGGAATTGTCGCGCTTGACGAAATCAACAGCAAGAAATGGCAGGGTGAGACAATTGCGCTCAAGGAACAGGTTGCAATAGAAAATGTTTCGCTGAGAAAATTCTATTATGATCCTTGGGTGAGCTATTTTGTGGTTGAATGAACAATGGCGAACACGAGCAGGGGCGAACGATTGCCGTTGCACCAATAATCAGGCTCATTTTGGAACGATTTTTTTGCAGTGCGGCGGTTTTGTGGATTTGAGTTGCTTCAAGTCAAGGAGTTTGTGGGGTACATGGAGCATAACTACTCATGCGAAATGACCCACGGAAATCGACTGTAATGAACGTACTTGCCAAACCCGCCGACCTTGAAGCCGCCGCTCCGGCAGGCGCCTTCGTGGAAGAAGTGACGGCCGTCCAGCATTATACCGACCGCCTGTTCCGCTTCCGCATGACCCGACCGGCGAGCTTCCGCTTCCGCTCCGGAGAATTCGTGATGATCGGCCTGATGATCGACGGAAAGCCGCTGTATCGGGCTTATTCGATCGCCAGCCCGGCCTGGGACGAGGAGCTTGAGTTCTTCTCGATAAAGGTTCCGGATGGTCCGCTGACGTCTCATCTTCAGAAAATACAACCCGGTGACGCGGTGCTGATGAAGAAGAAACCGACCGGAACGCTGGTGAATGATGCCCTTGTTCCCGGGAAACGGGTCTACATGTTCTCGACCGGTACAGGCATCGCCCCGTTTGCCAGCCTGATCCGGGATCCGGACACTTACGAGAAGTTCGACCAGGTTATCCTGACGCATAGCTGCCGCGAAGTCGCGGAACTTAAATATGGCGAGGATCTGGTCGAGCAAACGATCAACGATCCGCTGATTGGCGAATTCGCAAAAGACAAGCTGGTGCATTATACCTCTGTCACCCGCGAAGACTTTCCGCGTCAGGGCCGGATCACCGATCTGATCAAATCCGGCAAGTTGTTCGAAGACCTGGGCGTGCCCCCGCTGGATCCGGCGATTGATCGCGGCATGATCTGTGGCTCCATGGACATGATCAAGGACACCAAGACACTGCTTGAAGAGGCGGGTCTGACCGAAGGCGCAAACAATAAGCCTGCCGAGTTCGTCGTCGAGCGCGCTTTCGTCGGCTGAGTCGCCTGCGCAGGCAAAACATTATTTTTTCAAGGAAAATTAATGGGGGCTTGCGGTACTCGCGAGCCCTTTATCGTTTTTCACGTTCATTTTAGGGTTTTCCAAAGAAAGCACAGGGCATCTGCACCCGATGTGGGCTGCCGGGTGGACAGGTCTGTTTTGCAGTGGCAAGAGTTTGGTTAGGAAATTCGAAGTCCGGCACGGACCGTCATCCGACACGGACCGAACAACAAGGTGCCATGCCATGATCTCTGAAAATGGAACCTACATGATTGCCGAAGTCGGCATCAATCATAACGGTGACCTGGACAAGGCACTGGAGATGATCCGCCAGGCAAAACAGGCTGGCTGCGATGCAGTGAAGTTTCAAAAGAGAACCGTTGAAATAGTCTACACGGCCGAAGAACTGGCCCGGGCCCGCGAAAACGTCTTCGGACCGACCAACGGCGATCTGAAGCGCGGACTCGAATTCGGCAGGGCCGAGTATGATGCGATTGACCGCACGGCGCGGGACCTTCAGATCGACTGGTTTGCTTCACCATGGGATGAGCCATCCGTCGATTTTCTGATGGCCTACGAGACACCCTACATCAAGATCGCCTCTGCCATGGTGACCGACCGGCAGTTTCTGGAATACTGTGCCGCCGCCGGGCGTCCCTTGCTGGTGTCGACCGGAATGAGCGACTTGGGAATGATCCGCAGGTCCGTCGATTTCATTGAAAAAGCCGGTGGTCAAATCGCGTGTCTCTATCACTGCACGTCAACCTACCCGACACTTGATGAAGAGATAAATCTTCTTGGCATCAAGACGCTTCAAAAAGCCTTTCCACACCTGGAAGTCGGATTCTCCGGACACGAACAAGGCATCTTGCCGAGCATTTGTGCGGCAACACTCGGCGCCTGCTCGGTCGAAAGACACGTGACGCTCGACCGCTCCGACTGGGGGTCCGATCAGAAGGCATCGCTTGAAATGGCGGAAATGGCTGAACTGGTTGGAAAAGTTCGTCGTTTCGAGGTCGTCCGCGGTGATGGCGTTCTACGCTTCTACGAGGATGAAAAACCGATCGCCGAAAAGCTGCGCCGCAATGACACGCTGTCCGCGGCGTGAGACGGGCACATTGTCCGTGCACATGATCTGATGGACAACCCGGCTAGGTGAAACAAGGGGCGATTGAAAACAAGCATGTCGATCATCGACCGTTGTCTGGAGTTGTATCGGGGAGAGAACTACTACGTCTCCTATCCGGCGCGTCCTTTGCCTCAGGACTACTGGGACCTGAAGAAAGACCCGGACGGGAATGTAAGAGATGCGGCATCCGAAAGAGACATGCGCAAGGCCGACGTCCGATACATTGCCGATCATATCAACGCGCGGGCGCCGGGCACTGTTCTGGACATTGGTTTCGGGCTGGGAGAATTGATCGAGCAGATCGAAGAAAAGAATACTTGCTTCGGCCTGGACCCGTCTGAACTTGCAATCGAAATTGGCCGCCAGCGCTGCGATGCGGACCTCCGTCTCGGGGTTTTGGAGCCGGGTTCGTTTTCGTCGGACAGCTTCGACGTTGTCGTCGCCAACCATGTGATCGAGCATGTCGACGAGCCCGTCCCCTTCGTTGACACGATATTCGAGATCCTGAAGCCAGGCGGCGATTTTGTTTGCGGAACGCCCAATTTCGCCAGCGCAGCTGCCAGAGTGTTTGGGGACCGTTTCCGCTTGTTGCATGACCCGACGCATGTCAGCCTTTTCACTGATGATTCCCTGATCCGGCTGTTGCGGGACAAGGGCTTTCGTATCGAGCAGGTCGACTATCCGTTTTTTGGAACACGGTTTGCCTCTGTTGCAGCCTTTGAAACGATGGTGCAGGCGAGTGCAGAAGTGTCACCTGCATTTTGGGGGTCTTTCGTGACCGTTTACGCACGAAAACCGGGCTGATCACCGGGTTTCATGTTTCCTGGAGTTGAATTGTGAAAATTGTTGCGGCCATACCCGCGCGGGGCGGCTCCGTTGGACTTCCCGGAAAGAACATCAGACCCTTTAACGGAATACCGCTTGTGGGCAGAACGGTTCGCGCTGCAAGGGGCTCAAGGTTCGTTTCGGACGTCTTCGTCTCCAGCGACTCCGATGACATATTGAATGTCGCTGTCAAATACGGCGCCCGGGCCGTCATGAGACCCCTGGAATTGTCAGGTCCGACGGCAAGTTCTGAATCGGCTTTGATCCACCTGTTACGGAACGAGCCATCACTTCAAAGCGAACCACCCGACATTCTGGTCTTCCTGCAGTGTACGGCGCCATTCACGCAGGCGCATCACGTCGATCAGGTGGTGGAAGCCCTTTTGAACAAGGGCGCGACCAGTGCTATTTCGGTTGTGGATGACCACGGTTTTTACTGGGAAATCGGTGAAAACGGCGAGGGCGTCGGCATCAACCACGATCCGAGCAAACCGCGCGTTCGGCGTCAGGACATTTCCGCAAGATACCGTGAAAACGGCGCGGTTTATGCCACGCGCGTGCCTGAATTTCTGGAAGCCGGCAACCGGTATTGCGGCAAGACCATCCTGGTGCCGGTGGACTCGACCTGGATCGAGATCGATACCTCTCAGGACTGGGACATGGCCGAGGCCTTCATCAGGACCGAGCAGTTCACAGGCGAGCTTGCACCCGAACATATCAAATCCCTGCGCGCGCTGATCACCTCTTTCGACGGCGTTCACACGGACAACTCGGTTTTCGTCAATCGGGATGGCACGGAATCAATTATTTGCAACCGATATGACGAGATCGGTCTGGATCGCCTGCATGGCCGCAATGTCCGCCTTTTGATGCTCGATCGTGAAGAAAACAATCTTGCCATGCAGCGTGCGCGAAAGCTTGCCATGGAGTATCAGTCTCATCCCTTTGACAAGCTTCAGATCATGTCGGACTGGAGTACGACACATGGCATCGGTTTTTCAGAAATGGCCTTCATTGGCGCAGACATTGCAGATATCGACTGCATGAAAGCGTGCAGCCTGAGCGCTGCACCGCGCAACGCACCGGCGGAGGTGAAAGCCTGCGCCTCGATTGTCCTTGAAAGTGCGGGAGGGGCTGCCGTTGTGCACGAATTCAGCGAATTGCTGATCTCCCGCGGCATGCTCGCCAAAGCCTGACCGATAGCTCGGCATGTTTCTCTGAGGAATACTCGTATGGAAACTGAAACCGGTATCTTTGAGACGCTAGAAAGACTGGGGCTTGCCAGCCTTGAGACGCGGGAGATCCTTGCAACGTCGACCAGAGATCGGGAGGGACTGCCGGTCTACCGGGACAGCTTGTCCGGAGTTGTTTATATCGACGGATTTTATGTCGGCGACAGTACGTATGAGGACGGTGTTTATCGGCAGGAAACCGTCCGGCGTGCGGGCAGCCGGGACTTCGAACTCCAAAAGGATACGCGCCGCCGGGTCGAAGCCTACAGCCAATTCTACACCGGGAAGACGGTTACGGAATTCGGTTGCGGTGAAGGAGCGTTTTTGAGGAGTATTGCCAAAAACACACTTGCGGTAAGCGGTGTGGAACTACAGGCGGACTTCATCAAAACACTCATGTCCGACGGTTTCAGTTGTTTCGACAATCCGGCGGCGATTGCATCCTCGACGCAGGACGCTGTTTTCGCGTTCCACGTACTGGAACATATACCAGATCCCCTTCAGGTGCTTGCCGATCTCTCGGCAACCCTGAAATCGAGTGGCATTATCGTGATCGAGGTGCCGCATGCCGACGATTTCCTCCTCTCCCGGCTCAAATCGGATCCCTTCAGGAAATTCACACTCTGGAGCCAACACCTGATCCTGCACACGCGCGACAGCCTCCATCGTATGCTGCAATTCGCAGGCTTCACCGACATCGTCATTGAAGGCGTTCAGCGTTATCCTCTTTCCAACCATCTGAAGTGGCTGGCTGAAGGTCAACCGGGTGGACACAAGGGAGTGTTGTCTGCGCTCGATACACCGGAGCTTTCTTCTGCCTATGAAGCCGCGCTCAGGAAGATTGACGCGACCGATACCCTTGTCGCGGTCGCCAGAAAACCCTGATCAATAACTTCGGGTGAAGCCGCTACGAGAGCTTCAGTCTCTCGCGGCGCGATTGGGGATAGACTTCTTGCAATTCGGACTTCATGACCCCCACGATCTCCGGGAGGATCTCCGATGTCGGCTTGCTTTCGTCGACATAGACATACTTCATGCTCGGATACCAGGGTGGCGAAGACTGTCCGAGCAAAAGCGGCGGTTCCACCGGGCCAAACCGGACACAGGGGACACCGAGGATGCCAGCCATGTCGGCAACGCTGGTGTTGGCTGAAACGACGAGATCACAGATCGCTGTCAGATCGGCCGCCGCGCACAGGTCATCGAAAAGATCGACATCCTCGAAACAGACGAAACTTCCCCTCGTGCGTGCCGACAGGAATTCCAGTTCCTTCTGGACCGCCAGATACTGAAGGTTGACGTAAATCGCGTCCTCCGCCTCGATGATCGGCGCAAAATCAGGCGCCGAAAGATAGTATCGTGCCCTGTATTTCTGAAGGTTCTTGGACCGCCAGGCAACCCCGATGACAGGCTTGTCATCGGCATCGGGAAGACGGCCGAGATAGCTGCGGGCGCGGACCGGATCGAACGCATAGACAGGTGATTTGGCTCGGTGAAACTGCTCAATATCCCGTCTCAAGATACGGGCGATATCGGTGATATTGGCAGTAACGTCGTAGTCGACCGGTGCCGCCTCATCGTCCGGTAGCCTGACCCGAAACACCATTTCCGGAAAGGATCGCTCGTAGAACGGGACTGCCTTGGGTGACAGCTCGACAATCACTTTTTTCGCAAGCCCGACAAGGTCAGGTAGCATGGTGCCGCACTTTAGCGCATCGCCCAGGCCCTGGTCGCCCCAGACCAGTACGGTCTTGTCGGAAATGTCTTCGCCATCCCATTCCTGAACGCTGAATTCGCGGGCAGTTGAACTCGACATCTTGTCGCTGAACCGTGCCCTGTGAAATGCCCAGCCATTGTCGAGATCACCGATGGACAGATACGAAAGAGAGAGGTTCCAGTCGATCCCTGCTGCCCCTTCCGGAGCGAGCTTCTTGGCCTTCAGGAACGTGTCGATTGCCTGCTGACCACGACCAAGCATGAGATAGTGAACCGCAAGCGTTACCAGGCGGTGGTAGTCCTTGGGATTGTCTGCGACGGCCTCTTCGGCATAGGTCACGCCCACATGGGTCTGGGAGAGCGAGAATAGAAGACGGGCAGCCTCGTGTTTGATGTCTGCGTTTTTGGGGAAGCGTTTCAGGGCCTCGGACAATTCCTCTTGCGAGACATCATAGTCTTTCAGTTCCTGCCGGCAGCGCGACCGCTCGATGTAATTTTGCGGATTGTCCGGCACAAGCTGAATGGCCTTCTGGAAGAACACCAGTGCCTTTGAATAGTCCTTGTTCTGGCGCAGAAGAATACCGTAGTTCCGGTAGACATCGCCGAAATCGGGATAGTCGACGAGCAACTGCTGAAAGATCTCTTCCGCTTCCTCGGGTTGAGCCAGCTTCGTCAGGGAAATTCCCTTGATGTTGAGCGCTTCCTTCTCTCTCGGATTGAGCGAGAGGGCCTTGTTCGACACCGCGAGAAGACTTTCGGGATCCGTGCCGATGTCCATCATCGCCCGGGCAAGATTGGCATAAAACGGGGACTGGTTTGCATTGGCACCGATGGCCTTTTTAATGTACTCAACCGCCCGTTTCGGATACCCCAGCTGCCGGTAGGTTACTCCGAGCAGATGCAATGCGTCGGCGTTGTTGGGAACCTTTTTCAAAACCTGCTTGTAACAGCGTTGCGCCTTTTCGATCTCGCCGGACTTTTGATAGGAAAGTCCTTGCAGCATTTTCTCTCGGAGCGGATTAGCCGCCGCTTGCGTTGCCATCTCGTCTCAGTCCCGTTGGAATCACGGCTTAGAGCATATCAGGCCGTCATTCAGCGCGCAGTTCGAGGAGTTGATATCCTCAATTCGTCTGGGGATAGTGGTTGTGAAACTTGTGTATTTGCGAAACTGGTATCGGTTTGTTCTTCCTCATGTTCGTTGTTTCTGATGAATGTTCGGAAGATCACCAAAAAGCTGAGGGCAATACATCGCCCGGTGGTGTTGGCTTGAACGACATGCGTATTTACCCGAAAAGCGAGTAACGGAATGCATTGGCTGCTGCAGGAGTTCGAAGACACGCACAAGCTGGCTGAAGCCCTTGATCGGCTCGGCATCCCGTACTCATGGCACAAGGTTGTGCCTTTTGTCGGCGATCTCATTCCGGAGCCCGACATCCCGAACACGGATGCGGTGGTCATGTTCGGGTCCTACACCCTGTGGCGATATGCCAGGGCCAGGGGATACAGGCCGGGCGTCTTCCGGCTGCGTCCATTCGTTCACGAAAAAAGCTGGCATCCCTTTCTTCTGAACGGTGCCGACGCGCTCTTTCTGACAATTCGAGATATTCCAGAGCAACTGGCTGACGATGGAAGGTCATGGTTCATACGTCCGGTTGATGACAGCAAGGAAGAGCCCGGCAACGTGAAGTCAACGGACGAAATACGCCGCATGGCTGAAAATGTAATTGCGTTGAAGGAAGACGAAATCCCGAACGGCTCGCTGCGCCATGACACGTTGCTGATGTTAACCGAACCCGTCCGTATTCTCAGGGAATGGCGGTTGTGGGCCATCAACGGCAAGATAGTGACCTGGTCGCTCTACAAGGAAGGATCAAGGGTCGTTTACCGGCACGAGATTGACGAAGATGCGTTGCAATTCGCGCAGGATATGGTGGACTGCAATGCCGGCTACTCACCTGCCTTTGTGCTCGACATCTGCCGAACCGGGCAGGGACTGAAGCTGTTGGAAACAAACTGCATCAACGCGGCGGGGTTTTATGCAGCCAATCTGCTCAAGCTCGCCTCGGCGGTCGATGGACTTGGCCAAACCGGAACAAAGCCGGAAGACGACTGACTGCGGCTTTGGCCGATACGTCTCGCATTTGCCAGGCTCGGCGGCTGCTGGGCGAGGCTGGAATTGAGCCAACGAACTTCCTGTGTGTGTGGAAATCTTTCTGCATCTCCAGGAGTTGGTTTAGCGCTCTCCACTACCGTACGGGCTTCCGTCGTTGAAGAGAGTTGGTATTTGCGATAAATTTGGAAGAAATTTGAATCGAATTAGAAATTAAAAACGAAAATAGTAAAGAAGCGGACGAGTTACTTCTGAAATTACGCAGATCATGCGCAACCGATGTGAGGTGTGTTCGCGTGAAAACCGGATCGGACGCTTGAATGCAAAGGGATAATGCTGGATCGGCTTGTTGGGGCTGACCGGGAACCACGGACTGATCGGAACGGAAGCCGCAATCTCATTGTGAGTTTGACGGTAATGCGCTCGGAGACCGCCTGGTGGTGATCGTAAAACTGGTTTCGGGAAAGTGTGTTTGCTTCATGAGCTAGCAAAAAGAAATCCTTGTCACCGTTGTAGATATTTTTTGTAGTCATTGTAGAGGCTGAATCATGTCGTTCCTGATCGATATTATTATCCCGGCATCAAAACAGAATCCGAAGATGAAGGTTGTTCTTCAGATAGACAAGAACACCAATTATAGCGGCACCTGGAGAATTGTGCGGCCTATTCCAGCGGGGTTTCGCCGATTCACGAGCGCGGGAATGGGCGCCTGGACCGGGGACGTAAATGGTTGGAAATTCAACCTGAAGGAATCAGGCTCGGGAAAGAGGATCTGTGGCTTGTCCCGGAACTGGGACAAGAATGGAGCATTCGAGGCGCGGTGGGGAAACGGTCAGGGTTTCTTTGGCGGTACGGTCTACGGTAACCTCAGTTCCTGGAAGCCACAATTGGCCAAGGGAAGAGCACACGCTTGGGGTGGACTTCTTTTCAAGGCAAGCATTGGTGCCGGAGTGTCGGGTGAGGCTGCTATCGGCATTTTGTGCAAGGTGGGTGACGAGAACCCGGCGGTAGCGGTGATATCAACTTCTTCGGGACGTCTGGGGGCAATCGCGGGTGTGTCTGGCGGCGCGGCGATCGTCCTGGCGACGGGATTTCCGACAGCGGCCAGCTTTGATGGCCATGTGTCCACCGGGACAGATTGGGCCTTGAGTGTCGGCGGAAAGTGGAAAACGTTCCTTGATCCCAAGGCGGCAAAGATCGCATCAAGCAACCTTCCGAACATCATCAAGAGAGTAGCAGAAGGCATGGCCACGAACTCTAGAGTTGTGCAGAGGATGGACAGGCTTGCTGACTGGGCGAAGGGTGGTGACCCTGCCTTTGAGGCTCTGCGGGCCGAACTGCCGGGCCTTGCCAAGACGCTGTATGGCGAAGCTCTGATCGACTATTCGGAGAAAAACCTGACTGCGGTCGACATTCCGGGAGTTT
>NZ_KI928919.1:934013-965168 GCF_000521215.1 Labrenzia sp. DG1229 | reverse complement strand
CAGTGGCTGGCAAACCAAACAAAACGCACGGCGTTGCCGTGCGTTTTGTTGATTTTTAGTTGTCGAGGTCGTGCATTAGAGAACGTGTACCTTGGTACCGACGCCCACACGTTGATAGAGGTCCATGACATCTTCATTGCGCATGCGAATGCAGCCGGACGAAACTGCGTGTCCGATGGTCCAGGGCTGATTGGACCCGTGAATGCGATAAAGCGTGGACCCCAGATAGAGTGCCCTTGCCCCGAGCGGATTTTCCGGGCCGCCAGCCATGAAGACAGGCAGATCGGGGCGGCGTTTGCGCATGGATGCAGGTGGACGCCAGTCCGGCCACTCGGCCTTGCGCGTGATACGATGCATGCCGGCCCACTCAAATCCGGGTTTGCCGACGCCGACACCATAGCGGCGAGCGGTCCCGTCCTTCTGGACCAGATAGAGGAAGCGGGCGTTCGTATCGATGACAATCGTGCCTGCCTTGTAAGGACCACCATAGTCGATGATCGTCGGAAGGAATTGAGGCGCAATCTGCCGGGTCCGCCGTTTAGGCTGTTGTCGGACCGGTTCCATTCGGCGCGACCACCAATTGGCACGCCGGACCTTGGGTTGCTGGACCTGCCGCCTCTGTACGGGAGCCGCTGCGCGCCGCGCCGCGCCGGGCTGCAGCTGCAGCATCCAGGGTTCCGTCAGATTCGGGCTCAGAACCAGTGGGGGAGGCGAAACCTGACCGGCGGACGCCGGACCCTCCGAAATGAAGGCGCCGAGCAGGGTAGCTCCCGCCAGAAACAGCAAATTCGAAGAACGTTTCTTCAAAAAGAACATGGCAACACTCGCAACTCATCATCAACCACGTCTTCCGGCAATTTTAAGTTGCCGGTTAACGAACTGGCAAGGATGATAAGCGGGCATGTTCAGGCAATAGTGAATCTCGGCATGAGAATTCGTGTAAATCTTTCTTATGGTTAGCCGAGTCTTGAGGAACAGGATTAACAGATCCCTGCCACGGTGACGACCCACTCGCACATCGATTTCCGATGATTGAAATCTTTACGATTTCCAGTCTTCGTTGGTTAACGCACCCGCCTGCGGGCGTCACGCACGACTAGGGGCAGGATGGGTTTGGTCTGCTTCATCGACATGCCGGGTCTGATTCGGGGATCGTACAGCATGTTCAAAATGATCTGGTCGAACACCGTAAACCGGCTGTGGCGCGAAGCATCGTTAAAAACCGAGTGTGTCAGGTCCTGATGATCGTTCATGGGGCCTAACCCCTGAAGGATTTCCTCGACGAGGCAGCGCTTGAACAGAAACTCCCCCTCATCTGAAACAATGACCGCGGACGAGCGCTTGATGCCCTTGCGACCGGAAACCACGCGCACCAGGCACCGGCCTGGGACCTTTGCACGGTCGTTTTTGTAAATGTCTCTTTGAACCACCGACACGTATTGCGCCCGGTCCACGACAAAAACCTCGAAATTCGCAGCGGTTGGATCGTTGGTGATACTGGTTTCGAGACCACCGATCCGCCGGTCGATTTCCCGCACGAAACGATGGACCACGCGCGTGCGGTCGCGGCGTGACAGATTGTGTACGTAAAAGGTTACCGGCTGCGTGAACTTCTTGACCAGGTAGGGACGCCAGCTCCAGCTGCGGTATTCGAGCCCGAACACCGTCTTTTCAAAACCTCTCAGCAGTTCCTCGGTAGAAAATGAATCGTTTGCGGCTCGCGCCGACACGGAAATCATGAGCGCCGTAAGAAACAAACTTGTCAGCAATGCTGGCAGATGAAGGAAACGCATGGTGTTCATATAAGTCAGATCGCAGTTACCGGCCACATTCATGTTCAGTTCAAATATTCCCTGCGACGAAACCGGTGTGGTCATGTTCGGATCGTCGCCAATAATGTCGTTGAAAAAGATAACCAAACCGTTTGAGAGGAAAAAGAAGGAATATGGCGCCAAACATCGGACACCCCTGTCATTTTCGTCAATTCAAGGAAAAACATTTCTTTAAACTTCCGCTGCTACCAATTGGGTAATCGCTATTTGTATGCGCCGGCAGGGGCAAGGGACGGGAGAAGGCATGGCCGCGGTGAAGAGATCCTTTCGAGCGGAAAGCTTGATACGCATGAATACCAGGGCCGACAGTGATCCGGCCTTTGCCGAAGAACGACGGCACCAGGAAGTGCTGGCGGAAATTTCCAGCCTGAGATCATTGATCGGCAAAGGAGCTGCGCAAAAGGGCGACGCACTTGACCCCGAAGCGATGAGCCAGAAATTCATGTCCGAATTTCGCAAGGAATTGTCGGAGGCCGCTAAACTGAAGGTCGAGATCGACGCGATGTATGAAGCGATTGCTCAGACCAAAAAGGAAATTGCCACGCTGCACCACACCACTGGTTCCAAGGGTGAGGAAATGACCCGTGTCACAAACGAGCTGGATGCCGTTGTCGACGGGACAGAAGGGGCGACGGAAATGATTCTTTCTGCCGCCGAGTTCATTGACGAGACCGCCAACACACTTTCGGCTCGTGTCGGCAAAGAGGACTCCGAGCTCGCAAACGACATTCAGGAAAAGGTTGTTCAGATTTTCGAGGCCTGTAACTTCCAGGATCTTACAGGTCAGCGCATCACCAAGGTCGTTTCGACACTCCGGTTTGTCGAGGATCGCATCATGCAGATGATGGACATCTGGGGCGGAATTGACACCTTCAAGGACATTGAGCTCGAGGAACGGGAGTTCAAGGAAGGCGACGCGGCGCTGCTCAACGGTCCCGCACTGGAAACCGACAACGATGTTGCGTCCCAGGACGATATCGACGCCCTGTTTGCCTGACCCCAATACAGTCGATTGAAAAGCCCGGCATTTCGCCGGGCTTTTTCGTTTTTCGAGGTTGGTCGGACACTTGTACTTGTAACTTTTCTCCATCACCGCTACCAATTGAGAACAAATAGTGAATATCGGGTGAGGCATGAGCGAACAGGCAACCGGAAAAGACGTGAAACCCCAGCGGGACCGGGTCACCGGTCTCCTGAAAGGGCCGGACGGTATGAGCCGTTGCTGGTGGCATGGTGGTCTTGAGGACTACCAGCGGTATCACGATACGGAGTGGGGCTGGCCGGTCGATGACGATCGGCGGCTTTTTGAGAAGGTCTGTCTCGAAGGCTTTCAGTCAGGCCTGTCCTGGTTGACGATCCTCAGGAAACGGGAGGGTTTCCGGGCGGCATTTGCCAATTTCGAGTATGAAAGAGTTGCCAGGTTTAACGACAGCGATGTCGCAAGGTGCCTGGAAGACAGTGGTATCGTGCGTCACCGCAAGAAGATCGAGTCGACGATCAACAACGCCAATCGGGCTCTGGAGCTCAAAAGGGAGTTCGGCACGCTTGCGGCCTATTTCTGGTCCTTCGAACCCAAACCGGAAGACCGGCCGGCAAAGATCGATTTTGAAACTGCAAGAACGCTCGGCAAGACGGCTGAAAGTACGGCCCTTTCAAAGGACCTGAAAAAACGCGGCTGGAGTTTCGTCGGCCCTACGACCGTCTATGCGTTCATGCAGTCCATGGGCATGGTCAACGACCACCTGGAAGGCTGCTGTTGCCGGGACCAGATTGAAAAGGCCAGGGAAGCGTTTGTGAGACCGACAAGGAAATAAAGACCGGGAGGTGCCTTTAGGGCCTGTTCATCGGCTGGTTCCGTGTCTTTGTCGGCCCACCCTGCATTCGGAAATCACATTGATCAGCGTTGGTTCACCTGTCGACCTCGGCAATCCTTGAAGTGTCGGCCAGCACCAGATGCGAGTGCTCGTGATCGGACAATTTGCCGCGATTTACCCGGGCAAAACACGTGAAGATACGGAGCGACGGAAAACACGGCATACGCTAGCGTGGGGATGTCAAACGAAAGCGGATAGGTGCTGTCTTGAGATATCTGATTGCCTATGCAACCACCGAAGGACAAACGGAAAAGATTTCAAAATTCATTGGCGCGACCTTGTCGGGGGAAGGGCATGAGGTCCGATTTCACAATGTAAGTGATCTCTCCGGCGGGCTTTCCATTCCGGACTTTGACAAGACCATCATTGCCGGTTCCGTGCACTCGGCCAGGCACCAGCCTGATCTCGAATTGTTTGTCTTTGCCAACCGGGGCAGTCTCAACGAATTGCCTGGCCTGTTCGTGTCCGTAAGCTTGGCGGCGGCCTTTCAGGACACCAGGGAAGAGGCCGGGGAATATGTCGACACCTTTCTTCAGGCCGCAAGCTGGAAGCCAACGGAAATCGCTCTGATCGCCGGTGCGGTGAAACCGGGTTCTTATGACTGGTTTGAAAAGTCGGCCTTGTTGGAAGGTGATCTGGCGGATCACGTCAACAAGGAACTCCAGAACACGCGCGAATTCACAGATTGGGATGCTCTATCGCGACTGGTGTCGGATTTTGCGAAAGCGTGATTGCAACCGTATCGGCACATTTCGCAATCAGGGACACGGTCTGCTTCGCAACAGCATGGCAGGACAATAAACGCCGACGCGGCAGCTTCGTCCCCTTCGGAAATGCGCAGGATCACGTGACATTGCAAAGCAATCTCGGCGCCTGTGCACAGCGTCCCAAAGATGCGGATCGGTCTTATGAACCGGTTGGACCGTCAACTTGTTGTTCAATGGCGTCCATTGCTGCAGAGGCGGCTTGTTCCTTTGTTTCCTCGCTCATGTCCTCTGCGCCGATGACTTCAACCTTGACGTTTCGTTGTGCGAAATTGATGCCCGCCTTTTCGAATTCATCGCGAATGCGTTGATAGGCATCGCGCCTGATAGTCCATTGCTCACCCGGTTTGGTCATGAATTTCACGCCGACGACCATGTTGAATTCCTCCATCCGCCGGACACCTTGAAACTTGAGCGGCTGCAGGAAATTCTTCCCGTATTCAGGGTTGTCCTGCAATTCGGCATCGATGCGTTTCACGATCTTCTTTGCGAGCTTGAGATCGGTGTCGAAAGGCACCCGGAATTCCAGTTTCATCATCACCCAGTCGCGGCTGTAATTGGTGAGTGATTTCAGTTCGCCGAAGGGAATGGTGTGCACTGCACCCCGGTGATGCCGAACTTGCAGGGAGCGAATGGACATGGATTCCACGGTGCCGCGCAAATCGCCCATTTCAATATATTCGCCGACCCGAAAGGCATCGTCGATCAGGAAGAAGACGCCCGAGACAATATCGCGAACCAGGGCTTGGGCACCGAAACCGATTGCCAGTCCGACCACGCCTGCGCCGGCCAGCAGCGGCGTAATGTTGATACCCATCGACGAGAGGCCGATCAGCGCGACCATGACCAGTATCGTGACCAGCACGACTTTCTTGATCAGCGGCAGCAGCGTCGCCATGCGCGCCTCCGGCCCTGGTGCCACTCCCGGCTGAAGTTTCGGCATCGCCGCCATGCGCCGGTCAATTGCCGTCTTTGTGGCCGTCCAGATAAGGTCACCAATCAGAAATGCGACCATGACGTCAACCAGAATTCGGACGATCTGAGCTGGCGTCGAATTCGCGGCTGACAGATTCCAGGGCTGCACCCCCCAAAACAGTCCGATTGACACAACAGCCGTGACGACGACGACGAACCTGCCGAGACGGATGGCAACGGGAAGATAGATCCCGTGATCTGCCTCCGTTTCCGCTTCCACTTCCGCGTCCGCATCGCTGTCTCCATCCGGCTCGTCCGATACCGGATCGGGTCTGTTTGCCTTGAAGGCATGCTCGATCGTCCGCCTCAGGATACGTTCGATCGGCACAAGCAGGGCGATGACGGCCAGAGTGCCCGCCAGGCTGTAGGCACCAATCAGCCAGAGTATGAAGAGCATCAGCACCACAAAGGAACCAAGGACCGGCATCAGGATGAAACGGCGCTGACGTTCGCTGCGCGCGTATAACAACCACAACAGCAGGATGGCCAGAACTGTCGTTACCGCCGCGGCCGATATGTCAATGGCCAGGCCCGCAGCTTCATTCTGTCCCAGAAGCACGATGGTTTCTGCGAGACTGCCGCCAAACAGCATGACAGCCGATGTCACCATGACCCCGAGATAGAGAAGCCGCGCATCCTGCCGGGTGAGTGGCACCAGTCTGAGTGTTTCGACACGCGGCGCAAGCGCGAACAGCGCAATTGCCGCAATGGCCCGCATGATGACAAGCGAAATCAGCAACTCCAGGACAAAGTCATAGGAATTTTGCGGCCATTCGAAAATGACGAACGTTCCGATCGTGCCCAGGGAAAAACAGAAGGCACCGCCCGACACCAATGCAAGGCGAGTGAGCGCCGAGCGGGTTTTTTCAAGATAGGTCGTTGATTGATGCAGCTCGATACGCCGCCGGACAAATCCGGCGTAGCGCCAGTAGAGCCATTCAAGTCCTGCACCGACAAAAACGAAAATGATCAACAGAACAACAAGGTTCAACTGTTCCCGTGGTGTGAGTTCCTGTTGCCAGGTGCTGGAAATGATCGACGGTGCCTGTGGCAGCAGTGTCAGAGCGACACCGACCTGCCGCACCCTGGCCTGGACGGCCTCCAGCCCTTGTTCTGCAATGTCCCTGAAAGACTGGTTCTCCGTCGTCCCCTCTCCGTTGAGTGCGTCAGCCCGTCGCTCCAGCCAGTTGACTATGGCCGGGTCGGCAAGAAGGCGGGCCAATTCCTTGATGTCATTGGGTGAAGGTTCCGCGACCGTGTCTTCAACTTCTGTAGAGCCGGATCCGGGCAGGGGCATTTGTGCCGAGACTGGCGAAATCACTTGAACGGCAAACAAACATGCGAGCGCTATCAGAAGCCTTTTCATTGAGAGCCCTCACCCAGCGAGGCAGGCTCCGGCACCGGTGGGTCTGGAACCTCGCCGCGCAGCAAGGCCTGGTACTCAATCGGTGTGATATCCGGCGAGAATAAAGGTTCGACAAGCACGGAGCCACCAACAGGCATGGCCTGGCATGCCAGCCGGTCGCCCGGAGCGGCTGACCGCCGTGCCAGGGTTTCGGCTTCCATCGGGCCGATTGGCGACAGGTTCCCGGCACCTTCGACAATACGTACGGCACAAGAGCCGCAACGGCCCCGTGCTCCACACAGCGCGGCGTGCGGCGTGTCCCTGGACTGGGCGGTCTCGAGCAGACTGAGACCCGCTGGACGGACGATCGTCGGGCCGTTGACATAGTTCAGTGTGACCATCGGCCTCTTTCGCCACACCCGCACTGCGCGCACCGCGAAAACGACTGCGATAATGGCAGCATACGCCCACAATATCTGGTCCTCAATTCGCCAAAGCTGATCGCCTACCTGCCCATACAAAGCTGCCGTTTCGCGCACTGGCGCCATGAATTCGGCGTTCCCGCTGTTCGCCAGCAGGATCTTGCCTGCCTCAACAAAGCCAAGCAGGGCGGCAACGGGAACGATCACGACAAACGGGTAGGAAACAGTTGAGATCCGGCCCCACCAGTTTTGAACCTGCATCCAGAGGAACAGCCCGTAACAGCCGTGAATCCAGATGACGATGAGGGCGATCACCTGCTGAATTCCAAGATGCGGGACGAACATCCAGTAGACGGCAAGCACCCATTTGAAACTTGGTGTCGCTCCTGTCATCGCCGGCCCGACTACCGTCCCCATGATATGGGGTAGCAGGAGCGGTACGATAGCAATGCCGAGCAGCGCCTGGATGCTGTCACCCCAGTTGAAGAACAATCTGTTGCGCCAGAAGAGCGCCCAGATTCCAAGCGCCCCATGCAGAAGGAAGGACAACATAAGTATCGGACCGCCAACCGGATTGGTCCAGGGTCCCATCAGGATCCGTCCGGCCGTTTCCATCGCCTCGATCGATCGCAGACCGAATGCCAGTGTAAGCAGATGTCCAAGCACAAACACGAATAAAACCAGACCGCTCGCGATCCGCAGTTTATTCAATAGTGTCATACCACTTCGCCCCTCGTACCCGTGGTCGTTGTCCGGCGCGTCCCGATGCGAAACAACATTGAGAGGCCGTGAGCGTGCTCTTCAGCCTCGTACCCGTTGATTGTTAATGCATTGTCGGCGTGTATTCCATCGGGATGCTGAGTGTGGAGCAGGTATTCGGCGTTCAAAGTGTTGCGAGGCAGTTGTGAATTCCGCTGCGGTAAACCGGCAGCTGAAAATGAAGACCCGGGAAGATCATATTGCGGCTCGAAGCGGACAGACGTTGCTGCCGGTCAATTGTCTGACGACACTTGTCCTGATCCATTTCAAAGCGGTTGCCATAGAGAATCATTCCGACCCCGATATCCGTGTTCAGGAAGGACCGTTTCTACGAAGCGCCCCAGGCTATAATCCAGACAATGTCGAACCTGGAAATTCAGCTCAAGCCGAAACCTTCTGACTGGGATCGGAGAGTGGTGGAACTATCCGCCAACCTTTTCTTTCAAAGGAGCAAAAAGCGGATTTTCTCTTGAAAACACGTAGTCCAGCGTCTCGACCGTTACGGTGTCTGCACCTTCCTCGATCAGGAGCTGGGCGCAATCGGCGACAGCGTCTTTCGGGCACAGCACATTGACACGGTTTGCGTCATCGCTTTCGGAAAAGCGCTGGATCGCGCCGACATTGCTGACTGATCTCAGCGCCTGTGTCCTGTCATCGACCACTGCCTTGACCAGTCTGATGCCGCGCGCAGCTTCTTCAGCCGCCACCCGATCCAGGATCGCTCTCGCTGCAGCGAGTGCAGTAACGCTCCAGTCGGCATTGAGAGAGGCAACAAGATTGGCTTGGCTCTTCAGCATCACGCCATCGGCAAGGATCTTCAGGTTGTTGGCATGAAGGGTCGATCCGGTGGTGGTGATATCGACGATGAGCTCCGCAGATCCGGCAGCAGGGGCACCTTCCGTCGCGCCGGCACTTTCAACGATGCGGTAGTCGGCAATTCCGTGCCGGGCGAAGAAAGCACGCGTCAGGTTCACGTATTTGGTAGCAACACGCAGGCGGTGACCATGACGGCTGCGGAAGTCGGAGGCGACGTCGCTCAGGTCTGCCATCGATTCCACATCGATCCAGGCTTTCGGGACGGCAACCACGACATCTGCCGGACCGAACCCGAGGGGCGTAACGACGTGAACATTGTTTGCCGGATCGCTGATATTTTCTTCGACAAGGTCCAGTCCGGTGACGCCGAAATGAACGGTGCCTTCAGAGAGCGCGCGGGCAATTTCAGAGGCCGACAAAAACGCGATCTCGACGTTGTGCAACCCCTTGATGGCTCCTCGATAGTTTCGTGCGCCGCCGGGCTGATCAACCTTCAGACCTGCGCGCCCGAAGAAAGCGTGGGTGTTTTCCTGGAGGCGGCCCTTGGAGGGAATGGCAATGATGAGTTTGCTCATGAGTCAGCCCCGATACTGGCGGCGATCCGGTCCAGCCACACGGAAAAGCCGATGGCCGGCACGTTTTCGCCGGCCCCGAGAAGGGTCAGCAGCCTGTCATAGCGCCCGCCGCCAACCAGTGGTCCCGCGATCTGGTCTGAGGCCGAGTGAATCTCGAAGACAAATCCGGAATAATAATCAAGTCGGCGGCCGAAATCAGCGGCGAACGAAAGCCGGGAAGGTCCAATGCCTTTGGCTGCAAGTGCCGAAAGGCGGCGCTCGAATGCGGCAATCGGCTCTTCGAGGTCGAGACTGTGATCCGTACCGAACGAACGCAGGGATGCAACGGCATTGTCGCCATCGGCTTTCAGGGCAAGATAGGCACGGAGTGTGACTGCCGCCTGCGCATGTCCGCGACCGCCGCTTGCAAGGGCGGCCTGTTCCAGGAACCGGTCGGCAATTTCGCTGGGTGTCCGCCCGCCGTCGGCTGAAATGCCGGCGATTGACAGAAGGTCCTCGACAACGGCATGGGCGGCCGTCGGGTCCGCGCCTTCCAGTGCAGAAAGAAAACCGAGGCGCACATCACGGCTGTCGTCAATCGCCGCAGCGCTTCCCGCCATGCGGTCGATCGCGGCGGTCAGCTTGTCGGTTTCACCGAACAGATCACGCAAACGTCTCTTCCAGACGGCCGGCAGATCCAGCCCGGACAGGACTGCCGCGAACAGCGTCTCGTCGCCGATGCGAATGGACGTGCCTGTTGCTCCGAATGTTTGAAGTGCACTCACGGACAGGGCCAGCAGATCGGCATCGGCTTCCGCGGTGTCTTTTCGGCCAAGGCTTTCTGCACCGAGTTGGGGAATTTCACCGAACCCGTCCGGCCTCTGGCGAAACACCGGGCCGTTGTAGCAGTAGGCAGCCGGTAGGCTGGGTTTATCCGCTGCCACGTGGTGACGGCAAACCGGAATGGTGAAATCGGGACGCAGGCAGAGATCCGTGCCGTTACTCCCCTGCGTCAGATACAGACGGCGCCGGATGTCTTCGCCCGTCAGGTCGAGAAAGACATCTGCCGGCTGCAGGATCGGCGGGGTGACGAATTCATGTCCTGCACCCTTGAAAAGGGAAAGAACCGCTTCGATCTTGTTCGGGTCCAGCCCGGTTGTCTGAGCTGCCGTCATTGTTCAGCCCTCGTTTTGACGTCTGCGATCGTCCGCCTGGCCATCCAGAATACCGCGCACGGTTTCCACCAGGTCAGCTTCCTTGATCGTGATCTGCGCCGGCCGGCTTTCCCGCCAGGTGATGTTGTCGGTTATTTCTTCCGACAACCGCTTGCCTTCGATCAGGTCCTTGACCTGAAGGTCACCGGCTTCCCGCTCGTCCGACCCTTGAATGATGGCAACCGGGCAGTTGCGCCGGTCGGCATATTTCAGCTGGTTGCCGAACTTCTTCCAGTTGCCCTGGTACATTTCGGCCCGGATACCTGCGCCGCGCAACTCCTGAACCATTTTCTGGTACTGCCCGAGAGCGTCGACATCGCCATCCATCACGGTCATAAGAACAGGAGCGACAACCTCGGATGTGCCGAGCTTGCCGAGGTTCTTGAGCGCCGTCATCAGGCGTGAGACGCCGATGGAAAACCCGGTCGCCGGCACGTCGCGGCCAATGAAGCGCTTGACCAGCCCGTCATAGCGCCCACCGCCGCCGACGGACCCGAACTGCACGACCTCACCCTTTTCGTTGGTGACATCGAAGAGCAGTTCTGCCTCGTAGACAGGACCGGTGTAGTACTCCAGCCCACGCACGACGGAAGGATCGATCTTGATACGGTCATCCGCATAGCCGCAGGCGTTGAACATTGCGGCCATCGTATTGAGTTCGGTGACGCCGTCATTTTCCAGGGAGCCGGTGCCGGATACAAAGTCCGCGATGGTATCGATCGCAGATGCTTCAAGAGCGGCGCCCTTGGTGAAATCACCGCTTTCGTCCTTGCGACCTTCTCCAAGCAGAAGGCGCACGCCGTCAATTCCGAACTTGTCGAGCTTGTCTATCGCTCTCAGAACAGTCAGACGGCGCCCATCGTTCTCTTCACCGCCAAGCCCGATGGACTCCAGAACGCCGTCGAGAACCTTCCGGTTGTTGACCCGGATGACATACTGGCCGCGCGGAATGCCGAGCGCTTCCATCGTGTCGGCCATCATCATGCACATTTCCGCGTCCGCCTGGACGCCCGGAGCGCCGACCGTATCGGCATCGAACTGCATGAACTGGCGGAAGCGGCCCGGGCCCGGTTTTTCGTTCCGGAACACCCAGCCTGCGCGGTAGGTGCGATAGGGAAGCTGGATCCCGTTGATGTTTTCCGACACATGGCGGGCGAGTGGTGCGGTCAGGTCGTAGCGCAGGCTCATCCACTGCTCGTCCTCGTCCTGCACCGAAAAGACACCGGCATTCGGCCGGTCGGTATCGGGCAGGAATTTGCCGAGGCAATCGGTATATTCGAAGGCAGGCGTTTCGACCGGATCGAAGCCGTATTGCTCGTAGACCGCCTGGATCTTGCTGATCATATCATCCGTCGCGCGGATGTCGTCGGCAGAGCGGTCGACAAAGCCCCGCGGCAGGCGGGCCTTCAGTTTGTTCGGTTTTTTGGTCCATGAAGTCGTCAGATCCCGGCGAGTTCCTGGCCGATTGCTGTCACATGTTTGTGGCAACCGGCGCTAAGACAATTGCGGTTGTCCTAGACGAAACGGCAGTTGAGAGCAAGGTTCGCGAAGGCGGGATCCCGAGGAGCGGACCCGGGGTTTATTCTGCCGGCCGCGAAATGTCGTCAGGTTTGCCTTGTTTGCATCACACTTACGGGTAAAAGGAGCGGACCGGGCATCGTGGTCCATGAAAACGAGCAATGAAGGACGTGTGCTTGCCAGCATATGGCGCGTCTTTGCTTGTATTTAACACATGGAAGGCTATGGTCCGCGAAATTTTCAGGCGAGCGGCACGTCCTTTCACCCGATCGACGGGATGAAGAAGACGAACAGGGTTGAAACATGGAAAGCGCAGCCAGCATTGCACAAGGCACCGATGAGGGAGGCTGGAACAGCCCCCGAGACGCTTCCGGATTGCGTGCGGCAGAGCTGAGTGTCGTGCTGCCCAGCTTCAATGAAGCCGGCAATATCCCGATCCTCATCGATCTGCTCGACAAGGCCCTTTCAGGCATTGCCTGGGAGGCGATCGTGGTCGACGACAATTCACCGGACGGAACGACCGAGGTTGCACGAAAGATAGCGGGTGTCGATCCGCGCGTGCGGGTTATCCGGCGGATCGGGCGCCGCGGACTGTCCGGCGCTTGCATCGAGGGAATCCTGTCGTCGTCAGCGCCTTTTGTCGCCATCATGGACGCCGATCTGCAGCACGATGAGACGCTGCTGCCGAAGATGTTTGCTGCAATCAAATCCGATGACACTGATCTTGTTGTCGCCAGCCGCAAGGTGGAAGGCGGCACTGTCGGCGAAGGCCTGTCCGCCATTCGCGCGTGGGGTTCAAATATCGCGAACGGGCTGGCTCAAAAGCTCCTGAACGTGACCTTGAGCGATCCGATGAGCGGTTTCTTCATGGTGCGCCGTGACAAGGCGGAGGCGCTCGCACCGCGTCTGTCGCCCCAGGGATTCAAGATCCTGCTCGATCTGGTATCCAGCGCCAACGGTACGCTGAAGATCAAGGAACTTCCGTTCACCTTCCGTGAACGCCAGCATGGCGAAAGCAAGCTGGATACACTGGTGACACTGGACTATTTCGGCCTGCTGCTGGCCAAGTACTTCGGCGATATCGTCTCCGTCCGCTTTCTGATGTTCGGACTTGTCGGCGCCAGCGGGCTTTTCGTCCATCTGGTCGCCCTGCGGTTCTTTCTGCTGGGCGGGATGGAATTCAACCTGGCGCAGACGGCAGCATCCTTCGTTGCCATGACATCGAATTTTTCCTGAACAATCAGCTGACTTACCGTGACCGGCGCCTCAGGGGCGTCAGGGCGCTGATCGGTCTCCTGACATTCTATGCCGTCTGCTCCGTCGGTGTGCTTGCCAATGTCGGCGTCGCGAACCTGATTTACGCCGACCCGGTCTATTGGTGGGTTGCCGGAACCGCAGGTGCCGTGATGGGAGCGGTATGGAATTACGCGGCCAGCTCCGCGCTCACCTGGCGGAGATCGTAAACGGCGGGTATGACCTAACGTGGCAAAGACCGAAGACCTGCCGTTTTTCCTGCGGCCGTCGGGACTGGTTCTGATTGTCGGTCTTCTGACGGCACTCAAGATTTTCGCCGCTGCCAATGCCCATCTTGTCGAGGACGAAGCGTATTATCGCATCTGGGGGCTCTTTCCGGCCCTGAGCTACTACGATCACCCGCCAATGATAGGTTGGTGGATTTCCGCAGGGCAGGTGATTTTCGGCGACATGGTCCTGGCCGTGCGCGCGGTGGTCGTCATCTCGGGCCTGATCGGCTCCCTTGCGCTCTGGCGTTCAGCCACGATCCTGTTCGACCAACGGACTGCCGGCTGGGCCGTTCTGTTTCTGAACACCAGCCTGCTGATCGGGATCGGCGGCATCCTGGCAACGCCTGATGCTCCCTCCGTTGTCTTCTGGGGACTGACATTCTGGACGCTTGCCGAACTGTCCGTGTCAAGAAATCCGAACTGGTGGCTGCTGGTTGGCCTGATGGCCGGCTTCGGCCTGTTGTCGAAATATTCACTGTTGTTCCTTGGGGCCGGCATCGTGCTTTGGCTCATCTGGGTGCCGGAGGCACGGCGCTGGTGGAGCACCTGGCAGCTCTGGGCGGGGGGGACCATTGCGTTTCTTTGCTTTTCGCCGGTGCTCTACTGGAACCACGTCCATGAGTGGGTGAGTTTTTCCAAGCAGTTCGGCCGCGCGGGCAGTGGTGGCTTCACAACGAAATACGTCTTTGAATATCTCGGTGCCCTGATCGGGCTCCTGAATCCCCTGACTGCCATCCTGGCTGCCGCAGGAGTGTTGGTTCTATTCAAAGCTTTCCGGGCAAGGGACAATGCTGCGTCGCTGATCCTGCTGACGACATTGCCTTTCCTTCTTTACCTGTCCTATCACTCGCTCCATTCCCGCGTTCAGGCCAACTGGCCTGCGCCACTCTTTCCGGCCTTTGCCATGATGGCGGCGGTCTTCATGACGTCACCGCGCATAGATCATTTGCTCTGGCGAAAAGTGGCAGTTGCCGGAATCGCGATCGGAATATTCGTCGCCGTTCTGGTGCAGATCCACGCCGTTTATCCGGTCACGGGACAACTCGCCCGCAAGGACCCGACGTTCCAGCTGCGCGGCTGGGACGAGATCGGTGCGGCTGTGGAACAACTGGCCGAAGATGAGAATGCGGCCTACATCCTGACCATGAGTTACGGACTCAACGCGCAGACCGACTTTCTGATGAAAGACAAACTGCCTGTCATTCAGGTGACCGAGCGCATCCGCTACATCATGACCCCTGATCCGGACGAAACCCTCTTTGAGCAGCCGGGTCTTTACATCACCGAAAAACGCCGCGACAAGGCCGGCGACCTGCAAAGATCGTTCGAAACGGTCGAGGAACTTGCCGTTCTGGTACGCAAGGTGAAGGGCGTGCCGCTGGAGGAACTGGTCGTTTACAAGGTTGATGGTTTGAAGGCGCCGGTTTTTGAGCCGCGGGAGAAGTAGTTGTTTTCCGGAGCCGAGCAATCCGTTTGACTGTGAGAAACAAGCTGCTCACCTGGCGTAGAGAAATACTCGGGGCGTGACGAATGCCTGGACACAGGGGCATCTGTTCCGCATTCAAGTCTCCTCAATCTGCGCAACAGACTTGCAAAGATCTCCTGAATAACGCAGGGAATTGGGTGAAACATTGAATCACCGACCCGCCTGTCAGACTAGATGAAACAAATTACACTTGGTGCACTGGATTACGGTCTCGCATTCGGCGTTGACCGCGCATTGCGCGACCTTGCCGTCAATGGCCGGCTGAGCGCAATCGGTGCGTTGGTCACCACCGAACTCTGGCCACGCGAATTCAGACCGCTTCAGGAAGTTGCCGAGAAGGCCGGAAGCCGCATGCTTTTCGGTGTCACGCTTGCCTTCAGCGGCGATCGGGTCATGCCGGTGAGCACGCGTATGCAGGAAACATGCGGAGATCGCATGTTCACCCGCGAACAGCTCAACAGGCGCGCTTTTTTCCGTCTGCTGCCCGATGAAGTCCTGCTGGACGAGGCCCTTGCCCAGCTGACGCGCTATTCGGTGCTCATGCAGCGGCAACCGGATTTTGTCGCAGTCCGCGAAGGATTGCTGTCGAGAACATCGATTGCCCGAATTGTGTTCAAGGCGATAGAGCGTGCGGATTTCGATCAACCGCCACTGGTGATCTCACCGCTTCGGTCCGGCCTCAAGACTTTGCGTCTTGCGCGTCTGGCAAAGGGATACAATCTCAAAATTCTGCCCTCTGCGGAGCCTTTGCCACAGACCAGCGATGTCGAGGAACTTCACGAGCTTCTCCTCAATCATTTCGACGGCATGAACGACCGGAGTTTCGTCGCCGCGATCCCCGGAAAGTCCGACGACCGGCTGATGCGGGAAGAACCCCGCAAAAAAATTGCGATCCGCGAATGCCAGTACGAGGTCCTTGCCAGCGACAGGTTTTTTCGAACCCTTGATCGCAAGGATGTGTTTTTGAATTGAAAAAACCGCCGGTTCGCGGGATTTTGATCGATGAAACGAAAAAACGGCTCTGCGGGGAACAGAGCCGTTTTTCGTGGAGGTCAGGAAGGGGGGAGGGGCAGCCCCGCTTCCATGACTCTAGATATAGGTATTTTTTTCTTGAACGCACGTGACGGACATCACAGGATTGCGCGTGGCAGGAAATTTTATGTGTCGTGAACGTCCTTTGGCAGGGGGTAGGTGTGGCTGAAATCAAGGACTTTTTGAAAAACAGCTTTTCTTTGGAAGGGCTTGAGCCGGATTTGGCTGTCGGGTTATCCCGGCTCGCAAGGCCGATGAAACTGGCAGCGGGAACAATATTGTTTGAAAACGGTGATCCGGGGAACGGATGTTATGCCGTTCTGGAGGGCTCGTTGAAGGTGTCGCTCCTCTCCGTTGAGGGAGACGAGCAACTCCTGGCGGTACTTGGCCCGGGCGATCTGGTCGGCGAATTGGCACTCCTTGACGGGCGCCCGCGCTCTGCAACAGTCAGTGCGCTGAAAGAGGCGCAGCTCGCTTTCATCGACAAGGCGGCCTTCCAGCGGTTTTCCGATGAGCACCCGGCGGTTTACCGTCACATGCTGTCGATCGTTGGAAAACGATTGCGTCATGCCAATGATGTTCTGGCGGCAAGGTCCTTCCTGCCGTTGCCGGGCCGGGTCGCGCAGACCCTGCTGCAATTGTCGGAGACCTTCGGAAAAACGTTGGACGATGGCCGGATGCTGATCCACTACAAGCTCAGCCAGGCGGACATTGCCAATATGGCCGGGGCGGCACGTGAAAATGTCAGCCGCGTGCTGAACGACTGGAAACGTTCCGGGACGATCAGCAGGATATCGGGTTATTATTGTCTCGAAGACCGGGAATTCCTGGAGCAGGCGTCCACGCTTTAGGTTTCGTTACCCGGCAAACTGGCCAGTTGCGTCCCTGCAAGGATCGTGGCCAGCGTCTCGGTATTGAGACTGTCAAGAAACGCTTCCGCCGCGCGTGACATGGCTCCCTTCAGGGCGCAGCGCGGCAGAAAGGCGCAGACGGTTAGCTCCGGTTTGAGGCAGGCGACCACACCCAGGTCGGGCTCGATCAGCCTGACAACATCGCCGAGCCGGATTTCTTCCGGTGAGCGCCCCAGGCGAATACCGCCACCGCGTCCGCGCGTGGTTTTCAGGTATCCGGCCCGTGCAAGGTGGGCGACGATTTTCATGACATGTGATTTGGCCAGTCCGAGCTGCGTGCTCAAACCGTCCACTGTCTGCGGCCTGTCCGTCTGACCGGAGGCCATCAGAATTCTCAAGGCAAAATCGCTGGCCTGACTGAGGCGCATGGCAGGATCCCATAAAACATTCATCTGAGATGTTGATTTTAGCGTCGATGTGTGTCATTTAAAAGATGCATATAAAATGAATGTTATGGAGAGGGCGATGGAAGCGCGCAGATCCGGTTCGGACAGATACAAGCTACCGGTTCGTCCGGTGAGGGAAACAGGTGATCGCCTGCGCCGGTACGAGACCGTGAACGAGCAATCCATCCAGGTGATGGTGCACACTTTCTACGGCTGTATTCGTGAGCATCCGCGTCTCGGTCTGATATTCAGCGGTCGACTTGACGGCAAATGGGAAGAGCATCTGCCGAAGATGGAAGCCTTCTGGCAATCCGTTCTGCTGAAGAACGGCGCCTACAAGGGCAAGCCTGTCCCGGCGCATCTGAAGCTGAAAGAGGTGGTCAGCTCCGATTATGGAGATTGGCTGTCGATTTTTCGCCCCGTCGTTCGCGAGCTGTTCGTGCCCGATCTGGCAGATGAGATCATTGCAGTTGCCGAAAGGATTGCACAAAGCCTCTGGCTCGCGACATTTGGCCATGCCGGGTCGTCGCCTCCGCCCGAATTGACATCCCAACAATCGGAATGGAGCGGATCATGCTGGTAGCAGTCGTTCTTGTCGCCGAGTTCCTCGTGGTCGTCTGGTTCGCGATTTTCTCGGCAATGCTGGTGTCCATGTATCTGGATTCCCGGCAAATGGAACTGCCGAGGCTCGACACCGCCGGTCGAACATTGATCGGCAGTGCGAAACTCGCCTTTGTCACGGGCATGCTGGCACTCGTGGTGCTCACTGTTGTTGAAATGCCGGTCTTTGGATAAGGGAAACGAGAAATGTCCTTGTCGAATTTTCTGCCACGCGGCCTGCCGATCCTGTTGATCTGGGTTGCTGCACCGGCTCCCTTGTGGATCATGGCAATCCTCATGCTGCTGATCTGACAAGAAAAGCTTGTGATCTGTCTGCTTGCCGCTAGTCTTTTCCGAAACTGAAAGGGAGAGGACCGGCGTGAGCGAAGAGCAGGAGAAACCGAGTGGTGACTTGACGCTGCGAACAATGGCGATGCCCGCAGATACCAATGCTGCGGGCGACATTTTCGGAGGCTGGGTACTTTCGCAGATGGACCTTGCAGGCGGCATTGCTGCCGGGCAACGCGCTGAGGGCAGGGTGGTAACCATCGCCGTAGACCGGATGAAGTTCATTCGCCCGGTTCATGTCGGCGATGTTCTTTGCGTCTATACCCAGGTTGTTCGCGTTGGCAATTCGTCAATGGAAATCAGGTTGGACGCCTGGGCGTTACGCCACCGATACGGCCATCGCGAAAAGGTCACGGAAGCGCATTTCACTTTCGTTTCCGTCGATGATAGTGGCCGTCCCCGGCCGGTTCCGAACTGACATCCTTCAGACTCACGACCGCTTGCGCTTCAAAAGATCGGCAAACAGATCTTCATCGACGGCACAGGTGCAGCCGTTTGCCCAAAGTCGGAGAAGGTCCTTCAGGCGCCTGATCCGGACGTCTTCTGCAAGAGGCGCCTTGTGATGCGGCAATCCGCCGATCAGACGCAGGCTCTTGATGCGCATCATCACGCAGTCCTCGGCCGCCTGCTGCCAGACAGACGTGTCAGCGATTGCGGCATTCGCCGCCAGATGGTCTTCGATCAGAACTGCCGCGCGTCCGGCAAAAGGCTCTTGAGACAAAAAATCCTCCATCGGTTGCCCGAGGAGGACTGGCGCATGCAATTGAACCGCTTCGTTGCCGGAATGCCTCTTTGAGGTTCCATCCGGCCGCATCCCTGTTGCGGAAACCACCTTGCCCGGTTTGGCAGGTTGGCGAGGGCGCCAGCCCTTCTCTTGATGATGGTGTGCTTATGACATGACATTTATGGCTTGGCAAGCCGGGCAGGAAAAGTTGATGCTCAGGTGCTTACTGGACTCGATCGTAGTCGATCCGCCCATCCACAAGATGGATGCGGCGCTGCATGCGGGACGCAAGGTCCATGTCGTGGGTCACGGCAACCACGGTTGTCTTTTGTGTCTCGACGATGGACTGGAGACTGTCAAAGACCTGTTCCGTTGCCGCGGAATCAAGACTGCCGGTCGGCTCGTCCGCCAGGATAAGGTCCGGTGAATTGGCAAGTGCCCTGGCAACCGCGACGCGTTGGCGTTGCCCCCCGGAAAGTTGTGCCGGCCGACGGTGGAGAAAGTCCCCCAGGCCAAGATCCACCAAAAGTCCGGTAGCATGTTCGAGCTGGTCCCGGGCGGAAAGCCTGCCGAGTTTCTGCATCGGGATCATGATGTTTTCCAGAGCCGTGAATTCGGGGAGGAGAAAGTGAAACTGAAAAACAAACCCGATTTTTTCCAGACGCATCGAGGCCATCTCGCCGGAGGACAAATCCGATGTGCTGCTTTCTTCAATCAACACCTCACCTGATGTCGGCTTGTCGAGCAGACCAAGCAGGTAAAGCAGCGAGGATTTGCCGGAACCGGAAGGACCGGTGATCGCGACGAACTCCGAATCTCCGATGCTGAAATCGACATCCTGGACCAGGGTGACCGGAACAACGGCTGGAAGAACCCGGGTCAGCAGCTTCGTTTGCAGAAGTAGCCTGACATTGCTGGAAGGACCAGTCTTGGCCAGGGTCATGTCGCGCCCCTGATAATGTCCACAGGGTTGAGTTTCGCGGCCTTTCTGGCCGGGATGAGGCCTGCGATAGCGGATGAAAACAACGCGAGGAAGCAGGAAAGTACGTAGTGGATGTACGAAAAATGTATCGGCAACCGGGTCATCTCGATATCCGTGGTCACCTCGAACTTGACCGTGGCCAGATAACTTGAAAGCCCGAAGCCGAGCAGGCAGCCTGCAAGCGCTCCCAGAATGCCGATCACCAGGCCTTCGAGAACGAAGATCTGCTGAATATCGGATTCCGGAAAGCCAAGAGACTTCAGTATTGCAATGTCCCGCGCCTTCTCGTGCACGATCGTGGAAACGATATTGAATATTCCGAAGCCGGCGACCACCAGGATCGCGCCGACAACGGTATACATGATCGCATTGCGCACGACGAAGGCCTCCATCAGGCCTTCATTGGCTTCCTCCCAGGAGACGGCCTTGTAACCGAGCTGCCGCTCAGCGCGCGCGGCAACATCATTCGCCTGCCTGATATCGGCCAGTCTGATCGAGATACTGTTGATGATGTCCGGTTTTTCCAGAAGTATCTGCACGGCCTTGAGCGGAGCATAGGCAAGGCCCTCGTCGCTGGTCGTGATGCCCGTGTGGAACAGGCCGACGATCTTGAAGCGTTTGGCGATGCCGTTCGCCGAGGTCAGCGTGACGGTGTCGCCGAGTTCCGCGCCAAGACGACTGGCAGCCTTGCCGCCAATCACCAGGCCATTTGCTGTCGTATCGAGGGCCTCGAAGCTTCCGGCGCGCATGTCCTCCCGGATTTTGGACACCTGCAATTCGCGTCTCGGAACCACTCCGACGAGCGTCATGCCAATGTCCTGCCCGCTGTAACGCAGCACGGCCTGACCGCTCAACCGCTGGGCGAAATCGCCTCGCGCCCAGTCGCGCAGCGAGGCAATGGCTTCCGTCGGGTTGCGGATGCCGCGCAAATCTTCCAGTGGCCGCAATCCGTGAAAGGCCACCGCATCGTACATTGCCGTTGCCGGTTGCTCCGCCGGGTTTCGCTGCTCGTCCAGGATTTGGACATGTGGAATTGCCTCGATCAGAGTCGTCATGAAATCCCGCTGCGAGCCTTCCATGAGGCTGGCCATGGCAACTGAAAAGCCAACGCCAAGAGCAACGCCCAATGTTGAGACAACGGTTTGCCGCATGCGGTTCCGGACATGTGTCGCAGCGATCCGCAACAGCAGCATTACCTGGCCCCTCCATGCATCGGTGCGACCCTGTCGCCTTCCGAAAGGTCCGCCTGAAACGGAAAGACGACCAGGTCATGCTCCCCAATGCCGTCGAGCACTTCGATCGCTCTGGTGCCGCGAATGCCGGTCTTGACCTTGATGAGTGAAATCCGGTTCTGGTCGTCCAGGACCTGAAGCATGGAGTGGTCAAAGGCGGCAAGCGGCAGCAACAGAACATCATCCTTTTCGTTTGTGACGATGTTGATTTCCGTGGTCATGCCGATACGCAAGGGGGTATCGTCTGGAAGTTCGAGGTAAACGCGGTAGTTCTTGAGAATCGGATCACCTTTCGGAGTAATTCTCGAGACCGTCGCTGCGAGATCTTCGTCGGGAAACGCGTCCGAGCGAATGAGCGCCTTGTGGCCTTTCTCGACCTTCGGAATATCTTCTTCATTCACCTCTGCAACAAGCTGCAATGGCAGGGGTTGTCCGATCCAGAACAGGATTTCGCCGGGTTCCGCAACCTCGCCGACAGAACCGTCCTGCCGCAACACGGCGCCATCCATCGGCGCGGTGATCAGGTAGTCCCGCAACCGCTCTTTCTGAGCAGCGATCGTTGCATTGATGCGGATGACCTCGTTCTGAGCCTTTTCATAGACCTGCTGGCTGACGACACGCCGTTCCATGAGCTGCAACGCCCGCTCCCGGTCCGACAGAGCCAGTTCGCGGCGCGCCTCAAGCTCGGCGAGCGTCGCCCGTGCGTCCCCGCTGTCCAACTCGGCAAGTTGGTCGCCTTGCCGGACTTCCGCTCCTTCACAGCCGCAAAGGGATATGATCCTTTCACGAATAATGCTTGTGACCTTTGCCCACCTGACGGGTTCCACGACAGCTGTTGCGTAGACCACCTCGGCTGCACGGCCCCTGAATGGCTGGGTGACTGCGACCTCCGGCGGACGGCTGGACCACCAATAGGCGCCGGCAAGGGTCGCAACGAGCAGAAGAAGCAGGACTGGATATCGAAATGAACGCATGAAGCACCTGAATGTGTCTGCACGAGTCTAGAAGTTCATGTCATGACGTCCATGTCATGAATCAATTCTTCCGCAACAACGGCACGTTCACAATCTCGGTCAGTAATGCGGCGGTTTGTCGATACGATGAGCCGGCAGAACCTGTTCCGCGAGTTCTTCCATCTGATCGGTCATCTTGGCGAGGAGCTGCGCCAGCCGGTCGATTTGTTTGCCCTGCGCGACCGCGACGCTGTTGAGATCTTCAATCGTGCGATTGGCATGTGCCAGGTCGATCTCAAGCTGCTCGATCCGCGCTTCGTGATCCTGTGTCATCGGGCATTCCTCGTTGTCGTCAACCGCGCTGATATAGGCGTAATCCCGCGAAAGAACAATTCCATTCATCGCATCCGAACGATGGGTATAAATTGCGGCCACGAGTGTTATATGACCTTCAGGATCCCGGCTGGAGCTGCCGGGGCATAAAACCAGAGAGATCTTCATGAACACCTTGTCCGATTTCCTGATCACCAAGAAGTGGCCAGCCGAACATCCCGATCGTCTCCAGCTCTATTCCCTGCCGACACCGAACGGTATCAAGGTCTCGGCGATGCTCGAGGAAACAGGCCTGGCATATGAAGCGCACAAGGTGGATTTCGGAACCAACGACCAGACCACTCCGGAGTTTCTGTCGCTCAACCCGAACAACAAGATCCCGGCGATCATCGATCCGAACGGCCCCGGGGGGAAACCTCTTGCTCTTTGGGAGTCCGGTGCGGTCCTGATCTATCTTGCCGAAAAAACGGGGCAGTTCATTCCCGCCGGTCCGGGCGAAAGATATCAGGCGATCCAGTGGGTGATGTGGCAGATGGGCGGCCTGGGTCCGATGACCGGACAGCTTGGCTTTTTTCATAAGTTTGCCGGAAAGAATTTTGAGGATCGCCGTCCGTTCGAGCGGTATCGCGATGAAGTCAAACGCCTTCTTAAAGTGCTCGACTCGCAACTCGATGGCCGCGAGTTCATATTGGGTGACGACTATACGATCGCCGACATCTCTTCCTGGCCCTGGGCGCGCAACATCAACGGTTTTTACGAAGCCGCTGAAGTTGTCGGCTATCATGATTTCAAGAATGTCGTGCGCTGGGTGGAAACCTGCCTCGCCCGCCCGGCCAGCGGGAAGGCGATCAACATTCCGGCACGGGACTAGGCAGAACGAACCGATCTCCCGGAAAGGCGGAACCAAACCGCCTTTTCCAGCCATGTGACCGCACGGTGTTACCCGGCCCTAGATTCTCGGTTTCGGCGCCGGTGCACGTTCGGAATCGCCGGAATTGGGCTCTCCCTTGGGCTCGATCAGAAGAACCTTCACTTCCTCTTCGGCTCTTGGGCGATGAACAACGCCTTTCGGAACGATAAATAGCTCTCCCGCCTTCACTGTCCGGGGCGGTTGACCTTCGATATCCATGATCATCTCGCCTTCAAGAACGTAGAAAAAGTCGTCCGTCGTGTCATGCTTGTGAAACGGATATTCTCCCTTGAACTTCACCACCATGACGTCGTTGTCGTTGTAGTCGGACACCACATGGGGATCCCAGTGGCTGGAGAACAGGGCCAGTTTCTCTGAAAGATCGATGGAATTCATGTACGGGGTCCTTTCATCGGGTCTGCCTGTTACTTTGCAGAACAGAATTACCGAGTCATCTGGAAACTGGCTGCCGCGATGTTATCGCACACCGTGCTGGTGCCGCAGGAGCATCGCGTAAAGTGTCGGGTTGAGCGGTCCGGCGATACCCGGTTCCTCGCGCCAAAAAAAGCGAATGTTCAGTGTGGTCTCGTGCAGCAGCGGTTTGCAAGTTTCGGCGGCACGATCCAATTGGTCTTCCTTGACCCCGCAAACCACAACTACGACCTGGCGGATTTCTGCCGGGCCATCGGATGAATTTCCGGTGGGGGACGACTAAATTCTCGCTCATGGATTGAAAAGATTGGGCCGTTGATCCGGAGAGCTGCCAGATGTTCAGCCCAAGCAATCGTGCGTCCACACAGTGCGCGTTTCGATCTCTTTCGCGACGCCGGGCTGGGGCGTTCTCTCGATCTGAAAGAAAATGACGAAATTGGAAAGAAACACAGAACCGTTCTGACTGGCAGACCAGTTACGGCAAAGGTACCGCGCATAGTTGAGCGCAAGCACCTGTGTTGCGTCCTCATAGGATTGGTCTTCCACGTTGGACAGGAACTTGCGCCAACGGTAGTTCTCATAGGTCTTTGAAACGGCAGCCGGTTTTTCGAAGTCCGCGAGACCCTCCCGTCCATTGTAGACGTCAACAATGGTGCCATCGGACAGCTCTCCCTCAATCACAGGCCAGGGGCTGGTCATTTCCGGATACGGGGCAAACATGGTCCAGTTCTGATAGAGCCCGAGGGCTTGGCGTGCACCGATGAATGCACTTGGCAATGTGAGGCCGCTCGCGGGCAGCGTGGAGACGTTCTGCGCCGTGATGAAGACCAGCGAGGCACCGGCGGCAATCTGCGTTAGCCATCCAAACCGGGGTGAAGCACTGCTCCATGGAAGACACCTCGCTGTGATGCGGGAGAAACGGGTACGGCTGCGACCGACCCGGTCGTAAGAATGGTCGCCGATGGTCGCGAAGGCGAAATGGCCCATGAACCAACCCAGAGGGAAAAATACAGGCGAGACGGAGACCAGCCTGGCGAGCGCCTCGAACTTGAAGAAGCGCTGTTCCCCGACTGTCAGAACCCAGGAAGTGCGGGCCTCAAGTTCAGCGCCTATCTCCGGATCATCCTGGGCGGGGTTGACCGGTACGGATGGCAGAAACAGGATTATTCTCAGGATATTGCACGTCTTCTCGCAAAAATCGCAGCCACGATCGAACCAGATCGTAACCGGATGGCGTGTGCGTTTGGGCAACATTGCAGCAAGCTTGTCCCACATCCAGCCGGGCATGAAGGTGATATTCATGATGATGGAGATGAACGGAAAAAACCCGATCTCCAGAAAAACGGCGAACGCCAGATGCATGGTCATGAAAGCCAGCATGAAGAGCGTTCGAAGCGTTCTGTGAAAGATCGGTGAAAAAATGAGGATCGGGCCGATCAACTCCAGCAGATAGACATAGTAGGTGAGCCCCGTCAAAAGACCCTGAAACTGGCGGAACCAGAGGGCGAATGGCGTGACCAGGTAGTCCAGCTGCAGGGCGTAGTAGACGCCTGTTCCCTCGCTGATCCATATGGGATGTGTCTTCAGGAGCGCACTGAAGAAATACATGGACATTCCCTGCAACAGCAGGGCGGTTGTCGCGACCGAAAAATAAGCGTTTTCGGCAAGTGCCTTGTGTCGCGACACTGCTGCATCGAACGAGTAGCGCGCGCCGAGAGGCAGGAACATGGCCCAGAACAGCAGGAGCAGCGCCAGATTGTCCTCGCCGGACAGTATGAAAGTGTTCCTGTTCTGGAGCGAAAGAAGCAGAACCCAGGAAAGCGCCGTCATCAGGCGGGTTCGCCATCCCAGCAACAGGCAAAGCGCGATGAGACCGGCAAAGACAAAAAGCAGTGCCTGGAACCAGGCCGATCCATTGACCAGATGGAACGACCAGCTAGTGACGTAAAGATGGTCCAATTGCACTGTGCGGGGCACGGCGCCGAAATCGGTATAGTGCGCCGCCAGATCCCGTGCACGCATCGAAAGGTCGATAAGTATCCAAAGCGAAAGCAGGACACGGAACAGCGCAAGCGTGCGAAGATCGATGCCGAAGATCGTTCGAAAAGATGCCAGTCTGACCGTCAAGAGCCTCACCGCTGCCGGGCTGTTCCGGCCGCGCCGGGACCTTGAATCCTCCCTGAAGCGTAACGGACTATCTTAAAGAAATGGCTTAAGCTGCAAGGACGCAGTGGCACGGCTTTCCCAAATGGAATCCATGTCAAAAAAGTTCCGGGTCTCTGGATTGGCGCGTCATGAGTATCAAGCACATGCGTCTGCAAACTTGCGAACTTTGTGCAGCTGGATTTAGGCACGGTTCCCGAAGAAAGCCGAATTAGGGAAGCTGTCCCACGACTGCTGACGGCTTGGAGTGGTTCATCAAGAAGATGAAAACAATCAAATCGGCGAGTTTCCCGAACAGGTGAATCAAAGCTGAGCCAGCATTCTCAGGAGAGCTGGTTGATGAAGCAGATCAGCAGCCTCGACGGGGGATACCCAGCGCCGGTCCCGGTGATTTTCCTCCCACTGATCGCCAGACAGGACACGGGTGACTTCCATGGCATAGACCGCAACGCTGCAGGTCGCACCCCACTTGTCGTAAGTGTAATGGCCGAGCGGATCGTGACCTGCCGTGCCTTCCACCCCGGCTTCTTCACGAGCTTCAATCAAGGCTGACTGAGCAGGGCTGAGGCCGGGCTCGACGATACCCTTCGGGACGACCCAATGGCGGCCACTGCTGGACCCGACAATCAGGGTCTCGATGCCCGCTCCGCCCTTGCGATAGGGAATGGCCGCAGATTGCGTGTAATAATAGGCGGGCCGCGGACGCAATTCAGGTCCGTCGGGGGAAGGCCAAGGGAAGAGATCCGGCAGGTTTCTAGGGTCGATGCATCCTTTCAAGCCGGCATTGCCAGCGTTAAGAGACACGATGAGGAGCGTACCGGCGCGGGTTTTGACCACGGAACCAAGACGCTCCACCAACGCCTGAATTGCTCCCGATGGCGCGGTCAACAGCACCCTGTTCACGTCAGGAAAATCCGGCACAAGCCCTGCTGAAAGTTTCCGGGAACCACGAATGTCGCGAGCCGTCCACCCTGCCGCCTTGAGTGATTTCTCAGCCGTAACCCGGGACCGGTTGTCCAAGGCAGTCAAGGTAATATCCGGTTGCAATCCCTTTTGACCGATCCAGGCGCCGATTTTCTGGGCGCGGCGCTTGCCCTTCGTGCGAAGAGGGCGATCGGCTGACGGTCCTGCCCAGGACTTGTCGCCGGCACCGGCGCAAAGAAGCAGTAATTCCATTCCGGCCTCCCAGCGGGAAATGCGTTTGTACAACGCCTGCAGACGGATCATACCGCCGGGCAGCCGGCGTGTCATGAACACAGAAAATCACCGGGGAGACAAAATGTGTCGCCGATGTCCATCGGCCGTCCTGCCGTTCGTCATGTCAATGAAGGCGCTGTTGCTTTTGGAAAATCGGATGGAGAAAAACATGACGATATGGACGGTTCTTCTTGGCGGCGTTGGGGTGTTTGCCCTGGCGGCTGCAGGCACACTCCTCCTGCCTGGAGAAGTGCATGTGAAACGGCAGGCAACCATGAAGGTGGCCCTGGAAACCGTATTGGACCTTGCGGCATCCAACGAAGGATATCAGCGGTTCAATCCTTACCTGACCTCGGATCCTGATCTGAAGATCATGCCGTTCGGACCGCGCTCGGGTGTCGGATCCGGATTTCGTTTCGAAAGCCGTGAGGGCAAGGGTCGCCAGACGGTTTCCTTGGTGACAGCTAACAGCGTCCGCTATGACATCGACCTGGAAGGGATGGGGCGTCCGGTCCAGCAGATAACGGCGTTGGACACGCCTGAGGGAACACATGTCGTGTGGACGATGAAGATGGATCTCGGATTCAATCCTGTCGCCCGCGTGTTTGGTCTTTTCCTTGATGGCATGGTGGGCAAGACTTTCGAACAGGGACTGGATAACCTCGCTGCATCCGAGTCGGCAGCGTCTTGAAAACGAAGGAGAAAAGAATGCGCTACACTTTCTTGCTCTACACCGATCCGGCTGATCTCGCAGATATGACATCCGAGGATTGGCAAGCCGAAAAGGAAGTCTACGGGGCTTATATCGGAGCATTGCAAAAGGCCGGGGTTTTCGTCGATACGGATTGGCTGCAACCTGTACATTCGGCCACCACGTTGTCACTGAAAGGTGGAACCAGACAGGTTCAGGATGGTCCCTTCGCCGATACGAAGGAAACGCTCGGCGGGTATTTTGTCATTGATGTTCCGGACCTGGATGCAGCCATGGTTTGGGCCCAGAAATGTCCTGCTGCCAAGACCGGAAAGGTCGAGATTCGGGCCTCCGCCATGGGGAGTGAATGATAGATGTCACTCGCGCAGCCGAACTGGCTGCGCGAGGGTCCTATGGTCGGCTGCTGGCGCTCCTTTCCTCTCGCACGCACGATATCGCACTCGCCGAGGATGCTTTGGCGGAGGCATTTGCAAGAGCGCTCAGCCATTGGCCGACGCAGGGGATTCCGGACAACCCGGATGCCTGGCTGTTGACCACGGCACGAAACCGGTTGACGGACAGTCAGCGACGACAGTTGCGTTTTCCGACTGTGAACGAGATCCCGGATATGCTCTCGCCCGAGCTTGCTGACGGCTCAATCCCGGACCGGCGCCTGTCTCTCCTGATGGTTTGCGCGCATCCGGCAATTGCCCAGGATCTGCATGTTCCCTTGATGTTGCAAACTGTTCTTGGTCTGGAAGCGAAAACCATTGCACGGCTCTTTTTGGTCTCACCTGTCGCGCTGTCCAAGCGACTGGTCCGGGCCAAAGCCAAGATCCGGGACGCTGGAATACCCTTTGCGCTTCCCGGCGACGATGTCCTGCGGGAACGCAGTACTGCAATTCTTGAGTCGCTTTATGCCTTGCATGCCCATGACTGGCTGGATCCCGCCGAAAATCTTGGCGATGAGGCATTCTATCTCGCAGATCTGCTGGGACGTCTGACAGCGGACGATGCGGAAGCTCTTGGCCTTGCCGCCCTGATCGCATTCAGCCATTCAAGGGCGCGTGCTCGAATTGTCGATGACATGCTGGTTCCCACCGACGAGCAGGATGTGATGCTCTGGAACGACGCGTTGATAGAATACGGCAAGCGGAAATTGCACTGCGCCTATGAGAAGTCGTCAGTTGGCAGGTTCCAGATCGAGGCAGCCATCGAGTCTGTTCATGTTGCCAGGAAGGAAACCGGCTCCACCGATTGGCTGGCGTTGAACAAACTCTACGTCGCGCTTCTCAAAATTGCCCCTTCCGTCGGGAGCCTGGTTGCGCAGGCGGTAGTCACCGGGCGGCTTCACGGACCACAGGCAGGACTGGAAGCCCTGGAAGCGGCCGAAACCGTAACCGGTCCCGGATACCAGCCACTCTGGGCAGCGCGCGCGGACTTGCAGGCCCGGGCGGGAAATCACCTTGCAGCGGTAAAGAGCTACGACAAAGCGATTTCGCTCGCCACAAACGGTCCGACAATCAGTCTGCTTGCCAGGAAACGGGCGGCGGAACAGGATAAATAGCGTGTGTTACGCAACGCTCGGATTGGACCAGTTTCCCGGTTTGAACGGAGTGTGAAGGGCACGTTCAACCAGTGCCAGGTGATCTTGTCCGTAAAACGGGTCGCCATCGACGATATAGGTCGGGGAGCCGAAGGCATTTTTTGACACTGCCCATTCGGTGTTATTCCGCAGCGTTTCTTGGACTTCCTGAGATGCGGCCCTGGCCAAATGCGTTTCGGCGTCAAGGCCGAGTTCTGTTGCAATTCTTCCAAGAACTGCCTGATCCGACAGGTCCACATCGTCACGCCAATGTGCCTGAAGCAGACTGTGAGCCATCCGGTCGGTCATCGACCCGGTGTCTCCCAGGGCGATGATCATGCCCGAAGCGATGCTGTAATCTGCATCGTGCCGGCTTGGTCGATAGTTGATTATCGGCACCTCACGATACTCCGCCCATCTTTCAATCTCGCGTCCGAAAAAATAGTCGACATGCTGCTGCGTGCGCTTGCGGAAAGACTGTCCGCGCTGAGCGTCGACAACGGCCGACAACAAGACGGGTTTGTGGATCAAGACGGCGTCGGCGCTCTTGCAGATTCGCATAAGCTCGGCAGATCCGAGATAAGCGTAGCCGGAATGCGCAGAATAGACATATTCGATGACGGGCATGTAACTTCCTCGGGTTTTTGCGGGCTATAGTCCTTTGCGGGCCAGCGTTTGACGAACCGGTCGCCGGATATTGCAATGGCCGGATCGGCGGGCACGCAGCTTCAGCGCTCGACGCGTGCAAGCGCAAGCCCGATACCGGCACCAACAAACAACGCACCGGTCAGTTTGTGCCGGAGACGGCCCAGTTGCATGACGAGAGGCCTGGCAACATTTGCCGCCACGACCCACAACATATCGCCGGCGAAGACGATCGAAAGATAGATGGCAGCGGCCACCGCCATGTGACCCGCGGTCGGATCGTTTCCCGTGAACTGGGGGAGGAAGGCTGCGATGAAGATCAACGTTTTCGGGTTTGCAATTGCAAGCAGCAGGCCCTGCAGGAACAGGCGACCCATCGTTCCGCCGGTTGCCTTCGGCCGTTCAATGTCGTCTATCCCCTGGCGCCAGGCGCGCACGCCAAGATAGATCAGGTAAAGGGCACCAGCCCATTTCAGCCAGATGAGTGTGCTTGCCGCGACCTGAAGCAGCGCGGACAGACCAAGAACGACGATTGCCAGCTGGATTGCGATGCCGATTGTTGTTCCGAACACTGTTGCGCAGCCGTAGCGGGTGCCGTGCGTCAGGGTATTTGCGACGAACAGGGCGGCGTTGGGTCCGGGAATTGCCACAAGCGCGGCCGTCGCGGTGGCCAGAAGAAATGCAGAAGTGAGATCCATGATTTCTTTCTAGCAGAGGCTGAAGATCGCGCAAACGACGGTTCAGGTTGATTGTTGGCTAAGCACCTGTGTTCAAAGCCGGTCCAGGGAAGGGTAGCAGAGGTTCTTGGGTTGTCGATCCTGCGTGGCCTGTTGCATTGCTGCCTGGGCCTCGAGAAACTCAAGATTGGCGGCAAAGATTGCCATGTGTCGAGTAGAGTCTCGCGGAAAAAGGGCCGTCAATGGCGGGCGCTCAGCAAAGCAATTGAACG
>NZ_KI928919.1:744038-933540 GCF_000521215.1 Labrenzia sp. DG1229 | reverse complement strand
CGACGCGTTGTTCTTCTCCTCGTCGATGGAGAGCCCGAGCCAATCCTGATCGGCGCAGACCATGGATCGGATCACGGCTGCGTTTTCACCAATCCCGCCGGTGAAGACGACGGTGTCCAGCCCTTTCAGAATTGCTGCCATCGCACCGAGTTCCCGCCTGATGCGGAAAACAAAATAGTCAATTGCCGCTGTCGCCCCGGGATCGTCGCTTTCTGTCAGTGTGCGCATGTCCTGGCTGATGCCGGACAGACCCTTGAGCCCGGATTGCTTGTAGAGGAGGTCCGAGATCTCCTCGGGTGTCATACCTTTTGTCGTCATGAGATACAGCACGACCCCGGGGTCGAGCTGCCCGCAGCGCGTGCCCATTGGCAAGCCGTCGAGGGCGGTGAACCCCATCGTCGACCCGATGCTCTGACCATCCCGGATCGCGCACATGGAGGCTCCGTTACCCAGATGGGCAACAACCAGTTTGCCTGTTCTGAAGTCCTGGCCGGTTTCCTTGAGATGGCTGCAGATATATTCATAAGAGAGGCCGTGAAATCCATAGCGGCGCACGCCTTCTTCGTAAAGTGACTGCGGCAGCGCGAATGTATCGTTGACCCAGGGATGGTTGCGATGAAAGGCCGTATCGAAACAGGCGGTCTGGATCGCATTTGGAAACGCTGAGCGTGCCGCATCGATCCCGGCGAGATTGTGCGGCTGATGCAAAGGCGCCAGTGGTTCGAGCGACTTGAGATCCGAAAAAACGTCATCCGTGATCCGCAAAGGCGTTGCATACTGCATGCCTCCGTGAACAACCCGATGCCCGACCGCATCCACTTTCTGGCCGTTTGTTTCCTTCTCAAGAATGGGAAGCAGTGAGGCGAGTGCCGACCGGTGCGTCCTGCCTGCTTCGGCAGATAGCTGCCTGTCTATTCGGCCGCCGGTCCTTTCTGACTTGAGTTCAATGTGCGGCTCTGCACCCAGACCCGAAATCTGTCCTGCCAACCGGGGGCGATCACCTTCGAAGAGGGTGAATTTGATGGACGAGGAACCTGAATTGAGAACAAGAATGACCGGGCGCGTCGTCATTTCACGTCGCGATCCAGAAATCCAACCGGCGCACCGCTTGCTTTCCAGTGCACGTAGAGCAGGGCAAGGGCACAGGATGCGAGCCGGGAACGTCCATCGTCGGCACGGCTGGTCAGCATCACCGGAACTTTTGCGCCGATCACAAGACCGGCAGCTTCAGCATGGGCGATGAACGTCAGTTCTTTTGCCAGCATGTTGCCGGATTCCAGATTGGGGACAATCAGGACTTCGGCGCGGCCCGCAACCAGAGACGTGATGCCCTTCGTGCGGGCCGCCTGCAGGTCGATTGCGTTATCCATTGCCAAAGGTCCGTCGACGACAGCGCCTGTGATCTGGCCACGTTCGGCCATCTTTGACAGCACCGCAGCATCGAGGCTCGACGGAATGGCCGGGTTGACGGTTTCGATGGCGGACAGAATGCCGACACGCGGCGTTTCCAAACCGAGTGAACACGCTGCGTCGATGGCGTTTTGCGTGATATCGACCTTTGTGTTGAGGTCCGGCGTGATGTTGATCGCTGCGTCGGAGATCAGAACAGGCGTTTTGCGGCCGGGAATGTCCATGACGAAAACATGGCTGATACGGCGCTTCGTTCTAAGGCCGCCATCGCGTTTAACCACGTGATGCAGGAGATGATCCGTATGAAGGTGACCCTTCATGACCGCTTTCACCTTGCCTTCGTGCACCATGGCGACAGCCCGGCCGGCTGCCTCCATTTCATCTTCGATATCGATCAGTTCATAGGCATCGATGTCTTCATTGAGTTCCCTGGCCGCGTCTTCAATCCTGCTTTTCGCGCCAATAAGGACCGGCCGGATCAGGCCTTCCCGTGCTGCCATCAGGGCACCCTCGAGAGAATTGGGGTCGTCTGGAGCAACCACCGCCGTCGGCAAGGCGGGGAGTGTTTTTGCGAGCTCGATCATTCTGTTGAAGTGGCGGTGACGTTGCACCAGCAGGGCGGGGATGTCGCTGGAATCGAATTCGATGGTCTCCGTGGGCGCGGCGACCTCGGCGACACCTTCCACCAGGCGAAAACCATCGCCTCTGGTCACGGTCAGATCAAAGACTATAATGTTGTCCGGCCGCTTTTCGGTCGCGGTTACCTTCACATGCAAATGGTCTCCGACCGCGGCTGCACCAAGAAAACGAAAAGACTGTGATTTGTAAACTGTGCCGGGGCCTGGCAGAATATTGCCGAGAACCGCGGATGCCAGTCCGCCCACCCACATGGCGGGCGCGACCGGTTTGTCGACGATACCGTCGCCGGTCCAGTCGGTATCGGGCAAGTGGATTGGATTACGATTTCCGGAGGCATGCGCGAAAACCAGCAGGTCATTGCTGGAACACTCCCGGACGATTTCCGCCGTGTCGCCTACGGCAATCTGTTCGAAAGTCTTGTTTGTCGCCATCGGTTCAAGGTCCCCAACTGAAACAGGAATATTGCAATGCAATGTAGCCTGATGAGGGTACGCGCGCTATGCGACGATGCAAATACGGGAAAGAAATTGTTGGCCGCTGAAACCCGGGTCAGCAATTGCTGCAGGTGACAGTCCCCGTGATCCTTGGCGTCAGGAAATATGTGTCGCTAAGGTTCATGACCGAAGGACTCCATTCGAATATTCCCGAAAACAGTCCCGTGAAGCTGGGAGTGTAAGTCAGGTTGGACTGCCCAACGACAATTGAAGAATTCGGTACGGCTACGGTGCCCGGCAAGGTGATTGGGGGCGCGGCACCCGTCGACCAGGGGGTGGCGCCGGCTGAATCGCGGCTCCAGTCAACGCTGGCATCGCCGTCGTCATCAAAGGAGACGCTGGCAACGATCACCTGCAGGTTTGTCGACGGATAGGGGTCAAGGATTTTCTCGCCGATATTCATCAGCGAATCGAGGTCGGTCCTGGAAACGGCTTCTTCCTGTGCGATCAGGTCGGCCACGGCGTTTGCGATGCGGCTGACCTTCCTGTCCTGGTTGAGAGCTTCCGCCAGCTCCGTCATGCCAATCAGAAGAAAGAACATGAACGGAAGGATCATGGCGAATTCAACAGCGGACACGGCATTGTCGTCACGGCGGAACTTTTTCATGGCTCCAGTGGCGAAATTCGTCGCGGTAACCAGGGTTGGCATGAAGTTATTCCCAGGGTTCATTGCGGAATACCATTGTTGACGTCAGAAATCGCTCGGTCCCGGAATCATCCAGTGCGAGGTTCAAAGCGGCGGTCATCATCGGCCATTTGTAAATAACCTTCACGACCACGATCTTGCCGGCACCACCGATATCGTATGTAAGGTCGTCGTCTTCCTTCAGATTGCCGTCAGCGTCGTAAAGACTGTCCGTCGACCCGGCAGCGGCAAACGAATCGACACTTTCCACCTCAACCACGATTCTGTCGGTGTCACACATGAACGCCGGCATGAAACCGCAGATCTGCGACTTGAATTGAGAGGCTGTAAGCCCGCTGGTGTGCGCCTGTCCGGTCCTGATCAGCCTCGATGCACTAATAACGGAGTTGTCGACCATCCGGCCGACGAACATCGTAATGCCGACTTCCATGATGCCGAAGACGATGATGAAGAATGGCAGGGCCACCATCGAAAACTCGATGGCTGTCACACCCTCACGGTCCTTCAGGAGCGACCGTAGTATTTTGGTTCCTAGGAACCGGCGGTGTTTTTCTCTGCCACTCATCGTTTTCTCACATTATATGACGGTCACTTCACGCCTGCCGCGCTGGCCGCCATGGAGTTTCTGGAGTTTGCCTGCTCGGCAATTCCGTTGAATGCATTGACATCGTCGCCCAAACGCATTGTTGGCTCGCAGCTTGGATTGCAAGACATGGTCGAGCGCAGCGATTTGCGATAGACGGCAACAACGTCGTCCTCCGAAGCGCGGACTGTTATGACTTCGTCGACGATAGGCTTGCTGTTGCTGTCCAGGATGACGAGATTGGTCGTGCCGTAACTCTTTCCGGTGATCACAACCGTATTCTCATCAAACATGGACACGTCTGCGATGAACGGGTTTCCGACGATGACGGCCGAAGCCCCATCTTCGATACGAAAGATCTTGGCACGGTCAACTGTCACCATGACCGGTCCGTCCTGCGCCATCGCAATGCTTGTCTGTGCTGCAAACAAAAGCACGCCAGTCCATCTGATTAGGTTCTTAAACATGCTTATGAATACTCCATTAGTGCCATTTCTTACGAGATCATGCCGCAAACGTGGTGAACGATCTGCTAACGTGACGAAAATTGGCAAAGAACTACTGACACGTCGAAATGCTTCAAGAGTCTGAGGTGTTTTGAATGCAAATTCGAAATTATTCCTGAGACTCCTGAATTGTTACAATGGTTCTTTCGAAGAGAATGCTACCAGTGATAATATTCGAAATATAACAACAAGTATAATGTTGACAAGTTCGAAAAAAAATTATGTATGATTGGAGTTCTTATGAAGATATTTTAATTTATACTATAAAATATTTTGAAATTCGTTAGAAAATATGCTGAGTTAACTATTTTTTATCTATACCGATTTTTAACTATAGTTACATTTATGAAGATTACCCCGGAATCATGTGGTCGCTTTAACTGGTTGGAAAGCTCTCTGTCCTAGGTTGGGTTCATGTTCGAACGGACCAAAAAAAGATCCGGCGGACTTGAAGCTGTCAACTCAGTGGTACTTGGAGCAAAAAACATGAAAACTCTTATCAACCGTTTCGTAAAAGACGAATCTGGCGCGACTGCAATTGAATACGGCCTGATCGCCGGCTTGCTGTCCATCGTCATCATCGCGGCTGTATCTCTTGCAGGTACGTCCCTGACGAGCGTCTTCAGCACGATCTCTACAAAGCTGAACGACTCCGTCAAAACCACTCCGTAACTTCGGTTGGTTTCGCAAGGCTGATTTCAGCGCTTGCTTCCGAGAAACGGGCAGTTTTCTGCCCGTTTTTTCGTTTTGCATCCGTCTTTCGTTAACTCTCCGTACCTATACTTCTGAAGACAGGAACAAAAAACAGGTTCTCCATGTTATCGGCATCTCTTCTGGTCATATTTCCAATGCTCGTTGCGTTCGGCGGTGCCTCTGACTTGCTGACGATGACCATTCGGAACCGGGTTTCAATTCTCCTGATCGCGGGATTTGCTGCGTTGGCACTGGCAACGGGCCTCCCGCTCTCCGCCTGGGGCTCACATGCCTTGGGATTGCTGGTCGTGTTTCCTGTCTGTTTCGGCTTTTTCGCTGCAGGCTGGATGGGTGGCGGTGACGTGAAATTCATCAGCGCCATTTCCTTGTGGATCGGCTTTAGTCCGGAATTGGCAGGATTTGTCTTGCTGGTATCGACTTACGGTATGTTGCTGACCCTCGGTCTGCTTTTCATGCGCACGAGTCTCGTGCTCCCCGCATCGCTGGCACGGCAGGAATGGCTTGCACGTCTTCACGATCAAAAGAGCGGCATCCCCTATGGGGTCGCGATCGCGGTCGCCGGGCTGCAGATTTATCCCATGACGTCCTGGTTCCAGCAGATCAGTCAGGCCTACTAGACGTTCCCATTTCTTTGCTTCAAGGCATCACAGTCATTTTCTCCAGGTGTCGCCTGCGGAGAGTGCGGCGAAACGCCGACCTGCAATCTGGCGAGCAAAGCCTGCCCAGAATGGTTTTCGATGTTGCCGGTTTCTTGGCTCTGACGGTCGGCACTTGAATTTCGGCATGGCCACTCGTGGCGCGCGCAGCTCAGACCAGCCTATTGAACGATCCTTTGGCTGAAGCTGGTCCGTTTTCGGAAGTATTCAAAATTTTTGGAAATTGCACAAAGTCTAACAGCATCGAGGATGGACTGGACGCCGCCAGTTTTTGACGAGCCGCTCGATCTTGCAGCCTTCGGTCCGGATCGAGGACAAAACATCTTCTGCGCCGTGACATTGGTCGTTTTCCGGTTGTGAGCCCTGAAGGAAAGGGGACTGGCTCCTGTTGCTCAATCGTTAATTCGAATCACTGGCAGCACCGGACGGTTGATTCGGTGGACTTGCAGACCGTGAACAAGCGTCTTCGTACTCAAAAATGGGTCGATATACGAAAATTTTCGCATTTTGAACAGCATAGGTTCGGGTGCAGTAGCGGTGCCGCATCTGTGTGTATCTAGCGCCAAAAGCCGGGTTTTTCGCAAATTGAAATCGAATTAGGAAGGTTTTTAGTAAAGTTAACGGAAATTAACCAAAAACTTCTACTCCTGATTAACCATGTTTTGACCAATTACCCGTCATCCTGTCTTCAACAAACGCATCTGCGCACAGGATCATTGGATTTTTTGTCATGAAATTCGCTCGAATCTTAGTATTGGTTGTCGCGGTGGTAGCCGGCTTGCTGGCATTTCGCATGGTCATGTTGTCGGGCGGTGGTGAACCCGCGCCGCAGATTGTGCAGGCACCCTCCGAAACCAAGACAACCCAGGTTCTTATCGCCGATGCGGATATTCCTCTCGGTGCGAAACTGACGAAAGAGAATTTCGACTGGAGCGACTGGCCCGAAGATGCGCTGCCTCGTGGCGCAGTGACGAAAGCAAATACCCCTGCCGCGCAGGAAGAATTCCTCGGGCAAATCGCCAAGGCGCCGATCTTCGCCGGCGAGCCGATCAGGCCGGAGCGACTTATCAATACTGACAAGGGCTTCATGGCAGCGATACTTCCGAAAGGAAAACGCGCCATTGCCGTCAGGGTGGAAGAGGAAACGACCGCAGGTGGTTTCATTCTTCCCGGCGATAAGGTCGACCTGATCCTGACCCGCAGGTTTGACGAAGGTGCGGTCAGTGAGACCATCCTGGAAAACAAACGTGTGTTGGCGATCGATGCCACCACGGCAGGCGAACAGGACCAGAAAAACCTGTCTCCCAAGAAAACGGCGACTTTGGAATTGACGCTCTCCGAGTCGGAAATCGTTGCGCAGGCTCAGCAGACCGGGACGATCTCGCTGGCGCTGCGAAGCGCACAGGACTCAGCGGACGATGCTGAAGAAGACAAGAGCCGCCGCAATGACGTGAGTTACGTGAAATACGGCATCACAAGCAAGGCAATTGCGCCATGAAACCGGATCTGACGAGAACGTCCAGCATGAGGGGCGCGATGAAAAACTGTATAATCAAATTTGCAGCTGTAGCTGCCATCTTCGGAGCGACATTTGGAATGTCGGCGCCCGCAACCCAGGCGCAGGAAAACTTCCCCAGCCAGATTCACGTCGCAGCTGGTGAACGCGCCAGCGGACGGATTCTGAATGTCGGGATAGGGAGATCGGTTGTCATCAATCTTGCTGAAGACGCTGCCGACGTCCTGATATCCAATCCAGAAATCGCGGATGCGGTTCTCCGGACACCGCGCAGGATCTTCGTTCTTGGCAACTCGGCCGGTCAGGCACGGCTTGTTCTGTTCAGCCGAAGCGGACGCGAGCTGGCAAGTTTCAACCTTCGTGTTGAAAACGACACTTCGGATCTGGCGCGGATCATCCGAAAACTCATTCCAGGCACGAACATTGCTGCTGAGTCTGTGAACGGAAACGTGATCCTGAGCGGGACAGCGAGAAGCACACTTGAGGCACAGCAGGCCGCTGACATCGCGGCGAAGTTTCAGGGTGCAGGCAGCGCGACGGAAGTTGTTAATCTGATTTCGGTTCAAGGCAAGGACCAGGTCCACTTGAAGGTCACCGTCGCGGAAGTCGAGCGGTCGATTGTCAAGCAGCTTGGCGTAACGTTCAACGGCTCGGTGGGCACAGGCAACTATACCCCCCGGTTTTCAAATGCCCCCGGATTCAATGTGAACCCTTCGATCGTGAACCAGGCGGTCGCAGGCATAACGTTTGCAGCCGGAGCGGCCAATATCAATGCGCAAATCGAAGCGTTGCAGCGAGAAGGTGTCATCCGGACGCTGGCGGAACCTACGCTGACGGCGATTTCGGGTGAAAATGCAAGTTTCCTTGCAGGTGGCGAATTCCCGATCCCGGTTGCTCAGGACGACAACACCGTGAGCGTTGAGTTCAAGAAGTTCGGTGTAGGTCTCGATTTCACACCCGTGGTCTTGTCGGAAGGACGGATAAGCCTGCGTGTCCTGACCGAAGTCAGCGAACTCAGCAACGAAGGCGCCGTAAGTGCCGGTGGCATCACCATCTCCGCCCTTAAGGTTCGCCGTGCGGAATCAACAGTGGAGTTGCCGTCGGGTGGCACTCTCGTGATGGCCGGATTGCTGCAGGAATCATATCAGCAATCGATGGAAGGCATTCCGGGTCTGATGCAGATTCCGGTCCTGGGCGCATTGTTCAAGAGCCGTGACTTTCTGAGGGACCAGACGGAACTGGCAGTATTCGTCACCCCCTACGTTGTTCGCCCCGTGGCGACAAACAAGATGGTTCGGCCTGACAAGAATCTGTTCCCGCCATCTGATGCGGAAAGCATTTTCCTGAACCGGCTGAACAAGATCTACAACCCTGCGGGCGATGTGGCTGAAGGTGAATACCACGGCCAAGTCGGATTTATCTACAAGTGAGGACGGACGGATGAAGACGAAAAAAACGGTCCGGATATCAACCGTATCCAAATCCGCCCTCGTGATTGCCGGATGCCTCGTTGCGGTTGGTTGCCAGAACAGGAACCAGACAGATGCCGAAATGCTGGCATCACACGACTATCGCTACAGGCATCCCATTGTCATCACCGAGGAACCGGAAACGCTCGATCTGCCGATCGGTCAGAACACCCGCAACCTGTATGGCCCGATTGAAGGCACGATAACGGCCTTTGCCGCCGAATCGCGCAGAAAAGGCAATGGGGCGGTTGAGATTCTGGTGCCCTCCGGCGGTGCAAACGAGGCTGCTGTTCATGCGGTCACGGGAGATATCAGGAACGCGCTGCAGCGCGGCGGTGTCAGCCGTTCGCGTATCTCTACCCGGACCTATGCCGTGCCGGACCCGAGCGCGGAGGCGCCGATCCGGCTGTCATATGCGGCCATGCAGGCAACCGCCGGACCGTGCGGAGCCTGGCCGAAAAATATCGGCGGCGGCATAGGCGAAAACACCGAGTACGAAAACTTCGGCTGCGCAACGCAGTCCAACCTGGCGGCAATGGTCGACAACCCGTCCGATCTCATCACGCCAAGGGCATCTACGCCGTCCGATCAGGGACGGCGCGCCGTGGTTATTGAAAACTACCGAGAGGGTTCGGGAACCACGAGTAGCTACACTGAAGGTGTCGGTGCAGAGGTCTCAGAATAGGTGGAAGTATGAGCACGAACGCAGAATTGAAAGATACGCCGGGCTATCTCGATCCTATCTCGGAACCTGTTGAAAATCAGTATGCAGGGACCGAGGAAGCGGCGAAAATTGGTTCGGTACCACGTATCACGGTGCATGGCTTCTGCCTGACAGATGCGACGATGCACATGGCCGAGACCGCCATGGAAGATCGCCGCATGGCGAAGGCGCATCTGAAGCTGGACATGGGTGGAATACCTGCGGCGATCGACATTTTCGCGCAGGCGCCGACACCGAACCTGATCATTGTGGAAACCAACGGGCAGAGGGAGGAACTTCTTTCCAACCTCGACCAGCTCGCCGAGTATTGCGATGCGGGTACCAAGGTGATCGTGATCGGGAATGTGAACGATGTTCTTCTCTACCGCGACCTGATCGCTCGCGGGGTCAGTGAATATCTGATCACTCCGGTCAATGTTTATCAGTTGATCGGCTCCATTGCCGAGCTGTATGCCGATCCGGAATCCGAACCGCTCGGTCGCACCACTGCCTTTTTTGGTGTCAAGGGAGGTTGCGGATCTTCCACCGTTGCGCATAACAGCGCCTGGTCGCTCGGTCGCAACTTTCAGAGCGAAGTGGTCGTAACCGATCTGGATCTGCCGTTCGGAACGGCAGGACTCGACTACAATCAGGATCCGTTGCAAGGCGTTTTCGAGGCGATTTCGTCTCCGGACCGGCTTGATGAAACCTATCTCGACCGGATCCTGTCCAAGTGCAACGATCACCTGAGCCTGCTGGCGGCACCGGCAACTCTGGAGCGAACCTACGACCACAGTGAAAAGTCGTTCGAGCAGCTTTTTGAGACCATGCGCTCAAGTGTCCCGAACGTGGTTCTCGACGTTCCGCACACCTGGAACTCCTGGGTCAAGAACACGCTGTTGAACGTCGATGAGATCGTTCTGGTTGCCGAGCCGGATTTGGCCAACTTGCGCAACGCGAAAAATGCCGTGGACATGCTGAAGCAGCTACGTCCAAACGATCGCCCGCCCCATCTTGTCATGAACAAGGTCAACGTGCCCAAACGGCCGGAAATCAAGCCGGAAGAGTTTGCGGCAGCTCTCGGGCTGACTGTTCAGGCATCGATCCCGTTCGAGCCCCATCTTTTCGGAACGGCGGCAAACAACGGGCAAATGATTAGTGAAATGGACGGAAAGCATGCCGTATCGCGCATGTTCGACGATCTGGCCAATGCGATTTCGGGCAAGGTGCAACCGGTCAAGATATCGCGGTCTCCTTTGGGCGGCTTCTTTACAAAACTGAAACGCAAGTCCGGTTGACTGGTTCGTAAGCGGAGCTGATAGATCGCTATGTTTGGAAGACGCGGTAACTCATCGTCTGGAGCTCAAAGCTCCCATCAGGGGGGCGTTCCCGGAGGGCTGCAGGAACGGCCCGCAGAACCTGAAACTCCGGTCCAGACCGTAGAGCAGGAAGCGCCACCTGTTTCGGTGGAGAGCGAAAAACCGGCGGCTGCGCCGGCTGCACCGGCCGCTACGTCTGCGCCGGCTCCAGCGCCGGAAGCGCCGGCGACGGCACCTGCACCACGAAAGAAAAACAACGAGTATTACGAGACAAAGGCTCAGATCTTCAACGCTCTTGTTGAAGCGATCGATCTGTCTCAGCTTGCGCGCCTCGACGCGGAAGACGCACGCGACGAAATTCGCGATGTTGTCAACGATATCATCGCCCTGAAAAACGTCATCATGTCCATCGCCGAGCAGGAAGACCTGCTCGAGGACATTTGTAACGACGTACTCGGATACGGGCCGCTGGAACCGCTGCTGGCGCGCGACGACATCGCCGACATCATGGTCAATGGTGCACACACCGTCTATATCGAGACTGCCGGCAAGGTCGAACAGACCGGTGTGAATTTCCGCGACAACGCCCAGCTGATGAACATCTGCCAGCGTATCGTGAGCCAGGTTGGCCGCCGTGTCGATGACGCCAGTCCGATCTGTGACGCCCGTCTCCCTGATGGTTCGCGTGTCAACGTGATTGCACCGCCGCTTGCGATCGACGGGCCCGCACTAACCATACGTAAGTTCAAAAAGGACAAGCTGACGCTCGATCAGCTTACAAAGTTCAATTCGATTACGCCGGAAGGTTCGACGATCCTGCAGATTATCGGTCGTTCACGCTGTAACGTGCTGATCTCCGGCGGTACCGGTTCGGGTAAAACCACGCTCTTGAACTGCCTGACTGCTTATATTGAATCGACCGAACGTATCATCACCTGTGAAGACTCGGCCGAACTTCAGTTGCAGCAGCCGCATGTTGTTCGTCTGGAAACCCGTCCTCCCAACCTGGAAGGTCAGGGGGAGATTACCATGCGCGACCTCGTCAAGAACTGTCTGCGTATGCGCCCTGAGCGGATTATCGTGGGTGAGGTGCGTGGCCCGGAAGCCTTTGATCTGCTTCAGGCCATGAACACGGGTCACGACGGATCGATGGGAACACTTCACGCCAACTCGCCGCGGGAAGCCCTGTCCAGACTTGAATCGATGATCACCATGGGTGGGTTCTCGCTACCGTCCAGGACACTTCGGGAAATGATCGTGTCGTCTATCGACGTGGTTGTGCAGGCGGCACGTCTCCGCGACGGTTCGCGCCGCATCACGCACGTGACCGAAGTTATCGGGATGGAGGGCGACATCATCACGACGCAGGATGTCTTCCTCTATGACATTGTCGGCGAAGATCCCAATGGCCGGATCATCGGTCGTCACCGCTCGACCGGAATCGGCCGGCCGAAATTCTGGGAGCGTGCGCGCTACTTTGGTGAAGAGTCGCGTCTTGCTCAGGCGCTCGATGCCGCCGAAGTGCCCGACTATGTAGGGGAATAAGAAGCGGATGTCCGGATTTGAAGAATTCCTAACTCCACAGGTGACGGGTATTGCCGTTGCCGGCCTGGTCATGCTTGCGGTCGCAGGCGTGATTTTCAGTCTTTTCGCACCGAGCCTGTCCGGAACGAAACGCCGGGACCAGCGAATGCAGGCTGTTGCTGCGCGTCCGCAAACAGAAAAACAACGCAAACTGATACGTGACGACGACCGGCGCAAGAAGTCCATTCAGGATCAGCTCAAGGATTTTGAGGAAAGGCAGAAGGCCAAGCACGACCGGCAACAGAAAGTCCCGCTCAAAGTCAAAATGGAGCAGGCGGGCCTGGGCTGGGAAATGAAGCACTTCATCATTTTCAGCGTGATATCCTGCCTGATTTTTCTCGTGATCGGTTTGCTTGCAAGCGGAAACATCTGGATCACCTTTGCCGCCGGTTTCGCCGGCGCGCTTGGTTTTCCGCGCTGGTATGTCGGCAACAAGCGCAAACGGCGCTTCAACAGGTTCCTGGAGGAACTGCCGAACGGGGTGGACATCATCGTGCGTGGTGTGAAGGCAGGTTTGCCACTCGGCGATTGTATCAAGGTGGTTGCCCGCGAATCCCGCGAACCGGTGGCAACCGAATTCCGGAAAATCACCGAGACCCAGATTATGGGTGTATCGCTGGCGGAAGCCGTCGCAAAAATGCCGGAGCGGGTGCCTTTGGCGGAAGCGAATTTCTTCGCGATCGTCGTCGCCATTCAGCAAAAGGCCGGTGGCGGTCTGGCCGAAGCACTTGGAAACCTGTCGAAAGTATTGCGCGGCCGCAAGGCACTCAAGGGCAAGATCAAGGCGCTGAGTTCGGAAGCAAAATCCTCTGCGATGATCATCGGTGCCATGCCGTTCGGTGTCGGTGGAATCATCTTCCTGATCGCACCCGACTACATCATGATGCTGTTCAACACCACGGCCGGCAACATCATTATCGCTGGTTGTCTGTTCTGGATGTTCATCGGCGTGATGGTCATGCGCCACATGATCAACTTCGACTTCTAAGGGGGGCGGCATGGATCTCGAAACCATCGCATCGAGCCAATTTCTGGCAGGGCTGCTTGCAATGATCGCGGTGACCGGAACGATCTTTTCGCTCGTTGCACCGATCCTGTCTCGCGATGTGCTGAAGTCGCGCATGAAAACGGTCGCGATTGAACGCGACAAGCTTCGTGCCAAGGAGCGGGCGCGTCTTCAGTCGAACCCGCAGGATGCCCGCGCATCCCTCAGGAACCAGCCGAAAGCCCAGATGAAGAGCCTGGTCGACCGGCTCAATCTGAAGGAAATGCTCTCCGACGAGCACACGATCGACAAATTGAGAATGGCCGGGTATCGCGGGTCTGCACCGCTCTACTACTTCCTGACCGCACGTATCGCTCTGCCGGCAATCATTCTGGTGATTGCTCTTTTCTATGCCTTCGTCGTCATCCCGGATTTGTTGCCGACCGTTGCCAAGGTATGCCTGAGTATCGCGATTGCCGGTGTCGGGGCCTTCCTTCCCAATCTGTTTTTGAAAAACAAGATCGACAAACGCAAACTCAACATTCAGCGTGCCTGGCCGGATGCATTGGATTTGATGCTGATCTGTGTTGAATCGGGCATGTCTATCGAGGGCGCTTTCCAGAAAGTCGCAGAAGAAGTCGGCGTTCAGTCCGTGGACCTTGCCGAGGAACTGTCCTTGACGACTGCGGAGCTCTCCTATTTGAGCGAACGGCGCGGTGCGTATGAAAACCTGGCCAAGCGCACCGGCGTCGATGGCGTGAAGAACGTCATGATGGCACTCATTCAGGCGGAACGTTACGGTACACCGGTTGGAACCGCGATCCGCACGATGGCGGACGACACGCGCGAGCAGCGCATGTTGTTTGCCGAGCAGAAGGCTGCATCGCTTCCGCCCAAACTCACCGTACCCATGATCCTGTTCTTCCTGCCGGTTCTGTTTTTCATCATCATGAGCCCCGCCGTCATGCAGGTTATGGAGCTCGACAGTTTCTGAGGCATTTGCCAGCGACAACGGCGAATGGCCGGAAGTCTGAACGAACAACAAAAAAGGCCCCCTTCGATCGTTTCAGATCGAAGGGGGCTTTTTCATTGATTGGCAAGGGCTGCCGCGGGCATCATGAGGCTTGCAAGCTGGCGTTGGGCGAAGACAACATCGGTTCGTGGGAGTTTGCAAAAGAAGGAACCAGGCATGATCGAAGCCCCTCCACTTCTAACCGTCAAGGCTTCAATGAAGCGGCCGACAGAAGCCCAGACCGCTTCCTTTCAGGGCGTTCCGACAGGATTTGTTGTCGACGCTCTCTATGGCGGCGGTGCATTGTCGCAGAATATTGGTCCACTTGGCGATGGTCGGGATGTGCACTGCGCAGCGGCTGGACCGGCACTCACGGCGGATTGCGGCGCGGCTGACGTCCTCGCTGTTTTCGCCGCACTTAAATTCATTCAGCCCGGTGATATCGTCGTTTCATCCTTTGCCAATCACTCCGGCTGTGCAGCCGGCGGAGACGGCCTGGTCGGCATGATGAAGAATTGTGGCGCAGCAGGGTTCGTTACCGATGGGCCGATGCGTGATTATTCCGGAATGGTTCGAGTGGGGTTACCGGTATGGTGCACTGGTATAACGCCTGCGTCACCGCATATGTCCGGGCCCGGTTCCGTCGGGTATCCGATTCAGATCGGTGCACAGGAAGTCGAAACCGGTGACATGATCGTCGCTGATCAGGACGGGGTTGTTGTTGTCCCTTTCGAACGCCTCGACGACGTCATCTCGAACCTTGAAAGCATACGTGTCTCGGAGCAGACCCAGGATGCCAGGGTCGCGGCAGGAATGCGCATGCCTGAATGGGTGGAGGAACTGCTGGAAAGCGACCGGGTTGTCGTCAGGGACTGACGCTGTCGGCTTCTGATCGGTGCGCCTTCGCGACGTGGGGACAGACCTGGTCTGTCCGCAAAGTGCTCGTTTTGCTCCCGCCACCGATCCTTTCCAGGCTCAACCGGGATGAGGATGGCTCAATTGTGGGGAGGCCCTGGCTTCAGCCGCGCTGACGGGTCTGCATCATGTCGCGCAGGTAAGCGATGTTCGCTTGCGCCTGCCGGGGGTCCAGTTCAGCAGTGGCAACTTCGACCGCTTCCTCGAATTTACCCTGTACGCCAAGTACGAGGGCAAGATTCTGGCGTACACGGCTGTCTGCATTCGGCAGGCTGGCGGCGCGCCGCAAATTGTATTCTGCATCCGGCAGCTTGTTGGACAACAGGTAGGACAGTCCGAGATTGTTGAGAAGGCTGGGGTCGTCCGGAGCAATCTTGAGAGCCTGCTTGTAAAGACTGCGGGCCTTCTCGTGGTTGCCGGTCTGATCATAGATAGCCGCTTCGGCCGACATGATTTTCCAGTCCGGCATATCCGGCCGCTGCGCCCGCCTGAGAACATTGAGGGCTTCGTCGAAGCGCCCGTTCATGGCCAGTATCTTGCCATAGGCGGATGCGATTTCGCGGTCTTTCTGATGGGCAATCACGCCGGACCTGAGGACGGCCAGGGATTGTTCGATCTGGCCGTTCTGGCTCAAGGCGTTGGAATATCCGAGGATCGCCGTCCGATTGCCGCGGTCCTTGTCGTATCTCTTTGCCCATTTGCCGACTTCCGCCCGCGCCAGGTTGGAACCGGGGGCAACCGAGTGGTTGCCGGAGGCAGGAGAGTAAGTCCCGGTGTTGGACTTGTTGGACGCGCATCCGGTTACCAGGACAAGGGCGGTCATGGCAACAAGCGCAGAGGCCACCCTGGTGCGGCGTGATACGGATCCGATTCTGGGCGCTTGCATTTTCAACATCCTTGTTGTCCGCAGCAGTAAAGGTCTCCTAGAGAAATAGATAATTAACCCTAATGGATGGTTAAGCACCGTTGCGAATTGCAAGATTTGCAGAAGCTCAACACATCGTATTGCGTCTTCCTGCAAGGCGGCTTACCTGTTGAACCACATTGTTCCAGTCAACGGAGTGCTGCCTGTGCGCGAAATCCTCGTCCGCAATACCGATTTGTCCGAAGCAACCCCCATTCTCGCCGTCACGGAGGCCTCGCTCGCCGAAGTTCTAGCCGGGCTCGGGGAGGGTGCCGGGAATTGGTGCGCCGTCAACGATTTCTCCGGAACGCCCTCCTCGTGTTTGCTGATCCCGTCTGCAGAGGGAAGAGGAGCGACAGTTCTTTTCGGCGTAGAGGAAACGGGATTGCCGCATCCCTTTGCCCTTGGGGCCATTGTCGGCAGCCTGCCGAAAGGCGATTATAGTCTCGCAGACGGCTTTCCTGATCCGGAGCAGGCAGCACTCGGATTTGCGCTGTCGGCCTACCGTTTCGAACAATATGTCACTCCTTCCCGGAAGATCCGCAGGCTCGGCGTTGGCAAGGACGTCGACCTCGACAGGATCGGTATTGTCCTCGATGGCGTGAAACTGGCTCGGGATCTCATCAACACCCCGGCAAACGATCTGGGTCCTGAAGAACTGGCAACTGCTGTCACGGCGCTTTTCGACAAGCATGGCGGAGCCGGGCGTGTGGTTGTTGGTGAAGACCTTCTCGACGAGAATTTCCCGATGGTGCACGCGGTTGGGCGTGCAAGTTCCAGAGCACCCCGCATCGCTGATTTTACCTGGGGAGAGGCGTCAAATCCCAAGGTCACCCTGGTCGGCAAGGGTGTCATCTTTGATACAGGCGGTCTGAACCTGAAGCCGGGATCCTCCATGTCGTTGATGAAAAAGGACATGGGTGGCTCAGCCAATGTTCTTGGCCTTGCCTCGATGATCATGGCGGCGAAGCTGCCCGTTCGACTTCGGGTCATTGTTCCGTGTGTTGAAAATGCGGTCTCCGGGAATGCCTTCCGGCCGGGCGATATCCTTTCAAGCCGCAAGGGATTGAGCGTGGAAATCGGCAATACAGATGCCGAAGGCCGTCTGATACTGGGCGATGCGCTTGCATTGGCGGACGAGGAAAATCCGGATCTGCTGGTCGATATTGCAACCCTGACCGGTGCAGCACGCGTCGCTCTTGGTCCGGATCTGCCGCCGTTTTACACCCATGACGAAGGTCTTGCCGAAGACATTGCCGTCATGGCGGAAGCCGCTGCCGATCCCTTGTGGCGATTGCCGCTCTGGCAACCATACATGAAGTATCTCGACAGCAAGGTCGCCGATATCAATCACATCAACACCTCCGGAGCGGGGTTTGCCGGCTCGATCACGGCAGCCCTGTTCCTGTCCCGGTTCGTTGAAAACACGGAGAGCTGGATCCATTTCGATATTTTCGGCTGGACGCCGGTTGATAAGCCGGGAAAACCCGCCGGTGGCGAAGCGCAAGGTATCCGCTGCCTGTTTGACCTGATATCCGAACGCTATTCGGCGGCACAATAACGGGTCCGAAACGTTTTTGTGCTTTTATGGCCATGAAGAATGGGTGAGACGGGCTCTGTCATGGCTGTCGACATACGCGCCTCTCAGGCGTTGAAATTGTTGCATGAAGTCAATCTGGCGCTGGTGCGAGACAGTGAACAGGACCTGTCTGCTCGCCAGTTGACGATCCTGCTTACGGTCTATCTCGAGCCGCCGCCTCACACGGTGCGCGGTCTCGCCGCGAAACTGAATGTAACAAAACCTGCCATCACGAGAGCGCTCGATACGCTCGGCAGTCTCCGGCTTTTGTCGCGCAAGCGCGATGAGGCCGACAAGCGCAACGTGATCATAACCCGAACGGTTGTCGGAGCTCTTTATCTGGAGCAACTGGGTGATCTCGTGGTAGAGAAAGCCAAGGAACTGCCACGCTAATTCCGCACTAAACCTGGATTTGAATTTCTGACATGACGACTTCCTTCGATCGCCGCCTCCATCCTGTCCGACCCGATCTTGCCGCTCGTGACTATGAAGGCAGAGTTGAAACGGGCCGTTTTGTCGACGGCGAAGTACTTCAGGTAACCGCTGACAGTCTTGCCATACGGCCGGATCCGCGGCCGGATTGTCCTATCGACACCGAAGCCCTGTGCGGGGAGTGGATTACCGTCTACGAGAAGACGGTCGAGGGATGGGCCTGGGGCCAACTCGACACGGACGGCTATGTCGGCTGGTTTTCGTCTGATGGGCTTGGGCCTGTAACGGCAGCGACTCATCGGGTGCGAGCGCTTAGGACCTATCGCTATCCTGGTCCTGACCTGAAATTTCCGCCGCTTGGACTTCTGTCCATCGGATCCAAAGTAACGGTCGTCGGTGAGGCTGAAACCAGAGGTCTTGCTTATGCAATTCTCAGCGACGGCTCTGCGGTCGTCGCCAGGCATCTGGTTCCCCTGGACGATTACGACGCGGACTGGGTTGCCGTGGCGGAGGAAATGCTCGGCACTCCCTATCTCTGGGGTGGGCGCACGAGCGTTGGTCTGGATTGTTCCGCACTGATCCAGTTGGCCGGACAGGCCAGCGGTCTCGACATACCGCGTGACAGCGATATGCAGGAAGCCGACGCCGGACACGAGATCCCGCATGACGATCCGTCAGCGTTTCAGCGGGGCGATCTCGTATTCTGGAAGGGACATGTGGCGATCGTTAACGGTCCGAACAGGTTGCTCCATGCCAACGGTTTCACGATGACGGTTGCCTATGAAGAGCTCGACCGGGCGATATCACGGATCGCCGCAACAGAGTGGGGAGCCGTGACGAAGGCACGAAGGCTCTAGCGGGTCAGAGTGACCGGACCATATTCTTCCACAGGGTTTCGATGTCGTGTTCTACGGGTTTGCCGGCCCGGCGAAACCAATAGGCGGCGTTGCCATGGTCACCCTCAATGAGATGGCAAAGCGCATGTATCCAGTCATGGGCCGGTTCGCCTTCTGCGCTTTGACAGATTTCATGAGCTTCCTCCCATTCCGGTCCGGTGGTTAATCCCCCCTTTTTCAGCCACCATAGTGCTGCCATGGGCCTGGAAAGGTCGTGGGACGGTACGGTGGTTGAGACATCCATGAGTGTGTTTTCGGGCATTGAGACACCTGATTTCAGATTGGGGGCAGTCTTTCGGCTTTAACGCGGTAACGAAGGAAAATCGGCCTCCGTTTTTCGGCGCGTGTTCTAGGAATTCGGTGTAAGCGCCAGGCGCGGATCATCAGGTTCCGGCGTCTCCTTGGCTGCTTCGAGTTCACCGAGCTCCAGATCCTCGATCTTGCGACTGCGCTTGGTAATCTTGTCGGTGGAGATCAGGATTTGGTCAATGTCCTTGTTTGCCTGGGCAAAATGGGACTGAAGCTTGCCGACACGGTCATTGAGGCGGCTGACATCCAAAATCAGGTGGCCGACTTCCGCCTGGATCAGGTGCGCCTGTTCTCGCATCTTGGCGTCTCGCAGCACGGACTGGATGACCTGAATCGAGAGCATCAGGAGAGACGGAGACACGATCACCACGCGGGTTCGGTGTGCCTTTTGAACCAGGTCCTCGAAGCCCTCGTTGAGCTCTGCAAACACGCTTTCTGAAGGTACGAACAGGAAGGCGGTGTCCTGGGTTTCTCCAGGCAGGAGATATTTCTCGCCGATATCCTGGATATGCTTGGAAAAATCGCGGCGGAACTGCGCCTGGGCGTATTTCAGCTGCTCCTCTGTTTCCGCCTTGCGCAGAAGGTTGAACGCTTCCAGCGGAAACTTGGCATCGATCGCGAGTGAAGGCGCACCGTTCGGCATATGGATAAGACAGTCAGGCCGGCTGTTGTTTGAGAGTGTCGCCTGGAACGAATAGGTGCTTGGGGCCATCTGATCCTGGATTATGGCTTCCATCCGGCCCTGGCCGAAGGCTCCGCGCGTTTGCTTGTTCGAGAGAATCGACTGCAATTGACCCACCTGGCCGGAGAGGTCGGTGATCGTCTGCTGAGCCCGGTCGATGACCGCAAGGCGCTCGTGAAGATGCCTGAGACCGTCCTGGGTTTTCTTCGTCGTGTCGGCCATCGAGATGCCGAGTTTGTGCCCCATCCCGTCGAGGCGCTCGTTGACCGCGCGCATCATGTCCGATTGGCGCGAGCCGAACACTTCGGCCATCGTTTGCATGCGTCCTGTCATCTCGCCCTGAGACTTCAGAAGTTGGGAGAGGTGGCTCTCAAGCTCGTGTATCCGTTCCGTCGCGGCGCTGTCGGCATCCGCACGCTGGCGGATCTGGCGCATGGTCTTCAGGACCAGCCAGACGATCAGCGTCAGCAGGAACAGTCCGCCTGCAATTGCGGTTTCCAGAACCGTCACCGGACGGCCACTAAACTCAAACAGGATCTCGTTCATGAAACAAACATAGAACGATTCGGCCTGAAGGCACATCCGCAACGCAATTCTGACGCGTTCAAAACGCAGGCGAACCCGTTGATTTCCGCGTTGACCACTGCCGCTTGATTGCCTATGTCAGGCGCATGACTAAACGTTCGATTATTACGATTCCCGACCCGGTTCTCCGCGAAGTCTGTGCGCCCGTCGATACGGTTGACGACGACATCCGAGTGCTGTCCGACGACATGCTTGAAACCATGTACGACGCGCCGGGCATCGGCCTTGCCGCCAGTCAGATCGGTATCTTGAAGCGCATGTTCGTACTTGATGTCGCCAAGGAAGATGCGCCGAAGGAGCCGATGGTTTTCATCAATCCGAAAATCGTCTGGTCGAGCGAGGATTCGTCCGTCTATCAGGAAGGCTGCCTGTCGATCCCTGAATATTTCGAGGATGTCGAGCGTCCGGCAGAAGTGACGGTGCAGTTTCTGGATCGCGAGGGCGCCGAGAAGGAAATCAAGGCAAACGGCTTGCTGGCCACCTGTGTTCAGCATGAACTTGACCATCTCGACGGGAAATTGTTCATTGACTACCTGTCGAAGCTGAAGCGAGATCGGGTGATCAAGAAGTTCACGAAGCAGGCAAAGCTGGCCGGCAAGGACTGAACGGGACAAGGGAGATTGCCCAGTGGATCAGGAACTGTTCCTGAAAACATTCGCCGCGCTTTTTGCGATCATGAGCCCGATCGCCAACCTGCCGGTCTTCCTGGCGCTGACATCGGATCGTGGACCTGCGTTCGAACGCAAGGTCGCCTTTACGCTTCTGATCAGCCTGACGGCCGGATCTGTCGTGATTGGCCTGAGCGGCGACATCATATTGAAGGTTTTCGGCATCAGTCTTGATGCTTTTCGACTTGCTGGCGGTTTCCTGATCCTTTTGATCGCACTCGACCTCATTTCCGGGCAGAGCACCAAAGCCCACCACGGTTCGTCGAAGGAAAAGGAAAACATGAATTCGCAGGACAACCCGGCGATCTACCCGTTGACGGTGCCTGTGCTACTCGGACCTGGTTCGATTTCGACAATGATCATTTTCCGCGGTCAGGTGCACGACACCAGCCAGGAAATAGCCTATGTCGCTGCCGTTGCCGCAGCCATCGCGCTCCTGATCGCAACATTCTTCGCCGCCCCCTTCCTGTCACGCTTTCTCGGTGAAACTGCAAACAGCGTCATGAGTCGATTGATGGGCATGATCCTGGCTGCAATCGCCATGGAAATGATGACGAGCAGTCTCAAGGTCCTGCTTCCCGGTCTGGCCTGACGGGGTGTGTTTGCGTACACATCAGCATCCTGCGAGCGCGTGTCGGCACGGTCTCCACGGATCGGCGGCCCGCCTGGAAACATTTGGCCGGTCGTTCGCAATACGAGCAATCCCGCATCACGGATTGAAGAGGCGCGATGGTCCAGCACATTGGACTATCGAAGACATGCGAAGCCATATCCCGGCAACTTGACATCTGCACACTTGCCCGGACCGGCGTAAGGCGTAATAAGGGGCAAACTTTCGAAGAACCCTCAGGAACCTCATGTCTCTTCGCGTCGTCTTTATGGGCACTCCGGAATTTTCCGTACCGACCCTAATGGAAATTGTTGGACAGGGGCACGATGTGGTCGCCTGCTACTCGCAGCCACCCAGGCCGGCCGGACGAGGCATGGACCTGAAGAAGTCTCCCGTACATGAGGCGGCTGAATCATTCGGTATACCTGTTTTCACCCCCAAGAGCCTGAAGGGCAGCGCTGAGCAAACCCGGTTTGTTGATCTTGAAGCGGATGTCGCGGTTGTTGTCGCTTACGGACTGTTGCTGCCCGGTCCGGTGCTTGAAGCGCCACAATTCGGTTGCCTGAACCTTCATGCCTCGATGCTGCCGCGCTGGCGAGGGGCTGCGCCGATCAACCGGGCGGTCATGGCGGGGGACAGGGAAACTGCCGTTCAGGTCATGCGCATGGAAGAAGGGCTCGATACCGGCCCGGTCTGCATGTCGGAAACCGTTGCGATCGACAAGAACATGACTGCCGGGGAATTGCATGACCGGCTTTCCGGTCTTGGCGGAGACTTGATGGTCCGCGCGCTGGCGGCCCTGTCACGCGGTGCGCTGGGCGAGCAATCCCAGGCTGACGAAGGCGTCACCTATGCGGCCAAGCTTTCCAAGCTGGAAACGCGTATCGACTGGTCGAAATCGGCTGAAGAGGTTCATAACCACATTCGCGGCCTGTCGCCCTTTCCGGGTGCCTGGTGTGAAATGCCTCTTGGCAGCAAGCCTGAAAGAGTCAAGGTCTTGCGAAGTTCGGTTGCCGATTTCGGCGGGAAACCGGGGACTGTCCTGGAGACGACTGATGTTCCGGCTGTCGCCTGTGGGGTGGGTGCCGTGCGCCTGGAACAGGTTCAGCGGGCCGGCAAGAAACCGATGAGCGGTGAGGAATTCCTGAGGGGCGTGTCTCTTTCTGATGGCACTCAACTGGATTAAGCTTGGGCAGCTGGAGAAAATCATGAACGACGCAGCCGGGACACTCAATCTGAAAATTCGCGATGTTGTGCGCGAAGACGAGGCCGTTGTTCGCAAATTGCTGATAGCCGCTTTTCCCTCTGATATGGAAGCGCGACTTGTCCACAAACTGCGCCACTGCGGCGCGCTCGTTCTGGAGCAGGTGGCCGTGCAGGAAACCGGAGATATTGCCGGCCATGTCGCTTACAGCCGAGTGACGCCCGCAGCAATCGGTTCCGGCCAGGGTCTTCAGATCTGCTGTCTGGCGCCGGTTTCCGTTCTGCCGGAAAATCAACACACAGGCGTCGGTACTGCCCTGATTACGGCGTCTCTCCAGACACTGAAGAACCTTGGCGAAGATCTCGTCCTGGTTCTCGGACCGCCAGCATATTACCCGCGTTTTGGCTTTGATCCGGTTCTGGCTCGCAAGGTTCAGGCGCCCTACGCGGGCGATGCCTTCATGGCGCTTGCGCTGACCACTGCCGGCACCGACGATCTGCCTATTGAAGTGGCCTTTGCCACGCCGTTTGAAGAATTCGAATAATGCCGCGTTACAAGCTGACTGTGGAATATGACGGTCGGCCGTTCTGCGGCTGGCAGCGACAGGCCAACGGGCCGTCTGTGCAGGCGGTGATCGAACGGGCGGTCCAGGCATTTACGGGAGAAGTCGTAACGATCGGCGGCGCCGGGCGCACCGATACCGGCGTCCATGCGACCGGGCAGGTCTGTCACATCGATCTGATAAAACCCTGGCCGGTCAAGACCATAATGGGGGCAATGAATTTTCACTGCCAGCCGGACCCGGTGGTGATCCTTGATTGCACCGAAATGCATGAGGGTTTCGACGCCCGTTTTTCCGCGATCCGTCGCTCTTACCGCTACCGCATCCAAAACCGTGTGCCGCCGCTGACCCATCAGCGCGGTCTTGCATGGCATGTGAAACCGGATCTCGACGCCGACGCGATGCATGAGGCCGCCCAGGAATTTGTCGGACATCATGACTTCACGACGTTCCGCCACTCCCGCTGCCAGGCCAGGAGCCCGGAAAAAACGCTTGAGGAATTCCGCGTTTACCGAGAGAGAGAATTCGTCATCGCCGAATGTTCGTCCCGTTCGTTCCTGCACAACCAGGTTCGCTCGATGGTCGGTACGCTGAGACTGGTAGGAGAAGGCAAATGGGGGACGGGAGATATCACCAGGGCGCTCCAGGCCCGAGACCGCAACGCCTGCGGCCCGGTCGCCCCTGCGGACGGCCTCTATCTTACCCGCGTCGACTACCGTTCGGCGGAGATGGACATCGAACTCTTGCGGGACTGGCAGGCGCGCAAGGCTGTACTGGAAGCCGAGGGCACCGGTGAGGCGTAAGGTCGGGCCGGCGTCTTGTCAAAGCATGGCCTTGTTGCCTACCCCGCGGGGAAATTGAACCCGCCACCGATCAAGTCCACTCAATTGCCTGGTTGAATTTTCAGGCGCAATCGCTATCCCCCGGCGATGCCTCCCAGTATGTCGCCGAGATTAGCCAATATGTAGCCGATGATGATCACACCAGCGATGATCATGACTGTCCAGACGAACAATTGAAAACCGATCGCCACGCCACCCAAACCGATGGCGGCGGCGACCACCCGCCTGTTTTCCCGCAAAACGAAGCCGATGACACCGAGAACGATTGCAATCCCGGCAAGTACGTAGGCGCAGGTTTCCAGAATGCGATCCAGACCCCAGACCTGTGCCTGGGGTTCCGGTTGCGGCTCACCTTTAAGTCCACGCAGAGCGGACTCACGAATGTCTGCCGCAATTTCCCCGATTGACTGCCCGATGGTCGGCTGGGGATCGATTGGACCGGCGCTGTGCAGAAAAAGCGCCAGAACGAGCGCTACGGCACCGAACCCAATACCGGCAAGGCCGGACCACGATTTCCTGTCGATTGATGCTTCGCGCACGAATCGTCCTCCGTGATGATGAAACCACGGCCGCAGAATGCCATGTTCCGCCTAAGCTTGTCTTCACGGCAGGTGCCTGGATTTGTCGTGCAACGAAAGCTTCCGTTAAGCCGATGCCGCCTGATTATTGTCCTCCGGGATCACCACGCATTTTTTGTAGAGATGCCAGGTCGTGTGACCGAGCACCGGCAACACGACGATCAGGCCGAGAAAGGCAGGGACCATCGAAACAATCAAAAGCGCGGTTACGACAAAGGCCCAGCCGATCATTGGAACCGGTGAGGTAACGACAGCGCGTACGCTGGTGATCATCGCCGTGATGAAGTCCCGGTCTTCTTCCAGAAGCAGCGGAAAAGAGACAACAGTCAGCGAGAACAGCAACAACGAGAGAATCGCACCGACTACGTGTCCCACAGCCAGGAACATCAACCCTTCGGGAGTTGAGATAACCTGTGTCAGGAATTCGTCGAATGATGCGAACGACTTGAACCCGAGGAAAAGCGCGAGCAACAGGCGGACCTGGTACATCCACATGATCTGAATGAACAGTACGACGAAGGCCATCCAGGAGAGTTCGCGGCCTTTCTGAGCCCACATGGCGCTGAATATGGCGGACCAGGAAAGCTCCTCCCTGGAGGCGAGACGCCGGCTGACCTCGTAGAGTCCAACGGCCGCGAACGGACCGATGAGGACGAAGCCGGCCGCTGCGGGGTATGCCAGATAGCTCATGTTGAGAGCCGCAGCACTCAGGATGACAAACAGTCCGCCGGCGGCAAAAAGGGCGCCGATGGCCAGTCCGTAGACCGGAGCCTTGCGGAAATCCATCAAACCGGCCGCAAGCGCGTCAATGACATCGTTGGCGGTGAGCCTGTTGACCTGCGGCATCGGGCGAAGCGTGTCGCTTGCTTTTGAGGCGGATGTCTCGGGCGCAGCCTCAGTCCTGACGTCGGTGTCGCTCGGGACCGTTGTCTTCTCGTTCATATGGCAGCTTCCTCCCAAAGGCCGATCGCAAAAAATCTGCACTCCTGCAGACACGCAATCTTAGGCATGGAAGCTGTTCCCGCTCAATGAGGAGAAAGGCTTACGTTTTTCTGTTTTCGCCCTTTGCGCTATCCCGCCGCAGGTTTCTTGTCTTCGGCCGCGGACGCTGCAGCCGCTGCTGAGGCAAGCGCTTCCTTCTGTTTCTCGTTCAGATTGGTGTTTTCGGGTAGCTGAACCCGAACTTCCTTGCGGGCAAACTGGATGTCGTTTTCCTCGAAGGTTTTTTGGACGCGCTTGTAGATTTCCTTGCGCACGCCGAACTGTTTGCCTGGCTTGGTGGTAAACTTTCCGCGCACCACGATGCCGACGTCGTCGACGTCCGCCACGCCCTGGCCCTTGAACGGTGCCAGCAGGTCGTCCTTGAACTCTTCCATTTCCATGATTTCCTGGCCGATTTTCTTGAAAAGCTTGCGGACCTTCTCGACATCCGTATCGAAGGGAACCGTGAATTTCAGCTTCATGATCACCCAGTCGCGGGAAAGGTTGGTGAGTTTGGGGATCTGGCCGTAGGGCACGATATGAACAGCACCTTTCGTGCCGCGCAGCTGAAGCGACCGGATCGAAATTTTCTCGATCGTGCCCTGGGTGCCGCCGGTATCGATGAATTCTCCCAGCCGGAAGGCATCATCCATCAGGAAGAATACGCCGGAAACGACGTCCTGAACCAGGGTCTGGGCACCAAAGCCGATTGCAAGGCCAATGACGCCGGCACCAGCCAGCAGCGGTGTGATGTTGATGCCGAGCTGGCTGAGGGCCAAAAGGCCGGTAAGCGTGATGATGGTGACCTGCAGGACGACACGCATCAGCGGCAGTATGGTGGCAAGACGCGACTTGCCGGCCCCGCCCATTTCCGCGTCGTCGTCCTGTGTCTCGGCGGGCGGCGAATCTTTCGCCAGCTGGTGCGCAACCCAGAGGTTGGTGACTTCCCATGCCAGGTAACCTGCGGCCAGGATCAGGAGAAAGATAACGCTGTTTCGCGCAACTGCCGACCCGTCATCGCCGCCAAGGGCGAGGAGGTTCAGCCCGTAAATCCGTCCGACAACCAGGATCAGGAAGGCAAGCAGTGCGACGCGCGCGATGCGGACATAGCTTTGCCGTGTCTGAAGATGAGCAGCTTCAGCAACGGGACCGTCACCCTGCATGGGCGGCACGATGTGCGAAACGATGCCGCGAACCATCGTGTCGAGAAACGGTGCAAAGACCACGAGAACGATCACGGCAAGAGACCGCCCGGCCGTCAGCGCTTCTACCCCCATGCTTGCGGTAAACTGAACCAGCAGCCAGTTGAATGCGATAAAGGCCATTGAGAAGTAGGGCCAGAACCGGGCCATGCGCTCAAGGCCGGACGTCGGGTCTTCGTCGTCGCCCAGTATGATGCTGGTCAATCCGTGCCGCGCCTTCCAGATAACCGCGACAATCCAGGCATTCACGCCGAAACCGACGAAGAATCGGAACGTACCGCCGGCTTCCGCTCCCGCGCCCTCCATGACGTTCCGCAGGAAGAAGGCCACGCCGACCACCGCAAAGAGGGTTGTGAAGTTGTGATAAAGCGACCTGGCGGTTGGAGCATCCGCTGTAACCAGGCGGAGTTCACTACGGTTTGGTGCGAGTGCAAAGCGGAGGAGGGCGGCGATCAGCCGGGGCATGAAGACGATCCAGAAGACGGCTTGCAGGGCAAAGAACCGCGTGACCGGATCGAAAATGGCGATGCGTCCCACAATCAGGGCAACAAGGGCAAAAATTAGCAGACCACCAAGATCGAGCCCCGCGCGGGTGGAGACCAGTTTGACCGTCTCAAACAGGCTTTCGGGGGATTTGTTCTGGATCGTGTCGCGTTTTGCAGCTGTCAATCGATTGACCAGAAATTCCGCTGCAAAGCCTGCCGCCAGAATAATGGCGATGGCACCGATCAGTATGTGGATTGGACCGGCAACGGTGCCTGACAGGAGAGCACCGATGCTTGAAATCATACCGGAAAAGAGATCAGGAAGAGCCTGAAAGTGCCCGATGATCATTGTGCTGAAATTTGAGAACGCCGTTTGAATCTGCTGAAGCAGTCCCGGACCGTCGGAAGCGGTGGTTTCTGCGCGACCATTGGCTGCGGCGCTTTGCTGCAGCAGCGTCATCAGGTCTGTCAGCGCTTCAACCTGTTCCGGATCTAGGTCGGAAACGAGCTTTTCCATCGCGTCGGACTGAAGAGCCGGCGGCAGCTCGGAAGATGTTTCCTGGGCCAATCCGGTTGAAGGGGAAAAAGCGGCGATGGAGAAAAAAACGCTGATTGCACAGGCGAGTAGAATTTTTTGACAAGCACCGGTCATGATCGGGCCCCCGACGGTGTTGGTTCGTATTACCTCAAATTAGACATGCTTGCCGTGCAAAATCCATAAATATTCCGCGGCGTTATTTTCAGAGTGTGGAAACTTTTTGCCATGCAACTTTCGATCTTCGGCAAAATAGGCGGAATTCAAAGGGACAACGGTGCTTGATCCGAACTGCTTATGCGTCTACCTCCATGCCAGAACAATTATTGTGAGCGGGATTGAATGAACACACCCCCACCTAGTGCCAATATTGCGCCCGGGCCGGCTTGGGCTTTGCTGAGTCCCATCGGTCGCCTGAGCCGGGAGCCCTATTGGCTGAGTTTTGCCTTTGTTCTGGTGATTATCGGAATCCCCGTCAAAATCTGGCTGGCTTCCCTGATGGAATTTCAGGCAAACGAAAACCTGACGCTGGAAACCCTGCCGATCAACGACTTTATGGCTTCCAATCCACTGTTGCCGATTCTTTATCTGGTTTTGAATTGGGTACATCTGGCCCTGGTTATCAAAAGACTTCAGGATGTTGGACTGAACGGGTTCCTGGCGCTATTGATTTTTGTCCCTGTCGTGAGCTTGCTTCTTGTGATCATTTTGGGGTTCGTGCCCAGCCAGGCGAAGCCAAACCGCAGCGGACCGCTGCCGAACAGCTACTGGCGCAAAAGCTGAAACCGATCAAAACCGTCAGACTCTTCCAGTCGGGAACCTTGCCTGCCATGCCATCAAACGCCGTTTCCATCACCCAGGACCTCATTCGATGCCCATCCGTCACGCCAGTCGAGGGCGGAGCGCTGGCAACGCTTGAAAAACTGCTCGGCGATGCAGGCTTTGCAGTTTCCCGGGTGACGTTCCGCGATGAGGACACGCCGGACGTTGAAAATCTGTTCGCAACGATCGGGTCCGGAAAACCGCATTTCGTTTTTGCCGGTCATACCGACGTCGTTCCGGCTGGCGCGGCAAGCGACTGGAGCCAGGGTCCGTTCGACGGCAACATCAAGGATGGTGTCCTTTACGGACGCGGCGCGGTCGACATGAAGGGCGGCGTTGCGGCCTTTGCCGCAGCAGCACTCGACTTTGTCGGGGAATTCGGTGCCGGATTTGGTGGAACGATTTCGTTCCTGATCACTGGGGACGAAGAAGGTCCGGCGGTGAACGGTACCGTCAAGCTGCTTGAATGGGCCGCAAGTCAGGGCCACACATTTGATGCCTGCATTGTTGGCGAACCGACGAACCCGGAAATGCTCGGCGACGCGATCAAGGTTGGCCGCCGGGGATCCCTGTCCGGAATTGTTACGGTCTCGGGCATCCAGGGGCATGCCGCCTATCCGCATCTTGCCGACAATCCGATACCCGGTCTCACAAAGCTGCTTGCCGCACTTGACGCTTTGGAACTCGATCTCGGCAACGAGCGATTCCAGCCCTCCAATCTTGAAATCGTCAACCTGGACGTCGGCAATCCGGCATTCAATGTCATACCGGCCCGTGCCGAAGCCCGCTTCAATATACGCTTCAATGACGAATGGTCGCTGGAAAGCCTCAAATCGAAGATACTTGAGACACTCCAGGCGGTGAACCTGGGCAGTTTGAAGCTCGATGTCGCATTCAAGCGCGATGCCAGTGAATCCTTTCTGACCAAGGATGACAAACTGATCGAAACCCTGGGCAGTGCGGTAAAGGCAGAGACCGGGCGCAGCCCCGAACTCTCGACCGGAGGCGGTACTTCCGATGCACGGTTTATCAAGAATTATTGCCCAGTCGTTGAATTCGGGCTGGTCGGACAGACCATGCACAAGGTTGATGAATGCGTGAGTGTTGAGGACCTTGACCTGCTGGCGACAATCTATAAACGATTCCTCGTCAGTTATTTTGCCAAGGATTCGGGAGCAGGTTGAACTTGATTGGCATGAATGAAATCCGGGCGGCGCTGGACGGATCCTGGCTTCTATTGCGCAACAGGCCCGAGGGCATGGCGTTTTTCGACCAATCGCTCCAGGGGTTCTGGCGCTCGTTTCAGGTCGTGTTTCTGCTGATACCGGTCTTTCTGCTCAGTGGTCAGATTGAAAAACAGGGCTATTTCTCGGAAAACGTATATCACCCCGAAGCGTTTCCGGACGGTGCCTATTGGACGGCACAACTCCTGGGTCTGGGAGTCGACTGGATCGCCTTGCCAATTATCCTGGCTGCTCTTGCGGCGCCCATCGGTATCTCGAATCGCTATGTGCCATTCATTGTCGCGCGCAACTGGACAAGTTTGCTCGCTTCCGTGCCGTTCTTGATTACCTACAGCCTGTTTATGTTCGGAATCATACCGCTCGGCATCATGGTTCTTCTGTCGCTGACAAGCCTGGCGGTGGTTCTTTGGTACCGTTTTCTGGTCGCTCGCATCGCTTTGCAGGCCACAATCGGTCTTGCTATCGGAATTGTAATTCTGGATTTCCTGCTTTCCCTTGTAATCGCGCAAATCGTTACAATTTTTTGGCAGGTTTAGTCCCCCGTTCCGTCCAGGGAACGGGAGAACAGAGATCTGCACAGGGATCAGTCGCGCAGCAATTCGTTGATTGCGGTCTTTGATCTTGTCTTCTCATCGACGGTTTTCACGATCACGGCGCAGTAGAGGTTCGGTGCCGCCGCGCCATTGCCCATCAGGCTGGAAGTCGGCATGGACCCGGCAACGACAACGGAATAGGGCGGTACTTCACCGTAGCTGATTTCACCGGTCATGCGGTTCACGATACGTGTCGATTTGCCGATAAAGACACCCATGCCCAGCACGGCCCCTTCGCGCACGATACAGCCTTCCACGACTTCCGAGCGCGCACCAATGAAGCAGTTGTCCTCGATGATCACAGGCCCCGCCTGCAGCGGCTCCAGCACGCCGCCGATACCGACGCCGCCGGACAGGTGCACGTTCTTGCCGATCTGGGCGCAGGAACCGACTGTCGCCCAGGTGTCGACCATCGTGCCTTCATCCACATAAGCGCCGAGATTGACGAAGGACGGCATCAGCACCACGCCCTTGCCGATGAAGGCCGAGCGCCGGACAGTACAGTTCGGCACGGCGCGGAAACCGGCATTTTCAAAATCGGGACCGCTCCAGCTGTCGAATTTGGAGGAAACCTTGTCCCACCAGACGGCTTCTCCCGGCCCGCCCTTGATCACCTCCATGGGGTTCAGCCGGAACGACAGGAGAACCGCCTTCTTGGCCCATTGGTTGACGACCCAGTCACCGTCATTCTTCTCGGCAACGCGCAGTTCACCACGATCGAGAAGGTTCAGCGTGGTTTCCACGGCATCCCGGACTTCACCGGTTGTGGAGGTTTCGATGGAAGCGCGGTCTTCAAAAGCTGCGTCGATAATCTGGGACAGGGCGGCAAGATCATGGGGCATATGAAAGAGGTCTCCGGGCGTTGACAATTCGTGCGCGGACCTAAGCCGCCGGACCAAGACCTGTCAAGCGCCGGGGGGAAGTCATGTGTTCCAGAGACGACATTGCGGAGCCTTGAAGGACCGAGAAGACGACTGAACACTCTTGGTACAACGATCATGTCGCCCTGACTGGAGCCGGGGCGCGCGGCAATCACCTGCATGGGCAGAAGCAGCAGTTGATTGCCATCCGGCTGCTGCGGGTCCGATCGTCGTGATGCTGTCGTGACCGCTGCCCTGATGTTTGCGCCGGCCGAGAATATCTGATCCCCGCATTGGCATTTCAAATCGGGATGAAAATCCGGGATCGCAATCGATTCCGAGACGAACTTCCGGTAGGGATGCGTGAAATTGAATTGAGATAAAATAACTTATCTATTCTGTTTTTCGCTAGTTTCTAATGAAATCGACCGGCATAGGATGATCTGAAATCAACTGAGGGAAAAGGCGATCATCGTGGAACTCTGGATCCCGATCACAATTTTTGCGGCGTTCTGCCAGAACCTGCGAACGGCGATGCAAAAGCATCTGAAGGGCAGGCTCGGCAACACCGGTGCGACATTTGTCCGCTTCGGATACGGCGTTCCATTCGCGCTTCTTTATGCCTCGATCCTGTATTTCGTGTTCGACAATCCATTGCCCCAGCCGGGAGCAACGCTGCTGATTGCCGGAGCCCTCGGCGGTCTTGCCCAGATCCTGGCGACCTTTCTGCTGATCTACCTGTTTTCGTTCCGCAACTTTGCAGTCGGTACTGCCTACTCCAAGACCGAGCCCATCCAGGCGGCCCTTTTCGGATTGGTGGTGCTTGGTGAACACGTGACGTGGACCGCAGCTCTCTGCATCATGGTAGGCATTGCAGGCGTGATCACGATCTCGCTGGCACGTGTTCCGATGACGATTTCGGCGGTCCGAAACTCCCTGGTTGGCCGTCCGGCGCTGATCGGACTGGCATCCGCAGCCCTGTTCGGTGCATCAGCGGTGGCCTACAGGACAGCATCCCTGTCACTGGAGGGGACGACCGTCGCAATGCAGGCTGCGACCGCGCTGGTTTACGCCACCATGTTTCAAACGCTTGCGATGACCATCTGGATGGTTGTCCGCGAACCGGACGAGTTGCGCGAGAGTTTGAAGGCCTGGCGTTCCGCGATCTGGGTCGGCGCTTCGGGTGTCGCCGGCTCCATCGGCTGGTTCACGGCCATGACCCTTCAAAATGTCGCCTATGTCCGGGCGCTCGCGCAGATAGAACTGGTCTTCACCTTCCTGGCCTCCTGGCTGGTGTTCAAGGAAGTGATCGCGCGTTCGGAGATCTTCGGGTGCGTCCTGATTGTCGCGGCAGTCGTCGGGATTATCCTGGTGGGCTAGAGTATCCGTTTTGATCAAGCCGGATTTGGTTTCCATTTCAATCCTGCTTGATGAGGAAATGGGTCAACTCACCTTCAGAACGATCTTTCCGACGTGACCTTTTTCACCGAAGGCTTTTTGCGCTGTACCAATGTCTCGCAGCGCATAGGTTTCCGCGACAAGTGGCTTGATTTCGTCGCTTTCGATCCTCTTCACCAGATTTCCGAACACCTGCGGTTCGAGGACAGTGCAGCCGAAGAAGCTCAGATCCTTCAGATACAGCGTTCGAACATCCAGCTCGACGATCGGGCCTCCAATGGCACCTGCAACTGCATATCGTCCACCGGGCTTCATGAGATCCAGAAGAGACGGCCATCTGTCGCCCGCAACGAGATCGATCACTACGTCCACTGAATTGACACCGAGCGTTTCGGCGTAGTTGGCATCGCGGTTCAGCGTCCGCTCTGCGCCAAGTTGTTCCAGGGTCTTGGCTTTCGAAGGGCTTGTGACGGCGATGACGCCTGCCCCGCGCGCACGTGCAAGCTGTATGGTTGCAGAGCCGACGCCCCCGGAGGCGCCGGTGACAAGGACCGTGTCGCCAGCTTTTACCCGCGTCCGCTCAAGCATGTTTTCTGCCGTGGAGTAGGAGCAGGGAAAAGAGGCCAGTTCTGCATCGGACAGGTCACAGTCAACCGTATGGGCGTGCCGCCCTGCAACCTTCGTGAATTCTGCAAAGCCACCATTGCACTCAGATCCGAAGTACCAGGGCGACGCAAGCATCTTTCCGTCCGCTTCAACCAGACACGGTTCAATCAGGACACGGTCGCCGATCCGCGACGGGTCTATACCCTCACCAACGGCGACGATGATCCCGCATGCATCAGCCCCCTGGATGAGCGGAAGTTTCAGCGCCACTCCCGTCCAGGCCGCGTCCTCCGCATCATTGTCACCCTTCGAATACCAGCCGATACGGGTGTTGATATCCGTATTGTTGACGCCTGCTGCACTGACCTTGACGAGAACGTCTCCCGGCCCGGGTGTTGGCACGATCAGATCGTCGCGCCACTCGAGTACTTCGGGACCGCCATGGCCGGTAAGAACGACTCCGCTCATTTTGTCAGGAAGGGTCATGGGTTTGTTTCGGTAGAATGAATGTTCTACTTGCTCAGGTAGAGGATTTGCTCTACCTCGTCAAGCATGCCTGACACAAAAACCAGAATTGCCGCAGGACTGGAGCGCGCCTTTGCGGAAAACGGGTTCGCGGAGCCGAACATCGACAGCCTGCGCGAGGCAGCGGGCGTCAGCCTCAGAACGTTGTACAAATACATGCCCTCTCGTGAAGAAATGGTCCTGAGCGCGTTGGAGCATCGTCATCAGCGCTATATGCAGTTCGTCTTCACCGAGCTGCCATCGGACGAAGAACCTGTTCTGCATACGCTGTTTGAAAGAGTTTCAGAGTGGATGTCGACCGAGGCAGCACATGGATGTCTGTTTCATGCCGCCGTCGCTGCGGCTCCAAGGGACACAAGGCTTCGCAGCCTTCTGGCAAGGCACAAAACGGACGTTGCACATGAAGTCGCCGCGTTGTCGGGGCTGCCGGATCGGCAGGGCGAGATTACGCTGATCGTTGAAGGTCTGATGCAGGACTGGCCGCTGCATCGAGGCGAGGCAACCGAATGCGCGATACATCTGGGCGATCTGTTGTTGAAAGAAAACTGAGCCGGGTGGCTGATAATCCTTGCGGGATGAGGGTGATTTTTGAAAGCCTGACAAACCCGCCATGCAATTGACGACGGGTTTGTACCGAATTGGTACTTTTCATCGAGCGCTCAGCGTTCGATGAATTTCCGAATGGCATCGGTGTATTCGTCGGCGGCCTGGAACGAAGCAAAATGACTGACATCCTCAAGTATCAGGAAATCGGCGCTCGGCATGATCTCGGCGATCATCTTCGAGTGGTCCATTAGGATGGCCTCGTCAAATTCGCTTTGAACCACCAGCGTCGGGACCGTTACGGACTTGAGAGCGTCGGGCCCACCCGGTTTTGAAGATCCCCACATTTTGGCGACCGCACCCAAAAAAATCTCGAACTCGTCCGGGGTCGGTGACATTTCGGCATAGTCGCCCGCCATCATTCCAACATAGGTTCCAAAGACCTCGTTTGTCTCGACAGACGGATCGACACCATCGAGCGTGATGTTGCCGGCATGGGCGAAATGGCTTGCCAGGCGCTCAGGATTTGTCTGCGAAATCGAATACCCGATATTCGCCCCATCCGACCAGCCGACCAGATGTACGCGGTCAACACCGATCTGGTCGAGCAGCGACAGGTAGTCTGCAGCCAGGCGGGTGTAGGTGTACTCGCTGCCGTCGTTAGTCGAGCGCCCGTGACCGCGGGTATCGGCGACAATCACCTTGTGATCCTGCATGAGGTCGGCGACCTGGGTTGCCCAGATATCGCCATGGGCTAAACCACCGTGGATCAGCAGGATCGGTGTGCCTTCGGCATCCCCGTAAATCGCATGATACATGTTGATGCCGTTGACATTCACCGTTCCGCTTGACGCGGCTTCCGGCATTGGCGGGGCCGGCGGGATCGACATCCAGCGATCTTCGGCCTGCGCCGGAATTGTCAGGAAAAGCACAAATGCAGCTATGAGATATTTGATCATGCTACCCTCCCGGTGTGACTGGTTTTCAGGTCCTCTGACTGGATCAAGCGTAATCCACGGAAGGCTCTGAGTGGTAGGTCTTCAGCGCAAGGGAGGTGTGACTGTTCGCAATGAAAAGAACAATGGTTTCAAAGCGTTGGTTTCCCAGATATGGCTTTGGCGCAGAATGCGGTTTCCTCGCCGACAATATATTTTGCGACTACGACCAGCAGGCGGAACAGCTCACGGGTCACGAACAGTCTTACGTCCAGCTGACGTCGGGCGCCTTCCGTGGCAGGTTCCTGTCCCTTTTTCTCGGACCTGACGCTGCTGTCCATATGGAGTTTTGCAACCAGGGTCTTGAACAGGAGGTCATCGGAGCGAGCGACCACATTTCCTTCGGTGTCGTGCTGAATGCTCCAGCTCCCTTTGTCGTCATGGGGCAGCAGATGAGCGACGCGGATGTATTTGTATTACCCCCGTTGGGGAACCTGCATCTGGTCAGCCCCGTCAACGGGTCGGTGATGGCGGTTGCGATCCGGAAAACCACGCTTTTGAAGCAGAATGTCCTGTCTCCTGCGCTGGCTGACTGGCTGGAGCACTTGTCGGGCAAACCGCGTCTTCTGAAAGCTCCGGGTTTGGCGGCACGGATCCGCGAAGACGCGATATCGGCGATGGAATGCGCGGTCCAGCCCGAAACGCGAAATTCGGACAGTGTCGCCGGCCGTGCCCTTATTGCCTGTGTCGCATCGAAACTCTCGCTTGATGTGTCCGTTGCCCGATTGGTCAGTTGTCCTGAAGATCGGGTATTTGAACGTTTCCTGCAGTGCAGGACGTCGTTGAAATCGCGATCATCGCTGTCAATGAGTGCCAATGAGCTGGCACAATTCACGAATGTATCGAAACGATCGGTCCAGCAGGCGTTCTCCTCACATGTTGCGATGGGACCGCTTGCCTATCTTCGCCTCTTGAAGCTGCACGATGTCCGGCGCAAATTGACTGACAGACGCTATTGCCGTCACTCAATCGGCGACATTGCGGCACTCCATGGTTTTTGGGACGGGAGCCGGTTTGCACGTCAGTACCGTTCTCATTTCGGCGAACTGCCGTCCGCGACGCGCAGCGCGGCCACCGTAGCAGAACGGTAGCTAGGTTCGGGCCGCACCTTGCAGCCATTCCCTGAACGTTGCTACGGGCCGGGTCAGGGTTCTCGCAGGAGATCTGACGAACCAGTAGCCTGTTTCCAGTTCGAGAACCGGCCAGTCGGGTGAAATCAAATGACCTGCGTCGAGTTCCTGGGAGATGAAGCGGCGGTCGATCGCAATGGTGCCCATGCCCGCGATCGCAGCCTGGATCGCAAGATCGCGGCTCTGAAGGACAGTGCCCGAGTGCACATCGGGATGTGAAATTCCAGCCTCTTCAAGCCATTCGGTCCAGTCGTTTCGCCGCGCAGAACTGTGCAGCAGCGGAAGGTCCAACAGTACCAGAGGGTTCGACGGATCCTTGCCGCTCAGGAGGCTTGGCGCCATGGCAACGGCGAGATGCTCATTCCAAAGCAGGTGGCTTTCGACACTGGACCAGTTGCCCGTGCCGAGCCGGATCGCACAATCGTAGTTTTCCCGGTCGAGATCGACCATGCGTGTGGAGGCGGATAAGAGCAGCTCCACGTCGGGCTGTTCGGCCTGAAAATCGGGCAGCCGGGGGATCAGCCAGCGTGTCGCGAACGTGGAGACTGTGCTGATCCGCAATTCTGTCCGTCCGCGCCGCTTGAAGCTGTCGACGGCTTCCTCGATCCGGTCGAAAGCATCGCCCAGACTAAGGGCCAGGCGCTGGCCCTCGTCGGTCAGTGACAGACCGCGACCGTCACGGTTGACCAGTGTTGCCCCCAGTTCGCTCTCGAGCTTGCGCATCAGGTGGGAAAGAGCCGACGGCGAGACTCCGAGTTTTTCGGCTGCAATCGACGCGCGGCCATGACGGGCCAGCAGGGAAAAGGCATGAAGGGCGCGCAGGGAAGCCATTTGAGATCACGTTCCACGAGTTGAGTTTTACTCAATCTAGAGGAGTTTTTTGGAAATAAGAATACTCTCGGTGAAAACGGCAATCGATCGCCGCTTCCCTCTCAGTCCGATGTCGGTAAATCCTGACGATTGATCCTGCCGGTAAATCCTGTGGGCGCAGCCAATGATTGGTGTCGACCGCCCACAAGACTGGCTAACGGCATTCCCCGGTTTTGAAACCTCGATAGCCGAGCGTCAGATAAGCACTGACAAACGCGACGCTTTACCTTTGGCAATCTCACCAGATCCTCATCATCATCTTGAGAAATCATATGCGCGGTCCGGCGGTGCGTTCCGTCTCAAAGAGCGTTCCATGCCCGTGAATTTGAGTGTATTTTCGTGGGCCCGCGCACTTTAGCTCAGTGCACCCAAGACAGCCCTCAGGAAGCCTGTCAGGTCTTCGGTGACAAAATCGACATGAGGGTAGGGATCGCCTTCGAGATCCCAGCTTTCCTGGAAGACGTCCCGTGAACCCTTCGGAACAATAAGCGCCGTGCGCATGCCAAGTTGATGGGGAACGCTCAGGTTCTTGGAAAGATCTTCGAACATGGCTGCCCGGGCGGGGGAAATTCCGGTGAGGTCAATGAACTTGTCATAGGTCTCACGATTTGGCTTTGGCACGAGATCAGCGGAGACGATATCGAAAATGTCTTCGAAATTGTCGGATATGCCCAGGGCCGCAGCGGTCCGTTCGGCATGCGGCCGGTCGCCATTTGTGAAGATGAACTTCTTGCCGGGAAGCGCGTCGATCGCTGCGCTCAGGTCGGGGTTGGGTTCTAGGCCGGAATAATCGATGTCGTGAACGAACGCGAGATAATCGTCAGGATCGATTTTCTGCGTTGTCATCAAGCCACGCAGAGTTGTTCCATGTTCGTGATAGAGCGCCTTCTGGTGCACCATTGCTTCGGACCGGTTCAGGTCCAGGACTTTCTGCACATAAAGCGCGATCTGTTCGTCTATCTGGGAAAAGAGATCCGCCTCGTGAGGGTAGAGTGTGTTGTCCAGATCGAAAACCCAGGCTTCGACACCCTTGAAGACCCTGAGGTCCTGGCGATGTGCGTGCTGGCCCTCCAGGGGCAAAATGCGTTTACCGGTCACGGGCGGATCAACGTCCCTGCGCCGCCATCGGTGAACAGTTCAAGCAGGACGGCATGGGAAACCTTGCCGTTCAGGATAACGACGCCTTCCACGCCCTTGTCGAGCGCCTCGATGCAGGTTTCGACCTTGGGGATCATCCCGCCCGAAATGGTACCGTCCTTCATCAGTTCGCGTGCCTTGGCAACGCTGAGCTGCTTGATCAGATTGCCGTCCTTGTCGAGGACGCCGGGAACATCCGTGAGGAACAGCAGGCGCTTGGCGTTGAGCGATCCGGCGATCGCGCCTGCCGCGGTATCCGCGTTGATGTTGTAGGTCTCTCCGTCCTCGCCATGCGCGACCGGGGCAACGACCGGTATGATGGCTTCCTTGAGTACCAGCCGGAGCACCGTCGGGTCGACGCTGGCAGGCTCGCCGACGAAACCGAGATCGACAACGTTTTCGATGTTGCTGTCCGGATCGACGACAGTTCGGTTGAGTTTTCGAGCGGTAACCAGATTGCCGTCCTTGCCGCACAGGCCGACAGCTCGGCCGCCTTCGGCATTGATCATCTGGACGATTTCCTTGTTGATCGACCCGGCAAGAACCATCTCCACGACTTCGACCGTGGCCTTGTCGGTCACGCGGAGGCCGGCCTTGAATTCACTGACGATGTTGAGCCGTTGCAGCATCTTTCCGATCTGCGGCCCGCCGCCATGCACCACGACCGGATTTACACCCGACTGACGCAGCAGCGTGATGTCGCGCGCAAAGGCCTGGCCAAGTGAAGGGTCGCCCATCGCATGACCGCCGTACTTCACCACCACAGTCCTGTCGTCATAGCGCTGCATGTAAGGCAGAGCTTGCGCGATAATATGGGCGCGGCTGGCCATGTCGGGATTGGTCATCAAAGTTTTTTACTCAACTGGAATTGATCTCTTGCAGAAGAACCCTGCTATAACCGGTTTGCCGTTTCTTCACAATTCCGGGAACTGTCGGAAGCCTTCAAAGATCACTGATTGGCCAGAAGACAGAGTTCGGCTCTCAATTCGTCGATACCCAGGTTCTTTTCGGAGGACGTTGCGACGATCAGCGGGTGTGCAGCGATACGTTTTGCAAGCAAGGCCTGCGTATCGGAAATCAGTCGGGCAAGTTGGGTCGGCTTGATCTTGTCGGACTTGGTCAGCACCACCTGATAGACGACGGCGGCCTTGTCCAGAAGGTCCATTGCCTCGAGGTCGTTTTTCTTGATGCCGTGCCGGCTGTCGATCAAGAGGATGACCCGGCGCAGGTTCGGGCGGCCGCGCAGGTAGGAGAAGACGAGTTGCGTCCACGCTTCGACCAGCTCTTTCGGCGCCTGGGCATAGCCGTAACCCGGCATGTCAACAATTGTCAGGGGCGTGTCCGGTGCTATGAAGAAGTTCAGCATCTGTGTCCGGCCCGGTGTCGATGACGTGCGGGCCAGACCCTTGCGCCCTGTCAGGGCGTTGATCAGGCTGGACTTGCCCACGTTGGAACGCCCGGCAAAGGCGATCTCCGTGCCGGTCGCATCCGGCAGGTTGGACATATCGGTGACGCTGGTCAGAAAATCCCAGGCGCGGGCGAACATCAGCCGGCCCGCTTCCAAGTCTTCCTGAGTATAGGTTTGTTCGTCGTTCATGAAGCGCTTTTAGCTTGCCTTTTCGTTCACGTCGAGGTTGCTGTCGTGATTGGCGGTCGCTCGTTCAAGAACGCCAACGTCGGCCCCCCAGATTGAGGAAAGGTGGCGTGTGATCTTTTCGATCGGCCAGTCCCACCACGCAACGTCCAGGAGACGGTCGATTGTCTGCTCGTCGAAGCGCAGTCGCACAACCCTTCCCGGGTTGCCGACCACGACCGCATAGGGTGGCACGTCCGAAGCGACAACGGCATGGGCACCGATGATGGCGCCGGAGCAGATGGTGACCCCGGGCATGACGGTCGAGTTGGTTCCGAACCAGACATCATTGCCAACGATCGTGTCGCCGCGCAGATGGTCGAAGATCGTTGCCGGGTCAAATTGTTCCGCCCAGCCCTTGTCGAAGATATGAAAGGGATAGGTCGAAATTCCGGTCATTGCATGATTGGCGCCGCTCATGATGAAACTGGTGCCTGCCGCCAAGGCGCAGAACTTGCCGATTTTCAACCGGTCGCCAATGTTGTCAAAGTGATAGCGCACGTTCCGGTTTTCAAAATCCGAGGCGTTTTCGAAGTCATGGTAGTAGGTATAGTCACCCACTTCGATCGTCGGTCTCGTGACGACGTTTTTCAGGAAAACCGTATGCGGTTCGCCGTTGAAGGGATGAAGTGTATCGGGTGAGGGGCCGCGCATGGGACCTCCAATATGCAAGAATCAAGGGAAGAAATGTGAGCGCATATTGCGCGATCGACCTGCCGGTCGGCGACTTCGCCTTGCTGAACAGGTCTTGCTTTATCGGATCATTGGTCTGCACACTCCCTGGCTTGTTGCAATCGAAAGGCCCCGCCGGTGGGCGAGGCCTTGCTATCTAACAGGTCTTTTCAGGCTTGTCAGCCCTTGTCGTCGGAGGCCGGTTTCTTTCGCTTGAACATGGACCCTATGTTATCCCAGAGTTCCACTTTGGCTCCCTGACGGCGCATGATCACGTATTGCTGCGTAATCGACAGCGTGTTGTTCCAGGCCCAGTAAATAACAAGTCCTGCCGGGAACGATGCCAGCATGAATGTGAAGACAACGGGCATCCAGGTGAAGATCATTTGCTGAGTGGGATCAGGCGGTGCCGGGTTCATTTTCATCTGAACGAACATGGAGATACCCATAACCAGCGGCCAGACACCCAGCATCAGCAATTGCGGCGGATCCCAGGGGATCAGGCCGAAGAGATTGAAAAGCGAGGTCGGGTCGGGTGCCGACAGATCCTGGATCCAGCCGAAGAACGGCGCGTGGCGCATTTCGATGGTGACGAACAGAACCTTGTAGAGCGCAAAGAAGACCGGGATCTGTATCAGGATCGGCAGGCAGCCGGCCAGCGGATTGATCTTTTCCTTTTTGTAGAGCTCCATCAGCGCCTGTTGCTGTTTCTGTCGGTCATCCGAGTATTTTTCGCGGATTTCAGTCATCTGCGGCTGCGCAAGCTTCATTTTGCTCATGGAGACGTAGGACTTGTTGGCCAACGGGAAGAAGATCAGCTTGATGATGACGGTTACCACCAGAATGGCGACGCCGAAGTTGCCTATCAGATGGAAGAAGTAATCGATCGCGAAGAACATCGGCTTCGTCAGGAAATAGAACCAGCCCCAATCGATCATCAGTTCGAACCGGTTGAGATTGAGCGATTCCTCGTAGGCATCGATCAGCTTCGTTTCCTTGGCGCCGGCAAACAGATATGAGCTGGTCTCCGCCGTGCCACCTGCAGGGACGGCAACACCGGTGCCCAGATAGTCAGCCTGGAAATTTCCTGTTGTCCGGGAAAAACTGAAACTCGGCTGGAACTCCTGCCCGGGGATCGGCATGAGCGTCGCGGCCCAGTACTTGTCCGTTATGCCGAGCCAGCCGTTGTCTACGCTGGCCGGACGGATTGTGCCTTCATCTTCCAGATCGGAATAGTCGACTTCCTGAAGGCCTTCCTCGCCGAATACGCCCAGGAGGCCTTCGTGCAAGATCCAGATGCCGGTGGTTTCAGGCACGCCTTTCCTGGCTATCAGGCCATACGGATAAAGCGTAACGTCTGCCGAAGAAGCATTTTCGACGGATTGGGCAACTGTAAACAGATAGTTCTCGTCGACGGAAAAGGTCCGTTTGAAAGTGAGGCCTTCACCGTTGTTCCAAACCAGGGTCAACGGTGTGGAAGGCGTCAGGGTCGTCTCGCCGTCGACTGACCAGACCGTGTCGGGGCCGGGCAGTGGAACGTTGGCTCCCGGATCGGCAACCCAGCCGTAGTCGGTGTAATAGGGGTTCGGGCTGCCCTTGGGTGAAAACAGGGCGATCGTCGGACTGCTCTTGTCGACAGTCTCGTGGTAGTCCTTCAGACGCAGGTCATCAAGACGTCCGCCTGAAAGGTTGATCGAACCTTCAAGCCGGGGAGAGTTGATCACGACGCGTTTGTCGGCTGCGACTGCCTGCTCCCGATTCGCAAAAACCGAGGGTTGACCTGTTCCTTGCGCCGGCAATGCCGCGTTGCTGCCGGAAGACGCAGAAGGCTGCGGAGCATCCGGATTGGTTCCGCCGTTGGCTGCCTGGCGTTCCGCTTCGGCTTGCTGCTGCGTCTGAAGAGCTGCCTGTTGACGCTCCAATTCGGGATTGGCAACGAAATATTGCCAACCCAGCAGAACAATCAGGGACAATACGATTGCCAGGATCGTGTTTCGGTTTTCAGAAATCAACTGGTGTTACCCCTGTTTCCTGCGCAGTGTCGCTGGAGATGTCCGGTTACTCCGGTGCGGTTTTCCCCGTCCGCGCGGTGTCTCCGGGTCAAGCACTTGGTTAAGGCCAGACTTAAGGTCTGCAACGAGTTTTTGAAAGGGAAGAGTGAGCGCTGAATCGCGAGCGACAAGCACAAAATCCGCTTTTTGCGGAATATCACCGGCTTTGAGCGCGGCAACGGCAGCCCGTAGCCGCCGTTTGATACGGCTGCGCACGACGGAATTGCCTGTTTTCTTGGTGACGGTATAGCCCACACGCGGTGCATCATCCGTGTCGCGCGTCAGACCCTGAACGAGAAAAGCGCGCCGACCCAACCGGCCGCCTTTGGCGACCGCCAGGAACTCGGAGCGCTTTTTCAAAGTGTCCATGGCGCCAGATTGGTGTTGGCAGACGCCGCCAACCGACGCACTGCGCGCGGGTTGCCGATCAGGCGCTGAGGCTCTTACGGCCCTTTGCACGCCGGCGAGCAAGCACCTGACGGCCGTTTTTGGTGGCCATACGTGCGCGGAATCCGTGGCGGCGCTTGCGGACAAGACGGCTCGGTTGATACGTACGCTTCATTGTTCTTCCCCGCGCGGTTTTGAGCGCGGCCCTTGTTCATTTAAATTCTTTGGAGAAAGCACTCGAAGCGCTGGAAGCGCGCGGCTCAAAACAGCCTTGGGTCCGAGTGCATGTCCCGATCGAGCGCGCTTATAAGCGTCGCGCAGCTCCAAGTCAACGTTGCGCTGCAAGAATCTCGGAATGAAATGCAGTTCACGCACAGGTGAATTGGCAACACCTTGGCGTCACTTATCGGTGAAAGACGCTTCTTTTTACCAGCTATAAGGTACATCTGGCTAAAAGAACACCATGGCGGCGACAAGAACCGCCCGGGAAAGACAAGCTGATGGGAATGGACATGCTGGGGGATAAGGCAGACACCATGACTGGGCCGAAGGAAACAGAGCCGGTAGTCGAAACTCCGTTGAAGGCGTCTGTGTACGGCAGAATCAAGAAGTGGCTTCCGCTGGCCATACTGCTTCTGTTGATGATCGCAGCCTTCTCACAGGGGTTGCACAAACAGCTCACGCTTTCCAACCTCATCATGCAGCGGCAGGATCTGGTCGGATTTGTTCAGCAGAATTTCATCCTCGCCACACTGGTGTATCTGGTCACCTATGTTGTGTGTGTTGCTCTTTCGTTTCCCGGAGCGTCGCTGCTGACAATTGCAGGTGGTTTCCTGTTCGGGTGGGTCGCCGGAGGCTTTGTCACCGTGATCGGCGCAACGCTCGGTGCCTGCGCTGTCTTCATCGTTGCCAGGTCCTCTTTCGGGGAAGTCCTGACCCGGCGGGCCGGTCCTTTTCTGTCGCGCCTTGCCGAGGGATTTCGCCGGGAAGGTTTCAGCTATCTTCTGTTCCTGCGCCTGACCCCCGTCTTTCCCTTCTGGCTTGTCAACATCGCGCCTGCGATCTTCCAGATGCGCCTGCCGACTTATGCGCTGGCAACATTTGTCGGCATTATTCCCGGGACGTTTGCCTTTGCCTTCATCGGCTCTGGTCTCGACAGCGTTATCGAAGCCCAGGAGGCGGCCAGCCCCGGATGCGCAGCTGCGGGTACTTGCCAGGTCGATGTGTCCGCCCTTGTGACACCCCAGCTTCTGGCGGCGTTTTTTGCTCTTGGGATCGCCAGTTTGATCCCGGTGGTTCTGAAAAAAGTCCGTGCGCGCTGACGTCATCCACTAAACTCGATCCAACGATGTTCACCTTATTGAAATGGAGCCCTCCATGGCGGAACTGCTGACCCCGGATATTTGTGTGATCGGTGCCGGTTCCGGGGGTCTTTCCGTGTCCGCCGCCGCCGCCGCATTCGGGGTTGATGTGGTTCTGGTGGAAAAGGGCCTGATGGGAGGCGATTGCCTCAACTATGGCTGTGTGCCGTCCAAATCCCTGCTTGCAGCCGCCAAGGCTGCTTCGGGCGTCCGCCGAAACGCCATGTTCGGTATTCATTCCAGCGGTCAGGACATCGACTTCGCCAAGGCGAACGATCATGTGCGCAGTGTCATTGCGGCGATCGAACCGCATGATTCCCAGGAACGCTTCGAAGACCTCGGGGTAACGGTTCTGAGAGAGCCTGCAAAGTTTACCGGAGCCGACACCGTTTTGGTCGGTGACACTGAAATCAAGGCGCGCAGGTTTGTCGTCGCCACCGGGTCGACGGCCTTCATCCCTCCTGTACCGGGTCTTGATGACGTTCCCTATCTCACCAACGAGACGCTGTTTGAACTGCGCGAGGTCCCCGCGCATCTGGCGATCATCGGTGCGGGGCCGATCGGGCTGGAGATGGCGCAGGCTCATCGCCGCCTCGGTGCCAGGGTGACGGTGTTCGAAGCTGCAAGGGCACTTGGAAAGGATGATCAGGAACTTGGTGCTGTCGTTCTGGAAGCGCTCAGGAACGAAGGGATCGAAATCCTCGAGGAGACCGCTGTTGAAAAAGTCGCGAAAACAGACGAGGGCATGGCGATCTCGGCAAAAACCGCTGACGGGGCGGTTGTTGAATTGGTTGCCAGCCATTTGCTCGTCGCGACCGGCAGGGCGCCCAATGTCGAAGGCATGGGACTTGAAGCCGCCGGGATCGACTACGATCGCAAGGGGATCAGGGTCGACAGGGGACTGCGCACCACAAACCGCAAGGTCTATGCGATCGGCGATGTCGCCGGCGGGCTGCAATTCACCCATGTTGCCGGATACCAGGCCGGGCTGATCATCCGGTCCATCCTCTTCCGCATGCCGATCGCAATGGACGACACGATTGTTCCCTGGGTTACCTTTACATCACCCGAGCTTGCGCATGTGGGTATGTCGGAGGCCGAGGCGCGGGCCGAATACGGGGCCAGGGTCAAGGTTCTGACGTCAACCTATCTCGGCAATGACAGGGCCCAGGCGGAAGGTTTTACCGAAGGACGGCTGAAACTGATTGCCGGGCCGCGCGGACGCTTGCTCGGTGCCGACATTGTCGGGGCCCAGGCGGGCGAGATCATCAATCTTCTTTCCCTGGCTCTTTCGAAAAAAATGACCATGAAGGACCTTGCGGGTTTCATCGCCCCTTATCCGACGCTCGGGGAACTGGTGCGACGTGCGGCAATTTCGTACTATGCGGAAGCGCCAAAGAATGTTTGGTTGCGACGGGTTATCGGTATGTTGCGCAAGTTTGGATAAGATATTGCAATTGGTGCTGCGCGGCACGGTTGGCATTTGGGACGATTGGACATGAAGCATGAGGGCGCGCCGGAAGGCGCCGCAGTCCCGACAGACGATACGGGCGGACAATCCGGACCGGGCGATCGGTTTGACCGGCACCGGCTCGGCGGCCTGTCGGGAAAACTCCTGCTGCTGACGGTGTTGTTCGTCATGCTGTCGGAAGTCTTCATCTACGTTCCGTCCATCGCCAACTACCGCAACACCTGGCTCATGGATCGCCTGACGACAGCCGGCGTGGCCGCGTCGGTGCTGGCGGAAACCAGCACGATCGCCCCGCGCCTTCAGGAAGAATTGTTGCAGACGACAGGGGCTGTGGCCATTTCGCTTGATCAGGGTTCCCGGCGAAGCCTGATCGCGATGAACGATGTACCGGGCGAGGTTGATTTCGTCGTCGACATGGCCAATGTGAGCGCCTGGTCGTCGATCATCGGCAGTTTTCAAATTCTTACCTACCGGGGCGACGGCGTGATGCGTGTGGTCGGTGCTGGCCAGATGGGCCACACGGAGCGTGTCGATGTCGTGTTGCCGGTCGAACTCCTGCAGCAGGACATGCTGGCCTTCTCCGGGCGCATTCTTGCCCTGTCTCTGTTCATCTCGGTCATCACCGCGGGGCTTGTCTATATTACCTTGCGCGCCCTTTTCATAAGGCCGCTGCGCCGCCTGACCCGTTCCATGGAGCGATTTGCGGAAAATCCCGAGGATACCTCCCGTATTGTCACGGTGTCGGGCCGCCAGGATGAATTGGGAGATGCGGAAGTCCGGCTGGCAGCCATGGAAGAAGCCCTGTCGCGCGCATTGCATCAGAAACAGCGACTTGCCGATCTTGGTCTCGCTGTTTCCAAGATCAACCACGACTTGAGAAACCTGCTGGCGTCCGCGCAGCTTTTTCTTGAACGTCTGGAACATGTCCCCGATCCGACGGTCAGCCGCCTTGCACCGAAGATCCTGGCAACGCTCGACAGGGCTGTCGGCTACACCCAGGCCGTCATGTCCTATGGCAAGGCCCAGGAGCGCCCGCCTCAGCGGCGCTTGCTGGCGCTCCAGCGGGTCGGCGACGACGTTGCCGATGTACTTGGGCTCGTCGATCACGAGACTGTGGCTTTCGAAAACAAGGTTCCGGACCACATCGAGATTGATGCCGATCCAGAACAGATCTTTCGGGTTCTGCTCAATCTCGTCCGCAATGCCCTTCAGGCGCTCGAAGCCGAAAAGGACGAGACGCTGGTGCGCCGGATTTCCATGGATGCGATGCGCGAGGGCGATTGCGTTCATGTCATGATTTCCGACACCGGTCCCGGGATCCCCGGCAATATCAGAAAGGCGTTGTTCAAGGCCTTTCACAGCGGCTCCAAGAAAGGCGGTGTCGGTCTTGGTCTTGCGATTGTCGCCGAACTCCTGAAAGCCCATGGTGGCAGCATTCATCTGGACGAAAGCAAGCCGGGGGCGTGCTTCCGCCTCAAGGTACCGGACCGCTCGTCCTGAAAAGGCATTGTTTTGCACAGGGCCTAAGGCAGTAACGCATAAGTCACGAGGATTTCTGCGGCTTTGCGGCTCACGCGACAATTCCCTGAAAAAAAGTTCCGGAAGTCCCTTGCAATCCCTGCCGGACCGCAGTAGGTAAGCGCCCTGTCCGGGGCACACAGCGCCCCGCAGAGCCAAGGCGGGCATCCGGCGATTAATCATCAGGATAACCCGATCTTCGCACCCATAAGCACCGGTAGCTCAGCTGGATAGAGCACCAGACTACGAATCTGGGGGTCGGGGGTTCGAATCCTCCCCGGTGCGCCATTCCCGAAAATCCCCGCCAAGTTTCCTGGGTCTCCGTGCAGGATGATTCTTGAAGACGATCTGCATGGCTGCTTGCAATTTCTGGCGCGTTCAACCAGTGGGCGTCGACGCCTTTGCCGGACGGATTTGTATTTTGGAATGATAAATTGTTGAAATTTAACAATATAAGTGCCTGTCGACGGGTCCTGTCGTTACTGCATATTGTCTCACTGTAAAAACTAACGAAAAGTTAATAATCTGTTTCGTCTTGACACGCGTCATGGTAACGTGCCGCCGCGTAAGAGGGAATTTGCAACCATTGATGCAACCTCGCGCAACAGGGGTTAATACGATTTACTAGAGCGATTTGCTTTAAGTCATCGTGACCAAAAAGTCATTTGGAGGTTAGGGTTTATGAAGCTTCACAAGCTGACAATCGCCGGCGCGGTCGCCGGCGCTGCAATGTTCGCTGGCGTCTCTGCTCAGGCAGCGGTATTCAACAATGTTTCGGGCGTCATTCACGAAGGTGGCGGCGCGGGTACCATCAGCACGGCTCCAGCAGCCAGCTCCGGTATCACCATTTCGGACTTCAGCACGACGACTGCCGATCCGCTGTTCAACGTGGTTGGCGACACCAGCATCTATGGCGGTGTCAGGCACAGCAACCCGACGAATTTCGTCGACGGCTGGTCAATGGACTTTGGCACAGGTGTCTACAATCTCGTGTTCAACTGGCAGCACGACGAAAAGGAAGCGCCGAAGGTTGTTGACGGCAGGATCATCGTCAACGGTGTCGCCACTGCGTTCTCCGGTGTCAGCGGCACCATTTTGTCCCTGGGGTCCGTGACCGGACTGGTGACTTTCGTCGTTGACCCGATTTTCGGATCGGTCAAGCCGAATGAAGACATGCACTGGGATCTTCATGCAACGGTTGTTCCGCTTCCAGCGGGCGGCGTTTTGCTTTTGACCGGCCTGGCAGGGCTGGCTATGGTCAGGCGCCGCAAGAACGCCTGATTGCGTTCATGCAAGCTGGCTGACAGCAGATTTCGCCAATGCGAAATGCAAAAAAACCGCAGACGCCGCCCGAACGGGCGGCGTTTTCGTTTTGTGCGGGTGCCCTTGCTGATGGTCGGGCAACTTTCAGCGATCCTGTCCAATACACCCGTATTCCCGGGCGTAAGCCTTTCTGGCATCGTTAACGAAGTTTTAAAAATCTCTTTTGAATCAGAGTGATTTCGATTGTCTCCCACAGAGCAACGCTATAGATGCTTTCCCTGAGAGATCCGGTCCAAAATGCCCTTGAGAGCACAGGCCGGATGATTAAAGACAATGCAAGACAGGGAGTGGAGCATGCGACTTCACGGTGTAGTTTTGGCGGGCGTCATCGCAATGACAGCCCCGTTCGCAGTACAAGAAGCAGCGGCAGTGCCGGTGGCCGGTGTTGCCCATGAAGCTGGTGGTCCGGGTGTGAACCCTGGCGCTCCTGCTGCAAGCCCCGGCCAGTCGTTCGGTGATTTCAGCAATGCTGTCGGCAGCCCGGTTCTGGAATTGACGGGTGATCTGGCTCTTTATGGCGGCGTCACCCACAATGGCGGCGGCGGCAGCAAATGGAGAGACGGCTGGACGATGGACTTCGGCAGCTCCGCTTACAATGTCGTCTTCAACTGGCAACCGACAACGAGCGTCTTTGATGGCGAACTCGTCGTAGGCACCACGACCTACATTCTTGGCATGACCGGACTGACTATTGATCTGGGCACGTTGAGCGGCGTAGTGAGCTTTCTCGTCGATCCGATTGCCGGATCGTCTCTTTCCACCAAGGAATCCGCGCATTGGGACGTTCAGGCCACGGCCGTTCCGATCCCAGCCGGCGGTGTACTTCTGCTCGGTGGACTTGCCGGCCTGGCATTTTTCAGGAACCGGAAAAAAGCCTGATTGCGTCCGGGCGATGTCCAACAGCGCCTGACCATCAAAAAACATCACGAGCCGAAAGCGCCGCCTTGGTCAAGGTGGCGTTTTTTTTGTTGATTTTAGAGGGGCCAGGCGTTTGGAGCGCCGGGCCGCCCGAAACGTGACCTCAAGACCGGGCTTTGTGAAGCTAGTCTGTTTTATTTGGCGCCAAACTGCATCAAAACAGGTTTAGAGTGTGCAGCGAGGGCTTTCCTCGGGCACATATTGAATGAAGGCTGGCAGCTTGAGCGACGCGGCTGAAAATCCATCTGGACGAGTTTCCAGGCTGTTTCGCGTCCTGGCGTTCGGCTCAGGTGCGCTTTTGGTTGCTGCATTCGCGGTTGCATATTGTGTGGCCACACTCGAACTTTATTCTCCCGTCCGTCAGGAACAGGCTGGCGAGATGCTGACCCGTATCTTCGGCCGGCCGGTTGAGGTTCGAGGCCCGGTCGTTCTGACGCCCGGTCTGCGACTGGGAGTGCGTATCGAGGATTCCTATATCGAGCGGTCATCAGGTGGCGGCAGCGCAAAGGCGCGGGTCTTTGAAACCGTCGAATTCGATGCACCCTATAGCCTGTTGCGAGGCAACACATCGGGAATTCGAAATTTCCGCATGAGTGGAGCGGAGATCGAGTATCACGCCGACGGGTCTGGCAGCACCGAGCAAACCACTTCGGCGTTCGAATTGCCGTCGACACTCATCAACAGCGCCATATTCGACAATCTTGAACTGACGGACGTGCTGTTCCGTTTTGTGGATGAAGCCGACGGCTGGAATGAAACCTTTCAGATCAAGTCCCTGAAACTCGAGACGCCGGAGGGGGCTCAATCGACGGACGCTCAAATTGACGCCGCAGTGAATGGCACGCCGCTCACTGCAACGGGGACGGTTCCCTCGTCGGCGAGGGCGCTGGAAGAAAAATCAGGTCCGTTTGAGCTCACGATCGCGTTTCCCGGACTGGAAACGGGTTTGAACGGGACCGTCGATACGTCAGAAAAAATAGCACGGATCAAGGGCAACCTGACGTCAAAGTCGCCGTCGATCGCCGCGTTGCTGGCCTCGTTGGGCCTGGAAAGCGCAGTGGATGGCAAAGCCACACTGACATGGTCTTCGTCCGGTCCGGTGGACAGCCTGGATATTGATGAACTCAAGCTTGATTTCGTGGGTGACAATGGAGATGCCGTCACGATCGCTGGAAAGATAGATGACATTTTCCACGGGTCCGTATTCGACGTGCGTTTCAATACAAGTCTGGCGCCGCCGGAGACGGCAGCTGACAGTGCATTCGCGGTCAACTTGAAAGAAACATCCGGGCGCGTGAGCGGACCGCTTGATGCGCTGGCAGTAGATCAGGCCCATATCACGACAGATGCCGTTCTATTGGAGTTCGATGAAATCGGACCGATCACCGTCGGACGGGTGATCAAGAGTGCAGATGACAAGGTTGGTCTCAAGGACATTACGATACATGATGGTCCGAAGAACGCGCCTTATCTCGAAATGAAAGGTGAGGTTGAAGACATACTCGCCTTTGCCGGTGTGAGCCTTTCCGGTTCCTATCGCTTCCCGACGGCACTGTTGCTCAACCGTCCGGCGGAAGATGCTCCGGAGCTCGGCCTCGTCAAGGGAACGGTTTCGCTGAACGAGGCATCGGGAGCATTTGGCCTGGATGAATTGAGTGGAGAAGTGACAGGGTCGGATCTTCTGAAACTGAAATTCGAGATGGCGATTCCGGAATTCAGGGTACTTGAAGACTTGGAATTCTCCACGCAACTTGCAATGAAGCAACCGGAAAAGATCCTGAAGTCACTTGGCATCGAAACGGACAGATCGTTTCCTGCCTTGAGTTTCAATGGTTCCAGCGGCCTGTCACCTGCAGGTGCGAAACTGTCGGGTGAACTGACCGCAGGGGCCACGCAAATCAGGACAGAACTCGATCTGAAGCCGGAGCAGGACAGCAAGGCCCTGATGCTGGCAGGTTCGATTTCCTCAACTGAAATGGACTTCACGGATCTGGTTGATCTGTCCGAATTTGCAAAACTCGCAGCGGCCGGTGTGGAAGACGATGACAGCATCGAACTGAACAAGGAGTTCGAGGGAACTTTGCGTGCGGATATAGCGCTCAACGTGAAGAAAATCGTCGCGGGAAAGAAACATGCCGGCAATCTCACCGGGAGCCTGAAATATGATGACGATCACCTGCAGCTGGCAGGTCTCAAGCTCGACTTCATCGGTGGCAAGGTGACCGGCGATTTCGGCGTGACCCTTGGAAAGAATAACTGGCCGGCCAGTGCACACGGGCGCATGGAAAAGTTCCCCCTCAGCAGCCTGATGAACGAAGTCGGATTGCAGGCGCCGGTTTCCAGCACGGTGTATGCCAGCTTTGATGTCACAGGCAACGCGGCCTCCGAGACCGGCTTTCTCAAATCTCTTTCAGGCAACGTGACGGCCTCACTCTGGGGCGGAACGCTGCCCAACCGGCTGCTGGACCTGACCGGCCTCAATGTGTTCACCTGGCTGGTGACAAGCAATCAGGACCATACGACAAAAATCGTCTGCGCCGTGCTGCCCCTGCATTTCAAGAACGGCACTGCAACGTCAAAGCGAATGATCGTCGAAACACAGAATGTTCAGCTCGTCGGAGCGGGCAGCGTCGACTTCAGGTCCGGTGCGCTTGACCTGTCCTTCGCCCCGCGCGCCAAGCGCAAGCAGCTTGTCGAGATCGTCTCGCCCTTTGAAATCCACGGGACACTTGGCAAGCCGGATGTCGAGGTAAGGGATGCCGGACCGGGCCGGGCAATCGGTGAAGTGGTTTCCCTGCCGCTCAATCTTGTCAGTCACATTTTTCGGGGGTCGGGCCCGATTGACGAAAAGGCAAAGCCCTGCGTCCTGCCGAAAAATTCGGGACCGAAGTAAAGGTTCCGGCTTCCGTGCGCGGACGGGTAGCATTGTGAGGATTGGTAAGAAACGCAAACCCGCAAGCAGACGACGCAGCGGGCCTGCCAGAAAACCTAGCCTGTTTTCAGGCGCCTGACTTCAGACGCGCGTGCTCCGGGGGTGACGCCGAACCAGCGTTTGTAGGCGCGGATGAACGCAGGTGAATCCGAATAGCCCAGCAGGAAAGCAATTTCCGGCAGGGAGAGATCGCTCTTGTGCAGATACTCCTCCGACAGATTGCGTCTGACATCCTCAAGGACCTCCGAAAAGGTTGTGCTCTCGTCGGCAAGCCGCCTTGCGAAAGTACGTTCGGTCATTCCCAGTTTGCCTGCGACCAGGCTTGCCGAGCTCTGGCCTTTCGACAAGCCGTCAATCACGTGAAATTCGACATTGGCGAGAAAGGACTTCGGAACGGCGCGTCGCTTTTCCAGCATCTTGTCGGCGACATTCGACATCAGCTCAAGAAGATCCCTGTCGGAATGTACGAGAGGCGTTTCAAGGTCCTTTGTGTGAAACACGATGCCATGGATGTCGCTGCCGAAATGAATGGGGCACCCGAAAAAGAGTTTCATTTCCGCGGGTGCTTCGGCTCTCTGGTGATGAAAATGAATTTCCGCCGGACGCAGGATCCTGCCTGTACCGTATCGGTAATTCGACAGGAGCGCGGCCATTCCCGCCTCATTGGCCTGTCTCTTGAAATAGGAGCTGCGATCCACTTCCTGGTAGGAAAGCTTGGCGGTGTTGCCTGTCCTTGCAAGCGAGAGACGGTAACTGTCGACAAAGATATTGACGTATTTGACGTGGTTCAGGATGGCCTGTTCCAGCGTTGCTGAGGAAATGCCGAGATAGGCGATCACACCAAAGGTACCTGTCGGAGTGGTCTTGCCGACATTAAATCCGAACAGGTCATCATCCAGATGCTTCGCAGCCTGTTCCAGGAAAGCGTCGGATTTTCTGAGCGGGACCCGGCGATCAAAACCTTCCAGGTCCGCAGGGGAAAGTCCCGTCGCGTGAAGAGCTTCTTCGTGATCTTCTCCGCGTTGCTCCATGATCTTGACAGCAGCCCTGATCAATACGGCATCAACTTCGGCTTCGCTCAATATGGGCCCCCGTAACAATTTGGCACCAAATGACAGCATATTGGCTGTCGCTGACAATCGAATCCACCAATCAATGCATAAATAAATATCGAACAGACGGACACACTACAAAAACAAATTCCGCGCGATGGTACCGTCGACAATAATAACACGTCATTGCGGAATATCTCGGAACTCTGGCTGAACGGTCGTTTGTAAGGTCCTGTGCTCCCCACAGGATCCGGTGAACGGGCTGCGGTTCCCGGCCACGGCAAACCGTCAGCCCCTTGACCGCGCTTCGGCGCGGTTTTTTGTTTTTGCACCAACAGCAAATGCCGTCACGAAACCGGCTGTCTCCCCTATCCGAAATTTCTCGTTGTGCTTGTCGTTTTGCGGTACTAGCGTGGCTTTGTCGGTGCAGGGCTGTTCAAAGCCAGCTTGCCGCCGAACCATCCAGCAAGCTTTCCAACAAGAGGTGTCTCATGGTGCAGTTGCCGAATTCGCTCGAAGCCCGCGATATCGCTTTCCAGCTCCACTCCTATGCGGATGCACGCAAGCAGGAGCAAACCGGTTCGCTGGTGATCGACAAGGGCGAGGGCATCTATGTCGAGGACGTGAGCGGCAAGCGCTACATCGAGGGCATGGCGGGCCTGTGGAGCGTTGCCGTCGGTTTCGGTGAAAAACGTCTTGTGGAAGCTGCCGCCCGTCAGATGGAAAAACTGCCCTATTATCACACCTTTACCTTCAAGACCCACGGACCATCCATCGAGCTTGCAGAGAAGCTGATTGAAATGGCGCCCGTGCCGATGTCGAAGGTCTATTTCACCAATTCCGGATCCGAGGCCAACGACACGGCAATCAAGCTGATCTGGTACCGGTCCAACGCACTGGGCCAGCCGGAACGCAAGAAGATCATTTCCAGGATGCGCGGTTACCACGGCGTGACGGTGGCCTCCGCCAGCCTGACCGGCCTGCCGAACAACCACAAGTCCTTCGACCTGCCGCTGCCGCAGATCCTGCATACGACCAGCCCGCATTACCGAACGATGAAGAAGGACGGCGAGAGCGAGGTGGAGTTTGCAAGACGCTGTGCGCAGGATCTGGAGGACCTGATCCTGGCCGAGGGTCCCGAAACCATCGCCGCCTTCTTCGCCGAACCGGTCATGGGAGCCGGTGGCGTTGTCGTGCCTCCGGACGGGTATTGGCAAGCGGTTCAACCGGTCTTGAAGAAATACGGCATTCTATTTGTTGCCGACGAGGTGATCTGCGGTTTCGGTCGCACCGGCAACATGTTCGGGACGGAAACTTACGATTTGCAGCCGGACATGATGACCTTGTCGAAAGCCCTGTCATCTTCCTATCAGCCGATTTCTGCGCTTTTGATCAACGACACGGTGTATGAACCGATTGCAGACGAGTCCCACCGGATCGGTGTTCTGGGACACGGCTATACCGGCAGCGGGCACCCGGTTGCTGCAGCTGTCGCGCTGGAGAACCTGAAAATCATCGAAGAACGGGACCTGGTCGGGCATGTCAGGGAAATCGCACCGACCTTCCAGAAACGGCTGGCAGGTCTTGCCGACAACCCCCTGGTCGTCGAGACACGCGGCATTGGTCTGATCGGCGCGGCCGAGCTGCATCACCCGGCGCATTCGGATACGCCCGGGTCGCTCGGTGCTGCAGCGAATGCCGCCTTTCAGGAAAACGGCCTGATCTCGCGTGCCATGCTGGACGCCATGGCCTTCTGTCCTCCGCTGATCATTACGGGCGGGCAGGTCAACGACCTGTTCGATATCGCCGAGGAGAGCCTGAAAGAGGTGGCCGCCAGCCTATGACGGGCTGGTCGATTGTCGGAACTATCAGCGGGACCTCTGCTGATGGCATTGACCTGGCTGAAATCGAGACGGACGGCCAAACGGTCAGCCGTTTCGGTCCGGCTACGACGACAGGTTATCGTTCCGATACTCGAAGAATGGTTCTTGAGGCTGCCGGCCGGAAGGGTGAGAACCGGGACACCTGGCCGGAGATCGCCGAAGAGGTGACCGCGGATCATGCGGCTGCCATTGGAGACTTCCTGCAGGAGCATCACCTGACACCGGATGCGATCGTCTTCCACGGACAGACCGTCTGGCACGATCCGAAGAAAGGCGAAACGGTCCAGCTTGGTGACCCGCAGGTGCTCGCCAAGGTGCTCGGTCTGCCGGTCATTGGTGACGTCCGSGCTTGCCGACATGGAAGCCGGAGGCGAGGGTGCACCGCTTGTGCCGATTTATCACCAGGCACTCGCCAGAACGCTGGTCGGCACGGACAGGAAACGCTCTGCTTCTTGAACATCGGCGGCGTCTCCAACCTGACCTTCATCAGCGGCGACCATCTGCTTGCCTTTGATATCGGGCCGGGGAATGCTCTCCTGGATGACTGGATCAGGGTGCATGGCGCGGGTGACTATGACGCTGGTGGAGTGATTTCGGCAAAGGGGCATGCGGACGAAAAGCGACTGACCGAAGCGTTGAAGCATCCGTTCCTGTCGGGGCCTGGACCGAAGTCGCTTGACCGCTACAGTTTTTCCGCGGACTTCGTCGAGGGCATGAGCCTTGGGGACGGAGCTGCAACACTGCTGACTTTCACTGCCGAGGCGATTGCGAAGGCGGAAACGCTCTTGCCCCAAAAGCCCGGCCTGTGGCTTGTTTGCGGAGGCGGTCGCCACAACCCGGTTCTAATGCAGGCGCTCAGGGATCGTCTTGCAGGCGATGTCGTGTCTGCAGACGACTACGGTATTGATGGCGATGCGCTTGAAGCCCAGGCCATGGCCTTCCTGGGCGCCCGCCTGAAGGCCGGATTGCCAACAACATTTCCCGAAACGACTGGAGTGGGAGAGCCGGCCGTAGGCGGGAAGGTCTATTTGCCGGCTCTGTAGTTACAAACCAAGAAGCAGAGCACAGGACGGTTTCTTCAGAAGAAAACCCGGGTGTCACGCAACGCAACGTTCTCCTATTCGATGCTTAACGGGAAGATATTTGAGTTGTAGCTTCTAGAAATCAGCAGAAAATTTAGTAATAATGGGTTTCCAATTAAATTAAATTGAAGAAGTATATACATTTATGAAATATTAAGCAGATTTAATTTGTGATATGAAGTTTGATAACCATCTTCCTCCCAAGGCGTTTCTTCTTCAGGCGAAGATTAGGGGTGTCTGTTCAAGTATTAATCGGAATGGAGGCAGAAAATGTCATTTACCAGATATCTCATCACCACAGTATCCACGGTTTGTCTTGTTGCCGGCACGGCGCTCTCGGCAAGCGCGGCCACGCTGATCGTCGGAAACAAATATGCAGGGACCGTCAGCTTCATTGATTTGGAATCGGGTCAGGAGGTGAAACGGCCGGTCACAGGCGGCTCGCCTCATGAACTCGCCTTGTCTCCGGACGGTGAACAGGTGGTGGTCGTTTCCTACCTCGAAGACGGCTATATCGGCCGCGAGCTCAATGTTTTCGATGTTGCCACTGCTGCACATCTGAAGACGATCGATATCTCGCCGCACATGGCACCGCATGGAATCGCGTGGCTTGGAGATACCGACAGCGTAATCGTGACAACAGAGGAAACGCGGGACGTCATTACTGTTGATGTTGTGAAAGGAACAGTCACCGGGCAAGCCGAACCGGGACTGATCGGCACGCATTTGCTTGCACTGTCACCGGATTTCTCGACGGCATACGTGACCAGCAGGGGATCGGACAAGGTTTCGGTAGTTGATGCGGAGACAATGAAAATCACCCACACGGCAAGCACGGATGTCGGGCCCGAGGCTGTCGATGTCAGCCCCGACGGCAAGCAATTGTGGGTTGGAAACAATCAGTCCGAAACGATCATCGTGTTCGATCCGCAAACCATGGAGAGGCAGGAAGTGATCGAAGCCGGTTTCCTGCCGATCCGGGTCCGGTTCCACCCCGAAGGCCAGGCGGTTGCCGTGGCCGATCTGCGCGGTGATCGCGTAGTTGTCTATGAAAGCGGAAACCGGGAGGTCAAGGCGGAAATCGATCTTGCACCACACGGTGCCTACGGGCCTGCATCGCTGCTCTTTTCACCCGATGGCAATTCCCTGTTTGTCGGTGCGCAGGATGGCGCGCGGGTCGCTGAAATCGATACGTCGTCCTGGTCGGTTATCCGGGTCATCGAAACGGATGAAGGCGCGGACGGCCTTGCTTACAGTGACATGAAGGTCAGCGTTTGAAGGCACGGGCAGGGCGGCACGAGACGCCCTGCCCGGACCTGCCCTTGCACAACGTCCTTCTTGCCGCTAACCAGATTGCATGAACGGATCTGAAATCTACAAACGCCTGATCGGTCTGATCGAGGAACGGGTGCTCAAACCGGGCGATCGACTGCGCGAGGCTGATCTCGCCGAGGAATTTGGCGTCTCGCGAACTCCGATCCGGGAAGGCCTAAAGCGCCTGGAGGCACAGGGCCTTGCTGTCCATGAACCGAACCGGGGCATGGTGGTTCCGACGCTGGACCATGGCCAGATCAACGAAGTCTATTTCATGCGCGAAATGCTGGAGGGAACGGCAGCAGGTCTTGCCGCCAAACATGCCTCGCTGCCTGAAATCGAGATCCTGCAGGATCTGGTCAGGGCGGACAGGCAGCGCATTGCCGACAAGGACAGCCTGGTGCGCTCCAACAGGGAGTTTCACCGGCGCCTCTGCCTTGCCTCGCACAACCGCTACCTCGTCGACCTGATCGAACACCTGCGCCTGTCCCTGATCCTGATGGCGGGCACAACGCTGGACACACCCGAGCGCCGCGAAACGGCAGTTGAGGAGCACGCAGCCGTGGTGGCCGCCATTGCCAGGGGCGACAGCGAAGCCGCCGAAGCCGCAGCCAGAACCCACATCGCGCATGCCCACAAGACCCGGCTGCAACAGATCTGATTGCCTGGTATGCGAAGCGACGGGACGAACGAAGGTCCGCGCCGTTAAGGCGTGATCCAGTCCGAAAATTCCAGATCACCATTGTCATCGTAGATGAATCGCGCACGCAGGTTGTTTTGTCGCTCCAGCCTGCACCAGTCCAAAGACGCCGCCTTGAAGAAAAGCACGCCAAAACACTGTTTGCCCGTTGCATGCACTTCTGGTTCAGCGCTTTTGCCTGAAACCATCGGACGGATCGGCAGTTCGTCACCCGGAGGTCCGCCGGCATAGGTCGACCTTGTGTGCGACGGCAGCCGGTTCCAGGCCATTTCCGCTTGATCTGACCCTGGATGCGACAGCTGGACACTACCGCGCAGGCGTAACTGCACGCGCGTTCTGTTCGAATATCCAAGCACTGTGGCATTGCCGTTCCGGTGGAGCTCCTGCCATTTCGGACTGCGTGTGTCTGTATGGAATTCCAGCCTGCACCCGGCCCGATCAACGGACCGCAAMACGACAGTCCGTGCCTCCGGAAAGTCGCAACGGCCGAGCGAAGCCAGGGTCAGGTATCGATAGGGCAGATCACGGTCCAGCGTGGCTGACTCAAGGGCTCTCCAGGTGTCTTTTTCGATTGTTTTCAGATTATCCGGCAAACGTGCTCCTGTTTGAAACGTCATGCGATACCTGACAGCACAGGCGCATGTCAGTCGGGCGCAACCTTGTGGTCAGGGTAGTGCTTTTCAAGATGCGTCGCCATGGCCGCAAGGCCCTCCTTGAAGACCTGGTTCCTGCCGAAACCGATCCGGAAATGGTTTTGCGGGGTTTCGCCCAGGTCACTTGAATAGATCGACGACGGCAGAAGCAACACTCCGCTCTCTTCAATGAGCTTTCCGGTAAAGGTTTCGGCTCCGTCCGGTCCGCAGTATTTTGGAAACGCAACACAGCCCCCCAGCGGCCGGAACCATTCAAACAGGCCTGGAAACATGTCGAACACCTTTTCCAGGGCCAGGACGTTTTCCAGCATGATTGCGCGATTGCGGGCAAGGATCTCGTTCCGAGACTTGAGCGCGATCAGCGCAAGTATCTCGGCAGGTCCTGAATTGCATATGGAAAGATAATGCTTGAACCGTTCAACCCTTTGGAGAAAGGCTCGGTCCTGCGACGCAATCCAGCCAATCCGGAGCCCGGGCAATCCATAAGCCTTTGACACCACATTGAGGGAAACACCGCGTTCATAGACGTCTGCAATCTGCGGCATGCGATCTTTCTGATCCAGCTCAACGCCCCGGTAAACCTCGTCGGCAAGTATGTAGATGCCACTTTCTCTGGCAATCGAGACGAGGTCTGCCAGGTCATCACTGTTCATGAGTGTACCTGTCGGGTTGTGTGGAAAATTCAGGGAAATCAGTTTGGTGTTCGGTCTGATCGCATCTCGCAATTGGTCAATATCGAGACGCCACCCGCCTTTTTCAGCGCCTGACCCAATGCGGGAGGGCGATGAATAGACCATGGGAAGCCCGGTTACCTCGCAAATTGAAAGCGGGATCGTTTCCGCTCCCTGGTAGTTGGGTGTCGGCACGATGGCGTGATCGTCACGCGTCAGCAGCACATTCGGTATTGCAAACAATCCCTCGCCAGCGCCCGCCATGCAAAGGATGTTGTCTGCCGGTATTTGATCATAGGTGCTCGAAATCTCCCGACGTAACTGGGGAGCTCCCCAGGTCTCTGTGTAACCCAGCCACAGCTCCTCGAATGCCTTCCGGTCTTCGTTCGAAGCCAGGGCCAACAGATCCGAAAGTGACATGCTTTCCAGATCCGAGGCCGTCATATGGTGCCTGGCGGTGAATTCCCATTTCGAAAAAAAGACTTCCAGGCCGAAGTCTCTCATCTGGCGAGGGGCTGTCACCTTCAGGTTCATTTCGAACTGTCCTTTTCGCTGTCCCTGACTTCGCGAAGCATTGCGTAGAAACTTGCGCGGGAAACACCGAGCGCCTCTGCGACATACTCTCCAGACCCTCTTGCAGACAGGACATCAGCCCGAAGCAATCTTTCGATGATTTCGAGACGCTCAGCCTTGCGTGTCTGTTTGGATGAGATCTTTATTTCCTTGAGCGTGTCTTCGATCACCGCATTTGCCAGCTCTCGCCAATCGTTCCTGAGAATGGACTTGCCGGCGCTTTCGTCCTCCAGCCGCGTCAGTTTTCCAAGAAGACCCGTGACAGCCTCCAGATCACCGGTCTTGAGGTTGATGCACAAAAGTCCGATCGGAGCTCCCGCGTCATCTCGAATGATCGCAGAAATGGACTTGATGCGTGATCCGTCAGGGCTGGATTTCCGGTAGGGTCCGATCGTCCCGTCTGCTCGCAATTCGGATGCGTAATTTTCTGTTTCAATCAGGGAATCATCCCCAACGACGCGTTTGGAAAATCCGTTTTCAATATGCGCAACTCTGTTTGTCTTGAGATCGTGAAGCACGACTTCGACCATCTCGGGAAACATCAGCGAAATTGCCTTGCATACCGGCTCAAAGCTTTTGAGGTCCTGGAGAGAGTGCATTTGGACATTATATCCGAAGTTGGACTTTATGTCCAATTTTCGGAATCGAGAGGGACCCAGTTTCGCAAGCCTCGGCAGCAGGTCCCCGCCGGTTGGCGAGGAAGGGAAAGTTCAGCCCAAACGAATTCGCACGGTCGAAAGATTGCACGCCTGTCGCGCGTGCCGACAAGACCCGGCAGCAGCAAATCTGAGGAACTGAGAGCTCAACCGATCAGAAGTGCATTGATTGCAAGAACCAGGTTGGCGAGAGCAGCAGTGCCGATCACGACGAAGGTCAACACCATTCCGACGACACGGAAATTCATCGGCTCCGGGTCGCTGCCGACTCCATAGGCATGGACTGTCCGTCCCACGACCAGGAAAAGACCCAGCCCGTAAAGCAGCCAGTGAGCGCCACCCATCAGCTCCAGCATCAGCAGAAGCAGCAGGGAAAGCGGTGTATATTCTGCAAAATTGGCGTGGACGCGCATCCGCCGCAACAAAATGTCGTTTCCCCTGTCGCCGAGACTGATGCGTTCGCTATTGCGCGCGCCGATTACGCGGACGCTCAGAACCAGATAAAGCAGCGCGAGCAGGCTCGCGACAAGCGGCGTGGTTATGATGGTCAAGGTTCCCTCCAGCATTCAGGCGCATCGGTGATGAGTATGACCGGAAGTGCGGATAAGGACAAAAAAAGACACGCTGCTCCGGCTGGCCCGGTTCAGCGTGTTCTTTGATCAGGTTCCGCAATGGAATTTCCGGCGCCGTCGTCAGCCCTGTTGCCTGGCGTATTCGTCGTGATACTCCGAAATGACTTTGCGCGCGAAGGCGCCGATCTTCGCATATTCGGCTTCGGTCAGGTTTGCCAGGGACACCCGCGCCGAGGCATCGACCACTTCAAAACCCTTCCCCGGAAGCAGGACGACACTGGTTTCCTCGGCCAGCCGGAACAGGAAATCGTAACCCTTCCTGTTGGCCACGAACCAATCGGCGAAAGCATCGCCGTAAAGCCGTCCGCTCAGGTGCTGGAGATTGATCAGCGTGTAATAGTTGACATCTTCCGGTTCGCGGTGAGGTTTCACACCCATGTTCAGTTCAAGCGTATTGAACCGCTTGCGGATCAGGCTCTTGGCGGCATTCTTGTAGCGGTCTTCGCGATCCAGAAGACCTGCGAGCGCGAACAGCATCATCTGAATTTGCTGTGGTGTTGAAGACCCTGCCGTGTGGTTGAGCGCTACTGCGCGGCTGTCGGCAACAAGCCTGTCGATGAACCTGATTTCGCGGGGGGCTGTTGTCAGAGAAGAGTAACGCCAGTCCAGCTCTTTTTTTGTGTCTTCAGAAAGTGCGGCCAGCGCCTTGTCGAACACATTGTCTTCGTGGAGCGCAATCACGCCAAGGCGCCAACCGGTCGCGCCGAAATATTTTGAGAATGAATAAACACACAGTGTGTTGCGCGGGCATTTGGCAAACAGAGAAACGAAGTCGTCGGCAAATGTACCGTAGACATCATCAGTGACGACGAACAGGCCCGGACGTTTTTCATTGATGACCGCAGCCACCCGGTCGAGGTCGTCCGGAGACAGTTTTACCGAAGGTGGGTTGCTCGGATTCACGATGCAGAAGATCTTGATGTCCGGATCTTCCAGTTTTGCCAGTTCCGCGTCGCTGAATTGCCAGTCAGCTCCTTCCTCCATTCGGATATCGACGACCGGCATGTCATATTCAGGCAATGGCGGAATTTCCAGATAGGGTGAGAAGATTGGCGTGCCGAGTGCCACCTTGTCCCCCTGCTTGACCAGTCCGTTGGCTTTCAGGGTCTGGAAGATATAGGTCATCGCCGCCGTGCCGCCTTCCGTCGCAAAGACGGAAAACGGGCCTTGTTGCGGCTCGCCGCCGAACATCTCCTTGCCGAGATAGGCGCCGACGATTTTTTCAGCGTGCGTCAGCATCCGCGGCGGCACCGGGTAATTGCAGCCGAGAAACCCTGCCACCATTTCATGCAGCAGCTCATGCCTGTGAATACCGAGTTGGTCCTTGGCATAGGAAAGAGCCGCTCTCAGAAAGGTGGTGCCTTCGCGGTCTTCGTGGCGGTGAATGAAATTTTCGAAACGCAACAGCATTCCTTCCTTGTCGGGAAGTCCGCCGAAACCGCTGTCGAGATAGGAATAGGACCGCTCGGCTTCCTCGACCGAAAAGTCGCCGAGACGCAGAAAGGCACGGCGCGGGTGCGTTGCCAGGAAGTTGGGATTGCCGCGCCCCGCATTCAGCATCATCCGCTCCGACGCCGAGGCAGCGATATCAATAAGCTTGTCCTTCAGCTCGAACGGGCTGAGTTCCTGGAACTTCGTATAGTCTTGAGTACTCATCTGAAATCTCCCGGGGCGTTCATTGAGCCGGATTTGTCGTGACGAGACCGACAATCAGCGGCCCCCAAAGGGTCAGCAAAACGTTGGCGACCGCATATGTCACGGTGAATGTGACCACCGGCGTCGCGTTTTCAGCCTTGCCCAGAAGAGCCGCAAAGGCCGGATTGGCGCTACGACCGCCGGCAACACAGGCAAGTGCTTCGATCGGGTTCTGGATCCGCAGGACGTAGTAGGAAAAGAAGAACCCGAAAAACTGGGGAATGAGCGTAACACCGATTCCGAACAGGAACAGGCTGATGCCCTGTTCCTGCAGTGTTGTCAGAACCTGCGGACCTGCACTGATCCCGACAACTCCGACAAAAACGGCAAGACCGAAATCTCTCAGGAAATTGACGGCGCCTGCCGGCAACGCGGCAAAACGTGGATGAGTGCTCCTCAGCCAGCCGAACAGGAGACCGGACAGCAGGCACCCGCCGCCGCTGCCGACAGAGACAGGAACGCCGCCTATCCTGAATTCGATCAGACCCAGAAGCAGGCCGAGCGTCATGCCGAGGCCAAAGAAGATAAAGTCTGTGACCGCTGCCGCGCTGATCGGATAGCCGATGGATTTCTGGACCACGTTCAGGTCGCGCGGACTGCCGGTCAATTGCAGTTCATCGCCCTTGTGGATCTCGAGATCCGGCAGCAACGGCAACTCCCTGCCCATCCGGTTGACACCGGTAACAAAAACATCTCGAAGGGCATTGGATCTGGTGTGATCATGGATGCCCCGCAGCTTGTTGCCGGCATAGTCCGGGTTGGTCAGGACAATGTGCCGGTTCTCCAACACAAGACGGTATCCGTCCGGTGCCTGCGTCTCAGACACCCGGTTCATGGCTGCGCTGTCGAGCGACGAGACCAGGCCGGTCACCGCGACAACATCGCCCGATTGAAGAACCCCCGCGGTATCAAGGTCAATTTCCCTGCCTGCACGCAGAACGGCCTCGACCGCGACGTCATCGATGGAGGCGTCCAGGTTTCTGGCTGATTTACCGAGCCATTCACTTCCGTCGCTCAACTGATAAAAGCGTGTATCGATGCGGCGCGCCGCGTTGAACTGGCCCGGTTCGAGCTCGGCCGAGCCGCCGGACATCTTTTCAGCAAGCCTGAGCGCCTCCTTCCGGATATCCCAGCGCATGACGGTTGGGAAGAACCACGTGACCATGATGATCGGCCCGATCGACCCGAAGATGTAGCAGACTGCATATCCGACCGCGATGTTGGTCTCCATGATCTGCTTCAGGTCCGCAGAGACACTGAGTTTCTGTATGGTCTCGCCAGCCGTGCCTATGATTGCAGACTGTGTCAGGGCGCCTGCGGCAAGACCCGCGGCCGTTCCGCGGTCCAGACCGAAACCCCAGGCAAAGACGAGCACTGTGAACAGCCCGAGAATACACATGACGGCTGCCGATAGCAGCTGATTGAGCGACTTGAGTGAAAGGGCGCGGAAGAACTGGGGTCCGCCCTGGTAGCCGACTGCGTAGATGAAGAGCGCGAAGAAGATATCCTTGACCGCAGTATCGATCGTGACACCTACCTGACCCAGGATAACACCCATGATGAGCGTTCCGGCGATGCCGCCCAGAACGAAGTTTCCGATTTTCAGCTTACCGGCGAAATAGCCTAGAGCAACGGCAACGAACAAAAACACCAGCGACGACTGTGTCGCCAGCCATTTCAAGAGTTCCATCTTGTCCTCCCGCGATCGACGCAATGGACAGCTGCGGCAACCTGGGAGACGACTATTGTCTCTTTTTTACGATCAGGCAATCTATTTTCAAAATGTGTAAATTTTATCAATACGTTAGCATTCAACAACATTGACAGCGAGTCCACCTTGCGAGGTTTCCTTGTACTGCTCCATCATATCCATGCCGGTCTGGCGCATGGTTTCGATGCATCCGTCGAGAGGCACGAAATGAGACCCGTCGCCGCGAAGGGCCAGGGACGCGGCGGTTACCGCCTTCACTGCGCCAAGCGCATTGCGTTCGATGCACGGAACCTGAACAAGTCCGGCGATCGGATCGCACGTCATGCCGAGATGATGCTCCAGCGCGATTTCTGCCGCATTTTCGATCTGTTCGTTCGTGCCGCCGAGCGCGGCGCAGAAACCGGCGGCTGCCATAGCGGAAGCGGAGCCGACTTCCCCCTGACAACCGACTTCTGCGCCCGAAATCGAGGCGTTTGCCTTGATGATGCCGCCGACGGCAGCAGCAGTCAGAAGAAAGATGCGAACTCCCGCCTGATCTGCTCCGGCGCAGTGGTCTAGATAATAGCGGGTCACCGCGGGTATGACGCCTGCCGCGCCATTCGTCGGGGCTGTGACAACCCGGCCACCGGCGGCATTCTCTTCGTTGACGGCCATCGCATAGACGCCAAGCCAGTCAACGACATTGTGTTCAAACAGCGGATTGCTGCGGCCTTCGCGAATGAGCTGCTGGTAAATGTCCGCGGCTCGGCGCTTGACCTTTAGTCCGCCGGGCAGGATGCCGGCATGGGTGATGCCCCGGTTGATGCAGGAATCCATCGCCGACCAGAGTGTGTCGATGCCTGTTTCCACGTCCTCCCGTGATCTGTCGCAACACTCGTTCTCAAGCTTCATTTCGGCGATGGAAAGAGCTGCATCAGCTCCCATTTCAAGCATCTGTTTGGCGGAAGAAAACGGAAAGGGGACGTTTTGCGTGGTCAGTTCATTGACGGGCTCGTTGGCGGTCTTGCGCAGTTCCGCCTCGCTGACAACGAAACCACCACCGATTGAATAGTAGATGATCGTGTCGATCAGTGATCCACCCGCATCGAGAAGTTGAAAGGTCATGCCATTGGCATGCAGCGCAAGCGGCGGCCCGTAGTCGAATACGACGTCCTCGTCCGGGTTGAATGCCATCTCCGGAAGTCCAGGGATTTTGAGCTTTTTCTCAGTCTGTAGGGTTACCAGCATCGGTTCTACCCGGTCGGGGTCGAGCGTGTCCGGTTTCGCTCCCAGAAGACTGAGGCACACTGCCTTGTCGGTTGCGTGACCTTTGCCGGTAAAGGCAAGCGAACCGTGCAGTGTGATGGCAATGCGAACAGCGTTTTGTTCCGCGCCGGCAAGTCCGCGTATCCTGTCAAGGTACCGGTGAACTGCGACCATGGGGCCGACGGTGTGCGAGCTTGAAGGACCGATTCCGATCTTGAATATGTCGAAGACACTGATGAACATCTGATTTGGACCGCATTTCCAAGGGTTGCTGACCGGATTGGACTTGAAGCAAAGCTAACAGACGGCACGATGCGCTCCGGCGCCCAAACGGGCAATTGTGTGCTGATTGCGACATCGCGGCTATCGCTGTCGGCCAACAGATCGCCGATGCCAGGAAACGGAATACAGATATAGTTGTTTGCGGGATTGGCCTTTGATAGCGTGCGGCCTCTTTCCCGCAGGCCAGCCCCCGCAGGCCAGCCAATAACGAGCATTCAATGACTTCGAAGCACCCGTCCGATCAGAACGACAAGTTGAGACACAAGAAAGATGCATTTCATCTTCCCGAGGGCGTCATCTATCTAGACGGCAATTCACTCGGGGTTCTGCCGAAACATGTCCCGGGACGCGTTGCCGACGTGGTGACGGAGCAATGGGGTACCAGTCTGATCAGGGCATGGAACAGTCATGGCTGGTTCGATCTTCCTTTGCGCACGGGTGACCGGATTGGTCGGCTGATCGGCGCGCCGAATGGCACCGTCGTCGCCTGCGACAGCACATCGGTCAATGTCTTCAAGGTCCTCTCCGCGGCACTGTCACTTCGTCCGGAACGGAAAGTCATCCTGTCGGACAGCGGAAACTTCCCGACCGATCTCTATGTTGCTGCAGGACTCAAGGATCTCCTTGCAAAAGGACATGAGCTGAAAATCGTCGCACCGGAGGAGGTCGAAGCGATGCTGGACGACCGGGTTGCTGCGATGATGCTGACCCAGGTCGACTACCGGACCGGACGGGTGCACGACATGAAAGACCTGACCCGGAAGGCCCATGACGCTGGCGCCATTGCTATTTGGGACCTGGCACATTCGGCCGGTGCGATTGAAGTTGACCTGTTGGGAGCCAAGGCGGATTTCGCAATCGGATGTGGTTACAAGTATCTGAACGGCGGCCCTGGCGCACCTGCCTTTCTTTACGTTTCGCCGGACCATCTGGACAGGGTTTCGTCTCCGCTGACAGGCTGGATGGGGCACGAAGCCCCGTTCGCTTTCGACCTCGATTATCGCCCGGTGTCCGGCATCGCGCGCATGACCGTCGGCACGCCCGCCATTCTGGCACTTTCAAGTCTCCACGCTGCTCTGGACATCTTTGAGGATGTCGACATGGCAGACATACGCGCCAAATCGATTTCCCTCAGCGAACTTTTCATCGCGGAAGTCGAGGTCAGATGCCCGCAGCTGACACTTGCAAGCCCCCGTAACCCGTCGGAACGCGGCAGCCAGGTTTCATTCCGGTTTGGTGAGGGTTATGCGGTCATGCAGGCCTTGATTGCACGAGGTGTCATCGGCGATTTCCGGGCGCCGGATGTCATGCGCTTCGGGTTCACTCCGCTCTATCTGTCACATCATGATATTGTCGACGCGGTCGCAATTCTTGCGGACATTCTTGATACGGGCAGCTGGGACCGGCCTGAGTTCAAGACGCGCGCCAAGGTCACATAGCAGCGATCTGCGTCTGCGTTTCCAGCATGGACAGGAAACGTTCTTCGGGGACAGGCCTTGAATAGAGATAGCCCTGATAGCGGTTGCAGCCGTTTTGCGACAGCCAGGATCGTTGCTCGATCGTCTCAACACCTTCGGCAACGACGCCTGCGCCGAGTGCATTTGCCAGCGACAGGATCAGTTTGACGATTTCCCCGCCCGTGCTGATGTCTTCCATGAACATCCGGTCGATCTTGATGCCGTCGATCGGGTAGTTGTGGAGGTAGGCAAGGTTGGAGTAACCGGTGCCGAAGTCATCGATGACGATTTGATATCCGCAATGCTTGAGCGCTGTCAGCGTTTCGCGCGCGTTCGGAATATCTCCCAAAATCACCGATTCCGTAATTTCCAGCGAAATGTCGGACGGGTCACAGCCCGTTGCTAGGGGCAGCGATTGCATCAGGCTCAGGAATGAGGAATCGGAGAGTTGCCGCGGTGACACATTCAAAGCGAGCGGAACGGCATATTGCAGATTGTGAAGGCGGTGCTGCAGATGCGCGACCTGTTCGGCAACCCAGGTTCCGATTTCATCGATAAGCCCGGCGTCTTCGGCAATTTTTATGAAGTCGTCCGGTCCGACCATGCCACGTTCCGGGTGTTGCCAGCGCAGAAGGGCTTCTCCGGACACCACCTTGTCGGTGCGGGTGCACGCAATTGGCTGATAGTAGAGGATGAATTCGTTCTTTTGCAGCGCCCGTTCAAGGTCCTTCTTGATGGCGCGGTGTTCATCGCGCAAACGGCGCATACGGTCGCGAAACCTGATACACTTCGCGGAAGGATCTGATTTCGCCTGGTAAAGGGCAAGATCCGCGTGCCGCATGAGCTGGTCTATGTCGCGTCCATCATCAGGATAATGTGCGTAACCGATACTGAGGCCGACCTGTCTTCGTTTGCCCTCAAGAACCTGGGGTTTGGCAAAGGAGCGCAGAAGTGAACGGCCGAACCAGTCCGGATCCTCCGAGCCCGGTTTTTCGAGGTGGCAAATCAGAAACTCGTCGCCGCCGAGCCGTGCAACGACATCCTCCGGGCCGGCGATCGCTTTCAATTCTTCGGCAACCAGCTGCAACAGGACGTCGCCTGCCGCGTGGCCAAGTGAATCGTTCACAAGCTTGAAATCGTCCAGATCGAACAGGTAAAGCGTTGCAGTCTGGTTTTTCGTATCCGCCGTTTTCAGAATGTGGGACAGCCGTTCCTGCAGGAAGGTCCGGTTGGACAGACCGGTCAGCGTGTCATGGCTCGCGAGATATTGTGCCCGCTCCTTGGTTTCATGCAATTCGGTGACGTCGATCTCGCTGACGAGATAGGCCGGCTGTCCTGAAACCGCGTCATGGCATGCGCGAATGGTGAGTTCGTGCCATTTGAAGCCCAAACTCGTTTTCACATGTGCGACGAATTTCAGCGTTCGCTCCTGCTCAACCAGATCAAATATGTCCCTCACGTCCTCCTTGCGGACAAACTGGTCGGGAAACCGGGTTTCAAGGGTGATGCAGGACGCACGGGAGGCGGTATTCCGGTAAAGCGGGCTTCCGTCCTTGGAAAAAAGCGCGATCATCACCGTCGTGTGCAACAGGGCTTCCGCACTTCGCAGTGTTTCGGGCTGCTGTTCGTGGTGCTCGCGGCCTTCGCACAGCAATGCCATACGGCCGTCGCGCAACCGCACACCACTCATTTCGATTTGCAGGACCTTGGGCTTGCCCTTTGGATAGAGTGTCCAGATTTCCGAAAAGCTGACATCACCTTTGCAGAAATCCTGTTGGTACTGACGCAGGCGTTGCTCCACTGCCGGTGACATATCGGCGCCAAGATCCCGTGATTGCAGTTCTTCCAGACTGTCTGCTTCAGTGATTTCCAGGGTCTTGCGATTGGCCCACAAGTATCTCTTGTGATCGAAATCAAATATCCAGACTGCCGTATCGAGTCTGTCATAAAGCTGCAGGATGAGGTTCGCGTCGACACTGCCGTCGGCCACGTTGACAGGGCCGAGGAATGTCATGTCGTCGATTTCCAATGACAATTCTGATCGGCTCGACAGTTTTCCCTCCAAGTTTAGTCACGGCCTTTGCCAGGCTCTGATGTCGGCAGGCTTGCGATCGGTTTTTGTCGCGCGCCAGGAGCCGGTGCAACACGGCCGATATCCCCGAACTCTAGTCAAGAATTCCTGCGGCGGTATTTATTATATTGTTTCAAATTGAATTCTTTGAGGATAAGTGAAAGGTGTATTGTAATTTATACGGAGATGTTGCTGTCGACTTCAAGTCATTCGACAGGCCTTTCAACTAAACGCGACCAACACCGTCAAGATTCTCTCATGCTCTGCACATTGCCTGGTGCTTTCCGCAGAAAACTTGCGCTCACCGCAGGCCTTTGCAGCAGCAATTCATTAGGAAAATTGCCTATGTCGCGAACTGGATGTTTCCATGATGGGCAAAATCTGGAAAATCTTGCCCTTTCTGCGGTGGAAGCGGGTGATTATCGGTTGATTGCGCTGCCAATAAAGTTAGAAGGTCAGGATGCCGTGAGGGACAGACATCAAAAGTCTGCTTCTACAAGTCTAAAAAGACGGGGCACGGCCAAAACGCAATAAGAAAGACCGCTTGGGGGGCGGCGAGGAGCATGAATGCTTGAGCTTGATCAGCTCGAAATGGATTTTGGGGGGTTCCGGGCAGTCAACGGCTGCACGTTCCGCGTCGAAGAAAACAGTACAACTGGACTGATTGGGCCCAACGGGGCAGGGAAAACAACGCTCTTCAACCTGATTGCAGGGGCTTTGACGCCAACGAGCGGTGCTATTCGTTTTCTGGGTGAGGACGTGACGGGCCTTGCCAGTCATCAGCTGTTTCACAAGGGTCTCGTTCGTACGTTCCAGATCCCGCACGAGTTTCACAAGCTGACCGCGCTGGAAAACCTGATGATGGTGCCGCCCTCGCAACCAGGTGAAAATCTGTTTGCCAACTGGGTTGCCTGGAGTCGCGTCAGGTCCACGGAAAGAGACGTGGAGAGCAAGGCGTACGAGACGCTCGAGTTTCTGGAATTGACACATGTCGCCCACGAGCGCGCCGGTAATCTCTCCGGAGGTCAGAAGAAGCTTCTCGAGCTCGGCCGGACGATGATGACCGACGCCAGGCTGGTCCTGCTGGACGAACCGGCCGCCGGCGTGAACCGGACATTGTTGCGAAAACTCGAAACCAAGATCGAGATTCTCAACAAGGAACGTGGCTACACCTTTGTTTTGATCGAACACGACATGGAGATGATCGAAAAGCTCTGCGACCCGGTCGTGTGCATGGCGGAAGGCAAGGTGCTGATCGAAGGCGATTTCCAGACAGTCCGCTCCGATCCGCAGGTGCTTGAAGCCTATCTCGGCGAGACAACGGGAGATGCAGCATGAGTGCGCTTCTTTCGATGGAGAACCTGACGGGTGGATATGGCGAAGCCGACATTCTGCAGAATGTGTCGTTGACCGTGGCACAGGAGGAGATTGTCGTGATCGTCGGCCCGAATGGTGCCGGGAAATCGACGGCGATGAAGTCGGTGTTCGGTCTGCTTACAATCCGCGGCGGCAAGATGCTGTTTGACGAGGACGACATCACGGGCTGGGCACCGAACCGTATTGTTCAGCGCGGGATTTGTTACGTGCCTCAGGTCGACAATATCTTCCGGGAAATGTCTATTCACGAGAACCTCGAAATGGGTGGTTTCCTGAAGACAGGCGATTTGTCGGCAGCCTATGACCGGGTCTACACTCTGTTTCCGGATCTCAAGGAACGTCGCAGGACCATGGCAGGCAGTCTGTCCGGCGGACAGCGCCAGATGGTCGCCATGGGACGGGCATTGATGCTCGATCCCAAGCTTCTCCTGCTGGACGAACCGACAGCCGGCCTGTCGCCAAAATACATGGAACAGATTTTCCAGATCTGCCGTGATGTGCGCGACACGGGCGTTGCCATTCTTCTTGTCGAACAACATGCCAAACAGGCGCTGGCCTTTGCTGACAGAGGGTATGTGCTGGCGGCAGGCAAGAACCGCCACGAAGGCACTGGTGCGGACCTTCTGGCTGACCGTGAAGTCGCCGAAATGTTTCTGGGTGGGTGATCGGTATGGACCTGTTCGAACTTGTCAATTTCTACGTTGTGCCGGGCATTGTTCTCGGTTCGATCTATGCGCTCGGTGCCGTCGGCATCACGCTGATTTTCGCAATCCTGCGCTACGCACATCTGGCGCATGGTGATCTGGCGACCCTTGGTGCCTTTATCGCGCTGGCAGCCGTCACCGGCATGGGCGTCTCGCCCTATGTTGCGCTTCCGATCGCCGTTCTCGGCACTGCAGCCGTCGCGGTCGGCATCGACAAGGTCTTTTACGAGCACTTGCGCGAGCGTCCCAAGATCGTGACCGTGATGGCTTCGCTTGGTATCGCGCTGATGATCCGGGCGGTGGTCCAGGTCGTTTGGGGTGTCGACACCCAGACCTACTCGCGTGGCATTGTCCGTCCGGAGGACTATTTCGGCATCCGCATTCGTGACCGCGAGATCTATACGCTCCTGGCGATGGTGGTTCTGGTTGGCGTTTTGCAGCTGTTTCTGACGCGATCCAAATGGGGCAAGGCGATGCGGGCCATGTCCGACAATCCGAACCTGGCGCTGCTTTCCGGTATCGACAACAAGAAGGTTGTCATGCTGACATGGGTGATCGCAGGCGGTCTCTGTGCTGCGTCCGGTTTCTTTCTTGGCATCAATACGGAACTGAAAGCCATGATGGGTTGGCACATGCTGCTGCCGATGTTCGCCGCTGCCATTCTTGGCGGCGTCGGCAGGGTTGAGGGGGCCGTACTCGGCGGTCTGATCGTCGGGATCGCGGAAGAACTCTCGGTTCTTGTCATCCCGAGTGAATACAAGGCCGCGATGGCGTTCGCCATTTTGCTGTTCATGCTGCTTGTGCGCCCGACCGGGCTGCTCAAGGGCAAGGTTCTGTAAGGGGAGGGATGCAAGATGGAATTTGTGGGTCTTGTCAACTACGCCCTCTTCATGGCGATCTTCATCTGTATCTATGCGTTGCTGGCGCTTGGGCTCAACATCCAGTGGGGCTTTGCCGGGCTGTTCAACGCGGGTATTGCCGGTTTCTTCGCAGTTGGCGCATATACGTCCGCGATCATATCAACGGCGCCCGCCGACGGTCGCATTGGTGGCTTCGACCTGCATTTTGTCATCGGCTGGATCGGAGCAATGCTGGCGGCTGGGCTTGTTGCCTGGCCGATCGGAAAGATCTGCCTGCGTTTCCGATCCGACTACCTTGCGATCGCCACCATCGGGATTGCCGAGATTATCCGGCTGGTGATCAAGTCCGAGCCTGTGCTCACCAATGGAGCGCGCGGCATATCCAACATTCCCCGGCCTGCTGGCGATCTGGGCTACATGGAGTCGCAAATCGCCTATCTGATCATCGTCCTGGCGGTGTTGATTGTTGCTTATGTCGTCGTGGAGCGTCAGTTCAACGCTCCATGGGGCCGCATGATGCGTGCGATCCGCGATGATGAGGATGCCGCCAGGGCCATGGGCAAGAACGTGGAGTTCCGGCGGCTGGAAGCATTCATTTTCGGTGCCGCACTGATGGGCCTTGGCGGTGCGATGTTCGCCCATTTCAACAGATCGATCACGCCTGAAGCGATCGATCCGATGGTGGCAACGTTCCTGATCTGGATCATGCTCATCCTTGGCGGATCGGGCAACAATCGCGGCGCGATTCTCGGAGCTGCTGTTGTTTGGATCATTTGGTCCGTTTCAGAGATTGCAACCGACCGTCTTCCGCATGAATATGCGGTTCAGGCAAAATACCTCCGCTTGTTCCTGATTGGTCTCATGCTGCAGCTTGTGCTGCGGTTCAGACCCGAAGGACTGCTCCCCGAGCCTTTGAGGGGAGACCAGCGGTCGACGAAATCCGGGGCGGACCGGCATTAGGCCCGCTCCCCGGGGTCCACGCGTCTTTACAAAGCGTGGGAGCCGAAATTCCTAAAGACCCGGCGAAGACCGGATAATTGAGGAGGTACTCCTATGAAAACCAAACTTTTTGCACTTGCTGCAGGCATGATGGCTGCAACTGCACTGGCGTCCGTTCCCGCACAGGCCGACGTCAAGATCGGCCTGATCGGCGGCGTTTCCGGACCGATCGCTGCCATGGCTCCTGCCATGATCGATGCGGCCCAGCTGGCCGTTCAACAGGTCAATGAGCAGGGCGGTATCGGCGACGGCGAAAAACTGGTTGGCGTTGTCGGCGACAGTGCCTGCAACCCGCAAGGCGGTACGGATGCCGCGACCAAGGCAGTCAACATCGAAGGTGTTGTCGGTCTTGTCGGTCCGCATTGTTCCGGTGCTGTTCTGGCAGCGGCCGGTTCCGTGACCATCCCGGCAGGTATCACGTTGATCACGCCGTCCGGAACGTCTCCGGAAATCTCCGGACTGGAAGACAAGGGCACCGTGTTCCGCACCGTCCCGTCGGACGACTTCCAGGGCCGCGCCCTGGCGCGTACGATGAAGGAAATGGGATACGGAAAGGTCGCGGTTGCCTATCTGAACAACGACTACGGCACCGGTCTCGCCAATGCGTTCAAGGCCGAATATGTCGACGAGCTCGGTGGTGATATCACCCAGTTTGCAGCGCACGAAGAAGGCAAGGCTTCCTACCGTTCCAACCTCGCAGAGCTCGCCAAGGGCGGCGCCGACACTCTGGTCATCTTCGACTATGGTGACGGAACCGGTCTGACGATCCTGCGCCAGGCGTTGGAGAACGGTTTCTTCGACAAGTTCGTTGGTGGTGACGGCATGAAGTCCGACGCCGTGATCAACGAACTGGGCGCGGAAAACCTGTCCAACTTCGTGTCGTCTTCTCCGGTCGGCGAACAGTCCGAATCCCTCGACAAGTTCAACGAAGCTTTCAAGGGCGTCGGTGGTGATCCGGATGCGATCTTCGCAAACACCTCCTATGACGCAGCCTTCCTGCTGGCTCTGGCCGTGGAAAAGGCCGGCGGCAAGAAGGAAGATGTTGCTGCAGCCGTCACGGAAGTCTCCAACGGCGAAGGTGAGGCCATCCTTCCAGGTGAATGGAAGAAGGCGAAGGAACTGATCGCAGCCGGCAAGGCCATTGACTACAAGGGCGCTGCAGGTGAGCACAACTTCGACGCCAAGGGCGACGTTCCGGGCACCTACGCCCTGTTCGAAGTCGGCTCCAACGGCTTTGAGGTCGTGACCGAAATGCAATAAGCTTCTTCTTTTCTGGAAGAGTTTTTCCAAGCCGGCGGTTCGAAAGGACCGCCGGTTTTTTGTGGGGCGAACTCAACGTTGCTGTCCCGGCTCAAGGCAGGGTCGGCAAATTTGGTTAGGCCGCCCGTTGCTCTTTGGATGAAATTGCTATTCTTGAGTTTGGCAAATTACTACGGCCCTCAAAATTCGTCACATTTCTGCAAGCGTTCCTGACGTTCCCTCTGCATCTTTCTCGGCAATTGAAATGACTGTCGAACACCTCGAAATTCTTGAAGCTGTCTTTGCGCGAAACCACTGGATTGTCGATCGACGTATGCCTGGAGATGACTTTTACATTTCCGAAATCTGGCACCTGACGCGAGTGGACGGGACTGGTGCTCTGACAATCGAGTTTGATGGCCTCAAAGATCTGGAATGCCTGCCGATCGAGAAAAGCTATGGCTGCGGCATTGTCGAGATCGCGAACAGTAGTCTCTATTTCTCCAGAATTCGCGCTTCAAGATGGCCGAAAGACCTTGCGCTTTTCGAGATGCGGATCACGGAATTCAACCAGATGGATTGGTGATGCCGGAACTTCCGGGATTTTGCCTTCGGAGCAAGTCCTCGATGAAGTCCAAAACCAGTGAGGCGGTTAACTCCGGTTCTGCCTGCAATAGGAAGTGCGGCCCTTTCACAATTTGATATTCTGCGGAGCACATTTCGAAACCCATCGAAACGGATGCCGGAACGAGCAGGTCGCCATGCGCGCGGAGATACAGGCACGGCAAAGACAGGCGCAGAAGCGAGGAGCGCAAATCCGTTGCAAGCACTTCTTGCAGTCGATTTATTAGTGTGAGCAACGAAACGGAACGAAGCGCGGCGGCGTATTGCTTGTTGAAATGGTCCGTGCCTGCCCGCCCGATGACAAAGGGTTTGCTGAGTCTGGCAAGCAGCTTCGGTTGGTGAGGGAACAATTTCAGGAATGAAATCATCCAGGGGGCAACAGGTCTGGGAGAGCGGGCGAAACTTGCGACAAAAACCACTCCCCTGAGTGCAAGTGAATTCTTGGTCGCGAGTTCAATGGCCAGCGGGCCGGAAAAGGATTCCGCAATTATCACATACGGGTCTTGTGGCAGGCGTTCCGCGAGCCAGGTTTTAAGGTCTGCGTAGGAAGCTTTTTCTGTCGGGTAGGAGACGACCTCGACACCATGAGAACCAGAAAGTGTTTGTGCGAAAGTTTCCAGCAGGTACCCCGTCCCATCCAGTCCGGGTAAGATGACAATCTTCATGAATTAGACCCTTAGTTATTGGCTGGTTGCCGTCCTCCAATTCAATGACGATGCATCCTGTCTCTTCGCACGAACTTCAGGGTCACTTCAATCATGAGGTCTTTCTTTACCACGAGCGGCATTTCTCGCTATAAGCGCGCCCATGCGTGATCTGGATGTTCTTGTGCTCGGTGGCGGCGCCGCCGGTTTGATGTGTGCGATAGAGGCGGCAAAGCGCGGGCGCAAGGTTCTGGTCATCGACCATGCCAGACGGCCGGCAGAGAAAATCCGTATTTCCGGGGGTGGACGCTGCAATTTCACCAATCTGCACTGTACGTCCGCAAATTTCCTGTCGCAGAACCCGCGCTTCTGTGTCTCGGCTCTGAAACGCTACACACAACACGACTTTCTGGGTCTTGTCGAAAGGCACCGCATCCCCTGGCACGAAAAGACGCTCGGCCAGCTCTTTTGCGATGACAGTGCGAAAGACATCATCCGGATGCTGCTCACCGAACTGGAAGCCGCGGGTGGAACCCTGCAGCTTGAAACGGATATCAAGGCGGTTGAGAAACCGGACGAACGGTTTTCCGTTGCAACGTCGAAAGGGCCGCTAAGGTCGCAATCCCTTGTCGTCGCCACAGGAGGGCCGTCGATCCCGAAAATGGGAGCGACGGGTTTCGGATACGACATTGCGAAACAGTTCGGATTGAATATTGTTCCGCCTCGGGCTGCCCTGGTTCCATTGACATTCTCGGACGTCAACAAGGAGCTTTGCGGCCGTCTGGCAGGAGTTTCGCTCGACGCTGCGGTTTCCTGCCGGCAGACGATGTTCCGCGAAGGACTGTTGTTCACCCATCGCGGTCTTTCCGGGCCCTCGATCCTTCAGATTTCATCTTTCTGGGAGGAGGGCAAGCCAATTTCGATCAACCTGCTTCCGCAATCCGATGTCTTCGAATTGCTTCGTGCTGCCCGACAAAACAGCCCGAAACAGGATCTCAAGACAGCGCTTGGCCAATGGCTTCCCAATCGGCTCGCCGACGAACTGTCCAGCGCGTTTTCATTGAAGGGACGTCTGGCTGACCAGTCCGACAAGGTGTTGCGCCGCGCGTCAGAGCAGCTCAATCGCTGGCAACTGACACCGGTTGGCACGGAAGGGTATCGCACGGCTGAGGTGACGCTTGGCGGATTGGATACGAAGGAGCTTTCATCCAGGACATTTGAATGTGTCAGCGTATCCGGGCTTTTTTTCATTGGCGAGGTTGTTGATGTCACGGGACATCTGGGTGGCTTCAATTTTCAATGGGCCTGGTCGTCCGGTCATGCAGCCGGCCAGTTTGTATGAAAAATGCACTTTCGCCTTGAGTTAGTGCGTTGCAGCATTTTTTGATGACCGTTCCTCATTCGCTTGTATACTCGCCTTGAATGCGAGAGGACCGAATGAAACGCGTGACGATCCATGATGTGGCGGATGCCGCCGGTGTCAGCCTGGCAACGGTTGACAGGGTACTCAATGGCCGGCCGGGGGTGCGCAAGGCGACGATCGAGCGCGTGGAACAAGCGGTTGAAAGTCTGAATTACAAACCTGACGTCTTTGCTGCCGGTCTTGCCAAGAAACGGGTGTACCGGCTGCACTTTCTCATCCCCAACGGACCCAACGCATTCATGGAAGACCTGACCAGTGAGGCAGCGTCCCATGCTCAAACCATGAGCGGTGATCGCATGCAGGTGCATGTTGAACCGATCGACGCATTCGACGGCCATCGGGTCGCCGGGACGCTTGCGATCCTCGACAGGTCCGTATGTGACGGTGTGGCGGTCGTCGCTCCGGCCTTTCCCGAAGTCAGGGCGGCGATCGACCGGCTTCAGGATCGTGGCGTTCCGGTGGTGACCCTTGTTTCCGACCATCCGGCTTCGTCTCGCCAGCACTTCGTCGGCATCGACAACATGGCCGCAGGTCGTACTGCCGGCCGGTTGATCGGCCGCTTTCTCCCTGAAAGTCCCGGTAAGATCGGATTGATTGCAGGGTCATTGGGATTGCGCGACCATGCCGAACGCTACGCGGGTTGCGAGGAGGTCATTGCTTCCAGCTTCCCTCATCTCAAAATGTTGAAGGTTCGCGAAGGCCGGGACGACAACAAAAGGAATGCCGACCTTGTCAGGAAACTTCTGGAAGAACACGCCGACCTTGCGGGTCTCTACAATATTGGCGCAGGAAATCGCGGAATCATTTCCGCACTGAACGCCCCCACGCAAGCAGGCAATCTTGTTTTTGTAGGGCATGAACTGACGCCCTATACGCGAGGTGCCTTGAATTCCGGCGTGATGGATGCGGTGATCGCCCAGGACCCGGGTCATGAGATCCGCAGCGCGATACGGGTGTTGAAAGCGCTCTGCGACGGGGTGCCTATCATCGAGGGACAGGAACGGATCGGCATTGATGTTTTTATCAGGGACAACCTGCCAGAGCTGTCCTGAACTGGGCCGGATTTCTAAAAGTACACTCGTACATTCAAATTTTGCATTGACGTTTGAGGCAGCGCGACGCATATCTACGTGATGCGATTGACACAACAGACCAATTATGCCGTGCGCGCACTTATGTATTGCGCCGTCAACCCGGACAAGCCGAGCAAGGTTGCCGACATCGCAGCTAGCTTCGACATGTCTGAAACCCACCTGTTCAAGATCATGAAAGTGCTGGTCGACGCAAATCTGATCAGAACGATCCGAGGCCGAAACGGCGGTGTCATGCTGGCCCGCCCGGCCGAAGAGATAACTGTCGGAGAAGTTGTTCGGGCTGCCGAGGAAAGCTTTCTTCTGGCAGAGTGTTTCGACTCCGGCCGCAAGGATTGCCCGCTGATCATGTCCTGCGGCTTCAACGGATTGCTGCATGAAGCTCTTGAAGCCTTTATGGATGTTCTGGACACCAAGTCGATTGCGGATCTGTCTGAGGACCGGTTCGGCATGCGCGATCTCTTGAAGATCGATGTCGGCGAAACACCGATCGCTGCCAACGCATAGAAGCCGTCGTCTTTGTGATTTGAAAGGCGCCACCGTCAGGTCGGCGCTTTTTTCGTGACTGCCATCCTGATACCTCGCACCGCTTGCTGCGTGAGCAATGTATTGTCCTGTGTTGATGCAAACGAGTTCATTCGCAAAACACTGAAGACAATCGCGCGCCGGTCGGCGCTTGAAGAAAAGGCCGGGCTGGCTAGCCGCTGAGGGAGAGGAGAGGGCGGTTGGCTGGCCTGGCATTTTTCGTCTCCGGTGAACCGAAGACCCTGTCTCTTTCAAAACCGGAGGACGCGATTTCCAGTTCCGTTTCGATCAGGCATTGCCTTGATAGGAAAACTTGAGTATGAGTGTCAAGTATAAAGTTGAGTAAGAAACTCACCTTTTAATTGTTCTTATCTGGACGCTCCGTGGAAACCCATTCGTGGAGCGCAAAAGCAAAGGCCAGGGACCGATTGCGCGTATGACACTCACCGCCAACAGCCAAAAGCGCCGCCTCTCAATTACTTCCTCGGGCAGCTCCCCTCACGTCTTGGCAGGAAAGCTGCCACCACAGGCAAAAACAGAATTTGATTCGCGCGACCTCTTCAGCGGTCTGCGCCAGATCCAGATCCTGCACAATGAAGACACATATCGCCTGTCGATTACGAAACAGGGCAAATTGATTCTGACGAAGTGATCTACCGAACCCTCTGCAGTGTCATCCCGGTTTGCCGCGTTGGCGGCGAGACCGGGATCCGGTGTTCCACTCCGTCTGGTTGTGGAACACCGCCCTGTTCAGTGTCTGCTGGATCCTTGCCGGCAAGGGTATGACACCTGCAGCTTCGGCAATTTACTGGCTGCATTCTCCCTTCAGGCAGCAAAAATGGCGACCGGCTTGCCAACGCCGCGCAAGGCGTGTTCCCCCATTTCATTGAGACCGGTCTGCAGGTCACCTGAAAGTGCTTCCTTGACGGGCGCGGTCATCAACAGTTCCTGCCCGAGAGGCTTGCACAGGGATTCCACACGGCTGGTCTCGTTCACTGCACGGCCGATGACGGTGAAGTCCAGTCTGTCTTCCCCGCCGACATTGCCGAAAAAGACCTCGCCACGATGCAATCCGATGCCGATCTTGAGCGGTTGCCACAGGTCGGGATCAGGCAGGTTTTCGGGCGGCGTATCGTTGAGTTCGTCGATGGCCGAAAGTGCCTCCCTGGATGTCTTCACCGCTGCTTCTGCTGCAGCCTTTTCCCCGAGGACTTCCTGATCGAAGACGGCAAGAATACCGTCCCCCATGAATTTCAGAATATCGCCGCCATGGTTCAGAACGGCGTCGGAAACACGGTCGAAATACGCGTTCAGGATGCAGGTGACTTCGGGCCCGCTGAGGCGGTCCGCGAGCTGCGTGAAGCCGCGCATGTCCGACATGAACACCACTGCATTGATCGCTTCGCCATCGCCGCGCCGGATTTCGCCATCAAGGACGCGGCGCCCGGCAATCGGTCCGAGGTAGGTATCGGCAACATTGCGTGCGATCCGCTGCACGATGTGCCGTTCAACATGCAGTGCCAGGAGGTCAATCAATCCGCGAATGCGTTCCTTGTCGACGGGCGGAAATCCTCCAGGCTGTTTCGTCGCGAACGTCATGGCGTTGTGCATGTCGCCCGCCGTGCTCAGGGGAAGCGCGACGTAAGCCGTGTATCCCTGTTCGGCGAGATCCTGCATGAGCGAACCGGAATTGACACCTTCCTCGGTCTCAAGATCCACCTTGATGATCTCGCCCTCCCGCATCACCCGGTAGAGCGGGTTCTTTGTGAAGGCGACATTGTTGACTGCGTTGGCATCTGCCGCGATTTCATCGCACAGCTGATCCGTGCTGTTCCAGACCCAGGAAAATCCGACGACCCTGGGGTGGAGCGTACCGATATGCAGCGTACATCTGTCGATGCCAAGGTTGGCCGCTCTGCAACGCCACATGAATTCCTCGAACATCAGCATGACATTGTCGATCCGGGTCGCATCATGCAGCAACCAGTCATGCACATCTTGCAGGTTTTGTGTCTTTGGCGCACAGGCCGCGCCCCTGTTGGAGCGAGCAAGCAGATAGATATGCTGTACGTAGCTTCTCGGTGCAGGGTCTAGCACTTGCCGGTTCATGCGATCTCCAGTCGGAGTTGAATGGGTTGCCTTCTAATCTGGCTGTCGCACGATAAACTTCAATGTGAAAAAACGCGCGGAAACAAAAAAGGCGGTTTCCGGGTCACGTTCCCGGAAACCGCCCTTGTCTGATACGGGGACACCTCTAGAACGCCGCTTCTACCCCATCCATTTCAACATAGATGCTTTTGATCTGGCTGTAATACTCGATCGCAGCGTGACCGTTCTCCCGGCCGATGCCGGATTTCTTGTAACCGCCGAACGGCATTTCAATCGGGGTCAGGTTATAGGTATTGATCCAGCAGGTGCCTGCCTCCAGTTTGCCGATCACACGATGCGCCCGCTGGATGTCCTTCGTGAACACGCCGGCTGCAAGTCCGAATTCCGTGTCATTGGCACGCGCAACGACCTCGTCTTCATCTCCGAAGTCGAGAACGCTGAGCACTGGACCGAAAATCTCTTCCCGCGCAATACGCATGTTGTCCCGAACGTCCGCAAAGACCGTCGGTTGGACGAAATAGCCTTCAGGAAAACTGTCGACCTGTGCAGACCCGCCACCACAGACCAGGCGGGCGCCTTCGTCCTGGCCTATCTGCATGTAGGACAGCACCTTGTCGAATTGCTGCCTGGAAACCAGCGGGCCGATATTTGTCGCTTCATCCAGCGGATCGCCGAGCACGGCACTGGATGTTCGTTCTGCAAGGCGGGAAAGGAATTGTTCCTTGATCGCTTCGTGCACGAAGACGCGTGTGCCGTTGGAACAGATCTGGCCGGTGGAATAGAAATTTGCATTGATCGCCGCTGAAATCGCATTTTCAACATCGGCATCGTCGAAGACGATGAGGGGCGACTTGCCGCCAAGTTCAAGCGTTGTCTTCTTGAGGTGTTCTCCAGCCAGGGAGGCGACTTTCGCCCCGGTCGGAACGGACCCGGTCAGGGAAACTTTTGCGATTTCAGCATGTGCCACCATCTTTGCGCCGACATCGCCAAAGCCCTGGATGACGTTGTACACACCGTCCGGCAGACCTGCTTCGGTCAGCGCTTCGGCGAGCTTCAACGCACTCAAGGGGGTGACTTCCGACGGCTTGAAAATCATCGCATTGCCGCAGACAAGAGCCGGAGCTGCTTTCCAGCAGGCAATCTGGATCGGATAGTTCCACGCACCGATCCCGAAGCAGATGCCGAGCGGTTCCCGCTTTGTGTAGGCAAAGGAACCGCCGAGATCGATATGCTCACCGGTAAGTGTCGCTGCCAGACCACCGTAATACTCCAGGCAATCGGCACCGGATGCTGCATCCGCAACCAGGGTTTCCTGCAGCGGCTTGCCCGTGTCCAGCGTTTCCAGAACTGAAAGTTCGTGGTTGTTTTCCCGCAGGATGTCTGCAGCCTTGCGCAATATCCGGCCGCGTTCGGCTGGTGGCATGGCCGCCCAGACTTTCTGGCCGGTGCGGGCCGCGGAAATTGCAGCTTCGATGACCGCATCATCGGCGGTATGGATCCGGGCAATCACTTCACCGGTTGCCGGGTAGAACGAATCGAAAGGTGTGCCTGTCTGGCTTTCCAGGTAGGACCCGCCGACATAGTGCGAAGCTTTCGGTTGGGCGCGCATTGGATTGCTCCTGCTTGTGTCTTGAAACCGGCTGTCCGGCAATTCTTTAACGTTGACTGTTTTCCCAGTCCGGATGGATCCACGGTTGCTGGTTCGAAGGCGGCAGCGGATCCTTGCCAAGGATATGATCGGCTGCCTTCTCGCCTACCATAATGGACGGTCCGTTGAGGTTGCCATTGGTGATTTGCGGAAAGATCGAACTGTCCGCCACACGCAGGCCCTCGACACCGATGACACGGCACTCGGGATCTACGACCGCCATCGGGTCGTCTGCAGCACCCATCTTGCATGTGCCGCACGGATGATAAGCGCTTTCAGCGTGCTCGCGGATAAAATCATCGAGTGCTTCATCGCTCTGCACACTGTCACCCGGCTGGATCTCCTTGCCGCGATAGGGGGCAAAAGCTGCCTGGCTGAATATTTCCCGTGTCAGACGAATGCAGGTCCTGAAGTCCTCCCAGTCCTCTTCGTGAGACATGTAGTTGAAGAGGATGGACGGTTTGTCTTTCGGGTCGTTCGACGACAGTTTCACCCGGCCGCGTGATTTCGACCGCATCGGACCGACATGCGCCTGGAAACCATGACCTTCCGCCGCTGCCTGACCATCGTAACGCACGGCAAAGGGTAGGAAATGATACTGGATATCGGGATATTGCACCCCTGCTTTCGTGCGAATGAAGGCGCAGCTCTCGAACTGGTTCGACGCACCCAGACCATTTTTGAAAAACAGCCATTGTGCGCCTATCAGTGCCTTGGAAAAAAGGTTCCAGTGTTTGTAGAGCGTGATCGGTTGCGTGCAGGCCTGCTGAATATAGAGTTCCAGGTGATCCTGCAGGTTGGCACCGACACCTTGTCGGTCGGAGACCACATCTATGCCGAGATCCGAGAGCTGGTCTGCGGGGCCGATCCCTGACAGCATCAGGATCTTGGGTGAGTTAACGGACGAGGCTGACAGAATGACTTCCCGTTGCGCGTTTGCGACGCGTATCTCCCCGCCGGTTTCAAATTCCACGCCAACGGCCCGGTTGTTCTCGATGAGCACCTTGCGAACAAGGGCACCCTTGATGAGCTCAAGGTTGCCGCGCTTGAGGGCGGGCTTCAGATAGGCATTGGCAGCTGACCAGCGTCGGCCCTTGTGGACCGTCATCTCCATGTCGCCGAAGCCTTCCTGTTTTTCGCCGTTATAGTCTTCAGTGACGCCGTAGCCGGCCTGCCGGCCGGCGTCGCGAAAAGCGTGAAACAGCGGGTTCCATTTGGTGCCCCGCTGAACATGCAGCGGACCATTGGTGCCGCGCCAACCTTCCTGACCCTGCGGATTCTGCTCCATGCGCTTGTAGTAAGGCAGCACATGCCGATAGCCCCAGCCGCTTGCACCCATGTCTTCCCAGTTATCGAAATCACACGCATGACCGCGCACATAAACCATGCCGTTGATGGAGGACGAGCCACCGATTACCTTGCCTCGCGGTGTCGCCAGGCGGCGCCCTCCAAGATGCGGTTCAGGCTCGCTTTCATATCCCCAATCATAAAACGGCATGTTCATCGGATAGGAGAGGGCGGCCGGCATCTGGATCAGCGGGCCGATATCCGTTCCGCCGAATTCCAGCACCAGGACCTTGTTGTTGGGGTCTTCGGAGAGGCGGCTGGCCATCGCGCAGCCGGCTGATCCGGCACCCACGATGATGAAATCAAACTGGTCAGGCATGAAAAAGCTCCGGCTCAGCAGCCGTTGGTGCGACCCGCGAGGGTGGCAATCTGGGTTTCGACGTAGTCTTCGACCATCGCGATAGCGGCTTGATGGTCGGATCGGGCACCGCTCAGAGCCTGCCGGATCCACACACCGTCGATCATGGAGGCTGTTCCCTCGGCGATCCGGCGGGCTTCTTCCTGTGGCATGAATGACCTGAGGTTGTGAGTGAGGTTGGATGCAAGCCGGGCGGCGTAGATTCGCAAGAGACGATTGTTGCTGTCGGTGGTTCTGGACTGGACATAAAAGGCCAGCCACGCCGCTATGACGGCTGGTTGAAACTGGTCGATTGCGAAGTTGCCGGCGATAATGGCGGAGATCCGTTCTCGCGGTGTTTCGGCCTTCGCCAGCTTGTCACGAATGGCACGGCCGAGTTCGGTCAGAAGATGCCGCATGGTTGCTGCAAGCAATTGATCTTTCGAACCAAAATAGTGATGTACCAGACCACCGGAAACACCCGCCCGTTTGGCGATCTGAGCCATGGTAATGTCACTGTATCCACGCTCGTGGATCGCATCGACGGTTGCGTCAATGAGACTGCGCCGTCGTTCCGCTTCCATTCCGACCTTGGGCATCGTGATCTCCGAGTTTCTTTTTTCTTATTTTTAATTGATCAGTCAATCAATGAAAACTTGCAAAATTTTTCCGTGGATGTTTGGATTGGTCAGGAGCAGGCTATTGGAGATTAAATCGGGGGCACTTAAGCCTGAGCGTGAATTCGCTTCCAGTTATTCAAAATGGCCCAAACAAAAATTTCACATTCCATAGGAGGTATACTCATGAAAATCGCAGCGACACTCGCTGGAGGTCTTACACTTGGCCTGATGCTGTCCGGAACAGCGCTTGCAAGCGAGCCGGAAGCCTGCAAGACAGTTCGCTTGTCTGATGTCGGTTGGACGGACATCACTGCGACTACTGCGGCAACCTCCGTGGTTCTGAAAGCGCTCGGATACGAGCCGGACGTCAAACTTTTGTCGGTCCCGGTCACCTATGTTTCTTTGAAGAACAAGGACATCGACATTTTCCTCGGCAACTGGATGCCGACGATGGAAGGCGATATCAAGGCCTATCGGGAAGATGGTTCAGTCGAAACCGTACGGGCCAATCTGGAAGGTGCCAAATATACTCTGGCCGTTCCGAAATACACCTATGACAAGGGTCTGAAGAGCTTCCAGGACATTGCCAAGTTCCGCGATGATCTGGACGGCAAGATCTACGGCATTGAGCCCGGCAATGATGGCAACCGCCTGATCATCGGCATGATCGACCAGAACCTTTATGGTCTGGAGGGCTTCGAGGTTGTCGAATCCTCCGAACAGGGCATGCTGGCCCAGGTTGCACGGGCTGGAAAGCGCGATAACGACATCGTGTTCCTCGGTTGGGAACCGCATCCGATGAATGCCAATTTCGAGATGGCCTATCTCGATGGCGGTGATGAAATATTTGGCCCGAATTACGGTGGGGCGACCGTATTCACCAACGTTCGCGCTGGCTATACCAAGGAATGCCCAAACGTCGGAAAACTTCTGGAAAACCTCGAATTCTCGCTCCCGATGGAAAACGAGATCATGGGCGCGATCCTGGTCGACGGCGAAGATCCGAACAAGGCCGCGGCTGCCTGGTTGAAAGAGCATCCGGCGACGTTTGAAAGCTGGCTGGTAGGCGTGAAGACGTTCGATGGCGGCGATAGTTTCGCTGCCGTGAAAGGCGCTCTCGGCCTTTGAGTTGGTAAGAATCTAGAAGACGCCGGCGCAAATGCCGGCGTCTTTGTTTCAAGAATATAAAAGGGGCGACAGGTTGGACTGGCTCACGGAGAACAAATTGCCAATCGGACGATCGGCAAAACATGCAGTCGATTGGCTGACAGAGAACGCCGATTGGGTGTTTGATGGAATTTCCGCATTTCTTATCGCAATGATTGATGGAATTCTCTGGGTTCTGCAGGCTCCCCATCCTCTGCTGATGGTCGCGATCATTGTTGCCTTGGCTTATCTGGTCCACCGCACGATCGCATTTGCTGTTTTTGTGGCCTTGTCTCTTCTTTTGATAATCAATCAGGGATATTGGGAGGAGACGACCGAAACACTGGCACTTGTGGTTTCATCGTCTGTTGTCTGCATGGCAGTAGGCGTACCGGTGGGGGTTATGGCTGCACATAATCCGCGGTTTTATGCTTTTTTGCGTCCAGTGCTCGACCTGATGCAAACCCTTCCAACCTTTGTCTATCTGATCCCCGCCCTAATTCTTTTCGGACTTGGTATGGTTCCTGGTCTTGTTGCGACAGTCATCTTTGCAATTCCTGCTCCGATCCGACTGACACAACTCGGTGTTTCCTCCACACCTAGTGCCTTGTTGGAAGCGGGTGAAGCATTCGGGGCGACCAAGTCCCAGCTTCTCTGGAAAGTCGAATTGCCTTACGCGTTGCCACAAATCAAGGCGGGCTTGACCCAGACGATCATGTTGTCGCTTTCAATGGTGGTCATCGCGGCCCTGGTTGCAGCAGACGGGCTTGGTGGACCTGTGCTGCGCGCGCTCAATACCGCGAACATTGCCCTTGGGTTTGAATCAGGACTTTGCATTGTCCTTATTGCGATTGTGCTGGATCGTTTTTTCCGGAGCTCAGAAGGAGGCAAGCGATGACCGATACATCCGGAGCACCCATTGTTACCTTCAGGGATGTCGACATCGTCTTCGGTGAAAATCCCAACTCCGCATTGCCGCTGATCGATGCGCGCAAGACCAGGCAGGAGATCCAGGCCGAAACGGGTCAGATCCTGGGCGTAGCCGGAGCCAGCCTGGACATTTACGAGGGAGAAGTGCTGGTGCTGATGGGCCTGTCGGGCTCCGGCAAGTCCACACTGCTGCGCGCGGTCAATGGCCTCAACCCGGTCATCCGCGGCGAGGTGCAGGTGCATGACAGCAATCAGTATGTAAATCCGGAAACCTGCTCGGCAAATGATCTGCGTGAACTGCGAAGGCACCGCATCGCCATGGTGTTTCAGCAATTTGGCCTGCTGCCCTGGCGCACAGTGTCCGAGAACGTCGGGTTCGGCCTCGAGCTTTCAGGCATGTCACCCAAGGAACGCATCTCGAAGGTGGACGCACAGCTGAAACTTGTCGGTCTGGCCGGCTGGGGCGAAAAGTACGTCCATGAACTTTCCGGTGGCATGCAACAGCGTGTCGGCCTCGCCCGTGCCTTTGCCACCGATGCACCGATCTTGCTGATGGACGAGCCGTTTTCGGCTCTCGACCCGCTGATCCGCGACAAGCTGCAGGACGAGTTGCTCGATCTTCAGAAAGAACTGAACCGGACAATCATCTTTGTCAGCCACGATCTCGACGAGGCAGCCAAGATCGGTTCACGCATCGCAATCATGGAAGGTGGCCGCATCATTCAGCTCGGCACGCCCCAGGAGATCGTCAAGAATCCAGCCGATGACTATGTCGCCGATTTCGTCAGTCACATGAATCCGCTCAATGTGCTCCGCGCCCGGGACATCATGGTGCCTCCGGGAAGCCTGCCGGGTTCCCTCGCCAGCGGCCTGACCTGCGAAAGCGCCACACCGGTCCGTGAGGTCGCAAAGCTGAAGAAGTCCAGTTCCGAGCCCGTTGTGGTTCAAAAGGACGGTGCTATCGTCGGAGTGATAGGCGAAAACGAATTGCTCGACTGCATGCTCAAGTGACGGTGAGTGCAATCAAAATTCCATAGCTTCGCTCAAAAGGATCGCGCACCTTTCATCCCGGTGCAGGCGGGGCGACGAAACAGTGCGTTTGGGTTGCCGATGAAAGCGTCCCGGGCACGATACGTAGAGGTCGACTTTTTCGTCAACGCCGTCTTTGTACCTGCAGGTCATTTGTCTGGGAAACAAAAACGGGGCCGCTGGGCCCCGTTTTCGTTTTGCTCGTCTCGAGCGGCTCAGAATTGGTCCGCAGACCTGAAACTCAGAGCATTTCGAGTTGAGCTGCCTGCTTGCCGCGGCCACGGCGATCGTCTTCAGCGACGAATGAAATCTTTGCGCCTTCGACCGGTGCACCGATTCCGGCCTGCTCGAATGCAGTCACGTGGACGAATACGTCCTTGCCGCCATTGTCCGGTGTGATGAAACCGAAGCCGCGGTCGTGATTGAAAAACTTGATGGTGCCGTTCTCACGCATGGAGAAACCTTTCCGTTGATTTGTGCGCATTCCCGTTTCCGGCAAGGCGCGGATAAACGAGAAGTCAATAAGAAACGGAAAGCTTGGGTTTTCAGAGCAGCACTCCAAAGAGCTCTGCCGAAGTCAGTCTAACCGGGTCTTTCGTCATGTCCCGTACGACGCAACGCGCGCCGATGAGGGTCAATGTATGTCTGAGGTGGCTCTTAGGCAAGTGAAACTAGTGTGAGAGATGAATTCACGGTCGAAAATGCCGATTTTCAACAAACGGAATCCTTGTGACCCCGGTCACAGAGCCCCGGACAGTGCTGGTCTAGTGTCCTTTCATGAGTTGAGGCGGAGAGACAACGAGTGCCTCGTAAACAGGAAGGGACACCGAAATGTTCAGGAAGATCGCAACCACCACCACCGCCCTCGCTCTTGTCGCAGGTGTCATGCTGACCTCGCAGTCAACAACCGCTGAAGCCGGAAATGGCTGGCGTGTCGGCGCAGGGATCGCAGGTGGCCTTGCTGCGGGCGCAATCATCGGCTCCGCGCTGTCACAGCGTCGCTACGCGGCACCACGCTACTATGCACCGCCTCCGGCCTACTACCCGGCACCGGCTCCCGTTGTCACCTACCGCGCGGCTCCCTGGTCACCGGCCTGGTTCAACTACTGCCGTGCCAAGTACCGGTCCTTCAATCCGAACACCGGCTATTTCCTGGCCTATTCCGGTCAGTACAAGTTCTGCCGCTAAGGCTTTCAGTTTACCGGGACCGGTCAGCGGTCCCGGCAGATCAAAAGACAATGCAATAACAAGCCGGTCTATATACGACACTTGCGAGTGTCTCCGGCGTCTCCCTGCAAGGTTTCCTCCCAGCCTTGCAGGGAGTTTTTGTTTGAATTGTAGTTCCAGACCGTCCGGGGTGGAGATTGCCGCCGTCGTCAATTGAACCGGCTAACCTGTCGAAATTCTCTTCGCCGCACGCATGGTCGTTTCAAGTTGATTGAGAAACCGGGACCGGTCGGCCTTTGTAAATGCCGGTCCGCCTTCCCTGATTTCACCGGATTCCCGCAAGTGTGTATTCAGATCCCGCATGGCCAGGCGCATGCCGATGCCATCCTCGCGGAAAGGTTTTCCTGATGGTCCGATGACAAGCGCTCCGGCCTTCACGCAACGGGCAGCAAGTGGCACGTCTGCTGTCACGACGACATCGCCGGGCTGGGCCCGTTCCGCAATCCAGTTGTCGGCCTCGTCCGGCCCTTCGGGAACCACCACTCGCTCGATCAGGTCTCCCTCGGGCAGGCGCATCCAGCTGTTGGAAACGAACTTGATTGCGACCTCGTGACGTTCGCCGACGCGGACTGCTTCGTTTTTCACCGGACAGGCGTCCGCATCCACATACAGGACCGTCATCCGGCTTCTCCTTTTGTCATGTTGTCCAGATAGCGCACGATACCTTCTGCCGCACGGTGGCCGGTGGCGAAACAGGCTTGCAACAGGTATCCGCCCGTCGGTGCTTCCCAGTCCAGCATTTCTCCGGCCGCAAAGACACCGGGCATTTTCCTGAGCATCAGGTCCGGGTTGAGTTCTTCAAGGGCGATGCCACCGGCAGACGAGATCGCCCGATCCATTGGATAGGGCGAAAGACAAGTGACGGGTATCGACTTGATCCGTTCAGCAAGAAGATCCGTGTCGCCCGGCAATGGACCCGATTCTCGAAGAAGAGCCAGTTCCACTGCATTCAGTTTGAGCGTCTTCTTCAAGAAAGTGGATTGTGACTGTTTTCCGCGTGGTCGCGACATTTTCGCGGCAAGGTCCGATGCACTCATCGCCGGACGGAGATCCAGCAGCAGGCTTGCCGATCCTTCCCGGTTGATGATCTCCCGGATGTCCGCCGAAAGCGCGTAAATCGCACCGCCTTCCAATCCCCTTGCCGAGAGGATGGCTTCTCCAAGTATGGACCGGTCGCCGACACTTATTCCAATTCGCTTCAAGGGAGATCCGGAAAATCTTTCAGTCAGAAAGGGGCTCCAGGACACCAGGAACCCGCAATTGGCGGGCTGAAATGGTGTCACTGTTATGCCACGTTCCTCGAGCACGGGACTCCAGGTTGCCGTGGCGCCGAGTTTGGGCCAACTCGCCCCGCCGAGCGCAAGCAGAACCGTGCGTGCGGACAGGGTCTCCGAATCTCCGTTCCCGGTCTCGATCAGTACTGAACCGTTGTCGTCCAGGCCGGTAAACCTGTGCCGCACCCGGAGTTGAACCCCGTTGGCTTGCAGTCTGAGCAACAGCGCACGCAGCAGCGGTGATGCTTTCATGGTCTTCGGAAAAACTCTCCCGCTGGATCCAACGAAGGTTTCCTGACCCAGATCGTGGCACCAGTCTGTCAGCGCCTGTGGCGGGAAGGCCTTTATCATGGGGGCAAGAAAATGCTCCGCCTCCCGATAGCGGGACAGGAAAATCGGCAGGTCTTCACTGTGCGTGAGATTGAGACCGCCCCGACCAGCCATGAGAAATTTGCGGGCCGGCGACGCCATCTGGTCGATAATTGTGACCGAGTGTCCTCGCGTGGACAGATGATCAGCAGCAAATAGACCAGCCGGGCCGGCACCGATAACAAGCACATCAATCATGGGGCCTTATAGGTCGACTTGCGCGTAAAAGGCTACCGTGCAACACACAAACTTCTGGGAACATTACCCACCCCCGCGAAAAGTGCTGACAGTAGATGCCGAGTTTCGCAAGTATTTGTTATCCGTCACATGAGATCCTGCGCGGAAGATACGGCTGACGAAAGCACAAGTTCAGGTCGGTCTTTGGCATGAGGCACGATTCATGGAAACAGCAACTGACCCTATCGTCGTCGTTGACCCGGACATTGCTGTGCGGAAAGCGTTTCAACGTCTGTTCGGCGACCACTACAAGGTAAATTGCTTTTCCGACTCTGAAGAAGCCCTGCAATTTCTCAAACAGAACACAAACACTGCGGTGATCTTTTCGTGTTTCAATCTGCCCGGTCGGGGTGGAACGGCATTCCTGAGGGCGTCGGAAATGATCGTGCCCCAGGCTGCAAGGCTTATGCTGACCCGCGAAACATCCGCCGAGGCTGTCAAGAAGACACTGAACGAAGGCCGTGCCTTCATGTTTCTCGAAAAGCCGTGTCGCCCCGAAGATCTTGCAAATGCTCTTGAAACCGCGCTTGCATATCACCGGCAACAGGCCAAGGACCGGGCGATGCTGGAGCGGACGCTCGCGGGCTCGGTCAAATTGCTGATCGATATGCTCGGGCTTTTTCATCCCGAGGCGTTTCGGCGCACTGCGACCGTACGCAAACAGGCTCTGAGATTGGCGAAGGAAATCGGCATCAGGAAAACCTGGGAACTGGAAATGGCGGTTATGCTGTCACCGCTTGGTGAAGCTTTGCTGCCCAAGCAGATCCTTGCGCGCTACCGGGCCGCGCGCAGCCTGACAGAGCAGGAAAGAGACGTGCTTGACCGGTCGCCGGGTCAGACGCGCGACCTCCTGCAGAATATTCCGCAGCTGGAAAAGGTGTCCGAACTGTTGTTCCTGTCCGCTCGCGGATTTGACGGGTCCGGATTTCCCAAGGACGGCCCCACCGGCACCGAGATTCCGAAGATATCCCGCATTCTCAAGCTCCTGACCGATCTGTGGTACGCCAGTCCGGAACGCGGGCCGGATGCCGCGGCGTTCGAAGCGTTGATGATCAAGAAGAGCAAATACGATCCCGAACTCCTGGAGGCCGCCAGAAAAGTTCTTCTGGACGATGTGGCGGAAGACAGGAAGGGACAGATTTCTGAATGCTACATCCGTTCTCTCCGGCCCGGTGACATTCTCGTCGAAGACGTTCTGGCGGAAAACAGTCACGAACTGGTGCTGTCGCGCGATCACACGCTGACGCCGACCACGATACGGCGCCTTGAGCATTTCCATCACACGACCGGTGTTCGTCAGCCGATCCGCGTGGAACGGCACGCGGTGCCGGAGGAGCCTGTGAAAGCGTCGGGTTAGGAAGACCGGGAAACGGCCGCTATCGTTGTTTCCCGGCAAGCAGTTCTGCCTCATAGGCCTTCGCCACACGCAGGAAACGCGCATGGGCATAGTTCATGGACAAAATGAGGCCCCACCAGCCGTACTTGCGGTACTTGCGGACGAAATAGGCCTTGAAAAAGCTGACTGGAAATTCGGTAAGCAAACGGGAACGGGGCAGTTTGCGGCCGCGCGTGCGCATGTCCTCGACCTGCATGCCGGAATACCGGTTGTATTTGCCCACCTGAAAGTCGAGCGAGCGGATCGAGCGGTGGGCCATGATGCCGGAAAGATTTGCGATCGTCGCACCGTTCACCGGGCGTACCGTGTCATGGACGCTTGAATCTGAAAACCGGCCCTTGCGCCGGTCGTATAGCCGGATCTGGTGATACCCGTAAGCCCATGGCGCCGGTTCCGTTTCGTGGGCATACATGTCCCGGATCATGATGCGCCAGCCATCGGCATCGCCATAGCTGTTGTCGGAAAACTTTGCACGGATTTCAGCTGCGAGGTCTTCGGTAACCTCTTCATCGGCATCAAGGTTCAACAGCCAGTCGTTGCGGCACTGGTCTTCCCCGCACCGCTTTTGCGGTCCGTAGCCCTGCCAGTCCTTGTGGACGATCCTGGCGCCGAGCTTCTCGGCAACCGCGATCGTGTCATCTGTCGATCCGCTGTCGACAACGATTACCTCGTCCACCCAGTCGATCACGCTTCGGATCGGCCGGGAAATGCGGTCGGCTTCGTTCCTGGCAATGATAAAGGCAGACAGGGGCAGGCGGTCGGTCATTCAGGGTCCGGCAGGTTGTCAAAGGTACCGGAGACAGACCGGCGCGCCTGTTTTAGCCGCGCCGGGAGTTCTTTTGAAGCATGTAAATCAGGAAATTATTCTGGCAAAGGCTGCATCGAGGCCACCGAGTGCAATCTCATTGCCCTGGATCGTACCTGCAAAGCCCGGTGCGTTGAGATTTTCCAGATCGAGACCGTCAAGGGTTATCGTCACCTTCTCGTCGGCCAGATTGAAGGCGCAGAGGATCATCTCGTTTCTGTAACTCCGGGTGAAGACAAGCGTCTCGTCGCTGCTTTCAAGGAACACCATGTCACCCTTCTTGAGAGCGGTTTTGTTCTGCCGCCAATTGAAAAAAGCGCGGTTCCTGCAAAGGGTCGACGCCTCGTCCTTGTCCTGTTCGAATGCCGCAAGCGCAAGATGTTCAGGGGCAACGGGGAGCCAGGGCTCTACCTCCGAAAAGCCCGCATTGGCATTGTCCTTTACCCATGGCATCGGAGTGCGGCAACCATCGCGGCCCTTGTATTCCGGCCAGAAGCGAATGCCATAGGGATCCTGAAGTTTCTCGAACGGGACGTCAGCCTGTGTCAGACCGAGTTCTTCTCCCTGGTAGAGGCAAGGTGTTCCGCGCAATGACGCGCAAAGTGCGGTAACAAGTGGCGCGAACCTGGAGACGTCCTTGCCTTCTCCCCAGCGTGTCGCAACCCGTTTGACATCATGGTTCGACAGGGCCCAGCTGGCCCAGCCCGACCCTATTTCCGCGTTCATGTCCTCGACGATACGGCGGACATACGATGCCGAATGCTGTGGCGTGAGAAGATCGAAGCTGTAGGCCATGTGGATGCGCTTGTCTGCTTCCGTATAGGCGGCAGTCAGTTCGACGGCCTGGCCGTCCGCACCGATTTCACCCACGGAGGTCGATCCGGGATATTTGTCCAGCAGCGCCCGGAACCTTTCCAGGAACACGAGGTTTTCCGGCCGGGTCTTGTCATAAAGATGATCCTGAAAACCGTAAGGGTTGGTCGGATCAACCGTTGACGGTGCTTCACCGGCGCTGAGCGGTGGATTGTCCCTGAGATCCGCATCGTGGAAGTAGAAGTTCACCGTGTCCAGACGGAAGCCGTCGACACCGCGATCAAGCCAGAACCTTGCCACGTCCAGAACGGCATCCTGGACATCTCCATTGTGGAAATTGAGATCCGGCTGGCTCGCCAGGAAATTGTGCATGTAATACTGGCAGCGCCGGCTGTCCCACTCCCAGGCGGGACCACCAAAGAGCGACAGCCAGTTGTTGGGGGGCGTGCCGTCCGGCTTGGCATCGGCCCAGACAAACCAGTCCGCTTTGGAATTGTCCTTCGAGGACCGGCTTTCCTTGAACCAGGGATGCTGATCGGACGTGTGCGAGATCACCAGATCGATCATGACCTTGAGACCGCGCTCGTGAGCTGCCTTCGTCATGCGGTCGAAATCGGCCAGCGTCCCGAACATCGGGTCGACATCCTCATAGTCCGAAACATCATACCCGAAATCGTCCATGGGAGAGGTGAAGAACGGCGACAACCAGATGGCGTCAACACCGAGCGAGGCAATGTAATCCATGCGTTCGGTCACCCCGTTGAGGTCACCGATACCGTCTCCATTGCTGTCGTTGAAGGACCGCGGATAAATCTGGTAGATCACCGCACCGCGCCACCAGTCCGAACCTATGATCCTCGTATCAGGCATGACGGCCTCCTGGCCCGTTTCGGCTTCTTCAAACATTCCCGGTCTCCATTCCGCGTCGCGCGCGGATTGATAACTCAAAGCGCTTTGAATCGCTATAGGCCGCGGATCATGAGGTCAAGTTACATTGTTCAGAAAATCGTGTGCACGTGTGTAAGAGGGCGCGGCAATTCATGGAAAACCGATGTTGAAAAAGTAAAAAGCCGGTCCTGCTGGGCAGAACCGGCGATGCGATAAAATGCGATAGAATAATGTCTTTCTCCAACGGGGATGCAGTTACCCGGTAAACGTGACAGTGCTATGAAACAGATCGTCGTCAGCCGTCGTTTTTCTAAATGCCGACGATCCGTGATTGGTTGGGCGGATGAGAAATCAAGTTTTTGACTATATATAAATAATTGAAAAAAAAGAGATAATAAGAAATTAATGACGTAAAGGTCAATTTCTTCTTGCAAAGCAGCATGGAAGCTGGGACTGTCCCGGACAGCGAAGTGTCCGTAAGGTGGACATCAGGCCGGTCAGCTTCTGATGGCCCGTGCCGGGATGCCCTTTCCGCTCAACAGGCTCATTTGGAGGAAATCTCATGACGGCAGCGATGGTGGGATGGGCGCACATGCCCTTTGGCAAGCACGCCGAAGAAACCGTTGAAAGCATGATCGTCAAGGTGGCGGTTGATGCCATTCACGATGCCGGGATTGCACCAGAAGACGTCGACGAGATCCTGCTCGGTCACTTCAACGCCGGGTTTTCCGTTCAGGACTTTACCGCCTCCCTGGTTCTGCAGGCTGATCCCGCACTGCGTTTCAAGCCAGCCACGCGGGTTGAAAACGCCTGCGCGACCGGGTCTGCCGCCGTGCACCAGGGTGTGCGGGCGATTGCCTCCGGAGATGCAAGGATTGTGCTTGTGGTCGGCGTGGAACAGATGACCACCACACCGGGCCCTGAAATTGGCAAGAACCTTCTGAAGGCTTCCTACCTGAAGGAAGAAGGCGACACGCCGGCCGGTTTCGCCGGCGTTTTCGGCAAGATCGCCGATGGGTATTTCCAGAAATTCGGAGACCAGTCGGATGCGTTGGCAAAAATTGCGGCCAAGAACCACAAGAACGGCGTTGGCAATCCTTATGCGCAGATGCGCAAGGATCTTGGTTTCGACTTCTGCCGCGCGGAAAGTGAAAAGAACCCATTTGTTGCCGGTCCCCTGAAACGCACGGACTGCTCGCTGGTGTCCGACGGTGCGGCCGCGCTCGTCCTCACTGACCCGGTAACCGCGCTCGGCATGAAGAAGGCTGTTGCCTTCCGCGGCATGGCCCATGTCCAGGATTTCCTGCCGATGTCCCGCCGCGATATTCTGAAGTTCGAGGGCTGTTCGAAAGCTTGGGGCGAAGCGCTGGGCGATGCCAATCTTGCACTGGAGGATCTCTCCTTCGTCGAGACCCACGATTGCTTCACCATTGCCGAATTGATTGAATATGAGGCCATGGGCCTGACGTCTGAAGGCGAGGGCGCACGGGCAATTCTGGAGGGCTGGACCGAAATGGGCGGCAAGCTGCCGGTCAACCCGTCGGGCGGCCTGAAGTCCAAGGGTCATCCGATCGGTGCAACCGGTGTCTCCATGCATGTCCTCACCGCCATGCAACTCACCGGCACAGCAGGCGACATTCAGGTGAAGAACGCCGAAATCGGCGGCATCTTCAACATGGGCGGTGCAGCCGTCGCCAACTTCGTCTCGATAATGCAGGCGACGCGGTAGGCAACCGATTGCAAAGTTCAATATTGGCGATTTCCTTGCGCTTTATGACTGAGCCTCTGTTGTCATCTCGGTTTGACGCGCCAGCGGCAAGACCGGGAACCAGCAGTCTGTAACTTGAGGTAATTGGCACTGAGTTGAGCCCCGTGATTACTGGATCCCTGCCTGCGCAGGGATGACAACTGGATTGCCGTGAGACGAAAAACATCCACCGTCATCCGGCCACGCGAAGCGCTAGCCGGGACCGGAGAGCCACAAGCGGCCGTTTTGTGCGGGAAGCAACCCAGTCGCTGTGCCTTGCCGATCCGGTATCTCCGTTACGCTTAGCCATGATGACTCTGGTAAGGTTGCTGCCGAACAACTTTAAGTCTGTTTATTGTGCGGTGTTGTGAGGGTGTCTTTTGGTCGCTAGAAACAGATGATGATAAAGATTTTTTTCATTGGAATATCTGTTTCTACCTTCATTTACTGGAGCTTGGCGTGGCAAGTCAGTATGGGTTGGCCGCCATTTTATAGAAAACCGAAAAGTAAATTTTTACCTTCAAATGAAGAGTTGGTCGATTTCGTTCATTATTTCATTAGCGCGATTGGTCCTCTGCTTTTGGGCCTAATTTTGTCTGTGTGGACCGGGTTCTATGCTTTCCTTTTTATAAGTGTTGGCGGGTTGGTGTATTCGGCATGGTCAATCAGAACCGACATCAAGCGTGTTGTTGATGGCCCACTTCCGTGGGTTGCGACCTACACGTCTTCACCAGCGGTATTCCCTTACTTTAGCGGACGACCGATGCTTTTATTCGACGTGTGGACGATCGGTCTGTCAGGATTGACAGGACTGATCACTCTGATCGTTTTTGTCTCCATTGTGTCTTGGGATAGTGCTCTTATGATTTTGCTGTCATCCGGCGACGCGAAGCGCGGGCCGTGACCGGGGAGCCGCAAGCGGCCGTTTGTGCTGGAAGCAATCCGCACGGTGCCGTGCGGTCTCGATCCCGGATCTCCGCTGCGCTGCGTCCGTGATGACGTCATACAGGTTCGCGCACTGATATTCGGGATCTTGGATGCGCAACGAAAACTGTGCCGTCCCGGACTTGATCCGGGATCGGTCCAGGTCACTCTGAACCAACGGCCCGGACTCTGGGTGGCAGCAGCGCCACGGACGACCGGGGCTCGGCCAGTTCCTTGGAAAAACTGAACGATTTAGCTGCTGGCGTCTCCGGGAACACTGTCTTGGCTGCGCGTTCTGGAACGGGAATCGGCCAAACGGCTCAGCTTGAAAAAACTATTCCTCTTCCGAGCCGAGCTTTGAAAACCGGTGCCCGGAACTTCCGGAGGGGGCAAATTACATTAAGGCCATCAATCTGGGATTGGAGACCCTTGAAGATGGCCAGTCGTCGCGGTGACATAGTCAAAACGCTGAAAAAGCCGGAAGACCGGCTCGACGTGTTTCCCGCGTTCATGAAGGTCGCGGGCAGACGGGTGCTCGTGGTTGGCCATGGCGCCGAGGCCGCCGCCAAGGTGCGGCTGCTGGGCGAAACCAACGCAAAGATTGTCGTGATCTCCAACACCGTCGAGCAGGACCTGCGTGAGGCGATCGACCTCTTCGAAGCCGAGCACGTCGCGGAAGGTTTTCGTCCTGCACATTTGAACGGTGCGGCCCTGGTGTTTACCGCCCAGGAAAACTGGAACCTCGACAAGGCCGTCGTTGACGCGGCCCGGATCATGGGTGTTCCCGTGAATGCGGTCGACAAGCCGGAACTCTGCGACTTCTACACCGGTGCCCTGGTCAATCGGGCGCCGATCGCCGTAGCAATTACCTCCACCGGTGTCGGCCCGGTTCTGTCCCGCCACCTCCGCGCCCGCATCGAGGCGATGCTGCCGCGGGCAACCGGGCAGTTGGCGCGTCTTGCTGAAAGTTTTCGCGATGCAGCCTCCAAGGTAATTACCGACGGCGGGCTGCGACGCAATTTCTGGGCCCGGTTTTCTCCGGTTCCGTGGCGACAAATCTTTATGCCGGCAAGCCGGATGCAGCCCGTGCCGATGCACAACGACTGCTGAACGGCATGGCCGACGAGCCCGGTTTTGTCTGGCTGGCCGGAGCCGGCCCTGGCGCGGAAGACCTCCTGACCCTCAGGGCGCAACGGCTTTTGCAGGAAGCAGATGTGATCGTTCATGACGCCCTGGTTCCGGCGGGTGTTGTCTCCATGGGGCGCCGAGACGCGGAGCGAATTTCCGTCGGCAAGCGCAAGGGGGCCCATTCCGTCGCGCAGACCGAGATCTGCGATCTGCTCGTGGAGTTGGGTACGAAGGGTTTGAAAGTTGTTCGCCTGAAGGCCGGCGATCCGATGATATTCGGCAGGGCCGCAGAGGAAATGGAGGCGCTACGCGCAGGCGGGATCGGATTTGAGATCGTCCCCGGCGTCACGGCAGCCTTTGCCGCGGCCGCCTCGGCCCAGATCCCTCTGACCCTGCGGGGAGTGGCCTCCAACCTTGTTTTTGCAACCGGCCACAACGCCAAGTCCGAGACGCTGCCGGATTGGGCCGGTCTTGCGCTGAAAGGCGCGACCGTCGCCGTCTACATGGGACGCACTGTTGCAGCCGCGGTTGCCGACAAGATGATCGGCGCGGGCCTGAAGCCGCAAACCCCGGTCGCGGTCGTGGAAAATGCCGCTCATGCGGATGAACGCCTTTTTGCCGGAACGCTTTCCGAACTCGCGGTTTTGTCGAACCGTGCGGAAATCGAAGGCCCGGTCCTCATAGTCATAGGCGAGGCCGTTGGCCACGCCGCCCTGCACAAGGCCGAAACGCTGGTGCCGCTTGACGTGGCCCGCGCCGCAGTTGCCTGACGAAAGAGAGTAGACGCAATGAAAGTCATCACCGCCAACCGCCTGCTGAACGGCGACGTTGTCTGGCTCGGCGAAAACGGCAGCTGGGTCGAGCGCATCACGCTGGCCAGAACTTTCGACGGCAAGGACCAGGTCGCGGAAGGGCTGGCCATCGGCCAGGAGGCCGAGAAAAACCAGGAAGTCGTCAGCGTCTACGAAATGGACGTGACACTGGAGGACGGCGTGATTGTGCCGGTCCGCCTGCGTGAGCGCATCCGGGCCGCCGGTCCGACCACCCACCCGCAGTTCGGTAAACAGGCCCAGGCCGTATCGGCCTGAAAAAAGACAACAGGGAAAGGCAGCGCCGGAAAAATCGAAAACGGCAGCGCCTGCTAGGAGAGTTCAAGATGTACCGCTACGACGAATTTGACGCGAGTTTTGTCAATCAGCGCACCGAGCAATTCAAGGACCAGGTCCGGCGCCGCCTTGCGGGCGAATTGTCGGAAGACGAGTTCAAGCCTCTTCGCCTGATGAACGGTCTCTATCTCCAGCTGCATGCCTACATGCTGCGGGTTGCCATTCCCTATGGCACTTTGAACGGTCGCCAGATGCGCAAGCTCGCGCATATCGCGCGCACCTACGACAAGGGGTACGGCCACTTCACGACGCGCCAGAACATTCAGTTCAACTGGCCAAAGCTGGAAGACACGCCGAAGATCCTGGAAGAACTGGCGGAAGTGGAAATGCACGCCATTCAGACATCCGGCAACTGCATTCGAAACGTGACGGCTGACCACTTTGCCGGCGCGGCCGCCGACGAGATCGCAGACCCGCGCCCCTACGCGGAAATTCTGCGTCAGTGGTCGTCTCTGCATCCGGAGTTTTCGTTCCTGCCGCGCAAGTTCAAGATCGCGATCACCGGCGCGCCCAACGACCGGGCCGCTGTGCAGGTGCATGACATCGGCCTGCAGCTGACCCGGAATGATGATGGCGAGATCGGTTTTGTTGTCTATGTCGGCGGTGGTCTTGGACGCACGCCGATGATTGGTCGCAAGGTGCGCGACTACCTGCCGGAGGAAGATCTTCTGGCCTATTCGGAAGCGATCCTGCGCGTCTATAACCGCTATGGCCGCCGCGACAACAAATACAAGGCGCGCATCAAGATTCTCGTGCACGAAACCGGCCTGGAGGAACTGAAGGCGGATATCGAAGCGGAATTCGAAAAGATCCGCTACGGCGTGCTGCGCCTGCCGGACGAGGAAGTCCGTCGCATCGAGGCCTATTTCGCACCGCCCCCGCTTGAAGTCGGCCCGTCTGCCTCCGAGGCTGTCGAAGCACGCCGGAATGCCGATGCCGCCTTTGCCCAGTTCCTGGCGCACAACCTGAACCCGCACCGGGTGCCGGGCTATACTTCCGTGACGCTTTCCATGAAGCCGATTGGTGGTATCCCGGGCGATGCATCTGATGCACAGATGGAAGTGATCGCGGACCTGGCCGAACAATACGGCCATGACGAACTCCGCATCAGCCACGAGCAGAACGTAATCCTGCCGCATGTGAAGCTCGATGATGTGCCTGCGATCTACGACCGGCTGGCTGCCGCCGAAATCGCCGAAGGCAACGCCGGTCTCATCACCGACATCATCGCCTGCCCGGGTATGGACTATTGTGCCCTGGCAACGGCGCGCTCTATCCCGGTGGCACAGCGCATTTCCGAACGCTTCGGCACGGCAGAGCGCCAGGCGGAAATCGGCGAACTCAAGATCAAGATCTCCGGCTGCATCAATGCCTGTGGCCACCACCATGTCGGTCATATCGGCATTCTCGGTCTGGAGAAAAAGGGCGAGGAATTCTACCAGGTAACGCTCGGTGGTTCGGCCAACGAGAATGCTTCCATCGGTGAAATCGTCGGTCGCGGCTTTTCTTCCGAGGAAGTCATCGATGCAATTGAAAAGCTGGTCGATACCTATCTCGACCTTCGATCCGGCAAGGAAGAAACCTTCCTGGACGCATATCGCCGGGTCGGGGAGGCACCCTTCAAGGAGGCCCTTTATGGCGCTGCATGAAACTTTCAGTCTGGGGGTTGATCCTGAGCTGGGATTGCAGGGGGAAGTCGCCGCGCTGAATTCCCAGTATGAGGACATGTCGGCACAGGAGATCCTGTTGGGCGCGATCCGGCATCAGTTTGCCGGTGACATTGCCATGGTCTCCAGCTTCGGTGCCGACTCCGCCGTCCTGCTGCACATGGTGGCCCAGATTGATCCGTCGACACCAGTGCTTTTCATCGACACGGTGAAGCTGTTTCCGGCAACCCTGCTTTATCGGGACGAGCTGATCGAAAAGCTTGGTCTTGCGGATGTGCGCACCTTCAAGCCGACCAGGGAGGACCTGGAGGAACAGGACCCGTCCGGCATGCTCTGGATGACCGACACGGATGCTTGCTGTCACATCCGCAAGGTGGTTCCGATGGAGCGGGCGCTTCATGGTTTCGAAGCATGGATTTCAGGCCGGAAGCGACACCAGAGCGCAACACGCAACAGCCTCGAGAACTTTGAGGTCGACGCGGGTCGGGTGAAGGTCAATCCGCTGGCTGACTGGTCTGCAGCCGAGGTCCTGGACTACGCAAGGTCACACGGACTGCCGCCACATCCGCTGGTCTCGCAAGGCTATCCTTCGATCGGCTGCCTGCCCTGCACCAGCAAGGTTGCGCCGGGCGAAGACCCGCGCGCAGGCCGCTGGCGTGGCCACGACAAGACTGAATGCGGAATTCACTGGCCGACCCATGGCAAGGAAATCGACGGCAGCGGCATCTGACCGCTGCCTCAACTGAAACCGAGGACGCACGAAATGGCAACGATTTACAAGGACGGCGAGTTCGTCGAAGAAAACTGGACCCGGGTGGATGCCGAGACAGGTAGCGCCGTTGAAGGCGATGCGCTGGTACCGCAGACCCTGTTTCTGGAGGCCGCGAACGACTATCTCGGTCGCGACGGAAAAACAGCAGTGCTTGTTGAGGCAGGCGACAATGTCGAGCTGATACAGCCTTACCTCGATAATCTGGCCTATGTCGCTGTCGACTTCCCGAGTTTTGCCGACGGGCGCGGTTTTTCCGCGGCCCGGGTGCTGCGTGAGCAGATCGGCTTTCAGGGTGATATCCGGGCTGCCGGCAAGTACATTCTCGACCAGGTGCCGCTCGCGCGCCGGTGTGGTGTTTCCTCATTCGAGATTACCAAGCCGGAAGTGCTGAAAGCACTCAAGGCGGGTGAGTGGCCGGAAGTCACCAAGTACCTGCAGCCGGTGGGGACGGTCGACGAAATTCCGTTCGGAACCCGCCCCTGGGCGCGCCGTTCCTTCCGGGATGTGGCTGTCGCGGCCGAATAGGCATACGGCGCGACGAGAGCGAAGCGTCCCGTCTTGTCTCGCCGATCATTCCAGGAATGAAATCACCCGGCCACAGCGACCTGTGACCGGGTGATGTTGTCTACGGGCATAGCCGTCAGTCAAACGCGCCCGCTGCGAACAGGGTTGGACTCGTATCGACTGCCTTTACCTGAACTCATGCCGGACAATTGCGCCGACAATGTTCGAATAATCGTCCGTCCAGGGCCGCGTGTCTCCTGCCGAAACGGTGTTCCACCTTGGGTTTTCCAGAAGTGGGCCGAAATCGGCTTCTTCGCGTGCAAGCACAATGACATTTGCTCCGAAAACCTGATCGGGCTTGGTCCTGTCCTCAGCTGCGCTGAACTTCGCAAAACGCAGTTCATATCCATCCACTTCAGCGATGGCGGCCAGCACGCTGGCCAGTTCAAGATACCGGTTCGATATGTGGAGCGCCAGCAACCCGTTCTTCGAGAGTTTTGAAAAAAAGAGGTCGATTGCCTCTCTCGTCATCAGATGAACCGGTATGGAATCGGATGAGAACGCATCGATGAGCAGATAGTCGAATTTGCTGTCCGGCTCTGCCTCTAGTGTCAGCCGCGCATCACCAAGAACCATTTTCGCCTGCGGGCCGCAGTCTGAAATGAAGCGGAAGTAGGCCGGGTTCGACGCAACATCTATGACCGACTTGTCGATTTCGTAGACGGCCCATTCTTCACCGGGTTGCATGTGGCACAGAAAGCTCCCCGTTCCAAGACCGACGATGCCGGCATGCCGCAACGTGCCACCGGCTGCGACTCTTGCGGCGTTCAACGTGTCGGCCATCTCACCTGTCTCATGATAGTAGGCAAGCGGTTCCGGATTGCCTGTTCCAACGTCCGGTTCGAAGGCGTTCATGGAGATGCTGCCGTGAACTGTCGTGCCATGCACCATCCTGCGATGCAAACCGTTGTCGGTGTCCTTGACTTTTATGACACCGAAAAATGACCGTTCCGAGTGAACGACGCTCGGGTGAAGTTGCAAGAGCAGGGCAAATGGAACGGTCAGAACCAGCAGGATATGGGACACGGCCTGCCACTTGAGCTGCACAATGGCTGCAAGCGTAATCAGGCCGATGATCGACAACGTGACGACCTCGTGTCCCTTAGATTCGGGGATCAGGCCACGCGTTGCGGCCACCCAGAATGCAAATGCGAGAACGAAGCCAACGGCGATAGTCCAGAAGACGGATCTGGAGGTGGCGCCGCCTTTGAGTGGTAGCAGGAACAGTGCGCTCAGCATCAGCATCGGGTATTCGGCAACCCAATTGAAGATGTTCGGCGCGATCAGACCGGCAAAGATACCGCCAAGGACACCGCCGACCGACATCCAGAGATAAAAGGCCGTCAATTGGCTCGCATGCGGACGAAGCTGATAAAGCCGCGCATGGCAGAACAGCACGGTGATGAAATAGATCAGCAGATTGGCGCCGAGCCCGAATGTCAGCGGCAAAAGTTTGGGAAGGAAAATAACCGCGGCCGCAATGATGGCGGTCCAGGGAAGGAGGTTCGACAGGAAGTCGACCGAAATCAGGGGCTTGCTCTTGAACGCGATGACGAAGGTCAGCAGGAAGAGCGAAAGGGGAACGACCCACATGAACGGTGCAGAGGCGATGTCTACGGCAATGTGCGCGGTGAGGGCGATCGTCAGCGCCGACGGTACGGCGGCGAGGCCAAGATAGACAAGGATCTGTTTTGCCGGGATACACCGGGCTGTCTTGGTATCGCTGGCTTCAGAAGACCCATTGGTGTGTTCTGCAACAGTGTCCGACCGCTTGAATACGGAGGCACCGCACAGCAGGATCGCAATGACCAGCATGAAGTAGCCCGCTGTCCACAACAGCGACTGGGTTCCAAGCGCAAGAGCTGGTTCCAGTACGAGAATGTAGAGATACAGCGATGCGAAACTGCCGATATTGCTCGCGCCATAGAGAAAGTACGGGTCCGACGCGTGTTTGTGGCCGGTCTGCGTAAACCAGGCCTGAAGCAGCGGGGCGTTTGCCGATACTGCAAAAAACGGTAGGCCGACCGAGACTGCAAACAATCCAAGAAGCCAGATTTCCTGATGCTGCACGGGAGGCGTATCCCAGCCGGACGCAATCCCCAACGGCAGGAAAACACACGCCGACAACAGGACCACCGCGTGAACAAGTATTGCCCGTTTCGTTTGCAGGCATCGTGTCAGAATATGCGCATAGGTATATCCCAGCAGCAGAACGCTCTGGAAGAAAACCATCGCGACGGACCACACGCCGGGTGATCCTCCAAGTTTCGGCAGAACCAGTTTTGAGAAGAAAGGCTGGACTGAAAACAGCAAAAACGCGCTCAGGAACAAGGTTCCTGCAAAGAGTTGCAGGACCGGAATCGCAATACCCAGGCTTCCGCTTTCTCCGGGCGAAAGTGACGGCTGTCGCGTCTGCTGCATCGTGTCCAATCCCAAAGTTTCCTGAGGGGAGACTACGTAGAGCGTGTTAAACAACGCATAAAAGACGTGCTTAAGATAAAGGTAACAGAAGCATCCAGGTTCAACTTCTCCTGGGCGGAAAGCAGATTTCAAAGCAGGCGCCGCGATCCTGAGGTCTCATCCGGATTGTTGCCTGGTGGGCCTTGAGCAGTGCCTGGATTATCCCGAGGCCCATACCGGTGCCCCCGCTTGCGCGCCGCGTGGTGAAAAACAGGTCAAATATCTGGTCCTGGTTCCCGGCGGATATGCCTTCTCCGTTATCGGCAACGGCAAGAGTGAATCCGTTTTCTGTCGCCTCAGGAGAAAACGAGACCCGGTCTGCTCCGTGACGGATGGAATTGTCGATCAGGTTTTCGAAGACAATGCGGGCATTCTCGGCTGCAAGCGGCAACATGCAGTCTTCACTTGCATCAATGGTGATCCCTTGAAATCGTCGTCTGATGTCACGCAACACCTCCGACAATTGACAATTTCCGCCGATTTCCACGCTATCGGCCCGGGCGAGTTCGCGCAGGCGGTTCAACAATCGTGAGGCTCGCTCCGTATCGGCCAGGATGTTTCCGAGAAACTTTTCTCGCTCCGCGTCGCTGAGTTCATCTCCGCCATCGCGCAGCAGTTCGGTCGCGCCCTGGATGGCGGTCAGCGGTGTCTTGAGTTCGTGGGTCACGTGATTGGCGAAAGTGTTGATATAGTCGTTTCGCTCGAACAGCTTGCGCGATGTATCCAGCATGCTGGAGGACAAGGCATGGATTTCCCGGTTTCCGTGGATGACGAGTGGCTTGAGCGCATCGCGATCTCCACGACCGATTTTCAGCGAACGTTCCGTTAGCGCCTTGATCGGTCCGGCGATCCCGCGGGCGAAGATGACGCCGACGACAAAAGTGGCGCTGAGCACGAAGGCGAGTACCCAGAACATTGTTTCCCGCTTCAGGAACATTTCACGCAGGATGTTGCTTGGTGTCCGCGAGGCATAGACGACACCAGCGACCTTGCCGTCGAGGACGATCGGAAGGGCAGCGAAGACCCTGACACTGGTACCGCGGCTGATGGAATAGATCGGTTGAGGGTTCTGCACTGTACGCTCGCGCAGAGCGCTCGAATAGCGACCGCCAAGCGCTGCCTGAACTTCCTCGACATGTGCAAGAGACAGGCCCGTATCATCCCGGCCCGCGATAATGACCCCGTTTGGATCGAGAATTCTGAAACCGGCAAGTGTCAGTCTCTGGGTGTCTCTCAGCACCGTGCCGATAGCCTTTCCGGTCGCATGATAAGCCGGATGAATCCGGACATCCGTGGCCACCGGGTCGGCGCGGGCAGGCAGAACGGGCGTCTTGTTCAGATCGAGGATGGGCAGTTGCGGGGCCCAGTTGCCGTCAGGCTGGCTCTTTGATCTGCGAAGCGTGGAGATCAGCGGTTCCATGGAATAGGGGATGGGCTGATCGACGGCATTTGTGCCGAGAGGAAGGTCTTCACCACCGAATTGCCTCAGGTGCTGCGCGGTGATGGCTGCGATGGCTGCCGACTGCGCGATCAGTTCGCCTTCCGTAGTTTGTATCAGCTGGTTTTCATAGACGCGGAAAAAGACGATCCCGCCAAGCGGGACAAGCAGCATGATCCCCAGCACCAGCGCGATGACCAGGCTGAGAGGCGGTCGCCAGCGGTCACGGAAGGATCGCGAGAACAGCATCGTCAGGCTCAACTTCCATTTTCGCAGGGGCCGAGCCGAAAGCCGACACCGTGGACGGTTTCGATGGCATCGCTGCATCCCGCGGCTCCGAGTTTTGCCCGAATGTTGCGGATATGGCTGTCAATGGTCCGGTCGGAGACGTGAATGTTGTCCTTGTAGGCCCGTTCAAGTATGCGCTCGCGGGTAAAGACGATCTTGGGACGGCTCATCAGGGCCGTCAGGATATCGAATTCAATGGCAGTAAGCGTGACGTCGTTGCCGTCAATCGAGACCTGACGCTCTTCTGTTTCCAGGCACAGCAGACCATGTGCAAGGCTGGAACCCTCAGCCGGGATTACCCCGGACTGTGGTGCTCCGTAGCGCTTGAGAATGACGCCGACCCGCGCAATCAGTTCGCGTGGACTGAAGGGTTTGGTGACATAGTCGTCCGCGCCCAGTTCCAGACCGATGATGCGATCGATTTCATCGTCCCGCGCGGACAGGAACAGGATCGGGACTTCAGACTTTTTTCGCAGCTCCCGGCACACGTCAAGGCCATCCATTTCCGGCAGCCCGATATCGAGGATGACAAGTGCGGGAGAGCAGAGCACCGCCTTGTCCAGCGCGTCCTTGCCGTTGGTGGCAACCTCGTGAATGTAGGATGCTTTCTGCAGGGCGAAACAGATCACTTCGCGGATGTTCGGATCGTCGTCGACGACGAGAATGGTTTTGGTCTGCAATGGGCTGGTCCGGGCAATTGGCTCCCGCCTTCTTCGCGGGAGCTGATTTCGAGGTGTCTGAATCGGCATTTCACTAAGAGATAACCGAGGCAGTTTCATGTTTCCAGCCACCAGCCGTCCCGGCGCACGCTTCGGGGAAGGGCTATGTCGGTCCGAGGCGGGCCAGCGGTCATGGACCTTGGATGATTGCGTTTCAGGGTTGAAAGGGAGCGCCCGAACGCTTTGGCAAGGGCGCGGCGGAAACGCGCGGCGAGTGCCAGCACGACCAGCATCAGGCCGAAAATACCTTCCGGTTCAGGCGCGGAACTGCCGCTGAGGTTCAAGGACGGATAAGCGCTTTTCGGCACGCCTGAGGCCTGCGGCAACGGCACACTCCTGCCTTGAGCGCTAGCAGGGACATTGTTGACCGTCTTTTCCGAGACCGCCACAAAGGACGTAAAGCGGGATTGCAGGGAATAAGTCAGGCCGAGTTGAGTGATCTGCCTTTTGAGACTTTCGTTGCTGCTCCCGCCGATCGTGTAGGCCCGGTTCTTGTCGAATATCTGTTCCCGTGCCCAGATCAGCGGCACGGTTTTTTCAGATTGTGCCGCGCGTGCGGTCGCAAAGCTTTCATCCGCATCAAGATCGACGTCGAGTGGCAACGACGCTTTGTGGCCGTTGACGATGCCGTTGACATAGATCCTGTGCTTGCCGCCCTGGGGGTATCTGGCCAGAACCCGAACGGTACCACCCTCGAACAGATCCGGAATTTTTACCGGCGTCGGTTCCGAGACGACCAGCCCGTTCCAGTCTACAGAGATATCGGTCAAAAGCGGTGTTTTCAGTTTTGCTGCAAAGTCTGCGGCGATCTCGCGATAATTCCCGTCCGCCGGAACGTAGCGGGCGTATCCGCGTCCTTCCCGGGCCATCGCGTCAAGCAGAAATCGATTGACCGAATTTCCGACACCGAAGGAATAGATACGGGCGTTTCCGATGCGGTCGGAGATTGTCCGGATGACATTCCTTTCATCGCCGATATAGCCATCTGTGAGAAAGACCACGATGCGCGTCGTGTTGGCAGGTTGCCGCGTGTCAAAAGCGGCATTCAGGGCGCGATTGAGTTCCGTCCCGCCACCGGCGCGCAGACTGGAGACGTGGCTGATTGCCAGGCGCTTGTTCCTGTCGGTCGCTTTGGTCGAGTTGTTCGAAAAATGGGACGCGCTGCTGGAAAAACTGATGATACGGAAGTGGTCGTCAGGCCTGAGAGACCGGATGGCGGCTGTCATGAATGCCTTGCTCGCATTCATCGGCTGGTTTCTCATGGATCCGGACGTGTCGAGAACGAAGACCAGTTCGCGTTTCCCGATCATCGCCTCCGGCGGAATTTTCGGAGGTTCAATCAGCAGTGAAAGGTATCCTCCTTGTTCGGCGTCGAAGTGGGAGGTGAGACCTGACGCAATCTCCTTCTCCGAGTTCAGTTCATACCGCAGGACAAAATCCCTGTTGTCGATCTCTCGTCCCGAGGTGAAGCGAACAGACTTTTGCGATCCGTCGCCGACCACTGTCACCGCGTGCGTATCACTTTCAAGATGCGAGATCGGGATCGGTGAATTGAGCGTGAGATCGAGTGCAACGCGACCCGGGTCGATTGTCTTCGGCGCGTTCTGTCCGATGACAGGCGGATAAGACGGAAGTTTGTCGATGGACCAGCCGGACACGCCGTCGGTTCTTGGCGCAACTTCGGCAACGGATGTGTCACCGGATGCCAGGCTCTCCATCTCTCCGTCTTTGGTGTAGCTCACGAGCTTTGCCGGACTTGTCCAGCCCGGCCGCTCATAACGTGGCCCGACCACCATCGGAACAACCAGCTCGTAGGCTCCATCGACCTTCGATACGTTCTGGACATATTCAATCGTGATTTTCACTGGCCGTCCCGGCATAAGGTGTGCAACGTCCTGAGTGAACATGTTCGGCCGGTGCTGCGTCAGCAGAGCGGCGCCCTTGCCCTCCGCCTTCGCCTTTTCGTAAGCAGCTTCGGCCTTGTCTTTTTCCTTGATCCGGGCAATCAGCGTCTCGCCGTCGAGGTCGACGCGCATGGCGTGAATGGCAGCCTTCTGGTTCATCGGGAACAGGTAGGTGGCGTTGACGGGGTGGCTGGAGGAATTGAGGAAGGTCTGCGTCAGTTCGACATGTGCGATGTCGCCGTCGATTTCGATCTTGTAATCTGATTTCAGCAAGGGAAGCTGGAATTCCCTGCCTCCATGTTGCGCCAGAACCACGCCCGACATTTCATCGGGTGTGGGCAGGGCTGCCTGTGCCGGTAATGCGGCGCTGATCACGAAAACGGTTGTGAACCGTGCAGCAAATGTCGTCAGAAAAGTCATGGAACTATCCTTCTCGGCTTATGGTTTTGCTGGAAATTGTTGTGCGAAGATCAAGGGCGGCGATGGCTGCGGCTTCAAAGGTTTCCAGATGACTGTCCGGAAGGTTCCAGGGTGTAATTCTCTGGATGCTTGTCCATCGGGCTCCTGGGTTTTGCAGCCACAGCCAGATGGCTTCCGTGATATTGTGGGTTGTTTCGCCGGTGCTGGAAGTGAAGGTGACGGCAACACGCCATTCTTCTCCGGTTTCGGAGCGTGCCCTGTAGAGGGCAGTCGGAACCGGAGCGAATCGTGTTCCCAGGAATTCCACGTCGTAACCGAGCCCGCGCAGACAATCATCCGGAGCGTGCAGGTGCCGCAAAGGCGATGTTGTCTGTACGAGGGTCAAGACAAGCGCGCCGTAACGGCGTTTCTGGGCGTGCCCTCCGTATTGCTTGAAATAGCGTTGTTCGACCGGAAGCAGGTCCTCATCAACACCAAATTCCCCGCTGAGCGACAGGGGGAGGATCTGTGGCTGTGTCGCAGCTGACACATCAAGAGCATTTCGCGGTAGGGTGACGATCACCAGCGCCAAGGCAAGAAAGACAAGCGCGCTCAAGTGCTGAACGGGCCTGCTCGGTGACCAGGCGAACCAGCCGGTGGAACCGGTGGACCTGTTTACCCGGCGCGGTTTGTAAAAGACAAGGACGGGAAGCAACGACAGACCAAGTGCAACATAGCCGATGATATCGTGCAGTGGCTGGGCCATGACATTCAGGCCGAAAACGTGTTCCGGATGAGAAAGTCCGATGGCAAGCGCGCCGATCCGCAGAGCGTTGGCAAGCAGACTGAGGGACATCGTGAGTGCGATCCAGAAAACGGAAACCAGAATTCCGGGCCGGAACAGAGCGTTCAAAACCACGATGAACGCCATGGCGAGCATCAGGCCGGATGTGCCGGAGCAAGGCAGATCCACGAGGACATCCTTGCCGGCAAGTTCGATCCTGATTCCGGAACATTGAACGTCCGGGAAGATGAGCCCCAGGCCCCTGCAGGTCAGATTTGCGGAAATTTCCTGCAGCGGATATCCGACAATACGCTGGATGATGCGTTCCACCGGAAGCGTGAACAGGAACAGGATCGACAGCCAGAAAGGGGAAACCGGTCGCGCGCGGCTCCCGGTGCGGAGCAGGACGGAAAGTGCATAGACATCGAGGGCAAGCGCAAGCCCGCCGATAACATTGATCGCGAGTACCTGGCTGAGAAAACGGATGAACCCCGATACCAGGAGGAGGATGATCGCTGTTTGGCGGTGCCGGGTCTCTGGCCCTGTGACTGCACTGCCGAGCGACCAGGCAAGAAGCGCCAGAATCACCACAAGGTAGAGCGCACCCGATGAGGGGTAGGACGGATCGAGCCAGGTCCCGATGAGCCAGCGAACGGGTTCATAGGCAAGAACGAGTGAGGCAAGTACAAAGCTTGCCGTGGTGAGTGAGTATGGCGCGAAACGTGTCATGGCACCTGTTGTGCCGGTTCCGCTTGCAGCCGTTCGTCAGGCCTTGTGCAGTTTTTGCGCAATTCCTCCAAACTGGAAAAACAGTGGCCGGCCCCGAATGCCTGATGCCTGGCATCGCGCCGGCCAGCGTTTCCTGAACTGCGGGTGTTTTAAAAACCGAGGCCAGCGGTCTTGAAGAGAACAAAGCCCGGAAACAGAACGAGCGAAGACAGCGTCAGCAGCATGCCGATCGCGCGGCCAATGCCAAAACCCGTCGTGACAATCGTTGCATAGTGGAGCATGCGCCCGAGCAACAGCGCAATTCCACCTGCCAAGAGAAGTATCTGCGGTGCACCCGCAAGCTCCGCGGCAGCCATCGCAAGCAGGGCAATCGGCACGGTTTCGGTGAAATTGCCATGAGCGCGCATGCGCTGCAGCAGGATATTGTCACCACCATCCATGAACTGAACATCGGTCTGAAGGCGACGAAGTCCGACCGCGACAGTCATCGGGATCTGTATCAGGGCAAAGATGGCGACAAAGACTATTGTGACGGGCAGTGCGGAAATGATTTCCATTTCTGGGGCCTCCAAATTTCGAAACGCCCTTCGTGGCGGCCGGCAACTACGAACACGAACGAAATTGCCGGCCGGTCGAAAGACCACAGGAACCGGATAAGCGGTGCAATCAGGGATCAGGCGTCAGCCGGGGCTTCATAGGTGATCAGCGCAATGACCCCGCCAACCGGATCAACGAGCGTTGCCATGCGTCCGACACCGGGCACGCTCATGGGTTCGCCGGCGATGGTGGCACCGAGCGACCTGGCTTTTTCGATGCGCGCGTCGACGTCATCGACAGTGACATAAGGCACCCAGCGCGGCGATTCCGCAGCCATTGGAGGAAAGCCACCGATCTTCTCTTCACCATTTGTGATGACCGTATAGGTCATGCCCGGCATTTCCATGTCTTCAAGACCCCAGCCAAGAAGGCCGGTGTAGAATTCTTTTGCTTTCGCGCCATCGCCACTGTGAAGCTCCATCCAGCTGAACGCGCCATGGGTTTGCATCGGATTGGTCATGTCTTCCATCCTCAAGGTTTGATGATCCGCCTGGAAGGCCCAGGTGATCCGAGGACGGAGCGGGATTGTCAGATCCGACATGTACGGGCAAATACTTTGAAAAAATGTGCGGAGAGATTCATTGGATGCGCACTGGTCCGAACTGGCGGCACTCGCCAGCGATCCAGTCGATCAGCGCTTTGCAGGCAATTCGGTTGGCGGTTTGTTTCACCGGATGGACGAGCCAGAACCCGAGTTCAGGCTCCGCCTCTTCCAGCCAGATTTCGCGCAGTCGCCCGGTATTCACGTCTCCAGAGGCAATGAGATGTGGCGCTATGGCGATTCCCTGGCCATTGGCCGCCGCATCGAGCGCGAGCGATGTTTGATTGAACTGGAGCGAAGCTTTCGGACAGGGAAGGCCCTGCTCCGGCAGCAGTTTCTCCCAGAATCTGTGCCCGTCCTGGATCAACGGCAAATCTGCCAGGTCACGCAAACCGCAGGGTTCGACAGGACAGAAATCGGCGTTCGGGCTGCAATACGCCTTCAGGTCCAACCCGGCCAGGCGGTGAATGGCGAGATCCTGGTTCGCTGGTCTGCCGCCTTGCCGGACCGCAGCGTCCACGTCCTGCGTTTGAAAATCGGTGATGTGTTCACTTGCAACAATCCTGACTTCTGTATCCGGATTGAACTCCATGAATTTCGGGAGTCGCGGAACCAGCCACTTTGACGCAAAAGACGGTGGAACGCTGATAGTGACGGCGTTGCTTTCAGGCTGCAATTTTTTTGTAGCCTCTTCGATTATTGCCAATCCTCTGGAAACATCGGAATGATAACGTTGCCCAACATCAGTGAAGGACAGGCCACGCGCGTTCCTGTGAAACAACGAAACGTCCAGGTCCGCCTCAAGTGCTCTTATTGCTTGTGCAACAGCACCTTGAGTGAGGTTCACTTCTTCAGCGGCAAGGCGGAAATTGAGATGTCTTGCCGCCGCATCAAACATTTTTAAGTGCTGTAATTTTGGAGTGCGCATTTTTTTATGACAGTAGTTTTTCTACAGTCTAGTGCGGTTGATTATGATTGGTCAAGACCGCTTCAAGGCCATACCTTTCCGTATCGATTGACGAGCCGAGGGTGAGAAGATGACAGAGAACAAGGTGGCAATGGTGACGGCCGGTGGCAGTGGCATGGGGGCGGATTCGGCGCGGAGACTGGCACACGACGGTTACAAAGTCGCGATTCTCTCTTCTTCGGGAAAGGGTGAGGCCTTGGCCGCCGAACTGGGAGGCGTCGGGATCTCCGGTTCCAATCAGTCCAACGAGGATCTGAAACATCTTGTTGAACTGGCCATGCAGCGGTGGGGCAGGATCGATGTCCTGGTCAACAGCGCAGGTCATGGTCCGCGCGCCCCGATCCTGGATCTCACTGACGAAGACTGGCACGCTGGTTTGGATGTCTACTTTATGAATGTCGTGCGCGCGGCGCGGCTCGTGGTGCCGGTCATGCAGGCGCAGAAATCAGGGGCAATCATAAACATTTCCACATTTGCGGCATTTGAACCCGATCCCGTCTTTCCGACATCTGGTGTATTCCGCGCAGGATTGGCGGCCTACACCAAATTGTTCGCTGACAAGTATGCCGCAGAAAACATTCGCATGAACAATGTCCTTCCGGGCTTTATCGACAGTCTTCCCGAAAAGGAGGAATTCCGCGCGCGCATACCGATGGAACGCTACGGCCGATCCTACGAAGAGATTGCGTCTGTCGTTGCGTTTCTCGCTGCAGAAGGCGCGGGCTACATAACCGGTCAGAATATTCGCGTTGACGGTGGCATAACCCGGTCGGTCTAGAGACCGGGGACGCGTGATCTGAGCGCGTCCAGCTTTGAACAGATGTGCTGTCGCTCCACCTCCGTTCCTGCATGCTGGATGGCCGCTTCATAAGCTTTGCGCGCCTTTGAAAACTGTTTCAATTCAGTCAGCAGAGCTGCGGTGGTTGCATGGTAACTGGCGTATCTTTCAAGAGGGGCAGCCAGTTGCTCCAGTTGACCGAGTGCTTCCTCAGGGCCCTTCAATTTGGCGATCACAACCGCCCGGTTCAGGGACACGACGGGAGAAGGGCGAATTATCTCCAGAGCACGATACAGCCGGTCCAGTTCCGCCCAATCAGTTTCGTCATAGCTCGCTGCCCTTGTGTGTGTGGCAGCGATGGCCGCTTCTATCTGCAGCGGTCCGGGGGTCGCTTTTCTGAGAGCCGCTTCGAGAAGGATGATGCCCTCGGCGATCAATGTGCGGTCCCACTGCAATCTGTCCTGTTGTTCCAGCGTGACCGCCTGACCCGCGGCTGACAGGCGTGCCCGCCGCCTGGAATGCTGGATGAGGCAGAGTGCCAGAAGTCCGCGTAACTCAGGTTCTCCGGGAAACAGGCGGACAAGAAGGCGCGCGAGGCGAATTGCTTCCTCGCAAAGTGTTTCGCGAATGAGTTCCGAACCTTGAGACGCCGAGTAGCCCTCATTGAAAACGAGATAAATGGCGTTTGCGACTACTGAGAACCGTGCCGAGCGCTCGGCGCCGTCGGGGTCCTCGTAGCGGAGCCTGGCCGCCTGCAGACGTTTCTTGGCACGGGTAATCCGTTGTTCCATTGTCTTGGGCTGAACAAGAAAAGCACGGGCGATTTCGTCGATTGTAAGTCCGGCAACAATCTTCAGGGCAAGTGCGATCTGTTGATCGCGGCGCAAAACCGGATGACAACAGGTGAACAGGAGACGCAACACGTCGTCCCGGTAGACGGACCGGTCGAGCGAGAGTGTCAGTTCCTCTTCCGGATGCACCCCGTCATGGACGGGCTCCAGATCTTCGGGAGCGGTGAGTGTCTCGCGGCGTTTCTTGCGGAAGGCATCAATACCCGCGTTGCGTCCGGCAACGATCAGCCAGGCAGCCGGATCTTTCGGAATATCATCCTGCTGCCATGTTTTCAGCGCCTTGAGTGAGGCTTCCTGAAAGGCATCTTCTGCGACATCGATGTCTCCGAACGCGCGGTTCAGGGCCGCCAGAACACGGGGACGGGATGCCCTAAGATGCGTCGATAACCAGGCGCTCGGCATTCTTGAAATCGGCTCCTTCGAAATATTCAACCGGACGGATTTCCACGCGCCCGTGCTCCAGCGGCAGAAGTTTGACGGTATCTATGGCTTCTTCCAGCGAAGGACAGTCAATGAGATAGAAGCCCATGAACTGTTCCTTGGTTTCCGCGAACGGACCGTCAGTCACCAGGTAGTCGTCGCTTTCCTTGTTGACCGTCACCGCGGTTCCCGTGGACATCAGCTTGATGGCAGACGCGAACGTCTTGCTGCCCTTGGTGTGTTCGTGAAAGGCGCGGTGGTGGCGCATGATCTCGTCATGCTCCTCCGGTGAGACAGCATCCATGAAATCTTCACTGGCATAAATCAGAACTGAAAACAGCATCTTCTTTTCCTCCGGGTCCTCGGGATTGATGACCGAGGAACGTCCGGGCGCGAGCTTATCCGACAAGTCCGGGGAAGAAAATTGCCCCAGCTGGATCAAACTTGGACCTGGCACTGAAAAAACTGCGTAGCTGCGCCTAAACCGGTCCATGAGTAATTTTCCCAAACTTCTCCGGGGCTGGGGAATGTGCATTACTTATTGTGATATTTGTTGTGGGAGGGTCTCATGCGTACTGCCGCTGTTGCTATTTTGGCATATTTTTCCGTCACTACGACGCTTCCTGCACAAGAGTTCGACGTCAACGAGGGTCAGCTCCTCGATGTTTATCCCGGGGAAGCATATTCGCCCTATGCAGGGCGTAGTTTTCCTGAACATCCCTTGTGGGGCGACACGCATCTGCACACCGGCCAGTCAATGGATGCAGGCGGGTTCGGAGCAAGATTGACGCAGGAACAGGCCTGGCGTTTCGCACGTGGCGAGGAGATCACGGCGTCTTCCGGCCAGCCTGTCCGGCTCTACCGGCCCCTTGATTGGCTTGTGATCACCGAACACTCCGACGGTATGGGGCTGATTACCGACATTCTCGAAGCGTCGCCGGGCGTGACCAAATACGAACAGGGTCGCAAATGGTCGGAAGGATATCGGGCCGGTGGGCAGGAGGCCGTCGCTGCCACGATCGACCTGATCACGCAATTCAGCCAGGGCAACGTCGACCCGGACCTTTTTGCGCAGTATCAGCCCGGCGCGCGCCGGTTCGCGTCGATCTGGTCGGACAATGTCAAGACTGCGGACGCTTTCAACGAGCCCGGCCGGTTCACGGCGCTGATCGGCTTCGAGTGGACTTCGCTGGACAAAGGCAACAATCTGCATCGCAACGTGATCTTCCGCGATGGGGCGGAAAGAGCCGGGCAGGTGGTTCCTTTCACCATGACCCCGCCTTTCGGAAGTTCCGATCCGCTCGATCTCTACAAGTGGATGCAGGCCTACGAGGACAAGACCAACGGTGCAGTCCTGGCGCTTGCCCACAACGGAAACCTCTCCAATGGTGTGATGTTCCCGGTCGACACACAGTTTACCGGCAAGGCGATCGACAAGGACTATGTCGAGCAGCGTGCCAAATGGGAGCCGCTTTACGAAATTACCCAGATCAAGGGCGACGGCGAAGCACATCCCTTTCTGTCTCCGAATGACGAATTTGCCGACTACTACAACTGGGACGCCGGCAATCTGGACCTGTCCGTGGCCAAGACAGACGACATGCTCGCTGGCGAATATGCCCGCGAGGCCCTGAAGAACGGGTTTTTGCTGGAAGAAAAATTCGGCACCAACCCCTACAAGTTCGGCTTTTCAGGAGCCACCGACAGCCACACCGGCCTGGCGACGTTTGAAGAGGAAAATTTCTTCGGCAAGCACACCGGCTACGAACCTTCCCCCGATCGTCTGACCCATCCATTCGTGAAAACCGAGAATGGAGAACTCTTTGCCTGGCAGATGGTTTCCTCGGGTGTCACGGGTGTCTGGGCACGTGAAAACACGCGCGAGTCTCTTTTCGATGCCATGCAGCGCAAGGAGGTTTACGCCACCACGGGGCCACGCATGATGGTGAGGCTGTTCGGTGGCTGGGAGTTTACCGACCAGGACATGGAGACGCGCAATCCGGCTCTGCTCGGCTATCGCAAGGGTGTCCCGATGGGTGGAGACCTGATGCCGAAACCGGAGGAAGCCGAGGCACCGGCATTCATGGTTTATGCCCTGCGGGACGCGGTTGGTGCCAATCTGGATCGGATCCAGATCGTCAAGGGATGGATGGATGCAGACGGCAACACTCAGGAAAAGGTCTATGACGTTGCATGGTCCGACAGCCGCGAGCCGGGAACGGACGGCAAGGTTCCGGCAGTCGGCAATACGGTTGACGTGCAAAATGCCAGTTGGACAAACTCGATTGGCGCGTCGGAATTGGCAACTGTCTGGACCGATCCCGATTTCGATCCAGGCCAGCGCGCCTTCTATTACGCACGCGTCCTGGAGATCCCTACACCGCCCTGGTACGTCTACGATGCATTCCGATATGGCGTCGATATTCCCGAAGGCGCGCCGACAAGCCAGCAGGAACGAGCTTATACGTCCCCGATCTGGTACACGCCGGAAAGCTGATCATGCGGGGTGCCAGCCAGGCTCACTTTGAGGCAAGTCGTCGCGGCAGGCTCTGCTCAGGTTTTAACGGGACTGGCAGGGTGGATCTCGCCTTGCCGTTCCCGACCACGGACAAAAGGGGCTCCGCATGAAACTCAAAGACACGATTTTCCCGGTGATAATGCTGCTTGCGCTGTTCGGCATGATCGTGATGGCGTTCAATCTGCCGGTTGGAATGGGCACAAAGCAACTCGGCGTCCTGGTGTTCGGTGCCATCCTCGTTTTCGGTGTGTTCAATCTGGCGCTGGTGGTTCTGGACAGCGTGAAGAAAAAGGGGCCGTGATAGAGCCTGCCCGCGAAGGTGACCTGCATGCGCGACACGAACTCGCGACCTTGCCCGCTTAGGCGGTTGCAAAAATTTTTTCTAAAAAACGTTTTGAGCGGCTGCGTAGCGGTCGGGTCTGCCTCCACTGCGCTCATCTCCAGCTCCGAGGCCTGCTCCTTTCACAACTACGTGCCGGCCAGAACGGCGGTTGACTGGGTGTTGACCGGACGATCCGCTGTTCTTGCACGTCCCGACCCTGAAAACGGCTTTTCCTACACAATCACGAAGGTCTTGCGGGGCAAGGGTCAGATGGACCCGCCACCATTCCTGATCGACAGCGCCACGCGCACGCGGCTCGTGCAAAACCGGAAAGACGCGGTTCTCTTCGGCATGCGCGAAAACGGTTCCTGGGTTAGGGTCGCTTATGTGAATGACGACTACAGTCAGGCGCTTGAGGACGTTGTCGCCAATGCAACGGACTGGCGCACGGAAGACTACCATCCTGAACGGATCGAGCGTTTTTCGAAATATCTCGGACATCCGGCCCCCGAGTTGAGCAAGCTGGCATTGCAGGAGATCGACCGGGCACCCTACGCGCTCCTGAGCCAGCTCACGTCAGACGTTCCGGTCAGCTACTTGGCGGGAAAGCTTCGCTCCCGTGACGCATACGCCAATCGTCCGATCCTTGTTCTTCTCCTGGGGTTGAACAGATCAGCAGAAGCCCGGGCTCTGATCGACACCTATATCGACCGTGCGGTGGACTGGGAGTGGGCGGAACATCTGGGGCCGTTTGCGACGGCGCTGATAGAACAGCAAGGTGCAAAGGGGATCGCCAGGCTCGATGCTTTTCTGACCGAACCCGGGCAGCCGCTGGAAAAACTGGAGTCCATTGTTGAAGCTCTTGCGATTACACCATGGTGTCGGTTCGCCGTCCATCCGGGAAAAGATCTTCAATGTCCTGACGGCATTCGCCGGAAATCGTCCAGGCGGCTCTGTTCTGATCGCGCGGCAGTTTTCGCAACGGCAAAACTGGGCGCTCGGTGCCAGCCTTGAGCCGCTGCTTGAGAACAGCGGGAGTCTGTCATCTGGCGGCAAGCTGGTCCTGGCAGCCTATGTTGCGCAGTCGCGCGTGAACCATAGACAAGCGGAACCGGTGAAGCCGCCGGTGCAATGAGAATGATCGAAGTGTTGAAAGTTCAGTAATGTCTGCTTTTCGCCAGTTTTTCAGTCAGCCGCTGCTGCATTTTCTGCTGCTTGGCGCCCTCATTTTCGCCGTTTACGGTCTTGTTGTACCAGGCCCGGAGACGGAGCCCGAACAGCCGGGTGAAGACATCGTTGTGACGCAGCAGCAGCTTGATCGGTTGAGCGAAGAATACCGTGCCACATGGCAGCGCCCGCCGGGACCGGACGAAATCGAGGCGCTTATCGACGGATATGTGCGTGAGGAAATTCTCGTTCGCGAAGCGCTGCGCCTGGGACTGAACCAGGGAGACACGGTCATCCGCCGTCGTCTCGCGCAGAAGATGGACTTTCTGGCGTCATCGGCTGCCCGGTCGCAGCAACCGACGGAACAGGACCTTGCCGGCTTCTACGCCGAGAACGAGACCTATTACCGTCGACCCGGGCGGATCGCCTTTGAACAGGTTTTTCTCGGCCCGACTGCGGATGAGGAACTGGTGGAAGAACTACTGGCGAGCCTTCGCAAGGGAGGGAATGCGGAACAGCTGGGCAAACGGACACTTTTGCCATTCCGGATGCGCCTTTCTGAAAAAGCGCGCATCGAGGGCATCTTCGGCGAAGGAACTTTTGAAAAGCTGGAAGCGTCGCCGCTGAACGAGTGGCAGGGCCCTGTCAAATCCGGATATGGGACGCATCTGGTTCGTGTGACCGAGAACCAGCCTTCGGAAGTGCTCGCGTTCGATCTTGTCAGGGAAGACGTTGTGACCGACTGGACACAGAAGCGAGCTCAGGACATCAGGGCGGATGCGCTTGAAGCCATGCGGCAGCGGTACCGGATTGTCCTGCCGGAGGCCACGCAGTGATCCGGCAAGTCTTTCTGGGCATTGTCCTGCTGTGCGCCACCTTCAGCGGTCACAATGCAGCTTATGGCCATGCGCTCCAACCCGGTTATGCGTCGTTGGAACAGGCGGGAGCCAACACGTGGCAGGTCTACTGGCGCAAGCCGGATGTCTCCGGACGGCCCATGCCGATTGATCTGACGCTTCCCGCCGGGTGTGCACCGCAAACGGGGCCTCTCCCGACCGCACGGGAAGGGGCCTGGGAGGCATCGTGGACCGCTGTTTGCGACGGACCTCTCCCGGGCGGCACCATGTCTATCCTGGAGCTTGAGAAAACCCAGACGGATGTGCTTCTCCGGATTTCTCCCCTGGAAGGCACGACGGTCTCGCTTCGCCTGACCGCCGCCAAACCCTCCACGATCGTACCTGTAAACCCGGATTCGCTTGACGTTTTTACCGCTTATGTCGGTCTCGGATTCGAGCACATCCTTGAGGGGTGGGATCATTTGTTGTTCGTGTTCGCGCTGCTGGTGCTAATCCGCGACTTCTGGCGCTTGGTGGGGGCGGTGACCGCGTTCACCGTCGCTCACAGCCTGACACTTGCGGCGGCGACGCTCGGCTGGGTTACGTTGCCACCTGCGCCGGTCGAAGCCGTGATCGCACTTTCGATCGTCTTCCTTGCAAGCGAAATTGCGCTTAGCAGGGATGGCCGGGCGCGGCTTTCCCAATCGGCACCCTGGCTTGTGACCTTCGCTTTCGGGCTCTTGCACGGCCTTGGGTTTGCGGGTGCCCTGAAGGAAATCGGACTGCCACAATCGGACATCCCGCTTGCTCTCTTCGCATTCAATGTCGGCGTGGAAGCAGGCCAACTCGCCTTCGTTGTGGCAGCCCTCGCCGCGATGGCCGTGATTTCCCGTTTGTTGCTGAAAGGGCCATTGCTGGCCTACCGGCCTGTCAGCCTGTTCATGGCCTACGCGATCGGCAGTCTTTCCAGCTTCTGGCTGATCGAGCGGATCATCTCTTTCGGCACCGCCTGATCCTGTGGCTGCCCAGCCGGCTCAAGAGAGCCAGCCATCCTTCTTGAGCGTCTGATAGGTGTCGTTCAGCGTCTTTTCCGCACTCTCGACCAGGAAATCGGCTTCCTCGTGGCTAAGGACCAACGGCGGAGAGATGATCATGCTGTCGCGGACAGCGCGCATCACCATGCTGTTCTGGAAGGAGATGTCGCGGCAGATCGTTCCAACGGTGCCGGTGTCAGGAAAGACTTTCTTGAGATCGGTTTTGTCCGGAACAAGCTCCAAAGCGCCCATCAGGCCGGTCATGCGGGCTTCGCCGACCAGCGGATGATCGCCAAGTCTCAGCCAGCGCTCTTGCAGATAGGGTCCGATGTCGTTCTTGACCCGGTCAACCAGGCCTTCGCGTTCGATGATTTCCAGGTTGGCAAGTGCTGCTGCTGCACAGACCGGATGACCGGAATAAGTATAGCCATGATTGAAATCCTCTCCGGAATTCATCAGGCCTTCCGCGACCCGGTCGGACACAAGCACGCCACCCATCGGCAGATACCCCGAGGTCAAACCCTTGGCGATCGGCATCAGATCCGGCTTCACGCCGAAATGGGTCGAGCCGAACCACTCGCCGAGGCGTCCGAAGCCGCAGATAACTTCATCGGAGACGAACAGGATATCGCGTTCCGCAAGGATCCGGCGCATCTCGGGCCAATAGGTTGCCGGTGGAATGATGACGCCGCCTGCACCCTGGATCGGTTCGGCGATGAAGGCTGCGATCTTGTTCTCGCCTATTTCGTCGATTGCCTCTTCCAGCTTCCGTGCCGCAAGGACCCCGAATTCTTCCGGGCTCATGTCCTGGCCTTCACCGAACCAGTAAGGCTGGTCGATGTGATGGACACCGGACACCGGCAGATCTCCCTGGGCATGCATGGCTTTCATGCCGCCCAGGCTGGTGCCTGCAAGGGTTGATCCGTGATAGCCGTTCCAGCGACCGATTATCACCTTCTTGTCGGGCTTGCCCATCTTGTCCCAGTAGGTGCGCACCATGCGGAACACCGTGTCGTTGGCCTCCGAACCCGAGGAGCAATAGAAGACGGTGTTGATGTGGTCCGGCGCCAGTTTGGCCAGCTTTTCAGACAACGCGATTGCGGGTGGATGTGTTGTCTTGAAGAAGGTGTTGTAATAGGCGAGTTCGTTCATCTGGCGATTGACGGCATCGGCAATCTCCTTGCGCCCGTGTCCAACCTGAACGCACCAGAGCCCGGCCATGCCGTCGAGGATTTTCTTGCCGTCTGAATCCGAGATCCAGACGCCGTCAGCCGACGTCACGATGCGGCTGCCTTCCTCATTGAGTGATTTCATGTCCGAGAAGGGATGCCAGTGATGGGCCGCGTCGATTTCCTGAAGGGCCTTGGTCGGATAGATGTTGGAATGGGCCGTCATGGCGTGAACTCCAAAGGAACAGTGATGCTGATCAGACGTTGAGCAGGAGATATTCCCGCTCCCAGGCGCTGATCACCGACATGAAGGTTTCGAATTCCTCGTATTTGATCGCACGATATGTGGCGACGAATGTCTCGCCGAAGATTTCAACCATCTCGTCGGAACTCTCGAATTTTGCGACGGCTTCCGGCAAACCGCGGGGCAGCGATTTGGCAAGTTCGGTGCAATCGTCACTCCTGGGCGCATCGGGCGTCAACTCGTTCACGATACCCAGGTAACCGCAGGCAAGGCTTGCCGCGATCGAAAGATAGGGATTGGCGTCGGACCCGGGAATCCGGTTCTCAAGCCTCCGTGCCTCCGGGCTGGAGTAGGGCACGCGCAATCCGACTGTCCTGTTGTCATAACCCCAGTAGACGTTGACCGGTGACGTCGACGTCTTCGAAAAGCGTCGGTAGGAATTGACGAAAGGCGCCATGATGCAGGTGACTTTCGGCAGATATGTCTGGTGTCCTGCAATGAAGGAGAGGAATGCGGGCGTTTCCTCGCCATTTTCTCCAGCAAAGATGTTCCGGCCGGTTTCCATATCGATCACCGACTGGTGGATATGCATTGCCGAACCGGGTTGATGCGACATCGGCTTGGACATGAAGGTTGCGTACATGTCGTGCCGAAGCGCGGCTTCGCGGATCGTACGCTTGAACAGGAACACCTGGTCGGCAAGGGCAAGCGGATTGCCGTGGCGCAGATTGATTTCCATCTGCGCGGCGCCTTCCTCGTGGATCAGTGTGTCGATCTCAAGTCCCTGGTGTTCTGAAAGGTCGTAGATATCATCGATCAGGTCGTCGAATTCGTTCAGCGCTGAAATCGAGTAGGATTGGCGACCAACCTCGGGACGGCCCGAGCGGCCGGTCGGTGGTTCCAGCGGATAGTCCGGGTCGGTGTTCGGCTTCACCAGGTAAAATTCAATTTCCGGTGCAACAACGGGCTCCCAGCCCTTGTCCTCGTAGAGTTTCAGGATGCGCTTCAGCACGTTGCGCGGTGCTGTTTCCACCGGGGCTCCCTGGCGCGTATAGGCATCGTGAATGAGTTGCGCGGTCGGGTCGCTTTCCCAGGGCACCGAAGTTAGCGTGCTGTAGTCTGCACGAAAATAGAGGTCGCCATCGGTTGGGTTGTGCTGGAAGCGCTCGTCATCGTCAGGATAATCACCGGAAATCGTTTGCGCGAAAATCGAGGCCGGCATGGTCATGACCGGGCCGGAGAAGAACTTCTCGACCGGCATCATCTTGCCTCGCGCGACACCTGCAAGGTCCGGAACGATGCACTCGATGTCTTCGATGTTGCGTGAATGCAGCCATTCCAGCGCGGCGTCGCCATCCGGAACCCCACGCAAACTGTCCGTTGCACTCAGACTGTTTTTGGCAGGCGTTTCATCACTCACGACGGGCTCCAGGGGTTGGGCACGCACCGGTGCCGGAAGTGTGTTGGTTTCTCTTTGCCGTTTGCCTGCGATCAACAGGAGATCGCGATCAAGGGGCACAAGTGAATTTTGTGATCACAAAATGACACGGTCTTTAATCCGGATCAACCGTCTCATGTCGTTTCAAGAATTTCCTTGCCGATAAGTCCCATGCCATCGGTGATGTCGCCCATGATGGCGTCCCGGAGCGCATCCCGGTCACGCTGCTTGATCGCGCGGATCGCTTCCTTGTGCTGGTCGACGAGAATCGCTGTTCCGACCCTGCCATAGACAGTGCGCATGAATGGCGCGAACTGAAGCCAGAGACTGTCGATCAGAGGCAGAAGAACCTTTGAACCGGACGCCCGGTAGACGTGAAAATGGAACGCGTGATTGAGGCGCATATACGCCTCGGCGTCGCCGCTGATGATGCACTGGTCGATTTCGTCATCAATCGCGGTCAGCATTTTCACATCGCGTTTTGAAAGCTTTTCGAGTGAGCGTTCGGCCAGTTCCGGCTCCAGCAACAGCCTGGCTTTCAGCACTTCGTCAAAGCGATCAGGCGTCATGTCAGGAACCTGGACGCGCCCGTTGCTCTTGACCTCAAGAGCATTTTCGGCGGCAAGCCGCTGCAGGACTTCCCGGACCGGCATCGGGCTGACGCCGAGGTCAGTGGCAAGCCCGCGTATCGTCACGGCTTTTCCAGGTATGAAACGCCCTGTCAAAAGCCCGGTACGGATCGCTGCATCAACCTGCTCACGTGTTGCGCCCCGGGACGAGGTGGCACCTTTGCGGTCATTCGCTGGAAGTGATGTCAGGGCGGAATGCCGGTCGGTCAACGCGGTCTCCCAATCATTACATTTATTCAATTTGCGTGATCTGCCTTGACAGACAATTACGAAAGTGATCACATTTTTGGAAATGAAGCAAACGAAAGCTGAGAGCCCGCAGGTCGTATCTGTCCGGGCAACTCGGTCTGAAAGCAGGGGTTTAATGAACGAACTTCCCCACCAGATTCTGGAACATCCGGCTGAACCCGGATGGAAGGTGGATTTTGAAGCGTTTCTTGAAACGCATCCCGATCTCGATACTCTTGAAGTGGTCCTGCCCGACACCAACGGTGTGCTCCGCGGCAAGTGGTTGCCGGGCAAGGCACTGAAAAAGGTTTTCGAACAGGGCGTTGCCTTCCCCTATTCGCTGTTCGGTCTCGATGTCTGGGGGCGGGAAGTGGAATCGACCGGGATGCACCTGGAGACCGGCGACAAGGACGGCGTCTGCTGGCCGATCCCGGAATCCCTTAAACTGGTGCCTTGGACGGAGCGCAAGACGGCGCAGGTCCTCCTGTCGATGTACGACCGCGACGGACAACCGTTCCCGGCCGATCCGCGCCACGTTCTGGAAAACATGGTAGAACGGCTGAAGTCTGAATTCGGCGTGACCGCGACCTGTGCCTTCGAACTCGAATTCTACCTGTTTGAGGAAAGCGAAGGAGATTGGACCGAACAGCCCAAGCCGCTGTTCGCGACGCATCTGGGTCCGGCGCGGCAGAACATGTACGCCCTGTCGGATCTGGAAGCGCTTCTGCCGGTCGTCGACGATCTTCGCAAGGCCTGCGAGGCCCAGGGAATTCCGGCGGACGCAGCGGTCTCGGAGGCCGCACCCGGCCAGTTCGAGCTGAATCTGCATCACCGGCAAAACCCGCTTTTGGCCGCCGATGACGTCGTTTTGCTCAAACGCCTGGTTGCCGGCGTGGCACGCAAGCACGAACTCAAGGCATCATTCATGGCCAAGCCATTCGTGGAATGGCCGGGAAATGGCATGCATGTGCATGTTTCCATGGAGGATGAACAGGGCAACCTTTTCGCGGATCCGGACAAGGGACCGGAGCGTCTTGGTTATGCCATCAACGGCCTGATGAAGACCATGCCGGAAGCGTTGCTTCTGTTCATCTCCACCTTCAACGGGTTCCGCCGCATGCAGCCGGGTTCCTATGCCCCGGCCTCGATCTGCTGGGGCTATGACAACCGTTCCGTCGCACTGCGTGTTCCGGCCTCGAGCCCGGAGGCCGCGCGTGTTGAGCACCGGATCGCGGGGGCGGATGCGAACCCGTATCTGGTGCTGACCGGGATCCTGGCCGGAATGCTGGAAGGCCTCGTGCAAAAGAAGGAACCGCCGGCACCGGTCACGGGAAATGCCTATGAGAAACGAAAGAAACGGCTGACGCCGTGGATGGACGAAGCCATCGACGCTTTTGAGGCATCAAAGCTGATGAAAAAGGCAGTGGGTCCGGAAATGCACAAGGTGCTGACCGAGATCAAACGGGAGGAATTGAACGAATTTGGGCGGGAGATTTCCTCCCTGGAGCGTCAGACCTATCTTTGACGCGCTCACTGCCCAAAATCGGCGCTGGACAAACATCTGGCGCCTCGCCAATGTTTGGAAGACCAGAGGACAAGACCGACAGGGATTGTCCGATTAAAATCAGGAACAAGGCCGAAAACGGCCACCATCAAACTTCTGAAGGGGAGTTCAGAATGACTGTTAAGACATTGTTGACCGGGGTCGCAGCTCTCAGCCTGCTGAGTAGCGTTGCCTATGCTCAGGACCGGACCGTGAACGTGTACAATTGGTCCGATTACATCGATGAATCGATCCTGGAGGATTTTACCAAGGAAACCGGCATCAAGGTCGTTTACGACGTCTTTGACAGTAACGAGGTTCTGGAGACGAAGCTTCTTGCCGGTGGCACGGGTTATGACGTTGTCGTCCCGACGGGTACTTTCCTGGGAAGACAGATACAGGCCGGCGCATTTCAGAAGCTGGACAAGGACAAACTGTCCAACCTCAAAAACCTCTGGCCCGAGATAATGGCGCGCGTCGTGAAATTCGACCCGGGAAATGAACACGCCATAAACTACATGTGGGGGACAACCGGCTTCGGATACAATGTCGACAAGATCAAGGAGATCATGCCCGATGCGCCTCTGGACAGCTGGGATATGGTCTTTGATCCTGAAATTGCGTCGAAGTTCGCCGATTGCGGTATCTATATGCTCGATACCCCGGATGAAATGTTTCCACCCGCATTGAACTACCTCGGTCTTGATCCCGACACCAATGATCCGGCCGACTTCAAAAAAGCGACGGAACTGCTGATGTCGGTGCGCCCCTATGTCAGAAAGTTCCATTCTTCCGAATACATCAACGCACTGGCAAATGGAGACATATGCCTGGCAGTTGGATGGTCTGGTGATGTGTTGATAGCGCGTGACCGCGCTGCGGAGGCCGACAACGGTGTGACCGTCGAATACGTCATTCCGAAGGAAGGGGCCATGATGTGGTTCGACAACATGGCCATCCCGGTCGATGCGCCGCATGTCGAAGAAGCTCATGAGTTTATCAACTACATCATGAGACCGGACGTGATTGCCAAGGCGACAAACTATGTCTTCTACGCAAATGGAAACAAGGCGAGCCACGAGTTCGTGGACAAGGAAGTTCTCGAAGACCCGGCAGTCTACCCGGATGAGAAAACCGTAAACAACCTGTTCATAACAACAACCAAGCCGCCCAAGACAATGCGGACGCGGACGCGGGAATGGACCAAGATAAAGACCGGTCAGTAGGCTTGTAAACACCGCCGGGTGCCAAATCATGGCACCCGGCGGTTCCATATTATCCAGTCGTTTTTGGGTGGGGGCTGTCTTGGCAAAAAAATCCATTGGTCCGGTGCGTCGGGAATTTGTTCCCTGGGAAAATTCCGACCATCCGCCCTTTATCGAGTTTCGCGGCGTCACCAAGAAATTCGGTGAATTCGTCGCGGTCAGGAACCTGTCCCTCAAGATCTACGAGAAAGAGTTTTTTGCGCTTCTCGGCGGCTCGGGTTGCGGCAAGACGACCCTGATGCGTATGCTCGCAGGGTTTGAGACACCGACATCCGGACAGATTTTCCTGGATGGGCAGGACCTTGCGGGTATCCCTCCTTACCGGCGACCATCCAACATGATGTTTCAGTCCTATGCGCTGTTCCCGCATATGAACGTGGAGAAGAATATTGCCTTCGGACTGAAACAGGACAGCATGCCGGCGCGGGAAATCGAAGCGCGCGTATCGGAAATGCTGCGCCTTACGAAGCTTGAGCAATTTGCCCAACGCAAGCCACATCAGCTTTCCGGCGGCCAGCGCCAGCGTGTCGCGCTTGCGCGCTCGCTTGCAAAGCGTCCCAAGGTTCTGCTGCTCGACGAACCGCTGGGTGCCCTGGATCGTAAGTTGCGCGAGGAAACCCAGTTCGAACTGATGAACCTGCAGGAAGAACTCGAAATGACCTTCCTCATCGTGACCCACGATCAGGAGGAGGCAATGACGGTTGCAGATCGCATTGCCGTGATGGACAAGGGCGAACTGGTCCAGGTTGCGACCCCTGCGGAGATCTATGAAGCGCCGAATTCAAAATTCGTGGCCGACTTCATAGGCGACGTAAATCTGATTGAGGCCAAGGTGACCGGAAAATCGGATGCCGGGACACGTCTGGTATCCGTTGTCGACGGATTTGTCATCGATAGTGACCAAGAGACGGAAGCCGGTCTGGGCGAAACTGTCTGGTATGCTATTCGCCCCGAAAAGGTTCGAATTGCCCAGGGCCGCCGCGAGGAGGGTCAGGTCAACCAGATTGACGGTCTGGTCTGGGACATTGCCTATCTTGGCGACGTCTCCTGCATTCACTCCAAGGTCGGCGAAGATGATCATGACACCATCCGTGCCACCTTTGCCAACATCTCCCGCATGGTCGAAAACCCGATTACGTGGGACGACGAGGTCGTGCTTTCCTTTAACCGGGATGCCGGCGTCATCTTGAAAGGGTAAGCGGGATGAGCGAACAGATTGCCACTCCTGCGAAAAGGACCATCGGGGGCAAGTTGCTGATTGCGATGCCCTATCTATGGCTGCTGGTGTTTTTTCTTGCGCCGTTTCTGATCGTTTTCAAGATTTCACTTTCACAGATCGCGGTTTCAATTCCGCCTTACACGCCGGCAATCGATCTGGCGGAAGGCTGGCAGGGACTCGTGGAAGCCTTCCGCGAGTTTTCGTTCGAGAATTACATCTGGCTGACGGAAGACGCGCTCTATTGGAAATCGTATGTTTCGTCGGTTGTCATTGCGGCGATTTCGACGCTGTTTACGCTTCTGATCGGCTACCCGATCGCCTATGGCATGGCGCGCAGTCCTCAGGCGTGGCGTCCAACATTGTTGATGCTGGTCATTCTGCCTTTCTGGACGAGTTTTCTGATCCGGGTCTACGCCTGGATCGGCATATTGAAAAACGAAGGACTGCTGAACCAGTTTCTGATGATGCTGGGCCTCATCGATGAGCCGTTGGTGATCCTCAATACCAACATCGCGGTCTATATCGGCATCGTCTATTCTTATCTGCCATTCCTGGTCCTGCCACTTTATGCCAGTCTTGAGAGGCTGGATGGAAGTCTGCTGGAAGCAGCGGAAGACCTCGGCTGTCCGCCCTGGAAAGCGTTCTGGAAGATTACCGTACCCTTGTCGCTTCCCGGTGTGATCGCCGGGTGTTTTCTGGTTTTCATTCCGGCGGTCGGGGAATTCGTCATTCCCGATCTCCTCGGTGGCTCCAACACACTGATGATCGGCAAGACCCTCTGGGTGGAGTTCTTCAACAACCGGGATTGGCCTGTTTCCTCGGCCGTCGCGGTGATCCTGCTCATGATACTCGTGATCCCGATCGTGCTCTTCCAGAACCAGCAACAGAAAATGTCGGAGAAAGAAGGATGACCCGCGGTCCGACCTGGTTCAACATCACCTCGCTGGTTCTGGGCTTTTCGTTCCTCTACCTGCCTATCGTCCTCCTGGTGATCTACTCCTTCAATGAAAGCAGGCTGGTCACTGTCTGGGGTGGCTTTTCGACCAAGTGGTACGCATCCCTGCTTCAGAACGAACAATTGCTCGACGCGGCCTGGGTGACGTTGCGCGTTGCCTTTGCGTCGGCAACCATCGCGACCGTGCTCGGGACGCTGGCAGCACTGATATTGGTGCGCTCCGGCCGGTTCATGGGGCGCTCGCTGTTTTCCGGAATGATTTTTGCGCCGCTCGTCATGCCGGAAGTAATCCTCGGCCTGTCCTTGTTGTTGCTGTTCGTTGCAATGGGCACGGCCCGCGGCTTCTGGACCGTGATGCTGGCACACACGACTTTCGCGATGTGCTATGTGGCGGTTGTCGTTCAGTCCCGTCTGGTCGGGTTTGACAAATCCATCGAGGAAGCCGCCGAAGATCTTGGGTGCCCTCCCGTCAAGACCTTCTTCCTGATCACGCTTCCGATCATCCTGCCCGGCGTCATTGCCGGCTGGATGCTGGCCTTTACCCTGTCCCTGGATGATCTGGTCATCGCCAGCTTCACCACAGGTCCGGGCGCGACGACCCTGCCGATGAAAATCTATTCGCAGGTGCGGCTGGGTGTGACACCGGAAATCAATGCGGTCTGCACGATTCTGGTCGGCCTGGTGACGATCTGTGTCATTGCGGCCTCACTGGTGACCAAGCGACAACAGGTGCAGCGGGAGCGCGACGAGCGGGCGGCCTTCGGTGCCGATGGCTGAAGATTGTGTCAGCCGGCCCGCGGCGGTCGGATCAGGTAAATGAACAGCCAGACCGGAACCACGATGAAGGCGCCCAGGATCATGTTCGGGATTGCCCAATCGCGGAATTCGAGCATGTAGATCCAAAGCTGCAGCGGACTGAGGCCTACAGTTCCCAGTATGTCTTCCGCAGAAATGTCGACAAAGGACAACCCGGCGCCAACGAGCAGGGAAAACGCTGCGATCCTGAAAAATGTTGACCAGAACGGGTACACGGCGCGCGGCTTCTTTCAAGCAGTTGTCTGAACACAGCCATTCGGATTTGCTTCGATCCCTTGACTGACACACCTCAATTCTTCGCTTTAAGACTTTACAAACCATAAACAACTTCCAAAAACGCGTGAAAACGTGGATCACGCCGATCTTTTGCGGATCGAACTGGATGCGCGACGATCCGTTCATTATCCAATCACGTCTCAACAAAAAGGGTCTGCCTCGCCGGTACGGAGAACTGTTTGCGGTTCCTTGCCGCTTTCCAAAAAAATACCGATCGGTACTACGCTTGTGACGCCCGGCACTTCGAAGCCCCGGCCTTCCTTCCGAAATACAACGCAGCCGCCGCGGAAAAAGGCACGAAAAGATGCCTTGCGGTCGATGTTGATCACAATCCAGAGGAAGACCCGACATGAACCGCACTGCTTTTGAGATGGAAATTCGCCCGCTTTGGAATCATTACCGCAAAGACAACAAGTGGGTGGGGAAGTGGGACCCATCCTGGAATGAAGACAGGGTCATGGAGGACTTTGTGGCTGCGGCGTATAATCTTTACGAAGCCACGTCCAGGAACGCATTGAAGCTCGTCCTGCTTGGCGGAACGGGAATACGACTGAACAAGGAACTCATAGCCAATTTTGGCGTAACAGGTGCCAACGGTATTCAAGATCAAGCCACAGAAGATCACGTTACCGCGGAACGACAGCTAAGAACCGCGGGAACAAAAAGACCGGTGCCATCTGTCCCCGTTACCGAGGTCGGAAGTATTCTGAGTGAAAAGTACTGGACACCTTTGTTGAACGACGCGCTGATCGTAGGCGCTGCGACGGCGGGTCAACAGTTTCAGATCGCTCTTGAAAACGGATATCACCATTTATGGAGAGACTGCGAAGAGTTTGTCCAGTGGAAGGCTGATCCCGTGGTTCGCGAAGAGCTGGAAAAACTGCAGCGTATGAATTGTGCACTTGACTTGTTGAATCGACACATTCGCCATAACCCGAGGCTCAAGAAGGGCTCGGCAACCCAGTGCGCGCGCGACAAACTGAGCAAAGACCACGCCTTGCGGTCGACAATCTTTTTCAACATGAAAGGTGCTGAGTTCTACAAAAAGGTTTGGCAACAGTTCTTTTATGAAAATCTCGGCATGCTTTGGGACAACAATGGGCGCGTACCCAGAGTGCTTGCCCGCGAATTGATCGGCCTGTCTTTGTTCGGATACAAGCCGGAGTTCAAGAACATGACGCTCGGACTCGTCAAAAGCAAAGGGGCGCCGCAGCCGAAATTTGCGGAGTACGTTAAACTGCTCCGTGAACTGGGCATGGAAAGAAATAATCGGGCCGCCGTCATGAAGTATCTGTCCGAGTTCTTGTTCGGCGATGAATCGGCGGTTTGTTTCCCGGAGGACAGGAACTTCTCGAAACTTAAGAACCGGTATCTGCAGAACGTGGCGCTTCTCTGATCAAGAGGGCGCCGGAGACCGGGCTGACATGTCGCGTGACACGCTGGCAGGAGTTGAAGGCCTCTTTCTAAGAACTTCTGTCAGAGCGTCCTTGCCTTCGGCTTCAAACTTCACCGGGACAGGAACAGACTGGGTGGCCGGTGCCAAATCGCAGCAGACAATGCGGCGACTCGCATGGTCTGCAGCCCTTAAAAGCGCTCCCTGAACCGGCTCACGGCAGTGTTGCCGGTTTTTCGCTGCAATGCGGCAAAGAAGTCTTGACCGGGAAGAACCGAGCGGCGAATGTGCGCAAAACGCACCTTGCGGTCTTAACTGGGAGTGAAACATGAACAAAATATATCCGGACGCAAAGGCCGCCCTGGACGGGCTGACCTTTGACGGCATGACGGTGATGGCCGGTGGGTTCGGTCTTTGCGGCATTCCGGAAAATCTGATCGTTGCGCTCCGGGATTCCGGAGCCGGGGACATCACCGCAATTTCCAACAATGCGGGCGTTGATGACTTTGGCCTTGGGCTTCTTTTGCAGACGCGCCAGATCAAGAAGATGGTTTCGTCCTATGTGGGTGAAAACGCGACTTTCGAAAAGCAATATCTGAATGGCGAGCTGGAGCTTGAATTCAACCCTCAGGGAACGCTTGCGGAACGTATTCGTGCAGGCGGCGCCGGCATACCGGGCTTCTACACCAAGACCGGTGTCGGAACGCTGATTGCCGAAGGCAAGGAGCACAAGGACTTCAATGGCGAGACCTACATCATGGAAACCGGGCTCGTGGCCGACGTTTCCCTGGTCAAGGCCTGGAAAGCCGACAAGGAAGGCAACCTGATCTACCGCAAGACGGCCCGCAACTTCAATCCGATGATGGCGACGGCCGGCAAGGTTTGTATCGTTGAAGTGGAAGAAGTGGTCGAGATCGGTGAACTCGACGCGGACAACATCCATACAGCCGGTATTTTCGTCGACCGCATCATCATCGGCGACCATGAAAAACGCATTGAAAAGCGCACGACGCGCGCAGCCTGAGGAGGATACATCATGGCCTGGACACGTGATGACATGGCAAAGCGCGCTGCGCAGGAGCTGGAAGACGGTTTTTATGTGAACCTTGGCATCGGCATTCCGACGCTGGTTTCAAACTACATTCCCGAAGGAGTCCACGTCACGCTTCAGTCGGAAAACGGAATGCTCGGCATGGGCCCTTTTCCGACGGATGATGAAGTTGACGCGGACCTGATCAATGCGGGCAAGCAGACCATCACCGAATTGCCGCAGACCAGTTATTTCTCGTCCGCCGACAGCTTCGGCATGATCCGCGGCGGTCACATCGACCTGTCGATCCTGGGTGCAATGGAAGTGGCCGAGACAGGTGATCTCGCCAACTGGATGATCCCGGGAAAGATGGTCAAGGGCATGGGCGGTGCCATGGATCTGGTGGCGGGTGTGAAACGCGTCGTCGTGATCATGGATCACACGTCAAAGGCTGGCGATCCGAAGCTTCTGCGGGAGTGCACGCTCCCGCTCACCGGCGTGAAGTGCGTTGATCGCATTATCACCAATTTCGGTGTTTTCGATGTTGCGGAAGGCGGCCTGAAGGTTGTCGAACTTGCTTCGGATGTGTCGCTTGACGAGGTAAGGGAAAAGACCCAGGCGACAATCGTCTGAGCTTGTCCGATCGAACGTCAAAGGCATCATGTTTCTAGTGTCGAAAGGCGCCCTCAGGATTCTGGGGGCGTCTTTTTTCAAGTTGCACCAGGACACGGCCGTGAAGACACCGCATTGCTTGCAATCCCTGTCGACCGTGACAGGCCATTGTGGTTCCGGACAGGTCTTCCAACCGGCCCCTATTCCGCGGCCTTGTTATCCCGCCGCTCTGCTATCGGCCGGATTGCCGGAAAATCGGAATCCGTCAGGGTCTCTTTGGAAAGCAGCAATTTTGCACCCTCGTCGAGTTCGCTCCGATGCTGCTGCAAAAGAGCCTTGGCACGGGTGAACGCGCCCTCGACATGATCCTTGATGGCTATGTCTATCTCGCGCTGGGTATCGGGTGAAACTTCGGCAACGTCTCCGGCTGGCTGACCCAGGAAATTCTGCCGTTGGGTAGCGTAGGCGCGATTTCCGAGCGTCTGTTCCATTCCGTAGCGCATCACCATGTCCCGCGCGACCTCGGTAACTTTTTGCAAGTCGTCGGAAGCGCCTGTCGATATCTCTTCGAAGACGATTTCCTCCGCCGCCCGGCCACCCATCAGCACGGCCATGCGATTCTCAAGATCCTGTGTTGAAAGCAGGAACCGGTCTTCGGTCGGGCGCTGCATGGTGTAGCCAAGCGCGCCGATCCCGCGCGGAATGATCGAGATCTTGTGCACCGGGTCGCAACCTTCGAGATTGGCGGCAACAAGCGCATGGCCCATTTCGTGAAACGCAACGGTCTTTCGTTCCTTTTCCGACAGGATCCGGCTGCGTTTTTCGAGTCCGGCAACAACGCGTTCCACCGCCTCGTTGAAGTCCTGCAAGGTCACGGCATCGGCATTGCGCCGCGTTGCAAGCAGAGCTGCCTCGTTGACGAGCGTGGCAAGGTCCGCGCCCGAGAACCCGGCGGTGAGCTGGGCAATCTGATCAAGATCCGTGTCCGGGTCGAGTTTGATCTTTTTGATATGGACTTCAAGGATTGCCTTTCGGCCCGGTTTGTCAGGCCGGTCGACCAGTACCTGCCGGTCGAAGCGTCCCGCCCGCAAGAGCGCGGGGTCGAGGATTTCCGGCCGGTTGGTAGCGGCGAGCAGAATAATCCCGCTGGATGTGTCGAATCCGTCAAGTTCTGTCAAAAGCTGATTGAGGGTCTGTTCCTTTTCATCGTTGGTGCCCATCACTCCGCTGGAACGGGCGCGGCCGAGCGCATCGAGCTCGTCGATGAAGATGATCGCAGGCGCTGCCTTGCGGGCCTGCTCGAAGAGATCCCGCACGCGCGCGGCACCGACCCCGACAAACATCTCGACGAATTCCGAACCCGAAATCGAAAAGAACGGGACACCGGCTTCACCGGCGACCGCGCGGGCCAGCAGTGTCTTGCCGGTCCCGGGAGGTCCCACGAGGAGGATGCCCTTTGGAACATGTGCACCGAGGCGTCCGTAGGACTTCGGGTCTTTCAGGAAGTCCACGACCTCCTTCAATTCCCGTTTCGCTTCATCGACACCGGCGACATTTTCAAACGTAACGTCGACATCGGTCTCGACATAGACCTTGGCCTTGGATTTGCCGACGGTCATCATGCCGCCGATCCCCTGCTTTTCCGCTATTCGGCGGATAAAGAACATCCAGAGGCCAAAAAACAGAAGGACGGGAAGAACCCAGGACATGATATCCCGGATGAAGGTGCTCTGGACGATGCCGGTAAACTTGACGCCGTACTTTGTAAGTTCGTCGGCCAGCGGAATGTCCACGCGCGTCGTGACGAAGTATTGCTTGCCGTCTTTGAGGGGCTCCTTGAATTTGCCCTCGATCGTGTTTTCCTTGATCGAAATCTCTTCGATCTTCTTGTCTTTGAGATATTGTTCAAACTGGCTGTAGGGAATCGCTTCAACGGTCTTGTAGGTCGTCCACCAGCTTTGGAACATCAGCACCAGCATCATGGCGATAAAGGCGTACCAGAGATTGATCTGATGTTTTTTGTCCATGGAAAAGACGTCCCGTACGTGGTCTGAGCAAGCCGCCATTGGGACGATTTGCACGGTAGCTGTCAAGGCGCCGGATCAACCGGAAGAGTTAGCTGGTAGCATCAATCTGTCGTGTGGACATCTTGGTGCGGAAGGAAGAAGCGCTCGAGCGCGCGAGGAAGATTACCGGGATAAGACCCACAAGAACTATGGCGAGAGAGGGAAGGGCGGCTTCTTCGAAGGCTTCGCGCGATGCTGCCTCGAACACGGTCGTTGCCAGCGTTTCGAAATTGAACGGACGCAGCAAGATGGTCGCCGGCAATTCCTTCATGCAGTCGACAAAGCTGAGAAGGGCCGCAGACAGCAGCACCGGTTTCAGGATTGGCAGGTGGACTTGCGTAAGGGTCTCGCCGGTATCGCGCCCGAGTGTCCGCGCTGCCATGTCGAGGTGAGGTGTAATTCTCCCGAAACCGCCCTCCACCTGACCATAGGAAACCGCGAGGAACCGCACGACGTAGGCATAGACCAGGCCGGTACCGCTACCGAGCAGGAGAAGACCCGTGTTGAGGCCAAACCAGCTCTCCATTCGCGCATCAAGGAAATTGTCGAATCCGGCCAGCGGAATGAGAATCCCGATCGCGAGAACCGTACCTGGAATGGCATAGCCGATGGAGGCGAGGCGCACGGCAATCTTGAGTGGTCCTCTGCTGTTGATCCGAAGTGCGTAGGCGAGCGCGATTGAAATGACAACGGTTAGCAGGGCGGCGATGGAAGCAAGATAGAAACTGTTCCAGATCGCCTGGAGGAACCCGGATGCAAAAACGTCGTTCAGTCGACGGCTCGCTCGATCCGCGAGCAAAAGACCCGGAACAACGAACCCGACAAGGATCGGTGTTAGACAAAGACCAAGTGCGAGAACAGATTGCCAGCCGCTCAGGTCGAAGCGGGTTGGCGGCCTGTGCTTTGATCCTCCCCCGGCGTCAAAGCGCTGCTTCCGGCGGCCGAAACGTTCTAGCCACAACAGAAGGAACACCATTGCCAGCATGGCCAACGCAAGCTGTGCGGCTCCTCCCAGGCTGGAGCGGTTCAGCCAGGTGTCATAAACAGAGAAGGTCAGCGTCTTCACGCCGAAGAATGTAACGGCACCAATATCGTTGAGGCATTCCATCAGGGCGAGGGACACGCCTATGGCAATCGCAGGCCGTGCAAGGGGCAGGGCGACACGAAAGAAAAGACCATAGGGCGATGCGCCCAGCGTGCGCGACACATCCAGCGTCGATGACGATTGAATAAGAAAGCTGGCTCGGGTCGTGAGATAGACGTACGGATAGAGAACCGCACCCATCACGAATATGGCGCCGCCCAGCGACCGGATTTCCGGAAACCAGTAGTCCCGCGACGTCTTGAACCCGAAAATGTCCCTTATCAGGCTCTGAACGGGACCTGTGTAGTCCAGCACCTCTACATAGGCGAAAGCGACGATATAGGTCGGAACGGCAAGCGGGACCAGCAGCGCCCAGTCGGCAAACCTGCGTCCGGGAAAGTTGCACATGGTAACAAGCCAGGCGGTCAGCACACCGGTTACGCATGTGGTCAGCCCAACGCCCAGCATCAGCATCAGCGTTGTCTTAAATGATCCGGGCAGAACAGTTGTCAGCAGATGCCCCCAGATGTCACCGGTGGGCGTAATGGCGATCCAGACAATGGCTCCGAGTGGCAGCAGAACCATTGCTGCAATGACAAGTGCTGCAACAAGCCAGAAACGGTCGGTGATGGAGAGTGTGGGCGTGCGCAGCAAAGCAGTTCTTTATTGTTCGTAATGGTTCGCAGGAAGCTCTAAAGGTAAACCTTCCAAAATGCAAAAAAGCGCCGTGAAGCACGGCGCTTTTTGATTTCTGTGGTCAGGGTTGGTCAGGAGGCCGGGCCGTTGTCGAACCCAACCTTGTCGACCAGTTCACTGGCTGTCTTGCGGTTCTTGGCAATATCGGCCAGTGGCAGGCCGTCCGGCGTCAGTTCACCCCAGCTTTGGACACGCTCGGAAACTTCAACGCCCGGTGTCACCGGATATTCGAAATTGGTTTCCGCATAAATTTTCTGGGCGTTGCCGGAAGACAGGAATTCGATCAGTTTGACGGCATTGTCCTTGTTTGGCGCATTTTTCGCCAGAACGATGCCTGCCAGATTGACGTGAGTGCCACGCTCGTCGGCATTCGGGAACAGGATGCGCACCGAGTTGGCCCATTCTTTCTGTTCCGGCTCTTTGTCGTTCGTTTCCATCTTGCCCATGTAGTAGGTGTTGCCGATGGCGATATCACATTCGCCTGCAAAGATTGCCTTCACCTGTGCACGGTCGTTGCCGGCCGGCTTGCGGGCCAGGTTTTCGCGCACACCTGCCAGCCACTCTTCGGTCTTTTCAGCACCGTGATGAGCGACCATCGATGCGATCAGGCCGATGGTATAGACGTGCTGTCCGGAGCGTGTGCAGAGGCGGCCTTTCCATTTCGGATCGGAGAGATCTTCGTAGGTAATGGTGTCCTGGTCGACACGATCCTTCGACGCATAAACAACGCGTGCACGATTTGTCAGTCCGATCCAGTGGCCTTCCGGATCACGGAACTGCGCGGGAATATTGCCGTCGACGACGTCGGAGACTACCGGCTGCGTGATTCCGAGCTGCTTGGCGCCGTCCAGACGGCCGATATCGACGGTCAGAAGCACGTCGGCAGGGGAATTGTCGCCCTCCGCGGCAATGCGCTCGCCAAGGCCCTTGGAGGCAAAAACAACGTTGGTCTTGATACCTGTGTCAGCGGTAAAGGCATCCAGTAACGGCTGGATCAGAAACGGCTGGCGGTAGGAATAGATATTCACTTCCTCGTCGGCAAGAACCGGTGCTGCAGCAAAGGCTGCGGTGGTCAGGGCAAGGGCACCTGTCAGGGTGCGGAAGGTCGAACGCATAGAACTCTCCCAGAGATCCGATTGATTTGTCGTTGCCGCCAAAAGCGGAAGCGATTGGTCAGGAATATGTCTCCGAGGCGAGCGTAAGTCAATAAACTTAATAAAATCAATAGTTTAGAATTGTTCAAAACTAACTGGAATTTTACATTCCACAATTTAAGCGAAAATCAGTGATAAAACAGGAGTTTAATCCTCTACTTTTTAGTCGAAAAGCACTCGAGGTCGAGGAACCCGGGGTGATCACGAAACCGTGAACAGATGCTTGGCCAAAGCCGCTTGAGGTGCGCAGAGCCTACGCACGCGCCATCAGGCAGGTGCGGGATCGCCTTGAAGGTTCGAGGATCCGGCCGGATCTACTCCGACAGGACCCGCTGCGTTGGAAAGACAATTTCAACAAGCGTACCCTGATCCGGTGTTGAATCGATGTGAAAGCTCGCCCGGTTTGCTTCGACCAGCGCCTTGGTCAGCGGCAGTCCCAGTCCCGTTCCCCCACCACGGCTTGCTGTGTGCAGTTGCCGGAATGGTTCCAAGGCAGCAGCCAGCTGTTTCGCGGTCATTCCGGTACCTGTATCGCGTACCCTGAGCGCAACTTCGCCGTTGCTTTCAAGCGCGGTCGACAGGATCACCTGGCCTCCGGACTTGTTGTACTTGATGCCGTTGGACAACAAGTTCAGCACGATCTGGCGCAGCGAGCGCGGATCGGCGACAATATCGGGAACGGACTCCGGCAGGCTTGCCCGGATGATCACCCTCTCCCGGTTGGCCTGGGGCTGCATCAGGGCGACACACTCGTTGATGACTTCATTTGTCGAGACGGCCGAGAATTTGAGATCGAGCTTTCCGGCTTCGATTTTCGAAAGATCAAGGAGGTCATTGATCAGGCTCATGATGTGCGAACCCGACGTACGGATGTCCTTCAGATAGTCCTTGTACCGGTCGTTGCCGATCGCTCCGAACCGTTCCTCCATCATGACTTCCGAAAAGCCGATGATCGCATTGAGCGGAGTTCTGATCTCGTGGCTGATCTTGGCCAGGAAGTCGGACTTCTGAGAACTGGCATTTTCCGCTTGCCGCTTGGCCTGCGTCAGCTCTTCCTCTGCGGTTTTCCACTGGGTGATGTCGCGCAACACCGCACAGAATTTGGCTTCGTCCTTGCTGCTGGTGATCCGCCCCATGGTCATGAAAAGCGGGATCAGCCCACCCGTGGGCACCTGACCGAGCACTTCTCGTCCGTCATTCAATATGCTGGCAACCCCGTTGCGGGACAGGCCGTCAAGGTAGTCGCTCGCGGCCCGGTGGCTTTCCGGAGCCAGAAACTCGATAAAGGGAGCACCAATCATGTCTGCGCGGTTGGCGCTGAAAAGAGCTTCCGCTGATCCGTTGACTTTCACGATCGTTCCGTGTCGGTCAAGGACAAGAACACCGTCGGTGGCAGTCTCCAGAATGGTATCCAGCTCGGCAATCTGGTCGTGTGCGCTGTCGAGCTCGGCGCGGACACCTGCAAAGAAATTCGGCGATGCAGGAGCAACGGTCGGGGGTATCGGCTTCTGTTGCCGTTCGCTAATCGAAATCATCAACCCGCGGGTACCGTTCCACGGCACCGAATGCATATGTGCATCAACAGTAAGGACACCGCCATCTGCGACACGCATCTTCATGGCTTCATCGATTTCATCATCGATCCCGATCCCATCCCCGAGTTCATCGGTGTCATCGATGAACAGGGCCTCCAGGCCTCCGGCTTCCGACAGGGCCGCAATTGAAGTGTATCCGAGCATCTTCAAAAGCGCCTTGTTGGCGTAGAGCACTTCGCGGTCGTGAACGATCGAAATGCCTATCGGCAACCGGTCAAGCAGACTTGGATCGATCGGGCCTGCCTCTGGAACGTCCGGCGGCAAATCCTCGAGCGCTTCTTCTTCCGGGTCCGGAGCTTCAAATTCCTCCAGGTCGCCTTCCAGCCGAGCACCGAGTGCTTCCGCTATCTTGCGAAATGCCTGTCTTTCGGGACGCGACAGTGATGAAGTATCGACGGGGACGACGCGCGGGCGGGCCGTCGCAAGTGGAATGACCTCACCGCTTTTTCTCTCCGGTTCCGCCGGTGGAGATGCGTCTGCTTCGGCCGCACGGTCTTCCTGTTCGAATGCGGCGGTCTCTTCGAAGAATTCGCGTTCTTCCTCGGCTGCCGGATCTTCTTCTTCGCTGTTTAGAGAAGCATCGTCACCGGTCTCTTCGTCGAGGCTGACGCTCTCGGAAGGCTCGTCGCTTGCAAGATCTTCTGTTTCAGAGACGTCATCTGCCTGGTCGCCGGTATTAAGTTCGTCCGCAACAGTCTCCGCCATAGCTTCCTCGGCATCGGGCGCAGTATCGGCGTGCTCGTCGGGCCCGTCATCAAAAAGATCCGGAGACCGTTTTTCAGCCGGCTTGTAGGACTTCGCCAGCGTTTTCACAGCGCTCTCGATCTCGGAGGGTTTCAGTTCGGCTGGACCTGCGATCCCGACGGGTTCTTCAGCTGCAGTATTTTCCGGGAGCGCCGCTGTCTTCTCAGCTTCTTCTTCCGCACCGTCTTGAACGGCAACCTCGGCAATATAGGTGCCGTTTTCGTGCTTGTAGTCTTGTTCGTCGGCAGTGGTTTCCTCACTGGTCGGCAGGTCGGAGTTGATCTCGCCTGCCGTGGCAGCGGGCTCGTCATCGTCGTTCTCAGCCTGATCAGCTTCAACCGCTTCGTCCGGTTGCGCCTGTGCCGTCAGCTGATCCGGTACGTCCTCCGGATCGACAGGAGCAGTCTCTGCTTCCAGTTCAGATATGTCTGCCGGGTTATCTGCGTTCTGCTCCCCGTCAGTTTCTCCGGAAGGGTTTTCTGATGGGCCTGCATCCAGCGCCGCCGCAGCGTTTTTCAGATCCTCGGACAGGTTGAGCGTGTCAGGCGTCTCTGGTTCTGCCGTTCCGGACCCGGCGACCTCACCTCCGGAATGTTCGTCTTCCGCCTTCTTTTCTTCTGGCGAGCGCGCTGCATCGTCAGTGGCGGTTTCCAGGGGCCTCGACCCTTTCTTGCCTTTGAACATTGCAAGAGAACCAACCAACGCGGCAGCGCTGGCGCCCAGGAATGTTCTGCCGCCGAGTGAATTCGGCTGCGCCGGTTTCAGGTCCTTCAGGTCTCTGCTTTCCGGGGTTTCATTGACCGGGACGTATGTCTCTGCCTCTGCCTCGTTTTCGGCTGCTTCCGACGCTTTCTCTTCAGGCGATTGCGCGTCTGGCTGGTCTTCTATGGCTTCGACTGGAACAGGTTCCGAAGCGTCTACACTGGCGATTTCGTCGGAAGCGTCATCTTCGCTATCAGGTGTTGGGCTTTCGGCATCGTTATCGGCAAAAGTGTCGGCGTCTGCGCGGCGGATATCCAAATCCGGATCTTCCGCCTCTTCGCTTCCCGCCAACTCGTCTTCGGCATCGGCAAACGGCGCATCAATCATTTGCGCTTGATTTTCATCATCGCTCCGAGCCGCATCGCCATCATCGGCTGCGGTCTCGGACGCTTCGTCGGTTTCCTGGCTGTGTACCTGCAAGTCGCCATTGCCGGCATCATCGTCCACTGGCTCGTTGAACGCCGGCGTGGGAACGGGCGAAGGGATGAATCCGTCCGGATCCTGCAAGGCGTCAGATGTCCGGCAGACACCGAAACCACGATAGCCCTCAAACTTCCGGTCACGATCGAAAGCAGGAAGTGCGGCCATATCCACCGGTACGCGAAGTGCAGCACCACTCACGGGCCATGCTACGGTTTTGCCGCTCCAGGTGTCGCGCCGGTCCAGCGCCCGGGCAATGTTGCCTCGCGGGTCCAGTCCAAACTTTTCTGACACCTCTTCCCAGGACGATCCGACAATATTCGTCGCATCCGGGCCCAGCACTTCGGCGAATTCGTCGGACAGGAACGTGAAGCACTGGTCAACATCCATCTTCCAGGCAAACCGCACAGGCCGCCGGCGCGGCTGGAACACGAAGCCATCACGGACAGCGACCTGCTCGTCTGACACTTCGGAAGTGGTTGGAGCCTCTTCGTCGCCGGCTTCGTCCTCTGGAGTTCCTTTGGCTTCTGCGGGGACTTCTTCGTGTGAAGTTACATCCGTCTCATCGAATTCGGCGGCCGCAGGTTCTATAGCCTGATGGCTCACATCTCCGGGAACGTGGTTGTCCTGCACGTCCGGCCGATCATCTGCAAACTCGTCGGCGTCGTTATCGGATTCGGCAACCGGCTCTGACGCTTCGGCCGGCAATTCGGGCTCCTTGTCGGTCTCTGCCGGGACGGAAGGCTTTTCCAACGACTGCCCTGCACCATCATCATTGTGGTGATCTTTATCGCCAGCGGCATCGTTTACAGATGAATGGTCGTCGTCGGGATCCTGACCCGTTTCATCCAACAGACGTTCAGCGGGGTCAGTGTCGGATGCAAGTGAGCCAGCCTGTGGAACGGGCAGGTTTTCCAAGGCAGCGGCCGTTGTGTCCGGTGCAACATCGTCGTTGAGCGGGTCATTGCTCAAGACAACGATCCGCGGACCGGCCGGTATCTGCAGAACGCCGCCGTCATGAAAGCGGCCGTTCAGGTCAAGTGAACCAAACAGGACCTTTTGATCCTGCGGCAGGGCAATGTCTTCCGGAACACCGTCAAGTTCGCCGAATGTCTCTTTGTCACTTCCTCCGGAAATCAGGAAGACCGTGGAACTGCCGGATTTGAGAAGACTGGCAAATGCCGGAATGGGGTCCTTGGTCAGCGAAAGTCCCTTGTCGCTGCAGACGATCAGCGCCGCGGTATCGCCACCGTCCAGTTCAACCCGCTTGCACTGACAGGTCAGAAGCATGACACGGAGACCACGGTAGAACCTCAACCGGTCGATGCTGAACCTGTCGGTCAGGCCGGAATCGGCAATACGGGCAATGTGAGGGCGTGCCGGCGATCGTTCCAGTGCAGACAGGCCCTTGAGGTCGGATACGGATTGCGCGGAAAAAAACGCCGCGCCGGCGGCATTCGACCACAGGATTTTGGCGCCATCGGCAGACCACAACCAGGCCGCTCTTGTGTCGGCTGCAAGTTGGACCAGATCATTCATGGCACTCAGTTCCAGGAATGATTGGGTCTGATTGTCCATCGTGTTGCTCCAATGGTCGGCGATACCGAATTGCGGACGTGCGGTGCCGGGATGCCTGCTTTCGTAAACACTCTGTTAATACTAGCAAAGCTTAGCGTCGTCCACGTACAGCAAGTTTGCTAAAGGACTTACGTGAAGGCGTGGTTAATCTGTCCCCAATTGTTTGCCGGATCGCCATCTGCATGGTACGAATTTTTGGCAAGGACAGAACTTAGAAGACGCGGGCTGTCCAAGCTCGCGACCCGAGGAGCGCTGACATGAGCACTGACAATACCGGTTTTGAAGTCCCCGAGCAGATGCGTGATTTTGCTGAAAAGAGCGTAGACCAGGCTCGTAAGGCGTTTGACGATTTCATGGGCGCCACCCACAAGGCTGTTTCCAATGTCGAAGACAGCGCCAGCGCTGTCCAGGCAAATGCGACGGATGTCAACAAGAAGGCGCTGACTTATGCTGAAGAGCACGTCAATGCAGCATTCAAGTTTGCGCAGGAACTCGTCAAGGCCGACAATGTCGAGGACATGATGAAGCTGCAGCAGAATTATCTGCGCGGGCAAATGGAATCGCTGGGTGAACAGTCCCGTGAATTTTCCAATGCCGCGACCAAGGCTGTGCAGGACGCTGCAAAGGCCGCGCAGAAAAAGTGAAGCCTGTGGCCTCAAGAATGCGCAGGACACGTTCGTTCTGCGCATTGAAGGTTCACAAACCGAGCGTATGGATACAATGTCGAAGCCCGCACTGATCGCGATTCTGGTGGACGGTTGGCAGCAGCAAAAAGCATCCGCCAGGCTGATTGAAAGCCGCCCAAAGGCTGGAACACAAGGTCGCCCCTACGGAAGCTTATTGTGCAGTGCAAAAAAATGTTGCAATGCAGCAAAGCATGCACTATGTAGGGTCTGCGGATGACGACAGGGTCTGCCAGTTGAAGAAACGGCAGAATGAATTTTGAACCGATGATCGCATCCGAACTCTAGGAGATGAGATCATGACCGAGACCAACACGACTACAGCCAAGACGGCTTCCAAAGCACGCACTTCCAAGGCCAAAGCTGCGCCGGCTGGTGTGACTTTCCCGGACTTTGAAGCTTTCGCTCTTCCGAAAATGGAAGTTCCGGCAGCGTTTCGCGAAGCCACCGAGCAAGGCATCGAAAGCGCGCGCGATACCTACGCCAAGGTAAAGACGGCTGCTGAAGACGCGACCGACCTGATGGAAGACACATTCGAAACTTCCCGCCAGGGCGTTGTCGAATTCAACCACAGGGCTGTCGACGCAGCGAAAACCAATGCGGACGCGACCTTCAACTTCATCAAGGACATCTTGTCCGTGAAGACAGTTGCCGAGGCAATCGAGCTGCAATCCACTTTTGCACGTCAGCAGTTCGACGCTCTGAGCACCCAGACCAAGGAAATGCAGGAACTGGCTACCAAGCTCGGAACCGATGTTTCCGCTCCGGTCAAGGAAGCAATGGAAAAATCCTTCAAGGGTCTGAGCGTCAACTGACCTTTCAGGACCGCATTTGCGGAACCGCAATGACCGATATGCCCGGGGTTCAGCCCCGGGCATTTTCTTTTCAACAGGCTTGTATTTTCCGAAAATGCTAGCTTGCCGGTTCCAAAAAACGGCGTTAGAAGACGCCCTTGCAAAGAGCGGCCCGGACGAGTATCGTCCGCGCCATATCAAGGCCTAGGCAGACGTAGCTCAGTTGGTTAGAGCGTCGGATTGTGGCTCCGAAGGTCGGTGGTTCGAACCCACTCGTCTGTACCATTCCAAACAAACACCTCCCAATCGTTTCCAGGTTTCCGGACACCGGCCGAACAACGCTGGTCCTGCCCGACAATGACCAATGGGCATCCGCGTCTCGCGCATATTTTGTTTCGATCAGCTGAACGAACGTGTTCTGGTGTAGCCAATGGCGCTTGAGCGCGCGGCGCAAGGGCGCACTAAGCCTTCCGGAACGACCTGAAAAACATGACAATTGCCAGGACCATCAGAAAAAGACCTGTCAGCAGGATAAACAGTATTCCCCCAAATCCGAAGTCAACCGCAATGGCTTCAAATTTCTCGTTGGCCAATATGAAAAGGTTTGATGCCGCGAATACACACACGAGGGAAATGGCTAGATGTGAAAGTTTCATTACGACAATCCGAAACTGTAACCGATGCGTGTGGATATCACTCACCAGTTAGTTTCTTGTTGTTGTGCTCGTTAAAATTGTGACAACTGGCTGCATGAACGTCAAAGGGTCTGTTCGGTCTGTTGAACCATGCGCATTCGGTTCAGCCCTTGAATGCCGGTTCCAGCCTGTCAAACAAACCTGCAAAGAAAGTCCTGAGGTCTGGATCGCAACCGGCAGGATGTGTGCCGAGAGGCATCGCAGCCGTATAGACTTAGCCCTTTTCTCGTGACCCTGGCTGCATTGGTCTGCAAATTTGGGCCTGAGAGAGCCTCGCTGAGCAGGATACCTGCAGACGCTGGCAGTATCGGCATGCAGTCCGTCGTTCGGTCCATTCCTGCTGCGAAATGGTTATTCCTTCGCCGTAAGTCGGAAGGTCTTGTAACATCTCCGATGATACGGTGAGGTTCTGATTTGAACCGTGCCTGGAGGAACCGTCAATGACACATGGTGCACCGGGCTTTGCGACCCGTTTGAAACGCCTGCCGGGGCAATTGTTGCTGGCCTTGATCAACGCAACGGCGCTGCTCGTCATAGTCGCCTGCATTCTCGTGATTGTGGTTGTCAACCGCGCAGACCACGCAGCCGAATCGATCGCCGGTACGGTGACGGATGCCGCCCTCTCCAGGATTGACATGTCACCCGCCGAGGTCAGGTCAAATCTTCAATCCATCAATGACAGGATCTCAGACCTGTCCGCCAAGCTGGATGCTGCGGGATCGGTCGACAAACCTGATCTTGTGCGCGAAATCAAATCGTTGAACCGGAATCTCAACGAGATGAAGCTGCTGGCAAAGGGTCTCGGGACGGCAAGCCCCGAAGTCACGGACGCTGCTTTCAGACAGGCCGGAGCCCAGCTGACCGACACACTCCTTGCACTGCGCGGTTGCTCTCTTGAAAAAGGGACCGAAGGGCAGGGAAGCTGACGGGCGGAAATGGGGAGGAGGCGGTCCCTCCCCGGGACGTCAGGCGGCCAGGTTGAATAGCAGGAATTCGCTATTTTCTTGGGTAACCAGATCAATCTTGCCGGCATCAAGCAGACCAAGCCCGTCGCCTGCAGCCAGAGAAAGACCATCAACGCTCAGCTTGCCCTTGACGATCTGCAGCCAGACCTTGCGGTCCGGTTTGATGTCGAAGGAGACACTCTTGTCAGCCGACAGGAGCGACGCCCATAGATCGACGTCCTGATGGATGACGACCGAGCCTTCGCGACCGTTTCTGGAGCCGATCAGCTTGAGCGTGTCCCGGCGCTCGGCATCAGGAAATGCTTTCTGATCGTAGCTTGGTTTCAGACCGTCTGCTTCCGGCACGATCCAGATCTGAAGGAAATGGACCGGGTCTGTGTCTGAATGGTTGTATTCGCTGTGCCGGACACCGCTACCAGCGCTCATGCGCTGCAGTTCACCAGGCCGGATGACGGATCCGGTTCCGAGCGAATCCTTGTGTTCCAGCCCGCCGGAGACGACGTAGGAGATGATCTCCATGTTATGGTGCGGGTGGGTTGGAAAACCGGCCGAAGGAGCGACACGGTCCTCGTTGATGACCCGCAATGCGCCGAAGCCGATATGGTTCGGGTCGAAATAGGAGCCGAAGGAAAAGCTGTGCTTGCTTTTCAGCCAACCGAAATCGGCGTCGCCGCGGGTGTCTGACGGACGTAAGATCGGGTTCATCGTTCAATCCTTTCCCAGGGTGGCACGCGAAAGCCGCGCACTGTTGGACCTAAGATTGGTTCGCTCGAAATCTTTTACAATCACGCCAGAACTTGACGATTAGTCATCGATTTTTGAACAATAATGCAATTAGATTTCAAAGTTCTGTCTCGATCTCGCGGGAAACAGCGACGGCCTCGTCAAAACTCATGAACTGAGCCTTTTGTCCTGCCGGAAGCCAAGTGGACCCAGTCCATCTTTGCATGATTTCAAGACCTCTAAAAGTGATCGACATATTCTGAAGATCGGTCCTAATTTCAGTCAGTCGGTCTGTTTTGAGACTGGCCAGAACAGACTTTGCTTGTGCTGAGACTTTGGAGCGGTCGATCGAAAACCAGTCTACATCCGTTTCGTCCCAAATCCAGTTTTTGACCATGATCGGGGTCATCTGATCCGTCCAGATGAACTGATCGCCTGCCTTTTGAGCAAAGCCGTTGTGTGCCAATGCTTCCATCGGCGCAATCTGTTCAGGATGTGTCGGTAGAAACTGTTTTCCTCTCGGAAAGGGCAGATGTGCGCTTTTATCTTTCCCATAGTCAACGACAGTTCTGAGATAGGCGTCGATGATTTGCTCATTCGGCGGCCAGGATGTGCCTGACTGTTTTATTAACAACCGTTCCACTTCTTCTTTTGTGTAGATGAAGAAAAATGCAGGAAATCGTTTGTGGCACTCAAGTTCAAAGGCTTCCAGGGATAATAAGTGCTTGTCTTCCGTCTGTTCTGCGACCGCAGCCGAACAGACCCCAAGCGACCACAGCGTTCCGCATGCAATTTCGAAATCAGCGGTATGTGCATGATATATGCACCAATCATCGTCTGTGCCCATCCCGTCTTCACGGGAAATGATCTGACGAAGTCTTTGGCTGATTGCGACCGCTAGCGCCCTGACCAATTCTAACTCCGCAGGGGTACGATGATTAAGCGAGGCGTCGTGCATCGAATTTTGACTCATTCGCTGTTCTGCAGTTATTGAACCGTCTTCGGCGGGTTCGCGCGCAAGCGGTTGTGATCGGCAATCTCGCGGGAGCGTTTCGCGTCGATAACGAGCGGATCGCCCTGGGGATCGAAGGCGTTCTTGAAGGTGAAGGCCGTTGCCGTCGGTCCATTGTCACCGAGCAATTCATGACGCTCGACAGCTTCTTCCCAGTCTGGCCGGTGGTTTTGTGGAACCCACCAGAGCACATAAGGCGGATAGTCCACGGCTTCCTTGACGAAGAGATGACCCAATCTCAGGATCTGGGCATGCGGGCCCCGATAAACGGCAGCAAGGGCGGCTTCCAGATCCTGCCACAAGGAGATTGTGGACGGTGCCCAGCCATCGCCATTGTCTTCCCAGTATTTCGGGAAGACCTGCTCGCCCCAGATGTCCGTACCCGGTTCGTCCTCATATCCGGCGCGGGCAATGAAACCATCTGCACGCTCCATTGCGGCCCAGATGGCTGCTTCATTGCTGAAGAAATCATCATTTGCCGGATCATCCGCACGTGTCCGGAATTGTGCGAACGTGTAAAGCGCGAGCCAGTGTTCGGACATGTCCCCTCCCGTCAGAACCAGCCGAACACTGTCCGCTATCAGGGGTGAATTCAAGCGTTTGTTGGCAGGCCGAAACAGTTTGTTGCGTCGTCCGGCTGGAAAAAACGAGTGAACTTGTCCTAAAACCACAATCTGACTTGCCGCCCGGCAACTCAAGTCCCGCCCGAAGGAATACCAGTTTGGACGATCTCAGCCTTTTCTCCCTCAGCCTGCTGGCGCTTTCACTTGTTGCTACGGGGGTCGTTGCCGGGATCATCGCGGGATTGCTGGGTGTCGGTGGCGGGATCGTCATCGTGCCGGTGCTCTACTACATGTTCACCGCGCTGAAGATAGATCCTGACGTATTGATGCATGTTGCCGTCGGTACGTCGCTGGCAACCATCCTTGCCACCGGTGCTTCGTCGGCGCGCGCGCATTACAAACGCGGCAGCGTCGACATGGATCTTCTCAAGCGTTGGTGGTGGGCAATTGCTCTGGGTGTGCTCGCAGGCGCGACGCTCGCCGGCAACATTTCCGGTGGTGCCTTGACGTTTGTTTTTGGCGTCGTCGCCCTTGCCGTTGCCGCGAACATGATGCTTCGCAAGGAAGGGTCGCATCTTGCCGACAAGTTGCCCGGCTCACCCATCAGGGAAGTGCTCGGCTTCCTGATCGGCGGTATTTCCGTGATGATGGGAATTGGTGGCGGCACCCTCGGCGTGCCGACATTGACGCTGTTCAACTATCCGATCCGCAAGGCGGTCGGGACCGCGGCGGCCATCGGACTGATCATCGCTGTGCCGGGGACATTGCTGTCGGTCTATTTCGGCTTTGATCTTGATGGCAGACCACCGCTTTCGCTTGGTTACGTCAACCTGATCGGCTTCATGCTGATCATCCCCGCATCGACCCTGACGGCCCCTCTTGGCGCGAAAATCGCACACGCGATTGATCCGGCAAAACTCAAACTCGTCTTCGCCCTTTTTCTCGGATTCACCGGACTTCGCATGATCTACGGTGTCTTCTTCTGAACCGGCGACAATCATCCTTGATATGTGGATCAAAAGATTTCATTGGTCTTGAAACTATAATCTCGTGATAGTGGCGCGTCCGGAAATGGACCTGTTCTCCAAGTCTTTGGTCTTAAATGCTTGAAAAAAATGTCACCCTCAGCCTGCAAGGCTGCGTGCAGGGCGCTTTGATGTGCATCCCTGTCTTTCCGGGCATCATCGTGTTTGGTGCTGTGTTCGGCACCGTGGCCGCGCAAAAGGGATTGTCATTTCTGGAAGCGCTCCTGATGAATACAATCGTGTTCGCAGGGGCGAGCCAGTTCGTCGCCATGGAAATCTACAGCGAACCCCTGGATCGGCCGACATTGATCGCAATGGTGGGGATTACCGCCGCCATCAACATGCGCATGCTGTTGATTGGCGCCAGCCTGCGGCCCTGGCTAGGTCAGGTGCCGGGATACAAGACCTATCCCGCACTGTTTTTTCTGACGGATCTCAACTGGCTGCTGACGCTGTCTCAATACGAAAAAGGGACTCGCGACTGGGGCATTTATCTGGGCAGCGGACTGATCGTCTGGGCTGTGTGGTCACTGTCCGTGATCCCGGGCTATTTCGCCGGCAGTCTCATTTCCGATCCGAAAACCTTCGGTCTCGATCTGGTGCTGCCAGCTTTTTTCGCCGCCCTGCTGGTGCCGCTCTGGAAAGGCAAACGTCAGACGGTCAGCTGGCTGATCGCCGGCGGCGTTGCCTGGGCGACCTGGGTCCTTTTCGGCGGTTACTGGAGCATTTTTACCGGCGCGGTTGCCGGAGCATTCGCCGGGGCCTATCTCGATGACTGAAGGTGCCTTTACCGCAGATACAATGGTTCTGTTCGCAATTCTCGGTATGGCGACCGTCACCTATGCGCTTAGAGCCGGTGGCTATTGGGTCATGGGACGCGTGACGGTAACACCGAAAATCAGACGTGGCCTGGAAGCCCTGCCTGGTGCGATCATTGTCTCCACGATACTGCCGATCATCCTGCAGGGTGGGCTTGTCGTCGGCTTGTGCATCATCGTTGCAGCCGCGGTTCAACTCAGGTTGAAGAAGGAATATGTCGCCGTGTTTGCTGCCGCTGCCGTGGCGACTGCTCTCAGGGCAGGCGGATTCCAGTAAAAATCAGCTGCTGCTTTGTGAGCGGCCAAGAATTTCCCGGGCCTGGGACGCTGTTCCTTCCCGATTGCCTCCGGCCTCAATCTGCGCCCAGGACATCTTGCCGAGGTCATATCCGAGCTGTTTGTCGACAATATCCGCAGTTGCATCAGAGGCATCTTGGTCGCGGCCGGCCACACGCTGCCTGAGTGTCGCCGCGGCAGCCGTCAGCCAAAAACCGGTGAAGTCCGCCTCGACGCTTTTGGCTATCCGCTGGATTTTGGTACGTTCGCTTTCAGCAGCGAACACAGCGTCGAAGATTGCCGAATGCCCGGATGCAAGAACGGCCTGAATTGCTTCGTCGATGGCTTGGTATACGCGATTGGAAGCCTTAAGCGTATAGGCCTTCGGCGGTGCCATTTCTGCTTCGGGAATATCAAGAAGGCGTTTGCGCATGACGTCCGTGCGCAGCACGCGCGCACCGGGAGCGCGGCCGATATCAGTTGCCAGTTCGTAGGCCAGCGTGGTTTTGCCGGTCCCCGACAACCCGCCGATCGCGACCAGTTCCGGTCGCGACGGCTCCAGAAACGCCAAGGCAAATCTGAAATATTTCTGCGCCAGGGCCTGCTGGACTTGCTTTTGCTCCGCATCTGATTGGGCAAGGGCCGCACTCGCAGCAATCTTGGAGCGAATTGCAGCACGCATCATCATGTAGAATGGGAGGCACGCGAGACCTTCAGGGTGCGTATCCAGCCGACTGAGGTCAAGATAGCGGTTGAACACACGGTTGGCAGACCGCAGCTGGCCTCGCTCCCAAAGGTCCATCAACAGAAATGCAAGGTCGTAAAGCACGTCGCCGGTTGCAATTTCATCGGAAAACTCGACCGCATCGAACAGAACGGGCTCGTCTTCGATCAGCACGATATTGCGCAGATGCGCATCGCCATGGCAGCGCCGGATGAGGCCTTGCTCGCCCCGTTTGAGGATCAGGTCCTTGAGAGATGACAGGACGTTTCCGGCTTGACTGGTCAGATGACGCACGTTTTCAGGCGGAAACAACTCGGGATGTTCGTGAAATGCCGCGTCGTTCTGCGCGACATAGGACGCGAGTGCTTCATAAAAGCCGGGACCGCTCCGTGTGGGCGCTTCGCCATGCGCGGCGACCATCATGCTCGCAAGCTTGTCGGACAACGTGTCGGAAAATGGCGCCGCGCCCGCCCGGACGTCCAGCTCATTCTGCGTGTCGAAGCGGCGCATTTCCACGACCCATTCGACGGGTTCTCCTGCGCCATCGAGTGAAAGGTTGCCATCTGCTTCAAGTGTGACCGGCAGCGCTCTCAGGTAAACCTGCGGGGCGTTCGGCTGGTTAAAGGTGATTTCCGCCTTGCAGGCGCGTTCGCGCAGCGCCAGCGTCGAGTAGTCGAGAAACGGGAACCTGACGTTGCGCTTGATCTTGTAGGCAAGGCTGCCCACCAGAAATACAATGTTGGCGTGGGTATCGATCCTTTTCACGTCCGGTCTGTCCGGATCGTTGGATGTCAGGCCCTGCATAAACTTGAAAACGGCGTCCTGGGATTGATCCATGTCCGGTCCTAAGATGAGGCTCGCTGATTTTGCACCAGTTGCAATTCTCACGGTTTGATTCTTCTCAATGTCGCCCGACCACGATGTGGCACAAAGAGTGTGTTGTGTCTTTACAGGAGGATTCCATGAACGACCATCCGGCATTGAGAAAGATCAGGTTGAACCTGGCCCGGACAAAAGAATTCCCGCAGGGGTCCGCGCGGCACGGGTATGAATTCACGGCGCCACTCAACGAAACAGGGCACATTGATGCGACGCTCTGGAAAAAGGAGCGCGACCACTGTCGCGTCCGTCGGTTCTGGGGCAGTGAAGAAGAGGAAGTCGGTCATCTGATCCACCGGCCCGGCGGATCCTGGGCGTTTCACTACGACATCGACGGCGATGATGACGACGAGGCGGGCTACCGTTTCGGCGCTCACGCCTTCAATCCGGGTGAATACGTGTCGATCAAGGACGAAGACGGCGATATGCACACGTTCCAGGTCGTAACCGTTCAGCCGGTTTGAATGTCCTTGCACAGGCCGTCGATCTGACTGTTTCGCAGGTTCCGGTGCGTTCTTGGTGTGGTGGGAAGACCCGCAGAAGCTCGGCAATTTGGTTACGAATTTCGGGCTTGCCAGCTGGTTTTTGTCAAGGCCCGCCCGGGTCTCCTCGAGACGAGATCGGGAATTGCATCGCCATTGCCGACAGCCCAGGCGGTGGCGCACCTCATGCTTTCATTTGAATGTCCGCCTCTCTCAGGCAATGAGATCAATCCATTTTGGAATGATCTCATTGCCAATAAATCTGATTTCAGGTTCTAACGGCGTTCTCTTTCTTACGCTATAGAATGATTGTTGATTTTTCTGAAGAACTGGATGCGGAACATGGACCAGAAAACCGGCGGTGAATTGTTGGTGGACGCACTTGAGCGGCACGGGGCTGATCGTGTTTTTTGCGTGCCTGGCGAAAGTTATCTGGCGGTTCTCGACGCTCTTCACGATGCGTCAATTCCCGTGACGGTCTGCCGCCAGGAGGGCGGTGCGGCGATGATGGCGGATGCCCACGGCAAGCTGACCGGCAAACCCGGGATCTGCATGGTGACGCGCGGCCCGGGCGCAACCAATGCCTCCGCCGGAGTACATGTGGCGGCTCAGGACTCCACTCCGATGATCCTGTTCATCGGACAGATAGAACGGGCAATGCGCGAACGCGAGGCATTTCAGGAAGTCGATTACCGGCAGATGTTCGGCGGCATCGCCAAATGGGTCGCCGAAATCGATCAGGCGGATCGGGTTCCCGAATTCATCTCGCGTGCCTTCCATGTCGCGACTTCCGGGCGTCCGGGACCCGTAGTTCTGGCCCTGCCGGAAGATATGCTTGTCGAGGCGGCGACCGTCGCGCAGCCGCAGGCCTGGCAGCAGGTGGAGACACATCCCGGTCTGACGCAAATGGCGGAACTCCAGAAAAGGCTTTGGGCTGCCGAACGGCCAATCGCGATCCTGGGGGGGAGCCGCTGGTCGGAAGATGCCGTCGCCGCCTTCACGCGTTTTGCCGAGCGGTTCGATCTGCCTGTTGCCTGCTCCTTCCGCCGTCAGATGCTGTTCGACAATCTCCACCCGAATTACGCAGGCGACGTCGGTATCGGCATCAGTCCGAAGTTGCTCGCCCGGATAAAGGCGTCGGACCTTGTTCTGCTCGTCGGCGGACGGCTCTCCGAAATGCCGAGCCAGTCTTACTCGCTACTCGAAATTCCGGCGTCCGATCAGCAATTGGTTCACATCCATCCCGATCCGGAAGAGCTTGGGCGGGTCTACCGCGCGGATCTTGCGATCAATGCCAGCCCGACAGCCTTCTGCAAGGCCGTTGAGGGTCTTCAGCCGCCCGTTGAAATCAGGGGAGCGGGCGAAGCGGCCCGGGCGCACGAGGATTATCTGGTGTGGTCGGGAGCGCGGCCGGAAACACCGGGCCCCTTGCAGATGGCCGCCGTGATGGATTGGCTTGAAGCGAACCTTCCCGAAGATACGATTTGTACCAACGGCGCGGGAAACTACGCGACATGGCTGCACAGGTTCCATCGGTTCCGCCGTTACGGTACCCAGGCTGCGCCGACGTCCGGTTCGATGGGGTACGGGCTGCCGGCGGCAGTGGCCGCCAAGCTCGCGTTTCCGGAGCGCGAAGTGATCTGTTTCGCCGGAGATGGCTGTCTTCAGATGACCATGCAGGAATTCGGAACTGCCTGTCAGGAAGGGGCCAACATCATCGTTCTGGCCATCGACAATGGCATGTATGGCACGATCCGAATGCACCAGGAACGAACCTATCCCGGCAGACCGTCGGCGACAAAACTGGTAAATCCGGACTTCGCTGCCCTGGCCCGAACCTATGGCGCGTTTGGGGCGACAGTTGAAACGACGGAAGACTTTGGCCCGGCCTATGCGGCGGCGCGGGCTTCCGGCAAGCCAGCGATCCTGCACATGAAACTGGACCCCGAGGCGATCACGCCGGCGGCGTCACTGAGCCAGATCCGCGCTGCCGCCCAAGCAAAGCAATGACCTGACTTGTGATCAGATCTCGGCAGCGTCATCCTCCGGAGCATCGGTTCGCAGTTTGCTCTCGTCCAGGCTGACAGAAACAACAACGCCGATGATGGCCACTGCGAGCCCGAACCAGAATGCAGCGTGCAGCCCTGCTGCAAAACTGTCGCGCACTGCTGTGTTGATCACGTCGATATCCTTGCCTGAAAAACGCTCAGTGATTGCTTTGACCGCCGGGTCATCGAGAGTACCCGCCGCCAACACGCGGAGTTCGTTGAGGGGAAGCTTGATACCGGCGGACGACACGATCGTCTCGACCTTTTTGATCGCCGTCACGAACATCATGGCAGTTGCACAGGCGATGCCGATCGCTCCAAGCCCGAGATGAAACATGAAGGACAGACCTCCGGCAAGACCGGCGCCCTGCGCTCCGACGGCATTGACCGCCGCGGTCCCGGCCGGCCCGAACACAAGGCCTCCTCCAATACCCACGACAACCATTACCGGTACCAGTGCGACATAACCCCAGGAGGACTGAAGGAAGAGCATCAGGATGCAGCCCAGGACCAGAAACGCATGTCCGGCCGCCATCAGTTTCCGAGGCCCGATGGAATTGTAATAATTGCCGACCGCAAGGTTCATCGAGGCGACGACAACTGCAAGCGGCAGCATGCCCATCGAACTCCAGAATATCGACCAGCCGAGAACTTTTTGCATGTACTGGGGCAGGTAGAGCAGACACAGGAACAGTACGATGGCAGGCAGACCGTTAAGCGCCAGCGTTCTGACAAATTGATGATTCCGCATCATCGGCAGCGGGATCATCGGATCCTTCACGAACTTTTCGACAAACGGAAAAGCGGCGAAAAACACCAGGGCGCCGGCAAACAGTAGAAGAGTGGTTCCGCCGAACCAGCCGTTGTCCGCTCCGGTATCCAATCCGAAGAGAAGGCAAAACACCGCAGGGGCAAGGGCGGCCATCCCGGACAAATCAACCTTCTCATTCCGCGCATGTTCCTTTTCCCGGTCGATGAAACGGAAAATGAGAAGCGCGGCAATGACTGCAAACACGGCATTGAAGACAAAAAAACCGCGCCAGTCGCCGAGTGCGGCCAGTGACCCGGCAATGAACGGCGCAAGTACATTTCCGCCAGCGACGGTACCCATCAGGATGCCCATCGCCTTGCCCCGCTCGTCTTCTTCAACCGAAGTTGCAGCCAGCGCGAGAATACAGGGCCAGATAAGCGCAGAGCCGACACCTTGCGCGGCTCTTGCGAAAATGAGGGTTGAAACAGTTGGAGCGAACACGCAGGCGATCGAAGCCGCGAAGAAGATGCCGAGACCGATCAGCACGTATCTGCGATGGCCGAGCAGGTCACCAAGCCGGCCACCGGCAACAAGGCCCATGGACAATGTCAGTGCGTAGGCGTTCAAGACCCATTGGGTCGTCGTTATGTCGACGGAGTATTCCTGTTCGATCGGTGTCACGAGGAGCATGGCCCCGGTAAAATCCGTGCCGATCATAAAGGATGGGACCGAGATGGCTCCCAGGATACGTTTGGCCCTGCTGTCCATATGCCCCTCCTGAACTGGCTCGCCGGTGCCCCACGGTAGAGGCCGTTAGAAAACCTGGCAACAGATTCAAACGTCTTCCGGCATTTCCGAGACGGCAAGCGTAACGAGGGCAATCCCCGGGTCGTCCGGCGAGGTGCCGACGGTGAAACCGAGCGCCTGGCACATGGAGATCATGGACGTGTTTTCTTTCAGCACCTCGCCCTTGACGGTTTCGATCCCATCGGCCTTGGCATATCGGATGATGAGTTTCATCAACGCCCAACCCAGGCCGACACCTTTCAGGTCGGAGCGCACCATCACTGCGTATTCTCCGGTTTGGTGGTCCGGGTCGGCATGCAGACGAACGACCCCCAGAAGCCCGTCGTCATCCGGGTCAATCGCGGCAAACGCGATGGCACGGGCGTAGTCAAGCTGGGTAAGCCTGGCGAGGAACCGGTGACTGAAGTCCCGAACCGGCGCAAAGAAGCGCAGCCGAAGATCTTCTGGTGTGATGGTTTCGAAAAAGCTCTTGAAAAGGTCTTCATCCTCGGGCCGGACCGGCCTGACAAAGACTTCCTTGTCACCCTTGAGCGTGAGTGTCTGTTCCCATTCCTGCGGGTAGGGAGCGATGGCAAGGCGCGATCCGCCCGTTCGCCCGGGGCGCTGTTCGGGATGGCAAAGGGTCATGCGGGCATCGAGGCCAATCAGTCCGGAGGGAAGGGACACAAGCGGATTGATGTCGAGTTCGTTGATCTCCGGAATGTCGATTGTAATCTGGGACAGCTTGACCAGGGCCTGGGCGAGGGCTGACCTGTCGAGCGCCGGGCGGGAAGGCCCACCCTCCAGAAGCCGCGCGATCCGTGTCCGGCCAATCTGGGCGTTGGCAAGATTGAGATCAAGCGGCGGCAGTTCGAGCGAAATGTCCTCGCTTTCTTCTATTGCTGTGCCGCCGTGTCCGAAGACGAGAACAGGTCCGAACTCCGGCGTTTCAGCAAGTCCCACATAAAGTTCCATTCCGTGACGGTCTTCAAGCATCGGATGAAGGGATATTCCAGCGATCACGGCATCCGGATAATCTCGCCCGGTGTTGCCAATCAATTCCCTGGCGGCATTCTCAACGGCCTCGGGGTTTTCAAGTCCCAGCCTGACACCGTCGATCCGCGACTTGAACGGCAAATCCGGCGAAACCAGTTTCGCAACGCAGTGCCGGGATGTCTCGAACAACGCACAAGAGAGTTTCGCCGCCTCCTCGGCTGTTGTCGCCATCACCGTTTTCATGAGGGGCAATTCATAGGCTGCAAGGACGTCAAAGGCTTCCCTGGGATCGAGCCAGTTTCGTCCTTCCTGCAACGCGTTTTCGACGATGGAACGTGCGCGTTCGACATCCGGCGTGAAATTGGTCGGCAGGCTTGGCGGTGCCGCCATCAGGAACTCTCGCGCCTGGGCATCATGCACCAGATGCATCAGGCTGCGGGCCGCTTCGGCCGGACTGGCATAGTTCGGGATCTTGGCGGTAGAAAGCTCGGCTCGGATCGTGCCATCGCTGCCGATCAGGCCGGCGACCAGTGCCTTTTTCCGTCCTGAACGGCGCCGGTCGGTGGCGGCGGCATCAGTTATGGCCTTCGCGATGCTTCTCAAGGGCTGGAAGGCACTTGCGGCCTGGAGAACGACTGCTCCGTCGACGCCGGGGTCTTTCAGAACTGTCGTGATCGCCGTTGTGATTTCAACCGCTGACACGCTTTCCCGCAGAATGACAGAACCATCAACTGCTGGAGTTGCTTCCAGATCAGATTGCTCCCGGCTGACTGCCGACAGATCCTGTCTGGTCTCGGCGCTCAAGGTCGCAAATTGCGCGCCAAGGTCCTGAAGCCGGTCAACCGCCAGGCTCGCAAGGCTGCGACCGTTGGCAATGACAGCAACCTGGTTGCAGCGGGGCACACGGATATGCGACAGGGTTTCCAGCGCCTCGAACATTTCGTCAAGATCATGGACACGCAACAGGCCGGTGCGACGAAACACCGTTTCATAGACAAGATCGGTCGTGGAAAGACGACCTGCATGGGTGCGGCCTGATCCACCCGTATCCCGGCTCTTGCCGGACCTTATGACGATCACCGGTTTGCTGCGCGCCGCTGCCCGCGCAGCGGAGATGAATTTGCGCGGAAATGCAATGCCTTCGAGATGGAGTACGATCGAGCGGGTTCGGTAGTCCTGGGCAAAATAGTCAATCAGATCGCCCAGATCGACATCGATGCGCGCGCCGAGCGACACCACGGCGGAGAAGCCGGTATTGTGGGTTTTTGCCCACGAAAGAGTTGCATTGAGCACCGCACCGGAACGCGAGAAAAACGCGATATCGCCTCGCGTGGGTGGTTCGGCGCTCAACAAGGCGTTCAGTTTGCTGGCCGGAACAGCAACACCGAGGCTTCCCGGACCGATCAGTCGAAGGTTTGTTCTTCGGGCAGCTTCACGGCATTCTTGCATGAGCGGTTCCGCCCATGTCTCATATCCGGGTGAGGGGATCAGAACCGCGCGGGTGCCACCCGCACCAAGCCTTTCGATCGTTGCCGGAAGGTCAACACTTTTGGCGAGGTAAATGACCAGATCGGGCACGTCATCCAGATCATCCAGTGACCTGCACCTGGTACCCGTAAAGGAAATGTCTTCCTCGATCCCGACCAGCGAGACGGGATGTTCTGATTCTATGTCGTGCAGGCAGTCGATCAGTTTTTCTGTCAGGACACCCGGATGTCTGCAAGGACCCATGACGGCAACGGATTTTGGTGCGAAGAAGCCTTCAAGATTGCGAATGGTCACGGAAGCTGAGCCTTTCCACACAGCCGGTACTGAAGTCGAATCCGGTCATGCGCTCATGAATGGGTTTGAAATGGTGACGGTGAATTTGTCCGGATACAAGGTAAAAAAATCGCAGGAAACCATCCGGGTTTCAAGAACTCGCAATGTTGTTGCCAGACGAATTGACCCCATCGCAAAGCTGCGCCAAAACGACGTTGAACTGTTGCACGGAACCGCGCAGCGAACCCGTCTTTCGTGCCGACCCTAACGGGTCTCAAACGTTGAATTTGCCATTTCGACCTCACCTGGAAGAACGTGGTTCAGCGCTGGGTCGAGACAAATCCTTGCTGCGGGACTGTTTGCGACAGTCCCGCAGGAGATAGCCATCCTCAGGTTCCTCAGTGAGCCATCAAGACCGGAACGGTCATGGCCTCCAGGATTTCCCGGGTAGCACCTCCGAAGAGGAACTCGCGCATTCGGCTGTGCCCGTAACCGCCCATGACAACCAGGTCGTTGCCATTATCCGATACCTGGTTGAGCACCGTATCGGCGACGCTCGTCTGGGGATTGACGACGACTTCGACCGTAACGTTCATGTTGTGGCGCGCCAAATAGTTGGCGACATCCGCGCCGGGTTGACCTTCGCCGGGGGAAGCCTTCTTCTCGATCACCAGGACCGTGATGTTCTCGGCTTTTTCCAGGACAGGAAGCGCCGCGTGGATGGCGCGGGTTGCCGTGGAACTTCCATCCCAGCCAACCAGAATATTCTTGGGTTGAAAAGCTGTGCTGCCGATATAGGGCACGAGCATCACCGGAACGCCGCTTTCGAAAAGCACCGTTTCAATGAGCAGTTCGCGCATCGGTTCCGGTCGATCCGGATTGGCCTGGCCGATGACAACCAGGTCCGTCGGGCGACAGTGAACCAGGACATTCTCTAATGGGCCACCGGTCAGAATCTCGGCCAGTCGGCTTTCACTGTTGACAGCAGCAAGCCGGGCAAGTTCGTCGTATTCCTTCTTGGCCTCGTTAGCGGCAGCTATTGCTTGCTCGTGCGCGGCCTGCATGTAGTCGACAGGCATGGGAGCGGCGGCAAAGGCGGGTACGACGGGTTCGAACGATACCGCGAGCCCGGTTACGTGGGCATCGTGGGTTCGACCGAATTCCAAGGCGTATTTTGCGGCAGGCTGATCGCCTGCAAGGTCGAGAATGGTCAAAACATCTTTGATTGGCATTCATTCCTCCATTGGCCTGGAACACGACTGCAAGCCAGCCACATGAAAACACTAACCAACACGCATGACGAGCGTCCTTGACGCGTATCAATAGTTTTTTTCACCAACGCCGATTTGTTCTCAATTCAGTTTTCTGGCGCAGCTTAGGAAAATGGGCGATAACAAGGAATGTCGAAAAGCTGGTTATATCTGGCAATACCACCGCTTCTGCTCATTGCAGCCGCCTTTGTCCTCGTTCAGCTTTTTAAGGATCTGGACGAGGACAGCGTCGACCGCAAGGCCGCCGAGCGTCTGACGCTCTATCGCCAGACGATCCTGGGAGAGTACCAGAAATATCGCTATCTTCCTTACATGATTGCCCGCGATCCAAGGGCGACATTCGCTCTTCAATCCGGGCGGCCAATTGAAAGCGCAAACCGGTTTCTGCAGGAAATGGCCGACAATTCCGGTGCTGACCTGCTCTACGTCATGAATGAAGACGGAACGACGCTCGCGGCAAGCAATTGGCAGGATGAGCTGTCGCTTGTCGGCCAGAATTATGGCTTTCGTCCCTATTTCAAATCCGCCATCAAGGGAGAAGAGGGGCAGTTTTTCGCGATCGGGGCAACGCTGGGCGAACCCGGTCTGTTTCTCGCACGCCCAACGCCGGTGTCAGGCAAGCCGATCGGAGCGGCCGTGGTCAAAGTGGACATGCGTCCTCTCGAGGCCGCCTGGGCCGAAGGCGGGGAAACGGTCTTTGCATCCGACGAAAACGGCGTGATTTTTCTCTCAAGCCGGCCGGAATGGCGCTACCGCACGCTGTCCGAATTGCCGCCCGGCGTGCGCCAGACGATCAATACGACACGGCAATATGCTTCGCAAAGCCTGCATCCGGTCAGCGATCAGCCGGTCATCTCAAGTGAATTGGTTACGATTGACGGCAATGTGTTCAGGCACAAATCCGCAGAGGTCGGTTTGCTTGGCTGGACCTTGCATTTTCTTGTGCCGGTGGAAGAAACGCGCAAAAGCGTATTGCCGATCTGGGCGGTTACCATCACGTTTTGCCTGGTCTATGTCGTCATCCTGCTTGTCCTGCGAGGGCGCCGGCTGCGCAAGACCTCTGTCCAGCTGCGCCAGGAATCCGCCGACCTGAAAGAACTCAACACGCGACTCGTTGGCGAGATTCAGGAACGCCGCAGGATCGAACGGGAATTACTGGAGGCGCAGCGCGGTTTGGCGCGATCCAATCGCCTCGCTGCTGTCGGCGAAATGTCGGCAGCCGTTGTTCACGAACTGAGCCAGCCGCTTTCAGCGCTACGGATGTTCGTCGCGGGAACGCGCAAGTTTCTGGACAAGGGCGATACCGGGACTGCTGTTGAGAATCTCAAGGAAATCGATGGTATCCAGCTGCGCATGGCCAATCTCACTCAGGAACTGAAACGCTTCGCGCGTCCGGGAGAAAGCCGGATCGAGAAAATCGACCTGAGGGAGAGTATCCGGACAGCGGAAAAAATCGTCCGGCCGCGCTTTGAGGAAACGGGTGTTTTCCTGAAAATGGAATTGCCGGACACCGCGCTTGAAGCCGAAACGGCACCGTTGCGGGTTGAGCAGATCCTGGTGAACCTCTTGCGCAATGGCGCCGACGCGGCCGCGGCGGAAGGAGAAGGTCATGTTCTGTTGATTGCGCGGCAGATTGACAACGAAATACGGTTGGAGATCTCGGACAACGGACCCGGTATTCCGGAAGACTTGCGTGAACGGATTTTCGACCCGTTTTTCTCCACGAAGACCAGTTCCGGAGGGATGGGTCTTGGCCTGGCAATCTCCATGCGGCTTGCCGAGGACCTCGGAGGCAACTTGTCTGTAAGGGCAGAAACGCCTAAAGGAGCTGTGTTCGAGCTGACGCTGCCTGCAATTGAAAGCGGAATGCGACCGTCAAGCCAGACCCTGGACATGGATAACGAAGCCGCAGAATGACCGGACAGCCGGATACCCAGAAAGTTCTTATTGTCGATGACGACCCCTCCATGAGGGCGGCGCTAAGACAGTGGATCCGGCTTGCCGGTTTTGCAACGCTCGAGGTCGCCACGGCCGATGAAGCCATGTCGAGGCTGGCTGCCGGTTTTGATGGCTGTGTCGTATCTGATGTGAAGCTGGAAGGCGAAGACGGTCTTTCCCTGTTACGCAGGATCGGTTCACATGATGCCGATCTGCCGGTTATCCTGATCACCGGACATGGTGACGTTCCGATGGCAGTCGAGGCCATGCGGGCCGGAGCTTATGATTTCATCGAAAAGCCGTTCGATCCGGACCATATCGCCGAAGTGGTTCGCCGGGCGTCCGACAAGCGTGCTCTGGTTACGGAAAATCGTGCGCTGAAGAAACAGCTTGCCGAGGGAGCCGGTCTTGAGAGCCGGTTGATCGGAAACAGTCCGGAGATCGAGACGCTCCGCCAGCAGATCCTGCATTTCGCCGGAACGGACGCGGCTGTCCTGATCACGGGGGAAACCGGTACCGGCAAGGAAGTCATTGCTCAGGCACTCCACGATTTCAGCCAGCGCAACGAAGCACCGTTTGTCGCCGTCAATGCGGCCGCCTTGCCCGAGTCAATGGTGGAAGCGGAGCTTTTCGGTCACGAAGCCGGAGCATTTACCGGTGCGGACCGCCGGCATATCGGCCGGATCGAAACAGCCGACAATGGCGTGCTGTTTCTGGATGAAATCGTTTCAATGCCGCTCACCCTTCAGCCGAAACTCCTGCGGGTGCTGCAGGAAGGCAAGGTGGACAGGATTGGCAGCACCAAACCGGTCAATGTGAACGTTCGGCTGGTCAGTGCCTCCAACCTGGATCCGCGGGAAGCGGTTCGGTCGGGCCGTTTGCGCGAAGACCTGTTGTTCCGGTTGAACACGATCGAACTTCACCTGCCGCCGTTGCGCGAGCGGGGGCGGGATAGTTTGCTTTTGTTTGATACGTTCCTGAATCGTCTGGCCGCACAATATGCGGTATCTACCCCTGGTCTCTCAGCGCGTGATGAAGCATTCCTGCAAACCTATGCCTGGCCGGGCAATGTTCGCGAGTTGCGGAACGCCGCCGAACGCTTCGTATTGAATGCAGCTGTCAATCCGCAGTCGCTGGAAGTGCTGGTGACCGGGCACAAGGGAGCCGCAACGCTGAAACCGTCGAGCGGACTAAGGGACCTTATGGACGAGTATGAGCGCAGCCTTATCGAGAGCGCTCTCCGGCGACACAAGGGACACGTCGCTGATGTGATGCGGGAACTCAATCTTCCGCGCAGGACCTTGAACGAAAAGATGGCGCGGTATGGCCTCACCCGCGAGCAGGCCGGCAATGCAGATACTGTTGAGGTTTAGGCGGAATTCCGCCGATCGGTGTTTCCAATAGGCGGATTCTTGCCAACCTGTAAGCTCACGGGTCGCATGTTCTTTTCGAAAGACCTGTTGTCACAGACAGTTACGTCGCCAGTTCGTAATTGGCACGTCCTGTGCTTAGATCCCGTCGACTTGGCACGGCTCACAGGTGAAATGCCTGCGGGGTGAGTCGCCAAGGAAATGAGCACAATATCTGGGAGGATTTCATGCTCTTTTCACTGAAGTCCGCGACCGCTGTATCGGCGGTTGCACTGTCTGTCGTATTCGCCACCGAAACCTTTGCCGCCGACGTGACATGGAATGTGTCCCTTTGGGGCAAGCGCCGGGCGTTTACCGAGCATGTTGAAAAACTCGCCGAGGAAGTTTCTGCAAAGACGGACGGCAAGTTCGAAATCAAGCTGCACTATGGTGGCGCGCTGTCGAAATCCCGGGAAAATCTCGATGGAATTTCCTTCGGTGCGTTCGAAATGGCTCAGTTCTGCGCATCCTATCATGCCGACAAGAACCCGACGCTGACTGTTCTGGAATTGCCGTTTCTGGGCGTGAATGATCTCGAAACCGAAGTGAAGGTTGCAAAGGCACTCTATGATCACCCGGCAGTCCAGGAGGACCTCGGGCGCTGGAACGCGAAACTGCTGATGCCGTCGCCGATGCCGCAATACAACTTTGCCGGCAAGGGAGAGGTGCCCAAATCGATTTCCGATTTCGACGGCATGCGTGTTCGCGCACTTGGCGGACTGGGCAAGCTGATGGACGCAGTCGGTGCGGTTCCGACATCCGTAACGGCTTCCGAGACCTATCAGGCGATTGATTCCGGAACGGTTCAGGCTGCCGGATTTGCACCGCACGCACACCTATCCTTCAAGGTCGTGGAAGTTGCGGACTGGTGGACAAAGAACCTCAACCCGGGCACCGTTCATTGCCCGATCGTCGTCAATGTCGACGCCTACAACGCGTTGCCGGATGACTTCAAGGCGGCACTTGAGGACTCCGTCGATCCCGCGCTTGCCCACTATCTCGCCACCTATGCGAAGGTCTACGACAAGTGGTGGCCGGAACTGGAAAACCGTGGTGTTGTCCAGGTGGAATTCACGGATGAGGAACTGACGTCCTTTGCAGAAAAGGCCGGCCCGATCCATGACGCCTGGATCGAAGAGCAGACAGCCGCTGGTCTTCCGGCGCAGGAACTGCTCGACATGGTCAAGAAGACCATTGCCGAATAAGCCCGCGTTGCTGGTTTGACCTTTTTGCTTTCCGGCGCGCTGAATGAGCGCCGGAAAGCCCTGCCTCGGGGCTGACACTCATGATGACAATCGATCCCGCAGGACGTTCCGATCCGGAGCGCCCGACCACCTACATCCACTTCAGCGGCTTTCTCGCCCATATCGAAAACGGATTTAATCTTTTCGCCGCATTTTCCATTCTGGCGTTGATCATGCTTGCCGTTGCGCAGGTACTCGGACGGCTTCTGTTCAACACGCCGATACCCGGGTTCATCGATATCACCGAGCAGGCGATGGCGATCTTTGCATTCGCGGGCGTTGCCTATTGCCAGCGCGTCGGAGGACATATCCGGATGGAGATTGTGCTCGGACAGTTGCGCGGCCGCACTCTTTATATTTGTGAAATGCTCGGCGTCATGCTGATCGCCTTCACAGTCGCCCTGTTGATCTGGGGATCGCTGTATCATTTTGACAGGTCATGGACCATTGGCGACAGCACCATGGACATTCGCCTCCCCACCTGGCCGTCGAAACTGGTGATCCCAGTGGCACTCGGCCTGCTTTTCCTTCGGCTCCTGCTGCAGATTTACGGATACGCCCGCCTGGTCGCCAATCCGGCAAGACAACCGGTCGAGGTTCCAATGATCGAGAATGTCGAGGACGTTGCCCAGCACGAGATAGAGGAAGCCTTTGGTGAGGAAACCGATGAGGAGGCTTCCAGATGACCCCGTTTGAAGTTGGCATCCTGATGACCGGAGTTCTTCTGGTCCTTGTCATTTTCGGTGTCCGCGTGGCCTTTGCCGCAGCCTTTACGGGTCTTGTCGGCCTGATCGTTCATTTCTCCATGAAGATGGGGTTTGAGCGGGGCTTCTTCGTTGCTCTCAAGATGGCTGGCACCATCCCGCATTCAAAGTCCGTCACTTATGCCCTTTCGGTTCTGCCGACCTTTATCCTGATCGGGTTTCTGGCTTTCTATGCAGGCTTCACCAAGCAGTTGTTCGAGGCTGCCAAAAGATGGCTAGGCTGGCTTCCAGGTGGCATGGCCGTCGGCACGGTGTTCTCCACAGCTGGATTTGCGGCAGTTTCCGGCGCGTCAGTAGCAACGGCAGCGGTCTTCGCCCGGGTTGCCATTCCCGAAATGCTTGCGGCGGGCTATTCCAAACGCCTGTCTGCCGCCGTCGTGGCTGCAGGCGGTACGCTGGCTTCGCTGATACCGCCGTCAGCCATTTTGGTGATCTACGCCATTTTGGTCGAACAATCGGTCGGCAAGTTGCTGATTGCCGGGTTCCTGCCGGGTGTGTTTTCAGCCCTGATCTATGTCGGGATTATCGTGGCGGTCTCTGCCTGGCGCGGCGACGCGCCGGCCGTCAAGGGATTCACCTGGGCGGAACGTCTGGAAAGCGTGCCGGGAACATTGCCGATCATTGCCGTGGTTGCCATCATCTTCTGTTCGTTCTTCTTCGGTCTGGCAACACCGACCGAGGCAGGGTCCTTGGGGGCCTTTGTGGTTCTGGTCGTCGCCTTTGCAAAGGGCATGAAGGTAAAACAGCTCGGACAGGCCTTGCATGAAACCGCCAGGCTGACCGTGATGATTTTTACCCTGATCTGGGGTGTGCTGGTCTATGTGCGCTTCCTGGGGTTCGCCGGGTTACCCGACGCCTTCAGGGAATTCATCGTTGGCCTGGAATTTTCCCCGTGGATCGTCATGATCTGCATCCTGCTGGTCTATGCCCTTCTAGGCATGTTCATGGATGCGATCGGCATGCTGATCCTGACCCTTCCTGTCGTCTATCCGGCAGTGATCGCACTGAATGGCGGCGAAGGTGTTTCGGCAGCGGACAGCGCATTTGGCATGTCGGGGGAAGCCTGTGCGATCTGGTTCGGCATTCTGGTGGTGAAAATGGCGGAGCTCTGTCTGATCACCCCGCCCATAGGCCTGAACTGTTTCGTCGTTTCGGGCGTGCGGCCTGATATTCCGGTTCAGGAAGTCTTTCGGGGCTGCATCCCGTTCTTCGTGGCTGATGTCCTGACGATTGCCGGGCTGCTCGCCTTTCCGTCGATCATAACGCTGTTGCCGTCCCTCATGGGATGACGCCGAGCCGCAAGCGCGCTCGGTAACGCGTTGGATGACATTCGCGAATAACAAAAAACCGCCGCTGGAGTTGGCGCTCCAGCGGCGGTTTTTTTGTCCCGACATTTGCTCACATGCGCTTAGTCGAAAATCTGTGCCTGGCTGCGAACGGTGTCAAATCGGTTGGGACCCGGAGTGCCGGGAAAGAAACCATTCACGATAAAGAGATAGATGGCATACAAGCTGCCGATGATCGGTATGAACAGGATGAGCAGATAAAGGGCAGAGGAGTCCCTGTCGTGGCAACGCCGCGCTTCCAGCGACCACTGGCACAATGTCAGGGTCAGAAGCAGAAAAGTCATGACCCCGCCCTGGACCGTGCCGAATGCATATTTCATCAGTGCAATATTCGCTTGTTCTTCCGACAGACCACTCATGTGTGGTCCGACTGCGAAGACAAACGCGATCAACACGGCAATGAACAGGACAAAACGGATGGATCCGATAACCCAGTATTCCATCCTGCCAAGGCGGCCCCGGAAACTGAAGAGCATGCCGAAAGCAAGTCCCAGCATCTTGCCGATGGAAAAATTGTCGTCGTCGTCGAAAGTCGCTGCGCCACCGCCAGCCGATGCATAGGCCGGCATGCCTGCGGAAGCGTAGCTCGTGTTCCTGTCACCGAATTGCGGTACGGACTGCTGAACACCGCGTTTGCCAAATTGTTTGCGCTGCATTTTCTGACTGCCCCGTCTACAAGCTCAATCATTTCGGCTTACGCTAGGGGAGACAACTTAAGATAGCGGTAAGGGAACTGGTTAAATTAACCCTAAGCAGATTGAAGAAAACAAGGGGTCGATCTGCTTCCTGTCGGGTGGCAAGATTTTCCAAAAATGAAATCGGGAAGCTAGAACAGATCTCCTTGATTTTCCGGCCGCGATTTTGAAGGAATGGACTTTTTGGCCTTGCCTTTGCGGGGGAGGGCAGCGGCGCTGTCGCTCATCGCCACGGCATCCACTGTTCCGTCGGCCAGCTCGATGGCAAGTGCCGCACCTGAGGCAATTGCGGCTGCGGATCTGACCGGTTGTCCTTCTTCGTCGCGGACAACGGCATAGCCACGCGCAAGAACATCTTTGTAGGACAGCGACTTGAGCAATTTCTGCACTCCGTCGAGCCTGCTTTTCTCGTGGGTAACGCGTGCAAGGAATGCCCTGTCGAGCCGTTCCGAAAGGCCGGTGACGCGCTCCTGACCGAGGAGTGTCTGCTGGGACAGGCGAGAAGGCGTGAGACGCGCCGCGACAGCGGCATATGCCTGCCGCTTTTGAGCAACTGCAACGGAGAGTGCGCGCTGCTGCCGATCGCTGGCATTGCCGAGATCCTGCCGCGCCTTGGAACTGAGCCGCGACAGCAGCAGGGGAGAGAGGCGCCCGGCCAGGTTCTGGAATGTGGATCGGTGACTTTTCGTACTGACGATCAGCGCACGCTCGAGACCGTTGGCAAGCGTGTCGAATTTTTGCCGTGGCAGCGCCAGCAGGTCTTGCGGGGCCGGCAGGGCGGCGCTCGCTGCCCTCAGTTCCGTTCTGCGGCCCGTGACGAACCGCACAAGACCTGAGTTGAGCCGCCGCGATCGGTCGTCGACCATCGCCATCAACTCGGCCTTTACCGGCACGGCGATTTCCGCAGCCCCTGTAGGTGTCGGTGCGCGAACGTCGGCAGCCAGATCGATCAGCGTCCAGTCGGTCTCGTGTCCGACAGCGGAAATCAGCGGGATCTGGCTGTCAGCAGCAGCCCGTACCACGGTCTCCTCGTTGAAGCCCCAGAGGTCTTCGATACTGCCGCCGCCACGCGCAACGATCAGCAGGTCCGGTCGAGGTATGGCGCCACCGGCTTCCAGCGCATTGAAACCGCGAATACCGTTGGCGACCTCCGCACCCGATGTTTCCCCCTGCACGCGAACCGGCCAGACCAGCACATGCAGCGGAAACCTGTCTGAGATCCGGTGCAGGATGTCCCGAATGACGGCACCGGTCGGTGACGTTACCACGCCGATCACCTTTGGCAACGGCGGCAGTACTTGCTTGCGTTCCTCCGCGAAAAGTCCTTCTGCGGCGAGCTTTTTCTTGCGCTCTTCCAGAAGTGCCATCAACGCCCCGGCACCAGCGGGTTCAAGAGCGTCGATCACCATCTGGTACTTGGACTGACCCGGGAATGTCGTGATCTTGCCTGTGGCGATCACTTCCAGCCCCTGTTCCGGCTGGATCTTCAGCTTCGAGGCAACCCCGCGCCAGATGACGCCGGACAGAACCGCCCTGTCGTCTTTGAGATCCAGGTAGATATGGCCCGACCCCGGCCGTGAGATGCGCCCCAGTTCGCCGCGCACCCGGACATATCCGAAGGTGTCTTCCATCGTGCGCTTGATGGAGAACGAAATCTCGGAGACGGAAAATTCGGCGACGTTGGACGGGGTTTCGCTCACGCGTGTGATTCCTTTTCTTCACCCGAAAGTGGCCGCTTGCCGGTGACGGGTCAAGATGCCGGGTCACGTCATCCTCATGCCGTCGGGAACGTGACCGTGTCGTCGAGCAACTTGAGAAGGCTGTGACACCGCACGTGGCCGAATGTTGTGTAGTTCAGGCAAGGCCTGACTATACGCCTTGAAACATACACAATCGGTCGCCTACGTTCGAAACATGGGAAAATACGAATTCAAGATGCAGCGATTGTTTTTGCGGCACGTTCTTGCTGAAGGCGCCAGGATCGAAGCCGACCGAAGCCAGGCCAATTATCTGATGAATGTGTTGCGGATGAAGGACGGCGACTATCTGCTGGTCTTCAACGGCAATCACGGGGAATGGCTTGCAAAGATCTCCAGCGGCAGCCGCCGTGAATGCGCACTGCAAGTGATGGAGCGCACGCGGGAGCAGACCGAGCACAATGATCTGATCTATCTTTTCGCACCGCTCAAACATGCCAGGCTCGACTACATGGTGCAAAAAGCGGTGGAGATGGGTGTGGGCAGTCTCCAGCCGGTCATGACCCAGCACACTCAGTCCAGTCGCATCAACCTCGAGCGGATGGAAGCCAATGTCATCGAAGCCGCTGAACAGTGCGGCATACTTTCGATTCCCGAAGTCATTGGTCCGCAATCTCTGAAAGACGTCCTGGCCGAGTGGCCACAAATGCATCCGGACCGCCGCCTGTTGTTCTGCGACGAGGCGGAAGGAACGCACAATCCGTTGCTGACCCTTGCACAGATGAAGGAAGCCGGCCCCCAACCGCTTGCGGTGATCGTCGGACCGGAAGGCGGGTTTTCCGACGACGAGCGCAGCGAACTGCGTGGTCTGGATTTCGTTACCGCAATTCCGCTCGGACCCCGTATATTGAGGGCCGATACAGCGGCGGTAGCCGCATTGACCATCATACAGGCAACGGTCGGCGACTGGAGATAACTCATTGCAGCAGGACATCCTTCCACCGGAAGCTTCCTCATCCGAACGTGGCAAGGCGCTTGAAAAATCCGGTGTGAATCAGGCGGATTCCGATGCTGCGATGGACACAGGCCGCAATCGCTTTCGGCTTCCAGTGGGGATAGCGCTCGGGTTGGTTTTTTCACTGCTGCTGGTCGTGATCTGCGGCATCATCATTTCCTATATGGCGTCTGCCGACAGGCGGATCGCCGGGCGATTGCTGGATGAGCAGGCGTTGGCCGTTTTGAAGGGCAATGAAGCGACCCTGAAGCAATTTTTCCAGAAACAGGAACAGTTCCTCAGGTCGATTGCTGTTCATGCCTCCGCATCCGCCGAGCAGTTCGGGGATGCGGATCTGGCTCCCTATCACAGGCTCTTGCCTGACGGTGCAACGCTGCAACTCGGGCAAACAGTCTTGAGCGAAACGCCGGGCGATGAAAAACCGCTCGTTGCCTGGACGCCATTCCGATACAGGGAAGGGTTTTCAACCGGGGTTCTGGTCGCGGAGCTGGGCCTTGGCGATACCCGGTCGCTGTTCGCGTATTACCCTCAGCCCGTGTTTGCCGGGATCGCAGACCAGATGTCCTGGGAAGGCCGGCAGAAGGTGTTTCTTTTGGAAAGCCGGGACAAGGCAATCGTGGTGGAAGGGTTGCCGGGAAACGATTTTGCTTCCAGACCGGACAGCCCACTGCCGGATCTTGCAGACCTCAAGAATTCGCCTTTACACCTGATCTGGAAGGATCAGCAACGGGCCCACAATATGGGCGGGGAGATCGATGGCCGGGTATTTCCCGGTGAAAGAGGCATGTTCACGGCGATCTTCACCGACGTGGATGAAGGTCCGGCCAAGGGCTGGATTGTCGGCACGCTTTATCAGGCAGATCAGTTCGGCGCTGCACTCGATCAGACCCGTATTGTCCTTTATGCCGCGATTGTCGCGTTGTTCGTCGGGGCGCTGTTGTCCTTCATGGTCGGACGCATGCTCGGCAGACCTCTGAGACGGCTGGCTCATTCTGCCGCCGAGTTGCGCCAACTAAATTTTGAGGCGGCAGAACGTCTGCCACGGTCGCGGCTGGCCGAGCTGGACGATGTCAACCAGGCCTTTAACGGTTCTGTCGGCGCGCTGAACGCCTTTGCCAAATATGTTCCCCGGCAGTTGGTGTCCCGCCTAATCGAAGAAGGCATGACGAGTGCGCGTAACATCGAATTGCGCGAGATGACGATCGTTTTCGCCGACCTTGCGGGTTTTACCGGGCTGGCCTCTCATCTGACAGCAGAGGAAACCGCGTCCTACCTCAACGGGTATTTCGAAACCGTTTCCGAGGCGATCGCAGAGAGCCAGGGAACGATCGACAAGTTTCTGGGAGACGGTGTGATGGCGTTCTGGGGTGCACCTTCCGACCAGCCCGATCACGCGGTCATGGCGATCAAGGCGGTCAAGTCTCTTGCCGAACGGATCAATCAGTCACCGGACATCGATTTGCGGGTCCGGATTGGTGTGCACACCGGAAAGGTGGTTGTCGGCGATATCGGAACCTCCTCGCGCATGAACTACACCGTGATTGGCGACGCCGTGAATGTCGCTGCGAGGCTGCAGGAATATGGAAAACAGGTCGACCCTGACGCAAAGGTGATTGCGCTTGCAAGCGCGCAAACCATGACACATCTGCCGGAAGGTGCGAGCACAACCAGTCTCGGTCCGGTGCAACTGCGTGGTCGGGACGACCCGCTTTCCGTGTTCAGAATTGCGTGAACGAACGCATCTGCGGTTTCCTTCCTTGCAATCTTGTTTCAAGCCTCCTAAATCACGCAAGCTCGAGTGCGTTTTGCTTGAAACGTGCCGGATCAATGCGGAAACGAGAGTGCTCACAACGCCTTTCGTGACTTGCCGCGCAGACACTTAGGACGGTTTCATGGCCCGCGATACGGTCGATACCACACCGATTGAAACTGTTGCGGACCTTGCCGCAACCCTCGAAGAAGGCTGCAAGCCGGAAGACCGTTTCCGGATCGGTACCGAGCACGAGAAGTTCGGTTTCTGTCTGAAGCAGTTGTCTCCCATTCCGTATGAAGGTTCGAACGGGGTTGAGGCGGTTCTGGAGGGCATGCAAAATCTCCTCGGCTGGGAGCGCATTGAAGACGCCGGCAAGATCATCGGTCTCGCTGACAACGAGGGTGGGGGGGCAATTTCCATCGAACCGGGAGGACAGTTCGAACTCTCCGGAGCCCCGTTGGAGAATCTCCACCAGACCTGCCGTGAAGCCAATCAGCATCTGGCCCATGTCCGCCAGATCGCCGAGCCGATGGGTGTCGGCTTCCTGGGAATCGGCATGACGCCGACCTGGACGCGTGCGGATATTCCGCGCATGCCGAAGTCCCGCTATGACATCATGACCAACTACATGCCGAAGGTCGGGTCGCTCGGCCTCGACATGATGTATCGAACGTCGACGATCCAGGTGAACCTCGATTTCTCCTCCGAGGCCGACATGATCCGCAAAATGCGGATCGGCCTGGCGCTTCAGCCGATCGCGACCGCCATGTTTGCAAATTCTCCGTTCACCGACGGCAAGCCGAACGGGTTCAAGTCCTTCCGCGCGCAGATCTGGACCGATACCGACGTGGACAGAACAGGCGACATTCCCTTTGTATTCGAACAAGGGTTCGGTTTTGAGCGCTACGTGGACTGGGCGCTCGACGTGCCGATGTATTTCGTCAAGCGCGGAGAGACCTATTACGACGTGACGGACACGACCTTCCGCCAGTTCATGAAGGGTGCGCTGGAAGGCCGGGTTCCCGATGCCACGCCAAGTCTTGGCGATTGGAACAACCACATTTCAACACTCTTCCCGGATGTCCGGCTGAAGAAATTCATTGAGATGCGAGGGGCCGATGGGGGCCCTTGGCGCCGTATTTGTGCGCTTCCCGCCCTTTGGGTCGGACTGCTTTACGACAGCGGCGTTCTCGACCAGGCCTGGGAGCTGGTCAAGGACTGGACAGAGGAAGAGCGCGCAGCACTGCGCAGCGGCGTTCCGAAGTCGGCCTTGCAGACACCCTTCCGGCAAGGAACGGTTCTCGACGTTGCCAAGGATGTGCTGGCGCTGGCGCAGGAAGGATTGAAGCGGCGCAACCGGCTCAGCGACGGCGATCTGGACGAGCGCGTCCATCTGGCGCCGCTCGAGGAGGGGCTTGCCGCAGGCATGTGCCCGGCAGACATTCTGCTGCAGCGCTACAACGGCTCCTGGAACGGTGACATCACGCAGGTCTTCCGCGAATACGCGTACTAATTGAAGCCATCGCAAAAAAAGATAAGTGACCAAAAAGGGGCTGGTCTCGCGCGCGAATTGACCTGAGCCCCCTGAAGCGTCACTCTTGTGCCGGTTGGTCTTGTTCCTCAGGACCTCGCTGGAAATTGACCGGAGCAAAGCGATGACGGGCAGCGACAAGGGTGCGCCTCCATTTGACGTTTTTTCGTTGGCGGAGGATGTCAGGGAGCGGTTTGGCTGGTCGAACGAAGACTTGAGTCGCGTGATGGAGCAGCTTTTGCCTGCGGCTCTCAACGGCTTTCGGCATTTCGGCAGCACTGTGCCCGGATTTTCGGATTTTCCCGGTCTGCCGTCTTCATTCGATGAGGCGGCGAAGTCTCCTTTTGCCGGTTTTGTTCAAAACGCATCTGAAACCGCTTTGACGCCCTTTTTTGGTCCGGAAGCGGTTCAAAAGGCGCTTGCCGGACAGATATCCGGTCTCACGGGTTTGCAGAGCGATGCCATTCAGGAAATGATGCCTGTTGCGGCAACGCTCGCCATGGGGCAAGTGGCGCGCCCCTTTGTGCACGGGGAGGCGCGCAATCTCCTTGATGCCTATCTGCGTGGCTTCGCCCGTGGCCGTCCCAAACCTCAGCCGACACCGGTGGACTACATGCAAGGTTATGCGGACGCAATGAATGCATTCTGGGGGTCATTTCTCCAACCGGCCAGCCTTGTGACCGAAACCCGGGAAACAGAAGAAGTCGCAGCACCTGAACCGGAACCCGAGGAAGGGCCTGAGGCTGCAGAGGAAGATCTTGACGCCGAAGCCTCCGAAATCGATGAAATGGTGTCGAATTGGCTGGCGGCCGGCCGGGATTTTCAGTCGAGCCAGTTCAAGGCATTCGACAGTTTTTTTGAAAAGGCGGCACGGGACTACGACAAGAAATGAATTGATCTGGCAAAAAAAAAGACCCGCCAAAAGGCGGGTCAGTGAATGTCAGCAAGGTTTGCCGACAGGGGGCTGCAATCGGGGGGACTCGATTGGGATCAGGCAGCGATCTGCCCGGATTTCGGCTTGCATCCGTCAATGAGCGTAAGGGCCGGATTCTCCTTCGCGGTGTTGGCCGCGCTGAGATGCATCGGCAAACCGAATTCCGGAAGATTGCTCAAAGAAGATGTCGGATCTCGATAGAAGGGGAGGGCCAACGCTCGTCGAACGTCGCTCCGCGTCAAACCGATGTCTTTCAACTGCTCGTCGGACCAATACTTGAGCTCGGTCACATGGCGGCGGTTGGTAAATACACGCCATGCACGGGCAGCCATCTGCCCGAAGAGAGCGACGAAGGGGATGCTTGCGATATGCGTCATGGCAAAAGTCTCCTGTTAGCGGCCGAAGGAAGTTTCGGCAACTTGTTCCGCGCCGGTCGTGGCGATCATTGTCTGAGGAACATCCTCAAGATGCGTCATCTTCAAACATAATTCCAACGAATGTTTTTGATGGAATTGATCAGTATGTGTGATGTGAGTTTTTCGGCAGGCATGCAAGTTCCCTGAAGGCCGACCGGTCAATAAACATTTCCCGATCGAATGAGTGTCATGTTACACATGATCATCTCTTATAGTTTGGAGTGGAAATGCTCGATCTGGATCAGCTACGAACTTTTGTCTCGATCGCGGAAAGCGGCAGTTTCACCAAGGCAGCCGACAATGTGAACAAGACACAGTCGGCGGTTTCCATGCAGATGCGACGGCTGGAAGAACGCATCGGCAAACCGCTCTTTGTGCGGGTCGGACGTCAGTCACGGTTGACCGAGCATGGCGAGCGGCTGCTTCATTATGCCCGCAGGCTTGTCCAGCTGAACGACGAAACACTTGCTGCCTTTGATGATACCGAGCTTGCCGGTCTTGTCCGTCTGGGAACGCCGGATGACTACGCCGACCGCTTTCTGCCCGAGATTCTTGCCAGGTTTTCAAGGTCCAATCCCAAGGCTGAAGTAAGCGTTGTGTGCGCACCCACTCCCAATCTTGCCGATATGATCTCCGAAGGAGAACTGGACGTCGCGATCATCACGCATGTTCAAAAGAAAGGTCGCAAACATGTGGATCTCGTTCGCCGCGAACCACTTCTATGGGTCGTTTCGGCGCGCCATGCGGTTGAAAACGAGTCTCCTTTACCTTTGGCGCTGGGCCGCGCGACATGCGACTGGCGAAAGGCGGCGATCAATGCACTTGGAGACCAGATGCGCGAACACCGGCTTCTTTATTCAAGCTGGAACTCCACGGCGGTGGGGGCAGCTGTCCTTGCCGGACTGGCAATTTCCGTTCTCCCTGAATCGGCCTTGCGCTCTGGTATGCGTGTCCTGACGGAGGCCGATGGCTTTCCGAAACTTCCTGATTGCGAAATCGGCATCATGCGATCCTGGCACAACAGCTCTCGGGTAACGGACGCTCTGGTCGAACATATCGTCTCTTCGCTGGATAACCTCTCCGTTCCCCAGGCGGCGGAGTAGAAAGTGGTTTCTGTAAGTTTTGTTTTCTTTACAGTGACTTGTGTCGAGAGCGAGTTATTCGTCCGGCTGAAATATTGTTTGTAATGTAAGAATTTGTGATGTATCTTCGCTTAATTAATTCGAATCTCAAATCAACCGACTGACAAGTGGTTGTGCCGTGGAGCATTCACATGAATCACGCGCTGGATATTGATCAGCTCCGCACGTTTTTAGCGATTGCGGAACTGGGCAGCTTCACCAAGGCAGGCGAAGCTGTGCACAAGACGCAATCGGCTGTATCCATGCAGATGCGCCGGCTGGAAGAGCGCGTCGGACAGGCCATATTCATCAAGGACGGACGGCAGTCACGGCTGACCGAAGACGGGCAGCGCCTGGTGGAATATGCCAGGCGGATGATCCTGCTGAACGACGAGACACTCACTGCATTCAACGGTCAAAAGGAAGTTGGCCACGTCAAGCTCGGCGTGCCGGACGATTACGCGGACCGTCTCTTGCCACAGGTTCTGGCCGCCTTTAACCGGCTGAATCCATCGATCGAAGTGCAGGTCGAGTGTTCGGGAAGCAGCAAACTGACTGAATCGATCCGCGATGGGGCGCTGGATGTTGCGATCACCACGTCGAGCGATACGATGGATCTTCGCGGCGAGATCATCCGGCGTGAACCGCTCTACTGGGTAACATCCAGTCAGCATTGCGCGCATACGCAGGACATCATCCGCTTGGCGCTGGGGCCGTCGACCTGTGGCTGGCGGCGACTGTCTATGGATGCGCTGGACAGGGTCGGGCGGCGATATCGCGTTTCTTACACCAGCTCCAGTGCGGCAGCTCTCGTTGGAGCGGTGCAGGCAGGCCTTGCAGTCACCGTGTTTCCGGAAAGTGCGATCCGCGACGGAATGCGTATTCTGGATGAAAGGGACGGATTTCCTGCCCTGCCGTCTTGCGACATCGCCCTATTGCGGTCGGACACGGCCCGTGAAGCCATGCACGATACCTTGTGCAATCACCTTGTCGCGGCAATCGGCAATGTCGGCGGCGGTACCGGCCAGCTTGCGGCTGAATAAGATATTCCGCCATCAGGTACTTTCGTTTCATGATTGACGGTTTAACGCGCGCGCAGCATCAGGATGTTTCCGCCCAGCACGAAGACCACACCCAGGGCCGCAGCGGCGGTCCATTGGTATCCCTCGAAGATTGTCGAGAGCGTAAGCGCGACAACCGGAAACATGACGGTCGCATAGCCTGCCCGCGCAGAGCCGATCCGCCCCAGAAGGGTCAGATAGGACGCAAAGGCAATGACCGACGCGATAATTGCAAGATAGACAAGTCCGCCGAAGTAGCTGACCGACCATTCGACGGCAAAGCTCTGTCCACGAAAGGCTGAAAACAGCCCCAGAAACATCATTCCGTAGAACATGCCCCAGGCAGTCGCGGGGACGACTCCGATGCCGCGGCGTTGGGTGTCGGCCGAAACCATGTTGCCAACACAGAATGACAGCGTGCCTGCAACGCATATGCCCAGTCCGATTGCCGCATGTGTGTTGAATTCGGCACCGACCAGTTTCGGCCAGAACATCAGGGCGATCCCTGCAAACCCGATTATGCCTGCCAACAGCGCCATCGGATTCGGGCGCTGACCGAATACGATCAACCCAAGAAACAGGTTGAAGATCGATGCGGTAGAGAAAATCACGGCAAGCAGTCCGGAGGGGATCTGCATGGCACCATAGTAAAACAGCGTAAAGTTGGTCGAAAACAAAAAGGCTCCAAGGCCTGCGAAGCGGAAGTGATCCTGCACTCGGAAGGACATGTTGTGACCGCGGAATTTTGCCCATGCCATCATGACAGCAGCTGCCAACACAAATCGCCAGAAGACGGAGACTTCCGGTGCGACAGTGGCAACCTGGCTTTTCATAGCGATCCAGCTGAAGCCCCAGGCGAGGACCGTGGCTGCATAGAGACCGTAATCCGATGCAGAAAAACCGCCTGAACCGCTGCGGATCGCGGGGGAAGCGACGCTCATGAAAACACCATGCTTGGAAAATCCTGAAGGGAATCTGGCGTTCAACTCACTTAAGCGCAAATGATTGTTTTTGATGTTTGCATCAAGAACTCAGATGATTACGGTCAACCCGCGAAAGTGGCCAGACCAACTGGAAGACACGGGAGACGGGATGACCCTGCTGGTGATCGAAAACTATCCGAATGCCGGGTTGGCGGCACTTGGCAGAACCGCTGCCCGGACGGGACACAAGTGGAAAACAGTCCGGGCCTACGCGGGCGAGGAGTTGCCGAACGAGACCGGCACCTTTAGCGGTTTGGTGACGCTCGGAGGTGGTCAAAATGCACTTGCGGACAAGGAGTATCCGCATCTGCCGCGTTTATGTGATCTGATCAGGACGTTCCACGAGGCAGGTCGCCCGGTGCTTGGGATCTGTCTGGGCTGCCAGCTCATCGCGCGGGCATTCGGTGGACGCAACATTTTGGGCCGGCCCATTGAGTTCGGCTGGCAGCAGGTGACACCAACGGCAGACGGCCTCGCCGATCCTGTCGTCTCGGTGCTGGGAAGGGGCGGGCCACTGTTTCACTGGCACACCGATACCGTCACGCTTCCTGAAGATGCTGTTCACCTGGCTGAAAGCGCAATGACACCGATACAGGCCTTCCGCGTCGGCCGGACAACCTACGCTATACAGTTCCATTTCGAAGCCGCATCAACGGACGTGCGTGAATGGTCTGAAGACCTTGCAGACGAGATCCTTCCACATACGCCGGACTGGCCCGAGCGGCTCGATGAAGAATCTGCCCGTCACGCGGACAAGGCCGACGTGCTGGGCGAAGCGATCGCCCGGGCATGGCTGGCCTTGCTCCGGAGTCCGTGACCTATAGCACCAGGTTATGCCGGCCGGTGTTCGTGATGTCGGTCTCGCCGCAAAGGCCCATGGTCACGTCCAGTTCCTTGTGGATCATCTCCAGAACCTTGGTCACGCCCGCCTTGCCCATTGCGCCGAGGCCATAGATGTATGCCCGGCCGATATAGGTGCTGTGAGCGCCCATGGCGACCGCTCTGAAGACGTCCTGTCCAGACCGGATCCCGCCGTCGAAATGAACTTCGATCTTGTCGCCGACCGCGTCGACGATGTCGCCAAGGACGTCATAGGTGGCCAGAGCACCGTCCAGCTGACGTCCGCCATGGTTGGAGACTACGATCGCATCGACACCGAGGCCGGCAGCGATTTTTGCATCCTCGACATCGTTGATGCCTTTCAGGATCAGTTTGCGATCCCAGTGCTTTTTGACCCACTCGACCGAAGACCAGTCAAGTGTCGGGTCGAACTGGCTGTTCGTCCACTCAGCCAGAGACGACATGTCGTCGACGCCGGCCACGTGCCCGTGAATGTTGCCAAATTCCCGGCGCTTCGTCTGCAGCATGTTCCAGCACCAGAATGGCTTGAACGCAAGATCGATCAGGACGCCCGGCTTTGGTTTGGGTGGTGTGCTCAGGCCGTTCTTGAGGTCCTGATGGCGTTGGCCAAGCACCTGGAGGTCGAGGGTCAGGACAAGTGCCGAACAATCCGCCGCCGTGGCCCTTTGCATCAGGTTTTCCGAAAATCCCCTGTCGCGCATGACATAAAGCTGGAACCAGAAGGGGGTCTTGGTGTGCTCAGCAACGTCTTCGATCGAGCAAACACTCATTGTGGAAAGCGTGAAAGGGATACCGAATTCTTCAGCCGCCTGTGCCGCGAGAATTTCACCGTCCGCGTGTTGCATGCCGGTAAGCCCGACGGGCGCCAATGCGACGGGCATGGCGACTTCCCGGCCGATCATGGTCGACTTGACCGAACGGTTGTCGATGTTGCGGGCAACACGTTGACGCAGCTTCTGGCGTTGCAGCGCTGCTTCGTTTTCCCGGTAGGTGCTTTGTGTCCATGACCCGGTATCCGCATAGTCGTAGAACATTTTCGGAACCCTGCGCTTTGCAAGAGCCTGCATGTCGGCAACATCGGTAATAGTCGTCACGGTTTATCCTCCCCCGGATCAGGATCGAGTGGAATTCTTAATGGGTTTGATACGACGCAGGCCCGCCAGTTGTTCGCGTTGGTCGAGTTGTTCTGCCTCGGCACGCGTGCCGCGCACATAGTCGATATGTTGTTCTGATGCGCGCATTGCCTCGACTGCATCACCTTCGCCGATCGCGTTCGCAATCGCGACGTGCTGCTGCAGCAATTCGTCTCGCGCGCTCGGGTGGTGGTAGAGCCGGCCACGATTGTAAAAGACACCGTTTTCAAGCAGCCGGTAGCAGGAACGCAGCGTATGCAGCATCACCACGTTATGAGCCGCTTCGCCGACTGCGTGGTGAAATTCAACATCAAGCAGCGCTTCGACCGAAAGGTCCTCTGCCTCGTGGGCATCGTGCATTTGCTTGACGATATCCTGGAGACGCTTGAGATCTGAAGGGGCTGCACGCATAGCAGCCTGTGCGGACGCCTGTCCTTCGATCCCTCTGCGAAACTCGAAATAGTCATTGATGGCGTCCGGATGCCGGGCGATCAGCTCAATTATGGCATCGGAAAATATGGGACCTATCAAATCGCAGACATAGGTGCCGCCACCGCGTCGTGCTTCAATCAACCTGCGTTCCTCAAGAATTTTGAGCGCATCCCTGAGGACGGGTCTTGAGACTTTCATCTGTTCGGCCAGGTCCCGTTCGGACGGTAACCGGTCACCGGAGTGCAGGACGCCTTTCAGGATCAGGTTTTCAATCTGCTCCACAACGGCATCGGCCGTTTTTTGATGATCAACAGGCTGAAACATGCGTGATGCATCCCTTCGTTGCCGCGCAACATAAGAGCATTGCGAAAATTGGTCAATTTTTTTATCCAATTATCATCGCGTCAAAACAGCCATCGGCGAACAATCATTGCCTGTGACAATATTAGACCTTGGTATAAGGCGTTGTTTGTGATCAGAGTGCCTCGCAGACGGATAACTGGACAGGGGCGAGTATTGTGGGTCAGGGGTCAGAGAACGGTTCGTCGCTGCCGTCGTTCCGGACATCTCTCTTGCGTGAACGTGTGCTGGGAGAAGTGCATGCACGTCCTTTCCGACCACTGACGTGTCCCCGCACGGTATTGCACTACGCGTTCCTGACCAGCGCGGAAGAGGCGGCAAGGGATCACGACTGGTTGTCGGAATTCTGCGTGTCCCGAGGAGTGCCCGGACCTGCAACGGGGAACCGGCACCACACCCTGACTTTCGGCGGTGGAACCCTCAGTTGGGAACAGCACGCGGAATTCACGACCTACACCTGGGATGGAAGCGCGAGACCGGACCAGCTGTTCGGGCAACTTGCTGCGACACATCCGTTCGGCGCGGCCTTTCGCGCACCTGGAGATCTTCTCGTGGCTGTACGCCTCGAATTGCGCGAACCGGTCGAAAACGAAGATTGGCGCAGCCAGTTCGACGAGAGCAGTTTGACGGTCTCGAACCTGGAAGACGGGGCAGCGACCGTGGTGACGGATTTCCGTCAGGACGGAGACGGACTGACACGCATGTTGTTGTTCAATCGATCCCTGAGCAGCGTGCAGTCCGGCGCTGTCGTGCAACGCCTTCTTGAAGTCGAAACCTATCGGACGCTTGCCATGCTGGGATTGTTCGAGGCAACAGGTCTGCAACCGGAAATCCGGCGTTTTGAGATCGAGCTGGCGGAAATGACCGGCCAGATGAAGGATGCCGCTGCGCTTGGAACCAACCAGGAGCTTCTTGACAAGCTGTCTGCCCTAGCGGCGGCGCTGGAAGCCGGGGCGACGGCGAGTGCCTTCCGTTTCGGTGCTAGCCGCGCCTATGCCGAAATCGTCAAGGCCAGACTTGAGACATTGAGAGAAGAAGCCGCACCGGGCGATTTGTCCCTGGCATCGTTCCTGGCAAGACGCCTTGCACCTGCCATGCGAACCTGCCAGGCAATTGAAGACCGCCAGGCAATGCTCTCACGCAAACTTGCCCGGGCGACGACTTTGTTGCGAACCAGAGTTGACGTGGAACTGGAACAGCAGAACCGCAGCCTCCTGCAATCAATGAACCGCAGAGCCCGTCTGCAATTGCGACTTCAGCAAACCGTCGAAGGTCTGTCAGTTGCCGCGGTCTCCTATTATGTGGTCGGTTTGATTTCATATCTGGCAAAGGCTGCCAAGGATGCGGGGCTTCCCGTTCCGAGCGCGAACATCACGACAGGCCTGGCAGTGCCGCTGGTCGTTTTGCTCATCTGGTGGGTCGTCAGGCGTATCCGGAAGCATCATGGTGAACATTGATTGAAGTTGTCGCAATGAAAAAGGCCGGGGAGACCCGGCCTTCCTTGTGATGCGATGCCGATTGATCTTACTCGGTCGTGCCGTCTTCCTTGAATTGTGAAAGATAGGCAATCACGTTGTCGCGGTCCGCTTCTTTTCTCAGACCGGCAAATGCCATCTTGCCCTTTGGAATGAGGTCTTTCGGTTTTGTCAGATAGACAACGAGAGTGTCTTCGTCCCAGACTTTGCCGTCGCTCAATTCAACGAGGTTTTTCGAGTACTTGTATCCTTCGATACGGCCCCACGGAGCACCAACCACCCCGTTCAGCTGCGGTCCGACCTTGTTTTTGGCACTCTCGCCGACGGCGTGGCAGGCGGCGCACTTTTTGAAAACTTTCTCACCCTTGGCAGGGTCGCCTTCGGCACTTGCCTGGGCGGTTATGGCCAGAAGCGCTGTTCCGGCGATCATCAGCAAACGCTGCATATAACTCTCCCTCAATTTGGGTGCATACATACCCCGGCACAAAAGACAGGAAGCCCGAACATGATGCAAGTGACGCACAGTCGCATCAGGAGAGATACTAATGCGGCAGATAAACGTCACATGTCAAAATGGAGTGATCACCCGGCCTTTGCGCTGCTCGGCAGACGAAGCCAGTCGTCAAGGCCGGCATCCCAATAGGGCGAAGTCCCGTAAAGACCGGCCAGGAAATCGATGAAGACCCGCACCTTGGCCGGCAGGAACTGACGGCTCGGATAGACGGCATGCAGGCCGACGTCCTTCGAAGCCCTGTATTGAGGCAGCAGTATCTGCAACTTTCCCTCGCGCAGCTCCGGACCGACATCCCAGGTGGAACGAAGTGCCACGCCAACACCTGCAAGCAGGCATTCCCGCACAACTTCGTTTGAGTTTGTCTTGAGCGGCGCACGTGTGCGGACGGTCTCAATCCCGGAAGGCCCGGCAAGCCGCCATGGGTCCTGATTTGTCGCTGCGATCGTTACATGATTGCTTGCCAGATCCTCAATGCTGATCGGAACGCCGTGTTTTGCCAGGTATTCCGGGCTCGCGCACAGGACGCGGTGGACCGGGGCCAATCGCCTTGCGACCAGACTTGAATCCGAAAGTTCCGCAATCCGGACCGCGAGATCATAACCATCGCCGACAATGTCCACAAAATCGTCGGACAGGTCGAGATTGACTGACAGATCCGGATTCTCGGATAGAAACCGTCCCAGATGCGGCGCAATGTGAAGGCGTCCGAACGACGTTGGAACGGCAACTCTGAGATTGCCGCGGGCCTTGGCGGATCCGCGCGAGACAAACGACTCTGCTTCTTCGACCGAGGCCAGAATTGCAATGACCCGCTCATAAAAGCCCTGACCGGCCTCGGTCATTGCGATCTGACGGGTTGTTCGCTGAAGAAGTCGTGTTCCCAGCTTTTCTTCCAGCCTTCGGATCCGTTTCGAAACCACCGCGGGGGACAGGCTCATTTCCCGACCGGCCGCCGACATGCTGCCTGCGCTCACCACTCGCGCAAAGATTTCCATGTCCGTCAGATTGCTCATTTTCAATCTCTCAGAAAGACGACAGATGTTGATTGAACTCTCCCCAATGCGACTGACCATGTCAAAATTCGGGAACGTTCTTGAACTAACAGCACTTGTTACGGCAGGACAAGCCGACCAGATCAGTCGTCAAGACGGGAAAACAGATCCCCGTGGTCTTCTGGTCGTCATGGCCGCCGCCCCGGCAAATGGCAAGGCACTGTGGCCTGTTTCGCGCGGAGCGGTATTCAGAAGTCTGGACGAATGGGCAAAGGACTGTAATCTAGGCTGGCCGGATCAATGTGGATGCAAGCAGATTCGCAGGTGCATAGGTCAGGTTTCGATAGAATGAATTTTAGCGGAGTGCGGTTATGAACGATCAGACCGATGTCGCAGGTTACATGGAACCCGGTGGTAAGAACGCCACTCTTATCTACATTCTTTATCTAGTCAGTATCATTGTCGGCATCACCTCGATTATCGGTGTAATTTTCGCCTATTTGAACAGGGGAAAAGCCGGTGGATGGGTTGAGTCCCACTACACCTATCAGATCCGAACCTTCTGGATCGGATTGCTGTACAGCCTTATAGGCGCCGTGCTGACATTCGTGTTCATTGGTATTTTCGTGCTGATTGCGACGCTTGTCTGGTTCATCATCCGGTGCATCAAGGGCGTGCAGACAGCCGGTCGTGGCGACGCGATTTCAAATCCGGAGACCTGGATGTTCTGAAGTCCTCGTATCCGCATTGCTGAGGCTCGGGCCCTTGTGTGCCGTGATCCTGTGCGTTGTCCGGTCTGGGTGCCGCTGGAGGTGCAGTATTGGTCCGTGGTGCCTGAAATCTGAATTGCCTGCGGCAACCATGTCAAAGGAAGCACCTGGTTTGGCAGCTCAGCCCTCGCGCGTGCCGAGCTGCACCGGTGTCTTGTCCGGTTCGCTATCAGGATCCTGCCCTGCAATTCGCAGTGTGCGTTCCAGAAGTTGTTCATAGATCGGGCGTCCGCCGAGATGGTGAGCAGTGAGCGATGCGGTTGTGCAGGTGACGAGCACCGGCATGATCAGGGCATAGGCTCCGGTCAACTCCATCACCAGCACGACGCCGACCAGGGGCGCACGAACAGACGCTGCGAAAAAACCGCCCATGGCAGCGACGGCGCAGGCTGCCCGGAAATCATCTTCCACAGGCAGAGTTTCGACGGCAATCACACCGAATGCCAGTCCGGCGCATGTCGCAATGGACAGCATGGGGGCGAATATGCCGCCCGGGACACCGGACGCGTAGGAAAACAGCACGCCGCCAAAGCGCAGGAATGTGAGCAACAAGAGAGCAAGAACGCCGTAGTGGCTGGATATCAGGTCATGGACCAGGTCTTCGCCACCGCCTGTCGCATCGGGAAACGCATTGAGCAGGATGCCTGTGACGGCGCCGATTGCAAGGGCCGGGAGCCACCTAAGGCCCTTCGGGATATTGAGAAACAGATCCATGACCGTGATCAGAGCCTTGTTGAAGAAGACACCGAGCACACCGAGCAGGATACCCATCAAGGCAAGGAGCAGGTAACTCCAGACCGGCAGGTAACGCACATCGACGACCAGGAGAGGGCCGGTTTGTGTGAGCTGTTCGGTAACGGCTGCACTCAGGATGGAGGCGATGATGACGGCCATGTAGGTGCGGTAGCCGAACGGAAACTGCCGTCTCGTTTCCTCGACAATGAACAGGATTGCGGCAAGCGGCGCATTGAAGGCAGCGGCAAGCCCCGCGGCTGCTCCTGCTGCAAGCAGTCCCTTGTGGTCAGCGGGAGAAACTTTATGAGAGCGTGCCAGCGCTTCCGCAGTCATGGCTCCCATATGAATGGTCGGTCCTTCCCGCCCCAGCACCAGGCCAGAGCCGAGGGCAAGCAGGCCACCGAAAAATTTTGCAATAAGCACCTGGGGCCAGTGAACCGGGCGCCTGTCCTCCATCGCCCCTTCTATTTCCTGAATGCCGCTGCCGGCAGCTTCGGGAGCAACCCGTTGAACGAGGAGAAATGCCGCGGCAACGCATATGGATGAAATGAGAATCGAAACGACATACGGCAATGCGCCATTGCCTAGAGAGTTTCTCAAGGCGGCATACTGGGCAAACAGATACTCAAGACCTGCATGAAAACCGGTTGCCAGTCCTCCCACGAGAAGGCCGACCAAGGCCGCTTTCACGAAATAGGCCGCGTCAGACCGCGCAGATTCAATGTCGGTGCGTCGGGTCATACCCTGCGTCGTCTCGATACGCTTTGATGAGCGGAGGTCCGCTCTTCGTTGAAAAACAAACTGCAAAGAAACCTGCAGCAGTGCAAGCAGTGGCTGGMCAAACCAAACAAACGCACGGCGTTGCCGTGTCGTTTTGTGTATTTTTAGTGTACGAGGTCGTGC
>NZ_KI928919.1:699699-743504 GCF_000521215.1 Labrenzia sp. DG1229 | reverse complement strand
TTCAGCGCCGATCCGGTATTCCGCCGGCGTGCGCTCGTTCAGGGCAAACCACTGGCGCCCGTCGAAGCCTTTAAACGGCAAGGGCTCTGGTGCATGCGGCGAAATGAAGGCCGCCTCCGGAAGAAGAGGTTGCCAGAAACGGGCCAGGTCGATCAGGTCGTTGCCGTCAGCCCCATAGCCGTGCAGAAGAACGATGAGGTGCCTGGCAGCCCCGCCGGAGGCCGGTGGCAGGCGTGGTCCATCGAGAAAGGAGACCTCGGACATTGGGAACTACTCCGCTGGGTTTTCCCGTTCCGAGGCGTTGGCGTCGGTCGGATGCTTTTGCTGCAGTTTCATGAAGGGCAGAGCGATCAGCATGGATGCCAGGATCAGGAGCCACGCAAGTGCGAACGGCGCACCGGGAAATGAGATGGCCGCATCGGGTCCGGAGAAATAGGCAAAGGTCTGTGTCATGACGAACGGGCTGACCACCATGGAAAGACCCGCGGCGCTTGAAATCAATCCTTGAAGTTCACCTTGTGCATTATCGGGAATTCGGTTTGACATCAGTCCTGTGAAGGCGGGTGTTGCCAGCGCTCCGAACGCAGCGAACGTGACCATTGCATAGGCCATCCAGCCCGTATCGGCGATAGCCAGGCCTGCGAAGGCAACAAGGTTGGCGCAAAGCCCGATCAAAAGGGTTCGTCCTGGTCCGAATTTCGGCTCCAGCACCCGGATAAGGTACCCCTGCACAAACGCAAAACCGACACCGACAAAGGCAAGTGACAGGCCGATGTCACCGGGCGTCCACGCGAAGACTTCCTCTGCGTAGTAGCTCCAGACCGCCGGATAGACATAGTGGGCAATGTCGAACAGGAAAACGGCCAGCAGAAGCGTCCTGACGGCAGGGTACTTGGCAATCTGTTTCAGGGCGCCGAGAGGATTGGCGCGCTTCCAGTCGAAGGAACGCTTGTTGTCTTCCTTCAACGTCTCCGGCAGCATGAAATAGCCGAACAGGAAATTGATGAAGGAAAGCAGCGCTGCCGCATAAAAGGGCGCTCTCGGTCCATATTCGCCCAGGAAGCCGCCAATCATCGGTCCAAGCACGAAACCGACGCCGAAGCCGGCGCCGACCAGCCCGAAATTCTTGGCCCTGTCTTCCTTGGAGGAAACATCCGCAATATAGGCGGATGCGGCCGAGAAGGTCGCACCGGCTACGCCGGACAGCGTTCTGCCAATGAAAAGGATCACCAGATGCCAGGAAAGGGCCATGATCAGGTAGTCGACAGCCATCGCGAACATGGACACCAGCAGCACGGGCCGACGCCCGAACCGGTCCGAAAGATTACCGAGTGTCGGGCCGCACAAGAACTGCATCAGCGCGTAGATCACACTGAGGGCTCCGCCCCATCGGGCCGCTTCGCTCACCGGGAGCGACGTCAGTTCTGTCAGCAGCGAAGGCATGACCGGCATCATCAGGCCTATGCCCATGGAGTTGATGATCAATGTGATCAGAATGAATGTGAGAGCGCTTCGCTTTGACATACCGGCCGGCAAGATGACTTCCTTGGTGAGACGGTGATAGTTCGCCGGGTGCCGATTTGCGGCCCGCCCTCCGCGAATGGTCCGGTCACGGCCGAAGGTGCGGCCGTGACAATCTGGTTCAGTTCGTCTCTGGTCTCTGGACCTGGAATATCAGCCCCTGAACCTCCTGACCAAGTTCCTTGCGCAGGACTTCCTGACGGTCCGTCTTGTAGATCAGCGAGGCTTCTTCAGTGGATTTGCGAATGTAGTCAGGGGTATGTGCGTAGCGCCCGGAAGCGTCGACACGAAATTCGGGTCCGGAGTTGTCGACAAGATGTTCAACACTCGCAACCAGTATGCCGCCGGGTTTCAGCGCACCTGCGAGTGCCTTCATGAACGGGCGCAGATTGCCGATATAGCAAAGCGTATCGACGCAAACTGCCAGATCGAACCGGGTCGGCAGGTCGGAACTCAGGAAGGAAACCAGTTCTCCCTCGACCAGAAAGTCATAGACGTTCAGTTGGCCTGCCTTTTCCATCATGCCGCGGGACAGGTCGACACCGGTCAGCTTGCCGCAGTGGTCGCTGATCAGCGGACCGCACAGACCGGTTCCGCAGCCGAGATCGACGACGTCCGGAAAGGGTTCCGTCTTTTGACCTGCCAGCGCAACAACGTCCTCGGCCACGAGTTCCGGCGCGCGATACCCGAGACCTTCGAGAACCTCATCGAACGAGTCGGAAAACTTGTCGAAATGGGTTTTGACATAGTCTTCCGGTGCGTGTTGCAGGTCATCTCCACGTACCGCTGAAAGATGATAGTGCGCGGCCTTGTTGTCCGGATCGGCTGCGACAATATTCTCGAGGTGGATTTTGGAAAGATCGGGGCGTCCAAGTGCACTCAGAACGCGCGCGCGCCAGAGAGCCTGCGGCGCTTTCGGGTCATCGAACCTGAGCGACTTCTCGAAGGCGTCTGAAGCTTCCTCCTTCGAACCCGTGAACATCAGCGCGAGGCCGTAGGTATGCCAGGCGTTGGGGTTATCGGGGTCGAGGCGAACGATCTCCGACATGATCGTCAGGATTTCGTCATAGTCGCCCGACGCCCGCAGAAGGACATTGATGTTTTTCCACGCTTCTTCGTGCCTGGAATCGAGTTCCACGGCGCGAACATAGGCTGCAAATGCTGCCTTTGGCTCGCCGACGATCTTGAGAATGTTACCGAGATTATTGAGGGCCGACGTGTTGCGTTCATCATTTTCAAGCGATTTCTGGATCAGATCGATCGCGCTGTCGGCTCGTCCCGCATCGAAATGCAACAAGCCGAGAAAATGTAATCCGTCCGCGTGTTCCGGATCCTTGTTCAAAATTTCCAAGTAAATGTCTTGTGCAGTTTCCAGATCACCTTTGCGATGTGCTGCGATGCCTTCCTGCAACCTTTCATCAGTCTGCATATTTCCCCCAATAAAAAAGGGCGGTCGAACCGCCCTTGCATTCGGAAAGTCCTGTAAAGCGACTTTACAGGACTTTCAGGTCTTCAGCCACCATCTGCCCACGGCGCCACTCCAGATCGAAAACCACAAGCTGGCCTTCCGTCAAGGTGTCGATGCCGGACCGGTGCAGGGCCGAGATGTCAACGAGGATGTCCTCGCCGTCTTCGGGTTCGATTGTGCCGACACCGCGGCCCTTATCAAACCATTTCACGTTTCCATGTTGCATGGAGCTTACTTTCCAGTTTTTACTCATCGAGACATACAGTTTGAGTTCCTACCTTCATTTTTCGACGTCTTGATGACAGTGTTTTAGATAACGCTAAAGAACTTTTCAAATTTCCTTTTGAAATAAACACGTACGTGCGCAGCTACTCTTCGCCGCCGCAAACTTTTGCGCAGTTCAATTTCAGAAGGAATCAGCTTTCCCGGCTAAAAAGTGCGGGAAGTCTTAGCTTCTCTTAGTATGGTAAGGAATTTGTTAATTTCAAGGTACGACCTAAAACAGGTCAGGGCTGCCGCGACTGCTGTCGCTGCTGTTGGTCTTGTCGCAAAAGGGACCGCGGCATGCATTCCGGCGGACGCTGTGCCGGTCCGCCGCGGCAATTAAGCCGTTACCTGTCCAACTGCCCCAGGATCACGTATTTCAGGATTTCAGCGACCTGTTCCGACGTTTCCGCAACGGCGAGGGCAGCACCGTCGACTTCCTTGAGTGGATGGGTCAGCGACGGATCGTGAACGACGATCAGCGATTTTCCAAGCGCAGACGCGTAGCCTGCGTCAAAGGCTGCGTTCCATTGCTTGTACTGATCGCCGAAGCGAACGACAACGATGTCCGCCTTTTCGATCAGTGTACGGGTCCGGATCGCATTGACCTTGGCACCCTTGTGGTCGTACCAGAATTTCCTGTCTTCGCCGCCGAGAATGACTGCGCCGCAATCATCGCTCGCTGAGTGGTCGGTAACCGGTGCGGAAAATTCCACCGGCAGGTCCAGTGCTTTCACACCGTCGACAATTCTTTCACGCCAGTCGGTATGAATCTCACCTGAAAGATAAACGCGCCAGTTGCTCATAGTGTCGACCCCTCGATCATTGGTTCCAAATAGGCTTTGGTTGATGCAGAAGCTGTTACGTCCCGGGCGCCGCGTCAAGGTCGGGGACCGGTCCTGAAGCCTTCAACAACAGAGCAGTCCGATCAGATACGCCAGGTTTCGGGCAAAACATTCCTATTTCGTATTCAAATGCCACACACCATCCCAGTCGGCCGGTGCGCCCTGTGCCGAGATCAGCTCAAGCCGGTTTAGAAATACCGTTGCAATCTGATCGTTTGGAAAAGCTCGCAGGATCTCTTCAAATGCCTGTTGAGCCTCCGACCAGTGCGCATTGGAAAAGGCGCGAAGTGCATCTTCCGAAGAGGTTTGCAGCCTTGAAAGGTCCTCGGTCATTTCGTCTGATCGCGCCAGCGGGGTGTAGACACTGGTCGGCTCCGTCTTGCCCTTGACCTGGATCTTGTCGACTGCGCGGAATTCGATTGCCGAGACCGTGTCCCGGGTTCTCTGGCAAACGAGAATCTGCGTGCCGTAGATCTTGTTGGCGCTTTCCAGCCGCGCGCCAAGGTTCACCGTGTCGCCCATGATCGTATAGTTCTTGGTCTTTTCCGACCCGATGGAGCCAATCACGGCATCGCCGGTCGCAAGCCCGATCCGTTGCCTCAGAACCGGCAGGTTCTTCTGAAGGCCCGTCAGATCAGGCAATTCGTTTTGAAACTGCGACATCAGCCGGATGTTGCTTAGGGCGCTCTCTACCGCGAGCGTTGCCTGGTCCCCGTCACTGCTGAAGGGTTGCGCCCAGTAGGCCATGATCGCATCGCCGATATATTTGTCGATCACACCCTGCCGGTTGGTGATTTCTGTCGACATCAGATCGAGATACCGGTTGAGGACCCGAACGAGACCACCAGGCGTGAACTGCTCGGATATCGTTGTGAAGTCGGCCAGATCGGAGAAATATGCGGTGACAACCTTTTTCTCGCCCGCCGTTGCGTCAGATTGATCCGAGATCAGACCTGTAACGACACGCGGATCAAGATACTGGCCGAACGTGTCCTTGATCTTCTGCGTCGATCTCAGTCCGTCGACCATGGTGTTGAAGCTTTGGGTCAGGGCACCGATCTCATCGCGCGACAGCGGTTGGAGCCGGACGTCAAAGTCGCCATCCTCGACACGCTTTGCTCCAGACGAAAGGGCGCGCATGGGCTTGAGAATGCCGGAGATGACGAGGGTTGAAAGCAACAAGGCCAACGCACCGGCGGAGGCCGTCGCCGCTATGCTGGCATAAAGGGCCTGTTGCTCGTGAAGAGCTGCGGTAGCAATGGACTGGTCGGTAAACGCGCTGACATGCTGGCGCAGCGAGTCGAGCCGTTCTGTGAGCTTTTGTTCTTCACTCTCCAGCTGCTCCTCAAGGTTTTCCCGTGTCGCCGGTGGCAGGTCCGATGACTTCACCAGATTGAGGGCATGGCTGTGGAAGCTGCTGTGTTGAGTCTCTATGGCGATCAGTGTCGGATAAAGGGCCGCCAGTTCCAGTTTGTCCGTCAGAGACGAGGCCGTGTCCTGAGCGGAACGGACGCGTCTTTCTGCGGATCTCAGAAGAGATTCAACGGTATTTGCATGTGTTTCGAACAAGTCGAGACCTGCTTTGAGCCGTTCTTCCAGGTGTTCGATTCTTGCTTCGAGGTCCGGATTTTCACCGATCGCGGCATCGATTTCCGCATCGGTTACTCCGGAGCTGAGTGCTTCAAGGCGGTCCGCGCGCAGTTCCGCTTCCAGCTTTTCAACGCGCTCCAGTTCAAGCTCTTCCTTTAACGCAATCACTTCGATCTGCGCGACCTCATGCCGAAGTGGCGAAAAGACCTGCGAGATGAGCTGAAGCTCCTTGTTGATCTCGAAGATCTTGTAGATCGAATAGGTTGCGGCGGTCGCCATGACCAGAAACACGATCAGCGAGATTCCGAATATCTTCCAGGCAATGCGCATTGTTTGGTTGGCCTAACGATCCGGGCAGATGATGGACTATACCTGTTTTGGTTGTAGCAGGTCTTCGAGCGCCACACGATAGTTGGGATACTTGAAGGAGTATCCCAGTTCTTCCTTCACTCGCTTGTTGGAGACGCGCTTGTTTTCTCCATAGAAAGACCGGGCCATCGGCGTCAGGTCTGCTGTCTCGAACGGGATTTCCGGCGGAGGTGCGACACCCAGCAACTCGGCAGCAAAGGCAACGACATCCTGCGGGGGAGCGGGCTCGTCGTCGGTTATGTTGAAGACCCGGGTCACAGGCCGTTTTATGGCAAGGCTCAGGGCGTTAGCGATGTCTGCAACATGGATCCGGTTGAAGACCTGACCTGGTTTGACGAGTCGCCGCGCTTTGCCTTTTTTGAAATTCTCGAACGTGTTGCGTCCGGGGCCATAGATTCCGGACAGTCTGAAAATTTGAACCGGCAGATCATGTTCCGTTGCAAACTTCAACCAGGCTTCTTCGGCTTCAACGCGTTGTACGGAGCGCCTGGAGACCGGTTTGCAGGCCGTGGTCTCGTCAACCCATGCACCATCGTGATTGCCGTAGACACCTACCGTTGACAGATAGCCGGTCCAGTCGGGCTTCCCGGAGGCGATATCCCCTGCGTAATGATTGAGCACCGGATCACCGGTCTCGTTCGGTGCAATTGAAATCAGCACATGTGTTGCCTGCTGCAGCGCCTCGGCGATGCCATCACCCTTTGCTTCACCGTTGAAGAGAAAGGGCTCGACTCCCAGTTTCCTGAGTGCGTCTGCCTTTTCCATCGAGCGGGTCGTTCCGCCAATCCATTCGAAACGGCCGCGCACTTCCTCGACAAACGCTGTTGACGAATAGCCGACACCAAATACAAACAATCGCATCTGATCAGAGCTCCAGGTGGTTTCGGCGGATTTCGTAGAGTGCAACACCGGTGGCAACAGCCAGATTGAGACTGTCGGCCTGACCCGTTTGTGGAATTCGGATCAGGGTGGAACAGGCGGCAGCCATGTCGTCTTCAAGCCCCTTCTGTTCGTTGCCCATGACCAGAAGGACCGGCTCGGAGTAATCGGGCGTCCTGTAGTCGACGGCGCCTTTCAGGTGGGTAGCGGCAACCGTTCCGGGCCACTTTGCGGCAAATGTCTTGAATTCTTCCTTTGTCATCTTGGCGAGCGGTACATGAAACAGGGAGCCCATGGTCGCCCGAACGGCCTCGACTGCGAACGGATCCGTACAATCGCCGACAAGGACAACACCGCTTCCCCCGACCGCGTCGACAGTCCGTATGATTGTTCCGAGATTGCCCGGATCGCGCACCCTGTCGAGGGCAACCCAGAGGACCCCGCCTTTCGGGTCGATATCCTGGGCTGAAAGGATCTTTTGTTCATAGACCCCGACGACCGTCTGGGGGTTGTCCTTGCGGGTCATTGCGGACATGACAGCTGTCGAGACTTCAAGGATCAATGCACCGCGTGCCTTGGCGTTCGCCGCGGCCTTCTGGGCGGCCGGATTGTCCCTGGCTTCCGGGCCGATCGCCAGATACCGCACAGTCCAGCCGGCCTCCAGCGCATCGGTTGCCAGCTTCAGACCTTCGGCAACGAACAGGCCCGACTGATTTCGGTGCTTGCGTTGCGCTACAAGGCCCTTGATTTCCTTGACTATGGGATTCGAATGGCTGGTGATCTGTTTCACCGCGCCCTGGTGCTTTTCGATCATCGGCTGCTCCACCTGGAAAAGAGCGATGTCGACAGAGCGCGTTCGCCGTTTTCTTCACGGATGACGAGTTCCCCCGACTCCAGCAGACCGCCTTGTTGCGACAGTGTTTCTGCCATGAGTTCGTGTATGGCCACGAAACTGGAACGGATCGCGTAAGCTGTAAGGATCATGAACAGGGAGTCCTCAGTCAGCAATTGCCTGAGATCCCGCAGTATTCCTGGAAGACTGGTGTAAAGATCCCAAACCTCGCCCTTGGGGCCGCGACCGTATTTCGGCGGATCGAGAATGATGCCGTCATAGGTGTTGCCGCGCCGAACTTCCCGCGCAACGAACTTGGACGCGTCCTCGCAGATCCAGCGAATCGGCAGATTGTCGAGCCCGGACAGTGCCTGGTTTTCACGTGCGTAACCGATTGCCTTCTTGGAGGCATCAACGTGGGTTACCTGGGCGCCTTCCGAAGCAGGCAGCAGCGAAGCAAGGCCGGTATAGCCGAAGAGATTGAGAATCTTGAGTGGTCTGTCGGGAACACGTTCGAGTTCATTGCGAACCTTGCCATTCACCCAGTCCCAGTGTGCGGCCTGCTCCGGAAAAACGCCGACATGCCGGAAAGACATGAAACGGCCGTTGTAACGAGCCGGTCCGTATGACATCGGCCAGATTTCAGGCACATTGCCCGAAAACTTCCAGCGGCCTGGCCCTTCTTCTTCCGTATCTCCGGAAAAGACGGCATCCGCCCGGTTCCAGACACTTTCCTTAAGCTTACGGGCACCCATGGCCTGGGGTTCCGGCCGCACGATCGTAAATCGACCATAGCGTTCCAGCTTTTCTCCTGCACCCATGTCCAGCAGCCGGTAGTCTTTCCATCCCTTTGTTTCCAGAATGACGGGCCAGGTCTGGTCGGGCGGTTTTCCGAAAGGGGCAAAAGAAGGGGCGTTGGTCTTGTCCGCCAAGATGATCTCTCGTTGGTTCGATTGTTCGAGTGTCTTCTCGCCTTAGTCGTCCTTCGCGGCAAGGTCAATGTTCAGCCCGCAGTGCCAAACGAAAAAGGGCGGAGTGCATGGCACTCCGCCCTGTTGAACCGAAGCGGTCCCCGGTCAGGCCGCCGCAACTTCCGAAAGGAATTGCTCGACCTCCTGCTTCAACTGGTCGGTTTTTTCCGTCAGTTCGCCGGAGGCTGACAGGACCATGTCCGCGGACGAAGAGGTCTGATCGACAGCCTGGGAAAGCTCCGTCATGGAGGAGGTGACCGCGCCGGTGCCTTCCGCGGCGCGTTGCACGTTCTGCGAGATTTCCGCAGTCGCAGCTCCCTGTTGCTCGACCGCGGATGCGATCGCCGTCGTATAGCTGTTGACTTCGTTCATCGTTTCGGTGATCTCACCGATGGCGACAACCGATTCCTTGGTGGCGTTCTGGATTTCGGTGATCTGAGAGCTGATTTCCTCTGTAGCCTTCGAGGTCTGTGTCGCCAGTTCCTTGACTTCGGCAGCAACGACCGCAAAGCCCTTGCCCGCTTCACCTGCACGGGCGGCCTCGATTGTTGCGTTGAGGGCAAGAAGGTTGGTCTGCTCCGCAATCGCCTGGATCAGCGTGACCACCTCGCCGATCTTCGTTGCCGCTTCCGCAAGTCCTTCAACCTTTTCGTTTGTCACCTGTGTGCCCGTAGTCGCCCGGTCCACGATCTCGGTGGTCTGTGCAACCTGGCGGGAGATTTCACCGATGGAAGCAGCAAGTTCTTCCGCAGCGCTTGCGACCGTCTGCACGTTGTTTGTTGTTTCGTTCGAGGAGGCCTGGGTCTCGGTGGCATAACCGGCACTGTCGCGCGCGATCTCGGTCAGGGCCTGTGCAGTCGTGTCGAGGCTGCCAGCAGTTGTCGCAACCGATCCGAGGGCGTCTTCGGCAGTTGCACGGAAACTGTTGATCAGATCGTCGACCCGCTGCTGACGTTCGTGCCGCGATGCTTCTTCCTGTGCGTTCTGCACCTGCAGCTCCGCGCGTTCAACGGCATTGTCCCGGAAGACTTGCACGGTGCGGCTCATGTTGCCGATTTCGTCGCCACGGTCGATGCCCGGGATATCAACTTCGTTGTCGCCGTTCGCAAGACGATCCATGACATTCGTGATCGTCTGGATCGGTCGCGTAATCGCCATGTTCAGAACGAAGGCCAGACCGACACCGCCGAGAATGGCAAGCAAGATCGTCATGATGATCTGCATCTCGGCAGCTCCGGCCGCTGAATTGGCTACCTGGGACTGAGCGTTGGAGATTGCCGCAATATCAGCACTCATCTTTCTGGTCAGACTGTCCAGTTGCTGGCGTTTGACAATCAGTTCGGACTTTGCGGACAGCATCTCCTTGAAGGACCGGTCGAGTGTTGCAATCGACGTCGCGATCGCCTCGATCGCTTCCGCTGCCGCAGGCAGAACATTGGCATACTTGACCAGACTTTCCTCAAGCTTCGCGAGCGCGGCAATCTGGTGTTCGACCTCCGTGGTGTCATCGGCTCCAAACGCACCGAAAAGGTACAGGAGTTCTGCTCGAGCTGTCTGGGCATTCTGATTGAGCGATTTGGCCTTGTCGGAAATCGAGCGGATCGTTGCCAGTCTTGTGGAGGCTGACAGGGCATCGGTTTTTGCCGTGTCGACCACAGGGGCGACCTGCTTCAATACTTCCACTGTTTGGGCATTCATGCCCTCGATGCCTTCGCCAACCGCAAGTCGAGCCTCGTAAGCTTCTGAAAAGCCGAGTTCCTTGGTGAGATTTTCGAGTGCACCCAGAAGGTTTTTCGTTTGACCGGCAAGCTGGGCCAGTGCCTTTGGGTCCATGCCCTCGACCTGCTTGTAACGCATCTGCTTGGCAGAGGAGACCAGGCCGCGTGCGATATGAATCGAGTTTTCCAGGGCTTCACCCTGGAGATTGCCGCTGCCTTCCAGGTACATGAGCTGGACCTGGATTACTCCGTCCTTGAGTTCAAAGATACCGCGTTGAATTTGAGAAGCGTCATCCAGGCGACTGTCGGCGGAGAAAGCTTCCGCGCTGACTCGCTTTTCCTCGGTCGCGACCGCATCACTGATGCTGAACGCCAGTTTTCCGAGGTCGGACGTGCTGTCTTGCAGCGTTGCAAGACGCAAGGCCTGCTGGTTTGTCTGATCGACAACTTGATCGAATGTCGTCCCGAATTCGGCGACGGCTTGCTTGGCTCCGCTGACCTGGTCTTCCGCTTCCGGGTTTCCGGCGACTTCGTGTTCGAGCTTTTGAAGCGATGCATCCATGCTGGCGATCTCCTGATGGACCGCGTCGCTCAGTTCCGGTGCCGGATTGTTCAGATAGTCTTCTCTTTTGAGGGAAGTCGACTGAACCCGGCCGGCGACCTGGGCCGCATGGTCGGCAACGACAAAGCTGGATGAAAGGTTCTGGATGGCCACGAACCCGACGGCTCCGACCATCGCGGTCAGCAGCAGCACTGCAAAAAAACCACCACCGACCTTAAATCCGAATTTAAGGTCGACCAAAGTCTTCAATATACGTTTCATTCGATCCCCGCGCGGCTGTAGGAACAGCATTACCCGTTGTCAGTATTCGCAGGAGCAGTGAATATTGGGTAAACTAGGGCGCGGGCTGGATATATTGCACAAAATTAGTGCATCGCAAGTATATTGGATACGATATTCAGGTCACCAAAATAAATTTATCGGATTTATTTATTGGATGATTGACGTAGAGTTCAAACGTGTTGTCCACCGTTGATGTGGATCTCGGCGCCTGTAACGTAAGAAGAATTGTTCGAGCATAGGTAGAAGATCGTATCTGCCACTTCTTCGGGTAACCCCAGGCGCCGCAGCGGTATGTCGGCAACGAGTTTTTCCGTTCCGGGTGAAAGGATCGACGTGTCGATCTCTCCCGGTGCGATCGCATTCACACGTATGCCATGCGGTCCGAAGTCAGCTGCCATCTCGCGGGTGAGGGAGGCCAGGGCGGCTTTCGAGGTTGCGTAGGCCGTGCCGGCAAAGGGATGCACATGCATGCCGGCAATCGACGTTACGTTCACAACGGAACCTTTCGCGGCTTTCATTTCCTCAAAAAGTCCTCTTCCCAGCAGAATGGGGCCGAAGAAGTTGACCTGAAAAACCGTTCGCCATTCGTGCATTGCAGTATTCAGCGAATTGAGGCGCTCACCTTCCGGCCCCTTGGGGCTGATGCCGGCATTGTTGACCAGCGCATTGAGACGCGACCCGTTCGCTTCCAGCCGCTTGCGTATCTCCTGGACTGCATATCCCAGGTTTTCTGGATCTGACAGGTCGACCTGAATGTGATCCTCTGGCCCCATGGGCCAGGGACATTTGTCTGAAAACGCTTGTCGTGAACAGGTGATTACACGCCAGTTCTCCGCAGAAAACCGTTTCACGGTCGCATGGCCGATGCCACGGCTGGCACCGGTCAGCACAAGTGTGGGGCGGGTATCGGAGGTGTCCTTGCCGCTCATATGGAATCCTTGCCAGGTTACGAGGGATGCAGAAAAAGTTGACTCTTATAGTAGGGTTTCGTTATTGCGCATTAAACCCACAATGCCAATATGACCGGGCAAACGGATCCTGGCCGAACCCTACAATGATCATATGCTCCTGTAATGTTCTTTCTGACGAGCAGCTCCGAAAAGCTGCTGAGGAAATGCGTGCCGACCCCAATGGGAAAGTGCCGACACCTGGAGCTGTCTTTCGCCACCTGGGTTGCCGGCCGCGATGTGGGGGTTGTTTTCCGTCGGTTATTGACACCATTCACGATAAGGGGTCAGAAGAGGCAAGGGAAACTGAACCGGCACCCGCGCCTTTGAAACGAACGGCGAGCCGGTGATCTGGAGAGGGTCTGATGAAGGGTGAACCGCAAGTAATCGATTATCTGAACAAGGCTTTGCGGCATGAGTTGACCGCGGTCAGCCAGTACTGGGTCCATGCGCGCCTTCTTGCGGACTGGGGCTTCGGCAAGCTCGCCGACAAGGAACTGGAAGAAGCCGACGAGGAGCGTCAGCACGCCCAGGATCTGATGGATCGGATAATTTTTCTGGAAGGGCTGCCCAACCTTCAGACACTCGATCCGCTGCGCATCGGTCAAAATGTCAAGGAATGCCTGGAAGGTGATCTTGCGGCGGAATATGTCGCCCGCGCACTCTACCATGAAGCGCGCGAAATCTGTCGCGACCTTGGGGACTATGTGTCCATGGCGTTGTTTGAAAAACTTCTGAGCGACGAAGAAAGCCACATCGATTATCTGGAGACCCAGCTCGACCTTATCGAGCGGATCGGCATCGACAACTATTCGCTCCTGCAGGCGAAATCGGCTGATCAGGCCGAATAGGGCCTCAACGTTTCGCGATCGAGATTTGCGGCTGCTGCACCTTGGAGCAGCCGTTGTTGTTTTTGTGGTCGTCCAGAAAATGAACCAATCCGCTGGCTGCGAGCGCATCCTCTTCGTCGTGTGTGACCAGGAGCACCGGCAGATCATTCTTCCTGGCCTGACAAAACACCAGTTCCCGCACTTCTGCCCGCCGGGTCTGGTCGAGACTTGAGAACGGCTCGTCAAGCAGCAACGCCATCGGTTGGGCCAACAGGGTTCTCATCAGCGCAACACGTGTCTGTTGCCCGCCGGAGAGTGTTGCCGGATCCCTGTCGCCAAATCCGTTCAGACCCACATCTCCGAGTGCCTGCCGTGCGATTTCCTTCCTGTGCTGACGTCCCCTGACCTTCGCGGGAATTGCGAACATGAGGTTTTGCAATACCGACATGTGGGGAAAGAGCAACGGAAACTGGAACATCAGCCCGATGTGCCGTTCCTGGGCAGGCAGATCAGTCAGGTTCTTGCCATTGAGGAAAATTCGCCCTTCGGCCTGAAGGGCCGGGTTCAAAAATCCTGCAATGAAATCCAGAAGGCTGGACTTGCCGCTTCCGCTTTCACCCATGATTGTCAGGATGTTCCCTGGTGGAATGTGGCAATCGATGTCAAGCAGCGGCGCATCGTCAATGCTGATGCTGACGGCTTCCAGGACCAGTCCCTTGCGGTCTATTGCTTCAGGCATTCAGAATTGCCTTTCCAACCGCATCGCGGCACGATTTCGAAACACCAGGGATGGCACCAGCGCTGCAAGGACAAACCCTGCAAGCGGTATGACCAGTTGCAAGAGGGCATATAGAGCAGCAACCTGGCGATTTCCGCCGCTTGCAAGCGCGACACTCTCCGTCGTCACGGTAACGATGCGTCCTGCTCCAATCATCAGCGTCGGCAGGTATTGGCCGACGGAAACTGCTGCGGCAACCGCAAAGGTCACCAGCACCGGGCGCAGAAGCAGCGGCAGCTGCACCTGCCAGAAAATGCGAGCCCGCGAAGCGCCTATGGAGGCTGCTGCCTTTGCATAATGCGGATCGAGCCGGTTCCAGGGATCGCTGAGCGCAAGAAACGCATAAGGGAAAACGAAGATCAGGTGCGCAAGCAGGACTGCTTCGATCGTGCCGCTGAGGCCTGCGACCAGAAACAGCGTCTGCAGACCGAACAAAAAGCTGATCTGTGGCAGAAGAAGGGGCAGAAAGACGAAAGTGTTCAGCCTGCCGTGTGATGGCTTTTTGCGAAAGCTGCGTCCCTCGAGCACCCACAGGGTCAGGGCGGTCGCAATACCGGCGGCACATGCCGCAAGCAGCAGGGTTGCCAGCTGGGCGGGTCCGCCCATTCCGAAAGCATCCATCATCCGTGCAAGGCTCCAGCGCTGTGGCAGAACGGCTGGAAACCACCAGGATTTCGCCAACGTCCAGACTGCAAGAAGAACGATGGAGACAGTCATGATCGCAACGATGATCGACATCAGCCAAAGACCCGCCTGCCGAGCAGAAGTGTCCTGCCGGCGCCGGTGACCGCTCTCGAAGCGGGACTTCAGCCAACGCGTCACGCCACGCTCCAGAACCAGATAAGCAATCAGCGAAACCGCGCTGACAAAGAGCTGGAGAAGCGCACCTGCGGATGCCATCAGCCTTTTGCTCAGGTCCGGATCGTTCATCCAGACGATCAGTCGAGGCGCCAGCGGTGGTGGGGTCGTCGGTCCAAGGATCTGCGCGACGTCGACCACGGACGTCGCGTAGGCGATGACTGCCAGCATGGGAAGGCGGATAAGCGGATAGATCTGTGGCAATATCACCTTGATGAACGTGGTCATCCGGCCATACCCGAGGCTCGCCCCGGACTTGTAGAAGTCGCGGATATGCGGCCTGTTCAAGGCTGCAAGTGTCATCAGGAAGAGGAAGGGAACTTCCTTTGCAACCAGCCCCAGTGTCATTGCGATCCCGGCCTGATCATTCAGGATCAGGAGATCGGGCGGGCGCGTCCAGCCCGTTGCCCATGGCGATACGAGGCGTACGAGAAACCCGGAGGGGGCAATGAGAAAGGCGAGCCCGATTGCTGCCGCAGCATGCGGCACAGACAGCAAGGGTGACAGAAATCGGGTCAGCCGCGCGAAGGTTCTTGTTCCCGACCAGCCGGCGGTAAACAACAGCACGATTGCCAATGAAAGGATCGACGCGACAAGCCCCGTACCGAAACTCAACAAAATGGAAATTTGAATGCCCGGCATGTTGAACAGGGCACGAAAAGGTTCAATTGAAAAAGTGCGAAAGCCGAGAACCGGCAGATAGCCGAAAGCGGGCAGGATCGTACCGGCGAGACCGGCAAGAACCGGTCCTGCGAGCAGGATCGTTACGAGAACGGTTGCAATGTCCGGTCTGCCGGTTGATTTCGGCAAGGGCCCTCACTCGCTCCCTGCACCGTATCGTTCCGTCCAGGCCTCTTCCAACGCGCTCACCCAGCTGGGATGCGGTTCCGGCAGAACCGGGCCAAGGTCTTCCGGTGCCAGGGTTGCGGGGCCGAGATCCTGGGATGTGAAAAGCGCCCGTTCATTCGCCGGCAGTGCGTCGACATTCAGAACAGTCGGATCGCCCCAGATCTCCGGCTCCTGTTTCCGTGTCTGGGCCATGGGGCTCAACAGAAAGTTCGCGTAGACCTTCGCCCCCGCCTGGTTGGAGCTGTTGAAGGGAATGGCGACGAAATGAGTGTTGCCGATTGTGCCGCCGTCGAAAACGAAGGTGCGCACGCTATCCGGCAGTTCGCCGTTCGCGATTGCGCCTGATGCATCCCCGGGATTGAATGAAAACGCTATGTCCAGTTCGCTGTCAGCCAGAAGCTGGCGCATGTCGGCGGCATTCTTGGGAAAAGCCCTGCCCTTGCGCCACAAATGCGGATGAAGCTCATCCAGATAGGCGAACAGGGGTGCAACGATTTCGTCGAAACCTGCATCGTCGACCGGTTCGGACAGTACGGTCTTGTCGGGGACCGTATTGACGAGGGCTTGTTTCAGGAAGGTCGTGCCGTAGAAATTGGGCGGCTGGGGATAGGAAAACCGGCCCGGATTGTCCCTGGCAAAATCCATCAACTCCCGAAGGGTCGACGGCGGTGTGTCCAGCCGCGCGCTGTCATACATGAAAACGAGCTTCGCCATTCCCCAGGGGCTTTCCTGCCCGTCGGTCGGCACGGTGAAGTCAACGACCACCGTCGGCTTGTTTTCGACGTCCACATATTGCCAGTTGGGGAGCGTTTGCGCCCAGCCGGGCGCCGCAAGCAGACCATCGTTTTCATGGAGGCGAAGTTCTCGCCGTTGATCCAGATGAGGTCGACGGCACCGCCGGTTGCCTTTCCGACCGACTTCTCCGCCAGAACCTGCGACACGACGCTCGCCGTGTCACTGATTTTCACATGAACCACGCGAACGCCATAATCGCGCTCCACTTCACGGGCAGCCCACTGGATATAGGCATTGATGCGCGGTTCACCGCCCCATGCGTGGAAATAGACGGTCTCGCCCTTTGCATCATCGAGAATCGTCTGCCAGTCCTGCCCCTGAGCGTTCACTGAAAAAGTGGCCAATAACATAGCGAAAATGCCTGTTCCGGCAGCAAGCAGTCGGTTCATCCTGGTCCTCGATTCAAGACATGATCTGTGACCGTCCCATCGCGCAGGCTGTGTGACACGGTCAAGACAACGCTTCGTGAATGAAACATGCACATGCACACCCTGTTCATCAGGTCGGGGCGGTCGCCCGCCAACAGGCGCAGGTCTGAGCGAGTCAGGTCCCGCGACGCTTGGCTCGCCGGGTCGCGTCGGCCAGGGTAGGATCATCCGGCCACGGGTGCTTCGGATAGCGTCCCTTCATGTCGGCCTTCACGTCTTTCCAGGAGCCCGCCCAGAATCCCGGAAGATCCCTTGTGATCTGGATCGGCCGTTGCGCAGGTGACAGCAATTCCAGGATCAGCGGAAGCTTGCCGTCGCAGACGCTTGGATGAATTGTCAGTCCAAAGAGTTCCTGGACACGGATCGAAAGCGACGGGCCTGCGGCGGCGCCATAGTCTATCGGAACCTTGCTGCCTGTTGGCGCAGTGAAGTGGGACGGTGCGAGCGCATCGAGTTTCGCGGCAGCATCAAAGGGCAGGAGGCCTGCAAGTGCGTTGCCGAGAAGAGCGGTATTCACACTTGCGAGACTTGTCAGGCCCGACAGATAGGGTTGCAACCAGTCTTCCAGCGTCCCGGTCAGGTGTTGATCGGAAAGGTCAGGCAGGTCATCCGCACCGTTTTCACGAGAGTATGCGACCCGCTTGCGCAGCCGTTGCTGGTCCTTGCTCCACGGCAATCGGGACGTCCCTCTGCGCCTGATCTCTTTGATCAGGGCTCTTTCGACTGCAACGGGATCTGCCGACCTGATTGATGCCGACTGAAGTTCCACGGCCTTGTAGCGGACTACGCGCCGGGCCTTGAGAGCGCCTTCTCCGGTCAGCTGGACCTCGTCCTCTTCGACAATGTCACCGGCAAAAAGCTCTTCGATCTCACCCCGTGTGATGGGAGCGCAAAGCTGGATTCGGCCATTCGCCGCCTTTCCCTGCACTTCCGCAATCGCCAGGAATTCAGCGCCTGCCAGCGTGTTTTCGCGCTCCAGTTCCGCACCTCGGCCATTGGCGAGACGGAATCTTCCGATCTGGCCACGCGCCTGGGCGACACGGTCCGGATAGGCGAGAGCCAACAATATTCCTGCGCTTTCGATTTCAACTCCGGTGCCATTGCCACCGGCCTGTTTGAGCCACCTTGAAGCAAGGGTGCGGCCATCCTTTGCACGTTGGCTCCTTTCGTTCCGGACAGCCCGCAAGCGCGCGCGCAGATCCGGGTCACGGCCACCGAGACCGGGTTCGGACAGGAGCAGTGCGATCAAGGCTGCGGTATATCCGAGACCCCGATCGGCACCTTCAATCACCATGTGCGCAAGGCGGGGGTGCAGCGGCAGACTGGAGAGCGCTTTTCCCTGTCTCGTCAGATGGCCGGCCGCATCGAGCGCACCGAGATCCGTCAGGAGTGATCTGGCCTCTTTCCAGGCGGCCGAGGGTGGCGGGTCGGCGAAAGTGAGGCTTGACGGGTCGAGCGTGCCCCAGGTCGCCAGATCCAGAACGAGACTGGTGAGATCCGCTTCGAGGATTTCAGGTGCTTCGGCTGCGGGAAGGGCGACTGTCTGAGCCTCGTCCCAAAGCCGATAGCAAACACCGGATTCCGTCCGTCCCGCGCGGCCCCGTCGCTGGTCCGCGGAGGCGCGCGAGACACGCACTGTTTCAAGCCGGGTGAGGCCCGTTTGCGGTTCGAATTTCGGAACGCGTGCTAGACCGCAATCGATGACAACGCACACGCCTTCGATGGTCAGGGAGGTCTGCGCGATCGAACTGGCAAGCACGATCTTCCGGGTGCCGTCTTCTGCCGGTCTGATGGCGGTGTCCTGCGCTTTTGCGTCGAGGCCGCCGTAGAGAGGTGCGAGCTGGCAATTCGCGGGCAATCGGCCGGCGAGAAGGTCGGCTGTCCGCCTGATCTCTCTCTGGCCCGGCAGAAACACAAGCAGCGAGCCAGTCTCCTCAACGACAGCCTGCCGGATGGCGCGAACAGCCTGCGGTTCGATGCGGTCCTTCGGGTCACGTCCGAGATACTTCGTTTCGACCGGAAAACTGCGTCCTTCACATTCCAGAATGGGAGCATCGCCAAGCAGTCCCGAAATACTTGCGGCATCCAGTGTTGCGGACATCGGGAGAAGACGGAGGTCTTCCCGCAAGGCGGACTGAACATCAAGCGCGAGAGCAAGCCCGAGATCGCCATCAAGGGACCGTTCATGAAACTCGTCGAACAGGATGGCCGCAATCCCGGAAAGCTCGGGATCGTCGAGTATGAGGCGCGTGAACACCCCCTCCGTAATGACCTCGATACGTGTCCTGGAACTGACCCTGGTCTCCATGCGCACACGGTAGCCAACTGTTTCGCCGGGCTTTTCGCCAAGTTCGCTCGCCATTCGGCGTGCGGCTGCACGGGCGGCGAGCCGGCGTGGTTCCAGCACAAGGATCTTGCCGTCCTTTCGCCATTTCGCCTCAAGAAGGGCAAGCGGGACGCGCGTTGTTTTGCCTGCGCCGGGTTCGGCCACGAGAACCGCATTGGTGCCGGTGCTCAGCGTCCGGAGCAGGTCCGGCAGAATGCCGTCAATGGGAAGCGGTGTTCCAAAGGCGCGGTGCACGGTCATGACGGCAGGTTCAGCCCGTCGCGGCGACGCGGCCGGCCGTCCACTGGCGCCCGTGCATGTCAACCGCAAAGGTGTCCGGCGCGCGGGCGAAGGAGGCAAGACCTTCCAGGGCCGGATCTGGATGTCGGACGATGAAAGTCGGGATCTTGGCCATGAGGGTCTCATGGGGTGCTTTCGCCTCGAAGGCGGCCCGGAAACCGTCATCGGTCAGGAAACGTGTGATCCTCGGCGTTATGCCACCTGTAAGATAAACCCCGCCCCGGGCAAGAACGGTCAATGCGAAGTCGCCCGCCACGCGACCGAGGCATTGTGCAAACACTTCCAGTGTCTTGACGGCGATCGGGTCATTATCGTCCGCAGCCTGGGTGATGCTCGCCGGTGTGTCGAACCGGCGCTCGGCGTTCATCCAGACTGCGACTGCCCGCGCCAGGCGGGGCAGTCCTGTTCCACTGAGGAGTTGTTCAGCGCCAATGCGTCCGCCGACCTGCTCGATATGCGGCCAGATATCCATGTCTTCCCGGGTCACGGGTCCAAGTTCCACATGACCGCCTTCGCCCGGCACCGGAACCCAGGTATCGGACGCAAAGATCATGGCGGCTGCCCCAAGACCGGTTCCTGGCCCCAGCACGAATTTCGCGCTGTCTTTGCGAATGGCGCCCTTTCCTATCTGTTCGACATCCGTGCCGCTGTAGCCTGGCAATGCGAGCGCTTGCGCTTCGAAATCATTCAGGACAATGACCTCATCCAGCCCGAGGTCGGCGATCATCTTCAAAGGTTCGATAACCCAGGCGGCGTTGGTGAGCGGTATGGCATCGCCCGTAACCGGGCCGGCAACTGCGATGATCGCTGTTCTGGGTTTGATTTCAGTTTCGGGCAGGACAACCTGGCGGACGGCGGACGAGATATCGGAATGCCCAGCCGTCGCGGTCTTGCCACACATGCGGGTCGGTGCGTTGGCATTGTCGACCAGCGCAAAGCGCGCGTTGGTTCCGCCGATATCGGCGACCAGAACCGGATAGGCAAATGATTTGGAATGATCGGAAAAACTCATGATGCAGTCGAACCAACCTCGGGCGTATCTGACGTTGTACCGAGCCCTTTCAATCGCGCGGACCGCAGGAGTATTTCCGCGGTGGATACGTTCAGCGCCATCGGGATATCGTAAACGATTGCAAGGCGCATCAAGGCCTTCACATCAACGTCGTGCGGCAGGGGGGACATGGGATCAGCGAAAAAGATCAGCCCCTGCAGCTTTCCTTCCGCGATCAAGGCGCCGATCTGCTGGTCGCCGCCCAGCGGCCCGCTCTTGAGGCGGGTGAGGGAGAGTTCCGGGCAGGCATCCAGGACGCGCCCTCCCGTGGTTCCGGTTCCGACCAGATCGTATGCTGCCAGTTTGTCCCGATGGCTCCTGGCGAACTCAACCATAACGTCTTTCTTGGCGTCATGGGCGATAAGCGCGAGCGTGGGTACTTCGGACATGCAGATCCTCATTGCGATATGACAGACGGCGGGTTGGTATTAGCCGCAAAGACACGTCAGCGCAAAGGGCGATGTGCAAAAGAACGATGTGAAATCGCCGAACCGGTTCAGCCGGACGGTGTCGTCGCCGGCTGCCAGAAACGAAACAAAAAACCGTAGTTCCAGCCCGGAACACGGTCAATGAAAGGAAGAAACGCGGCCCGGTCAGTCAAAGAGGTTGCATCGCACGGGTTCACGGGCCGAAACGCGCTGGAAATAGGGATCGGGCTCATTCAGGTGCAGTCCGGCGATTTCCAGGACGAGTTTCATGCGGATAGCATCTGCAAATGCCTCCTTGGAGCGAACGGGAATCGCGAATGAACCCGGGCCGCCGATCACGCAATCCTCGTAATAGTGATCAAGATTGAGCATCGCCTGCCAGGTGTTCTTGTTCGACTTCATCATCAGGGGCAGCCCGTTTATGGTCACGCCCGAGGCAATCATCCGGTCTCGCATTTCCGTTACCGAGCCTCCCTGGTTGTTCGGCCCGTCGCCGGATATGTCGATCACGCGCCGCAGACCCATGTACTTGTTGTTCTCAACCAGTTCGACCGATTTCTGCAGGGCGGATGCAATCGATGTGCGCTGCACCTGGCGCAGCGGAGCTTCGGCGATTTTGGAAGCGAAATGGGACGCAGACGCGGCGTCCTGAACGATTGTCCAATTGGCGACGATGAAATGTTCGTCGACACCGCCCCATTCCATGTAGGTGACGGCGACACGGCCGATCGGGCCAACCTGGATTGCGTCGAGAAATTCCCTCGAAGTCAGCGCCGAAACGTAACCGGCGCGCTGAATTTCCTGCTCTTCAGTATCCATGGATTGTGAGATGTCGACAGCCAGGACGAGTTCGACGTCCACTTCGTTGGCCGGATCGTAGGTGTATTGCGCGGCGGCAGCCAGTGCCGGCCGGTAGTCCCGGGCTTGCGTGGGGGCGGTACTCACAAAGGCCGCACCTAAAAGGGACAGTATCGTTGCTACTGCAAGTGCACAGTCTTTCGTTATGTCGAGACGCATGGTTTTCTCCTTTTCAGCCTTTCGGCTGAGGTGCCACGTCTCCCCAATTTTTATTTTATTGTTCTGTTACTCGTCTTTTTGATCCTTGTGATTTCTACGCAGGCATCAGAAATGCCATGAAATAGTCTGAGATTTTACTTTGCAAACTACGTGCCAAGGGTACCGGAGTTCAATTTATCTGGCAAAATCAAATGTGCACGGAGTGCGTATGTTCCACAGATAGGAAATATCTGCCGGATTGCTAGGTAATTATTGCCTGTTTGGGTCACGATTCTGACATCAACCGGCAAAATTTGCCGTGTCGCCAGATTGCCAAAGTGGACCAGGCCTGCCTCGAAATGCAGCAAACTGCCCAAAATTCGGATGTTTTTTGGGTTGACGGATACGTCCTTGCTGGGCATGATCTGAAGAAATTCTCACTGGATGAAGAATTTTTCAGCGCATGTTGCGAAGCATGCGCGACAATGAAAAGCTCCACCAAGGAGCGGTGTGTCGTTGGTCGGAGCCCGCCTTGGCTGTGCCAACCAGAGGGGAAGGTGCTGACGCAGTATGCAGACGCGCGAAGACGACTGGACATCTTACATGGCCATCCGGGCAGCCTGGCTGTCGTTCGTGGGTGGCCGCACGCAGGGTGAGATCGCATCCCAATTGGGTGTGTCTCCGGCCAAGGTGCATCGTCTCATTGCCCACGCCCAGAAGGCAGGTTACGTGAAATTCCAGGTTGACGGCAGGCCAATGGAATGTCTGCAGCTGGAAAAGGAACTTTCACACTATTTCAGCCTGACCAACTGCATCATAGCACCCGATCTCGGCGGTGGAGATGATGAAGCTGTCCTGCGTGCGATTGCGGTTTCAGCGTCGCAGTTTCTCACTGGCCTGCTAACGGGTGCACACGTCACACGGTTGGGTGTCGGCATGGGGCGGACATTGACGGCGGCGGTTGAATCGCTGCCGAAGACGGCGCGGTCCGATCTCGAAATCATGTCGATCTGTGGATCGCTCACCCGCACTCTCGCTGCCAATCCATACGACATCGTTCAGAAGATGCAGGAGAGAACCGGCGGCATCGGGTATTACCTTCCTGTTCCCTATTTTGCGGAGAACCTGGACGAGAAGGCGATGTTCCTGACGCAGCGGAGCGTGCAGGACCTGATGGCACGCGCCCGCCAGTCCGATGCGTTTCTCATTGGCATCGGCTCGGTTGAGAATGAGGGGCACCTGGTTCAGCGCGGCATGATTTCAAAGCAGGAACAGGAAGAATTGATGTCTTGCGGGGCGGTCTGTGATTTGATGGGCCGCTTTTTGACGATTGAAGGAGAACTGGCTCCCGATCCGCTCGGCGATTGCGCCGTCGGTCTGCACTTTGACGAAGTGCGCGGGCGCCGTGTGATTGCGCTGGTGGGTGGCGAGAGCAAGGTGGATGCCACGCTTGCTGCACTACGTACCGGTGTCATTACCGATCTGGTGGCAGACGAGACCCTCGCGAGGGCTCTGAGTTCGCGGGTCGGATTGCAACTGGCACAGTCTGCATGAAGCGGCTGGGTCACGAGGGGAAACGGGCCGGTCAGATAAGACGGGCCCCCGCATGTCGGAGGACATATACGTGAAAAAGTTTCTAACCATCGGCACGGCGCTTGCCGGACTGGCCTTTTCCATCGCGAGTGCACAAGCAGCCGATATCAAGCCTGCCGTGCTATACGATCTTGGCGGACGGAATGACGAGTCTTTCAACCAGGCAGCTTTCACCGGAGCCGAGAAGTTCAAGGCCGACTACGGCGTTGAATTCCGTGACTTCGAAATTCAGAACGACGCTCAGCGTGAACAGGCTTTGCGCAACTTCGCCAAGCGCGGCATGAACCCGATCGTGGCCATCGGTTTCTCGCAGGCCAATGCGGTTGAGAAGGTTGCAAAGGAATTTCCCGATACCCAGTTCGCAATTGTGGACATGGTCGTCGATCTGCCGAACGTCCGCTCGATCCTGTTCAAGGAACATGAAGGGTCCTACATCGTCGGCATGCTTGCCGCGATGGCGTCCGAAACCGGGAAGGTTGGTTTTGTCGGCGGGATGGACATTCCATTGATCCGCAAGTTCGCCTGCGGCTACAAGCAGGGCGTAATGGCCGTGCAGTCGGATGCGGAAGTGTTTGAAAACATGACCGGTACCACCGGCGCGGCCTGGAACGATCCGGTCAAGGGCGGAGAGTTGGCCAAGTCGCAGTTCGATCGTGGCGCGGATGTTGTCTACCATGCGGCAGGCGGCACCGGCATTGGTGTTCTCCAGGCTGCTGCCGACGCAGGCAAACTCGGCATCGGCGTCGACAGCAATCAGAACGGCCTGCACCCGGGATCCGTGCTGACATCCATGCTGAAGCGTGTCGACATCGCCGTTTTCCAGGCGTTTGAAGATGCCAAAAACGATAACTGGTCTTCCGGCTTCGAGGTTCTCGGCCTGCAGGAAGGTGGCGTTGACTGGGCACTCGACGCCAACAACGCGGAACTCGTTAACGACGAGATGAAGGCGGCCGTCGAAGAAGCCACCCAGAAAATCATCTCCGGCGAAGTTGTTGTCCATGACTACATGGCCGATGAATCCTGCCCGGGCTAAGTGACGGCCAGACCACTGCAGCCTCCGCGCAAGGGCGCGGAGGTTTCCCATAATATGTTCTAGCCAGTTGGGGGACCGGATGTTCCGTCTCAGCTCAAGCGCCTGCGCAGCGATATTCGTTGCCGCGCTCTCTGCCACGGCTGCCTGCGCCGACCCGGCCATCGTCTACTCCGTTGGTGGCAAGTTCGACGGCTCATTCAACGAGAGCGCTTTTGCCGGCGTGAAACGGTACATGGAAGAGACTGGCGAGAATGTCAGGGAATTCGAACTGGAACGCGACGCCCAAAGTCTGCAGGCGTTGCGCAATTTTGCAAGCAGGGGCAACGCACCTGTCATCGCGATAGGCTTCAACCAGGCCAACGCCCTGAAGCAGGCGGCGGAGGCTTTTCCAAATTCCGACTTTGCGATCGTCGACATGGTGGTCGATCAGCCTAACGTGCGTTCCTATGTCTTCAAGGAGCACGAAGGTGCCTATATCGGCGGCCTGCTCGCCGCGATGGCTTCGGAGTCGGGCACTGTCGGTTTTGTCGGGGGCATGGACATCCCGATCATTCAGAGATTTCTCTGCGGCTACAAACAGGGTGCCTTGTCTGCCGACCCAGACATCAAGGTGCTGTTCAACATGACCGGCGACACGCCCGCCGCGTTTGCCAATCCGGTTCGTGGAGGCGAATTGGCAACTGCCCAGATCAAACGCGGTGCCGATGTGGTGCTTCAGGCAGCGGGTGGCACCGGACTTGGCGTGTTGCAGGCTGCCGCGGATGCGGGCGTGCTGGGCATCGGGACGGATAGCAACCAGAATGGACTGCACAAGGGCAAGGTTCTGACGTCGATCCGCAAACGCGTCGACAACGCCGTGTTTGACAGCTTCAAATCTGCCCGGGAGGGCTCGTTTTCGCCGGGTATTCAAGTCCTTGGCCTCGCGGAAGGTGGTATGGACTGGGTTCTGGACGAAAGCAACAAACCACTGATTTCTGATGAAATGAAAGCTGCGGCCGATGCGGCAGTTGCCGAAATATCAGACGGAACCATCAAGGTTCATGATGTCATCAGTGACGGAGTGTGCCCATACTGAGGTACGTTTGCGGCGATGGGCAAACAGAAATGAAAAGCAATCTACGTCGGGCCTGGGGGGCGGCATGAGCGAAATTCCGGCAATTGAGCTGCGCAAGATCAACAAGAGTTTTGGACCGGTTCATGCCAACAAGGACATTGATCTTGTTGTGAAAAAAGGGTCCATCCACGGGATCATTGGAGAAAACGGCGCGGGCAAGTCGACGCTCATGTCAATTCTCTACGGGTTCTATCATGCTGATGACGGCGACATAATTATCAAAGGCAAGAAAGTGACGATCGCGGACTCCAAGGCCGCCATCGGCATGGGCATCGGCATGGTTCACCAGCATTTCATGCTGGTCGACAATTTTTCGGTTCTGGAAAACGTGGTTCTCGGCGCGGAGGACAGTGCGCTGCTGGCAGGCGGGCTGTCGCGCGCGCGCACTGAATTGAAGCGTCTGGAAGAAGAATATGAGCTGCGCGTCGACCCGGAGGCCCTCATTCAGGACCTGCCCGTTGGTCTGCAGCAACGTGTTGAAATATTGAAAGCACTCTACCGCAGTGCCGAGGTTCTGATCCTTGATGAACCGACCGGTGTTCTCACACCGGCAGAGGCGGACCATCTGTTCAAGATCCTCGACGTTCTCAAGAACCAGGGAAAGACCGTCCTTTTGATTACGCATAAGCTGCGCGAGATCATGGCTGTCACCGACACGGTGTCCGTCATGCGCCGCGGCGAGATGGTGGCGACCCGGGAGACGGGGAACACCTCCATGGAAGAACTGGCCGAGTTGATGGTTGGCCGGTCGGTTCTGCTGCGTGTCGACAAGGAGCCTGCACAACCGGAAGCACCGGTCATGGAGGTTGAAAACCTCACGGTGACAGACAGCCGCGGTGTCCAGGTTGTCAAGGATGTGAGCCTTTCGGTCCGGGCCGGCGAAATTGTCGGTATCGCCGGAGTGTCAGGCAATGGACAGTCCGAACTGCTGGAGACGCTGTCCGGCATTCGCCGCGCCACAAGCGGAACTCTCAAGATCCAGGGTGAAAGCATAGACCTTGGATCCAGCACACTTGATGCTGCGGACATGCGCAGGAAAAACATGGGCCACGTGCCGGAAGACCGGCACCGTATGGGCCTGATCAACAGCTTCACCGAATACGAGAATTCCATTCTGGGTTATCACCGCGACCCCGCCTATTCCCGGGGCCTGCTGATGGATCTGGGCGCGATCAAGAAAAACGCGGTCGCCGAAATCGAGAAATACGATATCCGTCCACCCAATCCGATGCTCAAGACGGCGAATTTCTCCGGTGGCAATCAGCAGAAAATTGTTCTGGCGCGGGAGATAGAGCGGGACCCGGAGGTATTGTTGATCGGTCAGCCGACACGCGGTGTCGACATAGGTGCGATCGAATTCATTCACAGGCGGATCGTTGAACTGCGCGATGCGGGCAAGGGCATTTTGCTCGTGTCGGTGGAACTCGACGAAATTCGTGCGCTGTCGGACAGGGTTCTGGTAATGTTTGATGGCAAGATTGTCGGCGAGCGGGGCAGCAACGCTGATGAGGGCGAACTCGGCCTCCTCATGGCAGGTGTCGAAGACAATCGCATGACAGCTGAAGGAGGCGTCCAATGAGTGGCGGTCAACTCCCGCGCTGGGTCGATCTCGGCCTTATCCCCTTCCTGAATCTCTCAGCTGCCTTTCTGGTATCCGGACTGGTCGTTATCCTGATCGGGGAAAATCCGCTGGACGCCGTCAAAGTCCTCCTCTGGGGGTCGCTCGGTTATGCCGAGGGCTTCGGCTTCACGCTGTTCTATGCAACTAACTTCATCTTCACCGGCCTTGCTGTCGCGGTCGCCTTTCATGCGGGCCTGTTCAATATCGGCGGTGAAGGGCAGGCTTATGTCGGCGGCCTCGGGGTGGCGTTCGCCTGCCTGGCGCTCGACCAATATGTACCCTGGTACGTGACATTGCCATTTGCGATCCTGGGATCGGCCGCTATGGGTGCAGCCTGGGCTTTCATTCCTGCCTGGTTGCAGGCCAAGCGCGGCAGCCACGTGGTCATCACCACCATCATGTTCAACTACATTTCATTCTCGTTCATGGTGTACCTGCTGGGCAATGTCCTGAAGAAGCCGGGCTCCATGCAGAACGAGACCCGGACCTTTGAAGATGGCGGCCGGCTGCCGTTTCTGAACGACGTTTTCCCGTCCTTCGGCTTCGGCTATGCACCGGTGAACCTGTCCTTGTTCGTGGCTCTGGCTGCCTGTGTGGCCGTCTGGTTCCTGATCTGGCGCACGAAACTCGGTTATGAAATCAGGTCTTTCGGCGCCAATGCCACGGCGGCTGTCTATGCCGGGATTTCGCCGGTGCGCATAATCGTTGTCACGATGCTGATTTCCGGCGGTCTGGCAGGCATGATGGCAATCAACGAAATCATGGGTTCGCAGCACCGGTTGTTGATAGATTTCGTCACCGGTTACGGCTTTGTCGGTATCGCGGTTGCTCTCATGGGGCGCGCCCATCCTGTCGGCATCATCCTGGCGGCCGTGCTGTTCGGCATGCTCTACCAGGGCGGCGCGGAACTCTCGTTTGAAATGCCGAACATCACCCGCGACATGATCATCGTCATCCAGGGTCTTGTCATTCTGTTTGCGGGGGCGCTTGAACACATGTTCCGGCCGGCGATTGTCAGGTTCTTCACGCCCTCCCAGGCCCTTGCTGCGAAGGAGGCGTGATCATGTTCGAGACAATCATTTTGATGATGGACGCAACAATCCGCGTCTCGACGCCTTTGCTGCTGGCCTGCCTTGCAGGGCTCTATTCCGAACGTTCGGGTGTTGTTGACATCGGACTTGAAGGCAAGATGCTCGGTGCGGCATTCGGCGCAGGAGCGGTTGCCTACATCACCGCCAACGCCTGGCTGGGTCTTCTGGCCGGGATTTCGGTCTCCGTTCTGCTCAGCCTTCTGCATGGATTTGCGTCGATTTCAAACCGGGGCAACCAGATTGTCTCTGGCGTTGCCATCAATTTTCTGGCTGCCGGGCTGACAGCGCTCCTGGGGCAAACCTGGTTCCGCCAGGGGGGAAGAACTCCGTCTTTGCCCGACGGAGGACGTTTTACCGAAATCGTGTGGCCGTTTGCGGAACAGGTTCGCAATATACCGTTCATCGGCCCGTTCTATGCCGAGGTTTTGTCGGGTCACAAGATTCTCGTCTATGTTGCCTTCCTTGCCGTCCCGTTGACCTGGTGGATCCTTTTCCGAACCCGCTTTGGCCTGCGTCTGCGCGCAGTGGGCGAAAACCCGGCCGCCGTTGACACTGCGGGCATCTCGGTTGTCTGGATGCGGTATCGTGCCGTCATTGCGTGCGGCATCCTCTGCGGTGTTGCGGGATCCTATCTCTCGATCGCTGTTGGCTCGGGCTTTGGGGTCAACATGACGGCCGGTCAGGGTTTCATGGCACTGGCGGCGCTAATCTTTGCGAAGTGGAAGCCGGTCAGCGCAATGTTTACCTGTCTGCTGTTCGGTTTTCTTGATGCCGCCGGCACCAGGTTGCAAGGCGTTGAAATCTGGCTGATCGGTGAAGTGCCCCTGCAGGTCTTTCAGGCGCTGCCCTATGTCCTCACCGTCGTCCTGCTTGCCGGCTTCATTGGCAAGGCGATCCCGCCGAAGGCAGCGGGCATTCCCTATCTGAAGGAGCGCTCATGAGCGATTTGAACGCATTGTTCGAGGCGGCCAGATCTGTTCGCGAAAAGGCTTATGCACCCTATTCGAAGTTTCTGGTAGGGGCAGCGTTCCGCACGCCGGACGGGTCTGTTTTTACCGGCTGCAACGTTGAAAACGCCTCTTATCCGGTCAGTGTCTGCGCCGAAGGTGGTGCTGTCAGCGCCATGATTGCCGCGGGTTACCGTGAGATTGAGGAAGCGGTTGTTGTCGGCGATGCTGCACTTTGCACACCTTGCGGCATCTGCCGTCAGCGTTTCGCCGAATTCGGCGCAGACAATCTCGTTGTTCATATCGCCGATTTGAATGGCATCAAGCGCAGTTTCACGCTCGAGGAGCTGTTGCCTGCCGCATTTGAACTTGAAGACAGGAAGGACTGACCCTCAATGAGTGGTTACGGCCGTGAATGCGCGGACATCGTCCGCGCAGCCCGCAAGGGTTCCTACAAAATTGGCATGATTCTCGGCTCGGGGCTTGGAGCCCTGGCGGAAGAGGTCGAGGATGCCGTCCGCATTCCTTACGCACACCTGACGGAGTTTCCGGTGTCCACGGTAACATCCCACTCCAGCGAGCTTGTCGCCGGAATGCTGGCCGGTGTACCGGTGGTGATCCTGTCCGGGCGCGCGCACTACTATGAAAGCGGCAATCCGACCGTCATGCGCACGCCGGTTGAAACATTGAAGGAACTCGGCTGTGAGGTTCTGCTCGCGACCAACGCTGCGGGATCCCTGCGAGAAGAGGTTGCGCCCGGGTCGCCGATGCTGATCTCTGATCACATCAACTGGTCCGGCAAGAACCCGCTGATCGGGGAAGAGGACGAAAAACGCTTCCTTGATCTTAGCGCGGCTTATGATCCTGATCTACAGGCTGCGATGAAGAAGGTCGCGGCGGAAACCGGCGATCCGGTCGCAGACGGGATCTACATGTGGTTCTCCGGCCCATCCTTCGAAACGCCGGCGGAAATCCGTCTGGCAAAGAAACTCGGTGCAGACGCAGTCGGCATGTCAACGGTGCCGGAGGTCATCATCGCACGCTTCCTGGGCCTCAGGGTCGCGGCGCTGTCGATCATCACCAACTATGGCGCCGGACTGCAGACCCATGCTCTGTCCCATGATGAGACCAAGACCATGGCTTTGATGGGCATGGAACGGATGAAACAGCTCGTAAGGGCCTTTGTAAAGGAGATCGGTCAATGAGCGATATGATCGAAATTGCAGCGCGTGCCCTCGGGCTCGTGGACCTGACCAACCTGAATGACGACTGCACTGCTGAAGACGTCAGCAGTTTGACGGATCGGACCGTGACCGACCACGGTTCCGTGGCCGCTGTGTGCGTCTGGCCTCGCTTTGTTGCACAGGCTGCGAAGGAATTGACCGGAACGGGTGTCAAGGTTGCCACGGTCGTCAACTTTCCCGAAGGTGGCGAAGACACGGACGCCGTTGTTACCGAGACTGAGAAGGCGCTTGCAGACGGAGCCGACGAGATCGACCTGGTCATGCCTTACAAGGCTTTCTGCGAAGGCCGGAAGGGCTTTGCCGAGGAGCAGATCATCCGCGTGAAAGCGGTGATCCCGGAGCCGGCTATTTTAAAAGTCATTCTGGAAACCGGTGAAATCAAGGATCCGCTTTTGATCCACGCCGCATCCAATGTGGCCATCGCTGCCGGAGCAGATTTCATCAAGACCTCCACGGGTAAGGTTGCAGTCAACGCGACTTTGGAAGCTGCCGAGATCATGCTGACGGCGATTGAAGAAGCGCGCCGGGACGATGCGGAACGGGTTATCGGCTTCAAACCGGCCGGCGGGATCAAGACGAGTGAAGATGCGGCCGCATATCTTGCGCTGGCCGACAGGATCATGGGTCACAACTGGGTGTCGGCGACAACGTTCCGGTTTGGCGCAAGTGGCTTGCTGGACTCTCTGATTTCCACCATCGAGGGTCAGGAAATCGTTGACCATTCCCACCACGGCTACTGAGACGGCGTCAAAAAGGACAAGAAGAATGCTGCCACAGGAACTTATTCGCAAGAAACGCGACGGCGGGACACTCGACGCCGAGGAAATCGCATTCTTCGTCAAGGGTCTTGCTGACGGCTCGGTCACCGAAGGGCAAGTCTCTGCGCTCGCCATGGCCGTGTTCTTCAAGGGGCTCACCGTGGCAGAACGCGTCGCGCTGACCCTGGCCATGCGTGACAGCGGTGACGTAATGGACTGGATGGAAGTCGAGGCGCCAATTCTGGACAAGCATTCGACCGGCGGTGTCGGTGACAATGTTTCTCTCATGTTGGCTCCGGCTCTCGCTGCCTGCGGCGCTGCCGTTCCGATGATTTCCGGACGTGGCCTCGGTCATACCGGCGGTACGCTTGACAAGTTCGACAGCATCCCGGGCTACCAGACCCAGCCGGACAATCTTCTTTTCAAGAAGGTGGTTCGTGATATCGGATGTGCCGTCATTGGCCAGACCGGCAATCTTGCGCCGGCGGACAAGCGTTTTTATGCGATCCGGGACGTTACCGCGACTGTTGAAAGCATCGATCTCATCACGGCATCCATTCTTTCAAAGAAACTGGCTGCCGGGCTCCAGGGCCTGGTGCTGGATGTCAAATGGGGATCAGGTGCTTTTATGGCGTCTCTGGAAGAGGCCCGGGCTCTTGCTGAAAGCCTGGTTCTGGTTGCCAACGGCGCTGGTCTCAAGACGACTGCACTCCTGACCGACATGAACGAGCCACTTGCGTCGGCTGCGGGCAACGCGGTCGAGATGCAGAATGCAGTCGATTTTCTGAAAGGCACAGCAGTGGACAACCGCCTCTGGGATGTCACCGTTGCACAGGGTGGCGAGTTGCTGGCGTCCGGGGGCATCGCACCCACCGCCGAAGCGGGTGCTGAAATGATGCGTGAAGCCTTTGACAGTGGCGAGGCCGCAGAGAAATTCGCGCAGATGATCCACGCGCTTGGCGGTCCGGTCGACTTCATGGAAAAATGCGAGGTCTATCTTGCAAAGGCGCCGGTCCAGGCTCCGGTTTATGCCGAAATGGAGGGCGTTGTGACCGCGGTTGATGCACGCGCTGTCGGCGTTGCCGTTGTGGCACTTGGCGGTGGACGCCGGGCCGCGGCCGACGTGATCGATCCTTCTGTCGGCCTGACGGATCTGGCCGGTATCGGCAACACCGTGGATGCGGACGCTCCACTTGCCATTGTTCACGCGCGTTCGGAACAAGAAGCCGAAACAGCGGCAGTAGCTGTTCGAAACGCCTACACAATCGGTGCGGCGATGGACGTTGCAGACAACCCGAGCATTGTCGGCCGCATCGCTCCCTGAACAGGTATGCCGGGAGTTCGGTCCCGGCGGTTTTCCGGTCCTGATGACCGGCAACAAACAGATTTGTGGAGAAACCCATGCCTCGTGCAATCCTGTGCGTTCTGGACAGTTTCGGCATTGGCGGTGCCACGGATGCGGACGCCTTCGGCGATACCGGGTCCGATACACTCGGCCATATCGCCGAGCACTGTGCTGACGGAAGGGGCGACAGGGAGGGGCTGCGCAGCGGTCCCTTGTCAGTGCCCAACATGGATCGGCTCGGACTTGGGGCTGCGGGGCGTCTTTCAACCGGCAAGGCTATTCCCGGCCTGGAATTTCCGGGAGATCCAGATGGTCTCTGGGGATATGCTGCTGAAGTCTCGCACGGCAAGGATACTCCGTCCGGTCACTGGGAGATTGCCGGTGTTCCCGTGCGCTTCGACTGGGGCTATTTCCCTGAGACAATTCCGGCTTTTCCCAAGGAACTTGTCGCAAAGATCAGCGAAGCCGCAGGGTTGGACGGAATTCTCGGTGACAAACATGCATCTGGAACCGAGATCATCGCAGAACTTGGCGAGGAACATGTCAGGACAGGCAAACCGATCTTCTATACCTCTGCGGATTCCGTCATCCAGATTGCGGCACATGAAGGACATTTCGGTCTGGAGAGGCTCCTGAAGCTCTGCGAAACAGCTCGTGAATTTGCCGACCCCTACAATATTGGCCGTGTCATTGCCCGCCCGTTTGACGGCGAGTCGTCCGAAACGTTCCGACGCACCGCCAACCGGCGCGATTACTCCGTCCTGCCGCCTGAACCGACTTTGCTGGATCGCCTGAGCGATGCCGGGAGAACGGTCATAGGTGTCGGCAAGATTTCGGACATCTTTGCGCATCAGGGTGTGGCCAGGGTTTTGAAGGGGGCAGGCAACGATCAACTCTTCGATCGGACCCTCGAAGCGATGGAGATGGCACAAGACGGCGATCTGGTCTTTTCCAATTTCATCGATTTCGATTCGCTTTATGGGCATCGGCGTGACGTTCCGGGCTATGCGGCTGCCCTGGAACACTTCGACCGGCGGTTGCCGGAAATGATCAACAGAATGCGGGCGGGAGATCTGCTTGTTCTGACAGCTGATCACGGCTGTGATCCAACCTGGAAGGGAACCGACCATACTCGGGAAAATGTTCCGGTGATTGCGACTGGTCCGGGCATTGCGGGGAAAAGCGTCGGCGGTAGAAAAACCTATGCGGATATCGGCGAGAGTGTTGCGGCCCATCTCGGGATCGCGCAAGGTCCGCATGGAACGAGTTTTCTCCAGATTGATTGATCCTCACACTCAAGGCAGGTCTCGCCGGAAATGAACGAAACGCTCAACGTCCCGAAGGCCGAACTGCATTGCCACATCGAAGGCGCTGCGCCGCCCAGCCTCGTCCGACGGCTGGCCGGACAGCATGGCGTCGACGTCACGGAAGCAATTGACGGCAACGGAAAATACATCTGGTCCGATTTTACCAGCTTCCTGAAGGCCTATGATGTGGCCAGTTCGGTGTTCAAGACACCGGCGGATTACTCCTTGCTTTCGGAAACCTACTTCAGGATGTTGGCCGCCGAAGGTGCCATTTACGGCGAAATCACCATATCGCCGGACCATGCTCAGGCAGCCGGATTGTCATACAGGTCCTATGTCGAGGGCCTTGCCGCCGGGATCGAACGAGCCAAGACCGATACGGCTATAGAAGGCCGCATGATCGCGATCGGAGTGCGCCACTTCGGGTCCGCTTCCGTCGAGCGCGTGGTCAAGGAAGTCATCGGAAATCCGCATCCGCTTGTGACCGGGTTTGGTCTTGCAGGAGACGAACGCGCGGGCCATCCAGCAAATTTTGCCAAGGCTTTCAGAATGGCATCCGATGCCGGTCTTGGAACTACCGCACATGCAGGCGAGTTCGGCGGTCCGGACAGCATCATCGCGGCCCTGGAATTCTTGCGGGTCAAACGCATCGGGCATGGTGTTCGGGCCATCGAGGACAAGGAACTCGTGAGGCGGCTTGTCGATGAGGACGTTGTGCTGGAAGTCTGTCCGGGATCGAATGTCTCGCTCGGCGTCTATTCTCATCTTCGCTTTCACCCGGTGAATATCCTGCGTAAGGAAGGCGTGAAGGTCACGCTGAACTCCGACGATCCGCCTTTCTTCGGAACAACGCTCGGCAAGGAGTACACCTCTGTGGCGGAGACATTCGGCTGGTCATTTGAAGATCAGATGGCCATTACCAGAACCGCGATTGAGGCAGCGTTCTGCGAACCGGCGGCGAAGAACCGGCTGCTGGTGCGCCTGGACAGCGCCAAACAAGATCGTGGCGGCAACTGAGGGGGGATACGTCATGGAGACATCAAACTCCACGCTGGATCTTTTTCGGCCCGAGGAAGTCCGGCGCCGGTCACAGGACCTTCTTGGCGTTGCCGGTTCTTCGGGTCTCCAACACGTTGACGTGGACCTCTCCGGACTTTCAGACATCCTTGTGATGCTTCTTGAGACCACCAGGGAAAACTATCCGGATTTTCATATTCCGCCCTACGGTGTTTGGCGTGACTTCGAGGCGGGCGACATCGACCGCTGGTCGGCTCTTGCCAATGCCCGTGCATTCGAAAGCGCCGAGGAACTGCTGGCCGCCGCAGCCGATCTCGCCATCCTGGGTGCCTATATGAAAACGATGCATCCCTCCGGCTGGACCTATGAAGACCAGATGACCGAAACCCGGGTATCCGGCAATCAGGCGTCAGCTCTTGCCACTTTTCACATGTTCGCGGCCGGATCGTTTTCAAGCGAAATGACCGATCCCTATCGCGTGGACGCGGACACCTTGGTTCGGATGGAAAAGGACGAACTCGCGTTTGGTCTTCAATGGGATCTTCAGGACGACGTGGATCTTCTCGAGGCAATGCAAAAGCACCTCAAGCGCCTTGGTGAAGCACTCGCCCTGCGTCCCGATCTGTTTTCGAAAGGCGACGTTACCAGGCCGGGGCTGCTGGCCGTTGAACTTGCAAAGGAAAGCGGGGAGGCTGTCAGTGCGAATGTGATTTTGGACAAGCTTCTGGAAGCGCTGGCTCCTGTGTGGATCGGTGGTGCGGAAACCGGCGACATCACGCTTGGGGACAGCTTCCGGCATTCAGGGACCGGAAGTGCGGAAACCGACACTGTCATTCCCTTTCACATGGCGGCGCAGGAAATGGTCTACGCTCTTGTTGAGCCGTTCGCCTGGGCTGGTTTCGAAGTTTCGGAACTGGAACTCCTGACCGCACCGGCCGATGACGTGCATGCCAGCGTATTCCTGAAAGCCGGCGTGCTGAAAATCAAGGATGGTCCCGAGGCTCCGACAGAAGATGGTGTGCGGGACAGGATGGTTGAAATTCGCGCAACCACCATCGCATTGACAGACAAACTCGCGGACTTGTTGCGGCGTGAACTGGACGTTCCGGCTGAGCAACTGCCCCTGACATGCATCCTGGAGGGCGGTACCAGCCGCCTTGGGACACGGATTTTGCGGGAAGGCTTCGGCGAAAGCGAAAAACTCGGGCGATATCTCAACCCGGGGGCTGTTTTTTGGTTGCCGTTCGGGGCATAGCTCCTGAACATTGAGAAACAACGGAACCGGTCCTGTCCGCAGGACCTGAGCAAAGAGAGGCAGACATGTCCGGAGCCAACGTCATCAGCCATCCGCTGGTCCAGCACAAGTTGACCATCATGCGCGACAAGGGAACATCGACACAGGGGTTCCGGCGCCTGTTGCGCGAGATATCGACCCTGCTGTGTTACGAAGTGACCCGCGATCTGCCCCTGGTCCGCCAGACCATCGAAACGCCGCTCGCCGAGATGCAGGCGCCAATGCTGGCAGGCAAGAAACTCGTGTTTGCGTCCGTTTTGCGTGCGGGCAACGGTTTGCTCGAAGGTATGCTGGAACTCGTGCCTTCAGCCCGGGTTGCACATATCGGCCTCTACCGGGATCCGGAGACGCTTCATCCGGTCGAGTATTATTTCAAGGCACCTGACGATCTGAACGAGCGTCTCGTGATCGTCGTAGACCCGATGCTGGCAACCGCCAACTCGGCGATCGCTGCCGTTCACAAGATCAAGGAACGGGGGGCGAACAACATTCGCTTCCTGTGCCTGCTGGCCGCGCCGGAAGGTGTTGCGAAATTCAACGAGAACCACCCCGATGTTCCGATCTTTACTGCTGCGATCGACGAGAAGCTCAACGAAAAGGGGTATATCGTTCCGGGCCTCGGCGATGCCGGCGACCGGATGTATGGCACCAAGTAGACGGGCTGTTTCGTCATGATCACGGTTTTTGGCTCGATCAACCTCGACCTTGTTGTCGTCCTCCCGCGTCTGCCGAAGGCGGGAGAAACCGTCAGCGGTCCGGATCATCAGACGTTCCCGGGCGGCAAGGGCGCGAACCAGGCCCTTGCTGCAAGACGGGCCGGTGCAAATGTGCGCATGATTGGCGCAGTCGGGCAGGATGCGTTTGGTGCGCTGGCCTTGTCCAACATGCGTAGTGCGGATGTGGACCTTGCCGGCGTCAGATCATTGACCGGATCGACCGGCCTGGCCCTGATCGGGGTTGATGCCGCAGGAGAGAACCAGATCATTGTGGCCAGTGGAGCCAATGCGCGCGTTGACTCCGGCTGGCTTGTTGGCGGATTGAATGCCGGCGGATTGCTGATGTTGCAGGGAGAAATTCCGTTCCCCGAGACCGAAAGGTCAATAGGGCACGCGCGCAACGCCGGCGCCGATGTGTTTTGGAATCCCGCACCGGTGCCATCGGAGGATCTCTCCGGTTTGCTCGAGGGCATCACCACGCTTGTCGTCAATGAAGGTGAAGCTGCGGACATTGCATCGAGACTGGGAATATCGGGTGATCCCGATGCATTTGTGGATCGTCTGGCGGACGAAACGCATGCGATTGTCGTCACGCTCGGAGCAAGAGGCGTGTTGGCCGGTAAGGGCCCGGATCGTATTCAGATTGGATCTCCTGATATTGAGCCTGTCGATACAACCGGCGCCGGGGATGCTTTCTGCGGCGCGCTCGCAGCAGCGCTAGATGCCGGAACTGCGTTCGAGCGGGCGCTCAGGGAGGGCGTTGCCGCCGGTGCGCTCGCCTGTACCGCGACCGGGGCTCAATCGAGCGCTCCGGCAAAAGAAGACATTAGCCGACTGGCGGATCAAATCGTCTGAATTGGTTTTACAGGACACTAAGGAAATTGTGGTACCCGGAAGAAAGCTTCGAATAATCCGGGTGCACTATGCTGCGGTATGTCGTCATCTTGTTGATCCTTGTCGGGGTTGCCCCGATCGTGCCGATCCTCGTAGAGGCGCGTATCGGCACCGATGACCGCGCAAACACGGCGCAGGATGAGGTGGACGCTGGTTCGGGACCAAGAACACACCGGATATCGGTTGACCGCCGAGGACACTATGTTGCCGATGCCTATCTGAATGGCAGGGCGATCGATATGCTTGTCGACACGGGCGCAACCGTCACAGCCTTGCCGGTTTCGGTTGCCGAAGACATTGGAATCTTCCTGAGTCCTTCCGAGTACAAGCACCCGATCGGAACAGCAAACGGACGGGTTTATGGTGCGAGAACGGTGATCGACAATGTACGCATCGGCGCGATCCGCTTCCGCAATGTCGAAGCGATCGTCCTGAGCGATGACAGTCTGGGTGTGCCGCTTCTGGGCATGTCCGCGCTCAGCCAGCTCAGGCGGTTTGACATTTCCAGCGGCACATTAGTACTTGTTCAGTAATCCCGAATACAATCCAAATTCCCGTATCCACGTCCGAGTTTCCGACCGGCACTGAGAGGCATCGATGTTTCCAAAACCACGCCCGGAGCTGTTTCCCAACACGTTCGAGTATGAATCTCTCCCGATGGTGAAACCGACCGGTTTCAGGGAGTACGATGCCCGCTGGTTGTTTGAAAAAGAAATCAACCTCATGGGAATGCAGGCGCTCGGAATGGGGATCGGTACTCTCATTCACGAGCGGGGTGTTCGTCCCGATATCGCCGTCGGCCATGATTTTCGCGGATACTCCTCGTCCATCAAGATGGCGGTGGTGAATGGCCTGCTCGCAACCGGCGTGAATGTGCACGATATTGGCCTGGCATTGTCGCCGATGGCTTACTTCGCGCAATTTGCGCTGGACGTGCCGGCTGTTGCCATGATCACCGCGTCTCACAATGACAATGGCTGGACCGGCGTGAAAATGGGCATCGACCGGCCATTGACGTTCGGTCCGGACGAAATGGGACGACTGAAGGAAATTGTGCTTGAGGCGGCCTATGATTTGAAGGGCGGTGGCAGCTACCGTTTTGTGGACGGGTTCCCGGACATCTATTTCAAGGATCTTACCGACAGGCCCAAACTGAAGCGTTCGATCAAGGTCGTCGCGGCCTGCGGCAACGGGACCGCAGGCGCATTTGCACCGAAAATACTGGAAGCGGTGGGTGCGGAAGTCATCCCGCTTGATACCGAGCTCGACCACACATTTCCCCGCTACAATCCAAATCCGGAAGACATGCAAATGCTGCATGCACTCCGGGACAAGGTTCTGGAAACCGGTGCCGATGTCGGCCTCGGTTTCGATGGCGACGGTGACCGTTGCGGTGTCGTCGACAACGAGGGTGAGGAAATCTTCGCGGACAAGGTCGGTGTTATGCTTGCGCGCGATATTTCCGCACTGCATCCCAATTGCCAATTCGTCGTCGATGTGAAGTCGACCGGACTGTTCAACACCGACCCGGTGCTTCGTGCGAATGGTGCCCGGACCGACTACTACAAGACGGGGCATTCCTACATCAAACGCCGCGTTACGGATCTTGATGCGATCGTCGGGTTTGAAAAGTCCGGCCACTATTTCTTCAACAAGCCGATCGGACGCGGATATGACGACGGACTTGTTTCCGCAATCGCCATTCTCGACATGCTCGACCGGAACCCCGGAAAGTCGATGGCGGATCTGCGCCGTGATCTGCCGAAAACCTGGGGCTCTCCGACCATGTCGCCGAAATGCGCCGATGAGATCAAATATGATGTTGTCGAGCGTGTTGTCTCGAAGTTCCACGGAATGAAAGACAGAGGCGAGAAAATCGCGGGCCATGAGATAACCGACCTGATAACCGTCAACGGCGTGAGGGTCGTCAGCAGAGACGGCACCTGGGGACTTGTTCGCGCGTCTTCCAACAAGCCGGAACTGGTTGTGGTGGTCGAGAGCCCGGTTTCGGAAGAAAGGCTGCATGAAATGTTCAAGGCAGTTGACGGCATTCTTCGTGAAAATCCGGAAGTTGGCGAATACAATCAGACACTCTAAGGTTTGGCGACATGTCACAGGGCAGCGAATGATTCCGCCGTCCAGGCGTATCTCAGGCAAGCCTTTTTGGAAAAATCTGCATGATCAGTGAATTCGGCACCCTCCCGGACGGCACGGCTGTCCAGGAAATCACGTTGAAAAAAGGATTTCTTGAAGCGTCCGTCCTGACATTTGGTGCCATCATCCGAGACTTGAAGGTAGACGGTCAATCGGTGGTCCTCGGATTTGAAGATCTGCACAGTTATCTCGATCACTCTGCTTATTTCGGGGTAGTTGCCGGGCGCTGTGCCAACAGAATTGCCGGCGGAAAGATCAAGATCGAAGGGGAAACCTATCAGCTCGATTGCAATGACGGCGGGCTGCATCACCTGCATGGCGGCGCGACAGGGTTTTCTTCAAGAAACTGGCAGGTGGAACAGAGCGACAAGGCCAGCGTGCTTTTGAAACTTGTTTCCGAAGATGGAGACATGGGATATCCGGGCCAGGTCGAGGCACTTGTGCGCTACACGCTGACCGGATCAGGCGCGTTGAGGGTGAAGATCTCCGCGACAACAGACAAGGCGACACCCGTCAATCTGACCCAGCACAGCTATTTCAATCTTGATGGCAGCGAGACAATTCTGGGCCACAGCCTTGAGATTGCGGCAGAAACTTATCTGCCTGTTGATGAGACCCTGATCCCGACCGGCGAAGTCAGGCGCGTGGAATGGACGCCCTTCGACTTTCAGGACGGTCGCAGTCTTCGACGAAAGCCAGGCGAGGAGGATCTGCAATATGATCATAATTTCTGTCTGGCGGGAGAACCCCGGTCATCGATGGGCTTCGCGGCAGCGCTGGAAGATTCTTCAGGCGAACGGCGGATGGAAGTCTGGACGACCGAGCCGGGTCTTCAGCTTTATGATGCGGCAAGATTGAACGTGCCTGTTCCAGGACTCGCTGGCAAGACCTACGGTCCGCATGCGGGCCTGTGTCTGGAGGCGCAGCGATGGCCGGACAGCATCAATCAGAAAGAATTTACACCTGTCCTGTTACAACCATCACAGACCTATAGTCATGTGACGGAATTCCGTTTTTCCTGAGATGGGTTACATTGGAGCAGGCGGCGGCAAAGCCGATGTGAAACGATGAAGGCAAAGGGGGCAGCGATTGAAGACGGTATTTTCTGACCTCCAGCTCGCGCATGCGCCGGCACAGGAGATTTCAGATGGCGAGTTGAAGCCGGCTGTCGAAATCCCTCGCCGCGCCGAAATCGTTCTGGAAACTGTCAGGCAAAGGAAAGTCGGAGACGTCGTCGGTTCGGAAGAGTTTCCGATCCGTCCACTTCAGCGGGTCCATGCCTCACACTATGTTTCGTTCCTGGAAAGCTTCTGGGGGAGGTGGACGGACGCGGGCCGGACCAAGGAGGCGTTTCCGTTCGTTTGGCCCATTCGCAGTCTGCGGCAGGATGTCGAGATCGAGCATATCGACGGTTTGTTGGGCCGCTACTCGATGGATGCCGGAACACCGGTTGGAGAATTCACTTATCAGGCGGCACGCGCATCGGCGAACACCGCGTTGACCGGCGCCAAGCTCATTCTGGACGGTGAGAAGTCGGCATTTGCTCTGTGCCGCCCACCGGGTCACCACGCCGGATTTGATTTTTACGGCGGATATTGTTTCTTCAACAACGCGGCAGTCGCGGCGCAATATCTGCGTGACTACGGTTTGAACCGTGTTGCCATTCTGGATGTCGACTATCATCACGGCAACGGCACGCAAGCTCTCTTTTACGACCGTCCGGATGTCCTGTTCCTGTCGATCCACGCTGATCCAAAGATTGAATATCCCTATTTCCTCGGGTTTTCGGACGAAACGGGTGAACATGCCGGAACCGGGTTCACCCGCAACTGGCCCCTGCCTCTCGGCACCGATTGGGATTCCTATACACCTGCCCTTGAAGAGGCCTGCCGCTGGCTTCTGGTTTACAAGCCGGATGCGATGATCGTGTCACTCGGGCTCGACTGCTACGAGAACGACCCTATCTCGGGGTTCAGGTTCAAGAGCGAGGACTACATTCTGCTCGGGCAACGCCTTGCCAAGGTAGGTGTGCCGACGCTTTTCCTCCTGGAAGGAGGATATGCAGTCGACGCCCTTGGCACAAATTGCGTGAACGTCCTGGAAGGCTTCGGGGGCTCATAGCAAGCCGAGTTGCCTGAGATCTTCGGCGAGAATGTCTGCCGACGTGAAGTGATGCGCCCTCATGCCGACGCCTCTGGCGGCTTCGACGTTGGCGATGGAATCGTCGATGAACAGACAGGTTCCCGCGTCCAGCCGGTTTCGCTCAAACAGGACGCTGTAGATCCTCGGGTCAGGCTTGATCATCCTTTCTTCTGCTGAAACGACGATATCCAGGAAACTGGTTCTTAGGAACGGAAACCGGTCCTGTGCCTCAAGGAATTTCTCGGACGAGAAATTGGTGACTGCATAAAGCGGAATACCTTTCGACCCGAGTTCCTCCAACAAGTGCCGCGTCCCCGGTATCTCGCCCGGGACCATGTCGTGCCAATGATCCGAATAAGCCGCAATGAGCTCTGCCTTGTCAGGATGAAGCGCACAAAGCGTTTCCACGCCTTCCTTCCAGGAGCGGCCGAGGTCCTGTTGCAGGTTCCAGTCGGGAGTACAAATTGATGCCAGAAACGACGCACGCTCCGTTTCGTCTGGAATAAGGCGTCGATAGAGATATTCCGGATTCCATTCGATCAGGACATTACCTATATCGAAGACAACCGTCGTGATAGCATTGGGCATTGAATAGTCCGATATATGTTGTGAGAGAATTTTTGGGCGATGTGCGAATTTTCGATCTTGATCAAAGAGTTATGACAGGACTATGGCCTTGTTGACCAATATCACCAAACTTGTTGCTCTGATTCTTTGCCTTTTCGCCCATGTTGTTTCTGCCGAGGCCAAAGATCCTGAAGTCATGCCAGACCGGCTGCGTCTCGGTGTCGTCGTTGGCGCGGATGAAAATGCACGCGAGCGCGTTGAACCTTTTCGGCTCGCACTTGAGGAAATTGCTGATCTTCCGGTTGATCTGTTTTTGATGGAAACACTGGGGGAGGCGGTCGAGGGCCTCGTCAACGGACGGATAGACTATGTTCGCCTGTCTCCTTCTGCCTACGCGGCGGCTCATCGGCTTTGCAAATGTGTAGAGCCGCTTGTGACTGCCGGGCCGGACGATTTTCCAGCCCGCTTCTATGCCATCCTCGTCAGCAAGCGCGGCGGAGACAGCACCTCGATTGAGGATCTGAAAGGCACTCGTCTTGCTGTTGGAAACAAGCATGCAGTCGCGGCATATCGTGTGCCGATTGCCAATCTTGCCGCCGACGGAATTGACGCCAGGTCTCATTTTCAGACGCTGGTCGAGGTCCAGAACCCTGTTGAAGGCCTGCAGGCACTTCTGGATGGACGCGTTCAGGCTTCGCTCGCCTGGTCAAGCCTTGCAGGTGAAGCCAAGAACGGCTTCACGGCAGGGACATTGAACGACTACTACGTCTCGGGCAGCAAGGGCTTCAATGATCTGCAGATCGTCTGGCGGTCCCCGCCCATTCCATATTCCGCGCATAGCATTTCAAAAGATCTGCCCGACGCGCTCAAGCGGCGTCTTCGGGCCGGCTTGATGGACATGCGCCGGGAGGCACCCGGCGCCTACCTGGCGATTGAACCTGACTTGCCCGGTGGGTTCGAGCCGGTGGTGCATGCGGATTACAGGCCTGTTCTTAGAACTTTCGAAGATGAGTATTCGAGCCTGCTTGAGGTGGAGGGTCGGCGTTAGCTGCTTCCAGGAAAGGCTTCGGCACGCATCAGA
>NZ_KI928919.1:628971-699240 GCF_000521215.1 Labrenzia sp. DG1229 | reverse complement strand
GACTCAAGCTACTGCATTGACGTTGTCGAGGCTGGAAGAACATTTTGCACGAATGTCTACAAGAAGGGCTCCGGCATCGAGCATCACAGCGTCGGTCTTGGTCGGCTCATGGGATCGGTTGTTCGAATTGTGCCAGGCAATGATGCGGACCTGTGATCCCGGTGCCCTGCGTCTGCAGCGGTCACTTCGCCCTGCCGTGTTCAGCGGCAGTCGCTATGCAAGATCGCATTCGCGATGGTTGCGTCATGCGGGCGGTGAAGCGCAGTGCGCAATCGAAGGAGCATTGTCGGCTTCGCTGCGTCCCGGAATGAATGTGCTTGATGTTGCGTGCGGAACAGGAGATATGGCTCGCCGTCTGGTGTCGGGAACTGATGGGAATATCGAGCTTGTCCTGCTCGATGCCTCCAGGACCATGCTCGAAACCTGCGCAGACATTCAAGCGACCCGTGTGCTGGGATGCATGACAAATCTTCCGTTTGCGGAAAACAGCTTTGATCTTCTGACCTGTACGTGGGGCATCGAAACGATTTCCGAAACTCAGTCGGCTTTGAGTGAGTTCGTGCGTGTGACCCGGTCCGGTGGATACATCTTTCTTGTCTATTGTGCAGACAGACCGACCCGCTCCCTGTTCGGCATGGCCATGCGCCACCACATCGCGCTCACCGGCCGCGGGCAATTTCTGAGCCAGGAGGCACTCTGTGAGCAAGCCGCGGCAGCAAATGTCAAACGCACACAGCCGCTTTATTGCAACGGTCCCGCAGCTGCCGTGATCCTGCACATCTGAACACCACACCAATTCCCGCGTCGGCAGAATGCACGCGGGAAAACCGGCATGGCCAAAGGAAGTTGCCGGGTCTGTCCTGGTGTCATGCCTGGTATTTCTGTCGGCCACCAATCGGACAGGTGGCTGTTCACAAGGCTCACAGCGCGCCGTCGTTCTCCAGTTCGGTCAACTCCGCTTCGCTGAGACCGAGGTCAGTCCAGATTTCATTGTTGTGTTCGCCGAGAAGCGGCGGTGGATCGTCGACGCGAGGGGCTTCTCCATCCAGTTTGATCCCTGTGGTCGTCACGGAAATATCCCGGCCAACACCGGGCACGTCCCGGAACGTCCTCAGAAAACCACGATCTGCGACCTGTGGCATTTGCAGAACCTCCGGCACCGTCAACACCGCGCCAGATGGAACACCGATCCGATTGAGTTCCTTCGCCCAATCGCGCGCAGGCCGTGTTTTCAGAACTGTTTCAAGCTCGGATTTCAAAGTCAGGCGGTTTCGCTTTCTGTCTTCGCGCGTGGCATATTCCGGTCGGTCGCGGAGCGCGCCAAGGCCCAGGTGATCCGTTAGCAAAATCCACTGCTCGTCCTTGTTTGCGGCAATGTTGAGAAGTCCCTGTCCTGCTTCGAACGCCCCGGAGGGGGAAGAAGTCACGTTTTCATTTCCGTTGGCGGCTGGTTCGACGCCGGCATTCAGATAGTTCGAAACCACCCATCCCATTGTGGCCAGCACCGATTCAAGCATGGAGACATCGATGAAGCTGCCTCTCGGTGAGGCGTTCAGAGCAGATGCGACCGCAAATGCAGCAGTTATGCCTCCCACGGTATCGGCAACCGGATAGCCGACCCGAAGGGGCGCACTTTCGCTGTCACCCGTGATCGACATGACGCCGGATGCACCCTGAATGATCTGGTCGTAAGCCGGCCTGTGGACCCAGGGTCCGTCTTGTCCGAACCCGGAGATCGCGCAATAGATCAGCTGAGGCTTTTCTTTCTTGAGCGTATTGTAACCGACGCCAAGCCGCTTCATCACTCCCGGACGGAAGTTTTCAACCAACACGTCTGCGGTCTTCACCAGCTTGAGAAAGAGCTGCTTTCCCTTTGGATGCTTGAGATTGACCGTGACGGATTTCTTGCCGGCATTCTGCGCGAGGAAGGAAACGCCCATGCCTTTGTCGTTCAGGTCCGGATCAGCGCCCAGCCGACGCGCAAGATCGCCTCGACCGGTAGCCTCGACCTTGATCACCTCAGCACCGAGATGCGCCAGATGATGACAGCAAAATGGGCCGGCAAGAACATTGGTCAGGTCAAGAACCCGAATGCCTGCAAGGGGTTTTGACACCTGGCGTTTCCTTTTGTTCGGTCCGGCTCAATCCCCGTCGGCCACGCCTTCTGCCCGGAGCCGCGCGCGGCGAGCCCGATATCCGGGCAACACCACCAGCATGACGGCCAGTATCAGCAATCCCAGTGTCATCGGACGTTCCCAGACGAAACCAATTCCGTCGTAAAGCTGCATTGCCCGTGAAAAATTGTTCTCCAGCAGCGGGCCGAGAATGAACCCTATCAGGAGCGGCGCGAGAGGGTAGTCCGCAAAACGGAACAGCGTCGCACAGATCCCGAATCCGACCAGAAGCAGGAGTTCGGTCGCGTTGTTCTGTCCGATATAGGCACCCATCAGCGTAAAGAACAAAATGAACGGGATCAGGTAGTTGCGCGGAACCGCCAGAACCTTGGCGATATAGGGGATCAGCGGCAGGTTCAGGATGAGAAGCACCAGATTTCCGAGATACATGGAAATGATGACCGCCCAGAAGATTTGCGGTTCGTCCACCATCAGGCGTGGACCCGGGCTGACATTGAGCGCAATCAGCGCACCCAGTAGGATCGCGGTTGTTCCGGATCCCGGGATACCCAGGGTAAGAAGCGGAACGAAGGACCCTGTACAGGCTGCGTTGTTCGCGCTCTCCGGTGCGGCAATGCCCTTGACGGAGCCTTTTCCGAATTCTTCCTGTTCTTCTTTGGATGCGATGTTGCGCTCGACCGCGTAACCCAGAAACGAGGCGATTGTTGCGCCGGCGCCAGGAAGAACCCCGATGAAGAAACCCTGGAGCGACTGGCGCCCGATGACCGGTGTAATCTTGCGCGCCTCTTCCCTGGTTATGCGCAAATTCTTGATCTTGCCACTGTCGCCGCCATCCCCGGTCTTGGACCGTCCCGGATCAAGCACGAGGAAGATGGCTTCCGGCAATGCGAACATCGCCATGGCCAGCGTAATGAAACCAAAACCGGATTGAAGGTCCATGACCCCCATCGTGAAGCGTGGCGCGTTGAAGAGCACACCTTCCCCGACAGTCGCCATCATCAAACCGAGGAATGTCATCAGGAGAGCCTTGCTGACCTGGCCCGTCCCGGCAAATGCGGCGATCGCCGACAAGCCGACGACCATCAGTGCAAAATACTCGGAAGAATGAAAGAGCAGTGCGACCGACGCCAGCGCCGGCGCGAAGACCATGAGCAGGATGGCACCGATGGTGCCTCCTGAAAACGACGCGATCGCAGCTACGGTCAGCGCCTTGCCCGCCTGACCTTTTCGTGCCAGCGGATATCCGTCGAAAGACGTTGCCACCGTCGAGGCGACACCGGGCGCATTGATGAGGATAGACGAAGTCGACCCGCCGAATACCGCGCCGTAGTAAACTCCGGCCAGCAGGATCAGGGCGGCTGACGGGTCACCGATCGTGATGGCGACCGGGATCATGATGGCGATGATCGACATCGGGCCGAGACCCGGCAGCATGCCGATGAACGTGCCGATCAGACAGCCTCCGATTACCATCATGATGTTTGTAAAGGTGAAGGCCGTCGAAAGGCCTGCCAGAAGTCCTTCAAGCATCTCAGCCTCCACTCAAAAACATCGGGAACGGGCTCAGGAATATTCCAAGCACCACGTCCACCAGATACCAGACCGTGCCGGCAGCGATTGCCGCAACGAGGATCATCAAACCAAAGCGGCGCTCACCGAGAATGAAACTGCCGACGCTCAGAAACAGAAAGGTTGCCGCAAGAAAACCGATAGGGCGAAGCAGAAGCGCATACGCTACCATCAGGACCAGGAGCAGAACCGCCTGGCCGATCTTGTACTCGTGCAGACGCGACAGGTTGATATCCGCTGCCTCCGACTTGTCCGGAGATTTTTCCAGGCCCAGCACGATGCTCAGCGACAGCAAAATGGCTCCGATTACCAAGACTTTCGGAAAGCTTGATGGCCAGATTGGGCTGCGTTTCATGATCGGCGGCAAAAGCGCGTCCATGGTGAAGTAAGCTGCGTAGCCATAGGCCAGGCAGATCAGCAAGATGACCAGTGCCAGCCAGCGATCAAGCGCCATCGTTCCCCCCCGTAAATCTTATGGGCGATACGTTCGGGCGAACCCGAACGTATCTTTCTTGTCAGCGTTGCCGTTCGTGGCTCAAAGGAAGCCCAGCTTTTTCATGAGATCGCCGATGGTCTGTTCCTGACCTTCCAGGAACACACGGAAATCGTCACCGGGATTGTGGATGTTTACCCAGCCGTTGCGTGCCCGGACTTCTTCCCATTCAGGGGTGTCGTACATTTTTGCGATCGCGGCCTGGTATGCAGCCAGTTTCTCTGCCGGCAAACCTGGTGCGGCAAAGAATCCGCGCCAGTTGACGAATGTCGTGTCGTTTCCTTGCTCGACCATGGTCGCGGCATCCGGATAGGCATCGACGCGCTCCGGCGACGTGACGCCGATGATGCGGACTTCACCCGCCTTCGCCAGTTCTACGGCTTCGGAAAAGCCGGTTGAAACAGCCTGAACTTCGCCGGACAGCAAGCCGGCCATCGTTTTGCCACCACCATCGTAGGGGACATACTTCATTGCGACCGGATCAGCCCCGGCTGCCTGAAACACCATGGCAGCAACCAGATGGTCCATTCCGCCCGGAACCGAACCTCCGCCGATCGCGGTTCCGGCGGGATCAGTTTTGAAGGCCTCGATGAGGCCGTTGACGTCCTTGACCGAACTGTCGGCGGGCACAACGAGAGCGGCATAATCGCCAATCGTGCCGGCGACCAGTGTCAGGTCACGGAAGTTTTGCGGAAACACGCCCGTAAGCGAGCGGATCACGATGGGTGTCGAATTGACCATGAGCGTGCCATGGTTGCTGTCTGCGTTTTCGATCAGGTACCCGATGGCCTTGCCGCCGCCGCCGCCTGACATGTTCTCGTATGACGCAGAGCCGACGAGACCAGCCTTGGTCAGGGCTTCGCCCGTTCCGCGCGCGGTTCCGTCCCAGCCGCCACCAGCACCACCCGGAATCAGGAAGTGAATGCTGTCAACGGCTTCTTCGGCAAATGATGGCGTTGCAAATGAAAAAGATGCGGCAGCCGCCGCCAATACGACCCGACGGGTCATCTTCATAAGTGTCATGTTTTCCTCCCGGACACGCCGGGGCTTCACGAGCCCCTTGCAAACACCAAAAGTATTGGGAAAGCTGACATGAACCTGTCACGTCACAAAAAAATGGGAAAATGGCTGAATAAATGCGATTCCTGCTGATCGAGGACAATGAAAAACTGGCTGCAGCCATCGTTGAGCGGCTCGGGCTTGACGGGCATGTCGTTGACCACGCGCCGGATCTGGAGACCGCAGCGGACTGCTTGGCGGGCACCGGATACGAACTCATTCTGCTTGACATCATGCTGCCGGATGGCGATGGGCGAAGCTTTCTGGAATGGCACCGGACCTGCGATAACGACACACCCGTGATTGTGCTGACGGCACGTTCCGAGGTTTCCGACCGCGTCCGCATGCTTGATCTTGGCGCTGATGACTACATCACCAAGCCGTTTGACTTTTCAGAGCTGGAAGCCCGGTGCCGGGCTGTCCTGCGACGGCGTCAGGGCGCCGCCCGCAACCAGAAAACCTATGAGGACGTCGTCTTCGATCCACTTGCAGGAACCGTCGCCGTTGCCGGGAGTGTTTTCGAATTGAGGAACCGCGAGTTGCGCCTGCTGGAAGTATTCTTTTCCGCCCCCGACATGATCTTTTCGAAGTCTCACCTGGTCGACAGGCTGTTTTCCTATGACGAGGAAGTCTCGGAAAATGCGATCGAGGTCTATGTCGGACGAGTCCGGAAAAAGCTTCAGGGGGGGCGGGTCAGAATCGAGACGGTGCGCGGAGTCGGTTACCGGATGACCGCCACATGACCGTTGTGCACGCACGAGGGTCATTGAGGCGCAGGCTTTTGCTGCAGCTGCTGCTGGTTGCCGCAATCCTGTCATTTGCGCTCTATTTCACGGTGCGCGTGCTCGCCCAGCAAGCGGCCGAGACCACCCAGGACAATATCCTGATCGCGTCGGCAACGGCGATTTCAGAAGCTGCCAGGGCAGAACGTGGACAGATTCTGGTCGACGTTCCCTATTCGGCACTTTCGATGCTTGGTTCGATTGCGGAGGAGCGGGTTTTTTATCGGGTCACCGCCAATGATCTCACGGTCACCGGGTACGATGATCTGCCGGCACCAGCCAGAGCTGCCGAGACCGGAAAGCCCGTATTTGCAACAGCAATCTACCGGGATGACGAGGTGCGGATCGCCGCGTTGCCTCGGCGACTGACCGTCGGGGACGAGACCGTGATCCTGACTGTGCTCGTCGCCCAGACACGTCTTGGCCTCGCCGCCGTTTCGCTCCAGATCTCAATTGCCGCGGCCGCTGCCGGCATCGGCTTTTTCCTGTTATCCGGTGCACTCAGCTGGTTTGCCACAAACAATGCCATGCGTCCGCTCAATCGATTGGCAAAGTCTGTCGAACGGCGTGGTCCTCAGGACCTGAGCCCGGTGGCAACATCAGCTCCGACGGAGCTCGTGCCGCTGCTTCAGTCACTCAACACCTTCATGGCCCGGCTAAGCGCTTCGCTGGCACGAACGGAGGACTTCATCGCTGAAGCCGCCCATCACGTCCGCACCCCGCTGGCGACCGTCAGAACCCAATCGGAAATTGCCTTGCGCAGCGTGCGAAAACCGGAAAACAAGCAGATCCTGCGCGAGGTGATCCGCGCGGCAGACGAAAGTTCGCGCTCTGCCGGACAGCTGCTCGATCATGCAATGGTTGCCCTGCGCTCCGACAATCTGGAGAAGGAACAATTGAACATGAAGGATCTCGCGCAAGACGTGATCCGGTCGATCAGTCCGACGGCGGATCTCAAGGATATCCGCATAACCTGTTCCGGGTCCGACACGACGAGCGCGGTCGAGGGCGACCCGATCCTGTTGCAGAACGCGCTGCGCAATCTTCTGGACAATGCGGTCAAATACTCGCCGGAGGACAGCCGGATAAAGGTGGAAATATCCGAAGGCGCTTCAACTGTCAGAATCGATGTCCTTGATGAGGGAAGGGGTCTGGGAGACGGTGATCGCAGCCACTTGACGGAACGCTTCGGCAGGGGCGACAACGTGCGCGATATCATCGGATCGGGGCTGGGGTTGACAATCGTGGAGGAGGTCGTGAGCGCCCATGGCGGGTCACTTGCGCTGACAGACAATCCGGAAAGGAGGGGAACATGCGCGTCTCTTACATTGCCCTCGGCCTGATCGGATGGATCTGGGTCCAGATGACGTCCGCCCACGGTTTTGTTGCCGAAGAGGAACGCCTCTTTGAAGTCGATCGTCCGGCGGCGACACTGAACATTCTGTCGACTGCGGACCTCAGTGTTTTTGCGCCGTTGGTCGAAGCCTTTCAAGCCCGCAATCCCACTGTTGAAGTACACTATGTGACCGCGTCGAGCAGCGAACTCATGAAAGCTCTTTATGAAGAGGACGCGGAGTTCGACATTGCAATTTCCTCGGCCATGGATCTCCAGACAAAGCTCGTGAATGACGGCTTCGCAGAGCGTTATGTTTCAACGGAAACCGCGTCGCTGCCGGATTGGGCGAAGTGGCGAGATCGCCTTTATGCCTTCACACAGGAACCGGCGGTCCTTGTGTATTCCAAGATCGCGTTCGAAGGTCTTCCGCAGCCGACAAATCGTGATGAACTTATCGCCTTGCTGCGCGAAAACCCGGATCGTTTCCAGGGCAGGGTAGGTACCTATGACATCCGGGAAAGCGGCGCCGGATATCTGTTCGCAACGCAGGATTCGCGCCAGTCTGAATCGCTCTGGCGCATGGCTGAAGTAATGGGCCGGCTCGACGCCCGGCTCTATTGCTGTTCCAGCCGGATGATCCGTGACGTGGTCGAGGGGCGATTGGCGCTCGCCTACAATGTTCTTGGCAGCTATGCAGCTGCGCACCTTGCCGACAACATGGATCTGGGCATTCTTCAGTTCAGTGATTTCACGACCGTGATGTTGCGCACGGTGCTGATACCGAAGACAGCCGGAAACCTCGATCTGGCCGGACAATTCGTCGATTTCCTGGTGTCGGAAGACAACCGCGACCTGATTGAGGATCTGACCGGGCTACCGGCCATTGATCCGGGTGTCCTGCAGCGCGAGGCCGCGTTCCGTCCAATACGGCTTGGCCCGGGATTGCTGGTATATCTGGACCAGTTGAAACGGCGAACCTTCATACGGGCGTGGCTCAACGCCATGGTTCAGCCCTAGTGGCGCCTAGGCGGTCAGGGGCTCCTCGGTAACAAGAACACCATCCTCGTCGCAGTAGATGTACTTTCCCGGTTCAAAGAGTACGCCGCCAAAGGCAACCGGCACATCGATTGCTCCACTTCCGGTTTTGCCTGAGCGTATCGGGCTTGTTCCAAGCGCTTTCACACCAAGGTCCAGATCGGCGAGGCGGCGGACGTCCCGCACTGCACCGTTGACGACAATGCCCGCCCAACCGTTCGCGATCAGTCGTTCAGCCATCCTGTCACCCAGCAATGCGGTACGAAGTGAACCTCCTCCGTCCAGCACGATGACATCGCCATTGCCTTTTGACGAAAAGAGCGTTTCTTGCACAAGCTTTGTGTCCTCGACCATGACCGCGGTTCGTAGTCTTCCGGCAAATCGCCTCTTCGCTCCGAAGTCACGAAAAGACAAATGCACGAAGTGGACCTTGCCGGGATTGGCATCGTTCAGGTCACAGGTTGAAAACCCGGTCAGATTACCGGCCAAACCGTTGCTCATGACGCGTCCTCCAGAAACTCGGCAGGATAAAGGACGGCACCTTCCATGATCCGCCGTTGTGTTCGGTAGGTTCCGGCGGTCACGGCTTCTGGACCCCGGTCACCGGTGTACACATCAGCTGTCACGGTCAACACACCCGAAGGTGTGCCAATTTTCAGGTCAGGTCCGGCTGCGCTCGAGATTTCCTGCAGCAGTGAGCCCGGTATCTGCGACGCGACCGCCGTACACATGCCGCCGGTCAGTGTGATTGCCCGATGAAAGTTGCCCATGGACACCAGGCGCACATTCAGGTCATGGGTTTCGGGTCTGTGCGTTTCGCCGTCAAGAGAGGTGAACGGTTGCGCGGCACTGACTAGGGCGACCTTGGGGGTCGAACGTTTTACGCTGCCGGTGGTATCCGCCATCCCCATCGCGACTGCACCCGCGCAGCGAATTTGCTCAAGCAGGGTCATGAGAACGGTATCACCATCAAGGGTCTCGGGACGCTCTGTCGCCGTTTTTCCCAGATCCGCCGCCCGGACATAGACAACAGGGTTTGCCGCATCAATCAGCGACGCTGTGATCGATCCGACCCCATCCACCGTGAGGTCGTCGACCACACTGCCGCTGGGCAGCAGTTTTCCGGTCGCCGCACCGCCCGGTGCAAGAAAGTCGAGCACGACGGGTGCACCTGTGCCCGAAACGCCGGGTATCCGGACCTCTCCCTGCTCGACAGGCCTGCCATCCAGAACCGGAAAACCGGCGTGATAGAGCCGGTCGGTATTGGTGTCATAGATCCGCACAAGCGCTTCGGTCTGTCCAGGATGCAGACTGATCATGCCTTCTTCGACGGCAAAAGGCCCGACGCAGGAGGCCATGTTCCCGCACGCCGATCCGTAATCGGTCAGCGGTTCATCGACTGCGATCTGGACAAAGGTATAGTCGACATCGGCGTCTTTGCGGTCCGAAGGCCTGACGATGACAACCTTGGACAGAGAGGACAGGCCGCCACCCATGCCGTTCAGCTGGCGGCCGTAGGCGTCGGGACTGCCCAAGACATGAAGGAAAATCCGGTCGCAAATCGCACGGTCGTCCGGCAGGTCCTTACCGTTGAATACGACCGCCTTGGATGTTCCACCGCGATAGAAGGCAGCCCGCAACCGCTTCTGCATCATGCCGCTCCTGCAAGGAATTTTCGGAATGCGCGCGGCAACAGGCCGCCGGCAGCGAATGTGTCCCGCTCGCCATCATTGTAAAGGCGAAGGTCAAGAGGTGTCATGTCGTAGCTGCCGTCCTTGCGATGCACTGTCAGCCTGGCTCCAAGCAGGTCCTCGTTAATATCTATATCGTATGTCTCACTTCCGTCGAGGCGCAGTGTCCGGCGCGTGACGCCCTTGGGAAAGCAGAGCGGAGCGATGCCCATGTTCACAAGGTTCGAGCGGTGGATCCGCTCGAAGCTCTCCACAATGACTGCACGGACACCGGCGAGCCAGGGCGCCTTGGCCGCCGTATCTCTTGAAGAACCGCAACCATATTCCTTGCCGCCGATCACAACGAGTTTCTGGTCCCTGTCGAGATAGGTCTCAATTGCCTTGAAAACGGAAGTGATCTCACCCTCCGGCTCGATCCTGGTCCAGGAACCCTCGTTGTCCGGGGTCATCTCGTTGCGCAGTCTGTAGTTCGCATATGTGGAGCGGACGACAACGTCGGAGCAGCCGCGCCGCGTCCCGAAGGAATTGAAATCCCTTGGCTCGACACCTTGTTGCTGAAGATACCTGCCGGCCTCCGACTCCGGCGTGATGATGCCCGAAGGAGAAATGTGATCGGTCGTGACGCTGTCCCCCAGGATGACCAGTGGGCGCAGACCCTTGAGTGGCCCAACAGGTCCGGCGACCTTGTCGATCTTTCGGACGAAAGGTGGGAACGACACGTAGTTCGAGGGCACCCACTCGTAAGTGCCCGCATCTGCCGTCAGATCATTCCAGTGCACATTTACATCGTTGATTGCGGCATAGTTTCTGCTGAATTCTGTCGGAGTTACGAATTTTTCGACAATCTCTGTCACTTCATCTGCCGACGGCCATAAATCCGACAGCATGACCGGATCGCCGTCGTGGTCGTATCCGAGTGGTTCGCAGGTGATGTCCTTCAGGATCGTGCCTGTCAATGCATAGGCAACTACGAGGGGAGGCGAAGCTATCATGTTGCGCGACGCGAGCGGGTGAATGCGTCCCGCAAAGTTCCGGTTTCCCGACAGCACTGCGATGCCCTTGACATCATTGGCCTTGATCGTTGCTTCATGTGCAGGGTGCAAAGGTCCCGACATGCCGTTGCAGGTCGAGCAGGAAAACGCCGCAATTTCAAAACCGAGGGCGTCAAGCGGACTTTGCAGGCCGCTTTCGTCGAGGTAGCTCGCCACAACCCTTGATCCGGGAGCGAGAGACGTCTTGACATGAGGTGGGACCTTCAAGCCCCGGGCGACCGCGTTTCGAGCCATCAGGCCGGCGGTCACCATGTTGCGGGGATTGGCGGTATTCGTGCAGCTGGTGATCGCGGCAATGATCACATCGCCATCGCCGATGTCATGTGACGTGCCCTGGACAGGTACCCTGCGCACCGTTTCTCCCTTGAGTTTCAGCCGCTCGCTGGCATCCGCCAGGTCGATCCGCTGTTCGGGACGCGACGGCCCGGACACCGAACGCCCGATCCGGCCGAGGTCAAGTTCGACGACCTCATCATACTCCACCTTCGGGTCGGAGCCATCGACCCAAAGATCCTGTGCCTTGCTGTACATCTCGGTGAGATCGGCACTATTGCCGCGCCCGGTGTCACGAAGATAGCCGATTGTCCGCTCGTCGACCGGGCAGAAAACCATTGTTGATCCATATTCGGGAGCCATGTTTGCGATCGTCGCCCGGTCCGCGACGCTCAACGTGCGATAGCCGGGCCCGAACAGTTCAACAAATGTATCCACTACGCCAACAGCACGCAGTTTTTCTGCAATGACAAGTGCGATGTCGGTCGCCATGATTTCATCAGAAGGGGCGCCAGTGAGTTCCAGTCCGATGACACGGGGCACGTTGACCGGGGTTGTTTCACCGAACAGGACAGCTTCTGCCTCGAGTCCACCAACGCCCCAGCCCATGATGCCAAGCGCGTTGATCATGGGTGTATGGCTGTCAGTCCCGAGGCAGGAGTCGGGCACAAGCAGATTGTCGTCCTTGTGGGATGGCAGAACGGTCTGTCCCAGGAACTCAAGGTTGACCTGATGGCAGATCCCACCACCCGGAGGAATGACGCGCAGGCGCGGGAACCGGGTTTCGCATGCTTTCAGAAATTCGAACCGCTCACGATTGACCTCGAATTCGCGATCCATGTTCTTTTGAAGCGCGAACCTGTCCGCCCAATGGTTGATCGACATGGAATGGTCGATCACGAGGTCCACCGGCAGGCTCATATCGACACTGAGCGGGTCACGCCCCTGTTCCTCAAGAAGGTTCCGCATCGCCATTATGTCGATCAGGGCCGGAATCCCGAGCATGTCGTGCAACAAAAGGCGCGCAGGACGAAACGGAACGGCATCTCCCTCGCGCGCCAGAACATCCAGCGCCGCTTCACCGCCTTCGGAATGGCGCGCCGCGTTCTCCGCCAGCAGGCGCAGGGAATGCGGCAGGCTGCGATACCCGTCGCCGATGACCGAGCGATAATCGGTTGCCGAAAATTTGGAATTGGGGATGATCTTGAACGTCACTTAGCCTCTCCTGAACTACCGGCAAGCTAGACAGGGTTCCAGCATTGCTGCAAGGTGCTCCTTGTAGCGTTTCATCTGACAGAACGAGAATGGCGACCAACCGCACTGAATCCGTCGAACGCGCCATGTCGATCCTGAGTGCCTTTTCGACGCAGAAGCCGATTATGTCGCTGGCAGAACTCGCGGAAGAGACAGGCCTCCACAAGAGCACGATCCTGCGGCTGACCAATTCCATGCGCATCTATGGTTTCATTCAGCGCGACGAAGACGGCAGGTTCAGCGTCGGTCCAAGTGTCTGGCGTCTTGCTCTGATCTTCCGGCGAGACTTCACCAAGCGAGAACATGTGGCACCCGCGCTCAGGATCCTTGCCGAAGCGACAGGTGAGACAGCGTCTTTCTATGTGCGAGCAGGCAATGAACGTGTCTGTTTGTACAGGGAAAATTCACCCAATTTGCTGCGCTTTCATGTCGAGGAGGGTATGCGTCTTCGACTTTCAACGGGGGCATCCGGTTTGGTTCTACGCCGATACTCCGGAGAAGACATGGACGACTTTAGCAGCTTCAATGAAAACGGAACCGCAAGCTCTGTCGGGCAAACGAATCCCAACATCTCTTCCATATCGACGCCTGTTTTCAGCGCGGCCGGTGAACTTGTCGGTGCGCTTACGGTATCAGGCCTCGCAACGCGGTTTGACGAGGAAGCGCGCGCACGTGCGATCCCGCTGCTGGAGAGACTTGCTCATGGCCTGACCACGACATAGTCACGCAATTTTGCCTGATAGAACGTTCCTGGCTGCAGCTTGCCAATCCGGTGAACGGGTATTACGCACATTGCAATTGCAGGATCCCGGAGAACGCAGCCATGATGAACCATGAAATCAACAAGGCGTTTCGCATGCGCCTCGATCAGGGCGGCGCCATTTTGATGCCGGGCGCTGCCAATGCGCTGGCGGCACGTGTCATTGACCAGCTGGGCTTCGAGGCAGTCTATATTTCAGGTGCCGGGTTGACCAACACATATCTCGGCATGCCGGACCTGGGGTTCGTTTCGCTTCCGGAGATCGCGCAGCACACCTCGACGATCCGCAACGCGACCCAGCTGCCCATTGTTGTCGATGCGGACACCGGCTTTGGAAATGCCCTCAACGTCCATCACACGGTTCGTACGCTCGAACGGGCAGGCGCAAGCGCAATTCAGCTTGAAGACCAGGTCAATCCGAAACGCTGCGGCCATTTTACCGGAAAGGATGTTGTGGACCTGGAAGAAGCGCGCAGCCGCATAAGGGCGGCCGCTGACGCACGTATCGACCCCAATTTCATGATCGTTGCGCGCACCGATGCGTGCGCGGTGCACGGTTTTGACGCTGCTATCGAAAGAGCGGAAGCCTTCATCGAAGACGGCGCGGACGTCACGTTCATCGAAGCGCCGCAAAAACTGGAAAACATTCGGGAGATACCGGCGCGGCTTGCAGGCACGCCGCAATTGATCAATCTGGTCGTCGGCGGCAAGACACCGATCATCGACTTTTCGGAGCTCGATGGAATGGGTTACGCCCTTGTGCTCTACGCCAATGTCGCGCTTCAGGGGGCCCTGAAGGGTATGCATGACGCGCTGTCCCTTCTGAAAAGCGATGGGCGCATGGATGAAGACGGACCGGTCGCGAGTTTCGAAATTCGCCAGAACGCGGTTAAAAAGGACTTCTATGACGGTCTCGAAAAAAAATATTCTTCGAAGTAGCAGTCCAGGACAGTGTCTGGCTGGTCCCGTCCCCTGTTCGTGATCCCGGCTTCATTGAAAAATGACGAACATCAGTGATGGCCGGCTAACAATTCATTCGCATCGGATAACGGGCAGTAGCATCTTCGGTCTCAAGTCTCGCGTATCGTCTCGGGGCTGAGAGCGGCATTCTACATCTGCGGTCCCGAAGACTGATCCCGTCGAGAAAAGACAAAAATCGGGCTTGGGCGTTGGAAGCATCTGGATTGCGTGCATGCGATGACAAACTGAAGTCAAAACCGATCAAACATGTAAAATTTCGTTACGTTCAAAAACAATTACGTAAAGAAAAATTACAGTAATTATTTTATTTTATTATATTGATCATTATTTTTGCTTTCCTGAAGCATGTATTATAATTTCGTGTCTGTGTCTTGTGGTATTTGTTCTTTTGCTGAAGCAGCAAGTGCCCCGTGAAGAAGCCGGATTACGAGTGCGTGAATATGTACGCGACATTTCAACACAGGCAATTTTGGGCAAAGTCATGAGAGTCGTCTCGACTGACGAGGTGCCAGCAATTGCCAGACAACAAGCGAGCTTCGTACTGCTAGTTGGGCTCATCACTCACAGCGTGCGGAAGTTGCCCCCAGATTGCCGAAATATCTTCGCGCATGTGTTTGTGAACTGCGCTCAAGAGTGTGTCGCGCGTCTCTTCAGGAAGAGCGGAGAGCGTTTTTTGTATCTCGTCGACTGTCTCCGTATCGGCAGTCGTGCCGGCTGCTTCAATTTTGGAAATCAACGGATGACCGGCGCCAAGGATGTCCCGGCCAACGCTCGCTACCGCCGTAATGAACTGTCTGGTTGCGGTTTGCTGCATGATTTCTGTCCTCCGATCCGATCTCACTCGACGCACCAAATGTAGGAAAGCCATATGTCAGGTCAATCTCAGAAAATCGGGGACCTTCTTCGCCAGCGGCTTCACATTGTGCAGGAATTGTCGGCTGCCAACGCCGAACATCATCGTCTTTTGCAGGTCTCCGGAGGTGCAGATTTTCTGTCCCTCCTGTCAGCGACGGACCTGGAAGAGGTCGTCGATCAAAGGCCTGCGACTCCCGATCTGGAAGCGAATGCTACTCGCCTGAGTGAACTGGAGGCGGAGTTGGAGCAGGTCGATAGATTGCTCGAAAAAACAAAAACGAAGGGGAAACATCATGAATGAGCAAAGTTCCAGAGGACTTTCAGCATTTGAACTGCTGGCCATGTCCTGGTCCTTTGACGAAGAACCGGTTCATTCGATCTTTAGCCAGGACGGTAGCTTTGCTGCATTCCTGTTGACGTCCGGCAAGCTGGCGATCGTCCGGACGTCGGACGCTGAATCGCCGGCCCGGCGGACCACGATCGACAAGGAGAGTGGCCGAGCGACGATCCGGCCGCGAAAAGTCGACCCGATACCGGCATCAATTCTGGATGTGTCTGCGCTGACGCACCTGCCAATTGCACGCTTCGGCGCCCAGGGTTTTGCGATTGCATGCAAAGACGGCACGGTACGACAGGCAACGGCCCGGGGGCTTGTAATTGAACGCGTGTCGTCTGGAAGCGGACCCATCAGCGCATTCAATGGCGATTCCGCGGGCGAGCACCTGGTCTTTGCCCGCGAGAACGAAGTCTTCGTCACCGGAACCGGGAATGATGCCCAGGTGGTTTCGTTGAAACTGGATCACCAGGTTACCTGCCTTTCCGGCATCGCCGGGGATGGGAAAATCGCGGCGTGGGGCGAAGGCTCGGTTTCGATTCTGGAGTCTTCAAGAGACCTGAAACTTCAGTGGAGCGCTGAATGTGCTGGCGAAATTTTGTCGTTGAACTGGAATTCGCAATCCACTCATGTGGCTTGCGGATGTGCAGAAAAAGCGATGCTGGTGATCAATTGCGTCGGCAGAACGGTAGAGAAAATTGGCAATTTTCCGAGAGAGGTTCGCAACGCAGACTTTAACGACGCCGGTGGTGCCCTTGTCGCATCGGGAGCCTTCCGTCTTGTCGGGTGGAAAGTGTCTGATTTGCCGGAAAACGACCAGCCGGGATCTCCGTTGTCATCGGGAAAACCTGGTTTCGTGGTGTTGGAGGCCATTGCTTCACATCCAACAAAAAATCTGGTCGCATCCGGATATGAAAACGGAATGATCGCTCTGACCTCCATTGGAGATCCAGACGAACTTCTGCTGAGGAATGCGTCAAACGAGGCAATAACCACAATGAGTTGGTCGCCGGATGGAGAAAACCTTTCCGTCGGCGACAAGGCGGGGGAAAGCAGCATCGTCGCCTTTCCCGAACAGATGTTCAAATAAGGACGTAGGAGGAAGAAAATGCAGGATGTGAAACCAAAGCTGACCCCCGAAGAAGAAAGCAAGGACGAGTTCTTCAGGCGGGTGTCGGAAATTTCCGAAGAGATGATTGAAGAACACGGCAAGGACTTCGCCATGGGTACGTTGGTGATGGCTGCTCAATGGATTGCACGCGGCGAAGTGAAGGGCAGTGACACAAGTCACCACTAGCTCTCTGGGTGACCTGACAATCCAAATGGATCTCTTGCAACTGTTCGGCGCCAGTGCTCCACGGTGATTTCGCTGATCGCTGCGGCCGAGATAGCAAGAGACTGGTTTAGGCCTGGCTGCGGCTGTTGTTTGCTGATGTATTTCAGATCTTTCGACAGCCGCTCCTGCAATACATTTGAATAGGCGCACATCTCGTGAAGTCGCAGCGTCACGAATTCCAGACAGTCATGGGTATCCCTGAATTGCCCGTTTTCTGTCGCGGCACCATCGGAGCGTGAGTGCCTGAGGAACGACGTATGGGCGGCTGTTCCCAATATCGCCAGCGTGTCGCGACGCCAGTCGGAATAGTCTCCCTGCTTTCCGAAATCCAGACCAACTTCATACAACCGGTCTGCAACGACACGAAACGCCCGACCTCCTGAAATATGACGCCGCCAGAACTCGTTTGCTTCTTCTGTTGTGCGGCACGCCGTAAAGCGTTGTGCAAGTTTGCGACGGATCAGAAATGCCAATGCCATGTCAGCGTCTTCCGAAATTGAACGCGCGATCTGCATGGATGGTATCGGCAAGTCCGACAGAAACAGCATCCGGACAGCGTCGAGCTGTTCCATCAGTCGATAGGTGACAGCCTGCAGACTTGACCATTGAGCACGATCAAGCTGCACATCCTGTAGTGAGGCAATGCAGTTAGCTGCAGAGTGAAGCGAAGCCACCCAGATGATCGCCTGATCGAACAGGAAAAACGCATCCATCGGGGCACTGCTGTCTTCTTCTTCCGGAAAATCGGCGGCCCGGAACCCTCGCAAGGATCCCACCGTCCGAAGCCAGGTGCTTTCCAGATCCAATCCCCTTGCAGACCAAAGCTGCTGGGTGTGTGCGATCAACTGGGGCGATGCACCGCGATAGCAGCCTGCAAAAGATATCCTATCAAGCTTCATTTCTTCCTTTCCCCGGGCATCGACGCCGAGGGGCATGGTGCAGGTTGAGCGGGCGACAGCAGGTTCGATAACCGGCCTGCGACCGGGTTCAGATATTTCTACGATGTTCTGGTCTGAAGACAATCAAAAACCAAGTACGGATGACAACATTTCTGACCGGCGCAAGAAATGTATCAGTTGGCGCGGACAACTATGTAAAGAGACGTAAAGTTTCATAACACTTTTACACTGACAGATTTTTTCAATTGACGTTCGGAGATCTTGGAGTGATTTTTCAGGAATATTTTTTGAAAAATTTTCCATTAAAAAACATGCTCTTATGCGTTTCGAGAGATTAATTTTTCTTGATTTCTTCGATTGGTTCCAAAACTGGAATCATCCTTGCAATTCCTCAAGCACAAAACAGCGCCTTGTCTAGCAAGGTGCATCAAGAACGAAGGAATTGGGAGGTTAAGCACCGGACGGCCAGCAGCCGGCAGTCATGGTGCAATTCCAGGAGACACGCGTTGCAGCGTGAATCTGCTCAACCTTTGCCGTCATTCGTCTGATCCCATGCAGTGGGGGAGTGCCTGCTCCTGCTACCTGCATGTTTCGGGTCCGACAGTCAGGCAGCTGTCTGCTGCCATCCATGAACCGGTTCGCCGGTACGAGCTGAGGAGGCTCCAGGAATGGCAATAACGTTGAACAAGATCACCTCTCAACGAGGCATCTCGGTGGGTGAGGCCACCAAGAAAATATCTGACCTCGGTTGGAATCCTACCTATGTGCAGGAAGCCTCGACATTTCCGACCGACTACAAGATCACCAAGGCTCCGCGCGATCCGATGAAGCAGGTGCTTCGTTCCTACTTCCCGATGGAAGAGGAAAAGGACAATCGTGTCTACGGCGCCTTGGATGCCGCTTTGCGCGGCGACATGTTCCGAAATGTGGAGCCGCGCTGGATCGAGTGGATGAAGCTCTTCCTTGCGATCATTCCCTTTCCGGAAATCTCCGCCGCGCGGTCCATGGCAATGGTTGCCCGCCTGGCGCCGGGCGAGGACCTTCGTACCGGCTTCACAATGCAGATGGTTGATGAGTTCCGTCACTCCACGATCCAGATGAACCTGAAAAAGTGGTACATGGAAAACTACATCGACCCTGCCGGGTTCGATATCACCGAAGAAGCCTTCGGCAAGTGTTATGCCACGACGATCGGCCGTCAATTCGGTGAAGGCTTCATCACCGGCGATACCATGACTGCTGCATGCATGTATCTGACGGTTGTCGCTGAAACGGCATTCACCAATACCCTTTTCGTTGCGATGCCTTCCGAGGCGGCAAGAAATGGCGACTATGCACTGCCGACCGTGTTCCTGTCGGTTCAGTCGGATGAAAGCCGTCATATCGGGAATGGTCATTCCCTGTTGATGGCAGCTCTCAAGGAGCCGGAAAACCACCTGCTTCTCGAGCGGGATCTCCGCTACGCGTTCTGGCAGAACCACGCCATTGTCGACGCGGCGATCGGTACGTTCATCGAGTACGGCACAACCAACCGCGACAAGGAGAAAGAATCCTACGCGGAGATGTGGCACCGCTGGATCTTTGAAGACTATTACCGGACTTACATGCTGCCGCTTGAAAAGTACGGTGTGAAGATCCACCACGATGACGTCCAGGAAGCCTGGAAGCGTATCACCGACAAGAAATACGTCCACAAGGTCGCACAGTTCTTCGCTGTCGGCTGGCCGGTGAATTTCTGGCGGATCGAAGCCCAGACCGAAAAGGACTTCGAGTGGTTTGAGCACAAGTATCCGGGTTGGTACGCCGAATTTGGCGACTTCTGGAAGTGGTACGCAAAACTCAGCAAGCCCGGCGAGAAGGTAATCACCTTCAATGAAGAGACCGGATATGTGTATCCGCACCGTTGCTGGTCATGCCTTGTTCCGTGCCTCATCCGTGAGGACATGGTGATCGACCAGATCGATGGCAAATGGCACACCTTCGCGCACGAACTCGACCGTTGGACCGCCGTGGACGCCTTCTCCGACGAGTATCAGGGCCGGCCGACACCGGCGATGGGCAAATTTTCCGGCAAGCGTGAATGGGAAACTGTTTACGACGGCTGGGACCTGGCCGACGCGATCAAGGATCTCAACTTTGTCCGCGATGACGGCGAAACCCTGGTGCCTCAGCCGCATCTGCGTTTCGACGACAAGGACCAGTGGAAGCTTGAGCATGTGCGCGGGCATCAGCTGGCTTCGCCCCTCAATGCATTGCGGGCAATGTCCGATGCCGAGCGGGATGCGCATGTGGGCGAGTACCGCAAGGGCTTCACCATCAATCCATGCACCTAAGACAATTACGGAGGCCAGAAATGGCCTCCGTTTTCCCAAGTCCGTGAGACGCGCCACGGCATATTGGAATACGGAGACTGAGCTGATGTCAGAAACCTACAATGTCCGACTGGAACCGGTAGGTGTGGAATTTGAGGTGGCAGAGAACGAAACGATTCTCGATGCCGCATTTCGTCAGGGAATTGCGCTGCCGCATGGCTGCAAGGAAGGTCAATGTTCTGCCTGCAAATGCGTGCAGCTGGATGGCGAAAGCGAGATGCTGAACTACTCGACATTCGCCCTGAACGATATGGAGCGAGATAGCGGTCACGTCCTTATGTGCCGGACGCTGGCCTTCAGCGACATTGAAATAGAGCTGCTGAACTACGACGAGGAAGTTTTGTCCAAGTCGATCCCGGTAAAGGAATTTTCCGGCGAGATCGTCGATTTTCAAAAACTGACGCATGATATCCGCGGCGTTCAGATCAAACTGCATTTGCCGCTCAAGTTCTGGGCCGGACAGTATGTCGACATCACGGTCACCACGGAAGCGGGGGAGACGATTACACGCTCGTTCTCCATGGCAAATCCGCCGAGCGAAACCGAAAACCTCTCCTTCATCATCAAAAAGTATCCCGACGGAAAGTTCTCCAACGAACTCGATGAAGGCGGGATCAAGGCCGGAGCCAAAGTCCAGGTCACGGGACCCTACGGAATGTGCTTCCGAAGGGAAGGACGAGAAGGACCACTTATCCTAGTTGGAGCGGGGTCCGGAATGTCACCCGTCTGGTCAATCCTGAATGATCACCTCGCCAGTGGGGAAACTCGGCCGGTCCACTTCTTCTACGGCGCCCGCACCCGGAATGATCTCTTCAAGATGAAGGAAATCACGGACATTACGGAGAAAAATCCGTCCGTCGAGTTCATCCCTGTCCTCAGCCATGCAGAAGAAGACGGCACCTGGACAGGTGAACGGGGCTTCGTACACGAATGTGTCGATCGTCATCTGAAGGAGTTGGGTATCGATGGCGAAGGAGACGTCTACGCCTGCGGGCCACCGCCGATGATAGACGCACTGACGCCGGTTCTGTTCATGCACGATTTCGATACCGAGCGGGTTTTCTTCGACAAATTCACTCCAACTACCGGTTCATCGGCCCACTGACATTCGGGCTGATCGCTAGTTGAAGGACTATCACAGGGAGGAATACTTCGATGGTTGCAACATCAAGTTCAGTTGGATCCGGCGCTGCAGGCGCAGCGACATTCGTTGGATCAAACAGCAGGAAGTACAACTATTTTGAACCGCGCGGGAAGCGTGCAACGCACTATGAAGACGTCACGGTGGACGTGCAGCCCGATCCCGAACGCTATCTGATCCAGGACTGGATCATCGAGTTTGAAGGTGGCAAGGCCGGTGGTGCCTATCAGAAGGACTACACGGCAGCGCTCAGCTCGAACTGGCACGCGTTTCGTGCACCGGATCAGGAATGGGAACGCACGCACTATCAACGTCAGTCCAAGATCGTGACGATGGTGCAGAACGTCATTTCGAATGCGCGCAAGGCAGGCGCTCCGGCAGCCTTTGACAAAAACCTGGTGCCGGGTCCTGCAGGCACATCTGGGTGCCTGGAAACATGCCGAATTCGGACTCGGGACGTCGCTGATGCAGGCGCAGCGGTATGGTTACACGCAGATGATCAACAACGCGACGCTCACCAACTCGAGCTACAAGTTGCGTCTGGCTCAGGACATTACGTTGTATCTCGCCGAAATCGGCATGGATATCGATGGTTGGGACGACGATCTCGGCAAGAAGAGCTGGCTTGAAGATCCAGTCTGGCAGCCCACGCGTGAAGCAATTGAAGCGATCATGGGGAGCGAGGATTATCTTGAGCAATACTTCGCGATCAACATCATCTTCGAACCTCTTGTCGGTGAGCTGATCCGTTCCGGCTTCTTCATGCAGGTGGCTGCAGCCAACAACGATTTCATCACACCTCCGGTCATCTCGGCGGCCGAAGCGGATTACGAACGAAATCTCGCCAACGCGATTGACCTGATGTTCCTGCTCGTCAACGACGAAAAGCACGCGGACCACAACAGGAAACTGTTTCAGTCCTGGATCGCCAAGCACGGCCAGCTTGCCGAAAAGGCCGTGCAGAACCTGCAACCCATCTGGTCGCAACCCCACTCAAAACCCGTCGCGTTTGAAGACGTTAGAGCCGTATCGCACGAGCGTATCGATCAGATCCTCGGTGAACTCGGTCTCAGCCGCTAATCATAGGAGATTTCACCATGTCAAATATCGCTCGCGACGCGTCGAAGCAGAACATTTTCAAGTCGATGGACGAGATCAAGTTCGAGAGGACAATTTCCCACCAGTGTGGTGTCACGATGAACGATAGCGTGGAAGCGCGCGCCATCGCCGAGTTTATGGGCGAGGATCCCAAGGTCACCGTGACCTACAACCCCGCAACAATCCGCATCGACGGTGAAGGCAAGCTGATCTTCAGGATGGATGAAATCGGCGAATTTCTAGGTCGTGAAATGACTGCCGAAATCTTTGAGGTCAACACGTCAACCCACTATGGCCGAATGGTCCGTGTTGACGACAACACGGTCATCCTGTTCGGCAACATGGATGAAGTCTTCGAATACATCGAGTGACACCATTGCCGCGGCGCGACGGTGCATGACCACCGCGCCGCGGCTCCCTCTTAATATCCGGAAGTAAAGCAAAATGATGGAGGAGCATGATGTATAAGACCGAAGATGGAAGAGAGATTTTTGTTCTCGATGGCCACACACACTTCTGGGATGGAAGCCCGGAAAACCAGGCCAATGTTCATGGCAAGCAGTTCATTGATTGCTTTTACGCCTATCACACCAACCTGAGCCCTGCAGAGGAGCTTTGGGAAAAGAGCAAGTTCGAAAAATACACTGCAGACGATGTGTATCGCGACCTGTTTATTGACGGTCCGGACGACATGGCGATCATTCAGTCGACTTATCTGAGTGATTTTTACAAGAACGGCTTTTCCAGCATTGAACGCAGTTCCGAGATGGCGTCCCGCCACCCCGAACGCTTCATCGTCAATGGCACATTCGATCCGCGTGACGGTGAAAAGGCGCTGGAATACATCCACTACATGAAGGAAAACTTCGATATTCAGGGTGTGAAAATGTACACCGCTGAATGGAATGGAGACAGCAAGGGTTGGGCGCTGAATGATCCGGCAGCCTACAAGTGTTTCGAGCTTTGCGAAAAACTCGGGATCCGGAACATCCATGTTCACAAGGGTCCGACGATCATTCCGCTTAACAAGGATGCCTTTGATGTTCACGATGTCGACTATGCGGCGACTGATTTCCAGAACCTGAACTGGATCATCGAGCATTGCGGTCTTCCAAGACTTGATGATTTCTGCTGGATCGCCACTCAGGAGACAAACGTCTACGCGGGCCTGGCCGTTGCATTGCCGTTCATCCACTCCCGCCCCCGTTACTTCGGCGAGGTTATGGCTGAACTGCTTTGGTGGGTCGGAGAGGACAAGATCCTGTTCGGTTCCGATTATGCAATCTGGACACCTGCATGGCTGGTCGACCAGCTCTGGAACTATCAAATTCCGGAAGACATTTCTGCAGAACGCAGCGGCGTTCAACTCACGGACGAAGTCAAGGAAAAGATACTCGGCCTGAACGCCGCAAGTCTGTACGGCATCGATGCCGCCGCGAAACTCAAGCAACTGAATGCTTCGCCAATTCAAGTCGCAGCGGAGTGAGTTGATGCTGAAGGAAATTCAACAATCTGAATTGGCGACGACCGTCTGGGAACAGCTGGAAAATGTCTCCGATCCAGAACTCGACGAACCCATCACCGATATGGGTTTTGTCGAACGGGTTGAGGTTTTTGCTTCTGAAAAGGTGGAAGTCGATTTTCGACTTCCTACCTACTGGTGCTCTCCGAATTTCGCCTTTCTCATGGCGTTCGGCATCCGGCAGGAAGTGGAAAAACTGAACTGGGTGCGTGAGGTTACCGTCACGCTCATGGATCATTGCTTTGACGTTCAGGTAAATGAGGGTGTCAACGGAAGCTGCAGCTTTGACGAGGTTTTCTCCAAATATTGCAACGGCGAGGAGCTGGAGAGCGTCAATCTCAAATTCCTTGAAAAGGCTTTCATACGCCGGCAGGAAACCGTTCTGCTTGCCTTGCAGCAGGCTGGATTGTCCGCAGAAGCAATCGTTTCCATGACACTTCGGGAATTCGACCTGATCGAGTTTCAGGGCGAAGAAGAAGTCAGGCAGAAACCGCGTTACCGCTCCTTGCTGGTTTCTCGCCAATTGGTTTCCGGTTCGGATGATCCGGCGTTTGTGACCTGGACCGGCGAGCAGATAGAACCCGGTAACTTGCGCCAGCACCTCAGCGAATTGAGATCCGTGCGGATCAACATGGAATTCAACGGGGCACTTTGTCGTGGACTGAGCAACACCCGCTACAAGGAAGTCGAGATCGGGCCTGACGGTCCCACTCTGGTGGACTTCATTCAAGGGCGCGTCCCCTCAAAAAGTTTTGAGTCTGTCTAAGCCAGGCGGAGCCAGATGCGCTGCATGCGGCGCTCAATAATTCAAGGAGACAGATGATGGCCAAGCTACTCATCCATAACGGAAGTGCGCGTTCTGCGCTGGCAAATGGTGTCGCGAAACTTGCTGCAGCGGTAGAGCCGACGCTCGGGCCAAAGGGGCTCAATGCAATGATAGATCGACCGGTGGGGACGCCGATCGTGTCCAGGGACGGGGTCACGATTGCTTCGGAAATCGAACTGACCGATCGGTTTGAAAACATGGGGGCTCAGGTCGTACGCGAAGTGAGCATGCAAACCAACGAGGTCGCGGGAGACGGAACGACAACCGCCATCGTGCTGGCGAACGCGCTGATACAAAAGGGCGTTGAGATCACGTCGAATGGCGTCAAGCCCGTCGACCTTTGCAAAGGTATTGAGCTTGCCGTTTCAAAGATTGTCGAAGGTCTTGACGAGTCGTCCCGCTCCTGTGATCAAAATCCGGAATACCTGAGAGCGGTTGCGCGCGTATCCGCATCGGATCCGGAACTGGGAGCGCTGGTTGCCGAAGCCTTCGAGCGCGTCGGGAATACCGGAATAATTTCTGCCGACTTCGGCGTGACCATCGACACGACGTTGGAAATTATCGAGGGAATTTCCTTCGATCGCGGCTACATCTCGCATCACATGGTGACTGATCAGGAACAGATGGAAGCCGTTCTTGAGAACCCGTTGATCTTGATGACGGATCACAAGATCCCGTCGCCGGACGTGTTGCACGAAGCGCGTGAAATTGCCAAGTCTGCCGGTCGGCCCCTGCTTGTTGTAGCGGAGGAAATAGCACCGGAAGTGGTTGTCAGTCTGCTGGATGACGGCGGTCCCGGAAAATACCTGATTGTGCACCCGCCAGAATACGGTCATTGGCGCTCAGCGATGATGGACGATCTTGCAATTCTCACCGGTGGCGAGGTCATATCCAAAGGATTGGGCAAGAAGGTCGAGGACGTGACGCTCAAGCAGTTGGGTGGGGCGAGAAAGGTGAGAGTATCTGCATCGTTGACCAGCATCATTCAAGGCGAAGGAGACCCGGATCTCGTTGCCGCACGTCGTGCTCAGGTTCAACGTCAGATCGAGGTTGCCCCGCCGAACATCGAGCAGGACAAACTGCGTGAGCGTTTGTCCAAACTGACCGGTGGAACAGCCGTCATCTACGCTGGTGGTTTCACGCCCGTTGAACAGAAACGCAAGATCCAGCTGATTGATGACGCGCTCTCGGCCGTGAGGGCTGCTTCCGAGGATGGCGTCGTTGCCGGCGGCGGGACGGCGTTGGCGCAGATAGACTGGGTTCTGCAGGATCTCGCCTCGGACAACGAAGCAGATGTCAGGACCGGTGTCGAACTCGTTCGCTCGGTATTGACGCGGCCAGTCGCCAGGATCGCCAGCAACGCCGGTGCAGATGCCGATTCAGTTGTTGCCTCGGTCACGTCCGCTGCGCCGGGACAGGGGTTCAACGCCGAAATCGGCGAATTCCAGGACATGTTCGAAGCAGGCGTAATCGACCCGGTACGTGTGACGGCGAGTGCGTTGGTAAATGCGACCTCGGTAGCGACGCTGATACTGACCACGGAAACCCTGATCGGCGACCTTGAAGAAGGCGAAGCGGATCCGACCGCAGGTCCGGCACTGGGTGGCGGGGCCGAACTTCTGGGACGCGCATAAGAAATCAATTCGGGCGCATTAGCGTTCTGCGCCCGTCGACCTCATTCCTGCGGAAGGAACCTGTTATGAAAGCTGCTAGGCTTTATGAATATGACCCGGCAATGAATGTCGAACTCAACATCGAGGATGTTGCGCCGCCGACAATCAATGCAGCTGATGAAGTTGTCGTGAAAGTGGGGGCGGCCGGCTTATGCCGCACGGACCTGCATATTATTGAAGGTGTGTGGAAGGACATCATGGATGTCGAAGGGAACCTCTTGCCATACATTATGGGCCACGAGAATGCCGGTTGGGTAGAAGATGTCGGCAGCAACGTGAAATCCGTAAAACCTGGCGATGCGGTGATCGTACACCCGCATAGAAGTTGCGGAATTTGTCTGAATTGCCGGTATGGCCACGACATGTATTGCGACCACGGGCAGTTTCCGGGGCTCGGACTGGATGGCGGTTTTGCGGAATATTTCCTGACAAACGAAAGTTCCCTGATCAAACTGAATACCAATGTCACCCCTCTGGATGTGGCGCCGATGGCAGATGCCGGTATTACCGCCTATCGTGCGGCAAAACGGGCAGCCGGTCTCGTGTACCCGGGAGCATATGTCACCGTCCTGGGCGTGGGGGGCCTGGGACATATTGCGATCCAGTGTCTGAAACATCTTTGTGGTGCTCGCGTCATTGCGGTGGATCGTGAGCCGGGCGCACAGGCACTTGCCCGGGACCTGGGCGCTGATGTTGTGCTCGACGGCGGGCCTGACCTGATCGAACAGATCAAAGATATCACCGGCGGTGGAAGCCAGGTGGTGATCGATTTTGTCGGCGAGCTGGGCGTGGAGAACATCTGCTGGAAATTGCTTCGCCAGGGCGGAGAATTGATTGTCGTCGGGTATGGCGGACAGATCGAAGTTCCAACGGTTGAACTTGTTGTAAACGAAATAAAAATCGGCGGCAGCCTCGTCGGAGACTATACCGAGTTGGTTGAATTGATGGAGCTGAATGCCGATGGCTTGGTGAAGATGCACTACACCGAGTATTCACTGGACAACATCAATACCGCGATTGACGACTTCAAAAACCGAAAGTTCACTGGCCGGGGCGTGATCGTTCCGTAAGTATAATTGAAAATGATTTGTGGGCGGCATTAAGTATTATCTTTGTCGCCCACCAATATTTCGGATTTTTCTTTCAATGTTATTGTTTTGCATTTCAAATTTGCAGCACGAATGTAATGCGTTCTATTTTCCTCGTTCAAGCCCGTATAACTTTATCTTTCGATAGAGAGTAGGGCGTGAGATGCCCAACGAGGCGGCAACTTTGGACAGATTCCCGTTTTCAAGTTCAATTGTCCGCTGTATCGCGATTGATTCAATGTCATCGAGGTTGAGCTTGTCAGCAGGTACCGATACGTGGCCGGCTGGCAGGATCATATCGTCATCCGGGGACGTGATGTCCGGTGGAAGATCCCACATGGAAATCCGTTCGCTTTTTGCCAACAGGCACAGTCTTTCGATGGTGTTTCTGAGTTCGCGAACGTTTCCAGGCCAGCGATAGGTGCCGAGTGCCGTTCTTGCGCTGTCGTCGAAGGTCAGCAGAGGACGCCCGAACTTGCGCGATAAAACCGCATTGAACTGATCGACAAGCAGTTGAATGTCGTCGCCTCTTTCGCGAAGGGGCGGGACTTCGATGACAATCGCGCTGATCCTGTAGAAGAGATCCCGTCGAAAATTGCCTTCTTCGATGTCGTTGCGCAGATTTCGGTTGGTCATTGCGACCAGCTGAACATCAATTGCGCGCCGCCTGTTGCATCCGATGCGATAGACAGCTCGCTGTTCCAGCGTCCGAAGCAAATAAGATTGCAGTTCCAGCGGCATGTCGCCGATTTCGTCGAGACATATCACACCGCTGTTGGCCAGTTCGAACTTGCCGACCTTCCCTTCTCGCAACGCACCGGTGAAAGCGCCGGCGACATGCCCAAACAGTTCGCCACCGATCAGGTCGCTGGAAATGGCCGCGCAATTGACAGCTACATAAGGCGCGTTTTTCTTCTTGTGGTGGCTGTGAATCAGACGGGCGAACAGTTCCTTGCCGACGCCGGTTTCCCCTTGAACCAGAACTGTAACATTTGCTTCTGCCGCCCGGCGCGCATAATCCATGGCTTCGAGCATCCTCGGGCAATTGCCGATAATCTCGATTTCATCTTCCTCGACGCCGCTGCGGGCCGAAATTTTTACACTGTGGGACCTGGCCGCGGGTTTCTTTGATTGGGAGTCGCCTGGCAGGATCAGAACTGCACCGCGGGTTTCGCCGCCGGTTTTGAGAAGTTCGACACCCTTGATGACCAGTTCACGTGGAATGGCTTCGGCAAGTTGTCCATCGGTCATTTCCGGTTTCATGGCCAGCAACTTCCGGCCGATCACAAGATCCTGCTTGCGTCTGGAGGAAATCTTGTCGGTGTTCCGGTTGTAAACGATCCGTCCAGCCCGGTTGAGGAGAACGATGCCGTCGGTGCTGCTGTGTGTCGAAGGCGAGTCGATGAGAGCTTCCAGAAGAAGCGTCCTTTCTTCTCGCAGTCCCTCTGCCAGAGCAATTTCAATCTCGCGTGCCGCAGCAACAACAAGCGCAAGGTTGTGCGGCCGGAAAATGGCCGGCGGCCCGGACAGATCCAGTACTCCGGCGATACTCTTGTCGAGGGGATCGAATATTGGCGCGGCAGCGCAAGTCCATGCCTTGATGCCCACGCAAAAATGTTCAGATGCATGAACGTAGGCTGGCGTCCCGGTGCTCAATGCGGTTCCGATACCATTCGTCCCGATGACGCCTTCTGCCCAGACGCCCCCGATTTCCAGCTGAATGTCGCGCCCTGCGTCTATTGTCTCAGGATCACCAATTGCCTCGATAATTGTTCCATCCTTGTCCGTAAGGATCAAAATGGCTCCGGATTCGGCAAGATGCGGCGCGAGTCGTGCAAAAGCGGCCCTTGCGGCAATGACAAGTGTCTGGTTCTTCTGGGTCAGCGTGAAAATATTTTCAGCGGTAAGCTTTTTGGGAGAGGCTTGCGACAGCGCACTGATCCCGAGGTCTTTGCTTCGATCCCAGGACTTCAGTATTTCCGGTCGCACACCTGCAAGTCCGCGTTCGATTTCATTGGTATCCAGCCGACCTTCAACATACTGCTCCCAGGAGCGCATCGTTTGGCGTTCGGCATTGATTGAATTCGTCTCGCGCTTCTTGAAGCCGGCGTGATTCTGTGTCGTGAAATAGCTCGTTGGCATGTTGTCTCGCGTCCCTGACATGTAGCAATTCTGAGCGTGAAATTTTGGCCCTCCCTCAGTTCGGGGTCAGGGGACCTGCAGTCTTTTCCGGATAACATCGAGCATTTTTTCTTCGACTTCGGCGGATTCGATGACGACGCCGTCAAGATCGCTCAAAGAGTGTTCAATCTCCTCATCGACGGGTGAAATGAAGCCGTTCTTCTTCGTTGACAAGGCGAAGTAGCGAAGAGAGTCCCGTTCCCGGACTTCGCCCAGAAACATTATCTGTTTTCCGGACTTGGTATCCATTACAAACACCCGTCCGTTTGGGCTTCGGCGCAATCGCGGTTCCGGTTCTTCGGGCGTTCTTGTATTGTCAAGGAAATAAAAAACCAGACCGTCAGGTTTGGGCTCCTGCCTCGATTGCTTCAGGAGCTGCCGCGATCGGCTGAAACCACCATTGCTTATCTGGTCAGCCAGCCGATGAATCGTGGACCTGTTTTCGTTGATTAGGCGTTTGGCGGCCACATCTTCCCGCCTCGGTCCGTCCTTCTTGGAGACTATTTCGACCAATTTATTCTCTCCCTACTTGTAACTTCGGTACCGAAATCATCAATTTGACTATTCGCACCAACATCGTTGCCGCATTGAAGCGGTTTCTTGTTCTTTCGACGTATCACCAAATATTCAACGGTGAATAATAAATAAAAAATCAGAAAATTTAGGGGGAAATTGAGCAAATTACGTGAGTATGCTCCGCTAGGCGGTGCTAATTGAACGTACTATGCTCCTATGTTAACGCTGTTGACGGACATTTGAAGTACAGGTTTATTTCGCAAAGTCGTCAGTACGTGCTTGATTGCTTCATATTTTACTTGTAAATTTTCCTAATGTCTATGATTTGTTCGTAAAAACACTTAATTTTTTTCATTTTATAATTTTTGGAACAAATCCCAAAGTGGCAGAAGGCAGTGTGTATTTTGGCGGCTATCTTTTATCCGGAGTTCTGGGTGAATTTTTCGACAAATCATTGTTTGATTGAGGTTGTTTTTGGAACTTCGGAGTTTGGTGTGCTGTCGTATCACCGCCAGGATGGAGGCACTGAGTGAACAAGGGCGAGCCGGGAATAGTCACAAACCTGCCGGATGAGTCGAAACTCACGCTTCCGGGCGGAGTGCTACGCCTCAGACCCACGTTCCCAACGGATCGTTTGCCAATAGCTGTTGCGCTTGCCGATGAGCGTGTGTCCCGGTATCTGGCAGCACTGCCTTGTCCATTGGACGATCGGACGTTGACCGAATACGTGGATTTCCTGTGCGGCTCCGGGCAGGTATCGCGAACATTGGAGTTAAATGATGAATTTGCCGGCATTGTCTCGCTCTCGGACCAGATAATGTTTTGGGTTGCTCATGAGTATTGGGGCCAGGGTGTTGCGAGCAGCGCTGTAAACTGGCTCGTGGATCATCATTTCGCTTGTCCTGACGGACGCCCGCTCAAAGCTGAAGTTCATGCTTCAAACGTCGGATCAATAAACCTCTTGGAACGGTTGGGGTTCGAACGAACGGAACAAGTGAAGCGCCGGTTTTCCTTTGTTTCCGAGACAATTGAAGAGTTTCTGGTTCTCTTTCTTTCGAAAACCAACTGGTTAAACCTCGCACAATGCAACGCGAACGGAACGTGTTCTGGGTTCAAGTGAGCGTAACCTCGATGGAACCGTTGAAGGCCGGCCCTTTGTTGACGACATTTTTATGCAGGACTCTTGTTACGACACCGGTCATTTCTTTTCCGTCCACAAAGTCGAACAACGAATAAACGCTGCCTAATTGTGGTATACAAACCGCGGCTGCAGATGTCACGGAAGCACGTGTGACTTCAATTCCGCCTTCTATCTTCACAATCGTAAGTGTTGTTTCGTAGTTACTTTCAGATACATTGTGTGACATGTCGCCAGCCGCTTGTTTTGGATTTTGTCTGTTTCTTTATTCAGGGCCTAGTAGGGCGAATTTTGGTCAAAGTCTTGAGCTTATGTGACGATGGATGTGATCCGGAGGCAACGGATTCGCGCCGCCAGCTAAGCCCTTGGCGTTCAGGTCCGTACGCTTCAAGGCGTCCAGGTGGTTTGGATATGCTGTTGCTTCTCTTTTCTGCAGGTTCAAGTGCATGAAACCTCCGGAAATATCTGGTTGGGGTAAACTTAGCTCAAAGCTCTCACTTGTTGCGCTCCGTAAATTTGCGTGTTGAACATAGTATAAATAGAATATAAAATCAACAAATATAGAATATTTAAAATCTAAACTGAAAATGAGTTTGAAGTGTAGATTTTTTACTACATAAAATAAAGTAAAATGTATAGAAAAGTTACAAAATTGGAGGTGTGCTGCGCTGATTTTGAAAAAAATGTAAAGAAACGTTACAAACTGCGGCTTTGTGATCAACCCCGTGTGAGCTGCCTGTTTGAAAGGGCATTTCAACCCGGTGCGGGGTGTTCAAGGCTTTGGCTTCAGGCACCACCTTGCTGCCGTACTTCGAGCGCTACTTGCAAAAGGCCGCCGCCGCTATTTCGAGTTCCTGTTGTCCGATGGCGATCACACAGCGCTGGAACAAGGTCAATCAGGCCCTCGGCATCAACACCTGATCTCGGCACTTTGTAGGCGCTGTGAAAGCACAAATTGTTCACCGCACGGGCAAGTTTGCGCGTCCTATTTGACGTCACAAGCAAAATCAGCGCGCACGAAGGTGACGTTCTTGCGTTCAAAATTGCCGATCACTGGGATGGAGGGATCAACTCAAGGCAAGTCTTCAACGCGGTTCGACTGGACAAGAAAAGGGCAGACAAACCAACCATTCCCTATCTCTATGCCAATGTCTGCTCTCGGCATGGGGCCGCCGGCTTCCAGTCTGTTCTTTTGATTCACGGGCAAGTTTGCCACCAAACCGTTTTTGAAGGGTCATTGAGATCTCGATACGATCAGATCGAAGTCATCCAGGCCTTGGAATTGACGAGTTCCGCATTGTCCTCAACACAGGTGCTGGACACAGACGATATTGGTGAAAGATCAAAGAATGGCCCTTGAACGTATCCGATCAGATTCGTTCCCAACGCTCCTTGTTTTCATTCGAGCGAACCGGAGTAACGATGAAACGAACACCGTCAAGCCCGTCCCGGACCGAGGGAAATGCAGACCGGTCTTTCGGAGGGGAGCTACTATCCATTCGGTCTGCAACCGCGAGTGCGAACAAAGTGTTGAGATTTGCCCAGGCCTCAAGCAAGCCTTCGGGAAAGCGCGTCTTGTTCGCACCAGTCGTTTGGCATTGAGGTCATGCCGTGGCCGAGCCCGCGGTTGAGTACTTTGCCGAGTTCCCCAAAAACATTCAGTTTTTGTCGGTCGCGGTCTTCCATATCCCGCACCAGCCCACCGAGCGAGCCAAAGATTCGCAGCCGCAGCCCACCCCGATTGCCCGGTGTCAACCGCGTCGCCTTAAACATCCCTGGTATGTCTTTGTTGAATCGGAGAGTCGCAAAAGCAGTGTCTTCCAGTACTCTCGGTGCTCCGCAGACATGAAATTCCGCCCTGAGATCAGTAGTCGTCAGCCCGGAGACGAATTGCGCGAGATGGGCCGCATGGGTGTCAATGTCTCCCAAACAGCTCGCGGCCCCGAAATGTTCGGATCAAGGCGCCATTGCACCGTTGGCGACAATGTCACGCGCCTGGCGGACCATTGGACAACTGGACATCACGTAAGATACCTCGAGTATACATCTCGATGTATCAACCAGATCGACCAAAGCTTCCGCCTGGTCCAGTTCATTGGTTAGTGATCCGCCTCCACTGAAGTGGTCCGCGGCTGGAGACTACTGGGCAGACCCGCGCTTTAGAAAGAACGATCAGTATTGAAATGGTGAGGTTGTGATCCTCCGGCCAAGGGAGTACGCGTCGCAGACATGGATAAACGGGGACATGTCCATGTCGCTTGCACCTTTTTGAACCAGTTCGGACATCCTGGAATATAGGTTCGGGTACTCGTTGTTGGAGCCACTCTTGATCAGCTCGCCGTTGATTTCGAGCTTTTCTCCTCCCAGCGACAATCGGGCGTTGCCGTCGGTGGTTTCAACTTCAATATCCCATGTTTGCAGCCCTTCTTGCCGCCAATCGAAGACAGCAGTCACATCGGCACCATTTGGATCAGCGAACTTGAGTTGGGCGGCGATCGGGGTGGCTCGGTTTTCCGGGTACTCCAGCACTGCTTCACGGACATGAACCGCTTGAGGCAGGATCTCGGTCATGATCGACAGCGCATTTATGCCTGGGTCAAAAACGCCCATGCCGCCCGGTTCCCAGATCCATTCCTGCCCGGGATGCCAATGCCGGACGTCTTCCTTCCAGATAATCCCAAGACGCTTGAGCTCTCGAGAGGAGAGCCAGGATTTCAGGTGCGGGACACAATCCGCAAATCGGGAATGCCAGGTTGCAAAGATTGAGACCCCCATTTCACGAGCGAGCGCCTCAAGCGCAAAACACTCCGCCAGACTTTGTCCGGGTGGCTTCTCGAGCATGACATGTTTGCCAGCCTTGAGGGCTGCTGCGGCATATGAAAATCTGGGTTGGGGCGGAATGGCGAGCGAGACCGTCGAAATGTCCCGCCGCTCCTCCAGCAAGGCTTCAATCGTTTCAAAGGAGGCGACACCGTCAACCGTTGCGTGACGGCTGACCGTTGCCTCGAGCGACCAGTTTGGATTGCCGGATATTGCCGGAATGTGCTGGTCTCGAGCAATCTTTCCGATGCCGACCAGCGCAAGTTTTTCTACCATCAATGTGAATCCTTCGGTACAGCGGAGCCTCGACAACCATTGAGAAAATCGAAATCAGCACCGGTATCTGCTCCTTGCACATGATCGTGAAAGAGACGGGCATATCCACTTTCCGGAACGATGTGAGTGGGTGCCCAGGCATCCAGCCGCGTTTGCAATTCTTCGTCAGAAACTTCCAGGTGGAGGCGGCGATCGGGAACATCCAGTTCAATAAAATCTCCGGAACGCACGACCGCCAGCGGGCCGCCTGCCGCAGCCTCCGGCGCAGTATGGAGAACGACCGTTCCATAGGCCGTACCTGACATTCTCGCATCGGAAATGCGGATCATGTCGGTAATACCCTTCCGAAGGATTTTGGGAGGCAGGCCCATGTTTCCGACCTCGGACAATCCTGGATAGCCCTTCGGGCCGCAGTTCTTGAGCACCATGATGCAAGTCTCGTCGATGTCGAGGTCTTCATCGTTGATCCTGAGCTTGTAGTCGTCAATATCTTCAAAAACGACCGCCCTGCCTCGGTGCTTCAGGAGGTTTGGCGACGCTGCAGATGGTTTCAATACGGCGCCATTCGGTGACAAGTTGCCTTTGAGAACTGCTATGCCACCCTGGTCGGTCAAGGCTCTTTCAACTGGCAGGATCACATCCTCATTCCAATTCTTGACACTCTTGACCTGATCCCAGATGGTCTCACCGGAAGCGGTGATGGCTTGCTTGTTGAGCATTCCGGCCTCGCCGAGACGTTTGATCACAACAGGCAGACCGCCGGCGTAGAAAAATTCTTCCATCAGGAATTTGCCGGAGGGCATAAGGTCGACGATCGTCGGTACGTCGCGCCCAAGCTCGTCCCAGTCGTCAAGCGTGAGATCGATCCCGACGCGTCCGGCAATTGCCAGCAGGTGAATGACGGCGTTGGTTGATCCGCCGATCGCACCGTTGGTCCGGATCGCGTTTTCAAACGCCTCCCTGGTCAGGATGTCCGACGGCTTCAGGTCGTCCTTGACCATCTGAACGACACGGCGGCCGGTCAGATGTGCCATGACACGCCGTCGGCTGTCGACGGCGGGAATGGCGGCATTTCCGGAGAGTGCCATTCCAAGGGCTTCTGCCATCGATGCCATGGTGGATGCCGTGCCCATGGTGTTGCAACTGCCAGGTGACCGACTCATGGAAACTTCGGCTTCGAGAAATTCCTCTCGGGTCATCTTGCCTGCCTTGACGGCTTCCGAGAATTTCCAGAGATGGGTTCCTGAGCCTACCCTTTCACCTTGGAACCAGCCATTCAGCATCGGCCCGCCGGAGACGGCAATCGCTGGCAGGTTCACGGAGGCGGCTCCCATGAGCAGGGAAGGTGTCGTCTTGTCACAACCGACGAGCAGAACCACGCCGTCGAGAGGAGCCCCGCGTATGGCTTCCTCAACATCCATGCTCGCGAGGTTTCGGAACATCATGGCTGTTGGCCGCAATGTACTCTCACCCGTCGAGAAAACAGGAAACTCGACGGGAAAACCGCCCGCTTCATATATTCCGTGTTTGACACGCTCGGCGAGGTCGCGCAGATGGGCATTGCACGGCGTAAGTTGTGACCATGTATTGCAAATGCCGATGACCGGACGTCCGTCAAACAAGTCGTCCGGCAATCCCTGGTTTTTCATCCAGCTGCGATGATAAATGTTGTCCCGACTGGTGCCGCCAAACCATTCCGCTGATCTCAGTTTCCTCGGCCACTTTGCTGGTTGGAAAGTCATTTTCCTAAAGCACCCTCACAGCAGTCATGCCACTGTTCTTGGCTTCAAAGGTCAGCCGGTTTTTCAGCGGCACGCCGAAGCCTTTTGCGGCAATTTCCACAACATCCCCGTCAGTGCAAGAAATACCGTCAGCAAAGGAAAGCGTAGCCGTTCCGAACATGTGGACATGAACATCTCCCGGCTGGCAGAACAGGTCGTATTTGAAGTGATGATGTTCCAGGTTGGCTAGGGTGTGAGACATGTTGCTTTCGCCGGACAGGAACGGTTTTTGCCAAAGGACCGATCCATCGCGAATAAGCTGGCTGGTTCCTTCAACGTGATCCGGCAGGTCTCCGACGAGCATTTCCGGTCCGAAGGAAGCAGGGCGCAGTTTTGAATGGGCCAGATAAAGATAGTTCTGCCGCTCCATAACGTGATCGGAGAACTCGTTCGCCAGCGCGAACCCGACCCGGTGAGGCGTCCCATCCGGGCCAATGACATATATCCCGGCGATTTCGGGCTCCTCGCCGCCGTCGTCACAAAACCCGGGGCTGACCAGATCGCCGCCGGGAGCGACGGCACTGGCTCCGTTGCCTTTGTAAAACCACTCCGGTTGTACGCCGGCGTGACCATTGGTCGGCTTGCCGTTCTTCAACCCCATACGGAACATTTTCATTGAATCCGTCAGTTGGGTCTCGTCGGTCTCTGTCTTGGCGTGCATGGCATCCCGGGTTGCGGCCGAACCCAGGTGGGTGAGGCCCGTTCCAGTCAAGTGCATGTGAGCAGGGTCCGGGTGGTGAAGGGGGAGGAGCAGGCGGCCGTCTTCCGACAGTTTTTCAAGGTCCACAGCCGGTCCCAGTTCGTGAGAGCGAATACTCTCGGCCAGGCATTGACCACTCCCGATTGCATTCAGGACGAGCTGATAGGTCGACGAGACCCCTTTCAGGATACCTGCTTCGCTGCCGTTGCGCACAACAACGGCGCAGTTTCCTTCTGTATCCAGGATCTGTGAGAGCAGCATTTGACTATCCTTGCTTGTTCTTGTTGTAGACGTCGAAAATTACGGCAGCGAGCAGGACAAGCCCCTTGATCATCTGCTGGAAGTCTATGCCGATGCCCATGATCGACATCCCGTTGTTCAGGACACCCATGAGGAAGGCGCCGACAACCGCGCCGATAATGGTGCCAACGCCACCGGACATTGAAGCACCGCCGATGAAGACCGCGGCTATAACGTCCAGTTCCAATGCAAACCCGGCTTTCGGGGTTGCCGTATTCAAACGGGCGGCAAAGACCAGGCCCGCCGCGGCAGCCAGGACACCCATGTTCGTAAAGGCAAGGAAGGTGAGCCTTTCTGTCTTGATGCCGGAAAGTTTGGCGGCCTTTTCATTGCCGCCGAGCGCATAGATGCGGCGGCCGATAGTGGTCGTCTCGGTGATGAAGGCATAGATGATCGTCAACACACCCATCGTTATCAGGACGTTGGGCAGTCCGCGGAACAGCGACAGTTTGTACATGACGAAAATGAGCGCTGCAGCGACAATGGTATTGCGCGCAAAGAAGAATATTTTTGGCTCATCCTCGATGCCGTAGAGCCGGTTTTGTGCCCGCTGGCGAAGACCGATCCAGACAATCATGGCTGCTGCTGCGATACCGGTGAACAGCGCCAGCATGTTGACATGCTTGACACGACGGATCTCGAGTAGATTGGCCAGGGAGTCGCCCCAGCTTACCGGAAAGATATCGGGAACAAATCCTGTTGCCAGAATCTGAAACTCCTTCGGGAACGGCCCGACGGACTGCCCTTCCAGCAACCAGAGCGAAAGACCTCTGAACACCAGCATCCCGGCAAGCGTCACGATAAAGGAGGGGATTTTCCAATAGGCAACCCAATATCCTTGCGCCGCTCCTATGATGCCACCGACGCATAGACATGCAACAATGGTCAGCGGAACCGATTGATCCAGGTTGACGATCATGACGGCAGCCAGAGCGCCGATGAAGCCCATGACCGAACCGACCGAAAGATCGATGTTTCCGGAAACGATTACAATCAGCATGCCGAGCGCCATGATGATGATATAGGAGTTCTGCAACAGCAGATTGGTGACATTGACCGCACGCAGCAGGGTGCCGTCGGTGACGATCTGGAAAAACGCCATCACCGCAATGAGGGCGAACAGGAGGCCGTATTGTCTCAAATGTGATGACAGGTATTGGCCGATGCTTTTTGTCTTTACCTGTGGCGCAGGATTTGTATCGCTTTGTGCCAAGTCCATGACTAAACTCTATTTGTTTACTATGAGCGACATGATGCGCTCCTGGCTTGCGTCTTCGGCATTCAGTTCACCGACAAGAGCACCTTCGTTCATGACGTAAATCCGGTCGCACATTCCGAGCAGTTCCGGCATTTCAGAAGAGATCATCACAACGCCTTTTCCTTGGTCTGCCAGGTCATTGATGATGGTGTAGATTTCGTACTTGGCTCCCACGTCGATTCCCCGGGTGGGCTCGTCAAGGATCAGGACTTCGGGTTCCGTGAAGAGCCACTTGGCCAGAACGACTTTTTGCTGATTGCCACCTGAAAGGTTCACCGTTTTCTGGAACACCGATGGCGTTCGGATTGCCAGGGCTTTCTTGAACTTTTCGGCGACCTTTGTTTCGTCGTTCCGCTTCAGGACAGATCCAGAGGACACGCCCTCAAGATTTGCCAGAGTGGTGTTGAAACGAATTGTCTCATCGAGAACCAGACCAAGTGATTTCCGGTCTTCGGTGACATAGGAAATACCCGCACTTATTGCCTTGTCGACGGTACTGACATCTATTTCGTTGTTGTTCAGTTTTACCGAACCTAAGATATTGCGGCCATAGGACCGACCGAATATGGACATCGCAAGCTCGGTGCGGCCGGACCCCATGAGACCGGCGATGCCGACAACCTCACCGGCGCGAACGGCAAAGGAGACGTCGCGGATGACCTGGCGCCCGGTGTGCTCAGGATGCCAGACATCCCAGTTTCTGACCTCCAGCAAGAGCTTTCCCGGACTGCGTTGGTGTTCCGGAAATCGGTGCGTCATTTCTCGCCCGACCATGTCGCGAACAATCTCGTCTTCGCTCAAACCGGCTTTGGCATCCAATCGGGAAACAGTCATGCCATCTCTGATGACGGTGACCGTGTCTGCGACGTAGCGGACTTCGTTCAACTTGTGCGAGATGATGATGCTGGTGACGCCTTGCGCCTTCAACTCGAGCATCAGGTCCAGAAGTTTTCGGCTGTCGTTTTCCTGAAGCGCGGCAGTCGGCTCGTCCAGAATGAGAAGCTTGACCTGCTTGGAGAGCGCTTTGGCGATTTCCACAAGCTGCTGCTTTCCCACGCCGATATTATCCACCAGTGTGGACGGCGCTTCCGCCAATCCAACTTTTGCAAGAAGCTGTTCGGTGCGCCGGTTGGTTTCCCGCCAGTCGATCACACCGCTTTTGGCGCGTTCGTTGCCCAGGAAAATGTTCTCGGAAATAGAGAGTTGGGGCACCAGCGCCAGTTCCTGGTGAATGATGATGATTCCCTGGCGTTCGCTGTCTGAGATGTTGGCAAATTGCGCCGGTGCTCCATCGAACAGTATTTCGCCGTTATAGGATCCGTGCGGATAAACACCCGAAAGTATTTTCATGAGTGTGGATTTCCCCGCACCGTTTTCGCCAACGACTGCGTGAATCTCACCTTGCTGAACATCCAGGTTGACCTGGTCGAGAGCCTTGACGCCCGGAAAGGTCTTGCTGATGTCTTGCATGGACAGGAGTGCCATCTACTCCGATCTCCGTATTCCAAAAAAACCCGCCCGCAACTGAAGGGTTGTGAACGGGTCTTTTGCCTGGTCAAACTTACTTGACTTGATCAGCCGTATAGTACCCGCTGCCGATGAGGATATCTTCCCAGTTGGAAGCATCGACAGCCACTGGCTCCAGCAAATAGGATGGAATCACTTTGACTCCGTTGTCATAGGTTTTGGTGTCGTTGATTTCAGGTTCGCCGTCGTTGAGGATGGCCTCAACCATTCCGACCGTGACGCGGGCAAGTTCGCGCGTGTCCTTGAAGACGGTTGAGTGTTGCTCGCCGGCAAGAATGGACTTGACCGATGGAATTTCGGCGTCCTGTCCGGAAACAATCGGCATATCTTGGTCGCCGGAGCCATAGCCGACGCCTTTGAGTGACGACAGGATGCCGATGGAGAGGCCATCGTAAGGGCTTAGTGCACCATGCAGTTGTTTGTCGGTGTAGTGGGCGGAAAGGAGGTTGTCCATGCGGGATTGGGCAACAGCGCCGTCCCAGCGAAGTGTTCCGACAGTGTCCATGCCCATCTGGCCCGAAACAATGCTGATTGTGCCTGCGTCGATGAGCGGCTGAAGGACCGACATCGCGCCGTCATAGAAGAAATAGGCGTTGTTGTCGTCCGGAGAACCGCCGAATAGTTCAACATTGTAGGGACCGTCGCCAAAGCGCTCTTTCAGGCCGTTGACCAGCGAGGTTGCCTGCTGAACACCAACCTTGAAGTTGTCAAAGGTCGCATAATAGTCGACGTTGCCGCTGTCACGGATCAACCGGTCATAGGCAATGACCTTGATTCCGGACGCAGCTGCGTTTTCCAGGGCGTTGGACAGCGTCGTTCCATCGATCGCCGCGATTACCAGAACATCGACACCTTTGGTGATCATGTTTTCGATCTGCGCCAACTGATTTGGAATATCGTCTTCCGCATACTGAAGGTCGGTTGAATAGCCCGCGGCCGTGAACTGCTCGACCATTGAGTTTCCATCGGAGATCCAACGGGCGGACGACTTGGTTGGCATGGCGATGCCGACCGCGCCCTTGTCGGAAGCGAAAGACACGCCGGACATCAGTGTTGCTGCCGCAGCGGCCGCAATCAGCGCTTTGGAAAAGAATTTCATGTGTTCCTCCCTGGTCAGCACAATACCGACCCTAAAATGACGGGCATCCAAAGATGCCGTTCTCAAACTTGCGAAAAGACACATGACCGTCAAATCATTCTTTGCTATCAAAGCTTACCGAAAAAGATATGAATCAGAGGCGCGGCTTGGCACTGGACTTGTTACGGCGTGGAATGAAGATTTCGCATTTGCGGCTGTTGGCGGAGCTCGTTCGCCAAAGCCGACTGACGGATGCTGCGTCTGCATTGGGGATCACGCAGCCCGCGGCATCGCGCCTCATGTCGGAAATCGAACATGTTGCGGGCGCTGAAATCTATGTGCGCAGCGGGCGTGGTATCGAGTTGACCGAAGTCGGCCGGAAGCTGGGCGAGCGCTGCGTCAGGGTGCTTCAAGAACTGACTGATGCCGCACTGGATGTTGAACACCACGTTTCCGGACAGAGGGGGCATGTGAATATCGGGTCGGTCACAGGGCCGGCGGTGGAATATGTCTTGCCCGCCATCAGGCATATCCGTTTGAGTTATCCGGAAATATCCGTTTCGGTTGAGATCGGACCAAGTGTGGTACTGGCGCCAATGCTTGAAGACGGACGGCTGGATTTTTCGCTGAGCCGTGTTCCCCTGAACGCGGATCCGGACCTTTTCGACGAGCGGCCCTTGCGCCGTGAGCCGGCATGTATGGTTGCGCGGTTGGATCATCCCCTGACGCGTCACTCAACGCCTGTGACGGCGAATGCCCTCCTGGGGTTTGACTGGGTGTTTCCCCCGGTCGGCGCCCCGATCAGAACAACTGCGGAATGCGCGCTTCGCGACATGGGGCTTCAGCTTCCGCCCAAAATCCTGACGACGTCTTCGTTTCTTTTTACACTCGCAACCATTCAACGCTCGAATGCCATCGGACCAGTTGCCCGGTCCGTCGCGGAAAGTTTCGCGTGGTTGCCGGACGGATCACCAGGCTCAATAGGCATATTGGAGACAGAACTGTCCTTGTTCGTGGAGACTTATTCCTTCCTGACTCGAAAAGGCCAGGTTCCCACCGCAGCCGCGCAGATCGTGTCGCGGGAAGTCCTTCGTGAAGTCAACGGAGAAAAGATACAGGCCTAGGTTTCGGCAAGGTTGGGCCGGTCTGCAAGGCACATATTGACCTGGACATCTTTGGCGTCACCTCGCGTCGGAGTGGAGTCCGTCGCCGACGGACGGGTTTCGACTGGCTGTTCGGCGAAATCGGATATTCACAAGCGCGGTGTACGAGGCTGCGGGTGGCTCGGAGCGGCCAGTCAGGCGGGTCCGGCCAAAATCCGCATTAAGCCCTGAGTGACCATGAGAGGCATCTGTCAAGTTGCCTCTCATGGTCCATCGCGCCGAAGTCAGTCAGATTGTCAAGCTGATGTTGAATTTGTTTCCGTCTGGGTCACGAAAATAGCCACCGTAAAAGTGCTTGCCTCGATTACCCGGCGCTCCTTCATCGGTCGCACCGAGTTCAATTGCTAGAGCATGAACGGCATCGACTTGATCTTGATCCTTTGCAGCGAGCGCAACCATGGCGCCGTTTCCGTGAGAAGCAGTTTCGCCATTGTATGGCGTGGTCACGATTATCTTGGGTTTTTCAGGCCCAAAGCTATAGGCGATCATGTTGTCTAGGCTAAAGGCGCGTGTGCCGTTTATTGCGCAAAACAGCGCATCGAAAAAAGTTGCGGAAGCGGCAAGGTCATTTGACCCAAGAGTAACATAGCTAATCATGATTTTTCTTTTTGCATGAGTAATTATTGCGCCCTAAGAGGCGGCGCGCTGTAAAACCAAAGAGCGGTTTGCTTGGAGATACTCAGGCAATCATGAGCGCACCGTATCTGCCTATTTGCGGATTGGCAACGGCAGCTTCGTCCGCATGGAAGTCATCTGGCGATTGACAAAAACATACCGCCCGGCATGCGCTCGATGACTAGATTGGATAATTTGAAACCGATTTTGAAAACCGCGAAATTTTATTCAGGTACGGTCTTGTGTACCGGAAACGCAATCACTTTACGTGATATGGCGGACAGAGAGGGATTCGAACCCTCGATACGGTTGCCCGTATACACGCGTTCCAGGCGTGCGCCTTCAGCCACTCGGCCACCTGTCCATCCGAAGCAGCACCGTAGCCCCGCTTGAGTGCCGCGCAATATACTCAGCTACAGGTCAAGTGCAAGCGCCTGAACGAGTTTTTTTTGAACGGGCGCCAGCCTGTGGAACACGGCTCGACTCAATCGGCTCTGTCACGATCGCCAGTGGCCCGAAATCCGATTTGTTGCCGGAAATCTCACAAGAATGTGTTGTACGTCAATCTTTGTACAATAGAATTGCGCTATTACCTTAAGTCAGCGCCTGGCATGTTTCATTTTTCGATGTGTCTGGCGGAAGAACAAAATATGTGCTCGACGAAAAAATTTTTATAAGGTCAGATATCAAAATGTTCAGCGTATTGAAATTTATATTCCGTCTGACGGGACTGGCATTGCTTGCCGTCGCTATTATTGCCGGCATCTCCGACGCCAGCACGTCGATTGCCCAGTCTCAGGTTCAACTCCAGCCATTGGGACAACTCCTGTTCAATCTTTTCCCGGATACTTTCCCGATCCTTCAGCCTGCCATCGAGCGTCACATCCATCCCGCTCTCTGGGATCCGGTGCTGCTGACACTCATGACCTGGCCGGTCTGGGCGGTATTCGCGCCTTTCGGTCTGCTGTTTTTGTGGCTCGGCGCAAGGCGCCAGCGTTACCAGACACAGTTCGCCTGAATGAGCCGGCGGCAATGGATTGACGGCGCGCCAGGGGACACTCCTGCGTGATGCCTATTGGAATGTTGGCGCGAGTGCGCCACATTGCGGTCAATGATTGTGACAGAGCTCCTTCCCTGTGGTTTGCCGGGGAGGGGGCTGTTCTTATGGGAGATCCGCAATGTCCTTCATGACCATGTTGTCCAAAAAGTTCTCCTTGCCCGGAAAGGAAGAGGCCTTGCCCGGGCGTACGGTGGCGATCGCGCCTTCCGAAGTGCATTTTGTGAACGGCAAGTCTCTCAACGGGCCTTATCCGGACGGAATGAAGACCGTGCTTTTGGGCATGGGATGCTTCTGGGGTGCCGAAAGGCTGTTCTGGCAACTGCCGGGTGTTCATGTGACCGCCGTCGGTTATGCGGGCGGTCATACCGCCAATCCCACATACAATGAAACCTGCTCCGGCCGGACGGGCCACACGGAAGCGGTTCTTGTCGTCTATGATCCCGATACGGTTCGTTTGGAAGACCTGCTGAAGGTGTTCTGGGAAAGTCACGATCCGACGCAAGGCATGCGTCAGGGCAACGATACAGGTACGCAGTATCGCTCGGCAATCTATGTAAATTCGCCAGAAGATCTCGTTCTTGCCGAGAAGACACGGGATGCCTACCAGGCAGCCCTGAATCAGGGTGGTGTTTCCACCTCGATCACCACGGAGATCCGGGAACTGGAAACATTCTATTTTGCTGAAGACTATCATCAGCAATATCTTGCCAAGAATCCTGCCGGATATTGCGGCATAGGGGGAACCGGCGTTGCGTGCCCCGCCGCAAGCTGACCGTTGATCTGAAAACGATGTCTGAAGTCGAGAGCGCCGCGGTCCAGTGACTGCGGCGCTTCCGTTTCGGCACACGGCATATGTAAATTTGACGAGAGTTATACTTCGTATCTGTTTCGGGATTTTCTCGCATTACGCTTTGACTCTTGAAAAAATTACTGATTTCAACGCTCTAACTTCGATAATTCAGCATTTATTAAAATTACCGCGCAATCGTCGGCACGAGTACATGGGTACCGGGGGTTGATTCGATGACACGCTCCGCAAAGATATTCGCGGGAGCCTATTTTCTGGGATGCTGTTCCTTGATGTTGCTTGCGTCGCTGGCGCCGGGCGGCAAAGGCCCCGTCGCGGTATTTGCAAAGCCCTGGGGCAAGCCCGCTATGGAAGTAATAGCAGGCGCGGGAGGCCAGATTATCTTCATACGAGATGGTACCTGGGTGGCGCTGACCGAATCCCCCGATCCGAAGTTTATCGACCGGCTCTATCGTGCAGGGGCCGGTTTTGTCGCCTCGACCGCTGTCGCCTATGCGTGCGCGCGCTGGTCAGGTGTTTCATTGGAGAAGTCTATATGAGCGATAGTTTGGCAGGACTTTCGGGCCTGGATTGCTTCCGGGAACGGTTTTCAAAAATAGTAATCTATTTCACGTGGTTCAATGTTGCTCTCGTTGCACTGGCTGCATGGTGGTTTGGAAACGTTTCCTTCGTTGTCGTCGCAGGTTCGGCACTCGCGCTTGGTGCGGCCGCAACCCTTTCCTGGTTGAAATTCGGTGCGGGCACCGAAACACGCCTGGCGACATCAATGTCCCTGGCCGGGCTGGTCGCGCTGTTCGTCGCGGCACTTTCGGTGCCTGCCGGACAGAACTCGTTTCAGCTTGACGGCCATATGTATTTCTTCGCTGTGCTGGCAATTCTGGCAAGCTGGGTCGATTGGCGCGCTCTTGTTGCCTATGCCGCGGTTGTTGCCGTTCACCATCTGGCTCTGAATTTCATGATGCCCTGGGCAGTGTTCCCGAATGGAGCGGATTTCACGCGCGTTGTCTTCCACGCCGTCATCGTTGTCGCAGAAGTTGGTGCGCTCTGGTGGATGACCAACTCGCTGGCAGCAGCCTTCACCGCGTCCGACCAGGCGCGCGAAGAAGCCGAAAGGGCCCAGGCCGAGGCATTCCACTTGCAGGACGAAAACTCCAGGCACGCGGAAACGGAGCGTGCGAAACAGGCAACGATCGAACACAGGATCATGGCCTTCCAGGAGGAGGTTGCGGCCAAGCTGGATGGGGTGAGTGTCAAGGTCGAGGAAATGCGCGGGTCTGCGGAAGAACTGGGATCCGTTGCCCAGGATACCACCGGCCGCGCAATTTCCGTGTCCGATGCGTCCGAAACAGCATCGACCAACGTGCAGATGGTCGCTTCTGCTGCCGAGGAGCTGTCATCCTCGATCGCCGAGATCTCGCGTCAGGTCGAACAGACCACCGGCATCGTGATGCAGGCAACTGACAACGCGCAAACCAGCAACCGGAAAGTGGCTGGTCTGGCGGAGGCTGCCAATCGCATCGGTGAAGTTGTCACCCTGATCCAGGCTATTGCCGAACAGACGAACCTGCTCGCTCTGAACGCCACGATCGAGGCGGCACGCGCAGGCGAAGCAGGCAAGGGTTTTGCTGTGGTTGCAGCAGAAGTGAAGGAACTCGCCACGCAGACCTCAAAGGCGACCGAGGAGATTGGTGCCCAGATTGCGGCCATTCAGGCGGAAACCAAGGATGCGGTTGAATCCATTGGCGCCATCGCCGCCACCATGGATGAAGTCAACAGCTACACCGCCGCGATCGCGGCCGCCGTCGACGAGCAGGGTGCCGCTACACAGGAAATCTCTCGCAATGTTGCGGAAGCTGCTGACGGAACGGGGCGGGTTGCGGAAAACATCGGCGGTGTCCGCGAATCGGTCGAACGCACCAGCCAATCGGCTTCTTCAATGGCCGAGGCAACCGAAGTGCTGGATGCGGAAACTTCTGACATGCGCCGCGCGATCGACACGTTCCTGGACGGCGTTGCGGCGGCATAAGAAAACCGTCACAGACGGGGACCTGTGTGTGGCGGGTGTTACAGTTACCAAAAAAGACGTCTGCAATTGATCTGGCCGGCTATCAATCAGCCGGCCAATTTTTTATCCTGCCGAGAGAAAACTTGACCTGATGTCGCTTGGATGTCATGAGCCGCTCTTTACGAGCCACTTGAGCCATCTGAAACAGGGCACAATATGGTCGATAATTCTGGATCCATCGGAAATCGGCACGGAAGATGTCTGTAAGCGCGCTAAAGTCCGGATCGGTATTGCTTCTGGATCTCCTGAAGCAGCGTTCTGCAATGCACTTTGTCGACCCTGTCGAGATCGTCACCTGTTCGGCGCTCGAAGACGTGACGGATTGCCTGGCAAGGCTGGAGGCCGTCCAGGCGGAGGGCAAGTTCGCCGCCGGTTACATGGCCTACGAGCTCGGTTTTGCCTTCGAGGAGAAACTGAAGCGCCGGTTCAGGCACACCGGTGACCCGCTCCTCTGGTTCGGCGTTTATGAAAACGCCCGGGAACTGGGTCTTGATGAAGCCCGCGCGCTGCTGGAATCGGCTGCCGACGGCAAAGATGCTTTCGTGCAGCGGCCGGACTTCGATATGGATCGGTCAGGTTACGGCAAGGCGTTTGAACAGGTTCGCTCGCATCTCGCCAAGGGAGACATCTATCAGGTCAATCTGACGATGAGGGCAAGGTTCGCTCATGAGGGGACACCGGAAAGCCTGTTTCTGGATCTGATGCGGCGGCAGCCCGTCGAGTTCGCTGCGTTTGTCCGGACGGGCGACAGAACGGTTCTTTCCCTGTCGCCGGAGCTCTTTCTGGAGCGTGAAGGTACCAGCCTGCGGACCCGTCCGATGAAAGGCACTGCACCGCGCGGCCGTTTTGCGTCGGAAGACGTCAGGATTGCCAGGGAACTTGCGAGTGATCCCAAGCAGCGCTCGGAAAACACCATGATCGTCGACCTGATGCGCAACGACCTGTCGAGGATCGCCGATACCGGCACCGTCAGGGTCACGAAACTTTGCGATGTCGAGCGCTACCAAAGCCTTCACCAGATGACATCGACCGTGGAGGCCAGTGTCCCCGAAAGTGTCGGCTTTTCCAGTGTGATCAAACATCTGTTTCCGTGCGGGTCGATCACAGGTGCTCCGAAGCTGAGCGCCATGCAGATCGCGCACAATCTGGAAAGCGGCCCGCGCGGTGTCTATACCGGATCCATCGGCTACCTGGCACCCGGAGGTGATTTTCGTTTGAACGTCGCAATCCGCACGCTTGTGCTGCGCGATGACGGCACCGGAGAAGCGGGAACGGGATCCGGTGTTGTATTTGATTCCGGAGCCGCGCCAGAATATGACGAGTGCATTCTCAAGCTGAAATTCATGACAGAGGATACGCCTGAATTCGAACTGATCGAGACCATGGCCTTCGATCCTGCTGAAGGCTACCTGCTGTTCGAAAGGCATTTGCATAGACTGCAGAAATCAGCGGCTTACCTCGGTTTTCGGTGCGATCTCGACGGCGTGCGCCGGGCCTTGCTCGACACGTCGTCTGAATTCACGGGACCTCGCCGTGTCCGCCTTCTTCTGAATGCCGACGGTGGTGTTTCCATCACATCGACCGACCTGACACCGGTTGATCAGACCACGGTCTTCAATCTGGTTCTGGCCCGGGAAAAAACACTCTCAACGGATCGTTTCCTCTATCACAAGACGACCAACAGGGCGTTTTATGACGACACCCGGAAACGCTACCAGGCTGAAACCGGTTGCCAGGAAGTCCTGTTCCTGAATGAGAAGGGCTTTCTGACCGAGGGCAGCTACATGACACTCTTCCTGAAAAAGGACGGTGAACTTCTGACGCCTGCGCTCGAACATGGCTTACTGCCGGGCACGTTGCGCGCCGGCTTGCTGGAGCGCGGCCTTGCCCGGGAAGCAGATCTCACCGAAGAAGACCTGGCAACCGCCGAGGAAATCTTTGTCGGCAACTCGGTAAGGGGGCTCGTCCGGGGCCGCTTGCTGTCGGCAGCACAGCCTGAAGAGACGGATCAACCGGAAAGCGAAGCTGTCGCCGTTGCCAGACAGGCCGGCTAACGCAAAGCCCGGAAACAGGCAAAGGGTCACTCGGCTGTATCTCCAGCGTCTGCAAGAGCGACTTGTCTTGACGGTCTTGTTCGCACCGGAATTGGGCTTCAGTTGTCCTTGACTGACCACCAGATGCACACACAACTGTATCAAACAGACCTGCAAGCGGTTCAATCCGCCAGCAGGGCGGCAGCTGTCGTGAACTCGCATGCAGGCAGGAAAGATCCGGTGGATTGCCTCAGATTGATCCGGCTTCGACCATGTAATTGTTCGCGCTGCACATCGCCGCGTCGTCAGACGCAAGGAACAGGACCATGCGGGCGACATATACAGGGTCAATCAGATCCGGGAGACATTGACGAGTGCGATGGGCTTCCAGTGCTTCCGGAGTTGCCCAGAGTTCTTTCTGCCTTTCGGTCATTATCCAGCCAGGAACCACAGTGTTGACGCGGATGCGGCTTTCGCCGAGATCCCGGGCCATGGTGCGGGTCAGTCCATGCACCGCGGACTTGGCGGTGGCATAGGCCGGGAAGCCGCCACCAGCTTCCCACCACGAATTCGACCCCATGTTAATGATCGAACCGCCTCCTCGTTCCATCATGCCCGGTGCGACGGCCTGGATCGCGAAAAACATGTGGCGAAGATTTGTGGCCTGGCGCTCGTCCCAGTATTCAGGCGTCACGTCTTTCCAATCGTGTCGGTCATCTCGTGCCGCGTTGTTGACAAGGACATGCGCTGGCCCGAGACGGTCCGTCAATTTCGTGAGCGCGGATTGCATTGCCCCAATGTCGCGAAGATCGCAGATTTCATACGTGACATTTTCTTTCGATGCGGCAATTGCCTCGCTCGCGGTTTCATCCAGATCCAGAAATCCGACACGGGCACCTTGCGCGGCGAATGCTTCTACAATTTCGGCGCCGATGCCCTGGGCACCGCCAGAAACCAGAACGGTCTTGTCTTTCAAACTCGGATAAATGGCAAAGTCTGGCATCGAGATATCTCATTTGTTGCGGTTCGAGAACTGCACTTGCAGTCAAGGATAGTGAAAATATTCGCACGGTAAGCTGTAGGATACCCCGGATACGTCGGCAACGATTTCGAAGTAGATATTCCGTGTCCGACCCCTCAACGACGACGAACACCGGTCTTTGTGAACCTGTCGGCACCCGCAGCAGGCACAACGCAGTTCTTCGTGCGGCCTGCCTCGATCATCCTCGTTCCAACGAAGCGGACTTTGTTTTCACAATGCATTGATGAGCATGCATCCATGGCTCCCGAACTCGACGGACAGTTCGATCGGGTGTTTTGACCGTATGCCTCGTTTACTTGGCATCTGCCAGCAGTCGGTTGAAGACCGTTGGATCGGTTACACCTTCCGAGCCGATCAGTACGATGCGCGCATCTTCGTTCAACACCATTGCGTCGCGCAAATCGCGCTGCGTTGCAGCGCAGATCAAACCGCAAAGTCCGGCGACCGCGCTTTCACCAGCCTCTATGCGGCGGCTCGTTGCATTCCCGTTGGCAAGCATGCGAACCGCCGGTGCGACCACGTGTTCAGGGATTGTGATGAAGCCGCTGACCTGAGCAGACAAGATCGGCCAGGCGACCGCGGAAGGCACACCGCATGACAGGCCTGCCATAATGGTTTCTGCTTCAATGTCCACAGCAGTCACGGCACCGGCTGTAGCGCTCGCATACAGGCATGGTGCGAGTTCTGGTTCAACCAGGAAAACACGAGGCGCGTCCGTGCCCCAGGCGTCGTGAAAAACTGTACTGACGGCAGCTGCCAGGCCACCAACGCCACCTTGAAGGAAAACATGTGTCGGGACAGTTGGCAGGTCCTGCACAATTTCGCGCGCCATTACCCCATAACCAGCCATGACTTCCGTGGGTGTCTGAGTGTATCCCTCCCACGAAGTATCGGAAACAATGTGCCAGTCGTGTTTTTCGGCATCGACCCGCGTTTGGGCAACAGTTGCATCGTAATCTCCGTCCAGGCGGATAACCTCTGCGCCCAGCATGCGAATTGTCTGGGCACGGTATTCACTGACTTCCGCATGTATGTAGATGCGGCACGGGGCGCCAAAGCGGGCAGCACCCCAGGCTACCGAACGGCCATGGTTTCCATCCGTAGCTGAAATCACGGTCAGAGCGGCTGCTTCTTCCGCGAAAGTATTCTTGCGGATTTCGGCAAGGCTCACCGGCTTGCCACTGGATTTGGCAATCTCGCGCTGAAGAAGAAGCATCACCGCGTAAGCGCCACCAAGCGCCTTGAAACTTCCCAGCCCGAAGCGTGGGCCTTCGTTCTTGTAATGTATCCTCCCCAGATCGAGCGCCTTGCTCAGCCCGCCGAGCGGAATCAACGGGGTTTTTTCATATCCATCCCAGCAAGTGATCTCGTTTTCCGCCAGGTCGAATTTCTCCCGGGTAAGCGCGCTGGGGAGATTGGACCCTTTTCCGGCGCGCGCCGGAAAATACTGAACATTGGCCTTTTCGAACCGGTCGAACATGAGAAGCGCTCCTTTTTCGATGATGGCGAAATATTCGCTCACATTTCTCGAAATTTGCGCTATATTTTCCATCTTGTTTTGCAATAAAAGTTCGTGAAGTGGCTGTGAAAAAAGCGAAACCGTATCTTTCTCTCGACACCTTCGACTTGGCGATTCTGAGAATTCTTCAACAGGACGCGACCGTTCCGCAGCGATTGATTGGCGAAAGCGTAGGCCTGTCTGCACCTGCTGTTCAGCGCCGCATAAAGCGCATGCAAAATGACGGCGTGATCGCTTCGCAAGTCGCTGTGCTCGAACCTGGATACGTCGGACTTCCACTGACAATCGTGGCTGAAGTCGAACTGAAGACTGAATCGGGTGGGCGAATTGACGAGGTGAAGGCAGAGTTTCTTCAAGCTGAGGAAATTCAGCAATGCTATTACGTGACAGGCGAAACAGATTTCATTCTGATCCTGCTCGTCAGTGACATGGCAGAGTACGAGGCCGTTACGCAGCGACTGTTCTTTGGCAACGAAAACATCAGGAAATTCAAAACTTTTGTAGCGATGGACCGGACAAAGACATCCACGAGCGTGAACATCTGATCAGTAGACAGGCCGGACGAATTGCGAGGCAATTGGGTGTGTCGATGTGAATTGCGGGATTTCCCGGGCCGTGGCTCTTCGCTCTCGCCGTCGTGAAATCTTGCAGTGTCGTCTGAGAACAATCCACGAAATCGGCATGGAGTTCTCGATTGTGCCGGGCAAGCGACTTTCTCAACCGCGTTGTTCGCTGGTCTGCCACGGAACGACTTCCAGTTCCGGCCAGTGCGCCTTCATCCTCCCCGCCTTTTCGGCGTAGGTTTCGGGATTCAATTGTCCGTAGTTGGGCACCAGGCGCATGCCGAACAGGTTCGCCAATCCGAAGGGAGCATGAATGACAAGTTCGTCGGCATGGGTAAGGCGCGCGGCGACTGCATGTGTACGTGCTGCATAGGTCGTCAGGGCATCCATCGAACAGTCCAGAGGCCGGTAGGGCCGTCCGAAACGTTGTTCGTACCACAGATGCACACGAGCCTGGTTTCGCACTTCGACGAGATGGGCAAGATCGGGCAGTGCCGTGTTGACCGTTCGGATAACCAGATCCTCGGCCTCGTACGACGGGTCAGTGCCGTCGAAATAGATGACATCAAAATCCTTGATGCCGTGAAGAAGCGGTCGGTCGGTCAGAACGTTCCACACCGTCTGGTAGATCCCGCCAGACACCAGCCAGGCATCGGGCAGGCCAAGATCGCGGGCCGCGCGGAGGATCTGCATGACGTGCGGGACTGCGCAAAGAATTGTCGCAAGGTGTTCGCAGCGCTGCTGCTCACAGGCCCCGTATGGGTCGCCAAGGCGGGCTGTTGCGCCATCGGTTATTGAAGTGCTTGTCATGAAATCAACCTGCTGGACTGGATGAAAACACTAGCCGATTCTGAGGTTTGAGACATCCGTAGCTTTGACGAGGTTTCAAAAGGCGGTTGAAAATGACGGTCCAGCTGTACATCGTCATCTTGCTTGACACACCGGCACCGGGTGCCATTTTGAAGGTGGGGTCATCAGTTTTGGAAGTTTCGAATGAGCAGAACTTACGCGCTTGCGATGCAATCTATCTCAAAATGGCTGCCATTGACGCTCGGGTCGATGGCCTTGGTGGCAGCTTCCGTACAACCATCCGACGCCCAGTCCCGGCGGCCGGATTCGCGTGCCATGACGTGCTCGCAAGTTCAGTCGATGATTGAAAGGAATGGTGCCGTTGTCCTGAGCACCGGTCAGTACACGTTCGACAGATACGTCTATACCCGGAATTCTTGTCAGCACGGGGAAGTGACGCGCAACAAATGGGTGCCGACCAAGGACGTCCGGCAGTGCCGGGTGCGGGTCTGTATCGATCCGATGATCTTGAAGTTCAACGATTGATCGCTTGCCGGTGACCCCGGATTTTCGAGCCTTGACAGCAAGCTGGAGGGACAAGAATGTCGCGTCTACAAAACACGTCACGAGAGCCTGGGCGGGTAGCCGTTTTGGCCGTCGGCGTCATGATGTTGCTGGTGTCGGGCCCTCCGGCCGCTCAGGCTCAATCGGCTCGGCCGGACACCAGGCAGATGACTTGCGCGCAGGCCCAGTCACTCGTCAAGCAGCGCGGCAGCGTCGTCATGACGACGGGTCCGTCAACCTTCGACAAATTTATTGCAAATGTCAGCTATTGCCTGCCTGAAGCGAATATGATGCGCCCGAAATTCGCACCGACGAAGGACAACCCCAAATGTCCTGTCGGCAACAAGTGCTTCAGAAGCCGGAACGTCCGCTGATCGGTCTGTCGCCGGAAGGGAACGACCGGTCCGTGTAGTCGTGGGTGCTGCGCTGCATCCCGGGTACTCGATGCAACGCAGCCGACCGCGATGAGGTTCCGGTTATCCTCTGAGTGTTCCACCGGTTGCCTTTTCGACATTGGCGATGATCTTTTTGGCAACAGCGTCGATTTCTTCATCCGTCAGCGTCTTTTGACGCGGTTGCAGGAGGACATCGATTGCGACAGATTTCTGATCGTCCGGGACGCCCTGGCCCACGTAGATGTCGAACAGCGTCACGTCTGCAATCAGGGTCTTCTCCGCACCGCGAGCCGCCTTTAGCAGGACTTCTGCCTTGACGTCCTTGCCGACCAGGAAAGCAAAATCGCGGCGGACCGGCATCAGGTGGCTGGCATTCAGCGCGCCTTTTGACCGTCCACCCTTGGTCTTGGGCTGCGGCAGCGCATCCAGATAGATCTCGAACGCGACCAGCGGCCCTTCCAGGTCGAGGTCGGCAAGCGTTCTTGGATGGATTTCACCGAAGACGGCAAGTGCGTTTTTCGGACCGAGCTTCAGACAGCCGGAACGACCGGGATGAAAGGTACCGGGAGCATCCGTATGGACCTGCAGCTTTTCAACCGGAGCGCCGATGGCGGCAAGCGCGGCCTCCGCATCCGCCTTGGCGTCGTAAACATCGACGCCTGTGGAAGACCCGGACCAGTGACGGCTTGCGCCCTGCAATTTCGCAGTGCCGCGTCGGACGCCTGCGGCGACCATCTTCTGGCCCTCCGGCGAGTCGTCCTGAAACACCTGGCCGACTTCGAACAGGGCGACATCACCAAAGCCACGGTCAGCATTGCGCTGGGCGGCGGAAAGCAGGCCCGGCAACAGGCTCGGGCGCATGTCCGACATCTCAGGTGAAATCGGATTTGCAAGTTCCAGCGCGGTGTTTCCGCCACCGAAGAGTTCTGCCTGCGGTTTGGAGATGAAGGACCAGGTGACGGCTTCGTTGAAACCACGCGCGGCGAGTGCGCGCCTCGTCCGGTTGCGGCGGATCTGTCCGGTTGTGAGAACCTTCTGGCCGACGGTTCCCGTTCGCGGAAGAGGAGTAAGCGGCACGCGATCAAGACCGAGGATGCGCACGACTTCTTCCACCAGGTCGGCCTTGCCCTCGATGTCCGGTCGCCAGCTCGGAGCTGCGACCTTGACCGTGTCGCCGGAACCTGAGATCCAGAATCCGAGAGATTTCAGGGTCAGGTTGGCCTCTGCTTGTGAAACTTCGACACCGGAAAGTCGGCGGATCTCCTGGTAGGGGAAATCGATGATATTGCTGCTATCGGGAACGCGGCCGGCCTGCGTTGTTTCCGACGGTTCACCGCCGCAAAGATCAAGCACCAGTCGCGTTGCATATTCGAGACCCGGCATCATGTAATCCGGGTCGACACCGCGTTCGAACCGGTAGCGTGCATCTGTGTTGACGCCAAGCTTGCGGCCCGTTGCGGCAATATCGTCCTCCTCCCAGAGCGCGGATTCGATCAGCACGTTGACAGTGTCCTCGGTGCACCCGGACGGTTCGCCGCCCAGAATACCGCCGAGGCTTTCAATGCCGTTGTCATCGGCGATCGCACAGACCGTGTCGTCAAGCTCATAGGATTTGCCGTTCAGGCCGTCGATGCCTTCGCCGGCCCTGCCACGGCGGACCACCAGGTTGCCGTGCACCTTGTCCGCGTCGAAGACATGGAGCGGACGGCCCTGGTCGAACGTAAGGTAATTGGTGATGTCGACAAGGATGTTGATCGGTCGGAGCCCGATTGCGGTCAGGCGGTCCTGCAGCCACTTCGGCGACGGGCCGTTCTTGATTCCCTTGACCATGCGCAGGCCGAACGCCTTGCACATCGGCCTGGTGTCTCCGAAGTCGAGAGAGACGCTGACCGGGCAGGGATAGTTGCCGCGGATCTGCTCGTGCGAGCGTTCCTTCAGCTTGCCGAGGCCGGCAGCCGCAAGATCCCGGGCAATGCCGTACACGCCGGTACAATCCGGGCGGTTTGGCGTCAGGCCGATCTCGATCACGGGTTCGTCGAGCCCCGCCCATTTGGCGAAGTCGACGCCAACAGGAGCATCTTCGGGTAGATCGATGATGCCGTCATGCTCGTCGGAAAGCTCCAGTTCGCGCTCCGAGCACATCATGCCGAAACTTTCCACGTCGCGGATCTTGCCGACAGACAGGGTAATATCGAGGCCGGGTATGTGATCGCCCGGTTTGCCGAGTACACCGACCAGTCCGGCGCGCGCGTTCGGCGCGCCACAAACGATCTGGACCGGTTCGCCTTGCCCGGTATCGACCTTGAGCACGCGCAGCCGATCGGCGTTCGGATGCTGTTCGGCTTCAAGGACCTTCGCGATCTTGAACGGCTTCAGCCGGTCGGCACGGTTGGTGACTTCTTCGACTTCCAGCCCGATCATCGTGAGACGTTCCACGATCTCTTCCAGGCTGGCGTCGGTATCAAGGTGTTCCTTGAGCCAGGAAAGGGTGAATTTCATCTGCCATACTCTTTATCGCTTGGGCGGCACTATCGGGCCGCGAATTCTGCAAAATCGCTGCGTCAGTTACCGAATCGGCCAACTTCTGGCAGAACGGTGGCGTCGCCGTAGTTCTCCGCGAAACGGCGTCCGATCGCACCAAATTCGCCGGTCCACTGGCCCACCATATCCGGCGTGATCTGCTGGTTTGTCGCAATCGCCTGGGCAGCTTCCGCCTCGATGCGGTCGCGCAGGATGCCAAGCTCGACCTGGGCGGCATATTCCGCCCGGTATTTCCCGAGCCAGCCCATCGCAACGATGATGACCATGACCAGCAGGGCGGCCGAGCTTGTCAGGCCCGCCCATTTGGCAGTACCGCTGATACGCTTGTCGCTGGCGATCAGTACGATCGAGGCGATTGTCAGGAACGCCACGATGTAGATGGCCTGCAAAAAGCTCTGGTACTTTTCGGCCGAGCTTGCCTCATGATTGGCACGCAGCGTGGTGATACGGTCGCGCAGATAGAGCAGGGCGTCGGCCTCCGTCCCGAGCTTGTCGCGAAAGTATGTATCGCAAAAGCGCAGGCGTCCGCGCGCCTCGATCTTCTCGGCGCAAGCTTCCATGAAGGAGGTTGGCGTCGGTACGCGCTCGTCCTTGTCCGCAGTCTGGGCCGCGGCCGGAAGGATTGCTGCAAGGGTCAGCGCAATGACGAGGTAAATACGGGTCAGCAGTGACATGAAGTGTCGCCCCCAAGGTCCGGGTGATTAGTTGGACAGGCCGCCGAACAGCGTCGGCAGGTCGAGAGGGCGGAAGCCGTAGTGCTGGATCCAGCGGACATCCGCGTCGAAGAAAGCTCTCAGGTCCGGCATACCGTATTTCAGCATCGCGATCCGGTCGATCCCCATGCCCCAGGCAAATCCCTGATAAACATCCGGATCTAGTCCGCAATTGCGGATCACGTTCGGATGAACCATGCCGCAGCCGAGGATTTCAAGCCAGTCGTCGCCCTGGCCGATCTTGACTTCGCCGCCCGACCGGTCGCACTGGATGTCGACTTCCATTGACGGTTCGGTAAACGGGAAGAAGCTCGGACGGAAGCGCATCTTGATGTCGTCAACTTCGAAGAAAGACTTGCAGAACTCCTGCAGAACCCATTTCAGATGACCGAAATGACTTTCCTTGTCGATCACGAGCCCTTCCACCTGGTGAAACATCGGCGTGTGCGTCTGGTCGCTGTCGCAGCGATATGTCCGGCCCGGGATGATCACGCGGATCGGAGGTTCCTGGGTCCGCATGGTGCGGATCTGAACCGGGGAAGTATGCGTGCGCAACAGCAGGCGTTCACCGTCTTCCTTCTCGTTGAAGAAAAACGTGTCGTGCATCTCGCGTGCCGGATGGCCTTCGGGAAAGTTCAGCGCCGTGAAGTTCAGTTCATCGGTTTCAATGTCGGGGCCTTCGGCAATGGAAAATCCCATATCCGCGAAAATGGCAGTGAGTTCGTCGATCACCTGGCTGACCGGGTGGATGCGGCCGGTTTCCGCCGGTGAAGGACGCAAGGGCAGCGTGACGTCGACGGTTTCGCTGGCAAGGCGCTGTTCCAGTGCAGCTTCCGCCAGGATGTCCTTGCGAGCGCTGATCGCGTCAGTGATCTTGGCTTTCAGGCCATTCAGCGCCGGACCCATGACTTGTCGTTCTTCCGGGGTCATCTTGCCGAGAGTTTTCATTTGCTCGGAAATACGGCCCTTCTTGCCAAGAGCGTGGACCCGGACGTCTTCCAGAGCGGTTTCGGTCTCCGCGCCGTCAATGGCCGCAAGAAGATCGGATTCTAGGTTATCGAGATTGGACATGCATGCTCGGTTGTCGGTTCGCGCACAATGCGCGGAAATGAAAGTCGGGGTCTTTTAGCGAATAATTGCGCACAATGCCACGGCCTCAAACGCATTATTGCGTGAGCCCCCGGTGATTGGAAAAGCGCCGGAATAAAAGCGCATTAGCGCATAAATCGCCCACAGGCCGGACCCTGCCGTTCAGGAAAGCGCACGGCGCGTGTGTGCAACGCATAGGCGCGTTTGCGATCATGGCAGCGATGTGCATCTTGGCTGGTCATGCGCGTCAATTTAGCGAAAGGCGTGGCAATGGCAAGGGAAAAGGCAGTTTGCCTCGGCCACTTCATCCCGTGGAACGCATGTGTGTGCATTTCGTGCGATGGGTCATTCAACCTGGTGCTCTCCGCCCATGCTCCTTGACGGACATCATGTCCTTCTCAAGGTGAAGTTCTGCAAGTGAAACGGCCAGTCTGCCTTTCGGAAGTCATCTTCGCTTTGATATCAATGACAGCCTCTAGGCGTTCACCTCATCCGCACCTTTGGGCCGTCCGATGGAGGCCTGCAGTTCTTTCTTCAGCCAATCGCTGAAAGCCTGCTTCGCTTTCGTTCGCGGCGCATTTCTGCCGCTGATCAGCCAGTAACCGATCCCGGTCGCAGGCCTTTGCGGAAACGGAGCGATGACCTGTCCCGACTTGACCGCGTAAACTGCAAGCGTTTCCCATGCCAGAAAGACACCGTGGCCGGCGATGGCCGCGTCCAGGCACAACGAGCCGTCGGAGAAGGTTGGGCCATCCCGCAGGATCGTTTCGTCAAGGCCAAAGAGATCCAGCCAGGTTTTCCAGGTGAACATCTGCCCAGGGTCGTGGATGATAGGCAGTTTTCCTATGTCCGCCGGTTCACGAATGTTCCGTGCGAGTGCGGGACTGCACACAGGAAAGACCCTTTGATTGAGGAGTTTTTCCGCATTCAGTCCGCGATAGGGACCGTGTCCAACCCGGATGCACAGATCGACATCGCTTGTGTCGGGATCGACAAGCTCGACTGTGGCCTCGACCCGTACCCTGACGCCGGGATATGCCTTGTTGAATTCCTTCAGATGCCAGACGAGCCATTTTCCGGCAAAGACGGGCGCAACCGAGATGGTCAATGCGTCTTCCCGTCCTCTTTCCGTGGTTGCGACGGCGGTGGACAGAGACGACATGGCGGACGTCAGATGCGGTTGCATGGCAAGCATGTGGGCGGTCGGCAGCAACAGCCGGTTCTGGCGTTCAAACAACTGGACGCCCAACTGGCCTTCCGTTTTCTGGACTTGCTGGCTCACCGCTCCGACAGTCACGCCGAGTTCTTCGGCCGCCGATTTGATCGATCCCAGCCTTGCGACCGCTTCGACGGCACGCAGTCCGGTAATGTGGATTCGGTTGAGGTTTTTCATTATAGATATTCTAAATCGATTCTCAGAAGAAGTCGATTTTTTTAAGCGGAAAAGGGATCTATATAATCAGCATAGCTAAATTCAAAGAAGGAATTTGGCCATGAAGAAAAGAACAATAATAAGGAAACTGAATATCATGTTGAAACTGTTTATGCGCCGTCAGGCAAGAGCGATATCACCGTCCTGGTACGACCGGGCCGATCCGCTATCCCATCCGGCTATCCAGCGCATGAGCCCGCGTGAACTCGCGGATCTGCCGCTCAACCGGCGCTGACCGCTGACCGGCAGGAACGCCGGTCACGAAAAACACCCGATCGGCCCGGCAATTGCGGCCGGTTGGAAGAAATCGCAATCAGAAAACGGCGCCTGGATCAGATCCGGCGCCGTTTCTGGTTTCAAGAGCACGGCCGCATATAATTGCGCGCCCATTTTGTATTGATCTTTGTCCTTGACGTGGAGCCACTCCAGACCCGTAGATTTGCCTCAAGTCAAAGAGGTGAAGCCAATGCGGATTTCCGAAGCAGCGACGATATCGGGCCTGAGCGCCGATACGATCAGGTACTATGAGAAATCGGGTCTTGTGCCGGCAATAAGGCGCGGACCAGACCGATTGCGCCGGTTTTCGCCGGAAAACGTCGAGTGGCTCACCTTGCTGTACTGGTTGCGCAAGACCGGCATGCCGATGAAGGAAATGCAGCGCTTTGCGGAGCTCTACCGACAGGGTGCGTCCAGCATTCCGGAACGCAAGACCTTGCTGCTCCGGCACGAAGTGCGACTGCGGGAACGCCGCGCTGACCTGGATCAATGTTCAAAGGTGCTTGCCTACAAGATTGCGACATACAAGAAAATCGAAGGAGACCTGTCATGAAGATCATTCTCGTCGGTGCATCCGGTGACGTCGGCAGGTCTGCCTTTGAGGAACTCTCCAGCCGTCACGAAATCATCACGGCCGGCCGGTCCTCGGGAGACATTACGGTGGATCTCGCATCACCTGAGAGCGTCGAGGCAATGTATTTGCAGACAGGCCCGGTCGACGCAGTCATATCGGCAGCCGGAGAAGTTGAATTCGGTCGCCTGAGCGACATGACGGTCGACACGTTTCGCCATGGCCTTGAAAACAAGGTCCTGACGCAGATCGGTCTTGTACTCGCCGGACTGCACGCTGTGAATGACGGCGGCTCCTTCACCCTGACCAGCGGCATTCTGGATCGAGATCCGGTCCTGATGGGGGCAGGGGCCGCAACTGCGAACGGAGCCTTGGCCGGTTTTGTGAAGGCTGCGGCAATCGACCTGCCGAAAAACCTGCGCCTCAACGTCGTCAGTCCCGGCCTGCTTGAGGTTTCCTCTGACCAGTACGGAGCCTGGTTTCCGGGGCACGAATTGGTATCTTCCAGGCGCGTTGGTCTGGCGTATGCAAAATGTGTCGAAGGCGCGATAACCGGCCAGGTCGTTGCCGTGGACTGAGAAGGTTGACTGGACAGAAGGCTGGCTCACCTTGGCGTCACAACTCGGCTGCCGAAGACTGCCATGTGCAATGTGCAGTCGGATTCAGGATGAGTTCAGTGCACACGAAGAAAGAATTCTCCGTGGCGATGAATGTCGTGCGCCGGTGCAGGCACTGATTGTCATGCTTGTGGGCAAATCCGGAATGCCACCTCATTTGAGATTGAACGCACGCCTGACCCTTGAATATTTTTTCCTAAGGCGCGTTGCCGTTTTCGCCAGGAAAAGATCGGTCTTGACCGAGACGCGACGTTTGCGTTGAAGCGCTTGGGAAACAAAACTCCCCTTCGACATTATTTTCCTTTTGTCCCGGAGGCATCGCTCCAGTGAGGTCACTGCATTTTCAAAGCACATCTTTCGAACGACATCGCGCTGCAGGTTCAACAAGCGCTCGTATTCAAGAGGATTGTCGTCCAGGTACCGGATTTTCTCTTTCAATTCTTCGAGATTTTCGACCGAGCATCCTTCGGGAATCAATTCCTCGTGGATCAGTGTATCGCGAGGGAGGAGTACGAGTGTTCCGCAGGAAACAGCTTCAATGACCGAGTTGCCCCTGATCAGTCGTCCTCCCAGTTTGACGAAGTATTTTGCATCGTAAAGTTCCTGCAGGTTTTCTTTGATGTTCTGCTTGTGGATGCGTACCCGATAACCGTCGTCAACGAGAGGATTGAGCTCATCGGGAGGAGATTGGACCGGCCGCTCCGAGGACATGTTGATCTCTGCATATACGCCGTCCTGCAAAGATGCTCGTCCCAACTCCTGCCTCAAGAGTTTTTCCAGACAATGCGGACCAACAAATGTGTAGGGGAAGTCGACCGCGCCGCCGATTTTCGACGTGATGTTGTTTGAGATCAACTGGTTCAGGCAAACGTCGTAGCCGAATTCCGCCCATTTCGAGGCCAGGTTCGCTTCGCCGATCATGTAGCAGAACAAGACTTGCGGATGCTGCCGAATGACGTCCTTCGGAATCGAAACATTGATCGAAATGACAACGTCGAAATCCGACCAGTCGATTGAGCGGCAAGGGACAGAGAAATGACCGTTTGGGTGCGGACTGCCGGGTCTTTTGAACTCTTCACCTGGAAGATGCTCGATGGTCTTTGTCTTCAGGAGTTTCACGTCATCTGCGATTTTTGGAATAACGCTTCGGTAGATCTGACACTCCGGAGCCGGATCCTCATCCACAATGTAAAAGGAAGTGTCGAGTTCGGTGAACAGCCCGATCGGCCCGACCCGCATCATTGAGGAAAAGAGCAGCGCATGCGCGTCTTTTGTCGCTGCCGGACAGACATATAGGTCCTGGTAGACATCCTGTTTGACAAAAGCAATTTTCATACGAAACTCATCAGCACGTAAGATGGTGAAGCAGCCGCAAGTCGCTTAAAATACTTGATTGTGATTGACAAGCGTCCTCACGCGGCTGAGTCGAACAGCCAAGCTTCCCAACAGTTCCGGAACGGGTTTTCGATACCGGAAGAACTAAACAGGTCATCACGCCTTGTACATGTCATTTGCGGGTTGCCGACTATTTTGACCTTCCGGCAGAACAATTGCTCACGAGTCCGGCAAATCTTCTATGCGGTGACTGTTGCAAGTGCAGTTCCTGCCTGTTTGAAATCGGTTGGACAATCTCCGGATCTTGCGCAAGGCACCTCGTGACAGCAGGTTCCTCACTCATCCATCTTCAGTGCCTGAATGAAGGCCTCTTGAGGGATCTCGACCTTGCCGAACTGGCGCATTTTCTTCTTGCCCGCCTTTTGCTTTTCCAGAAGCTTGCGTTTTCGGGTCGCATCGCCGCCATAGCATTTCGCGGTCACGTCCTTGCGCAGGGCTGAAATGGTTTCGCGGGCGATCACGCGTCCGCCAAGCGCGGCCTGGATCGGAATCTTGAACATGTGCCGCGGGATCAGGTCCTTCAGCTTCTCGCACATGGCCCGGCCACGGCGCTCCGCCTGGCTGCGGTGAACGAGGACTGAAAGCGCATCCACCGGCTCATCATTGACCAGGATCGACATCTTGACGAGGTCGCCCGCCCGATAGTCGGAAATCTGGTAATCGAATGAGGCGTAACCCTTGGAAACCGATTTCAACCGGTCATAGAAATCAAAGACGACTTCGTTGAGCGGCAGGTCGTAGGAGACCATGGCGCGTGAACCGACATAGGAAAGATCCACCTGGATTCCGCGCCGTTCCTGGCAGAGCTTGAGGATGGCACCGAGATATTCGTCGGGCGTCATGATCGTTGCCCGGATCCACGGTTCGCGGATTTCTGTAATCTTGACGACATCCGGCATGTCCGCCGGGTTGTGCAATTCGAAATCCGAGCCGTCTGTCAGCGTCATCTGGTAGACAACAGACGGCGCGGTCGCAATCAGGTCCAGGTTGAATTCACGCGACAGCCGCTCCTGGATGATTTCCAGGTGCAGCAAGCCAAGGAACCCGCACCGGAAGCCAAATCCGAGCGCCGCGGAGGTTTCCATCTCGAAGGAAAAGCTCGCATCATTGAGCCGAAGCTTGCCCATCGCGGCGCGCAGGTCTTCAAAGTCGTTGGAATCGACCGGAAAGAGACCGCAGAACACGACCGGTTGCGCCGGCTTGAAACCCGGCAGGGGTTCCGCGCAGGGCTTCTTGTCCAGCGTGATCGTATCGCCAACCCGCGTGTCGGCCACTTCCTTGATGGATCCGGTGATGACACCGATTTCGCCGGAACGAAGCTCATCCACCTGAATGAACTTCGGCGTCATGGCGCCGACGCGGTCGACGTCGTAGGAGGCGCCCGTTCCCATCATCTTGATTTTCTGACCCTTCTTCAGCGAACCGTTGATCACGCGCACCAGGACCATCACACCGAGATATGTGTCGTACCAGCTATCGACCAGCATCGCTTTCAGGGTTTCTTCCGGATCACCTTTGGGCGCCGGCAGCTTGTGGACGATCGCTTCCAGTACATCCTCGACACCGAGTCCGGTCTTCGCGGAGATCATGCAGGCATCGGAAGCGTCGATCCCGATGACGTCCTCGATCTGTTCCTTGATGCGCTCCGGTTCGGCAGCCGGCAGATCGATCTTGTTCAGGACCGTGACGATCTCGTGGTCGTTGTCGATCGCCTGATAGACGTTTGCGAGCGTCTGCGCTTCCACACCCTGCGAGGCGTCGACTACAAGCAGAGAGCCTTCGCAGGCGGCCAGCGAACGTGAAACCTCATAGGCAAAGTCCACGTGGCCGGGAGTGTCGATCAGGTTCAGCGTATATTGCTGGCCGTCCTTTGCAGTGTAGATCAGCCGGACAGTCTGCGCCTTGATCGTGATACCGCGCTCGCGCTCGATATCCATCGAATCGAGAACCTGTTCGGTCATTTCGCGGTCGGTCATCGTTCCGGTCATCTGGATCAGACGGTCGGCGAGCGTCGACTTGCCATGATCGATATGGGCCACGATGGAAAAATTTCGAATGTTGGAAAGCGTCTTCGTCGTCATGGCCGCCCCTTTACCACCGCAATTTGCTTTCGACCAGAAAAATGCGCGCGCGATGGCCGGAAATACGTTGCTTTTTTGCGGAACAAACGTCGGTCAGGTCTTGCAGCTGGTCGGCAGGGTCAGTTCCCACCGGCAAATGACGTATATCAGGCTTGATATTTATCATGACAATTCAACTTCGCCATGAGATCGGGTGTCACCCGTGGAATTCGGACTGCCCGCAAAAGAGATGACCATGCATATTCGAAACGCTGAAGCCAAAGATATCCCCGCCATCCTGGCGCTCTATAATCATGCGGTGCGGGAGACGACGGCTGCCTGGACAGGTTGCGAGGAGACGCTGGAGGACCGGGCGACCTGGTTTGAAGGCAGAAAAAGTCAAGGCTTCCCGGTGATTGTCGCAGTGGACGCGGAGGAAAGAGTGGCCGGGTTTGCCAGCTACGGGCCATTCCGTTCGAAGGAGGGCTACCGGTTCACTGTTGAACACACGGTTTATGTCGATCCTTCTAGTCACAGGCAGGGGATCGGCCGAAATCTGATGTTCCGTATTCTGGAGATCGCTGAAGCCGATGGGGTTCACGTTCTTGTCGGAGGTGTCGACGGCGGCAATCTTGCTTCTATCCGTCTCCACGAGGCGCTTGGCTTTGAAGTCACCGGAAGATTGCCGCAAACCGGCACGAAATTTGGCCGCTGGCTGGATCTGGTGTTTCTGACGAAGGTGTTGAGCGAGATGAGAGCGCCTGAAGACGGTTAAGCGTTCCGTGCCTGCAGGCGGTCTGATTGTCATGCCTGAGAAGTTCACGGCTGCGACAGCGATTGCACCATTTGCAAACCAGCGCCCCGGAGGCATTGTCATTGTTACCGGAACGATGAAAAATCTTACTGCGCCGTCAGCACAGTCCGGCAGGCTTTGGGCAGGGATGCGAGTGCCATTGGCCGCTTTTTGACGATTTTCGGTTTTTCACCCGGCTTGGGCGGGTTCTTCGGCACCCAGGGTTCATCGGACAGCCAGTAAGTCAGATGTGAGCCGCATCCGTCTCCTGGAGGAGGCGGGTTCTGGTTCTTGCAGCCGCCACTACTTTTCGGACAGGCAAGGCGGACATGGAAATGATAGTGGTGACCCCACCAAGGGCGCACCTTGCGCAGCCAGACACGGTCCCGGCTCTTTTCGAATTCGCACAGGGCTTTCTTGATTGTCGGATTGACGAAGATCCGGGCGACCCGCTTGTCGGAGGCCGCACGGCGGATCAGGCGTGCATGGGTATCAGTCCACTTTCCCGGATCAACCCGGCGATCGGCGCCTTTGATATCGAGTGGACCCTTGAGCATTGAGATTGCGGAGATTTCCTCGCGCTCTTCAACCGTAAGCCTCCGGTTCGGCATTTCCGTCAGCCAGATATCGGCATCAAGGCCGATCTGATGACTGGCATGGCCCGAGAGCATGGGTCCGCCGCGGGGTTGGGCGAGATCTCCGACCAGAAGACCGTTCCAGCCGACATTCGGTGCATCGGTCGCAAGATCCTTGAGATAGTCGATCAGTTCCGGGTGTCCCCAGTTTCTGTTCCGCGAAAGTCGCATTGCCTGCCAGCTCGCCCCGTCAGGTGGAAGCGAAGCACCACCGGCAAGACAGCCTTTGGCGTAGGAGCCAATTGCACGCGCCTTCAGCGGAGCCGGGCCGTTCGCGGCTCCGAAATAGTCCTTTGCCGGCAATTGCGAGCGAAGCACCAGCTTGGGTTTCGTTGCGACGTAGCCCTCCGGAACTTCCCGCTTTTTCGCAGGAACCGGGACTCCGGCAACAACTGTGAGGCTCGGCTGATAGTCTTCAGAAGCGGTTCCGCCCGGTTTGGCCGCCGGGACAGGTGTGACCGCGGCAAGAGAGGGGCAGGCTGCGACAACCGCAACCAACGCCACCAGGCCGACAAATTGTCTCTTCCGGAAAGTCCGCTCAGATCGTCCACGCTCGGTCACGGGTCAGCCTCGTGCATCTGTGTCGGCAGGTTGCCGCAATCCTGCCTGTCGGCAATGCGGCAGCCTGATCTTCAGGCAGCATGCACCAAATCGGGATGCTGCGCATCCGTTTCCGATGTTTCCATGTGGGCTTTCAACAGATCGGCCAGTTCGTCGAGCAGAACCGTGTGGTCGCGGATCACCCGATCGGCTGCTCCGTTCAACGCGATGATGTTGCCGGGGCGTGCGTTGTCCATGTCTTCGGCTTCCGCGTCTAGAACAGCGTTCAGACGGTGATACGTCACGTTGGGCAATTCGTCGAAAAGGTGTTGTGCCTGGTAGGCGGACGTTTGAGACTGTCCGTCCGCAAAAATGGACAGGATGGGCACACCCTTGGACGGCTGCATCCATCCGAGCGCGCCCCATCCGATCGCTTCCTTGTATGGGAACGGTCGTTTTTCGGCCTTGCCGGTTCCAAGTGACAGTATGACCAACTCGTTCTGGTCCCAGCCGATCTTTCGGGCCTCCAGATAGGCAGCGATCGCCGGATCGTTCATGAAGACACCGCCGTCGACAAGAGCCTCATCGCTCTTCAAGGTGAGGTTCTCGACACGGGCAGGCTCGAAATAGGAAGGTGCAGCCGTGGTCGCGCGCACGGCCTGCCAGAAATAGTAATCATTCGGCCGGCTGCCGTTTTCCTCAAGTCCGTTGGTCATGAACACGGCCTTGCGCTGTTCAATGTCATATGCGGTCAGGACCAGTTTTGTCAGCGCGCTGGCCATGGAGGTCCAGCCGAACCTTTCTTTCAGGAGCTTTTCCAAAGGGCGCGCGTCATAGGTCTCGTCGAACAGGCCGAGCGGATTGCTCACCGCGCGAGCCAGCCGTGCAGTGATGGAATTCCTGAAGATGTCCCGCGCCTCGCGCTCGTAGAAATTTCTGAGCTCGGCAATGGTGGCAGCGGCTTCTCCGGCGGTCCCGCCGGGCCGCGGTGCGCTCAGTCCGGCGGCGATCAGTCCGCCGGTCGAAGTTCCGGCCATCAGGTCGAAAATCTGGTGCATTGGCTTGTTGACGCCCCGCTGGCCAAGGCGGCTTTCAAGCGTTTCGAGAATGCGCAATGGAATAAGTCCGCGGACACCGCCGCCGTCAATAGATAGAATAAAACGTCTTTTCTGGGTCATGGTTGGTCCCCGGGGTGGTCAATCTGGAAGGGGCAGCGTCTGTTCGCAGGTCCGCCTCACACGCTTATGTTATCTGTCCTTAAATGTTTGCGACCAATTACGACACTGCAATGGCAATTTGAAAAAGATAGGACTTAATCGGAAAATTTGGAGAGCAATCGGTTAATCGAATTGCTGGAATTCTGCAGATTTTCAGCTCCCGTGGCAATTGCAACCCACAATACGCGTTTGCCGCCCTTTATCCGGAGGTTGATTTCGGCATAGGATCTGTCCGGATTTTTTACCACTCCGACAGGATGTTTCATGAATATCGAACTACTTCGCCGTCTGTGCGAAACACCGGGCGTCCCGGGGCACGAGCACCGGGTACGCGAACTCATTCAAGACGAGATCAAGGGGCTTTTCGACGAAGTGACCGTGGATCCGATGGGATCACTTCTGTGCCGGCGGAACAGTCGCAAGAGTTCCAGGAAGGGTGACCCGAAGAAGGTGATGCTCCTGTGTCACATGGACGAGATCGGCTTCCTGGTCTCGCATGTCACCGACAAGGGGTTTCTTCACGTTCAGCCGGTCGGCGGTTTCGATGCGCGCAACCTGTTCTCACGCCGGGTTCTCGTTTCCACCGACGACGGTGAATTCAAAGGCGTCATGAACCCGGGCGGCAAACCCATCCACATCTCTTCGCCCGAGGAGCGAAAAAAAGTCCCCGAACCAAAGGACTTCGTGGTCGATATCGGGCTTGGCGACAAGGCCAGGGACGTCGTCAAGGTCGGCGACATGGTGACGATGGACGAGCCCCTGATCGAGATCGGAGACAAGATCGTTTCTAAGGCACTCGACAACCGTATCGCTTGCTGGCTCGGCGTGGAGGCAGTCAAGGGGCTTGGCAAGTCAAAGCACGAATGCGAGATCCACGTTGCCTTTACGTGTCAGGAGGAAGTTGGCCTGCGCGGTGCGCGAACCGCTTCCTTTGCCATCAAGCCGGATATCGGCCTGGGTGTCGACACGACCCTTGCCTGTGACACGCCTGGTGTTCCCGAACAGGACAGGACGACAGTCCAGGGCAATGGCTTCGGTCTGCATGTCAAGGACAGCAGCTTCATCGCCGACCGTGATCTTGTAAAGGAATTCGAGGCGCTTGCGGAAAAGGAAAAGATCCCGTTCCAGCGCACGATGCTGGCGGCGGGTGGCCAGGACGGCGCAGCGGCACAGCAGGCTGCCGCAGGTGCAAAGGCCGTCGGCATCGTCGTCGGTACGCGCTACATCCACACGGTGACGGAAATGATCCACAAGTCGGATCTTCAGGCGGCCCTGGACGTGCTGGTGGCGTATCTGAAGAAGGCTTGAGGATTTTCTGATGGGCAAGGAGGCATCAGCGTCCTTGCTCCGGTCTTTCGGTTGTCAGCCTGATCACACACACAGTGAACCGGGATCAGGGTGCGCTGAACCATTGAAAGGTGGGAAATTGTCTCGGGCTTTGACACATGCCGACCCCGGATATGTGCCTCACGGCGTCCGGGGCGACGATGCCAGGATTTGATATCGCAGTCTCACGTATGGTTGGTCAGGCCAACAGACCGGCGAGGTTAGAAACCTGTTCGCCCGTTCCGGCATAGAGTTCGCTGACAGACGCGCTCTGGTAGCTGAAGGAGCCGTTGTCGAACTCGCCTTCGATGCTGGACGCGCTTGCTGAACGAACCGAGAGCCCGGTTTCGCTGTTGTAGGAAACCCGTTCAAAAGAAACGAATTGCGCTGACACGGTCTCGCCACCGATCTCCGCTTCGATAGTGGTTGTGGAAATGGAGGCGCTTTCATAGGCAAGGGAAGCGGAAGGACCTTTTTCTTCCTCGCCGAGAGCAGCTTTCAGTTTTCCGGCAGCTTTCTGGTAATCCTCGACGGTCGCAAGGGCCTTGTCCTTGCTCTTCTCGTCGTCTTCGCCCTTGCCCTTATCGACAGCTTGCTGAAGCGTGGCGATAACCACGGCATCTTCTTCGGCTTTTTTGCTCGCCGCCTCGAGAACGGATACGGCAGGGGCCTTGTTATGGCCGTTACGCTGGCCGATGTCGTGCCCGTATGCATGACCTTTCGGACCCTGCCCGGATCCTTCTGGACCACCGCTTGAAAAGGAAGCTGAAAACAGGCTCGAACTCTGGGTCGTGGTTTCGACGGAGATCTGCATGTGCTTGAATCCCGGTTCCGCCGGCCCTTCCTGGTCCGGCACAGATCCTGACAGCATCCGGCAATTGGGTTAATAGGCCATTAACCAGTAACACCGGGAGCCGGATCAGGGTTGGATTTCAGCCGAAAGGGTGGATTTGAGAAAGCTTCCGCCGAGTGACAGGCCCCTGTCGTCAATCGCATGACCGAGGCCTTCCAACTCGTGGTAGTCGACCTGCAGCCCGGCGGCGGCCAGCGCATCACGCGCAGCTCTGCCGTGATAGCTTGCCACGACGTCGTCTTCAGCGCCGTTGACGATCAGAACGGGAGTGTTCGTATTGATCCGATTGAGCCTGTCTACCCCGGGAAGCAGACCAGAATAGGCAATGAGCGCGGCGGGCGGCGTCGTCCGCCGCAGACCGCATTGCAGCGTCATCATCGCCCCCTGACTGAAGCCGACGAGCGAAAGCGATTGCCCATTGAGTGAAAGCTTGTCCAGTTCCCGGTCCAAAAACCG
>NZ_KI928919.1:499441-628472 GCF_000521215.1 Labrenzia sp. DG1229 | reverse complement strand
AGTCCGGGCAGCGTTGGAACAGTCAGTGACGTGGAGCGCGCCTCCGGAAAACTTCCAGATCAACCAGCTGTCGACAGTGCCGATACAGGTTTCCCTTTCCGCAGACGGATAATGCTGTAGCAACCAGGCCGCCTTGGTGGGGGGGAAAAGTGGATCAAGAGGCAAGCCGGTTCGGGCGATCACTTCTGCCTCGTACCCGTCGGCTTTCAGCGCGTCACATTCTTCCGCCGTGCGGCGGCATTGCCACGTGATGACAGGCCCGACGGGCTCACCGGTTTTCTTGTCCCAGGCCAGTATGGATTCACGCTGGTTTGAAATGCCCAGGGCTGTGACTTCAGCGTCGGGAGCCTTGTTCAGGCAACTCGTTACAGCTTGTTGTGTTGCCTGCCATATCGCATTGGCGTCTTGTTGCACCCAGCCCGGCTTTGGGTGTTCGATAGGAACCGGCGCGGACGCGCTCGCGATGATGCTGCCGTTCTCATCGATCAAGATCGCCTTCGAATTCGTCGTACCTTCATCGATTGCAAGAATCACCTGGCGTGCCATCTGTTATCCCTTTCGACGCAACAACTCCCTGGCGCTGTCTGCAATACCTTCCGCTGCCATCCCGAATTCGTCGAGCAGGAAATTGGCGGATCCCGTCGGAGCGAAGACACCGGGGACACCCAACCGCTTCATTGGTACCGGGTGATGGTCGACGACAACTTCCGCGACAGCACTCCCGAGGCCTCCGAAGAGTGTGTGTTCCTCACATGTCAGGATCGCACCTGTTTCCGATGCGGCTGCGATAATTTCATCGGTGTCGATAGGGCGGACGCAGGCCATGTTGACCACCCTGCAGGAAACTCCATGGTCCGCCAGCAACTGTGCTGCGTTCAAGGCACGGTGTGTCAGAACACCATTGGCAATCAGGGTGACATCACCGCCCTCGCGCAGCCTGTTCGCCTTGCCAGGTTCAAACACATGATCGGACGGCAACAGATCAGGTACCCCGACCCTGCTGAGTCTCAGAAAACACGGCCCTTCGTTTTCTGCTGCCCATTTCACCGCAGCGGCGGTTTCAATGCGGTCTGCCGGGGCAATCACCGGTACATTCGGCAGGGCGCGTATCCATGCGAAATCTTCTATCGAATGATGCGTTGCGCCCAACTCTCCATAGGCCATGCCGGCACTGATGCCCACGAGTTTGACGTTGGCTTCCGAATAGGCCACATCCGCTTTGATCTGTTCCAGCGCCCGGCCGGTCAGGAACGGTGAGGCGCCGCAAACGAAAGGTGTCTTGCCACCGTTCGCAAGGCCGGCGCCAACACCAACCATGTTCTGCTCTGCGATGCCGACATTGATCAGCCGGTCCGGAAATTTGTCCCTGAAATTGCCCAGCTTGGAAGAGCCGACAGAATCATTGCAAACGGCAACAATATTGTTGTCCGCGTCTCCCAGAGCTTCCAGGGTCGATACAAATGCATCGCGGCAGTCGTGCAGTTTGGAGGCTTCAAATGGTGCACTCATGACAGCGCCTTTTCCAGCTCGCTCATGCCCTGGCGGTATTGCTCCTCATTGGGAACCTTGTGGTGCCAGGCCACATTGTCCGTCATGAATGAAATGCCCTGTCCCTTGTTGGTGTGGGCCACGACACATTTTGGTTTGCCAGGTTGCGTTGTTTCCGGTGCCAGTGCCTTGCAGATCTGCTTCATATCGTGGCCATCAATTTCCTCAACCATCCAGCCAAAGGCTTCAACTTTCGGAGCAATGGGCGCAAGGTTGTTGGTATCGGCCACTCTGGCACCCTGTTGCAGCCGGTTGTGATCGATGATCAGCGTCAGGTTATCAAGTTTGAACTGGGCGGCTGCCATGATGGCTTCCCAATTGGAGCCTTCCTGCATTTCCCCGTCACCGGTGATCACGAATACCCGCCAGCTGTCACCGTTCAGCTGCGCGGCTTTCGCCATTCCGACTGCAATAGGCAGTCCATGACCCAGCGGCCCAGTGTTTGTTTCAACTCCGGGAACCTTGGTCCGGTTCGGATGACCGTTCAGCCGTGAGTGAGGTTTCAGGAAGGTCGCAATCTCGCTTTCCGCGATAAAACCTTTTTTTGCCAGCGTGACATAAAGCGCAAGAGCCGTGTGACCCTTGCTCAACACCAGTCTGTCCCGTTGTGGATCCAGCGGTGCATCCGGATTGACCGACATGGTGTGAAAATACAGTGCGGTGAGCAGGTCTGTCACTGACATCTCTCCGCCAATATGCCCGGCACCGGCTTCGAAGACGGCCTGCAGATCACGTTTGCGGATCCAGTTTGCAATTTTGCGAAGTTCTTCGGGACTCATGCTATCCTCTGCATATTTATGCACTTACTATTTAATATGCAGAATTACTGGTTGTCAACAACAGTGAATGCGGCAATTGCGGAATCGAAGTGGCGCAATTTTGCCATTCCCTTGCCTTGACAGGTTTTTTTCAATTTGTTACGGATATAAAGTCATTATTGCATAATTATTCTATGTCTGAATGGGGAACGGATGCAATCGACCGAAGACACGAACAGCGCGATGATCAAGGACTCTTCCGGTTTACGCGGTGCGTTTTCGTTCGGAGGTGCGACCGGGCCGTTGATCGGCCTGATATTATTGTGTGCATTCCTGTCCATTGCCACCGACTCCTTCCTTTCCTTCCGCAACTTTCTGAACATTCTCGACCAGATCACGGTGCTGGGCATCATGGCCGTCGGAATGACTTTTGTGATCCTGATCGCGGGGATCGACCTTTCGGTTGGCTCGGTGCTCGCACTGTCGATGATGGTGCTCGGATTTCTCAATGTTGAAGCTGAATTGCCCATGGCGATTTCCATCGGCGGTGCCCTCGTTGCATCGGCGCTTGTCGGAGTTGTGGCGGGGCTTCTGATTACAGAATTCAAGGTGCCGCCCTTCATTGCAACGCTCGCGATGATGTCCATCGCACGGGGATTGGCGAACATGATAACCAACGGATCCCAGATTATCGGCTTCCCGGCATGGTTCAACATGGGTGCCATCATTCGCCATGGCGGTGTGCTCACGACAACGGTTGCGGTAATGCTCGTCGTCTTCGTGGTGGCGCTGCTTTTTCAGCGTTACCGTGAAGGTGGCCGCATGCTCTACGCCATCGGGGGAAACCCGGAAGTCGCGCGACTTGCCGGCATCAACGTCAAGCGGGCGACTGTTCTGACATACACCGCATGTGCAGCGCTTTCCGGACTCGCCGGTGTCCTTCTGGCAGCGCGCCTTGACGCAGTGCAACCAAGTTCCGGCGTCGCTTACGAACTCGACGCAATCGCGGCTGTTGTCATCGGTGGAACGAGCCTTGCCGGCGGCACCGGAGGTGTCGGGGGCACGATCATTGGTGTCTTGATCATAGGTGTTCTCAGAAACGGTCTGAATCTCTTGAGCGTGTCACCGTTTTTGCAAGCCGTGATTATCGGCCTGGTCATTGTGCTCGCGGTTGCGGCAGAGACATTCAAGCACAGAAACAAATAAGACTGGGGCTTCGGCCTCGCGAGGAAGGCCCGTTTATCGGGTTTGTAATAGGTCCATAAGACAAAACGGGCCACCAACGGAGGAGCAGGAATTCTATGAAAACCGCATTTAAAAGCATGATTGCGGCGGCAGCGCTCGTTGCTGCGGCAGGAACCGCCTCGGCAGAAGGTGTCGGCATCAAGAAGATAGGTCTTGCAGTTCCAAACCTGCAGGCTGACTTCTTCAACCAGATCAAGCTCGGCGTGGAAGGCTATGCCGGCAAGCTCGGTATTGAAGTTATCGTTGTTGATGCCAAGAACGACACGGCTACACAGGTTAGCCAGGTGCAGGATTTGCTCACGCAAGGAATTGATGCGTTCATCTACATTCCTGCTGGCGCGGCGGCCGCTGCGGTTCCGACCCGCCTTGCGCGCGCGGAAGGAATTCCCGTCATCAATGTTGACCGTGAGCCTGAAGGCGCTCCCGGTGATACGGTCATTTATGGCGAGAACGTCCTGTCCGCATATCAGGTTTGCGATCACATTATCGGCCTGGCTGAAGGCAAGGGAAAAATGGTCGTTATCCATGGCCAGAAAGGGACGACTCCCGAGGTTCAGCGTTTCGAGGGCTGCAAGATGGCTATCGATGAGAATCCTGGCGTCGAGCTTGTTGCTCAGCAGTGGAGCCAGCAGTGGTCACCGGACGAGGGCTTTCAGATTGCCCAGAACATGTTGCAGGCAAATCCTGATATCAGCATCATATTTGGTCAGGCTGACGGCCTTGCCATGGGCGCTGCAAAAGCCGTCGAAGTTGCAGGCCTTGCCGATCAGATCGTGGTCGGCGGATATGACGGCGACGGTGCCGCGCTGGAGTCGCTTGTGGCTTGTGACACCCCGTTCATCGTGACTGCGACGCAAAGTACACAGGCCATGGGTGTCCTGGCGGTGAACTCCGCGATTGCGGTCGCAAATGATGCGTCGGTACCTGCACGCCAGATTCCAAATGCCGTGCTGACAACATGCGACGACGCTGCGAAGTTTGTTGAAAAGCACCCTTAAGGCCTTTTGAGCCAACAAGGCATTAGCATGAGCGGCGCCATGACGATCGACGGCAAAAATCCGGTTCTTTCCCTTCGGAACATTCATAAGTCCTTTGGATCGATTGAAGTTCTGCACGGGATCAATCTGGACGTTGCAGCCGGAGAAGTCGTGGCGCTTCTTGGCGAAAATGGCGCTGGAAAATCTACTTTGTCGAATATCACCTCCGGGACGATCCTTCCATCGTCCGGCGAGATGACCTGGCTGGGCGCACCTTACGCGCCAGCCACTCCGCGCGACGCGATTGATGCAGGGGTCGCGATGATTCACCAGGAGCTTATGCTTCTGCCGCACCTGTCGATTGCAGAGAATATCTTTGTCGGCCGATATCCCATGAAGGCGGGCCGGCTTGACCGCGGAGAAATGGATCGACGAGCACAGGCCGGGCTGAAACGCCTCGGTCTTGAAATTTCCCCGCGCCGTCCTGTGGAGGGGCTTTCGACGGCCAGTCAGCAGTTGATCGAGATTGCCAAGGCGCTGACGTTGAACGCGAAACTTCTCATCCTTGACGAGCCGACGGCTGCGCTGGGCAGTGAAGAAACAAAGTTGTTGTTCGAGCAGATCGAACGATTGAAATCGGAAGGTGTCGGGATCATCTACATCTCTCACCGGCTGGAGGAGATCAAACAGATTGCAGACCGTATCGTCGTCATGCGCGATGGTGAGAAAGTTCAGGAATTCGATTCTGCCGATGTTCCCATCCGCACCATAGTCGAAGCGATGGTCGGGCGGAGCATGGAGCAGATGTTCCCGCCTTTGGCCAGTCCCGAGGACAGCCAGGTCTTGAAAGTGTCGGGCCTGACCTCACCTGCCGGCCGCTTCCGGGATGTAAGTTTCTCTGTGCGAAAGGGCGAAATATTCGGCATCGCGGGACTGGTTGGAGCCGGTCGCACGGAGCTTGTCCGTTCCATAGCCGGCGCGGATCCCATTCAGACGGGAACTGTCGAGTTGAACGGGAAAGATATCACGCCCAAATCTCCCGGACAGGCAATTCGCAACGGCATCATTCTGGTTCCCGAGGACCGCAAGCTTCAAGGCGTGATCCTCGACCATTCCATTCAGGAAAACATCGCCTATTCCAACTTCGAGTCCGTGAGCAAGTCAGGATGGATGTTGAACCGGCGTGTGAGAAAATTCGCGAGCGAAAACATCAGGAAATTTGGCGTCAAGGGAATCGGCAGCCAGATGGCCAATGAAATGTCCGGTGGCAATCAGCAAAAAATAGTCATCGCAAAATGGCTGGCCAGAAATCCCAGCGTCGTTCTGCTCGACGAGCCGACCCGAGGCATTGATGTCGGGGCACGATCTTCAATTTATGAACTGATCCACGGTCTGGCCGCACAAGGTGTCGCGGTCGTTGTTGTAAGCTCTGATCTTGAAGAAGTGCTGGGTGTTTCCAACCGCATCATGGTCATGGCAGCAGGTCGGCAGGCGGGCATCCTCGACCACTCGGAGGCAAACGACGTTTCCGTCATGGAACTGGCGACGGCCTAGTTCGCAGGCCCATAAATCAACGAAGGAGTCTTCATGGAACGTTTCAAGGGCAAGACCGTCGTTGTCACCGGTGGCAACAGAGGTATCGGATTTGCCATTGCCGGCAGGTTCGCAGCTGAAGGGGCCAATGTCGTGATCTGTTCGGTCGAAGAGGCCGTCGCGGATGCAGCAGCCGAACTTTGTGCAACGGGTGCAAAGGCGGTCGGCGTCCTTTGTGATGTAACCGACCGCGAAGCCGTTGTCGCCATGTATGATCGTGCAGAGCAAGAATTCGGTTCAATCGATGTGTCGGTGCAGAACGCCGGGGTTATCACCATTGCCAGGATCGAGGACATGACCGAGGCGGAATGGGATTTGAACCTCAACGTCAACACCAAGGGGGCATTTCTGTGTTGCCAGGAAGCCATCCGGCGGATGCGCAAGACTGGCGGCGGACGGCTGATCAACATGGCGTCCGGACAGGCCCGAGACGGCTTTATATATACGCCTCACTACGCGGCTTCGAAATACGGCGTGATGGGCATGACCCAAAGCCTTGCAAAGGAAGTTGCACTCGACAATATCACCGTCAATGCAATCTGCCCCGGCATCATCAAATCCGACATGTGGGACTACAATGACCGGGTCTGGGGAAAAATGATGGGTGATTTCGGCCCGGGTGAGCTGATGGCCAGCTGGGTCCAGAACATTCCCATGAAACGGGCGGGAGAGGGCAAGGATGTCGCAGGTCTCATTGCCTTTCTGGCCAGCGAAGACGCAGACTACATCACCGGTCAGACGATCAATGTCGATGGCGGTCTGATCATGTCCTGAAGTGGTTCCTGGTGGCTGGGGTATCTCATGAAAAACATCGATTTGAATGCGCCGAAACTGTTTGATCTTTCAGGCCGTGTTGCAATGGTTACAGGCGCAGGCAGCGGCATCGGACAACGCATTGCGATCGGGTTGGCCCAATGCGGTGCGGATGTCGCGCTTCTCGACCGACGGACGGATGACGGATTGGCGCAAACAGCCGAATTCATCGGGAGAGCAGGCCGAAAGTCCCTGTCGATTTCCGCCGATGTCACATCCTCAAAAGCTCTTGCCGATGCCGTGTCGCAAACCGAAGCCGGGCTGGGATCGCTTAACCTGGCTCTCAATGCGGCGGGTATCGCGAATGCCAATGCCTGTGAAGACATGGAAGAGGAGCAGTACCAGACCCTCATGGACATCAACATGAAGGGTGTCTGGCTCTCCTGTCAGGCCGAAGCCAGGGCGATGATCGCCCACGGCAAGGGCGGATCAATCGTCAACATAGCTTCAATGTCCGGTGTGATCGTCAACAAGGGTTTGAAGCAGGTTCACTACAACGCCTCGAAAGCAGGCGTAATCCAGATGTCGAAGTCCATGGCCATGGAGTGGGTCGGCAAGCGTATCCGGGTGAATTCCATCAGTCCCGGCTACACTGCCACTCCGATGAATACTCGACCCGAGATGGTGCATCAGACGAAGGAATTCGAAACCAGACGCCCATGGGCAGAATGGCAAATGTTGATGAGATGGTTGGCCCGGCGGTGTTCCTGTTATCGGATGCCGCCTCCTTCTGCACAGGTGTCGATCTACTGGTGGATGGAGGGTTCTGCTGCTGGTAGGCATTGCCGAACCATCAAAACTACTTTGTGGCGACGGATCCGGATTTGCTTGATGCCGGTACCTCTGGAACCTTCGTTTGAAAATACGATGGCATAAGTGTGGGCGCGCAACGAAGTCTAAAGAACGGGTTGCACAGGCCATCAGGCAAGAAAGTCGCGTCAACCGCAGGGATTTGTTCCAACAATGGCTTGAGTGTTCAGGTTCATGCAGTTTGCTGCGGCAGCTATTGTCGTTCCGATTGTATTGACAGGTGTGAAAATTTGAGCTTTTAATAAAACTAGAATATTTCATGAAGCTAACTTCACGTGATGCTGTGGTTTTTTAGGGCGGGCGATTTTATTATGACTAAATTTGTTTGGACAAAAGTAGTGTCTGCTGCAGCTTTTATTTCATCTTCGATGCTTACATCTGGTTGTATTACACAGGCGGGTTCTCCGGAGGTGACAAACAGCATAAACTCACAACGAGCAGCCAGAGTCAGTGGAGGACAACGGGATCGCAGCAATGAGACCCGTCGCTCGGATTACTGAGATCTGGTTTGTCGAAGAAACTTCGATTGATGTGAAACGGTGTAATATCGAAGGCGTACTCCGATATGGGCGCCGCTGATATCTTTTCCCTGCAGAGTTCGGAGACAGCATTTCGCGTTCGGAAATTTGCTCAGGACGACGCGTTTGGCGCTGTCGCGGCGGAGGTTGTGGTTTCGGATTCGTTGAGGTTGTTGAAGAAACCTCTGATAAAAAAAGTCTTTGAACGAAAACGTCGGGTGCTGCTGCCAACAAGCCGTTCTCTCATGCGTAGGGTAAGTGTTCTTTTTGTTGCATCCTTGCTGACGGCAAATCCTGTTTTTCGCAAAAGAGCAGTCCAGGAAATCAATGCCGTTACAAGGTTTTCAGACTGGAACCCGTCTCATTTTCTCGATGTTGCCGAAATGGCGGCCGCAGTATCTCTGGGGCGAGTGTGGTTCGCCGGCGATATGACGGCGCTGGAGCGAGCAGCCATCGATGAGGCGCTCGCTGCTTTTGCAATTCGCCCTGGTCTGGAGCAGTTTTCCAGATCGGAATTCTGGGTTGATGCCCATCATAATTGGAACATCGTATGCTGTTCCGGTTTGATACTGGCGTGCACCGTAGCGCAAGGCGTGCCGGAGCAGGAACGCCACGAGTTGCTGGAGTTGGCGTCTTCGGCAATACGATCCGGGTTTTCCGGTTTTCGGTCGGATGGTGGGTACATAGAGGGCCCATCCTACTGGGAGTTGGCACTCCGCTATTCGGTCCTGGCAACTTTGTTTCAGCCCTCGATCGAGTTACCGGAAGGCGTGCTGAAATCATGGAAATTCAGCAAGTCACTCACCTGTCCGTCGGGAGTGAGCGTGAACTACGGGGACAGCACTCTTCGCCCGAAACGCTCACCGTTTTTGGGGTGGTTGGCATTGAAGTCAGGCGATGCCGACGCTGCAGAGTGGCAACGGTCAGCACCGGGGCGCCCTCATCCATTTGACCTTGTTTGGCCGGGACCAGCGGTCAAAACGACCACTTGCAAGACATCGAATGTGGTCGATTTCGAAGACATCGGGACCGTGATCAGGTCTTCGTCCAAAGCATTACCCAATGCGTTTGTATTTCTGAAAAAAGGAAGCAATTCAGTAAATCACGCGCATTTGGATCTGGGGTCCGTTTTGTTTGAATTTGGCGGACAGACTTTCCTGTGCGACCTGGGACGCGAAGATTACAGCCGAGAAGGCTACTTTGGCTCGGACAGGTTTTCCTATTTCCGTGCAAAAACAAGAGCGCATAACACCGTTTCCATTGGGGATGATGACCAATCCAAAAATGCTCGGGCGCGTTCGTTGTTTAGCTACAGGCATGAAAATTACGCGGTTTCAGCGATTGAAATTGAAAGCGAAGGTTCAGGACTACGCCACAGGCGTGGCGTCCTGCTGTCAGACGACACATTGTGGATCCGGGACGAAATTGTGCCAAATCAAGCTTCGGACTCCGGATCAAACAAGTTAGCCGGCTCGGCAGTTTGGAGAGTGTTCACCGATGCGAAGGTCGTTCAACACGGATCTGGAGCCAGATTGAGCAAGGAGGATGTCTCTCTGGAATGCAATCTGGTTCTGCCGAAAAAACACAAAATACTATTGAGTTCGCTGGAGCCTGCCATCGCTGGCTCCCAACAAAACGGCATTACATGTTTACATGTAAACATAGAATTGATTTCTGAAGGAACTTCTATGGTCGTTTGTTTTCGAAGAAATTCAAGGAAAACAGAGCAGGAGTTGTTTGCGCTTAAGGACATAAGTGAGTGGTCAAATTCTGAAAAAATGTTTTGTGACCCATGAAAACGGTGCCTCCAAGCAAAAAGGGGACAAAATTGCAAGGACTTCGTAATTTGTTTTCTCGCCGTCCGGAATCCGAAATAGCGGATGAGGCGAAAAGGGAATTGTGCGTTCACGACAAGAAAAAACCTGTTGTAATTGTCTCCATCTTTGCGGTCGAGCAGGAGATGATCGGCGAAATAGTCGACGTAACCTCGAAAAGATATTCGAAAACAAGCCGCCTGGTATTTGTAACTGACTGTGCCGATTTTTCAGCATTTATGCAGAGAGGAGTCGTATTCGAGTATCTTCCTTCAAGTATCGTACAGAAATTGCACTGCAATACCATGCCGTGGCGCACCTATTTGCAACACCGATGGGATCTCCTGCTCTCAAAGTGGCAACCCAGGAAGATCCTCGCCTATGGCCAAAACATAGAACGCTTCATTGAGAATGCGCCTGACATTGAGTTCTCAAGATGAGCATCCAACTGGATCTGCTTTTTGTGGCAGACTGCAAGTTCGAGGGTGGAACATCCAGCGCAATAGCGACAGAGATGTTGGTTGCCGTGCGAGCGGGTTACAGGGTCGGATTGCTAATGATCAAGGGACCACTGTTGCCAGCAACATTTCCCACGCACCCGGAGATCCGAAGTCTCTTGGAATGTGGATTGGTTGAGCGGATCGATCCAACGTCCGACGTGGAAGCCGAAGCGGTGTTGGTACATCATCCAAACATCCTGGAAAACCGACCGGCTTGCCGGCTGAACATACGTACCAGGTTGCTGTTGTTGGTGCTTCATCACCCCATGTACGACCGTCAGGGTGAGTTGCAGTATGATGTTGATCGTGTTGTGCAGAATTGCTTTGAAAGCTTTTTCATGGAAGTCGTCCTCGCGCCGGTGAGCGACACTGTCCGCAGAAGCCTCCGGAGCCCGTTGCCGGAAAACGCCACGCTTTCAGGAGAAAACTGGACGAACCTGATCCTTCTGGACGATTGGCCACGCAAGAAAACAGGAGAAATCGGGAACCCTGTAGTCATCGGCCGGCATTCGCGACCAGATCCATTGAAATGGCCAAACAGGCGCGCGGACGCTCTGTTGGCATATCCGGACGATGCAGGCAGGTACAAAGTCAGGGTGCTTGGTGCAGGACCTTACTTGGAGGAACTTTATCGGCCTGTCCCACAAAACTGGGAACTGCTGCCATTTTCGTGGGATGGCATACCCGAGTTCCTGCAATCTCTTGATTTTTATGTGTATTTTCATAGTGACGAATGGTCAGAAGCATTCGGTCGCACGATTTTGGAAGCGTTGGCTGTCGGTCTTGTCGTTATCTTGCCGCCAACATTTCGCGAGATCTTTGCAGAGGCCGCGATTTACGCGGAGCCGGAAGAAGTGCAAGACATCGTCGATCGACTTGCAGGGGATCTTGAAGAGTATCAAAAACAATCTGATCGTGCACACGCATTTGTTTACACTCACTTTTCAGCGGATGCCTACGAACAACGGCTTGCCCGATTTGATTTGCAGGTGCGCTTCGCTCCGGCGAGTGCTCCAGTTCTGCAGCCAATGCCTGAAAGGGCGATTTTGTTCCTTTCCTCTAACGGAATTGGTGTTGGTCATCTGGTTCAACAGATGGCTATTGCCGACAGACTTCCGGCGGGCTTGAATTCCGTTTTTGCAACAATGTCCAAGGCGCATTCCATTGTACAAGATTCAGGATATCTGAGTTTCTTTTTGCCGCATCACGCGTCAATTGGCGTTCCATCAGAGAACTGGAACACGATGCTTGCAGAAGAACTGTATGACTTGATAAAATTCATTGAACCTCCGGTACTTGCATATGATGCCACTGCTGTTTTTCGCGGTGTCACCGAAGTTCTTGCGGAGTTTCCAGACCTGATTTCCGTGTGGGTTCGTCGACCGATGTGGGCACCTTTCCACGAGCCATTCATGCAATCGGAATCGTCTTTTGATTTGATATTGGAACCGGGCGAGTTGGCGCACGCGTTTGATCACGGCCCGACCTTGCATGGAACCGCGCCCGTGCACACGGTGTCACCGGTTTTGCAAATTGATCCGACAGCCCGTCTATCCCGCGAAAGTGCGCGTGCGGCATTGGGCCTGGACGATGAAGTCCGTGTTGTTGCCTTGCAATTGGGTTCGGGTGTGAATTTTGACCTGTCAGGGGCCCGCCGTGAAATCATAGACGCAATACTTGAGTATCCGGATACGTTTGTCTTGGACATCTGTTCCCCGCTGGTCAATGTTTACCCCGAATGTTCGGAAAATCCAAGGTATCGGCAGATTTCGCTCTTTCCGAGCTTCCGGTTCAGCTGTGCATTTGATGCTGCAGTTTCCGTGGCTGGCTACAATGCCTTTCACGAACAGGTACTTGGAGCCATACCCACTCTCTTTGTGCCAAACGAAGCCCCTGAAATGGACCGGCAGGCTGCCAGAGGCAGATGGGCTGAACTAACGGGATGCGGCTTGATGTATCGCCGAGATCGGGATGATGGAAGGGCTCGTCTCCTGGTGAGGCGCCTTCTGGATGCTGACGAGCAATCATTCATACGGTCGCGATGCCATGCTATCCGATGGAAAAACGGAGCGAGCGAGATTGCGGAATTTATCGAGGACAATGCGCGGTTAGTTCGAACCGATCGTGATGTCACGAAGGATGTATTCTGACTGGAAACACATATGGTCGGTAGCTTTGATGAAATGAACCGGAGTTGCAATATTTGTGGCTGCAGGCGGTTTGTCGATATGAAACCGAATCCCAATACAACCTTCACCCGCAGGAATGTTCAGTGTGAAGAATGCCTTTCATTGGAAAGGCACCGTCTCATTTTTGAGGTTCTACAACAGAGCGGCCGTCTTTCCACGCACCAGCGTGTCCTTCATTTCGCTCCAGAAACTTGTCTGGGTGACCAGTTCACGAGGCACTTTGGCCCTGACTATCGTGCATGCGACATCGAGCCCGGACTCTATCTCGGTCTGCAGGTCGAACAAATTGACCTATGCAGTGATTTGGAGAAATTGGCAGATAGAGAATACGATATTGTCATTCATAATCACGTATTAGAACATTTATGTTGCGACTACAAAGAAGTACTCAGAAAGATAGACAACCTGCTTCGGGTTGGCGGGCTGCATGTATTTTCGCTGCCCTTCTTGCTTGGTGGGTTCAAGGAATCCCTGAGTGGCCTTTCCGTCGAAGAGCGTATTGATCGGTTTGGCCAACATGATCATGTCCGGGTATTTTCACCCGACGATTTCGCGGAAGTGATTTCGACGGTATTCGATCCGCCGATGCGATACGACGCTACGCAGTTGCTGTCTCCCGAGCGCTTGCGACAGATTGGAATTCCCGAATACCAGTGGTACGGCTTCCACAACAATTCTGTGTTTTTTCTGGAGAAAAAATCTGCGACGCGCCCGAGTTGCTGGTTAGCGAACCCAATTGAAAAGGAAAGAAAAAGAAAAAAACTCTTCAATGGAATAAATAGAGTGAAATCTGCTTTGTTTATTACAGGAGATGGTCCGGCGAAAGGTCACCTGGTCAGATCAATTGCTATCGCCGAACAGATGAGGTCAACAAAACCAATTTTTTTGACAATGTCGGAAGACATAGATCTGTTGATCGAAAAGGGACATCAGGCCCATTTCGTTCCCCATCACAATGCGACCGGCGAAGACACTGTGCGATGGCACAAGAATCTGGCGCGGGAAATCGAGAGCATTGTCTCGTCGGGCAACGTCAAGGTCCTGGTCTATGATCTGAATTTTATTTTCGACGGGGTCATAGAGATCCTGCAAAGGATCAACATACCTAGCGTGTGGATTCGAAGAGCCATGTGGCCGCAATTGCATGAGTCTTATCTTGGAGCGGGCGTTCATTTTTCAAACATCATCGAGCCGGCAGAGGTGGCTGGGAGCTTTGATGATGGGCCAACAAAAACAAACATGACTGGCGTGATGCGCGTTCCGCCAATTTTGTTGACCGCTCCCGAGCAGCGGTTGAGCCGGATCGAGGCCCGGAAAAAGCTCGGTGTTGACGAAAGCGCAATGGTATTTGCTGTTGACCTGGGAGGATCAAAGAACAAGCGTTTTGAGACTGTAAGAAGTCTGGTTCTGGAAATCCTTGCGGCGCAGCCAGATGTGGAAGTCTTTGAGTTAAGAAACGACGATGTAACGAAAAGCATATCTCTTTCGGGATCGGGAACGAGGCCTGGACGTATCCCCTTCCATGCTTATTCCTATAGTGCCGCATGGGATGCATTCATCGGACGTGCTGGTTATAATACTTTTCATGAAGCAATTTTTGGAAGTTTGCCCACTGTTTTTGTTCCAGATACTTCGCCTGATATGGATCGACAGGATTTGAGAGCCAAATGGGCAAATTTGAACCATTGCGCCTTGATTGTCGATTTGGATGCGGCAAAAACCGACATTCGCTTGGTATTGGACAAGTTAATGTCGCGTGAGAAGCAGCAAGCACTTTCCATGGCCTGCGTCGAATGTGTATCGAGCAGTGGTACCAAGCCTGACGGAGCACGTGTCGCGGCTCAATTCATAGAGCGTGATCTTTTGGGCTGTCAGATGGTTGCCGAATAGACATGAGCTGAGCAAATTGTTTAATATCCAATGTGAAGGACGAGTTTGAACTCTGCGTAAAGTTCAAGACTGATCTATTGCGTCAATTAGGAATGCACATTTATTAGGGAGTCTTGATTTGGCAAAAGAAACTTGGTTGGTGCGGTCGTATCGTTTTTATGGTTCGGCTTCGCGTCGTGGTGTTCTTGGCCGAATATCATTGGCGACTTTAGGGTTCATGATTGGCCTTGCAAGCGTGCAATCGAACGCGTCCGAACGTATCGCTCTCGTGTTTGGAAACTCTGCGTATGGGGAATTCAACGAACTCCCCAATCCGGTGAATGATGCGCAGTTGATAAGCGATGCCCTAAAAAATGTGGGTTTCACGACCATAGATTCAACAAACGCCAACCGGGAAGAAATGATCTCGGTATTCAAGGAATTTTCAGATCGAATTGATGAGGATTCAGAAGTTGTTTTCTATTACGCTGGTCACGGAGTTCAATTTTTCTCAGAAAATTACTTGATTCCGATTAACAGTAATTTGAATACCACGCAAGATTTGCCGTTTGAGGCATTTAATCTCGACAATGTTTTCAAACTGCTTTCTCAAAAGAGGCCTAAAACTGCCGTTATTATTTTGGATGCTTGCAGAAACAACCCGTTGGAGGTTGGCGTAAATCTGGAAGGCGACACGAATGTGGGTCTCGCACGCGCGACAGGGCCTGTCGGCACGTTCATTGCCTATGCTACGGAACCAGGCGGCATCGCTGCGGATGGTGCTGGATTGAACAGCCCGTTCACGGCTGCGATAGCAGACTTTATTACTCAGCCCGGGCTCCCGTTGGAACAGGTTTTCAAGAGAGTTCGTGAACGCGTTGTCGAGACCACGGATGGCTATCAGGTTCCCTGGGACAATTCTTCACTCATACAGGATTTCTTCTTTCGTGAGGCGCTTGCAGCAGATTCTTCGCCCGTGGCCGTTGTTGCCGAAGATGTCGAATTTTGGCGAAGCGCAACCCGGATTGATACGCGTCAGGCCTACGAGCAGTATGTTGTTGACTGGCCGGACGGCATGTTTGTCGACCTGGCCAACAGGAGAATGCGGGAGCTCACCGTGTTGGCGAGCGCGCAAACGACAGGCGAAGGACCCGCGAGGAATTTGGGAACAGCTTCGGACGTGGAATCCTGGAATGTGGCATCGTTTGAAGGCACTGCGGAATCATACCAACGTTACCTGGTTGCCTTTCCTGAAGGAATGTTCGCCCGGTTGGCGAAATTGCGTTTGGAACGCGTGTCCGGCACCGGCGTCAAGGATATAGGAGCGGTTTCGAGCGTCATCACGCCAAACTTTAAGGAGTTTGAAGACAACCCGCTGTATCCGCCTGTAACCGAATGCGACTACTTGGCCGGGCACGTTCAGGAGGCCGCAGATCCTGCCGTCGGCGTTTTTTTTCCTGAAATCGAACCTCAAGGAGCCTTGGCAGTATGTCTGGATGCGCTCAAGGAATATCCAGACAGTCTGCGGCTTCTGATGAATTATGCCAGGGCGATAGACGCAGCTGGGCGTCATGACGAGGCCCGGGAAATATACAAATCAGGAGCCGCCGCAGGATTTCCGATTGCCTATCGTTCGCTTGGAGACGTCTACAGGGATGGTCGGGGATTGGAAAAAAACCTTGACGAAGCTCGCTACTGGTACGTGTTGGGCGCCGAGAAATTCAACGTTTTCGCAGAATTTAATCTTGCGCTCATTTACGAGAACGGGCTTGGCGTCGAGACCGACAAAGAAAAGGCTGCCTACTGGCTTTGGCGTGCGGCTCGGCAAGGGTTTTCAGCGGCAATGGAAAAACTGGCAGTCTACTATCTGGAAGGCGATGTCATCGACCAAAATTACGACCAGGCAGTTCTGCTTCTGACGGGCGCGTCTCAAATGGGACATATGTGGGCACAGCAACGTCTCGGTGAAATGTTTCTGGACGGGAGAGGGGTAGAACAGGACAACGAGATCGGCAAGAACTGGCTGGAGCAATCCTCCGCGCAGGGTAATCCCTGGGCTCAGGCTAAACTGGGACAACTTTTCAGGGATGGCGTCGGTACTTCCAAGGATCTCGAGAAAGCGCTGATGTGGCTGACAATCGCCGAGAAAGGCGGTGCCGGCTATGCCGCCGAGCTCTCAAGTCAGATTTCGAATGAACTTGATGAGACCAGAAAAGAAAGGGCTTATGCCGCAGCCGATTCTTTCGTGGCCAAGCGGGTGAAATAGTGAGCTTTTGCTCGCCGCTCCCGATATCACGCCAAAGGCAACCTCAGTCTGGTGAATGTGCCTCCAGGTATCAGGCAGGCGCCAGGCAGGCGCCAGGCAGGTGCCGGGCAGGTGGACGGCTCTGAACGGGTGGGAAGGGGCTGTGGGTGTCGCGGAATTGGTTGCCGACATGCCGGGGAAGTTGACTGCGTCATGACCCCATTGGCGGCAACAAGCAAGTGGCGTTCGCTGTTCCTTTCGCGAATTGGATTGTTCTGGACAATCGATCCAATTCAGCATGTGTCAGAAAATGGAAAAATGTGCTTGTAACAAATCCGATCGGGTCACCTCAGTGTATGATGCGTTGGTCGTTTCGGTGTACCGCAAATCCTTGTGGATCGCATCGCCGCCTTGGATCAAGAACGTGTTGTCAATGTAGAGATTGTCGCAACGCATTGACCGACGTGCAATCTGCGCGATGCCCGGCCGGGCACATGATACCGACCAATTGATATCTGTGTTTCCGCTGCGGCGTCCGAACTTCATCCCATTGAAATCAGTCTGGAAGCATTCGGGCGGTCCGAAGGGTGCCTTGGTGAACTTGTTGACCTTGCTTTGCCTCAACGCTTCAGGTCCAACGGAACGATGTTTCAAGCGGCGCGTTCCGGCTGGGCGCCTATGCCAAATTGGTTCGCAAGGCGCGAGAGTGGAAACCCGCCCCGCCTTTCTGCGCTCTGCAGCTCTTGAAAAACCGGAGTTTACACGTTTACAGGAAGCAGTGCCGTTATCGGCAATCATGGATGATGTTGCACCCGACTGGCAGGAGGAATTACGTTTCACGAATTCGCAGCTGCTTGCGATTGCGTGTATTGAGGAACAGACGATTTGACACCCGGACAGACTATTGAACACGATCTTGCAAATGATGTGGAACAATGAAAAAAGTAGCCATTCTTCAATCCAACTATATTCCCTGGAAAGGTTATTTTGACCTGATTGCCGCCGTTGATGAGTTTGTGCTTTTCGATGACATGCAATACACGCGCCGCGACTGGCGAAATCGCAATCAGATCAAGACACCTCAGGGCTTGCAATGGCTGACAATACCCGTGCAGGTCAAAGGTAAGTACCACCAGAAAATTCGAGAAACCCGGATCGATGGCACGGACTGGGCCGAAGCGCACTGGAAAAATCTGGTGCAGTGTTACCGGCGTGCACCGTGCTTCAGGGAAATTGCCGATTGGCTCCAACCGCTCTACCTCGAATGCCAGGAAACTCATCTCACCATGTTGAACCGACGGTTCATCGAAGCCGTTTGCAGCTTCCTGGAAATACGCACGGTGATTTCCAACTCCTGGGACTACACGTTGGTCGACGGCAAGACGGAGCGGCTTGCTGGTCTTTGCGCCGATGCAGGTGGTACCGAATACATATCTGGCCCATCCGCGAAAGACTATGTCGACGAAAGTGTCTTCCATGACCGAAACATCAAGCTGACCTGGTTCGACTACACTGGTTATTGCGAATACCCGCAACTTTGGGGGGACTTTGCGCACAATGTCACCATCCTTGACCTTCTGTTCAACTGCGGGAAAGACGCACCCGGATACATGAGATACGTTTGAGCAAGCGTTTTACCGTGGACGCACGGTAAACGGCGTTCGCCAAGTGTCGTGCACGGGATCAGGATCGGCCTGGCACGGAGGGACGATTGTGTAACGCTTAAAGTTGCCGCTCGGCGAAAACTGCATCAACCACTATCTTCTCCCGAACGAGGGATTCACTTGACTTGGTTTTGCCTCAGCGGCTATTTCGAGTTGCCGCAATCCAGAGAAACAATTGTACTCAAAATGACCAAAATTGATCTGCTCGATGATTGTCGACCCGAAACTCACCGACACACGAGTCGGGTGCAGCCATGAAATTGTCCATCGTCGCCACTCTTTATCAGTCCGCGCCTTATTTGCATGAGTTTCATGCGCGCGCCGGAGAGGCGGCGCGTGCGTTCGCGGGAGACGACTATGAGATCGTGTTGGTCAATGACGGTTCGCCAGACAACAGTCTAGAACTTGCTTTGGAACTGACGCGATCCGATCCCCATGTTGTCGTGATCGATCTCTCCCGGAATTTCGGCCACCACAAGGCCATGATGGCAGGTCTGGCTCATGCTCAGGGTGAGAGAATTTTTCTGATCGACAGCGATCTCGAGGAAGAGCCGGAATGGCTGGCAGATTTCGCTGCCATCATGTCCTCCGAGTCCGCCGATGTCGTTTACGGGGTCCAGCAGTCCCGAAAAGGCGGCTGGCTCGAACGCTGGAGCGGAGAAGTCTATTACAGGCTGTTCAACTATCTTGCCAATATCGACCACCCGCGCAACATTGTCACCGCGCGGCTGATGACACGCAGATATGTCGACGCGCTCTTGCAATTCCGTGAACGGGAAATGGTGATTTCCTGTCTCTGGGTGATCACAGGATTCAAGCAGTGCTCGTTGCAGGTGAAGAAACACTCTGCCAGCGCAACGACCTACAGTTTGTCCCGTAAGATCGGGCACGTGACAAACTCGATTACCTCATTCAGCGAAGTGCCGCTTCGACTCATTTTTTATATCGGGCTGGTCATTTTTGCCCTCGCGTTGCTCTATGCAGCCTACTTGATATTCCACAAGCTGGTTCTCGCGACCCCGCTGGATGGCTGGACGTCGGTTATGGTCTCGATCTGGTTGCTCGGAGGTATGATTATCTCCTTCGTGGGAATAATCGGCATCTATCTGGCAAAGATCTTTGCGGAGACGAAGCAAAGACCCTCAACAATCATCAGGGAAGTTCATGGCCGGACCACCTCCACCCATTGACGACAACTACGAGCAGTTTTATTCGAAAAAAACTGGTGTGCGCGTTTATCCAACCGAGTTTGTCGTTCGTACCTTCCTTGCCGAATACCCCGGCTTGAGCTTTCGAAAGCCGAAACCTGACGACAAAGTCCTCGATATAGCTTTTGGCGATGGTCGCAATACTGCCTTCCTATGCGACCAAGGCTACGCGGTCAGCGGCATCGAGATAACCGAGGGAATTGTGCAGCAGACGCTGGAGCGGCTGGCGAAGCTGGACCATCAGGCGGATCTGCGGGTGGGCAGAAACAGCAGTATTCCATACGATTCGGAGCAATTTGACTATATTCTGGCTTGCCATTGCTGTTACTACTGCGATGAAGGGGAAACCTTTGCCGACAACTTGAGAGAATATGCTCGAGTGCTGAAACCTGGTGCCTGGTTGGTTGCCTCTATAGCCAGCAGAGACTCCTTTATTTTCGAAGATGCTTTTGAATTGGATGATGGATCTCTCCGCATCAAAGGAGACCCCTACCAGAACCGTGATGGTTATCGGCTTCACGCATTTTCGACGAAGGATCAGGTTCAGACGTATCTCTCGCCTTGGTTCGAGAATTTTTCTTTCGGTTTTTCGGGAAATGACTATTACGGCATTTCAGAACGCCTGTACTGGGTTGTCTGTCAAAAAAGATAGAGGTCATGACAAATCATTCTTCCTATTGCTGCACCGAGCCCGGGTGCTCGCGCGCTCGTTTGACTGAAGGTCCCGATGGGATGACATGTCCCAATGGCCATGGCTTTCCATTTGCGGCAGGAACGCGCGTTCCTGTGTTTGCCAGTCAGCCTGAAGGCGCGAACGAGTATTCCATAAAGGATGCAGCCGAGATCCATGACAACTCGCTGCGCTGGGTCTTCAATACGTTCCAGGCCGACGAAGATGATCTGCGCGACCGGCTCATTTCCCGGATCGGTCTGAAAAGAGGTCAGCGCGTTCTGATCACAGGTGCAGGGGCCGGCAATGATTTGCCCTATTTGGCCGCGGCACTTTCGGGCAGCGGTGAAATCTATGCGCAGGATATTGCCCGGGAAATGCTGCTGGCCGGTGTGTCGAGACACGCACAGGCACTGACGGCCATGGGTGTTGAGAGCCACTTTTCGGTGAGTGATGCCACAAATTTGCCTTTCGCAGACGGGTTCTTCGATGCGGCTTACCATTTCGGCGGTATCAATCTCTTCCCGGACATAGCAGCAGGCATCTCGGAGATGAACCGCGTGGTCAAGTCGGGTGGTAACATCGTTATCGGTGATGAAGGTCTCGCGCCGTGGCTTGTGGAGACGGAGATGGGCCGCATGCTCATCAACAACAACGCCCTGTACGCCTATCCGGCGCCATTGAATGCAATCCCGAAAACGGCACGCGAAGTGAAACTGAGCTGGGAACTCAGCAACAGTTTCTATGTGATCGAATTTCAGGCATGTACCGATCCCTTGCCGCTGGATATCGACGTGCTTCATCTGGGCAAGCGAGGCGGCACGATCCGCAGCCGCTATTTCGGCCGCATGGAAGGCGTCGATCCTGATTTGCGCGACCAGGTTTACCGGGAAGCGGAACGTCGTGGCGTGAGTCGCGTGGAGATTCTTGAAACAGCCCTCCGCGCCTCGCTGGACAAGGACTGAAAAAGGCGTGTCCAAGCTCAATTCGTTCGTTACCAAAAAACAGCCGTTCCCGTGGCGCAAGCAGGGCCTGTTGTTCGAGCCAGAAGGTGATGGTTACTCGCACGCTTCGCACCCATGCGCGATCCATATCGAGAATGATCGATATCTGATTGCTTTCACGCGCCGGGACGAGCGGCAGCGGTCTCATGTCTTTTTGTCGAATGCCATCGTTCGTGATGGTCGTGTCGAATTGTTGGGCACAGCAAAGCTGGCGCTTGCACCGGGTGAACCGGGCTACTTTGATTGCGACGGCGTTATCAGTTCGTGTTTCGTCAAACACCGGGGTGATATCTTTCTCTATTACGTTGGCTGGCAAAACCTTCCTGAGGGTCTGTGGATCTGTGACACCGGAAGAACGAGGCTGGACGAGAAGGAATTGACGCTCACGCGCGAATTTCAGGGTCCGGTGCTTGGACGTGACAAGGATAATCCCTTGTTTGCCGCCGCGACGGCCTTCCACGTTTCGGGTGATCTTTGGCAGACGTGGTACAACTCCGGAATGAGCTGGGAAAAGACCGAAGAGGGATGGAAACACCGCTACGGGCTTCACTATGCACATTCCAAAGACGGCGTGGACTGGACCTGCCAGCCCGGCATGTGTCTGCCGTTTGCCGACGAATATGAATATGCATTCGGTCGACCCAGCGTGATCCATTGTGATGGGATCTACTACATGTGGTACGCCCATCGTGCGACCATGACGACCGAAACGTACCGTATCGGTTTCGCCTGGTCGCAGGACGGTCGTCACTGGACGCGCAATGATCCACTTTCAGGTATTGATGTCTCGCCAACGGGCTGGGACAGCGAGATGATCTGTTATCCTTGCGTGTTCGAGCACTGTGGCAGAATGTATATGCTCTATAATGGAAACAGTTACGGAAAGTCCGGTTTCGGGCTTGCCGTCATGGAGGAAACGGCATGAGCAATATCCTGCTGGCGGGCAATGCCATCACCGCAGAAATTCTGTTCTCCTATCTGAAGTCTGATGCCCGCTACAACGTTGCGGGCTGCATCGTTGATGATGCATTCGTGGACAAGAACGGCATCAGCGGGTGCCGCACGATCGGTGTGTCCGAAGCCGTTGATACCTTCCCACCCGCTACGCATCGCGTGATCATGGCTATGGGCTACAACGACCTGAACCGGTCCCGGGAAGCCATGTTCACCCGTCTGAGGTCGATGGGTTTCAGCATTGAGACCTATATTCACCCGGATGCCCGGGTCTATTCCGAAACTCCTGTTGGTGAGGGCAGTGTCGTGTTGCCTGGTGCCGTGGTCGAACCGCACGCACGCGTGGGTGTCAATGCCATGGTCTGGAGCAATGTAACGATTGCCCATCACAGCAGCGTCGGCGATCACTGCTGGGTGGCCGCCGGAACGGTGGTTTCCGGACAAGCCAGGATCCAGCGCAACACGTTCCTGGGCGTGAACTCAACGGTCGTGAATGACGTTTCGGTCGGCGAATTCAATATCGTCGGAGCCGGGGCGATGATTTCACGCGAAACCAAGCCTTTTTCCGTTCACCTGGCGCGATCAGCTGAACCGTTCCGATATTCGTCGGAAGAATACGTCAAGCACTTCGGTATCTGAAATGAACACAAGACTTGCAGAGCTTCTCGCAGAGGTATTCGGGCTGCGCCCGGCCGAGATTCACACTGAGCTCCAGAAATCGGAAGTCGGTTCCTGGGATTCTCTAAAACAGATGGATCTTGTGATGTCTCTGGAGCGGACTTACGACATCGTGCTGGAAATCCCGGACATCCTGCGAATGACTTCGGTTGCAGACATTTTAGCCGTGCTGAAGGACAAGGGAGTGACTTTTGAAGACTGAAGGAGCGGTCGCACTGGTGACCGGAGGCGCGCGCGGCCTTGGGCTGGAAATCGCCCGCCGGCTTGCAGATGAAGGCGCAACGGTGATCATTGGCGACCGCGATGCGGAAGCTCTCGGTGCCCTGCCGTCGGGGCTTGAAGGTGTGGTCATGGACGTCACCGACCCTCACCAGGTCAAGTCGGCGGTCGAGGGCATCGTGGAGCGCCACTACCGCCTGGAGATACTGGTCAACAATGCGGGTGTGATTTCCAGCGAACCCTTCGTCAATATCATGAATCCGGACGGCATGATGCACGATTATGAGCGCTTCAGATCATCTCTCAGGGTCAATCTTGATTCTGTATTTATCGTGACGTCTGCGGTTGTCGAACACATGATAAAGCAACGCACCAAGGGCTCGATCGTAAACATCAGTTCGATCAGCGCTTGCGGTAACGAAGGTCAAACGGCCTATTCGGCGGCCAAGGCCGGTGTCAACGCGATGACCGTGACCTGGTCGAAGGAACTCGGCCGCTGGGGCATTCGCTGCAATGCTGTTGCCCCTGGATTCATAGGTACGGATTCGACACGTGCGGCAATCAACGAAACCGGGCTCAAGCACATCAGGGACAATACGCCTTTACGCAGATTGGGTGATGCTCAAGAAGTCGCACTGGCTGTCCATTCCATGATTGAAAATGACTTCCTCAACGGCGTTGTACTCGACGTCAACGGTGGGCTGAGAATCTGATGGAGAAAAGCTTCGTATTTGTTGGAAACAGGCGATTTGTGCTCGAGCGGATGATTGCGGAAGGCGTTCGACTGTCCACTGTCATCGCGATCGAGGGGACACATCTGGAACGTGATCTTGAGCGCGGCAATGTCAGCGGTGTCTCCGACTATGTGAAAGTGCGAACCAGACATGAACTTCTCTCGCTTCTCGAAAAGTGCAGTTTTGACGTGCTCGTTTCAAACGGATGCCCGTTCATTCTGCCGGTCAACGATTTACCGGAAGCCCGTTATGTGAACATTCACCCGTCCTGCCTGCCGGACCTTCGCGGTGTTGATCCCGTGATTGGTTCCATTCTTTTTTGCAGGGATGCCGGCGCCACGTGTCATGTAATGGACACCGGAATAGATACCGGCGACATTGTTTCGAGCATTCGGATTCCATACACCGGCGATCTCGATGTCACGACCCTTTACCAGTTGAGCTTTATCGCGGAACAACAGGCATTTTCTCAAGCGTTGGCGAAAAACTTTGAACCCCGGCAGAAGCAACAAGACGACCCCAATGCGATTTACTACAGTAGAAAAGCAGACGACCGAATAATTTCTTTTCAGGAAGAAAACGATCTTATCTTGCGGAAGATCAAGGCATTCAACAATCGTTCGCAGGGATGCATCATTTCTCTCGCAGGTGATCAATACCGCGTCTTTTCCGCGCAACGCATGTATAACTCCTTTTTGCGCCAGGTCCTGGAGAGTTACCCGGACTGTGTTGTCGGAATGAGTTATGAAGACAGTGTCGTTTTTCGAAAGGATGGAGAAATCTTGCGGTTTAAGGAGATCGTGCCTGTCAATGGAAAAGGAATCCCCGTCGGTGCGAACTTGTTGAAACCGTAATTGGTTCTTAATAGGAGTGTTGCCGGAATTTCGGTACGCAACGATCTGAAAACCTTTCAACCGGATCAGTCCTCTGGCATCCAGAGGCAAATGACGGTTGATACTCCATAGCCGGAACAATCCTCCGGGAAACGACCGGCCGGGCAATGTGATTGGGCCAGTACCGCAGGAAACTGAACCCGATCTTGCCGTCTCATAGAGGACCTTCCACAGAGTTTAGATGCCCACAATCTTCCACCATTACAATCTGGCCACCTTGTTCGATGAAGTGTTGGCACGGCATGGCGATCGACCCGCGTTGCGTTATGCCGACGGTGACCACACCTTTCGCGAATTGGGTGGATGGATAGATTCACTCGCCCAGCTGCTCCTTTCCAAGGGTCTGGGCCGCGGCGACGTCATCGCTATCGGGCATGACAAGCATCCGCTTTCCTATGCTCTGATGCTGGCTTCGATCCGCCTCGGGATCGCGTATGTCAATGTCGATACCTGTTCACCGGTCGCCCGGACAAGGCGGATACTTGAGGTAAGTGCGCCGTCCGTGCTGTTTTATGACGACCCGGCTTACGTTGAGGAAATGAACGAACTGGCGGAAGCGCAAGGTTGCGAGCTGGTCCTTCTGGAAGTGCCCGGATTGCCGACGGTCGATGAAGGTGATCTTGAGCGCCAACGTGAATGCGCCCGGTTGGTTGACGGCGCAAATATCGCCTACATCATGTTCACCTCGGGTTCGACCGGCGTGCCCAAGGGTGTCGCAGTCACGCATCAGAACCTGTTGCATTTTATTGCCTGGGGCAGGACGTGTTTTGGCGTTACGGAAGTAGACGGTTTCGCCAATCTGAGCCCGATGTATTTCGACAACTCGGTTTTCGATTTCTATGTAGGACTGTTTTGCGGAGCCTCTCTCAGCCCCATACACCGCAACCTGCTCAACAAGCCCTATGACCTGGTGTCATATGTAAGTGCACAAGACTGTACCATCTGGTTTTCTGTTCCCTCGGCCCTGATGTACCTTGTGGCGGTGAAGGCCATCACGCCGGACGCGATGGCAAACTTGCGTGCCATCATATTCGGCGGTGAGGGGTATCCCAAGGTAGAGTTGAAAAAGTTATACGACCGCTTCGAGAACCAGGCGAAGCTCGTCAATGTTTACGGCCCGACGGAATGCACCTGCATATGCAGCGCTCACACGCTGAGCGCAGCTGACTTTCAGGACCTGGAAGGTCTTCCCACACTGGGACGCCTGAACCAGAATTTCGACCACCGTATAGTCGACGCGGACGGCTCCGATGCCTTGGAAGGCGAGCTCTGCCTCATCGGTCCCAACGTGGCGGCCGGCTACTTCAACGACCTGGAGCGCACCGACGCGGCATTCGACACCCTTACCGACTCGAAGCGATTCATGAAACGCATGTACCGCACTGGTGACCTGGTGAAGGAGGTTGACGGCAAGCTGCATTTCGTTGGCCGCAAGGACAACCAGATCAAACACATGGGTTACCGTATCGAACTCGAGGAGATCGAGAACGCTCTGGTGAGGTTGGCTCAAGTCGACCAGGCCGCGGTGGTCTACCATCGCAAGCAAGCGGCTTTTGGCAAGCTGATCGCCTATGTCGCGTGCAAGGTCGAGGTCGAAGACAAGTTGCTGCTGAAGGAACTGGGACGGCTCGTACCCGACTATATGGTGCCCAGTCGCCTTATCGTTCTGTCAGAACTGCCGAAAAACGCCAATGGCAAAGTCGACCGGCAAGGCCTGCTGGCGCTGTCGGGTCAATAACATGACAATGAGCAACCTGATCGCGACAATGGGGCAGGTGGTGCGTTACGGCGTGGTTGGCGTGCTGAACAATCTGCTCGGTTATCTGATCTACCTTTTTGTTACCTGGCTTTGGCTTGAGCCTATAGTCGCAGTATCGCTCATGTATCCCATAGGTGCGGTAACCGCCTATTTCGGACATGCCAAATATACATTCGGCTATCTCGGACGAACATCACACGGTATCTTTCGATACATAATTGCCCATCTGACGGGTTTTGGCGTCAACGTTGCGCTGCTGTTTGTGCTATCCGATTTGCTGGGATACCCGCACCAATTGGTACAGGCCGTTGCCATCGTTACCGTAGCCGGTATTCTCTACCTGTTATTCCGCTACTTCGTATTTGCCCACCCGTCCCAATCTCTCTGAGCATCGAATGATTATTTGTCCCTCCTGCAATGCCGAGATCCGCCAGCCAAACGAGGGGTGCCGCCAGTGCGGCTTCATGCCCGACCAGATGGACGGATTTACAGCCTGGGCGCCCGACCTGGCGAGGCACAATGACGGATTTCCCGAAGACAGTTTCAGAGTTCTCGCAAGGGTCGAGGCAAAAAACTTCTGGTTCCGCACCCGAAACAGCATAATCCTCTGGGCGTTGGGGAAATACTTTCCCCACTTCCGGTCTTTCCTCGAGGTTGGTTGCGGAACGGGCTTTGTTCTGTCGGAAATTTCCAGGACCTACCCGGAGGCACGTCTTGCGGGAAGCGAAATCTACACCGCTGGACTAGCGTTTGCTGGCGAGCGCCTGCCTGGAGTCGAGTTGACACAGATGGATGCGCGCAAGCTGCCTTATGAGGCAGAATTCGATGTGATTGGTGCATTTGACGTGCTTGAACACATTCTGGAAGATGAACTGGTTCTTGAAAATATCCATCGTGCAATCAAACCTGGCGGCGGTTGCCTGATAACGGTCCCGCAGCATCAATGGCTCTGGAGCCCGGTCGATGAAGCCGCATGCCATCAGCGGCGCTACAGTGCTGATGATCTACATGCAAAGGTAACGGCTGCGGGATTTCAGGTTTTGCGCAGCACATCCTTCGTGACGCTTCTTCTGCCGTTGATGCTTGCTTCAAGGTTGAAGGCAAAGCGTGCAGGCCAGGCACAGGATACTGAGTCTCTGGCTCTCAATCCCATGCTCGATCGCATTCTGGAAACAGTCATGCGAATTGAGCACGTTGCCATCAAATCAGGGGTGTCGCTACCAATCGGAGGGTCCCGTCTGGTGGTCCTGAAACGGCAGGAGAACAAATGACCCAATCGAGCGGCTCAGCAATTCCCTTCAATTGGCCTCATATGACGGGCAAGGAGCTTTACTACATTGCCGATGCGCATTTTAACGGGAGCCTCGCCGGTGATGGACCCTATTCCAAGCGCTGCCACACCTGGTTGGAGCAGAACAGCGGGTGTAGCAAGGCACTGCTGACGCATTCATGCACGGCCGCGCTCGAGATGGCAGCCCTGCTGCTGGACATCGAGCCCGGCGATGAAGTGATCATGCCGTCCTACACCTTTGTCTCGACCGCAAATGCCTTTGTGCTGCGCGGTGGTGTGCCGGTGTTCGTCGATATCCGCGAAGACACCTTAAATCTCGATGAAAGCCTGATCGAGGCAGCGATTACGCCGCGCACCAGGGCGATCGTCCCGGTTCACTATGCCGGAGTGGCTTGTGAAATGGACACCATCCTGAACATCGCCCGCAAACATGGATTGAAGGTCGTTGAAGACGCCGCACAAGGCGTCATGGCAAGCTACAAGGGCCGCGCGCTGGGGAGCATTGGCGATCTTGGGACGTTTAGCTTCCACGAGACAAAGAACGTAATTTCCGGTGAAGGCGGCGCATTGCTGGTCAACGATCAGTCTCTGTCAGTCAGAGCGGAAATCATCCGTGAAAAAGGGACAGACCGAAGCCGTTTCTTCAGGGGGGAAGTGGATAAGTATTCATGGCGTGAGGTCGGATCGTCGTTCCTGCCAGGCGAGTTGATCGCTGCGTTCCTGTGGGCGCAACTTGAAGAAGCACAGAAGATCACCGACCAGAGACTGGCGAACTGGCACCTCTATCACGATTTGATGAAACCGTTCGAAGCCCGGGGCGTCCTGCGCCGCCCTGTCATTCCGGATGAATGCCAGCATAATGCGCATATGTACTACGTCCTGCTTGAGCCGCACCTGGACAGGCAAAGCGTGCTGGATGAGTTCAAGAGCCGCAACATTGCATCTGTCTTTCATTACGTGCCATTGCATTCTTCTCCGGCTGGAATGCGCTACGGACGCGCGCATAGCAATCTGGAAGTGACCAATGAATTATCGTCAAGACTGATTAGATTGCCGTTCTGGGCGACAATTTCTGACGAGCAACAACAACTGGTCGCACAATCACTGCAAAAAGCAACAGGCAGTTAACGCGACATTCTGCCGACTTTCCACTGACTGCTCGGCCGCGTTTGACGGGCGGTTTTGTGCTCAAGGTACAGTTTGTTCGTCAGCATCTTGTAACGGGTTTGCAATCCGCCTGATGCGAGGAGAACCAACGGCCTCTCCTTGCATGAGTTTCCGAGCCCGGATGATCTTGTTCTATTGGCGTTGCTCCAAGGTTGGCCGCTGATATGTCGCGAATGCTGATCTCTTCTTTCATTTGTCGTTCTCGTCATCCCAAAGCGCATCGTGATTGCGGTGGCAGTCGGTCAGACCATCCTCGAAGAATTTCTCGTAATAGGGAATTTCGACGTGATGCACCTGCAGCCAGACGCCAGGCACGTGAATGGCCTCGCAATGAGCCGGGAAGCGACCGTGAGTGTCGTAGATATAGTTGCAGACATCCCGGGCACAGTTGATCACGTCCTGATTGTATTCGGCAGCTTCCTGAAGGTAGCGCTCGCCAAAATCACCCTTGTAGATCTTCTTGAACGTGTTCCTGTCCTGATAGACGCCACCGTCTCCGAACTTCTTGGCAAGTACCGCGTCGACCGCATCGCTCATGTTGGCATAGTTGGGCGGGCACTTGGCGACGATCAGGTCTTCGCCATTGTGGCGCAGGGCGACCGGATGAGACCGCAGATTGGCAAAGCGAGGCAAGGGGACATGCCAGCGCAGAATGTCCGGCAGCCGCCATCGGGGTATGTGATGGTCAAATCCAAGCATGGGGCCGTACCGGTCGCTGAATTTTGGATCGCCCGTCAGAACAGGCGGGCTGATAGTGGCGTGTATCCAGGCGCCGAGCCCCATGGCCTCGGCCACGAGAAACAGGTTCTGCAGGAGGAGGGGTGCTTCCAGCTGGGTTCTGAGAGACCCGATCACGCCGAGTGGAACCTTGATGTCATCATTCAGGAACTTGCGGCGAACCCAGTCCTTGACGCCGGCGGAAAAATAAAAATTACGGTCATCGACGAGCGCCGGTCTCGAACCGTCCGGCTGAGTCAGAAGATACATCAGGCCGTTGATATATTGATGCGAAAGGTCGACGACCGGGACCAGGATCGTTGTCCCCGGCAGATTTGACAGGAGGCGGTTTGAATCCAGATAGGCCGGAAAATTGCGCCCGCCCTGTTCAACATCCAGCCGCTTGTCGAGCAAACGGACTTTCGACTGGTTCGCGCGCTCGATCAGCAGCTCGGGCGAAAACGGTTTGCTGCTTGGCGGCAACTGCCTGAGGAAATAGGTACCACTGTCGTTGATCAGGAAAAAATGCGTTCCCTGTGCATTGTCGGGGCTTCCCGCGGTTCGCCCTGTCATGGTGAGGTTGGGTTTGGCCATGACCAGCCTGCCGGTTTCTGGGTCCTGAAACGGCCGGTCCGGCATCGTCAGACCTGTTGCGCCGGTCATGGCAATCAGGATCGCTTCCTCGAGATCGGACAGGGGTTTGGGCTCCTGCCCGGAACGGTAGGTCATCGATCCCGCGGCGACTTCCTCCACGCCGCGTGGAACCCTGTGGGTTCGGCGGCGCCAGATGGTTTCCAGCAACGGCCGCGCGAGGAGGTCTGCCAATCCCTTGTGAATATCCGCCTGCTTGTTCATCTCAGGTCTCCGTGACTTTGGCCGGTACTTGAACGATCGCCCGCACCAGGGCCGCGCCGACAAGTGTGCCGGCAAAAACAAATCCCAGTATCTGGATCGCGCCGCCCCTCAGGATGACCAGGGTCAGGGCGAAGATTAGAAAAGCGAGCAGTCTGGCGATCAGTTGGAACCAGAAGGACTGCATTCTGGCTGGCAGCAGCCAGATCATCAGAACATCGAGTGTCCAGACGCCGAGCAGCAGGAAGTTGCCACCCGCGATCAACGTTCCCTGTTGTACGAACGTATCGGCCACACCGTCGAAAATTATGAAGATCGCCCAATAGGCATGCAGCACGAACACCACCCAGGCACCTGTCCAGAATAGATAGGCCAGATTGGCGACCGTCTGGCCGGCGGTCCTGACAAGCCATAGGCCAAGCGCCGGGATCAGCAGGAATGTGGTCGCCCAGATGGTCAGCTTTGTGCGACCCATCTCAAGGTCACCCTCCAGCTCCGGCGCAATCATGCACCAGATGATCAGAAGGCCGGCCGATAGGTTTACTATGGTGATTTGCGCAAGCGTCAGTGCGATCGGTTTGTCACGGGTCATGGCGAACCTCACAGGGTTTTCAGGTATGCAAGCAGGTCGGAAAGGGCCGCCGGATCCCGCTCCGGGTCGTCTATCGCCCACGGGTAGTTATGCCCCGCATTCGAATTTCCCGGTTCTGACGTCTCGAACAGGAAGTAACGCCTGCTGTCTTTTGCCGACGGGCTGGCAAATCCCGCTCGGTCGGTGTCGTAGGTGTTCCAGCCGCGGTAGAACTGGGCCCGCCTCGGCTCGAGATTGATGAGCTCTGCCAGGGTCAGAATGCTGGCATTGTGCAGGAACGGTGCTCTCAAAAAGGCGCCGTCGACTGGCCCCGCCACATAGCCGCGAATGGCCAGATTGTCGGCGTCCTGGGGTTGAGGATGAACCTCGTCGCGAGCGAAGGCGAAGGGGTGCTCCTTCGGAAAATAGGCATGGAGCGCATCCGGCATCTCGCCATAGTGGCGGAACATGACCCGTTCGGGGTCGGTGCCGATTTCAGACAAGGGGATCACTTCATGTGTTCTTCCACCAGGTTCCCACCCTTCGCCGGATCGGTCGCCATGACAGGACATGCAATAATTCCTGTAGACCTGCCGTCCGCGTTGCACGGCACCCGGGTCGGGTTGCCCGGCCTCGGGAAACAGGTCCTGGAATTTGGGTGGTGCCAGCGAAATCGTGTAGGCGATCGCCTCGCGAATATTGTGCACGATCTCGGGGTGGGCGAGGTTGACCTCGGTCGCGCCGGCCGCGACGGCAGCAAGCGAACTGCGCGCCTCCACATTCGAAACAGATCCGTCGAACTGAGCCCGCTCGCGCCAGCCCTGGTTGTAGATTGTCGCGATCTTGGAGTGGATCGGCAGGTTGTTGGCCGGGTAGTGCATCACATTTCGAAGCAACGTGCGAAAGGCCAGTGTTCGGGTCGGCCCTGTGGGAGTGACATCTTCATCTCGCGAGCGGCCATTGCCGTATGGCTCGTCAAATCGCTCGATGTTTGCAAGAAGGCGTTCCCGGATCTGACGGAGCCACAGGCCGGTCATGATCCGTTCGGGCAGGCTGAGGCTCTTTCCCGTCTTTTCCTCGTAAGTGGCCATGATTGCCGGCACCGTCAGCCGGAACGGGGCGTCTTCCACCGGTTCTCCAGGGGCCGTCGGCATGCGTTCGATCAGCGACGACTGGAAGGCATCCAGCCACGCGAAAAGGTTGATGGAGACGCTTCCGGGGCCAAGCAACCGAACGGGTTCTGCGCCATCGGACGTGCTGAATTCGGTTGTGTGGCAAAGCGCGCAGGTAAGCGCGACGAACGGCACCGGCGATGGGGCCGCCGTCTGCGGCCGGTAATTGGTCGTGGTAAACCCGACGGGAAGGCCGTCGGGATTGTCCGGATCGTCCAGAAATCCGAATTGCTCCACCCAGGTGCCGGCCTCCTGGCCGCCAGGCTGGAAATGATGCGGAAACAGATCCGGCAGGACGAGAGCCACAGGCAGGGGCATGACTTCGGTCCCGATCGTGCCATTGCGAAACGCCAGAGGCGCATCCCGATAGATCGGCTTGGCCCAGCCTCGCTCGACGTAGACGAGGTAGCCGGTCGCGAGGACGGCAATCAGAATGGCGATGTTCAACACCCAGAGGGTGACCCGCCAGACATAGTTGAGACGGGGGACGGAGACTGGCATGAGCTGTTCTCCTCAGATCTGCCGAGGGCGCCAGGGCGCAAAGGCACTTTGTCCCGTGGGCAGGACACTCGCAAATTCAGGGAAATGACGCAGGATAATGCTCGACATCGTGTTTTCCTGAACCCAGGCAATTCCAAGCGGTGAATAGATTTCCGGTCGGAAATCGACAGTCAGGAAGCGGTCGGATTGCAATCTGCGGGTCGCCATCAGGATGAATATCCGGAAGGCGGTGTCGGAGAAGCCGAAGCCCGGTGGTGGTGTTTCCGCAAAAAGACCGACCATTGTGTCGACATTGTCGAACGAGCCGTAAATCTCCTTGAGCAGCCGCACATCCTCGCTGTTTGCCGTGATGTCTTCCCATCGCCGGATCGGCGGCTTGTGAAGTCCCTGACGAAACTTGTTGTAACGGGGAATACCTCGCGAGCGCTCCCGCACGAGATCGACGACCGACAGGTCTATGATCTCGGTCTTGAGGTCCGGCGATGTACGGGTAAAGTGCTGAAGCGACCTGGGATAATTGTGGAGCGTGATCGCACCCGGATGTGAGTTGCCCATGGAATAGAGCACGTCGGACAGCCCGACCCTGCGCATCACTTCGTCCGTCCTGATCCCCTGGATATCATTGAATTCCAGTTTCTCCCGGAAACCGCCGGACGCGGAATCGTAAATATGATAGTCGTCAGGCAGGAGCGGATGCAGCCGATAGACCGTGACAAAGTCTTCGGTCAGGCAATATCGCGCGTTGTGATGGTCCGGAAGCGTTTCGGGAATGCCACGCAGTGCGTGGGCTTCCTGAAGCCACAGACCCATCCGGGTGAATGCGCCGCCCGGACCGGACCAGTTCGCATTCAGGGCGACATCGATTTCCGGAGTTGCCAGAATGGCGGGCGTCCATTCAGCCGTATGGATCTTGGCAATCAGCGCGGAGATCACCAGCCTTGCTGTCTGATAGACCCGCTCGTCGCTCCAGGTGCTGTATTCACGCCGGAGAGCGTCACAAACCGAATTGTGCTCACGGGCAAACAGCGTGTGCAACGCGGACAGGCCAAGCCACCAGCTCTCGTTAAAGCCCGTAACTTCCATGCCGAGATTGTTTTCCGGCAGATAGCCTTCCTCCAGACGCAGCATCGGTCCGGTGCCGTCGCGCAAGCGTGCGGCTTTCTGCAGGCTGCTGCCGTAAATCTCCGATCCGTCCCACCAGTGGGAAACGGTATTTTCAAACGTCAGTTTCTGATCATCCGAAGTCCCGATCGGAACATCGCCGGAGATCCGCATGACGGTCTCTTTCTTACCCTTGGGCGTGTTTTTCCATGTTTCGCCCTCGGGCATTGGCACCTGGATGTCGTCTTCCCCGAATTTACGGCGGCTGTGCTGAACCCAGTCATGGACCTGGAACTGGATCCAGGCGGCTGCAATCACGTTCAGCGAAGTCGCCGGTATAAACGACTTTCGATAGAGCAACTGCTTGCTGACTTCGACCGGGTTCGGCGTATTGATATCGTCCGGGCGCGGATCAGGTGGCAGATTGCGACCGAAGACGGCCTTGACCTTACCCATGTCCGGGACGCTGAGATCGTTCTGCGTTCCGTCAAAGGACCGGCGGTCCCAGGCCTCTTCCGGTGTCGGGTCCCCGGGCTGCGTCGCTTGCGGGTTCGGTTCGACCGGTTCGCGGTCAATCAGGTTTTCCCGGCGCAGCTGATGACGCAGCAGGGACAGGTTCAAAAGCGCCAGCAGATGCGGCAAACGGTACCAGGGTCGCCAGCGGTTGAGCAGCCCGAAGGCGCGTTCGAGTACTGCCGTGACAATCCGGTTGCGCAGCGGAACTGGTTCGTAAAACCGTTTCCGTGCACGATGGGCAGCGCTTGCTGCGTAAACGGCCTTGCGAGCGCGGTTGAGATTTCCGAGTGGACGGAATTCAGGTCGGGTGTTCCACGGGTTGAAGGCCAGTCCGTCGATCTGAACGGCTTTGTCTTGCGCTTCCAGCGTGGTGACGTCCTGCTCGGGCACGGTCAGGACGGCGACGACTATCGGTGCCGATCTGTCTTCAGGCCATTCCGAAGCAGCATCCTCGACCGGTGTGATCTCCTCGTTCACGAAGCGCTGGACGCAAAATTCCCAGCTGGCGTCCCCTTCACTTACCAATTGGGCGATTTCGTTCCGCAGGTAATTTGGATTGTCCGGGACTTCAGTATTGCCCTCTTTTACGGCAGCACTGTTGGCAGGCCGGATAAAGTATCGCACGGGACCGGCGTCACCCCAGAGCGCCGCTCCGCGGCTCCAGAAGCTTTCCTCCGTCAGCGAATGGACGGGACGCTTGGTGCCACCTGAAACATTGCGAAGCATCCGAATGGCTTCCCGCGGACCGACCGCGAATACCAGCTTGATGACACCGACAATTCGGTTTCCGGCCATGGCGGAGGCAAATGCGATGAACTGTTCGGCATCACGGGCGTGCGGAACGGGAAAATTCGTCATCAGGAGGTCCTGGACACCTGCGCCGGTATCCACCCTGAGCGCCGCGCCCCGCAGGTCACGATCGCTGTCCGGCTGGTGCTGGCCGCTCGCGTTGGACAGGCGCAGGACAACAGGCAGTTCCGCACCTTTTTGCCAGTGGCCCACGGACAGATCATCCGGCAGGTCTTCGGAAACCTTGAGCACCGCATTGTCAATCGCCAGAAGTGCCTTGGCGTGTTGCGCGCGATCGATGCGCAGCGCACCGGATCTGCGACGGACCTTGTCCTGAACTTTCAGGATCGCATGGGCGAAGCGCTCGAAGTCCTTGCGCTCCTGTTCGGCTCCGTTTCTTTCGCTCCTGTATTTCTCCCACTTTGTAATTCCAACAATATTGTCAGTAATTTCAGGTTTGTTTTCGTCGTCTGAAGCCAACATACACGCGCCCTCACAACCAAAAAGAGAAAGAATTGAAATATTCTAAAATAAAGCAAACTGTATATTGATATTATATTGCTGAATTTTGTAATTTTCAACGCGGCTGTTGAGGTGCATTTGAGTTTTATTGTTATTACCTTACGAAATGGCGGCAACCTCTTTAAACAAAAGGGAAATGCCGTGCCTTGATTGTATCGAAGATGCCTTCGGCCTTGTTATCCAGCGACGGGCGGGAACGCGACCGCGCTGGCGAACGCATGGTGTGTTTCCGCCTGCAACCTGTTCATCGCCAGGCAAGGGCAGCGCCTCTAGAGAGGCCATGCAGGTAGCTGCTTCTAGTGAGCGACCGATTTCGAAAAGACATTGATGATCACGACGCCTGCGATGATCAGGCCGAGACCGACAATGGCGGGAAGGTCCAGTTTCTGATCGAATGCCAACCAGGCAACCATGGTGATCAGGACGATTCCGGCACCAGACCAGATGGCATAGACCACACCGGTCGGCAGCACCCGGATCGGGTAGGACAGCAGCCAGAACGACAGGCCGTAGCCGGCAATCGTGATGATCGAAGGCACAAGACGCGTGAAGTTTTCGGTTCTTGCCAATGCGGAGGTCGCGATGACTTCTGCCAGGATGGCGGCACCCAGGAACAGGTAGGTTGCGATCGGGCTGGCGGGCATGTGCGGCTCTTTAACTTGCAAAAGGAGGCGAAGGGCTACCGAAACGGACCGAAGTCGGTTGGCAGGAACACGTGCGGTTCAATCCGCTGTTTGTCACGAGAATGCTCCCTCGCGCAATATCCGTGTGAATTTTCTGCCAGCTCCGGACGCTGCCGTCGGTGGAGTTTGACATCATCGGGGACGGATAAAGTTGGGGTGGCGGCGAAGACCGGAAGCCTTGCAAAGTCAGGCTTTTCCTCCGAACGGATTTGCCGGGTGCTCCAACGCAAACCCGGTTGACGTTGTCTTCCGCCAAGGTACCCGAATTGATGTCAAGGAACCGGTTGAGAACACAATGACTTGAAGCGGCCATTAATTTGCCGTTTACCATAATATTGTTCGCTTGAACTCTGCGTTGCGTATTGAAGAGTGCCCTTTCGGTCCCTGATCCGGGGTCAGATGGCGCGAAGTTGCAATGTTGAACTGGATTGTCCGCTCGACCGAGCGCAAAGGGAATTGAAAATGGCATCAAATCTGAGCCGCCGTCATTTGGTTTTTGCAGTTCCGTTTCTGTTGGCGGCCTGTCAGGGCAAGCAGAAATCGACTGTTCAGGCGGGTCTGACCCCTCTTTCAGACGGAACGCCGAATTATGCGTCCGCCTATGCGCCGGTCCGGGATGGCGGATTTTCACTTCCGGGGATCGACTATCAGGCTTTTGATCCGAAATACCTGCGGCAAACGGTGTTTTACCCAACCAGGTATCCGGCGGGGACAATCGTCGTCGATCCGAAAAAGAAATTCCTTTATCTTGTTCAACCCGGCGGGCGCGCCGTCCGCTATGGCATTGGTGTCGGGCGCGCGGGCTTTGCCTGGAACGGGGAAGCGGTGATCCGTTTCAAGCGGGAATGGCCGAAATGGTTTCCGCCCGACGAGATGATCGAGCGTGACCCGAAACTGGAAAAGTATCGAGACGGGCAGGAAGGTGGACCGCGAAACCCCATCGGTGCCCGCGGGCTCTACCTCTGGCAGGGCAACAAGGATACGCTCTACCGCATCCACAGTACCAACCAGCCGAGCAGCATCGGGACCAATGCCTCCAGCGGCTGTATCCGCATGTGGCACCAGGACATCATCGATCTTTACAAGCGCGTCGAGCTCGGCACCAAGGTGGTCGTGCTGAGCTGAGCTTCAGCCCGTTCCGTCCATTTGCAATTCAAAGAACGTTTCGGGACTGTCGGTTTCCGCAAGCCGTTTGCCGCCGATCAGCCAGAATCGTGTGCCGACATTGCGCACGAAAGTACGGTCGTGGCTGACGATCAGCGCTGTGGTGTCGTGGATAAGCAATTCCCGCTCAAGTGCTTCCTGGCCATCGATATCGAGATGGTTGGTGGGTTCGTCGAGAACATAAAGGTTCGGCTTTGAAAGGCGCAGCAAAAGCATCGCCAGCCTGCTGCGTTGTCCTCCTGAGAGAATGGAGATGCGCTTTTCCTGCAGATCGATGTGAAGGCCTGCTTCGGCCAGGAGCGCGCGTGCTCTGTGGTCGCCGACATCCGACATCTCCGTCACCGCCGACATCGGGCTCTTGAACCTGTCGAGCTGCGAAAGGTTCTGATCGGAAACACCTGGAATTGCAGAAGGGGCAACGCGGATATTGGCAACTTCGGCATCAAGTGCGCCCGTCACCAGCGACAGCAGTCGTGTCTTGCCGGTTCCGTTTGCACCAAGAACAACGACCCTGTCTCCGGGGTTGATCCATAGCGGTGGAAGCTTGAAGAGTGTACGGCCGTCCGCAATGGTCACGGCAGATTCGGCAAGGCTGACCAGGGCCTTGGCGTGCGCGCCTGAATTTTCCAGGCGGATTTTTCCTGCAGATTGCTGCCTTTCAGCGGGCCGGGCCGTATCTTCTATCTTTTGGGCACGCTCGTTCAGCTGTTTGGTCTTGTTTAGCAGCAGATCCGACCCTGAATTGATACCGATGTTTTTCAACTTCGCAGCTTTGCGGCGGAGCTGGCTCGCCTTGGCGAGGTCGTTCTGAAACTGACGTTCGGCAGCGCTATCCTGTTCCGAAAGGCTTTCGCGTGCCTTCGTGTAAGGCAACGCAAAGACATGCGATTTTTCCCGGCGCAGGAAAAGTGTCCGGTTGCAGACCGCATCCAGAAATGCCCGGTCGTGACTGGCCACGATCATCGGTGTGCTGCGCGCGACGGTCGAAATCCAGGTCTGCAGAACCCCGATGCGGTTCAGATCCAGGTGGTTCGTCGGTTCGTCCAGCAGAAGCACATCTGGCTCGCTCACCCAGGCCCTTGCAAGCAGCGCAACCCTTTGCCAGCCCCCTGACAGTTTGTTCAGGGGACGCCGCCAATGAATCTCGGGAACCTCCAGGTCATTCAACGCGATATCGGCACGCCAGCTTTCAGTTTCGATCTGCTCGGGATCAAGAGCGGACAGGACCGCATCATAGAGCGACAATTCCACAAGGTCGTCTGGAACATCCTGTGTAACAAGTCCGACCTTCGTCCCCCGCGCAAGGATGATGTCACCCTGTGTCGCCTCGGTCTCACCGGCGATTATGCGGAGCAGAGTGGATTTGCCTGTCCCGTTTGCCGCAACGAGACCGATCCGCTCACCTTTGCCAAGGCTAAGGTTCAGGTTTTCAAACAGGGGTGTAGAGTAAATAACGCCGAGATTGCGCAGATTGATCAGGGACATGTGTCACAACTTTCGAACCGGGATTCGCAGCAATAAAGCTGCCTTCTGGGCAGATCGTGGTGACTTGAAAAACTGTCCTCCGATCAGCCCTACAAACGCATTTGCAGGGCCTGGACGGGACCTCGGGTTCGATCATGGAAGCGGAAATACGTCAAATGATCCTCCCTTGGTTCGTGTGGACTGTCCGGAACGCTAGTTCGGTCTTTTCGTCAAGTCAATCATCCCGGCAACCTTTTGACCTCTTTGAGGAGACCGTCAAGCCAGAGGGGCGCCGGGCGCGTCAGGGAAGGTCAGGCCGGCGCGAACATGTCCTGGAATTTGTCCCGCAGGATGTTTTTCTGAACCTTGCCCATGGTGTTGCGCGGCAGTTCATCAATCACGATAAGCTTTTTCGGGTGCTTGAACCGCGCCAGCGAGGTCTTGACCGCTTCGTGGATTGACTCGATATCCGGGGCCACATCTTTCTCCGGTACGAGCACCCCCAACACCGTTTCGCCAAAATCCGGATGAGGTACACCGATCACTGCACTTTCCGCAACACCTGGCTGGTCGTCCAGGACAAGCTCGATTTCCTTGGGATAGACATTGTAACCGCCGGAAATAATCAGGTCCTTGTTGCGACCAACGATGTGAACATATCCGTCCTCGTCGATCCTCCCGAGATCTCCTGTGATGAAGAATCCGTCGCTACGCAGTTCGGCAGCGGTTTTTTCCGGCATCTGCCAATATCCCTTGAACACATTGGGGCCGCGCACCTCGATCTGGCCGACGTCGCCCGTCGGCAGGGCTGCACCACTCTCCGGATCGGTGATCTTGATTTCCACGCCGGGAAGCGGAAAACCGACGGTTCCGGCGCGGCGCTCACCATCATAGGGATTGGACGTGTTCATGTTCGTTTCGGTCATGCCATATCTTTCCAGAATGCGATGACCTGTCCGGTTTTCGAACTGGACGTGGGTTTCGGCCAGAAGCGGAGCGGACCCGGATACGAACAGACGCATGTGAGCCGTCAGTTCCCGTGTGAACCGCGGGTCGTCAAGCAGCCGGGTATAAAATGTTGGAACACCCATCATCGCGGTCACGTCCGGCGTGTGCGCGATGATCTGGTCCAGGTCGAATTTTGGCATGAAGATCATGCTGGCCCCGGATGCCAGGACGACATTCGTCGCCACGAACAGCCCATGCGTGTGAAAGATCGGCAGTGCGTGCAGAAGAACATCGCCTTTGGTGAAACGCCACTCCCCGACAAGGGTCTCGGCATTGGAAAGGAGATTGTTCTGCGTCAGCATGGCACCCTTTGACCGACCGGTCGTGCCTGAAGTATAGAGAAACGCGGCAAGGTCGTCGCCTGATCGGTCGACAGTGGCAAAACGTGTCGGCATTTCGGCAGCGCGCGAACTCAATGACCCTGTTCCGTCTGGATTCAGCGTTTCGAGCTTCGCGTTCAGTGACGCCGCGACCGGTTCCAGAGCGTCTTTGCTGCTGCCATCGCACACGATCAGAGAAGCACCGCTGTTGTCGATGAAATAGGTCAGCTCATCGACCGTATAGGCCGTGTTGAGCGGCAAGAACACCAATCCCGCCTGGGCGCAGGCGGCATAGAGGGCGAGCGCTTCCGGCGATTTTTGAATCTGCGCTGCAACCCGGTCACCGGCGGTCAGTCCGATTTGCGCAAGTACATTGGCAGTTCTCGCAGCCATTTCCAGGAAATCCTGATGCGTGATCGTGCTTCCGTCCAGCAGGTGGAGAAACGGTGTCGTCTTGCCGGCATGAACGCCAAACAGGCTGTCAAAGAGTGGATTAGGCATCGGCGTTACCTTTGCTTGTCTGTTGGAGCGCAGCGGATCTGGCAAGTGACTTGACTGCATCCGCGGCCATCACTTCCTGCGTCGTTGCAAAATTTTCGTGGTTTTGAGCGACTTTGGCGAGGTCGTAAAGATAGTTGACCATCGTTCCACCGGATTGTGCGCGGCCCTTGTCCGACGTGTCCGCGTCGGGATGAACTGCATGAATGATGGCGCCATTGCCAAGATGAAACCGGGCAACAGGGTCGAAAGGTCTGGTGCCCCTTGACTTTGCATTCAGCAGGTAGTGGGCCGCCGTGGCTTTCATCTCTTCGGGTGTGGCAGCATGCCACTCGACGCCTTCGCGCTCCAGCCATCTCGTCAGTCCGGGAATGGGTGACAAGGTCACGAATGTCTTCAGTCCACCGAGTTCGGCGGCCAGGTCGGAAGCGACCTGTTTGATCAGTGAGTTGCCGAACGAGATATTTGCCAGGCCCGCCTGGCAATTGGATATCGAATAGAAAACGGCCGTATCGGCGTCTTCAGCCGGGTGCGCTTCCCGGTCCTCCGACAGGAGAGACTGTATGGAGTTTGCAATCCCCTTGGTCAGGGCAACTTCGACGAAGATCAGTGGCTCGTCAGGCATCGACGGATGAAAAAAGGCGAAGCAGCGCCTGTCGGCCGGTTCCAGGCGGCGGCGAAGATCATCCCAGCTGTGGATCGCATGAACCGCTTCATAGGCGATGATTTTTTCCAGGATATGGGCCGGGCTTTCCCAGTTGATTGGCCTCAGAACCAGGAACCCGCGATTGAACCAGGATGCAAACAGGTGTCGCAGATCGAGATCCAGGGCATCTAGTTCGGGGTCCTTCTCGCCGAGCTTCAACAGATCCGCACGCATGTTGACGAGTGTGCCCGTTGCGCCCGGCACCTTGTTCAGGCGTCGGAAAAGTTCCTGTCTTCGAGGTTCTGCGGCCGTCATGAAGTCCCGGTAACTCGCCTTGGAGGGGTTCTTCTCATAGGCATCCAGTGCGGTTCGCACTTTTTCCGGGTCAATGTTGAGCCTGCCGGCGACAGTACGGAAAAAGACAAGCTTGTTTTCATCGTCCAGATCCACGAAGCCCGACAGGATGTCCTGCGCGAGCGCCAGTCCCGACGTTTCGCCCGCCGAGCCGACCAGATCGCCAGCCAGTTCTTCAAGCGGCCGGTCATTCCGCAGATATCGTGCGGGTTGCCGGTAGCGACGCTCGAAGACAGTGGACAAAAGGTCGGCGAGGAGTGTCATACCGCCGTTCCCATGATCACGTCGGGAAGCCAGGTCGCCAACTCGGGGAAAAGGCAAAGGAGAATGATTGCCAGGACCATGCACCCGACAAAAGGCAGGGAGCCGGTCAGGATTGTCTTCAGGGAGATATCCGGCGCAATACCGTTGATAACGTAAAGGTTCAAACCGACGGGGGGAGATATCAGTCCGATTTCCATGTTGATTGTCAGTACAACGGCAAACCAGATCGGGTCGAAGCCGGCTGTGGTTATGATCGGCAATAGGATCGGAGCCGCCATCAGGATGACGGCAACCGGCGGCAGGAAAAAACCGGCGATAAGCAGGAAGATGTTGACGGCACCCATCAGGATCCAGCGGTTCACATCCAGGGTCCCGATCCATTCGGCAATCGACTGTGTGATGAACAATGAGCTGAGCATGTACGAGAACACCCCGGCTGCGGCGATGATGAAAAGGATCATCACCGATTCCTTGGTGCTGTCGCGCAGGACCACCCAAAGCGCCTGCGGCTGCCAGAGCTTGTAGATGATCATTGCGATCAGCAGGCACAGGAGAGCACCGACTGCTGCAGTCTCGGATGGGGTCGCAATACCGCCGTACATGGCATAGAGCACGCCGAGGATGATGGCCAGAAACGGTAGAACGCGCGGAAGAATTTCAAATCGTTCCGCCCAGCTGTAACTGCCCGAACTCAGTCGCCCGCCTTCACCCGATTTCCAGGTCGAATAAAGTGACCAGGCCATGAACAGGCTGACCAGCAAAAGACCCGGGATTACGCCGGCCAGAAACAGCCGGCCGATCGACGTTTCAGTCGCGATACCATAAACGATCATGGTGACGGACGGCGGGATGAGAATGCCAAGCGTGCCTCCCGCCGCAATGGATCCGGCAGCCACACCATCCGGATATCCGCGCTTGCGCATTTCGGGTATGCCCATCTTGCCGATGGCTGCACACGTTGCCGGCGAGGAGCCGGACATGGCCGCAAAGAGCGCACACGCGCCGAGATTTGAGACGACCAGCCCACCCGGGACCCGGGTCAGCCACCTCTCGAGGGCCTCATAGAGATCTGCACCAGCCCTGGTGGACGCGATTGAAGCGCCCATGATGATGAACATCGGGATCGACAGTAGTGCAAAATTATCGAGCTTGCCGAAAAGGATTTCCGGCATCAGTTCCAGTGAGCGGGGGCCATCGAAAATGATCAGGAAACCGGCGGATACGATCAACAGCCCAATGGCAACGGACACACCGGAAAAGAGAACCAGAATGGTCGCAATGGCAACGATTGCGCCAAGAAGAAGGGGGTCCATCGCCGTTACTCCAGGCCAAACGGTTTGTCTGCTCCGGTCAGCACGGCCACCAGGTCAGCGATCAGCTGAAGCAGGAGGAGGCCGAAACCGATCGGAAGGGCGAGGTAGGGGATCCAGAGTCTGACGCCCCAAACGGTGTCGGAACGCCAGCCGCGATCCCAGGCGAAATGCCAGTATTCGTAGCCATACCAGAGCATGATCGAGATAATGACGATAGACAGCGCTGATGTGAGCATCGCGAGCGCAAATCGTGCCCGGGGTGGAAGCGAAAGCGGAATGAGGTCGACATTCACATGCCCGCGCAGGCGCTGGACATAGGGCAGTCCGATCAACGTTGCGGAAATGACAAGATAGATCACGGCCTCGGTCTGCCAGACAGTCGAGGCATTGAGCACCCAGCGCACGAATATCATCTGGCAGGTAATGGCGACGGCCGCGACGATCATGGTCGCAGAACACCAGCCTGCCAGGGTTGAGATGGCTGCAACGGCGCGCAGAAACGGGTTGTTTCCAGTGCGCGCGGCGACAGCAGAGCTATGGCCGGCCATAACCGACTCCCCCAGATCCGGGATTGAAAGAAAAGGCGGGCGGCCTGGGCCGCCCGCGATGCCGTTATTCGACAGCCAGAGCCTTGTCGAGCAGATCCTGTCCGCCCGGCACTTCCTCGACGAATTTCTTGTAGGAAGTCTCCATAGCCAGCTTGCGCCAGGCTTCGAAGTCCTCCGGGCTCATCTCGGCGATATCAACCCCGGCTTCCTCAAAGACCTGAACCGAGGCGGCGTCCTGTTTCTTCGCTTCTTCCAGATAGAACGCCTCGGCCTTCTCGGCTCCTGCCAGTAGCGCTTGCTGCTGGGCTTCGTTCAGCCCTTCAAAGCTCGACTTGTTCATCAGCAGCGGCTGATACATGAACCAGAGCGCGACGTCGCCAGCAGGTGTGTAACACTTCACCTGTTCGTAGATCCGATAGGAAACGAAGGACGAGGACGAGGTGTTGGCCGCCTGCAGAACGCCGGTTTGCATGGCGTTGTATATTTCGGACGAGGCCATCGAGGCGATGGACGCACCTGCCCCGGCGAGCATCTGTTCGAAAGACTTGCCGGCCGCGCGGGTCTGCAGGCCTTTGACGTCATCAGGGCTTGTGATGCATTTGTCCGTTCCGGCAAAGCCGCCGGCGAGATAGCCGTGGACGAGGACCATCACGTCGTCTTCCGCCATTTTTGCCTCAAGGGCGTCCATGAACGGCGAGTCGCTGAGGCGGGCTGCGTGATCGTGGTTTTTCACCAGGCCCGGCATCAGGGTGAGGTTGTATGCTGGCTGCTGGCCACCGGCGTAGCTCAGCGGGAACACGGTCATGTCGAGCTGACCACGGCTGAGCGGCTTGTACTGCTCACGGGGTTTGAACAGCGATTTCGATCCGAAGATCTTGATGTTCAGGTCGACATCCGCCGCTGCAACTTCATCGGCAACGATCTGAGCCACCTGGTGGCGAACATCCTTGTTTGACCATTGGTGCGACAATCGCAGTTCTGTCGCGTTGACAATCGATGCAGAACTCATGATGGCAAGGGCTGCCACCGCACCTTTCATAAAAGTTTTCATAATTTCCTCCCGAAGTGTCCGCCCGGGGGGCTTACCCGGGTGGATGTTGCCAATCTACGATCGGTTTGTATTTTTAGTCAACATTCTTGTATACAAAAAATTCGAATTTGCGTTTCAGAAGGGATCGAATTACAAGAAATGTCATGGAACAACGCCGCGCCGACAACATAGCTGAAGCGCTGGAAGAGCATATATTCAGCGGCTCTTTCCAGGATGGGGATCGCCTTGATGAAGTTAGGCTCGCCGAGCAGTTTGGTGTCTCCCGCACCCCGTTGCGTGAAGCATTTCAAAGGCTCGCGCTATCCGGCCTGGTCGAACTGGTGCCCCGACGGGGCGCATTCGTTCGCCAGCCCGGACCGATCGAGTTGATGGAAATGTTCGAGGTCATGGCAGAACTTGAAGCCGTGTGTGGACGCCTGGCTGCGATGCGGATATCGGAAGAGGCACTGGACGATCTTCGTGATGCGAATGCAAAGTGCCAGAAAGCGGTCGATGCCAAGGACACGGACGGCTACTACACCGAGAATGAACGTTTTCACAAAACCATTTACAGGCAGTCGGGTAACCGTTTCCTGGAACAGGAAACGGCCAAACTGCACAAACGTTTGAAACCGTTCCGGCGACAGCAATTGAAGTTCCGCGGCCGGATGGCCCAATCCATGGCCGAGCACGAGGCTATCGTCGATGCATTGGCCACCGGCAAGCCGGAGGAATCCGCCAATGCTCTGCGCAACCATGTCGCGGTTCAGGGCGAAAAGTTTCACAATCTGATGGCGAGCCTGAAAAGCAAGGCAGAGTGAAAACCCAAAGCGCAGTTTTTGCAAACGCACCCGGATCAAACAGGCAAATGTGATTTTTAAGATTGACCTTCCAGTGACTGGAAGCCCTAACTGACACCTGCAGTCAACTTGGAAAGAGTATCCAGATCATGCAGGAAACCGTTGCCTCAATTGCACCAACAGAGGAAAACCGCGAGGCCACCGACCCGGTCTGCGGCATGACTGTTGCGCTCGGCAAGGGCAAGCCGACACTTCGTTACAAGGGTGAAGACTACCACTTCTGCAATCCGAAATGTCACGACAAGTTCGAGACAGACCCTTTCTTCTACCTGTCAGGCAACAATCTGAAAAAGAAGGAGCTGGAAGCCGAAAGATCCGCGACAGGTGCTCTTTTTACATGCCCGATGGACCCGGAAATCGTGCAGGAGGGTCCGGGCACATGCCCGATCTGCGGCATGGCGCTCGAACCGATGAGCGGTGTCTCCGACGAACCCAATCACGAACTCATCGATTTCACCCGTCGTCTCTGGGTCAGCGCGTTGGCTGCCATCCCCCTTCTTGTCCTGACCATGGGACCCATGGTCGGCGTGCCGGTACGCGACTGGATCGGGGAAGGCTTTGCAATCTATCTCGAGGCGTTTCTTGCCACACCCGTCGTACTTTGGGCGGCCCTGCCGTTCTTTCAGCGCGGCTGGACTTCGCTCGTCACACGTCACTTCAACATGTGGACCCTGATCATGATCGGCGTCGGCGCCGCCTATCTTTATTCCATGATAGCCGCTTTCATGCCGTTCCTTTTTCCAGACACCCTCAAGGGTGCAGGCGGACATATGCCGGTCTATTTCGAGGCGGCTGTGGTGATTGTGGCGCTGGTTTTCGTCGGTCAGGTTCTGGAATTGAATGCAAGGGAACGCACGGGCGATGCCATTCGCGCGTTGCTTGATCTTACCCCGAAGACCGCGCGGCGGATTGTTGCTGATGGCGACGAATATGACGCGCCGCTTGAAAACATCGTGGCCGGCGACAGGCTGCGTGTCCGGCCCGGTGAAGCGGTTCCGGTCGATGGAGTTGTTCTGGAGGGTGGATCATCGGTCGACGAGAGTCTGGTTACAGGTGAACCGGTTCCGGTCGCAAAGGAACCCGGCGACAAGGTCACGGGCGGTACACTCAACAAGACCGGTACCCTCGTCATGGAAGCGCAGCTGGTCGGCGAAGACACGATGCTCGCCAAGATCGTCGACATGGTGGCTTCAGCACAGCGGTCCCGCGCACCCATCCAGGGTCTTGCTGACCGCGTGGCGGGCTATTTCGTGCCGACTGTCGTCGGTGTCGCAGTGCTGGCGTTCTGTGCCTGGCTTGTATTCGGACCAAGCCCGTCACTGGTGCATGCCGTAATTGCTGCGGTCTCCGTCCTCATCATCGCCTGTCCCTGTGCGCTCGGACTGGCAACGCCCATGTCGATCATGACCGCAACAGGAAGGGGTGCGCAGGCGGGCGTCCTCGTCAAGACCGCCGAAAGCCTGGAACGTCTTGCCGAGGTCGATATGATTGTTGTCGACAAGACCGGGACGCTTACGGAAGGTCGTCCGGTCGTAAGCGATATTCTTCCCAATGCCGGTGTCACGGAAAATCATGTTCTGGAACTGGCCGCAGCGCTCGAAAAAGGATCCGAACACCCCCTGGCCGAAGCCATTCTCGATGCAGCTGGAGAACGACAGCTCGACATTCCGGTGGCTAACAATTTTGAAGCGGTGACCGGCAAGGGCGTGACCGCAGAAATCGGCACCAGCTGTGTTTTCCTGGGAAATGCCGGTTTTGCAAGGGAGACCGGTGTTGATCTCGGCGGACTGGACGAACGTGCTGAGGAGCTTTCCGAACTGGGCAGGACCGTCATGTTCCTGGTTCAGGATTTGGGGGGGCAAGCCTTTCTTCAAGGCCTGATTGCTGTCTCCGATCCGGTAAAGCCGAATGCCAAGGCGGCTATCGCTGCGCTTCACAATGATGGCGTGAAAATCGTGATGGCGACCGGTGATGCACCGCAGACAGCCGCAGCCGTCGCTGCCGTTTTGGGAATTGACGAGGTCCATGCCGGCGTTTTGCCGGAAGGAAAGCAGAAGCTTGTCGAAGACTTGAAAGCCAGCGGCCACACAGTCGCAATGGCGGGAGATGGCGTCAACGACGCCCCTGCGCTTGCAGCCGCCGACGTTGGACTGGCAATGGGCACAGGCGCAGACGTTGCGGTCGAAAGCGCCGGTCTGACATTGCTCAAGGGGGATCTTGAAGGGATCTTGCGCGCGCGGACCCTTGCCCGTGAGACCGTGAGGAACATCCGGCAGAACCTCTTCTTCGCCTTCGCCTACAATACCGTTGGAGTTCCCATCGCTGCAGGCGTGCTCTATCCGGTTTTCGGAGTTCTGCTATCGCCCATGCTGGCAGCGGTTGCCATGAGTTTGTCTTCAGTCTCCGTGATCAGCAATGCGTTGCGCTTGCGCACCCTCAAACTGTGAGGACACCCGGATGAATATCGGAACAGCATCTGAATTGAGCCACCTGCCGGTCAAGACCATTCGCTACTACGAGGAGATCGGCCTGATCGAACCGACACGCAGCGGCAATGGATACCGGGATTTTTCGGAAGTCGATGTCCAAAGACTGAAATTTCTTCAACGAGCCCGTGGGCTCGGGTTTTCGATTGAGGAATGCAGGGATCTTCTGTCGCTCTATGAGGATCGCAACCGGGCAAGCGCGGACGTAAAAGCCCTGACGCGCGCCAAGATCCAGGAAGTGGATCGAAAAATAAGCGAACTGAAATCGCTCAAGCGCGTTCTTGAAACGCTTGCGGAGGCTTGTCACGGCGACGACCGACCGGACTGCCCGATCATTGATGATCTTGCGGGCAAGAGTGATCTTGATCAGGACTGACGGAGGCGCGAGAACATGAAACGGATCGGATCCGGAGTGGCTGTTGCTGTGCTGCTTGCCGCATTCCTGGCAGGAGCTGTCACCTGGCGCTCGCAATCAGTTGAAGACGCGCGGCCAGCCGAAACAGGTGCCTCGCTTGTTCAGGTGACAGAACCGGAGCTGTTGCCGGTTGCCTTGGAGGGAAAGTCTGTCTTCCGGGCGAATTGCGCTGCCTGTCACGGAAATCTTGCTGATGGCCGCGAAGGCCTGGGGCCGCCTCTGGTCCACAAGATCTATGAACCGGGGCATCACGGCGATGCAGCCTTTTTCCTGGCAGCTGCACAAGGTGTCCGGTCACACCACTGGCCGTTCGGCGACATGCCGCCTGTTACGGGTGTAAGCCAGGATGATGTGCGCAAGATCGTGGCCTATGTGCGTACGCTTCAACAGGCGAACGGTATCTATTGAAAGGGAAGACCTTGATGAAACCCAGTCATCTTTTATGGACGATCGCGGCCGGCATTTCTGGCCTTGGAGCTGCCTGGGCACATGGCGGAGCCACGGGGATCGTCAAGGAACGCATGGATGCGATGACGGAAATCAGCCGTAACGTCAAGCTTGTCGGCCAGATGCTGAAAGGCAACGCGGCCTATGACGGCGTTGAGATTGCGCGTGCGGGTCAGGCGATAGCTGCTCATGCCGGTGACACGATGATCAAGCTGTTTCCCGAAGACAGTCTGAACGCGCCATCGGAAGCCAGCCCGTCAATCTGGAATGAATGGTCGCAGTTCTCCGGGTATGCTGACAGTCTGCGAACATCGGCGCAGTCCCTGAAGGGACTTGCAGAACAAGGCGCGGATCAAAAAGTCGTTGCGGCCGCCTTTGGGAAGATGGCGGGGACCTGCAAAGCCTGTCACGAGGCATTCCGCATAAAAAAATAGTTTCCGTCGCCAATTACGCCGCGTCTTCAGCGGTTGACTTCAGCAATCTGCTTGCCACATGGGGCAGCATGTTTTACCTGACGGTCAAACATAGCTGATAAACAAGCTGCAACGGCACGGCAACAGGAGACAGTTCGACATGACCATCCGGTACCACAAGGGGGACCTTCCGGATCTGAAGGCCTATGAGGCGGCGGAGGCGGTTGCGGTCGATTCGGAAACCCTGGGCCTCAATCCGCACAGAGATCGGCTTTGTGTCGTCCAGCTTTCCTCAGGGGACGGAACCGCGGATGTCGTGCAGATCGCCCGCGGTCAGACTGAGGCGCCGAACCTTGCCAGGCTGTTTACCGACGTGACGAAGCCCAAGATTTTTCACTTTGCCAGGTTTGATGTTGCCGTGTTGCGGCACTATTTAGGCATCGAGGTCACACCTGTCTGGTGCACAAAGATCGCGTCCAAACTGGTGCGCACTTATACCGATAGGCACGGCCTGAAAGATATCACTCGCGAATTGCTGGGCGTTGAACTGTCTAAACAGCAGCAAAGTTCGGACTGGGCGGCGGAAAACCTGTCGGACGCGCAACTCGCCTACGCCGCATCGGATGTTTTGTATTTGCATGCATTGAGGGAAAAGCTGGAATTCATGCTCGAACGGGAAGAACGCGGGCACATTGCAAAGGCTTGCTTTGAATTTTTGCCGGTTCGTGCCGAACTCGATCTCAAGGGCTGGGACGAAAACGACATTTTCGCTCATTCCTGACCAAGGCGAGTGGTTACTGGCGCTCAGGCGGCGTCGCTCTTTTGGAGACACCATTGACAGTCATCAACGAAGACACGGGGCAAACGGTTCCGAAGCACCAGTTCAGCCGTGCACAGCGGGCCGCCCGCAGGCACAGTATTATGGTGCGCGTTTTACGCTGGCTGTTTCCCGGTATCGGCCTGCTGATCCTGGCCGTCATGGTCGGGCTGGTTGTCCTGTTCAACATATTGAGCGGTTTTGGTGCGGCGAACATGATGCTGACCAGTGACGGGCTCGTTATGGATCATCCGGAATTGTCCGGTCACGACGGCGAGCGTTCCTACAAGGTGACCGCGCGCCGCGCGATCCAGAGGCTGAGTGATCCGCGTATCATCGATCTTGAGACGATTCGCGCTGATATCGTGCTCGACGAGGACGAGAGCGCTGAAATCATTGCGCTTAAAGGCACTTATAACAATGCGGCAGAGACCTTGCGTCTTTTTGAAGGTATCCAGATCGAATGGAGTGAAGGATATACGGTGGATATGTCCGAAGTCGATATCGATCTGAAGGATGGCGCGATGCGCACGTCAGAACCGGTTTCAATCCGGTCGGAACAAGGGCGTGTTCAGTCTGGTAAACTTTCATATGATAAGGCTAAAGGTCTCGTCCGGTTTTCGGATGGTATCAAGATGACCATTCAACCGGCATCGGAAGGACAGTAGCAGATGACATTTTCCAAGCTTTTCGCGATCGCCTCTGTTGCGGTTCTGCTGACCGGTACTGCCGGCGCCCAGACATTTTCGGACTCTTTTGCGGGCTTCGGATCGAACGAAGGTGAACCGATCGAGATTGAAGCGAGTGAACTCAGGGTGGAAGACAACAACAATACAGCGACATTTGTCGGTGATGTTGTCGTGATCCAGGGCGAAACCAGCCTTAAGACCGAACGCTTGAAAGTTTTTTATGCCGGGTCGGATTCCTCGGAAGACGAAGGGGCGGTGCAGCAACGTATTTCTCGCCTGGAAGCCGAAGGAGGGGTTTTCGTGACCTCCAAGGACCAGACTGCCAAAGGGGATGCGGCAAGTTTTGACATGAACAAGGAAATCATGGTGATGACCGGCCGTGAAGTTGTTCTCAGTCAGGGGCCGAATGTGGTTGTCGGCCAGAAGCTGACCGTCAACTTGAAGACCGGTCAGGCGAATTTGACGGCTGCCAATGGCAAGGTATCCGGTTCGGGCGGCGGTGGTGGACGCGTAAAGGTTCGTATCTTGCCGAACAGCGTAGAAGAGAACTGAGTTATTTCCCTGCGGGCATAACGGATTTGGTTGCAAATTGACCTGAACCGTGCCGGCAATTTTTGGATGGATTTTTGTTACGTGAAGAGAAGCTCTTCAGACTACAATGGATTGCATGGAAGTATGCCGGAACCTGCTTTGCCTGGAGACGATCTGTCACAGGCGCTGGTGGTTGAGGGGATAGGCAAGACCTACGGCCGCCGCCAGGTTGTCAAGTATGTCAGCTTGTCGGTAAAACCGGGTGAAGCCGTCGGCTTGCTGGGCCCCAATGGCGCCGGCAAAACCACGACATTTTACATGATCACGGGCCTGATCAGACCTGATCAGGGCCAGATTCTGCTTGAAGGGTTCAACATCACACGTATGCCGATGTACCGGAGGGCGCGTCTGGGGATCGGTTATCTGCCGCAGGAAGCGTCAATTTTCCGGGGCCTGACGGTTGAGGAAAACATCCGTGCGGTTCTGGAAGTGGTCGAATCCAATCGTCAGAAACGCCGCGAAGAACTTGATTCGCTTCTGGCTGAATTCGGCCTGACGCATCTTCGCAAATCGCCGAGTATTGCCCTTTCCGGCGGAGAACGCAGGCGTGTAGAAATCGCACGGGCGCTGGCCAGCCGCCCGTCCTTCATGTTGCTCGACGAACCCTTTGCAGGCATCGACCCGATCGCGGTTGGTGATATTCAGCAACTGGTGCGTCACCTGACGCAGCGCGGAATCGGCGTGCTGATCACCGACCACAATGTGCGCGAGACCCTAGGTCTGATCGACAGGGCGTATATCATCGCGTCCGGCGAGGTGCTCACGGAAGGGCTACCGCAGGAAATCGTCACGAATCCCGACGTGCGAAGGCTTTATCTGGGAGAGCAATTTACGCTTTGATGACGGGTGGCGAGCTAGGGTATAGTGCGGGTCTGCAAGGTATAAGCAAAAAACAGACCACAAGTAGCTGATAGACGCCCGGGAACTCGATGGCCATTTCAACAAAGCTGGAGATGCGGCAAAGCCAGTCGCTGGTGATGACGCCGCAGCTGATGCAGGCGATCAAGCTTCTGCAGATGTCCAATCTCGATCTTGTTTCCTATGTTGAATCCGAACTTGAACGCAATCCGTTGCTCGAAAAAACCGCGGCGAGGCCGCCGAGGGGAATACAGGCGACAATTCCGTCACCKCGGACGGGAACTCCGACAATCCCGACGGTTCCTCACCGGCTGGCGAAGAACCGGATGCCGGGGACTGGATGCAAAACGACCTGGAAACCGGGTCCGAGGCCATTGCATCGCGCATGGATACTGATCTTGGCAATGTATTTCCGGATGAACCCGGCGTGCCCGCATCTCCGGACCCTGCCCTCCTGAAAACCGGTGACAGCTACAAGAACGTCTCGAGCGGAGGTGCGTCGGAAGAATACAACCTGGAAGCCTTCGTCGCCGAAGAGGTTTCTCTGGTCACTTCGCTCGAAGAGCAGATGCATCTCGCATTGAGCGACGAGGCGGACCGGTTGATTGCCGGGCATCTGATCAATTCTCTTGATGAAAACGGGTATCTTTATCTGGATCTGGAGGAAACGGCTGAACAGTTGGGTGTCGGGCCGGATCGTGTTGAATGGGTGCTGAACATCCTTCAGACCTTTGAACCCGCCGGTGTCTTTGCACGCAGTCTTGCCGAATGTCTGAAGCTGCAGTTGATTGACAGGAACAGGTTTGACCCGGCGATGGAAGCCTTCATCGACAATATCGAGCTGCTTGCAAAACGTGAGCTGTCTGCGCTCAGGAAGATCTGCGGTGTCGATGACGAGGATCTGACGGAGATGATCGCCGAGATCCGGGCTCTGGATCCCAAGCCGGGCAGTGTGTTCGGGTCGTCGCTCGTGCAGCCTGTGGTGCCGGACGTGTTTGTCCGTCCTGCCAACGACGGCACCTGGGCAGTGGAACTGAATTCGGATACCTTGCCCAAGGTTCTGGTAAACCAGACGTATTTTGCCAAGGTCATCAAGACAGCGCGAAATGAGACTGAGAAGGAATATCTGACAGATTCCCTTCAAACCGCGAACTGGCTTGCCAAAAGCCTGGATCAGCGGGCCAAGACCATTCTCAAGGTATCAACGGAAATCGTGCGCCAGCAGGATGGGTTTCTGACATACGGAATTGCCCATCTGCGACCTTTGAATCTGAAGACCATTGCCGAAGCGATCGGCATGCATGAATCAACCGTCAGCCGCGTGACTTCCAACAAGTTCATGGCAACGCCGCGCGGGATTTTTGAACTCAAGTACTTCTTCTCGTCCGCCATTTCCGGCACTTCTGCAGGTGACACGCATTCGGCGGAAGCGGTCCGTCACCGCATTCGGCAAATGATCGATGCCGAGGACCCGAAGGCGATTCTGTCCGATGACACGATCGTGAAAACTCTCAAGAATAACGGGATCGACATTGCGCGAAGAACTGTCGCAAAATATCGCGAAGCGATGAAAATCGGCTCATCGGTCCAGCGCCGCCGTGAGAAAAATTCCAGTATCTGAGACACGACCGGCCGAACAACAGGACCAAAGATGGCAATATTTCGAACCGAAATCGAAATATCCACTGAGACAATTTATTGGAACTCCACCATTCTTCCGATGCGTTTGCCGACCTGTTTATTAAGAATTGACACTTTGCGTTAGCGCAATTATAGCACCGCCCTCATGACGTAATGAGGGGATGGCGCTGACGCGCTGACTGGTCCATTCTGTGGACTTGAGACGTTTCGCGTCTCGACATCGGCAGTTGCTGATGAATTATCGGCCAATAGAAAAAGAAGAGGTCCCCATGGCTTTGCGGATTTCGGGTAAGAATGTTGATGTGGGCGATGCACTACGCGAGCACATCACAGACCGAATCGATGATGCCCTGACCAAGTATTTCACGGGCGGATTCACTGGCCACGTCACGCTTAGCAGGGAGGGCACAGGCTTCAAGTCTGAATGCAACCTGCACCTGGACACGGGAATCGTGCTACAGGTGTCAGCGCAGGATCAGGATCCGCGCAACAGTTTCGATGCTGCGGCGGACAAGATCGAAAAGCGACTGCGCCGTTACAAGCGGAAGCTAAAGGATCACCACAGCCACAACGGCAACGGTCGTGAGGCGTTCGAAGCAGCTTCCTACGTATTGGCGTCACCGGAGGACGACGAGGAAGTGCCGGTGGATTTCAATCCGCTTGTTATTGCCGAGACCTCTGCCAAGGTTAAGACCATGACAGTCGGTATGGCGGTAATGGAGCTGGATCTGACCGAAGCGCCGGTGGTTCTGTTCAAAAATGCGGCAAATGGCGGTGTAAACGTTGTCTACCGCAGAGCGGATGGCAATATAGGGTGGATAGACCCAGCGTTGGTGGCCGGTGAGGCCGCCGAATAAAATGATGCGGAAGAAGCCGGCATCCACGCCGGAGCCGGCTTCCGAAATTTGTAGGCAAACTAATGGATCTTAGTGATCTTCTGGGTAAAGATGCGGTGGTTTCCTGCCTGAAAGCTAAAAGCAAGAAACAGGCAATTCAGGAACTCTCCGGCCGCGCGGCGGAACTGACGGGTCTTTCCGAACGCGAAATTTTCGATACTTTGCTTCAGCGCGAGCGGTTGGGATCTACAGGAGTAGGTCACGGCATTGCGATCCCGCATGGCAAATTGACACGTCTTGACCGCCTGATGGGGATATTTGCGAAGCTTGACAAGCCAGTAGACTTTGATGCGCTGGATGACGAGCCGGTCGACCTCGTATTCCTGCTGCTCGCACCCGAAGGGGCTGGTGCCGACCATCTGAAGGCTCTTGCCCGGATTGCGCGCCAACTGCGCGACACTTCGGTCACCCAGGGTATCCGCGCGTCTTCGGACGCCGAACAGATATTCGGTTACCTGACCCAGCCTCTGGCGTCTTCCAACGCAGCTTAATCGTTTCAAATAAAAAGACCTGCCGCATGGGCAGGTCTTTTCTGTGTCAGACTTCCGCCGGGTTGGGATCACCTTGCACCATGCCCGGCTGGGCAACCGTTTGAACCGCCCCTTTGGAAAGAGCCGGCAAGTAAAGGTCGGCAAGTTCGGAAGGCGGGTTGGTTTCTTCCGGAATGCGCCACAATGTCGACCGGATCCCGAGTTTTCCGAGAAATCTCGTCGATGTGGAAACAGCGATGAGGACGGCGAGCAGTGGTCCGATGGCAATCGGAACAACGGGCCAGACCAAACCGATCGGCTGGGCGGAGATCCAGCTTAATCCGGCGAGACCGAACAGCGTCTGCGGCCACAGCTTGGCTGCGGCAAGCGGCACGGGAAGACGCGCAACGCCGCGCGCCTGGGCGCCCCAGCCGATGCTCTTGCCAAAAACCAGCCCTCCCATGAACAGGGTATGTGCGACGGCCATGATTGGCGCCAGCATGGCCGAATAGACGATTTCCGCGCTGACACTGATCAGGATACGAACTGTCCCGCCGAAAGACTTTCTCAAGTCCTTGCGGGCAAGCACATCCGCAACTGTCGCAAGCTTCGGAGCGAACACCATCGTTAAAATCATGAAGAACAGCACGGCTCCGGTGTCGGCACGAAACGGCGCATAGTCAGTCGTCATGCCAAGTGTCGCTGCACCGACCATGAAACCGATCCACGCGGGAGAACCCAGGAACATCAGAATTGCCAGGAACAGCTGGGCACGGCTGACAGGTTTCAGGCCTTTCATTCCCAGAAGGCGGCGATACTGAAGGTTGCCCTGACACCAGCGGAGATCGCGGCGGATGAATTCCAGCAGATGCGGCGGATTGTCTTCGTAGCTGCCAGTTTCGAGAGGCAACACGCGGCACTCATAACCTGCACGGCGCATCAGGACAGCTTCGACCTGGTCGTGTGACAGGATTGTGCCCGCCAACGGACCCTTTCCGGGCAGGACCGGCAACCTGCAATGTTCCTTGAAGGGTTTCAGGCGCAGAACTGCGTTATGGCCCCAGTAGGGACCGCAATCGCCCTGCCACCACGCGCTTCCGATTGTGTAGGAGCGCATCCCCAGCCGCATGCCGAACTGGAAAACCCGCGCGAAGGCGCTGTCCGTCGGCAGGCCGACGACGAGGCTTTGAAGAATACCGACCCTGGGATTGGCTTCCATGCGCCGGACGAGGCCCGTGATTGCATCCGCGGACATGTAGCTGTCGGCGTCCAGCACAAGCGCAAAATCGTGATCGTCGCCCCAGCTGTCGCAGAATTCTTCGATGTTGCCAGCTTTGAAGCCCGTGTTCTTCGAGCGGCGCCGATAGATGATTTCCATCTGGCCCTGGAACCGTTCGGACATTCGCGCTGCCATTTTCTGCTCTTGAAGGGCAATTGCACCGCGAGACGTGTCGCTGAGAACATACAGTTTGAAGTGCTTCGACTGACCCGAACGGATCAGGTTGGTCAGCATCGCGCTGAGATTGGTTTCCAGGCTTTCCACATCCTCGTCACGCACGCAGGACAAGAGCGCCGTCGAGCTTTTCAGCGGCGTCTTCGGATCGCCAGCATTGATGGGACAGACAGCGGCAAGCGGATCGCGTGAAAGGCGCATGACCAGCAAGCCGATGACCGCATTCCAGAATCCGATGATCGTCCAGGGCAGCGTGACCATGAAGCACAGCACAATGAACAGATCGAGCGGTGTCAGGCCGCCTGGCGACAGCGTGACCGCCATGAGAGCAGTGAGTGCGACAAAGCTGGTTCCAAGAAGAATTGCGAAGATCAGTCGTCTGATCGTCATTCTGGTCGCTGTTTTGTCTGAAATGGAGGTGTCAGTGACTCGAAACATTTTTGTGACTTCCAATCCGGGCAATCGTGGCGATAGTGCGCATGTCAAAATGTCCTAATATTGACAACGGCTAAGCGAGCAAGCGGAATGTTACGGGAATGACGGAAAAAAGGCTGGTGACGCACGGCACAACCACGCCGCTGGCGCTGTGGTACGTCGGAAACGGGCAATGTGAACTTGAACCGGTTGCGGTTGAAGAACCCAAACCGGATGAGGTTCTCGTGCAAACTCTTTTTAGCGGTGTCAGTCGCGGAACGGAGGGCCTCGTCTCCCGAGGTGAGGTGCCTGAAAGCGAGTGGCAGCGCATGCGCGCGCCTTTCCAGGCGGGCAACTTCCCGTTTCCCGTGAAATACGGGTACGCCAATGTCGGCACGGTTCGCGGAGGAGACCCTGATCTGCTTGGTCGAACCGTCTTTTCGCTCTACCCACATCAAAGCGCGTACACTCTCCCTTCCAGTTCCTGCATGCCTGTTCCTGACGGCGTTTCGCCGGAACGTGCTGTTCTTGCTGCCAATATGGAAACAGCGCTTAACGCTATATGGGACGGAAAACCATCACCTGGGGATCACATCTGCGTGGTTGGCGGTGGTGTTGTCGGTCTCCTGACCGCTTACGTCGCCGGCAGGTTGCCCGGATCAACCGTCACCGTCATTGATACAAACCCTCAACGGGAAGAAACTGCAAGAGCGCTGGGACTTTCCTTTGCCCTGCCGGAAAACGCTCCCGACAATCAGGATCTCGTGTTTCACACCAGCGCGAGTGCCGCAGGCCTGGCGACGGCTCTGGCATGCGCCGGGGACGGGACATCGATCATTGAAATGAGCTGGTATGGCGCCCGGAGCGTTGCCTCACCGCTCGGAGCGGACTTCCATAGCCGGCGGTTGAAACTCGTGTCCAGCCAGGTGGGCTCCATTCCCGTGGAGCGCCAGCCACGCTGGACCTACAGGCGGCGCCTGGAAGTGGCGATGACCCTGTTGAAGAACCCGGTGCTCGACAGGCTGATCACGCACGAGGTGCCCTTCCGGGCATTGCCGGATCAACTTCCCGATTTGTTGAACAAAGCGTCAGATGTCCTGGCAGCTGTTGTCGTTTATGACGCAAAAGCCTGCTAGAAAGCGCTCGACGGCCTTCCCGCCATTTGCACAGAAGTTTCAGGAACCGGAATATGTTTGCTGTTGAAGTTCGAGACCATGTCATGATTGCCCACTCCTTCAAGGGAGACCTCTTCGGCCCCGCCCAGGCATTGCATGGAGCTACTTTCGTCATCGATGCGGCCTTTCAGGCGGAAAAGCTCGACGGAAACGGTGTGGTAATCGATATTGGCCGCGCTCATGAGGCCTTGAAGCGAGTGCTTGAACCGCTCAATTACAAGAACCTGGATGATGTTCCCGAATTTGCGGGCGTCAACACAACGACCGAATTTCTGACCAAACATATTCACGACCATTTGGCGCACGCGGCACGAGAAGACCGTCTGGGTCGGCCCGGACACGAACTGAAGGCGATCCGGGTGACGATCTCCGAATCGCACGTCGCCCGGGCCTGGTACGAGGCGGGAATCTGATCCTGTATGAAAACACTTTGTTTTGCCTATCCGGGGGATCTCGAAACACCCACCGGCGGCTACGGATATGACAGGAAGGTCATCGCGGGTCTGAGAGACCTCGGTTGGCAGGTCGATCTTGTATCGCTCGGCGAAGGGTTCCCGTTTCCGTCGCAGTCGACGCTGGCAACGGCACGGGAGCTGTTGGCACGCGTACCCGATGGTGGGAGGCTGGTCGTTGACGGGCTGGCGCTTGGCGTCATGGATGAGGCAGCCGCGGAACACGCTGAACGACTGGACCTGATTGCGCTGGTGCATCACCCGCTGTGCCGTGAAACGGGACTTTCTCCCGATCAGGCAGCAGAACTGTTCCAAAGCGAGCGAAAATCCCTGGCGCATGCAAGACATGTCATCGTCACAAGCCATTCAACATCCGAACAGGTGACGGACCTCTTTGCGATCGCGCAAAAGGATATCACGGTGGTTCTTCCGGGAACCGACATCCCGGCCCCGGTCTCGCGGGTAGCATCCGGTATAACGCGGCTTCTTTCGGTTGGAACAGTTGTTCCCCGAAAAGGGTATGACCTTCTCCTTGCCGCCTTGGCGGATCTTGAGGACTTGGATTGGAGCCTGAGTATTGTCGGCGGACTTGACGCGGATCCTGACTGCCATTCGGCTCTTCAGGCCCAGGTCGTCGACTTTGGCTTGAGCGACCGGGTTACCTTTCACGGTGCCGTTGCTCCAAAAAGGTTGCCGGATTTCTACCGCAGCGCGGACGTCTTCGTGCTGGCCAGCCGCTATGAAGGATATGGAATGGCCTACACCGAGGCACTGGCATACGGGCTCCCGGTCATTGGCAGCGGTGGCGGCGCCGTGAAGGACACCCTGCCTCCACGCGCCAGTGTCTATTGCGGTACCGAAGACATCGGCAGCCTGCGTCAGGCGCTCCGATTGCTGATCTTTGACGAAGGCAAGCGCAGGGATATGTCGGCAGCGGCCAGGATCTCCGCGGCGCAACTGCCAAGCTGGCGGGATGCAGCCACCCAGTTTGCGCTGACGCTGGAAACGGGGGACGAATGAGCGGATTTTCTTCCAAATGGCTGTCGCTCCGCGAACCACTCGACATTGCAGCCCGAAGTCGTGCGGTGGAACAGTCTTTCCTGGAGCGATTGCCCGGAGGCTCTCCGAAAATTCTGGATCTTGCCAGTGGGGCGGGATCGACCGTGGCCGCCTTGAAAGATCAACTGCCTGCCCGTACCCGTTGGCTGCTGACGGATCATGACAAGGGCTTGATTGACGTTGCCTCGGAACGCTGGAAGAACCGGTTGAAAGGTGAATTTTCATTCCGTCAGGTTGATCTTGCCGGGGCGCTGGAGGATCTGCCCTTTGGCGAAGTCGACGCGGTCAGCACCTCTGCCTTTCTTGATCTTGTCTCCGAGAGTTTTCTCACTCGGCTCGTGGATTGCATCGTCCGTGCAAGGAAGCCCTTCCTGGCCAGTTTGACGTATGACGGGCAGGCGGATTTCGAACCGCCCGCAATCCTGGACAAGGCGATGCGGGAAGCCCTCAACACCGATCAGCTGCTGGACAAAGGCTTCGGACCCGCCCTGGGGCCTGGCGCTGCTCCCCGTGCTATCGAGCTTTTCAAGGCAAGGGGATATGACGTCTTGCAGGGTCAGTCGGACTGGTGTGTCGAGGCTTCAGAGAAGAATTTTCTGGAAGAGTTCCTGAATGGATGGGCAGGCCTTGGTCTGAGGAAAGGCCTTGACCGCAACGCTCTGGAGGACTGGCGGAGGCTCCGGTCGGATCAGACTGCGTCAGGAGAGATCCGCGTCAGAATCGGTCACATCGACTTCGCTGCTTTTCCAGCCGTGAATTGTTGAACAGGCACATGCCTTGTAAGGCTAAAATTCGAATTTATTAATTTACAATTTGCTAAGTATATCGGCATCGATTTGGCAAAAATACGGGTTGTTTGCGTAAAATGTGCAAGCTTTCGTACTCTTCCAATTTGCCTTAAAGCGCATGATAAGAAAATTGCGATAGCGTTCAGCCAAAATGAAGCACGATTACTGTGCGTTTAGAAATGGCTAACAGGGAAAAGATCAGGTTTGCTGGGCTCGATAGAAAGCCGGAGCAGTCGTTTGATCTTGGGACGTCTGCGTGATGGATCAGCGCTTAGAAACTTCAAACAGGGCAATCTACGTCGATCTGGACGGAACGCTGCTCCGCACGGATCTGCTGTGGGAAAGCCTGTTTCAGGCCTTGCGACGGAACCCATTGGTGGTTTTCGCATTGTTTGGCTGGCTCATGAAGGGAATTGCCTACACCAAGGCGAGACTTGCGGAGATTGCCGGAATTGACGTGACCGCGCTGCCGTATCGAAGTGAAGTTGTTGAACAGCTCAACGGCCAGCGGGCCATGGGCCGGCGCATAGTCCTGGCAACCGGATCAAACGAGAAGCTGGCTCATGAAGTTGCAGGCCATCTTGGCCTGTTTGATGATGTTCTGGCATCGGATGAGGAAACCAACCTTACATCTGTGCGCAAACTGGAGCGCATCGAGGCGGAAACCGGTGGTGCCGGCTTCGAGTACTATGGCAATTCGCACCACGACATTTGTTTGTTCGAAGCAGCGTCGGAAGCGATCGTTGTCGCTCCCGACCGGGCCGCCAACCAGTGGCAGAAACAGTCTGGTGCGAACCGCATCAATGCGTCGGAAAGCGAATTGAAAGCTGCTCTGCAGGCAATGAGGCCCCATCAGTGGCTCAAGAACGCGTTGATTTTCGTTCCGGCGGTGCTGGCGCATGATATTTTCGTCGGTTCTGTGTTTCTCAGCGCGGCTCTTGCGTTTGTCGCCTTTTCACTATCGGCGTCTGCAATCTATATCCTCAACGACCTGATGGATCTTGAAGCAGATCGAAAACACAAGACCAAGTGGAAACGGCCATTCGCCAGTGGGCGCTTGAGCGTGCCGAACGGCCTCGTGCTGGCGTTCGCATCAATCGTGGCGGCATTCGTCATATCCGTCTTTCTGCCGATCGAATTTGCAGGAATTCTTCTTCTCTACCTGTTCATCACGACGGCCTATTCTCTTTCCGTCAAGCGTATGCTGCTGCTGGATGTGTTTGTTCTGGCCGGGCTATACACGATCCGCGTCCTTGCAGGGGGAGTGGCCGCAAGTATCGAGTATTCTTTCTGGCTGCTTGCCTTTTCCGTGTTTTTCTTCCTGTCGCTCGCGCTTGTAAAACGCTTCACCGAATTGCAACAAGTTGGCGAGATCGCCTCCAGGGAAGTGACAGGGCGTGGCTATCGCCATGTGGATCTGGAAACTATCTCGCAAGCCGGGATGACCTCCGGGTTCGCTGCAGTCCTCGTGCTCGCGCTTTACATTCAGAGCCCCGCCATCGAGCAAGCCTATGCCTTGCCACAGATGATCTGGCTTTTATGCCCGCTCATTCTCTACATCATCATGCGAATTTGGATACTCGCGCGTCGGGACGAAATGCACGAGGACCCGATTGTCTTTATCCTGAAAGACTGGCGCAGCCAGTTGATGATCGGATGCGGAGCCCTTTTGTTCCTCATCGCAGCGATCTGGTAGGCCGCCGTGACAAACCACATCCAGAGCTGGGGTGGACTGAAGGTCGAAGCGCCTGATCTCCTTGAGCCTGAGGACTTTCTGAAATCGGATAGACCGGCAGGGAGCATTCTGCCGTTCGGTAACGGCCGCAGTTACGGAGACAGCTGTCTGAATGCATCGGGAACCGCGATTGCGAACCGCAGTTCGAACAGGATCCTGTCATTTGACCGGGTTACGGGCATTGTCGAGGCAGAAGCCGGTGTTCTGCTTTCCGATCTGATCGATGCAGTCGCGCCCCATGGCTGGTTTCCGCCGGTTCTGCCCGGGACGCAATTCGTGACACTTGGCGGTGCGATCGCGAATGATATTCACGGCAAGAACCATCACCGGAAAGGTACTTTCGGTTGCCATGTCACCGAAATCCACCTGGATCGCTCCGACGCGGGAAGCCTTGTCCTGCACCAAGGCGATGAAACAGGGCTCTTTGAGGCGACGATTGGCGGACTGGGCCTGACGGGACTGATCCGCAAGGCCTCGTTGCAACTCATGAAGGCAGACTCGTCCTGGATCAGACAGCAGACAACACGGTTCGACAACCTGGAAGCCTATTTCGAGCTGGCGCCGGGGGCTGACGAAACACACGAATATGCTGTCGCCTGGATCGACTCTCTCAGCAAGGGAGGGCGATTTGGACGCGGTCACCTGATCGCAGGCGATCACGAACAGACAGGGGGGCATCCCGCTACCGGAGCCACCTCGAGACTGAGCATACCGTTTACGCCGCCGATCAGCCCGCTCCAGGGTCCGTTTTTGAGGATGTTCAACGAATCCTATTTCCGGAACGCACCGGAGGGGACGTCTTCGAAGCGCGTCCCGTTCGACACCTTCTTTTTTCCACTTGATAGAATTGGTAGCTGGAATCGTCTTTATGGTCCTCGCGGGCTACATCAGCATCAAAGCGTGATCCCGGAAAGTCAGGGCTTTGACACTGTCAAAACCCTCCTGGAATGTACTCAGGCAAGTCGGCACGGCTCGTTCTTGACGGTTCTCAAACGATTTGGGTCAATGAAAAGTCCAGGATTCATGAGCTTTCCGCACGCGGGTTTCACGCTAACGCTCGACTTTCCGGACAAGGGAGCGGCGACGTACCGGCTCCTGGAAAAACTCGATGAAGTAACGCTTGCCGCCGGCGGTGCGGTCAATCCGTACAAGGACCGGCGAATGTCGGCGTCAACCTTCAAGGCCTCGTTTCCGGAATGGCAACGTCTTGAATTGCTGCGAGACCCCATGCTGCTTTCAGATTTCTGGCGACGAACAGCATTGCAATGAAAAAATTAAGTAAACGATAAGTTAAAATTATTATTAAGAACGCTAATTCTTAGTAACAATTAATTATTCATGTCGAATTGGGTAGCTGGAACAAGTTGAAAGTTAAGACAAAATAATTGAATTCGTTGAATAATCTCGCTGATACATCGAGCGCACGCGGAGATGGCCCTGCATGAATACGTACCTTCCTTTCATATTGTTTACAGTTCTGACCAACGCCGCAGCGCAGATCATGTTGAAATACGGCATGATCCGGATCGGCGACTTCAGCACGCTGCATAGCAATCTGATCATCAAACTGCTGCAGGTCATCTTCTCGCCCTTTGTGTTCCTGGGGCTGTGCACGTTCGTGATTTCCATGGCGTCTCATCTATACGTGTTGTCGAAGGTGGAGCTGTCCTACGCCTATCCGTTTCTGTCGCTCGCCTACGTCGTGGTCGCCGTCTACGCCTATTTCATTTTTCAGGAAGATCTGAACGCGATGCGCGTTTTCGGCATTGCTCTGATTTGTGTCGGAACGGTCTTCATCGCACAGGGCGGATCCAGCCACGACCGCGCCGGAACACCCACCAAGGTTCAAACAGCTGCTCTTGAGGAGACCTCGAAGTGAAACATATCCTTTTTGGCGGTGACGGTTTTGTCGGTCGGCAGCTTGCAAAGCGCCTGCTTGAGGACGGTGAGGAAGTCATCGTCGCCGACATCGCGGACAGCCATCGGCATCTCTATGCCAAGGCAACGATTCTCGAATGCGACGTAACGGATCCCGAGGCCGTCGCTGCCGTGCCGATAAGCGCCGAAGATATGGTCTACAATCTTTCGGCGAAAATGCTGTCGCCGATCCAGGTACGTTCAAAGCGGCACGACTTTTTTTATCCGGTCAACTTTGACGGCACAAAGAATATCATCGAGGCGATGGACCGCGCTGGCGCGGGTAAGCTGGTGCACTATACGACCGACATGGTTTATGGCCATACGGTCACGTTTCCGATGACAGAAGATCATCGCGTCGCACCGCTCGGCGAATATGGGCAGTCGAAGCTGGATACCGAAATTCTGGCGGCCGAGTGGCGGGAACGCGGAATGAATATCACGCTCTTCCGGCCAAGGCTTATCATCGGTCCTGGCCGCCTCGGTATCCTCACCAAGCTCTTCAAGCTGATCGACATGAACTTGCCCGTGCCCATGATCGGATCAGGGAAAAACCCCTACCAGTTCATCTCGGTCTATGATTGCGCGGATGCGGCCTACAAGGCCTGGAAGGCAGGCGTGCCGAACCAGGCCTACAATCTGGGTTCCATTGATCCGCCACCTGTCAGGAAATTGCTCGGCGATCTGGTCAAGCACGCAAATTCAAGGTCGATCCTGCTGCCCACATGGGGATTTGCCGTGAAGCGGACCCTCGATTTTCTGGACGCGATCAATTTGCCCCTGATGGATCCCGAGCAATACCTGATTGCTGATGAAATGTGCGTTTTGGACGTTTCAAAGGGCGAACGCGATCTCGGCTGGGTTCCTGCGTATCGGGACGAAGACATGCTCATTGCCGCATATGACGAATATCGCACACAAAAAGAAGACGGACCCAGCGTCGACCACGGCACGGCCCAGCCTGCAGAATAGGAATTCCAGATGTTGCAGAACACCGCGATCCGCCCCGAATTCTCCGAAGTCGATGTCGACGCCGAACCCGTGAACACCGCGAAGCCGGATCTTCTGACGGTCGAAGAGGCAAAGGCCCTTGATCCCCAGTCGATGGCAGATCTTTTCAAGGAGCACATCAATCCGGGGCAGTTTCACTTCATGAAGTTGCTTGGATTTCACAAGGTCAAGATCGAGACTGCCGAAGGCATGTACTATGTCGATCAGAACGGTCGAAAGATCCTGGACTTTTTCGGTGGCTTCGGCTCCCTGGCGCACGGTCACAACCATCCGCGCGTGATTGCAGCCCGTCAGAAATTTCAGGACGAAGGTCGACACGAGATCGCGATTGCCTTTCTGTCGCAATACGCGTCCGCGCTGGCAAAGAACCTGGCAGCCTGTTCTCCCGGTGAGCTGGACATGGTGTTTCTCGGGTCTTCAGGGTCAGAAGCGATGGAGGCCGCGGTCAAAGTCGCGGAACGGGCCTCCGGTCGGCCGAACTGCAAGATCGTTCACGCCGGGAACTCCTTCCACGGCAAGACCAAGGGCGTCTTGTCAATCACGGACTCCGACCTCTACCAGGGCAACTTCAAGTTGGTGGAGAACCGCATCAAGGTTCCGTTTGGAGATCTGGAGGCTCTGACCCGCGCAATTGAATCGGATCCGGACATAGGTGTTGTCGTGCTGGAAACGGTCCAGGGCGGCGGCGGCATCATTTCCGCCCCGGAAAGCTATTGGAAGGGTGTGCGGGCCCTGTGTGACAAACACGATGTCCTTTGGGTCGCCGACGAGGTTCAATGCGGCTATGGCCGCACCGGAAAGTTCTATGCATTCGAACACTATGGTGTTGTTCCGGACGTGACTGCGCTGGCCAAGTCTCTCGGCGCCGGCAAGGCCGCCGTCGGAGCGATGATCGCAAAACGCGAGGTCTACATGAAGGCCTACGGATCGCCGAAAACGGCGATGATCCATGCCCAGGCCACCTTCGGTGGAATAGGCGAGGCAAGCATCACCGCGATCGAAGGCCTGAATGTTCTTTACGATGAAGACCTGATCGAGAACGCCGCGCGTGTCGGTGACCATCTGATTTCCCGTCTGAAGGCTCTTCAGGAAAAATACCCGAAGATCATCAAGGACGTGCGCGGCAAGGGCCTGATGGTGGGGTTGGAGTTCCAGGACTTTTCCAAGACGATGCCGGCAGTGCTGAGACCGATGATTTCCCTTCTGGATGACAAGCTGAAGGGATCGCTGTCGGGATTTATCGGCGCGCAGCTTCTCAGGGACTATGACATCCTGGTGGCCTTTACCGAGTACAACCGAAATGTGATCCGACTCGAGCCGCCGCTGGTCTGCACCTCAGAGAACGTCGACGCATTCTGTGACGCCCTTGATGACCTCCTGTCGAAGGGGATCGTCAGCATCGTCAATGGCTTTATCAAGTCGCAAAAGGGATAACCGGCAGACTGCCGGATGCCGGAGCGCTTCATGCCGCCGCCAGTTGGAGAACAACGTGAAAGGCCCGCTCAGATCAAGCGGGCCTTTTGATTTCAGATGGGTTAGGTTGCGCTCCGAATGCGTCCAAATCGTTCCATGACCTCGCGCGGCCGATTGAGAACTTGGATCACCTTTCAACGGGCATCGTAAACAACTGCAGTTCGCAGCTGGGTGGATCTGCTCGTGCGGGAGGTGGAATGAAACGAACGTGCCGCCGACGAAGAGCGTCGGGCAGGTCACTGCGAACCATCATCTCGTGGGTATCACCCTGCTGCGTCTGACCGGCAGTACGAGACCGCCGGAAACATCAGCCAGCCACACGCCGTCAGGATTATGGCCAGGTTGACGACAAGCACCACAACACGGTGAAACGTGTCGATCGCAAGATGCGTGTGCCTGTGTTTCGCTGAGTGCGAGCGATGTCGTGGACGTGCGAAAAACAGGCAAATGCCATCTGGTGAAACGACAGATTGCGTTCCGGTGTGTACCAACGCCATCCAGGCGTGTGGGGCGATTTTCTCCAGAGCGGACTCGCTGAAAAAATATCGCCTGAAGCTTGATCGTTCACCGGATAATGCAGAGATTGCAGGGTAAACATGTAACCTATTGTTCTGTAATGTTTTTTATTTCAATGCGAACATTTCCCTAGAGTTAATAATATGTTAATATTCCGCATGAAAAGAGAAAGTTTCATCTAAGGAAACTCGGTTTTTTTACATTTGGGGCAGATTTTTGTATTGGTAGGAGCTTCACATGAGAATTCTTGGCTTAGCATTGGCCGCAGCAGTGGCTATCCCCTTGGCAACCGCAGGAATAGCAAATGCGGCCCCGATTTCGGGCAATATATCCGGCAACGTTCAGGAAAATGGTCCCAAACCACTTAACCCGTGGGCGCCGGGCGGTACACCTTTGTACGATGATTTCAGCAATGGAACCGGGAATCCGTCGTTTAGCCTTGTAGGCGATACTCATATTTTCGGCACCGTCAGACATGCGAGCAGCACCAACTTCAAAGACGGCTGGACCATGACCCTGGATAGGGCCTACAAAATCGCCTTTAGATGGGCACCCCATGCCGGTAGCCTTTTTGACGGTGATTTCAATTGGGGCGGAAATACCTTCAGCTTCGCAGGGACGGGTGGACCGAGCGTGCTTGGCGTTCTGGGAGCAGGAACACATTCCTTCCAGGTCGATGCAACAGCAGGCAGCTTGCCACCCATCGAAGACGGATACTGGTCAGTCCATGCCACGGTTGTTCCGCTACCAGCTGGCGCCGTACTTCTCCTGTCGGCCCTTGGTGGTCTGGCGCTGTTCAGGTCCCGCAAGAGCGCTTGAATTCAACGCGGCATGTGACGCGCATTTGCCGTCTCAACGCGCTGTGTCGAGTACAGGAATACGAACCAAAGCGCCGCCCTCATCGGGCGGCGTTTATTGCTTCCAGGATCGCGATCAGGCACCCCTACTGTTCCGACCTGATCCTTTCAGCCGGGTATGAGAATTCCGGCCTCCAGATTTCCATCAGCACCAGCAACAGAGGCAGCATGTACGGCAGGTAGATCCGGTCGTCCGGAAGCGGAAAGGTAACGAACTTCCCGCCGATGCAAAGTGTCAGCGCAATCACCGCGATCCACTGTCCCTTCGAGATCTCCCTGCCACTGCGAACCAGCAGCACGAATCCCAACAGGAAAACGGCGAGAAGCATCAGCCAGTCATAAGCCTGCACGGTTCTGGCGAGATTGACGACAAGAGCCTTCACGTAAAGGGTTACGTCGAACACCGGAGCAAACCCGCGCATGTCGTCCTGGTATTCGATGTTCGAGAAATAGAAGTGTGTCCACCAGCCGGGATGGTCTGCTGATCCCACGACGGGAAAATAAAGGAAGACACAGGCGACGAACAGCCCGAGATAAATCAGCCTGTGTTTGCCAAGTGCAAGCGAGGCCAGCAGGAGAGCGAAAAACAAGAGGATGCCGTCCGGACGCACGAGAAACATCAGAAAAAGAAACGGCGCGGCAAAGAGCGGTTTTTCGCGACAGACGAAGTAGATGGCCGGGAGACTGAAGACGGCCATCATGAGGTCGGGTGTCGCTTCACGGGCGGAAAACACGTATCCGATCAGAACGGCAACAGGTCCGACGACAAGCAGGCCCTGCACGAAGGCCTGACGAAAACTCCAGACGATGATGATGAACCCGACAAGCGCAGCCGAAGCGGTCGAGATGATGGTTGTGGCATGGACACGCCCTGCCACATCCCCGATTATCTTGATGGCCTCTGTATAGGCGACCTTCACGCGATACATGGGAAACAGGGAGACGAAGTGCTCCGGATTCTCGTACTGTCCGACGCGATAGGGAATGCTCGCTGTTACCTTGTAGAACTGAAGTTCGGACGCGGCATCCTGGACTTCCTTGTAGGCGGTTGCATGAATTTCTTCCGCCGTCTCAAGCCTGTCTTCCACGGCGATGCCGACATACGCCAGAATGTCCCAGTTGTAGACGGGATTGAAATAGGCGAGCGCGAGTGTACCCAGGACGATCAGGGAAAAGACACCCACGGAGATGGTGTTCACGACGTTCGTGGAGAAGATCCGTCCAAGCGCATTCGAGAGGGGGCCGGACCGTTGGCCAAATGCGGTTTCGATAGTCATGACTTGGAACAATCTTCTCTGTTAAGGCAACAAGCGGCGGTCTTCGTCCCATGAGACGAGCCCAGTGGTCCCGTGTCGTGGTCGCCTGTGATTTGAATCTATACGGCCCCGTAGACCCTCGGACCACCATCACCATAAAAAAGTCTGGCTAATAACTGCTTAAACGACTTCGGGAGAAGCTCCGGTCATCGATGACCATGGCAGATTTGGATCGTGCAGGGCCTCAGGAGAACTTGTTCAGCCCAAGACGGGACCTGACCTCGTTCGCAAGCGGTTCAAGTTCGGACGAGGGCACTGCTCGCAGCATGAGCAGCGCGACAATATAGACCGGTGCGGCAGCCATCACCGCCAGAACGAGACCTGGAATGCCGGAGACATATTGTAGAACTCCAAGTGCGGCGGCAGCGCTAAGGGCGGCTGCCGAAATACTCTTCGTCAGTGTCAGAACCGGAACGTGGAGGTTGAGGACACGGCTGCAATAGATCGTGAGAATAACCAGCAGAAGTGTATTCACAGCGCCTCTTGTCCATGCAGCGCCTGTTTGTCCGAAAGATGGAATCACGATCATCAGGGCCACGATCGATAGGCCGCACCAGACAAGTGACATTCGAAGTTCATCGGAACTGCGGTTTTTTGCAAGAATTGCGCGGGAAAGAACAGCAGCCAGTGCCTGAGCAACGGAAAAGACAAGCAGTATCACCGCCGGACCGACGGCTGGGGAAAAGTCGGAACCAAAGACAAGAGGGATGAGTTCGGGGGCAATTGCGGCTCCACCGATCGTGATTGGCGCGATGACGATGGACAGCCACCGGATTGTTCTCTCGAAAGCATCGGCAAAGGCCCGGTCGTTCGCCTGATCGTGCAACTCCCCGAATTTGGGAACCACAAACGCGACAATGAAGAGCGCCAGCTGCGCGATCATCCCGGCCATCGTCAGGCCGATGGAATAAAAACCAACCTGGGTGATCGAAAAAAAGAACCCGATGATCGCCAGTTCGATCCGCGCTCCGAACAGCGCAAGGATACTTCCCGAAATCCAGTTGTTTCGCGCATACCGACGGATTTCAGTTGGAATTGGTTTTCTTTCGGAAGGTTTTTTTGCCAGATAGGATCTCAGGTCCATTGCTTGCGGCAGATGCCGGAGCGCGTGCCCGAGTATGGCCCCCGCAGGTCCGAGAACAAGAGCACCACCCAGAACAGCAAAAGGTTGAATGAGGCAGCCGACCAGCGTCCGGTGTGCCGCACGGTCGAATTGCCCCAGTCCCTGGGCCGCTCCGATCGCCATGGTCGAATAGGCATAGCTGAGATAGAGGGCGATGGTGACGAACCAGACAGTCGCGTTTTCGACCAGACCGCGCTCAAGCAGCCAGAAAGCGTAACAGGCCATTGCAAGCGCAGCCACGACGGACGCCGATGCAAAGCGGAAAAACAATCTGCGGAACAAGCCGCTTCTCAATTCCGGACTGCCGTCGGTGTCCCGGGCAATGAAGCGCAATGTCGCCTGGGGCATGCCCAGATCCGCAACAAGCGTGGCCACCGACATGAACCACAACGCATAGGCAACGATACCGGTTCCATCCACACCAAGGGTTCTGGCAACAATGATGCTGCAGACAAAGCCTGCGATCATCGACAGCATGCCGGCTGAAGTATTCACAACTGACATTCGCAACATGGATGCCATCAGGTGGGGCCCATCGCAGTTATTCCGTTGGCGTGTCTTTTTGTTGGTGCCCTAACGGTTTCCGGTATCCGCGATTCCGCACCGGATATTACGTTATTTGCCGTCGTACAAGCAGAAACAACTTATAGATATGAGCAATTAAGATTTGATGATTGATTACCGGAGACCGTGCCCTAGAGTTCAATATATCTTGTTGCCACATCCTTCCAGTCAAGCATTTCGGTTGTGTTTGCTTTGAATGGCGTCTGCAGGGCGGTTTCAATGGCAGTCCGGATCGACGGTTCGTTTCCCGGTCTGTACCCGTGCCGGTTCACGTTGTCGCCGGCCGCGAAGTCCGGGCAGATTGCCGGTAGCTGCAGGTAGTCATACTGCATGAGCTTCATGCTGGAATCGGACAGGTATTCGGCATGGTCCTGATCGTGATAAGGGGCAATGCCAGCATCTGCATGCTTCAGGAACGGCAGTGTCTGGTCAAATGGCATGCGGCCGTATTCCGTCACGTTATCGGGTTTCTCTTCCATCTGTGGCGTTCCGATGAGATGGAACTGGACGTCCGGAAAACTCCTGGCACCGACATGGAAAAAACCGGGGTCGAACAACATCGAACCGACGGTGACCGCGTTCCTGCCTGCCGCATAGGGGCTTGGGCCTATATTGTCGAATTCGGATTTCGACAATCCGTGCGGAATGAAATGTACGGGCCGATGATACGGTTTGAAGTGTGCTGCCATCGCCCGTGCAACGACCACGATATGGCTGATGGCGTCCCTGTCCCGGAAGAGCTGCTCCTCGATGAATGGATGTGCCCCGACAGTTTCGAGCAGGTCAGACACAAGGTAGATGATTTTTGCTTTCGGAGCGGAGCGGCGGATCCGGCCGACCAGGCAAGCCGAGATGCCCGATTCGACAATGACGACGTCTGCAGATCCCGCGGCGTCGTCGAGGGCATTGCATGTCGAATTGATCCACCATTTGAACAAGCCACTGGTCAGGGACTTGAGGTTGCCCAGACCCTTGCCGAACGGATGAATGATCGAGCGCCAGAGGTAACAATCGACACCGTTTATGTTCTGCCACGTGTTGCCGGCCCAAAACAAACCCTTGCGGTGATCGGTCGAAAGAAGCGACAGCGGGCTGAAGCCGGTGGACACGAAACGGACATTGCAGCCGAGGTCGCGATAGGCATCGGCAAGAAAATGCAGGTTTGCGCGCCACCCGGTCCGGTAGTCGTGCCGTGAAACCAGCAGGATTTCCTTAGGCATTCAAAGACCTTTCAACGCGTGTACGTGTTTCTTGAGCTCCATTCATTCACATTGGCCGGAAAAGCCGTTGAAAAACGGTTTAAGCACCGCAGTTTGAGGCTTTTCACCATCTGCAGACGGTTGCAGGGACAAGGGATAATCTCCCCACCAGTCGCCAGCGGCCCATGCCGTCCAGCCGATCCATGTGTCGTGATTGCTGTTGAGATATCCGGCAACGTCCTTGAGACCCTTCAGGCAATCTTCCGACTGGCTGCCACCAAATTCACCGAGAAAACCCTTGAAGCCGTGGTCTCTCATCCAGTCAGTTACGTTTTCGAGCGCGCTGAGCGCATCTTGCGTGCGTGGGCAGGATGCATGCGTTCCGGAGTAGTCTTCATCCAGATATTGATGAAACTCGAACGCGAAATTGTCCGCCTTGTCGGAAATGTTCCGGAAATGATCGGCGTTCGACCCGCCATCCTGTTCGTCGAACCAGTGTGATGCGCCTGTCCAGATCGTGCCCGGGACCAGCACCAGTTGGTCTGCTCCGCTGTCGCGGATCGCATCGAGTCCGGCCTGTGCTCCCTCGAACCAGGTCTTGGCCGTGATGTCTGCCGGTTCGTTCATAAGCCCGAAGACGACCTTGTCGTTTCCAGCGAAATAAGGCGGCAGTCGCCTCCAGAAATCGGCAAGTGCTTCGCTCGTGACCGTGCCGGTTCCGAGCCGCTGCCCCTTGTATTCGGCATAATTGTGCAGGTCCAGAACAACGTTCAGGCCACGGCTGTTGGCAGCTTGAACGGTTACCTGCAGGCGCGCGAGTTCTGCAGGGTCGAAGTCGCCGAAAAGCTCCGGCTGAAGGCGTTCCCAGAGGAATGGAAGCCGGATCGCGGTCATTTCCTGTTGCGCCGCCCAGTCGAGTGTCGTTTCCGAAGGGTAGATGTAACCCTGACCGTGAATGGCACCCAGATCTCCGAACTCCGCACCGGCAATGTTAACGCCCCGCAGACATGTGGCCGCCTGAGCTGATGCAGGCATTTGGATCATGGCGCAAATGAACCAGAAGAAGAACAAAGGACGAATTGCGGCTGCATGTCGAGGACGAGACAATGGAAGAGGGGAGGTGGGCTTGAACATGCGTTTGTTTCGGAGGGTTCTGCGTCAAATGGACTGGCGATAAAGGTATTGTTGATCGGCTGATGATAATGTGGTGCCTGATAACACCACTTAGCGAGTATCGCCGGATAACTTGGATGGACGCAATAGGTCAGCCGGACATCGTGGAAAGCAACCCCACGAGCCTTTCGGGAAAGAATATTGTTCACGTGGTGAGGCAGTATTCGCCGAGCATTGGTGGGCTGGAAGATGTCGTCAGAAATCTGGCGTTTCAGCAGAAAGACCGGTTCGCCAGCGTCAGGATCGTTACACTCGACCGCCTGTTCACTGATCCGGGGACAAGTCTTTCGCACCAAGATGTCATCGACGGCATTGAGGTGACCCGTATTCCCTATTCAGGCAGCTCGCGGTATCCGCTCGCTCCTTCGGTACTCGGGCAGATTTCTGATGCTGATCTGGTCCATGTCCACGCAATCGATTTCTTTTTCGATTTTCTTGCAATGACAAGGCCGGTCCATCGCAGGAAACTGGTGGCGACGACACATGGGGGATTTTTTCATACGCGAAAGTTCGCCAGGCTGAAATCTGCCTGGTTCAATACGCTGACGCGCTTTTCAGCGTCGCAGTATTCTGCGCTTGCTTGCTGCAGCACCAGTGATCTTGAATTGTTCAACAAGATATCTCCCGGAAAATCGGTACTTATAGAAAACGGTGTGGCTATTGAAAAATTCCGGAACGCCGCCGCGCTTCATCCAGAAAGAAGACTGCTCACACTTGGACGATTTTCTTCGAACAAGCGCTTGGAACGCCTGATTGAAATATTGGCGGTGCTTTGTAGCGAAGATCCCAGGTGGCGTCTTGATATCGCCGGCATGGAGTCTGATCTCACGCGCAATGAGCTGTTGCAAATGGCTGAAACCCGAGGAGTTTCCGGTAATGTCGACATTCATGTCGGGCTCACGAATACACAGTTGAGGGACTTGATTACGCATTGCAGTTTGTTTGTCAGTGCGTCCGAGTATGAAGGTTTCGGGCTCGTCCTGATCGAAGCGCTGAGCGCGGGATTGATACCCGTTGTGGAAGCCAATGAAGCCTTCAGAGTCATTGCGGAGAAACATTCGGTTGTTCGCACGGTTGACTATTCGAACCCTCGTCAGGCAGCAGATGCCGTAAGGTTGGAATATCTGGATCTGGAACAGAGACCGGATCTGCGCGAAGACGCCGTTCATGCCGCCTGGGCATATGCCTGGCCTTCACGGGCGCGCCAGTACGAAGATCTCTACCGCGCTATATTTGCATCTTGAGCCTGGCCCGACAGCCCGTCAGGCAAGCATCATTCATTCAGATCCTGGGAATTCGGGAACTTCCTAAGGTTTTGATTGCCGCTTTGATGGTTTCGCGGGTGAGAGGCGGACAACGTCGGCCGCGCCGGCAACTATCCAGAAGAGCGCAGCAAGCTTGATCGAATAGAATGAGTTGGAAATTGTCATGAGCAGCGCGATGTAGGTCGCGGCCAATGCCTTGAACTGTATCGCGCGCTGATCTTCGTAAGGTGCGAAAATGTAGCAGGTCCACAAGGCGATAAGACCGATGGCACCAATTTGCGCGAGTGAGTAGGCAAAGCCGTTGTCTGCAAGGAACGGCACGTTTCCGTCGACGCCGAACAGGATCTCCGGCGTGACTTTCTGCAGCAACTGGCTTGCGTGCACCAATCGGCCTGCAAAATCGTCACTCCATCCGATCTGTGTAGACCAGCCTCCGTAGAGGCCGAGTGCGAAAACGATCAGCAGCGGCAAGCTCCACCAGGTCACCCTGGGCAGAAACAGTCCTGCCACGGCAGCGGCGACCATCGCAACGCAAACGAACATTCCAAAACGGGCGTCTGGGAGAATGACGGCTGCGAAAGCGGCAGCAAACATCAGTGAGCGATAACGCATACCTGAACGGAAAAGAGCCCAGAGGCATAGGAAGGCGCCGAAATTGCCCATTGTCACAGGCTCCAGAAACACCGACGAGGCACGAACGTTCCCCAGGAACTCAAGAAAATTCCGTCCGTCGACGCGTGTGCTGGAGACAAAGAGATTGGAGCCTTCGATGAAATTGGCATCCGCACTCAGCGTCCCACGGGCAACGTAGTAATCAAAGATGCTCACGAGTCCGGTATAGATATCAAGGAAGAGAAACTCGAAAAACCCGACCGACAGGACGACAAGGGCACTGATCCATACCAGTCGGTCCGCATCCTCGATTTGTCTGAAATTCCTGCCGATCAAATAGAAGACGATCGGGATCAGGAAATCGCGGATCGCCTTGAGGTCCAGCTCGGGCCGCAAGGCGAGGATCAGGGCCATGTAGCTGAAATAGAGCAGTAAGATCAGTAACAGCAAGGTGTTGCGGCTGAAGATAAGGAAAAGTGCGACCGCAAGCAATGCCATTTCCGACAGGATCACGTGGCTTTCGGATATGCCGAACACATTGGTGTTCACGAAGGCCAGCACGAAATTGAACAGGAGGGTTCCGACGACCACCGCATAGACGGCTTTTAGCCAGAGCCGGTACTGTGTCCGCTCCAGGTCCGGTGCTGTCCGGACCGCAATCTGGTGGTCATGCAGCGCTGAGGACAACATTTCCGATGATCCGGTCATACCAGGGTTCCAGGAAGGCAGCCGCGTGCTCGAACTCGGTCTCGTTGGTGTCTCCCACCGCCGTGATCAGAATGATGCCGTCGCAATGTCTCAGCAGAACCGGCAGCATGGGGCTTTCGTCGATGTTTCCTGCGTCGACAAGCAGAATATCTTCATTTGCGGAGCCGAGATCACCGCCTGACGCATATTTCTTGCGTGGATCGATGTGTTCCACACGAAGGTAACCGGCAAGACCGGCCGCATCGGCGGCGCCAGCTGACCGAGGCACCGTGCCTCTTGAGCTGGACAGTTTGGCAGCTATGGATTGAATGGCGTCTATTCCCGGAGTGGCCGGTTGAGGTTTCCCGGGGGTCTTGGTTCCTTCCTCGCGATTGTTGGTCGTATGGGCAAAGAGGATCTCTTCACCCATGTCATGAAGTTCCTCCGCGACGCTGCGAACAAACTCGGAAGTGTCGCCGGTGCGTCCGACCGAGAGAGCCAGGATGTTGGCTGGGCGATTGTAGGCGATCGCATTTCTGAGTGCGTAGGCGACCCGAACCCGGGCGATTGCAGCCTTGGACTCCAGCTGTGTTCGACCGGTTCCGGCCAGATGCGGCAATCTGATCAGGGACGCACTTTCCTGTGCCGGTTTGTTCAGGTTGGCCAGGATGGGGGCACTCGTTTGCGTGACAAGTTGCCGTTCGGACATCATGGGTCCCTTGAGAAGGGTCAGCAGAACCGCTCCCGATGCCGCAACAGCAAATCCGAAGACCAGGGCAGCGCCAAGCACGAGAATTTTCTTGGGTCCGCTCGCGCTGGTCGGAACGGGAGCCTCGGACAAGATACGGGTCGTGCTTGTGTCGAGTTCCGGAAGTTCTTCAAGTTCTCTGGAGCGTTTCAGGAATGCTTCGTAGACCGCCCGGCTCGCACCGGCTTCACTTTGCAGTTGCCGAAGTTCGATCAGGGCCTTGCCCTGCACCGTATTCTGCGACTGGAGATTTTTCGACTGCTGCTCGAGAGCATTGACTGTCGACTGGGCCTGTTCAAACTGGCTGCGGACAGACTGCTTGATACGCTGCAACTCACTTTGTATTTCGCGTTGCGTATTTGAAAGTTGCGAACGCAATTCAAGCAGCGTTGGATGGTTTGATCCAAGTGTCGTTGCGGCTTCCGCAACCTGCTGCGCCACCTGGGCATATTGGACCCTCAGCGAGCTCAGGACCGTGTTTTCGGTTCCGCCTGGAACGGCACCTGCTTCCACGTCGGACAGCGTCAGGGGCGCCATCTGGTCGTAGAGCGACTTTGCTCGCTCCAGTTGGACCCGCGCATCGGTGATTTGGGTGTTCAGCGCGTCCAGCTGCTGGTCGATCACGGACCCGCCTGACGTGCTGATCAGACCCTGCCGCGCCTTGTAGGCTTCAACCGCAGCTTCCGCTGTTTCGACGCGCGCACGCAATTGCTGCGCCTGCTTGCCCAGGGTCGTACTGGCTCGGGCCAATGCTTCGGTCCGGGTGCTTCGGTTTTGCTCGATGTAGACCCGGGCGGTTTCGTTGGCAATTGACGCTGCCAGCTCGGGGTCCGGATGGCTGACCGTGATCGAAAAGACGAACGATCGGCCAAGCCGAAAGACGTTGACCGCCTCTCTCAGGGCTTCCAGCGTTGCAGCCCGAACATCGGCGGAAGACCTGGAGTTGCCGGAAAGGCCACCTGCGAAGACAGATAGCAGCCTGTTTCGCAGGCCGGGTTGATAGAAACTTGGATCGCTATCGAGTTTAAGGTTGTTGGCGACTTCGTTCAGGACACCCGCGGACAGGATCACGAAGGTCTGGCTGTCAAGATCCATCGCCTGCAAGGTCTGGTTTCTGCTCGGCGCCGTCGGATCTGTCCCGATAATCTGCACACCGTCCGGCTGGACAAGCAATTCCGCGTTCGTCTGGTAGACCGGCGTCTTGAGGACGGCGTAGGTGAGGGCAAGGACCGCAAAGACAATCGGGCACACGATCAACCAGACCAGGTGGCGCCGCAGGATCGCCGGTATCTCTGACAAATCAATCATACTGCCATCGGTCTTCAGTTTCGTCGCATACGCTGCACGCCGGGTACATGACCGCCATCTTCCGGGTTCTTAGCAAGGAGACCGGTCACCATCCTCATTGGTAAACAAACATGATTAACGCATCGCAAATAAGCAGATCGGAACCGCCTCAACTTTGAGCAAGCGTTTAAAGGAAGTTTCTGGGTTATTTAAAAATTTGAGTCTCACGAAAACCAAGTATTAATAATAAAAACGGCGTCATTTCTAAATTAAGTTATTTTAATTGTATTCGAGCTAAGACAATTCAATCTTGAACAAAGACAAGACGAATAAAGTGCATTCAATACCATGTGGCTCTCCTTTGATGAATAAGGTGGATCTGAACCTTCCGATCAGGGCCGGTACATCGCTAATCGGTCCGCTGGCAATCTTGAGGATGAGCAGTGAGGAAGCTGTTCAGCTTGTGCGGTCATCTGTCCAGATGAGCTATCCGCTCGACATCGCCATTTGCAATGCACATACAACACTGACCGCTATGGATAACCCGGCATTTGCCGAAACGCTTCGGCACATGACATTGTTGAACGACGGTATTGGCGTCGACTTGGCAAGTCGCTTTTTGAACGGGAAATCTTTCCCGGACAATTTGAACGGTACAGATCTGATCCCGGACATTCTCACGGAAGTCGGATTTCCCTTGAAGATTTTTTTGCTGGGAGCGACCGACCGCCACGTTCAGCTTGCAAAAGAACATATCGAAACGGTCTATCCGATGCACCATGTTGTCGGAGCCCGGAACGGATACTTTGACCTGGATGAATGCTCCCAGGTCTGCGAGCAAATCAATCGGGTCCAACCGGACCTGCTCCTTGTCGGCATGGGCAATCCCCGGCAGGAAAAATTTATCGTTGAAAATCGCGCCAGGCTGAATGCCACGGTGGCAATCGGCGTCGGCGCGTTGTTCGATTTCATGTCCGGCTCAGTCGTCAGAGCACCGAAATTCGTACAGTCCATTGGTCTGGAATGGCTGTTCCGCTTGTTGCAGGAACCACGCCGCTTGTTTCGCAGGTACATCATAGGCATTCCGCGATTCTTCATCGCGCTTCTGAAGCTCAGGTTTGGCCGATCGGGCACAGAAACTTAGCGCGCCGAACCGCGTTCAGGATCTATTGTTCGTCAAGACGACGCGCGTTTTTTCAATCGTGTCCGCGACAGTTGTCGATGTCTCTGTCGTCGGCAGTTTCGGCCTGTTGATCATGATTACCGGCAATCCCAGTCTGCGAGCGGCTTCGATCTTGGAGTAGGACCTTTCCCCGCCGCTGTTTTTCGCAACCAGATGCGTGATGCCGTGCGTGCGCAGCAGTGACATCTCTTCCTCCGCCGAACTTGATGGCCGCGCCAGAACCAGCTCCCAATGTGGCGGCAGAGGTTGGCGAGGCGGCTCGATCATGCGTGCAACGCCGTAAATGTCCGAACGAGGGTAAAAGCGGGAGATCTCCTTGCGACCAAGTGCCAGAAATGCGCGGGATGCAGATGGCAGGGCTGAAACTGCATCCTCTATCGAAACAACCGGTTCCCACCTGTCTTCCTCTAGAGGTTTCCAGGCCGGCCGTTCCAGGCGAAGAAGTGGCAGCCGGCGGCTGCCGCAGGCCTCAACAGCGTTGCGGCTCATCTGCGCCGCGAAAGGGTGCGTCGCATCAATGACCAGGGTGACATTTTCATCTTCGAGAAATTTGGCGAGCCCGACTGTCCCGCCGAACCCGCCGATACGTGTGGGCACTCCAAGATCCGGCAGATCTTTGACAACGCCGGCGAAGGAAACGGTCAGGTGCAGTCCCGGAAATGTACTGCCCAGCCTTTCGGCGAGCTGACGGACTTCGAAAGTTCCAGCTAGCAGCAAGATGTGATCAGGTGTCGTCAAAGCCGCTCTCTCCCAGGACGTTGCCCCGCCGATCGGTTATCAGAACTTCCAGCGCAACCGGCGCACCCTTGAGGATTTTCCGGACTTCCTGCTTCGTTCGTCTTGCCAGCAAACCGCTCAGGTCGACATTTTCCTCCAGTGACCGGTCGAGTACTTCCTTTGCCGTATTTGCCTCAGCGGCATCGGCGATGGAAGAAGGAGACGCACCGGCTTCCGCGAGAAGGTCCTGCAGAAAGGAAAAATCGACGGAACTCCGAGCCGAATGCAGGTCGAGCGCACCTTGCGCCAGCTTCGAGAACTTGGCGAACCCTCCGGCGAGAGTCAGCCTGTCGACAGGGTGATGGCGCAGGTACTTGAGCAGACCACCGGCAAAGTCACCCATATCCAGGTAGGCTGTCTCGTCGAGAGAATATCGCGTCTTTACCGCATCTTCGGAGGACGATCCGGTGGCGCCGACGACATGGGTCAGACCGATTGCACGGGCGACATCGATGCCGCGATGGATGGAAGCGATCCAGGCCGCACAGGAAAACGGGCGTACGATACCGGTTGTCCCAAGCACCGACAGTCCACCGACGATGCCGAGACGCCCGTTCATTGTCTTGAGCGCCAGTTCCGCGCCGCCGCCAATCGAGACTTCGATCTCCACATCTCCTGTTGCGCCGTATTTTTCCGCGACTTCCCCGATCGCTGTCTGCATCATCTGGCGTGGAACCGGGTTGATCGCGGGTTCGCCCGGCGGGATCGGCAACCCGGGCCGCGTCACCGTGCCGACACCGTCGCCGGCCTTGAACCGGACACCCGACCCGGGTGCCAAAATCCGAACGGTCGATGTGATCAGGGCGCCATGCGTCACGTCGGGATCGTCACCCGCATCCTTGGTGATGGTTGCGCTGGCAACATCGCCGGAAGCACTGTGCCGGGTGAGAATGAAATCGGCGGTGGCGCCTCTCGGCAGGGAAATCTCGACAGGGTCGGGAAATGTGCCGGTTATGAGTGCGCAATAGGCAGCCTTGGCCGCAGCCGTTGCACATGCGCCCGTCGTCCAGCCCCGTCTCAGTTCTTTCGGTTCGTTCCTCGACATGCAGACTCTATAGCTGATGTTGCAGACCGGTGCGCGCTCCTGAGCGACATTGCTCTGAAATGTCGCATTCCTTGTGTTTTCCATCGCGCAGGTGCTTGGCGTTCCGGAAAATGCCGGATAAACAGAATTCATGAACGGTACTGACAAGAACAATAGTTTTCCCGATGGCTTGCCGGTTTTTGATTCTGGCTGGGTGTGGCTTGCCGGTGCCGGTCCAGGCGATCCCGGCCTCCTGACGTTGCACGCCGTGAACGGTCTGCGCCAGGCGGATATTGTTGTTTATGACGCTCTTGTCGACAGAAGCATTCTCGACTGGGTCAAACCCGGTGCGGTGACGGACTTTGCTGGCAAACGCGGCGGCAAACCCAGTCCGAAACAACGAGATATCACACTGAAGCTCATCGATTATGCCCGCGCAGGAAAGCGTGTGCTTCGCTTGAAAGGCGGCGATCCATTCGTCTTCGGGCGTGGCGGCGAAGAAGCCCTCGGTCTTGTCGAGGCAGGTGTTCCGTTCCGGATCATTCCGGGTGTCACTGCCGGTATCGGAGGTCTCGCCTATGCGGGCATCCCGGCAACTCACCGTGATTGCAATCAGGCAGTCACGTTCCTGACCGGTCATGACCAGACCGGTTTGACCCCCGACGCCATCAACTGGGACGGGATTGCCAAGGGATCTCCGGTAATCGTCATGTACATGGCAATGAAACATCTGGAGACGATAGCCGGCAAACTCACAAGCTGTGGACGATCTGTTGACGAGCCTGTGGGCATCGTGTGCAACGCTTCCCTGGCTGGCCAACAGGTTCTGGAGACGACGCTGGGTCGCTGTGCGGTCGATGCGGCAGCTGCCGATATCCAGCCTCCGGCGATAGTCTGTGTCGGAGAAGTCGTGCGACTGCGCAATGGCCTGGATTGGCTCGGGGCCATGTCTGGCAAGATATTGACATCCGATCCACTGGATCTGCGCGCAAAGAACCGAACGGCAGATGCCGGATAGCGTTACATTCCAGGATCCTGGAGGGTTGTTGATTGCAGCACCTTCCTCCGGTGCCGGCAAGACGACGCTTACTCTCGCGCTGCTAAGAGCCTTTCGCAATGCCGGCCGTCTGGTGGCGTCAGCGAAATCCGGTCCGGACTATATCGATCCGAAGTTTCACGAAGCTGCCAGCAGCAAACACTGCATCAACCTGGATGCCTGGGCGATGGATACCGATACGCTACGCGCGCTGGCGATGGAGCAGGCAACAGGGCATGAATTGCTTCTGATTGAGGGCGCAATGGGGTTGTTCGACGGCGCGGCGAACGGGAAGGGATCCGCCGCCGAGCTTGCAGCGACCCTGACCGTTCCCGTGATCCTTGTCATTGATTGTGCCATGCAGGCCCAGTCTGTCGCAGCGCTGGTTTTCGGGTTTCAGAATTACCGTCCCGATGTTCAAATTGCAGGTGTAATCCTCAACCGCGTTAGCAGTGCGCGTCATGAAGCTATGCTTCGCACAGCACTCGCACCGCTGGGTGTGACTGTGTTCGGAGCCATCCCGCGTTCGATGGATTTGACGTTGCCGGAAAGACATCTGGGCTTGGTGCAGGCGAGTGAGCACAAGGATCTGGAGACGTTTCTGGAAACGGCGGCAGAGCTTTGCCGCACACATGTTGATCTGGCCGCCATCGAAAGCGCGGCGACTTGTGTTCCGGCTGCAGAAACCATTCGGATGCAACTGCCGCCGCTGGGGCGGAAGGTAGCGGTCGCGCGCGACGTTGCCTTTGCTTTTTCCTATCCGCACCTGTTGCACGAGTGGCAACGCCAGGGCGCGGAAATCGCTTTCTTTTCACCGCTCGCCAACGAAGCCCCAGGCCCGGATGCAGATGCGATTTTCCTCCCTGGGGGGTATCCGGAACTCCATGCAGCGGTCTTGGCAGGGGCTGAAGGCTTCAAGTCAGGAATGCGGCAGGCTGCGAATGCGGGCACACTCATCTACGGCGAATGCGGTGGTTACATGACGCTCGGTGAAGGTCTCATCGACGCGTCCGGCGAAAGGCACGGTATGCTGGGTCTGTTGCCTTTGGTGACGTCGTTTGAGGATCGCAAGCGTCACCTCGGATATCGCGTGCTGGAACCCCTTGGCGGGTTGCCCTGGACATCTCCGCTCGCCGGGCATGAATTTCACTATGCGTCGATCGTATCCGAGGGAAAGGCTGACCGCCTGTTTTCCGTGCAGGATGCCGAGGGCAACAAACGAGAAGACATGGGATTGCGGAGCGGCAATGTGATGGGCTCATTCGCCCATGTAATTTCGTCTTTTTGACCCACCTCAGATACAAGAAGATGAGGCAGGCAACCTGTCTCTATCGAACCCGTCACTGGAACGGTCGGGACTTGGAGAAACCGACGCAGTACAGTTGTCGGCGCAATTCATTCCGGATAGGTGCACAGCGTTCGCTGCACTCATCCGGAATGACGAGCCGAAATTCTAGGAGACTTTCGCTTTCTTTTTCGGCCTTAGAACATGCACGTGATCGGCGTCGTAAAGCGCACTGTCCCGAAAGTCTTCTCCCGGCTTCAGGGCATGGCCAACAAACACAAGAGCGGTCCGGGTGATCTTGGACTTGCGTATCTGGTTCGCAATCGTTGAAAGCGTGCCGTGAAGAAAGGCCTCGTCGGGCCACCCCACGCGATAGGCGACAATCACCGGGCAATCCGGCCCGTAATGGGGGACGAGCTGACGTTCGATCTCCCGAAGGTTCCGGATTGAAAGATGAATTGCGAGCGTCGCGCCGCTCTTGCCGAGCGTATCGAGGTCCTCATTGTTCGGCATGGCGGAGGACTGCATTGCCGTCCGCGTTACGATTACCGTCTGGGCGACTTCCGGGATCGTCAATTCGGTTTTCAGGGCCGCCGCTGCTGCGGCGAACGCGGGCACGCCGGGAGTGACATCATAGTCTATGTCAAGTGCATCCAGGCGGCGCATCTGTTCCGCCGTCGCACCGTAGATCGAGGGGTCGCCGGAGTGCACACGGGCAACATTCAGACCTTTGTCATGTGCGTCCCTGATTTCGTTGATGATTTCATCCAGCGTCATGGGAGCTGTATCGACGACGCGCGCGTCGTCAGGTGCAGCGGCGACAATCTGTTCCGGCACCAGGGACCCGGCATAAAGACAGACCGGACACGACTGGATCAGTCGTAGTCCGCGAACAGTGATGAGATCTGGATCGCCAGGTCCCGCGCCGATGAAGTGAACGGTCATTGGTTTTCTTCTGCCTTTTCGGTTTCCGGCGGTAAATCGGTGTTTGCGGGTCTGGGCGCGTCGATCCGCTTGGCATAGCCGCGCGGCGTATAGACAAAAATGCTGCCGTCACCCTTCATGATCGCGCGTGAGTTCGAGGAACCGACCAAAACCGTCGTGAGCATATCGACTTCGTCGACAGTCAACGCTTCAAGAGTGGTTACCCGCAGTGTTTCTTCTGGCCGCCCGAGATTGACGCCGAGCACGACAGGCGTTGTTGCGGGGCGATGTTTCAAGAGTATCTCGCGCGCGGCTGCCAATTGCGTACGGCGGCGCTTGGAAACGGGATTGTAGAACGCGATCACGAAATCTCCTTCCGCGGCTGCCTTCAACCGTGTTTCGATGGCCTCCCATGGCGTCAGCAGGTCGGAGAGCGAGATTGCGCAAAAGTCGTGGCCGAGTGGTGCTCCGATCCTTGCCGAACAGGCCTGCAACGCCGAAATGCCCGGCGCGTTGGTAATGCTCACGCGTTTTGCAGCATCCGAGACGCCTCCGAATTCCTCATTGCGGTGAAGCAGCTCGTAAACCAGTGAACCCATTGCATAAATGCCGGCGTCTCCAGACGAGATCAAGGCGACATTCTTTCCTTTGCCGGCTTCCTCGAGCGCGAAACGAACCCTGTCCTCTTCCGCGCCGAGCGGGAAATTGTGGTGCTTTTTTCCGGTGATGTGGTTTTCGACAATGTCCAGGTAAAGCGAATAACCGACCACATCCGTTGCAGCAGACAGGAGCCGTGTGGCTTCCGGCGTCCGCCATTCATCCTTGCCGGGCCCGATGCCGATCACCGAAAGGTGCCCCCGTGATCTGCCGATGGTGGCCGGGTCTATCGGCTGGGGGGCACGCGCTATGGCGCATGTCGCGTTTTCGGTTTTCTGTTTTTCAACGACAAGCGCGCCGAAGGCACCGGACGCGGCCAGCGCCGCCCCTTCCGAAACGCCGTGACAACCGACTTCCTGAAAAACGATGTTGGACGGGTTCTTGAGGCGTGGTGTCTCACGCTGAAGGTCTTCGGCCGAAAAGACGCGCAGAGGCACACCGAGATAATTCACCAGGTCGTTGACGGCGGCTTCATCCGCTTTCAGATCGATGGTCACGACGCAGGCGATTGCACCCCGGGCAATCCCGGCTTCCGCGAGCTGGCCCACGACAAGGTCGATGAGTTCCGCCGGATCGCAGTGTCGGGCACAGCCAACACCAACCGCATATTTTTGCGGGTGGTAGACAAGCCGGGTGGGGCTCCCTTCTACCGGCTTTTCGGTTGCCGCCAGCGCAATCGAAGCGCTGTCGGACTGGTTGAGTTCGGCTTCCAGCAACCAGTCCGCCTGGCCTTCTATACGAACATCCGCACCGGACAGAAGTTCGGCCATCACCGGTTTTGCATCTTCCGGGTTGGCAAGGATCCAACCCTTTGGCGGAACGTCGAGGGCAATGCCGAGTTTCGTATCACCCGCCGTGGTGATCGCCGCGTGGCCACCCAGAGATTTGGCCAGGATCCTGGCAAGTTCGTTTGCACCGCGATGCCCGCCGAGCAGCGGGACGATGCTGGAACCGTCTTCCGATACCGCAATGACTGGCGGCTCATTGCGCTTGTCCGACAGGATCGGTGCAAGTGCACGGATCAGGATGCCGCTGGCGCAGAAACCGACTATCGGATGACCGGCCCTGAACAGCAGTTGCAGATGTTCGATGGTCTCGTTGAACTGCGTATCCGCCGTGGGGACGCGGCCTGCCAGGCCGTGAATGCGCGCGGTTGAAAAGCGCTTTGCAACGTCTTCGGCTGTGTCCAGACCGGCTTCGTTCAGGACGAAAAGGATGGGGGAAGCGTCCACGCTTCGTCTCCCTTGTAGATGAGGATCATGGAAAAGTAAGGGGCGGTTTCGGCCTCAAGGTCAATGAGGCGGTGAACCTTTTGCTCAGCCAGGCTGGCGCGTTCCACATAGCCGGCTCTTTCCAGAAGACCCATCCGGCCAAGCAGAGCCCTCAAACGGGAAAGGTGGCGTCCGACCTTCATGATGGCGACTGCCTGCGCTTCCGCGATCTTCTGTTCGATCTCGGTGTCCGGCAATGGTCCCGGGATCACTGTAAGAACATCGTTTCTCGACGTCAGCGGACGCTGGAGCTGGGCCGCACAGGCTGTGAGCGAAGTGACACCCGGAACGATTTCAATCGCAAAGCGATCGGACAGACGGTCGAAGAGGTACATGAAGGAACCGTAGAAGAACGGATCGCCTTCACACAGCGTTACGACGTCTTCGCCGGTTGCAAGAACTGCTGCAATCTCTTCCGATGCCTTGTCGTAAATCTCCCGGGCGGGAAAACGATCGACGCGCATCGGCACGACAATTGGAATTTCCCGCGCAGTGTGGGGAATCGTGCCGGCGGCGATGGAGCGGGCAAAACTTTCGCCCGTATCCGGCGCCGGATAGGCAACAACTTTTGCCGACGCAATCAGCCGATGTGCCTTCAGGGTCATAAGTTCCGGATCGCCGGGGCCGAGACCGATGCCGTAAAGTGTTCCGCTCATGATCTGGTCAGGCTCCATTGCGTCACCGGCATGAGCGGGCGCCAGCCGGTCAGACCGCCGACAGCGCTTGCGCGGTGTATGGAAATTTTCTTCAAGTTTCCTCCAAGTGCCTGATAGGCCGCAAGCAGAACGGCTTCGCTCTCCAGCGTCACGGCATTTGCGACGAGCCGGCCTCCGGCGGGCAACGCCTTGAGCGCTGCATCGATGATGCCGGGCACGGTCAGGCCTCCACCGATGAAAACGGCGTCCGGTTCGGGCAAATTCTCGAGACCTTCCGGCGCTGTTGCGTCGATCAGCTTCAGATGGGGGACGCCAAGAGCAACGGCATTGTCCATGGCCATCTGCCGGCGTTCGGCAAGGGGTTCGAGACCGAATGCCTGTGTCTGGTTCGCGGCCCTGAGCCACTCAATGGCAACGGAACCGCAACCGGCGCCGATATCCCAGAGAACCGCGCCAGGATGCGGTTTCAGTTCAGCCAGCGTGACAGCGCGAACATCCTGCTTGGTCATCTTGCCGTCATGGTGAAAGGCTTCGTCGGACAGTCCGGGCGTCCGCGGGCGGATGTGGGTTCCCAGTTCGGCGACAACATCAAGGGCAAGTGTATGAAAGGCCGCGACTTCGCAGGACCAGTCTTCAGCGGTCGAGACAACCTGTCGTTCCTTTTCGCCGCCAAGATGTTCCAGAACGGTCATCCGGGTCTGGCCATAGCCCTCATCAGCAAGCAGGTCCGCAACCTCGCGCGGTGTATCCGCACCGCTTGTCAGGACGAGAAGCCGGGCACCTGGGTAGAGCGCGCTGCGCAACAGGTCGACGGGCCGGCCATGAACCGACAGGCACTCGCAGTCCTGCACAGGCCATCCCAATCGCGAGGCGGCAAGCTGAAAGGCGGAAAGGGACGGAAACACTCTCAACTGACCTGCACCGAAACGCCTGACCAGCGATGACCCTATGCCGAACCACATCGGATCGCCGGTTGCCAGCACCGCGATGCGTTTTCCTTGCAATCGTGTAAGGTCTTCAAAAACCGATGCAAAGGGTGATGGCCAGGTTCTCTTCTCGGCAGATCCGACACTTGCCAGGTCGAGGTGACGGGATCCGCCATAGACGACTTCCGCGCGCAGGAGTGCATCCTGTCCCCCCGGAGCCAGAACGCCGTCTTCACCAATGCCGATCAGGGTCAGCCAGGGAGAGGTCATTTGTCCTCCAGACGATAGGGCTTGATCTTTGTCTTTGAGGAAAGGGTTGTCGGCCTGCCGTCGAGAGTGGCCGAAATCTGTCTTTTCCCGCGCGACATCGTTTTTTCGCCAGCGTGACCGCCTGTGTCATCTGCACTGTTTTGAGCCACACCGCCGGGACGGGACAGAAACCCGCGCGATCGCATCGGCTTGCCGGTGTTTGTCGATCTCAGGCCCTTTTTGTTTTCGGTCACCGCTGTCTCAACTTTCTTCCGGCAGGCCGGCAGCAAGAGCATTGACCGCCGCAGCTGCCATCGCAGAGCCGCCGCGTCGGCCTCTGAGGGCCAGAAACGGCAGACCGAACGGGTTCTCGATCAGGGCGTCCTTGGATTCGGCAGCTCCGACAAATCCAACCGGAAACCCGAGAACGAGAGCTGGCATTGCGCCGCCCGCCGCAATCGATTCAAGGAGATGGAACAGCGTCGTCGGCGCATTTCCAACCGCAACCACGGCACCTTCCAGGCGGTCCGCCCACAATTCAGCGGCTGCTGCAGAGCGGGTCGTGCCAAGGTGCTTCGCCAACTCCCGAACACGTTCATCATTGAGAGTGCAGACGACGTCAGTTCCAGCGGGCAGACGGGAACGGATGATGCCATGCGCCACCATCTCGACGTCGCACAAGACTGGTGCGTTGTTCTGGAAGGCGTCGTTTGCCGATTCAAGCACCGTGTCCGACCAGGCCAGTTCAGTTGGCAGATCCGTCATCCCGCAGGCATGGATCAGGCGCACGGCGATCGGGTGCAATTCCTCCGGCAAACAGGAGAGATCCGCTTCGTCACGCACGATGGAAAAGGACTGACGATAGATCGCCGACGGGTCCTTTTCGTACCGGTATGCTGGTGTCGGTCGATCTGCCAAGTATTGCTCCCGGACCGGTGTTCCGCTCATTGAGCGGCTTCACCGGCGTTGTCTTCTTCTGCCCCATCTGCTTCGGCTGCGTCGTCAACGTCCTGTTTCTTGCGGTCTTTCAAAGCGACGACGCCTGCAACGAGAGCGGCCCCGGCAAGAGCTGCAACGCCGATCCAGTGCGCGTGTCCGGCAAGTTCACCCAGGTGACCACCATGCGCAAAGGCTGCCGAAGGCAAGAGAACTGCGGCAAGGCTGGCGAGGACAATCCGGTTGATCATAATTTATCTCCCAAAGGCAGGTGCCGGAACCGGCAGTTGAATGACCGCGAAACAGGGAGATGAAAGCATGCAACCAACGTTGGCCGATTTTGAATCAGCCAAACATCGTGTTGCTTCGGACAGCTCCGGCCTTGGTCCCCAGAGTGGGTCAACCGCATCCAGAATCGCTTTCAGTCCCTGATAGGACGCCGTCAAGTTGCCGCAATCTAGGGGAGCGCTATTGGCGGATCAAGCGAGAAAACGACATCCATTGGTCGAAACAGACACATTGGATGACAGGATTTGTTTTTCTCCGGAATCTGACCTAAAGAATTGAGCATCTTGAAAGGGGCATTCGGGTGTGAGGCACTTCCGGCTAAAATTTCCGGACTTGAGAACAGCAGGCATGGCGTTGCTGTTGCTGCCCTTCCTGTTCACCGCACTCGTGCCTCAGGGCTTCATGCCTGCTGTCCAGGCGGATGGTGGGTTCACCGTTACGCTCTGTACCACGGACGGGTTGCGAACGGTAACTCTGGACGCCAATGGTCTGGAAATTTCTGCGCCGTCGGAAGAGGATGAAGACAGCTCATTCGCGCACGGGCACTGTGTTTTTGCTGGTGTCGGCGCGTTCCTCGATGCTCCGCAAGCAACCGGTTTCGACTTTCGACCCCATACTTCCGGTGAATTGAATTCGGGACATCACGGCATCTGGCTGCCCACCACGATCGCCGGCTCACTTGGCGCGCGCGCACCTCCTCATGGGGCCTGAACCTCCAGTCAAAACCCTCAATCGAAACTGAAGCCTGCCGGGCAGAGACCCGTTGAAGCAGGTTTTCAATGGAGTTCCCATGAGCACAATTTCTCAGGACGCCCAGGATGCGTCCACGCCCAGCCGTTTCTATCTTGCGGCCTGGCGCTGGCACTTTTATGCCGGTCTTTTCGCCATTCCCTTTCTGACCGTCCTCGCCGTCACCGGCCTGATGATGATGTATATTGGTTTCATCGATGGTCGGGACGGTGAAAAAATCACGGTTCCGGTTCCTGCGAACGGCACTGTCCTCTCCATTTCGGATCAGGTGCAGGCCGCCCTTGAAAGCCGGCAGGGCGGCACACCTTTGGAGTGGCTGAAGGGGCGGTCGGAAGACAGCGTTTCGGTTTTCCGGATCAATCAGGACGGCACGCAGGAAATGGTTGCCGTCGATCCCTACACCGGCAACATTGTGGAAAGCTGGACCCGGCGCCAGGGCTGGTACGATTTCGCCGACGGCATTCACAGCGATCTTCTTCTGGGGACGCCCGGTGACCGGCTCATTGAAATCGCGGCGGGTCTTTCCCTCGTCCTGATCGTGACCGGACTATACCTCTGGTGGCCGCGCAATGTTTCTCTGGTGAGAGCCCTTGTTCCGGACCTGACCCAGAAGGGACGAGCGCTTCTGAAAACGCTGCACGTGAACATCGGCATTTATGTTTCCGCGCTCCTCCTGACGTTCCTGATCACAGGCATGGCCTGGACGGGCATCTGGGGCGGCAAGTTCGTTCAGGCCTGGAGCACGTTTCCTGCCGAAAAGTGGGACAACGTTCCCCTGTCGGACGAAACCCATGCCGCAATGAACCACGGCGCGGTTTCCGAGGTGCCCTGGGCTCTGGAGCAGACCCGGATGCCGGCATCCGGTTCCGAGGCGGGCATAGAGGGGACTTCACCCGGTGTTCCGGTCGACATCGACAGCGTTGCAACACTGGCCGGTGCGCTGGGCTTCAATGCAAGATATCGCATATCCTATCCCCGGGGCGAAACCGGAGTCTGGACGATAAACCAGGATACGATGAGCGCCGATGCGGAAGACCCGTTCTCCGACAGGACCGTTCATGTCGATCAGTACACCGGCCGTGTCCTCGCCAATGTCGCCTTTGCCGATTACTCGGCAGCGGGCAAGGCAATGGCGGTCGGCATTCCGCTGCACATGGGTCTGATGGGTCTCTGGAACCTGATCCTCAACACGTTGGTCTGTCTGTCGGTGATCTTCCTGTGTGTCAGCGGCGCCGTGATGTGGTGGCTGCGCCGGCCAAAAGGCATGGCGCTGCGGGTTTTTGCACCGAAAACACCTGAGGATCTTCCGCATTGGCGCGGCGCAATGATCCTGATGTTGTTTCTGTCGCTGGCTTTTCCGCTGGTCGGTCTGACGCTGTTGAGCGTGCTTGCACTCGACTATCTGATCATCAAGCGGGTGCCCATGCTGCGCCGGGCGTTTGGCTGAAGATGGCCTCGGGCGCCGGGTTTTCCGGCGCCCGGCCCAATCTCTTTTTCAGGAAATGGCAGCAGCGTTATCTGCAAGGCCTTTAGGCGGTTGACGGCGATGTTGGTTCTCTGAAATTACCGACATGTTGCAATTTCTTCTTCCTCGAACCGAAGTCGAACCATCGTGCTTGATCAATTGGAATTTTCCGGTGACCTGTGGGTGTCGCCCGGACCGGGTGGCTGGACGTTCATCACCCTGCCGGTGGAATGCGTCGACCAGATCCGTTTTCTGGCTGGTGGCCGGAAGGCGAAAAGCTGGGGCATGATCAGGGTCAAGGCCAGCATCGGCTCCTCGACATGGCGCACCACGATCTGGCCGGACAAGGCCTCCGGCTCTTTCCTGCTGCCGGTAAAGGCCGCAGTGCGCAAGGCTGAAAAGGTCTCTGCAGAGGACCGGGTCGTTGTGGAAATGACAGTCTTGGACGAACCGGGGACATAGGTATTGACGGACATCAGCATTTCGCAAATCGAAAAGTGGTTCGCCGCCAACTGCGACGGTGACTGGGAGCATCAGGGTGGACTGACAATCAAAACGCTCGACAACCCGGGATGGAGCGTACGTCTGGATCTCGATACGATCGAGCATCGGTTCGACGATACCGTATCCAGATACAATCGTCCCTGTTCGGAAGATGTGATTTCAAGCGAAGACGACTTCGTCCACTACTCGTTCGATGCAGGAAAAAACGTTCTGAGTGTCTATTGCAGTGTAGGCTATCTCACTGAAGTGCTCGCGTTCATTTTGGATGACGTTCATTATGAAAAGACCGAGTGATGTTTTGTTGATGTTGCGAAAATTGGAATGTCTTGAAACTAAGCAGCTACTGCCCAATCTCCGGCATCTTCCCGTGCGCCGATCAGCGCCAGACCGTTGGCGACGGAAGTCAGTTCGTTGCCGCCGGAGATCTTCTCTGTTCCGAACCGGTTGGCGAACTGGCGGCGGACGGCGGGCACGAAGGAGGTTCCACCCGTCATGAACACACGGTCGATGTCGTTTTCAGAAAGTCCCGCCTTTGCAAGCGTTACGTCGAGGGCCTTGTCCATCTTGGCAAGGTCAGCGGCGATCCAGCCTTCGAACTCCTGGCGGGAGACCATCGCCCGGAAATCCGCACCGAGAGGGGCGAAGGAAAACTCCGCTTCGTCATCTGACGACAGCCTGGCTTTCGTTTCGGACACGGACTTGTAGAGCGGATAACCCTGGTCCTCGTCGACGAGTTCGATGAACAATTCGATCTTGTCCGGCTCCAGGCACCAGCGCAGCAGCTTCTTCATTTCCTTGAAATCGTCTGACGTCTTGAAGATCGACAACATGTGCCAGCGGGCGAAGTTGGAGAAAAGGTTTGGCGGGATCTCAAGGACCTTGCCCATGCTCTGGTAGGCCGATCCCTTGCCCAGTTTCGGCAGGACAACATTGTCGATGATGCGGTAATCGAACGTGTCTCCGGCAATGCCGATGCCTCCGCGCCCCAGAGGTGTTGCCTTCAGGTGCCCGGCCGCAGTCTCGAACCGCATGATGGAATAGTCCGTGGTGCCGCCTCCGAGATCGGCCACGAGAATGGTCGTGTCTCTTTCCAGCGACTGTGCATAGGAAAACGCTGCTCCGACAGGTTCCATGACGAACAGAATGTCCTCAAAACCAACCTTGCGAAATGCTCTGCGGTAACGTTCCATCGCCAGGGTTTCGTCCGGATTGTGACCTGCGAATTCTACGGGGCGGCCAACGACCAGCCGGGTACCGGCGGGATCGAAACGTGTCCCGGCGCGCTCAAAGGCGCAACGCAGGAATGTTGCCATCAGGTCCTCAAATTCGAAGCGGACGCCAAAGACGCCTGTTCCCTTGAAGAGGCTGCTGGCGGCGAAGGTCTTGAGCGACTGAATGAAGCGGACATCGCCAAAGCTTTCCAGGAATTGCCGGATCGCCCAGGGGCCGACTTCGGGATGAAGCGCCCGGGCAGCGCCGCGATCCAGAAAACTCAGGACCGTCGGCAAGGAGGTAAATGTCTCCTCCCTGTCCTGAAAATGAACAGGCAGCGTCGTTGATTGCCGGGCCGCCACCGCAACGGTGTTGGAGGTCCCAAAATCAAGTCCGATAGTTTCGGTCATTTCAGCCGTCCTCGTTAAGCGACGCGCAAACGCACCACGATCCGCTCATCACCTGAATCTGAAGTTCGTCGCATTTTTCAGCATGCTTTGATCGAACTTCAGTTTCAAAAATGTGACGAGCAGGCATCTGTCTCCAGTGTGGATTTGAATTCCCCCACACTGGCGGCAGTTCGGGCAGGATATGCAGTCTCGAATTTGGAATGGCCGCGCTGAATACGGGTTAATGCGGCAAAAGGCAAGGTGAAACCGCAGAAAAACAATGGCAAGATGCCCGCGTTCTGGCAACGGCGGACTTGTACATACCGGAATGAGATGGGAAACGGTGCTGAAAACAGATGTCTGGGATACATGGCCCTGGACGTGTCGCATATGTGCAAGAGAACGGGTCGAATGCGCGTTTACAGAACGATTTCACACCGTTACATCCGTCTTGGTGGCAGGGGCGATTTCACCTGAGGTCGACGTGATTTTTGGACGACAGATCGAGCCTTGCCGGCAATGCTGAAAAGAGGCCGGATGCCCGGTGGTTTCCAGGGGAAGACAGAGAAATGAGAAAAGTGCTGCTCGTGATCATGGACGGTGCCGGTTACGCATCGGTCCTCAGCGAGTGTGGTTATCTGGAAGGCGCGGTCAGGCTGGAGCAAGCCCGGCGCTGGAAGATGCATACGGCTCTGCCCAGCCTGTCAGGTCCGATGTACGAAACGATCCATACCGGGCTATGGCCGCACGAACATGGCATTGTCTCGAATGAAGGCATGCGCCGGTCGTCGTCGCCGAATGTCTTTTCCGAAGTGCGCGCAGCGGGGAAAACGACCGGTGCGGTCGCCCAGGAATATTTTCACCGGCTTTACGTCGATCAGGCCTGGGACAGGCTGCGATCGATCGAACACGAAGACGAGACCGCCGACATCCAGTACGGCCGGTTCTATTCCATGGAAGGATATGGTCCGATCAACGCGGTCGCTCCTGCGGAGATTGACCTCTGCGCCCAGACAACGGTGCTGATGGAGCGCCATGCGCCTGACTACATGCTTCTGCATTCCTGTTCTGCTGACACGCTCGGGCACACGTTCGGTGGTGACAGCATGGAATATCGCCGGCAGATCTGGCACATCGACAATGCACTGTCGCGCGCGATACCTCTGTGGCGTTCCCTCGGGTACGACATCGTCGTCACGGCTGATCACGGCATGACCGCCGATCACTGGCACGGGGGAACGGTCCCGATGGCCACTGAAGTGCCGTTTTACCTGTTTTCCGATGCTAAGGCGCCCGCCGAGACCGAAGAACTTTCACAGCTCGGAATTGCCGCATCGGTGCTGGCGCTTCTCGGCGTCGATCTGCCGGAGGGCATGCGTGAAGGCTTTGTCAGCGTTTAGTGATGTGCATGCGCCACGGTTTCTTCCGATTCCTCGGTAAGGACTGCAGTCCGCACAACCGGCGGAGACACACGGGTCTTCTTGCGCCGCTCTGTAGGGGAAAACCCGAATTTTTCCCGGTAGACACTGGCGAAATGCGCCTGGTCGACAAATCCGGTCGAAAAGGCAACCTGTGCGACGGCCATTCTTGTCTTGCGTAGCAGTTCATCGGCCTTGTGCAGGCGGATGTCCATGTAACAGCGCATGACGCTGATACTGAGATCGGACTTGAAATTGCGCTGCAGCTTGCGGGAGCTGACGCCCGCCAACATCGCGATCTGGTCAAGCGTGAGCAGATCCGTGACATGGCTTTCCATGAGTTCGACGGCGGCCGCGACGCAACTGTTCAGGCTGCTGTTGCTGCCCAGGTAGCGGGAACGAAGCGGTTCGTCCGCACTGCGCATCCCGCTGTGCACCAGCCAGTCGCTCACGGTCGTTGCAAGCTCCGCTCCGAGTTCCGTCTTGATCAGGGCAAGCATCATGTCGAGCGAGGCAACACCGCCCGCACATGTGTAACGATTGCGGTCGACGACGAAAATTCGCCGCTCCAGGAAGTAGCCGTCAGAAAGGGCGTTCAGTTCCTCAACGTGCTCCCAATGAACGGTGAACCGCCGGTCTTCCATAAGCCCGGCTTTGGCCAGCAATGCGCCACCGCCCGAGATGCCTCCAAGCGCGACGCCGTGTGCCGCCAGTTTCCTGAGCTGCGCATAAAGGGTGGTGTCCTCATGGTCTCCCAGGTTGTTGCCCGCAACGACAAACAGGATATCGACCTGATTGCTCAGGATCCCAAGAGGCTCGGTTTCAAACTGCGCGCCGCAGGTGGCGCGCACCTTGCCGGCATTCTGCGAAAAGTAGCTGAGACTGAAGTGTGCTTTGCCACTCAGCTTGTTTGCGGCCCTGAGCGGTTCGATCGCAGAGGCAACGGACAGCAGGGCGTAGCCCTCGATCAGCAGGAAACCTATCTTGCGCCTTTTGGTCTCGCTTTTCATCCAAATACCTTAAGAAAATTCAGCGAGATAAGCTAGGTTGATAGGGCGGATTGGAGCCTGACGCGCCGTAGTAGAGACTGACCACGTGCTGTGCTTCGGCAAAGAACAGCCATCGGGATGCAAAGGCTCCGGCCAGATAGATCAGTGTCGCGATGACGGCTGTGAAAGGGTTCATCGGCAAAAGGAGCACGATGACCAGCGGCAGCACGATCATTGCGGCGAAAGAAATGAGACGCAGTTTCTGCGCGTGTTTGCGGCCGACAACAAAGGCCATTTCCTTCAACAGGTAGTTCGAACCGGTGTGCGGCGGTTCGAAGAGGCGGGCCTTGCCCCGGTCTCCAAGACCTGTTGCCGTTTCGATGGTGTGGCCGCGTTCTTCAAATCGGCGATCTCCCAACGCCCAATGGAAAATCTGCACTGCGCCGGCGAACAGGAGAAGCATCGCCGCTGCGCCCGCCTGCTGTGCAAGCATTGCCCCGCCTGCCAATGAAATCGTCAGCAGATGAAGCGGTGTAAGCCAGTGGTTCCAGCGTGGCACGGTTTTCAGCTGGGCGTAGATCATCGCTGTTGCGACAACTGTTGCCAACGAAAGAAGAGCGCCAAGCCAGCCAAGCACGGTGATCGAAGCGTTGAAAAAGATCGCGGCAAAAGCATAGACGCCCAGCACGATCAACGCAGCCGTCGAAAGCCACGCCTCCCGTGAAAGCCAGCTTGTCTGCCACTGTGTGAAGGCCTTCAGGGCGCGTTGGGGATTGCCGAGGTGGAATGTGGCGGCCAGCAGACCGCCGACGGCCAGTGCGAATCCGGCTGCGAAATAGAAAAACGCAGCCCAACCCGTAGCCTCGGGGAGACCGAGGCCGAGAAAGGTCAGCAAACCGAACCCCAGTCCGGACAGCACGGTAAAGATGATAACGGAAGGAGCCGGATGCATCAGAGCGCCTCCAGTCGTTTGTCGAGCCAGGCAAGAAACCCCTTGGGTTCTTCGCAGACAGGTTCAATCAGGGGCGTCAGGACGTCCATGTCCTTCATCTGGTCCTTTGGTCTGGGCGGCAGGTATTTGTTGACCGGCTTCGTGCCCTGTTCCGGCATCAGGTCGATGCCGCCGCGTTCTGCGGTGAGCTTTGAGACATTGCTTTCCGGGTCCGCAAAGTCACCGAAATGCCGCGCGCCAGCTGGGCAGGTCCGTACGCAGGCCGGTACCCGATCCTCTTCGGGGAGGTTTTCATTGTAGATACGATCGACGCACAGCGTACATTTCTTCATCACGCCGGCTGCAAGGTCCAGCTCTCTTGCACCGTACGGGCAAGCCCAGGCACAAAGACCGCAGCCGATACAGGCATCCTCGTTGACAAGAACGATGCCGTCCTCGGAGCGTTTGTAGCTGGCGCCTGTCGGACAGACCGTCACACACGGGGCATCTTCGCAGTGAAGACAGGATTTGGGAAAATGCACCGTCTGGCTGCAGCCACCGCCTGTCGGTTCGACTTCATAGCTGTGGATCCGGTTCAGGAAGGTTCCGACCGGTTCGCTGCCATACGCGTCCGTGTCACTGAGCGGGGCGCCGTAATTTTCCGTGTTCCAGCCTTTGCAGGCCGTGACGCACGCATGACACCCCACACAGGTGTCCAGATCGATGACAAGGCCGAGTTTCTTTTGCGTTGTTTCAGGCAGCCGGGTCATGAGGTCACCTTCTGCCGAACAGTTGCCGGTCCTGTGCCAACCGGTGACTTCAGCGCGCTGAAGGCCGGTTGGCTTTCCGGTGGTGCTTTCACCTTTTCGATTTTTACTCTGAGATCGAACCAGGCCGCCTGACCGGTAACCGGATCGGAATTCGACCAGCGCAGGCCGTCACCGTTTGGAGGCAGCAACTCGTGAATGAGATGGTTCAACAGGAAGCCCTTGGTGGCTTCCGGTGCATCTTCGTCAAGTGCCCAGGCCCCCTTGCGTTTGCCGATTGCGTTCCAGGTCCAGACGGTATTCTCGTTGAGTCCGGCCATATGCGCGACAGGAACGGTGATCTCGCCATGTACGGACGTGACCCTTGCCCAGTCACCGTCTTCAAATCCGTTTTCCTTCCAGATCTTCGTTGGAACATAAAGCGGGTTCCGGCCGTGGATCTGCCGCAGCCAGGCGTTTTGGCTGCCCCAGGAGTGGTACATCGCCATCGGCCGCTGGGTGAGCGCATGGACAGGATAGTCTTCGGTATCGACCGACGCGTCTTCCAGAGGCGGATGCCAGACAGGGAAGGGGGTCAGGTGGTCCATGATCTGTTTGCGCAGGTGATCCGGCGGCTGCCTGTCGCCATGACCTTCGGCAGCAAGCTGCATGCGGCGAAGGGGTTCGACATACAGCTGGAACAGGTAGGGCTGAGGCTTGTCGTAAAACCCGAGATCAACCGCCCATTTCTGATAGGCGGAATTCCATGGTTTGTAGAATGTGGCTTCGGCCGGAACGTGTTCGATGAAGAAGCTGCCGTTTTCGATATACCGTTCAAGCTGGTTCGGGTTGACTTCACCGCGACCGGATTCTGTCCCGTTGCCGCGGAAGCCGGCCAGCGGTCCGATACCCGGCCGGCGCATGTGATTGACCATGTAATCGGCGTAATCGGTGTAAAGGGGTTCACCCTTTTCGTTGGTGAAGCCGGGCAGCTTCAGACGCGCACCGAGGTCCACAAGCACAGATTGGAACCCCCGAACGTCCCGGTCCGGTTCAATCACCGGCCAGCGGATCGCGTCAGCTGCCGCATCGGCCTCGCAAATCGGCCGGTCCAGAAGAGAAATGCAATCATGCCGTTCCAGATAGGTCGCGTCGGGCAGGATCAGATCCGCATAGGCGACCATCTCCGAAGAATAGGCATCGGAGTAAATGATGCGCGGGATGACATAGTCACCGTTTTCGTCCTTGTCCGTCAGCATCTCCATGACGCCGCGCGTGTTCATGGACGAGTTCCAGGCCATGTTGGCCATGTAGAGGAACAGGGTGTCGATCTTGTAGGGATCGCCGGCATGAGCATTGGAGATGACCATATGCATCAGCCCGTGGGCCGAAAGCGGGTTATCCCAGGTAAATGCCTTGTCAATCCTTGCCGGTGTGCCGTCTTCCTTCAGTGCCAGGTCCGCGGGGCCGCGGACAAAGCCGAGATGGGGCCCATCGAGCGGACAGTCCGGCTTGGAATGACAATGTGGCGTGGGATGCGCCTCGACGGGTTTGGGGTAGGGAGGCTTGAAACGGAAACCGCCGGGAACTTCAACCGTTCCGAGCAGGATCTGCAGGATGTGGAGCGTGCGGCACGTCTGGAACCCGTTTGAATGCGCCGAGATTCCCCGCATGGCGTGAAAACTGACGGGCCTCCCCTGCATTTTCTCATGCCGCTTGCCTCGGAAATCCGTCCAGGGCTGGTCAATCTCGAATGCTTCCTCGAAAGCGACCCTGGCCAGTTCGGCCGCGATTGCCTTGATGCGTCCAGCGGCGACGCCGCACCGCTCGGCCACGGCCTCAGGGCTGAAGTCGTCGGACAGAAACTGGTCGGCGAGATGCTGGAAGACGGTCTTGTGGGTGACCCCGTCCATGTCGACGCTGGCGGCAAGATCCGGGTTCACACCTTCCTTGTCGAAGGGTTGCAGCGTGCCGCTGGCCCGATCGATCACCAGCGTCTTGTCGTCATTGTCCCGCAGGAGGAGCCCTTCTTCGGGCGAACCGGGGGTCGCATTGATCAGGCACGGCGCATTGGTAAACTGGGCCAGGTAGGTCAGGTCAATCTTGCCAGCCTTCAATAGGACGTGGATCAGGGCAGAAATGAAGAGGCCATCAGTGCCCGGCGTTATTCCGACCCATTCATCGGCGATTGCATTGTAGCCCGAGCGGATCGGGTTGACGCCGATCACCTTGCCGCCGCGCGCTTTCAGCTTTCCAAGACCCATTTTGATCGGGTTGGAATCGTGATCCTCCGCGACACCGAAAATCATGAAGAGTTTGGTGCGTTCCCAATCCGGCTGGCCGAATTCCCAAAAGGCGCCTCCCATCGTGTAGATGCCTGCGGTTGCCATGTTGACCGAACAGAAGCCGCCATGCGCGGCGTAATTGGGGGTTCCGAAATTCTGCGCCCAGAAACTCGTAAAGCTTTGCGACTGGTCACGACCTGTGAAAAAGGCGAGTTTTTCCGGAGCAGATTTGCGAACCGGATCCAGCCAGGAGGTCGCGAGTTCGAGCGCTTCGTCCCAGGAGATTTCCTCAAACTCACCCGAACCGCGCGGTCCGGTCCGCTTGAGCGGGGCACGCAATCGGGAGGGAGCGTTGACCTGCATGATGCCCGACGAGCCCTTGGCACACAGCACGCCCTTGTTGACCGGGTGATCCCGATTACCTTCTATATAGGCAACCTTGCCGTCCTTGAGATGCACGTTGATGCCACACCGGCATGCACACATGTAACAGGTCGTCTTGCGGACTTCGTCCGACACTTCCGGCGACGTGTTGAGTACCGGTTCGCTCAATGACATCAATGCTCCTCCATGATCGCTTGCGCGCTGCGTGCAATCATCTCTTCCTCTTCGGCTGGGACGATCCATACCATTTTTTTCGAGGAAGGTGTGTGCAGCTTGCTGGCTCCCGACGCATTTGCGTTCGGGTCGAGATCTATGCCGAGCCAGGTAAGCCCTTCAAGGATCTTTCGGCGGATAACGGCATCATTTTCGCCGATCCCGCCAGTAAATGCGATGGCATCCAGACCGCCCATCGCGGCAATCATCGATCCTGCGTGACGGACCGCCCAGTAACAGAAATGATCGATTGCAAATTCGGACTGCGTCGTCCCCATCTCGTGGAGCTTGCGCATGTCGGACTCGCCACCAAGCCCCAGCAGTCCACTCTCCTTGTTGAGTATCTCCGACGTGCGCCGGAGACCGTGGTCGGCTACGAGTTTCAGGACCACATTGGCATCGATCGACCCGGACCGGGTGCCCATCGTCAATCCTTCGAGAGGCGAATAACCCATCGTCGTGGCAACCGAACACCCGTTCCCGATAGCGCACAGGCTTGCCCCGTTTCCCAGATGCATGGCGAGGATCTTGTCAGGCAGCATGCTTGCGGAGAGTTCAGGCAGTTTCAGCACAAGACTTTCATAGGAAATGCCGTGGAACCCGTAGCGCTGCAGTCCGTCCTCCAGTGCGCTGTCCGGGATTGCGTATCGCCGTGCGACGTCGGGATTGCTTGCGTGGAAGGCAGTGTCAAAGCTCACACATTGCGGCAGGTTTGGCGCGAGCTCGGCAACGGCCCGGATGGCAGCAAGATTATGCGGATTGTGGAGCGGCGCGAGCGGTGAACAGCGTTCGATCTCGTCGGCGATTTCGGGTGTTACAAGACAGGGCGCGCGCAGATTGAGGCCGCCATGCACGACGCGGTGCGCGGCGGCCGCAAGACTGACGAGGTTCACGCCTGCTTCCTCTAGCGACCGGAAAATCGCTTCAAGTGCTGCAACGTGATCTGGAAGGCTAACGTCTTGCCGGATGCCGTTCAGAAACAGGCTGGAAGCGCCGCCGATTTCGACAGCGCTTCCGCTTGTCCTTTTCGACAGGTCCACGCCGAAAAGCGCGAACTTGATCGAGGAGGATCCGGAATTCAGGACAAGAACATCACCCATCGTGTTGCAAACCGGCCTTTCAGCTTGCCGTTTGCGGACGCATGTCGGACACCGAAATACCGGCAACCGCGACCGGTTTCTTCATCGCGTCGCGGCGGAACGGCTCTCCGAGTTCCTGGTTGATCAGAGCCTCGACAAGGGTGGTCTTGCCGTGTTTCATCTGGTCGTCAATTGCCTTGTCGAGCATCTGCGTCAGTTCATCCATCGTGCGTGCCTGAACGCCCTGCAAACCACAGGCTTTGGCGATTTCCGCATAGCTAACCTGTTCGTCGAGTTCGGTGCCGACGAAGTTGTCGTCGTACCAGAGTGTCGAGTTGCGCTTTTCCGCGCCCCATTGGTAATTCCGGAAAACGACCATGGTGATTGCCGGCCACTCGTTACGCCCGATTGCGGTCAGTTCGGTGACCGCGATGCCGAAGGCACCGTCGCCGGCAAAACCGACAACCGGTGTATCCGGGCAGCCGATCTTGGCGCCGACAATGGCCGGAAGACCGTACCCGCATGGTCCGAACAGGCCCGGCGCCAGGTATTTGCGCCCGGTTTCGAAGCTCGGATAAGCATTGCCGATTGCACAGTTGTTGCCGATGTCGGAACTGATGATGGCTTCCTTCGGCAGGGCTGCCTGAATGGCACGCCATGCCTTGCGCGGGCTCAGCCACTCAGGCTTTGCGGCGCGGGCGCGTTCGTTCCAGGTGGTGCCGGGATCGTCGTCCTCGTGATCCATAGAAGAAAGCTGCTGTGCCCAACGGGACTTGGTCTGCGCGATGGTGTGCACGCGCTCGTCGCGACCGTCGTTTCCGGCGCTCGCAGAGAGTTTGTCCAGAAGCGCCTCAGCCACTTTCTTCGCGTCTCCGACGATTCCGACGGAGACGGGTTTCGTCAGCCCGATACGATCGGGATTGATGTCGACCTGAATGATTTTGGCGTCCTTCGGCCAATAATCCATGCTGTATCCCGGCAGCGTCGAGAACGGATTGAGGCGTGTGCCCAATGCAAGAACGACGTCTGCCTTGGAGATCAGTTCCATGCCGGCCTTCGAACCGTTGTAGCCGAGCGGGCCGGCAAAGAGCCTGTGTGAACCGGGGAACGCGTCATTGTGCTGGTAGCCGCAGCAGACCGGAGCATCCAGGCGTTCGGCAAGATCCATCGAAGCAGGAATGGCTCCGCCGATAACGACGCCCGCGCCATTCAGGATGACAGGGAACTTCGCGGTGCTCAGCAGTTCGGCCGCTTCCTGGATTGCGGTTTCGCCGCCGGCGGGGCGTTCGAAATCAACGATCGCAGGCAGGTTGATATCGACAACCTGTGTCCAGAAATCACGGGGCATGTTGATCTGGGCCGGCGCGCTTGCGCGTTTCGCCTGCAAGATCACGCGGTTCAGCACTTCGGCAACGCGCGTCGGATCACGGACTTCTTCCTGATACGCGACCATGTCCTTGAACAGGGCCATCTGTTCCACTTCCTGGAACCCGCCCTGACCAAGCGTCTTGTTCGCAGCCTGCGGTGTGACGAGAAGGAGCGGTGTGTGATTCCAGTAGGCGGTCTTGACAGCCGTGACGAAGTTGGTGATGCCGGGCCCGTTCTGGGCAATCATCATGCTGACCTTGCCGGTGGAACGGGTGTAGCCATCCGCCATCATCCCGCCCGATCCCTCGTGCGCACAGTCCCAGAATTTGATGCCGGCTTGAGGGAACAGATCGGAAATCGGCATGAAGGCAGAGCCGATAATGCCGAAAGCATGTTCTATTCCGTGCGCCTGAAGCACTTTGACAAAGGCTTCCTCGGTCGTCATTTTCATGTCGAATACTCCCGTGAATTCAAGAAAATCTCTTTTCGCAATTAATGCGTTGGGAAGAGATTTAACTCGACTTTCCATCGCACTCTTAGGGCCAGTTTACGAAGCATCATAAGGCCAGAAGAGGTCAAATCCGATCCTTCGCCATCGTGAGGTCATTGTTACCGGATATTAAAAATTGAGACAATAGGTCTCAAAAATTAATTGAAAGGCGAGACGAAGTTGAAATTTCAGAAGCTGAAGCCCTGCGCTCGAGGGAGTTCTACGTCAATTGATCAGACCTTCACCCTTTCCGATTTCGGATCATAAAGAGGTTTGAGGGACGCATCGGCCTTGACCCGCACGCCTGCGACTTCGATTTCATAAGACGAGTCCAGCAGTTGTTCCACGCTTTCCCCGGGACAGGGCACATATCCGAGGCCAATGGCACCTCCAAGTGTATGCCCGTAGTTTCCGCTGCTCAGAAAACCGACCACATTGCCGTCCCGCAGGATCGGTTCAGCATGGTAGAGGAGCGGTTCCGGGTCGGTCAGGCGGAACTGTACGAGCCGCTTTTTGAGACCTGCTTCGCGCTTGCGCAGCACTGCATCGCGACCGATGAACGAGGGCTTGTCTCTTTTGACCGCAAACCCGAGGCCGGCTTCCAGCACGTGATCTTCGCACGTGATGTCATGGCCGAAGTGCCGGAAGCCTTTTTCGATCCGGCACGAGTCCATCATGTGCATTCCGCACAGTTTGGCATTTAGCTCCTTGCCCGCTTCGTGGAGTGTTTCGAACACATGCGCGGCCATGTCTGACGAAACATAGATTTCCCAACCGAGTTCGCCGACATAGGTGACCCGATGCGCGCGCGCGAGGCCCATGCCGATCTCGATTTCCCGGGCTGTACCGAACGGGTTGACGATGTTGCTGAAATCGTTCGGCGAGACCTTTTGCAGGAGCGCCCGCGAATTCGGTCCCATGACGGCCAGAACCGCTTCGCCGGCGGTAACATCGGTGATCACGACCCTGTAGTCGCCGACATGCCGCCGCAGCCAGGTTTCGTCGGCAAGGCGTGTTGCCGCCGGAGTGACGACCAGATAGGCGGTCTCAGAGAGGCGGGTCACCGTCACATCGGCTTCTATGCCGCCGCGATCGTTCAACAGCTGCGTATAGACGATCTTGCCGTCCGGCACGGAATAGTCGCCACCGCCGACAAAGTTCAGGAAGGCTTCGGCATCGGGTCCCTCGACACGGATCTTGCCGAAGGACGACATGTCGTAGATGCCGACATTCTCGCGGACTGCCAAGTGTTCGCGTGCGGCATTGTCGAACCAGTTTTGCCGTTTCCACGTATAGCGGTATTCGCGCTCCTGGCCTTCGTCGGCAAACCAGTTGGCCCGCTCCCATCCCGCCAGTTCACCGAAAACGGCACCTTGTGCCTTGAGATGCTCGTGGAGCGGTGTCCGGCGCACGCCCCTTGCCGTTGCCTTCTGCCGATAGGGGAAATGATCTGCATAGAGCAGGCCGAGCGTTTCCTTGGAACGCTCGAACAGATAGTGGCGGTTGCCCTGAAAGGGCTGCATGCGGGAAACATCGACGTCGCCGAGGTCAAACGGCTTTTCTCCGGTCTCCATCCATTCGGACAGCGCCATTCCCGCACCGCCCGCAGACTGGATGCCGATGGAATTGAACCCCGCGGCCACCCAGACATTGTCCATTTCCGGTGCCAGACCCAGGTGATAGGCATCGTCCGGTGTGAAACTTTCCGGTCCGTTGAAGAAAGTATGAATGCCGGTTTCTGCAAGCAGCGGCAAGCGGTTGACCGCTGCTTCCAGAATGGGTTCGAAATGGTCGAAATCTTCCGGCAGCTGATCGAATTCAAAATCGTCCGAAATGCCGTTCATGCCCCAGGGCTTGGCATTCGGTTCGAAAGCTCCCAGAAGAATCTTGCCGGCGTCTTCCTTGTAGTAGGCGCACTCGTCAGGGACCCTGAGGACAGGCAGGTGCGTCAGTCCGGGAACGCTGTCGGTAACGATATAGAAATGCTCGCACGCGTGCAGGGGTACGTTGACGCCTGCCATGCGGCCCAGTTCATGTCCCCACATGCCACCGCAATTGACCACGTGATCGCACTCGATTGTGCCGTTGCCTGCCGCCGATTGCCATTCGACACCGGTGACCCGGCGACCGGATTTCTGCAGACCGGTAACCTTGACACGCTCCATCACTTTTGCACCGCCCATGCGGGCACCTTTCGCCAGCGCCAGCGCAATATTGGCGGGGTCGCCCTGACCGTCGAGCGGCAGGTAAACACCGGCGACAATGCCGTCGGTGTTCAGGTGCCCGTAGCGCGATTTCACCTCGCCAGGCGTGATTTCTTCCACCTGCACACCAAACGCCCGTGCCATCGAAGCCTGACGAAAAATCTCCTCCTTGCGTTCTTCGGTCAGTGCCACGGTGATCGAGCCGCAGCGGCGGAAACCGGTCGCGACCTCCGTTTCCGCTTCGAGATTGCCATAGAGCTCCTGACTGTATTTGGCGAGACGCGTCATGTTTTCCGTCGCCCGCAACTGGGCGATCAGTCCGGCTGCATGCCAGGTGGTGCCTGAAGTCAGTTGCTTGCGTTCCAGGAGGACAACATCGGTCCAGCCTTTCTTGGTCAGGTGATAGGCGACGGAACATCCGACAACGCCACCGCCGATGATGACGACGCGGGCTTTTGATGGAGGTGTCACTTTATGCTCTTTCTGTTCTTGGTTTTTTGAGATGGGTTGCCTTCAGGGCCTTGAAAGTTCAGCCAGGGGCAGGACTGCCCGTAACGCTTCTTCGGTCGCTGCGTCGATCGTGTGCCCGTCGTCTGCAAGGATGCTGCGCATCTTTTCCTGGGCGCTGTCGAGCAGACGGGGTCTGCCGCGTTCCTCCCATTCCTTCGGGCTCGCACGGTCCGCAATGTCGGGATAGACATATTCGCTCTGCATCAGTTGAAGCGTCTGGTCATGGCCGAGATAGTGGCCAGGACCGTCGAGTACCACCGACCGTATGACATCGATGTTGACGAACTCGTCCTTGACATCAATGCCGCGAACGCAGCGCAAGACCTGACCAAGCATATCGTTGCCGAGCACAAGGGACTCCAGGCAGAAACCGAGGAGCGATGCATGCATGCCGACAGCCTCATAGACCATGTTGAGACCGGACAGCCCTGCCATGACATTGCTGATGCCCTGTTCCCAGCCGGCCTGCATGTCCGGCAACTTGCTGTCGGCGATCCCGGCTGCCGCTCCGCCCGGCAGGCCGTAGAACTGATGCATCTGCGCGCACGCGGAACTCAGCAGGGCCTGTTCGCCGCTGCCGCCGGACATCGCACCGGTCCGCAAGTCGCTGACAAATGGCCAGGTTCCGAACAGGGCAGGATGGCCGGGTTTGATGGCATTGACATAAACAACGCCGGCAAGACATTCAGCAACAGCCTGCACGACAGCCGTTGCGATAGGCGCGGGTGCGGTTGCCCCGGCCTGACCGGCCGACAGCAGCAGCACTGGCATTCCCGCTTGAATGCACGCTTCCATCACCTCACAGCTTTCCTCGGCGAAGGTCAGGGGAGGCACAACAAAACAATTGGAGTTCGAGACGAACGGGCGCTCCCGCCAGGCGTCCTCACCGCCGGCGATCTTGTGCAGCAACTCCATGGCCGGAGCCACATTGGCGGCCTCGGTGAACGAGGTTCCGATGTGCTTCGTTGTCCCTGCGCACGCTGCGTAGACAGTGTTTATGTCAAGTTCTCGAGACGATTCGAATTCGCGGCAGACAAGGGGGCGCTGAAAGAAGTGCACATTGTCCAGCCGTTGAACCAGGCGAGCTGCATCGTAGAGATCCTGAACTGTCGGGTGCCTGTAGTCGCCGGTCTTCGGATCGACGATATGAACCGCGGCACCTGCCGTGCCGTAGTGAACATTCGTGCCCGACAGGTTCAGGTCGAATTTCGGATCCCTGCCGTGCAGGGTGAGGTTCCGGGCCGCCTTTGCGAGCATGTCCTCGACAAGCGCGCGCGGAAAACGAATTCGCCCGTCATCCCCCTCGATCGCACCGGCCTCTTTGAGATAGGCTCGCCCGGAAGCCGGAGCGGAGCCGAAACCGATCTCCTCCAGAGCCTGCAGAGCGGCCTCGTTGATGCGCTCGACGTCCGTTTCCTTCAACGGCCGGAGCTGCCCGCCCGGCATGCCCGGCCGGACCGGCCGGATCGCTTCGTCGAGCGGACGCGCACGCGCTGCCGTGCGGGCAGAACGCCCACCGGAACGGCGGCGCTGTTTGACTTCACTCCCGGTCATGCACATTCCTCCGATTTCAATGCCGACTGGTTGCAGTATTCTTCGGCAGTCCGGCTCACGCCCGAAGCCGTTCGTTTTCCGGGTCCCAAAGCGGTTGATCCGGCTGAACGACGGCCTTGTATCTCTGTCCGTAGATTTCGACCTCGAGGTCGGTGCCGGGCGCGTCCAGGCCGGATCGCACGACGCCGAGTGCGATACAGGTGTTGACCCTGTAGCCCCAGCCGCAGGAGGTCACCTCACCGACAATCTCATCGCCTTTCCAGATGCTGGACATATACGGCGCATCAAGATCCCCGGCATCGACCGTCAGCGTCACGAAGCCCTTGGCTGGGCCTTGCTGCTTTTCGATCTGGAGAGCCTGTTTCCCCGGGAAATCCTGGGGTTTGTCGAGTTTCACGAAACGTCCGAGGCCGCTCTCGAAAAGGGTGTAATCGGTAGAAAGGTCACCCTTCCAGGCGCGGTAGCCCTTCTCAAGACGCAGTGCATTGAGCGCATACATTCCGAATGGCCTGGCACCGTTGTCGAGGACGGCCTCGTAAATCGCGGGCATGTCCGCCATATCCGCATGGACTTCCCATCCAAGCTCGCCGGCGAACGAGACCCGGACAAGCATGGCCGGTTTTCCGGCAACCGTGGTCTGCTGATGGGTCAGCCAGCCAAGACCGAGATCGGCATCCGTGAGGTTGCTCAGGAGATCCCTGGACTTCGGTCCTGAAACAATGAGGGTCGTCATGTCTCTGGTACGGTCGGCGAGCGTCAGTCCATCTGGCAGATCCGATTTGAGGACCTCGAAGTCATGCCATTGGGCAACGGCGGCCGTGATGACCGTGAAGTCGTCGTCGCCATGCCGGACGATCGACATTTCGGTCAGTACGCGCCCCCGGTTGTCCGGAAAATAGCCAAGGTTCATGCGTCCGGACTTGGGCAGACCACCGGCGATTTTTCCGCGCAACCACTCGGCAGCGCCTTCCCCGGACAGGCTGAAGCGGGAAAAACCGCAGAGATCCAGAACACCGACCGTGTCGCGCACAGCTTCGCACTCTTCGCGAACGCGAGGTTCCCAGGGACCCGAACGGGACCAGGTTTGCGTCGCCTCTTCGGACGTGTCGTCCCCTGGCCTTGCGAACCAGTTGGCCCGTTCCCAGCCGTTGTAGCTCCCCATCTGGCCACCGAGTTCCAGGATCCTGGCATTGTTGGGCGAGGTCTTCCTGTTACGGGCTGCCGGCCATTCATGATGCGGAAAATGCATTGCATATTCATGGCCGTAGACCTCCTTGGCCTTGTCAATGCAGTACTGCTTGTCCGTGTAATCCGTGTAGCGCCGCGGGTCGACACACCACATGTCCCATTCCGTCGCGCCATGCATGATCCACTCGGCTGCGACCTTGCCGGCGCCACCGCCCTGAGCGATCCCGAATGTGAAGGTATGGGCCTCGAATGCGTTGGGGACGCCTGGCATCGGGCCGACCATGGGCAGACCGTCAGGTGCATAGGGGATGGGACCGTTGATGTTGCGGCTGACCCCTTGCGTTCCAAGAAGGGGAACGCGCGCCATGGCATCTTCGATGTACCATTCCAGACGATCGAGGTCGTCGGGATAGAGCTGAAAACTGAAGTCGTCCGGCATCGGGTCATCGGCTCTCGTCCAGGCTGTCTGGCAATTGCGTTCGTAAGGCCCAAGATTGAAGCCGGTGGTTTCCTGGCGCAGATAGTAGGACGTGTCCACATCACGCAGCAGCGGCAGCTTGCGGCCGTTTTTTTCGCTCCATTCAGCGATTTCCGGAACCGGTTCGGTCAGGAAGTATTGATGGCTCATCACGGCCATCGGAACCTGGCGGCCGCCAAAAGGCAGGAACCATTCGCCGACCCGTTCGGCATAGTAGCCGGCGGCATTGACGACGTATTCGCAGCGGATGTCTCCCTTTTCAGTGTGCACGATCCACTCACCGTTTTCGCGGCTGACACCGGTCGCGGGTGTAAAGCGCAGGATCTTGGCGCCGTGGGTACGCGCTCCCTTTGCCAGCGCCTGTGTGACCTGGGCAGGGTCAATGTCACCGTCCAGCGGATCCCAGAGGCCACCTTCGAGATCGTGAAGTTCAAGGAAGGGGTAGCGTTCCTGCAATTGCTGCGGTGTGCACATTTCCATTTCAAGGCCCATGTGCCGCGCCATTCCGGCAACATGGTCGAATTCCATCATCCGCTCATGGCTATGTGCCAGCCGCAGAGAACCGCTGACGTGATAGTTCAGCGGATAGTCGACCTCGTCGGCAAGGCCTCGATAGAGTTCCAGCGCATATCGCTGCATGTTCATGATGCCGTAGCTGCCTGAAAAATTCGGGCAGTTGCCGGCGGCATGCCAGGTGGAGCCCGCGGTGAGCTCGTTCTTTTCCAGGAGGACGCAGTCAGACCAGCCGTTCTTGGCCAGGTGATAAAGGGTGGACACACCGACAATACCACCGCCGACAATAACGACACGGGCTGTAGACGGGACGGACATTATTCGGATTTCCTTCTCGAAAAAGGGTCAGTAGACCGGCGGGGAAATGACCCAGACGGCGACTGCGGGTTCGGAATAGGGATTGGCCCAGCGATAGGATGCGTTGCGGATACGAAAACTGTCTCCGGCTTCGACTGTGAATTCGTCTTCGTTCAGCCAGATGTCCAGTTTGCCGGAAATCATGTAGGCGACTTCCTGCGTGGCGCGCGAGATCGGTTTGCTGCGTCGCGATCCCGGTTGAAACGTCGAGTGGATCATTTCGAAACTGTCGGTCAGGTCAGGAGACACAAGAGTTTCGACGAGACCGGCGTCCCGTTCTCCGATCACGCGGCGCGCGGTAGAGCGTACGATACGGCCCTTTTCTTCGTCCGGTGCTTCAGTACTGCCGAAAAAAATCGACAGCGGTACGTTGAAAACATCTGCAATCTGCCGCAGGTCGGACAGACGCGGCGTGGAGATATCCCGTTCGATCTGTGAGAGCCAGCCGACCGAACGCCCGAGTTTCTGGGCAAGATCCTCAAGCGTCATTTTCCGGGCCCCTCTGAGTGCCCTGAGGTCTTCGCCCAAACTGTTGCTGTTCATCATGTCGGTTCGCTCGTGAAAATATTGAAGATAATTTCACGTCTCGAAATGAAAAAATCAACAAAAATTTCACGAGCGATTGAATTTTTTCAGTCGCGTTCCCGTGACGGGTGTCGGAGGAAGATTTCAGCCGTGAAAAAGCAACCTACGGAACTGCTTCTTCGAGCCTCTTGGCAAGGTGCGAAATGCCGTCTGGAATCCGGGCCGAGGCAATGGAAGAATAGGCGAGGCGGTAGTATCCGGGCTGCTCTTCGCCTTCGGAAAAAAAGGCGCGCCCAGCCTCGATCAGAACGCCGTCCTGCCGGAGTTTCATCGCCAGCTTCGAACTGTCGGCACTATTCGGCGCACGCATCCAGAATGAGGAGCCACCGAAAGTTCCCTGGCCGGTCTGGGTCAGGCCGTTCTCGTGCAGGCTCTGCTCCATGATGGATCTTCTTTTGCGGTAGATCCTGCCCATCCGCGCAATCTGGGCGTCGTAATGGCCCAACGACAGAAAATAGGCGGCGGTGCGCTGGATGAGTCCGGGAGGGTGTCGAAGGACGAGTGAACGCAGTGCCCGTGCTTCACGGATAAAGGGTTCCGACGCGACCAGATACCCGAGCCGCAGGCCCGGAAAGAGTGATTTTGAGAATGAACCGACATAGATGACCGATCCGGTCGGGTCGAGCGACTTCAAGGCCGGTGATGGAGATTTCAGAAAGGAAATTTCGAATTCGTAGTCGTCTTCCACGATGATGAAACCCTTTCGGGCAGCAAGATCCAGCAGGCGCTCCCGGCGGGAAACGGGCATTGTGGCATTTGTCGGACAGTGATGACTGGGTGTCGTGAAGACAACGTCAAGAGTCTCCGGCAGGTTTTCCGGTGGAAGGCCTGCGGCGTCGACATCTACCGATACGGTGTTGCAGCGGGTCTGGCTAAGGATCTGTCGCAGCCCGGGATAACAGGGGTTTTCGATTGCCGCCGTGCGCCGCTGCGTCAACAGGATTTGAGCGGTGATCCAGAGCGCATGCTGCGCGCCCATCGTGATCAGGATCTCTTCCGGCCGTGCGGTGATTGCACGCCGTGGCAGGATCTGCCGCAAAATGAACTCGACGAGCATGGGATCGTCACGCTCGTAGTAATCTGTCGCCAGCGTGTCGAAATCCTTGCGGCCGACTGCCTTCAGCGCACAGTTTCTCCAGTTGTGATGGTCGAATAGCCTGGCGTCTGACTGACCGTAGATGAACGGGTACTTGTAATCGCGCCAGTTGTCCGGTCGCACCAGGGGAACGTGTTCGGAAAACCGCTGCCCGATGGTCCGGGTCCAGTCCACCTGTGTTTTGTCGGCTTGATCCGGCAGGTTGAATTTCGGCCGGCTTGGTGCGGACTGGGAAACGAAGTAGCCGGAGCGACCCTTGGAAACGAGATATTCGTTGGAGACAAGCTCGGTATAGGCGATTGTGACTGTTATCCGGGCGACACCCAGATGCTCAGCCAGTTTTCGGCTGGACGGCATCTTTTCACCAGGCAGACAGCGACCCGACAGGATGGCTTCAACGATAAGCCGCTGGATCTGTTGCTGGAGCGACGTTTCGGTGTCTGGGCGCAGAAAAAACGTTTCGGCTGGAATTGCCATATCTGGCCCTAATTCAGTTTGCAGCTGGACTTATAAATAGCTGCCATCCTCGAATTGGCAAATACAATTTGGCTGTGGCTTTGACGTAGACCACAAAACGCATAAAGGCATGGCAAAGTTATTTGCCATGCCCATACGGGTTTTGCAGGGAAACGCGGAACTCGCTAGCTGAAGACCCGCGTCAGTGCGCCATCAATGGCGTCTGTTATGTGGTCGATGTCATCCGGCGTGGAAATCAGGGCAGGCGACAGGCAGATTACATTGTTCAGGCCGGGAACTGCCCGGTTGCTGACGCCGATGATCACGCCCTGGGCCATGCAGTCCGCTGCAACCGCCTGCATCAGTTTTTCAGCAACCGGTTCCTTGGTCGCGCGATCCGCCACAAGCTCTGCGCCACAGAAGAGGCCCTTGCCACGAACGTCGCCGACGACCCGGTGTTTTTCCATCAGGCCGTGAAGGTTTGCCATCAGGCGCTCACCCATCAGAGTGGTATTGTCGAGCAGGCCTTCGTCCTCGATGATCCGCATGTTCTCGAGCGCCGCCGCCGGTCCGGCAGTGCAGCCGCCGAAGGTGGAGATGTCGCGGAAGAAGTTCATCGGGTCACTGGCATCGTCCTTGAACATTTCAAAGACATCCTCTGTCGTCACCAGACAGGCGATCGCCGCGTAACCAGAAGCGACGCCCTTTGCCATTGTCACGAAATCCGGCTTGATGCCGTATTGCTGGTAACCGAACCAGGTGCCGGTGCGTCCCACGCCGCAGACGACCTCGTCGATGTGTAGAAGAATGTCGTACTTCTTGCAGATCTCCTGCACACGCGCCCAGTAGCCTTCAGGCGGGGTGATGACACCGCCCCCGGCGGTCACAGGTTCCAGGCATAGCGCGCCGATCGTGTCCGGGCCTTCGCGCAAGATGACTTCCTCGATCGCGTTGGCGGCACGTTCGCCGTAATTGTCCACGTCCCACTGGGCCCTGTATTCGCAGCAGTGAGGCACCTCGACGAAGCCCGGTGTATAGGGGCCATACTGGGCATTGCGTTCTTGCTGGCCACCGGCGGAAATCGCGGTGATGGAGGAACCGTGATAATCCCGCTCCCGGTAGAGGATCTTGTGTTTCTTGCCGCCAAAGCGCTTGTGCGCGATCTGGCGAACCATCTTGAACGCCTTTTCGTTGGCCTCGGTGCCGGAGTTGGTGAAGTACACCCGGCTCATGCCCGGCATTTTCGAGATGAGGCGTTCGGAAAACAGCGATCCCGGGATCGATCCGGCCGAATGGGCGAAGTAGTTCAGCTTGATCAGCTGATCGCGCACCGCGTTTGCAATGGATTCGCGTCCGTAGCCGACATTCACGGTCCAGACACCTCCCGAAACAGCATCCAGATGCTCCTTGCCGGTCGCATCCCAGAGCCGCATACCCTTGCCTTCCACCATGATTTTCGGATCATTGATCTCCAGCCCCTTGTGCTGAAGCAGGTGGTGCCAAACGTGGTTGCGGTCGGCTTCGATGATTTCACTCAGATCATTCGGAGAAGCTGCAACGTTCATGGCAATGTCCTTTCGTCTCTCATCGGCATGCTCGAAACTTGGCGAATTCGATGCGGGGCTGCCTAAGCAGTTTTTTGTGCGCCTGCTCACAATTCAAGCAGACCATTGCATCAATTATTTTCAGTCAACACGGGGGCGTGGGGACATATAGGGCCAGATCCGGATTTACTTTAGATCCAGTTGAGTGTTTCTATTGTAACCACGTCGTTCTGCCGTAACCATTTTCATATGCAGGCAAGCCAACGTTCGACGAAGGTGGCAAGAGACAGGAATACCTGCGCGTCTGCAAAGTATCGAGGGAACAGTGGGAAAGCATAAATGACCTACAAATCTAAACTAATCGGCTCTCTGGCAGCTCTGGCATTCATGAGCGGCTTGCCGGCAACGTCCGCGGCTCAGGAATTGACAGTCGCGTATTTCCTGGAATGGCCGATGCCGTTCCAATACGCCAAGGAAAAGGGCCAATATGAAGAAGCCCTGGGCGTTCCGATCAACTGGGTTTCGTTTGACACCGGCACTGCAATGTCCGCAGCGATGGCATCTGGCGATGTGCAAATTGCCGTCAGCCAGGGTGTGCCGCCATTTGTTGTCGCGGCGTCCGCCGGTCAGGATCTCATCCTGACGGACATTGCGGTCAGCTACTCGGAAAACGACAACTGCGTGGTCGCCGAAGCCCTGGAAATCGACAAGAACAACGCCAAGGAACTCGAGGGCAAGCAGGTTGGCGTGCCGATCGGGACAGCAGCGCACTATGGCTTCCTGTCACAGATGAAGCACTTCGGCGTCGACATTTCGACCATGGAGATCGTTGACATGGCTCCGGCCGATGGTGCGGCAGCGTTCGCGCAGGGAAGCCTTGACATGGTCTGCGGTTGGGGCGGTGCCCTGCGCCGCATGGTGGAACATGGAAATGTCCTCCTGACCGGCGCCGAGAAGGAAGAGCTTGGTATTCTCGTTTTCGACGGTATCAGCGTTCCCGCTGATTTTGCCGCTGAAGAATCCGAGATGCTGACCAAGTTCCTGAAGGTGACGGCCGAGGCGAATGCCATGTGGAACGCAGGTGAGAACAAGGCGGAAATGATCGAGGTCATCGCCAAGGACGCCGGCATGGATGTCGAGGCGACCGAAGCCACGCTTGCAACATTCACGTTCCCGAACGTTGAGGACAAACTGAGTGACAGGTGGATGGGCGGAAATGTCCAGACATTCATGCTCGGTGTTGCGGATGTTTTCCAGGAAGCCGGCTCGATCCCGCAGGCACTCGACAGCTATGTCGATGCCGTGGATTCTAGTTACCTGGCTGCGACGGGAACAGAATAAGCCAGCATCCCTGCAAGTCTTGGGGCGGCAACTGAGGTCGCCCCAATTTCCTTTTCTTCACACTGCAGGAGATGACTCTCAATGGACGGCCTCCATATCGAAAATTTATCCATGCGTTTCGACCTACCCAACGGAACGCACGTTCAGGCGCTCAAGGACGTTTCCATTGAGTTGAACACCGGCGAAATCATGTCGGTACTGGGTCCTTCGGGCTGCGGAAAAACCACTCTTTTGAACATTGTTGCCGGATTTCTGGCTCCAACGGACGGGCAGGTGCGTTTGAATGGTCACGTCGTCACCGGCCCGGATGCCGAACGTGGCATGGTGTTTCAGAAAGGCGCACTCTTTGAATGGATGAATGTCCGCAAGAATGTCGACTTCGGTCCACGGATGAAATCCATGCCGAAAAAGCAGCGCGACGAGATTGTCGATCATCTGCTTGAAACAGTGGGCTTGCAGGACTTCAAGGAAAAGGCTGTCTATGAGCTTTCAGGCGGCATGCAGCAACGTGTTGCTCTAGCGCGTTGCCTGGCCAATGATCCCGACGTCATCCTGATGGACGAACCCCTGGGAGCTCTGGACGCACTGACGCGCGAGAAGATGCAGGGTCTTGTCCTGAAGCTCTGGAAGGAAACCGGCAAGACCGTGGTCCTGATCACCCACTCGGTGGAAGAGGCTCTGCTTCTGGGAGAACGCCTCCTGGTGATGGCCCCGAGACCTGGACGCATTCACAAGGAATACCGCTTGCCGTTCGCCGATCGCGGTGTTGAGGCCGATCTCAGGGAAGTCAAGAAAAGCGAAGGCTTTGGTGAGACCCGTGAAGAAATCCTCTCGATGATCTGGGAAATGGAAGAGGAAATCATGGGTCGATCGGAGACAGCGGCATGACCGGGTCTATTGTTTTTCTGACTTACGCGGCCCTGTTTCTGGCCAGCTATTTTCTGGTCAGCTATCTGAGCACGCTGATGCAGCGCGGGCAGTCTTACACCAGCCTGAAAACGGTGACGTTTGGCGACGAGAGCGCTATTCGGCCAAACAGGGCTGCGTCGGTGATTTCGGTTCTGGTCATCTTTTTCATCTGGGGTGCGTTCACTGGCTCGAAACTTGTTCCTTTCCATGTTCCCGGTCCTTTTACCGGTGAGACGAGCTTCAACTACACCGTTACCAACGAAGCGGGTGAGACCGGCGAAGCCAATGTGAACGTCATCGTGCACGAGCCCGGCAAAAAGATCGACGCACCCGAGGTGGCGCCAAAGGAAGGCTTTGCACAGGACGATTCGGGAACTGTCGGCGCCTGGCGCTCCGTGCTTTTGCGTGTCACCCGTAATGACGGTGAAGGTGCACGCGTCACGGAAGTTGACGGTCAGCCAATCGCACCCGGCGAAAGTGTCAGTGTTCCCAACGGCAGGGTAAGCATGACACCCAAGGGGTCACTGAATTTTCAACCCAGCAAAGGGCTGCAGATGGAACCCATCTGGATGCCGTCACCGGAAGCAGTGGTCAGTCGCTTTGCTGAGATCGCTTCCGAGGGGTATCAGAATTTCACGCTCTGGGAGCATCTTGGCTGGTCGCTGATGCGCGTTGTCGGTGGCTTTGTCGCCGGTTCCATTATCGGGATCCCGCTTGGATACGCCATGGGTCTTTCCAGCTGGGTACGCGGTTGGTTCGATCCGATCGTCGAATTCATGCGTCCGGTTCCCCCGCTTGCGCTGATCCCGCTGGTTATCATCTGGTTCGGTATCTGGGAAACCGGCAAGATCGTGCTGCTGTTCCTGGCAGCGCTCTGGATCATGACAATTGCGGCCAGGGCCGGCGTTTCAGGTGTCAATATCAGTAAAGTCCACGCGGCCTTTTCGCTCGGTGCCAACAAACGCCAGATCCTGCGCTATGTCATCGTTCCGAACTCCCTCCCCGAGATCTTTACCGGTGCACGCGTTGCCATGGGCGTCTGCTGGGGAACGGTCGTGGCCGCCGAACTGGTTGCCGCCCAGAAAGGTGCCGGGATGATGATCATCGCCGCATCGAAGTTCCAGCTCACCGATATCGTCATCATGGGTATCATCCTGATCGGTATCGTCGGCTACAGCATCGATATCCTGATGCGGATGGCCGAACGGGTTCTGGTGCCCTGGAAGGGGCGGGCCTGACATTGAGGAGAATACAGCAGGCGCGGTGATACTGCGCCTGTTCCTGTTTTATGCAGGGCGCCGGACACCGGTCGATTCCCTGGCGATCAGATCAGTTGCAAGCAGCATCCCGGACGGCTTTAGTCCGTTTTCAATCCATTCGGAAATCGCAACTGCCGTTGCATGGCCCATTCTGACGACAGGAAGGTGAACTGTAGTCAGGCTGGGTGACGCATGCGCCGAACCGGGGAGGTCGTCGATCCCGATGACCGACACGTCCTTCGGCACCTCGACGCTCTGGCGTTTCATTTCATACAGAACACCGGTCGCAAGCACGTCAGACAGGCACAAAATGGCCGTTGGTCTGTGTGCGGCCGAAAGGATGGTTTGCGCGGATTTGCAACCGTCTTCAATCGATAGATCCGCTTCGACAAAACTCAATTCAGCATCGCCTGTGTTTTCAAGACCCTTGAGACGCGCAAGTGTGCGGTCATTACCGATCAGGGAGCCATGCACCACGGCAATGCGCGAGTGTTCCAGGTCAAGCAGGTGCTGCAACGCGATCCGGCCGGCCCCGGCATTGTCGTAACCGATGGTCGGCAGGAGAAAGTCCGGATCGTAGTAGGATGTCGCAACAGCCGGCAGCTGGCAGCGTTCGATCAGATCGTAAAGCCCGGGTTCATGGGTCACCCCGGAGACTATCAGTCCTTCCGCGCCGATATCGACCAGAGTTTGCGCCTTTTCGGCTTCAATTGCCGCGTCGCCCTTCGTAGTGGCAACGACCAGAGAGAGACGATAACCGGACAGCGTTTGTTCAATTGCCGCAAGGTAGCGTGCAAAGATCGCATGATCGAGCGTCGGCACGAGTGCTCCCACCACGCGGGATCGACCGGAATTGATCGCACGGGCCGCAGCACTCGGTACAAAACGCAGCTCTGCGATCGCCGCTGTGACGGCGGCCTTGGTGACCTCGGCAACGGAATCTGGTGTATTCAGGACACGGGAAACGGTCGCAACCGATACGTTCGCCAGTTTTGCAACATCCCTGAGATTAGCGCGTTTGCGGAATCTGGTTTTCGCCATGTGCCTCTGAAATTGCCCAATGAGAAAATCGGAATTGAGAAAAACTTGACATACGCACTCCGTGTAAACAAGCTGTGTAACTAGTTACATTTGGCGGAAATCCTGAAAATGCGCGGCCAATCCGTACTTTACGCTTTCAACAATGTCGGCCATGAAACACCGGGAAGAAGCTTTCCCGGCTTCAGAAAGCCGACGCATGCAAGGGACTATTGGCTTGCCCCGCGTGAATCTGTCCATCTTGAAGTGAAAACCGGTGATCTGCTTGCGCTTGAAGATAGGCCCGCGAAGAACCAATTGGCATTGGTCGCTTTTGATGAGGCAGGAGGCGATGCTCTTGATGCGCTCGGGCTGATCGCAAATTCCAGGTTGAACTTCGGTAATTTCGACAGTGCCGAACTCGCTGGCCGGATCTCCGCAAACGGCGGTCGGGACTTTGGTACAATCACCTCTCACGTGGTTGCGGTTTCGTCGGGAGTGCTGGTCCTGAAGGCAGAACGGCCTTTTGACCTGTGGCTGATCTGCCAGGCGACTTCGCAGGACCTGGTCTGCGGTTCTTTGGGGGGACCCGTGTCTGTTCGTCACAAGCCGGCAGTGGTTTCAGGTCCTGTTCTTCCTCCACTCTTGGGGGAAACGTGCGACGAATTCACCGTGTCTCGGGGTACGGGACGGGCCTATGAGCTGAAGAAGGGTGAAATCGTACAGATCATTGACGTCGAAGGCCAGCAATGTTCCGACTTTACGGCCTTCAGGGCTGACGCCCTGATGGCCGGAGAGGAGTGGATGATCGACAGCACCGCGACACGGTCGATGGTGCGACGCGCCTATCCCGGCCCCGGTCTGTTCGACAAGTTCTACGATCGCGAAATGCGTCCGATGCTCAATGTCGTTCAAGATACCTGCGGCCGCCACGATACGTTCGGCCTGGCCTGTACGGCACGTGGTTACGAGGAGAGGGGCTATCCGGGGCATGTAAACTGTTCGGACAACATGTCAGAAGTACTCGACCCATATGGTATCGCGCGACGGTCGGCCTGGCCTGCGATCAACTTCTTCTGGAATACCTGGATAGATCCGAACAACCATACGATCCAGACCGCCGAATCCTATTCGCGTCCCGGTGACTATGTCGCCATGCGGGCGATGGAAGATCTTGTCTGCGTGTCTACAGCTTGCCCGGATGACATCGACCCGATCAACGGCTGGAACCCGACGGATGTTCACGTGCGCATTTACCGACCGGACCAGCCGATACGACGTGCCGTGGCCTATCGCGAAAAGGAAGACGCTCCCATGACCATCAGTCAGAACTCCGCGTTCCACGAGCGGCTGTCTGTTCTGACAGAGCATTTCGCACCCGCACGCAGTCTCTGGGCTCCGGTCAGCTATCCCGCTTATGGAACCCTGGGCGAATACTGGGCTTGCCGGGAGGCTGTGACGGTCCAGGATATGAGCGGTCTGCGCAAATACGACATTGTTGGCCCGGACGCCATGAAGCTGATGCAACTCGCAACGACGCGCAATGTCGAGAAACTTGCGGTCTGGCGCGCCTCCTACACGCTGATGTGTGACGACAGCGGAACCGTTATCGATGACGGCACCTTGTTGCGCCTGGGACCGGACCTGTTCCGCTGGTGCTGTGGCGCGGAAGAAAGCGCACGGGCGCTTGAAGCGCTTGCAGGTGATCTTGGCTTGCAGGTCCGTATTCACGATGCCCGCGAAAGCCTTCCGAATCTGGCACTTCAAGGGCCCAAGTCGCGGGATCTGCTGCGCAAGATCGTGTTTACACAGCCTCAGGTCCCTGCTCTCGATCAGTTGAAGTGGTTCGGTGTCACAATGTCTCGCTTGAGGGATCGCGAGGGAGCTCCATTTCTGCTGTCCAGAACCGGATACACCGGTGAGCTTGGCTATGAAATCTTCTGCTCCAAATCCGACGCGATTGAAATCTGGGATGCAGTCATGGCAGCCGGTGAGGAATTCGGCATTGTACCGATGGGAAGTGCCGCGCTCGAAATCGTGCGCATAGAAGCCGGGCTGGCCGCACGGAACGCCGAAATCACACCCGGAACAGATGCCTTCGAGGCCGGTTTGGGATTTGCGGTCGATTTTGCCAAGAAATCTTTCACCGGCAGGCAGGCTCTGGAACGGAACGCCCGCGACCCGCGCCGATTGCTGAAGGGGCTTCTGATCGATAGTGATGATGTGCCAGCGCATGGTGCTCCGGTCTTGGCCGGCGAGCGGCAGGTTGGCATCGTCACCTCCGCCACACGTTCGCCAACGCTGGAACACGCAATTGCGATGGCGCGGATCGCCGTCGAGCAGGCGGGAAACGGAACGTATCTCGAAATCGGTCAGCTCGACGGGCGCATGAAGCGTCTCGGTGCCAGCGTTTCCGACACTCCTTTCGTAGATCCGCGAAGAACGCGTGCGCGCGCCTGAAAGACACTGATCACGTCATCCGAAGTAACGGAAAATGGAAGTCGGTACGAATGAGGAGTTAGTCGGTGTATGCCTGCAACAGCTATCGAATGGGCTGATAGCTGGCCAATCGCCAATTTGCCCCGACGCAGGATACCTGCGTCGGAGCGACAGGAAGAGTGAGCTTGAGGTTATTGTCTGTCTGAACTTGGGATTTAACTGGCCTGTGTCGCCTTTCTGCGGCCGAAGAACAGAACAGCCAAACCCCCGGCAAGCAAGGGAAGTGTGGCTGGAAGAGGAATTGGAACAGGGCCGTGCGGCGGGACGCCGACAGAATAGTCAAACCCGCTCTCCGAGCTCTTGAAGCCACCGGATACCTCGTTGCCATCCGTATCGAAGACGGACGACCCGACTAGCCGCAAGCTGTTGAAGGCATCTACCCCGAGCAGGCATGAGCCGGTCTTGTTGAAAAAGTTTCCGGTATGCATGGCACCGCATCTGGATTCCGAATAAAGGCTTGCGTGCAGATCGAGCGATCCTCCGGTAAACGCCAGATCGACGAAGCCTCTCCCGGCTGACCCGAAATCGTCGGTGGACGACAGGCTGGCAAGTCCCGTTGTCAAACTGTTCGTGTATTCGTGTCTTCGTTGGAAGATCGTTTCATCGCCGATCCTTACAGAAAAAATGTTGCGGCCAAAGGGCAGGGAACTACCACCGAAGGAACCGCTGACTTCCTCGATCAAGGAGATCGCGATATCCGTGAAAAGCCGTAAGGTCCCGCTGTCGACGGAAAATGAAAGCGTGTCGTTCATAGCTGCCGCGCCGCGCCAGAAGTCACTTTCCTCTGGTGCGCCTGTACCTAAGACGCTGCTTGGTCCTTCAGCCTTCGTTCTGATGCCGATGCTGCCGAAACCGGCACGGGCATCAATGCCATCGCCTGAGGAATAGGACCCGCAAGAGGCCGCAACGCTCCCCGAAGCGGAGGAGTTGAAACTGCAGGTCGAGCCGAGTGTAAATTGTGTATTTGCAAGAACAGACGGCGCTGCGTTCGCACCCACAGGCATGATTGCAATCGCGCCAAGCAGGAGTGCAGGTCCAAAAATGGTTTTCATCGGAATTTCCCCTCAAAATACATTCACTAAGTAATTGTTAAATTATATCGCGTGCTCGAGACGGTACATCACCCGAATGGGCTATGAAATTATTCGCGAAACCTGATGCGCCTGAAATGCGTGGCTGCTGGTAGGACGGTGCAACTCAAAACCTGAGTGCTCAATCTTCCTCGTCTGTTTACGCATTGACGCTGAAAGTCGGAACTCGCTGGTTCCCTTGCTTGTCATGCCGAGTTGCACTGCATCGCAACTGCTGACTGCCACAGTCACTGGACACCCACGTTTGATCAGTTTGGTTTCGACAGGCCAATTTGAAAGGGGATGTGACGTTGATGAGTCAAAATTGAAATCAGGTAACTTTTCAAGTAATATTCCATCGGTGGCTTTTGCAGTTAAATTGTCACTTATTAAGTGCGTGTCTGATTATTGAAATTCACGCTATATTGTTAATAGTGCTTAGTATTGTTTGGAAGTGGCGACCTTAACTGGTTGACCCGATCGGGTCGCGACGCCTTCTTTCACCCGATTGCAACATGACGAACATACGGCTTCGAGCCGAATTTTGATGGTCAATTGTTTTTTTTAGTGCGTTTAGAGGAAGTTAGGTCATGAAGTATGCTGTCCCGTCGAACACACACTTTACTCTGCGTCAGGAGTTGGTCGGAGTCCTTTGCAGATACCAGGATACGCTCTGTCCCGCAGAGTTGCTTGCAGTTTCCAGCCAGGTTGTCGGCAACCTGATTGCCCTGCAGGACGAAACGCGACTGTCACCGGAGCACGCCATAGAAATTGTCATGTACAACATCGAGGAAGGCAATCGTGTGGCACTTGGCGATCTCGACCAGACCGACGCGGCTTGACGAAACGATATCCGGAAAGCAGCCTTGCCGAGTGACGATCTCAGGATCATGCGCAGTCAGATGCGTGCGAGCATGGGTTGGGCATGCGACTGTTTCGAAACTTCTTGCTTACGGGGTCTTGTTCAAGCTGTCGCGGGTGCTCATCCAGTCTCCGTCGGCTTGCTGATCAAGGACGTTGAGCGAAACGTCATTTTCAGACCCCTCTTCGGAAATACTTGTGACGCACCACTCAAGATCACCGGAGCAGGCGGCGCTTTCCACCCTGATCTTCTTGTTCTCGCCGCCTTCCGAAACCCGGTCTTCATGGATTGCTCCGATCTGGGGGCGTCCAATAGATGATGGGCCGCAGGGAGAATACAATTCAGCGTCCGGAAAACGGTTGGACGCTCCCGGATCGAGGCAATGCACGTCAAAGACAGGGTTGGCGACCACAGGACGGGTTATGTTGAAGCTCATCCGGCTCGGGGCACCGTGCATGTCAGTCCGGTTCACCAGCTACTGACAGGTCGAAGATGTCAGGACCGGCTTTTCGACAAGAGCTGATGGGTCTAAGTTCAAATGACCTGAAAACGTGACTTGCGTTTCATCCTAATTCCGGAGCTTCGGATGCCTCGTCGTACTGGTTTTTCTGTTTTCTTTGCCTTGATTGTGTGCCTGTTCCTGGCCACGGGTCCGTTGTCGGCCATGCCTGAGGAAACGCTGGAACACGTCGTCTCTGTCCTTCCTGTATGGCCCGGACACGAGCAAGGCGGACAAGGCGCGTCTCCCGGCACCGCACCGGAAGGCAGTGGCGTGGTTGTGCGGCCCGGGGTTATCGCAACAGCCTTCCATGTCGTGGAACCTGCAGAGCGTGTCGATGTTCGTCTTTCAGATGGAAGAGTATTGCCGGCTCGCCTGGTCGCCAGCGATGGGGCAAGCGATATTGCCCTGTTGTCCGTCGAGACCGATCTGGTGCCGTTTGAAATCAGCCCTGCCCCGGGTTTGGCGCAGCCGGCCTGCGCGATCGGCAATGCATTCGGACTTGGGCTATCTGTCACCTGCGGCGTCGTTTCAGCGGTCGGGGTCACAAATGCGGGCTTCAATGCGGTCGAGGATTTCGTTCAAACAGATGCCGCTGCAAATCCGGGCTCCTCGGGTGGCGCATTGGTCGACGCGGAGGGCCGGTTGATCGGCATGATGTCCGCTATTTTTGCGTCCGGAGCGGATGCGAATATCGGCGTGAATTTTGCCGTCTCTGCCAAGTTGTTGATGCGTGTGACCGACGCCCTTCTTGCAGATGGCAAGGTCGAATACCTGTCTGCTGACTGGAGACTCGGCTCCGCCGACAACGCCCAACTTGCAAAGGTTGCCGCACCCGTTGTTGGAACGGTGCGCACAGGTGGCAAGGCGCACGCCGCCGGTATCGAAACCGGTGACCTGATACTGGAGATCGGATCCCGTCGAACACGCACACCACGGGACGCACTCACGGCGCTCGCGCTTTTGCCACCACAAACGACTGCTGTTGATGTCAGGATGCTGAGAGGCGGTACGGAGAAGACCGTCACGTTGTCGTTCGTTGAGCCGACCAGGCAAACGGATTTGGCTGCACAAGAAAATTCCGATCCGGATTGCCCGCATCCGTCCGCAGTCTGCGCGCTGCGCCAGGCTGTCTTTCCGGTGTCCAGTTTCGATCCGGTTGGCAGTGCGACCAGGATCGCGAGCGACCTGCTCGTCACCAACCGGCATGTGGTCGGGAACCGCAAGGATGCGACGGTTCATACTCCCGGCGGTCCGAAAACCGCCAAGGTCGTTCCGTCAGCCTTTCGCGGTGATCTTGTCCTTTTGAAGGTGGATGGATTGCCCGAAGACGGACAGATACTAGATCCGGCGTCGGCAAGACCGGCAGAAGGACCATACTACGCAATTGGTGCCGACATTGCGCAACGGGAAGTGCGTGTCTTCGAGCCGGGTGAACTTATTCTGGCGCCTGCGGAAGGAGCCGATCTCGGGCGGCTCCATGTGCGTGCCCGCATGCAACCCGGCGTCAGCGGTGGAGCTCTGGTCGACGGGGACGGAGACCTTGCAGGCATCGCAGTGGGTGGTGGAGACGGCAGGTACGAAGCCATACCCGTCTCGGCGATACAATTGCTCCTCCAGCAGCGGGAAAGTCCCGAAGCCACCAGGATGACGAACCGGCTCGGGATCAATTTCGCCGCGTGTGCGACCGCCATCGATTCCGTTCTGGCAGGTGAACGGCAGGAGGAGGCGCTTGGACAGCTTTCCAAAACATGCAAAGCGTCGTCGAACCATGGCCAGCTCCTGGAAGCAGGACGCCTTCTGGCTCAGGCGGGGGACTTCGACGCCGCGATAAGCCTTCATGGACAAGCGTCTGATCAGGTGCCGAACTCCATCAATTCCCGGATGTCTCTTCTGGTTTCGCTCCAACTGGCGACCCGTTTTGAAGACATGACCGACCATGCCCGCTGGCTTCTCAAGGCTGCGCCCGACGACCCGCAGGCGCTTCGGTTTTCCATTCAATCAGGTGTTTGGGGTGGCGATCCGGAACTGGCCGAAGCGGGATATCGGACGTTGCTGAAGGCAGATCCGAGGCAAGCACAGGCGGCACGCCGTTTCATTGACAACGCGCCGCCCGCGCCGCGGCGCAAGTAAATCTCAATCTGTTTCCGGGTCGGGAATCCATCCTGTAGCAACGGCGCCCTGCCGCTCAAACGGAGAAGGTGATGCGCGTTCGAGGATCCTTGCCTTGAGTTCCGGTACCGTAAGACCCGGGTCATCGGCAAGAATGCGCGCTGCCAGCGCGGCAAGTCGAGGCACCGCATAACTTGATCCCGATGTCACGCCGGTGGCGCCTCTGAAATCCGTCACCTCGATGTTTTCCGCAGGCAGCATGATGTCGACGCCTTTGCCACCCCAGTTGGAACCCGTCGCCAGTCTGCCGAAGGCATCTGCGGACGTGACTGTCAGGATATTCTCAAGCTCCAGCCCCGCCGGGTAGACAGGGTCCTTGTCGATGTCCCGGCCGTCATTGCCGGCGGAGACGATTGCCAGAATGTCCTTGTTTTTCAGCGCGTCTTCAAATGCCTTCCGATCGTCCGGTTTCCGGCTCCCGAGCGGCATGGCAATGATCTTAATCCCATGTTCGAGAGCGTGTTCGACCAGATCGGTCAGTCTGCTCATGTCCGGCCGGGGATAGCGATAGGGGACCAGCGCGGCGTTCGGGGCCTCCCGTGCCAATATGGAGGCAACAGCCGTCCCGTGGCGTATCGGCAGAAATGGGCCACGGGAAGTGTCTCCGTCATAAGGCCAGGGATCCATGTCCCAGAAATCATAACCGATTGGCTCCCCGTCGTCGTCGCGCGCAAGCCGGCTCGCAAAAAGCGGCAGATCGTAGGCAAGTCCTGAATCGACGAGTGCAACCCTGACACCACCCGGGTCCACACCTTCCGGCCAGGGAGCCTGAAGTGTTTCAGCCCATCTCAGTGTTTCAAGGTCATCCTCGAGCTGATCGAGAAAGACCCAGGGACCTTCTTCCTCGCGGATCTCGCGGGCAGAGCGAACCGTACAGCTGCCATCGGCAATCGCAAAGAAGAGCCGGCCTGAGTTCATTGCCGTCGAACTTTGAATAGGAAGCGCGGAATTGACGAAGCGTTCCGTTGGCCAGGCGCGATTCAAGTGCCAACTCATCACCTCCCGGCAATACCAGTCGAAATCTTGTCCTGACAGGAGCGGTCTTGTTTGGCTGGTAGCTTTCTTCAAGCAGCCAGCTGCCCGCAAGAGCGATCTGTATCTGAAGACCACTCATATCCGCCTTGCCGCAGACATGCGTTGTGGCTTGCCGGATCCAGTCCCCTGCGCTGGCGCTGGCGGGTGAGCCGGCTTGCGACGATACATTGAAAAACAGCGTCACCAGGACACAAGGTACAGTGCGCGTGCAAAATGTGAGAACGTATTCAAGAATCGGCACCAACTCCCGCATTTTATTGCGAAGACAATCAGATGATTGGCTTTGGCGCCAGATTAGCCGCTAGCAGGCATCAGTGCCAGAAATCTCCGGGTCGCTTCAGCTGTGGCCAGCAACTATTCATTCCTGCCTTCAGGCAAGCGTTCGAGCCTCAGGGGTGTCGCAATGCGCTGGTCATTGCCGGATCGGGAAATTTGATGACCCTCGGTGCAGGTTGTCAGTAGTGCCAACGTCAACATGGCTCTGCTAAACCGGAGTACTCCAGTTACTCCGTCTGTTGTTTCCGGTGTCAGCTCCACCGACGCGGTTACCTCGACTGCAAAGGCCCGGACGGGTTGCTGCCTGTTTCCACATGAACCTCAAGAAATCAATGGGCCGGACACATCGCCTCCGGAGCTGACCTGACCGCTTCAGCCAGATAATCACGCACCCAGCGATGCGATTTCGAGTTTTGTTTCCTCGGATGCCAGATCAGACTCATTGCGATTGGGTCGAGTTTGAAGGGTGGTTCGCACGTGGCAAACCCGGCACCCAGCTCCCGAACGATGTTGCGTGGTGTCAACATGATCAGATCGGTGTTTCTCACAACCTCGAACGCCGAGACATAGTTGGACAGCGTCAGTCGCACTCTGCGGTTCAGGCCGGCGTTGCCGAATATTTTCTCGATGCGGTTCGCACGATGGACGGATATCGGCGCAACCCTCAGATGCTCGCATCGGGACAGAGCTGCCAGCGTGACCGGCTCTTCAAGCAATGGATGACCGTCCCGCATGAGATAAATGAAATCAGCTTCAAAAAGCCTTCTGATCTGCATGTTGTCCGGCGCCAGAAAATTCGGCAGGACCGTCAGGTCGAGAGACCCGTTTTCCAATGAGTCGACGACTGTGTCGATCACCAGTGGAGCAACTGTTATCCTGACATTCGGAGCGTCGTTTTGAAGCTTCCGTATCAGACTGGGCAAGATGCTCGCCAGCGCGAAGTCCGATGCGGAGATGCGAATTTCCATCTCCGCGGTCATGGGATCAAAGGGAGTTTTCTCCGCTTCCAGCGTGTCGACCAAGCGCACGATTTCCCGCGCTTTTTTCAGCAAGTCGACGGCGGTATCTGTCGGGAGAAGGCCGTTGGATGCACGAACGAACAACGGGTCCTGAAACAGATCCCGCAAGCGCCGCAACGTTGTGCTCATGGCCGGTTGACTGACCCCCATGCGCCGGGCGGCCGATGTCACGCTTCTTTCTTCGTCAAGAACAATCAGTGTCTGGAGCAGGCGAATATCCAACATAATCAAAAATATATATTATTTATAAATTCTATCAATTTGATTTATGGATTTGCGCGTGTGAATTTTGCCCTGCGCGAATGACCTACGGATCTCCAATGGTATTCAAGAGGGAAAAAATGTTCAAAACATTCCAGAAACACACACTTGTCCTTGCCGTTCTGGCCGCGGGTCTCAGCACTGGTTCAGCTGCGGACAAATCTGAAAGGCTCGCTGGAAAACAGGTGGAAGGCTATCTGCAGGGCAACACGGTCTACATTGATGTCCTGCCCGGTGACGGCGCGTTCGGCAAAGGCGGTCTGTCTCCATTTTACTATGGTCACGATGGGGCGTTTGCCGCGGATCTTCCTGCTCGAAAGATCACCGGAACC
>NZ_KI928919.1:488739-499005 GCF_000521215.1 Labrenzia sp. DG1229 | reverse complement strand
TTCCAACGCTGCCCGGACTCAATTGTACAATCTGGCTGAGATGCGATGGGATCCTGCGTTGTGTACCTTGTTCAGCATCGATCAGGACATGTTGCCAGCGGTGCATGACTCGTCCCATGTCTTCGGAAAAACACGAGGCGCCGAAGTGATCCCGGACGGCATTCCAATCGCTTCGGCGATCGGGGATTCCCATGCTGCCCTGTTCGGTCATGGAGCTTTTGCCATAGGCGATGGAAAAATAACCTTTGGAACCGGTTCATCCGTAATGACTACGGTGTCGGAATTTCTTGCCCCGCCACAGGGCATTACGACAACAATCGCATGGTCAATCAACAAGGTCCCAACCTTCGCCTTTGAAGGCAACATCCTGGTGAGTGCGTCGATCCTGCCCTGGACGGCAGAACTCCTGGGTCTGAAAAGCGTCGATGAGTTGCTGGATCTTGCTGCAACAGTCGCTGATACGAAGGGAGTTGCGTTGGTGCCGGCCCATGTGGGACTGGGCTCGCCCCACTGGGATTCGCATGCACGCGGGCTGATCAGCGGACTGTCATTTGCAGCCGGTCGGGAACATGTGGCATTGGCCGCCGTCCAGAGCATGGCCTTTCAGGTGTGTGATGTCCTTGCAATCATGGAAAACACGTCCAGCAACACTGGACACCTTTATGTCGACGGAGGACCAAGTGGCAATCTCTTCCTGATGCAAATCGTGGCCGACCTGACAAGACGGCCGGTCCTGCCGGGCACCGATACCGAGCTTTCCGCGCTGGGAGCCGCCTATCTGGCGGGCCTGGCGACTGGATTCTGGCCCGATATCGACGCGATTTCAAAACTCCCTCGTCACAAGGCGGAGATTCCGCCCCGCATGCCACCGGGCGACCCCGACGCACCCATCGCGATATGGAGAAACGCGATTGCCCGCAGCACTCTTAGAGTGTAGTGAATATTTATTCAAAACTGACTGCAGGAAACAACAGATGTCCCGACTAAATGAGCTTCGCATGATATCCCGCGTCGCTCAGATGTATCATGTCGAAGGTCAGCGTCAGGCCGCGATTGCCTCGCATCTGCGGATCTCGCAAGCTACGGTCTCCCGCATGCTCAAACGGGCGCAGGAAGAGGAAATCGTCCGCACAACGGTTGTTTCTCCGTCAGGTACATATGGTGACCTCGAGGCACAGCTCAGGGCGGATTTTGATCTGTCCGAAGCGTTCGTTGTTGAATGTTCGGAAGACCGTGATGGCGCAATCATGTCCCGAATTGGCGAGGCGGCTGCGCATTTCCTGGAAGCCACGCTTCAGACCGGCGAAATCATAGGAGTTTCCAGCTGGTCCGAAACCATCCTGAAGATGGTCGACAACATTCATCCCATGAAAAACGGCAAGGCCCGCTACGTGGTTCAGACCATGGGCGGTGTCGGTGATCCAAGGGTACAGGCCCATGCCAATCAGTTGACAACACGGCTGGCAAGGCTGACGGGCGCAGAAGCGCATCTTCTGAACACCCCCGGTGTCGCCCAATCCCGTGAGGCCAAGCTTGTCCTTTTGAGCGATCCTTATGTGCGCGAAACCATGGATCTGTTCAGGAAACTCAGCCTGACCATTGTCGGCATCGGTTCGATTGAACCCTCAACCATGCTTGCGCGCAGCGGCAACGTGTTTTCATCGCGTGAATTGACGGAGGTAAAGGAAGCCGGTGGTGTGGGAGAAATCAGCCTGCGTTTCTTTGATGCCGACGGAAACTACGTGAAAACACCTCTGGATCAGCGTGTCATCGGGATGACCCTGGAAGAGCATTCGGAAGTTGACCGGGTTATTGCTCTTGCTGGCGGACAATCCAAGACCAGGGCAATCCGCGCCGCATTGAACACGGGCGTTATCGATATTCTCATTACCGACAAGTTCACTGCGCGGCGGCTGGTGGGGTCCGAACCCTGATTTTGCCGCCGCTTCACGAAGGGCGGATTTTGTCATTGCACACGAACCGACCCGGATGACAGAACCCTGGAAAATCAAAAACAGCGGAACACTCTCAGGTTGTCCACTCTCTATAATCCGAACTCTCGCTGTCGGCATTGGACATTCACCAGATCTGCTGACACGTTCGCATGAACGGCACGCTCGGGCTTTTTCCGCCAGTGGGGAACATCTCCTGCCCTTGGAATGAAAAATCTCTCGCAAAAAGATATACCAGCCACCTGCCCCGGACCTGCCTCCGGCTTCACCAGTCTATCCAATACAGGTAAGGACATCATTGGATGTCCGTCTTCCCAACAAGTCCAGCATCCGGCAAATCTGGCTGTCCTCCGCCTCGAATTTCGAGGCAGATCATAGTCGGCAGTTTCGTGTCTTGAATCTGGCACGCGTGCAGCCCGCTGGCGTTCTCCAGGTCAATGAGAGCGGAGAACCGTTTAACGCGGAGTAGGCACCAGATCGGTACACGTTATATCCGCATGATGCCGGTTTCGGGAACGGACACGGTGCTGATTAAATGAGTTACCGGAACCGGACGATGTTTACTGCGGATGACCCACAAGATCATGTTTCAAGAATTGCTGAAAACGAGACCTTATGCGTTGCACCGGGCTTGCAATTCCGCACAGCGAAATCACACACCAAGGTGACTGCAACACCTTGATCAGGCTTAAATATTTGGCGGGAAACACTCTTGAAGAGTGATGGTGCCCAGGAGAGGACTCGAACCTCCACGCCCATAAGGGCACTAGCACCTGAAGCTAGCGCGTCTACCAGTTCCGCCACCTGGGCTGTGAGGGCGGCTTGTAAGGGCCGTGCCCATGCTTGTCAATCGCCAAGTGCGACTTTTTTTGATCATTCACAAGGAGCCCTTCACACCCGGCGCACAAAGGTCTAAGTAACTTCGTAAGGAGCGTGGTTTTTCTCTTGCCCGCCCCATTCAGGATGCGACAGAAGGCATTGCAGGATGTCCACACCACTTAACGGCAAACTCGTCACGGTCTTCGGCGGATCAGGCTTTCTTGGCCGTCATATCGTTCAGGCACTCGCACGGCGCGGGTACTGTGTCCGAGCAGCGGTTCGACGTCCGGATCTGGCAACACATCTGCAGCCGCTCGGCGCGCCCGGACAGATCATGCCGGTTCAGGCAAATCTGCGCTTTCGCTGGTCGGTCGACCGCGCGATCATCGGCGCGGACGCTGTTGTCAATGCCGTCGGCATCCTGTCACCGACAGGAAGCCAGACATTCGATGCGGTTCAGGGCTTCGGGCCCAGGGCTATCGCGGAAGCTGCGCGCGGGGCAGGTCTTTCCGCAATCACCCACGTTTCGGCAATCGGGGCGAACAGCGACAGCAGTTCGGCTTATGCACGCACCAAAGCTGCCGGCGAAGCCGGTGTTCTGGAAACGCTGGCCGACAGCGTCATCCTGCGCCCTTCGATCGTGTTCGGTCCGGAAGATGATTTCTTCAACCAGTTCGCCGAAATGGCCCGGTTCTCACCGGCCCTTCCGCTGATCGGTGGCGGCGTCACCAAGTTTCAGCCGGTCTATGTGTGCGATGTCGCCCAAGCCGTCGCACAGGCCGTAGACGGTCAACTCCAGTCCGGAGGGATCTACGAACTCGGCGGCCCTGAAATCAAAAGCTTCAGGGATTGCCTGGAAGAGATGCTCGAGATCACACGGCGCTCGCGCGCGCTGCTACCGATCCCGTTCCCTGTTGCCAGTGCTATGGGAAAAGTCATGCAGCTGCTTCCCGGTGCGCCGCTCACGGCGGACCAGGTGGAATTGCTCAAGACCGACAATGTCGTTTCCGACACCGCGAAGTCAGAAGGCCGGACCCTGGAAGGTATCGGCATCGATCCTGCAAATCTGGCAAGCATTTTGCCGACCTACCTGGAGCGCTTCCGCGAGCACGGACAGTACGACGCGCATCGCGCCGTCTGATTTCAGCTTTGATCTGAAGTCAAAGGCAGGGCTCACCCGCCTTTTTTCGTTGTGGCCTCCCGTTGCCGCTTCGGCAGATATCGCATACGCTCTTTCAGGTTAGGGGGAGCTGATGTCGTTTTTCGCCAAAGTAACAATGCTCTTTGTCGTCTTTGTCGATCTTCTGGGGCAAGGGCTGGTGTTTCCGATCCTCAACAGCCTGATCATGGAACCCGGCACATCGATGCTGGCCAAGGACACGACGGACGCCACGCGGCATTTCAACTACGGCCTGATCATCGGCATTTTCTTTCTCTGCTGGTTTTTCGGAGCACCCTACATATCCAAGCTTTCGGACGTGATCGGGCGCAAAAACGCCATCCTGATATGCCTGTTCGGCGCCCTTGGCGGCTACGCGCTGACAATTGCAGCGCTTTATCTCAACAGCTTTCTACTGCTCATTCTCGGTCGTGCCATTACCGGCCTGACAGCCGGCAACCAGCCAATTGCACAGGCTGCAATGATCGACGGCAGTGTCGATGACGAAGACCGGAACAGGAACATGGGCTATATCATCACCGGTGTCAGTTTCGGGCTGGTCGGCGGACCGATCATCGGCGGCATCCTGTCCGACCCAGCCATTCTGGGAAGCGTGGCGAGTGTCAAACTCCCTTTCTATGCCTGCTTCGTACTGGTCATGATTGCGATCTTCCTGGTCCTCATCTGTTTCAAGGACCAGCACGACAAGGTCGCGGAACGGCAACCGTTCGTTTTCCGGCCTGCGGAAATTTTCGAGCTTTTGTGGCAGATCAAGAACTATCCGATTGTGGTGCGGTTGACGGTGGTCTTCTTCTTCTTCCACATCGCCAACCTGTCCTTTTACATTTTCGTGGACAATTACCTGACCAGCAAATTCGGTTACGGCACTTTCGGCGGCAGCATGGTGATGCTGACAATCGGCGTCGCGCTTGCCTTTTCGAGCACTTTTCTGGTCGTACCCGCGCAAAAGCGTTTCAGCAAGGAAGCCATCCTCGGAACAACCTTCGTGGTATGGGCCGTTTCTGCCGGTGCCTTTGTGGCGTCTCCGGTCGCAATCCTGACCTTCATCCCGGTTTTCTGTTTTTACTTCGTCTTCGGCATCGCCTATCCGACATTTCTCGGACTCTATTCAGCTGCTGTCGGCGACGAAGAACAGGGCTGGGTAATGGGCGTCACCATTGCAATCTTCACACTGGTCGCCGGTGTCATTTCATTGCTTGGAGGGGAACTGATCGGCCTCGATCTGGACATTCCCTTCTTTGGTGTGATCGCTGCCGCGATCATTGCCCTGGTGGTCATGTTCCTTGCCTGGAACAAACCGGAAATCAAGACGCTAACGCGAGTATCCGGCGGCTGACATCTCAATGGCAGCCGCCGGAATTGTTCATTTCCAGAGCTTTGCGCCATACCTGTTCTGATGCAATTCTCTGTAGCCTTGTCCGGTCCGCATGAGGCCAATGTCCTTCAACTCCTCTTCATTCAAATGAGAAAGGGCACGGGCAGTTGCCCGGCGGCGAAAATACCTGCGGAGCTCGTCGGCACATACACGAAGAGCGGTGAACACAATGCTGCGGCTCTGCGCACGGCTGCGGAATACGGTGTCAATATCATAGCTCATCTCTCATCTCCTCGGGGATCATGTCCGCCGTTTGCCGGCGACAAGAAGACAATGACAGGGCAATCCTGACAGCTGTGAGTCAGGTTTGATCTCGTTCTGTTCCCGGGATATGATTTTTTTCCGATTAACCCTCTCAGGGCCCTTTTCATGAACCCGATTGAACGCGCGCTCGGCATTCTCCTGCTGTTGACCGGAGGCAAGCTTGTCTCGGCAACTGTGCTTGCCGAACGCTTCCAGGTGTCACTTCGCACAATCTACCGGGATATCGACCGGCTGATTGCTCTCGGCGTTCCCGTTGATGCAGAGCGCGGAGCAGAAGGAGGCTACAGGTTGGCGAGCGGATATCTGCAGCCTCCCGTCGCGCTTACGCGCAACGAAACGGCGGCGTTGCTGGCAGCGATGGCACTTGTGCGCAGCAGCAGGACAGTTCCCCTTGCCGACGACCTGACATCGGCTGAAAAGAAGCTGCTTGCCTCCTTGCCGAAATCCGTTCACGGACTGCTGAAGGAAGCCGACCGGATCGTCGGGATCGAGCCCATACCGCCCGACATATTTCACTCGGGTACAAAAGCCGAACCGACGGAAGACTGGCAACGGGCCATCGACGGATTCATGTCCGGCATCCTGGACAGCAAGCGCGTCCGGTTCGAGCATGTCAACCCGTCCCGCAATTCGGCCAAGGGGCACGATGTGGAGCCTTATGGCGTCATGTTCGACCGGGATCTGTGGTATCTAGCGGGCCGCTGCGTCGACACCGAAATGGTGAAAGTCTACCGGGCGGACCGCGTGCGCGATCTGGAAATCAGCGGCTTGTTCTTCCGGCCCGACAAGAACTTTTCAATCAAGACCATGCTCGGTGGTGCATGGCTTTCCCAGGCCATGCGCCGGTGGGAACAGGAAGAAGAAATCGCCAAGATCCTGATCACGGCCAGCCAGGCGAAGAAACTGAGCGCAGACTGGTATTATCGCCATGCGGTTTTCACGCCTGCCGGCGAGGGAAAGATCCTTGTCAGCATTCCCAGCACCGACCGTGCCCGGATACTGCCTCTGGTGCGCTGGCTAGGGCCGGGCGCAGAACTGTTGTCTCCGGACGCGCTACGCCTGGAACTCTCCGAGGAGTATGCCACGTTGACCGCGCTTTATCGCGACGGATGCCCGGGCACGCGTTCAACCTAGGAAATAGAGCCCGGCGAATCCCGCTATCCCGACAAAAATCCGCCACCAGGCGAAGGGTGCGAAACCGTGCCGGGAGACAAAGTCCAGCAAGCCCTTGACCACAAAGACACCGGAAATGAATGACGCGACGAACCCTATCACGATGAGCGTAAGGTCATCGGCCGAGAGCACGTTACGGTTCTTGTAGAAGTCATAGGCAAACGCGCCGGCCATGGTCGGCATGGCGAGAAAGAAAGAGAACTCCGCTGCCGAACGCTTGTCGGTGCCCATGAGCAACGCGCCGGCAATCGTCGCACCTGATCGCGAAACACCCGGCACCATTGCCAGACACTGGCAGAACCCGATCTTGAGACAGAGAGACAGCGGATAGTCCATGACGTTTGTGTAGCGCGGTCGCAAGGGCAACCGGTCAATCCACAGCAATATTATTCCGCCGACAAGAAGCGTGGTGCAAATCAGCGCGGGCGATTCAAACAGAACCTCCTTGATGAAGCTGTGCAAGAGAACACCGATCACCGCCGCCGGTAGGAAGGCGATCAGAATGCCAAAAACAAAACGCCGGCTGGTCGCATCGCTCGGGAGTGTCACCGCCAATTTCCAAAGCCTGCCGAAATAAACCGACAGAATCGCCAGAATCGCACCCAATTGAATCAAAACTTCAAAAGTTTTTCCCGTGCTTTCGAAGCCCAGAAAGTGCCCCAAAAGCAAAATGTGGCCGGTGGATGAAACGGGAATAAATTCCGTCAGTCCTTCGACAATTCCTAAAATAAGAGCATTTACAATCGTTTGACCGTCCATTGGATGACATATCTCCGATAGGCGCGATGAAATCTGGCCTGAACAGGCAACATTGACGACTCAGGCAAAATACCTGATCGCTGCCTATTTGCCGGACCGACAAGGCAACGTCAAACCCTTGATAACCATATATGAGGCAAACTGGAGTTCGAATTCTTAGTCTTGCCACAGTTCGGGCTCTAAACCCTTTCATGCTCACGCTCTATCATCATCCCTTCTCACCGTCGTCCCGGTTCGTGCGCCTCATCCTGAGCGAGTACGGCGCGGCGTTTGAAGAACAGCATGTCGACCCTTGGGAACGGCCACAGCAACTGTTGATGCTGAACGCGGCAGGGACTGTCCCCGTACTGGTTGAAAATGAAGGTCCGGCCATCTGCGGTCCGGGACCCATCATGGAGTATCTGGACGAAACAAGGGGCTACGCGCTTGCCGACCGTCGCCTGATGCCCGACCATCCCGAAGCGCGGGCTGAAGCAAGGAGGCTGGTCGAGTGGAGCCTGACGAAATTCGACCAGGAAGTCGTCGGTCATCTCGTCCGTGAACGCATCTACAAGCAGATCATGCCCAAATCCGCGGGCGGCGGCGAACCGGACTCCGCGGCCCTTCGTGTTGCCCGGGCCAACATTCATCATCATCTCAAGTATTTCGGCTACCTGGTTGCCTCGCGCCGCTGGCTGGCGGGTGATCGCCTGTCCTTTGCCGATTTTGCCCTTGCGGCCGAGCTTTCCTGCGCGGATTATCTGGGTGAAGTGTCCTGGAGCAACGAAGAAGATGTCAAAAGCTGGTATGCACGGGTAAAATCGCGTCCCGGCATGCGTCCGCTTCTGAGCGAAAAGGTGCTGGGGATGCCGCCCGCCGCATCATATGCGGATCTCGACTTTTAACAGCTGCCGACGAACTTGGACAAGAAAACCCAAAAGCTCCTGACCGCTCTTGAAGACAAGGCGCAAACCCTCGGTTTTTGCGGGCTGAAAATTGCGCCCGCCGACAGTATCCCGGACGCGGCAGACCGGCTGCAGGCCTATCTGGACAACGGCTACCACGGAACCATGGTCTGGATGAAAGAGACGGCTACCCGCCGTGCCTCCCCCCGTGCCCTGTGGCCGGACGTCAGGTCGGTGCTCATGCTGGCGATGAACTATGGGCCTGACGATGCACCTGATAATCATCCGCTTGCACACCTGAGCGACGCAGGTACCGGCGGTCTTTCCGTATATGCACGCAACCGGGACTACCACGACGTCATCAAGGGCCGCTTGAAGGAACTGGCATCGTTTCTGATTTCAAGAGCCGGAGGAGGTGACGTCAAGGTTTTCGTCGATACGGCGCCGGTCATGGAAAAGCCGCTGGGCGAAGCCGCAGGTCTTGGCTGGCAGGGGAAACACACGAACCTTGTTTCCAGGGAACATGGATCCTGGTTTTTTCTTGGCTCCATTTTCACGACGCTCGACCTGCCGGCCAGCGGCCGCGAAACCGACCACTGCGGTTCGTGCAGGGCCTGCCTGGACAGTTGTCCTACGGATGCTTTCCCGGCGCCTTACCAGCTCGATGCGCGCCGTTGTATCTCCTACCTTACGATCGAACACCCAGGCCCGATCCCGCTTGAATTTCGCAAGGCAATGGGAAACCGGATTTATGGCTGCGATGATTGTCTTGCAGCCTGCCCGTGGAACAAGTTCGCGAGTGCGGCCAACGAAATCAAGCTTGTTGCCCGCAAAGACCTGAACAACCCATTGCTTGCCGACCTCCTCGACCTCGATGACGCCGATTTCCGGAAATTCTTTGCCGGATCTCCCGTGAAACGGATCGGACGTAACCGGTTCATGCGGAATGTCCTGATTGCGACCGGAAATTCCGGCCAACGCGGTCTCCTGCCGAAGATAGACCGGCTGATGAACGATCCCGACCCGGTTGTCAGAGGCGCAGCGGTCTGGGCGTTTCGGCAGCTTGCAGACGAGGGAGACGTTTCTGCCCGAAGCGCAACCAAGTTCGACACTGAAGCTGATGAAAACGTCCGCGCCGAATGGTTAGCCAATACTGGAGGTTTGTCCGCCCCGGAGTCGACCTCGTCACAAGAATGAGCCATAGTCATGGAATGGCCAGCAAGTAACAACTATATCGGAACAGACCGATTGGTTACGGTCCATTCTGATCATCCGATTTGGAGCCAAGACATTGTTTTTTAAGCCTGCATCTTCTTCCAACCCTCATCCGACCGGAAATCGTGCAAGATTTTTGACACTCAGCACCGCGATCGTCCTTCTCTCGGGTACTGCATTTGCCCAGGACACAGGCAAAGCCGCATTCGATGCCTATGTCGAAGGCCTGAACAAGCTTGGCCTTGAATTTGAAAACGGAACGGTCGACTACGATGCCGGCAGTGACACTCTCACGCTAACGGACAGCAAGTTTTCTCTGAGTGGCAAGATCGAGGACTTCCCGGCGGAAGAAACGGATGTCACGGGCAATGACGGCGCGACCGACATCGATCCTTCCAAACTGGCGGATATTTCCTATTCGATCGCCATCAATTCAGGGACCGTCACCATCACGGGCCTGACGCACGAAAACAATAAATTCACCTCGACCAGCTGGATCTATTCCGACGACACCCAGATCGTGATTGAAGGTGCAGTGGAAGATGAAGGCCGGCTGAAAATGGATGGCCGTCTGGCTGGCATGAGCGCAACCAACTACGAGTTCGTGCTTCCCGATCTGCCGACGGAAGATGAAAGCCGCAAGGC
>NZ_KI928919.1:338938-488332 GCF_000521215.1 Labrenzia sp. DG1229 | reverse complement strand
CAAGGCAAGCCGATGGCTGCCATTCATAAAGGCAGCCTTGCTGACGTCTTATGACGAGGTGAAGGTCGACAATTCAGCCCTTACCATCGAGGCCTATGCCACTGAGGGCGACGCGGACACGCAGGTACTTTCCGGAACGGTCCAGATAGATGGATATCGCCTTGCAGGAGCACGGGATGGAAAGGTTGACGAATATTCGATCAACGGCATGACGCAGGTGATGAGGACGCTTGATGCGGCCTCCGGACAGATGCTGGCGCAAACGACCAGTCAGGGAAAGACTGTCTACAACACCATCGATCTCAACGGATTTATCAATCTCTTCGACCCCTCTGTTCCTGAAAACGGCGAAGAATGGACGCTGATCGGATCCGGGTCCGCGGTCGATTACAAATCGAGACAGGAAGTTGCCGAAGGCTTCGCAGTGCAAATGGAAGCAGAGCGAGCCACTCTTGACAACGTCACGATGATCAAGCGGGACAACAACGTCCTCAGCCTTCTTGATCAGGTCCTGAACAAACAGGCGCCCTCCCCCGAGGAATTGATCACGAACGTGTTCCAGTTCTACCGGTCCTTCGCCATTGGCGATGCCCGGGTCAGCGGGATTTCAGTAATAATTCCAATCGGCCCCGGACTGGAGTCAGCCGTCAAGATCAAGGAAGTGGCGATGACAGACATCGGGTCGGAAGGCATCGGTGAAATGATGCTGGTCGGTCTCGATGCACCAAAACTTCCGGAAGGGGCTTCGGTCAAGCTGGACTGGGCCGCGATCGGAAACATCGAGTTTGCCGACTACACACCAATGGAAGAAATGATCGGCAAGCTGATCGCCGACCCAAATTACGGCGAGAACAACCCGCTCGAGGTTGCTCGCGCGTTCATACCGAGATCATTCGCGTATGAGGTCGAGGGTCTTGATGTCAACATTCCGGACGTCGGGCGGACCGAAATCGGCAAGGCCGAAATGACGATTTCGACGACCGTGCCTCCGATCCCGACCAGTCTGCACATCAAGAGCGACGGCATCCGGGTTCCTGTCAGCGCAATCGACGATCCGGAGGCACAGGCCCTGTTTCAGGCGCTTGGTCTCGAAACAATCGTCTGGTCAGACGAAGCCCGGCTTTACTGGGATGAAGCAACTCTGGATCTTCGCCTGGAACGGTTGATGCTCGAAATCGAAGGTCTTGGCAGGGCTGAGGCCTCCTTGCGGTTCGCCAATGTTCCCAAAGCCCTGTTCGAAGATCCCGAGGGACAGGGTCAGCTGGCCGCGATTTCGGCCCAGTTCGTTGACGCATCGATCATCTTCAAGGACGCAGGCGTGACGGCAAACGGTCTCAAGTTCTTTGCCGAAGCACAAGGTCTGCCAGAAAACGTCCTGAGGGAAGCACTGGTTGCACAGGCGGCACAGGCGACAGCACCGATCCAGAATGAAGCCTTCACGAAGATGGTCAGCGACGCTGTGTCGACATATCTGAATGACCCGAAGGAACTGAAAGTGACGCTTTCACCCGCCAATCCCATACCTTTGGCGCAGATCCTCGGCAGCATGGCAGCTCCCCAGACCCTGCCCGATCTTCTGAACGTGAAGATTGAAGCGAACTGACTGAAACAGTTTTTGGAATTGAAAGGGCGGCTCAAGAGGCCGCCCTTTTGTTTGTCCGTTATTCGGCTGCCTGCTGGTGCTCGGCAGGTCCTACGCGCGCGGCACAGAACTTGAACTCCGGGATCTTGCCGAAGGGATCGAGCTGCGGGTTGGTCAGGAAGTTCGCCGGTGCTTCGAAGAAGCAGAACGGGATGAACATCATTCCGACCGAGACATCCCTGTCGGCCCGGAGCGTCAAGGTGATTGCTCCGCGGCGGGTTTCGACCGTCACCTGCTGACCGATTTCCAGGCCTGACATCTTGATGTCGCGCGGGTTCATCGAAACAACCGGTTCCGGTTCAATGGCGTCAAGAACCGTGGCTCTCCTGGTCATTGCACCGGTGTGCCAGTGCTCCAGCAGACGTCCTGTCGTGAGCACAAGCGGAAAGTCCTCATCCGGCAGCTCACTGGGCGGCACGAGGTCCGTCGGCACAATCTTGCCGCGCCCGTCCGCAGTCGGGAAGGAATGGCCGAAAAGGATCTCGTTGCCCGGCTTGTCCGGCGCGTCGGCCGGATAGGTAACGGTTCCGTCGCGCTCGAGCCTCTCCCAGGAGATGTTATTGAGCGAGGCCATGTGCGAACGCATTTCCTCATAGATTGCCGGAACACCGTCATAGGTCCAGTTCAGACCCAGGCGGTTGGCGAGATCGATGAGGATCTGCCAATCGGCACGCGCTTCTCCGGGCAGCGGAACACACGGCCGTCCGATCTGGACCTGACGGTTGGTGTTGGTGTAGGTGCCAAGCTTTTCCGCATGAGCCGACGCCGGCAGGATGACATCCGCATGCCAGGCCGTTTCCGTCAGGAAGATATCCTGAACGACCAGATGCTTCAGCGTGGACAGCGCCTTGCGGGCGTGGTTCTGGTCCGGATCGGACATGGCCGGGTTCTCACCCTGAACAAACATGGCTTCGATGCCACCGGCGAGAATGTCGTTCATGATCTCGACAACCGTCAGTCCCCGAACCGGGTCAAGCGTCCGGCCCCAGGCATCTTCGTAACCGGCTCGGATATCCTCGCTTCCGACGGCCCGATAGTCGGGATAAAACATCGGAATGAGACCAGCGTCGGATGCCCCCTGGACATTGTTTTGTCCGCGAAGCGGATGAAGGCCTGTGCCGGGACGGCCAATCTGACCGGTGGTCAGCGCCATGGCAATCAGGCAGCGGACATTGTCGGTTCCGTGCACGTGCTGGGACACGCCCATGCCCCAGAAAATGATCGATTTCGCACTGGTTGCATATAGCCTTGCAACTTCACGAAGGGTCTGGGCTTCAATGCCGCAAACGGGTTCCATCGCCTCAGGTGTGAAGTCCCTGATTTTTTCCTTAAGGGCCTCGAAGCCGTCGACATGGGCTGCGATATACTGGCTGTCGTAGATCTCCTCGGTGATGATCACGTTGAGGATTGCATTCAACATGGCGACATCGGTGCCCGGCTTAAACTGCAGGCCGTAATCCGCATGCCGCATCAGATCCTGGCCACGCGGATCCATGACGATCAGCTTGCCGCCTTTCTTCGCCGCCTGCTTGATATAGGTCGCTGCGACCGGATGGTTCTGTGCCGGACGCGCACCAATAACGATCATGCAATCGGCATCTTCTGCGGCGTTGAACGGAGCCGTCACAGCGCCCGAGCCAATCCCTTCTATGAGGGCTGCCACTGAAGAGGCATGACACAGCCGCGTGCAGTGGTCGACATTGTTGGTCTGGAAACCCTGGCGGATCAGTTTCTGGAAAAGATAGGCTTCCTCGTTGGACCCCTTGGCAGATCCAAAGCCGGCAACGCCTGCGCCACCCTTGGCCTCGAATGCCGTTGTCAGGCCGCTGGCAGCCCTGTCCAGCGCTTCTTCCCAGGTTGCCTCGCGGAAATGGTCGAGGTGATTGTCCCGCGTCATGGAAATGTCGCCGCGTTTGGGCGCGTCGTCCCGCCGGATCAAGGGTTTGGTCAGGCGCTCGGGACTGGAAACATAGTCGAAGCCAAACCGTCCCTTGACGCAAAGACGGTTCTCGTTGGCCGGACCATCCCTGCCATCGACTTTCACGATCTGGCCATCCTTGACCGAGACGGACGTCAGGCAGCCGACACCACAGAAGGGGCAGACACTGTCGACGGTTTCCTCGGTGAAGATCTCGCGAACCTTGCTGGCTTCATCCAGAAGGCTTTTTTCCATCAAGGCGCCGGTCGGACACGCGGAAACGCATTCGCCGCAGGCAACACAGGTGGAAATCCCCATCGGGTCGGCCAGATCGAAGACCGGCGCCGTGTGGGAACCACGGTCCGCCATACCGATTACGTCATTGACCTGAACTTCCCGGCAGGCGCGTTCACACAGGTTGCAGGCAATGCAGGCATCCAGGTTGACGGCAATCGCCGGATGGGAAACATCCTGTTCAGGCTTTTCACCGGGAGCGAACCGGCTTTCCGTCACACCGATCGCGTCGGACCATTTCCAGAAGTCGCTTTCCGGGTCCGGGTGTGCATCCCGGCTCGGTTGATCGGCGGCCAGAAGTTCAAACACCATTTCACGTGCCTTGGAGGCGCGTTCGGTCGCGGTCTTGACGACCATGCCTTCCGATGGTTCGCGAATGCATGACGCTGCAAGTGTCCGTTCACCTTCGATATCGACCATGCAGGCGCGGCAGTTGCCGTCTGACCTGTACCCGGGTGCCTCCTTGTGACAAAGGTGCGGAATGGCGACGCCTTCGCGCTTGGCAATCTGCCAGATGGTTTCGCCTTCCTGGGCGGTGACGTCCTTGCCGTCGAGGGAGAAAGTGATCTGGCTCATCTTTCGAATTCCTCCGGGAAAAATTTGAGCACCGATGCCACGGGATTGCCTGCCGCCTGGCCAAGGCCGCAGATGGACGCAGAACGCATCACTGCATCGAGATCAGCGATCTTTGCCTCGTTCCAGTCGCCGGACGCCAGGAGGTGTTCCATCTTTTCCGTTCCTGATCGGCACGGCGTGCACTGGCCGCAACTTTCGTGCTTGAAGAACCGCATCAGGTTCAGCGCCACGTCGCGCATGTCATCCTGATCGGAAAAAACGACGATGGCATGACTGCCGATAAAGCAGCCGTGACTGTCGAGCGTTCCGAAATCGAACGGCTCGTCGGCGAGCGATGCCGGCAGAATTCCCCCCGAGGCGCCGCCCGGCAGATAGCCCTTGAATGTATGGCCATCTTCCATGCCACCGCAGAATTCTGCCAGAAGTTCGTTCATGGTAATCCCGGCCGGAGCGAGTTTAACGCCCGGTTCCTTCACACGTCCGGAGACAGAAAAGGACCGGAACCCCTTGTGACCCCGACGGCCTTGAGACGCGAACCATTCCGGTCCCTTCTCGACGATATCGCGGATCCAGAAGAGCGTTTCGACATTGTGATTGAGCGTCGGGCGCCCGAAGAGTCCGACCTGGGCAATAAAGGGTGGACGGTGGCGCGGCAAACCGCGCTTTCCTTCGATCGACTCGATCATTGCGCTTTCTTCGCCGCAGATATAGGCCCCGGCTCCGCGGCGCAGTTCGATATCGATGTCAGTGATGATGCCCGAAATCCGCATTGCTTCGATTTCCTTCGCCAGAATTTCCAGAACTGCCGGATATTCATCGCGCATATAAAGATAGACCCGGGCGGCGGAAATCGCATGGGCGGCGATCAACGCGCCTTCCAGCAGGCGGTGCGGATCGTGTTCCAAATGGTAGCGATCCTTGAAGGTTCCCGGTTCGCCTTCGTCCCCGTTGATGGTCAGGTATTTCGGCCCGGGCAGATCGTTGACGATCTTCCACTTTGTGCCGGTAGGAAACCCCGCCCCGCCAAGCCCGCGAAGGCCTGCCTCAAGTACCTTGCCTGCAATCGCAGCCGCGTCCAGTTCACCTGCACGTACCTGTTCCAGCAGCCGGTACCCTCCTTCGGCACGATACTGATCCAGCCCTACGTGATCTGGAATGACCGGAGCGTTCGCGCCTTCATACAAAACCGAACGAACGGATATTTCACTCGCGTTGTCGACGGCGCGTTTGCCGACCTGCACTGACGGCGCTCCCGCGCACCGTCCAATACAGGGAACTTTCTGGATCCTGACCTTTGCAGGATCGACGCCATTCTCCAGAGCGGCAGCAAGTGCATCGGCACCCTTGATCGAACAGGCGATGCTGTCGCAGACCCTCACCGTCAACGGTGCCGGCTTTTGCTCATCCTCACGAACGATATCGAAGTGATGATAGAAGCTTGCGACTTCATAGACTTCCACCTGCGACATCCGCATCTCGGCCGACAGCGCCTTGAGGTGGCGGGCCTCCAGGCACCCGTAGGCGTCCTGGATCTTGTGCAGATGTTCGATCAGCAAGTCGCGGCGACGGGGTTCGTCACCCAAAAGCGCCTGAACTTCACTCAGGGCAGCATCTTCCAACTGACGCCCTTTTGGCTGGGACGGCTTTCGTGAAAGCCCCTTGCCGAAAGACATTGGCGTTCCTCCTAAACGTCCGGAACACGCAGCCTGTTCGCGTGTTCCTGCAATGGTCCGGTGTTCGACTGAATGCTTGAACCGCGCGCGGTTGCAAAGCTCTCAGTCAATTTGGCCGGATGCTAGCGTTCGAATTATGCCTTGTCTGTTTGAAAAACGACAACGGGACTTCAAATGCTGACGCTTTGAGGATGTCGTGAATGAGAGATCACGCAGTGAGGTGAGAGAACGCAGCAACGACCCGTTCATAAACCGGTCTCTTGAATGGCACGATCAGGCTCGACAAACGGTCTGCGTGCTCCCAGCGCCAGGCACCGAATTCCGCCTTGTGTCCTTCCGGCGGTACCAGGATGTTGATTTCCTCATTTTCACCGTCGAAGCGGTATGCCAGCCATCGCTGTGCCTGTCCGCGATGCTTACCCTTTCGGGACTTCCGGACAACTTCTTCGGGATAATCGTACGCGAACCACTCCGGTGCCTCCTCGAGAAGTGTCACGGATCTCACCGAGGTCTCCTCGTAGAGCTCCCTGCGGGCCGCCTGCTCCGGGTTCTCGCCCTTGTCGATACCTCCCTGCGGCATTTGCCAGGAAAATTCGTAGTTGGATGAGCTTCCACCGTCATCGCGGCTTCCGATCCAGACCATGCCATCCCTGTTGATCAACATGATGCCGACACAAGGGCGGTACGGCAGCCCTTCGGAAGGTTCGGGAAATCCCGGTCCGAGCGCAAGCTTTGTCACTTGTTCACCTATCTGAAATTCAAATGCTATCTGTCGATGGTCCCGCTGACAGGCACAAGTTGAAGACCGCGCTGCTCCAGGTCCCGCACCCATTTTTCCAGCTGGCGCACCGTAACCGGCAGTGCGGATCCGGATGCAACGGCCACACCACGGGATCTTGCGATACCTTCCAGCTGCAACAGTTTCGCGTCAATATTGTCTTCGCGCGGAACTTCATCAAGCACCACGTCGACTCCAGCGTAGGGTAGGCGCAGATCGCCAGCAGTTTCAGCTGAAAGGCTGCGCGATGACGTGCCGTTGTCGACGAACATGAGCCCGCGAGATTTCAGCTTTTCCAGGAGATATTGCATCGACGGCTTGGTGGATGTGAACCTGGCCCCCATGTCGGGAATGGTACCCACGTAGTTTGTTGCCCGTGTCAGCAAGAATGCCAGCCTGTCCAGCATTTCCTTCGGCTGCAGGCTAACCATGAGCGTATGAGGTCCTGGATCGTTGTCCGGGAAATCAAATGGTTCCAGTGGAAGCTGCAATAGCAGTTCGTGCCCCTTGGAACGTGCCTGCTGCATCCAGAGATCAAGGTCTTCGCCATAAGGTGCAAGCGCGAAAGTTACTTCAGGTGGCATGCGGTCGATGGCATTTTGGGTCCCGGTTTCACTCAATCCCATTCCATTCACAATGATCGCGATCTTGGGAATTGAAGAGAATTCGCGAATGACGGGCCGGGAATAGGCATCCAGTGGACGTACGCCGGCATCGCTGACTTTTGGAAGAAAACCGTAGTCGGACCTTTCGCTGACCCTCGTATCAGGGTTGGCCGACAGACTGGTGACAGTATCACCTGTTCCCTTGCCATCGGGACGCTGCACCATTTCATAGCGGGGTCCCAGCAGATCCCGACCGGATTCAGGCCTCAGATTCGGTCCGAGATCACCTGCAAGACCCGGACGGATTTCGACAACCTCGATATCCTGCGAGGTCACGCCTTCCACCATGGCATCAAGCGGAATGACGGCAACCGGTTCACCGCCCAGGGGATCATCGACAACCGCCAGCCAGATCATCGTTGTCGTAACGAAAACACTCAATAGTCCGACACCGATAAGGCCGAACGGCAGCCTGACCAGCCGCCGTTTTCCCATTCCTAGGGGAGCTGTGAGATCTTCGCTCGACATGTCGTCCTGAGCCTTTTTTCCGGCAGGGCGCCGGAATCAACTTTGTTTTTGGAATACGCAGAACGAGAACGAGAAGGCTGCGCGCCGAAAAAGCGGCGCGCAGCCAGACAATTAGTTTTTAACCGCGGCGCTGTCTGAAACCGGCGGGAAAGCGCTGTTGGCCTGTTCGCCGCGCAAAAGATCCAGCGCCAGGTTCAGCTGCGTGTCGTCTTCCGGATCCGGCGGGACATATGCCTGGCTGCCCGACTGCTCTTCGCCATCGGCTTCCAGGTGACCGCGCAAGCCGGCTTCACCCTTGGTTTCTACACGTCCAACAAGCTCTTCGGGCAGTTCCTGAAGGGCTTCGATGTCCGGCACGATCCCCTTGGCCTGAATGGAAGTTCCGGCAGGCGTGTAGTACCGCGCCGTCGTCAGGCGGATCGCGCCATTGGCACCGAGCGGAATGATGGTCTGGACTGACCCCTTGCCGAATGACCGTGAGCCGAGGATCGTCGCGCGGCGATGATCCTGCAAGGCGCCTGCGACGATTTCCGACGCAGAGGCAGAACCACCGTTAACAAGGACGATCACGGGTTTGCCGTCGGTCAGATCACCGGCGCGAGCGTTGTAGCGCTGCGTTTCGTCAGCTTCCCGTCCACGGGTCGAGACAATCTCACCCCGATCAAGGAAGGCATCGGAAACCGCGATCGCCTGATCGAGCAGACCACCCGGGTTGTTGCGCAGATCGATGATGTAGCCCTTCAGCTTGTCTTCACCGATCGCAGCCGTCGTTTCCTCGATGCCCTTTTTCAGACCGTCGAATGTCTGTTCGTTGAACTGCGTAACGCGGACGTAACCGACATCTTCTTCCTCCCGCCAGCGGACGGAGCGAATGCGGATGATGTCGCGTGTGATCGTGATGTCGAATGGTTCGGCACGTCCATCACGGCGGATCGTGACGATGATGTCGGTGTTTACCGGACCACGCATTTTCTCGACAGCTTCATTCAGGGTGAGGCCCTGAACCTGCTCGCCATCGATATAGGTAATCAGGTCGCCGGCCAGGACACCCGCCTTGGCGGCCGGTGTCTCGTCGATGGGGGAGACGACCTTCACGAGGCCTTCTTCCATGGTGACTTCTATGCCGAGACCGCCGAATTCACCGCGCGTCTGAACCTGCATGTCCCGGAAGCTCTTCGGTGACATATAGCTGGAATGCGGATCCAGCGATGTCAGCATGCCGTTGATCGCGCTTTCAATCAGCTGGGCGTCGTCCGGAACTTCCACATAGTCTGACCGAACACGTTCAAACACGTCGCCAAACAGGTTGAGTTGCCGATACGTATCCGTCGCTGCCGCATTTGCTGCCACTGACACATTGAGCGGCATCTGGGACATAGTCGTAACTGCCGCAGCCCCCATAAGGGCACCCACCAGCAGCAAGGAAGCTTTCCGTATCATCCGCGAGCCTTTTCTTCTTCTGTGCGCGACCACCAGGGTGTGGGATCGATCGCACGTCCGTCCTTCCGAAATTCAACATATAGGATCGGCTGGGTCGAACCCAAACCGAACGTCGATGCGCTTGCCCACTGGGTTGCGCCCATAACACCAACCGGTTCCCCGGTAAGAACAAATTGCCCCAATTCCGCGTCTATCCGGTCCAGACCGGCGAGGAGCACATGGTAGCCATCGCCGGTGTTCAGGATCAAGAGCTGTCCGAACGAACGGAACGGACCGGAATATACAACCCAGCCATCGGCCGGGGAAGTCACATTAGAACCCGGCCTTGTGGCAATAGATTGACCTTCAGTCAAACCGCCGAATTCATCTTCCTGACCAAAACCCTTGAGCATCGTACCGGCAACCGGCTGCGGTAACCTGCCCCTGGCATCGTCGAACGCAATCGCCGGAGCAATTCTTCCCGGATCCGCGAACGGATCAAAATTGCGCGAGGCATTCCTTTTTGCAGTCAAAGACGCCTGTCGTGACTTTTCAGCTGCTTCGCGCGCGCTTTCGATCTCGACTTCCAGATTTGCAATCAGCTCCTGGAGAGACCCAGCCTGTTCAGCAAGCTCCGCGGCGCGTTCCTTCTCCTCCTTGAGCACCTCAACCGACTTCAGATGTTCCTGTTTTTTGGCGCTCAATAGAAGTTCCAGGCGGGACTTTTCCTCAGCCAATCGCATCGCGTCGCCGCGAAGCCTGTTTTTTCCTCCGCGATGACCGACTTGAGTCGCTGCAGTTCCTGCAGATCAGCCGCCAAAGCCTCGGTTTCGACTTTCAGTTCCGGCATGACCGCGTTCAGGAGAATCGCACTGCGGACAGCCGACAGCGCATCACTCGGCCGCACGGCCAGAGCCGGTGGCGGGCGTTTGCCCAATCTTTGCAGCGCCGCAAGCACTTCTGCAAGAATATCCCGGCGCGCAATCAGCGACAACCGGACAGCATCTTCATTTTCTCCAAGACTCATCAACCGGCGTTCAGTGTCGGTCAGCTCGGTTTCAAGACCCTTGATCGTATCGGACGTGCTGATGATCTTTGCATTCAGCGTTTCCCTGTCCCGGTCAAGACCCCGGATCTCGCGGGCAATGGCAGCCTGGCGGTCCGACGAAACGTCTATATCTCTGGAAAGCGCCGCGAGTTCCTCTTCACGCTCCGTCTTGCGCTCGAGAAACGTATTTATCTCCGAAACTTCAGGCTTGGCCGTTTCAGGCTTTTCATCGACACTTTCGCTTGAAATTGCAGAGCCGGAGGCAAGCATCAAACCCAGCACGGCCACACTCAAGAACGGGCCTGAATTCCGCCGCTTCCCAAGTCCTGGACGCACAGCCATGATGCGATCCGGTTTCAAACTGCTTCAGCTCCCAAAGGTTACCCTACCCTGCGATACACAGACTGCGTTAACGAACCGTTTACTCAAGTGACCGGTTCGTTAAGCCGGCGTCCGGAAACAGCGTCCCTTTTCACCGAACCTGTGGTGCTTGTCTTGTCCACAATATCCGTTACGGGGGGAATACGGCGACATACGGGCAAAACCGTGTTTTACCGCCACATTGACCTTAACAATCGTTCACGTCCCGACTATCGGCAAGCCTGTTTTGATGCTGGAAGTGCAGCGACCGCCCTGTCACATGTCTTAAAGCAGGTGAGACATCAGTCAGCCAGGCGGTCAGGCAGCCAGGCGGTCAGGCGGTCAGGCAATCAGACAATCAGGCAATCAGGCAATCAGGCAATCAGGCAACGAAAAAGCCCGCGCCAGAGGCGCGGGCTTCATTGTTGTCGGAGTTGTTTCGCTCCAAAGAGCTATCAGGCTGACTTGCGGCGGCGGGACATTACTGCCAGCGAACCAAGACCGAAGATCATCAGGAAACCGGCTGCCGGAAGCGGCACAACAGCGGTGTCACCGAAAGAGTCTTTTTCAGTCGCGACGATACCGCCATCGACAAGCGCATGTGTACCGAAGGAGCTGTCGCCTGCTGCGAGACGCTCGAAGGTCACGTCGAACGTGAAGGTACGGTCGACCGAACGATCATACATGCCTTCGGCTGTGTCACCTACGCAAGCACCGGTATCCGCACCTGTACATACGACAGATACACCGATCTCGGGCAAACCAGCGCCCAGATCGTCAACGGTCACTTTCGTGTACTCGTCAAAGCCTGCGCTCACGCCGTCAAGAATCGCGTCCACGATGTCAGACGGACTGGAGCCGCCAGCGAACACGTCACCACCCAAAGCTGCGATATCGGTGCCGAATGCGCCGGCGCCAAACTCGAGACCAATCAATTCAATGCCTTCAGCTGCAAGCGATGCTGTTACCGCACCAGGTGACACAGGGCTGTCCTTGAACGATGCATCGCCCAACACGACGATGAAGCGATTGGATCCCGGACGCCAGCTTGCGTTGTCCGCAGCATCCTTGATTGCTTCATGTCCACGCTCGGGGAAATCCCCGCCGCCGGATGCAGTAAACGTATTGATCGTTGCGATTGTCGTCGCGGCAGTCGATGTCAGATCAGACAGGACGCCGTTGAATGCCGGGTCGTTGTAAAAACCAGCACCGGTCTGAACGTCGCCGAACCCACCGAGGCCGGTGATGATGTTGGATGCCGCCGACTTGGCGTTAGCAATAGCTCTACCCATGCTGCCGGTCGTATCGACCAGGAACATAACATCCAGCAACGCATCAGTCGGGCCGGTTGATTCAATAACAACGGTCTTGCTGATGGTTACCGTGTCTCCCACACCGAGAGTGTTGTTGGTGTAGCTGAGCGGCGAGATTGTGTCCGCTAAAGCGGCTCCCCCGAACACGCCCATTGCTGCAATAAAGGTTGATATTCCACGAAACATAGTAGGCTCCCCGTTTGCACTAGCACGTTTCCAATCTGGACTGGCAAACCCCGAAAAACTTGAATAAGCAAAAACCCAAATCGGAAAAATTAATAATATCAAACACGCAAACTTCCATTTACGTCAGGAGCACTATAACACAAATCTATCGGAAGATTACAAAAAATTAACGCAAAATTAACACCGAGGTTAAGCTACTCTCCGAATTGAGATTTCCTCAATTTTATTTTTTCAGAACTCGTATTTGATCCGTAAAACCAACTACTAGACTTCACTTAAACCAAGTATGACAAATTCATTTTACTTTATTCTATTAAAATTTTTAAATATTAATCCAGATTAAACTTCAATAATAACCATGATTTTGTAATTTTTTCTTTATCTACAATTACACTCATTGTTTTTTACTGAGTTTACTATTATAGTTACGTTAAATGCAATTTCGCGTTGGACTTTGCCGCAAATTTGCGGGCAAGATTCTGACGCAGACTTCACATCGCCTTTAAGATAACGAAAATTTGAAGAGACCCAGGTGTTGCGATGAGAGATCCAGACTCCGTTTCCAGAAAATTTTTAAAGTACGTTTTCCTCGTGGTATTTGCCTTTGCGGCTTCGTCAGGAGCTGTGGCAGCAACTTTCGAACAATATCAGGGTATGATGCAAACTGATCGTTTCGCAAAACTACGGCCTTCCGAGCGCGCAACATTGGCCGAATCTCTACAGGCTCTTTACAGCAACGACTACGCCAAGAGCGAAACAATCATACGCGCGCTGATCGAAACATCTCCTGAAATCGCCGAGGCATGGCAGATTCTCGGCCTAGCACTCGCAAATCAAGACCAATTCGAGGATGCTGTCACTGCGCTCGATAAATCCGCACAGTTATATACCATCAACTCAGAACCCCTTATCATCAAAGGTGACATACTTGTTGAAATCGGGCGTTTCGACGAAGCCCGGGTCGCTTACGAGACGGCACGTGAACGCGACCCGGACAACTGGCGCGCGCCATTGAACCTCGCTGCTCTTGCTGAAAAGGAAGGGAAATGGCAACAGGCATTCGAAGTCTACAAAGCATCGATTGACAACATACCAAACGAAGCATTCGAGTTCAGATTAAACTATGTGCGGCTGCTCCTACTCGCGGGAAACCAGGGCGAGGCAATGATGGTCATCGAACCTGCAGCAGCCCATGAGGACGCCACTGAAATTGTCCTCAACACGGCAGCCAGACTTCATATAGACCGAGGTCAGGATGGCGACCTCATCAAGGCGCGGACATATTTTCTGCGGATGGAAGATCTGGGACCATCCGTAACTGGTGCTATTGGTCTTGCCGCAATTGAACAATCACAAGGGCGAAACAAGAAAGCAGAAGAACTGTTGAAGGGTGCGGTCGAACGCTTCCCACGCGTGCCCAGCGCCTATCTCGCACTTGGCAATTTCCTGGGATCAACGAAGCGCTATGGAGAAGCACTCGACACTTACGAAAGCGGGCTTCAATTTGCTCCTGACGATCCTGACCTTTCAAGAGGGGCAAGCGGTGCCGAGCTGCGTCTCGGGCGTACAAAAGACGCTGTCAAACGCGCACGCGCGCTGACGGAACGCCCGGAGCGCACGGCGAGCGACCTCGTCTGGCTCGCAAGCCTACTTGAGACCGAAGAAGGAAACAGGGACGAGACCCGAGCTGCCTATGCCGAAGCCATCGAACTGCAGCCTGACAATTGGGTGGCGCTCAACAATCTTGCTTCTCTGGTCGTGGATGACGATCCAGAAAAGGCTCTTGGTCTGGCGCAAAAGGCTGCCGATATCGCTCCCAACTCGAAAAATGTACAGGACACACTTGGCTGGGCTGCGCTGAAGGCAGGAGACACGGCCAAAGCCGGTGCCATTTTTGACGAACTGCACAAGGCCGATCCGGATAACCCCGTCCTCACCTATCGTCTGGCCATGGTGAGGCTGGCGGAAGGCGACGAGGATGAGGGCCGGAAACTTCTGGAAACCGCGCTGGCAGCCGACCCGGATTTCCGTTATGCGGAAAACGCCAGGGCGGCGGCTGAAAAAGTAACAGACCTGCACGTCACCAGTTCCCTGGCGGTGCGACCGTCAGGGGATTTTGTAAACTCACTCAAAGACCCGGTCTGCGATCTTCCTTAAAAGTGCCGGTATACAAGGTCCGCCAGGTCAGGTCGCTCGGCTTCATCGTCCAGTCTCGCACCCAGGCGTTCCGCGAGGCGTCGGGAGCGAACATTGTCCCGATCGATGTAACTCACCAGGCTTGGCAGGCAGCGCTCGTGTCGTGCCCAGTCGGCGAACCTTTGCGCAGCCTCGTAGCCGATACCCCTTCCCTCAGCGGCCGGATAAAGAAACCATCCGAGTTCATGTTCGGGAAAAAGCGGCCCATGGTTTATCCCGACCTGCCCGAGACAAGTGCCAGTCTCCCGGTCATCGAGCATCAAGGCACCGTTTCCCATCAGCGGCCATTGCGCCATATCGTGACAAAACAGCGCCCAGGACATCTTTTTCTGAAATGGCCCCCCCATGCCGAGCGATCGATCGCTTTGCATGAATGAATAGTAGTCATCCCAATCGGCCATCGTCATCGGCCGCAGGGTCAGTCGATCCGTTTGAAGGGTCGGTATCTCGATCATGCCGTTGTTCAATGTCCTTGAGAGCGCCATGCTGGCAGCCAGTGTAGAGGTGTCTGTCATGCTTCAAATCCGGTGGTACGGGTGCCCGGAAAGGATCGTCATGGCGCGGTAGACCTGTTCCGCCAACAAAATGCGCGCAATCTGATGGGGCCATGTCATCGCGCCGAACGCAAGTTTCAGATCCGCCCGGGCGAGAAGTTCCTGCCCGTGCCCGTCAGCCCCGCCAATCGCAAACACGACCTCCGGAATGCCCTCATCCTTCCAGCTTTCGATCTTGCGACTGAAGTCCGGGCTGGTCAGGTTCTTGCCGTTCTCGTCCAGAACGACGACCCGCGCAGAACCTGAAACAGCATTCAGAAGGCCTTTTGCTTCTTCGGCCTTCCGGTCTTCAGGGCGCTGAGCGCGGCTTTCGGATAATTCGCTGACCACGATATCGGAGATGCCCAACCCGCGTCCGGTCTTGCGCGCACGATCAATATACCGGTCGAGGAGGTCTTTTTCCGCACCAGCTTTCATCTTGCCGATGCAGGAGAATGTAACGCGCATAAGATCCTTGCCGGTTGAAACTCCGGTCTTCAGTTTCGCGGCAAATTCGATCGCCGTTCGAGACAATGCTCGGCTCAACCTGCTTTCGATATGACAAGCTCGAAAGCAGGAACCAAGATCCCGTTCAGCCGATATATTGCGGCGCTTCGTCCGTGTCCGGTGCCCACATCTTTTCGAGATTGTAGAAACCGCGTACCTCCGGACGGAAAATATGAACAATCACATCGCCTGCATCGATCAGCACCCAGTCACAGGTGCTCTGACCCTCCACCGTTGCCGATTTCAATCCGGCCGATTTCAGATCCTTCAGCAAATGGTCCGCAATGGCCCCGACGTGACGATGGGACCGCCCGGACACAATTACCATGTGATCCGCGAGGGAGCTTTTGCCTGCGATGTCGAGAGTTATCAGGTCCTCAGCTTTGGAATCGTCAAGGCTGCTCAGAACCGTATCGAGGAGACCTGCCGCAAGATCAGCGCTTACGGAAGCCTGCAGAGGAGAGGACAATTCTGTCCGCCCACTTTCAAAGGTCATGGTCAGGTGTAGTGCCTTTCGCCGTTTATGCCGCCCAGTGTCCAACGTCGTCACGAACCAGATAGTTCGGTTTCTGCGTCACCCGTTTTGGATACAGGACCGGTTGACCGTACCTCGGCCGCGTTCATCGCGACCACCCCTATAATACAGCTTCCCTTTTGGCATTTTCAAGACAACGCCGTTTTCTTGGTAACTTTGGCAATGTCCAATGTGTTAAATTTCCGCAAATCCGTAGACGATGTGCGGTCGAGTGGTGCATGCAAAAACGTCCAGATTGGCGGGTCCATATTCGGAAGCAGCGCTGCGTCTTCCTCGGGAAGCCTATATTTTTCATAGGCTTTTGCCATTGGCGACGAAAGAGCTGAAAGCGATGCACCCGGTCTGTCTACAATTGCGACCGGAACGGAACCGAGAATGGCGCGCCAGTCCTGCCATCGATGGAAACCGGCAAGATTGTCAGCACCCATAACCCAAACGAATCGCACTGAAGGCCGCATTGCGCGCAAAGCGGCAATTGTCCTTGCCGTATAGGGAGTGCCCAGAACAACCTCGTAAGCGGTCACTTTCATTCGCGGGTGATCCGCCAGAGCACAGGCCAGATGCATGCGCAATTCGAGTGGCTCCAGGTCGGCATGATTTTTGAGCGGGTTGCCGGGTGTCACGAACCACCAGACCTGATCAAGCCCCAAACGCCTGAGGACCGTATCAGCAACCAGACGGTGGCCCGAGTGGGGTGGATTGAAGGATCCACCGAACAGGCCGATACGGTTCCCCGGTTCGACATGTGGCAGCTTCAGCCAATCCCGGTCGAGTTCCCCTCCAGGACCGAATGAAGTCATGGACGCGTCTGACCCGTACCATGAACCTTGTATTTGAAGCTGGTCAGCTGTTCGACGCCGACGGGGCCGCGTGCATGCATGCGTCCGGTCGCAATTCCGATCTCCGCTCCCATGCCGAACTCGCCGCCGTCGGCAAACTGGGTCGAAGCGTTGTGCAAAACGATGGCTGAGTCCACCTCTGCCTGAAACCTTTGTGCAGAGGCGCCGTCTTCCGTCAGAATGCAGTCGGTATGGTTCGACCCATAGGTGGCGATATGATCCATCGCTGCCTCCAGGCCCGGCAACACTTTGACAGATACGATCTTGTCGAGATACTCGGTCGACCAGTCATCTTCGCTGGCAGGAACGATATTCTCACAGATATCCCGCACGACATCGCAGCCGCGAATTTCACATCCCTCGTCCTGCAAGGCCGTCACGATGGCGGGCAAGTGACTGTGCGCGATTTCCTCGTCAACCAGGAGCGTTTCCAGCGCCCCGCAGATGCCGGTGCGTCTGAGCTTCGAATTCACGACGATAGCAACGGCATTCGGCAGATCGGCTGCCTTGTCGACGAAAATGTGAACCAGCCCTTCCAGATGGGCAAAGACAGGCACGCGCGCTTCGGTCTGGACACGTTCAACGAGACTGCGTCCTCCACGCGGAACGATGACGTCGAGATTTCCATCCAATCCCTTCAGCATTTCACCGACAGCCGCCCGGTCCGTCACCGGCACGATCTGAATCGCGTCCTCCGGCAACCCGGCCGCTTCCAGCCCCTTCTGCAGCGCTTTATGGATCGCCATGTTGGATTGAATTGTGTCGGAACCTCCTCGCAACACCACGGCGTTGCCGGCCTTGAGACACAAGGCACCTGCGTCCGCCGTCACGTTCGGGCGGCTTTCATAGATGACACCGATCACGCCGAGCGGTGTACGTACCCGCTCAATTTTCAGGCCGTTCGGGCGCTCCCATGCTGCAATCACGCCACCGACGGGATCGTCAAGGGCAACGATATCCTCCAGCGCCCTCGCAATCGCCTCGATCCGTTCTTCACTCAGTGTACCCCGGTCGAGAAAGGCCGCCGTTTGACCGTTGGCGGTCATGGCCTCAACATCGCGCCTGTTGCCGGCAAGAATATCCGGTACTGCTGCGCGCACGGCCTGCGCCATCTCGCTCAGGGCGCGGTTTTTCACAGCGGCTGGTGCCGTGGCAAGAACCCGGCCGGCAGCCCGGGCACGCTGCCCGATCTCTGCCATGAGATCTTCTGTTGTTCGAGCCTCGACCACTTCCAGCATACTCACAAACTCCTCGAATAGCGGCTCTGTGAACCGCAGAACCTGCAGCGTTTTAACGTGTTCCGTTCAAAAACGCATCCTCAAGCACAAGATCATCCCGATGGATCATTTCCGCCCTGCCCGGATAGCCGACAATCGCCTCGATTTCGCGGCTGTTACGGCCGGCGATCAATCTGGCCTCGTCGACGTCATAGGCGATGAGACCGCGCCCGATCGTCCTCCCGTCCGGACGGAGCAGGACAACGGCGTCACCACGAGAGAACGTACCGGATACAGAAGTGACACCCGCAGGTAGCAGGCTCTTGCCGGATTTCATTGCCCTGACCGCTCCTTCATCCAGTGTAATGTCACCACGCGTTTCCAGATGACCGCCGATCCACGCCTTGCGCGCACTTGCCGGGGTCGCGAGCGCCGGAAACCATGTTCCCCGCCCGCTTTCTGTCAGACGCGACAGCGGGTGCAATTCCTTTCCCGAGGTGATGACCATGGAGGTTCCGGCGGCTGTTGCGATCCTGCCGGCATCAATCTTGGTTTTCATACCGCCACGGGACAGTTCTGATCCGGCGCTTCCGGCCATCGCTTCAATTTCCGCGGTTATGCGTGAAACTTCCGGCAGGAAAACGGCATCCGGGTTCTGCGCAGGTGGTGCGGTGTAGAGCCCGTCGATATCAGACAGCAGAACGAGGCAGTCAGCACTCGCCATGGTCGCGACACGGGCGGCCAGGCGGTCATTGTCACCGTAGCGGATCTCGGACGTGGCGACGGAATCGTTTTCATTGATGATCGGTACGGCGCCCATCTTCAAAAGGGTTCCGATGGTTGCCCGGGCATTGAGATAACGCCGCCGTTCCTCCGTATCTCCCAGCGTGAGCAGGATCTGGCCTGCTTTTCTTCCGTGCCTGCCGAGCGCCCCGGCATAGGCCTGCGCCAGTGCAATCTGGCCTGCAGCCGCCGCCGCCTGGCTTTCTTCCAGTTTCAGCGGTCCGTTCGGCAGGCCAAGTGCGCCCCGTCCAAGGGCAATCGAGCCGGACGACACGATCAGGATGTCGGCGCCGTCGGTCGTTAGCCGCACGATGTCGGAAACAAGAGCCTCCAGCCAATCGCGCTTCAACTCTCCCTTTTCCACCAGGAGAGCAGAACCGATCTTGATAACAATCCGCTTGAAGGAGCTGAGACTTCGGGAGGCTGAAACCGGCATCAGGGGTGCCATCCCTCCTGTTCGGGAGCCGGAACCTGATTGGCGGCATCCTCCTTGTCCTTGTCGATCGCGCGCACGATCATGCGCAATGCCCGGTCCACGTTCAGGCCGCTTGCCGAGGACAGGATCAACGGTTTCTGACCACAGGATGCCTCCAGGCTTGCCGACCTCTCGGCGATCAGGTCTTCCGTCAGGGCGTCACACTTCGAAAGTGCGACGATTTCCGGCTTTTCTGCGAGCCCGCCGCCATAGGCCTCCAATTCGCCGCGCACCACCTTGTAGGATTCGCCCGGATCCTCCAACCCGGAACCGTCCACCAGGTGAAGAAGCACGCGCGTCCGCTCCACGTGACCGAGAAACCTGTCTCCAAGTCCCGTTCCCTCGTGAGCCCCTTCGATCAGACCCGGAATGTCCGCCATGGCAAAGCTGTTGCCATCGATCTGAACGATCCCGAGATTGGGATGGATCGTCGTGAAGGGATAATCGGCAATCTTCGGCTTGGCGGCCGATACCTTGGACAGGAATGTCGACTTGCCCGCATTCGGCAGGCCGACCAGCCCGGCATCGGCGATCAATTTCAGCCGCAACCAGATCCACTTTTCCTCGCCTTCCAGGCCCGGGTTGGCCCGGCGCGGTGCCTGGTTGACCGATGATTTGAAATGCGCGTTGCCAAAGCCGCCATTCCCGCCCTTCAGAAGATGAACCTGTTGCCCGAGTTCCGTCAGATCGGCAATCAGCGTCTCGTTGTCTTCTTCGAGTATCTGCGTCCCGACCGGAACCTTCAGCACGACGTCCTTGCCGTGGGCTCCGGTGCGATTGCGCCCCATGCCGTGAATGCCGGTTTCGGCCTTGAAGTGCTGCTGGTAGCGGTAATCGATCAGCGTGTTCAGGCCATCGACACATTCAACGATCACGTTACCGCCCTTGCCGCCGTCACCACCGTCCGGACCGCCATATTCGATGTATTTCTCGCGCCGGAACGACACACAACCGGCGCCGCCATTGCCGGAACGGACGTAGATCTTGGCCTGATCGAGGAATTTCATTTTTCTTCTCTTTGTATCCTGTTGTCAGGCCATGACCATGGTTGGTCAAAGACTGCTCAAAAATTCTGTTCGCGTCATTTCACTTCTGATGGCCGGCAGGGTTTCACCGCGTGACACGCTTGCGCAACCGACTTCGCCAATCGGCCGAAATCCGGCTTTTTCCATCACCTTGATCGAGGCCTGGTTCTCCGTCATGGCTTCACAGGCCAGCCGTTCGTGTCCGGTGTTTTCAAACATCCAGCCGATAGCTGCATCCAGAGCCTCGCTCATGAACCCCTTGCCCCAATAAGGGCGCCCCAGCCAATAGCCGATCTCCGGGGTCTCCTGCAACTTTTTGAAGCCGACACCTCCGATCAAATCGCCTTCATGGTCAATGTGAAAGCCGAGTTCGTCTGCCGCCGGGATGTTTTCCCAACGCTTCACGGATCTTGCCAGATACTGCCGCCCTAATTCGAGATCATATGGGTGCGGTACGCGCGACAGCATCTTGGCGACTTCATAATCGCCGAGAAGAACAGCGCACCGGTCAAGATCCTCCGGGCACGGTGCCCGGAGGATCAGACGGCTTGTCCTTATGACCGGCTTGCTCATGCGGCTTCCTTCCGCGCCTCGAAATCGGTTCGAGACAGACGTACGACGACATTGGAGACCCTCCGGTCAAGCGCCTTGGAGAAACGCTCGGTAATGCTGTAAGGTTTGAACCCGAGCTTGCGCAGAAGGCCCCTGGAGCGGAAGTTGTCCTCAAAGGCGCGGGCTGCTATGGCATCGCTGCCATAGGCGGCAAAGGCCCAGTCGATGATCGCCTCCACCGCTTCGCTGGCATAGCCGTGCCCCTGGAACGCCCGGCCGATCCAGTACCCGATGGTGGGATGATCGGACAGGTCCTCAAGATCGCCCGGCGCCTCGACGGCCGCGATACCGATGAACACGCCGCCAAGCGTGATTGCGTATACCGCCTCGGTCTTCAGCGGGTCCTTGCCGACGACTGTCGACAAAAAGGCTTCGGCAGAACCATCTTCGTAAGGCCAGGCAAAGGACGTCATCCACCGGGCAACCTCGAAGTCCTTGCCACCAAGTTCCATGATTGCTTCCGCATCCGACATGGCGATTGGCCGCAATATCAGGCGTCGTGTTCTCAATTCCGGCAATATGGTCATCGTCCCTGCCCCCAGCCTTTCAAGGATTTCCAAACAGCTCTTTCCAGTGTGTACCGCTCGATCGGTACGGACCCGCCCGCACCGACGGAACGGATCATCGCCTGATCCCGATACTGGAACCCGGATTTGACCAGGACGCGGCGCGAAGCCGGATTGGTCACCCTGCACGACCCCTGGAGTTCTTCGATTTCGTTATATGTAAAAGCGTGATCCACCAGGGAATGCACCGCCTCGGTCGCGTAACCGCGGCCCCAGAAGGGCTCGCCCAGCCAGTAGCCGACATGGACAACGCCGTCCTCTTCCACCGCTGCGTATTTCGCAACGCCGATCAAACGGCCGGTGCCTTTCAGGCGAATGGCAAACAGAGCGGAATTTTTCCGTACCTGACCGGCCCGCGCGATCAGGGTGCGGCCATCGTCGAGTGTGAACGGATGAGGCATCGCGGCAAGGTTCGCCGCCACGGTCTTGTTGTTGGCCAGAAACACCAGGTCGGCCAGATCGTCCTTGCGCGGCTTGTCGAGCCGCACATGAACCGCTTCCTGCGGCAACGGGGCCGCTGCCAAACTGCTTTCGTCTAACAATCCATCGCTTTCAACAACCATCTTTTCCTCCAGGCAAAACAAATCAAGGGAGAGATGGCGCCCCATCTCCCCCTTGGATCTTCGACTGGTCTGTGGTTGCTGACCTGTCTCGAATTGCCGGGGTCTTGTGGGACGCCGGCGTTTCGAAAATTCACGTCGGCTTTACTCCGCAGCTTCCGCCACTGGGACCACATTAATAAGGGTTCGTTTGTTGGCTGCCGCCTTAAACTGAACCTTGCCTACCACGGTCGCGAAAATGGTGTGATCCTTACCCATGCCCACGCCGGTGCCCGGGTGCCACTGGGTGCCACGCTGACGAGCGATGATGTTGCCGGGAATCACGGCTTCCCCGCCATATTTCTTGATGCCGAGACGGCGGCCAGCTGAGTCGCGGCCGTTGCGGGATGAACCGCCTGCCTTCTTGTGTGCCATCGTTAGAACTCCTCGTTCTTCGAATACTTAATCAACAGGTGAGAAACGGCGGCTCAGTTGCCTGCCAGTTCCTTGGCCTGCTCAACCCAGTTGTCGCGTTCGATACGTCCCTTGAAATTCAGGACCTCATCAACGCGGGCGATGTCTTCCGCTGAGAAGTTGATGATCTGCTCATAGGTAGCGATACCCAGAGCGTTCAGCTTCTTCTCGAGAACCGGGCCGACGCCGGAGATCTTCTTCAGATCGTCCTTGCCTTCCGGTGCGGTGAAGAGCGGCTCAACGGCTGCTTCTTCCTTTTTGGCTTCCTTCACGTCTGCCTTGGCTTCTTCAGCTTTCGGAGCTGCCTCGGCTTTCGGCTCGTCGGCCTTCGGCGCAGCCTTTTTCGGCGCTGCCTTCTTGGCCGGCTTTGCACCACCTGTCAGAATGTCCGTCACCTTGACGAGGGTGTAGGACTGACGGTGGCCGTTGCGACGGCGGGAATTCTGACGCCGGCGCTTCTTGAAAATAATGATCTTGCGGCCACGGCCCTGATCGACCACTTCCGCAACAACGCTGGCACCTTCCACGGTCGGAGCCCCAACGGTGGTGTCCGTGCCGTTGCCTACCATGAGCACGTCTTCAAAAGTGACGGTGCTGCCGGCTTCGGCGTCAAGTTTCTCGACCTTCAGGAGGTCGTCTGCGGCAACAGTATACTGTTTGCCACCAGTTTTGATTACAGCGAACATGTCGCGCACGTCCTTCTTTTCGTTTTTGACACGCCGGTGCAGGCCATTCGGCTCAAGCAGCACCGGCTGCATTCAGGTCAAACTGAGGCGCCTGCCCCTCCGGATTGCCATCCAGCAGGCAGATCTTTGTGTCGGGTTGCGTGAAGCTAAAAGCCCGCGAGGCCAAGATCGACAAAGAAAACCCGAAAAAGATGAACCTTTTCGAGCCCGCGCAATATAGCCGCCCTGCTCTTGTTGTCAAACGGAATTATTGAATGCCGAAGGGTGCACGCGCCCGGTTGGTCACCCAGGGACAGTCCCAATTCTCGCCGGGAACTCCGACACCGGTCACTCTCCGGACGGTTGGGAATCCGCATTGAAATTCAGCCGTTACGAAAGTGCGCGCAAAAAGTCAGCAAACGCGGTGAAGAATGCAAATCGGGTCTTGCAGGTGCGAAAGAGCTTGTCTATGTTCCGCGCCACTTGAGACCCGTTTTGTCAAAAGTGCCGCGGAGAGGTGCCGGAGTGGTTGAACGGGGCGGTCTCGAAAACCGTTGAGCGCGCAAGCGTTCCGGGGGTTCGAATCCCCCTCTCTCCGCCAGACAACTTTCGCTACCATCCGCTACCCTCCGCTACTTTCCCCAGTCTCCTGCCATTTGTTGCGCCGCCTTCTCGCTGTGATATGCTAGCAGCCGCTAGGCAACGCACAAATTAAGTAGGCATGGAAGTAGGCAAAGATGGCACGCCAAATCCACAAGCTTAATGACGCCAAGGTCAAGGCGGCAAGCAAGCCCGGTCGCTTGAGCGATGGCGGCGGGCTCTTTTTAAGGGTCTCTAAATCAGGCTCGAAATCGTGGTCATTCATGTGGACCAGGAACGGTCATCGCGATGAGTTCGGCATGGGCCCCTATCCAGCCGTCGCGCTATCTTCCGCCCGAAAGCAAGCCGCGCATTTCAGAGAGCTGATTGCGAACGGCGGCAATCCGCGAAATGAGACGAGTAAAGAGGCTGAACCAATCTTTTCGGAATGCGTCAAACAGTTCCTTGAGAACAATCAAGAGGGCTGGTCAAACGAGAAGCATCGCGCTCAGTGGCAAATGACCCTTGGCCCGACCTATTGCGGAAAGATCCAAAACAAGCGCCCCTCAGAGATCGACCTCGCGGACGTGCTGGCTATTCTCAAGCCAATCTGGACAACAAAGACCGAAACTGCAACCCGGGTCAGGGGGCGCATAGAACGGGTCTTGAACTACGCAAAGATAAAAGGCTGGCGTGAAGGTGAAAATCCAGCCGCTTGGCGTGGCAACCTTGATAACATTTTACCTAAGCCGTCCAAGCTGAAAAACGTGCAGCATCACGCCGCCATGCCTTATGCTGATGTCCCCGCATTTGTGACGCAGCTTCGCGAACGGCAAGGACTTTCAGCACGCGCTCTTGAATTGCTGATTTTTACCGCTTGCCGATCCGGTGAAGTTCTTAATGCGAGTTGGAGCGAAGTTGATTTAGATAAGCGTGTCTGGACCATCCCCGCTCAACGCATGAAGATGAAGCATGTCCATGCTGTGCCTTTGACCGATCCGGTCTATGAGCTTCTGCAAACGCTCCATGAGCGGCGCCGTGACGATTGGATTTTCCCCGGCAACAAACGCGACAGACCGCTTTCCGGCATGGTCCTAGAAATGCAGCTGCGCCGGATGGAATTCGGGCAGTACACGCCGCACGGCTTCCGGTCATCATTTCGGGATTGGGCCGGAGACGAAACCGAATTTACCCGAGAAGTGGCGGAAGGATGTCTGGCGCATAAAGTCGGCGACGCGACAGAAAACGCTTATCGACGCAGTACCGCGATCAAGAAGCGGCGCAATCTACTGACCGCATGGGCGAATTTTCTGACTGGCGCTTCCGGTGAAGTGGTCCAGATCAATCAGTATGCCGGATAGGTGCTTCGATGGATCATGACGAATTTCTTAAGCGCCTTGAAGCACAAAAAGCTTTGATTGGCCGCATGGGCCGCGAAGGTCTTTCGAAGGAGGAAGGCGAACAAATCGCGGAGGAAGGGGGTATTGGCCCACTGCAAACCATCGTTGATCCAAATGATTATGACCCGCTTGATGAATCGGTTTGGACACTCACAATGACATTGGCGTGGATCATGTCGCGCGATGCGAATTTTGTTAGATCCTTTTGGGCCGAGTTTTGTCGCCAAAACGTACGTCTTCATCATAGATACGAGACGGTCCCCGGACCGAACGGAAGGCCAATGAGGCGCGGGTACTATGAACTGAAACAAGACACGCCAACCGGCATTGAGGGAATCTCGATGATCGGCAAATTGGACGCCGTGTCCTTATTGATGCCAAGGGAAAGTGCGCAAAAAGAACTTGTAAAGGCTTGCCTGGACCAGCAGCTGGAAGCCACTGGCGAAAACACAGCCACGAATGAACTAGAGCCTGTATCATTGCACTTGTGGCGCGGTGGCGAAATCCGTTTTCATGATACTGGCTTCAATTTGGAACCTTATGTGAGCGCCGGGCCTCTATCGCGAGGCTTTCAAAACATCACATTTTCAACACGAGACGTTTTGCGCATTTGGCCGCCAATCTTGCCAGCGTCCGCGAAACCGAGGTCCACAACCATTGCGTCGGAAACGCAATGCGGCAAACATTTACTCGCGTTAATGCAAGGTGGCTCTTCCCCTGAAAAGAACAAGCGTGACTACCAGGACGAAATGACAGCCGAATTCGACATCAGTATCCGTGCATTTCAAAGACAGTGGTCACTCGCGATTGAAAAAACAGGGAACACCAACTGGAATAAGTCCGGCCCGAAAAGTCCAGTTCGTGACAGTGTTTCGAAACACCAATAATTCGTGACGGCTATTTCCCAATAAGCTCATCACGCATCTTCGTTGCAGTCAGGCGGCTACAAGCGGTTGCCTGCTCATGGAAACGGAGATGGACTCATGAAAAGCGAATACCTGAGCCGTAAGGCAGAGCGGAGGGCGAACGATACGCAAGATATCGACGCTCTTGCTTCTGATCTTGCGGAGATCAAAGCTGAGCTGCAGAAACTGGTTGAATCCGCAGAAGCTGCCGAAGGCGGCTACAAGGGCAGGATGCCTTCCAGCGAGCACCTCGATTGCAGCCCCGACACCCTGGAAAGGCTTGCTGAGCGCGGCCTCATCACCAAGTACTATCTTGGCTCGAAAGTCGTGTTCAAGGTCGCTGAACTCAACCGGCTGCCAACCCTCACGCCAATCAAAATTACTGCAAATCCGGCGGCGGCATAAGGGGGTGCCAATAGATGAGCAATCCCGTTATCGTTGGCCAGAACGTTTCGATTCTTGAGCCGCTTCCCGTCACATCCCTGAAACAAGAACTGGCAAAGTTCGCGCACTATCCGTTTCATGTTCCCATCAGCGTAGCTGCGCAAATCATGCAGAATACGGTACCGGGCGCGCGTCTCTTGCATGATCGGTGTGAAATGATTTGTGCAGGTCGCAACGACGTCGGGCATCGCCTTTTCCGTCGCGACGGATGCGTGACCTATCGTTGGCTGCGTGAAAACTTCTACAACCCTTCCAGCGAAGCAGAATCAGCGGGGTGGGACCATGGCTGAGCCGCAAGTCTCCCCGACATCTCAAAAGCCTGCGCCGCGTGAAGACGTGGCTTACCAGGACTGGATTCCAATCGGCGCGGCAGTTGGCACCGTGATCGAAAAGCTTCATTTGAAAGGGGGCGGAAAATGACCCCGAACATCAATCAGTCAGCTGTCATCATGCTGAACGAGCCCCCTGAAAACATCAAGGCTGAGCAACTTGTGATCGGCGCGCTCCTATCGAACAACGATCTTATTGGGCAAGTGGCGGAGCGGTTGAAGCCAGAGCACTTCTACAGTCCTCTGAATTCAGAAATTTTCCGGGAAGCCACGGCTCTATTTTACGAAGGGAGGGTGGCTAATCCGGTAACACTGAAAACCCGTGTTACGGCGCAAGGCCCTAAAGGGCAGTCGGTGCCTCAATATATGATGGCATGCACCGTGGGTGCGGCCAATCCTATGCATCTTCACGAATATGCGGATCAGCTCATTGAACTAGCCGTGAGGCGTAATCTCATGGTGCTTTCCGCTTCTGTTGCTTCCCGCGCCATGTCTGGGGCGGCGAACACGAACGAACTTCTTGAAGAAATCGACGCCAGCATTCTGGAACTCCGCACTGACATAGAGGGCAGTGAAGATACAGCTACCGCGTTGCCCGCCGTCGTATCTGAGCTTGAATCCAACATTGTGTCGCGCATGAACGGCGAAGACGCGAAGGTGCCACTTACCGGGCTCACGGACTTGGACAATTCCATGACAGGACTGCGGCCCAAGCGGCTTGTTGTCATGGCAGGTCGGCCTGGAATGGGTAAATCACAGGCCATGGTTGCTTTTGCCCGCAGGGTGGCGCGTCAAGGCTACGGTGTCGGCATCGCATCTCTTGAAATCGACCGGCAAGAATGGGTGTCCCGTCTTATCTCCGCAGAGGCGGCGCTGGGGCATGGGGAAAAGATCACCTATTCCGATATCCAGAATGGCAAGCTGACCGACCAGCAGTTTTTGAAGTTTCAAAAATTACTCCCGATCCACGTCAGACCTGCCCGTGAAGATCACTGATGCAGGCGGGCTCAGTGCTGCCCAGATCGAAGCGAAGGCACGGCTTTGGAAGTCTGACTTTGAAAAACAGGGCATCACCCTTGGCGTGATCTTTGTCGATTATCTGGGGCTCATGCGAAAATCAGACAGGTATCGCGGGAACCTTGTCCACGAGCTTGGAGAGTTGGTTTGGTCGCTCAAGTGTATGGCTAAGCGCCTGGACATCTGTGTTGTGCTGTTGGCCCAGCTGAACCGCGCTGTTGAGAGCCGTGATGACAAACGGCCTGTCATGTCGGACCTGCGAGATTCAGGTAGCATTGAAGAGCACGCAGACCAGGTGCTGCTTCTCTATCGCCCCGCATACTACGACGCACACGATCCAAACCCCTCACATGAGGCTCTGGAGAAGTATGAGCGGCGTGCAAACGATCTGCTGATCAGGATCGGAAAAAACAGACTCGGGCCGTGCCGTGACCACACAGTTTATTGCTCCGTCGAAACTGGCGATATCGCGAGCAAATCGCAAAGGGGGCTGTCATGAGAACTTTCAGCGTCAAAAACTTCGACAAATTCCAGCATTACAAGGATCGAAATCCGCCTTGGATCAAACTCTACAACGAACTTTTGGACGATTACGAATTCGGCTGTTTGCCCGATATCAGCAAGTGGCATCTCATTGCTATCTGGTTGCTAGCATCCCGCTCCGGTAACCGTATTCCGATGGATGCGAGATGGGTTGCGAAGCGCATCAATGCAAATGATGAGCCTGATCTTCAAGTTTTGTTCGACTTCGGATTTCTCATTGAAAATCAAGAGCTACGCAATGTGGAGCAAGATGCTAGCAAGCCGCTAGCCTTCGCGCGCTCGCGAGAGACAGAGACAGAGGGAGAGACAGAGGCAGAAACGCGCGGGGAAAATGTTGATGAAGTTCAGCCTTCAAAACCAAAATACCCATCCAGTGAAGAGCAGTTCGAGGAATGGTATGCGGACTATCCACACAAGGTAGGCCGGGGGGCAGCCCTCAAAGCGTTCAAAACCGTGATCAAAAAAACCGATCTCGAAACCCTCAAGACCGGATTGCAACAGTACGTCCTTACCAAGCCCGCAGACCGTTCTTGGTGCAACCCCGCCACATGGCTTAACCAAGAGCGCTGGGCCGATCAGCCTGCGCCGGATGTTGGTGGCAATGAAAACTCCAAAGCTCAAACGCCAAATGCTCAAGACACGATCCAGCTCTTAAACCACAATCACGCAAGCCGCGCCGCCGTGGTTTCAAAACTGGAGCGCTGGTTCTCCGGTCAGGCAGCTGAGTGGCGGTATACCCCAGCGTGGTCTGACGATCATCCACCCGAACATCCCGGCTGTGTCATCCCTCAGGACATCGTAAACGAAGTTAGAGAACGGATGGGCGTGAATGACGGTCTGGACAAGGGCGCTGCGTGATAGTTGAAGGGAGCCAATCTAAGGTGCGCTGGGCGCGCGATAGGAATTTTTAGGTAGGCCGAACACCGGAAGAGCCCAGAATGCGCGCCAGTGACTCTTATTTTGAAGATTTGAGGCATTCTATTTGTCAAAATACACGAATTGTGCGCAAGCAGCACAAAATTAGCCATCTTTTTGCGTGTTTCTCCAAAAATTCAAAATTTTTGTGTGATAAGCATTCGGCCAGAATGCGGGGTGCAGCGAGAAGACTGCGAAAGACATTGGCTGTCAGAACTTAGCAAAACTAGATATCGCTGAAGCCATTGCCGAGGCAAAGCAAAACCGATCGGAACTCACGAAAGTTACGCGTGCCCAAATCGGCTTAATTTTCAGCCGATCAGCTTTAGAAGTTACCCTTACTCAGATTAAGGGTAGCCCTGCTAAAAACGGGAAGCTCACAGGGCTACCAGGGCCAATAAAGTGGGATGGCCAGGAGAAAGGCAAATTACTTTCGTTTGGATAGGTAAGGCTTTGGTTGTCGGGCAGTGCCGAATACTCGCGGTTGGTTGGCTTATGTTCATTTTAACGAGGCTTGCCGCGAAACTTTGGTCGGAATGAACTCAAGCGGCACATGTTCTTGACTCCCAGCCGCAACTCGCCAAAGTTGTACCGGACTGAACAGGGCAAAGCGTATGCAAGATGACCAAGCAAGTGATGCAAAACCGCAATCGGCGAAAACATTGGCCGAAGGTGTTTTAGCGTGGGCAAAAAGGCACAATCTTTTTGACAAAGTGCCTTTAGAAGAGGCGTTTGAAAGCGAACAAGATGGGTTCTCAACCGGTGAGGACGCGTTTCGAGCTCAGGCCGTAGAGCAAATTCTAAGAAAAAAATCTATTAACCTCGTTGGTTACAACGAGAGTGACAAGAAGGTTGTTATCTTCACTCATGGCAAAGTTAGCAAAGCCGACGAAAAGATACTTCCCTTCCACATGGACGGCATCACCATCGAATACATCCAGGGCGGCGTTGCTCAGGTCAAGGGAAACCCGCCACCTCCTCAAAATCCTCACCCTTTCAACCTGAGAGCAGGTCGCTATACCTGCGGTTCATCGATATTCCCGGCGCATTGTGTAGGTGCAGGGACTTTGGGTCTTATAGTCCGAGATCAAAATGGTGTTTATTATGGAATGACCAACAACCATGTAGCAGGGGCTTGCAATAATGCTATGCCCGGCTTGCCGATCTTGGCACCGGGGCCGCTTGATGCCACCGAAGCCGCATGCGACCCTTTCACGATTGGAAGGCACGATCGTTTGTTACCGATAAACGATGGCATACCAGAAAACATTAAGATCGACGTTAATTGGGACGTAAGCCTATTTCGTTTAGCAGACATCGACAAAGTTACATCATTCCAAGGGACAGTGTTTGATACCCCTCCAGACGTTGCCACACCTACGCCATCAATGCGTGTTAAGAAGTTCGGCAGAACGACGGGATTTACTAAGGGGACTATTGTCGCCCAATCTGCTTCGCCCGTACCTGTTCAGTATCATGTAGCGGAGTATGGAATTCGTAAAACGGTTTTTTTCGAAACTGTTTTTGTTGTGGTTGGCGACAGTGGGATGCCATTCTCGAAGCCTGGAGACTCCGGTTCGTTGGTCGTGGCAGACGATGGCAATGGAAGATCGGTAGCCGTTGGTTTGGTATTTGCCGGAAATGAACAAAGAGGATTATCATTCATTTTACCTCTGCCAGAGATTATGAAAAAATTGTCGGTAGAGATCGTGTCGGGACATCATGTCTGAAAGCCACAAAAAAGCTATGGCGGCGGCCACCGCACTTGCCGAGTCACTCTCCCTTCCTAGTGGGCGGGGTTCAGTATTCGCTTGGAACGATCATAGCGGGGAGCGGTTGGTGGTTGCTGGTGATAGTGCATGGATGTCGTCGCACCGGAATGTTCCCCGAGTATTTCGTGGTTATCCTGTTGTAATTGAAGATCAGATTAACGCCTTGGCTCAAGCTCACAGCTAATTCAAGGGTTTCATCTCTTTAGATCTCGAATTAGCAATTGACGCTTACCCGCATCCGCTTGATTTCTAGACCTTTCTCGTCAGACAAGTTATCTTGAATTAAGTTCGGCAATACAGTCAGAACCCTATCCTTCAGCTCATCCAAAGTAGGCGCTTCTGTTACAAGCCCGATTTTTTCATCTTCACTTGTTGCCACCCAAACAGAGGCTTCCTCATCCCACTCAGCCGTAACTACTACGATAGTCTGGTGTTTTGAAAAATCATTCATTCGGTTGCTTGCTGCCTCTTTGCTGAGAGAGCACCCCAATTAATGACAGTGGTATGGCTTGCTTCCGGCGTGACAGCACTGGCCTCTTGGACTGTCTTTTCTGCATCCGCCACCATGTGAATGAGCGGTTGCAACGTTACCCAATATGAATGCAATACTGATCAAAAGTGCTGCTGTCTTTTTCAATTTCACCTCCCTAGTATTGAGATAGGATGGGTGCAAATCATCGCAATTGCAACCAAAAACAAAACTTATAATTGAATATTTGCGTGGCTTCCCAAAAGAAAACAACTGCAAGGTTCAAACAAAAGGACGTTTGCGAACTATCAGGGCTGTTGGCTTTGAGAAATGCGTAGAGTAAATACGCGAAAGCAATGTCTGGAATCATACTTCGGAAGACGGGAAATGGCACGCGCCATTTTGAGGAGTCCGGACCTGTAATACCAACCATCAGATGAAGTGACTCATGTTTGGGCTTCCCGTTTTGGCGCGAATATGATTCCAGATGGCAAACGAGAGGAGTTTGCCATGGGAGCCGCGATTTCGCTTCGAAATGACTTTGACGGATGCGACCTTCGCCAGTTGGCGAAGCATTGCCGGGATGCCAAACAGACACGCCGGTTACTTTCACTGGCCGTTATCTATGATGGCGGGAGCCGTACGGACGCGGCCCGCACGGGCGGTGTGACGCTTCAGATCATTCGGGATTGGGTGTTGCGTTTCAATGCATCTGGTCCCGATGGTTTGAAGGATGCTCCCAAGGCCGGTCGCCCCTCAAAACTTGACGAGCAGCAGCGGCGTGCGTTGATCGAGATTGTCGAACGCGGCCCGTATCCCTCGGTGGACGCAGTGGTGCGTTGGCGCCTGAAGGATCTGGCCGCGTGGATCCTGTCCGAATTTGGCATTGCTATTGACGAGTGTACCGTATCGCGAGAGTTGAAGAATGCTGGATATCGGCGTTTGACCGCCCGCCCGCAGCATCCGGCGCAAAACGAGTTTGCCGTCGAGGATTTTAAAAAAGCTTCCCAACCGAACTGGCGGAAATCCGCAATCGGCTTGAAAGCAACACCTCTGTAGAGGTTTGGTTTCAGGATGAGGCACGCGTGGGGCAGAAAACCAAACTCACAAGGCGATGGGCCAAACGCGGGACACGACCACGTGCCCCCAAGGATCAGCGGACAAAGTCAGCCTGGATATTTGGGGCCATCTGCCCGGCACGTGGCGTCGGAGCTGCACTGGTCCTTCCCAAATGCAACACGGCGGCCATGCAGTTGCACATTGAAGAAATCTCGTCGCAGGTCGCTCCAGGAGCTCATGCCGTCGTCATCCTCGACCAGGCTGGATGGCATACATCGGGCAAACTCGAAATCCCCGACAACATCACGCTTCTACCATTGCCGCCGAGGTCTCCCGAATTGAACCCGGTCGAGAACCTCTGGCAGTTCATCAGGGACAACTGGCTGTCAAACCGGATCTTCAAATCCTACGAACAAATCGTCGATATCTGTTGCCGCGCATGGAACAGGGTAATTGACCAACCCTGGACCATCATGTCCATCGGACTACGAGATTGGGCGCATCGGTTCTGAATTATGACGGTTGGTATAACTAACGGAACTTCAATGAAGATATTGAAAACAGAAGACTTAGCCGAGCGTTGGTCCGTTTCATCGAACGCAATTCGTAATCTCTGCAAGAAAGGTGAAGTGCCGCATTTTCGAATAGGAAAACTTTATCGTTTCAATCTGTCCCTGATTGAAGAATACGAGAATAAGCAGTTGGAAAATTCGCGAGCGACAAAGGACTAGTTCTGTGAACGACTGGGATGATGACACCCCAATAACTCTGAAGGAGGCTTGCGAAATCTTATTCCGGGGACACATCAAACCGGCGACACTTGTCGCCGAAGCAGAGCGTGGCAATTTACAGTTGGAAAGAATTGGCCGACGCTATTTCACGACACCCGGAGCAATCAAAGAGATGCGTGAGCGCTGTCGCCTTCAAGCAAACGCACCGACGAGTGCTAAGAATGACACCTGCAATCCGCACGGCAAAGACCAGGCAAAATACGCATTGGCGAGGCTTCAAAAAACGATTGATGAACTAAAACAAAGCTCTAAGAAGTAAGCTCAACCTAGTTGCACCAGTTGCCGCGATATCCGGGCATCCAGATTCGCGCATGCCCTTCAGACACGAGAACAGTGCCAGCCGTTCGTCCACTTGGCAGAATAACCCAAACCAAAGGGCGCTGGTATCGATCGCGAACTCCGGAGTCTTTCACTTTCACTCCTGGCTGGCTTATCAATTCCTGCATTCTCGACTTCGCCGCTCGGCCCAATTCAAGTTCTTGTTGACATTTCGGACTGTAGATCTCCGGTGTATCGAAACCGTACTTGTTTGGCGTATCGTCACCCAACGCACGCATGTTCACCCAATTGCACTTGACCGTGTCTTCTATGGATAGAACCTTGCGTCGGCAATACCCATCTTCCAGCAAATCTCGCCAATTTTCACGCCAGATTCCGCTTGCCTCTACGCAAACGCGACCTGCTCATCTGAAATCAGTTTCTTCGGCATCGGGACACCCCGATCTGACTAGAAATGTACCCAAAAAATTCGCAGTAAATTCGGACCAGGTTCAGGGGTCAAGACCAAGGATCATGGATGTCTACTGAACGTATAAGTCGGCTCATCTGCTCCCCCAGAAGGGAGCGCGCCAACCAGCACTTGTTGCCTCAGCCTCATCGCAGAACCAGCGCTCTCCTTTTGAAGTATCGATTTTGGTTCGGGAGTACCAGGGAGACCACGGAGCGTGGTAAATGCGGCCATTGCGGGAAATGTTACCTTTGATAGGACAGCCATCGGGTGCAGATTGCTCGGCTACTTCCCAACGACGAGCGCGAAACTCCCAAGGAGTTTGGGTTGTCCTTTGCCAGACACCCAATTGTTCCTTACGCGCCTGGTCTTCAACATCATTGTAGTCACTCGCATATTTTCGAAATGACCAAGCAAAGCCATTGCGAACCATGACTTCATTGATGTCAATCGGTCCCAAGTAACAAACACTCAGGGTTCTCCCGAAATCGTCTGTCCCAAGATCATTACAATTTAGACTTTCATCGCCGATTAGCTGCTCCAATTCCTCGATGGCACGACGCCCACATGGCCATTCGCCACCGCCAGCTTTTTTGCAGGATTGCCCTGCTTCGGGCGCATCTATTCCATGGAGTCGGATACGTTTGCTGTCAACATCGATAGTGTCCCCGTCAACGATGGACACTGAAGCCGAATTGGCAATAGCAATAGGTAAAGCCAGCAACGACATTGCGAGAAGGGTCAATGAGACTAAAATTCGAGATGGCATTGGCAAAGATCCATGAGTTATCGCCTGCTATGATGGATGGTATTAGGGTTTGATTTGTTGTTCAGGGCGGCGAATCCGAATCTCAATTCGACGACGACTTTTAACGTCGCCAGGGTTTTGCCCTGTCGAAAGCTGGTCACCTGGTAGGATGAGTTGGCCACCAGATAAAGGAAGAACAACTACATCTTTCAAGCGAGGATCTGCCTTGAGTACTCGAGCGACGGAGACTGCTCTGGCCATACCGAGCCCGGTGTTATCTGCAGCCACAAGCGCTTCGATCGGAACTGCGCCAGTTATTGCACCTGCGAGTCTTCGATCTAGATTCGAAGCTTTTCGAGACAGCGCACGCTCATCCGTGTGGCCAATAACTTCAACTATATTCGCATCATATTGCCGAACGATTCTATTGACTTGCTGCGCGATGTCGGTGGAGAGTTTTTCTTCAAACGATTGACTTAACTCGGCACTCCCAGTGACGAACGTATATTCTTCCGCCTCACTTAACATAATGATTGGCGGCCAATCATGATCACCTGAATCGTCGTTTTCGAAGTTAGTCCCCACTTCGGCGAGACGGGTGATTTCTACGATCGACTTGCCCTCTAACCCGCGCAGCTCTCTTTCGCTCTTAAATTTATGTGACAGCTCGATTGCTGCGGTTAGGTCATCACTTGAAGCATCACTCTCCAGAATGGGTTGGATTGCCTTCAGCGTTTCTACTTTGCTTATTAACGTTTCAGCGCTGAGGCCCTCTTTTTCAAGGCGATCAACCAACGTCTTTGACGCTACGATTTTTCGCCAATCATCTTCAATATTTTTTGCTCTCGTCAGTTGAGATAAAAGCTTCTCTGAAAATTGGGAAATTTTTATACTTGTTTCAATCTGAGCTTTTTGTTGTTTGATTTGCAGATTTTGTCGATTGATTTGATTTTGAAGTTCAGAAGCCTTGTTTTGATCTCTTTTAAAAATCGCCGCAGTCGCAATCAGAAGGCAAAAGACGACCAGAAGAAGTATCTCTGCCATCGTTAGGCCAAGTACAACACCTCGCCTATAAGCGTCTGTGTCTTCATTGATTGCTGCTCGAAACCTCATGTCATCTGGCCATATTATTCCCGTCTGCGTTCGCGTCACCAATTGTTCTCACTAATTCATTGATGCTTTGCGTCAATCCTGCCAAAGCTACGGTTTCTGAATTGCTTTGCAAGAAATGGTTGAGATTTACAATGATTGATTGCACCTGCTCTGCATTTGCCTTCGTCTGGATGACAGCATCTCTGACGGAGTTAGAAACTTCGAAAAGCACCTGTGAAGAGTGTTCTTCTCGCTTTGCGTTGTCCTGGATGACTTTGGCAGCCGACCACATGGATTCTGCCGTCTCCAAGAGTTTCTCATATTGCGCTTCGCTGGAATTGTTGCTGTCTAGAAGCGCCTTTAAGATTCCGTCTTCGGAGGCAGCTCTGGCATCCAAGCGTGTGCTGAATTCCTGAACAGCTAGCGAGAGTTCATTTGCGATAGGAGTGAGCTGGATCTCAATCACCTTATCGGGTGTCTGCATATCGTTTAGTTGAGAAGCCGTTGTTTCGAGGGATTTTGAAATTTCCCCGCTGGCAGTGGCCAGATTCTCGCTTTGGTTAGCAAGCGTTTGCGCCGCCTCAGTCAAGCTATTGCTTATTGAATCAGACAGAGATGAAATTGTATCTTTGGAACTGATAGAAACGTCTTCGATGGGTTTTGAGGCAGATTTCGCTAATTCATCGAAAGTATTGACAATTTTCGTAGTTACTTCATTCAAACTACTTTGAACCTCAACAAATCCTTCGTTTATCTGTTGCTCCGTTGCGCGTCGGAATACTGCAAGATCTCGTACAGAAGCATCAAGTTCGCGTCTGACACGCCGAGAAGCCTCAGCAAGTTCAAGCCGAGCCGCTGCTTCAACATCTTCTGGGTCGAGACGCATTTGATGAAATAAAACTCGAAATGCTACGCCCGCAATTGTGCTAGCGACCGCTACGCCAAAGTTTTGTATAATGCTTTCACCAGAAGATGTAATATCAAATTGATACAACGACATGCCGAGACTTGTGAGCGTGTAGAGAAAGCCGAGATAGTAACAATTATCTCCATTCTGATCATCGCGTAATCTTAGGCCCGGTATGTATTTCGATGCCAGCGCATAGATCGCCATTATTCCGATTGGAATAAAAGTTACAACAAAAGGGGGCAGCTCGAAATTCTTTGCCGCGATAATGTAGGCACTACCAGCAACAAAAAACGTGAAAAAAGACAAGCCAGCCAACCTGGATCGTGATTTTGTTTCACTTCTGCGTGCCATCGTTCTCTAACCAGCCCCCTGAAGTTTTTCGGCGCTGAACAACCAACCATCATTTGACTGGATCCATTCAGCCCAAAATTCCATATGAGCGCCCGAGCTGACCGGCGAATTGAGGCGCTCAATGTACTTTATCGAAACAGCGGTACCGCTTAGATCCGTACTAAACTTCCTGTGTGCAGGGCTAGATTGATATCGAGTGTAAGACGTACCATCGCGATAGTGACTGTAGTCTTGACCATGCTCCAACATATCAGAAACGATGATTAGCCGGTTTGTTCTGTGCTCCGCTTTCTTTCCTGTAAAATGAGTTACTGCAATTCTTTGAATGGTCTCTAGAATAGGTGAGGAGTTTGCCTCTGAAGGAGAGAGACTCGATATAAGTGCCTCTCGTAGCGGTTCTCTGAATGAAGATGCCCATTTACGTCTTGCCATTTCGGGATTAGCAGTGAGCACGCTCAGGTTTGCCCCGTTGCCTGGATTGCACTTGCTGAACGCAATTCGACCACCGGGTGTTTCTGGTTCTAGGATTCGAAGCTCGAGCAAGCCATAATCCGCCAGATCGTCAGCTAGGTCATTGAGATATTGTTCTATTTGCTGGCGGCCAACATCAGGTATTGAGTCCGAAGAGTCGATTAAAACCACAGTTGTCTCGTATGGACCGTCCACGGGACAAAGAGTACTGGCGAGGAGTTCAGGACGGTCAACTGCTGTAATTTTCCAATAGAAGAAACCTCCGACTGCTGCAATGCAAGCCAATATAATAATCGCAGCTGCAAAAATCAGAGAAAGGTTTGCAGCATTCTTATGACGTGAGCTGCGCCGTCGCCGATCACGAGCCATTCGGGGCTCCACTGGGTTTTATCAAGTCATCGAGTTGCTCGTAGTTTTCCAAAGCGGTCTCGAATTCCTCGTGAATTGTCTTGTTCTCATGGCTGAGCATTTCATGAGCGTCTGCGACCCACCTCCGTATCTCTTCTGGCCTGCGTTCACCTTCAACGTTTGCTGCCACCTGAACCCGGTCGATTTTGTAGGGTGATGAAAAGCGCTTGGGCGCTCTATTTGATCGCGCGCGTCGGTTTGCTTCCCTGTAGATATTTAACAGTGAATTGCACGAAACTTCTAAATGGGATTGGTGTTGGTCGAACAAGCGAACCAATCGTGATCGGTGCGAAAGAATGGCGTCAAACTCGCCCCTTCGATCGGAGAGATCTCGGCTAATTTCGTCAATTTGGTCACAGTAGTTCTCTCTAACGTCGTTCAGGTCGTCGACTAGTTTCTTTTTTGTTTCAGCGTACACAACACGCCTTTTTTCGAGCCGCCTTTGTACAGCTCCATATTGAGGATAGGGGTCTGTCCAAAAAAAACCGTCCAAGAAAGCAATAAGCGAAAAAGCGGCACCCACTCCGAACAAAATCCAAGACATGATGTCGTCTAGGTGAAACGGTCTAGCAAGAAGTCGCTCCATCACGATCAAACCACCGCCTGTGGTTAAGCCTTCTGCCACGTCTCTATAGTGTGCGAGTGCAAGGTTTAGAACGACCGTAAAAGCGAAATAGATAACTAGAGAATTGATTCCGACAAAAGCTCGAAATTTGCTCTTGTGTCCGATTTCGGGCACTCCAAGTCGGCCGAAGAACCACGCAGTCGCGATGTTCAAGAAGGCGAATCCAAATGCCTCACTGTGTTCCCCGTCAGCGACCACGAGACAAATCGGTCAAATTGCTTAAGGAGGATTTCTGGCAGATCGTAGCCCGCCAAGGGAGCGAAGATGAGACAGAAATCCGGGCCGGAAGTATCGGCCGAGAAACATGTAAAAGACATTCGCCGGAAGACCCGGCGTAAATTCTCAGCCGAGGAGAAGATCCGTATCGTGCTGGAAGGCTTGCGTGGGGAGTATTCGATCGCCGAACTTTGCCGGCGTGAGGGGATCGCGCAGGGGCTCTACTACACTTGGTCGAAGGAGTTCCTGGAGGCTGGCAAGAAGCGGCTTTCAGGCGACACCGAGCGACAGGCGACGTCTAGTGAAGTGACGGATCTAAAGCGTGAGATGGGTGACCTGAAAGAAGTAGTGGCCGACCTGACGCTGGAAAACCGTGTTCTCAAAAAAAGCGTGATCGCGGATGGGGAGGATATCGAATGAGATATCCCGCCTCCGAGAAGCTCGAAATCATCCGCCTGGTCGAAACCTCGCACCAGCCGGTGAAGAAAACACTGGAACAGGTCGGCGTTTCCCGGCCGACCTTTTATCGCTGGTATGACCTTTATCGCCGCTTTGGCGAGGTCGCGCTCACGGACCGGCGCGGCGGCTCGGGCCGCGTGTGGAACCGCATCCCGAATGCCGTGCGCGAGCAGGTGCTCGAAATGGCGCTCGACGAGCCTGAATTATCCCCCAGAGAACTGGCGATCAAGTTCACTGACGAACGCCGTTACTTCGTCTCGGAAGCCAGTGTTTACAGGCTTCTGAAGGCCTGCGACCTCATCACCAGCCCGGCCTTCATCGTGATGAAAGCCGCCGATGAGTTCCGGGAGAAAACCACGGCACCCAACCAGCTCTGGCAGACCGATTTTACGTATCTGAAGGTGATCGGCTGGGGATGGTTCTATCTATCCACCGTGCTGGACGACTTCTCCCGATACATCATCGCCTGGAAACTGTGTTCCGGCATGGCTGCGAGCGATGTTCAGGACACACTCGATCTGGCACTGGAGGCTTCCGGGCTCGATGAAGTCAACGTCGTCCATCGCCCGAGACTTCTCTCAGACAACGGGCCGTCTTATATCTCCGGAGATCTGGCAGAATATCTTGCCGGAAAGGGCATGACGCACACGCGCGGTGCCCCCTATCACCCGCAGACCCAGGGTAAGATCGAGCGTTGGCATCAGACCTTGAAGAACCGGATCCTCTTGGAAAACTACTTTCTGCCAGAAGACCTGGAAGCACAGGTCGACGCCTTTATCGGATACTATAACCATCGGCGCTATCACGAGAGCCTGAACAATCTCACCCCGGCCGACGTCTATACCGGGCGTGGCCAGACCATCCTGCTCGAACGAGAAAAGATCAAAAGGAGGACCATGAAACAACGACGCTTGCAGCACGACAAATCCGCTGCTTAACTGAAATCCAGATGCGCCAGACCCTCCTTTAGTCAGGCCGTTTGATGTCTCAATTTACCTGATGACGGACACCCGCACACCGGCAACGGCAATCAACTCATCTACGATCATTGGTTGAATTTCACCTGGCTAGCGTCCATCTTTGAGCGGTGCTTGAAAGGACGATCAATGAGAAGGGTACAAACCCTATACTGCTCTTCATGCGGTGAACCGATGCCATGCGAGAAGAGTTGCCCCAACCATATCCTGCACCTTGTGCTTTCCATGATTACTGGTGGCTTTTGGCTGATCGTCTATGCAATCGTCGCGATAATATCTTCAACGCATTCCTGGCGCTGCCAGAAGTGCAGAACTAGGTGTTAGACCGCTTCTCCAGAATCGCAGACTTCAAATCCAAAGCTTCATGGGCGTCCATGACATCTTGAAGCGTTACCCATGAGCGAAGGGCTGACTGAGTATAGATCGAAGGCTCAGACAGGATCGGTCGCCAAAGCCATAGGTTCAGGTTCGGCGCAATATGCTCCGCTGAGGTTTGGCTTAAGCCGCCCGGCAGATGTTCAAAGACGGCGATCAGCGACCGCAGAAAGGCATGTGGGCACCGGGAAACTATTGGTGCGCGTGCCATAAATGCGGGAAGCAATTCACCGGCGACAAGCGTGCAATCACGTGCGCTGACTGCACCTATTCTGAAGATGAGAAATAGAGGCCCGTCATGAAAAAGCTCTCAGGGCCAGTGCTGCCATGCCGGTAACAAGCCTTTTGTTGAAGATTTTATGGCGATTTCTTTTATGAGGAAAGTTCTGCAATTCGTTCTTCGAAAAACTCGGTGCCGTCTCTGTTTGGATTTTCTTTCAATAGATTCTTCAAAGCTTCGAGGCGCGAGGGAGTGGCAAGCACAGACAGCGCGGTTGCAATCCCCTGTTGGAGCCCACGCTCTTCAGAAATCTCGATTTCAGAATCCGGGAGAGTATTTACGTACATCTTGATCAAAGTTGCCCAGAGTCTTTCATCGCCCCCAAATTCAGGGACTGCCAAAGCGCGAGCAATACCCTCCAATATTCTAGGATGATGTTTTATTTCCAAATGATTGAAAAGTATATCCTTGGCCTTGTAATAGTTATTATCTAAATTAACGAAATCCCATACTGAGCAAACATCAAAACCAGCGTTATTCAATTCTTCAACCAAATCAACTTCATCCTGTGCAAACATTCTTTCAAGACGACTAAATTCTTTGCCCTTTGTCGCTTTAAGCGCCAAGTACTCTTTGTCGTTTTCGAGTTCTTGCATTATTTCAACAATAGACCTAGCCATCAAAATCTTTCTGGAATGTATCGCGGATTAATAAAACTCCTTAGGCAGATAGGCATTGCCATGGATTAAAAGGAAGAGCAAATGCAACGCTTTTACGAAGGTGCAGAGGACGAACCGAAAGTTCGGGCTGAGCTAATCGGCGGGATCATTCGCGACATCTTTGAGCTACCCGGCCGAACATCACCGGACGATGGGCCGGATCTCTTGCCAGTTACAATCCAGGAACTCAAGATAATCCTGCGCCGTCACCTGTTCGGCGAAGAGTAAAAAGAGGCCCCCGACATGCAGGAGTTTGCGAAAGAGGACGTTGTGACTGAACCGACCCGGGTTTTCCGTTGGATATTAGTCGAGTTGAATTCCATTATTTTCAATTTCGTATTGGTGATTGTGTAAGCTGTCTTTGAGCGTCCAGCTTCGCGTATTGTGTAGCGCCGATGGGCGCGCGTAGCATTGTATGGACGGCGCGCTCGTCGAAATCCAACTGAATTCACTTCAACGGTTTCAAATCGCCGCGGCGTGCTTCGACAGCGAGCTGCTTGTCCATAAGCGTTCGCGGTGGACGTGTTTGACAATTTCCTTGCAACTGGTTCACCTTTGGCTGTGACGACAGATTCATTCAGGGTGAGATGGATGCTTAGTTTATTGGGTCACACCGGAAAATTTTATTGAGCAGCGGCTTCTAGCTCTTCCCCCACCCACAACTCTAACGTCAAACTCTCATATCCCGCCTCCAGCCGCACGGCTTCCGGGCTTACGATAGTCAGCATCCAGTCCGCATATCGCCCGTCTTCATCCACCCAGACTTCTTCTGACCCGCCTTCTGGTTCGATGAGCAGGGCGCGAGCAATACCGCGGTCTTCAGAAATGAACGTGCCGACCAGGCGAAGCTCTGGCAGATCGAGAGGAACTGCAGGGATTGCTGGCTCTACGATGGCCCGGCAGATGCTTTTTGAATGCGGCGCATGCAGCCAGAAATTCGAAGACCATTTAGAGCATATCGAGACCTGCCAGGGTCCGTTTCCCGCTGATTGGTGGGACGAAAGCGACGGCGATGTTCTTTGGTGGTGTTGGCGTGATGGCGATTGGCTACCGGAAGCACCCTACGTCGGCAATCCTCTCGATCTTGGTCATACGGTTGAATGCCATACCCACGCTGAAAACGGAGACACCCCGGCGGCTCGATTTATGGTTGGCGGCTGGCCTGGATACCACACTCACTGGACCCGGTTGCCACCGCCTCCAGGCAAACCAAACGACATTTAGTCAGAAAGGCCCCTCGCCTTCGAAAGGAAACTCCAATGCTTATCGTGATCGTCGTCGTGGTGTTGATCGTGATCGTAATTGCTGGCTTTCTCCACCTTGTCAAAAATGGTGTTTAAGCATCACCACATCCGCGCCGCGATCTGCCGTTCTTCCGGCCCGATCGCCTGAGCATAGATCGCGGTCGTCTTCATGTCAGCATGACCAAGCCAGCGCTGCAACATGTGCAGCGGCACGCTCGAGGCGATGGCGTGGATGCCATACGCATGCCGCAGTCCTTTCGGATTGGCCTGCGGTCCGGTGATGCCGGCAACAGCCATGACGTGTTTCAGATGCCGCCAGGCTGTCGACCTGGACACCGACCAGAGCGGCGCCACCTGGTCGCCGGCGAACTCGGCCGCAAACACCATGCCGAGATCCTGGACCAGATCTTCCGGCAACGGGATTTTCCGAAAGACGATCTTGTTCCGCTTTTTCGGCGAGCGGATCGACACCACACCCGTTTGCACCTGGAAGCTCTGAGCCGTCAGCGACAAGGCCTCGGAGAGCCTGCAGCCGGAATAGGCGATCACCCGGCAGAGCAGCCGTATCCGGTCCGGGGACCGCTCTGCGGCCTCCAGAAAAGACAATCGTTCGCTGCCATTGAGATAAAGACGCCTGCCGTCAGGCGCGTAGAGCTGAAGTCCGCCGTCCAAGTCGCAACCCTACTGGTTATAGTGTTGCAGTAAATCGTCTTCGCCGATACGCTTGAAATAGTCGTCGAACAGCTTGCGTATGTTGCCAACATCCCTGTTGCCGGAATTAGGCGAGCATTTCGGCTCGATCTCTTCCGTGACACGCTTCTGCCACCAGCCATGAAACTTGACGGCATCCTCACGCGTGATCTCCGCCATGCCCTTATCACCGCAGATCTCGATGAAATCGTTCACCGCCCGCTGCTTGACCTTTTCATAGGTCCGCTTTTGCTGCGGGCTCTTGTTGCGCATGAGATCCGGCGCAATCTCGGCCAAAAACAGCTCCAGAGCCTTTGAAACGGCAATCGTCGGCCGCCTGGCTGTTCCGAGCAGCGCATCAGCCTTCGCTGTCCTGGATGTGTCCGATCCTCTTCCAACGGTAAGAGCACGCGACACAAGCTCCTCAGGAGCCGCTTCGCTGACAAGGTGGTCAAAAGCCGAGCGCCATGCAGCGCGCCTTGTCGGCCTCGTAGCGCGCCTCTGCCTGTTCAGCCGGCGATTGCGCCAGGAGCTTCTCCCAATAGGCGGCATCCGCCTCTACCATGGCGTCACGGCGCACACGTGCGGTTTCAAGCGACTCCGTTTTTAGGGTCAAACTTGTCCGGGACTGGCCCGCCAGATCCTGCACGTGCCCTGGAATCCGGCGCACGTAGTACCACTTTCCATTTCGATTTTTCAGGTATCTGTCAGGATCACTCATGCCCGCAGGCTTGGAAATGTACACCGATTTGTACATCAAAATGTACATCAAAATGTACATCACTTTTTGGCAAAAAGTATTTTTTTACGTCAATCAATTTGAATTTCATATTTTACAACAATAACTTACCTAAAGGCAAGTGGTGCGGATGGAGGGACTTGAACCCCCACGCCTTGCGGCACCAGAACCTAAATCTGGCGTGTCTGCCAATTTCACCACATCCGCATCGCGCCAGGCCACTTGACCCCGCGTCTAAAGCGGGGCTTCTATACCACTGCAGATTTGCCCGTCAAAGGAAAAGATGCTTTCACCTGCGTCCAACGCTGCTCTTGTCCACAACTGCACGGATCGCTGTTTTGAGTGCCGGGGCGAGATCCTCCGCGGTAAGACCCGGACCGGCTTCCTGCCCCGCCTCCCCGTGAAGCCAGACAGCCTGACAGCCGGCCTCGAAGCCCGGAACACCCTGGGCCAGCAGACCAACGGCAATTCCCGCCAGGACATCACCAGACCCGGCAGTAGCCAGCCAGGGAGGCGCATTCCGGTTGATAGCTGCTCGGCCATCAGGTGCTGCTATGACGCTGTCCGGGCCTTTCAGGATCAGGATGGCACCGGACCTTTCCGCAGCAAACCGGGCCCGTTGAAGCTTGTCGCCGGCGATATCGGGAAAGAGCCTGGAAAATTCGCCTTCGTGCGGCGTCAGCAGCACCGGTGCGGGAGACGCCTTTATCAACCCGAACAAAGTGTCCGGATCTTCGGAAAAACTCGTCAAGGCATCCGCGTCGAGAACCGTTGCCCGGTTGGCGGCCAGAAGCGCTCCAACCACCATGCGGGTTGTCGCCCCGACGCCAAAACCGGGTCCGATCAGCAATGCGTTCAATCGCTCGTCGGCGAGAAACCCGGAGACGGAACTGGTATCCGAAACCTTCCTCAACATGACAGCGGTCAGATGGCAGGCATTCACCATCATCGCATCTGGAGGGGAAGCAAGCGTCACGAGCCCCGCCCCTGCCCTCAACGCTGCACCTGCTGACAGGCGCGCTGCCCCGGTGGACGATATCGGCCCACCGAATACCACCGCGTGTCCTCTGGAATACTTGTGCGCGCTCATCCCCGGACATGGCCAGGATCCCAACCAGAGTTCCGGACTGTTGTGGAAAGTGTCAGGGGCGATCTCCTCGAGCGTTTCTGCAAGAATGCCGATATCGGCAACCCTGGTCTCTCCACACAGTTCCCTTCCAGGCAAAAGAAGGTGTCCGGGCTTTGCCCGAAAGAATGTTATCGTCGCACACGACTTGATCGCGCCGCCCAGGATCAGTCCGCTGGCTCCGCTCACACCGGACGGCAGATCGACGGCCAGAACCGGAACACAAGACCGATTGACGAGTTCCACCAGCTGCAGAACAACACCGGAAAGCCGCCGGTCGAGACCCGCCCCGAAAAGCGCGTCAATGACAAGGTCCGTTGACTTGAGATGCGCGACGAAATCGCTCGCGATATCATCGACGTCAACCGCAATTCCGCATCGATCGCAAACATCCGGACCAAGTCGTTTAAATGCCTCTACCGCATCTCCTTTTAGCTCGGAAGGATCCTTCAACACAAAGATCCTGACAGCATATCCGGCGGACGCAAGACATCTGGCCGCTATAAAGCCGTCGCCACCATTATTCCCTGGACCGCACAAAACCAGCACTTTGCCGCCAGGAGCAGCAAGTACTCCAGCGGCGCGCGCGACGGCTTGCCCGGCTCTTTCCATAAGTACGATACCCGGCACACCGCTCTCGATAGTCAGCTTGTCCGCGCGTCCCATTTCCTCGGGCGAAAGGAGGGCCGCTTCGGATTTTCCGGTTTCGAATGTCATTTGGTATTTTTGCTCCAGACAAATTGAAGACACGACGGTCAGGCTCTGAATTTTACGGATTTCATCCGACTGATGACAAGCTAATCGAGTTTCTGCCTATTTTTTTGTCATTCCGCATATTTTTTAGGCAGCATCTCGGCAAGTCCCTGCGTGTGGCATCCTTTTTTGGATTCAGAATGCCGCTTTTCTTGGCGGAATTCCCTGCCTCGTGAATTACCGAGTCCAACCAGGCAAGGTTGGCACGCATCGTGCTTTCCGTGGCTTATCGGTTCGCACCGGCGAGCGGGAACGCTCGTCCCGGCGCACCGGACTAAAAACAAGCCCGCCGACAAGTCCGGCCTGTTACGTGGAGAGAGAAACAAGGTGATGAAAAAGATCGAAGCGATCATCAAGCCCTTCAAACTGGATGAGGTCAAAGAGGCTTTGCAGGAAGTCGGCCTTCAGGGTATCACCGTCACCGAAGCCAAGGGATTCGGCCGGCAGAAAGGCCACACGGAACTTTACCGCGGTGCCGAATATGTCGTTGACTTCCTTCCCAAGGTCAAGGTCGAGATCGTGCTGGGCGACGACATGGTCGAAAAGGCGGTTGACGCGATCCGCACAGCCGCCCAGACAGGCCGCATTGGCGACGGCAAAATCTTCGTTTCCAACATCGAGGAGGCCGTACGCATCCGGACCGGTGAGTCCGGCATCGACGCCATCTGACCCTCTGAATTCCGGCATTCGCCGGTGATCCCAACTCCGGCTTCTCAAGCAGGGAAACGCCTCCTTGAGGGCTCGGACCAAAACCCAACCGTTCACAAGATAATCAAGGGATGGACATAATGACCACTGCCGCTGACGTCCTTAAGGAAATTCAGGAAAAGGACGTGAAATTCGTAGACCTGCGTTTCACGGATCCGCGCGGCAAGATGCAGCACGTTACCATGGATGTTGCACTTGTTGACGAAGACATGTTTGCGGAAGGCGCGGCCTTCGACGGCTCCTCGATTGCAGGCTGGAAGGCCATCAACGAGTCCGACATGATGCTGATCCTCGATCCGGAAACAGCACATATGGATCCGTTTTTTGCGCAGTCCACCATGGCGATATTCTGCGACATCGTCGACCCGATCACCGGTGAAGGCTACAACCGCGACCCACGCATGACTGCCAAGAAAGCTGAAGCGTATGTGAAATCCGGCGGATTCGGCGATACGATCTTTGTCGGTCCGGAAGCCGAATTCTTCATGTTTGACGATGTTCGCTTCAATGCGGATCCCTATAACACCGGCTTCATCCTGGACAGCTCTGAATTGCCATCCAACATGGGTTCCGAATACGAAACCGGCAACCTTGGCCACCGTCCGCGCACCAAGGGCGGTTACTTCCCGGTTCCGCCAGTCGACAGCGCACAGGACATTCGCTCCGAAATGCTGTCCGTCATGGGCGAAATGGGTGTTCCGACCGAAAAGCATCACCACGAAGTGGCTGCCGCCCAGCACGAACTCGGCATGAAATTCGATCACCTGACCCGCTGCGCCGACAACATGCAGGTCTACAAATACGTCGTTCATCAGGTGGCTCACGCCTACGGCAAGACCTCGACTTTCATGCCCAAGCCGGTCTTTGGCGATAACGGCACCGGCATGCACTGCCACCTTTCCATCTGGAACAACGGTGAGCCGACATTCGCCGGTAACCAGTACGCGGACCTTTCCGAAACCTGCCTTTATTTCATCGGCGGTATTCTGAAGCATGCCAAGGCCCTGAACGCCTTCACCAACCCGTCCACCAACTCCTACAAGAGACTGGTGCCGGGCTATGAGGCACCAGTGCTTCTGGCATACTCATCGCGCAACAGGTCTGCGTCCTGCCGCATTCCGTTCAGTTCTTCTCCGAAGGCAAAGCGCGTTGAAGTCCGCTTCCCGGATCCCACCGCGAACCCGTATCTGTGCTTCTCCGCCTTGCTGATGGCCGGTCTTGACGGCATCAAGAACAAGATTCACCCGGGCGATGCCATGGACAAGAATCTCTACGATCTTCCGGCTGAAGAGTTGTCCGAGATCCCCACGGTTTGCGGCTCGCTCCGCGAAGCAATGGAAAGCCTCGATGCAGACCGCGGCTTCCTGAAAGCCGGCGGTGTCTTCGACGACGACCAGATCGACGCCTACATCGAATTGAAGATGGAAGAAGTCGAGCGTTTCGAAATGACGCCGCACCCGGTCGAATTCGACATGTACTACTCGGTCTAAGAGCCAGCACTCTTCAGAAAACGGAAAACCCCGGCAATTCGGTCGGGGTTTTTGTTTGAGCAAGAACTTTCAAATCACACCGTTGAGCCAATCTCTCAAGGAGGGCCGGCTGCGCCCTTTGAACCCATGCATTGCCGGTGCGGAAATCATGGCATTCAGCACAGCTTCCTGGGTCGTTTCGGCCACTGACTTGAACAGGACATCAATTCTGTCCTCCAGCAGTATCTCGCGCGCGACAAAGTCGCCTTCGTTGAAATGCGGCACTCTGTACGCGGTGGTAAAGGCCAGTGAAATATCCCCGCTGCCATTGCCGTAAAAGGCCCCTAGTCGCCCGAGACCGGCGGCCGCTCTGCGCGCAACACGCTTCAGCTGGCGGCTTCCCAAAGGCACATCGGTCGCGATCACTATGATCACCGATCCACGTTCTTCTGTTTGACCGGTATTTTTCGGATACGGCTTGCGACCGTCGGGAAGTGTCAGGTCTCCGGGCTTGCCGAAATTTGCCTGTACCAGCGTTCCAAGCGTAAATTGTCCCCGGTCGAGTTCAAAAACACGCGAAGCCGTTCCGATTCCACCCTTGAAGCCGAATGCACTCATGCCGGTTCCGGCACCGACGTTGCCCTGTTCAAAGTCATTGGAGACGGCTGTAAGCGCAGAAAACACGTCTCCTTCAGTCAGTGCAATTGCGTTGATATCACTCAGATAACCGTCGTTGCACTCCATGACGAGCGGATTGACAGTTCCTCCGGACCGGTCGATCTGAGGGTTTTCGGCGAGTTCCCGCCGGATCAGGGCGTTGATGCCAGTGCCTATGCCAAACGTGTTGGTCAGCAGGATCGGTGTTTCCAAAGTGCCGAGTTCCTCGATCTGCATGAGACCTGCGCTTTTTCCAAAGCCGTTGATCACATCGGCAGCTGCGGGAATCTTTTCCAAAAAGATGTTGCCTGAATGGGGCAGGACTGCCGTAAACCCGGTCCTGAGATCACCTTCGATCACGGTCCGGTGCCCGACCTTCACGCCAGGGACGTCGGTGATCCTGTTGCCCGCTCCAGGCAACAGGTCACCGCAAACCAGACCATGTGAGCGCGCGGGAGACAAAGTTTCTAAGGACATTGGGCACCGGATCCGAGAGTCGATTTTCCACATTGAATGGGAAATTGACCGTCCTCACAACACGAAAAAGCCTCCCAAGAAGGAGGCTCTTCGTTATGTCCGGTTTTCAGCGGCAGAGCCGCGAGGGTTTCTCAGGCTTAGTAGCAGACCTGACGGTACCCGACGACGACATACTGACGATAATAGGGATCCCAGCGGCGGACCGGCTGATTGTGGCAGCGAACGGGCTGGTAGTAACGCGGCTGGGCCTGTGAGGCGATTATGGCTCCTGCGGCAAGCCCAAGAATTGCACCCGCGGCAATAGCGCCTCTCCGGTTCTTGGCATAGGCATCGGTCGGCGACATGGCGACTGCCGCGGTCGCAACGGTTGCAACAGTAACGGCGGCGATAGCAAATTTACGAAACATAACAGGTCCTCTCAACTGATCCTCAGAAGTATCTTTCTCGCTGATGAAATGACCTTACGATTAGCTGGTGTGCTCTGTTGTGATAGTCATCACGCTACGTCACTTTCAATTGAATGAATGAAAATCGATGCCAGGATCGACGCAGGGAAACTCGCGGCGGACTGTCGTCAAGCCAGTGGCTTCAGGGCACCCACCCGAATTCTGCATGGATCAATCGGCTGATCTGCTCGGAGCTCTGTGGTCTTCACAGTCTTGTCGCAACAGCCGTGCATTGCGCGGGAAATTGTTGAGCCAAGTACCGCGACACATAGGATTGCTGTTCTACCAGGCTTCGAACCAATACGACCGTGTTTTTCGCGACTGCCGGTTTCGTTGACTTTCACTTTTGGCGGCGGCACGTTGCCCTTTATCGCATACCGTCCGGGATTTCTCGATGCTCCAGGGTGCCATGATCGTCTGGTTTCTTCTGACGGCCGCCAGCCTCGTCTTCGTCATCTGGGATTCAGTTTTCAACGGTGTGACAAGCTGGGTTCAGAAACTCGCCTGGATCCTCGTGGTTGCCTACACGGGACCTGTCGGCTGCTTTCTTTATCTGATGACCTGTCGCCGTCCATTTCCGGGTGGCCATGACGATTTCACTAAAATGACATGGAAACAGTCGGTCAACAGCGAAATGCATTGCCTGGCCGGAGATGCCACAGGCATCGTCATTGCCGCGGTGATAGTTTCCGTTTTCCATTTGACCAACGGGTGGGTCAGTGTCCTTGAGTACATCGCCGGGTTCATTTGCGGCCTGTTCATATTCCAGGCACTGATGATGCGCGGTATGTATGACGGCGACTATTGGAAAGCAGTACGCAAGACACTATTCGCAGAAACCGTGTCCATGAACTGTGTCATGGCAGGCATGTTGCCGACCATGATCGTGCTTGCATGCGTCTGGCCATCGTCAACAGAACCGTCCATGCCGGAATTCTGGTTTCGGATGAGCATTGCCTCGGTTGCGGGTCTGTTCACGGCCTATCCAGTCAACTACTGGCTCGTGAACTCACAGCTCAAACACGGCTGCATGACCCTGCCCGGAGCGGACACACCGGCTCTCGGTCACAGGTCTCCGGAACCGGCAATGTCCGGCCACATGCACCAGGGTAATGAAGGCGTGGCGCAGGACCAGCCGCACCAGAAACACGATCATTCCAAAATGGAAATGGCGAATTTATCCCTGCCAACACAAATAGTTCTGATTGCCATTTCTTTCGCAATCCTGATCGTGGCCGGATTGGCCACCAGTCTTTTCGTGCCCGTCAAGTTTGGGTTGACCCAATGATCCGCACACAAGTCCGTCGTGCCGAAAGTTGTCGCAGAACCCGCCCACCTGCCTTAATTCAGCCCGTCTGCAATTTACAACTCTGATGTCTCGCGCTAGAGCACGTTTGCAGACAGGCCAGTTGGCTGGAACCAAAGACAGGCACGGACGAAAATATGAGCAAGTTCAAATCGGACTTTCTGAACGTTCTCTCGGAACGCGGGTTCATTCATCAGATCTCGGATCCTGAAGGGCTCGATGAATTGTGCGCCAGGGAAACCGTCACTGCCTATATCGGATTTGATTGTACCGCTCCGAGCCTGCACGCAGGCTCTCTCGTTCCGATCATGATGCTGCACTGGTTCCAGAAAACAGGGCATCGCCCGATTGCCTTGATGGGCGGAGGGACGACGCGTGTCGGTGATCCGTCCGGCAAGGACGAAAGTCGCAAGATTCTCACCGAAGATGCAATCGAAGAGAACAAGGCCGGTATCCGGAAAGTCTTCGAGAAACTTCTGACATTCGGCGACGGCCCAGGCGATGCCATCATGATGGACAATGCAGACTGGCTCCTCAAGCTGAATTATGTTGATTTTCTGAGAGATATCGGCCGACACTTTTCGGTCAACCAGATGATCCAGCGGGATTCCGTTCGCCTGCGACTTGAGCGGGAGCAGCACCTGTCCTTCCTGGAATTCAACTACATGCTGCTCCAGGGATACGACTACCTGGAACTCTACCGGCGCACGGGCTGCCGCCTGCAAATGGGAGGTTCCGATCAGTGGGGCAATATTCTGTCCGGCACAGACCTTGTTCGCCGACTATCGGAACACGAGGCGTTCGCGCTCACCTCTCCGCTTCTCACGACTGCCTCCGGCGCAAAAATGGGCAAGACTGCGGCGGGCGCTGTCTGGCTGAACGAGGAACAGCTATCGGCCTATGATTACTGGCAATACTGGCGCAACACGGAAGATGCTGACGTCGAGCGTTTCCTGAAGCTCTTCACGGTTTTGCCAATCGAAGAAATCACAAGACTCTCCGCGCTGGAAGGGGCAGAAGTCAACGAAGCCAAGAAAATCCTGGCAACGGAAGCCACTGCTCTCATCCACGGGCGTGACAAGGCGGAAGAAGCTGCGGAAACCGCACGCAGGGCATTCGAGGAAGGCCAATCCGCCGTAGGTCTTCCAACTGTTGAAATACCAAAGGCGGATCTGGACGGCGGTCTGGGCGTCCTGTCGGCATTCGTGACTGCGGGTCTTTGTGCCTCGAATGGAGAAGTCCGCCGGAACATCAAGGGCGGTGCCGTAAAGATCAACGACAAGGGCGAGCAGAACGACAAGCGTATGCTTATGCCAGAGGATGTGATGGACGACGGCATCATCAAACTGTCACTCGGCAAGAAAAAACACGTTTTGCTGAAACCTGTCTGAGTTTCGTTGGAACGCTGAAATTGCCGGTACAATTCCGGCTTTTTCAGTTCTGCTGAAATTCGAACATTTTCCTGAAGATACCTGGTGCAATCGCGGAGATCGGATTGACCGACAGCACCGGGTCCGACACCGACCCGGACAAACGATATGTCACACCGATAAGTCCTTCGCCCGAATTGCCGCCGAGTGCGAAACCCAGGATCGGAATCTTCGCGAAGAAATTGTTCAACGCATAAATCGGCACGAATGTTCCGCTCAGGCTCAATGTCTGTTCCGTTAGGTTCACTGTACCGCTGACCGTGCCGCCAAGCACATTCCCTTGCAGTGCACCCCGAATAATCGTCATTATGTCGCCTTCGCGGGTGAAATTGATATCCATCGTGTCGAAGTTTGCCGAGCCATCCGTTTCCCTGGCAGTGGCAATAGTACTGTCCGGATCAAGGTTTGAACGTTCCCGTTCACGGATGCTCTTGATTGCCGGATCCTCGGTAATTCGCAGTGACCGAACCTTGAAGTCACCAGCCCAACTGTCTTCATCCGCCATGGCCACGCTGAGAACACCCCTGCCTCCCTGCATGCGTTCATAAAAATCCAGGAATTTCAATGTCGCGCCCGTGTCGGAAAACTGGCCGGTTGCGAGCTGGCTCGCTCCTTGTTCAATGATCTTCAACTCAAAGTCGGACTGTCCGTTGATCTTTCCGTTCAAGTCTGCGGTTCTAAGTCCCTTCCGACCTGTCTCGATCTTTCCTGTGAACCCTTGAAGCGTCTGGTTGTTGAACCCGGTCACGCGGTCGATTGACGCGGCTATGCGGGCACCTTCCTCAAAGTCACCTGCCCCCTGACTGCCACCAGGGCTTGTCAGGCTTTGTATCAGCCCTCTTCCATCGAATGAGCTTCCGGAAAAAATGATGTCATAGCGTCCATCCGCAGATCGCTGGATGGCAACATCCGCATTGTCACCGGGGCGCAACTTGAATGTATCGAATGAGGCTTCTATCAGTTCACCGGATTTGGAAAGCAGCATCGATCCGACAACACTTGCTCCCTCCGACGTAAGCCTGAAATCGCGAACCTGCTGAGCCTTTTCCGTCTCGACCAGCTTGAAGGTAGCCGTGGCCGAAACACCTTTTGCCTTTCGCCAGCCAAGCGCTTCCAGCTTGATTACGCTTTGCCTCAAATCGACGGAAAATGCCTGCCCTTCACTTGAACCGGCAACCTCCAGCCTGAGACCACCATCTAGGAAGGCGGTCAGGTCAATTCCTTTTTCTTTCAATTTCTTCGCGGTAACAGCGACAACGACATCCTGCTTCCCGGCAACGCCGGACTCACCAATCGGCACGACAAGATCAATATCAGCCTGCAATCCATCCAGGATGCCGTTGCCTTTGATTGCGACCTGACCGGGATTCGCATCGATCTGGACATCGGCGTTTTTGATTGTATGCCCCATGATGGGATTGGTATCGCTAAAGCCATCCAGCCGACCGCTGGCACGCCAATCGATATCTTCAACATCGATATTTTTTCTCAGAGGAAACAAAGCAACAACGTCGATGCTTCCGGTTCCGCTTGCTCCGTCTTTTTTCAACCCTACCCGGTCAATCACACTGAGAGGTTCACTGTTTGCCACGGCCCCCAGATCTTCAGCAGCACCTTTGATATTTGCGGAAATCTTGGCAGTTTTACCGTCACGAAGGGGAAGATCATAAATCTCGAACACACTGCCCGGGACCGTGACCTGTCCACCGCTCGAAGCAGTCGCCTCACCGTTGGAGGCGGAAACGGTCAACACCTCATTGGCAACCGTCATGGTTCCCTCAAGCCCGGTCACTTCGGGCAAGTCACCGAACGGTGTGACGGCACCTCCAGAAAAAGACATGGTCATACGCATGTCGTCACCGGACCAGCCTGCATCCGGGTCCCGGTGATTGAAGGCCGGCGGCCTGATGGCAGCCGTATAGGAAAAATTGTCGACGGTTCCCTGCTTGATGTTTTCAATCACCCAATTGCGCGCCGGCGGGACAAGAGTGATCGGCCAAACCTGTTTGGCAACCCCAATCGGGATATTTTCACCTTCGGCAGCGATCGCAAGATACGGCCCGTCCGCAGCAATCTGAATATTGGCCACCCCTTGAGCGATCGCCTTACCGGACTTGGCAATAAAGCGGTCTACTGAAATCAGCCTGTCAATCGGATTGAACTTTGCACGGATCTTTACTCCGTCTAGCATCTGCGGCGGCTCTTGCACATCGGATGAACCGAACTGGGGATGGTCCATGTCGATGCCGATATTCCAATCCATGCCACCGTCCGCGTCAGGCTCGATCAGGCCGGTAAAGAAGATCCGGGTGTTTCCGCGGATAACATGGGACTTGGTGACTTCAATGGCGTCCTGCCCGCCCTTGAAGAGCAACGACAGAGCTGCATCGTCGAACGCGACGATTGTTTTTCCAAGTTGAAACCACCCGTTTCGAACACGGCCAACAACATTTGCCGAAACAAAATTGCCGTCCCCGTCCAGACGCGTTTCAACCTTTGCCGAAGCCGGCAAACCAAGGCCCTTGCCTTGTCTTTCCAGAGCGTCAGGGCCCAGCAATTCGGCAAGTGTGATACCATTCACCACCACACCGATGTTTTTGCCTGATCCGTCTTCCGGAGCACTTCGGGCTAATTCCAGGCGCCAGGTCGAGACGTTTCCCGTGACCTTGGCATTGGCCCGTATAACCCGATTTTCGCGGCGCACGACATCGGCGTCGATTCCCTCGAAGCTGCGCGGAAATGCGCCCGCCAATTCGAAGGACCCGTTTCTTATCTTGACGAACCTCAGTCCGCGTCTTGCAAACTGGTCGTCAACGACATCACTGGTCCGGTCGACGGCTTCCATGAGTGGACCGATTTCAGGAACCTTGGCCGGACCGCCTTTGAGTGCGACACGCACGCGCGGTCTGTCCAGCAGCAGCGAGGAGAATCGCAGTTTGCCGGCCAGCAGCTCCTCCCGGTCGAGTGGAACGACGAGTCTCGGCAAACTTATGTTGACCGGTGCAGGCCCGCCGATATCGACGGTTGCATCTTCCAGAATGATCTCGATACCGTCGTGAGCAGTAAAATCAATGCGCGCCAGCTCGACAGAAAGCTGCACAGGACCACGCGTACCCTGTGACGCAAGCAAACTTCCAAGAAAAGGGACCCGAACCGGTCCGGAGGCAAACAGAATTGCAAGGCCTGCGACCAAGCAAACAACAACGAAAGCCGCCAGGTACCAGAAGCGTCTGCGAAATCGTCTCTGCGTACGGGTCTTTTCCTGCCTGGTATTGCCGCCAGATCGTCGAAACAAATTCAGTCCATTCTCCTGACCGTTGACAGCCAACAAGCACTCGGCCTTTGCACAGCCTCAAATACCTGCTTCAACGCGCATTGAACGAGTCGCAGCACGTCATATGATACTTCGAATCTCGCAGCAAAATCGACAGCTGTGTACATATCGGATTCAGGTTCCGGCAATGACGCTTAAATTATGACAGAAGGATGACAGAATGCAGCAGCTGGCGATAGGTGACACCGCACCAAGTTTTGATCTGGAAAGTGATGGTGGTGCCCGCGTTTCTCTGGACGCCCTCAAGGGAAAACCAGTTGTCGTGTACTTTTACCCCAAGGACAACACTCCCGGGTGCACAAAAGAGGCCATTGCGTTTTCCGGATTGATCGAGGACTTCAATAATCTGGGCGTCACGGTCATAGGGATGTCACCCGATTCCGCAAAGAAACACGACAATTTCATTGCCAAACACAATCTCGCTGTTCGTCTCGGAGCGGATACCGACACATCGACCGCAGAGGCTTATTGTGTCTGGGTGGAAAAATCCATGTACGGGAAAAAATACATGGGTGTGGAACGTTCAACCTTCCTCGTGGACAAGACCGGTAAAATTGCCCAGATCTGGAGAAAGGTAAAAGTTCCCGGTCACGCTGAAGCAGTCCTTGAGGCTGCAAAGGCTCTTTAGAACCGTCATCACGTTCAATCCTGCCAAGGGTGCCATGCCGCAATCTTTCGCTCCAAGTAAGCCTTCCACGCTCGTGGCAGGCGCCCGGGCCATCGTTTCAGCATCCGACACGACTGAAAAAGTCCGTTTGGCTTATGCGATATCGAAGTCATGGTTCCAGCGCGATCTTTCGCTTGGAACACCATCAAGGGACGGCCATATGCCGGACAGGCCCGGCCGCCCGGACAAACCCGAGCTCCGGGCACCGCGTGACATGCCCAAACGCAATATGGGGGGAACTTCCGGTCGTCTCGCGCTGCTCCATTCGCTCGCCCATATCGAATTGAACGCCGTAGACCTGACCTGGGACCTTGTCGGCCGTTTCGCGCATGTGCGCCTGCCACGTTCCTACTATGATGATTGGGTTCGTGTTGGTCTCGAGGAGGCCAAACACTTTTCGATGCTTGAAGACCGGCTGGCAAAACTCGATGCCTGCTATGGCGACATGCCAGCTCATGACGGCCTCTGGCAAGCGGCACAGGATACCGGACATGATCTGGCTGCACGTCTGGCCATCATCCCCCTGGTGCTTGAAGCGCGCGGCCTCGATATAACGCCCCCCATGATCAAAAAGGCACGCGATATCGGAGATGAAGACACGGCAAAGTGCCTTGATGTCATCTATCGCGATGAAAAGAATCACGTTGCGTTTGGTGCCAAGTGGTTCCGATTCTTGTGTGACAGGCAGGGAATCAGACCTGAATCGGCCTTCCACGAATACGTTCGCCGGCATTTTCGTGGCAGTTTGAAACCGCCATTTAATGATCGCGCAAGGTCTGAAGCGGGCCTAACCCCCGGATTTTACAAGCCTCTCGCCCGACTCTCGGGATAAATTAACCTCAATTGCAGACGATTTATTAACCTTACCAAATTCTAATCATCGTCAGTTCATTTGCAGAATGCAGACAGTGACTGAGTGATCATGCGACAGCGCCAAAAATCGACGCAAACAAATCGAAAGCCAAGAATGGCGACACACCATTCGTCTATGGACAAAAGTGCGAAATCCACGACATACAGCTTGCGGCCCGTTCACCTCATATGCGGTGCCCTCGCCTGCGTTGCGGCGACACTCGGCGTGAGCGGAACAGTCGGCTATTATTTGGTACGCGGCGACATGGTGGCGGAAGCTACTGCGGAGCGGACCGAATTGGTTCTCGAATATCAGGACCATATCGACCGGCTGAGAGCAGAAATCCAGAAGCTGACAAGTCGCCAGATGGTAGACAGGGAAACTGTTGAAATCCAGGTCATGGATGTTCTTCGCCGGCAGCAGGATCTCAATCAGCGCCATGCAATAGTCGCCGACCTTGTTGCGCGTGCTGAAAGTGTCGGTATCTATCTCAGCAATGACAAGCCGCTTCCGCCGCAAAAGCCCTCCCTCGACTCACGGAACCTTGCCTCGATCGGAACCAATGACAAAACAGCGATCGGAGGGGAAAGCGAACTGATTGACGAACCCGTGAAGGCACTGGGACTGCGCGAAAGCACCCCCAGATCGATCGATCCGCTGTCCTTGCTGCAAGAACCTTCGAACGATCCTGCCGAAAATCCTCAAAAGTTAAAAAAAAACACTGAAAAACGGGCTGCACTCGACGCGGTGAAGGCCGATATTTCCGAGATGGACGTGGAAAGCACGGCTGCGGTCGATGCCATAACGGTCGCGACCGAAGGCCGGATTGAAGATATCCTTTCAACGACCAGGAACATTGCGCCGGCTCTGAATGCCGCGCTGCGTGAAAACAGCTCCATTGGCGACCCTTTTGCACCGATATCGGAAAAGACCTTTCCCACTCGGCTCCAGCGCGCGGAAAGTGCATTGAAAACACTTCGGCGTGTCAAATTCACCGCACTGAGATTGCCTGTGAAGCGGCCGGTTCGAAACGGAAGCGTATCCAGCAGCTATGGTCCGAGAGTTGATCCGTTCCTCAGACGCCTTGCCATGCACACCGGGATTGATTTCAAGGCTCCCTACGGGGCTCGTGTCTACACCACAGCGCCCGGTACGGTATTGAGCGCCAAATGGAACGGTGGTTATGGCAAGATGATAGAGGTGCGCCACGCAAACGGTTTTGTCACGCGCTACGCGCATCTGAGCCGGTTGCACGTTGCTGAAGGTGATCATGTCCTTGCAGGCGACTTGATTGGAAATGTCGGATCGACAGGGCGCTCCACCGGCCCGCATCTTCACTATGAGATCCGCAAGGACGACAAACCTCATAATCCCGCAGCATTTCTCACCGCTGGCGAGAAGCTTGCCGAACTCACCCTTTAACGAAAGCGGGACCCGAAGGTCCCGCTGACAATGGATTGATTTGCCACACGACCTGTCAGTCGCTACTGCCCGCGTCGGCCGTGTCTCCGTCAGAGATGCGTTGCGCCAGGGACGCCTCCATGAACTTGTCAAGATCGCCATCGAGGACGTCACCAGGTGACGTGCTTTCAACACCGGTTCGGTTGTCCTTTACCAGCTGATAGGGTTGCAGAACGTAAGATCTGATTTGGTGCCCCCAACCGATATCGGTCATTGAAGCAGCTTCCGCATTCGCTTCCTGCTCACGTCTTTTTAGCTCAGCCTCGTAGAGCCGCGCTTTCAACATGTCCCAGGCAGTTGCACGGTTTTTGTGTTGCGACCGTTGAGACTGGCACTGGACCACTATCCCGGTCGGCTGGTGCGTTATGCGAACAGCCGAGTCGGTCGTATTGACATGCTGCCCACCTGCACCCGATGCCCGGTAGGTGTCGATCCGGCAATCGCTTTCGTTGATATCGATCTCGATGGAATCGTCAATCACCGGGTAAACCCGGGCGCTAGAAAAGCTGGTATGACGCCGCGCGTTGCTGTCATAAGGGGAAATCCGCACCAGACGGTGAACGCCCGACTCCGATTTCAGCCAGCCATAGGCGTTTTCACCCTTGACAAGAAGCGTTGCCGATTTGATACCGGCTTCTTCTCCGTCCTGGTGCTCCAGGACCTCGACTTTAAAGCCGCGTTTTTCGGCCCATCTGCGATACATCCGCAAAAGCATGGAAGCCCAGTCCTGGCTTTCAGTCCCGCCAGCACCCGAGTGGATCTCAATATAGCTGTCGTTGCTGTCCGCTTCACCGGAGAGCAGCGAATTAAGCTGAAGCTTGTCGACCTTTTCCTTCAGCTCTCGAAGCGCTTCCTCCGCGTCTTGTATCACCGAGGAATCATCTTCCATCTCGCCGAGTTCAATCAATTCGACATTGTCGGAGAGGTCTTGCTCAAGCTGTTTGACGCCACTGATGCCGTCGTCGAGGTTCTGCCGTTCCTGCATCAGCTTCTGCGCCTTGGCGGCGTCATTCCACAGTTCCGGATCCTCAGAAAGGGCGTTCAGTTCTTCCAGACGGACAAGAGCCTGATCCCAGTCAAAGATGCCTCCTCAGCAGGCTTATGGCCTGCTTGATTTCATCTACGATCGCTTCCGTTTCGGCGCGCATCGGATACCTCGCTGTTTTAGTGAAACGGCCCGGCTTCCGTCAGGAGCATCGGGCCGAGAATTGGAGCGGGACATTAGCCGCGGAGCCGGTCACTGTAAACCGGCTATCGAAAGCAGGTTTGCTCCAGATGTTGTTCCGCTGGCTCAAGGAAAATCAGTAGAGGCCACCCGTGCCAACAGTCACCGCTTGCTGCGCCGCGGGCGAAACGGCAGTCGGTACACCCATGGTGTCCTGAAAGCCGATTACCGAATAACTGTCCGGCGGTGCCATACCGGGTTTGAACGATTCCAGAATTGCTCCCGGTGTCCCGGCAGCGGTACGCAACCCGGTCTGACGGTTAATCGGGATCAGCTGAAGGCCGCGAGGAACACGAAATTCGACCGGAGGCTTGTCGACCAGCGCTTTCTTTACAAAGTCGGTGAAGATCGGTGCTGCAACCTGCCCTCCGGTAGCACCACGGCCCATTGGTTTGGGATTGTCATAACCAACGAAAACACCGACCGCAATATCCGGTGTGAAACCCATGAACCACGCGTCTTTCTCGTCATTCGTCGTCCCGGTTTTGCCGGCCACTGGTCTTTCGACCGCCCGCACGGAAGTTGCAGTACCACGCTGGACCACACCTTCCATCATCGAGGTGATCTGATACGCCGTCATGGGATCGAGAACCTGTTCTCGATCATCAATCAGCGTCGGTTCCTGCTGCCCCTCCCAGACGTTTTCAGTACATCCGTCGCAAATACGACTGTCATGCTTGTAGATTGTACGCCCGTACCTGTCCTGAATGCGGTCGATCAGCGTAGGGCGAACTTTCCGCCCACCATTGGCGATGGTCGCGTAGGCCGTCGTCAAGCGAAGAACCGTGGTTTCTCCAGCGCCGAGCGACATGGACAGGACAGGCAGCATATTGTCGTAGATACCGAATCGCTTCGAGTACTCGGCAACCAGCGGCATGCCCATATCCTGTGCCAGCCGGACGGTCATCACGTTTCTCGACCGCTCAATGCCCGTTCGCAGCGTCGACGGTCCATAGAACTTGCCGCCATAGTTTTGCGGCCGCCACGTCCCGAGACCGGGTCCCTGGTTGATCTCAAGCGGCGCATCCATGATGACCGAAGACGGTGTATATCCATTGTCCAGTGCTGCGGCATAGAGGAATGGCTTGAAGGACGATCCCGGTTGCCGGTAGGCTTGCGTCGCCCTGTTGAATTCGCTCTGAGCGAAGCTGAATCCACCAACGAGGGCCAGAACACGTCCCGTGTAGGGATCCATGGCAACCAGGGCGCCCGAGACTTTGGGAATCTGTCTCAGTTCAAACGTCCCCGGGGCGACCTGACTTTCCTGGACATAAACCACATCACCTGGCGCCAGTACATCCGAGACGGCACTTGGTGCACGACCGTTGACACGTGCCCATTTCATGGCGTCGAGGAACAGGGGGCCGCTCTTTCGCTCGTCCGACAGTTTGCCGCTGACGAGCGTTTCCGGCTGTACGCCTACTGTTGCCTGATCGCTGCCGCTTTCAAGAACCACCGCCAGCGTCCATTCGGGAATGTCGCTAAGTGCTTCGACCTTTGCGAGGTCGACACCCCAATCGGCACCGATCGTCAACCGATCGACGGGACCATTCCAGCTGCCGCGTTTGCGGTCGAAATTGATCAATCCGTCCATCAGCGATTTGCGCGCCATGTTCTGCAGTTCCGGGTCGAGTGTAGACCGAACCGACAAGCCGCCCTCATAGAGCCGCTTGGTTCCGAAGATTTCCGCAACTTCCCTGCGAACTTCTTCAGTGAAGTATTCTGCCGCGAACAGCCGTGACCCTGTTTGCCGCGGCTTGACGACAATCGGCTTTTTTTTCGCCTCCTCGCCTTCCTCGAAACTCACATAGCCGTCGGCAACCATGCGGTCGAGGACGTAGTTTCGACGCGAAATCGCACGATCTGTGTGTCGGAAAGGATGGTAATTGTTTGGAGCTTTAAGAAGCGCGGCCATGTAGGCAACTTCGTCCAGCTCCAGTTCATGCACCGACTTATCGTAATAGATCAGCGCGGCCGCCGCAATTCCGTAGGACCCCAAGCCAAAAAAGTTCTCGTTGAGATAAAGCTCGAGAATTTCGTCTTTCGTGTAAGCCTGCTCGATACGCAGGGCGAGAATTGCTTCCTTGATCTTGCGAACGATGGAAAGATCATTGGTAAGCAGAAAATTCTTTGCGACCTGCTGCGTAATTGTCGAGGCGCCTTCCGGGCGCCGGCCTGATCCATAATTTTGCACAAATCGAACGGCCGCACGTGCGATGCCTTCAGGGTCAACACCGATGTGAGAGTAAAAATTCTTGTCTTCCGCAGAGATGAAGGCTTGTTTCACAAGGTCGGGCATGGCCTGGATCGGCAGGAACATGCGCCGTTCGGTTGCGTATTCGGCCATGAGGCTACCGTCTGCCGCATGTACCCGGGTCATCACGGGCGGCTCGTAATTCTTCAGGGTCGTGTAATCCGGCAAGTCTTCATCAAGATGTTGCAGATACATCCACACACCTGCTGCAACCAGCAGTGCGAGCGCGGCCCCAATTCCGAAAAGGTAAACCGAAAAATTTCACCAAAAACTTCATAGTGCGGGCTCGTCTTTCCCCGTCATTGCTGCATATCGCGTTCTAGCACGGAAACATTCATGCGGCACCTTCAGGCACCTGTTATCACAATGTCCTGATTGTTACCTCGTGCACCAATATGGCGATGCTGAGGCAATCGCCACACAAGACGCTCAATTTACGTGACAATTCAGCCTTTTCACTGGGACGGCAATTCTCGTTGCCGCGCAAGTCTCGGGCGGAAAAACCCGTGAATCGCCTCGTTCATGGCATTTGCCATGCGTTCCCGCCACTCCTCGGTTATCAGAAGCTTCTCGTCATGCTCATTGGACAGATAACCGAGTTCGACCAGGACAGAAGGCACATCGTGCGCTTTCAAAACCCGGAAACCCGCCGAACGGTGCGGATTATTGATAAGCCGGACTGCGCTTTTGAGCTCACTCACGAGCATCTTGGCAAAGTAGCTTGAAAAGGACCTTGTTTCCCTGCGCGCAAGATCAAGCAGAATGTCCGTCACATCGGTTGGTTCTTCATTTAGTTCAACACCCGCTATGACATCCGACATGTTTTCCACTTCCGCGAGTTCCTCCGAAAGCTGGTCGGAAGCTTTGTCTGACAACGTATAGACGGTTGCGCCACGGGCAAACTTTCGGCCACGGCGCACCGAATCGGCGTGAATGGAAATAAACAGGTCGGCTTCAAGTTCATGACCGATTTCCACGCGTCGTGACAGAGAAACGAACGTATCGTCCTCTCGGGTTAGCCGGACTTCATAGTGACCTGTTTCCTCAAGCTTGCTCTTCAAAAGACTTGCAAAGTCCAGCACGATGGCCTTTTCGAGGGTACCGCCGACGCCGGTCGCGCCATTGTCGATGCCACCATGACCCGGATCCAGCACAATGAGAGGCTTTTCCCTCGCCTTTTTTGCTTTCATTCGGTCGGTTTTCGGCGCCGAGTTCTTGTCTTTTACCGGTCCGGCACTGCGTGTTTCCTGTATGAAAGCGTCAAATTGCTCCGCCGTCGACCGAACAAGGTCCACAACCAGTCGTGCTGGTTGATCATCGACAGCGGGCAGGAAGAATGTCTTGTCGACGCGAACGGGTCCTGACAGATCCATAACGATGCGGGATTTTCCGGCTGCAAAAAGGCCATACCGCCAGTCTTCAACCATCCCTCTGCCGGACATTCCCGCATCATCGGGCAAGGAAAACTTCACTTCGGGCAGATCGAGAATGAGTCGATAGGGTTTGGCGAGCCCGGATATGGACGGGGTCACCTGTGTATCCATATCAAGTACGAATCGGGTTCGGGTTTCATCGCCGGCGACCCGGGCCCCGATTACCTCGGGCATTGCCGCATCGGCACCCGATACGAGACTGGATCCGGGAATATTGAAAAAAAACAGCGTTATCAGGGCAATGGCCATTGTGACGGCCCTGCCGAAAGTGGCTGCAACACCGGCCACCTTAGGTTTTGTCCCGATTTTTTTCACAATTTCTCCGGCCATGTTGCTCATCATCTGCCAACGCTGAGGCCCCGCAGTTCCCCTCATACGCTATATGTGTACGAAGGAAAATGGCATATGCTTTTCACATTGCTTGCAAAGCCAGTCAGCGGATCGTAAAAGTACCTTACGGATTTCGGTTCAAAACCGATACCTTCCCGGATGACGCAACGGGGTATCTATCCACAACGTCATCGCAATCCAAGGCCTTCAAGCGACGGAACAGAGGCCGTTCTGCCGTTTCGAGAGGTGCCTTGTTGCTGAAGAGAAGGTAGCGGAAAATCTTTGAGACCGCGATGTCTCGCCAGATTGAAACCTGCCTTTGCGGCAAGGTTCATAGCGAGATAACTGGCGGAATACAGAGACGAATCTTTCCGGAACCGGCGATAGCAGATGAAGCGGCATTCCCCTCCCTGCTCTCCGGCAAAGGTACAACGACTTAACTTAAGGGCCTGCGTTGCCCCGAAGGACCCGCGCGATGAACACAGTGACCAACACAAGGCAAGGCTCCGCTTCAGCGGCCGCTTTTGTTGGTCTGACGACCGCGCAGGGCGCAGACGCCCTTCCCAATCTTAGCAAAACAATTACGGCAGCCCTTCTCCTTTCGGGCGATGCGCGTTTACGAAACGCGCCCAGCACCGCTGCCGTGGAGACGTTCAATAATGGCAAACAAAATGCTGATCGACGCGGGCCACCCGGAAGAGACCCGGGTCGTCGTCGTACGTGGCAATCGTGTTGAAGAATTCGATTTCGAAGCGGCGAACAGGAAACAGCTTCGCGGTAACATTTATCTGGCGAAAGTAACACGGGTCGAACCCTCGCTTCAGGCAGCTTTCGTTGAATATGGCGGAAACCGTCACGGATTCCTGGCTTTCAGCGAAATCCACCCCGATTACTATCAGATCCCGGTCGCCGACCGTGAAGCGCTGCTGGCTGCAGAAGCAGCAGATCGCCAGGGTGAAGATCAGGAAGCCGAAGAAAAGCCAAAGCGCCGCCGCCGCTCGCGTGCTGCGAAAAACGACTCATCGGAAACTGTTGCCAGCGAAAAAGTGGAAACAGCTACCGATGATGATTCCGACGACGCCGATGGCACAGCTGATCAGGACAACACCCAATCGGCAGGGGCTGAATACGGTATTGCTGAAGACCCGACCAATGCTGAGGCCATCACGAGCGACGGCGAGGAAAATGCAACCGGGGCAGAAAGTGAATCTTCCTCGGATAACGGCGAAACAGTCGTAGAAGAAATCTCGGCCAAATCCTCCGAAAATCAACCGAGTGACGAAGACTCGGAAGAGTCTGCTGCCGACGATGCAAATTCCGAATCCGATGAGAATGAACTCTCCGACGATTCAAGCGATGACGAAGAGGCTCCTGCAAGAGCGCGCAGCCGCCGCAGGCGACGCAATCGAGACGACGACGACGAAATTGAAAACGACGATGACGCCGTTGAATCCGTTGGTGCCGAAGACGCTATGGAAGAAGTTCCGGAACGTACCGTTCCGCTTCGCAAGCAATACAAGATTCAGGAAGTCATCAAGCGCCGCCAGATCATTCTCGTTCAGGTCGTCAAGGAAGAGCGCGGGAACAAGGGTGCAGCTCTCACGACTTACCTGTCGCTCGCAGGTCGTTATTCCGTACTGATGCCGAACACCGCGCGTGGTGGCGGAATTTCCCGGAAAATCACGCAACCGACAGACCGCAAGCGCCTTAAGAAGATTGCCTCCGAGCTCGACGTGCCGGAAGGCATGGGTGTAATCCTGCGAACGGCGGGTGCCAGCCGCACGAAAGCGGAAATCAAGCGCGATTTCGAATACCTGATGCGACTTTGGGAAAATGTCAGGGAGCTTACGCTTAAATCAAGTGCACCTAGTCTCGTTTACGAGGAAGGCAGTCTTGTCAAAAGATCCATAAGGGACCTTTACAACAAGGATATAAACGAAGTCCTGGTTTCAGGTGACGAAGGCTATCGCGAAGCCAAGGACTTCATGCGCATGCTCATGCCGAGCCATGCCAAGAATGTTCAGCCATACCGGGATCCCTCGCCTCTCTTTATCCGTAATGGCGTCGAACCGCAGCTCGATGCAATGTTCTCGCCGCAGGTTACACTGAAATCCGGTGGTTACATCGTGATCAACCAGACGGAAGCACTGGTGTCGATCGATGTGAACTCCGGCAAATCGACGCGCGAACATAACATCGAGGATACGGCGCTTCAGACGAACCTCGAGGCTGCCGAAGAAGTCACCCGCCAGCTTCGTTTGCGGGATCTGGCTGGCCTGGTTGTTATCGATTTCATCGATATGGAAGAGTCGAAAAACAACCGCGCGGTTGAGCGAAAACTGAAAGACTGCCTGAAAAACGACCGCGCGCGCATTCAGGTCGGACGGATTTCCCATTTTGGCCTATTGGAAATGTCGCGCCAGCGTATCCGCACAGGTGTTCTGGAGAGCTCGACAACGCCTTGCCCGCATTGTCAGGGCACCGGCATGATCCGTTCCGTGGAATCAGTCGCACTTCATGTTTTGAGGTCCATTGAAGACAATCTTCTCAAGGGTGCGACACACAACCTGATCATACGTACGACAACACAGGTCGCACTTTATATTCTCAACCAGAAACGCTCGAATTTGTTTGATCTGGAAACCCGTTTTGCGGTTGAGATCGAAGTAAACGCCGACGACATGGTGAACGGTCAGCTGTATGTGCTTGAACGTGGCGCACCCGTCGATCGGGACCGCATTCCGGCTCCCCCACCGATGGTCCAACCAGACACAGTCGAAATAATCGACGAAGACACCGAGCAACCTGATGTCGAAGAACAGGCGCAAGACGAGGATGGTGGAGATCGCCGCCGCAAGCGACGCCGCAAACGCCGGAAAGGCGGAACCGACAGTGGCGAAGAAAACAATGATGAACGTCAGGTAGCATCCGGTTCGGAGGATGCAGATAGCGACGAAGCTCCGTCGCAGGATGCACAGGCAGAAGACGAAGACGGCAACGGCGATGAGCCGCGCCGCAAGCGTCGTCGTGGCCGTCGCGGCGGACGGCGTGGTCGCCGCAATGGCGAAGGCACGGAACTCCAGAACGACGACGCGTCCGACGGAGATGTCCAGCAATCGGCCGATGCTGAAAGCGGAACCGAAACGACGGAGGCAGCCGACCCAGTTGAGACTGAAACAGTCGAAGCCAATGTCGCTGCTCCTGAGACGTCGGTAACACCGGAGACGGATATAGAAACATCGGCTGGTTCGGAAGAAATAGACACTTCAGTTGAATCTTCCGGCGAGGTTGCTGCGATACCAGACGTGCAGACTGCTGTCGTCGAATCTCCCGAAAACAATGGAACTGATGCTCCTGAAGTCGAAACATCGGTAACAGTGGAAACCGCCCCCGAGAACATTGTTGTCGAAACTCCGACATCCGAACAGCCTGTCCCGAACGAAACGACCGAGGAAATCGCCGATACCAAACCTTCGGCGCCTGCTGAACCAGTTGTCACTAGCGAAACTTCTGATGAAGATCAGGAAGGCAAGCCGAAACGGGTCGGTTGGTGGCAACGTGGCCGATCGTTTTTCTGATCGTGCCCAGTAACTGGAAAAAAGGCGGCCGATGGCCGCCTTTTTTTGTGTAGCGGACGAGAAGAAACCTTGTGAAGTTAAGGTCCGAATTTCAATTGTTCATCGAGACACGAAGTCCGACATGCGGACAAGAGCCTCCCGCATGTTTTCATGCGCACCGGCAAATGAGAACCGCAGGAATTTATGGCCTTGCACAGGGTCGAAATCGACGCCTGGAGTTGCAGCGACACCTGCGTCATGCAGCATTTTCCTTGCAAACCGGAGACTGTCGTCACTGAAACGGCTGATATCCGCATAAATGTAAAAGGCGCCATCAACAGGGAGTAACTGATCGAAACCGATGGCTGGCAGCCCTTCAAGCAGCAGCTCTCGATTGGCGACGTACCCGGCCTTGACTGCTTCGAGTTCCTGAACAGAGCGCAGTGCTGCGGTTGCCGCAAGCTGAGACATCTCCGGTGCGGAGATATAAAGGTTCTGGGCAAGACGCTCTGCCGGCCGCACAAGTTGATCTGGCAAAACCATCCAGCCTATGCGCCAGCCTGTCATGCAGTAGTATTTGGAGAAGCTGTTTATGATTATCGCATTATCCGAAATTTCAAGGGCAGACTTCTGTTCTCCCGAATAGTCAAGTCCGTGATAAATCTCGTCTGAAATGAACCAGATCTTTTCCGCTTCGGCAAACCTGATCAATTCGGTCAGCGCATCGGAACTCATCATGGTCCCGGTTGGATTGGCCGGGCTTGCCACCAGCATACCTCTTACGGGCCCGCCCTTTAGGGCTTGCTCAATGTGTTCCGGTGTCAGGCACCACCGCGTTTCCTCACTCACTTCGACCTCAACTGGAACCAGACCCAGCGACTGCAGAATATTGCGGTAGGCTGGATATCCGGGTGCCGTCAGCACTATTCTGTCACCCGGGTCAAACGCGGCGAGAAAAGCAAGGTTGAACCCGGCAGAGGAACCGGTCGTCACCATGATACGGCCCTGTGGCACCTCAACCCCATATTCTTTTTTGTAGTGCTCGGCGAGCGCATGGCGGAGCGGCTGAATGCCGGCAGCTGCCGTGTAACCGAGACGACCATGCTCCAGTGCCTTTTGTGCCGCAACAAGCGCCAGCCTGGGCGCAGGAGCGGATGGTTGACCAACTTCCATGTGGATGATCGATCGTCCCTCGGCTTCCAGCTTTGCAGCTTCAGCGAGAACATCCATGGCTATAAAGGGAGCGACGTCGCTGCGCCGAGATGGTTGAAATGCTTCATTGGTCATGGAGATACTGTGTTTCCGGCCTTTTCCTGTCCTACTGATCGTATTGCGGATTTTCCGCACGCTTGCAATGCATCCCGGGATCAAAGCCGTGGCATGCGGGGATGAGACGACCAAACCTTTCCGAATTGTCATGCAGGAATTCTTGACCCGAACCGAACACGTCCATACTTTCGCCTCACCTTGAATTGTTTAATCTTCCCGGTACCGGACAGGAGTTACGACTTGCTGCTTTCCTCGCCCGCTTCTGCCTTGTTTCCAAAGCAGTCGCTTTTGCGTCTCCTGCGCAAGGCAGTGGCTATTGTGTGTTCCCTGGCAATTGTGTTGCCGATGGCCGTAGTTCCCGCAAATGCTCAGCGGGGCAAGATTCCCGTTGTTCGCGATGCAGAGACGGAAGCTCTGTTGAAAGACTATGCGAAGCCGATCTTCAAGGCCGCGGGCATTGCACATTCGGAACCGGAAATCATTCTGGTCAACAACAAAAGCTTCAACGCCTTCGTTCCCGATTCCCGTCGCATGTTCATAAATATCGGTGTCCTTATGGAAGCCGAGGCGCCGAGTGAAGTGATCGGTGTCATTGCCCACGAAACGGGTCACATAGCCGGGCGGCATCTGGTTCGCTTGCGTGCCGCTGCTGCAAATGCCCAGATCATAGCGGTAATCGGCATGCTATTGGGAGCAGGTGCAGCCGCGGCGGGAGCTGCTTCGGGTTCGGGCCAGGCCGCTTCCGGTGGCGCTGCTGCTGCATTGGGAGCAACATCAGTCGGCAAAAGATCATTGCTTTCCTACCAGCGTGGCGAAGAAGCCGCGGCTGACCGTGCAGCTCTCAAATATCTCAATGCAACCGGGCAGAGTCCGCGGGGAATGCTGAAGACATTCCAGCGCATGTCCGAACAACAGTTGTTTTCCCGTCAATACGCGGACCCCTATGCACAAAGCCACCCAATGGCCCAGGAACGGTACAACGGTCTTTTGAACCAGGCGCAAAAATCCAAGTACTTCAATCAACAGGAAGATTATGTACTTCAATACCGGCACGATCAGGTGCGCGCAAAGCTTTTTGCCTTTTCCAGCCATCCTTCGGCGACATTGCGCGCCTTTCCGCGAAGTAACAAGAGCCCTGCTGCACAATACGCCAGGGCAATAGCGGCAATGAAAAGCCGCGGCAAAGGTGCCGTGAAGGAAATTGATGCCCTGATCCGGACGCAACCCAACAACCCGTATTATTACGAACTGAAGGGTCAGGCGCTGCTGGAAGGCGGAGACCCGAAACGAGCGATTGCGCCGTTCCGCAAGGCCTTGTCATTCAAACCTAACGAACCGCAGTTTCTCGTTTGGCTCGGCTATGCTCTGGTTGGCGCAAACAATCCGGCCTATCTGCCGGAAGCAGAGCGCGTGCTGAAAAAAGCCATTCAACGGGATTCGAATTCCGGCGTTGCCTATGGACAGCTTGCCATAGCACATGGCCGGCAAGGCGAGCGTGCCGAAGCGGATCTGGCAACGGCCAAAGGTCTGATGGTGCGCGGCGACTTCGACGCAGCGAAACGCTATGCGGCGCGTGCTCAAAAAAGTTTGAAGCGTGGATCGCCAGCATGGGTTCAAGCAGACGACATTGTAGCGTACAAACCACCTGATCTGCCGAATCGCCGGTGATACCGAAAATCACGCATGGTGGCGGAAACTGGACATTCCGACCACCAAAGGAGTTTTCAATGGCCCAACTTTTCACACTTTCGCAGCGACTGTGTCCCCCAGTGGTTCTGCGCATACTTTCTGCAGCGGCACTGATCCTGTCTTTGATGGCGGGAACCGTGGCGGCACAGGACCTCAACCGCGGCGACGTTGAAAAGATCGTGCGTGAGTACCTGCTCGAAAACCCGGAGATCATAGCCGAGGCTCTCAACGAGCTTCAGCGCCGCGAACAGGAAGCTGAAGAAGCCGCCCGTCTGCAGGTGCTCAGTGATAGCGCCGACGTCCTTTTCAATTCCACCCGTCAGGTCGTCCTCGGGAATCCGGAAGGTTCGGTCACTATCGTTGAATTTTTCGATTACAACTGCGGCTACTGCAAGCGCGCCTATGGTGACATGGTCAGGCTGATAGACGAAAATCCCGATCTCAAAGTTGTCCTGAAGGAATTTCCGGTGCTCGGTCAGGGCTCGGTCGAAGCCGCTCAGGTGGCTGTTGCTGTAAACTCGGTCGCGCCGGAAAAATACGGCGATTTTCACGAAGCGCTGCTTTTGAGCCGTGGCCAGGCCAACCTGTCGAGCGCGATGGCGGCTGCAACCGGAGCGGGAATTTCCGAGACCGATCTCCAGGCTGCCATGGCAACCGATGAGGCGGGCCAGACTATAGAGGAAGTCTATACGTTGGCAAACCGTCTCGGACTGACAGGAACACCATCCTACGTCGTCGGAAATGAAGTCGTGATGGGCGCGGTGGGATACGACCAGTTGACCGCCAAACTGAGCGCCCTGAAGAACTGCGGCGAGGCAACCTGCTGAACAAGGACCACGCAAGGCTGTTGGAAACCGCATCCCGGCGTTATCAATGGGAAATCAGGGGTTTTCCTGACACAATTGAATCCCTATAAGAAGCTTGGCCCGCATTCGGCCGAATGCGGGCCAAAGATCTGTTACCGCCACATTTTGGCGGAACAAAAAGTGCGGATTGAGCCGGATTTTGCTTGGAGAATGCCTTGTGAAGCTCGGAAGCTGCCGGAAGGACGTCACCGAAGAGGGACATCCGGTATCAGTCAATCAGATTTCCCCGCTTTTTGTGGAGCGAGTACGAGAGCCAAACGATATGATGCGTAATGATAACAAGAAGTTCGACACGGCCCTGATCCGGGATCTCGCAGTTCTGCTTGACGAAACGAACCTTTCCGAGATCGAACTGGAACAGGGCGATACACGCATCCGTGTTGCCCGTCAGGTATCGATAAATGCACCGGTCAACGTTCCCGCGTCGGCAGCCATCGCTTCGGCGACCCCTGTCGCTTCCGCACCTGTTGCAACGCCGGTGGAACCCGTCGCGGAAAAGCCGACACAGTCGGGATTGACCGTCACTTCGCCTATGGTTGGCACTGCTTATCTTTCGCCTGAACCTGGCACTGCAGCTTTCATTCAGGTTGGTGACCAGGTCACCGAGGGTCAGACGATTTTGATCATCGAAGCCATGAAAACCATGAACAACATTCCTTCCACCAAAACCGGTACTGTCAAACAGATCCTTGTCGACGATGCCCAGCCGGTGGAATTCGGCGAACCGCTCATTGTCGTCGAATAAGGAGCCGCCAGGGCCATGTTCTCCAAAATTCTCATCGCCAATCGGGGTGAAATCGCTCTGCGCATTCTGCGCGCCTGTAAAGAGCTCGGCATTCCAACGGTTGCCGTACATTCGACGGCGGATGCCGATGCCATGCATGTGCGCTTGGCAGATGAAAGCGTTTGTATCGGACCACCCGCCGCCCGCGACAGTTATCTCAATATTCCGCAACTGCTCGCCGCGTGCGAGATAACCGGTGCCGACGCCGTCCATCCGGGCTATGGCTTTTTGTCCGAAAATGCCCGTTTTGCTGAAATACTGGAAGCGCACAATATCGAGTTCATTCGGCCCCACCGCTGAACATATTCGTGTCATGGGCGACAAGATCCAGGCCAAGCAGACTGCCAGGGATCTCGGCATCCCCGTTGTTCCTGGGTCTGACGGCGAAGTCACTGCCGACGACGATGCTCATGCGATTGCCAGGCAAATCGGCTATCCGTTGCTTGTGAAGGCAGCGGCAGGTGGTGGCGGACGCGGCATGAAGGTCGCCAAGAGCGAGGCTGAACTGGATACGGCGCTGTCCACCGCCCGCGCTGAAGCCAAGGCATCGTTCGGCGACGATGCCCTTTACATGGAAAAATACCTCGGCAAACCCCGCCACATCGAGATCCAGGTTCTGGGTGACGGCAAGGGAAATGCCGTCCATCTCGGCGAACGTGATTGCTCCTTGCAGCGCCGCCACCAGAAAGTCCTTGAAGAAGCCCCCTCGCCCAGTCTCAACGCCGAACAGCGTCACAAGATAGGCCAGATTGTCGCCGATGCGATGCGCGAACTGAAATATCGGGGCGTCGGGACGGTCGAGTTTCTTTACGAGAATGGTGAATTCTACTTCATTGAAATGAACACCCGTCTTCAGGTCGAGCACCCGGTCACCGAAATGATCACTGGCATCGATCTCGTCAACGAGCAGATCCGCATCGCCGCAGGCGGTGATCTGGACATGACCCAGGAAGACATAAAATTCGATGGCCATGCTATCGAATGCCGCATCAACGCGGAAGACCCTGTGACTTTCGCTCCGTCGCCCGGAACGATTACCTACTATCATCCGCCAGGAGGCCTTGGTGTGCGGGTCGATTCAGGCGTCTATCAGGGCTACAAGATACCGCCCTATTATGACAGTCTGATCGGCAAGCTGATCGTTCATGGCCGCAATCGTGTGGAATGCATGATGCGCTTGCGCCGATGTCTTGACGAATTTGTGGTTGACGAAATCAAGTCGACTATTCCGCTTTTCCGCGATTTGGTGGACAATCAGGATATAGCGAACGGTCAGTACGACATCCACTGGCTGGAAAAATACCTGGCTGACAAGTCGAACTGACCGGGTTCTGGCGAAGGGAACTGTCCCTTCCACCCGGAAAGCGAGGCCTCATGGCTGGTTACAAAGACGATATTGTAATGGAGATAACACCGCAGGTGCTTCTCAAAGCCTATGCCTGCGGTCTGTTCCCTATGGCTGAGTCCGCAGACGATCCGGGCTTGTTCTGGCTGGAACCGGAGCACCGCGGAATTCTGCCGTTTGCCGATTTTCATATGCCACGGCGATTGAGACGCACGATACGAAATGATGTCTTCGAAATTCGGGTCAGCACCGATTTCCAGGGCATTATTGACGGATGTGCGGAGCCGATGCCGGGTCGTCAGAAAACCTGGATAAATCGGGAAATCCGCCGGCTCTACGGAGAGCTGTTCGAGATGGGGTATTGCCACACGGTCGAAGCCTGGCAGCACGGCGAACTTGTGGGTGGACTCTACGGCGTCAGCCTGAACGGTGCCTTCTTCGGCGAAAGCATGTTTACCTTCCGGACCGATGCGTCAAAGGTGTGTCTTGCACATCTCGTCGCCCGGCTGATCGTCGGCGGCTACTCCCTGCTGGACACCCAGTTTGTGACCGATCACCTGACCAGGTTCGGCACACAGGAGGTCTCGCAGGCTGACTACAACATTCGGCTGGCTGAGGCTCTCAAGCTCGAAACCGACTATTACGCATTATCACCCCAGGCAACTGGCCAGGAGGTATTGACAGTTCTGGACTCCTGGCAGTCGGAATAACTGGTTGTCGTTCAAGCTGAATTCGCACCTTCCACAGACAACAGCAATTGCTGACATATGAGATTGGCCGCAACACAACTCCTGCGAGTTAGTTTGGTTGTATTTGCTAAAATATCGATTATTGGTAGAATTCCCCGACGTAATCCTTGTTTAAGGAAGCAACATGGCTGGGGACATCAAGGGCGCTGCCGACAGCAAGGCGGCGGAAGAAACCAAACTGGACACCCGCCTGAGCGGTCAATCCAGGCAGGAGCATCAACCTTCGACCGAAAAAAACATTCCCGGACCAGATACCGGTGAATTGACCGACGCGTCGGCAACAAACGAATCTGCAGGTTTTCGGTCGGAATTCAAGCAAGCGACCGGAAAGATCAAGGACATGGCGACGCTCATGTTCAGTGACGCCGATCCGCCCAGTGATCCTCAAAACATGATCAAGGACGAAAAATTCAATGAGGATCTGAATACCCTCACCAGCTTGCACTCATTTCTGATCCGGGAAGCAACATCCCTTCCGGAAAATTTCAAGCTCGGCCGGCTGAACCGTCTCAAGGCTGCAGGTCCTGGTCAAAAGGGCCGTGCGCCCGATCAAGGCGAATGGGAAGCACTCGAAGAGAAAACACAGGTTCTTTTTGCACACTTGAGCGACGCGGACAGGAAGAGTTACCTGGCTTCCCAGATGCCGAACTTTCTGCCCAGGCTTGCTGTCTGGCTGGTGGTTGTTTCGATCGGATCAATGATCCTGTCGGTTTTCATGGCGGAAGTCACGCTCCTCAGCAAGGGCCTGGACGGCGCTCTCATGGTCCTGTTTTTTCTGCTCTGGCTGATGTCTCTGGGGGCAATTGGATCCGCGGCATTCATAGGATTCAACGCAATCGCGGTGACCAGTGACATCACTTTCGATATCTCCGACTCCCGTCTCATTGTGCAAAGGATTGTGCTTGGCGCGCTTTTTGCGCTTTTTTTCACCCTTCCATTTGGTTTTCACGAGTTTCTTGCGTTTGTAAAAAGCCTCAGCGCCGCAGCTCTCAACAAGACAACCGTTCCGACAAAATCGGAAATTGCGTTCACCAATCAGTCCATGCTGCTGATCATGCCCTTCGTGCTGGGTTACAGCACATCGCTGGTCATCCTGATCCTGAACCGGATCATCTCGTCGGCAAGCACCCTGTTCGGTGCCCACGAAACACCGGCAAAAGCCAAAGCCAGAAGCAAGTCGGCTTGAAATTCGACTGGCCTTTGGTGTTACACGCGATCCCACAAAAAAGCCCCGCGAAAGCGGGGCTTGCTTAAACTCGCAATATCAGTCTCTTAGCTGCCCGGTGTCCAGGCATCATAGTCACCGGTCACTTCGGGACGTTTTTCCGGTGTCAGAATCGAACCGTGCGGGCGGTAGGCCGCCGGTGTTCCGGTATGGTTGACCTCATGCGGCTTCTGCCAATGTTTCGGATGGTAGGTCTCGTCTGAAGGAGGGGTATCGACCCTGTGGTGCATCCAGCCGTGCCAACCCGGAGGAATTGCCGAGGCTTCTGCGAGACCGTTGTAGATCACCCATCGCTTCTTGCCGCCACGTTCCTTGTAATACTTGTTGCCGACTGCATCCTCACCGACGAATTCACCTTTGCGCCAGGTAAAGAAGCGGGTTCCCATGGTCTGGCTGTTCCACCAGGTAAAGACTTCAAGCAGCAGATTTTTCATGGCTCTTGAAAGGTCCCTTGATAGCATAAGACTTGAGCCCGGACAGGCAATGCCAGCGGCCGGATTTTGGCGGACTATGGCGTCAAGTGTGGCGTCTGTCCAGTGCCGCGCTGCCGCAGGGTCGGAGAAATCGACTGAATCTGCACGTCGATTTGGAAACGAGTCCGTCTGTTCGGATTTTCCGGGATATCAAGGATACGCCCAACTGGTTAGTGCAGCTTCAGGTCTTTGGATTTTACATATTCCGCATTGCGGATGTGCTTGGCCGCGGCGGACTGCTGCTTCTTCACGCCACCTTTCTTCACCCCCGCAAACACGGGTTCCTTTTTCTCTTGCCTGTCGAATTCTTCTTCGACAACCTCCTCAACCTCAGCCCGTTTTTGTATCGCTTTCTTGTGCTGAATGCGTGCACCGGCCAGCGTTTGCATTTTTTCCGCCTGCTCATCCATGGACTGCTGGATGCCATTGATGTTGTAAAAGCCGGAATGCTCAAGGATCATCGGCCGGTCGTCAGTCAACAGCCATCTGAGTCGCTTGTACAAGGTTGACGGTGAGAGCGGCTTGACGAGCACATGGTGTGCTCCTGCACGCAGGGCCTTGTCGACCAGGGGTCGTGTACCGTGTGCGGTGATGAAGAGAATCGGCACATAGCAAAGAGGTTCCATGTGACGGTGCCGGACGAGTCGCAAAAACTGGTATCCGGAAGTCGGTTCCATCCGCCAATCGGTCAGAATCACGTTCGGTGGTTCAGCAAGACTCGCTTCAAGGGCCTCTTCGACCGAATCAAACACCCGCACCCGCGCCACCTTGAAGCTGAGAAGAATCGATCGGATGATCGTCTGCATTGGCTTGCTGTCTTCCACGACGACCGCGTCGATATCTTCCATCGCAAGGCCAAAGGCGGCGTGATGCTTCATGTAATGCGGATTCCTTTCCCTCTCGTTTCCGCACTTAATCAGACCTGGCTTAAACCGGGTTGAAACCACCGACCTCCATTTTCGTCAAATTTTCATAAAAGCGGGATGATCGTCATCCACAGCGAAGTTCGGGCGCGGGTCCGGCACTTCTGCAACGGGAATGCAAGCGCAAATTATCAAGCGTTCCTGCTGTCCCCACTCCACTCCCCGCAATCCACACAGGCACACAATATTTTGCGTTTGCCCACAATGTTGGCACAAGCTGTTGTCACTCACGCCTTGACCTTAAGAATTCATTTACATTACCTTTCCTATCATTGCGATGTGCGTAGTCGGGAGCCTTTCCGGGCGCTCCGGTCATCCAAAACACTAAAGTATCAGCGTACAGCTTCCGCGTTTTACAGGTAAACCGGGAGAGGAGTTTCTGTGCGCCGAATACAAGGCGCACATCGTGACAAACCTGTTGATGAACACTATATATAGTGCATCATGATGAAAGAAACGCTACATACAGACAGCGCCTGTAGGCGAAAAGGGTGACGCCCGGCGATGGGACTGACGAGATCGTCTTTCCGGGTGAGAAGCGGAATTCACCGGTTCGGGCCGAACCGGTCGGGGACACAAGGGGACTTAGAGAATGCGGATTGAGCGGCGCTATACCAAGGAAGGGCAATCGCCCTACGCCGGCATTGAATTTCGGACTGCGACGAGCGAGATTCGCAATCCGGACGGATCGATCGTTTTCCGTCTGGAGGACATCCAGGTTCCAGCCCAGTTCTCCCAGGTTGCCTCGGACATTCTGGCCCAGAAATATTTCCGCAAGGCTGGTGTGCCTGCCAGACTGAAGCCGGTCGAAGAAAACACCGTCCCGTCCTGGCTGTGGCGCCGTGAAGCTGACGACAGCGCAATGGACGACCTGCCGGAAGATCAGCGTTACGGCTCTGAAATTGATGGCCGTCAGGTTTTTGATCGCCTTGCCGGCACCTGGACCTATTGGGGCTGGAAGGGCGGCTATTTTGATCAGGAAGCAGATGCGCAGGCTTTTTATGACGAATTGCGCTACATGCTGGCGACTCAAAAGGTGGCGCCAAATTCTCCGCAGTGGTTCAATACCGGCCTGCATTGGGCATATGGCATTGATGGTCCGAGCCAGGGGCACTTCTATGTCGATTTCCAGACCGGCAAGCTGACCAAGTCGAAAACCGCTTACGAGCATCCTCAGCCGCATGCCTGCTTTATTCAGTCCGTGCAGGACGATCTCGTAAATGAAGGCGGTATCATGGACCTTTGGGTCCGCGAAGCGCGCCTCTTCAAATACGGATCCGGCACCGGCTCAAACTTCTCGCATGTCCGCTCCGAAGGCGAAAGGCTCTCCGGTGGTGGCAAGTCGTCGGGTCTGATGAGCTTCCTGAAGATTGGCGACCGTGCAGCCGGCGCGATCAAGTCCGGTGGGACGACCCGCCGTGCGGCAAAGATGGTCGTTGTGGATGTCGATCATCCCGATATCGAGGAATACGTCAACTGGAAGGTCAAGGAAGAGCAGAAAGTGGCGGCACTCGTCACCGGCTCCAGGATCTGCCAGAAGCACCTGTCTGCCATCATGCGCGCCTGCGTCAATTGCGAAGCGGATAATGGTGACTGCTTCGATCCGGCCAAGAATCCGGCCCTGAAGCGTGAAATCCGTGCCGCGAAAAAAATGATGGTGCCGGAAAACTACATCCAGCGCGTCATTCAGTTCGCCAGACAGGGTTTTACCAAGATCGAATTCCCGACCTACAACACGGACTGGGATTCCGAAGCCTACCTGACGGTCGCCGGGCAGAATTCCAACAACTCCGTACGTGTGACCGACGGTTTCCTCTCTGCCGTCATCCAGGACAGCGAATGGGACCTGACGTCGCGCCGCACGGGTGAAACCCTGAAAACTCTGAAGGCAAAGGAACTTTGGGAGCAGATCGGCTACGCGGCCTGGGCCTCGGCCGATCCGGGCCTGCAATACCACACGACCATCAACGACTGGCACACCTGCCTTGCTGATGGCGAGATCCGCGCGTCGAACCCATGCTCGGAATACATGTTCCTTGATGACACGGCCTGCAATCTTGCCTCCCTGAACCTGATGCAGTTCCGAAAGGAAGATCGCTCCTTCGACATCGACAGCTATGAGCATGCGGTACGTCTGTGGACGGTCGTGCTCGAGATCTCGGTACTGATGGCGCAGTTCCCATCCAAGGAAATTGCGGAGCTTTCCTACAAGTTCCGCACGCTGGGTCTCGGCTATGCCAATATCGGCGGCTTGCTGATGACTTCCGGCATTCCCTACGACTCTGCTGAAGGTCGTGCGATTTGCGGAGCACTCACCGCGGTCATGACCGGTGTTGCCTACGCGACGTCCGCGGAGATGGCCGGCGAACTGGGGTCTTTCCCCGGCTACAAGAAAAACGCCAAGCACATGCTCAGGGTCATTCGCAACCATCGCCGCGCCGCTCATGGCGAAGAAAGTGGATACGAAGGCCTCAATACAAATCCCGTTGCTCTCGATCATGCGTCCTGCCCTGACCAGGTGATGGTGGAGCGGGCAAGGAAGGCATGGGACCGTGCTCTTGAACTCGGTGAAAAGAACGGCTTCCGCAACGCCCAGTCGACCGTGATTGCGCCAACGGGCACGATCGGTCTTGTCATGGACTGCGACACCACGGGCATTGAGCCGGACTTTGCGCTGGTCAAGTTCAAGAAACTGGCCGGTGGCGGTTATTTCAAGATCATCAACCGTGCTGTTCCCGAGGCCCTTCGCGCGCTTGGATATTCAGAAAGCGAAATTGGCGAAATTGAAGCCTATGCGGTCGGTCACGGAACCATTGACCAGGCCCCCGGAATCAATCCGGCGAGCCTCACCACCAAAGGGTTTTCCGAGGAAAGCCTCGGCAAATTGAAAGACGGCATGAAGTCGGCCTTCGACATCAAGTTCGTTTTCAACCGCTGGACCCTCGGTGATGAGCAGATGAAGGCTCTTGGCGTCTCCGATGAGCAGCTGGAAGACCAGGAATTCGATCTTCTGTCCTTCCTCGGCTATTCGAAGAGCGAGATCGAAGCGGCCAACACGCATGTTTGCGGCGCGATGACCCTGGAAGGCGCTCCCTTCCTCAAGGAAGAGCACTACCCGATCTTCGATTGTGCCAACCCGTGCGGCCGTATCGGCAAGCGCTTCCTGTCGGTTGAAAGTCACATTCGCATGATGGCAGCGGCCCAGCCGTTCATTTCCGGCGCGATCTCCAAAACGATCAACATGCCGAACAATGCGACGGTCGAGGACTGCAAGGAAGCCTACATGCTCTCCTGGAAGCTGGCCCTCAAGGCAAACGCTCTTTATCGTGACGGCTCCAAACTGTCCCAGCCCCTCAATTCGCAGCTTCTGTCGGACGACGAGGAAGATCAGGACGAGGTTGCTGAAGAACTCGCAGCCAAGCCGCTGGCGGCGAAGGCTGAAGTCGTGGCCGAACGCATCGTCGAACGGATCGTTGAACGTGTTGTCCGCGAACAGGAAAAGCTGCCGGCGCGCCGCAAGGGCTACACCCAGAAGGCCAAGATCGGCGGCCATACCGTGTTCCTGCGCACGGGCGAATATCATGACGGTCGCCTCGGCGAGATCTTCCTCGACATGAACAAGGAAGGCTCGGCACTGCGTGCCTTCATCAACAACTTCGCCATCTCCGTCTCGCTCGGCCTGCAATACGGAGTGCCGCTGGAAGAGTATGTCGACGCGTTCACCTTCACCAAGTTCGAACCGGCCGGCATGGTCCAGGGCAATGATGCGATCAAGAACGCAACGTCGATCCTCGACTATGTGTTCCGGGAACTTGCAGTGTCCTACCTTGGTCGTCACGACCTCGCCCATGTCCCGCCGGAGGTGTTCGGCACCTCTGGAGGCAACGCATCTTCCGGCGACGATCGTGGCCAAAGCGGCCAGATTGTCTCCCACGGTCTTGTACGCGGACAAACCGAACGCTTCCGGCTGGTCTCCAGCGTGGGTGAACCTGCAGGCGAAACCACCGAGGCCATCTCGGTCCAGACCGCCAATACACCCGCCGCACAGGTCTCCGCCGTCGCGACGGCCTTTGCACGGGGTTCAGAAGGCGTCGCGGCTGTTGAAATCAGCACGACAGCCACCCCTGCTCCGCAGGTCTCCTCAGCGGCCCAGCAGATCGCCCAGGCGCGCATTAAGGGCTACGAGGGCGAGAGTTGCGCCGAATGCGGCAACTTCACCATGGTCCGCAATGGCACCTGCCTGAAGTGCGACACTTGCGGCTCGACCAGCGGCTGCAGCTGACCGTTTAGTCGGGAGTTCGCCAAGGCCGGCCAACCACCGGCCATAGCGCGGCTCCCGGCGCCCAGACAAGACCCGCCCATCGGAGACGATCGGGCGGGTTTTCGTTTTCAGATATGAATTGTAGAGTTTCGCCGATAGCAGCTGATTGAAGCCGATGTGACGAAGTTTGAATTGCCACTTGAGAAACACTGGTTGATGACGTGTCGCCACCAGTGCTCCTCAATTCGGCATTTGTGTGCCTGAAATGACAGGGCAAGACAGAATTCTTCAGGTTCCCCAACGGGTAGAGGGCAAAAATGGAAAAACGCAAATTAGGGAAAAACGGGCCGGAAGTCGGGGCAGTCGGTTACGGTGGAATGTCCTTTTCCGACATGTATGGTCCCACGAACGAGACCGAGAGCCACGCAATTCTCGATACCTGCCGTGATCAGGGTGTAACGCACCTGGATACCGCCAATGTCTATGGCATGGGAAAGTCGGAAAACGCTATCGGGACCTATCTGAAGGCCAATCCGGGAGCACGTGAAGAGTTTGTGATTGCAACAAAGGCCACCATAACCCGCGACCCGGACGGCAACCGCTTTTATGACAATTCGGCAGAGCATCTTGAATCCGAACTGGACAAGTCGTTGCAACGGCTCGGCCTTGACTGTGTGGACCTGTTTTACGCGCATCGCCGTGACCCACGCTTCACCCCGGAAGAAATGGCGGTAAATCTTGGTCGCCTGGTTGAAAAGGGCAAGGCTCGCGCGATCGGGCTGTCCGAAATTGCGCCCTCGACCTTGCGGCGGGCCATGAACGCCTTTCCAGTCGCCGCCGTTCAATCGGAATATTCACTCGCCACGCGATTTCCCGATCTTGGACTGGTTCAGACCTGTGCGGAGCTTGGCGTCGCCATGGTCGCTTTCTCGCCTGTCGGTCGCTCGCTGCTGACGGACAACCCGATCTCGCGCGACCGGATAAGGGACCTGCCGTTCCTCGCCGGCAATCCGCGCTTCACCGAGCCGAACCTGTCTGAAAACCTGCACATTTCGGAAAGTTTCAGAAAACTCGCGGCAGAGATGGGAACATCGGCGGCTGGGTTGGCAAATGCCTGGTTGCTGTCACGCGGACCGCATGTGATCCCGATTCCCGGCACCCGGTCTGTAGACCACTTGCACGAATGCATCGCGGGGGCAGCATTGAACCTCACCAAGAAGGATCTGGACCGTATTGAGGCTGTGCTGCCAGTTGGATGGGCCCACGGGGATCGTTACTCGGCAGAGCAATGGATCGGGCCCGAGCGGTATTGCTGACAGGAATTTGACCTTGAACAGCTGATCGCGATCGACTGCAAACCTGAATGACCGGCGCGAGATCACCACGCGCGATTGATCGCAGGTCGTTCAGATGTCGGTTCTGAGTTTCCGGAAATCAGATTTTCGGTTTCTCAATCACTTGCAATGAAGACATACCAACCCTTTTTTGCCCAGCAGACAGCCGGGGTCGATGCACCTACAGCCGGATTTGGCGATCGGCACGATGTCACCTTGAGAGCATGTACTCGCCGTACGTCGTACCATTACGTTCCACCGGATCGTTTACCGAAGAGCCGTTTGGACTTTGCGATCCCTGTCTTTGAGCGCGACAACGAGTGTTGCCAGGACAATGCAGGCTGCAGCGGCGTAAAACGCGGGCTCTGGCAGAATGTTGAAAAACAGCGCATCTGCAATCACGGCGAAGACAAGCGACAGGTATTCAAAGGCGGCCAACCTGGAGACTTCGTTATGCCGGTAGCTCAGCGTCATCAGGATGTGCGCAATCCCACCGGCAATTCCCGTGCATACTAACAGGCCAAGCTGGTTCCAGTCGGGAAGCGCCCAACCGAACGGCAGTGTGGCAAGGCCAGCGAGCGTGCAAGTGAGCGCAAAATAAAAGGCAATGGCACCGGCATTCTCCGTCAGCGCCAGACTTCGGATTTGAACCTTTGCTCCTGCGGTCAGAATTGCCATTGCCAAGGCCAGACCGACACCAAGCATATATGATGTGTCAACATTTGCCGCTATGGCCGTGGGAAGCACAAGAACGAGCATGCCGGCGAAACCGAAGAGGACACCAAAACAGCGGGCGCCGTTTACGGTTTCGCCAAGCAGGATTGCCGCCAGAACAACAGCCAGAACCGGCGCCAGATAGCCGATGACGGAAGCATGAGACAACGGCAGGTATTTCAGGCTGGCGAAACTGGCAAACATGGCAAGGCAGCCCAGGACGCAACGGACCACATGACTTCCAGGACGGTTCGTTTTGAGGCCGGAAGGAAAATCTCGTGTCCACAACAGGAACAATACCAGTGGAATCAGAGCAAATGCGCTTCTGAAAAAGACCACCTGTCCTACAGGGATCGTGTCGGACAGCCATTTGATGAAAAGGACCATCAGCGTAAAGAATGCCGTTGCGCCGATCCGTAAACCGATACCCTTGAAATCCATGATCGTTATTTTTCCGTCCCGACTGCATTGCTTCCCAGAAGGTCGCGCAACCGATCGCCCGCCAGATTGATGGCAAGAACGCACGAAAGAATGGCCAGGCCCGGGAAAATCATGAGATACGGAGCCGTTTGCATATAAGCCTTGCCATCGAGCAGCATGGCGCCCCATTCCGCATTCGGGGGCTGTACTCCGAACCCCAGAAAACTCAAACCGGATATGGACAGAATGCTTCTGGACCAGGCGTTGGTCCATAGAACCAACAGGCTGGGTCCGATATTCGGCAAGATGTGACGCCACAGGATCAGCGTGGATGGCAACCCATTCAGGCGTGCCTGCACCACGAAATCGCGATGAACCAGGTCAATGCCGAGGCTCCGCACAAGCCGAGCAAATTTCATCCAGCCGACCAGAATGAGGGCGAAAACCATATTGGCCGTGTTCGGTCCCAACACCCCCGCGATGGTCACTGCGGCAACCAGCTCCGGAAAAGCAAAGAAGCTGTCCGTCACACGCATCAGCGCAACGTCGGTCACCCGTCCGAAATGACCTGCCACAAGGCCGATCATGGTCCCCATGACGGCGCCGGCAAACGTAATCAAAAACGCCAGCCCGATGGACCAAATGCCTCCGTAAAGCAGTCTTGTCGCAACATCGCGGCCAAGCTGGTCGGTGCCAAGCCAATGCGCCTGCGAGGGTGGAGAAAGTCGATTCAGAAAATCAGGTGAATTCGGAGCATAGGGCGACAACAGGAAGCCGGTAACCGCTACTGCCAACACGCAAAGAACCATCGTCCCAAGCCGGAACAGGAACCGGTTCAGGTCCTTGCCATGTTTGGTCTTTTTCAGATCGGTTTCTTCGGAAAACCCGGCCTGGGTTTGGAATGTCATGACCGGGCCTCGGTTGATCGATCGTGTTTTGGCGGCTTGAGAAAGGAAATCCTTGGATCCAGCGCGTCCTGTACCAGCTCAATCAGCGAATTGATGAAGACGTAGACAAGCGCAGAGAACATCACCAGAAAAAGGATCATGGGATAGTCCCGGGAGAGCACGGACCCAGCCAGAAGCGAACCGATACCTCCACGCGCGAAAGTCAATTCTACGATGACGGTCCCTTCAAGGAGACTGGCAATGTCCAGACCGATCATGGTGAGTGCGGGAATGGCCGCATGACGAAGGATATGGCGCCAGAAAATTTCACTTTCGCTCACACCGCGCAATCTCAGTGTTTCCACAAAAGGCGCCGACTTTGCTTCCAGAAAGAATGCGCGCAAGAGCCTGGTCTGCGATGCGGTGATCCAGAACGCCAGTGTGATCGCAGGCAGCACCAGATGCTCGGGTGAACCGGAGCCATAGGCAGGAAGCCAATTCAAATGAGCTGCGAACAAAAGGATCAGAAGCAGGCCGAGCCAATAGTTCGGCATGGCCGCTCCGATTGACGCCAGGGCGACCGCTGTCCGGTCGAAAAGGCTGCCCGGTCGCCAGACAGCAACTGAACTGAGTGCAAATGCGGCCAGCAGTCCAATAAGTAGCGCAGTCGCCGTGAGCGAGAGCGTCTCGGTGACATTGCCGACAAATATGTCCCAAACCGGCGTGTTGGAGGCGAAGGAATTGCCGAATTCACCCTGGAAGAAACGGAACAACCACTGGAAGAACTGAACGAAGAACGGTTCGTTCAAGGAGAATTCCTCGCGAATTCCTTCCAGAATTTCTGGCGGAAAAGCCTGAACATCCGGATAGCGGGCATGAGCAATCGCTGCGGCTTTGTCGCCTGGTGCAAAGTAGGTCATTGCAAACGTAATGAGGCTCACACCAAGGAGGACGCAGAAAAGACTCAGAAGTCGGCGGAAGAGTGCAAAAAGAAAAGGTGCAACACGCGGGCTCGATGTCAACACGATCGAGCTACCTCAGGTCCTTGGGTTGCTGGAACGACTTCTGGTAATCCACCCAGCTCCGTGGCAGCCAGAAGCAACTCTTCGCAATATCGGCTTTCCGGGGACTTGAAGAAATTTCCGGCGCTTTGGTTGGCCTCTACCTTGCCATTGCGCAAGACAAGCACATGATCGGCATAAGTCGCTGCAAACCCGAGATCGTGGGTCACGATGATAAATGTTGTCCCATACCGCATTTGAATACGCCGCATCGTGGCCGCCACTTGCTTTTGAACGATTGCATCGAGTGCACTGAGGGGCTCGTCGAAAAAGATGAGCTCTGGCCGGGCAACGAGCGCACGGGCAAGACAGGCACGTTGCGCCTGCCCCAGGGAGACTTCTGAAGGGCGACGGACTGCAAGTCCTGGAAGCAGTTCGACGTCAGACATTGCCTCTGAAACCGCATCATTTAACTCTGTCGCAGAAAGGCTCTTTGAAAAGACACTCTCCCCGATAGATACTCCAAGCGGCAGTTTCGGATTGAGAGCGGCTATCGGATCCTGCATGACCCACCGGCTACCCGGCAAACCGGGAGCACCTTGCCATCGTCCTTTGAGTTCGGACGGCTCGCTGGTTTTGGGGTGAAATGCCAGCCTTTCAAATTCCGCCGGCAAAAGTCCGTTCAGCGCACGCAACAAGCTGCTTTTTCCTGAACCGCTCTCGCCGGTGATGCAAAGAGTTTGCCCCTGCTGCACACAGAAGGAAATTGCATCCAATATTGCCTTGCCGTGAATGCGGACACGAAGGTTTTTGACACGCAACATGATATCAAGTCATTCCGCAGCAGCGGAAATGGTATCTCCATGGCTCACGGCAACTTTCCAGTTGCGATGGCTCACCAGCAATTTTCCATAAGCCGTGTTCGGCTCATCCAGCAGTTTTGAGGTTTCGCCGAATTCCACGATCCGCCCGGCTGTCATGATCGCGGATCTCGTCGCAAAGCGCGCTGCAAGTGCCAGGTCATGCGTTACGATCAGCAGTGCAACATCTTGCTCATGAGCGTAAGTCATCACCGTGCGCAAGACCTGGGCCGCAATCAACGAGTCAAGCGCGGATGTGGGCTCATCAAGGATCAGTAACCGCGGTTCACCAAGCAGTGCAATTCCCAACAACAGCCGTTGTTGCATACCCCGGCTCCACTGGTGGGGAAAGTTGCTGCCAAGGGAACGAAGGCCCAGGCTATCCAGCAAGTCCTGTTGCGAAGCGCTGAACCCGGGACTTCCGGTGACGATTCGCGCTGCCTGGCGCCATTGCCAGTTCAGGCGCTTGAGGGGATCAAATCCGTGGTCCGGATTTTGCGGGACAAAAGCAATTCCTTCTGGTTTGGCGTGCTGCTTTTTCGATGCAAAACAGCGTTCCGCGCCCCCGAACCACAAGGAACCGCGATAGGGCCTCGCCGGACGGGTCAGACCCATCAGGCATCTTAGGAGTGTTGATTTGCCCGCTCCTGAACCACCAACAACCGCGACGCATTCACCCTGGTTGACTTCGAAACTCAGATTATCGAGCACAACCTGTCGGCCGATACGCGCCGACAGGCTTTCTACTTTCAGCAGCGCTTTGTTATCAGTCCGCAAGCGTCAGGTCCGGTGTTACAAGGTAGGTTTCAGCCGGATGGATCCGGTAGCCGCCAACTTTGCCGTTTCCGACAGAAACCTGAGTTTTGTGAAAAACCGGAATCAGTGGCAGGTCTGTGTTTATGATTTCCTGGATGCGATCATAGTAATCCTTGCGCACTTCATCGTCGAAGCTTTCACGGCCCTTCACCAGAAGGTCATCAAGTTCGGGATTGGAGTAACCGGAAAAATTGTACGCGACGCCCGTTTCAACAAGTGTGCTTGGAAAATAGTTCGGGTCACCGAGTGGTGCCGTTCCCCAGGCTTGCAGGTGCATCTGGATATCGCCGGCTTTCAACGCCTCGTTATTGGCGTCATATTCGGCCATGGAAATCTCCGACTTGATTCCGATCTGATGCAACATGGCCTGGGTGATTTCCAACGTGGGCCGCAGAGCCGCACGACCTTCGTATGAACGAATCTTGAGTAAAATCTCGACACCCTCAAGCTCACGATGGCCATCGCCGTCGGTGTCCTTGATGCCGGCCTCATCCAAAACCGCTTTGGCTTGTTCCGGGTCGTATTTCAGGGAAAGACCGGAATTTGCCCAGGATTCCATTGAGGTCGGGAAAATGCCGTTGGCGACTTCTCCGCCCACGCCACTCAAAGAAGCGGCAACAATGGTTTCACGATCCAGGCCAAGGGATATCGCCGTGCGCAACGGTTCATTGGCAAGCGGGCCATCGGCAGTCCGGACCTGAAAAAAGAAAAGCCTCGTGGTCGGGTTGGAAAACAGCTGTCCTTCGCCCTTGTTCTTCAAACTAGCAAAATCCGGTTCGGGATAATTGGTAACCAGATCGACATCTCCGGCTTGCAGAGCGAGCGCTGCGACGGATGAGTCGGAAAGTGCGTCCATGACGATGGTGTCCAGCTTTGGATCCCCGCCCCAATAGTCTGCAAACTTTCGTGTCTGATAGGTCTTGTCGGTTTCGGCAGTGACGAAAACAAATGGACCGGTACCAATAAGCGGCAGGTCGTCAGTGCCTTCTTTCATGACTGCGGCCGATGGCTCGGTCAACGACCATAGAAGCGCGGAATTTGGAGTTTTTGTCTTGAACACCAGCGTGTGAGGATCTTCAACGGTGACGGTGTCCAGTCCAAGTAATTTCGACAAGCGCGGATTGTGCGCCGGATGGCCCTCCTGATCCAGCTTTTCGAACGAGGCTCTCACATCCTCAGCCGTCATTGTGGAACCGTCGTGAAACTTGACATTAGCTCGAAGTGTCAACTTCCACTCGGTAGGAGACACATTTGAAAAGCTTTCGGCAAGCCGAGGCTGCAATGCCATGTCATAACCAAGGCCGACCAACGTTTCGGAGACGCCGGCGCGATTGCTGAGCCACCCATTTTGCCTTGCTCGGGGATCAGGTACACTTGACTTGGGCCCGAATGGCACCGCGATACGCATTGTTTTTTCTGCAGCTTGCGCATGATTGACGGGCATGGCAAATGCCATCGCCGCCAGGGCGACAAGGCTCAAAGAAACAGCGAAGACAGATTTGATTTTCTTGTTTGGCAAGGTGGTCTCCAAAACACTTGAAAACATGAATAACTGGCACAGCAATGCCTAGACGTAATTTTATAACATTTCAAATACAATCTTCGCCCGTCATTCAAATCTCCCGCCACAAACCGCGTCAAAATTCAAAAGAAAACCCGCCCCCTTGAGCAAAATCGTAAAACGACCGGTCATTGGGCGACCATGCACGTCTTCAGGACAAACGTACGCCTGGTTTAGAGACCAATTTCCCCAATGCGAGCCTGGAAAGGCAAAGATTCTTGTTTCAGTGCTGCTGCAAACCGACAATCAGGAACATTTTTCAAAACAAAAATTTTGTTATTTTTCCGATACTTATGTTCATAGTTATGGGAAAATTTCGTTTCCTTTCCAATTTTTGCGTTCGAAGTTGTTGCAAATGTGAAAAAAGGGACAAATTATGTAACCAATTCAAATTGGTTCCACACGAAGATCGTACCATGACAGAAGATCGTCCAACTCAGCGCAACTCCAGCCTGGCTCTGGAACGTCTGCGTATTCTCGTCGATCAACTGGCATTGGACGGCGTGCGCCAGCTGCCGACGGAACGAGACCTTTCCGAGCAAATTGGTGTCGGACGGCGCGCCGTTCGGCGGGCGCTGGAAGTGCTTGAAACGGAGGGGTTCATCTGGCGCCGGCAGGGTGCCGGTACGTTTATCGGCTCCAAACCGAGTGAAGGCGACCAGCAACTCAGCAAACTTCCGGAAATGAGCAATATGCTCGAAGTCATGGAAGTGCGCCTTCGCCTGGAACCGGCCCTGGCGCAACTGGCCGCCATCCGGGCAACCTCGCAGGACATCGCCCAGATGCGTCACATCGCGGACAAGGTCGGCGAAGCCCACGACATGGACGGCCGAGAATTGTGGGACGGTGCCCTCCACCGGGCAATTGCAAAAGCCGCCGGCAACGCCCTGTTTCTGGCACTCTTCGACGTCGTCGACCGCATGCGGCAGAACGAAAGCTGGCGTCATGTACGCGAAGCCCTGCGAACCCGCGAAACGGTCTCGCAGTACAAGGCACAACATACCGATATTGTCGATGCCATCGAACGTCACGATCCGGTCTCCGCCGAACGCCTGATGCGTCAGCATCTCCTGACTCTCCAGGAACGGCTGCTTTTCCAGACATCGGAAACTGCCGACAATGGTTGAGAGCCTCGAAATACAATCGGACATTACCACCAGGTCGCGTCTGCTGACGGTCGAAAACCTTGCAATTCGCTTCAAAAACGCGACGGAAAACACGGTTGACGGCATTTCATTTGGTGTCGACCGCGGCGAGACCCTTTGCATCGTTGGAGAGAGCGGATGTGGCAAATCCATCTCCGCGCTCGCACTTATGGGCCTCTTGCCGATGCCTCCGGCGGAGATCGCAAGCGGGCGCATCTCGTTCGATCAGAAGGACTTGCTGTCCTTACCTGCAAAAACCCGTGCGGATTTGCGTGGTGATCGTATGGCGATGATCTTCCAGGAACCCATGACGTCGCTGAACCCTTCTTTTCGTATCGGAGACCAGATCGCCGAAGGTGTGCTCCGTCACAGGGCGATCAGTCCGTCAGATGCGCGCCGCAGAGCGCTGGAAATGCTGGAACGGGTGAAAATACCTGCCGCATCTGAAAGGCTCGACGACTATCCCCATCAGCTTTCCGGCGGCATGCGGCAGCGGGTGATGATAGCCATGGCACTTGCCAATGACCCTGACCTGCTGATCGCCGACGAACCGACAACCGCGCTCGACGTGACCATTCAGGCACAGATCCTCGATCTCATGAGAACGCTTCAGGAGGAAACCGGGACCGCCCTGATCATGATCACGCATGACCTCGGTGTTGTTGCCGAAGTCGCCGATCAGGTTGCTGTGATGTATGCCGGGAAAATTGTTGAGCAAGGAACGGTTCAGGCCATTTTCGACGACCCGCAGCATCCTTACACAATCGGCCTGATGAGCTCCCTGCCCTCTCTCGGAGAGCGGCAGAACCGTCTGACAACGATCGCCGGGATGGTTCCGACAATCGACAGGATGCCATCCGGTTGCCGCTTTGCACCTCGCTGCCCGTTCACGACAAGAACCTGTGAGGCGCAGGCTCCTGCACTGACGGCAGTCTCGGACAGGCACCTGGCGGCCTGTCACCTCGCACCACTCGAAAACCATTTGGCGGAAGCGTTATGAAACACTTCGCTCAGGACACCATTTTGGAAGCGCGCGGGGTCGGACGCACGTTCACGCGAGGTGGCGGCCTGTTCCAGCAAAGAACATTTGTCAGGGCCGTCGACGGCGTAGACCTGACTGTCAGACGCGGCGAGACGCTTGCAATCGTGGGTGAAAGCGGATGCGGAAAATCCACACTTGCCCGAACCCTTGTCCGTCTCCTTGAACCGACGAAAGGTCAGGTTCTGTACGAAGGGAATGACATTGCGCATCTTCCTGCACGCGACATGCGTCGCCTGCGCAAGGACTTGCAATTCGTTTTTCAGGATCCGTTTTCATCGCTCAATCCGAGAATGACGGTCGGTGCAATCGTTGAAGAACCACTGACGGTCCACACGCAGGACAACAAGACCATCCGACGGCAGAAGGTTGCCGGCCTGCTGCAAAGGGTCGGCCTTCGTTCGAGCATGGCGGACCGATACCCGCACGAGTTTTCGGGCGGTCAGCGGCAGCGCATCGGCATCGCCCGTGCACTGGCAAGCGATCCAAGTGTGATCGTTGCCGACGAGCCGGTCTCCGCACTCGATGTTTCCGTACAGGCGCAGGTCATCAACCTGCTTGAAGACCTGAAGTCCGAATTCAACCTGACCCTGATCCTGATCGCTCATGATCTTGCCGTCATCCGTCACATGAGCGACCGGGTTGCGGTCATGTATCTCGGCGAAGTCGTCGAGATCGGCGATACGGAGACCGTCTATGGCGCTCCCCGTCATCCTTATACCCAGGCGCTGATGCGCGCGATTCCCGTGCCTGCTCCCGGCATGCGCGCGATGCATGCTGATCTTCCCGGAGATATCCCATCTCCGCTGAACCCTCCATCAGGATGCCGCTTCCACACGCGATGCGGCCTGGCTGACGAACAGTGCGGAATTGACCGCCCCCGGCTCCAAACCGCGGACGGAACGCGCCAGGTGGCCTGTCATCACTGGCAGAAGATCGCCGAAGACCGGACCCGACAAAAACAAGAGCCGCCCCGAAGCGTGGCCACTGCGAAACGATTTTCCCTTTACCGGGAGTGGAGCCGGAAAAAAAAGTCGAATGGCCCATCCTCCTCCCCCGCTGTCACCACCACCCAGAGGAAAGACAAAAATGCGTAAATCTCTCCTAGCTGCACTGCTCCTCAGTGCCTCGACGGTAATCGCTCCTGCCATGGCGGCAGACCTTCGCATCGGCCTGCAGGAAGATCCTGACGTTCTCGACCCGGATCAATCGCGGACATTTGTCGGCCGTATCGTCTATGCGTCCTTGTGCGACAAGTTGGTCGACATCACGCCGGATCTCGAAATCGTTCCTCAACTTGCGACCGGCTGGTCATGGTCAGACGGCGGCCTGACACTGACGATGGACCTGCGTGACGACGTCACGTTTCACGATGGCACACCGTTTGATGCTGAAGCGGTCAAGGCCAATATCGACCGCTCCCAGAACCTGCCGGAAAGCCGGCGCAAGAGTGAAGTCAAAACAATTCAGTCCGTTGAGGTCACGGGCCCGCACCAGGTGCAGTTCAAGCTGAAAGGGCCCGACGCGACCCTTCTGGCACAATTTGCCGACCGGTCCGGCATGATGCTGTCACCAACAGCCGCTGCCGCAGCCGGTGTGGATTTCGGTGCAAATCCGATATGCTCCGGTCCTTTCAAATTCTCAGAAAGGATCGCGCAAGACAGGATCGTGCTCGAGAAGTTTGGCGACTATTGGAATGCGGACGCCATCAATTTCGACAAGGTCACCTTCCTGCCTATTCCGGACACGACCGTCCGCCTGGCAAATCTGCGCTCCGGCGATCTTGATATGCTCGAGCGTCTGGCGGCAACAGATGCGACTTCGGTGAAAGGTGACGATTCCCTTCAATACGAAGAGGCAGTCAGCCTTGGATATCAGGGCATTACGGTAAATGTCGGCAACGGTGACCGCGCCAACAATCCGGTCGGCCAGGACGCAAGAATTCGAGAAGCATTCAGCCTCGCTCTTGACCGCGACGCAATCAACCAGGTCGTCTTTGAAGGTGCATTCGCACCTGGCAACCAGCCCTTCCCGCCGACAAGCCCCTGGTACGACAAGGACCATCCGGTTCCGGCTAGAGACGTCGAGAAGGCAAAGGCTCTCTTGAAAGAAGCCGGTCATGACAGCCTTGATGTTGAAGTGCAGGTCGCGAACAACCCGGTTCAAACACAGCTCATGCAGGTTGTTCAGGCCATGGCCGCGGAAGCCGGTTTCAATGTCAAGCTGAAGTCGATGGAGTTTGCCAGCCTTCTGTCGGACCAGTCTGCGGGCGATTACCAGGCGAGCCAGATCGGATGGTCGGGACGCGTGGACCCGGACGGTAACATACATCAGTTTGTGACCTGCGAGGGCGGTATCAATGACAGCAAGTATTGCAATCCGGAGATAGACGCCCTTCTGGACGCTGCCCGAACATCTACGGACCTGGAAATCCGCAAGGAGAAGTATGATGCGGCGCGTGACATCCTGAATGCGGACATGCCGCTCATCTATCTCTACCACGTCACCTGGATCTGGGCGCTTTCGGACAAGCTGGAAGGCTTCACCCCGTATCCGGATGGCATGATCCGTCTGGAGAACGTGAAGTTCAAGTAAGACCAGAAAATCAAGGGTCCCGGCATTTTCGCCGGGCCCCGGTCACGGGCGGAACCCAAAAATGCTGTCTTTCATCGCAAGACGACTGGCAATAGCCATTCCGACCATTGTCCTGGTCTCGGTGTTCGTCTTTTTCCTGCAGAAACTTCTTCCCGGAGATCCGGCACTGGTTCTGGCAGGAGAAGAACGCGACCCGGAAACACTGGCGTTTATCCGGGAAAAGTATCATCTCAACAAGCCGATCCTGACGCAGTATTTTTATTGGATCAGCGCCATGTTGCAGGGAGACTTCGGAATTTCGCTTCGGACCAACCAACCTGTTCTGGAACTCATCGCAGACAAGTTGCCGGTGACAATCCAGTTGGCCGTAATGGCTATGTTCATCGCGATGATTATCGGTATACCCGCCGGCATTATTTCCGCAGTCAAGAAAGGTACTGCGATCGACTATGCCGCAAACATGATTGCGCTTTCCGGCCTGTCGATACCAAACTTCTGGCTGGGCATCATGCTGATCATGCTTGTTTCGGTCAATCTCGGCTGGCTTCCGGCATCCGGTTATGAATCTCCTTTCGTCGATCCTGTCCGGTCCCTTGAAACCATGATCATGCCGGCCTTTGTCCTCGGCACAGCACTGGCGGCAACGCTGATGCGACACACGCGTTCTGCAATGCTCGGAATCCTTCGGGCAGACTATGTCCGCACGGCAAGGGCAAAAGGGCTGCAGGAAAGCGTCGTTGTGCTGAAGCATGCCTTCCGAAACGCGCTGCTTCCCATCGTGACCCTGAGCGCCCTTTTGTTTGGCGAACTGCTCGCAGGAGCAGTCCTTACCGAGCAGATATTCACCATTCCCGGATTCGGAAAACTCATCGTCGACGCCGTCTTCACGCGGGATTACGCAGTCGTCCAGGGTGTCGTCATGTGCACTGCCGTTGGCTTCATCCTCATGAATCTTGTCGCCGACGTCCTGTATTTCTTCCTGAATCCACGGATGAGGACCGCATTGTGAGCGCCGCTGTCGATATCCCTGCTGCCGGTTCTGAAGAGCAGCCACGATCGGGAAACCGGGCCTGGAACAAGCTCAAGGCCAACAAAAGTGCCTTTGTCGGCTTTCTGCTGGTTGTGTTTTTCATTTCGATTGCCATCCTTGCCCCCCTGTTGCCGATTGCCAACCCGACGGCGACCAGTTGGGGTGCCATTCGCAATGCCCCCTCCGCGGCACATTGGCTTGGCACCGACGAACTCGGCCGTGACATCCTCTCCAGGATGATCTGGGGCGCACAGGCGTCGCTGCTTGCCGGCGTGGTCTCAGTATTGATCGCCGTCTCGGTCGGTGTACCGTTCGGATTGATTTCAGGCTATTTCGGCGGCTGGATTGACCAGATCATATCGCGCGCGACAGATGCTCTGCTTGCGACACCATTCCTGATCCTGGCGATCGCGCTTGCCGCGTTCCTGGGTCCGAGCCTGACCAACGCGATGATTGCGATCGGGCTGTCGGCAATGCCGATTTTCATTCGACTGACCCGAGGCGAAGTTCTGGCAGTCAAGACGGAAGACTATGTCGAGGGAGCACATGCGATCGGTCTTCCAACCCCGATCATACTGATGCGCTACATCCTGCCAAATGTTTTCGCACCAATTCTCGTCCAGGCGACCCTGACAATCGCAACCGCAATCATTGCGGAAGCAAGTCTGTCGTTTCTCGGGCTCGGCCAGCAGCCTCCGGCACCCAGCTGGGGATCAATGCTGAATGTCGCCAAGAATTTCATGACCCAGGCTCCCTGGATGGCAATGTGGCCAGGCATTGCAATCTTTCTGGTGGTCCTCGGCTTCAACCTTTTGGGTGACGGGTTGCGCGACGCGCTCGATCCCCGAGAAACATAAGAACACCCTGGAAACGCTCAAACCCGGATTTCCATATGACAGCTTTTACCACCAGACCCGAGATCAAAGGCACCTTCGGTGTCGTCACGTCGACACACTGGATTGCCACCGCAGTGGGAATGCGCATGCTGGAACTCGGCGGCAATGCGTTCGACGCAGCCGTTGCCACAGGTCTGGCTCTTCAGGTTGTCGAACCACATCTGAATGGACCCGGCGGCGACCTGCCTATCCTGCTGCACAACGCAAGCCAGAATGAAACCAAGGTCCTGTGCGCACAGGGACCTGCCCCGGCTGCGGCAACGATTGGTCATTACAGGTCTGAAAATCTGGATCTGGTTCCAGGCAACGGCCTGCTTGCAACTGTCATTCCCGGTGCTTTTGACGGCTGGATGCTGCTCCTGCGAGACCATGGTATTCTGCCTTTGAGAACTGTCCTGGAACCGGCAATTCACTACGCGAAACATGGGCATCCTCTGCTACCGAGGGTCAGCGCGACAATCGCGGGACTGAAGGATTTCTTCGAAACCGAGTGGCCAACGTCGTATCAGACCTGGGTGCCCGGTGGCGCTGTGCCGGCCCCGGATTCGAATTTCAAGAACCCTGTTCTCGCCAAGACCTGGTCAAGGCTCCTGCAGGAATCTGAGGCCATGTCCGGGCGTGAACAACAGATCGATGCGGCCCGCGATTGCTTCTATCGTGGCTTCATTGCCGAGGCGATCGGCAACTACCTGAAGACCGCAGAAGTCTTGGACGGATCCGGAGCCCGACACAAGGCCGTGCTTTCCACTGATGATCTTTCCGGATATTCAGCCACCTACGAAGACCCGGTCAGCGCCGGTTACAACGGCTGGACTGTTTTGAAAACAGGCCCCTGGGGCCAGGGACCGGTCCTGCTTCAGTCACTATCTCTTTTGCGCGGATTCGACCTCGCGTCCCTCGACCCGTCCGGCCCGGAATTCGTTCACCTTGTGACCGAAGCCATGAAGCTTGCCTTTGCGGACCGGGAAGCCTACTACGGTGATCCTGATTTCTGTGATGTTCCGCTAAACGTTCTTTTGTCGGACGACTACAACGCAGCCCGACGATCCCTGATCTCCGAAACTGCATCTGCCGATTTGCTTCCCGGCACAATTCCCGGCTTCGAGTCCCAGGTCCAACGCACTCTGGAAGTCATCAATGGAACCGGAATTTCCGAATCCGGTGTTTACGAACCGACGATGGCGCATCTGTCCGAGAAGCGGGGCGACACCGTTCATATCGACGTGATAGACCGGTGGGGTAACATCGTGTCCGCAACACCGTCCGGTGGCTGGCTGCAGTCATCCCCGATTATTCCCGGTCTCGGCTTTGCACTGAACTCCCGCGCCCAGATGTACTGGCTTCAGGATGGACTGCCAGGATCCCTCGCACCGGGAAAACGTCCGCGCACGACCCTCACACCAAGCATTGCATTTCATGAGGACGGTACAGCACTTGCCTTCGGCACTCCGGGTGGCGACCAGCAGGATCAGTGGCAACTTGCCCTCTTCCTGCGGCTCGTGCATCACGAAGGGAACCTTCAGGCAGCCCTCGATATGCCTCTGTTTCACACCACCCACTTTCCAGCATCGTTCCATCCGCGTCAGCGACAACCGGGCCATATCATGGCGGAGGAGAGTTTTGGCGCAGACACGCTTGCAAGCCTCAGGAAACAGGGTCATTCGGTGGAAGTTGCCGATGCCTGGACGATTGGTCGGCTGACTGCGGCGGCACGTGACCCTGGTGGCCTCCTGCGCGCAGGCGCAACCCCGCGCCTGATGCAGGCCTACGCAGCCGGGCGATAAGAAGAAGGGACGCGAGATGACATTTTCGATTGTCGCCCAAGACAACGGGACAGGACATTACGGGGTCGCTGTCGCCAGCCGGTTTTTTGCTGCAGGGGCCGTCGTTCCACACCTTGCTGGCCGTGTCGGGGCAATTGCCACACAGGCACTTGTCAGCCCGATCTACGGAACGGAAGGGTTGATCATGCTTCGTTCCGGAAAGTCGGCGCAAGAGGTAATCGATACCGTCGTTGGCCGCGACCAGGGAGCCCATTCCCGGCAAATCCATCTGATAGACGCCAACGGCCTCACAGCCGCCTTTACCGGCGAAAAATGTGTCAGCTGGTGCGGCCACCTTGTCGCGGACGGTGTTACCGTTGCAGGAAACATGCTCGCCGGACCACAAGTGGTTGAGGCTGCGATGGAAACTTATCAGGCAAACATTACATTGCCGCTCGAACAAAGATTATTGACTGCCATGGAAGCAGCCGAGACTGCGGGAGGCGACAAGCGCGGGCGCCAGTCAGCAGCCCTGAAGATTGTTCATGATGACGACCATCCGTGGCTCGACATACGTGCTGACGATCATGGAGACCCACTCGCTGAACTACGCCGATTGCACACCGTCGCGCAGGAACGCTACCTGCACTTCGCCGAGTTGATGCCGAGCCGCGATAACATTCACGGCCTGCTTGATCGCACTGAAATCGATCGCAAGATTGCCCGGCTTGAGGTGGAACGAAACACACAGGGAATAGCCAGCGCCTCTTTTGCGACAGCTGCCCCGGTATCCGGCGGCTGATATCCAATCCGGCGGTGCGTCATGGCATTGGACGACGCAGACCTGCGCTTCGGCATTGCCTGCACTACGGTAACCGAAACACTCGTTGCAACACCATCTGTTGCTTGCGATGTTCGGACACATGGTGAACGCATTCCTGGTGGGAAGAACAATTGCGATGGTTTTCCCGGCGATATCAAATGCAGTTCCGTGTGCCGGCGTCGTGACCCGAAGAGGCAATCCGGCCGGTACTGAAACGCCCCGATCAAAACCGAGCAGCTTGATCGCGACTTGCCCCTGATCATGATACATCGTGACGGCCGCATCGTATTGTTCATCTCGGACCTTGAGCCACAGCGTGCCAGAATCAACCAGGAACGTCACGACGCCTCGGCTTTACAAGAGCGCCTTGAGTTGCGCGGCGACTTGCCCGGTCATTGAAAGATCATTGCCGCCGACAAAAATAAACCGGTAAGACCCGTCCTGCCATGCGGTCGTCGCCAGTCCGTGAAGCATTTCGGAACTGGTTTTGTCGCCTTCAGCTGGTTGCTTTGCAGTGGTGACACAAAGCGCAAATGGAGTGCCGTTCCCATCCTGGTAGACAATTTGTATCAACGGAGCATCATCGAGACCGAGAACCTGAACTCTCGCCAATCTGAGTGCTTCCGGGGCCTCCAGCGACGATATTTCCAGCGGGCGCCCCAGGCGTTCACTGGCTGCATCGATTTGCCGTTTCAAAACGTCGGACGTGGCGGTCGTCAGCCGGACCGTATCGGCGACATAAAGTGACTGATATTGCGCGACGCGCCCTCGCCAATCTTCGGTAGCGGGCCTCCCGATCCACATGGCGCTGCCACCCATAACAGCTCCAAGTACCAGGACAGCCGCCAGTTTCAGCCATTGCCGGCTTTTGCCGGCTGATACATCTGAAACGAATGCTGATTTTTCAAGGTCCTTTAGAATATGCCTGCCTGGCAGAGCGATCATCGCCTCGCGTACCGGTGAGGCAACCGGGTCCAGCGCCATGACCCGGCTTTCCAGGTCCCGGTCCACACGCATCGTCTGTTCGATTTCGGCAGCGCGTTTGCCATCGAGGTCGCCGTTCAGAAAAGCCAGAAGTTCCTGATCCGAATAAGTCACTTCTGCTCCTTTCTCTTTTCACGGTTCGTCACCCCGGCAAATTCCTTGAGCGCTCTTCGCGATGCGTGCAGCCGGCTCATAACGGTGCCGATTGGGATGTCGAGAATGACTGCGGCCTCCGAATATGTGAATTGTTGGACGAAAACCAGCTCGACCACGCTTCGTTGCGCATCAGGCAACGTCATGACCCTGGAAATGATTTCCTTGGCATAAAGGTTGTGTTCTATCCCGGGGGCCAGATCCGGGATCTGATCGACATCAAGGGTTGCGAATGCCTTGTCCTGCCGACTTGCCCGGCTACGCAATTCATTCAGCCAGATCGAGCGGCAAATCTGCAGGCACCAGCCCTCGAAACTTCCTGACGAGCGAAATTGACCAGCTTTCTCGACTGCGCGCAGGCAGGTCGATTGTACCAGATCGTTGGTCATCTCCACATCACCCGTCAGGCTGAGCGCAAATCGCCATATCGAGGGCAAAGAACGCGGCAGCAAGTCCCTGACGGAGCGAGATTTCATGTGATCCTCCAGCACGCCGGCGGCAGAAACGCCGCCGGAAATTGCATGGGATTACTCTACCGTGATTGTTATCACGTCAGAGTAGATGGGCGGATCATGTGGAACGTGATTGAGGTCCCCGAGTACCAGCTGCAGTGTATGGGTACCGGGAGCCAGTTCGAGCATTGTTTCGGTCTGGCCACCGCCATAGTGGATGTGGTTCTCATCTGCCGGAAGATTGTAGATGAACTCATCCGCGCCGTCTTCTCCCTGACCGATCGGAGGGCGGTTCAGAAGTAGATGGTGATGGCCGGTATTGTCTTTTTCGGTTCCAGCCGGGGCAACTCCCATACCGTTCAGGCCGAAAACCACTTTCACCGGACCGCTGACTGAGTCTCCGTCTTCAAGATTTACAAAATAGACTTTGGCTTCCGGGTTGGAAGGCGTTTCGCCCGCGTATGCCTGCGCCCCGATCATGCCCATCGCAGCGACAATTGGTGCAATAACAAATTTCATTTCATTCTCCCGCTTTAAACTCGATGCCCTGTAGACACCTGGAATTCGATTTTATTCACTCGAACTCAAATTTGTTTTCTTCCCGCCTCTGTCACCTTTCCCGTGGCACGACCACATTGTCGAACAATACGTTTCGTCAACTTCAATATGATGTAACGCCACGCGAACGGATAGACATGATCAGCGCGCGTTCGGGCCAGGTCTCGCGACCGCCGCGGAGACGGATCTGCCTGAGTTGTTTGCCCGCTGCGTCAAGCTCACCCATTTCGGCAAGCCCCATTCCAAGATAGGCACGCGCCAGCACATTGTCCGGATCGGCCGAAAGCGCCAACGCGTAATAAGCCTTTGCTTGGAACCAGTCTCCGGATCTGCGCGCAATGAAACCACGATAAGTCAGAACACGGGAGCTCGACTGATCCGAAATCGTATCCAAAGCGCGACCTGCTCCGGTCAGCCTGCCTGCGTAGGCCAGTTCTCGTGCTGCAAGATAACGATCCCTGTCGGTGAATATCCGGGCGTCGAGATCAATGCAGCGACCAGTGGAATCATCCCAGGCTTCGCCATCAGGACACTTCGTCGATGTCGGTGTCGGTTCCGGCGGCGTTGATCCGTCATCTTCGGGATCCACTGCAAGAACTGAAACCGTCGTCAAGGCGAAAAGAAAGGCTGCAAGTCCGAACCTCATCGCGCACGTCTCCTGTTTGCAATTTGCATCTAGGCCGAAGCGACGACAAGGCAATGACAACCGCCGGAGACAACTCAGCCGGCGATATTCTCGACGACGACGGCTATGCCCTGCCCGCCGCCGATACACATGGTTGCCGCACCCAGTCGTTTTTCGGTTCTGACAAGTTCATGAACAAGCTTCGTCATCAGGATTGCTCCCGTCGCACCGATTGGATGGCCAAGCGCAACGGCACCACCGTTCGGGTTCACTTTCGCATCTGACAGCCCAAGCAGGTCATTGACCGCACAAGCCTGCGCCGCAAAGGCTTCGTTGCTCTCCACGACATCCAGGTCGTCGGCACCAATCCCCGCGCGTTTCATGGCGATCTGCATTGCCGGAACCGGACCAATCCCCATCACGGCCGGATCGACACCTGCCACACCGTAGGACCGAACCCGTGCAAGCGGCCTGACACCAAGCTCTTCCGCCTTTTCTGCGCTCAGCAAAATGATGCCCGCGGCACCGTCATTGAGACCCGAGGCATTCCCGGCTGTAACCTTGCCGTCTTTCTTGAAAACCGCCCGCAATCCGGACATATCCGCAACCGTGGCCTCATGGCGAACATGTTCATCGGTATCAAAGACCTTTTCCTTGCCCCGCCGTCCGACGCTCAGCGGCACGATCTGATCCTTGAAGCGCCCCTCGCGAATGGCTTCGCTGGCACGACGATGGCTTTCAACGGCGAATTCGTCCTGCCGTTGCCGGGATATCTCGTATCTGTCGGCCACATTCTCCGCTGTAACCCCCATGTGCCCGATCCCGAACGGATCGTGCAGCGCGCCGGTCATCATGTCGACAACCTGTGCGTCGCCCATACGCTGTCCCCAACGGCCACCCGGCAGCTGGTAGCCTGCCCTGCTCATGTTTTCAGCGCCTCCCACCAAAGCCACTTCACCATCTTCCATCGAAATGGCCTGGACAGCCGAAACGACAGCTTGCAAGCCGCTGCCGCACAGTCGATTCATGGTAAGGGCAGGTGCATGATCAGGCACTCCGGCCTGACGCGAGGCTACTCTGGAAAGATACATGTCACGCGGTTCGGTATGGATCACATTGCCGAAAAAGGCTTGATCGACCTGCTCCGCCTGAATGCCGGCCCGTTCGATGGCCGCCTTGGCAACTGTGGTGGCAAGTTCACAGGGCGGCGTATCCTTCAATGCTCCGCCGAAACTACCGACAGCGGTACGCGCAGCGCTTGCAATCACAATCTCTTTCATCGGTCCAATCCTTTGCGTCGCGGTCGGTTCAATTGAACTTGAGCCATTCCGGTTCGGGGAGTTTCTTCATTGTGCAGCATGCCGCGAACAGAACAACGAAACAATTCCGCCAAAAGGTCACTGACGGAACCTGTAGTCATGAGGTTTTGAGAATGACGGAACCCGACCTGTTCCCTGATGCAATGATCTCATGCGCCCTTGCGCAGTCTTCAAGCGGAAGAACTTGCGATATCTGGAAATCGAGCACCTTGCGGTCCAGTAGATCCGTAAGGTTTCCGATAGCAGCCGCGCGCTCTGCTCCCGACAAAATATAGACAAGGATCAGATCGATCGTCACAGCCTTGAACATCAGCGGATAGAATGGCAGCACAGGTGTCATGTCTTTCGCCGAACCGATTGCGGCAATGGTTCCTCTCTCGGCAATGATCTTCGTGTTCATCTCGATGTTTTTGCCGAATTCAACTTCGACGATACGGTCAATCGGGCGACCTTCGGTGACTTCCAGGATCTGGTCAGACAGGTTCTCGGCGGAATAGTCGAAAACCGCGTCTGCACCGGCATCTCTTGCCGCCTGTATTCCCTTTTCGCCTCGCGCCGTTGAAAGTACCTGCGCTCCCGAAGCAACGGCAACCTGAATGGCAAGTCGCCCGACTGTCCCTGCTCCGCCACTCACAAGTACCTTCCGACCGGCGACCGACCCGCCTCCGAGAACCGCGTGGCAGGCTGTTATCCCTGGAATACCGAGAACGGCACCTTCTTCAAAGGAAACATGGTTTGGCAGGGTCACGGCCTGATCTGCCGGAAGCGCGATGTAGTCGGCCGCCGTACCAAAAGCCCGCTGCCATTGACCATTCCAGATCCAGACCCGTTCCCCGATCCGGCTTTCGGGAACGCCGACACCAACGGCCTCGATCACGCCCGAACCATCGCTATGGGGCGTGATCTTCGGGAAAGGCGGTTTGGTTACACCCGGGCGGCCGCCCGCGCGAACCCGAACATCGGACGGGTTGACCCCCGACGCATGCAAGCGGACGAGCACTTCACCATCAGCAGCCTCGGGAACCGGAAGCGCATCCAGCTGCAATACCTCAGCGGCATCGCCGAAACGGTCATATGTTATGGCTCGCATGTATTTGCTCCCGGTTTACTCAAGATTTGTCGGTCGATTCATGCAAGCTGCCAAGTGCTGATTTGCGACAGCCCGTTCGATTGCGCAAAAACCGGAAAAATGAAAACCCGCCGAAATGACCGACGAGTTGGAATGAAACCTGTGATGAAACCGGCCGGCAAACCAGGTCGCCCGCCGGTTCAGCAACTATGTCAGTGACAATCCGGACGGTTTCCAGGGATCAGGACCTTGTCGATCACATGGATCACGCCGTTGTCCGCCAGGATATCCGCGATGATGACGTTTGCGGTCGAGCCGGTACCATCGGCAATATCAACCGCCTTGCCTGACCGGGTAATGCACGTGCGTTCGCTCGTCAAAAGCGGCTTGAAATAGTTGGATCCAACCGGGATTTGACTGGACGTCAACTTGCGGTCATCAACGTGATAGAGAAGCACATTTGTGAGCTGGTCCTTGTTCTCCGGTTTCAGCAATGTTTCCACGGTGCCTTCAGGAAGCGCCGCGAAGGCATCATTTACCGGAGCAAACACAGTAAAAGGACCTGGTCCCTGGAGGGCATCCTGAAGCCCGGCTGCCTGAACGGCCGTAACAAGCGTGGTGAAACGTTCATCCCCCGCGGCGATCTCAACAATCGTATTCGCATTTGCTTGGCTGGCAAAAATACACACTGCTCCAACAAGGGCCGAAAGGCTCTTTTTCATGACATCTACTCCAAGTGTCGATTGATTACAGAAGCATTACGCCACAATGGCAAAGGCAGATCTTACCGTTTTGGAAAAAATCGATATTTATTATTTCCGATGTAAACATGGGTGCACGTCAACTGACAGCATCGGTTCTTTCCAGGACCGCATCCGGTTCCATTCGGCATCGTCCAATGCTGTCCGCGATCATGCCCGCCCTCGTATCTGCAATCGCGATGTCGTGGAACCGACCGTCAAGTCTTCAACAGGCTTTCCCTGTCGGGAAAAGCTGTTTCGAAAGGCAGTGCGGCATCACCGTTCAGAATGCGGTCCAACAGTGTATCAAGCAATTCAGTGCGCAGATCGAAATCCCGGTGAGGTCCGAACAGCCTCTTGAGTTCTACGCCGGGCTCATCGGACAAACTGGTTGCGGGTGTACCAAGCGCAAGCAAACGCGCCTGTTCACGGTTTTCGCACCGGTACGTACCGCCGGTTTCAAGACCCGAATAACTCCCGTTGGCACGCCTTTCAGCCATCGCAAGCACGCGCCCCCAAAGCAACGGCCAGTTGCCGCCGTATCCCGGAAGGGGCCGATCTTCACGCATCGCATCTTCGCTCTGAATATACAGATCGACTTTTTCTATGCCGATGTCGGAGCCTCGCGCCTTGCGGCTGACTGGCAGATCGCGCGGGTGAAACAGTCGCTCGACGAAACTTTTGCGGAAAAGATCTTCAGGCAACATGGGTGAAAACAGGCTGAGAGAGGAAAAGATCGGCTGCCGGCTCCAGTAATCCGTCTGTCTGAACAATTCGGCGAGCAACAACGATCCGAACCCGTGTGCGGACATATGGTATGAAATCTCACCCTGGCGATACCGGGGCTCAAGCGCGCTGAACAGATCATTGAGGATTTGCAAGCCTTCGCCGAGCGTGTTCTGCTCGCTTTTATAGACGACAGACATGGAGCTGCGCCGGATTTCCTCAACGATCCGAAGCGCGGCGCCAGACAAATGCCCCTCAATGTGGCGATCTTTTTCAGGGCTCTCGCCCAGCCCGATGAGTTTGTTCGCGTGTCCGACTTCTGCTTCCACCATATCGTGTACGGCAACACACAAATCGTTTTCGACAGTGACAAAAAACGGATAAACCCCGTTCTTCTTGAAAACGGGAACTGCGTCACGGAGCGCCGACATCGTCGCGTTCTCGTGCCGCTGCAGCCCCATGAAATGAATCAGGATGTGCTTGTATCTGGAGCTTTCGGCGAGGATCCTGACCGTCTCTTTCAACGTTGCCATATCGATATGGTATGGACCGAAGCGATCCAGTTTTCCGCGCGAGGTCGAGGCGATATGGCCGAGGACGTCGAAGCGCGTGGGCGGTGAGACAGGGTCAATGGATGCATGATCGAATGCGCCCTGCCCCATCTGTGCTCCGCTTGAAACAGCTGCCTGAGCGCTGCCGATTGCGGAGTGACTGGCGATCGGAACTGCGAGCCTGAGAACCCACATGTCGACGACACTGGAGGCCCAGTCTTCGTAACTCCAGAGTGCCACCCCATCTTCGCCCCAATTGGCACCCCAGGAATTCTGCACGAGAAATCCGCGTTCCGTATATCCGACAAGAATAAAGGCATGCCGTCCCAACTTTTCGGACTTCGTCTTGGGAAGACTGATGCTACCGGTTTTGGTTGACCATCCCTCGTGGATGTCGGCGGAAGCCAGGACCAGTCCGGCCTCGCAAAGGGCTGCGTGTACATCCGGCAATCTTGGCCGGACGCGATAGTAGGCACCCAGTTGAACCTTGCGCGCACTTTCCAGAATTTCCCTGGTCATGTGCCATTCCCGCCCCGATAGTCCCTTGGCGACCATGTCCGCGCACGCCCCGTTGAAATAGAATGCTTGCAAAGCCCCCCGGATCGACGATCCTTCATAATTCTCGCCAGGAAATCTGTCGTGAAATCGCGCAATGTTGTACAGCATGTTTGCTGAAGCCCAGGGTTTTCTGTCTCCCTTGCCCAGCTTCGTTTTCTCGGATTTGTCGAGCATGCGATCGCGCACACGAAGGTGATCGATAATTCCCGCCAGCGCGTGTGCGGTACAGCTTCCCGCATCACCCTGATCGCGTATGCGGCCACTGCTCCACCAGAGAGAGTTTCCCGACCGCGGATCGACTTGGCGCGCCAATCCCGACAACGCGGGCTGGTATACGTAGTCTCGTACGTCTCCCACATCCGCGCTGGTGGTCAGCAAACGTTCTCCGCGAAACAGGAGACTTGACTTTGCGGCGCTCAAGTTTGTTTCCCTCCGGAAAACCTGTCAGATCACGTCTTCGACGGAACCCAGCGGTTTGATGTGGTCCGAGGTGTCGGTGATGAGGCCGGTCGTCGTTTCCAGACGTTCCTTGTGCTCAACACGCATTTCCTGTGTCACCGCGAATGTGTCGGCATCTCGCAAGGAACCGAAATCAAGTCCGGTTAACCGTTCAAGTTCTTCAATCGTGACCTGGTGTTCTTCGAACCCCTGTCCGAAGACGAGCTCCAGGTCTCCAGGTTTTACGAGATGTCCCTGGAACAACAAAAATGCCTGGGCCTGCAGAACGCGCCGGCTGGATCGGCCTCTTTGAGAACGACCTATCGATGCAACAACTTTCCAGAAACCCATGGGAACCTTGACGCCGCTCGGTTTTTGAACCGGATCGCCATCGTCAAACAAACACCCGACGAAAACGGAAATCTTCGCATCGACCTCATCCACCCGGTCAAGAACATGTTCTTCCAACCGAAGCCAGATTTTCTGGTTAAGCTTCTTGTGTTGCGGAGCGATGTTGGGAAAGAACATGGAATCCCGGTTTGCCTCGTCGGCTTGGGATTTTGTTCCCCAACAGGGATCGAGCCTCCTGATGAGATGACCGCGGTCCAGGTCATTGTCGAAATAGAGATCTTCTCCCGCCTGTTTGTCTTCGGCGAGGCGAGGATCGAGTTTGAATGACTTGACGCGCCTTGGCCTGCGCAGTTCGTTTCCATCAATATTTGCAGCGGCATAGAACGCCAGTTGTCGCTCTCCATTCATGACGACCGAAAAATGCCTGTATTTCAGCTCGCTTTCACCTGCATCTGTACGCGCGAGTTTGCGCATTTGCATGGTGTTCAGCTCCGGCAGCGGCACACGCAATGAACCGCGTCCAAGAAAGTCCGGCTGATACCCCTCTCGGTCTCCAAAACGTCCGGCATCTTCCGAACTGGACCCGCCGCCTTTGCCTGAACCGGAATTTCCGCCGGAACCATCCACCTCGGAACAGGTCGTGAAATGGACTGATTTGCGGCGCAGTACATCGGCAACCGTACCGATTTTCACTGCGTAGTTTTGCGTGAGCGCACTGCCTGCGAAGTGAAGACCGGCGGCACAGCCGGTCTCGACATCAATGATGACCGAACCGGAGTTTCCGCCGAGTGTGGTGGCGTTGTGGGTGAACACCGAAGACGAATGGTCTTCATCCATGATCCGCCCGGGCGCAAATCGTTTCACATTGTAGATATCGCCAAAATAGCGATCCATCGCGTCCACGGGATTGTCGCGAACGGCTTTCGCGGGATATCCAATCACACCGATGGTTTCGGGCCTTTGTCCATCCAGTTGCAAGGATATCGGGTCCGCCATGCCGCTCAGTGCAGCGCTTTTCACGCGCATGATCGCGACATCGGGCAGACCTGTCGGTTCAATGTGCAAAATCGATGAAACCAGCAATTCAAGTTGCTCGTCGGACTCGTGTTCTTCCTTCAGGTCCATGTAAACCTTGATACCAGGCGCAACGTCCCAACCACCCCGGCTTCGGCGTGAAAAATATTCCGCAACGTGCCTGTTGGTTACAAATGTGTCTTCATTCACACGCCAGCCGGTGCCTATCCATTTGGCATTGGGATCATTCACCAGATCCACACGACCGACATTGACAATGGCCTTGTTGATCTGGTCACGTCTGGGCAGAAGTACCTTTTTCCAGTGATCGAGCTTCGGATCTTCAAAAGTGCCGTTTTGCACGAGCAATGACGGAAAGCCGGTGCGCATGACGATTGCTTCGGTATAGGTCGGAGCACCAAGATCCGCTTTTCCCGTCCTGATACGATCGACCGCTTCTTCAAGCGAGGCCGAACCGGCTGTAACCGGGCTGACACCTTCCAGCCCCTCGTTCGCCGGGAACGGCGTTTCCGCAACAATGTACTTCTCGTTGTCGAGAAGTTCCTCGACTGTCTGCAATTCTTCTAGCTGGGACTGGAACACCGATTTCATGACTGGAATCCAAATCAAGAGAAAAAAACAGAAAAATACAACGCTCAAAAATACCCTGGGTTGAGCGAATGGAATTATACAATATTTTGATCGCTATTTAAAGTTAGGCGTAAGCAAAAATACAATCGAGACACTGAAATTATACAACTCTCCTAAAAAATATTTATGTTTTTCAGTAAATTAAAAGACTTCTGTCAGCATCATCCCTTTGCATCCAGGGTTCACAAAGAAGGATGACGGTCACTGTCCCGGTATATACCGAGGCGATATACGAACTATCCATTGAGACATGAAGTGTTCACTGGGGGGAAAATTCGAACACAGCTCCATATATTTTGCTAGATAACGACCTGAGCACCTCAGGTGAACATCAGGACAGAATTCATGACCGCCAACGCACCACTCTTCCAGTTCGACAATTCCTACGCACGTGACCTTCCAGGTTTTTATGTTGCGTGGGAAGGTGCAAAGGTTCCAGCGCCCAAGCTCGTGCTCTTCAACAGAACGCTTGCGGAAGAACTCGGACTGGACGGTGCGGCGCTTGAAACGCCGGATGGCGCCGCGATTTTTGCGGGATTGAAGTGTCCGGATGGCGCATCTCCCCTGGCACAGGTTTACGCGGGGCATCAATTCGGAGGCTTTTCGCCGCAACTGGGCGATGGCCGCGCTCTCCTCGTCGGAGAAGTCATCAACCTGGCTGGAAAGCGTCGCGACATTCAGTTGAAGGGATCCGGCCCGACACCCTTCAGCCGCGGCGGAGACGGCAAGGCAGTCATAGGGCCCGTCTTGCGGGAATATATTTTGGGTGAAGCCATGCACGCCCTGGGCATACCCACAACCCGTGCCCTTGCCGCTGTCACGACTGGTGAAACGATCTACCGGGAAGGTCCCAAGCCGGGCGCCGTCCTGACACGGATTGCAAGCAGTCATCTTCGCGTCGGTACGTTTCAGTTCTTCGCTGCGCGTGGCGAAACCGACAAGCTTCGACAACTTGCAGATTACGCAATTGCACGCCATGACCCTGACCTGGAAAAGGAAGACGATCGTTACCTGAAACTTTTCTCCCGGGTGATGGAACGGCAAGCGGGGCTGATCGCGCATTGGGTGCTGGTTGGTTTCATCCACGGCGTCATGAACACCGACAACACCACGATATCCGGAGAGACGATTGACTACGGCCCATGCGCATTCATCGACACTTATGATACTGCGGCGGTTTTCAGCTCAATTGATCATGGCGGTCGCTATGCTTTCGGCCGGCAACCGGTAATGGCTCAATGGAACCTGGCACGCCTGGCTGAAGCCATTCTGGTTCTGATCGATCCGGATGATATCGACAAGGCGGTGGAGCGTGTCACCGAGGAACTCGGACGTTTCCCGGATCTGTACAAGACGGCATGGCTTGCCGGCATGCGCAAAAAACTCGGCCTTGCGACGGTCCAAAGTGACGACCCGCCCCTGGCCGAGGAACTGCTGAGCCAAATGCAGGCGCAAAATGTGGATTACACGCAGTTGTTTCGAAACCTGGCAGACGCTGCGACCGGTGACGAGAAGGCACTTCGCGCGCAATTTGAAGAGCAGGAAGGCATCGATGCTTGGCTGAAGCGCTGGAAGGACCGATTGCAAGGGGAAAATACGACGTCAGGCAAAACACGCGACGCAATGAACAGGGTCAACCCGGTCTACATCGCCCGAAACCACAAGGTCGAAGAAGCCCTTGAGGCAGCTGAAACCGGAAACTATGAACCTGCACGGCAACTAATGGACGTACTTGCCGCGCCATTCACCGAACAACCTGGCATGGACGCATATTCCGGCCCTGCACCTGTGGAATTCGGTCCTTACAAAACGTTTTGCGGAACCTGAGGAAAGATTACTCCAGCCTGAGCGGGGCTTGCTACTTCGCCGCCAGCCTCTCAACCAGAAACATCATTTCCCGATCCATCTCGTCGCCTGGCAGGCCAACGAACCGTTCTTCAAGACTGATGGACACCAGCCCGTGGAGTGCTGAAAAGCAGGTTCGGGTACGCGCGGCCAGCAGGTCTTCGGTAAGGTCGGGATTAAGTTTCTTCAGCGGAACAGCAACATAAGTCAGAAGATCGACCGTCCCCTGGATGTGGCTATCCGGCACTGGGCGGCCATCGGGCAAATGATGCGTGAACAGCGTTACCCACAAGTTTCGATGCCGGCGAGCGAATTCCAGATAAGTGCGCGCCAGCGTTTTCAGCTGCTTTAGAGGATCCTCGATCCCCTCGATCGCATTTGACATGTCAGTTTTGATACGCTCCAGCGTAACGGTATCAACAGCCGCGATCAGGGCATCCTGATCTTCGTAGTGCTTGTATACCGAGCCGACCGAATATCCTGCTTCCGCGGCAATCCTGCGGATTTGCACGGCTTCCATTCCGCCCGCCTCGACGGCCCTGATCGCAGCTTCAAGGACCCTGCGCTGGGTTTCCTCGCTTTTGGCTCTTTGAATTCCCGACATTAACCAATCCCTGCACGTAAAAGTGAACTGAGTTCATTTTTTTCTTGACCTAGCGCATTTGATGTGGCTTTGTCAAATAGTGAACATTGTTCATTTTTATGGAGGAAAGATGTTCGAACCGCTCATATCTCAACTGAAGGCATTGTTTGAAACAAGTGCCCAGACCGGCAGACAGCAATCATCGATAACCTCACTTGGCTGGAACGTGCGTGACGCTGCAACTTCCGTCAGGGCTGCACAGACTGCCTTGGCCAGAGCCAAGGCAGAACAGCATCAGGATCGCAATCGCCTCAGGCAGATTTCAGTATCCATCGAGGATCTGGAAAACCGGGCAAGGAACGCACTTCTCAAGGGTGTCGAGACACTGGCACGCGAAGCTGCCGAAGCCATTGCAGTACTGGAAGATGAAAAGGCCGCCCTTGAGGCCGCCATCCGCAAATTCGACAAGGACCTCTTGACCCTGACGGACCAGTTGCACCGGGCTCAAGGCAGGCTTCGCGCCCTCAAGCGCGGCGAACGAACCGCAGAAGTCCGCCAGCAGATCCAAAAGGCCCAGTCACTCGGCGCCGTTGCGGGCCAATCCGCTCTTGTCAAGGCTGAGCACCAGCTGGACGACATTCTGCAAGAGCAGGAACGCAACCAGTTGGCAGACCAGGCCCTTGCGGAGCTCTCGCCCGCAGACAGGCCCGAAGCCATGATCGAGAAACTCGCCAATGCCGATTGCGGTGATCCGGTCCGCATCCGTGCGAACGATGTTCTTGGCCGGTTGAAAGCCGAGCTCCCCTTCCTGATTGAAACTGAAAAATGAGAAAGGACAATCCCATGCAGGAAGCACTCGCAAAACACTCCCAGAACTGGATCATCTTCACCTGGGTCAGCTTTGGCGTAGCCGCGGTGATGATGGCCCTCGGGATTTACAATCTGGAAGCCAGTTTTTCAGCAAAGGGTTTTTACACCATGGCCGCGATCATGCTGGTGCACACCTCAATCACGCTCACCAAGACGCTGCGCGACCGGGACGAGTCCGAGAAACTTCACCACCGCATTGAAGATGCCAAGACAGAAAAGCTGCTGCTGGACATCAACAGTCCCGAGCAATCCTGATTTCCAACTGTTTTCCACGGGTGGTTGCCAGCAACCACCCGGATGGAGGTGACCTTGAGCAAGCCATTGATGACTTCAAAGCGGTTCGCACCGCTGTTCTGGACCCAGTTCCTGTCCGCTTTCAACGACAATTTTCTGAAAAACACACTGGTTTTTCTGGTGCTGTTTCAGGTCACGTCGACCGGTGCTCAAACTGGCAACACGGGCGCGCTGATTGCCCTGACCGGCGCCATTTTCATTGCGCCATTCCTTTTCCTGTCGGCAATTGGCGGTGAACTTGCAGACAAATTCGACAAGTCTCGAATAGCCAGGTTCTCAAAGGGTACTGAAATCGCCGGGGCGCTCCTGGCAGCAGCTGGAATGCTGCTTTCGTCCCTACCGTTGCTTTTCGCTGCGCTTTTTGTGTTCGGTGCGATGTCGGCGATATTCAGTCCCGTCAAGTACGGTCTGCTGCCGGAACACCTCGCAAACTCGGATTTGCCACGTGCAAATGCCTGGGTCGAAACCGGAACCTTTCTGGCGATCCTGGGAGGAACAATTTCGGCCGGCATGATATTCAGCTCCGGAGCTCCCGCTGCTGCCTTTGCCCCGGTCATGCTCATGCTGGCCTGGAGCTGCTATGCGATGAGCCGCAGGATTCCAGCCGCCCCAGCCGTCGCTCCCGACCTGAAGGTCGACTGTAATATTGCGACGTCGACTTGGCGCATCCTTGCCAACCTCGCAAGTGACAAACGCCTTTTCCGCGTTGCCCTGATGAATGCCTGGTTCTGGCTGATCGGTGCGATGGTACTCGCGCTGCTGCCGCTGATGGTCAAGGATGTCCTTGGCGGGAACGAAACAGCTGTTACCTTTTTCCTGACGGTCTTTGCCGTCTCCATCGGCATAGGTTCCGCGCTGGCCGCCTGGCTGTCCGCAGGGCGCGTGGTGCTGCTGCCGGCGGCTTTTGGAACGGTTTTGCTTGCTGTCTTTTGTTTCGACAGTGCCTGGACCCTTTCGGCCCTCCCGGCAACCGGATCTCCGGTAAACCTGGCAGCATTCCTCAAGAGCGACGGTGTGCTCCGCCTGACGATCGATATGGCCGGGCTGGCAATCTCAGGCGCTTTGCTGGTCGTCCCGACCTTCACCGCCCTGCAGACCTGGGCCACGCCGGAGACACGAGCGCGCCGTATTGCAGGAACGAACGCCCTTGGGGCAGCCTTGATGACCCTTGGAGGTCTTGCACTCGCCGGAGCGCAAAAATTCGGCGTGTCCATACCGGTAATCATGGCATGTCTTGGCATTCTGAACGCGATGGCAGCCGTTATCATGATGAAAGTTCTGCCGACAAATCCGCTGCGAGACGCCGTTTCGATCCTCTATCGCACAATTTTCAGGGTCGAGATCAAAGGCATTGAGAACCTTGAAAAAGCTGGTAAGGCCCCGATCCTTGCGTTGAACCATGTGTCCCTCCTGGACGCCGGCCTTGCGCTGACATTGGCTGACAAGACCCCGACCTTTGCAGTCGACTACGAAATCGCACAGCGCTGGTGGGTTCGTCCTTTCCTGAAACTGGCCAACGCCCTTCCGATCAATCCGGCCAAACCCATGGCCACACGTTCGCTGATCAAGGTGGTGAAGTCCGGTGAACCGATGGTGATCTTTCCAGAGGGCAGGCTCACCGTCACCGGATCGCTGATGAAAGTTTATGACGGCGCTGCCATGGTCGCAGACAAGACCGGGGCCATGATCGTTCCGATCCGCATCGACGGCCTCGAAAAAACGCCCTTTTCCTATTTGAACCCGAACCAGATCCGCAAACGACTGTTTCCGAAAGTGAGAGTTACCATCATGGAACCGAAACGCCTGGAGTTGCCGGAAGACCTGAAAGGCCGGAAGCGCCGTGCCGCGGCAGGAAGCGAACTCTACCAGATCATGTCCGACCTGATGTTCGAAACAAGTCGTGCCGACGACAAGACCATACTGGACCAGGTCTTCGAAACCGCAAAGGAACGCGGATATTCTGAACTCGCTCTTGAAGATCCCCTGTCCGGCCAGCTGAGCTACGGCAAATTGTTGACAGGCATTTCCGTCCTTGGCCGCAAGATCCTTGCTCTGGCAGCCAATCAGGAAACCCTCGGGGTCATGCTGCCGAATGCCAATGGATCCGCGGTCACCGTTCTGGCTACGATGTCAGCAGGCAAGGTGCCCGCGATGATCAATTTCACCGCCGGACTGGAAAACGTGCTGTCCGCCTGCCGAACGGCAAAGGTCGAGACCATACTCTCGTCGCGAACGTTCATTCGCCAGGCCAAGCTTGAGGCACTGGTCGAAGGCATGGAGCCTTATGTCCGGTTCATCTGGCTCGACGAAATGCGCAAGGAAATCAGCCTTTTGGACAAGTTGAGGGGCTTGAGCATGCGCAGGCGTCCCCTCGTCAGCCGGACCGGCAACGATACCGCCATTATCCTGTTTACCTCCGGTTCGGAAGGAACGCCGAAAGGCGTCGTGCTGACACACAGGAACATTCTGGCCAATGCCACTCAGGCTGCTGCCCGGATTGATTTCTCGCCGTCCGACAAGGTCTTCAATGTCCTGCCGATGTTTCACTCCTTCGGCCTGACGGCGGGAACGATTCTGCCCCTGATTTCAGGTGTACCGACCTTCCTCTATCCGTCGCCTTTGCACTACCGGATCATTCCGGAGCTGATCTACAGTTCCAACGCAACGATCCTGTTTGGCACCGACACATTCCTGAACGGGTATGCCCGGGTCGCTCATGCCTACGATTTCCGGTCGCTTCGTTATTGTTTCGCCGGCGCTGAACCTGTCAAACCCTCGACACGACAGACCTACATGGAAAAATTCGGTCTCCGCGTTCTGGAAGGCTATGGAGTCACGGAAACCGCACCTGTCATCGCCATCAACACACCCATGTTCAACAAGCCGGGCACGGTCGGCAAACTGATGCCGGGCATGTCCGCACGCCTTGAACCCGTGACGGGTGTGGAAACCGGTGGTCGGCTTTTTGTTGCAGGGCCCAATATCATGGTCGGATATCTGAAGTCGGACAATCCGGGCGTCGTTGATCCGCTGGTCGACGGCTGGCACGATACGGGAGACATCGTTGAAATAGATGAAGACGGCTACATCACGATCAAGGGCCGTGCAAAACGCTTTGCCAAGATTGGCGGCGAGATGGTTTCGCTGGCAGCAGTCGAGGCAATCGCTGGACAGGTCTGGCCCGACCACCTGTCGGCGGTCGCCGCAGTCAAGGACCCACGCAAGGGGGAGAAGCTTGTTCTGATCACCGAGTGCCCCACTGCAACGCGATCGGATTTTCTGAAAGCTGCAAAAAAACGCGGAGCGCAGGATCTGATGATCCCGGCAGAAGTCCAGGTGGTGCAGAATGTGCCTGTCCTTGGATCAGGCAAAATCGACTTTTCAGGTGTCAACAAACTGGTATCTGATCAACGGTTCGCCGAACAAGCCGCCTGATTTCGCCGCCCCCTGCATCCCGCGCTAACCGCGGGATGCATCCCTGTTACGTCGTTCCCGTTACATACCGGGCTTGAAGTCTGCGATCTTCCTTATGAAACCCGAACCGCTTCTTTCGCGCTCACGATTGCCGCAATCAGCCGGTCGACATCATCATCGGCCGTGGTCCAGTTCGAAACACTGATCCGAAAGCCCTTTTTTCCCTGCCAAACGGCAGGGCCGAACCAGGCTTCACCAGATTTCTGAACGTGGGCGGCAATGTCGGAGCATGCCTCTTCGTTTCCCGGGAGCGTTGCGAACACCTGATTGAAATGCACGCTGTGTGGAACCTCAAAACCCAGTGCTTTCAGTTTTTCGGAGATTCTGACCGCATGTTTGTGAAACCGGGTCACCATTTCAGACACACCGCTGCGTCCGAGGGACAAAAGTGCGGCCCAGGTTTCAGCGCCGCGCGCAGACCTGCTGAATTCGGGCGCCCGGTCAGAGGGACCTGGACGCGTCGCCGGCAGATATCCTGCTCCTATTGCCATAGAAGCCTCCATCTCTTGTGGATGTCGGCAAAGCGCAATTCCCGCGTCATAAGGTGTGTTCAGCGTCTTGTGCGCATCGACAACCCAGCTGTCGGCAAGCTCGAGACCGTCATACGCATGCCGCAAAGGCTCCAGGAGCCGTGCCCAGAGACCGAATGCGCCATCAACGTGAAGCCAGGCGCCGGCTTCCCGGCATCTTGTACCCAGGCCCCTGAGCGGATCAACGGAACCCGTGCAAACATTCCCTGCCTGCGCGAGCACAATCGTTGTGTCATCAAGACCCGGCAAGTCGCAAAGCTTCAGGCGGCCCTGGTCGTCGACATCGACCCACTCGATCGTGTCGGTGGCCATGCCTGCCATCCGAACCGATTTCAGGACGGTCGCATGGATCTCCGAACTCGCAACAATCCTGAGAGCAGGTGCACCCAGGAGGCCCGCGCCGCGATGGTGCCCCTGACGGCTCAAAAGCGTGTCCCGGGCCGTGACCAGAAGCGTAAGATTTGCCATCGTTGCTCCGGTGGTGAAGGCACCGGAGGCTTCAGCCGGCAGCTGCAGGAGATCGGCAATCCAGGAGAGTGCAATATTTTCCATCTCTAGAACTGACGGCCCCGTCAGTTGATCTGCCACTTGATCCCAGGCGGACAGCATTGCGCGCGCGCCGGATGCCGCCGGCAGGGTCCCGCCAATGACGTAACCGAAATATCGCCCGGCCGCCGACGCAACCGTCCCCTCGCCCCCGATCGTTTCCATGAGGTCGAGGACCGCCGTCTCACCTAGTCCCGTTTCCGGCAAACCGGGGTCAAGGTCAGGCAGTCTGGATGTATCCGCGTTGACCTGTCGCTCCCCGATTTGCCTGAGGTAAGACGCGCCTCGTTCAGCGCCGCTGGAAAAGGCTTCCGCAAGACGTTCAAGAGAGCTATTTTGCATGCCGGTTCATCCATCTATATCGAGGAGTTTCTATATAGATGAATATCAATATAGATGCGAAGTCAAGTTCCTCCCTGATGTCGGCTCTCGCAAGTCCGATCAGACTGCAGATCCTGCTTTGGCTTCTGGATCCGCGCCCACACTTTCCAGAACAACGCGATGGCGATCTCGTCGAGGACGGTGTTTGCGTCGGGTTCATCACCGACAAGATCGGTTTGTCCCAGCCAACGGTCAGTTCACACATGAAAAAACTGGCCGATGCCGGGCTCGTGACCGGCAAGAAGTTCGGCAACTGGATGTTCTACAAACCCGACAGGGTGCGCCTTACCGAACTTGGCAGTGAATTGATTGCAGTATCACGCGCGACACCACGGAGTCGTTCACAATTGTGACCGGGCGTCAGGCGAACCGGGACCGTGATTTCCCTTGCTCAGTCCTGGCTTCTGCGATTAGTCTCCGCGCAAGGAACCTGCACCGCAGAGCCTGTCGAATTTCAACTGGAATTTCCATAAATGTCCGCAGCTCAATATGACGACCAGAACGTTTTCGCCAAGATCCTGCGTGGTGAATTACCGAGCCACAAAATCTATGAAGACGACAAGACCTTGGTGATCATGGACATCATGCCGCGCGGAGACGGGCATATCCTGGTGGTTCCCAAGGCACCTTCCCGGAACATCCTGGACATCGAGACGGAAGATCTGAACGCGGTTATGGCGACTGTGCAGAAAATGGCCCACACCGTTATCAAGGCGTTCGGTGCCGACGGCACGACAATCCAGCAGTTTTCTGAACCAGCCGGTGGGCAGGTCGTGTTTCACACCCACGTGCACGTCATTCCCAGGTTTGAAGGCATTTCGTTGAAACCCCATACAGGTGAAATGGCAGACAACGACGTTCTGGCAGGCCATGCGGAGAAAATTCGCGCAGCGCTCGCCGCGCTGTGATTCATCCGTAGCACCTCGGGCAAGGTGCGCAAGGCTCTTCACGTTTCAAAAATCCTGCGTCCTGGATCTGTTTGATTTTGAAGGGCGTTACGTTCCCACCCGGGAAGGTATCGGGATCCAGGGCAACCACCGCATCGCCTATGAATTCGTCGTCCGTCAACTGAGACAAATCGAGCTGACGCAGACGGACACCCCTCAGGTTTGGGCATATGAAGCTGAACCAAAGGAACTTGATCTTCTAGCCTCGGCCCTTTTGTCGGACCACGAATTATCCCTCTCCGAATATGTCACCGTCGAACTGATGGTCCCGGAGAAGTTCTTAGTGCGAACAGCCTACGGTGCCTGGTGCGAGCTCTATTTTTCGTGCCTGGAAACCCGAGAGATATCTGACGACGGGTCCTGGTTGGCGGTCGATCCGATACAAGAGAACCATGAGACGGTCCAGGCGATCCTGCCTCACATTCTGAGGTCATGGGTTGTTGCCACCAAACCTCTTCGTCTCAAGCACACAAGAAGTCAGCCTCCAGCCTCAGGCAATTCCTGCAGCTATAGCGGCTTCCTCCTGTTCCCTTGCCAGATTCTGGTCTTCCTGGAGAACCTTGACGACCGCCGGTCTTTCAAAGTACCGGGCTGTATAGCTCTTGAATTCATCCAGTTCCGGCACAATGCCGAACATGATGCCCCATCGGAGCCCCATCGCCCATAGAACATCGAGTGCCGTCAGCCTGTCACCAAGTACATAGGGACCTTTTGAAAGCTGTGCTCTCATGTTCTCGATGACCGTGTCGAAACTTCCATAGGGAGACATTGTCTGTGGCGGCTCTTCCCGTTTCAACGCGCGATCAACCAACGCAGGCTCGAAGCACGACGCCATGTAGACGAACCACCGCAAATATGGTCCGCGGCGCGGATCATCCAGAGCCGGTGTCAGACCCTTTTCAGGAAACAGGTCGGCCAGGTAGATGTAGATGGCGACCTGTTCGGTGATAACGGCCTTTCCACACCTTACAGTCGGCACCTTGCCGGCTGGATTGACTGCCAGAAAGCCGGGCTGCCGGTTCTCTCCAAGTTTGAAGTTCAATACGTTCAGCGTGTAGGGAGCACCCAACTCTTCCAGCAGAACGCGAACGCCGGTCGCGCGGGTTTGAGGAGCGTAAAAGAGTTCTACCTGATCCGCCATTGCAATCACCTGATCTCGAGAGTGTCTGCTGTCTACCAGACTACCCTATCGAGCAGCCACCAGCCACCGATCAAAAAGGCTTCTGCGGCCAGAACGCCGACAACGACTTTTTGACGGGAGACAAAAAACGCCGAGAATCCGACACCTGTCGCTGCAATGCGCAGCCACATCGGCGTCTCGCTCAAAATGCCTTGCGGAAACAGGATCAACTTGGAGATGAGACCGGCAACAAGCGCTGTTGCAACGCAGCGCACCCAGATCAGCAGTTCACTGTCTTCCCGCAGACGGCCACTGGCAAAAACGCCGATCCAGCGCCAGACATCTGTTGCCAGCCACCCCGCGACAAGGATCATGACATACGGCCACCACCAGGTTTCGCGTATCAGGCCGTCCGTCATGAACGTCCTCCACGTAACACTTTCATGCCGAGGTAAGTTGCCGTGCCGCCCACCAAACCTGTCCACAGCAGGTCCAGGCCAGGCAAGTAGAGGAAAAAGACCGGCCCGAGTGCCAACCCGACAACCATCGCAATCTTGTCGACGTTCAGCCGTGCCGCACCCCACAGCGAACACAGGAAGTAAACCGGCGTGAGCAGCACCAGTGCTCCTGCCACCACATCCGGCATTCGTTCGACTGCCATGTAGGCAATACCTGTCATGCAGAACACAAACGACGTCACCGATGCGCCAAAGCCGGTGAAATACGGCAATCGCGCCTCACGTGGCAGGTCCGGCAGATTGCGCATGGCAAACACCCAGGCAGTCACCGCAACAAAATGCGAAGCGATAAGAAGATGCCAGGTTTTTGTCTTTCCCGGCACCTTCACCATCGGCATGAGTGCCATTGTCATCGGCATGAGACGCACAGAAGCAAGCGCAACGGCTATCGATGCCGGGATCAATCCCATTCCGGAAGACAGAGCCCCGGTTAGAACGACGATGGAAGGCAATGCCCAGATAAGTCCTGTCATTGCCAGGGTCTCGGGAAGAGTCAGCCCTGTCTCGCGAGCAAGACCTGCATAGCCGACAAACGCTGCAGTCAGGATAAGGGCCGGTATCGAAATCGCCGCACGGGCGCCCAGCAGGAACCACTTCCTGCCAGTCGTCGGCGGCTCGTCAGGCAAATTCGATTGCGCGGTCCCGTGGGGAACGGTCATTGGAAAAGGACTCGGAAAACAGATAGTAAGGAAGCCTTACCTTTTTCGGGAAATCTTGTCCAGTGTACTCAAGCGTTACACCGACCGCGTCAACCCGCCGTCGATCCGGATATTCTGACCGGTGATATAGGCAGCTTCATCGCTGGCCAGATAGGAAATCAGACCAGAGACCTCGTCGGACCGGCCATACCGGCCCATCGGGATGCGCCCGCGCCGGTCGTCCTTTTCCGGAAGACTGTCGATGAAACCGGGAAGGACATTGTTCATCCGCACGTTTTGCGCCGCGAACTTGTCGGAAAAGAGTTTCGTGAAGCTGGCAAGACCAGCCCGGAAGACACCAGATGTCGGAAACGTCGGGTCGGGCTCAAAAGTGGCAAAGGTGGAGATGTTGAGGATCGTTCCACCTCCCTGCTCTGCCATGATCGGGGCAACGATCCGGCTCGGGCGGATGACATTCATCAGGTAGTAGTCCATGCCCCGATGCCAGTCCTCGTCCGAGATTTCCAGGATGTCACCTTTGGGACCATGGCCAGCAGAGTTTACAAGAACATCAACACGGCCTAATGCTTCCCGGCACTTTACGATAAACGACTTCAAGTTTTCCGGGTCAAGATTTGAGCCCGTATATCCGAACCCTCCAAGCTCCTCGGCAAGCGCCTCACCCTTTCCCGACGATGACAGGATCGCGACCTTCATACCATCAGCGGCAAGGCGGCGTGCAGCGTCCGCGCCCATTCCGGACCCGCCAGCTGTAATCAGGGCAACTTTCGTATCGGACATTTTCAACTCCTGTTCGGCTTATTCCCACGTTAGGAAATCCTGGAACAGTCGACCAACAAATTTGTCGAATGGAATTGGTGAAAGAAGTGAAAGGACCGTTTGTGTCAAAACAAAAGACCCCGGATCATCTCCGGGGTCTTTCGTTGCAATCCCAATGCCTTGTTCAGTCCGCCAAAGGCACTTTTGGCACGAGGCTCTTTTTCGACGAGCCCCCCTTGTTTCCGCCGGAGGACTTTGTCTGCTTGGTCGCCGATGTCTTTGAAACCGGTTTCCGGCGCCGTTTCGCTTTTGGTTTGGTTTCCGTCTTGGCTTTCGGTTTGGGCGGATTTGCCCGCTCTTCAATGCTTTCCAGCAGCAGGCCCTTGCCATCCTCGGAAACCGACACCTTGACCATGCCGCCCTTTTTCAATTTGCCGAAGAGAACTTCGTCGGCAAGCGGCCGTTTTATGTGTTCCTGGATAATCCGGCCGAGTGGGCGGGCCCCCATTCGGTCATCATACCCCTTGGTCGCCAGCCATTTCACCGCATCGTCGGTCAGTTCGAACGTGACATTGCGGTCCGCAAGCTGCACCTCAAGCTGCATGACGAACTTCTCGACCACCTTGTAGACAACTTCCATCGGCAGGTTGCCGAACGGAATGATCGCATCGAGACGGTTGCGGAATTCCGGCGTGAACAATTTGTTGATCGCTTCCGTATCGTCCCCTTCCCGCTTCACACGGTTGAAGCCGACAGGCATCTTCGCCATGTCCGAAGCGCCCGCATTCGTGGTCATGATCAGGATCACGTTGCGGAAATCGACCTGCTTGCCGTTGTGATCGGTCAGCTTGCCGTGATCCATTACCTGCAACAGAATGTTGAAGAGGTCCGGATGGGCCTTTTCGATTTCGTCGAGCAACAGGACGCAATGCGGATGCTGGTCGATACCGTCGGTCAACAGACCGCCCTGGTCGAACCCGACATAACCGGGAGGCGCACCGATCAATCGCGAAACCGTATGCCTTTCCATGTATTCAGACATATCGAAACGGATCAGTTCCACGCCGAGTGACGACGCCAGCTGACGCGCTGCTTCGGTCTTGCCGACACCGGTCGGACCGGAGAACAGATAACTGCCGATCGGCTTGTCCGGCTCACGCAATCCTGCGCGCGCGAGCTTGATTGCCGAGGCCAGCGTTTCGATCGCCGCGTCCTGACCGTAGACAACACGCTTGAGGTCCTTTCCAAGGTTTTCCAGAACCTCGGCATCGTCCTTTGAAACGGATTTCGGCGGGATGCGGGCCATCGTGGCAATGGTGTTCTCGATTTCCTTCACGCCAATCGTTTTCCGGCGCCGCGCCTCCGGAACGAGCATCTGCGACGCACCGGTTTCGTCCAGGACATCGATCGCCTTGTCAGGCAGTTTCCTGTCTGAAATGTACTTCGCAGACAATTCCACCGCCGTCTTGATGGCATCGTTGGTGTAACGCACCTTGTGAAAATCCTCGAAATAGGGCTTCAGCCCCTTCAGGATGTCAATTGCATCAGGGATCGAAGGCTCGTTCACATCGATCTTCTGGAAGCGGCGGACAAGTGCGCGATCTTTTTCGAAGAACTGCCGGTATTCCTTGTATGTTGTCGAGCCGATACACCTGATCGCGCCGGAAGCAAGCGCAGGTTTGAGCAGGTTCGACGCGTCCATTGCGCCGCCCGACGTGGCACCGGCGCCGATCACGGTATGGATCTCGTCGATGAACATCACTGCGCCAGGATAATCCTCGATTTCCTTGACTACTTGCTTCAGACGTTCTTCAAAATCGCCTCTGTAACGCGTGCCGGCGAGAAGAGACCCCATGTCCAGCGAGAAGATGGTCGCGTCCATCAGGACGTCAGGCACATCCTCGTTGACGATACGGTGCGCCAACCCTTCAGCAATCGCGGTCTTTCCAACACCCGGATCACCAACAAAAAGCGGATTGTTCTTCGCCCGGCGGCAAAGAATCTGGATCGTACGTTGAATTTCGCTCTCGCGGCCGATCAGGGGGTCGATTTTTCCGTTGACTGCCTTTTCGTTGAGATTGACGCAATATGCCTCAAGCGCATCTGTCTTCTGACTGGGCTTCTTGTCCCCTTCAGAACCTGGAAGAATGTCTTCCTCCTCCGCGCCTTCGACAGGACGAGCGTCGGACATCCCGGGACGTTTTGCGATGCCATGAGAGATGTAGTTGACCGCGTCGTAGCGGGTCATGTCCTGATCCTGCAGGAAATAGGCTGCGTGGCTTTCGCGTTCGGCAAAAATTGCGACCAGCACGTTGGCGCCGGTAACCTCTTCCCTGCCGGAAGACTGTACATGGATGACCGCCCGCTGGATGACGCGCTGGAAACCAGCCGTCGGCTTTGAGTCCTCATCACTGTCTGTCACCAGATTGTCGAGTTCGGTCTCGATATATTCAAGCAGATTGCGTCGGATCGTATCCAGATCCACATTACAGGCCCGCATGACGGCAGCTGCGTCCTGATCGTCGAGCAACGCCAGCAGGAGATGCTCAAGCGTAGCGTATTCCTGTTGCCGTTCGTTGGCGAAAGCCAGAGCCTGGTGAAGGGCTTTTTCTAAACTGCGCGAGAAGGAAGGCACGTGCGTTGGTCCTCACTTTTTTTCCATGACGCATTGCAGAGGGTGCTGATGCTTGCGTGCGAAATCCATCACCTGGGTTACCTTGGTCTCTGCGACTTCATAGGAAAAAATCCCACATTCGCCGACACCATGATGATGAACATGAAGCATGATACGGGTCGCTTCTTCCCTGTTCTTCTGGAAAAAGCTCTCCACTACATGGATGACAAACTCCATGGGAGTGTAGTCATCATTCAACAACAGCACACGATAGAGGTTAGGCCGTTTGGTAACCGTTTTGGTTCGGGTAGCAACAACAGTTCCGGCGTCACCACCGTCATTGTCTTGATCTGAACCCGCCGACATTGCCTTACCTATCGCTTCTCTCATTCCGGAAAACACCGGTTTTCATTTCCCGGGCCGGAGCGCACATGCAAACCGGTCCGGCTTCTTCAATTCGCAGGTTTCAACTCCGCGAATATCTTTTTCTACACCGGTAATCCTGCCGCGCAAGCCGCGCTCGCGCAATGGTCGATTTCATCAAGATTCGGGTGAACGTCCTGTTTCCGACAGAAGCGTCACCGTTAATCGGGAATGTAGGTGTCTGAAAAACGATTAAAAGGTGGGAACGATATGCAAATCCACGTGAACGCGATTCCGTTCCGGCCCAACCGGCAAAATGTGGGTATATCTCGACAAACAAAAGAAAACCCGGCTCGATCGAGCCGGGTTTGAAACGCAATCCGCCAGTTGGCGAAAAAACAGGGAGGCTTACTTGCCCATTTTGCCGATCACGCCTTCGTAAGGCTTGTAGGCATCTTTGGACATGTCGGTAACCATTTCACTGATCTTGGTCATTTCGCCGACAAAACCTTCGTATGTGGTTTTGACATAGTCAGCCTGCGCTTCGAACGCCTTGTCCAGGGACTTGGACGCAACAAGCTTTTCAACGGCTGCCGTACCTTCTTCGAAGGACTTCTTCTGGTAATCTGCTACTTCAGCTGCGATCGCCTGAAAGCCCTTGCTCATCGAACCAAAGGATGCCATGGCGATATCCATGTTGTCCTTGCTCAACTTCTGCATTTCTTCAAAATTGTTCATCATTTCACTGACCTCTTCCAGCGAACCGGCGCGCAAGGCCTGCATCAAAGGCCCTTAGTGGCAGTCGGCACGCGCATCACGTTACCTATGGGCATTCTCGTAATGCACTGCACAATAACTGTCAAGGCGATTTTGCACTGCAAAAACAACCATTACGAGAAATTAATCCACGCTATCTCAATCAGTGAAAATTGCATCTGCTGTTGAGGGGGCTTGCCGTCAGTTCACCAGCAATTGCGATCAGCACTCATGAAAAACATACGAGGAGTATTCAACAGAACCACTTTCGACAGGCATAGAAATAGAAAGTACAAATAGGGGTTTTAACAAATAATTTACATTTTAATTTCCGGGCACGATAGAGATTTTAAATAAAATCAAAACCTATACTATGATATACGAATAAATCAGAATTAACGATTGATTAACTCTAACAAAAAACTATTTCCCAAAGTGCTTTTTCGGCAATTCATTTACACATTTGTAACCGTGATTCCATCAAATGAAACAGACATCACGGAGCTGCGGCTTGAATCGCAGGGGGAAATGATCCAACCCGCCAGGCTTCAATTCGAAACGTGTGACCCGGATTGGGATAGTAACTGTGTTTGGTATGCGTTTTCTTCGCAATGCAATGGCGATAACCCAAGTGGGAAAAATTCTGGTACTCGGCGTGTTGCTGATCATGCTTCCTGTCACGGCGATGGCCAATTCCAAATATGCCGGCATTGTCGTTGACGCCAAAACCGGCAAGACGCTGTACGCATCTTCTGCTGACGCCTACCGATATCCCGCTTCGCTCACGAAGATCATGACCCTGTATGTGGTTTTCGAAGAGCTCTCGGCCGGTCGTCTTACGCTCAATTCCCGCCTGAAGGTGTCCAAGTATGCTGCGGGCCGGCCACCATCCAAACTGGGTTTGAAGTCGGGAAAAACCATCAAGGTCAAGGACGCAATCCTTGCGCTGGTGACCAAGTCCGCAAACGATGTTGCAACCGTTGTCGCTGAGAATATTTCAGGGTCCGAGAAAAAGTTCGCCCAACGCATGACGAGCACTGCACGGTCCCTGGGCATGAAAAAGACGACCTTTCGGAACCCGCATGGTTTGCCGAATTCCGGCCAACGGACGACTGCTCGGGATATGGCGACCCTTGGACGTGCGATTCAAGAGCACTACCCGCAGTATTACGGCTATTTCAAAACGCGATCCTACAAGTACAAGGGTCGCACTTACGGCAACCACAATAAGCTCCTTGGCCGTGTGAAGGGTGTTGACGGTATCAAGACCGGCTATATCAGGGCATCCGGTTTCAATCTCGTCACTTCAGTCAACCGGAATGGCCGACAGATTGTTGCCGTTGTGATGGGCGGCAGGTCCGGCGCGTCCAGAAATGCCCAGATGACCAAGCTGATCAGCCGCTATCTGTCCAAGGCAAGCCGCGGCAAGAAAACCGTCCCCATGATAGCCAAGCGCAGCGGCGCGCCGATCTTTGTTGCCTCGACCCTGAGTCAGCCGCCATTGCCAAGAGTAAAGCCGGGTAGCAATCAGAAGCCTGCGTCAGGAGCCCCGATGGTTCTTGCGTTCAATGCGGCTGAAAAACCGGTCGCTGCTCCGGTGCCCGTACCTTCTGTTGCCTCCGTCACCACGGCTTCAGTCAAGGCCGCGCCCGCAACAGTACCGGGTTTTGGAGACGCGGTTCCGATACCTCCCAAAATTGTCAAAAGGCGTTTTGACGAGACTTTCGCAGTCGCAACCGCGCTGCCGCCGATCCGCCGTGACAGTCCTGATCTGGATCTGACGACGAATTCAGTCTCGAAAAAAGCGCTGCTCGACGCAGCAAGGGCAGATGTGTCCAGACGCACGGTATCCCAGCCAGATAGTGAAGGCCGACCGATCCCAGCGAAAACGATCACTGTGGAGACGGTCAAGATTGAAACAGTCCCGGCGCCCGAAGTTACTGCATCAAACGTGAAAGTGGCGGCAGCTTCGGCGACCGTGCTGCCGGTTGTCGAAAGCCAGTCGAAGGATGACACCGTCACTGTTGCGACCAGCGATACGCCGGACATCGAACCGGGCTGGCAGGTGCAGATTGCCGCTTCGGAGACTGAGAATCAGGCCGTTGCACTTCTGAAGAAAGCCAAGGCCAGAACGGGAGCGGCTCTACGTGGACGTTCACCATACACAGAACCCGTTGAAGCTAACGGGCAAACGCTTTACCGCGCGCGATTTGTTGGCTTCAAAAACAAGACTGCAGCCCGCAAGGCCTGCAATAAACTGAAAAAGGCAAAATTCGCCTGCTTCGCCATCTACCAGTAACTGCGTAACGGATGTCGTCAATGTCTTCTGAGAAGCGTGTCTTTAGCCTCGTTGATTTTCGCCGCGAGGAAACCGGATCCCCCTTTGTCGGGATGAACCCGCATCATGAGCCTGCGATGCGCGGATCGAATTTCCGCGTCCCCGGCATCGGGAGAAAGCCCCAGGATCTCGTAGGCCTCCTCATCTGTCATCGGGGCCAGAGCTCGACCGGGCTTCCCCTGTACCCTCTGTTCCATCAGACTGGAAGTGTTCACGCCATCCGGCAAGCCTGCGGTCGAGATAAGCTTCGACTAGCTTGCAACTTTGTTCGTCCTGGCCGCATTCCTGCCAGAACGAAAGCAGGTCCTGGTCGCTTAGTTCGTCCAGCCTGCGGCCTTGAAAACCACCAGCCAGAATCAGACCGGTCATTTCACCGGTATCGTGATCCAGTTCCATTTCGACCATTGCTGTTCGCACCCTGGATCTTTGACCTGATGCCTTGTTCGGCTTGTAGCTTCCTGTCAGGCGACCGAGACCGGCAACCCCCAGAAGAGACAGGCCAAACCCTATCAACGGAATGGCGAACATGAAGCGCCCGGTCAGCATGAAGACGGCACCAAGGGCAAGAAGAAGAATTCCGCCGTACTTGCGAAGCTGGCGGGCAAGATCGCCGGGGTTGGCCTGAACAAAACTGCGTGCACCCAAGATGACGGCAGTGAGCAGGACCAGTCCGATAAGAAAATAAAACATCAGTCAGATTTGATTTGCTGCAGAAGCAGACGGGCTCCCTGCCCGCCTTTCCGTTCAAGTGCTACAAGTGCGCTGTGTCCACCACTTGCAAATACGGCAACCGCTTTCAAGAGCTCGGCCAGCTGCTGTGCAGACCCCGCATCAAAGGGACAATAGGCTCCTTTGGACAAGCGCGCCATCTCGCGAAAGGCCTGTTCCGCAATGGTGTCTCGCCCTTCCTGAAACAGGAACACCGGCACGCCCATCAACCCGAGTTGTCCGGCCTTGTCGCAAAGAATATCCACATCTTCTTCCATACAGTCACCGACATAGACCACAGCGGCAATCTTGTCGTCCGTAGCTGACTGGAGAGCGGCGGAAAGCACTTTGCTGATTTGAGTGCGCCCACCCTGGACGGAGATCCGGTTCATGGCCTTTGCAAGCTCATCACTGCGCTCGAACCAGCGTGATGCTCTGCATTCTCCAAAGCCGCGAAAATAGACCAGCTTTATCTTCAAACCACCGATATGGTCTGCTTCCTGAAACATTTCCGACTGAATATGGCAGGCCCTGTCCCAGGTCGGTTGTCGGCTCATGGTTGCGTCGAGCGCAAAAATCAGTCGGCCGTCGCTCCCTGCTTTCGGCTCGATTTCCTTCGCTTTCTCAAGAAAGGCAGAGATATCGGACGCGGCCGAAGGCAAGTCGCCTTTTTTCCGGACAGGTTTCCCCGTCGCGTCCAGATCTGTTTTCGCCATTCATATTCGTCCCTGCTGCGCTCGATACATTCAAATTGGGCCTGCAGGTCTGATTTGGCAAGCACAGCAGCTGTCTTCATCCCAAACTAGATGAGATTTCGATTCACATGGTTTGATTGGTTAGCAGATAGCTTCGCCTGCCGCGCATCAGCAGGTACGTCTCGACCAAAATCGAATTTGGTATCCAACACGCCCAACTGATGATCGGGTAGGCGACCTGAAATTCGGCGCCCAGTGCCATCGATGACCCCAGATACACTCGCAAGGTCACCGCCGCAAAGGTCAAGGCAGCGGAACGGAGCATCCAGTCGCGATGCCTGGCAAACTGCCTTGTGAGCGCAAAATAGAGCGCACCGAGTGTTGTCCAGAGCCAGACAACGGCCAACGAAGCAAATCCGGCGCTCGCGAAAACACCGGCCGTTGAATGAAACGCCAGCTGAAAACCGGCAACACCGGAAATCACGACCGCCACAACGTAGATCCGTCCAACCCAACGGTGAAGCGGGGGGTGTTTACGGCGCAGTCCGGACATGAACTGAAACGGCATCAGAAAAAGAGCGACCGGTGCGACAGCAATATGCGCAAAAAGCGCCAGACTGTTTCCCGCCAAATTGTGTGAAACGAAATTCATGGCGATTTCCACGCCGAGCGGAACAAACCTGTAGGAAACAAACGCCACCAGGACCGATGAAATCACGCTCACCCAGAACGCAATACGACCGGTTAGCTTCAAAACCTGTTCCATGCCTCTCCTCCGACTTGACAGTGTCAAGATAAGATCAAACTTGACACTGTCAAGACAATCGATGAAGACGGTCACATGGTAATTGAACAAACGACAAGGCGAAAAACTGATCGCGACCTGAAAACGGCACTGATAGACGCTGGTGTCGAACTCCTGCGAATACGGGGCGCAGACGGCCTTTCACTCCGCGAATGTGCTACGATGGCGGGAGTTTCACACGCCGCACCCGGCTATCATTTCAAGAATATCATGGGTCTATCGACCGCGATCGCTGCGCGTGGCTTCCAGTTGTTTTGCGAGGCCATGACAAAACGCCTGGACGGTGCCGGTCCTTCTCCCAGAGATCGCCTGTCTGCGATTTGCCACGGTTACATCGACTATGCGTCGGATCATCCAGCTTTGTTTCTGTTCATCTTTTCCGGACAGAAGTTCAATGAGGACGACGAGTTTTTTTGCTCGCACTCCGAACGCGCATACGCCCTCCTCCGGGAGGCTTGTGCACCCTTCGTGGCCTCCGGATCATCGAAAGAAGACATAGAAGTCCTCGTCTGGTCACTGGTTCACGGGTATGCCCAGCTTTCCATGACCCGCAAAAAGGAAAACCCCAAACTGGACCGGTCGTGGCCAGATTTTGACCAACTCTTCCAGCATTTGGGTAAGGCGTTGACACCGAACGACGATACATGAACGGGCAGTTGGATGTTTCCAAGCGATCATAACAGACAGAGTTCTGTCAGATCCTGGCGCATGGCGTCTGACATGGCCTTGGTCTCTGCGGCCAGCCGCATGTCCGCGGGTGCGTCATCCGCTTTCAGATACCGCCATCCCTGAAACGGGCGCCTGGGCTGGTATCTCGTGAGGATCAACCTTGGTTCGAGCACAAGGTCGCATCTCTTGATACCGGCATCGTCCGTGAAGGGACGAATATCGATCAGATGCTGGCGAACCTGGATCTTGCCCTTGATAACCCAGTAGAGCGAACCGCCTTCCAGCAAATCGTCCTTGCGGGTGGGTACCATACGCGTGGTGTGTGTCGTTACTTCTTCCAGACCCGCCATTCGGGCCTGCTCGATACGAAAATCGATCGAGGCCTGAAGAGATTCCGCGCTGTCTGCGCCGACACAGAGTTTCACCAGATGCAACGTCATTCTTTTGACCTAGCAGGCCTGTCCGCAAGGTCAAGCTGGCAAGAGTAAACGTCGGTGGATTGTGCACAGCTCCCCACATCAAAAACTTGCGCGCAACTCTCGAACAGGGTTCTCTTTTAGGATGGACGTGTTCGTAACCGGTGGCACCGGCCTGATCGGTGCAGCCATTGTCAAAGAGTTGCTTTCCAAGGGGGCCCGTGTCATCGCTCTGGCGCGATCGGAGGCTGCCTCTGACAAGTTGCGCGCCTTCGGTGCCAGTGCTTTTCCCGGGGACTTGAAGCACGCCGAAAGTTGGGTTGGCAGGGCAGCGTCCTGCGACGCGGTCATACACGCCGGTGCGACGTTTGCAGCGGATATGGGCAAGATCGACCGACTTTCCATGCTGGCGCTCAAGCAGGCCACCAAGCACAGGAAACAACCCCTGAAGCTCATTTATACCGGAGGCATCTGGCTATTTCCTTCCGCACAGGGCACACAGGCTATCACGGAAAAAACCCCGTTTGCCCCCGTCCCTGCCTTCCGGTTCATGGCGGAAACAATCCGGACGTTGTCTCACGGCACGGATCTGAACCTTGTGGTGATCCACCCGGCTCTCGTCTGCAGCAGGTTCTCAGGCCCGATCGCCGAAATGACGGAAGCGCTGAAGGCAGGCAATCCATTCAGGACGCGCGCGGCCTCTGAGACGCTGTGGCCGCTTGTCGAGGCAAACGATCTGGCAGCGCTCTACGTTCTGGCGCTCCGGCAGGCCCGTTTCAGAATGACATTGATGGCAAGCAGCATATCCGGCATTTCCGTTCGTCATCTGGCTGCCCACATTTCGGCCCGGCACGGTCTGCCCCTGGAAATCGAGACGATTCAGGCCGACCAGGCTGTTCCCCCGGAAACGGACTGGAGCGCCGGCTACGCGTTGTCTCAAAAAATCGATGTCACCCAGACAAGTCGGGCAACCGGCTGGCAGCCGGAGCATTCCACGATTGAGGACATGGTCGTTTCTCTTTCAAGATAGCCGTGCAACAATCAAAAGAGCCACCGGGTGGGTTTTCGGGCCAACACTTTCTAAACATGTCACACGCTATCGTGCGCCGGACACCGATCTGGAACCGTGCATGGCAAGACACTTCGCGACCATTCTGGCTTTCCTGTTTCTGGTTATCCCGACAAGTGCCGAGCCGGAATTGCCGAGAGGTCAATTCAACATCATCAATACCGCTGCCTTCATGGAGCTCGCCGGAACCCGAACGGCAATTGACACAGGCTTGCGTGGCGGCAAGGTCGATATTGATTTTCCAGCCGATGGATCACTGGTCCTGACCCTCGGCGGCACGAGAATTGACCTCTTTCCGCTTGAAGCAGGTCTTGCCGGCCTCGCATGGGACGCTGACGGCACAAGTCTGTTGCATGGGATCGATATCGAAGCGATGAACCCGTCCCGTTCACCGCAGGATATCCCGTCCTGGGGTGCGGAACTGGCCTGGCCAGGCCTCGGACTGGTACGTTTGGTGATGATGCCGTTTGGAAATTCGGCGTATGCCGGGCTCCTGATCAGCTATCCCGGCAATCGCACGGTGGTTCGCCAAATGGAGTTCCGTCAGGTTTTCGGTCCAGAGAACCGGCCGAAACCTTCACCGACAAACGCAGCTGGTGCTTCAAATCGTTATTGAAAGGAAAAAGGCGCAGCCATCGGCTGCGCCTTCAATTGAAAACGTCCCGCTGGCCTTACTTGGCAACGGCGACGGCTTGCTGCGCGCTTTCCACATCGTTGAAAAGGAGGATCATCGTCAAGGCGACACCTACCGCAGCGACAGTCCAAAGAGTGACGCTCCAACAAGACTTCTGCACGTTTTCGTCCATAAAATCCCTACACTTTTTTTCAGGCCGCCAGTCCCCTGCATTTTGAAATATGGCGCCATTGAGGCGAGGAGGTAAACGATCCCTTACCATTTCGCAAGCGCAAAAAAGGAGCAGCAGCCCTCTGAATTTTGCAGATCAGAAAACCTTTCATTTTTTCAGCCGCTTATGTCTTTTTTGAATATGCTCAGTTTCCAAAAGAAAGTCTCTACATGCACGCACTTTCGTACCTGGACCTTGCCGCAGCCGCGTGGTTTCTTGTCGCCTGGTTCGGCTTCAGCCTGATCGTCGATGTCAGTCCCCTGCGCACCAGAACCCTATCGGCCGTGATGGACGAGTACCGCCGTAGCTGGATGGTTGCCATGAGCAAGCGCGAAGTTCGTATCATGGACACTTCCATCATGACCGGACTTCAGCAGGGAACAGCCTTTTTCGCGTCCACAGCGCTCCTGGCGATTGGCGGCGGCTTTGCCCTTTTGGAAGCGACCGATCGTATCGTTCAGATTACAGGCGATTTGTCGATACCGGTCGAAAGCAGCCGTGCGCTCTGGGAGATCAAGGTCCTGGGGCTGATGCTCATATTCGCCTACAGCTTCTTCAAATTCGGCTGGGCCTACCGGCTCTTCAACTACGCAAGCATTGTCATGGGCGCAGTTCCTGAAAAGGGTAACGCAGACGAAAACGAAATTCGGCAAATGGCCGTTCAGGCCGGAGACCTGAATGTATTGGCTGGCCGTCATTTCAATCGCGGACAAAGAGCCCTGTTCTTTGCAATCGGATTTCTTGGCTGGTTCGCCGGTCCCATCGTCTTCGCAGTCACGACGCTGGCCGTGCTTCTGGTATTGCTGCGTCGTCAGTTCGTGTCCCGTGCCAGGGTTGCCGTGTTGTCCGGGCAGTATCCCAGCTTGTCCCCCCTGAGCAAATCAGGCGAGTAGACCGAAACGGGATCGTCAAAACCCTTGACCTGATAGCGCCCGAACAGGCCCGACCGGCAGCCCATGATGTCTGACAACGCGTCGGAAACGAGAACTTCACGATGCAGATCCTTGGCAAGTTCCGCGATTCGCGCTGCCAGATTGACGACCGGACCGACGACCGTGAAATCGAGCCGTGTTTCACTGCCGACATTGCCGTAAAAGACATCGCCGGCATGCAGCGCGATACCAACGCTCAGGTCTGGGGTCTGGGCACACTTGTTCGACCGGTTAATCTCGTCGATCCGTCCAAGCGTATCACGAGCAGCAAGCAGAGCACGCCTGGCGGCATCGCGTGCTTCCTCTTCGGTCTCGTAGGGAAAGATGGCCATGACTTCATCACCGATGAACTTGAGCACTTCTCCGCCATGCGCTTCGACAGCGGCAGTCATGGCACCAAAATACTTGTTCAGAAAATTTACGATCATGTCGGCAGGAAGCGTGTTGGACAAACGTGTGAAACCGCGAATATCGGCAAAGCTTACGACTGCCTTGATCCACTCTCCCTGTCCGCGTCGCGTTGTTCCGTCGAGAACCTTCGACCCCGCACGCGGACCGACATAGGTATCCAGAACCGTTTCAGCGGTTCGGCGGAGCGTTTTAAGCTCACACACCAAAGCAAGTGGACGAATAAGGGATTCAAAAACGCTTATATGCCCGGACCTGAAGCCGCCTGGCGCTTTGGTCGCAAAGCTTGCGACCTTGACTGATCCGTCCGAAAACGGCATCGGCAATGCGATATAGTCCGTGTACCCTTCATCGCGGAGGTCAATCGCGACCGGAAACTCTTCAGCTTCCTCGGGGCGCATCGAAATCCGGACCCGAACAGCCTGATTGGTTTGATGAACGCGCTGGATCGGACTGTTCTGATAGTCCTCGTCCGAGCTGTTGTCGGCAGTGTAAAGCCGCAGTTCCTTGGTACCGTCACTGGCCCAGACCGAAGCTTCAGCCCTCACATTCGGGTGTACGACCCATATTCCCGTGGTTGCCCTGTCGACCGGTACACTTCCGTCGCGCAGGCGCGCAGCCATTTCACTTACAATTTCCAGCGTATCATTGAGATACGACGCATCACTATAAAGCCACTGTACGACGTCTGCCGCGACTATCGGCGCTTCAAGGACCATCTGCCCACGTCCTTTTTGTTCCCTGAGACACACATCATATGGTGCGTTGCGGCGGCCTATGAAAGAGGTGAATTTCAAGCAGTGTTAATGGTCCGGACATTCTCTAGGATTTTGGTTCTGGAAAAAGTGACGCACTGCGCCCAGTCAACCTGTAGACAACAAGACCAATCCACTCCCTGAATGCCAGATCAAACCGTCGCAACCCCTTCGAAACGCCTGAAAATCCAAGCGTTCTGTCTGCTTCTCCACGGGTTCTGTAATCGACCGGATAGGCGGTCAGGCCGGTCCAGCCAACTTTCTGGAATACACCCATTGCTCTCGGCATATGATAGGCTGACGTAACCAGAAGCCAGCTTTGTCCAGGTTGAGGATCGACAAGTTCCCTGGTTAGAACGGCATTTTCCCAGGTATTTCTGGACTTGTCCTCCAATATGATTCGGTCCGCTGGAATACCGAAGTCCTCAAACAGTCTGGCAGCCCCTTCTGCTTCGGTTGCCTGTGATGCGACGATGATGCCTTGACCTCCGGCATGAATCACGACGGCTTTGGGAATCTGAGAAGCCAAACGCGCTGTAATGGTGATTCTCTCACCCGACGTTGTCAGAGCCGTGTCCCCGCGTGCTCCGGTGACAATGGTATCGACAGCGCCACCCAACACTATGATTCCATCAAATCCCTCGACACTCGCAGGTCGCGGAAACCGCTCTTCGAGAGGCAGGATGATCCAGTTGGCCATCGGGGAAATTCCGCACACAGCCAACGCTACAACACCGAACCACGCCAAACGGATACCGGTTTTTCGCCGGACGCCAAGTGCGGCAACTGTCAATCCGAACAATGCAAGTACGGTGAAAAAATTGGAAGGCTGGATAAAGAAGTATCCGACTTTTGCAAGATAAAAAAACATGAATATAGCTCACGCAGATCATTTTCTAATAAAAATATGGACATCTTAAAGAAGACGATTTTAAGGCCCAATTGGTCACAGGAACAGTAATTGAAAAAAATAGTTTTCCACCAATGACTTCAAGTCAATAGTTTTGATAGATGCAAAATCTCGCGTATAAATATTAAAAATTATACATGATTATAATAATAATACTCTCTTTAATTCGAAATTTCGACGACCACATTACCGAAACAAATCTGTAATTCGAATGTAACAAAATGCGGCGATGCTACCGCCGCTTTCCCAGATACGGGTCGATCCGGAAGAGGATAAACACTCATTTATGCTGTGAGTGATAATTGTCGGTTTTCACAAAGGTGATAACCGTGATCAAGGTCACAGGGGCGTGAACGGAACTGCGGCATTCTGTGTTCATCGTTGAAAGGCACAGTCGAGGGTATCCAAATGACACTCTATATGAAACTCGGTGGACGCGAAGCGGTCGTAAGGTCAATGCCACGCTTGCAGGCACGGCTAGAGCAAGACCCCTGTTTCGATGTCACAATGTTCCGTCAGGAGTTTGAACATTCCGACGATCTGACCGAATTCCTGATTTTTCTTGCCGGTGGAGCCCCGTTCTACGATGGCAAGCCGGTTTGTGAACTCTTGTCACCCATCTGCACTTGCACGGATGTGTACGAGCGTTTTGTCGACCACCTGATTGTCGTGTTTTTTGCCGGCAGCAGAAATGAAAATGATGAAGCTGAATTCCGCGGTTTGATGGACGCCTTGCAGCCCCAGGTTCTGGATCCGAGGCCTGTCGACCCGATCATGGTCTACTCCGTTGAGCAGGAACTCATCAGCGCTTAACAGCACGCGGTAGTATCTCGTAACAAAAACGCCGGCGAACCAGCGCCGGCGTTTTGTTCTCGAAATGGACAATTGTCAGCCCAGTTCTTCGACACTCGTAACGACTTTGCCCACAAGGCCGTATTCAATGCCTTCTTCCGGGCTCATCCAGTAGTCACGGTCCGTATCTTTTTCAATTCGATCAATCGGTTGACCGGTCGCATCGGCAAAAATCTTGTTGAGTCGATCCCGCATCTTGATGATTTCCTTGGCCTGGATCTCGATATCCGTTGCCATGCCGCCGGCTCCACCTGACGGTTGATGCAGAAGGAAGCGGGTATTGGGTGTGCAGAACCGCTTGTCCTTGGGAACTGACACGTAGATCAAAGCACCGGCACTTGCCACCCAACCCATGCCGAGAATGCGTACTTCGGGTGCGATGAACTTAATCGTGTCATGGATCATGTCACCTGATTCGACGTGTCCGCCCGGAGAAGAAACGATCACCGTGATCGGATCATTGGAGACCTGTGCAAGGGCCAGAAGGCGCGCACAAACATCGCGCGCCATGTCCTGGCTGACAGGTCCGGTAATCAGAACGGTACGCGCTTCAAACAGGTGCTTGTCGACCTGAATTGACGGCTGGCCCTTGGATTTGTCCTCATCGTCATCGTCGAGGCGTGCTGGCACCGGGGTCGAATAGTTTTTCATGCGCAGGATTAAGCTCCCTTGGCTGTTGTACCGGCCGGGCCGGCTGATTGAAAGGCAGGCGATAAGACAAACGCCATGCCTGTTTGGTCCATGTGTAAGCGAAGTGGCGGTTCCTCGCAAACCTTGAAAATCTGAATAGCGCGATAAGAGTTATCAAATCGGGAACAAGGGCCCATGCACATTGGTTATTCTTCGTGCCGGGGGGTGTCCGGAACAGAAGCCCCCTTGCGTCCGACAACGAAATACCACACCAGCATCACAGCAAACGGAAGCGACGGCCAGACAAACCAGAGGGTCGTGAGACCCGACGTCAAAAGATTCAGGACGAAAAACAATCCTATCATGAAGACGCAGGTTCTCACGCGGCGAGGCTGCGCACGCAACCAACGTCGCGCCTGTTCAAATCCATTCGCAACGGCTCGGGTGTCCTTGTCCCAGCTCGCCGGGTCGGCTGCGTCATGCCCAGCATCGCCACCCTCGCCCCCAACGTCTTTTTCACCGGGAGTTTCCGCCGGTGTGTTTCGACCGCCGAGCCTGACGGAGTAGGTTTCAACGGGATCGCTGACATTTTTCACCTTCTGCGGACCAAGCGGATCAAAACCGAGTGCAACCTTCGCTTTGACTTGATCGTAGACGGATTGCGACAGCATGATCCCGCCACGCGGGGCGAGTTCCTGAAGTCGCGCGGCAACATTCACACCATCACCATAAATGTCATCGCCTTCGACCATGATGTCGCCGAGATTGATTCCGATGCGAAAATCCATCCTGTTGAGGTCCGGAAGATCCGCGTTGCGAAGCGATAGTTCATTTTGAATGTCGACCGCACATTGAACCGCTTCAATCACCGAGACGAATTCGATGATGACGGCATCACCCCAGGTATTGACGATGCGGCCGTTATGTCTGTCTGTTAGCGCGGACATGACATCCCGGTAAGCCTTCAGCCGGTCCAGTGTCCCGTCTTCGTCCCGCTCCATCAGCTTGGAATACTGTGCAACATCCGCGCACATGATGGCCGACAGACGTCGCTTGACCCGTTGCATGCTTAAAACCCCTGACTGCTCATGCTTAGGAATGGGAAGCCAGAGGACAAATTGCAAGAGAAAAACCGGAACACAGTCCGATCGCGCACAAAGACCTAATTGTCCAGGTCTGCAATGTTTCGCAAGGCCTGAAGCGCCTCATCGGCCCTTTCCGCGGGCACGAAAACATGGTCGTGGAAAAATGCGGCGACCACGTTGGCTGAAATCCCTTCTTGCGCAAGCGCGCCGGCAACCGCAGCCGTCAGGCCGACCGCCTCCAGTGAAGAGTGCACGGTTAACGTGATCCGCCGAAACCATTCGGCATCCGCAAGTCCCAATTCGCGTGCCCTTTCAACGGGCAGGATCGCGGTCGTTCCTTCTGTCTCGGCAAAGAGGCCGATCGGTGCATATTCAGCCAGGTCTTCAAATGTCCTGTTGGCAAAGGTACAAAAAACATACGGCTCCGGGTCAAGCATCGGCCGCATGTGGGATATCAGGATTTTCAGATCTGTTTCGCCGGTCATGATTGGACTATCGCCTTGATGTTCAGTCAGTTTTCGCGTTTCGTCACAGCCAGGGCCATGTTGCAGAGCATCTCGAACATGATCGAGACTCCCAGGAACGCGGTGCCGCCACTCTGATCGAATGGCGGTGAGACCTCGACCAGATCCGCTCCCACGATATCCACGCCATCCAGCATGCGAGCGACCTGAATTGACTGGTAGGAATTCGGTCCACCCACTTCGGGTGTCCCGGTTCCCGGCGCGAAGGCCGGATCGACAAAATCAATGTCATAGGAAACATATGTCTCGCCGTCTCCCGCGATTTCCCTGGCTTCAGCCATGACATCCTCCGCACCGCGCGCATGAAATTCCTCGATCGGAATGACCCTGATGCCGACGCTCTTCGCAAAGTCACGATCTTCGAAGTCATAGGCGGTACCACGAATGCCGATCTGAACAACGCGAGCGGGATCGAGCAATCCTTCTTCGACGGCCCGCCTGAATGGTGTACCGTGCGTGTATTGCATGCCGCCGAAATAACTGTTGAACAGATCGGTGTGGCTGTCGAAGTGAATCATTCCGAGCGGCTTTGTCCTTGCGAGCGAGCGGAGAATCGGCAGCGAACACAAATGGTCTCCACCTGCGGATAGTGGAACGATACCGGCTGCGACGATTTCGTCATAGAACGCCGTCACACGATCAAGGCTGTCGTCAACACTTGCCGGATTTGGCCCGACATCGCCAAGGTCGGCGCAGTTGACGAGTTCGAACGGCCGTACCCCGGTCGCTCCGTTCTGGGCACGGATCATTGTCGAAGCGTCCCTGAGCTGCCGTGGTCCGTGACGCGGACCCGGCCTGTTCGTTGTTCCACCATCCCATGGCGTCCCGATCAGGCCGATCTGCACCTTTGAAATTCTCGGATCGTCCAACCCGACATGCGGCAATCGCATGAAGGTTGGTACTCCGGCAAAGCGCGGCAATTCAAATCCGGAAACCGGATGAAAAAACGGATCTGTCATGCAAGCCACCTTCAGACTGCGCCGCCGGGATCATTCGGCTCGGCTCTCTATTACTGTCAGAAAAAGACAAGCCTTCAACAAAAACCGGCTTACCAGGGAATGACAGCGCCCCGATGATCGAAAAACTGACCGGACTGTTCTGGTGAAAGTCCTTCGATGACCGACAGGAGGCTCTGCGAAGCAGCCTCCGGTTCCTGAACTTCAAGACCAGTCTTGGAGAAGCCGTCCGTCAGAGATGTACGAACAGTTCCCGGATGCAAGGCAACGCAAATGGCGTTGGGCTTCTTTCGCGCCAGTTCCACCGCTGCGGTTCGAACGATCTGATTGAGCGCCGCCTTGGCAGCACGGTAGGCATACCAGCCACCCGCCCTGTTGTCGGTGATCGATCCCACGCGTGCCGACAAAGTAACAAAAACACTTCTCTCCTCCTTCGGGAGGATCGGAAGAAAGTGTTTCATGAGCAGCGCGGGACCGATCGCGTTGATCGCAATTGACCTTGCGAAATTGACCGGATCAATCTCGCGCATGCTTTTCTCCGGACGCACTCCCTCGGGCGTCAGCGCACCCGTCGCATCGAAAACCAGTCCGACTGAGCCTGAAATTGATCTGGCACGGTTGGCGCATGCCGCGATGGACGCTTCATCGAGCACATCAAGGCCGGGAACCGTCGAGCGGCTGAAACCTATCACCTCATCATACTGCTCGGAGCAATTCAGGGACCGCATCAACGCGGAACCGATACCGCCTGTAGAACCAAGGACCAGGGCAATTCTTGAAGACATGTCTGTTCCCGAAAACCAACTCCTGTCAGTACGATCAGTTCGCGCATGGAGATCAATACATCTGAAAAAGTCACAATCTAGGCAGTAACAGTTGCCTGCCAGATGCCATCGACATATTCAGCTTCGTCGTCACCCGGCCAGGGTGGCATCGAAATGCAGATGAACTTCAGGACTTCCTTGTCATCGCTTCGGTACTGAAATGCGGTTCCGACGGGAATGTCGATCGAAACACCCGGCAAGAGATCGACAACGCTCTCGGTGTGACCGTCTGATCGCCAGATCTGCCCCTTACCATCCAGCACATGCCAGAATTCGCTGACGGTCTTGTGCCGTGTCGCACGATTGATCTGCCCCGAGGGCACCGTCGAATGGATCATGTTGCCGGTCGGACCATCCATGATGAAGCGGATGTCGGCACCTGCAGGTGATTTCGCGTCGAATTTTTCATTCAGTCTGCTCTGCTTCACGACACACCCGCCGATCTTTCAATTTTCATTTGGAGATACTCGGAAAACCAGCCTTCATACCGCTTTTGCAGCTCGGCGATTTTCCAGTCCTTGCCGGAAATCTTGTTCCTGCACCTCACCGACCCGCATCTGCAGATCATTGTCCAGTCATCGTCGTCGCCGGTCGCATAATCAAAGGTCAGTTCTTCTCCGGGCTCAACAACATGCATGGCATGAAAACAGATCTGTCCCCTTATCCCGACATTGGGATCACAGGAGTGATTGAGATGCATCATCGAGCCTTCTCTTTCCTCCGGCGTCAAAGGTCCGATGAAAAGATTGTCACCTATCTGAATTTCAGCAGGACCAAGCGTCTCTGCCAGCCCATCGCGGACAACCCGATCAAAAATGTGCCCACCCTTCACGACAACCAGTTCACCATCGTGGATCTTCTCCATTGCAAAAAGCCCGGTACCGTCCACTGGACTGGTCCGTTTTTCAACTTTTTGCGAAAACCAGCTTGCTCCCATCGTTTCCTCTGCCCGATGCTCCGGTAAAATCCGGCTTGTTTTCACATCATGTGGTTTTGTTGAAGATCTCCCGCCCGATCAGCATCCGGCGGATTTCTGACGTCCCTGCCCCGATCTCGTAAAGCTTGGCATCGCGCAAGAGACGTCCCGTGGGGTATTCGTTGATATAGCCGTTGCCGCCGAGGAGCTGGATGGCGTCGAGCGCGACCTTCGTTGCATTTTCCGCAGCATAGAGAATAGCCCCGGCAGCGTCCTCTCGCGTTGTTTCTCCTCGGTCACAAGCTTTTGCAACCGCATACACATAGGACTTGGTGGCGTTCATCGTGACATACATGTCCGCAACCTTGCCCTGCACGAGCTGGAAGGTTCCTATCGGCTGCCCGAATTGCTCGCGCTCATGCACGTAAGGAACAACAACATCCATGGCCGCCTGCATGATGCCGACGGATCCGGCTGCGAGCACGGCGCGTTCATAGTCGAGACCCGACATCAGGACGTTGACACCCTTGCCCACTTCTCCAAGAACGTTTTCTTCCGGCACTTCGCAGTCCTGGAAAACCAGTTCACCGGTATCGGAGCCACGCATGCCCAGCTTGTCGAGCTTTTGCGCAACGGAAAATCCGGGAAAGTCCCTTTCGACCAGAAATGCGGTAATTCCCTTCGGGCCCGCATCAGGGTCGGTCTTGGCGTAGATGATCAGCGTGTCCGCGGTGGGGCCATTGGTAATCCACATCTTGGTACCGTTGAGAACGTAACGGTCGCCTTTCCTTTCGGCGCGCAGCTTCATCGACACGACATCGGATCCAGCCCCAGGTTCAGACATGGCCAGGGCACCGAGATGTTCGCCGGTGATCAGCTTTTCCAGATACCGTTTTTTCTGGTCTTCGCGCCCCCAGCGTCGCAGCTGGTTGACGCAAAGATTGGAATGGGCGCCATAGCTCAGTCCGACCGAGGCCGACGCACGGCTGACTTCCTCCATCGCGATGCAATGCTCCAGATATCCGAGTCCGGAGCCACCCCATTCTTCCTCAACGGTTATGCCGTGCAGGCCGAGTTCACCCATTTCCGGCCAGATTTCCCTCGGGAACCAGTCCTCGCGGTCTATCTTTTCGGCGAGCGGTGCAATCCGGTCTTGACTGAAGGAACGAACCGTGTCTCGAAGCATGTCGGCGGTTTCGCCCAGGTCGAAATTGAAACCGGGAAAATCGTTGCGAATCATAATCTTACCTCCCGACGCACCTGTCCTCAGGAACGTACGTAGCGAATGTAGTCACTCAGCTCGCCGATTCGATCGTAGAGCATCTGAGCGCGTTTGTTGTCTTGATTTGTGTGCCAGTAGACCTTGCCGTTTGCGCCAGGCTCCAGATCCGCTGCAGTGTAGACGGCCTCGATGAGTTTTCGGCCGGCACCGCCCCCTCTGACCTCCGGGCTCACGTAGAGGTCCTCAAGGTAGCAGACCTGATCCAGTGACCAGGAACTGTCATGAAACAGAAAGTGGACAAACCCGACAATCCGGTCCTGCTTCTCCGCGACAAATGCACTGTGGGACCCGGCTGAAAGTAGCCGCTCGAACAGGCCGTCGGTCACCTCTTGCGAGAGATCCTGCTGATAGAATTCCAGGTAGCTTGCCCAGTGTTGCTGCCACGCCGACTTGTCTGTCCGCGCCAGTTTTCGAACCAAGATGTCTGACATCAATCAATCCTTTACGCCGGAAACGCTCACCAATGTGAACAGGCCGGTAGCCACATGAACCTGCAGACCGTCGTCCAGCCCGTAGACATCTGCCTTGGCAATGGTCAGCGTCTTGCCCGGCTTGACCACACGCCCCCTGGCCAGAAGGACTGGCTGGTTCGCCGGGTTCAGCAGGTTGATCTTGTATTCGCTGGTGAGAACACCGAAGTCCGCAGCGAACAGGGAAAGCGCAGCATAACCGGCAGCGCTGTCGGCAATCGAAGATGTTGCCCCGGCGTGGAAAAAACCGTGCTGTTGTGTCAGTTCCCGGCGCATCTTCAGTTCAATATCAACGGCACCGGGTGCAAGATGCACCAGTTCCGCTCCCAGATGCGTCATGAAGTCCTGAGCAGCGAAACTGTTCCTGACGCGGGTGTTCCAGACAGGGTCTCTGGGGCTGAGATCCATCACTCGGTCTCCACATGCATCTTGGTATGCAGTTCGCTCATGCGCGCCTTCGCACCGCTTTCCACCTCGTCGAGTTCGAGCAAGGTGAGCTCGATGTCCCTCTGTTTTTCGAGCAGTTCCTCTCGACGCGCGGCGATTCTCTCAAGCAGCAGTCGCAATTGTCCGGTTTCTCCCGGTGAGCTGCCGTACATCTCGATCATTTCCTTGATTTCATTCAGGGAAAAACCGAGCCGTTTGCCACGCAAGATGAGTTTGATGCGCGTCCTGTCGCCTGGCGTATACAGACGCTGTCTGCCACGTCGCTGAGGTAACACCAGGCCCTGCGCCTCGTAGAAACGCAAGGTACGCGTCGTGATGTCGAATTCCTGTGTCAGCTGGGTTATCGTGAAATAGCGCTGCATGCCCGCTCCTTGTTGCCGGCACATTTCAGTCTTTTTACGTTAAAGTCAATAGATCAATTTTATTCTATTAATTTCAATAAGTTAACTCTAAGATCTCAACTCATCGATGGTCATGTCAGCGTTCAGAACATTCATATCGACATTGCCTGAAATGCCCTCAATCGTTCCGCTGTCCTGATACTGCCAGAGGATCCAGTCCTTGGTGTAAGACGGTGAGTGCCAGATCGAACGGGTCCACAAACGCCGGTTCAGGCCCTGTCCTTTGAGGTAGGTTCGGAAAAACTCTTCCGGCGCATAAAAAATGACCTGTTTTCCTGCCGATCGTTCAACCAGGGTAACGAAATCCGCAATCTCCTGAAGAACGTCCTCTACCGGCGGGCGCTTCGCGCAGTTTCCGGTAAATTCCAGATCCAGGACCGGTGCCAGCATCTGTGGATCGTCCGGCAGGACACTCAGAAAGTTCTCCGCCTGTTCCTGCCCCGGCTTGCACAGGCTGAAATAGTGATAGGCACCTCTGGCCAGCCCGGCTGCGCCGGCACCTGCCCAGTTCTGCACAAACGCACTGTCCTTGAAGTCACCACCTTCGCTGGCCTTCATGTAGACGAAGGCGACATCGTCAGCAGAAACCTTGTTCCAGTCGATCTCGCCGAGATGATGTGAAACGTCGATCCCCCGTTTTGGAAATTCGTCCCGGTCCGGTTCCCAGTTCATGAAAAAAAACGCTGCCCCAGCGATCGAAATTACGCCTCCGACCACAACGTAGAACACCGTGCGAAAAATTGCCTGCAAGAACTTCATATTGCCACCCACACCCTAGGCGACACGAACTTGCCGGAAAATCCTTAAAATTCACGATAGAAAATTTGGCCAGAGCGGCGGTGCAGCCAATTCCAGGATGTTGCCGTCGGGATCCTTGAAGTAAAGGCTCGTACCGCCTGCAGGCCAGACGACTTCGCTGATGACCGAAACATCATGATGCTTCAGGTATTCGCGCCAGGCCTGTAACTCATCCGTCGATATTTGAAACGCAAAATGACCATGCCCGGTCGTATCGTGCCCCGGGACGACCCCACCCTGCGTCGCAACATCTTCCCCGGTATGGCCGCGATGAAAAACGAGCAACGTCTGTGCCGGGCCGGCGTTATAGGCAAAGAGCCTGTCTCCGGCCACCATACGCTCCAGGCCCAGAGTGCCGCCGTAAAAATCATGCGCCGCCTCCATATCGTCAACATAAACGGCGGTTTCCAGAATGCCGGCAATGGCAGGCGGTTTGCGGGTCATGGTGTCCGTTCGATCTTTCGCGCTGTTTCAAACACTATCATGTCGCGCCTGGTCTCCTCAGATCAACGGAGAACTTGGCTGAACGCCCCGCAGATATGCGGGATGTTGTCAGAATACCGGTCATTCCGGACCGCCGCTACACGACTGTCAGTTTGACATCGATGTTGTTGCGGGTCGCATTCGAATACGGACAAACATGATGCGCCTTGGCAACAAGGTCCTCTTTCACCTGACCGTCCAGATCCGGAAGGGAAATTTCAAGCGCAACTTCCAGACCGAAACCTCCCTCGGATCGCGGTCCGATTCCAACCGTCGAAGTTATTGATGTGCCGGCTGGTATTGAGACACCCTCCTGTCCGCCGACGAATTTCAACGCGCCGATGAAGCAGGCCGCATAACCGGCCGCAAACAACTCCTCGGGATTGTTGCCGGCACCGCCGGCACCACCGAGTTCCTTTGGAGTGGTCAGATCCACCTTGAACGATCCGCTCAGGGTTTCGGCCTTTCCGTCACGCCCGCCCGTGGCCCGCGCCCGGGTCTCGTAGAGAACTTCCACCGTCATCTCTTTCTCCTTATCAGTCTGAAAAACAGGCATTTTTCATCAGGTTCTTTTCATTTTATATCGTGCACGATATATTTTACACACATATACTGGGGCTGCGATTGCGTCAACATGTTGCGACCATATCGCGCACGACTTATAAGTCTCGAATGAGTGAGACGACAGACCAGATGTCTCTGTTGGACGCGATCGGTATTTCCGCGCCCGAAGAGACCAAAAAACCCAAAAATAACACGTCTGAAAAAGCGAAAGCATCTTCAGGACAGCCGGCGCGCAAGCGGCCCGTGCGCACGAAAACGTCCAGGAAGGCCGGTGCTGATCCGGACCCCATTGAAGAGGTCCAGGAGAACGCGTCGGAAAAAACTGAACGCGCCGACAGAACGGTTTCTTCAGCTGTTGACGACGTTGTTCCGGATGCAACGGCGCCATTGCCGCTGGATCGGTATCTTTGTTTCGCCCTTTACTCGGCGAACCATGCCATGCACGGCGTCTACAAGGGACTGTTGAAGGAAATTGGGCTCACCTACCCCCAATTCCTTGCCATGACCGTGCTTTGGGAAACCAACAACGTGCCGGTAGGAAAATTAACCACCAAACTGCAGCTGGATACCAATACGCTGACACCATTGCTGAAGCGACTGGAAGCGATGGGTCTGGTGACGCGGACGCGCAACACGAAGGACGAGCGCCAGGTCATTCTCAAACTCACCCGAAAGGGTCGGGCACTTCAGAAAAAAACCGAGCATTTCGGCACTTGCGTCCTCTCGGCCACGGGGACCAGCATGGAAGAGGTGATGGATCTGCAAAGCAGGATCATGAAGCTGCGTGATAATCTGCGTGCAGCCGGATCGAGCTGACGGAAATCAGGTTCGCGAGACTAGAACGGTAACCCGAACCAGAGCGCTGCAATCCCCAGAAATGACAAAAAACCGACGACATCGGTGACCGTCGTGACGAATACGCTCGAGGCAATCGCCGGATCAACGTTCAGCCGGTCCAGCGCAATCGGAATCAACAGGCCGGAAAGCCCCGCAAAAAGCATGTTGATGATGATTGAGCCCGCAATCACTACACCGAGACCAGGACTGGCAAACCAGAACCAGGCGGTTAGACCGATCAGCAACGCCAGAACGACACCGTTCACCGCACTCACCAGGATTTCACGGTTGAGGACACGTAGCAGGTTCCTGGCGCCCAGTTCCTGTGTCGCTATGCCACGCACGGCCACCGTCATTGTCTGGGTTCCGGCATTCCCGCCCATGGACGCCACGATAGGCATTAGCACCGCGAGGGCGACCATCGCCTCGATCGTGTCCTCAAAGAGTGCGATCACGACAGACGCGAGAATTGCGGTTCCCAGATTGACCACCAGCCACGCAAGACGCGAGCGCGCAATCGTGACGACCGTGTCGGAAATCTCTTCATCGCCCACCCCGGCCAGGGCACGCAGATCCTCTTCTGCCTCTTCCTGGATCACGTCGACGATATCGTCAACTGTCAGAACACCGACCAGTCGTTCGTTTTCGTCAACCACGGCCGAGGAGACCAGATTGTAGCGCTCGAACCGTCGGGCGACCTCTTCCTGGTCCTCCGTTGCCAGAACGGCCTGACGCGTCTCCTCCATGATCGAGGTGACCTTCTCGGCACGTTTGGTCCTCAGGATCTTGTCCAGGTGAACAGACCCCAGCAACTTGAAGGTCGGATCCAGAACATAGATTTCGTAAAAGCTGTCCGGAAGGTCCCGAGCTTCCCGCATGTAGTCAATGGTCTGTCCAACGGTCCAGAACGGAGCAACGGCGATGAACTCGCTCTGCATGCGCCGGCCGGCGCTTTCTTCGGGATAATCAAGTGCTTTCTTGAGCTGCGCACGATCGGCATAAGGCAGCTCTTCCAGAATTGCCGCCTGATCGTCTTCATCCAGGTCTTCCAGAATGTAGACGGCATCGTCGGAATCAAGGTCTTCCAGGCCTTCTGCGATGACCTCGTTGGGCAGGTCTTCCAGGACCTGTAGTCGGACGGCTTCGTCGGTCTCCGTCAGCGCCGTATAGTCGAACTCGTCCCCCAGCAAACGGATGAAGGCGGCGCGTTCATCGGCATTGAGCGTTTCCAGAAGGTCGCCGGTGTCAGCCTCATGCAGATCGCCGGCAAGCTCTTTCAGCATTGACCTGTTGTCTTCTTCGATCGCCGCCTCGACAGCAGCGATGAAGTCCGGATTGAGGTGCTCGTCCTCGTCGCGCACGGGGATAACGGAGCCTGGAGAAAGCATGACGTCAGGCTCAGCCGCTTCGCTCATCCATTGCCCCCCTCAATCCGAGTTACCCGTTCCTGCTGTCCAGAACTAGCCTTTACCGGTGCAAAGCGCCACAGCAAATACAGCACCGGTCCACAGGCGCTCCCCGTTTTGGCCGGAGCAACTTTTGAGCTGTTTTTCAAGGGGGCCTGAATTGTTCAAAATCCGGCGCAAGGCTTGCTGCGCGCTGCGTTCCTGAGCTGTGTCAGATAGTCCTGTGTCTTCTTCGGCAAGATGGCTTCGCTGGACGAAATGCAGCGTTCCGCCCGACTGAAGGCCCGTTTCGCGCGTTCGCTCTTCAAACACACCCTGCTCTCAGCCAGTGTCTTTTGCTCAACATACCAGAGCTGCTGACAGGTCATCGCACCGAACCGGCCGGGATCGGTGGCAAAGGCCTGTGACGAGACTGGCGCAAGCAGAACAATATGAGCCAGACCAAATGTGAAGAGCCAGCCGGAACCGGTACGTCTTGATGAGGAGAGGACTCTGGTGGGCATCATTGGCCTGACTTGTTGCAAAATTCTTCAAGCTTGAATCAAGGAAATTGTCGAGAATTACCTCTGTGTATCCATAGGCACTGAAATTCCAAACATGGAGAGAAATCGCTCACCGGAAAATCACTCCCACCGACCCAATAGCTCCGCATGAGGCACAAAATGTGACGCATATGCATCGGCACGTGCTTGCAGGAGAATTCTGCGCCCTTCCTTCGACCGGACCGATACAAGATCGGCGGACGAAACAAGAGCAATCCAGCGTTCCAGAAACACCTCCGCAAACGCCCTTTTTCTGGCGATCCTGTCCGGAACCGGGTGGTAGTCGACAGTCTTCTGTCCGAAGAGGCCGACACGGCGAACGATCATGTATTTCGGATTCTCAATTGGTCCCAGCAATTGCTTCATGGCGTCCAGAAACAAGGCACATTCCTTGGCATCAGCGCCCTCAACCGTGCAGAAATAATCACCATGATGCGCTCTGACGCTGAGTTTCAGTTTTTCCTGAGGCGTCTTGATGTCGCCGGTGTGGATCATGGTCTCCAGGACTGCCTGACCCAGTTGCGACAGGTTTCCGCGCAGGGTTCTGTTTTGAATGGTCAGGCGGACTGTGCGCAAAGGGTTGCCTCCCATTTTCAGCACCAGGAAAAACACCACGACAAAAGCCAGACCCAAGAATGCAATAAAACCAGGTGGTTGATCCATGTGTGGCAAAATCGCGAGAAATATCGCTCCTAGAAGTGTCCCCAAACCAAGCGATCCGATGTTGCTCCGGTAGACCCAGGTTTGTGGCGCCCTGCGCACAGTTACCATGCGTTTCAGGAGAGCTTTGTCTCCAAAGTTCTCCAGAGCCTTGTGCCAGCGCTCATAAAGCAGGTCCCGGTTCGCGCATCTGGTAAATGCCCCCGCATTCTGCTGGTCCGGGGTCTCGCTGGTCCAGGCCCGGATGGACCGGGGAAAAGCCCTA
>NZ_KI928919.1:319892-338467 GCF_000521215.1 Labrenzia sp. DG1229 | reverse complement strand
CATCTGGTAAATGCCCCCGCATTCTGCTGGTCCGGGGTCTCGCTGGTCCAGCCGGATGCGGGAAAAGCCATGCGGCCCATGCCTGTTTCAATGTAGGGCGGGATCTGCAACACTCAGTCCCTCGAATGCCCGGAACCGGCGACACAGATCATCCCAATCATCACCGAGCAGCCTGCTCAGGTAGCCAGGAATGGGTGTCATTGTCTTGAGCGGGTTGAGGGAACGGATATCTCTCTGCACACCGACCAGGGAAATTTGCTTTTCAAGGCTGTTCACGCACGCCAGATGCCAGATATTCGCGGTCTTGTTCGGCTTGTCAGGGTCAATGCGGATTGCCCGGCCCCGCATCTGGTTGGACAGCATGAACGACCCGACCGTGGTGGCAAGCACCAGACTGTTTATGCAAGGCGCATCCCATCCCTCACCCAAAAGCGCCTGGGTTCCGACGAGGATCGTAACGCCTCCCTTTTCGAAAACCTCGGTCACAAGATGAACGATTTCGTGTCGGAAACGAGATTTCAGATCGATCTCGGCATAGTCAGCATCATGCGGCAAGGGGCGGAGTTTGAAATCCTGTTTTCGAATTCCCTTATGCGCGGCAGCGGTCTCGAACAATGGAACGGCGTCGACAGGCAAAATCACCAGGGAGCCGGTGAGCAATCCGACTTTGTAGATATAGTCGCCCTTGTCCCGAAGCATCTCGAAAAGCGGGACCGCTCCGATCTTTACCGGTTCATAATGGTGTTGTCCCGGCGACGGTGCCAGATCGCGGTAAATGTAATCCGTGAGCACCACCATGCGCAGCGCTTGCCCGAGACCGGAGCTTTCTGCTGCGACAATGGATTGAATGCTCTGGATCTTGCCGAGACTGTTTCTCAGGCACCGGTCGATTTCCTCCACCTGGGCCAGCATGGGCTTTCCGCGCCGCAACGCCCCGAAGGATCGAAGATCCTTCAGGATCTTCCGCCTTAACCCATTGTCTTCGAACCACTTTGACGAGTCCCCGGACGTAATGCCGGTGACCAGGGTTTCCAGAAACTGGCGATCCAGTGCAGGCAGATCCTTGTTGGCCGTTGCAAACATCGCAAGCGCGTCTCCGGGAACCGGTCTTCCGGCCGCCTTCAGAAACACCAGCGCTGCAATAAAGAATGCAGAGTTCGAAAAAATCTCGTCTTCGTGTTCGAACGGCTTTGAGAACCAGGGAATATTCTCAAGGCACGAAAGAAATGTCACATCATTCAATAGATCCTGCGCAAAGGCGTTCAGGCTGTTCCAGAACGCATCGATGTAGTCCGTTTCGGAGGAAGTCGGCGAGGACAGGCAGATGAGGTCCTGATGCGGACAAAGATCACCGGCCCTGACCAGTTCGGGAACCGAGATCTCGCAATCGATTGGACCACACAGATCTTCATAATTTGCCCATTCCGAAGCGCTGACGTCGTAGGGAGGCGTGGCTGTCAGAGCAACCGTTGTCACATCACTCGACAATGCACTCTTCAGATCAACAAGAGATCTCTGCCAGTCCTTGCGCAGGTGATGCGCCTCATCAAATATCAGGGTGCCAACACCGACATGATTGAAGTGACCGACCAGATCCAGGTTCGCCGCATCTACCGCTTCGCCGGTTTCGTCATCGACTGCACCGGTAAGTGCGGCATGAAACCCCTGATAGGTCGTGATGGTGAGCAACTTCGGCCGCCTGACATCAAATGAGATCCAGCTCTGGTCCGCCCCGTCCTCAAGAAACAGGTCCACAAGTCGGTTTTTCCATTGGTTCCGGATCGCAAGTGACGGCGCAAACACAATCGCAGGCTTTGCAAGCCTGCGCATGACTTCCAGTCCAAGGACGGTTTTGCCGGACCCCGGCGCGGCAACAACATGAAGCTGCGCGTCATCAAGATGGGACGTCAGCTCATCAAGAACTCTTTGCTGATAGGTCCGCCAGGGACACTTGAATTCAAGGTTCTTCACCGCTTACCCGGATATTTCTCGCAATTGAAATAGCACAAACCCAAGGTGGCCTGCACAGGCCTGCCTTGAGTAGCCCGACAACCACAAAGTTTCACAGCACAGGTGCACACTGGCCACGTCAACGCGCAACAACGACATGATTTTCAAACCAGTGGTGGCAAGAGGTCATCTTGCTGAACAACTTTTGGAAACTCAAAATACTGGTCAAAAAAACAAACGCGAGGCTGCATCAGAAGACGGAGCTGTGGACGGCTCAACAAGGAAGAACCGGCCAAATGAGTGGTGTGGTCGAGAAAACCCCCGAAGTTGGATTTGTTTATTTTACAATACCTGGACTTTGTATTTTCAATAAATGTCATGTCCTTTGCAATGTCCACCGCACCATCAATAGATTACGCAGAACCGCTGGGTGCTGGCAAAAATCACGGACCACAAGATCACACACCTCGACGAACTGCTCCCCTGGCGTTACGCTGCAACAGCAGCGTAACCGGCTTCGTTCAATACAAACAAAGCGAGTCTGGCGGACGGCCCTGTGGGAGAACGAGGCTTGCTGATGCTTTCTATTATGACCTTATGCGCACCGGTATCCTGCTGAGGGCTAAAATAAATTCATGACAACGGCACTAACATGGTTCTTGGTAGCGGCCCTTGGCACCATGTGCGTCGGGCTGGGTGTTCTCAATTTCTACGATGCACCGGAAATGTTCTGGCCGGCACCCTTATGGACGCGCGGCCAGGCAGCGATTGCCGCGGGCGTTTTGCTCGCTCCGTTGATTGTTGCCGTGGCCGCCGGGGCGCGCCTGCGCAATTGGTATCTGTGGCTGGGACTTTTGTTGGCAATTGGCTTCATCCTGGAAGTCCTGGCAGGCAGAGGTGGTAGCGGCTATAGATTTGTTGGAGGCGCAATCGCACTGACCCTCGTCACAGGTCTGTGCGCGCAAATCCTCGCAGCAAAATTGCTGAGCCGTGTCCGGAATAGCGGGCATGCTCCGTCCTGGTGGTTGAGCACCATCGCCGGTGTGGTGTTCACGGTTTTGGCAATAGGCACGGCAGGTTATTCCTGGTCGATCATGGAGGGCCCTTTTACTTTGCGCCTGTCGTTCGCCCAGGGTCTCACTGCGGACCAAAAAGCCAGACTGATGGATGACGCCACCCGACGGTTTCAGGAAGTGCCCGAACTGTTGGGCAAATCTGAAGGCATCGAGACACTTGATGTATATACCGGTCGCGCCGCCGCTGTTGATCCTTCCGCCCAAGCTGACGTCGATGCCAAATCCCGCCAGCGCATTGCCGATGAACTGGCGGCACTGACGGTACTGTTCCACATTGTGCCCCGGCAAGAGTCATACCGGGGAAAACGGCGTCTCCAACTGATCAATGCCATAAAGTCCCGCCAGGATATGTCGGACCATCCCGCGAGACGTCTTGTGCTCGATGCGAACCCGACATTTCCCGCAGTGTTCGATCAGGCGTCCTACCAGTATCGCTCACAATCTTTGACACTGACCGAAACCGCTGCAGGTCTGGGCCTGGACGCAGATGATATCGCCAAAGCCATGCACGAACAGCGCAGCCCTGGGGCACTTGGGGACATCGGAAACATTACCGTCCGCCTGCCTTCCGGCGAAAGTGTCCCGTTGTCGTCAGTGACCAAGATACGGCTTGTCACCGACACCTTGCAGCGAAAGGATCTGCCGAACGCTGAATGGACGCCCTATGTCAAGCCACCGGTCGGGTTCACAATCACAGCCGATAGCGCCAGACTTTCGTCCCTGAATCTTACCCTGGGAGATCTGCGCCGCGCGGTCGCCGATGCACTGGGCAAAGGAGACCCTCAGATGGATATTGCGTTTCTTATGCATATCGTTGTTGCCCGAATGGGGGATAGTACGGTCCATCTGCAAGACGTGGCGAACATACACCGGGAAAGAATCGGCCAGCCCGACGGACATTATCAGAACATACCTTACGCCATTGTCATCGCCCGATAACGTCCTCGTTGGAGCACACAATCGGTTCCCTTGAGAGGAGTTACGGTGACATGGCCGCCGAAGATGGAGGCTGGTCAGGCAACCAGCAACTTCCTGCACCGGCAAGGTCGGGTTCACCGCGCGCGCACATTTGATCTGGCCGTCACCAATTTCTGGATGGCCTAGCACCACTGAACAAATCTGCATGCCAATCTTCGCTGCTCACGGTCTCCGCTCCCTATGAGTCGAACTTCACGTCGCTTGGCCAAATGGAACAATAAAGTTCCATACAGCTTTCCAGGTTCCAGACTCGCGAGAAAATGCGTAAAGTTCGAACCCCGTTTCGCTTCTGTTGTTTCCATCGCTCTCGAATTGAATTTCAAATCGATATTTGGCCATCGCTGAATCATTCCAAACACGAATCTCATGCTCATACTCATTCCACTTTACACAATGTATATGTTGCGAAGTTTCTCGATGATGCTCAATACACTTCTCAATTCCTTCTTTCCTTTCCAGTAAGCTTGGCCCTTCAATTATCATCTCGCCGTGAAAGCAATCATATAGATCTTCAATATTCTTCTGCGTCCAAGAATTATTGATTTTGGTAAGAACTGTTTTCACCATTTCTGCATCGTCAATATGGCTATTCATAAAATAATTTCCTCGGTCTACTTTTTTGGAAATGGGTCGGGACTTCGGACTACATCGAAGCCATCCTGATAACAGTGGTTGCAATTGCGGGCTGGATCATTTTTCGGTGCCGCGATCAGTCTTTCGCGTTTGCAACGACCGGACTGATCAAACCAGGATCGCTCTCCGTCCTGGAGGAATTGACCTCCCGGCCGACACGATAAAATTCAAAGCTTGCTCCGAGATTGTCGGACAGAAGCGCCTTGGCATCACTCACCGCTGATTCCGGATCCAGCCAGGCAGCATAATGCTCGGGAGAAAGCACGATCGGCATGCGGTTGTGTACCTGGTCGATCGGCGAAACGGCCATTGCCGTCAGGATCGTGCAAGACGTCACCTCGGCATTGGTGTTATAGGCCCAGAGCCCGGCAAACGAAAAAGGTGCGCCATCTTCAAAATGGATGAACCAGGGATCTTTGCCGCCGTCCTCGTCCTTGGTCCATTCATACCAGCCATCGGCCGGTATCAGGCAGCGTTTTGATTTGTACGCCTCGCGAAAGGCCGGTTTCTTTTCGGCGTCTTCCGATCTGGCGTTGAACATCGGGTACTTGCTCTGCAGCTCTTTTGCCCAATGAGGCACGAGCCACCAACGTCCTTCGGAGACAACCTGAATTCCTTCCTTGTCGAGATGGATAAACGGCACGTCCTGTGTCGGCGCAATGTTGTAGCGCGCCGCGGTGTTGCGTTCAGCGTCCTTGTCGGTCAGTTGGTAAAGCGCATGAATTTCACGCCACGGCTTGGCAAGAGTGTAACGACCGCACATGGCTGAAGTGCCTCCCTGTTTCAGCGATCATTAGAGACAAGTTGCCAATCAAATGAAAGCGGCGCCGACTACGTCGCCGAAGCAATTAACGATCTTGCCGTGAAACTCGCCGGTGACTGGACGCGTTTTCACACGCGGCCAGCGTCGACCGCTTCGAAGTAGTGAAAACTCGGCTCCCTTAGTTTTCGATTCAAATTACTGAACCTAACGAGTGGCCCATTGGGTGGAGTGATGCGCCTGATAGTGATCCAGATTCCTTCGAATCTTTTGCAGCTGCGGGCTTAGCCGATCGAGCACACGGAACGCCTCAGCCTCGGGGTTTTCATCTAGAAACTCGATCGCGGCTTTAGCGCACTGCTCCATCCGATACCCACTTCCAAGCCATATATGATTGCCGATCGCGTCAAGCTGAACCGAGGGATGCAGATTCTCGACCCAGAAATTCGGATTGGCATAGGTACGAATGTGGCTGATCTGACCCACCCCATTGAATCGGAGAAACTGCATGCCATGGACGATATCTGCTACCGAGCGGGCATCCCCATACTGAACCGAAAAGGCTATCGCGCCGGTCTTGGACCCTAGATCAAGGCTGGAGTGATAGACCTCAACCTTCTGGAGCAACGGAAACCACCAGATGTTGTTGTAATCGACAAAAAACTGTAGCGGCATCCGATCGTCATTGTTTTCGACGCTTGTCTGGAGGTAGCCACTATTGCGATCAAAAAGATCTTCGGGGAAGTGTTTAGCCTCATATGCATCACAAAGGGCCTGGAGGGTCGTTTCTGGGGTCATCGCTACGCTCGGCTCCTTATGAGTCGCAGTTCGAATCCAACTATGTTTCCATCTACAAAAAAAAGGCGACCCATAGGATCGCCTTTCACTTCTGCTCACCGCGATACTATTATGCGGTAGCGCTCTTTCTGCGGCGCCAACCCGCGACACCAAGCAGACCAATCCCTCCAGCAAGAAGTGGCAATGCAGCTGGTATCGGAACTGCTGTTACCTGAAGATCATAAAGCGCCGGGCGGCTCTTGTTTGGTCCGACTGAACCATCAACAACCAGTGTATATTCGCCGGCAGCAATGTCGCTAAAGATTGAACTGACCGCTCCAAAGACGACATTGGTTGTATAAAATTGGCTGACCACCTCAGTCAAACCCTGGAAAAGAGAGATTTTTACACCCTTGCCCCCTCCAGTAGTGCTGGGGTCTGTACCAGCATTAACAACACTCTGATCTATCAACCCGGACCAGCCTTGCGCAACAGTTCCATCAACGGTCTCATAGCCATCAAAATCAAAAGACACGTCAAAAGCAGATGCAGACGAGAAGTCAAAACTGAACCGGTCTACCGAGCTTACGATGCGTCCATAAATGCCGAATGTGTCTCCCGCCCCCAAAGTACCAAGATCAAATCCTGCGCCACCAGGTGCGGCATCTTCAAGGTCAATCGAACCCACGATCAGGGGTCTGTTCGAACCAGTTCCTTCGGTGAAATTGGTAACCGCTGCATTCGCAACGCCTGCTGTGAACAAAACAGCACTTACGGCAATGATTGACTTTCCTATCATTAATCCAAACTCCTCAACCGCATTGGCAGATCGGCATTCCGATCCACAACACACTTAGTTACCGCGCCCTTAACTATAGGGAAATTGCAACCAAAGCAAAGTAAAATTAAAACTTAAGCGAGTTACCCGGTTGCAACCCACGCATCTCCATCTGCACTCACCGAAACAGCTTGGAATACGCCCTGCGATAACATCCTGCCTGGAATTGCGGCGCTCCCTACCACATCCTTGCCGCGATCTGCCGTTCTTCCGGCCCGACCGCCTGCGCGTAGATCGCCGTCGTCTTCATGTCAGCATGACCGAGCCAGCGCTGCAGCATGTGAAGCGGCACGCTCGAGGCGATTGCGTGGATGCCATAGGCGTGCGGCAATCCCTTCGGATTGGCCTGCGGCCCGGTGATGCTGGCAACAGAAATAACGTGTTTCTGATGACGCCAGGCCGTCGACCGTGACACTGACCAGAGCAACGCGACCTGGTCGCCGGTAAACTCGGCCGCGAACACCTTGCCGAGGTCCTGGACCAGATCCTCCGGCAACGGGATTTCCCGGAAGATGATCTTGTTTCGCTTTTTCAACGAGCAGACTGCGACCACACCCGCAATGAAACTCAAAACAGCGGCCTGAAGTCCAATTTTCGATCCGACGAAAAATGGGATGATTACCTAGGCAATCACCCGGCAGAGCAACCGCCTCTTCGGTTGACAAATTGCGTCAATCAATTCCCGAAAGGTCGGATAAAACCAAAAAGGCCGCTCAAGAGCGGCCTTTTGAGACATGTCCCAATCGAAAGAATGGTGCGGTCGAGAAGACTCGAACTTCCACGGGTTTTACCCCACAGCGACCTCAACGCTGCGCGTCTACCAATTCCGCCACGACCGCATATTCGATTGTTTCCCGAAGCTGTCAGCGTCGAGGCGCCCCGTGTAGCAAAAGGAATTTAGGCGCGCAAGAGCCGATGTCGCATTAATTCACAGGCGCACAAATTTTCTTCAAGCCGGGATCAAAGCGGACCGTTGATCCGCATCGGTCGGATTTCCGGCGGACGCATCAAAACCTCGGTAATCGAGATACCGATCCGCTCGCCAAGCAGCACGACCTGCCCACGTGCCACCAGCGTGTTGTTGGCGTAGATCGTGACGTCATCGTCCTCCGAGACGTCGAGATCGATTACAGCACCACGGCCCATGCGCAGAAGCTGATGAACCGGCATTTCGGATTCGCCAAGCACCACGGAAATGTCGACTTTGATTTCGTCAAAGGTGGTCATAAGACATCAAGATCCTTAAATAAGGCGGAACCCGCCAGCGCCCCACCATATCACGGCCCGGCAAGCTAGCTCAAAAAACAAAGAAGTGTCATCCACATGTCACCAGCCGATAGAGACGAGATTGCCCTCAGTTTTCTGCCGAAATCCGGCTCTGAACCGGTTGAATGGAGAATTTCGGACAAACTCGTGGAATATGAGGCCGCACTTGCTGAAATGGATGAGCGCGTCGAGAGAATCATTTCCGGCGAAGCGCGCGAACAGGTCTGGCTGCTGGAACACCCCCCGCTCTACACCGCCGGAACGAGGGCGGATGACACTGATCTCGTCGCACCCGACCGCTTTCCGGTCTACAAGACCAAGCGCGGCGGCCAGCATACCTATCATGGCCCGGGTCAACGCGTTGCCTACCTGATGCTGGACCTGAAACGTCGCAAACAGGACGTTCGTGCCTTTGTTGCCGCCGTCGAGAGCTGGCTCATCAGATCCCTCTGGCACTATCACATCCGGGGCGAACGGAGGGAAGACAGGGTCGGTGTGTGGGTGCGGCGTCCCGAAAAAGGTGCAACAACGGAAGACAAGATCGCGGCAATCGGTATCCGGCTTCGCAGGTGGGTCACCTTCCACGGCATCAGTTTCAATGTCGAACCCGAACTCGAGCATTTCTCCGGGATCGTGCCCTGCGGAGTGACTGATCACGGCGTCACCAGCCTGGTCGACCTCGGCATTCCCGTGAGTATGGCTGAAAACGACATGATCCTGCGCGCCGAGTTCGAAAAGGTTTTTGGTCCGGTCGTTTCCGTGGAAGCGGACTAGACCTCAGCGCTGAAACAGCAGGCTTCCAGGAACGAACTCAGTTTGGGAACACCACCTGGCTTCCATCCGAGCGCGCGAAGTTTCGTCGTGTCCATGGTTCCCGGCAAGGCAGCTGACGTTGGTGGTGGTTCGCCTCCCCGGCCGCAGGCAGCCTGCAGCATTTTCAGCAGCGCATGTCGGTCGAGCACAAGATCGGAAACGTTGAACACTTCAAGATTTTTCGTCTCCCGCGAATAGGTCGTCGTCAGAGCAACCGCCGAGGCAAGGTCGTCGCCATGAACTTCTGTTCCGCATCCGGGGTCAACCGGACCGCCGGCCAGAAAGTCATCGAACAGGCCGGACCATTTGTGAGATGATGCGCCGGGAGCAAGGCCATAGACACCGGTCGCTCTGAGCACGGTCCCGGAAAATCCGTCGTCGCAGCAATCCGCCAGCAGATTTTCGCCGGCCAGCTTGACCTTGCCATAGAGCGTGTCCGGCGACGGATTGTCGGTTTCAAGCAACATCTCGCCACCCCGATGATCCCCGTAGACAGCCCGGCTGGAAAGAAAAACAGCTTTTCGGCAGCCGGCCTCTCTTGCTGCCGAGAAAAGTGCCTTTGTTCCCTCGACATTCAGCTGCCAGAACCGTTCGGGATCCTGCCCTTCCCCACCGCGGAACTTGCCCGGCTCATGATGAAGGGCACAATGGACGACCGCGTCTGCAGCGGGCAGCACAGGTGCGGGGTCTGAAAGATCATATGGAGAACAAGCGACTGGTAATTCCTTGATCGGAGCCCTGCCTAGGGCCGTGACACGGTGTCCTTCTTCAAGCATGTGGCCGGCCACAAAACGCCCAACTGTCCCGCCTGCACCGGTAATCAGAACATGCATCTCAGGACACCTGTTGTTCGGCCCATTCTGCGGGACCGGCCAACCGGGTTGTATCCGCCGGTATGCCGTCTCCCGTCGCAAATGCCTGCCATAGTTCGATCAGCGGCCGAAGCCGTTCGGCCTTGCCGTGCCCTGCCTGCCACGGCTTTTCATACTGGTAGTGGAGAATATGGATCTCCTTCCAGTTCCAGAGATCCGGCAGATTGAACCAGACATATTGCAGCATGTTGTAGAAAACCGGCAGCCCGTGCCAATCGGGAAAGTGGTTTTCCAGAAACGTCTGGTCGGTCCGCCGCCAGAATGCGCCCGGCCGGTCCAGTGCCGTCAGCATGTTCTCATAGGTTTCCAGGCTTGGCCGCGCGGTGAAAACACCGCTGTTGAGTCGGTGAAAGTCGGCAAGGCCCTCATAGACATTGGGAGCCGCACAGAATTCAGGATAGTCGAACAGCTTGTCGCAATTTTGCAGGGCCAGCGCGTCGGCATCGATGAAGACAACACGATCATATTCAGCGAGCTGCCACAGACGGAGTTTCACGAAATTGTCGAGCGGCGTATGAAACACCGGCTTGCCACCTTTCGTGAATGGTGCGGCCCTGTGCAGGCGGCCCTTCTCGTGCCTTTCATTGAAATCACCGGAGGTCGGCAGCCGGTCGCAGCGTCCCAGGCGCGGTTCGAAGGCCTTCAGCGCGACAAGATCTTCATCATCGACGCCCGGCGTGTAGAGCACGACCAGGTCGGCTTCGGTGTTCGTCCGGCGGAGCGACCTCAAGAGAGCCGTCGCCCCGAGCACATAGTCCCGATTTGTTACGAGGGTCACAAAGGCATTGCGAGCACCGGCCGGGCGATCGAACTGAGGTCCATTTGCCATTCGCCTGTCCTCAGGAGACTGACTTTAGCCGCGGATGTTCCGGATCATGCTCGATCTCGCCGGCAATTTCCCGTGTCCAAGCCGAAACCGCCGGCACCCGGCTGCGGTCGACGCGATATGCGAATGCCTTGGCCACATCGACAACTTCCTCAAGCAGGCCGTCTTCGAGCCGGATCGGATCAAGGCCCAGTTGAAGAAACTGTTCGTTTTTGACGACAAGATCATTTTCAGCGGCCTCCTTGCGCGGATTGGGCAGATAAGCGACCTTTGCGTCCGTCAGACGGGAAATCAGCTCCGCGAGATCCCTGACGCGATGTGTTTCCGTCATCTGGTTGAACACTTTCACTCGGTCACCTCGCTGAGGTGAATTCTGCAGCGCGAAGTTCGACGCAGCGTACTGAATCCTGAATATGAATGAAGGCCCTGGTCTGGCCTCCGGTACCATGTACTGTCAGCGGATAACCGATCGCTGCCTGGATCAGGAACCGGTTGAGCACCGTGCCATAGTCGCCATCATAATCGAACCGGTTGATCAGTTGTTTGTGGCGCCGTGTCTGTTCGGTATGCGTGCCCCAGACAATCCCCTGGTGCAGATCGGTAATCCTGAGACCGTCGTTTTTCGCATAAAACTGGAAGAGAAGCTGATCGAGGCACTTGGTCATGTGATAAATCGACCCGGGATTGGCCGGATAAAGAATCTCCTGAGCCGCCTTCTCACCCGAAAGCGTCTCAACTTCCACATCCAGATAACCTTCAGGAATGGCAGCGCCGACACTCGAATAGCCGTAAACACCCATGGTTCCGAGGTGAACCAGATGTGCGTCAAGTTCAAGCTCGACCATCGCATTCAGCAGATGATGCGTCGCATTGACGTTGTTGTTGACGGTGTAGTTCTTGTGCTGGTCCGATTTCATCGAATAGGGCGCAGCACGCTGCTCGGCAAAATGAATGATCGCGTCCGGGCGGTTTTCGGCCAGCCAGCCCTTGAAGACCTCATAATCTTCCGCAATGTCGATGAGATGGAAATGGATTGTCCTTCCGGTCTCCTGCTTCCAGATGCGCGTGCGCTCCTGGATGGAGTCCATCGGAGTGAGTGACTGTACACCCAGCTCGGCATCGATCCAGCGGCGGCTCAGATTGTCGATGACATGAACTTCGTGGCCCTGGTCGGACAGATGCAGGGATGTAGGCCATCCGACGAAACCGTCACCACCGAGAATCGCAATCTTCACGAGAAGTCTCCCTAGTTAGGCAGCAAAGAACAAAAGTGCCGTTCTGATTGTTGCACACGAGAAATCAGATCATTGCGATAATTCAATGACAATTCAATGCCAAATCTCCCAATTGATACACAACTTGGTGGAATCACAGGCCCTTACGCAGTATCCCTGATCTCGAACGGGCCGTTTGACGGCTCAACAACGTCGAGTTGCTTCACAGTCCTTACCCTGGCAAATCTCGGGCCGTGCCACGCGGTATCGAGCATATCCGAGACTGTCTCCTTGTTACCGGAAAACACCGCCTCCACCGCTCCCGATTTCAAGTTGCGCACCCAGCCGGACAGATCCCGGGCAATGGCCTCGTCGGCACACCAGGCCCGATATCCGACACCTTGAACCCGGCCTTCGATCAGCACATGAATGGTCAACGAGTCAGACATTGTACCCCTTTCCAATGGAAGCGGAGATCTTAAATCAAGCTCGCCAAGTTCGGAATTGTCTTTTGTTCAATAACAATTGGTCATGGCTTGCCACCTTCAGAAATCTCGGAGCTCGTTCGTTTTTTCTCATCCAGCATGACGAGCAGAGACGCACCGACGATCACAAGCGCGCCCGGCCAAAAGGTACCCGTGGGAGCAAAACCGAACGCAAGAAAACCGACAGCGATATTCAACGGCAACTTCAGATGATCGAACGGCTGTACAAACGCTGCATCCGCACTCTGATAGGCCAGCGTTAAAAGGTAGTTTGCCAAAACCGTCAGGATACCCGCGCCGACCAACAGCCACAGCGCTGCACCCGGTGGCACGAGGCTTCCTTCGCCCAATGCCAGAAGGGCGTTTACAGGCGTCAATAGAAGAAGCAGATAGACCGTTATCGAATCTGCATTCTCACTTGCCGTCAGTTTCTTCGTCACAAGAGATGTTCCGGCCCAAAACGCTGCAGCTCCGAGGGGTAGCAACGCGCTCCAGTTGAAGGTCTCGGTCCACGGTTCGAGAATTACCATGCCTCCCGCAAAGCCGGCGATTGTTGCAAGCCAGCGAACCGGGCCGACGCGCTCTTGAAAGAACAGTTTCGCGCCAACGATGACAAAGAAAGGGGACGTCATGACCAGTGCAATGGCCTGCCAGATCTCAACGCGCGCAAGCCCGGCGACCCACAACTGGATTCCGATCACCGCGAGAAAACCACGGATCAGATGCCAGCCGATTTGCTGTGTTTTCAAGGCGGAAACACCGCGACGCAAAACCCAGGGCAACGCTACGGTCAGGCCGATTGCATATTGCCAGAAAGCTGCGGAAGTCGATGACACCCCGAGTTGCATCGTCGATGCCTGAAGAGCGCCGTTGACAAGCGCAAAGGACGCGCCCGCCCCGACCATCGCCAATGCTGCGAACAGCGGTTTCCCGGAGGAAAATTGTATTGTGCCGACATTGTCCATCTCGTTCCAGTTGCTCATCCAGAACAGCCTCAAAAGACACGTGTCTGCGGATCCGAAAGTCGGACCGTAACCAAGTTCTCTACCATCCGGACTATAACCGTCGGCCCCGGCATTTCACCGGATCTGCTGACCCTCGGCACTCGTTGAGCGTGCCAAGGCGCTCGCGGGCTCCAGGTTTCCCCGATACCGCCGGTGGGGACTTTCACCCCGCCCCGAGAACTGTTCTCTCACGGCTTATCTATCCGGGAAAAGCATGAGTGACAATGCCAATAGGTCTACTTTTTCAGTATCGCTGAAATATCGGTGGAGGTTTTGGCAATCAAAACCGGGTTCTCGGCTTCGAGTTCTGTTCGACTTCCATCGCCCGAGAGAACACCGATACCGGCAACACCGTTCGCATTTGCTCCGATATGGTCATGTGTCCGATCACCGATCATCGCCATGTCTGCAACAGACAACACTTTGCCGCCGGATTATGAGCCACAGGTTTGCGCGGACAAACCTGTGGCCACTCAACTCCGTGCGCCAGACTTTCCCGATTTACGACATCATGTCGAAGTGCTCGACATTCCGAATTACCTCATGCGCTTCTGTCTCGCCCGGTGGTTCAAGTTTCTGCACAAGATTGGTCAATGCGGTATCCGGTATGGCCGCAGACCTTTTCCGGTTCTGATCGTAAAGCACAGCCAATGATGGCTCCACGTAGACGATTTCGACGCGAGCGCCGTATTCTCTGAACAAACGGATGGGTTTACCCCTGAGTTGTTCGGAGATGTTCGTGGCATTCCAGACGAAGTCCTGTCCCTTTCGCAGATAAGAGCGCGACAATTCGTAGGCGGCCTGTATCACCCTTCCCTGGTTGCCGGTCGCCCGCCCGCCCATGCTTTCACGAACCGTATCGAGGCTGACAACAGGCAGGTCGGGTCGATTTGACCGGATCCAGGTGTCTTTCCCTGCACCGGGCAGTCCGGACATGAGGGTGACATTGCATTTGAAGCTTTCATAGGCTTCGAAAAAAGGATCCCGATCCTGTTTTTCAAAAAAAGCAACACGGCTCTCGTCATTTGCGAAGGCAAACGGCACGCGGAGACTGCCGTTTTCCTCGAACAGCTGTTCGGCGAGGGCACGTTGTCCAGAATGGACTGCTGATCTGCGCAAATGCGACCCATTGCGTCGGCTTCGGCATGAAGACAAACAAGGTCAGCCTGGCATTTCCAGGAGGTCTTGATGGCCTGCCTTTGGCAGTCTTTCCGTTCGATTAGCCAGAACGGAATCTGATGGCAGGCAATCAAGCCGCAGACCTGCTCACGCCAATCGAATGGAGCTCCGGCTTCCCACAATAGTTGCCTTGCAATTCGTGCACCGACCCTCGAATGACCGCGCGACGTAATGCGACCATTTTCCTCAAAGCTCGTGGTCATCGGTTTGCCGATATCGTGCAGAACTGCGGCCCAGAAGACGCAGGAGCGTTGCCAGGTGGAAAGGTCCCGCCATCGCCGCAGCGATACCAGAGCCTCCACGACCATACGTGTATGGGTTCCGACATCGCCTTCGCCGTGATAGTGCGGGTCCTGGGGACAACTGTCCAGAGCACCGAGATGTTGCCAGAGCGGCCAAATCCACTGCCAGTCCACCTTCCATACTGGCGCGGTCGGTACAAGCTCAAAGAGGATCCCATAGGAGGTCCGAGCAGGTTTACTCGTGCTCATCATACGCTCCTTTCACGCCCAGAACCGCCGCAAAGATATCAATTCCGTCGGCAAGCTGATTGGGCAGGATCGGTCGTGACTGCCAGTGACTGTCGGAATCCGAGAGTGTTTGGACGAACCCTCCCCTGACAAATTTGAACCTGTCCAGAACAAATCTGTCATCTTCCGTCTTGATGTAGAGACCTTCCGCAAGATCGCTATCTTCCGTTTGCCGGTCGACCATATCAAGCCGGTTTTTCGAGGCTTCCGCCAACCGCTTCATGGAGCCCTGCCAATCCGCCGACTTGTAGAGAGACGGTTTCACCAGTTCCTCTACTTGCGCGACAGAGGTCAGTTGTCCCGTGTAAACAACCGGTACCGGCATAACAGGTAGCCCGCCAAGCAGGTTTCTTCGCCCGGTGGTACTGAGAAACCGGGCTTCCTCGCGGTCGTAGACATCAAATTCAAGAAAGTAGTGCGGTAGCCGGTCATAAAAACTCGTGTGTTTGGCATAGAGCCACTCACCAAACATGACGTACCGCTTTCCAAGCACTTCGTTGAATGCGGACGCGTGAATGGATGACCAAGTTTTGAGGAGGTTGAAATGGCGTTCGCGATGACCGCCTGTCATGTAGTGTCCGCGACTTTGAAGGCGCAATTCTCCTTTTGCACTGAAGGAAACAGCACAGTTGGCGCCGTCGATCTTTTCTTCGACAACTAAGGGGATGCCCGCCAGTTCTATGACAGACTTGTCTTCTCCAAAGTCACCCTGCTGAAGACGCGACCCCTCCAGGTGCCGCGTGCGCGGGTATTTCATAAGTTCCATGATATCGCTCGATCATGTCCGGACAAAACCAGCCCAGTTGGTCAAGCGCCATCAATCGCCGCTTTAACAGGCGTTGAACAGCTTGTCTGGTCTGACGTCCGGTATTGCAAAATCGTCAATCCCAATCTTTCGGATCGACCTGTTTTCGGCAATGTGCGTGAGCGGTTTACATCTTGAATTCTCAAAAATTCGAGTTGTTTGACCGTGCTCTTCTACAATGATCAGAGTGTTGCGAAAAGTGGGTCATGGTCTGCAACGTCCAATTGCCTGCAACCTGAGGTGAATTGGCAACAGACTAAATCTTGCACTTCCCGGATGGAACGTCCGGATTCAAGCCGCATTCTGTACGTGTTGCAGGATTTCGTGGGGTTTTACCGCGACCAGAACCGGACCTTCTCTTTCCAGCTCCTCGCGACTTCCATAGCCCCAGAGAACACCGATACCGGCAACGCCGTTTGCATTTGCTCCGATAAGGTCATGCTTTCGATCACCGATCATCAACGTTTGCGCGGCAGATAATCCCTCTTCATCCATTATATGGGCGATAAGATCTGCCTTGGCGGACCGGTGTCCGCTCAGTTCGGAACCGTAGACCTTGCCGAAATGCGGCATCATGCCGAAATGTTCGACGATTTTGCCGGCATAGGCATGCGGCTTCGAAGTACAGACATGGAGATCAAAATCGGCTTTTCGCAACGCCTCGAGCAGAGCGGTAATCCCGTCGATAAGCGTGTTTTCGTAAAGCCCCGAGACCGTATACCGCTCCCGGTAATAAGCAACGGCCCGATCCTGCACCGCACGATCACCTGTGTTCAGCAAAACCTCGAAACTCTCCCAGAGCGGAGGGCCAATACACCAGTGAAGATCCTTTGCCTCAGGCACAGGCGCGTCCATCTTTTCCAGTGCGTACTGGATGGACCGTGTAATGCCGTCAAATGGGTCTGTGAGTGTACCATCAAGATCAAACAACAGGGTCTTGTAAGGCATGGATCCTCAATGACTACTGATGGAATCGGCCCGCACGGAAGTGTCGCGGGCCGCTGCATTAGACCCGGAAAGAAGACCCTGTCAATCTTTCACGTCAGGAAAATTCCATGATGACGGCGTCAACCGCGAGACTGTCTCCCGGCGTCGCCTTTATGGCAGAAATCACGCAGTCACGCTCAGCACGGAGCACGTTTTCCATCTTCATTGCCTCGACAACCGCCAGCTGTTCACCCGCCTTGACTTCCTGGCCTTCTTCCACCGCGATAGACACAACGAGCCCAGGCATCGGACAGAGCAGCATCCTGGATGTGTCCGGTGGCAACTTCTCCGGCATCAACCCGTCAAGCTCTGCAACACGCGGCGTCATCACACTCACGACAACGGAATAACCCTGCCAATCGAGGCGGTAGCCGCCGGTTACCGGCCGCACCTGCACTGTCACATCTTTTGAGCCGACTTTCCCGGACCAAAGAACATCACCGGGACACCAGTCAGATTCGACATTCATGATCGGACCGTCACCGATGGCAACATCCAGTTCGACCGGTGTGCCCGGAAACCCGGCGGCGAGCCGGATGGGCACGTAGGTCTTGTCCAGTTTGACAACCCAGTCTTCACGGACATCCCCTGAATGCGGCCGGAGCCGTCCGGGAAGATGGTCGAGCCGTTCTCGTTCCAGGGCACCCATCGACAAGGCGACCGCGGCAAGCACCGAATACGCGGGACCGTCCGGAACTGCCGGTAAGAACCCGTCCGGATATTCATCGGCGATGAAACTCGTTGCAAGTTCACCCGAGCGCCAACGCGGGTGGTTCATCAAGGCGGTCAGGAACGGGACGTTGTGCTGGATGCCATCGACATAGAAAGCATCAAGCGCAGAACTCATCGCATCGATCGCTTCATCCCGGGTCGGTGCATGCGTAATCAGCTTGGCGATCATCGGGTCGTAGAACATGGAAATTTCCGAACCCTCTACGACACCCGTATCGTTGCGGATCGTCACATCCTCGCCGGCGACTTCTTCTGGCGGCTGGTACCGGACAAGACGCCCTATGGAGGGAAGGAAATTGCGGTAAGGATCTTCGGCATAGATGCGGCTTTCAACCGACCAGCCGTTCAATTGCACCTCATCCTGGGTCAGGGCGAGTTTTTCACCGGCCGCGACACGGATCATCTGCTCCACAAGATCGACACCGGTAATCAGTTCGGTAACCGGATGCTCCACCTGCAGGCGCGTGTTCATTTCCAGGAAGAAAAAGCTTTTGTCCTGTCCTGCAACAAATTCGACAGTTCCGGCACTGTCATAGTCGACGGCCTTGGCAAGAGCCACGGCCTGTTCGCCCATCTTTCGGCGGGTTTCCTCGTCCAGAAGCGGTGATGGAGCTTCCTCTATCACTTTCTGGTTCCGTCGCTGAATGGAACACTCACGTTCACCAAGGTAAATCGCGTTGCCGTGCTTGTCGCCCAGGACCTGGATTTCAATGTGCCGCGGGTTTTCGATGAACTTCTCGATAAAGACACGGTCGTCGCCGAAAGAAGACGCAGCTTCTGATTTCGATCTTGCGTAACCGTCCTTCACCTCGTCGGCGTTCCAGGCAATTCTCATGCCCTTGCCGCCGCC
>NZ_KI928919.1:270434-319497 GCF_000521215.1 Labrenzia sp. DG1229 | reverse complement strand
CCGATCTCCTTTGCAATTTCGACAGCCTGCTCGGGTGTCTCGATGACACCCAGATGCCCGGGAACCGTGCTCACATTTGCGTTGTTGGCGAATTTCTTGGACTCGATCTTGTCGCCCATCGCCTCGATTGCTCTCTTATTGGGGCCAATCCAGACGATGCCTTCTTTCGCCAGGGCGTCGGGAAAGCTAGACCGCTCCGACAAGAAGCCGTAACCGGGATGCACGGCTTCGGCGCCGGTCTGCTTGCAGGCTTCAATGATTTTTTCGGCGACCAGGTAGGACTCCGCTGCCGTTGCCGGGCCAATATGAACGGCCTCATCTGCCAATTCGACATGAAGCGCATCCCGATCCGCGTCCGAGTAGACCGCGACGGTGCTGATCCCCATACGCCGCGCCGTTTTCATGACCCGGCAAGCGATCTCGCCCCGATTGGCAACAAGAATTTTCGAAAACATGTATTTCCACCCAACTGGATCATTTTCTCGTTTGTAGGCCGCACACCAAACCAGCGCAACTTATCCAAAGGGCGAGAGGTGGTAATACGGATGGCTGGGATTGCTGCGGGAAAGAACCACTGCCGCTGCCACGCACATGCTGACGACCTTCAGGATTTACCCCACGTTCGCCAGGCGCGAGCCAGGTAGTGGCCGACATCGGTACTCATGCGGTTCGTGAGGAAACTTACGCTGGTGCATCAGTCGGTTAAATGGCACTTTATGTGGTGCCGATCACACTACTTACACAATGCCTAAAGCACACTTGAAAGTGTAGAGCGCCCCTGACCGGGCGTGACTAGTTTTATGACAGGGTGAAGTCTGAAACCCGAAATGGGGTTGGGCTTGTCTTTTCAAAGCCAGACACCAACGGAGGCAGAGATGAAAAAGTACCGTTTAGCGACCGTTGCTCTAATGCTCGGAAGCATCTTTATGGCAACCGCCGCCGAAGCCAGGCCGGACCTGCGCCAGATGTCCTGCCAGCAGGCACAGAATATGGTGAGACAGCATGGCGCCGTGGTTTTTACAACCGGTCAACACACCTATTCGATGTTTGTCTCGAACAGAAGTTACTGCGACTTCAATCAGGAACTTTTCGTTCAGTATGGCCCGACACGCGACCATCGCAAATGTCCGGTCGCCTACGAATGCAAGGAACCGCTTTTCCCGCGAGGTGGTTTCAATCGCTGGAACTGATGCGAAACGGGCCGGTTGAACCGGCCCGCATTCGTTAGTCACTGTCCTGGTAATCAAGGCCCTGTGTTCAGAGCGGAATATTGTCGTGCTTTTTCCACGGCATCTCGTCTTGTTTTGAACGCAGCAAGGCCAGCCCTTTGGCAACACGCCTCCGCGTTGAATGCGGTCGGATGACATCGTCGATATAGCCGCGTTCTGCTGCCACGAACGGATTGGCGAAACGGTCTTCGTAGTCCTTCGTCCGTTGAGCAATCCTGTCTGTGTCACCCAATTCGGAACGATAGAGAATTTCAACCGCGCCCTTGGCTCCCATCACCGCAATTTCCGCACTTGGCCAGGCATAGTTCAGATCGCCGCGAATATGCTTTGAGCTCATCACGTCGTAGGCACCGCCATAGGCCTTTCGGGTGATCACGGTAATTTTCGGTACCGTCGCCTCGGCGTAAGCAAACAACAACTTGGCGCCGTGTTTGATCAGACCGCCATATTCCTGTGCGGTTCCAGGGAGGAATCCGGGAACGTCGACAAAAGTCACGATCGGTATGTTGAAACAGTCGCAAAAACGTACGAAACGTGCGGCTTTCCGGCTGGCGTCGGAATCCAGCACACCTGCAAGCACCATCGGCTGGTTTGCGATGATCCCGACCGACCGGCCTTCCATGCGCCCGAACCCGGTAATGATATTGCCGGCAAAATTCTTCTGGATCTCGAAGAAGTCCCCTTCATCGACAGTCTTCAGGACAAGTTCGCGCATGTCATACGGCTTGTTCGGATTGTCAGGGATAAGTGTGTCCAGGCTCGTGTCGATGCGATCCGGATCATCGAAATGTGTCAATTCCGGCAGGTCGGCCTGGTTGTTCATCGGCAGGAAATCGATCAACCGGCGCATTTCCAAAAGGGCCTCGACATCGTTGTCAAAGGCGCCGTCAGCTATCGATGATTTCGCGGTGTGAACAGAAGCTCCGCCGAGTTCTTCAGCGGTCACGGTTTCATTGGTCACGGTCTTCACGACATCCGGCCCGGTGACGAACATGTAGGACGTGTCGCGCACCATGAAAATGAAATCGGTCATGGCGGGCGAATAAACATCGCCACCGGCACATGGTCCCATGATCAGGGAAATCTGAGGGATCACTCCGGACGCCAGCACATTGCGCTGAAACACTTCGCCATAGCCGCCCAGCGCCGCGACGCCTTCCTGAATGCGTGCACCGCCTGCATCGAACAGGCCGATAATCGGCGCCCTGTTGCGGAGCGCCATGTCCTGCAGCTTGGTAATCTTTTCGGCATGCGTTTCCGACAGCGATCCACCGAAAACGGTGAAATCCTTGGAAAATACATAAACGGTGCGTCCATTGACCGTTCCCCAGCCAGTCACAACGCCGTCGCCTGGAATGTGCTGCTCTTCCATGCCGAATTCGGTGCAGCGATGCTGCTTGAACATGTCGAATTCTTCGAAGGACCCTTCGTCGAGCAGAACCTCGATCCGTTCGCGCGCCGTCAGCTTGCCTTTGGAGTGTTGCGAATCTATCCGGCGTTGGCCACCACCAAGTCGAGCCGTGTCGCGCCGCTGTTCCAATTCGGCCAGAACTTCTTTCATCCGGTCCTCCCAATTCTCATTCCCAGAGGCCGTAACATGTTCCAGGTTCAAGGCAAAGTCAGCACATGGGCTTATGGGAGACTACGTCAATCCTCAAAACTCGGCGAATTTGTGGGAATTTTACAAAGGTTTTCGTTACACCGTTGTGTTTTGCTGAAGGGGATAGGATTATTAGGTCTGACGCAGCGTAATTGTTCATTATCCAAGGTTTTATCATGTGAATTAGGGCGACCTTTGCTGCCCCGCAGGAGGATTTGAAATGTCTTTATATAATCCCGACACAACCTGGATCGCCCTTTTGGGTGGTGGATTTTCCGGTTCGGTACTCGCCGGTGGCAGTGTTTTTCAATTCGATCTCTGGAACATGGGAAGCAAGCGTTTGCCCGTACAGGTGCTCGTGGTCGGAAAAAGAGCCGGGATCATGGCTGAAATCGGATCAGCTTTTGCCTTGCTGCTTGTGACCGGATGTAAGACCGAAAGGGAGATGGACGGCATCACGTCGTCGGGTATCGATTGGGAAGCGTCTTTGGTTGGCGATCTGGACGCCAGCATCAAGTCAGGAGCCAAGCTTTTCAAGGAAGTCATGAAGCATGCGGGCAAAAAGACCGGCGAGTGGGCCGTTCAGGAATCCGGCAAGCGGCTGGCCCAATATATTACAAACGATCTTGGTATCGTTAAATCCGGACCGCAATTCAATGTGCTCCCCACCCCTCTTTCCGTATCCGCCGGTGCCGGTATCTTTTATGAATGGCAGAAGCTGCATCTGCTCGATAACGAAATCGGCTGGAACTACATTTCACCTAAGTATTCGGTCGAGAACAAGGGCGGCACAGTCTACATGCAAATGAAGGACATTCCGGTCAAGGACGGAACAACCATTCACCTCGGTTTCGGCGTGTCGGAATGGCTTTCCATCGATCCGGACATCAGATGGACGCAGACGCGAGGTGGTCCAAGTATCGGCCGCAGCAAGCTGCACATAGATTGTGTGGTTTACGGCGGTGTTCTGTACCAAACCCGCAACAAAGGCAGCCATCCCGGCATCAACTTGAGCCAGCTCCAGCCTGCAGGGCGCAGCGAAACCGGAATGTTATCGGTTACTCAGACGAAAGAAGTCGCCAAAAGCGGCAAGCTGACCATTTATCCGAAAATCTTCAAGTTCACCAATTACGCCTATTGGAGTGCCGACGACACAATGAAGGTCGATGTGGACAGCAAAGGACAATTCACAAAGGTCGAAGGCACAGCCAGTTACAGAGACTAGATGTCTTCTGAGTGACATGACTGCCTAAACACTGAGCAACTGCGCCGCGAGAATGTTCTTTGACACCTCCCGGAATTTTGCCATGATTGCGAAACAAGCAAACAAGGCTAAGGGGAGGCAATGGCGGACGATCGGACTTTCTTCAATGAAATGCTCGACGATGCCGGTGGCGCACGCTCGCCCTATTCAAGGCTGGCCACATGGCTCGAAGATAAACCTGCAAATTTTCTGACCAAAAAAAGCCGGGATGCGGAAATGGTATTCCGCCGCCTCGGAATTACCTTCGCAGTCTACGGCGCGCAGGAAGCAACCGAACGTTTGATACCGTTCGACCCCATACCCCGCATCATCTCTGCTTCGGAATGGCGCAGGCTTTCGGCCGGCATCGATCAGCGCGTTCGCGCCCTGAACGCTTTCATGCACGACATCTATCATCGTCAGGAGATCCTCAGGGCGGGCCGCATACCGGCAGACCTTATCCTGCAGAACGAAGCATTTCTGCCTGAAATGGCCGGGTTCACTCCGGCACGCAAGGTCTATGCGCACATAATCGGAACGGATCTCGTACGTGTTTCCGAAAACGAATTCTACGTTCTGGAAGACAACACCCGCACTCCATCCGGTGTTTCCTACATGATGGAAAACCGGGAAACCATGATGCGTCTGTTTCCCGAGCTCTTCCAGACGCACCGCGTTGCACCGGTCGAACAATATCCCGAATTGTTGCGCAGAACACTGGAAAGCGTCGCACCCGATCCGTCGAAATCGGCGCAAACCATCGTTCTATTGACCCCGGGTATCTACAATTCCGCGTATTTCGAACACGCCTTTCTTGCCGACTCCATGGGCGTGGAACTGGTCGAGGGACGCGATCTGTTCGTCGATGCCGGCAAGGTCTTCATGCGCACGACCCGCGAACCGGAACAGGTGGATGTCATCTACCGGCGCATCGATGACGCCTTCCTTGACCCCCTCACCTTCAATCCGGACAGCATGCTAGGCGTTCCGGGACTGTTCGATGCCTATCGGGCCGGCAATGTCACGATCTGCAACGCGCCCGGAACCGGTATTGCCGACGACAAGGCGATCTACGCCTATGTCCCCGATATCATCGAGTTCTACACGGGACAGAAACCGATACTGAAGAATGTTCCTACCTGGAATTGCTCAAGAGCGGATGATCTGGCTTACGTGCTTGATAATCTGGAGAAGATCGTCGTCAAGGAAGTTCACGGCTCGGGTGGCTATGGCATGTTGATAGGCCCAACGGCATCCAAGCGCGAGATTGCGGAATTCCGGAAAGTTCTGGAGGCCACGCCGTCAAATTACATCGCGCAGCCCACCTTGGCGCTTTCCGCCTGTCCGACACATGTGGCATCCGGTGTCGCGCCACGCCATGTGGATCTAAGGCCCTTCGTTCTGATTGGCGACCAGGTTCGCATCACCCCTGGTGGACTGACCCGCGTAGCCCTCAAGAAGGGCTCGCTTGTCGTCAACTCAAGCCAGGGCGGCGGCACCAAGGACACCTGGGTACTCGAGGACTGACTGTTTATGCTCGGAAGAACCGCTTCTTCGCTGTTTTGGATGTCCCGCTACCATGAGCGCGCCCAGAACGTTGCCCGGTTGCTGGAAGTCGCCTATCGCGGGGCAATGATGTCCCACAGGGGCCAGGAACACGGAACGCACTGGACCTTCGCGCTCACCTGTTCCGGCTGCGACTCTGATTTCAGTGAAAAATACGACGAACTGAATATCAGGAATGTGACCGTGTTCCTCATGTTCTCAAAAGAGAACCCGGTAAGTGTGCGCAACAGTCTCGAACTGGCCCGCAACAATGCACGAGCAGTTCGCACCGGTATCACGGCTGAACTCTGGGAAGCTATCAACACCACGTGGATAGAATTCATCGAGGTCAATCCACAGACGATCACGCAGGAACGGTTGCCGGACTTCCTCGCCTGGGTCAATCAGCGGGCGCACCTGTTCCGTGGCGCTCTCCTGAACACAATCCTGCGCGATGATGGTTATTTTTTCTCGCAGATGGGCAATTTCGTCGAACGGACCGACAACACCGCCCGGATCTTGAACACGCAGTATTGGGCGCTTCTGCCTGACAGCGACATTGTTGATGACGGCTCCATGGAACGATACCAATGGTCAGCCATCCTCAGGGCTCTTTCCGGCCGCAGAAGCTACCGGTTTGCCTATCCCAATGCCAGGCTCAAGGCGTTTAACATCGCCGAGTTCCTGATCTTGAGAAAGGAAATGCCGCGGTCCTTGGCCCATTGCTACAACTGGATAGCCGATACAGCCGAAGAACTTGCGCAGTTCTATAGTTCCCGGGAGCCGAGCCTGGACCTTGCCAAGGAAATCGCCAGCGGTCTTTCCGAGAAACAGATGCGCGAAATCTACCATGACGGCCTGCACGATTTTCTGACCGAATTCATCGGCAAGAACAACCAATTCGCGCAGCAGCTTTCGAAAGACTACAATTTTGCCTGACCAACAAACCCTGTTTTCCGGTGCCGCATGCAACTGACAGTCCGACACACGACCCGCTACCGCTATGACGTCCCGCTCGCCAACGCAATGCAGCAGCTGCGCCTGACACCGGAAGACGGGCCTTCGCAAAAGGTTGTCGAATGGGAAATCGACGCACCCGGCATCGCAAGGGCAACCACCTACAAGGACGCTTTTGGCAACCGTGTACATATGGTGTCACGCAGCGAACCCGTCGAAGACGTGGAAATTACGGCGACAGGTATTGTTGATACGGTGAATACTGACGGTGTGCTCGGTCACGAACCCGATGCCGTGGTCCCACCGCGCCTTTACACGAGGGTGACCCCTCTCACCCAGTCCAATCAGGTCATCAGAAGACTTGCCGCCCATGCAGAAACCCACGACCGGATTTCGGGATTTCACGCACTCATGCATGCGATCCGGGAGAAAGTGGACTACAAGATCGGCGTTACAGAAACGCACGCGCCTGCGGCATCGGCACTGGCGGCCGGTGAAGGCGTTTGTCAGGACCACGCCCACATTTTTATCGCTGCATCCAGGTCAATTGGCGTTCCGGCCCGTTATGTGTCCGGATATCTTCTTCTGGAAGACGAACAGGCCTCCGAAGCACACCATGCATGGGCGGAAGTCCTGATTGAAGGGCTGGGCTGGACTGCATTTGATGTATCGAACGCCATCTGTCCGACAGATCGGTACGTACGGCTGACGACCGGTCTTGATTCCCGTTCCGCTGCTCCCATAAGGGGCATCCGGTTCGGAGGTCTGGAGGAAAATCTTCAGGTTGAAGTCGACGTTTCCCAGGCCGCTTTTCAACAACAGCAATGAATGTCATTTTCCGACGCCCTAATCCCGGTCCACTGTGCTAAGACCAGCCGAAACAAAAATAGACCTATCTAATGTCTTCTTTCGATTGGTATTGCAGGTCACTGGAACAGTCTGAGGGGCTCGGGGATGACGTATTGTGTCGGATTGAAACTGGATCGTGGTCTGGTGTTCGCAGCGGACACCCGCACCAATGCCGGCGTTGACAATATAGCTACCTATAAGAAACTTCATGTCTGGGAAGAACCCGGCGAGCGCGTGATTACGCTTCTTTCGGCCGGCAATCTGGCGATAACGCAGGCAGTGGTTTCACTTCTCAGCGAACACATCACATCTGCTGACAACGATCGTGCGACGCTTTTGACGGCCAAAACCATGTTCCAGGTCGCGAGGCTTGTCGGCAGCGCGGTGCGAGAGGTCAAGGAAATTGACGGTGAAGCCCTGGCGACCAGTGCCGAGAGTTTTTTCGTGACGTTCATTCTCGGCGGACAGATCGAGGGCGAAGAACCGCGCATGTTCCAAGTCTATGCAGCGGGGAACTTTATCGAAGTGGCAGAGGACACGCCGTTTCTGCAGATCGGTGAACATAAATACGGCAAGCCAATCCTCGACAGGGTAACCCGATCTGACATGCGCCTTGGCGAAGCCGCCAAACTCGTTCTGTTGTCATTTGATTCCACATTGAGATCAAATCTTTCCGTCGGCACGCCAATCGACATGCTGCTCTACAACAAGGACACCTTCTCAACAGAACGTCAGGTCCGTATCGAGCAGGACGACCCGTATTTTCAGAAACTATCGCATGGCTGGTCTGAAAAACTGCGCGACGCCTTTGGAGAATTGGACGAATTCGACGTCTGAACCTTCGAAACACGTGTCAGCAAGCTGTCATAAAGCAGCATTAGAAGCGGACCGATCAATCCGGAGGCCTTCATGAGCAGCACTGCGAGCGAACTTGAACCTGTCGCCTGGACAAGGGAAACGTCGCAGGAACCCCTGGAAACTAACGACGACACTCTCAGAGCCGTCAGGGAAATGATCAAGGCGGGCAAGAGAACCCAGATCGTCGAACTGCTCAAAAAATGGGATCCCATCGATGTCATGCAGTTGCTGACGCGGTTGAGATTGAAGCACGCCCGTAAACTGTTCCAGTGGCTGCCCGCAAATCCGTCGATCAAGGTCGTCGCGGAACTGCGCCCCGAATTCCGCTCGATTCTCATGGAAGCCACCACGCTTGACCAGTTTCGCGACATTCTAGCCGGTCTGGATCCGGAAGATGCCACTGAAATCCTCAACGAGTTTCCTGATGATGTAGCCGACGAACTCATCGCCCGCCTGCCGGATGTCGAGGAAATCGCGACCAGGGCTTCCTATGCCGACGATACTGCCGGCCGGGTCATGGCGCGCAAGTTCGTTGCCTTGCGAGAAGATTGTACGGCCGGGGAAGCCGTTGAGCAGATGCGCGAGGAAGCCGATCGGATCCGCAAGGTTTTCACGGTTTACGTAACCGACTTTGATGGCAAGCTGACCGGCACCGTCGAAGTCGGCAAGCTGCTGCTTGCACCGGACGAGCAGACGCTCGGCAAGCTGATGAACAGGGACGTGATTGCCGTTTCAACCGACACGGATCAGGAAGAAGTCGCTGCGCCTTGCCCGCAAACGGGACATGCGCACAGTTCCGGTCGTGAGTGGCGAAGGTCACCTGATCGGCAGGATTACCCCAAAGCAACTGACCAGGATTGCGGCGGACGAGGCCAATGAAGACATGCTGCTGATGAGCGGTGTCTCAGGCGAAGCGCGTTCGGATGACACGGTCTTCAGAATTGTGCGCGGCCGCCTCCCCTGGCTGCTGGCAGGTCTCGTTGGTGCAAGTGTCGCGGCAACCGTGGTCGGTTCTTATGAAGATCAGCTTGCCGAAGCCGCAATTCTTGCGGCATTCATTCCCGTCACCATGTCGATGGCCGGAAATGCCGGACTTCAGGCTTCCGCTGTCGCCGTGCAGGGCATCGCCACCGGCGCAATTTGGTCGGGCGACATTTTGTTTCGTCTTGTGAAGGAGTTTTTCGCGGCCTTGTTCAACGGCGCGGTTGCCGGTGTGATACTCGCAGCTCTTGTGCTGATCGCCTCCATGATCGTGCCATTGGAGGCTCCTGGCCGCCTCGCGATAGCGACGTCACTTTCGCTCCTGTGCGTCACAACACTCGCAGCGATGGTCGGCGCGACCGTTCCCATCATCCTCGACAAGATCGGTATTGATCCCGCGATGGCGATCGGCGTCTTCATCACCTCCTCCAATGACGTCCTCGGCGTCCTGATTTTTTTCCTGATGGCGACGACGTTCTACATGTCCTGAAACCGTGCTGACGGCCTCAGGCTTTTTGCAGGATCAGGACCGCGGCATCGAATTCGGTGCGTTTGTAGGCTCGGATCTGCGCGGCCTCCGCATCCTCGCCCCACCGATCGATGTTGAAGTCTTCCTCGACATGCGCCGCAGCCCAGGCATCGTCAGCACCAAGATGGTTTTCCTTCACGGCAAGAGCCAACAGCGCGGACCCTGTCAGACTGGTCGCTGTGTGAAGCGCGGCAAGCCGAAGCGGCGTTTCATCAGATATCCTGGTCTTGTAAGAGCTCAGCAATTGATCCGGCTGTGCTGCGTGAATAATGCCTTCAATCAGAACAAATCGACCACCAAGTAGCTCACCGGCCCAGTCGACCACCGGATCCCAGAGGTGCCGCTGGGTGTCCACAAGACTTTGAGGATCGTCAGCCCGGTAACACAACGCATCGTTTCCGGCAAAACCGACGATGTCATCCGCAACCTCTTCGAAACGCTCGGAAACCGCGTCTTGAGCGGAATTGGCCATCCTGGTCAGCGGCATCGTTGCGGGGTTGATTTCCTTTTGCTGGGCAGCCCATTCCGCTGCGACCGCATCGGCAATCGCCCGATTGGGCAAAAGCAACGTCGCCTTTCCGGGTGTTTTCACGGTTCGGCCGTCCAACTGTATCGAATAGCCATCCTCCGTTTGTGCGCAGGATGCCACTTCATAGAAACGTTTCGGCAGTTCGCGCTTTGAAAGTTCTCTTGCGCGTTGTTCCGGATCCTTGGTCAAATCTTCATGCATTTTATCAAGAAAATCACGCATCAGGCTGTTTCCTTGTTGTATTTCAAAATTTCACTCAGCGCCTGATCCAGTTGATCGAAGGCGTGAATAATCTTGTCCGCTCCCTCTTGAGCGAGCCTTGAATGATCATGATACCCCCAGGTCACGCCAACCGCATGGACACCTGCAGTCCTGGCCATCGCGATATCAAAGCCAGTGTCTCCTATCATGACCGTCCTGGAGCGATCCGCACCGGTTTCGGACAAGGCGCGTTCGATCATGTCCGGGTGCGGTTTGGAGGGCGACGTATCGGCTGTCTGGATGGTTACAAACCTTCCATGCAGGTCGTGGGTCTCCTGCATGTGCCTGACCCCGCGCATGGCCTTGCCGGTCGCGACACCCAGCAAAAAGTCGTCTCTTGCATGGAGCCGCTCGATTGCCTCTTTGGCACCCGGATAGAGCGGATCCACCTCGAGGCCCTGTTTGCGCCTGGAGATCTTGGACTGACGGTAGGCATCGGCCATAGCCGGTACCTTGTCCAGATGCTCACCTCCTACAAGATCCGCGAACGCTTCTTCCAGCGACCTTCCGACGATGGAAAGGGCTGTCTTGCGATCCGGCATGGGCAATCCGACAGCCTCGAACCCGACCTGTAGCCCATGAAAAATTGTATCCTGACTGTCGACCAGAGTGCCGTCGACGTCAAAAATGATCAGGTACATGATGAGCCTTTTGCAAATGCTGTAGAAGGCTCGCATGTGCAGGGTTTTGCGCCCGGGGTCAAGAGCCGTCGGATTGAACCGGGTCGTACAAGACAGATTGGCGCCGTTCCCGCCAAACACCGGGAACGAACGAGACCAAAAGGCAATCCACAGCCGGTCGCTTCAAAGCCGCTGACTTTGGGACAATTCGAAATTCGAACAACTGCCTGAAATTCGCCTCTTTATGGTGGTTTTCGAGGGGTCAGCCCTGCTTAAGGTTTGATTAACCACGTTTGTAAACCAGCCGGTTACCATAGCGCTGGATACTCGTGTGCGGGTGGGCAAGGTCGATTGGGGCAGTTTGTCGCCAGATCGAAAGACTTTCGGAACGCAGTTTGTGCAACTGCGGGCAACAGGGTGGTTTTGCCTGAATGCAGCAGAATAGAAATCAGACTGATCGAACGGGCCGGAAGCGTGTCCATCGTGTTTTCCATGTGCTGATTGCCGGAATGGCTATTGTTCTCGGTGGTCTCATAGCCTCAGTCACGTTGTTTGATGCGCCACGGACACCTTCCCGCGATGCCGCTACACACGCGGCTGGCGACAGCCAGTTCTTTGCGTCGGTCACTTTCAATGTCGAGGCTGCCCGTGTCGGCACATCTCAAGGTGTCGACGATCAGGCAGGAAACGAACAACCACTGATCCGATCAGCCACCGAAGATTTGGGTTCCGCACTCCCGCAATTCACGAGGGAAAAAGAGGCGAAGAGCGCAGCGAAACGGAAACTTGCTGAAAAACTCGCACGGCTGAACCTTGCACTTTCGCTGACCGAGAGGCGAACGGAGCGGAATGAAATTGAAACGGCCTCCGGCGTCTCCGGATCCCGCTTAGCAGAACGTACGACGGCAGTGGCCGAAGAAGAAACGATGGTAACGGGTTCGCTCCCGTCGCCCCGCGCGATTGCCAAAGATGACGTTTCCGGCACGGGCGAGACGCTTGCGGAAACCGAAAAGCCATCGAATGCCGCCGAGGCCGAACTGGAGGTCACTGCTGCGATCTCCCATCCGGTTCCAGGCAGCAAACCAGCACCTCCTGTAAAGACGGCTCGAACAGCGGTCGGTGGTGAAAGTCAGAAACGGCAAACACCGGCTCCCGTCCTTGCCTATGCGACACCGGGAACTCCGGAAACGGAAAACAACGGTGCTTTCGGCGGTATCGGAAAGCTGTTCAGCGGTCTCAAGGGCGGTCTTCCCGGTCGTGGCCGCGGCGTGGCGGTTTATGACATCAGCGCCGCAATCGTCCACATGCCTGACGGTACCAAGCTGGAAGCGCATTCCGGCATCGGGCACCGCAAGGACAATCCGAAATATGCTCATGTGCGAAATCTTGGCCCGACGCCACCGAATATCTATGACCTGAGAATGCGCGAACGACGTTTTCACGGTGTCGAGGCCATCCGGATGACGCCGCACGACAATGCGGCCATGAAAGGCCGGGATGGCATGCTGGCCCATACGCCATTGCTGCGCCGGTCAAACGGGTCGCATGGCTGTGTTGCCTTCAAGGACTACAACAAGTTCCTGAAGGCCTTCAAAGCCGGCAAGGTCAAGAAGATTATCGTCGTTCCATCCATGGATAAACTGCCGAAATACATGGCAGCTCTCAACAAGGGCGCCGGCGCATAGACGACTTGCGGTCCGTCGGCAGATTGTTTAGAGCGGGTATTCCATCGTCCTGTCCGGAGCCTTTCCTTGACCAAGATACTGGCCGTTCTGCTGATCCTGATTGCCGCGATTCAGGTCATCAAACCCCTGGGCTGGCCTGGCCTTCAAAAACGCTCCGACGCCTGGAAGCTTGTTGCCGGCGTTGCTGCCGTCACAATCCTGTCCGTGATCGTGAGTGCACTCTTCCAGGGACTTTGACCCCGCAATGAGGTTCGAATAGCCTTTCTCACCTGTAGCAGTTGAGACCAGCCAATGCGCAACGAGACGACCCTGCATCTGATTTGCGGAAAAGTTGCCTCGGGAAAATCAACGCTAGCGCGATCGCTGGCAGAAAATCCCGACACGATCCTGCTGCAGGAGGATGTCTGGTTATCAGGCCTTTACGCCGATCAACTCAAGACGCTGTCCGACTATGTCAGATACTCCGAAACGCTGAGAAACACGCAGGAGCCGCATATCGTGGAGCTCTTGCGCGCCAGTCTTTCCGTGGTACTCGATTTTCCCGCAAACACGCTTGAATACCGGCGTTGGATGCGGCGTCTGTTTGAAACGGCAGGTTGCTCCCATCAATTGCACCTGATCGATGTTTCAGACGACATTTGCAAGCAGAGGCTTCGGGCGCGCAACGCCTCCGGAACGCACGAGTTTCGGGTTTCCGACGACCAGTTTGACTGGATCACGAGCCACTTTCAGCGGCCGTCAGACGTTGAGGGGTTCAACATCGTTGTCCATGGATCCGAACGTTAAACGGAGGAGACCGGTCAGCGTTTGATGACCGTCTCGTCGGGATCGTCGGCCTCAGGATCGTAGTCGCTCGCGTTGAACCCGAGAAGGTTCCAGGTCTGCTGCATGTGCGGCGGCAACGGCGCCGACACGTCGATCTTGCCATGGCCCGACGGGTGTGGAATGACGATGCGGCGCGCAAGCAGGTGCAGGCGGTTTTGAATGCCGCCCGGCAATTCCCAGTTCTCGATATTGAAATACTTGTCGTCGCCGATGATCGGATGACCGATATGGGCAGCATGCGCCCTCAGTTGGTGCGTCCGGCCGGTAACGGGCTTCATGGTAACCCATGACAGTTTTTGCGCGGACTGCTCGAATACGGAATACAAGGACACAGCATGCTGGGCATCGTCATCTCCCTGCCGCACGACCTGCATCCGTTCTTCAGCCTCGCTGCGGGCAAGAAACGTCGAGATGCGGCCCTGTTTGGGCTTGGGCACGCCTGCGAGCATCGTCCAGTAGATCTTGCGCGTATTGCGATGCCGGAAGGACTTTGTAAGTTCCTGCGCTGCCTGACGCGTGCGCGCGACAAGGATGATGCCTGATGTCTCGCGGTCGAGGCGGTGGACCAGGCGCGGCTTGTTGCCCTTCCTGTCCGTAAAGGCTTCCAGCATACCATCCAGGTGGCGCTTGAGACCGGACCCGCCCTGGACAGCGAGACCGGCAGGCTTGTTCAGAACCATGACCTGATTGTCCTCGAACAGCAGCATCTCCTCGATGGCCTTGCGATCGTCGGCAATCAGTTTGGTGGACTTGGGTTTGGCATTCTTCTTGTCGTCCGCGGGAAGCTCGACACCCAATGGTGGAATCCGGATCATCTGGCCCTTGGCGACCCGTGTGCTGGCCTCAACGCGCTTGCCATCCACCCGCACCTGGCCGGTGCGCAGGAGCTTCTGCAGCCGTCCGAACCCGAGACCGGGATAATGTGCCTTGAACCAACGGTCGAGGCGCATGCCCGCTTCATCGGCGGTCACATGTTTTTGTTCTACTGCGGACATATTGTTCTCAAATCAGGCCGCGGGCCGCAAAAGGCCACTGTCAACCAGGGCACGGGACACGAGCACCGCGCGGACATTCGTTCCGGAGCGTATAGGCGTAATCAGGGTGAAATGAAAGGGAAACTTAGGAGACGACCTGGCGGGCGATCATCAATCCTGCGAAGACCGCGCCAATCGACAGAAGGACGGACCCCAGTACATAGATCATCGCAAGATAGGTATCCCCCCGCTCCCACAGCACCGACGTATCCAGCGAAAAGGCGGAAAATGTCGTGAACCCGCCGAGTATGCCGGTGGCGATGAAGTATCGGACCGTCTGAACATGCTGAAAATCGGACTTTACCAGCCATCCGATCAAAAGCCCCATTGCAAGCGAACCGACCACATTGACGGTGAGCGTCCCGACCGGAAAGCCGGCACCAAAAACTCTCAGCGTGAAAAGGCCAACCAGATGGCGCGCGCCGGCTCCGAGCCCTCCGCCGAGCATGACAAGAAGAAGATGTTTCAAGTGATCTCAATCTTTTTCAAACGACAGTTTCCGATTTGCGCAGCAATTAGCACAAAGTTCGTAACTTGTCGGACGCCGGCAGGCAAGCGGAAGCGAAGAAACGCCTTTCAGTCACTTCCGATCGAGAAGCTTCCTCAAAATCTTGGCTTTGTAATGCACCGGAACACTATTGACAAAAATACCCATCGAGTCTCCATTGATTTCGCCAATAGGTTGAAGTGTTTGAGATGAATTAATCACTCAGGTCTCGGATCCTTCCGAGAAAACGGCAATTTCTGCGAGGTGGGTGTGAGAAGCGCAATATGTCTGTTACCGAGTTTGATATTAGCCGGCTGCGTTGCGGACGGGTCTCCATCCGCATCACGTCCCGGCAAGGACGAGTTGCTCTGTATCGAATCCGGGTTCGTTCCGGGAACCTTGGAATTTTCGCAATGCCTGGCAACTGCAAAAATTGCCCGGGAAGCGGCTGCGGACTACGAGAAGGAACAGAAAAAGGAGAGAGAAAAGCGCGATACGATCAGTGACGAAATGGCCAACCGGATCTGCGTGGACTACGCTAAGAGCCAGATGCCATTTCCCGTTATCAGGAACCAAAGTTCACCTTTCAACGTCAATGGCGGATACGAAAAAACGGTGAAGGTGAGTTTTGAACTTGATAATCCGAAGACATCGTATTCCAGCAGAAGTGCCGTTTGCAAAATTCGCGGCAGGGATATTGTCGACTTCAAGATCAAATAGGCCGCATACCAACAATTTCTGACATCCGAATTCACCGATTGAGCGGGCTTTGGCCCTGGAACGGACAAGAACTCATCTGCCGACAATTCATGTCAGCGATGACCCAACACATCGCTCCGACCAATTTGAGGACAGGATCCGTCCATGCCTCCTGCAGTGACATATCAATCTTGTTTATTTGAAACCGTGCCTGTCGAAGTTCGGCAGGCATCGTCGCAATGTAGACAAAATCGACCAGTCCGCGGGCATCGGATCGGTCCGCCGTGTTTGAACAGTCTTCCAAATTTCGGCAACCGCTCAAGGGTCTCGTTGATAAACCAGAGTGCGAGGAGCGGCATAAAGACGAGCACCCCGAAGACAACATTGAATGGCTTAGGCAACACGATGAGTATGACGGTCACAGAAGTTATGATCGGGAGTAAGAATATGAAAAATTCCTACTGCCTGACATGTTGAGATGCTCAAAAGGAAACCTTAAAATCCGTTTGACGCTCCTTCGAAACGCCACATCGCAAAGCTCCCTGGTCAGCTCTTCCTGGCTTCAAATACCCTGCGCCAGATAACCGCAAAGACGACATAAAAGACAATTGCCGAAAAAACCATAAGTGCGTAATCGACCCATGGTTCAATATTTATGTAGGAGGCAGACTTAGCGCCCAATGCGGCGCCTACCAAACCGAAAAGAAATCGCCCGACAGATGCCGGCGGATCTTCTGGGAGTGCCAACAATCCCAAAAATTCAAGAAAGCCAAACAGACGACCGAGCCTTATGAGTTGCAGTGAAATTTCCTAACCGGCTCATTGAACACTTGCATTCCGGCGAGCCTATTCTTGCCCATGCGGTGCTCAGGTGCACGTTTCGTGCACCCCGCGCCATTCTTTGGACCGTCACATGTATACGCAGAACCTTTAGTAAGTTGTCACCCTAAGGTCTTTCGGCACTTCCAGCCTGCCAGTCGCATCGTTACGGCTGTAGCCTTTGCCAGCAATACAGTTATCCCAAATGTCATCGTTGACACCTGTTTCGCTGCCATACTCCGTTTGCCGAATTCCCTTTGCCTGGGCGGCACAATCAGCGCGATCAGTAAAAAGTTGTTGTTGACTTGCTGTTGGATGATCGTAAGCCACACGATCCACAGTGGTGTTTGTTACACATCCCCCCAGAGCCAACAGACCTAAAATATTAACTATCGAAAAAGCAATTTTCACCGGACACTTCCTCTAAATCGTAATAATATTGGAACGGAAAATCTTTCAAGGCAAAAATCTTTACCATAATTAAATCATCGTTGCACCATTGCGGCACCGACTTTTGAAAATTGCAGTGATTACGAATCAATATTCTTTTGTGCTTCGCGAATCCGCTTTTGGAATTCGCGATGCTGTTCCTTCTGATCGAGATTGTGGCTCCCGACTTCCAGCTATCGACGTGCGGAGTCCGTACTGGAGATCTTCCTCAGGCCCTGTTGCGCGTAGGTTCGCACCCGAGGTCAGAAGGAGCGTTGTTACGGCTGAGACCGCCGCAGGGATAGTGATGGAGACTAGGCCGATCATGACATCTTGGAGACTATCGCCAACGAAGAACTAGGCACTTGGAACAATTGAAACTATGCATGAACCCAAAACTGCATTGAAAGCCACGCGACGCTCCAATTACACTTGGCACCGCGAAAATCGACTGGACCCATTTGCCGGCCTGTATCTCATATGATTGAAACTCGTCCAATAAGCTCAAATGATTTAAAACTGATCTGTCGACACCGCCTTGCGATGTTCTGTGATGATGGCAGACGAAAAGCGTCGGAGCTTGAAACCATGGATCGCTCGTTCCGGGCTTGGCTGAAGCCGCGTCTGGTTGACGGAACATATTTTGGTTTCATTGTAGAGGACGACGGCAAACCGATCGCGGGCATTGGATTGATGGAGTTGTCGTGGCCACCTCATCCACTGCATCAGGATGACGGTCGGAGAGGGTACATATTGAATATGTTCGTCGAGCGCAGCCACCGAAAGCGGGGCATCGCAAAACGGTTGTTGAAGCTGGCTGATCAGGAATTCCGCCAGCGGAAACTACAATATGCGATCTTGCATAGCACATCGGCCGGTCGACCTGTTTACGAGACGGCGGGATGGCAGCCGACCTCTGAAATGGCCAAGGTGATTGAATAGTCCACTGGCACTGCCACGTATGGCAACTGGGAGATATGGAATGCCAACTGATGTGCTCATGGGACAGATTAGGAGTTTTGCTGCCGAAACAGGAATTCGGGCTGATTGCCTGTCTTGTAGTCATTGGCTCCGTCGACGCTTCGACAATAAACACCCGGCAAACCGGTTTCACGCCTCCTCCTCCACATGAGCAAAGTCCGGATAAATCGAGCGTATCAGGTCGTCGACCCGGTCGATCTCTTCAGGGATCGTCAACAGTTTTTCGCGCTCCTCCTGAAGGATCGCAAGGAAGATCCGGGCCCGTGCCTGGTTGACCTGCGGTTGCGGCAACACGCCCTCGCCGGCGGCCGAAAGGACGATGCTGACAAGCCTGTCGGCGGCATTGAGCCGCCCCCAAAGGTAATCGTGCTCCCTCCAGCTTCGATTGAAGAACGCACCGAAAGCGTTCAAAGACTTGCCTTTCAGTTCAAAACCTTCGGTGTAAAGACTGTCGGCGTCTCTCGGACTGATCCGGTCAACCAGGATTTCAGTCACCTCTGAAAAGTCGTTTCGCTGCAGGACGGGGAATGTGATCAGGTCATAGAAGCCGAAACCGATATAGGATCGCAGCAACGACATGTGCCGGTCCCGGTCGAGAAGATCGCGCGCCGTTTCGGCAAAGAGTTCGTCGTGCAGGCGGTCAAGATCGGCCAGGCCCATCATCTTGGTCAGACTGTCCAGCAACGGCTCGACTTGATCTTCAGCGCCATATTGACTGCCTGCCGCCGTTGTCAGGAATGCTTCAGACAATTCCTGGCTCTTGCCGCCGAAGAACCTGTCCGTCCAGCGCCAGCCAAGATGGTCAATCTGCTCGTACAAAATACCCTTCAGGTAGTCGAGCGCATTGGCATCAGGCGGCGGTAACGTGCTGTCCTTTTCCGCATGATAGAACCCGTTCAGCTTGCGGATGGCGAACCGAAGCCGGCGGATCCGATAGTCAACGTCAAGGCCCCTCAGGAGCGCAACAATGTGCGGATCCGTGCGTCCGAGCCCGTCCTCGCTGTCCGCGGCAAGCTTGTTGAAATGCCTTGAAAACAGAGAAAGTGCGGCTTCCTCCCGCATCTGGACATCCGGGGACCTGCTTATGCGTCCGGTCAGGCCGGCGAGCCGTTCTGCGAGCGCATGCAGTTTCAGGGACTGGTAGTTCAGGAAGGCAAACCCTGCCTGTTCGAAGGCTGTGGTCGTCGCATCCCGCCTGCATCTGGACAACACTTCTGCCGTGATGGCCCTTCGTGTCGGCAGCAGGCTCGAAACGGCCTTTTCAACGACCGGCCCCGTTGCGTCGATCAACTGGGAAAGCCAACGGCTTCGCCGATTGTTCTGCTCCAGTTCCTTCAGGTCGTCTCCGATCGGCTCGTTTCGAGGGATATGCGCCAGGGATGCGAGGATCACCCGGAAAAAACCGGGAAGCTCCAGCGGCCCTTCCCTGGTCTCGCTCACGTCGACCGGGGCCGGGTCGACATAGATCAGCCGCCTTGCAACCTCGCGTGCAGCCGGTCTTTCCTCGATGATTTCAATAACCGGTGCAAACGGCTTGTTCATCACGACACTGCCGTCGACGAAACAGTGCTGAGCCATCGTGTCGGGAGTAAGACAAAGTTCTCGTCCGAGAAAGTCGTCGCGGTAAGGCCAGGCAACCCCTTTCCTTGACAAGACCCGCTCCATCTCGGCAACGGTTGCAGGCGGAAATGCCCCCGGGAAGGACGATGTGGCGCGGGCTGTAAAAACGAGTTCCGGGATATTGTCCGTATCGAACTGGCTGTCGACATATCCCGGTGTACGGTGCACAGCGCGGAAATTCAGGATCCGGCGATGATCCCATTCCTCAACATATGCAGGGTCATCCAGCAGTATCCGTCGTTTGACACCGTTGTAATCGGTAATCGTTACGAAGAGATTCAATGTCTGCCCACGCGGAATGAGCGTTCTTTCACTGTCGTCGCCATTTTCCATCTTGCCGCAGGCATCAAGCATCCAGCTTATGAATCGTTCACCGGAAAACGGCGGTGAGAACCACCTTGCCTGCATGAACTGGCGCAGCTTTTCCCGGGTCTCCACACTTTCGATCTGCTTGTTCAGCCTGGTTGAAATCAACTGGTCGAGAACAGGCGAGATGGAAAGTTTCAGGTAACGGGACAAACCCGACTGGGGACGCGAAAGACGGGTGACATCCGCATTTTCAAGCCACATCTCGCTATGGCTTTCCAGCGGCAAGTCATGGGCGATCGCCCGGGCCAGCATGATACCGTTGACACCACCGGCCGAGGCACCTGCGATGGCATCTACAACGACACGTATGTCGGCAACACCGGACAGGAGGTCGAGCAGGTCCTGATAGGCACACTGCACCGGCTGCAGGGGATGTGTGTCGCAATCGTTGGAATTGCCGCCGTTTCTGTCCAGCCTGAAACTGGAGGCACGAACGAGGTTCAGAATCTCCCGGCTTACACCATGCATGTAAATGGCCAGCGAAACGCCACCATAAAGCACGAGTGCAAGTCTGAGTTCGATTTCCTTCATGAAACTGCCAACCGGATTGTTACCAACGATCTACCAGAAAAGGATTGCCATATTCCTTAAGTGGCGACGAAATGAACTGAACAAAGACAAACGAGACAATGCAGCCATCATACCTGATCACACTTGCGCGTGAAAAAAGTGTAGCGGATTTGTTCAAACAGGTCGCAAGGCGAACAAAAATCGGATCCTATGTGCAGCTTCGCTCGCGCTCTGCCGCAGCATTCCGGGACAGACGCTTGCAACAGATGCTGTTTGCCCGATGCCAAGCTTGCATGGATCATGTCGGGGAGAAAGCAGGAGCGATATTTGACGCATTCGCGTAGGATCAGAAACCAGTCGTTCGACTGGCCCGTCAGGGACGAGTTGCCAGGATTGGGTTTGCTGGATTTGGAGGGCATTGGCCGTGGAACTTCAACAAGTGCTCGCATCATATGGTGCGGCCTGGAACGAAACCGATCTTTCGAAGCGTCTCGAATTTCTTGAATCCTCCTGGAGCGTCGGCGGCCGATACATGGATCCTGCCGGAACCGCGCAAGGTCGAGATCAGCTGGCGAGCTATATTGGCGAGTTTCAGGCGCGAATGCCAGGAGCACGCATAGAACTCACCAGTGGCGCAAGCCAACACAACTCGCGCATTTATTTCAGGTGGCGTCTGGTGACAGCCGATGGAAACACGGCGATCGACGGTGTCGATTTCGGCACGCTTTCAGACGACGGGCGTCTTCGTGAAATCATCGGATTTTTTGGAGCGCCACCAGAACGGACAGGCTGATGGTCCTGTCACCATATTAGATTGCAGGTGCAAGGAATTGACCAGTCAGCCTCGTTCCTTGCGCAATCGGCTCCAGTAGTCCAGCCTCTTGCGAAGATCCCTTTCAAAGCCCCGCTCCGGAGGATCGTAGTAGGATTGCCGTCCAAGTTTTTCGGGAAAATAGTCCTGCCCGGAAAATCCGTCCGGTGCGTCGTGATCGTATTGATATCCTTCGCCGTATCCTTCCTGCTTCATCAGCTTGGTGGGCGCATTCAGGATGTGTTTCGGCGGCAAAAGCGAACCACTTGATTTGGCGTCCCGCATCGCAGCCTTGTAGGCAACGTAAGCACCGTTCGATTTTGGTGCGGTCGCGAGATAGATCACCGACTGGGCAAGTGCCAGTTCACCTTCGGGCGATCCGAGCATCTGATAGGCGTCCCTTGCCGCATTGGTCTGGACCAGGGCGTTTGGATCTGCAAGTCCTATGTCCTCTACGGCCATTCGGATAAGCCGGCGCGCGAGATACATCGGGTCCTCGCCGCCATCCAGCATGCGGCAGAACCAGTAGAGCGCAGCATCGGGATCGGATCCGCGTACGGATTTGTGCAGCGCGGAGATCAGATTGTAATGACCGTCCGCGCTCTTGTCATAGATGGGAGCACGGCGCTGCACGATCTCCTGCAACCGGTCGGCATCGAATATTTCGTCTTCTGCCGCAGCGCGCCAGACGTCTTCGGCAAGCGTCAAGGCGGAACGGCCATCGCCATCTGCCATCCGCATCAGCACCTGGCGCGCATCGGGCTCCAGCGGCAGTTCCTTTTCCTCCGCGTCTTCCGCACGGTTGAGCAATTGCCCGATCGCCTCCAGGGAAAGCGAGTGAAAAGTCATCACATGCGAGCGGGAGAGCAGCGCCGCGTTGAGTTCAAAAGACGGGTTCTCAGTTGTTGCCCCGACAAGCGTGATCGTGCCGTCTTCCATGACCGGCAGAAAGCTGTCCTGCTGCGCACGATTGAAACGATGGATCTCATCGACAAACAGAAGAGTGGCCCGGCCGCCCATGCGTCTTGCCTTGGCGGCCTCGAACACTTTCTTCAGATCGGCGACACCGGAAAAAATCGCCGAAATCTGTTCGAACGCAAGATCTGTTTCATTCGCAAGCAGGCGTGCAATCGTCGTCTTTCCGGTTCCCGGAGGACCCCAGAAAATCAGCGAACCGAGCGACCTCGTTTTCAGCATGCGCGAAAGCGTGCCTTCCGGCCCGAGCAGATGTTCCTGACCGACGACATCATCAAGCACGGCGGGACGCAACCGGTCAGCCAGTGGACGCGGTCCGGCTTTCGCAAGCCCGGAAGCTTCGAACAGATCGCTCACATCACGCTCTATCTGAGTTCGAGTTTCGAAATCTTGCCATCACGCTCGACCTCCAGACGCCATACACGCGGAGGTGTCTTGGTGATCGTTTCAAGCATGCGCGTCGATTCCACTTTCTGATTGTTGACGACACGAATGATATCGCCGGGACGCATGCCCACCTGATTGGCGGCACTGCCACGATTGACAGATGCGATGACGACACCCTCAAACAGGCCTTCCAGACCCAGTTCCTCCGAAACTGCCGGAGACAGGTTCATAACGGTCGCGCCTTCAAACGGCGAATACTCACGCAGCACGCGCGCGTCCCGTGGAACGGTTTCCGGAGCAGGTTGCAAGGACACCGGAATGGCGATTTCCTGCCCTCCCCGAACGACCAGGAATTCGGACGTCTCGCCAATCATCTTGGTGGCAAAACGGTATCCGAAGGAATTGGGGTCGATCACCTCCTTGCCCTCGATGGCGATGACCAGATCGCTGACCTTGAGGCCTGCATCGTGGGCAGGAGAATCGTCAAAGACGGCAGTCACCAGGACACCGCGTGGCCGCTCAAGCGACAGTGCCTCGGCAATTTCAGCGTTGACCATCTGAACAGTAGCCCCCAGCCAGGGTCGGCGAACCTTGCCACCCTCATCGGCTGCCTGTGCGACGAAACGGGCCATGTGAGCCGGAATGGCGAAGCCGATGCCGTTCGACCCGCCGGAACGTGAGAAGATCGCTGTATTGATACCGACGAGCTTTCCGGTCATGTCGACCAGTGCGCCGCCGGAATTCCCCGGGTTGATAGCGGCGTCGGTCTGGATGAAAAACTGGAAATCCGTAACACCGACCTGCGTGCGCGCGAGCGCGGAGACAATTCCCTGGGTGACGGTCTGCCCGACACCGAACGGATTGCCGATCGCAAGGACGATATCACCTACCTCCAGACTGTCTGAATTGGCAAAGCTCACGTGTTCATACGGTCCTTCTCCCCGGATCTTCAGCACTGCCAGATCCGTTCGTTCATCCATCAGAACGATGTCCGCATCGAATTCCCTGCGGTCGCTGAGCGCGACCCTGACGGCATCAGCGCCCTTGATGACGTGATGGTTGGTAATCACCGTCCCGTCCGCAGAAATGATCACGCCAGACCCCAGCGATGACTCCACCCGTTCACGCGGGCGGCCAGAGCCACCGGGTTGCCCGAAAAACCGCCGGAAAAACGGATCTTCGAAGAAGGGTGAAACACGCTGGCGCTGCACGACCTTGCGACTGGCGTAAACGTTCACCACCGCTGGTGCGACCTGCTTCACTACAGGTGCGAACGAAAGCTTGATCTGCGCTTCGTTTTGCGGGATCAGTCTCAGGTCCGCGGGCGTCGGCTCAACCGTTTGCGCGAACGTTGCAGTTGCCAGGAGACCGGTCAGCGCCGCCAGCAGAATGCGGCACAAAGGGCGAAATCGGTTTGAATTTGCCAGGCGCATTGCCAGAGCCCTCTCTTTCGATTCTTTTTCAGTATCGGCGATACATGGCAGATAGGGTGGAATGGAGGCAATTGCAAAAGCAACACACCGCCAAAATGCCGGCCAGATTTCACAATTTCCTATCTCAAACCGCTTGTCGCATCAATTGATCGCACAATCAGCCAACTGCATTCGCGCGCGATAACATTGCAGTCCAGAGCCAGATAGCAGGCGCAGTTGTAATGCGTTATCTCCGCAACTCAGCTGCCGCTTTTTTCGCAAGGGGCCTGGTATTGCAGTTCCGGCAAGGATGTTCATGAACGAAAAAACCGAAAGCCGCAGTCCCATCAGCAGGACCTTGAGGATTACCAAAACCATCCGGCCACCTTTCCACCTTGCATCGAAGCAGCAGGATTGCCACAACGCATATCCGGCTGACGGGAAATAAAACGCGAAACACGCAATCAAAAAACGTGGGTGGTTCTTTCCAGTAGTCTCCGACGTGCACCCTCTTCAGCTGTCAAAATCCCTACCTCAATGGACAATTTTGAGTCAGTTGTCAGGTGGTCAGACAACTCGATTGCGACATTTCGTCAGGAAGATATCAGGGCCATACATGCATGGTTTCCTTTTTGACAAAGCACGCACCCGGCACGCGGCCTGTCCTGTATGTCAGCCGCAATAGACCATGTCTGGATTACAATTCAATCAAACATGGCTTATCGTAACCAAGGGCTGTGTGTCCGCTCATTTGTTTCGATCAGGTAAGGGGGCTTAACAGCAACGTGGGAGGAAGCGCAGGATTTATACTGCAGGGCTACGGATACCTTGCTATCGCCTGTCTAATATCGGGGGCCATTGTCGCTGTTCTGGAATGGTTCTTGTTCCAACATAAAACCAGCTGGAAAAGTGCTGCACTATTTTTTCCAGTAGGTTTATTGTTAACTGGATTTGTATCAGCAGTTCTAGTTGACCTTGCAATGGGAAGAGATTTATCTGGCGCGCAATTACTTGCGGAAGCCACTTGGAAAATTGGACTTGTTTCGGTAATTCCATACATCCCAATCGGATTGCTCACCCGATCAATTACATTAATAGCCTTGAATTCCATGTTGGGATCCAGGGAGACGTGACAACCGCAGTTTCACGATAGCCGAGGTTTGGCCGTATTGCCCACAGAGATACCGCTCGTTCTCAACTCGGAGCGTGGCAGCAAACACGCAAAAGCCGCAAACACGCCCATCTGATCAGGCCGTCTGCGGCTTTTTCGAGTTTTGCATTGTCCGCTAGAGGTGGCTTACGCCGAACGAACCTGATCCAGGAAACTCCGGACTTCCCGGTCCAGTTGCTCTGCATCCGTCGCCATATCCGCGGCTTCTTCAGAAAAGTTCTGGGCCGCCATATTGGTGTCGTTCGACAGGCTGGATACGTTGCGGATGTCTTCCGTCACCTTGGACGTGCCGCCTGCGGCCCTTTGTGTGTTTTCGGCAATGCCTTGCGTTGCGTAACTTTGTTCCGTGACAGCGGCCGCCACCTCACTCACCGATTGAGTGATCTCGTCGATGGTTTTCTGAATATCCCCGATAGCCCCGACGGCATCGTCCGTTGCCGTCCGGATCGCATCAATCTGCAGCTGGATCTCGCCGGTTGCCTTGCCCGTCTGCGATGCAAGATCCTTGACCTCCGACGCTACGACGGCAAATCCCTTGCCGGCTTCGCCCGCACGTGCTGCCTCTATGGTGGCGTTGAGCGCAAGAAGATTGGTTTGATCTGCAATGTCGCTGATGAGCGTGACGACCTCGCCAATCCGGTTCGCAGCCTCCGCGAGCGATTTGACGGTTTCGTTGGTGGTTTCAGCGCGCTTGGTCGCGGCAGCGGCCACACTCGAAGACCGCTCGATCAAGCTGGAAATTTCCTGTATCGAGCCGGACAGCTGATCCGATGCCGCAGCAATCGACTCAACTTCCGCAAGGGCCTCTTCGGACATGGTCGCTGCATTGGCCGACGTCTCTCCTGCCGTATCGGTCATCTCTCGCATCTTGTCCGCGGACTGCCTGAGAGACGCAGCCGAGCGGGCGACCTTGTCTACAACCGTGCCGACCGTTGCCTCGAATTCGCCGGCCAGGTTGGCGAGCATGTCGTGCCGCTGTTCCGCCTGGATGCGTGCCGCATCTGACTCTTCCGCTGCTCTTCGCTCGTTTTCCTCAGTCGCGTTTTGGCGGATCTGCAACACCGCGCGTCCGATATCTCCGATCTCGTCCTTTCTGTCCGCTGCTCTTATCTCCGCTCCAAGATTACCCGAGGCGATGGCGTTCAGGGCACCAACCAGTGTTGACAACGGTCCGGTTATCGACCGGGAGAAGAAGAGCGCAATGACAGCGGCAATCGCGATCGTGATCAGAGACCAGATAATCATCTGGTTCCGCATGTTTGTGACCGCGGCAAGTGTTTCACCGACGCTCTTTTCTGCAACGATTGCCCAATTCTGCCCCTGGAAAGTCACTGGGCGTGCAACCACCAAATCGGCCACACCATCCGCTCCAGTCACGATTTCAGCAGATTCCAGACCGCCACTGGCAGCGAGTATCGGGGCGGCCTCGGTGGTGAGCTTGAGTGCAGTCGGTTCTGCTGCAAGCGGCAGGTCCGATAGGACAATTCCGTCCTGTCCGACAATGTAGACCTGCCCGGTTTCACCAAGATCATCCCGGCTTGCGACAATGGTATTCAAATTGGAAGTGTTGAGGCGGACGACAACCACACCGCTCAGGCTTACCGTGCCGAACGTATTCAAAAAAACGGGGGATGCCAGAAACAGCGATCCTTCACTGCCGGAGGGTTCGTAGGACGCAAAGGAAGTTGAGGCAATTTCTCCTTCACCCAGTTCCAGCGCAGAACTGAAGACCTGTTCCAGACCGGTGCCTTCGGCGGGGCTGCCGTCGCCGAGTTTCCTCAGAAACTCATCCCCCTTGGTCACCGAATACAGGACAAGTCCGGCGGGATCGAGCAAGTAGATATCGGCGTAGTCACTGTTCTTCCAGAGATTGTATATTGCCGGATGCGCCTCAGAATGGCGCCATGCATACATGGTCTTTTGCTCACTCCCTGAAAGTGATGCCCGTTCTCTGGCGGTATCAGCAGCCTGAAAATAACCAAGGATTTCCTCCCGTTCCTTCTCAAGATTGAGCGAAGCCTGACCGAGGGTGTGCAAAGCATCGGCAACACTTGAGGCCAGGGTAACCACTTCACCTTCCGTGGATTTCAATTTGCTCTCAAGCAAGGCGGACCGCGCGGTAATGACCATACCGAGTTCCGCCTCGGCTGCCTTCTGCAAACCGTCCTTGCCAGTCATGTAACCGATGACGCCGACAGCTGTACATGCTGCAACCGTAATGACGATCATCAATACCGGAATGACAAAGGAAAGACGAAAAGATGATTTCGTCCCCGAAGAGGATGATTTTGAAAACACGATATTTCTCCCAGCCCTACCACAACCTCAAGGAGGTGTTGCGGCAAACCTAGGTAGTTTTCATTAATGCAATGATAATCTGGGGTTTCATTTTTCAATGGTAAAACCGGCGCCGGACTTGTCAATTCGGCAACAAAAAAGGCGGGCAAACTGCCCGCCTTTCGAGTCTGTTACATTGCTGATTTCTTACGCTGCGTTTTCAGCAGTTTCTTCAGCCTCGGCACGAGCGCGATCGTCAGCACCACGAGCATCCGGGTCGCGGTCGACCAGTTCGATGACAGCCATCGGTGCGTTGTCACCATAGCGGAAGCCCGCTTTGAGAACGCGTGAATAGCCGCCGCTGCGGTCCTTGTAGCGTTCGCCGAGCATGTCGAACAGCTTGGCAACCATGGCCGTGTCGCGTATCTGCGAAATGGCCTGGCGGCGTGCATGCAAATCACCACGCTTGCCCAGGGTGATGAGCTTGTCGATGATCGGCTTCATTTCTTTAGCCTTCGGCAGCGTCGTCACGATCTGTTCATGCTTGATCAGCGATGCTGCCATGTTTGCGAACATAGCCTTGCGGTGGCTAGAGGTCCGGTTGAGCTTGCGGCCGGATTTACCGTGGCGCATGGCCCTCTCCTTTTTCTTTCAGGCAATCTGCTCTTTCACGTGTAGCATTTGCCCGGTTGAGCCCTTAGGGACGCGTACGCCCCTTAATACTGATGGTCTTCGTAACGCTTGGCGAGATCGTCGATGTTCTCCGGCGGCCAGTTGGCGACTTCCATGCCGAGATGGAGACCCATCTGGGCTAGAACTTCCTTGATCTCGTTGAGCGATTTGCGGCCGAAATTCGGTGTCCGCAGCATTTCCGCTTCGGTCTTCTGAATGAGATCGCCAATATATACGATATTGTCGTTCTTCAGGCAGTTTGCAGACCGGACAGACAGTTCCAGTTCGTCGACTTTCTTCAAAAGCGCCGGGTTGAAAGCAAGTTCCGGGACAGTGTCCTCGGCGACTTCGCGTTGCGGCTCTTCGAAGTTGACGAAGATGGAAAGCTGATCCTGCAGAATGCGTGCGGCAAACGCCACTGCATCATCCGGCTTGACGGAACCATCGGATTCGATGGTCAGGGTCAGCTTGTCATAGTCAAGAACCTGGCCTTCACGGGTGTTTTCCACCTTGTAGGAGACCTTCTTGACAGGAGAGTAGAGGCTGTCGACAGGAATAAGTCCAATCGGAGCATCTTCCGGGCGATTGCGGTCGGAAGAATGATAGCCTTTACCGGTATTGACGGTGAATTCCATGCGAATTTCTGCACCCTCATCCAGGGTGCAAAGCACCAGATCCGGATTGAGCACTTCCACATCACCAACGGTCTGAATGTCACCGGCGGTCACAACACCTGGACCCTGTTTGCGCACAACCATGCGCTTGGGACCCTCGCCTTCCATGCGGATGGCGATTTCCTTGATGTTGAGCACGATATCAGTGACGTCCTCGCGCACACCGGGGATCGACGAGAACTCGTGCAGAACACCATCGATCTGAACCGCGGTCACAGCCGCCCCTTGCAGGGAAGACAGCAGGATGCGGCGCAACGCATTGCCCAGGGTCAGGCCGTAACCGCGCTCAAGAGGCTCGGCAACGACGGTTGCCAGAAAGCGCGGATCATGACCCGGCTTGATCTCGAGTTTGGTAGGCTTGATCAATTCTTGCCAGTTTTTCTGAATGGTCACGTTTTCGTCCCTTCGGCTATCCCGCCCGGCTCTTCGAGGCCGGGCCATACTTTGCCATTTGGAGAAACAGGTACCTAAAGCCGGAAAGCCTTAGACGCGGCGGCGCTTACGCGGACGGCAGCCATTATGCGGAATCGGCGTCACGTCACGAATGGACGTGATCAGGAAACCGGCAGCCTGCAACGCGCGCAGAGCAGATTCACGACCTGAACCCGGACCACGGACTTCGACTTCCAGGGTGCGCATGCCGTGCTCAGCAGCTTTCTTTGCGGCATCTTCAGCAGCAACCTGGGCAGCATACGGCGTCGACTTACGAGAGCCTTTGAAGCCGAGTGCACCAGCAGACGACCAGGATATCGTGTTGCCTTGTGCATCGGTAATCGTAATCATGGTGTTGTTGAACGTGGAATTCACATGCGCAACGCCGGAAGAGATGTTCTTGCGTTCGCGGCGACGCACACGCGTCGTGTCTTTAGCCATTCTTGTATCCTTGTATTGATCTCTTCACTGCCGTAGTTCCGGCAGCTCCACCACCAATCGCGGCGCTGATGATTATTTCTTCTTGCCAGCAATCGGTTTCGCCGGACCCTTGCGGGTACGTGCGTTCGTATGCGTCCGCTGACCACGAACCGGAAGTCCGCGGCGATGACGCAGGCCGCGGTAGCAGCCAAGGTCCATAAGACGCTTGATGTTCATTGCCGTGTCACGGCGAAGATCACCTTCCACCATATAGTCGCGGTCGATGGTTTCACGGATGGACAGAACTTCAGCATCGGAAAGTTCATTCACACGGCGGGATGCATCGATACTGTTCTTTTCGACGATTTCCTGGGCGAACTTTGCGCCGATGCCGTGAATATATTGAAGCGCAATGACAACGCGCTTGTTTGTCGGAATGTTAACGCCAGCAATACGTGCCACGTTTGTCTCCATGTCTTGAGCGGTTGCCAATTCGGCAAACCGCAGTGGTAAAAGCCCGCGTCCGGTGGAGTCCGGCCCTTGCGGGGTGCGAAATGCCGGGACTTCCCGGCACAGAGAATGCCGGTCCCACTTACATGAAACCGGCCAAACTGTCTGATAGAACGCGTCCCTTAACGCTCTTGAACCTTCTCGTCAAGTCCCTGAAGAACGGTTTCGATGGAAGCCGATACTTCATCAATGGCCTGCATGCCGTCGATCACCGAAAGATGGCCTGACTTCTCGTAGTAAGGCACGACAATTGCGGTATCGCGGTTATAGGCTACAAGACGCTGCTTGAATACTTCAGGGTCGTCATCCTTGCGGACTTCCTGACCGGCAGCCTTGGCATCTTCTGCCCGCTTGATGATCCGGTCAACGAGCTTTGTCTGATCAACGCGCAGTTCCAGAACCCGATTGAGCTTCAGGCCGCTGTCTTCAAGCATCTCGTCCAACGCCTCTGCCTGTGCAAGAGTGCGCGGGAAGCCATCCAGGATAAAGCCGTTTTCGGCATCATCTTCAGCAATCCGGTCCCGGATGATACCGACGACGATTTCGTCCGATACCAGACCACCGGCAACCATGACTTCCTTGGCTTTCAAGCCGACAGGGGTTTGCGCGGCAACCGCCGCACGAAGCATATCTCCGGTGGACAGCTGTGGGATGCCGTACCTTTCGACAAGGCGCGCAGCCTGTGTCCCTTTACCCGCCCCCGGCGGTCCAACCAGAATTAGCCTCATCGACGTTTCCCCCTGAGTTTAGCTTTCTTCACCAGTCCCTCATACTGATGCGCAAGCAGGTGGCCCTGGATCTGCGACACGGTGTCCATTGTCACGCTTACGACAATCAGCAAAGAGGTTCCCCCGAAATAGAACGGAACGCCAGTAGCCGAAATGAGGAATTCGGGTAATAGACAAACGATGGTGATGTAGATCGCACCCACGACAGTGACGCGTGTCAGGACATAGTCGATGTATTGTGCAGTCCGCTCTCCGGGACGGATCCCCGGGATAAAACCGCCGTGTTTCTTGAGGTTATCAGCTGTATCGCTCGGATTGAAGACGATCGCTGTATAGAAGAAACAGAAGAAGATGATCATCGCTGCGTAGAAAACCATGAACAGCGGCTGTCCGTGACCAAGCGCCGCAGTTATGTAAGTCAGCCATTCGTTGCCGCTGCCTTGACCGAATCCGGCGAATGTAGCCGGAACGAGCAACAGCGACGATGCGAAGATCGGCGGAATCACACCTGCGGTATTCAGCTTCAGCGGCAGGAACGAGGTATTGCCCTCGAACATCCGGTTGCCCATCTGGCGCTTCGGATACTGAATCAGCAACCGTCTTTGCGCCCGTTCCATGAAAACGATGAAACCGATCACTGCAACAGCAAGAATAATAACTGCCAGAATAATCCAGGTTGCCAGAGATCCCTGACGTCCAAGTTCCAAAGTCTGCACGACGGCGGAAGGCAGACCGGCAACAATACCGGCAAAGATAATCAAGGAAATGCCGTTACCGATACCACGCGACGTGATCTGTTCACCAAGCCACATCAGGAACATGGTGCCGCCGACCAGCGTGATCACGGTTGAGGCACGGAAAAACCAGCCCGGATCTGTCACAACGCTCTGGGATTCCAGTCCGACAGCGATCCCGTAGGCCTGGAACGTCGCCAATACCACGGTGCCGTATCGCGTGTACTGGTTGATGACCTTTCGGCCCTGCTCACCTTCCTTCTTCAGCTGCTCAAGCGTCGGAACAACCGTCGTCATCAGCTGCATGATAATGGAGGCGGAAATATACGGCATGATGCCGAGGGCAAAGATCGCCATGCGCTCGATCGCACCACCGGTGAACATGTTGACCATGCCGAGAATACCGGTCTGGGCCTGTCCGAACACCTGCGCGAACGTTTCCGGATTAATTCCGGGCATCGGGATATAAGTACCCAAACGATAAACCAAAAGCGCCCCTAGCGTGAACCAGATGCGCTTTTTGAGTTCTTCAGCCTTCGCAAAAGCTGAGAAATTCAGATTTGAAGCCAGTTGCTCGGCGGCCGATGCCATGCCCTACTCCGGTTGTATGCTTGCCCACAAACGGGTAAAGCCCAGGCTGTTAAGCCTGAGCTCCCAGAACGGCAACCTTGCCGCCCGCTTTTTCAATTGCTGCCACAGCGCCTTTGGAGGCACCGGCAACTTCAAATGTCACTGCCGTCGTCAATTCACCGTTGGCAACGATGCGGACACCGTCGCGGACGCGTTTGACGACGCCTGCAGACTTGAGCGCTTCGACGGTCACCGTCTCGGAAGCGTTCAGTTTGCCGGCGTCAACAGCCTTTTGAACACGGCCGACGGACACAGTATTGTAGTCCTTGGCAAAAATGTTCGTGAATCCACGCTTCGGCAGACGGCGGTGAAGCGGCATCTGACCGCCTTCAAAGCCTTTGATTGAAACGCCGGAGCGAGACTTCTGACCTTTTACGCCGCGGCCACCGGTCTTGCCCTTGCCGGACCCGATGCCGCGTCCAACGCGAGTGCGCTCTGATACCGCACCTTCGTTGTCACGAAGTTCGTTGAGCTTCATTTTGTTTCTCCTCACCCCGTCCTTAAGCGTTGTCTTCGACGACGCGAACGAGATGCTGGACCTTATTGATCATGCCGCGCACTTCAGGAGTATCCTTCAGTGTGGAACGGCGGTGCATCTTGTTCAGGCCAAGACCGACGAGCGTCGCGCGCTGATCCTTCGGACGGCGCAGCGGGCTGCCGATCTGTTCGACCGTAACAGTCTTTTCTGTGTTCGCCATGGAACCTACCCTCTTTCAGCTGGGGTCCGGAGCCGCCAAGGTCAAGCCTCGGCGGCAGCCGGAGCCGCCTCTTCGTTGTTGTCACGACGCCGGGACTGCAGCACTGAAACCTTCAGGCCACGGCGGGCGGCGACAGAACGCGGGCTGTCTTCCTTTTTCAACGCGGCGAACGTTGCACGAACCATGTTGTAAGGGTTCGACGTCCCGAGGGACTTTGCAACAACGTCCTGGACGCCGAGTGTCTCAAACACTGCACGCATCGGGCCACCTGCGATGATACCGGTACCGGCCGGAGCTGCACGCAGCAGAACCTTGCCGGCGCCATGACGACCTTCCACATCGTGATGGAGGGTACGACCTTCGCGAAGCGGCACACGGATCATCGTGCGCTTTGCAGCTTCTGTTGCTTTACGGATGGCTTCCGGCACCTTCGCGTGCCTTGCCATGACCGAAGCCGACACGGCCCTTCTGGTCACCAACCACAACAAGCGCTGCGAACCCGAAGCGACGGCCACCCTTGACCACTTTTGCAACGCGGTTGATGTGAACGAGCTTGTCGACGAATTCGCTGTCTCGCTCATCGCGATCGCGATTATCCTGTCTCGCCATTTTATACGTCTTCCGTTCTTAAGAGCGCCAACGGGCGCTGGTCAGAATTCAAGTCCACCTTCGCGGGCTGCATCGGCAAGCGCTTTGATGCGCCCATGATACTGGTACCCGCCCCGGTCGAACACGACCTGCTTGACGCCTGCGGCAACTGCTCGCTCTGCGACAAGCTTGCCAACGGCAGCGGCTGCTGCGACGTCGGCGCCCGTTTTCAGGCTGCCCTTGAGATCATTTTCGATCGTAGAAGCAGAGGCAATTGTATGCCCCTTCGCATCGTCAATGATCTGGGCATAGATCTGCTTCGACGAGCGGAAGATGGAAAGGCGCGGGCGTCCGCCGGCGGCTTTCCTGATCGAACGACGCACGCGATCGCGGCGGCGTTCGAAAGCTTGTTTGCTGTTCGCCATGATCCAGGTCCGTTACTTCTTCTTGCCTTCTTTGCGGACGATGAACTCGTCTGCATAACGTACGCCTTTGCCCTTGTAGGGTTCCGGCGGGCGGAATTCGCGGATTTCAGCAGCCACCTGACCGACACGCTGTTTGTCGGTACCTGTGATGTTGATTTCCGTTGGTTTCGGGCACTTGATGTCGATGCCTTCGGGAATCGAATAGACAACATCATGCGAGAAACCCAGCGCGAGCTGAAGATTTTGGCCCTGGACCTGGGCACGGTAACCGACACCGGTGATCGCGAGGTCTTTCTTGAAGCCCTCGGTTACGCCGGTAATCAGGTTCAACACCATTGTCCGGCTCATGCCCCACATGGAGCGAGCAGGCTTGGTATCGTTGCGTGGATCAATCTTGATCCCGTCATCTGTCATTTCGGCCAGAACAAGATCATTGAGCACGAAAGCTTTTTCGCCTTTCGGGCCCTTGACCGTAACTGTCTGACCGTCGATCGATGCCGTTACCCCGCTTGGCACGGGGACTGGCTTTTTGCCAATACGAGACATGTGACCAACCTTGTCGTTGTTTAAAGATAAGGTAGCCGCATCAGAAGACGCGGCAAAGTACCTCACCACCTACATTTTCATCCCGCGCCTGATGGTCGCTCATGACGCCACGCGGAGTCGAAATGATCGACACGCCCAGCCCATTTGAGACATGCGGGATGTTTCTCACCGACGAGTAAACGCGACGTCCCGGCTTTGATACCCGCTCAATCGTGCGGATAACCGGTTCACCGTCGAAATACTTCAGTTCGATTTCCAACTCGGACTTACCGCCCTCGTAGTCAACCGTGGTGTATCCACGGATGTAACCCTCTTTTGCAAGCACATCAAGTACGTGTGCACGCAATTTGGAATTTGGTGAATTGACCTTGTTCTTGCGACGCATCTGGGCGTTGCGAATCCGGGTCAACATATCCCCCAACGGATCAGTAATTGCCATCGGAGTTTCTCCTTACCAGCTCGACTTGACCAGGCCCGGGATCTTTCCCAGGGAGCCAAGTTCACGAAGCGCGATACGTGACATCTTCAACTTGCGGTAATAACCGCGCGGGCGACCGGACACTTCGCAACGGTTGCGAACGCGGTTCGGTGCAGAGTTCCGTGGCAGTTTTGCCAGCTTAAGACGTGCGTTGTACCGCTCTTCCAGAGACAGGCTTTCATCTTTTGCCATCGCCTTCAGAGCAGAGCGCTTCTCAGCATATTTCTTGACAAGCTTCTCGCGGCGCTTGTTTTTCTCGATTGCGCTTTTCTTCGCCATCGTCGGTCCCTTCCTTGCCCGTTACTTCGTGAACGGGAAGTTGAACGCGCGCAGAAGCTCGCGTGCCTCGTCATCAGTCGGCGCCGTTGTGCAAACGATCACATCCATACCCCAGATCTGGTCGACTTTGTCGTACTCGATCTCCGGGAACACGATGTGCTCTTTGATACCCATGGCGTAGTTGCCACGACCGTCGAAGCTCTTCGGGTTCAGGCCACGGAAGTCACGAACGCGCGGCAGCGCGATTGTGATCAGACGGTCCATGAATTCGTACATCTGCTGACTGCGCAGTGTCACTTTCGCACCAAGCGGCATGCCTTCGCGAACCTTGAAGGTCGCGATGGATTTCTTGGCCTTGGTGATGACCGGCTTCTGGCCGGCAATTGCAGCCAGGTCTTCAGCAGCAGTACGCGCTTTCTTGGAGTCTCCAACCGCCTCGCCAACACCGATGTTGAGGACGATCTTTTCCAACTGCGGAACCTGCATGACGTTCTTGTACTGGAATTTCTCCAGAAGCTGCTCGCGCACGACGTCATTGTAATGCGTCTTCAGACGCGGCACATTAGTGGTCTCAGCCATCGATCAGGTCTCCCGAACGTCTGGCCACACGTACCTTGGTGCCATCGTCCTGCACTTTGAAACCGACACGCGTCGGCTTGCCGTCTTTTGGATCGGCCAGCGCGATATTGGACAGGTGGATCGGTGCCTCTTTGGACACGATACCAGCTTCCTGCGCCTGGGTCTGTTTCTGGTGGCGGCGGACCATGTTGATACCACGGACCAGAGCTTTGTTGTCGGACTTGATCATCTGAATGACTTCGCCGGACTTACCCTTGTCACGACCGGTCAGAACGACCACCGTGTCGCCTTTTTTAATTTTCGCAGCCATCAGAGCACCTCCGGCGCGAGCGAAATAATCTTCATATGGTTCTTGGCGCGGAGTTCACGCGGCACCGGACCGAAGATGCGGGTGCCGACCGGCTCCTTGTTGTTGTTGACCAGCACGGCCGCATTGCGGTCGAACCGGATCACGCTGCCATCGGGACGGCGGATATCCTTAGCCGTGCGCACGACGACAGCCTTCATCACGTCGCCCTTTTTGACGCGGCCCCGCGGAATAGCCTCTTTGACGGAAACAACGATGATGTCTCCGACCTGGGCGTATTTGCGCTTGGAGCCGCCGAGCACTTTGATGCACATGACACGACGGGCGCCGGAATTGTCGGCGACGTCGAGGTTTGTTTGCATCTGAATCATGACTGGCTGCCTTGTTCTTCTAGTGGCGCTCGGGTCACGGGCGCCTGATGCTCACTGAATGGAGCGTGGTCACTGAGCGACCACAGTCCAACGTTTGTTTTTCGAGACCGGCGCACACTCTTCAATCTGAACAGAGTCGCCAACCTTGTACTGGTTGCTTTCGTCGTGCGCGCGGTACTTCTTCGTCCGGCGCACAGTCTTCTTCAGCAGCGGATGCGTGAAGCGACGCTCCACGTTAACCGTCACCGTCTTGTCATTCGCGTTGCTGACAACGGTGCCCTGCAGGATACGCTTCGGCATTGCCGTCTCCTTACGCGTTAGTCGACACGCGCTTTTCGCGCATGATCGTCTGGATACGCGCGATATCCCGGCGGATCTGCCGGACTCGCGCAGTGTTTTCGAGCTGACCCGTTGCCTTCTGAAAGCGCAGATTGAACTGTTCTTTCTTCAGGACTTCAAGCTCACCACGGAGCTCGTCGGGGGTCTTGGCCCGTACATCGGTCGCCTTCATGGCTTAACTCCTCGCGTGCCTTACTCGCCGATACGCTGAACGACACGGCACTTGATCGGCAGCTTGGCGGCGGCAAGACGCATGGCTTCACGCGCAATGTCTTCCGGCACACCGTCGATTTCAAACATGATCCGGCCAGGCTTGACACGGCAAGCCCAGTAATCCGGAGAACCTTTACCCTTACCCATGCGGACTTCAGCTGGCTTCGATGAAACCGGAACGTCCGGGAAGATACGGATCCAAACACGACCCGCACGCTTCATGTGACGGGTCATAGCACGACGGGCCGCTTCGATCTGACGTGCAGTCACACGCTCTGGCTCCAAGGCCTTTAGACCGAATGCGCCGAAGTTGAGGTCGGTGCCCCCCTTCGACAAGCCGTGGATGCGGCCCTTGTGCTGCTTGCGGAACTTTGTGCGCTTCGGTTGCAGCATCGTTCTTCTCTCGTCTTTCTTGTCTTACGAGCGGAAGGCAGCTTGAATTAAGCTGCGCGCTCGCGGCCCCGATCCCGGCGTCCGCCGCGATCACCGTGGTTACCTTCGGAAGCAGCCGTTGCGCGACGCTCGGACGCCATCGGGTCATGCTCCAGAATTTCACCCTTGAAGATCCAGACCTTCACACCGCACACACCGTAAGCCGTGTGGGCGCTCGCAACACCGTAATCGATGTCGGCACGCAGTGTATGAAGCGGCACACGGCCTTCGCGGTACCATTCGATACGTGCGATTTCCGCACCGCCGAGGCGGCCGCCGCAGTTGATCCGGATGCCCTGGGCGCCGAGACGCATGGCGGACTGAACAGCCCGTTTCATGGCGCGGCGGAAAGCAACGCGGCGTTCCAGCTGTTGAGCGATCGAGGCGGCAACCAGTGTCGCGTCGACTTCCGGCTTGCGGACTTCAACAATGTTGAGGTGCACTTCCGAATTGGTGATATCGGCAATCTTCTTGCGAAGACGTTCGATGTCGGCGCCTTTTTTACCGATGACCACACCCGGACGACCGGAATGAATGGACACGCGGCATTTCTTGTGCGGGCGCTCGATCACAACCTTGGAAACCGCGGCCTGCTTCAATTCCTTCATGAGGAATTCACGGATGCGGAAATCTTCATGAAGAAGATCGCCGTATTCGTTCTTGTTCGCGTACCAGCGGGAATCCCAGGTGCGGTTAATCCCGAGGCGCATGCCGATCGGGTTTACTTTATGTCCCATCAGGCGGTCTCCTCAAGTTCGCGCACGACGATAGTCAGGTTCGAGAAAGGCTTCTCGATCCGACCGACACGGCCGCGTGCACGGGCCTGGAACCGCTTGATGACAAATGCCTTGCCAACATGAGCTTCGGCAACCACCAGGTTGTCGATATCCAGGTCGTGATTGTTTTCCGCATTCGCAACGGCGGACATCAGTGTCTTCTTGACGTCCTGCGCGATGCGCTTGCGGGAGAACGTCAGGTCCGCAATGGCGGACCCGACTTTTTTGCCGCGGATCGCAGCCGCAACGAGGTTCAGCTTGCGAGGAGAAACACGCAGCATACGGGTCATTGCCCTTGCCTCGTTGTCAGCGAGCGTCCGCTCACGCTTCGGCTTGCCCATCGTTACTTCCTCTTCGCCTTCTTGTCGGCGCCATGACCGTAATAGGTCCGGCTCGGTGAGAACTCACCGAACTTGTGACCGATCATTTCTTCAGACACCAGCACCGGAACGTGCTTTTGACCGTTGTAGACGCCGAAGGTCAAACCGACGAACTGCGGCAGGATCGTTGAGCGGCGGCTCCAGGTCTTGATGACCTCGTTCCGGCCGGACTCACGTACCTTGTCCGCTTTGTTCAGCAGATACCCGTCGACAAACGGACCTTTCCAGATCGAACGTGCCACGATCCTTGCCCTTTACTTCTTGCGCGCGTGGCGGCTGCGGACGATATATTTATCAGTCTGCTTATTGCGCCGCGTACGCTTACCTTTGGTCGGTTTACCCCAAGGAGTAACCGGATGACGACCGCCGGAGGTCCTGCCCTCACCACCACCATGTGGGTGATCGATCGGGTTCATGGCAACGCCGCGAGTATGCGGACGAATACCAAGCCAGCGGGAACGGCCTGCCTTGCCGAGATTTATGTTGCCGTGGTCCGGGTTGGACACGGCACCAATGGAAGCCATGCATGTGCCAAGCACACGGCGCTGCTCACCAGACATGAGACGCAGCGTGGTGTAGCCTTGGTCACGGCCTACGATTTGAACGAATGCACCGGCAGACCGAGCGATCTGGGCGCCTTTGCCCGGCTTCAGCTCGATGTTGTGCACGATCGTTCCAACCGGAATGCGCGACAGCGGCGCTGCGTTGCCCGGCTTCACGTCGACGTTTTCACCGGCGACGACTGTGTCACCGACAGCCAGGCGCTGCGGCGCCAGGATGTAGCTCAGTTCGCCGTCTTCGTAACGGACGAGAGCGATGAATGCGGTCCTGTTCGGATCGTATTCGAGGCGCTCGACCGTTGCCGGCACGTCCCACTTGCGCCGCTTGAAGTCGACAAGACGGTAAGACCGCTTGTGACCGCCACCGCGGTTTGGAGACGTCAGACGACCGGTGTTGTTACGACCGCCCTTCTTTGACAGGCCTTCGGTCAGAGTTTTGACCGGCTTGCCCTTATGCAGGCCAGAGCGGTCAACCTGAACAAGCTGACGGCGACCTGGGGACGTCGGATTGAATGTCTTAAGTGCCATTTTCTAAGTCCCCGTCTCAGAGCCCGGTGGTCACGTCGATGCCGTGACCTTCCTGAAGCGTAACGACGGCCTTCTTGAAGTCGGACTGACGGCCAAGACGTCCGCGGAAGCGCTTCACCTTGCCCTTGCGGACCAGGGTGTTCACTGCCGTGACCTTGACGCCGAACAGTGCTTCGACAGCGGCCTTGATTTCCGGCTTTGTTGCGTCATTGGCAACCTTGAAGACAACCTTGTTCTCTTCGGAAGCCATCGTCGACTTTTCAGTGATTACCGGGCCAACGATTTTGTCGTAGTGAGGAAGTTTGCTCATTTGAAGCGCTCCTCAAGTGCGGACACCGCAGCCTTGGTCAACACCAGGGTGTTGGCCCGCAGGATGTCGTAAACATTGATGCCCTGCACCGGCAGCACATCCACATGCGGGATGTTGCGGGACGCCAGTGCGAAGTTGTTGTCGATGTCGGCACCGTCAATCACAAGCGCGCTGGTCAGGCCAAGCTTTTCAAGCTGGGACTTAAGAGCCTTGGTCTTTGCTTCGGCTGCCTTCGCGTCTTCAACGACAACGATGCTGTCAGCTTTCGCCTTTGCGGACAAAGCATGCTTCAGGCCGAGGGTGCGAACCTTCTTCGGCAGATCATGGCTATGATCGCGAACGCTCGGACCGAATGCCTTGCCACCACCGCGGAACTGCGGGGCTTTCTTGTTGCCGTGACGTGCGCCGCCGGAACCCTTCTGGCGGACGAATTTCTTCGTCGAGCCGGAGATATCCGCGCGTTGCAGCGTATTGTGGGTACCCGCCTGGCGCTTGGCCAACTGCCAGCGCACCACTCGGTGGATCAAATCGGTGCGCGGCTCGAGACCAAAGATCTCGTCAGACACCGTGATCGAACCGGCCGCCCCACCTTCGAGGGTCTTGACCTGGAGTTCCATCACTCACTCTCCTTCCCGGCAGCCTCAGTCGCTTCGGATGCCTTGAATGCACCCGGAACCGGAACGTTTTCCGGCAGCGCCTTTTTGATCGCGTCGCGAACCAGGATCCAGCCGCCTTTGGCGCCCGGAACTGAACCCTCGACCATGATCAGGCCACGCTCAACATCAGTGCGCACAACCTTCAGGTTCTGCGTGGTCACACGGGCATCGCCCATGTGTCCGGCCATTTTCTTGCCTTTGAACACGCGGCCCGGGTCTTGACACTGACCCGTGGAACCGTGTGCACGGTGCGAGATCGAGTTACCGTGGGATGCACGGCCACCACCGAAGTTGTGGCGTTTCATCGCACCGGCAAAACCCTTACCGATCGACGTCCCGGTCACATCCACGAACTGGCCTTCGACGTAATGATCCGCGGTCAGTTCCGCGCCAACGTCGATCAAGTTGTCCGCTGTTACGCGGAACTCGGCAACCGTCCGCTTCGGCTCGACCTTTGCAACAGCAAAGTGACCGCGCAGTGCCTTCGGCGTATTCTTCACTTTACGGGTACCCGCGCCGAGCTGCAGCGCAGTGTAACCATTCTTTTCGTCAGTCCGGTGGGCTACCACCTGGCAGTTTTCCAGCCGCAAAACAGTGACTGGAACATGCTCGCCCGCATCGTTGTAGATGCGGGTCATGCCCACTTTCTGAGCGATCACTCCAGAACGCATGATGTGTCCCCTTGACCCCGCCTTAGAGCTTGATCTCGACGTCAACACCAGCGGCGAGGTCGAGCTTCATCAGCGCGTCCACCGTCTGGGGCGTCGGATCCACGATGTCGAGAAGACGCTTATGCGTACGCATCTCGAACTGATCGCGGCTTTTCTTATCGATATGCGGTCCGCGAAGTACCGTGTACTTCTCGATCCGCGTCGGCAGCGGCACGGGACCCCGCACCTGAGCACCGGTCCGCTTGGCCGTATTGACGATCTCCTTGGTGGAGGCGTCGAGAATACGGTGGTCAAACGCCTTCAGGCGGATCCGGATATTCTGACCGTTCATTGTTATTGTTCCCAATAAGACTGCGGGCCTGCCCGCGCTACGTTTTGTTACACCGGCAGGCCCGGCTGTCGATTATTCGATGATGGATGCGACGACGCCAGCGCCGACGGTACGGCCACCTTCGCGGATCGCGAAGCGCAGGCCTTCTTCCATGGCGATCGGCACGATCAGCTCAACGTCAACGGAGACGTTGTCGCCAGGCATCACCATTTCCGTGCCTTCCGGCAAGGACACCACACCCGTCACATCCGTTGTACGGAAGTAGAACTGCGGGCGGTAGTTGGTGAAGAACGGCGTATGACGGCCACCTTCTTCCTTGGTCAGGATATAAGCCTCGGCCTTGAACTTCGTGTGCGGGGTAACAGAACCCGGCTTGCAAAGAACCTGGCCGCGCTCCACTTCCTCGCGGCCAACGCCGCGGATCAGCGCACCGATGTTGTCGCCGGCTTCACCGCTGTCCAGCAGCTTGCGGAACATTTCAACGCCCGTAACCGTTGTCTTGGTGGTGTCCTTGATGCCGACGATCTCGACTTCTTCACCCACCTTGACGATACCGCGCTCAACACGACCGGTCACAACAGTACCGCGGCCGGAAATCGAGAACACGTCTTCGATCGGCATCAGGAACGGCAGATCCTTCGGACGCTCGGGCGTCGGGATGTACTCGTCAACCTGCGCCATCAGCTCGCGGATCGCGTCACGGCCGATCGCCGCATCGCGGTTCTCGACAGCTGCAAGCGCAGAACCCTTGACGATCGGAATGTCGTCGCCCGGGTACTCGTAGGAAGCCAGCAATTCGCGGATTTCCATCTCGACAAGCTCAAGAAGCTCTTCATCGTCGACCTGGTCGACCTTGTTCATGAAAACAACAAGAGCCGGAACGCCAACCTGACGGGCAAGCAGGATGTGCTCGCGCGTCTGCGGCATCGGGCCGTCTGCTGAAGACACGACAAGGATCGCGCCGTCCATCTGCGCGGCACCTGTGATCATGTTCTTCACGTAGTCGGCATGGCCCGGGCAATCAACGTGAGCGTAGTGACGGTTCTCCGTCTCATACTCAACGTGTGCCGTGGAGATCGTGATACCGCGTGCCTTTTCTTCAGGCGCGCCGTCAATCTCGTCATAGGCCTTTGCTTCTGCGCCGCCAACTTCTGCCAGCGTCATCGTGATTGCAGCGGTCAGCGTCGTCTTGCCATGGTCAACGTGGCCAATCGTGCCAATGTTGACGTGCGGCTTGTTGCGCTCAAATTTTTCCTTCGCCATCGGCGTCGCTCTCTGTCCAATACTCGGTTCGGTCGATACAGGCTCGAGGCGGGACGCACCCCGACGCCTTGGACAGATCCGCGAGCGACGTTTTGCTTCCCGTAGAACTATGTTCAGGATTTCCGGGCGAAAGAGCCTTCCGTTCCGGATATTCCGGTATGCCCCTTGATGGAGCGGGTGAAGGGAATCGAACCCTCGTCGTCAGCTTGGAAGGCTGCTGCTCTACCATTGAGCTACACCCGCACAACGAGAGAATCAGGAACGATGGTGGAGGAGGTTGGATTCGAACCAACGTAGGCATAGCCAACGGATTTACAGTCCGTCCCCTTTAGCCACTCGGGCACTCCTCCATCTCGTCCTGCTTCACGCCGAAGCGATCAGGATGGCTTACCGGAAAGCCCGTCCAAAAGGGGCGAGCAATCCCGTGGCGCGTGTTATGCAGATGCCAACCTGCCCTGTCAACGCCGATTTTGCAAAGAAATGAACAAAATCAACGAGACGCCCGAAACTGCCGCTTCGTGCGCTTAAGATTACCCCGGCAGCCAGTTTCTCAAGACTGTCGCCATGCGTACCGATTGTCACGGAATTCCGGTGTTTTTCCCATGTTACACCAGATTTTCCGCGCGCACCTGTGGACAAGTTCACGGTGAAACACTTGCCCCCGTTTTCCCTGAATTTCGCAAATGCTGCGCGCACATACTGGTAAACTCGCACGATTCAGCTTGCCGGCACAATTCGGTTGTTGTACCTACAACAAATGACATCCGCACTGAGCAATATCGACTTTGCCGACATGGGCCGTACCTGCCTCGGCCACGCGGCGCGGCGCACGGCGAACCTTCTGACGCGCCACTACAATCGTCACATGGTTGCGCTCGGGCTGGAATTGACGCAGGCCCAGCTTCTGGCGGTCATTGCCGATGGCACCGCCCCCTCCGCCTCAGCGATTGCCCGCTTTCTCGGCATCGACCGCTCGACGCTCGCACGAAATCTGCGCCCCCTGGAAGCTTCCGGCCTGATCCGCCGGCGGAAAACGAAGGGACGCACTGTTCTTCCGGTCCTCACGCCGGCGGGCGAGCAGAAGGTCATCGAGATCCACAAGAGGTGGCAAGCCGCCCAGGAGGAATTGAGTGCCATGCTCGGGCCACAAGGCGCAGACGCGGTCCGCGCCCACATGTCGGCTCTGCGCAAGGCCGTGCACATCCTCGCAGACATTGAAGATGAGACGGGATCAGCCCCGCTTCGGAATGACTGAACACTTTTTCAAGGACACGTTATGAGTAACACGGACACGATGACGGAAAACGGCAAGACACACGTGCTCGGCGCGCTGCCGAAGACCGCCTTCGCCACGATGACCGGCCTCGACATTTTCGAACGCATGATGGCGGGCGAGCTGCCTGCTCCGCCCATCATGGTTCACTCCAACATAAGAATGAAGGAATTCGCGGAAGGCCGCGCGGTCTTTACCGGGCTCCCCGCAAAGGAATTCCTCAATCCGCTCGGAACCGTCCACGGCGGCTGGATTTCAACGCTGATCGACACGGCGCTCAGTTGCGCCGTCCACACCACCTTGAAGCCCGGTGAGTTCTATACGACCACATCGCTCAACGTGAATATGGTCCGCCCGCTTCAGGCAAACAGCGGTGAAGTCACTTGCGAAGGCCGGATCGTCCACCGTGGTTCCCGTCTGGCGACATCCGAGGGTGATTTGAGGAATGCGGACGGCAAGCTGATTGCACATGGTACGGTCAGCTGCATGATTCTGAAGCCGTCTTGAGATGGTGTTTTCGGAATTGTGAATGTGACTGTTCTTCAGCTGATGCCTGACGCGACGTGTTCAATCAGGGCGCCCGTCAGACCCGACCAGGCTTCAAGTGCTAGAATTCGATCCCGGTTCAAGGCCGGGAGGGCTTGGTCCTATGCAGCGACACACGACACCAACCAGACAATCACCTCTTCCCCTTCGCGGAATTAGCCGCTACAGCAATCGCCATGACGGATCACTCCAAATCAGCGCGCCCAGGAAAGCGTCCGGGCCAGAAGCCATATTACAAGAAAGGCGGAGGCAAGCCTACCCCGCGACGCCCCGGCATGCCGCCGGAAGGCCCGGTCCTGCTCTATGGCCTGCATACGGTCGAGGCCGCGTTTGCCAACAATGACCGAAAGCGGCTGAAGCTGTTTGCCACCGAGAACGCGCAGAACCGTCTAACGGAGCGCGGAGTAAACATTGATGTCCCTGTCGAAATTACGATGCCGAGAGCGCTCGATCGCATGGTCACCAGGGATGCCGTTCACCAGGGCATGATCCTGCAGGCCGATCCCCTGCCCGCCTATGGCGCCGAGCATCTGAAAGGAGCCCGGCTCGTTCTTGCCCTCGATCAGGTCACCGATCCGCATAACGTCGGCGCGATCCTGCGCTCCGCGGTTGCCCTAAATGCCGACGCCGTTGTCACCACCGAGCGCCACGCTCCCGAAGAAGGCCCGGTGCTGGCAAAATCCGCCTCGGGCGCACTCGACATGATCAAGCATGTGCGGGTGAAGAACATGGCCCGGTTCGTTGCCGAGATGAAGGAGAAAGGTTTCGGCTGCATCGCGCTCGACAGCGACGGTCCGGCCAGCCTTGAAGAGACCGCCTTTACCGACAAGACCGTTCTTGTTCTCGGCTCGGAAGGCAAAGGCGTGCGCCACGGTGTGCGCGAGGCCTGTGGACTGCTGGCGCGGCTCGACATGCCCGGCGAAATCCGCTCGCTGAACGTCTCCAACGCAGCCGTGCTGTCTCTTTATGTTGCGCGCATGAAGATGGGTCTTTGACCCGATCCGGTTCGCGATTCCTGCAACCGGAAAACGTTCGGGTCACTCGCGCCACTGTGCGACCGTCAGGAGCGGCGCCAGTATCAGGCTGACACCGATCATCGGCAGAAGGATCATCAAACCGGTCCTGATCCCGTAGGCATCCGCCAGGGCACCGATGGCCAGCGGCCCGACCAGAAAGCCCAGGAGCGCGATAAAGGAAAGAACCGCAACATTGGAGGCAGCACTGCGTCCGGGAGCCGCCGCGGCTGCCGTGACACCAAGCGGAAATGCCAGCGCCGCCCCGATCCCCAGTATACCCAGCGCCAGCAACGCCGACCCGGTGCCGGGGGAAAACCAGATACCTGCCACCCCGATCAACCCCGTCAGAGCCAGCAATTGCCCGAGGCGACCGGGCGCCGCGACCTGCCGAAGCCGGTCCCCGAAAAGCCGCGTTGTGGCGACACACAGCGAGAAGACGGCGACCCCCAGGCCGGCCATACCCGGGTTTGCGGCAAATGTATCACGCAGAAAAACGGCCGCCCAATCAGCAATTGCCCCTTCGACCAGGGTCGTGCCGAACGTGAACACGCATATTCCGATCAGCAGCGGGTGCGGCAACTGAAACGCCTGGGACTCTGCGGAAGGTTGCGTGTCTTTGCTCTCCTTGGGCAATTTCCCCGTCACCGGCAAAACAGCCGATTGAACGACCAGGGCAATACCGAGACCGGCAAACAACGGTTCAATTCCCAGACCGGCGACACCCGCGCCGATCAGGGTTCCCGCAAGAAGACCGAAGCTCCAGAACCCGTGCGCCTTGCTCATGATCTTGTCGCCGGTCCGTTTTTCATGCTCGTCCGCCAGGACATTCAGACCGAGCTCCAGGATGGACATGGAGCTGCCGACGCAAGCAAGCACCGTCATGAGCATCCACTGCGACGTCGCCAGAAAGGGCAGAAGCATCACAGTCAGAAAGACCGGGTAGAACAGCTGAATAATACGGCGTGCGCCCATCCGCGTGGCAAGCCGGCCGGCAAAAATCAACGTTGAGAGCGTTCCGAGCGGCGCACCGACCAGGGCAAAAGCGAGCTCACTGTTGGTCAACCCGAGCGATGTTTGAACGCCCGGAATATGGGGCAACCAGGCGCCAAGCGCGATCGGCTGCAGAAAGAAGATCAGGCAAATACGGGCTGAAAGCGACATGACGACAATCTGAAAGGAAAACCGGAACGAAGAGAATCGATCCTGCGGAAAACTGCGGCCCTTCTTATTATCGCCCTCTGATCGCCTGTTCCAGACTGTTTCCCTGCCGCTGGAGACAAAGCATTCGAAAGACCTCATGGTTTGCTGACGCATCTTCTCGCATGGGACGGTTTCAATAGCCGGACCGTTTCACGCGCTGCCGCCTTGTCTCGATTGGCTGCGCGCTCATACGGCGCCCTGCCCCTGCGAACACATTCACAGGCATTCTTCTTTCTCAGCCCCCCGGTCCAGGACCGGGGTCTCCCGAAATCGCATCGAGGGTCCCGTTCAAGGCTGGGACGGCAGCCGGGTCGATAATGACGACGCGAACAACGCGGAAAACGTCCGCCAGGTATTGCGATTTGCTTGTGGCTTGACCGACGTTCCGTCCATCCCGGGACGCGACATTATCCACAGCGCTCTGGCGAATTCAGGTGAGTCTAGAAAGGGTTGGGCAGAATTTTTGTTCCTATCACCAATTTTTTCGCATCTGGCATGGACAAGCGCGTGCAATCTGGTAGAAGCCATCCCCGGCGCCGGTATAGCTCAGTTGGTAGAGCACGTGATTTGTAATCTCGGGGTCGCGGGTTCGAATCCTGCTGCCGGCACCAGTCATCCCCCTGAAATCGTTGCTATATTCACCTTCTCGCAAGAAAACAAAATGAGAACATGTGAGGTCTAAAAAAATCTCACATCTCACACGTGTGAGATTTTGTTCTAACTTTGTTTACGGCGAGGCATGTTCTGTCGCGCGCGACACTCCTAACTTATAAAGCTGCAGAGCGTCGCGCTGACCTGGTCACTCTGCCATCAACTCAGCAGTTCCACCGAATTTGCTCCGGACGAACGCTGATCCGTCCACGTCAATGACGCCGAATAAGCGCCAATCCCAACAGCCTGCTGAATTGCAAAGTCAAACAAGGTGCTGCCCGCGTTATCGTCCAGGCCTGAATACCCGTTGGTCAACTTCACTTCACCTACATCGGACGAAACATCGTCGGGTGCCGGGGATCCGGACAGAGACTGACGCGCCACCATTATGAACGACCAGGCTGTTTAGCGGCTGTGGTCGTGACAGACGGTGAAAGGTCGGTGCGATTGGTGCCTGCAACTTGCGAGCCCGCAGCACCTATCCCCGTCAGACCGGTTGCCGGGTAGACGTAGACGGAAGCGCTGTCGATGATTTCATCAGTAGAGCGCCACTGGATTGTCAGCGTGCCTGGTGTCGGGTTGATGATTGCTCCGAACATCACGAGGTTTCCACCGCGCTCCGCCCTGGCGTTGCTCGGTACCGTGATGGTCTCACCGGTGCCATTCGTACGTCCATCAGATCCTACTGTCACTTCCCATGTTGGTGTTGTTGAGGAGCTGTTCATGTGGTGCGGCAGGAACACGACCAGCGGCGTTCCATCAGAAACGAATGTGCCGCTTTCGAACCAGGTTCCGGCAGGGATATTCTGGGTATTATCGTGCGCCTCGACCAGCAGCGAACCCATTGAGATCGGGAAGGAAGGCTGCGCAACTGCGCTCATGACAACTTGTGTAACGACGCCGTTTACAGTCGAAATGACGCCGGGATAGAAGCCCTCATCAGCTGCAGTTAACTGATAGGTGCTTCCAATCGCCCCTGGAATTTTTGTCCACTCATCCCTGTGGGAATAAGGATCTGCTACCCGGCACCATTGGTGTATTGGCGCAACATAGTTGGTCGCCATGCACGTGCCGTCGCTGACTGACAGCGTATTGCCCGTTGTTTGCACCCCCAAAATTTCAGGCCGCTTGGTCCAGACCGGAGCGAACACRGGG
>NZ_KI928919.1:257570-269780 GCF_000521215.1 Labrenzia sp. DG1229 | reverse complement strand
ACCGGAGCGAACACAGGGCCATTCCCCGGGACGGTTTCCGGACCGACCCCGGGGTTTGCAAGGTCCCAATCATCCCCGTTGATGTCCTTGCTGAAATCATATCCGGGCCAACGAGCCGCGAGGGTAATCGCGCCGTCAGATCCTTCAAGGCTAACAAGAGACTCGCCCGTTTGGCTTCGGGTCGGGCTCGTTGGCTTGATGTTGTAGTTACCTGCAACAACGTCTTCGAAAACGTCCGTATAAGGCGTCTCGACATCGGATGCCTGACGTTTGGTTCCGCCCGTATAGACGTTGTTGCCCTCACCACCGGTGATCATGGTCGACTCTACATCAACCTGGATGCCGTGAGTTATGTTGTTCTTCGCCGCAAACCTGGCATGGGTTTCATTCGGGTTGCCCAATGCCGACATGGCATTGAACGAAGCCGCTAACAAAGCCGCTTCAGAGGGCGCCACCATGTTGTTGAGGAAGTAAAAGTCTCCATTCACCAAGTTGGTGGTCGCGTTCGAAAATGGGGCGCTGTCTCTGTTTTGATCGACCAGACCCCGGCCATCACTAAAGTGACACGTGATCCAATTGCCGATGAAGTCTTGGCCGTCAGCCTCCTGGAATGTCCAATAGCCGGAACAGGCCCACCAATAATTGTGTGCCCAAAGCGTCTTGGAACCGCCCTTATAGTGGTTGCCTTTGTTGGCATGTGCCGCCAGTCCACACTCAATCGCATGGTTTCGCGTTACCATGTTGTTTGCGTTGCCGAAAACGCGAATGGGCGATTTGTCAGCGCGGCGGATCAGGTTCCGCGTGAAGTTGCCGCCAAGCGTGCGGCCTTCAACGTCAGAATGCGTCCCACCGGACATGAACACGCCATAGGCGTTCCTGATATCTTCGAACGTACATTGCTCGATCAGGTAGTTGTCATGGCCGCGACAGAAGACGGCCCCGTAACCGTCGCCCTTGCTGTAGGAGTTCTTGACCTTGATATTGCTGAGCGTGAAAGGACCGATGTTCGCAACGCCAACCGAAGCATCCAGCCGGATCGGACAGTCAGCGCCAACCAACTGTGTGGCAGCAGTGTTCTGAACAATGAGGGATTTGAAAGTAACATTCTCGGAATTGCGAGCATTGAAGACAACGTCAATGTCGCTGTATTGAATGGCGGTATCAACGTTGGCCACGTCCATCGGCCAATAGTAAATATCAACCGTGCCATCGCCATTGTCCCAGAAAGCCCACTCACCCTTTTGAATGGCAGCGGCCAGATTGACCAGGCAGAACCGCTTTTTGTAAACGTTCGTTTCGTATTTGGGTTCCCAGGCTTCAGCATACCCAGACCGGTCGAAAGTGACCGTGTTTGTGCCGCTATCGAAGGCAGATACAGGTGTGCGATCCGCGCCGTTGGGCGCCCGGTGAAACCTGATGTCAGTCTGAAGGATTTGCGCCTCTGTATATCCAGCCAGAGCAGAAGATTGATGCGACACAATCACATCTACATTCTGGCCCTCATCTGGATCAAAGACTGAAGTCGTATTTACAGTATCCGCATCCCACCAATCGAGATTGAAACTTTCGATTTCGCGGAAAAGCGGATTTGGTCCCCTCCCCATTGCGATCGGCATCTGAGTGCCGTTCTCAACAAGGTGAGCGTTGAAAGGATCGTCGTCGACAAACAGCGTTTTGGCCAGCCCTGTGACCTTGTAGACGTTTGCGTATCTCGGACCTACTCGGGCTTCATCACTACCCGTGCAGACGATAGCCCCCGTCAGATCTACGCCACCGGAAAAGACGGGCTTCTCGGCACCCCATCCCGAGATTGTAATATTTGAGGGGATCGCAGGCGCTTCGTGATAGTCGGTGCCGTTGACATTCCTGACGCCGATGGACTGACCGGGAGCATGAATTGCCAGCGCACCCGCAAGGGTCGCCTTGGCGTTTGCTTCGCTAAGGATGCCCGAATTGCTGTCATTGCCATTGACGTTGTCAACGTAGATGTCAAAAGTCGTAGGTTCGACCTGGTCGGCCTGGAAACCGACGTCGAAGGCCGCGGGCACAACAGGCGGTGGCGTCAGCGCCGTCCCCATCAGTAAGCCGCCGACAAAGCCGACTGCACCAATCGTGCCGATCGCACCGATTGTCATGTGAGCACCGTATAGATGACGACGTCGCCATTTGTGCCGGCGTAGGCCAGGATGTCACCGCGCTTGATCACGATCGTGTTTCGAGATCCGGCAACCAGCGGATAGCCAGTCGTCGCATCGATGCCGGCAGATCCGTGCGCAACGCGAACGCCGGCGGCCGTGGTGAAGATGTCGACAACCAGGCTGTCACCAACCTTGACATCGACAGGCGCGGTTTCCGCGGTACCGGATCCGCCGATCGCCGTTGTGACACTGGGATGATGCGGCGTCAGGGCCGTGCGTTCAGTCATAGTTAGGGGTTCCTTCTTGTGCCCTTTTCGATAGTCCGGATCCTTGCCTCGTGATCGGCAACACGCTCGATCAACGGCTTGATGTCGCGCTGTGCCTGTCTGGCTGTGTAGCGGTCATCCACGAGATCCCGAAAGTCTTCCAGCCGGTCGCTGAGCCCCTTGACCTCGACCTGCAAAACGGCGTTTGAAGTCCTGAGATCCGAGACGGCGAGATAACCACCGATGATCCCGGCAACCGTGACGGCCTGGACGGCATGCAGTACGATCCGCTCCAGCGCTGTTTGCCCGCGCGGCATTTCTTCTTGACCGTCTGACATCAGAATTCCCACCCGCAAACATCGCGGCCATATTCGTTGTGTGAGACGATCTGAGACTTGGTGCCGTAGGTGACCTGGTCCTTGACCGATGGTCGGATCGGATCCGCAACGTCGCAAAAATTACCGGTCGTCGCGCATGTACTCAGAAAAGCGCTTATCAAGATCGGCGTGGCCCATGGCTTCCACCTCATCATTGACCTCCTTGCGTTTGCGCATTGCTTTGAGATTGGCTTTCTCAGCCGCGGCTCTCGCAGCCGACTTGCCTGCGAGGAAGGCTTTCAACAGCGCGGCGCCGAGCGCAACCGCCAGGATCCCGGCGCCTGCAAGTTTGGCCTTCCAGCCTCCCAGGAAGGACACCAGGCGCGCGATCATGATGCGGCCTCCCGAATTGCCCGGATGGATTTCGCGAGCCTTCCCTGGAAGAAGACACCAACAATCGCTAACGCGACGATCGTCCCGCCGATCCCGGCGACAATGCGCCAGTCCTGGAGATACGGGGAAAGGAATGCCAAGCCGCCGCCAAATACAATTTGGCTCGCTCGCTCCCAAAAGCTCACGGTTTTTACGACCGGTTTTTCGAGTTGAGGAGGAATGATGACCTCCCGATCATCAATTGCATCCGGATTGAATGACGGCTTGCACAATTCGTCCGGACGGTCGGTCGGGGCGTTTGTGAGAACGGTGGGCTTGGCACTCGGAACAGGAACCTCACCAATAAGATATTCGTATTCCGGAATGGCATCGAAACACGGGCAGGCCTTTTTTACTGCGGGGAAATCCCTGTGACCGCAGATCGTCTCAATTTGCGGATAGTCAGTGAGCAGACTGCGGATCAGGGAGAGCAAGGCCGTTTTCTGGTCTGGCGTCCGTGTGTCCTTCGGCGCCAGGCGGCCGTCATTGGTTACGCCGCCGACATAACAGATCCCGATTGATCCAGTATTGTGACCTCGGACATGTGCACCGCGCTGTGTAATCGGGCGACCAGGCCAGATCTCGCCATTGAGACCGATGACGTAGTGATAGCCGATATCGCGCCAACCGCGATCGAGGTGCCATTGCCTGATCGTGGAAACAGAAACTGCCCGGCCTTCAGGCGTGGCCGAGCAGTGAATGACAATCGTATCGATCTTGCGCATCACGCGATCTCCAGTTGCGAAAAGCATCTGATCGCGATTATCGGTGCCCCCGGGTAGGGTTAACTCGATGGGTCTATTTCACCACCCATCCCGTGTTGTTGAGGACGTTGTTGGTTTTCGCCCACAACATGTTGGCACCGCCGTCCACCTGGATATAAATGCCGGCCCTGGCGTCAACGACACCATTCGGAGATCCGGAACCAACTGCCAGTACAGAACCGTTGTTCCAGGCAATGATGTTGTCATTCGGAAACGTCAGCTCGCCATATAGGAGCGTCTGTCGATTGTGCCGCCTGAATTTAACGACATCAAAAAGGAACGCTCCAAAGTCATCGTAGGCTTTCAGCGCGGCATCAGAGCCCGTGTTCGAGCCACCCTCCACAGTAGAGTCTCCGAGATCAAATGCCCAACGACGAACGTTGTTTGCCAACCCCCAAAGCCGAGCGAGAAATCCGCTTCCGGCTTTGTTGATCTGCATTTCAGTCGACCCGCCTGGATTGCTGAGCGTGAAATTCTGAGGAACGGTGATCAGCGCCGGCACCGTTAGCCCATTGGCCAATGTGATATTGCCGGTAAAGGTCGTGTCGTCAGAGGCAACGACGCCATTCGCGAGTTTTTGCTGCCATGTGAGACCGGTAGTTCCGAGCGTGCCGCCTTGATCAGAGGTGCAAATCCAGATCGTGTCAGCGTTTGCCGTCCCCTGCTCGGCAACTGTTACGGCCGATACAAGTTTGTCCCAGGCATCCGCGTCAGAAGCCCTTGCCCATGCTCCGCCGTCGACAACGTATATGCCATTATCTTCTGCTGCTGCCTGGTTCTTCACCAGGCACCTATTACCCGTGACCAGGGCTACGCCGTCAACGGTCTGCTCACCTGACAGTGTGATGTTTGAGATCGTTGCCGCTCTGCAGCTCATTCTCCAGGCCAGTTGTGCAACATAGCCGGCAGCTTCTGCAGCACTCGCGGCCGCTGCAGCTGCGCTTGGCTGCGCAGCTGCAATGTCGCCGGCGTCCGGACCCGGGATCAGGTTGCCGTCTGCGTCATAGACAAGCGCCTTGCCTTCGGTTGGCGTGCCCTTGATTTCCGGAGCCGCATAGCCGAGTGGGCCGCGCACGGTACGCTCGTTTTCGCGCTTGAGCTCCTGCTGGATGATCCGGTGCCGATCATGTTCGGTATCATGCGCGGCCGCCTTGAACTTACCGGCTTGAACCACGGACGTGATCCGGTCGAGAACCGCCTCGCCCCAGACCTCGAGCACGTCACCTGCAGCTGCAGCCGTCACCAGTGTGAAACTGCCGCCTTCGAAAACGCCGGCTCCGGCAACCGTATAGTCCGTGACCTGGACGAGCTCGGCCGGCGTGATCTCGCCGGCGAGTGTTTTTTGGACCTTGATGTCGCGGTTTTGCTGAAATTCAAAAGGGATCGCGAACATCGTCTGACCGGCCGTCGCTGTATATTTGGCATATCGAGGCTTGTCCTGGATCGGAAAAACAACGCTCATGGATCAGGCTCCGTTTCTGGTTGATCCAGACTAGGCGCCGAGAATTGCGGTCAACCATGTAACGCGACAATAAAAAATACTACAAATTGACTGGGGAGCATCCGGGCTCTCACTTAGTTGCATACCGAAAACAAACATGCGTAAATTGTTAACCTCGCACACAATTTGTTGATTTCAAGAGAGGCAAGTGATGACTGCGAACATTCCACATAATGACTTTGCAGCTGGTTTTATTGTTGGCTGGCAAACTGTACGTGGTACCGCGTCAGGTATTCCCGGAACTCCAGGGCAACCGGGAACTCCCGGAAACTCTACACCATTTCTTCAAGGTGTTAAGGCAGGGCTAAGGGCTGCAGGGGTCCCAGTGCCATAAATCAAAATAAGCCGGTTGTCAGTCTTGTTACGTCGCCCGCAAAACGTGGACTGAATCTACGACGAATACGCAAAAATCTAACGCCCGAACGAAACAACTGGTTTTTCCTTTTTCGGCCGTTTCAGTCCGCCGGCGATCGCAAAGCCCTCGGCCTCGACGCCGCGGACCAGGTCAACGGTCAACGCCTCGGTGCCTTCGCTCAGGAGCCGTGTCTGCAGCTCCGGCCATGCCTGCTCGATCGCGGCAAAGGACCAGACCTTTTTTTCCGCATAAAGGGATCCGAGTGTTTCCAGGAGCGCGGGATCAATCGCCTCGAGCTCACGGTAAAATCCGTCCTCCTCAATATCCTTGCGTTGCTTCCAGCCGTCGACGCCGGTCAGCTTCAAACCGTTGCGCGCGATCGCCATGGCCAGCGTCCCCAGGACATCGTCGGCCGCGGACCTGGCCACCGGCGAAACCGATTGTGGATCCCCGCCTGGTCCGCGTAGCCTGCCGGCTGACATTTCCCGGCGCAGGATGTTGATTGCCTGGACGGCGCGCCGGCTCCGGACCAACGGATGCAAGCGCTTCACCGAAGCCTTGTGTGTCGACAAGGCGATAAAGGCTTTTCCGATTTGATCCTGTGCGGCATAAAAATCAGCGCGCTCCACCGGGCCGAGCGTCTGCCAGCTTTTGGCCATTCCTTCCAGCTTGCCGCTTTGCGTTGCCATAAGGTCCCAGAACTGCGTGACGGATTGGGATCCTTTCGCTGCGTCCTTGATAAATCGGCGCGTGATAGGCGCATCATCCCATCCAGGCACGGGTGCGTCCGGTTGCGCCAGGTCATAAAGTGACAGCGCCGACCGACCCCAACTTGCCAGATGGTTCATGATCAGATGATCGATGACGGCCGGCGACATGTTGAAGGCCTCGCCGAGTTGCTTGGAAAAATCAGTCGTGCGCGATGTATATTGCAGCATTGGCTCGAGCGCAGCCAGATGATCCGGAACGATCGGTGCATCGGTGAATAGGTTCGTGTTGGTTCGAACTTCGAAATAGCTCTTGATCGCCGGATTGCCTTCCAGGATCGACGGCGGCATCAGCGAGAAATGCAGATTGTCTTTCCAGCGATTGAAGGCGATCGGATCCTTGAGCTTGATCGCCTCGAATGTCGCCTCGGCCAGGTTGAACACGGTCGCAAGCTCGAACGGTTTCGGGATCGCCAGCCACTTCTCGCCCATCTTGATCGTCCAGTGCGTCGACCTGGTGTAGTTCGAGATCTCGTCGTGATCCTCATGATCCGACATCAACGCATAAAGAGACGCGGATCCGGCCGCAACAACACCCATGCGGGCCCAGGCCTTCACAGCCTCTGCCATAGCTCGGGCATCTTCCGGACCGTCCGCCTGGCCGAGCGCCTTGCGGGCGAGCGGCATCAGCATGTGCCGACCGGTCTTGTCGAGCCCTTGCATGGCCGCGTTCAGAAACGGAACAACCCGGGCGATCGCCGCCATCTGGGATCCGCGCCGATCGAAGTCAATGTAGTCACGCGCGCGCCAGGAGGCCTCGAGCGCTGCCTCGTAATCGTCAAGCCCCCGCGCCTTGGCTTCATCCTTGAAGGTTCGAAACAGCCCGATCCGTGAGGCTGTCTCGGCGAGCTCGGCCGTCTGCAGCACACCACGAAAACTTGTCAGACGCTGCGCAAGCCAGCCCTTGCGCTTCAGTTTTGAAATATCGCGCTCGGCCCTGGCCGCGGACAGGCTGGCGGTTTCCTGGCCGCCGGAGATCCCATAAGAGCGGGAATAGATCCGGGCGGTTTCGGTTCCCAGGATATCGTCGGCCGCGCCCTGGAGCGATCGGCCGACACGCCGCAGCGGCCGGCCGTAGTAAATCGCTGCCATGGCCTGGTCGCGAACGAAGTTGGCGCCGATGAAATCGAGCGACGTCGTGATGCCGAGCCGCAGGACACGCGCCGGCATGGCGACAAGCTCGAGCCAGAAATTTTTCTCGGCCTGGTTCATCGACGTGAGAGCGCCGTACATGTCGCGGCCGAATTGCCCATCGGCCAGGCGCAAGGCTTTCAGTTCGCCGCCATCTCGGAAAAACACGATCGGCTCGCCGTTCTCGCTGATCATGGCTGGCCGAAAGATCGCTGCCTTTTCGTCACCGATCGCGCTCTCGAGCGCGTCCCGGATCATCATTGTGTCCATCTTTCCGAGGCCGGCGTTTTTCGCGGCGCTCTCGACCGCCTCGAGCGGATCCACCATGGAAGCCTGCAGCTGGCGCACCGGGATCTCCTCGGCGATCCTGGCACCGCCGGTGCCTGCAACCCGGGACAAACGATGCAAGGCCTTGAAAACATCGTTGCGCGCGATCGTCGTCGCGGTCTCGTAAGCATCGGCCGCCAGGCTCTCGAGCGGATTGATCACGTCCCGCTTGGATCCCTTGAAGCGGCGCGTTATGCCGTTCTTCAGATCCTTGCCCTGCCGCTGTTTTCCGGACGGCACCTTTTCGTCGGTCTTGCTGGTCGAGAAATCGCGCAGCCCGGGCACATAGTCGACGATCGCCAGGCCCTCGTCATAGGTCGCCCGATCGATCAGGCCGGCGTCATACTTCTTTTTCCAAAGCGCCTGATTGTACCGATAGACCTTGTCGGCCGCCGCTTCAAATTGCGGATTGGACTTGACCAGGTCCTTGACGTTCTGAACGTGATCGCCCTCGGTCAGCTTGTCCGGAGCGTTCGGAATGTCGCCGGCCTTGTAGCGCTGCCATTCGCCGATCGCGCGCCGGCTCCACAGGTAGGATCCGAAATCACGCACAAGCGCATCGTCCCAGGCGGAAAGGGAATTCGGCTTGCCAGTCGCCTCGATGATTGCATCGCGCAAGGACGGGCTTTCCGGATTGAGACCCCGATACGGCGCAACCCCGTACATCACATCCATATGGCCGGCGGAATAGGCGCCACGGCTGACACGTGCCAATTTGTAGGCATCCGAAGAAACGTTCAGATCGAGCCGCTTGCCGGTGTTTTCGAAATGCAGATCCTTCAGATGCGAAACGGCGCGCTGCAGCGGATTGAGATCATCAAGGAAGAACCCGTAAATCCGCTCCAGGACATCGGAGATTGTCCCGCCGATGCCCTGGTCGGTGAATTCTTTGCGCGCAGATGCCACCCATCCCTTTTGCTTGGAGGAAACGATGGTCGCGGCAACGGCCACCTGGCTCGGTGCATCCATGAATTTCGACCAGGCATCGGAAGCCTCATCGATGCCCTTCATGAGATCGGGATGTTTTTTCAGGACCTCGGCAAACTCGGCTGCGAGCTCGGGCAGCTGCTTTTCGACATAAGGCCGGTTTGTGATCCAGAGCCGGAAGAATTCGGCAAAGCCTTCAAAATCGCGCTGTTTGGATCCGTCATAATCGAGCGGCTTCAGGACCTTTGAATTCCGCTTGATGAACTGTTTCACCTCGGGGATCTTGTTGTCCAGGTGATGCCCGTATTCATGGCTGAGCGTGTCGAAGTCATCGAGCGATCGAACCCGGACGCCGCCGGCCTTGGTATTGTACTGGCCAAGGACCTGGCTGCGGCCGCGGATCCGTCCCTGCCTGGTCGACGGGATCTCGAGCGCCTTGGCAAGCGCCTCGGCCGTCTCTCGAACGCGCGCAACCGGTTCAACGGTCTCGCCTTCCTTTGCTGCCTTCCCTGCCCGCGGACGTTCCTTTGTCCCCTGTTGGATAACATCGGACCGGGAAACGGTCTGAACGTCGAGAAACTCGGCCGCGGCCGAGGACGTTTTGACTGCAGGTAACTCTTTCGGCGCCGGCGCAGCTTCCGGCTTGGCGGCCGGCTCCTTAACTGCCGGCGCGTCCGGAGCTTCCCTGGACAGAACTTCGCGCGCCTCGATGCCGCGTTCGGACAGATCATCGCCCAGACGCCTGGCCGCGATCGCCTCGTCTGGCTTGGCCGCCGGCGCCGGTTCCTCTGGCTTCGCTGCAGGTTCCGGTTTTGCTGAAGGCTCTGGCTCAGCAGCCGGAATTGCCGGCGCATCTTCTTTCGGATCGATCGCCGGCGCTTCTTTTGGTTCCGGTGCCTCTTTCGGATCCGCAACCTGTTTTGGATCCGGAGCGCCCTCACCTTTTTTGAGGAGCTTGCTGCCACCATGGGCAACCGCACCGCCGGCGCCACCGATGCCGGCACCAAGCAAGACGCTGGCACCATATTGAACCGGGTCGAAATCTTCGCGATGCCCTGCCTCGATCTCGATACCCTGGATCGCGGCATCAGAAACCGCGTTGACCGCAGCACTGTCGACGGCTCCGGCAAAAACGCGGGCCCATAGCCCGGTGACCGCCGCCTTGCTTGATGCGAGGATCCGCGCGCCCAAACCGATCGGTACGAAATTTTCGACACTGGCGGCCGTGCCGGCGATCTGACCGCCAAGCGCAACGGCCCCCTCGCCGAGCCCTTGCCATTCCGGCAGTGCCTCGAGCGCCTCGTCGAACCGCCGGCGATCGTCGCGCCGGCTTTCGGTCGACGCATCCTTGACGCTGCCCAGGATCGTGTTCTGCCGCTGACCGGCATCGAAATTTTTCTGAAACCGTTCGCCGAGCCCGGGCGCTGCGCCTGGCTGCAAGGCTTCGCCGTCGTCGAACTGATCGAAAATGTTACTCATCAGGAATGAAACCCTCGCCGGTTTCGTCAACGAATTCGACGCCGCCCTCGACTTTGCGGCGATGCGGATCCTCGAGCTGTCCATCCAGGAGCCGCGCGGCATAGCCTTTGCCGTATTTTTCATCGAATTGCGGCGCGAGCTCCGGCTGCGCGATCAAAAGCTGAATAGCCTCATAGGACGGGACCGGCTGCGTTCCAGGAGTTACGCCGGAATTGAACGAGGCCTCGGCCGCGCCGATCTCCTGATTGATGCCCGCCTGGCGCAACTCGCCTGCAGACGGCCGCTCCTGCCGCGCCAGCTTGATAAACAGCGCGGATCCATAATCGGCGAGTTCCCGATCGACGCCGCGGACCTGCAGGACCTGCGTCAGCACCTTGCCGGCATGCGGACCATATGCCCCCTGGACCTGGCCGACGAGCTCCCTGGTCGCGTCCGCCTGCCCTTTCGCATCGCCCGACATGATCGCGCGCGCCAGATCAGTTGCCTCGACAAGTGTCAACGGCATTTGACCGAGCTCCGGAATGTCGAGCGCACGCTGCGCATCCAGGCGTCCATTCACCAGGGCAATCATGGTTTCCGGGTTTTCCGGATCCGCAAGCTCGGCGAGCTCGGCGACCTGGTCGAATGTTTCTTCCACCGCACGCGCCGGATCCTTCGATCGAAGCGTCAGGACCTCTTTCGCCTTTTTCTCGGCGGCCGCCAGGATCCCCTCCTGATCACGGAAACCGGGCGCACCTGGTTCCGGCTCGAGCCCGTCAAGCCGCGCCTCGATGTCATCGGCCGGCAACATGTCCATGTCGACAACCGCGTCATAGATCTCGCCGGCAATCTCCCGGCTGTCCTGCCAGGCCTGGTTTTCTTCCGGTGTCAGGCTCGCCGCGATCGCTTCCTCGCTGAAGCCGGCGGCCTCCAGGTCGAGCGGCCGGCCGGTTTTTTCGATCGATGCAATATCGTCCTGCAGGAGATCCTTTAACTTACCCTTCTGCAGCCGCGCATCGGCGTCCTGTTTGTTGCCGAGTGCTCTGGCATCCCGATAAAGAGACTGAGACAACGACTTGACCGTCGCATAATCAAGTTGCGCAAGCGGTCCTTCTCCGGCCTGCCAGTCTTCCAGCAGGGAGAGCGCAAATTGCTCTTTTTGCGCCGGCGTCTCGAGCGCATCGAAAACGCCCTGGACCCGGCCGCGCGTTGCGACCTTCGCCAGTTTTTCCTTTTTCCGCTGGCCCTGGAGCGGAGACAATGTGCCGGCGTCGACGGCAGCATCAACCATCTGCTGCGACTGCTGCAGATGTTCGGTCAGGATCTGATCGCCGTCACCATTGGCGCCGAGCGCATGCGCCTGGCGCTCGAGATCCCGCTCGCGCGCGTCGATCGCCCCCTCGGCCGCGGCGACCTCCTCCTGCCGCAGGAGAGTTTCCTGCTGACTGGCAACTTTCATCCGATAGCCGCGAGACTGGCGCGAAAAATTCTTTTGGAAGGCCTCACGGATCTCCGGATCCCGCATGTTCGGATCCTGCAGATAGTTCGCCTGGATCTCATCCATGCGATCGGCAAACGCCGTCGGATCGCCGCCGAAATCCTGGTAGGCATTCGCCAGATCGGTCGAAAGACCTTCCGACATGCGCCAGGTGTAGGAGCGCATGGCCGCCCGATCGAAGGCGTCGCCGCTCATTGACCCATCGCGGCGCAACGCAAGCGGCTGCGTGTTCAATTCCGGCAATCCGGAGCGAACCTCGCCAGGTGTATCGCCGGTCCTTTCTCACGCCACACGGTCCCGGGACCAAACCTGGTGGCCGGGTACCCGGG
>NZ_KI928919.1:244065-257329 GCF_000521215.1 Labrenzia sp. DG1229 | reverse complement strand
CGACATGCGCCAGGTGTAGGAGCGCATGGCCGCCCGATCGAAGGCGTCGCCGCTCATTGACCCATCGCGGCGCAACGCAAGCGGCTGCGTGTTCAATTCCGGCAATCCGGAGCGAACCTCGCCAGGTGTATCGCCGGCCTTTCTCAGCCACAGTCCGGCAAACTGTGCGGCGGTCCAGGATTTTTTTCCGCCGTTCAGGATGACGGCATCTACGCCGACAATATCGACAGCTTTTGCATCCGGATTGGCGAGCAGCTTGGCGGCACCGCCGCGACCCTGCTGGTGTGCCAGGTAGAGCTCGCCGACAGTCGGCTCACGACCGAGCACCTTGACCAGGTGCGCACGGTTGTCGCGCATCAGCCTGGCGCCGGCGTCGGACGCCTCGGCCGGATCAAATCGGTTCTTGAGACCGTAATCGGCCGCGGTACCGTCGATGAACTGGAACAGGCCGCCGGCGCTCGAGCGCTTGTTTTTTGCACCAGGATTGAAGCTGCTTTCAAGCTCGGCGATTTTCATCAGCTTTGCCGGATCCATGCCGTGGCGCTGTGCAGCCGCGACGATCTCATTTCGGATGTCCGCCGGCGCGTTGACCTGGCCGCGCGACGCCCGGCCGCCGGCACCTGTCGGCGCGGCCTGTTCGGCTGAACGCGCCTGCAGATAGGAAACCGCGCCGCGCTCACCTGCAGAGAGACCGGCGAGCTCGGCCTCGCGGATACCGGCTTTGTCAGCGAGACCTTTCAAACGACCGGACAGGGATCCGGCAACATTTGCCAGCGCACGCGACGCGTCGCCGGTGTCGACCGCAAAAGACGGCACACCGCCGACCCGCGCCGTGCTTTGAACATTGCGGAACGTGCCAGGATCCCGGCTCTGTCGATTGGCCATGTTAACCCCGCTCGAAAAGATCGATGCCGAAACCGGCTGCCGTGCCGAAGGCATTCAGCAAACCGGCCTGCCGCTGGCTGTCTGCCTTGCGCCTTAGTCCTTTGGCCCGGAGCCGGAAAAGCGCACTTTGGAATTCCTGATCGTTTCGGCTCACTGTCAGATTGGTTTGCGCATCCCGCTTGGTCGCGGAATTTGCCTGTTGCGCAATGCCGGCGGAAATATCGATGCCGGCGTTTGCCGCGGCAACTTCGTTTTCGCCGAGGATCCGCATCAGCTCCTGTTTCATCTGCGTTTGCTGATTGGTCGCGTCGACCTTCTCCTGGCCGGCCTGCAGGTCTGCCCGGATCGCTTCGTCTTCCGAGGCCTGCGCCGCGGCATTGCCGGCGCCGATCTGGCCGAGCGCGCTGATCGTCGCCGTCACACCCTGCAGAACCGTTAGGGCCGTTGAACCGAACCCGCCGGCCGCGGCTGCGGTACCGGCTGCAGCTGCGCCGGCTCCGGCCGCTGCACCGCCACCACCGAACAAACTTCCCAACGCCGCAAAAGCTACCTGCATGAACCTCTCCTAGAGTGCGGCCTCGATCGTCACGGATCGCACTGTCAGTTTTCCCGGACGCAATTGTGAGATTGTAAGCTTTGGTTCGTCGTGGAAACCGGTGAGACCGCGCACAGTGATCGTTTCGGTGACGCCCTGCTGCAGCTCCGGAACGTCGGCCGTCAGACCGAAACGCTGCAGTGCGACCTCTTTCAACGGACCGTCATTGATGCCGAGCGCGATCGATGTCGTATCGAGCAGGGAGATCTTGGCCGAGTGGATCCGCGCCTTGCGCTTGACAACGACATTCGCACTGACCTCGCGCGGCGGCGACAGCGTCGTGACCTTTGGCGGCGACCAGGTGCCGACATAACCGGTCGACACCGGGTAATCGAGCGTCAGGGATCCACCGGCGACGTTGTAGGGCCCGAGCACATTGTCATCGCCGATTACCCAGACCTCCCGCCCCTCGAAACGGGAAAGCCCGGTGATCGATGTTTCTGGCGATGGAAAATCGAACAGAAACGCCTCGTCGAGAAGATAGCCGGTTGTCAGCCGCTCCAGACGCCGGCCGGCAGGACGTTCGACCAGGTAACTCATTTCATTGCGGCCGTTGACCGAGACCGCCTTGAACAAACCGCCATTCGACGTCATGCGCGCCAGGGCCGTGACGTCCTGTTCGCGCAACAAGGTTGCAAGTCGCGCCTGGCCGTCATCCAGGACAATTCCATTCAGGTTGCCGCTGGTCGATTTCTCGGCGCGGCGCATCGCCTGGTCTTTGACATCGATGATCAGATGCGCACCGAGCAGAGATATGTCGCGCGAGATGAAATTTCCCTCGGCATCGGTGTAGCGGAATTCCCCGACAACGGATCCGGTGCTCGAAATGAAGTTGAGCGCTCCCTCGTTCTTGACGACTTTCACGCCAGGCTTGACGCCACGCTCGCCGGCCTGGACATGGTTCGGCGGCTCTGTCCGATCAAGCCCACGCTCGGCAATCCAGTATTCTCCGTTGCTGGTGAAGATCGCCAGGTTGCGTGAATTCACCATTTGCAGGACAACTTCGCCGCCTTCAACGTCCATCGGTACCAGGGCCGGACCGTTTGCTGCAGAAAACCGCTCGTCGAAGTTGAAGTATCCGCCCTGGAGCGAAAACATCCAGGCATTCGGCAGGCTCTTGAAACCACCGACCAGGAGCCGCTGGCTATAAAACAGGCCGCAGCGAGGCCAGCCTCGATCTGCAGAGATCACGTCCTCGCCTGGCGCAACCCCGATCGTCGTTTTTGCTGCCAGGATTGCAGCGTCAGCCTTGTTGATCACGTTACCGGAGACCGCCCAACCGTCGCCCTCGTTTCCGGTACCGGAAAAGGTGATGTTGAGTTTCGTGCCGCCGGCGCTTGTGACCGTGATCCCGGGCTCGACATTCGGCAGATCCAGGATCGCCGTCTGAATGGCGGATGCGAGCGCGGTCATGTTGCCGTCATAGGTGATCGAGACCGTTTCTTCCTGGCTCACCGTCAGGACGAAAATGCTTGAGCCACCTGTCAGGCCGACAAACTCGAGCCGCCAGACGGCCGCAACGCCGTTGGTGTAAGATCCGCCGCCGATCGGGCCGCCATAATCATAACTCGGAAGATCCGTCAGCGGCGCAACGTCCAGGGACCAGCTCGAGGGACCGCCATGTTTCAGACGCTGCGGCTGCAGATCCTCATGAAACAGCAGCATCGTGTCCAGTTGCTGCGCGTCGTTCAATTCGGACAGCATGTCGGCCGTCAGACCACCGATTGCCAGGTCCTGCAGCTTTTGCGTGGCGTCCCAGGCCTCCATGTTGCCGGGAGAAAAAATCAGGTCATAGGCAGAGCCGTCCGAAGCCTTGAACCCGAACAGACGCTCAGCCGCGGCACTCACCGCACCGATATCGACCAGGCCGCCGCGCAGACCGAAACCACCTTGCGGGATCGAGACCACATTTTCCATGTGGTCGGCGCCGGTCTGGAAATATTTAAGCTGCGTCCGCTCGTGCAGATGCGGATCGAGCTCGCCGGCCGTAAAGGCGGACTGCAGGCGTCCCGGGCGCGCAACCATCAGGACCTCCAGGCGTTCGCAAACGGATTATTGTCCCATCCGGCAGTAACCGGCGGCGTCGCCTGCGCATTGTTCTGGATCGCGTTGCGCATTTCGCCGCCGCGGTTCTGCTCCTGCGGCGTTCCATAGGCCTGCAGCAGCAACCGGTCGCGGGTCTTGACATCGCTCGCAAGCGCGGTTGCCAGGTGCGCGGCGAGCGCCGTGATGGTTGCTTTTCGAAATGCCGGCTCCCAATTGATCGGATCCGGCCGAAACGGCACGGATGCAAATAGCTGCTCATCCATCGCGTGAACCTGGCCTTTGATCAGCCTGTATTGCGTATAGTTGCAGTCAGGATCCGTCAGTTCATGGGACAGCCAGCGCGGCGGCCCGAGCCGTGGCCCGGGAATATCAAACAGGTAGGTATATCCGCTCAGCGGCGTTGCGTCCGCGACCTGCGAAAGCTCGCGGATCTCGAACTTGAATTCGAAAGGCTCGATGCTGAGATTGAAATCGACAACGCTGGCGTAAACGAGCGCGGCCGCCTCGCCGCCGATCGTTTCCTCTTCAAGATCCTGGAGCGGATCCGCGCCAATCTCGGCGCAGGCTGAATTGACGATATCGAGCGCGTCAAGATTGGTCGACATGAGAGCCTCTTGGGTTCAGCCGCGCAGGACCGAAAACCTGCGCGGCTGGCTTCCAGAGCGACGGTCGGGAACCGGCGCTTAGGAAAACGCCGTGATCGAAACAGTCGTCGAGCTCGATGCCGAGACGACATAGGACTTGCCTGCCGGCGTTCCATCCATGTCGAGCGAACAATGGACCTGGTCGCCGACTTTCAGTCGGTCGTAGATCGACAGGAAATAGTTTCCAGTTTCAACGGCGGCAGCGTCGTCATTGGTGACGTAGCCATGAAAGTTGCGCATCGTGCCCGGTGTTGCCGGGTCCACAGTGCCGATATGACTGATGGTGTAGAAACCGTCTGCATCAAAGGCCATGAGCTTGATCCTGATTGTAAGAAGAAAACGCCGGCGGCGAACCGCCGGCGACGTGGTCGTTAGACGATTGCGATCGTGCCGTCAGACTTCGTGCGGAAACGCTTGATGCCCTTACCTTCCTGAAGCTCTTTGGCGGCGCCCTTGGCTTTCAGGTTGATCGTCCAGACATCGGCGCGGTTGTCCCACTGCTCGCGCATCTGCAGATCGGTATGGGAACCCCACCCCATTGCGGACTTGTGCCAGATGAAGAGATCCTGCTCGTTGACACCGGGCACCGGATAAAGATCCTCCGGCTCTTCTTCTTCAAACAGGAACCAGTTGACGCCGTTCCAGAACCGGGTGTCGGTTGCTTTCACGAACGGAACATCGGTTCCAACGTGGTCGGAGCTGTTCACAACCTTGTTGCCGAGAAACTGGTTCCACTGCAACGCCGGCAGGCCGCAATAAACATTGCCGTCCCAGGGAACTTTGTCCTGTTGCAATGCCTTGCAGAGCGTCATTGCATGCGCGGCATTAAAGTTGCTGGCGGAAAAGTCGAGATCGGCAGGAACGGCCGCCTGTGCTGCAGCCATGACCTGGTAAACCTCGATATCGGTTGCCCGACCGAGCGCCATAGCGCCGCTTTCAAAGACGATTTCCCGCTCGTCGACCGACATGCGGTCCATGTCCCATTCTTCGACCTCGTCGAAGGCAGTCCAGGTGTAGAGATCGACCTCGAATTTCTTGCGGGCCGAGCCGGAAGGCGTGTTGCGTTCGTTGCGGGTTTTCTTCTTCGCCTTCATTTTGCCGGCGAGATAGAAAATTGCCTTGCTCGATCCTTCGAAACGAACGGCCGGCGAGACTGTCGGACGGAGACGGTTGCCCCGTTCCTGGTAAATGTGCATGGCTCGGGCCGGATACTGCGTCCGGAACCACTCTGGTGCCTGTGCGGACATCGTGATTACCTCGATGTTGATTGACGTGAAAACACCGGGACTGGAGAGGCCACTCGACAAGCGCAGGTCCGGGATCCGGAGAGGCCGCGCTGCTTGCAGGTCCGCCCTTGGCACCAAAAGGCTAAGCGGCTGCGGATGCGGTAAACCTGGCACAAAAAAACCCGGCCGCGGTGGCCGGGTTTCGATGACTGAGACCGATCGAGCTCAGCCGGGTTTGTTACAGGCCTCGTCATATCGCTTGCGCAACTCTTCATCGTACCGTTTGTCCGGATCCGAATGATTGCGGTTACGCGGATCGATGCGCGGATCCGAATGCAGTGCCTTGACGTCCTCGGCCGTGAGAGCGCCTGAATTGCCACCTTCGCCGCCAACCTTGATCCCGTTTTCCGAAAGCCGGCCAGACAGCGCCTGCAGGAGGAAATTACCGGCGGCCGTGTCGGTGAGAGAAACGAGTTGCGCCTCGACCTCTGTTTTCATGGCCTCGGGGACGTCTTTGAGCTGTTTGGACAATCCGGTCGCAAACGCTTCTGTTGCCTGCAGGGCAGATGTCGTTGCAGTGCGATCGAGACCACTCGCGGACATGAAAGACTTGATCTCGCCCGCCGCATCATAAGGCGTCGGCAGCAGACCCTCGTCAAACATCGGCCCATATACATCCGAAATGAAGCCCTGCAGCTGATCCTGGCTCATTCCATGTTTGTGCGCGGCCTGTCGCGCATGGCTCCAGGCCGGATTGTTTGTGAGATCACCGAAAAACGGCGCCAGTTTCTCACCCGGATCCAGCGTATAGGCATCGGCCGTCTCCGGAGCGGCCGGCATTTTCGCGAGTTTGTCACGCAAACCGGTCATTCGGGTGTTTGCGTCGGTGTATGCTGGCAGCAGTTTGGCCAGCGTTTCATCGGCCGTCGTGCCGACATAGTCCGCCGGGATGCCTTCCGGCGGGCTCCAGGCATCACCTTCTCCGGTTCCACCACCGGCACCGCCGCCGGCATCTCCACCATCTCCGCCGCCCGCAGCTGCTGCGCCGGCAAGCCCCCCTTCCGGTGCAAACACCGGTCGGAATTTTTCAAAAACCAACATTAGACGTCTCTCGGTTTTGTGGTTTCGCCGCGACCTTCCGCGATTAGCCTGGCGATAAGGTGCGCGACCGAGTTTTGACCCTCGCGGAACGCGCCATAAGTGGCCATCGACTGAGGGTCGAGGCCGAGTTGAACAAAGAAAACTGTGCGCAGAAGCGTATTGTCGAACAGCTGCTGCAGAGCCTTTTGACCGCCTGGCGTCGCTGCAAAATCAGCCCACGCCGTTGCGATTGCCGCCTGGTCCTCGTTCGACTTCTTTTGATCCAGGTTGAGCGCTTCCTGGACTTTTTCGTCCACGCCGCCGAACCAATCCCATCCGCCGGCGCTTGCCGAGCTCACCAGATCCTGAACGTCAATCACTGTGCTGTCCCCGTTTCTGCCTCGAGCGCCGCAGCTGCGACGGCCGCTGTCGCGGCCGCCTCGGCAGCGTCCGCGTCCATGTCGTCCCGCTCTTTTTTGGTCACGACAAAGCGCTCCGGCACGCCGAGCTCGCGGCCAATTTCCGTCAACGCCTCTTCGATCTTTGCGATACGCTGAATGAAACCAGGCTGACCAACTGCGCCGGCGATCGAGATCACCATCTGCAGCCACTGAATGATTTTTTCGATCCGCTGCGCTTCCCTGGCGATTGCCAGCGGGCTTTTTACGCGCACACGCACCAGCAGCTGATCGATCGGGATCTCGGCCTGGATAAGTCCACGATTATAAGCGAGCTCCATGGCGCGCTTCACCGCCGGTATGACGATTTCCTTGACCAGGCGGCCATAGGCTCCGAGGTGATCAGACGCCAGGCGCTTGACCCGCTCCATGATTTCGGTTGCGGATCGCACAGCGGCGCCATCCGCCGGCAGGCTCTGATCCATCATGGTCGCCTTGACGCCCATGCGCATGTCATTGAGGACCAGGTTAGAGAGATCGAGCCGCGGATCCGGAAACCTTTGGACCGATGCTCCACGCGCGCCGCCATTGCTCGCGACCTTCCAGAATGCGCCAGGATTGAGCGGCGCCAGAGAAGGATTGAACACACCATCATCGACGGCCGTATAGATCCCAAGCATGGCGATCGCCGCAGCCTGCAGCTGCAGCCGTGCCGCCGTATTCAGCGTCTTGATCGTCGGCATGGCCAGCATGACGGGCCCGCGGCCATACGCTTCGCCAGGCACGCGGAAATACCGGGCAAAAAGCCAGGGACAGGTTCGGCTCTCGTTCTCATAAACCGGTGAATTCTGCTGATTGCACCAGACCGTCATTTTCCATCGGCGGGATTTGGGATCCCAGACGGTGTCTACATTGACGTCGATTTCTTTTTCCGGCTTTTCCTTCAGGAGTTTTTTCAGGTTCTCGCCGAATTTGTCCTCGGACCAGGTCTCCGAGAGATCCCGAACCGACATTTTCCGTTTCCAGAAAATTGCCGAAACCTTGTTTTTCGCGCCGTTCTCGATCAGCAGCTCTTCGATCGGAACCGAAATCGGATCCCAGAGCTTGTCCAGCTCTTTCGGATCCGCGGGATTGAGCAGGATGGCACCATTGCCGGCACTCAGATCGAGTGCCATTTCATGGAACGCCATATCCCAATCGCCGTCCTCGAAAAATGCCTGCAGCACCTGGCCGATCGGTTCGAGCTGTTTCGACATTTCGTCGCGCTCGCCTTGGTTCAGGACGATCGGCCCGGGCTCGAGCTTGAAATTCTCCTGGCCGGCCGGCCAGAGATCTTGCTGGACCTTACCGGCAAAGCGGAATGCACTGTCGATCGCCGTATGATCGAAAACATCATTGACGCGCTTCTCGCCCTTGCCGGTTTTCGAGACGCCCTTGCGGAAGGGGATCGCGTATTGATAGGCCTCGTCGAGCAACGGCTGGAATGTATCCCGTTCGCGCTGCGCATTGTTCCGCCGCGCCTTCAATGCCTTGATGACGGACGGCATTTCCGGGTTCTTTTTAGGCTGCGTTCCCGGCTTGGTGGCAGGTTTCTTTGCCATTTAGCCGAGTGTCTCCTGTCCGGATCCGGAGAGGAACGTCAGCATCTGCCGGCCTCGTTTTTTGCCACCACCAGGATTTGAGGATCCCTGATCGCTTTCTGCCTGGCTGGCTGCAAGTGCGGCTAGGCTGCGTCGCTGCTGTTCTTCTGCGTTCTTTTTGGCGAGTTCGGTGCCGCTATTGTCGCGCTTTCCACCGCCGAGTAGAGGTCCCATGTCCACAATTCCCCGTAATCACAAGTGCCCGCGAAGGTGAAACCCATACGCCGCGCCATGACCTTGCCGGCGCGTGTTCCGCAGATCGTCACGATTTCACGATACTTGCCGGCCTGAACCGTCAACCGCATTGCTGTAATGAACTCGCGCAGATGCTCTGCGAGCTCCCGACGAAGGCAGAACCACGCTTCCCAGCCTTTGGTTCCCTGAACGGGATAGACACCAACAAGGGCAATCAGTTCACCATCACTGCGAACAGCCCATGTATCGCCGCTCTTCCACATTTCCCGAAGCCAGGACCAGTGTATGCGCGATTTGGCACCGCCGAGCTCGGCCATATCGACAAGGTTCGCCGGCGTTTCGATCTCAAGCATCAGCATCCCACCTTGTGGACGTCGAAACTGCCGCCAGATCCGCCGGCACCCTGGCCGCGCCATCCCGAAGAACTGGATTGACCTGGAAGCTTGTCCAGGCCGGCAGCGCCGCGCAAGGATCCGACACGGCCGCGGATCCCGAGTGTGCCGTATTGGTCCGCATCGCAGATATCACTCTCCGGATGCGTCTTTTCCGGCTTTTCCTCGTATTCAAACGAAGCTGTCGCCGGCTTGCGTTTGTATCGATACTTGCCCTCCATGGCACGGATCAAAAGCGGGCAGCGCACCGGACAGATCAGCTGCGTTGTTTCCGGCTCGAGATAGCCGCGGAGCTCGGCTTTGACCGCATCGAGGCGCAGTCCGAGCTCGTTACTGCCATTTGCAGGGATAAGCACCGGCAAGCCTGTGATCATGGCAATGATTTCCATCGCCGCCAGCTGGCCGCCCTCCCTGTCGCCGCCATGTTCGGCTGCAGGGTCGATAAAGATCCGGATCGTTGTCGCTTCCGAATAGCGCTCCTCAATTCGCAGCTTCAGAGCTTCGCTGAAACGGGCGGATCCGACACCATGGCCGAGATAGAGTTCATCGATCGCGGCAATCCGTCCAGGAGGCAGCACTTGCTTGAAAACGGCCGCGGGATTGAGTGAATTGGTCGACGTATCGACGCCGATCACGAGCTCGAGGCCTGGTACGAACCCGATTTCGGACCTGGCAACGTGAATTTCCCGATCGAAGCCCTCATAAACCGGCTTGCCGGCGCGGCTATAGCCGAATTTGTTTTCGACCATCCGGCGCACAAAATGCTTTTCCTGGTTCCTGATAATGCGGTCGTAGTAGTCGGCTTCCAGGTTGAACCGGTTTTCCGCATCAGCCGAGCTCCCGCTCGGCTGCTGATGGAACGCGCGATCCGGACCTCGATTTATGACGAGAACCTCATACGTCCAGTTGTCTAAGGTTGGCGCGTTCATATCACCAATAACAAAGCCGCGCCTTGGCGCGTCCGCATCCAGCATGAGTGTCTTCATAGGATAGCGGCCGACACGTTGCTCGGCATCGTCAAGCGCACCAGGTGCATGTGTATCGAGCTCGTTCAGCCAGACGCCGGAATACTCCCGCCCCTTCATGAGCGTTTCGATATCGTTCTCGTTGAGGCCTGCAAATTCAGTGATCGCCTCGAGCCGGATGCCGTCTTTCCCCATGAAACGCAGCGTATGCGTCACCGGCCGGTCGTTGCCGCCGGTCCAGGTTGAGCCCGGATATCCCTTCGGGAACCATTGTTTCCAACTCTCCAGGACGGTTTTTTCGGCGGAGCGGAACGTGTCACGCAAGACGATCCAGCGGCACATGCGTGTCGGCTTGCCGTCGACGGGATGCTTGCAGATCGGCGCGAGGGTCGCGGCATAGATCCGCTTGAAGGCGCAGGCCGTCGTCTTCCCCCCACCCAGGGGCCCCATGATAACCCCGGTCTTGGTGAGATCCCGAATGAAGGCCTGCGCAATGGGCCCGGGCGGCACGTAGCGCACCGGGTCGAAATCACCGTGAATGTCAAGCTCGAGGATCTTTTTCCGGAGCTGCTCGTCGGAGTACGTCCGAAATTCCTTTTGCCCGACAATGTCAGAGACATGCTCACTCATACCCACACCCCTGACCCCAGGGCCGAGCCGAACCGTTCCCGGCGTACCGATAGGTACTCCCTGAAAGCAGATTGCAAAAAACGGGATCGGTGTGAGAACGCTCCCCCTCTTGCAGGACCTGCCCCCCCTTCCCGGAAAAGCGCCATTTCCGCCCCGCGGGCCGATTGACCAGGCCGCCGGCACCGAGGCGACCAGGGCGCCGCATACCCGGACCACTCGCGCCGCAAAATGACCGGATCCCCCTCCGGATACCGTGATTTTTGATCACGGGCTCGATCGCGTCTTTCTCCTGCGATTTCATGCGCTTGGCTGCGCCGTGTGAGATGCTGCCGTGTGAGATCACTCGTCACTCTCCTCTAAGTCCTTGTTTTCGTTAGGCGTGGCATCGATCGTGGATCCCAGGCTCAAAGCCTTGCGGCCGGCGATCGCCTCGCCCTCCTCGAGCTGGTTCGTGCCCAGGTCGATGACCAGGTGCGGCAACCGCTCGTCGATGATCGCGATCTCGACCGGCTTCTTGCCGTGGAGATAGGGAGCCAGGACGCTCGCAACTGCGTGCTGTTCCTTGATGATCTCGAGCAGGCTCGGCATTGGCCGGACTTTCTTCTTGCCCGACCGCGTCACCGATCGTTCGTGATCCTGGAACCAGGCCTGCAGCTGGACCGGATCCGATGTCAGCCACTGAGCCATCGCGACCAGCGGATCCCGGAACCCCTTCGCCTGGTAGAACTTCTCAAAATCCTTGGTCTTGCGGTTCAACGCACCTTTCGGCCGACCTGGTCGCTTCTTGCCGTTGAGCTCCGTTTCATCCGGCCGATGTCGCGCCAGCGCGTCGCCGGCATCGGCGAACGGATCCGCCCCGTATTCATCGTCCTCAAACAGATCACCATCCGCCATCAGCACCGCTCCTCGAATATTTTATTGCTGCGGCTGTCTAGTGACTGTCTGGCGAAGTGTCTAAGAAGAAACTCAACGATATCAATTACATATGATGAATTAGACACTTTAGACACATTAGACATACATAAACTCATGTATATGCAGGTGCGCACTCGTATATGTGGCAACCTGCTGTCTAAACTGTCTAATCTGACTAATTGTGGAAATATCGCAGTCATGTCAGCAACTTAGCTCTAGACACCCGTTAGACACTTTAGACAGTTTCAACCGCCTGACATGTCTTGCCGCACCGCTTCGATAGGACGATAAGCCTCGATCAGGCCGGTCAACCGGTCTGTTCCCTGCAGGGACAAGGGTCGGGGATTTCATTTCGACCTCGATTTAAGGTGGTTCGAGGGGCAAGGGCGGCGCTCGGCCGCCCGGTCTGAGCCGGGTCCGGATCATGATCAGCCTTCGTGTTTCATAAAGTCGTGGAGAGAGATGAACGTGCAGCGCTGCTGCTGGCCGGCGACGGTAAAGCGATTGTCGAGTTTCTCGCCGCCGGTCTTTGGATCTTTCTTCTTGATCGCCTTGTGAACGATATGTGGTGGCCCCTGGCGCAATGCCCAGGACCAGGAGCCGTTGCCGCTGCGATCGGAGAATTTCGTGTCGCCGAGCATCTTGCCGATCGTCCGGCTTTTGTTCGGGATCGCCAGGCCGTAACCATCCCCGATCCAACCCTTTTCGACCAAAGCAAGATCAGCCAGGCCGAGCCGTTCACGAGCAGCGTCCAGACTTATTCCGTTTTCTTTCAGCTGCTCGAGCACCTGCGCCACGGTCTGGCGGGATCCATGGGAATAATTGTCGATCGGCGACCCCAGGATGTATTTGAGGCACTCCAACCAACTCGGCTCGCTGTCCTGCAGTTCCGGCACCACGTCGGCCGCCAAAGCTTCGCCCCAGGCCTGCAGGCCTTCGAACGACGGCAGGCCGAGCTCCTCGAGCCCGTCATCGCCGAGCAACATATGCCCACAGGCCAATAGTGTCCCGAACGTGTTTTGACCGCGGGCATTGTGTCCTGCCTCGCGCAACACGGTTCGATAGGTTTCATAGATGGACGGAAAGTCTTCCCACTGATCGACCAGGCGGCGCAGGAGCCTCGCCCCGGTCGTTTCCGGATCGGAGAGCTTCGGCACAATGCCGTCTGCAGACAGCAGCGGGCGCAACTGGATGATCGCGAGCCTGGTCAGGTTCGCCGGCGGGATCGGCGGCGGCGTGATGCCAGAGAAGCCAAATGCGGATCGCGCCTGGAACTCGACACCCTTGTGATCGGCCCCGCCGCGGATCCGCACAGATCCGGACGCGGCATCGCGCGCCATTTTCAGGAGTTTCTTGGCTTGCTCGGCATTGTCGTCACCTTCCATCTCGTCGATCCAGATCGGCAAGCTGTCATGACCGGCATGCTGATAGAGGCCTGCGTCTGTCGCGTTGGTGGTCGAAACCATGCCACGGCCCTGAATTTCCTTTTGAAGTTTGATGAGCTCGGATTTACCGGTACCGGCTTCCCCGACGATGAAAGCCGATGGCCGCCAGTCGAGTGCGGCGCCCAGCATGGCGACGCCATTCCAGCCTAATAGAAGCATGGCGTCGGTCCGCCCGCGCTCCAGGTTCCACGTCATCAGCAATCGAAAG
>NZ_KI928919.1:137234-243554 GCF_000521215.1 Labrenzia sp. DG1229 | reverse complement strand
CCAGGGCGACCAGGCCACCCGGCCGGCGGACATAAAAATGCGCGCCAACTTCGCCGGTGTCCTCCAGCTTGCCGTCGATCCAGAGATATTCACCGGTATGAAGGACAAGCTTGCCCTCGGTCGAGATCCAGGCGCCGCGGCCGCGGACCAACTCTGTCGGCTGCCATGCGCCTTTCTTGTGGGCAGCAGCATAGAGATCGCGCCTCACTTCCTCGGCCTTGAAGCCGACCACCTGGCCCTTTTTGTTGCGCGCCGGCCAGGCCCAACACAGAAACTTTTCGTGCAGGGAGAACAGTTTCTGGATCCGCTCCACCCCCATTGACTTGTCGCCAGTGCAAAACACCTGGCCCTTGGTGTCGACGAAATAATAGAGCTCGCCGTCATAGCCGAGCGGCTGGACAGGACAGTCCTCGGGCAGACATCCCGTCTCATCAACCTCACCCTGCTCGAGCCAAGTCCCGGGTTCGACCCCCTGCAACGGCGTTCCAAGCTCCGGCCAAACTATCGTGTGCGACCTATTCGCATCGATCTCCATCCGGGCTCGAGCTGCGCCGGTAACCGCCGCAACCCGCCTCTTTCCTGTTTCCTGTGGAAAACTTCCGTTACCCGGTTCAGATCCGCTCATTTCCGCTCATTTGGTTGACTTTTGTCCGGACACTTTCAGCACAGAAACGCGCTATTTCGACTTGGCTTTGCCCTTGGGAGCGGATTTGCGCCGAGCCGGCGTCTTTGCCCTGACTGTCGACTTTCGCGCTGCAGATGGCTTTTTGGCCTTTGCAGTGGTCTTGCGTTGAGCCGGCGTTTTTGGTGCCGCCGGCAGATCAGGATCTTTCGCAGCCTGGTCGGCCTGGCCTGATCCGGAATGAACAGTTTCGCCGAGTGACATGGCGCCGGGTTCAGCAAGGTTGCTCGGCTCGGCTGCTATCGGGATCGACTGCGGCTTGTCGGCCCAAGCCTTCATCGCTTCCACCGCATGAGGCTCGAGCTCGCCCAGGGATCCGTGCTCTTCGAAGATTGTGTCCTCGATCTTGGGCGCTGGCGTCGGCGCCGGCCGCATTCGGCGGTTCTCGGCCTCGATCTGCAGACAACGCAATTTCGTGTGCGTTTTCGAACAGACCGACACGAAGGTATCGAGTGCCAGGCGTAACTCTTCCGGCGCAGCGTCCCAGGTCTTTTCATAGGTATCTTGCTGGCTCAGCCAGCGAAACAACCGTTCGCCGCTCTCGCACCCTTTGACGCAAACATAATCACCCATGCTCATGACCATGTCTTCGAGATCCTCCCCCTCCAGGTTGATCTCGAGCAGTGAGGCGTTCGGCCCCGTTTCCTGATCTGTCAGAAGGTTGATCAGCTCAAGGCAAGCCGTGTATCCGACACGTGTGGCATAGCTGACGCAGTCGATTTCCAGGATGTTCATTGATTTTCTCCGTGGTGAAGGTTCTTGTGCCAGTCGGGATCCGATGACACGAATTCCCGAAATGTGGTTTCGCCCTGCGCATCGATGCGCATCAGCGTCATGGAGGACCATGCGCCACCCGGAGCCCCTCCCCCTGCATATCCCGAGAGGCAAATGGCAGACCCGTCGTCATACTCGGCCAGCACCGTGTGGTGCTCTCCAGGCTCAACGTGATCTCGCCAACTCGGCTCAGCGTCCGATGGTCGAAACACGCCGCAACCTTCAACGGTTGTTTGAGCTGCCTTTATGAACCGTTCCGGATTGGGCTGACGGCCATCGAGAAGAGCCCCGGTACCAGCTACGAGCCAGGCGGTTCGCAGCAGGCAATGCGCAACCACGGAACCTGCTTCACCCGGTCCATGTCCGGCGGCTCCAAATTCTGCGACCTGGTCAAACGCATCACGGCAAAACTCGGCCTGGACGCGCGGGAACATCGGTTTCGCGATCGTGGTCAGCTCGATCGGCGGCGCTTTTTTCTCCATCACTCACTCCTCGCCCTTCAGGGCATCGTTGACGTCCTTGCCCCAGGATGCGGGCATGGCGACCGGCTGAACCGGTTTCTTGAACGATCGGAGCCGGCGCACGGCCCGGTCGAACTGCGCCGAGGCCTGCGGATTGTCCCAATCGTTGTCCTTGAAAATGAGCCAGCCGTTGATTGCGGCGTGGTCGTAAAGCGAAAGCATGTTCGGCAGGGATCCGGCCGCGTTCGATCGCAGCTCCGGATCCGCAAAGCCGGCCGACAGAGCATCCTCGATCCCCTCGGTGATGCTGGCGATGCCGGAGATCCCCGCCTCGGCCGCGCGCTCCATGTTGAGCCCACTCGGCCCGTAGGTCGCCCGGATCATCAGGCCGGCCGTATCCGGGAACATCATTTTCGCTTTGGGCTGGTCCCCGCCGAACGGGATCGCCTCGGCCTTGTCCCGCCCATCAGGCGCAAGAAATGTGTAATGACACGCACCGAGCTTGCCGTCCTGGTCGACCATGGCCGTGATCAACGCCGGAAACATCGGCCCTTTGCCGATCTTGTTGCCGTCCGCATCCCGCGGCGCGCCGAGCCAGTATTCACACGCCGGATGAAACCGGAACGCCGGCGCCAGGTTAGGCACCGCGCGGGCATCGATGCCTCTGGCATGCTTCAGGTAGATCTCCGGCAGATGCCCGAAAATCGTGTCCTCGCAGGAAAAGAAGAACTTGCGAGCTCTGTCGCGCGCGATCTTTTTTCGCCGTTCCGCCTCGGCCGCCATCGCCTTTTGTTTCGCCTCGGCCTCGGCCGCAATCCGCCGTTGCTGTGCCGGCGACATCGAGCGGATCCCGAACCGATCCTCGACCCAGGCAACCGCGCGCATGCGGCTGTCATCGGTCACGGCACCCTCGAGCGCGACCGCGACCAGGTCGATCGCGTCGCCCTGGACACCGGACGTGAAATCCTTGAAGCCGCCGCGCCTGGCGCCATCGAGCCAGATGATCGTCTGGCTCGCCTTCGACTTGGTCCGCCACGGCCAGGAGATATTCCAGGATCGGCCGCGCCGGTGATGACGAGACTCGGCATGTCCGCCGAGCAGCTCGGGGATCAGTGTTTCCAGATGATCGAGGACTTTGGACTTGGCAACGGCAAAGCGGGACATCAGAGCAGACTTTGCTCCAGGTCCTGCAGCACCCGGTTGATTTCAGGATCCTCGCGCAGGTCCTCGACCTGGCGCATCACCTTCGAAACATATTGCTTGGTGCAGCCATAGACCCGGGCGGCCGTCGCGCCAGGCACATTGCAGCCTGTCACCAACAGATAGAGACCGCACTTGCGCACATGGTCCGAACCGAGCCGGCCGGCACCTGCTGCAAGAAAACCGGCAAAGGCAACCTGCGCCGCCGCCTGCAGGCTCGAGGATCCGCCAGCGAAGGCCTCGGCCTCGGCCCGCTGTTCTTTTTCAATCGCGCGAAGGGCAAAGGTCATGCGGCGCATTTCGGCCTGGTTACAGCGCTTGAGCCGGCGGATCCGGGTCAACGTACGCCGGTTGATCCCGGCGCGTGCGGCCAGCATGTCCAGCGACACCCCGAGCCGGCGGCGCTTCTTGTCCATCCTGGCAAGCTTGATGGATTGGTCCGGTTTGAGCGTGTTGGGCACGGCCGTCTCCGCTGAGAAGTGAAAGGGATAATCTCAGCCGACCGACGCAATACCTGCGGCCGGAACGCGAGGCACAAACGTGAAATTCAGTAAGGGTGTTCGTCGTCTAGGTCTTGCTTGGCAGCGGCGTTCAGACCAATCCCTTCGGCCCTTACTGTCCTTGCAATGCCAGTATTCATGGGCCGCAATTGTGTTGCCCAAGGCTCCAGCATGACCTCGGTCGCCTCGAGGATCACGAATTGAGCTTTATGCATCTGGCTCAACCGCCAAGCCTCGGCCCGTGCACTGTCCAGGCTCTCGTGGCGGAATGAGGTGTTCTCACTTCCAAAACCATCCTTTTTGATGACCATCCAGAATTTATCCATTGTCTTCTCCTTCTGCCTTCGCTGGTTCGTGAAACCCGGTGATCGTCGCCGCCATGGCCAAAAGGGCCGAGGCCAGCACTAGCGGCGTCATCTTGTGGGTGATGTGCGGCGCGGATCCCGCGAGCACGCGCTCTGCATGATCGATCGCGCTGGCCACGGTAAACGGCTCACCGATCAGACCCGGTTCATCGCTGGCATAGCTGCTTTCCAGGATCACCAGGCGACCGTCATCAGTTTCGGCGACATGACGGCACTTCGATTTCTGCCCGAGGAGCTGCACAGTCGCGATCTGCGTGCAGGACGTGCGCGGTCTGTCTTTCTTGGAGGTCATGAGCCTGCCCTCGCCTGTTGCCACTTCGCAAAGGCGACCTCGTCGACAAGCGGTGCCGGCAGATCGAGAAACAGTGCTTGAGTGTTGCCGAAAATCTTGTCGATCGACCAATTCGCCTCGCTCATTTTGAGCGGGTAGTCGGTCCAGCCATCGATGTATGGCAGCTGCAGGCGCCAGGTGCCTCCCCCCTTGGTCTTGCCGACCTCGGCAAGTTTGAACTTGCCGCCCTTGGCCGGAAGGATCGCCAGGCGGTAACGGTTCGGGCCGGAGCCCAACCGGATGTTCACATTGAGCCAGGATCCTATCTGAAGCCGGTCAAGGATCTCCCGCCGGATCAGAACGCGGCCGCGGCGCGGTCCGTTTCGAAACTGAGCAATGCCGAACCGCACCGGTGCAGTTGAAGTGGCTGCTTTGGGCTCCGGCTCGAGGTCTGTCCATTCTTCCAGGGCAAGGTTCATGCGCTTTTCTCCTCGGTTTTGGCGCTTTTGGCGTAATGGTTTGGCGCGCCGTCCCCCACAAGACGACGCGCCGTCATCGGGGAGTGAGCCGTCATGAAAGCCCTTCCCCGGATCCTTGCTTGCGTTCATCCGCAGACTCACGCGATGGTTCGGTTTTCTGGGTTTTGGAGAGAGAAATGCCGAAAATGCCGCGACCAGCGCCGGGGATCAGCGACGCGTATCTGAAAAGAGTGATCAACAACGCTGCGATCAATACAACGACACAACGGGCTATCCTGACGGTAATGCTCGCCGGGCTCGAGGTGACCGAGGAAAGGGTCTGGACCGTTGCGAGCGGCCTCATCAAAGACGAAGCATCGGGCGAATTCAAAGGCATGCTGCGTGCCAGCATCCAGGACATTCTGACCAGCGCTGAAATGCTGCGCGGCGGCCAGACGTAAACACGACACCTTTCGTCGAGCAGGAAAAGGTCATCGCACTCCGCGATCGAGCGGCTGACCTTGATCGGCAAGTCCTCGACATCAACGAGCTCGTGCATCGGCGGCGGCTTGATACCGCAAAAGCCGAACCGGCTGTCGCGCACCGCGCTTTCCGACGCAGCTTTCCGTGCCAGCGCAACAATCCGATCCGGCTCTCCGGAAGCCTCAAGCTCGTCGGTCCAGATCGGCAGATTGTCCGCTGGAACATGCTGGTAGCTGTCACCGGTCATTGACGGTCTCCTCGGTTTCACACTCCATGAGACTGGTGACGGTGACCTGGTTGTTGGTGAGCTTGGAAATACGTTTCGCTGTCTCCCAGCTTGGCCGGGTCTTGCCGTGGCGAAGCCGGGAAATCTGGACATCGGAAACACCAACCAGCGCAGCGAAGTCCTTCGCAGGCTTTCCGTAATCGGAGAGGAACTTGTCTAAGGTCATGACCCCAACTTGCACATAATTAACATTATATGCAATATCGACGCTCCAAAATTACATTGGAGAATTACATGTTATGTTATGGTCATTTCGAAGGCATTGAAAATAATGCTTATATGAGCAAGACGCCTGTGAATATCGCTAAACAAATTTCCGGATTGTCGGGGGAAGCCCTGGCGGACCTTTTAGGGATATCGGCTCCGCATCTGTCACGCATGAATACGGGCAAGAGCCCGACGACGACCGAGCACATAAAACGGTTGGCTGACATTTGCGGCGTGAGCGAGCAGGAATTTTATGGTCTTCTCGCTGGCGACGAAACCGTTTCCAATCGTGCGGCGAAAGCAGTTGTCGGCAGAAATGCCGACGAGCCTCTGCTTATCAAATCCACCGTTATGGATCCGGCTCTCGAAGCCGCCAGAGGCATTGATCGCGACTATACAAACGGTAAGGCAAAATCCGAGAATTTTAAGGTTTTGCTGAAAGCGATCTATGATTTTCTCGAAGCCGAAAACTACGGCCAATAAAAATCAAATTTTGGGTGTGCGCCGTGAAACAAAGACATACGTATTTAGTGGACTTAGATCTACAACTTGCTGTGGAAGATGTTGTTAGGACAGCTCGTGATGACGGCATGAAGAACATGCCGGAAATGATTTGTTACAACATAGCCAGACATGAAGACTTCACCTTGTTGACACCAAGCCAGGCCGAGAGATTTGTACTGGTCATGAAGGGCCTGATCGGTGTCAATCACGTGCAAGAGGAGCTTCACCCATGAAAACCTTTGCGCGACGGTTGGAAATCGAAGACATCGACAAGGGTGATGGGGACGCGTTCGCTCAGCACATTCTGTCGGTTTGGCGAAAGTCCGAGGGAAACCTGGTCGAGGATTATATCAAGGCCTTTCCGAGCATGGTCCTGTTCGACGGCACGCCGCGGGTCAACGATACCCCGGATCTGATCGAGTGCGGACACGAGGCTTTGTCGGTCAAACTGCTTGGCGAAGGATGGGCGGAAAACAAGAAAGAGACCCGCAATTTCCTCGGCAAGGATTATTGCATGATTGTCGGGCGTGATTACTTCGATGCGACGACACAGCAGCTGCCGATGTACTCGATCGTCCAGGCCCTCATGCAAAACACGTCCGGCCAGATGCTGAAAGTCAGGTACCAGCGCCTGGTTCTGCCGGTTCGGACAATGGGGGGCAGGCCTTTTCTGTTCGGCTACTCTTTCGATCGACAAAGAGAATCTCTGGCGCGGGGTTCCGTATCAGATTGCGCAATCCCACTTCGTCGCAAGTTAGAAGAGAAAGATTATGCCAATCTGTTTCGATAGGCTGCACCTGCCATTCCAGGGCTGAATAGTTGCACCCGTTGAAACCCCACCGGGTGTGCAGGCCCCGATAGGCGTGCCAGTCGCGCATCCAGCCGTAGGCAATTTCAGGACGCCATTCGTCGAACGCGAACAGCAGCCCTAGCCGCACCAGGACATAAGACAGTTTCTTGTTGCGATCCCCTTCCCGCGTCAACGCCTCGCCGAGATAGGCGAAGGTTCCGCGATAGGATTGCGCAGCAACAGGACTGCCGTCCAACACCTTGACACGGTTGCCACTCTCTCCGGCCTCGGCCTCGAAAGCACGCTCCCAATAGGCTTTTGCAAACTCCTGAAGTGTCCAGGCACTCTCGTCGCACCGCGCGGCAACCAGGCCGATGATCTCGTCGCCCTCGAACGCGCCAACCCAGAAAAACCGGTTCGGAGGCAATGTGTCGATCGATCGGCGGAAATGTTCGCCTGGTTCTTTCCGGCCGAGTTTGTTCTGCGCGGCCTCAAATGCATGCATGTCCCTGGAAAACACGATCTCGAGGTCTGCAATGCGCAACGCCTCGGCCAGCAAGGCATTTATGGCCTTGTTGAATGCAATCTTGTCGAGTTGAAATTTAGCCATAGAGCAATTTTTTCCAGGTGAGCGACTTAGAATAGTCAAATCCTAGGGACCGGTCGACCTGGTCAACTGCCTGTCATGTAATATGAAATCGGCAAATTACGTAATATGTTAATTTAGAGATTGCATAATAGATTAATTCGCGTTTACCTTTGGGACATCGAAACTCATCGGAGTGCCCCTTTGATGTACGCAAGATGTATCACTGCCGAAGAAGTCGCCGAGCGGCTGCAGCTCGCGGAACGCACGTTCCGCAACAAGCGCCGGCACCTGGAAGAGCATCACAATTTCCCACCGAAAATGCCTGGCTGCAACGGCTGGTCAGAGCCGGCCGTAACCCGCTGGATCGAAACCAATGGCAACGGCTATCTGCCCGCACCGGATCCCGTCTACGGCACCACGGTTGACCGCAGGCTGATCGAGGACGCCGCCGGCAATCTCGCCAAGGAATTCGGGAGGACCGCAGCATGAATGCCCAGGCTCACAAACAGGAACCGGACCCGAAACTCAACCGGCACCAGAAAGATCTCTTGATCTCGATCTCCGGAAAGCGCTGCGCCTGGCGCGTGAAAAACGGCTGGCGGCCGAAGGGAGACTTGACCAGCTTTGGATTGCGCACGGCTGACACACTTATTCGCCACGGCCTGGCAGTCGAGGTTCCGGGAAAAGGCACCACCCGCCTCGAGGCGACCGGTGCCGGTGAATGGCTTGCCCGCGAGATCAAGATGAAACGCCAGCAGGAGTTTCAGAAATGACGCCGGATGCGCTCCAGGCAAGTTTTGATCCCCTGGCCATTTTTTGGGCAATCGTCGGCTGGACCGGCGTCATTGCCTTCGTGCTCTCGGCGCTGCTGATCGCCTGGATGCTCATCCTCCCTATCGTCCCGTGGAAACAGCAGCGCCGGGATCCGTTTTTCGATCGGGAGATCGACTGAGTTCAACAGCTCCTCCAAGGGAGACCAGTGCGCCGCGTCCGCCACGTTCGTGGCGCCACCTTCGGGGCGGCCTCTAACGAGCCGCCCCGCTTTTTTTCATAAGGAATTTCAGATGAAACAAACCTTCAAAATGAATAGGCGAGATTTCCTTTTCGGGCTTGCATGGGCGTCTGCCACCACTCTTGCGACGGGCGCAGCAGCACGGCCGAAACGGCAGCGCTCGCAGCTGATCCCGCCGCCGCAATACGATCGTCCGTTCCGCGGAAAGGTGATCGAGGTACCGGTGCATCCGCGCCAGGTCCCGAACGAATGCGCCAGGCGTATCCCGGACCGGCGCCAGGCAAACATGTTTCGCCGCGGCGGATATTCCGGCTGCTTTGTCCTGTCCGAGGACGGCCGCACCTGCACGATCGTCATCCCGAACCAGCACACGTTTCGCTACAGCCCGCAGATGGTCCGCAGGCATGAAATCGGACACTGCAACGGCTGGATCCACAACTGATCTTTCCAGCAACTGAGGAAATCCCAATGCTTGGACTAGCAGAAATCGGATGGTTTGCAGGCGGCTTCGCAACGTGCGCGTTGATCGGAGCCATCTGCTTTCTCGTCGTCGTCAGCAAGAGCACCTGAAGGAAAACCCATGGCAGAGAAGCTTACCTATGACGATCAGGTCGCCATTTCAAAGGAACTAAAAACAATAGCGAGAATGGTCGAGCGAAGACTTGAAAAAATCACTGGCAAGAGAGTGGGCTTCAGCGTTTGGACCTGGGGCGGCCACCGCTCCCAATACGTGTCTAACTGCGACCGGGAAGACATCAAAAACGCGCTCGCCGAAACGCTTGGCAGATGGTCCGAAGATGATGGCCCGTTCCACAAGACCGCAAACTGAGGAAAACCCATGGCAATGAAACTGCGCAAACACAAGATGATGAGCCTCGCCCAGGCCGAGCGGGAGTTTCCGCTTGGAACGAAGGTCCGCTATTTCCCGCTCGCCGGCAGCAAGAATTACTCGGATCACACGATCCGCTCTCAGCCCTGGGAGCTCGGCCACGGCCAGGTCGTGGTTCTAATCACCTTCAAGTCCGGCTGCGTTGCCGTCGAGCACCTGCAGAAGGTCTAGGAGCACGCGACGTGAAGCTCGGTGAGTTGATTGCCATCGCTAGAGAGGTAAGGGGCTGGACGCTACGCGACCTTGAAAAAGCTTCCGGGGTTTCCAATCCACTGATCTCACAGATTGAGACAGGAAAGGTTAAAGATCCCGGATTTGGAACGATCGTCCGACTTACGCGAGCACTCGGACTTTCACTAGATAGAGCGGCTGAAACCGTCATAAGGAGGAACCCATGAAAATCCACCAACGCAGAAACGGCAATTGGGTCATGGTCCATAGCGGCGTCGAGGCACCGCTTTCCGTGACCTATCACGGTCTCGGCAAATTCTCCGTCTTTGACGACGACGACATCGAGGGCGACACTCCGATCGCGAGACTGAAAGACGCTGCGACCTGCGAGCGGCTTGCACTCGAGTTTATGCAGCGCAACCCCTGGTGATGCCATGATCAAGAAAACCGAAATCAAGATCCCCCTGGTGACGTGGCGCGATGGCCGGCCGCGGTTTTTTCCCGCGCCCGATCTGCGCAAGGACTTTGGTCTGAAGGGCGAGGACCTGCGCCACCCGGACGGATCCTGGTTGTCGATCGAGGAAACGATCGCCTGGTCGGACGCCAAGCAGGAGGAGCTCCGGACCTTGCGCAACAAGACCAGGGACGCGACCCCTGCGAAGCGCAAACGCGCAGCGGCAACCCTTGCCAAGGCATCCGGCTTGCCGACCCTCGCGCACCTGATAACGGATTTCGTCGAGAAAAACCCGCGTATGAACGGCAAGGAGATCCGCCAGGGCAAGAAGGTCAGAAGGCCGCTCGCCGCCAACACCGCTCAGGGATATCGCGAGACAGCGAAGCTCATTGAGCAACTGGAAGACGGCCGATTTTGGCAGGAGATCGCCGCGGCGCTTACGCCGTCCAACATGGGGATCCTGATCGATCGGGTCGAGGTGCATCACGGTCTGTCCCAGGCGCGTCGGACCCGGTCTTTTGTGAGCCAGGTTTTCAAATTCGCCATCAAGAACAACAAGGCGCACACCAACCCGATCACGCACCTGGAAGAAAGCCTGCCCGTAGCCCCGCCGCGCGTTCGTTATGGCGAAATCGACGAAATGCGGATCCTGGTCGAGGCCTGCGACACCGTCGGTCGGCCGGAGATCGGCGACATCATCACGCAAGGCCTCTGGTTCGGTCAGCGCCAGGCCGATCGCCTCAACCTCACGCATGACCAGGTCGGCACGCTCGGTGCTTTGTTTCGCCAGCAGAAGAAGCACGGACAGCCGTTGTTGCTTCCTGTTGCAAGCGCGATCGAGAAGCGCCAGGCGGCCGCGCAGCAGCGCCGGAAGGACTGGCGGGTCAACTGGCCTCATGTCAATCTCGACGAGCGCCAGCGCCGGCCATTCCTGGCGAAGCACTACCAGCATATTTTCCGCGAGATCTGTATAGCGGCAGCATTCGGCATCTGGCGTCAGGAAGACGGCACCCTCGCCTCACCGCTGCCGGCAGATTACCGGATCCGGAAATTCAAACTGGTCCAGGTCACGGCCGCAAAGGGCATTCCTGCCGGCAAGCCTGTGATCCCGCCGACCCCAAGCCTGGAAGACTTCCGCGACCAGGACCTGCGCGACACGGCCGTGACCTGGCTCGCACTCGCCGGCTGCGATGACATCGAGATCGCCTCGATCACCGGCCACAGCCTGAAGTCCGTCAAGGAAGTCATGAAACATTATCTCGGCATGCACCCGGACCTCGCCCGCCGCGCGATCGGCAAGCTCACCGCCTGGTACGAGGAAGCCAAGGGCTAACCGCTTCACCACCCAAAGCAGAAGGAAAACCGAAAATGACCATTCAGAAAAAACCGAACCCGATCGATGTCCATGTCGGCGCCCGCGTCAAACTGCGCCGCATGATGCTCAGCATGAGCCAGGAGAAACTCGGCGAAGCGCTCGGCATCACATTCCAGCAGATCCAGAAATACGAAAAGGGCACCAACCGTATCGGCGCGAGCCGCCTGATGCACATTGCAACGATCTTGAAGGTGCAGCCGGCGTTCTTCTTCGAGGACGCTCCAGGAACGCCGCAGGAGGCCGAGGAGAGCAAAACGCCGGCGACCATGCAACTGCTCACTCAGCCCTTCGCAATGGACATCCTGCAGGCTCTCGATCGCTGCGACACAGCCGGTAAACGCCTGGTCCTGGACGTCGCCCTCAAGGCCGCGCAGCCAAACCAGGCCGCAGCCTGATCACTCTGAGCTTGGGCGGCGCCGTGCGCGCCGTCCTGGCGGAGAGTGAGGACGGCAGAATGAACGACAACACACCTCGCAAGGTGAGCGATTGTTTCTGGTCATTTTTGATGGGGTTGCTCGTGGGTGTTCCGACAGGCGCTCTTACCGGCGTCCTTTTGATTTACGTCTTTGCAGTTTTATCTTACCCGCCTTAAGCAAATCGAACTTCCGCAGCCTCTTCACCTCGCCTTGTTGATTGACTACGGGTTCAACCGGCTCAGTCACCGCGGGTGGTGGTGGGACATTGTAAAAATAATTGTTGGTGACATTCCCCCCACCACGAGATGCGTAAGCCGCGATCGCAAGTGCGGTCGCACTGGTAAGTATTCCAGCATACAAAGTTGCTTTTGCCCCATCGGACCACTCGCGGACGTTAAAGAACTTTCCCGTGCCTGGAGCAATTCGCTCAGCTTGTTGTTGTGCTTGTACTACTGTGATTTCTTGTTTTTGTACTTTTTCTGCAAGCGCTTTTATCGCCGTTAAGGCTTCTATTGAGACACTCGGATCCATCAATAAGTTGAAGCCATTCGGAATTGCATCATAGGTTCCAGGAAGAATTTCGCACTTCCGACCACACATGGGGCACTGGTCCACCATATTGCTTAAGGTGATGCCACGGGATCCAGCCAGATTAATCGCACGAGATGGAAAGAACCCGTGTTCTGGACAAAATGCGGGTGGAAACTGCTCCATAATCAATACCTGCGCCTTAGCCAACAGCTAAATCATTACGTGCATTTGATGCGGAGTCTAGGTTGCAATTCAAAAGTCTTCACCAAGATTGACATTGTCGGCCACAGCTTCCCGGCGCAGATAGTTCTTGGATTGGAATTTTGGCCACATGCTGCAAAAAGTGCCTTGAGAACATAATAGGAACTAGTGCACAAAATCAGCTCAGGATTATCCGGTTCATTTCCGTGTGAGTTTCTGTACTCTCAGAGACCATGACCAATCATAAGTCATTGTTTTTATTGAAAGAGAATGACATTTGTAATCTCGGGGTCGCGGGTTCGAATCCTGCTGCCGGCACCAGTTAGCCCCTTGAAATCGTTGAAATCTTCGTTTCTCGGATGAGGACATGTGAGCCTCAAAAAATCTTACACCTTACACGTGTGTGATTTTGTTCCAATTTTTTGCACTGATTTCCGTTTGGTCGCACACGATATTTAGCTCTCGGAGCCTTTTCCCGCCGTTCTCGAGAGGCGCAATGAATGTCAGCTCTGAACCCGGAGCCGGCTAAAGCCGCGCGCTGCACCAACAACCGCAATGCGGACTTTCCGACATTGGAAACATCAGCGGAAATGGCTGCCAACCGGTTTTGCCCCGGAACAATCGCATTGTATGCGGCGCCTTCCGCAGACGACACCTAGAAATTTTCAGATGTTTCCTGGTAGGGCACTCCGGTCGCGCGAATTTTCTCGACGAGCCACGAGAGACTGATGCCTGAATATGATTGAAGCTTGACTGAGTCCCGGGAATGGAAATGGATCCAGTATTCTCGTTTATCAATATCTTCGTGCTTTTGAATGGTCCTAAACTCTATCTGCTTAATTTCCTCCAGCGGAGCTTCAAAACCTTCTTCTTTCCCATGGGCGTGATTTGGAACATGCCATAAGAGGTCACGATCTGTGAGACGGAAATGCCACTCACCCGTGGTGGAGTGCGCACGCGCAGCGAACACTACCTCCTTCAACAGGCAATAAATACCGCCACCGATGCATATGAAACCCAAAAAGGACCACACATTCCACGTCTCTACAGCTTCAATATGTAGCTCAAGGACTGTTCCCTCTGGTAACAGCCACGTCCCAAACCCAATAAGTCCAAATGAAATTAGGGGCGCAATAATGAGCCTTGCGATGTTTCGTCCTCGAACGGATTGTCTAAGGTCGAAGTGCACATTGTCATCGGTAATTTCAGTCAATTTATTCCTTCGGCGGGCTCAGGCATCAGGATCGACTAAAGCATCCAGGACACATCTGGTCTAGATGCAAAACTGCCGCTTGGCTGATGCAACACGCCCTCACATGACCCCTGACGCAGTCCGTCATCACGGTAATCGGAACAGATGGCCGTGTGTTTTTCCGGAGAGATCGGCCCATCTTGTTGACTGATTTTTAGCGGCCTGATTGCGGTATTGCCAATGCCGTTGATTGATTGTGTTTCGTTTGATTGTTTCACGCTCGAGCAAGATGGTTTCACCACGCCCGAAGCAGACATCAGCAGGTGTCAGGCTGCCTAGGCTCTTGTGCCTCTCGGCGTTGTGGGCAACGCCTGCCGGTCAGCGGATTGTAGTGGCTGACAAAGCGTTCGATGCTGGCGTCACGATCCCCCGGCAGGAAGTAGTTTTCCAGGAAGATGAGGTTCTTCAGGGCTTGATGCCAGCGTTCAATTTTCCCTGTTTTTGCTAATGTCAGGGCGCATCACGAACATGATCCATGCCTTGGTCGCAGAGCCATTCTGCCAGCTCACCAGAGATGTAACTCGCACCCTTGTCGAACTGCAGGCGGGGTTTGCGCCGAACGGCTACCTGATCGCAGCCAGAGGCTTCAAGGAGCAATTCCAGTGTCGGTGACATCACCAGCCGTCATCGTCATGCACAGCTGCCACGCGACAACGTACCGGGAGAAGTGTCGTCCAGGCCTTCCTGGAAGAGATGCCGCAGAACCAACCGCCAGCCAGGTTTTCCAAAGCCGGTGGATACAAAGCACTCACCCGATTTCGGCATCAATTGGTAGCATCTGTTGAACGCCTGACCCAAATGGTCAGGTGTCCCTCAAAACATTACCTGTAAACCCCATTCGCGGAATGGTTCCGGCAACACATAAACTACCGTGTGTATTGATGCATCCAACCGAGACTGCCCTCGGTCGGGCCATCAGGTTTGTATTCTGCCCCAATCGGGCGTCGCCATCCCAGTTCAGAAATTGCCGAGAAAATCGACGGGTAGTGCAATTCACCATGGTCTGGCTGCCTCCGGTAAGGAACGGAAGCGATTTGAATGTGGCCTACAATCAAAAAAAGGTCTGTCAGGCGGGTTATGACATCACCCTCTGAACGACCAACATGGTAGCAGTCAAACATGAGTTTGAGGTTCGAAATCGCGAGCTCGGCAATGATGCCGCTTGCCTGCGTCGTCGTCTCGAGGAAGTAGCCGGGTGCATCATGTCGGTTGAGCGGTTCAATCAGAATGGTCCGCCGGGTTCGATCCGCTGCATATGCCAGATTTTCGAGAAAGACCGTGTGCGCCTTTGAGCCTGTCGCCTTTCCCGCCATCACATGGATGGCCGCCGCATCGACAGCATCGGCGTATTCGATAGCCAGGTCTATTGCTGCGCGTGCTTCGGCCTGTCGCCCCGGAAGCGCTGACAAGCCGTTTTCTCCAGCAGAAACATCACCGCGCAACGTGTTCAGTCCAAGCATGGTCAGACCGGTTTCCTCGAGCGCAGCCTTTATCTCTGATGCATCTGCTTCATATGGCCAATGGCACTCAACGGCATGGAAGCCGGAAGCTTTGGCTGCCCTGATCGCTTCGGGCAGAGGCAGATCATTCCACAAAAACCCGAGATTGGCGGAAAACCTGGTCAATCATCCCACTCCACATCAAACTTTGAAACAACTGCCTGAACCTGTTCTGCATTGAGTTCCAGAACGCCCGAGCCCCGGAGCAATAGTGCCAAACGTGCGGTTGCTTCAAGTTCTTCGATTGCGTTGCAGGCAGCTTCAACATCCTTGCCGGCGACAATGGGGCCATGATTGGCCAGCATCACCGCACTTCGTTTTCCTGCCAGCCCCCTGACGGCTGTCCCCATCGCTGGATCTCCCGGCACAAAAACCGGCAAAAGCTTCACCTTTCCAAGCAGCATGATGCCATATGCCGTCAAGGGTGGCAGAAAGCTGTCAGGGTCGACGTCCGGAAGCATGGAAAGAGCCACCGAATGACACGAATGCAGATGAACAACAGCACCTGCCGTTGAACGGGTGTCGTAGAACGCCGTATGCAATGGCATTTCCTTCGTCGGCTTGTTGCCTCCGATATGTTGTCCTTGGTGATCGAATTTACTGAGCCTGCCCGGGTCAAGACGGCCGAAACTCGTGCCCGTCGGCGAGACCAGAAGCCCTCCGTCTTCCGTGCGTGCCGAGATATTGCCCGTAGACCCATGGGTCAGGCCGCGTTCGAAAAGCGACCGTGCAAGCAGACAGATCTGGTCCCGTAAGGCCGCTTCGTTCATCCTTGAAGAACCCGGTTTGCTTTTTCGAAAAAATCATCGGCTCCGAAATTTCCGGATTTCAATGCGACGACAAGGTCTGGCCCAGCTCTGAGCGCCGGAACGCCTGGATCGATTTCCGGACCGATTTCCAGCGTTTCCAATCCAAGGCCTTCTACGACAGCTCCGGATGTTTCGCCGCCAGCGGTGATGATCCGGGTCACACCACCTGCGTGTGCACGCCGCGCAGTTTCCGCAAAAAAGCTTTCCAGTGCATTTGCTGTCCGCTCCCGGCCGTGTTTTGCCTGCACTTTCGCAACTTCGGCTGGATCTGCGGAACTATAAACCAGAGGGAGCCCTCCGGTGTTGAGAAGCCATTCGGCAGCCTCGACCGGCACCAGGCGGCCTTCCACAACGTCGGCGGCATTGATCTCAAATGCTGGATAACGGGCGCGATGAACGGCAACCTGCCTGCGTGTCGCGCTGGAGCATGAACCGGACAAGATAACGGCTCTGCCTTGTTGCGCCGTCCAGGGGACTCTGGAGGGCGTGCAACCAAAATTTGCCGGCAAACCAAGGGCAACACCGGACCCTCCCGTGACAAGCGGCAAACCCCGTGCAGCCCGCCCGATCGCAAGCAGGTCCTCGTCTCTGATGGCATCGATCACAATCAAGCGCTTGCCGTTTGACTGCTCCTTGTCAAGGGCCTCGCGAATTGCGTCCGCACCATCAAACACAGAGCCCGCGGCCACATGCCCAACGCCAAGATAGGTCTGCCGTGCCAACCAACGCCGGATGTCGGAGTCGGTCATCGGCGTGAGCGGATGCGACTCCATACCGGATTCGCTCAACAGAGAGTCCTTGACGAACAGATGCCCCTGATAGACCGAGCGGCCGGTTCCTGGAAATGCGGGACAGACAATGACTTTCTTCGCGCCAAGGGCATCTGCCAGCGCTTCCGCCACGGGACCGATGTTCCCTGTAGGCGTGGAATCGAAAGTCGAGCAGTATTTGAAGAAAAACTGCTCACACCCTTGGTTTTTCAACCAATCCAGTGCTTCAAGCGATAGTGCAACGGCTTCCTCGGGATCGACCGATCGGCTTTTGAGCGCTACGACACCGGCCTCAACGGTTTGGGCCGCATCGAAACCCGGCGTACCGGAATACTGCGTTACGCGCATACCCTGTTTTGCCAGCGTATTGGCCAGATCGCTTGACCCTGTAAAGTCGTCTCCTATGCACCCCAGCCGCATCAGCTTTCCCCCGGTAGCTGCAAACCGGCGCTGCGGGCATATACCTTTGTGACGGCGGCATCGTCCTCGTGACCCAGCCCCATTTCAACTGCGGTGGTGTACTGACGAAGGGCTGCATCTGTGATCGGCGTTTCCAGACCGGACTTTTTTGCTGTTTCCTGAACAATGCCAAGGTCTTTGGGCCAGATGACAACCTGGCTGTGCGGCGTGTAGTCCCCGGCAGCAACATGTGGAGCACGATTTTCAAGCATCCAGCTTGTTCCGGCGCACCTGCTGATGACGTCGATGAACTTCTGCGGGTTGATGCCCTGCGTCATGCCGAACGTCATTGCTTCTGCCATTGCCGCGATGTGCACACCCGCAAGAAGCTGATTGACCGCTTTCATCGCCGATCCTGCACCAGCCCTGTCTCCCAGTTGGAAAACGGTTTCTGCAGTGGCATCCAGAACCGGCTTGGCAGCCGCAAAGGCTTCAGGTGTCCCGGCGGCCATTATTGAGAGTTTACCCTCTCCTGCCTTCACTGATCCACCAGATACAGGCGCATCGAGATAATGAACGCCATGCGACTGGCAACGCGCCTCCATTGTCCTGGCAAATTCCGGAGGCACGGTCGCGCATGCCACCACCACAGCTCCCGGCCTGAGTTTAGGAACAAGACCAGCGTCTCCAAACAGGATGGTCTCGATCTGCTCGGCGTTGAGCACAACGGCCACGACCACATCGAGCTTGGCGGCCACCGTTTCGACCGCATCGTCTGCGCCGCCCTCTCTACGGAAGCAATCCATGCGCTCGGAAACGATGTCTTCCCCGAAAACTTCGTAGCCGCTGCGAATGCATGACTGCGCCATACCAAATCCCATGGACCCGAGACCGACGACGGCAATTTTCACAGGGCCGGTCATTCGGCTCCCCCCTTTGTTTCGCGAAGCGCTTGAGCGGCATCCCTGCAGTTACTATGAACCCGGTAGACCTTGTCGGAGGACGTAATGAACATCGTATTTCCGCTTTCCCCACCGAAACAAACATTGGAAGTCTGTGCAGGCAGCAAGATCTTGCCGACAAGAGCTCCTTCCGGCGAAAGGCAGTGAATACCGTCAAGAGCCGAGGTCCAGACATAGCCCTGTTGGTCAACGCGAAATCCGTCAGGAATGCCGGGTGCAACGACGGCAAAAACACGGCCGTTTTTCAACGTTGTACCATCGACTTCGAAAACCCTGATATGGTGGGGAAGTTTGTAGTCAATGCCGGGAAAGCTTGCACCGCGAATGGCACCGGAGTCGGCAATGTAGAGTTTGGTCTCATCCGGCGAAAAAGCCAGGCCATTCGGCTTGTCGAAATCCGTTGCGACAGCACGTATTTCCCCGTCCACCGACACGCTGTAGACATAGCAACCGTCAAGTTCACTCTCAGCCAGGTAGCCTTCAACGTCGGAGTTGATGCCGTAGGGTGGATCGGTAAACCAGACCGATCCGTCCGAGCGGACCACGACATCGTTGGGGGAATTCAATCGTTTGCCTTCGAATTTGTCGACGATTGTCTCCACAGCGGTCAAGTCAAACGGATCTTGCCGCCGGACAACCCGTCGCCCGCCATGCTCGCAGGACACCATCTTGCCTGACAATTCAAGCGTGTTGCCATTTGCGAACTCGCTGTTGATGAGTGCGATCGACACTCCATCCCTTTCGCTCCACCGCAACATCCGCTTGTTGGGAATGTCGTTGAAGAACAGCCCACCGTTCAACCAGACCGGGCCTTCCGTCCAGATACAATCCCTGGCGATGACTTCGGGAGCAATCGACGTATCGACGAATTCTTCAAAGAGCGGATCAACCGTTATGTAGCGGGGCGTCATGCGTGTGCTCCTTTCCGCATGGTCTGGAACAAAAGCATAGCAAGAATGATGACACCGAAAACAATGCTTTTCCAGGCGTCGCCGATCTGCATCACAGAGAGTATCGAGGTCAGAAGCGTGATAAACAGGGCACCGCCGACAGTTCCGAACAGTCCGCCCCGTCCCCCCAGAATGGATGTTCCCCCGATAACGACTGCCGCAATGGTCGGCAGGAGAAACGGATCTCCCATGGACTGGTAGGCTTGGTTTGCATAACCGGCCAGCAATACGCCGCCCATCGCGGAACACATGCCCGCCAGCGCAAATGCGGCAAAGACAACACTTGGTGTAGAAACACCAGACAGAAACGTTGCCTTCTCGTTGTAACCGATCGACCGCAAATAGCGTCCAAATGGCGTCCTGGTCAAAAACAGCGTGATAACGGCGCAGACAGCCATCCAGATAAGAAAGCTCATGGGCAGGCCGAGAACACGTCCTGATGCCATGGAAACCATGAGTGGACTCGCTTCCCCTTTCGGGTTGAACCCACCAGTGTTGAGAACCGCGAGCCCCAACAGGATCGAATTGATGGCAAGCGTCCATACCATTGAGGGAATACGGAGGATCGCGACTCCAATTCCATTCACGATGCCGATCAGGGCTCCGAACGCCAGCGCGGCAGGGACAGCCAGAGCCGTCAGCAGCGGATCACCGGAACCGACCAACGCCGTCGACAGAATTGCGGCACCGGTCAGGACCCAGGGCACCGAGAGATCGATGTGGCCCAACAGAATGACAATCGTTGCTCCCGTTGCCAGAAGACCAAGAAATGCTGCGATTTGAAGCTGCTGTGTCAGATAGTCGAAGGTCAGTATTTGCGGGAAGAAGAAGCTTCCCGCGATTATGAGCAAGGCGGTGCCGATATACGGCATCAGACTGTCAGGTGTGATTGCGCGGTTCATCGGCCGAACACCTCAAGTCTGTTGCGTGCCCGCAGCACGTCTGCGCCACCCACTGCGATTGCAGCTGCCAGGATCAGGCCTTCAAACAGGGGTTGCGCAAGCGAGGGAATGCCTGAAAAGAACATGAGCGAAGCGATGGTCTTGAGAATGAAGGCCCCGGCCATTGCACCGACGAGCGACCCGACGCCGCCACGAAGCAGAACGCCGCCCAGAACAACCGCCGCGATTGAATTCAACGTGAAATTCGCCGCTATTCCTGCGTCTCCGGTGGTGGTAACAAAGCTGTAGTACAGGCCGGCCACCCCGCCGAAAAGACCGGCCAGCGTAAATGCGGCGATGCGGATCAGCCGTGTGTCCAGGCCCGACTGGAAAGCTGCCTGCTCGGAAGATCCCAACGCATAAAGTCCCAACCCCAGTCCTGTTCGCCGGAACGGTATCCAGAACGCGAAGATCAGCAAGCCGGAGAGAACAAGCGCCGTCGGCACACCGAAAACATCCAGCGTCACCGCGTCCGCAAGATCGTAGTTGATCGCACCGCCCGGGGTCGGCCGAAGCATCAGCGCGACACCAATGAAAATCGACGCCGTCGCCAGCGTAACGACGATCGGTTGAATGCGGCCGTAGACAACAACGAGCCCATTCACGAGGCCGCAGGCCGCGCCGGCGGCCAAGACGGCGACAATGCCGAAACCGATCCCGATAGCCGAGCCGTCCAGCAAGTGTGACGCCAGGGTGTTGGTCAGGGCCATGACGGCACCGACAGACAAGTCGATACCGCGCACAACAACGGCAAAGAACTGTGCGATGGCCGCCAGACCGAGGATGAGACATTGGTTGGCCCAAATTGTCAAAACGTAGGTGGATGCCCCGCGCGGGTGCGTTCCCAGATAAAGAGAAAGAAGCACCAGCAAGACAATTGCGGCAATGACTTCGCGCCTGTTTGAGCGAATGTAATCAAGCATGAACCACCTTGCGTTCTTCAGTGACGTTCAGTGATGCGGCAATGATGTTCTGCGCGGTCATGCTGTCTCCGCTCATGGAAGCCGCCAGACGACCGGCGTAAAAAATATGGGTTTCATCACACAATTGGATCAGTTCTTCGTAATCCGTGCTGAGGAGCAAAATGGCTGTGCCTTCATCGGCAAGGCGGCGCAGCATCTGGTAAATCTGTGTCTTGGTCTTCACGTCTATGCCGCGGGTCGGATCCGCGAGCAAAAGGCAGCGTGGCTTGATCGCCAGCCATTTCGCCAGAACAACCTTCTGCTGGTTACCACCCGAGAGTGACGATACCGGCAGCTCCAACCCGCCATGCTTCAGTTCAAGCCGGTCGAGAGTGCTCGTGTAAAGCTCTGGATCGGACGCATCGAGGTCCTTAAACCCGAGTGCGGCGAGTTGCAGGTTTTCCAAAATGCTCTGCTCCTGGATCAGACCCTCCGTTTTGCGGTCTTCGGGAATGAACGCCAGAGCAATGTCAGGCTGCTTGGCCGTCTTCGGACTTGAGACCGAAACAGGTTTTCCCGAGATCGATATTCTTCCTTCAGCGCGTCGCAACAGGCCGAAAAGACCCATCAGAAAAGCCCCCTGCCCCTGTCCGTCCAGTCCACCGAGGCCCACGATCTGGCCTTCGCGTACGCTCAGGCTAACGTCGGCAAAGCGTCCCTCCCATGAGAAATTCTCAACCTTCAGGACTTCCTTCCCTGTCGCGGAGACCGGTGGCTTGGGCGGAAACAATTCCCCGATTTTCTGCCCCACCATCATGTTGATAATCTCATCGTAGGAATGTACGCCCTGGTCGAAGGTGGCGACGCGGCTGCCATTGCGGAAGACCGAAATCCTGTCGGCCAGAGCTTCGATTTCGTGAAACCTGTGCGAGATGAACAAGACACTCGTGCCTTGATCCCTTTCCGCACGGATCAGGTCAAAGACCTTGGCGACCACCGAGGCATTGAGGGCGGATGTCGCTTCGTCCAGGATAAGAAGTCTTGGAGCACGCATCAGCGCCTTGGCGATCTCGACCTGCTGGCGCGACGGCAGCGAAAGATCGGAGACCCGCGTGGACATCTTGATGTGCCCGCCATCGATGCGACTTAGTACGTCCTGTGCCTTTGCCAATGCTTCCGACCTTAGCCATCCAAGACCACTCCCGGGTGCGCCAAGAAGCAGGTTCTCGCGCACGGTCAGGTCAGGCACCAGAGAAAGTTCCTGAAACATACAGACCAGTCCGAGATCCTGAGCCGTGCGCGGTGTTGCAAGCTTGACATCCGCACCGTCCAGAATTATCCGCCCTTCGGTTGGCTGAAGAACGCCGGCGATCAGCTTCATGAGCGTCGACTTGCCGGCACCATTTTCACCTAGAACAGCGTGGATCTCGTGCGATCTGCAGGCGAAGTCGACGTCTTCAAGTGCTTTGGTCGCGCCAAAGTGCATTGAAATGTCCCGAATTTGCAGCAAGGGCACATCATGTTGGTTCATCGGACGTTTCCACGTTTTTCCGGCGGCATTTTGAAAACGCCGCCGGACTGTTGGTATTATGTGTTGTCTGGATCCTGGCCTGTGATCTCCTCAGGCGTAAAGGGTGCGAAGCATTCGGCAAAGCCAGTGCCTGTGTTGAAGGACTTCGGAAGATCGGGGAAGTAATTCACGCCGGCCTCCAGGCCTTCAGCTTTGACCTGCGGAATTGGCAGGAAAATGGTTTGTGGCAGCTCCTTGCCTTCAAGCAAAGCGACGGCCGCTTCAAGTGCAATCGCAGACATTGCAGGCGCCTGGCTGGCCGAGACACCCGGTATGTCGAGTTCATCCATCAGAATGCGAACACCGTTTTCGCCATCGACACCCATGGGCACGATAGGATGCCCTGCCGACTGCATGGCATTGATCGTTCCTGCCGAACCGTGCTGCGACACAACCGCGTCGAACTCACCATGTGTGGCAAGGGCATCACCCACGACTTTCTGGCTAGTGCCGGTGTCCCAGTTACCGACGACTTCAACGATTTCCAGTCCGTCAACCTGCTCCAGCACGCTCATCATGCCGAGGCGGCGGTCGCGATCTGTTGCGTTACCAGGCAACCCGTTGACCATCAGGACCTTTTCGGCGTTGCCGCCCAAAATATCCATCACTGTCTGCGCCTTCAACGCGCCAAGTTCCTTCTGGCTTTCGTTGACCTGAACGACTTTGTCGGTGTCGAGAACATTATCGAAGGGAACAAGAATTGTACCGGCGCGCTCGGCACGCCGGATAACCGGCTCGAATGCCGTCGGATTGACCGCGATGAAGGTAATTGCGTCGTAACCAGCGGCAATGAAATTGTCGATTGCCGCAATCTGGGCTGCACTGTCGTTTCCGACCGACACAATGGAGAACGTGTCGACCTTGCCTGCATTCTCAGGGCGTGTTGCCCATGCCTTCGCGGACTGAATTGCCTGGATGCGCCAGTCGTTGCCGGCAAAGCCGTTCACAAACGCAAGTTTGTAAGGGCCGTCCTTCGCATCGTAGGAAATCGTGGACGTCTCGGGCGCCGGAACAAAGCACTCTGGCCGATAGGTGTCTCCAAATGCCGCGCCGGCGCTTGCCATCAACATAGTCGCACTCAAAAGCAAGTTCTTCATCATATCCTCCCTGAATGACCAAAAGGCCGAATTGTTTGCCTGCAATTCCGATGTGTTTACGTAAACACACATTGATATATCTATTATGTTTATGTAAACATTCGTCAAGAAAAAAATGAAACACGTTGAATCCTAAGGCTTTCGATGTCGACCAGACGGAACAGCAAAGCCAACAAGAACCAGCCTACAATGCACGATGTCGCCCGTGTTGCAGGTGTCAGTCAGATGACTGTGTCACGGGTCATGCGGGGTGCCGGCTACATTTCGCGGACAGTGCGCGAACAGGTGAACAATGCTGCGCGTGAAATCGGCTACGTGCACAATCGCCTTGCCGGAGGAATCTCCTCCTACGACAATCCGCTTGTCGGTGTTGTGCTGCCGACGCTGCAGAACCGGGTGTTCACGGAAGTCCTTTCTGGAATAAACGAAACCCTCAACACAGCCGGCCTGCGCCCGGTCTTCGGCGTTTCGGAATATTCCCAGTCAGCCGAAGAAGAACTCGTGTTCGACCTCCTGTCCTGGCGCCCGCGCGGACTGATTTTACCCGGACTGGAACACAACGAATCCGTTCGGCGCATTGTCGAGCAGACGGGTGTCCGGGTTGCTGAAATCATGGACGTCGACGGCGAGCCCATGACCGCAAGCTTTGGCGTCTCGCACGTCGATGCTGGCCGAGAAATGGCAACACACCTGCTTGAGCGCGGTTACAGAACCTTCGGGTATATCGCCAGCCAGGGCGGACACGACCTACGTGCGACGAAGCGGTTCGAGGCATTTGCTTCCCAGGTACGTGACGCGGGCGGACAACTGATCGCGCAACGCATGTCAAACGAGCCCTCTTCCATGGTCGCCGGCAGGCAATTGACCATGGAGGTGCTCGCACATCCCGATCGACCCGACGCCATATACTACGCCAACGACGATCTTGCTGCCGGCGGACTAATGCATTGCCTGTCGCACGGTGTCGATGTTCCCGGTCAGGTCGCAATCGCCGGCTTCAACGGACTCGGTTTCCTGTCGGCGTTGCCAATGAAAATCACGACAACTCAAACGCCACGCTATGAGATCGGTGTCTCGGCGGCTGAATGGATCTCGACCCCGCTGGATTCCCCGGCTGAAAAGCTTATCGAAAGGTTGGAAACCGAGATTCTTTTTGGTGAGACAACGTAGCCGAAAAGAATTGTAATCATACCATCGGTTCCTGCCGCCAAACTGAGGGACTGACTCTGACATCGGCACAGATTGGCAAGCAGACGACTGATTTACTCCGCGATCATTGGTCAGTTTCCGGCCTGGGTTAAGCTTTTCTCTGCACCTGCTGATCGGGCTGGTTTAGGTCGATTGCCTGCCAATAGACCAAGGCAGGCGGTTTACCGCCAAAAGTTGAGTGCGGGCGTTCCTGTTGTAAAAATCCACCCACTTTCGAACACCGGCTTTGGCCCGGGAGCCAGCTTCCCAGGCATACAGGTAGACCCACTCGTGTTTCAGGGTGCGCCACGGCCATTCGACAAAGATATTGTCGAGGAATCATCCCTTGCCATCCATCCATTGTCTGGCAGTGCATGTTTGCATGCACGAGAGGAAAATGAGAACGCCTGCCCTCTGCAACAGGTCCGTCCATGCAAACGGGGCGCAATGCGATCCCTGATACGTATTCATCATTTCTGGTATGCCGAATTTGTGGATCGCTTCAATCAACGCCTCCACGCAGAAGTCCGTTTCCAGTGTGTTCGAGAGGCGTCAGGCCAAGACCTTGCGAGTGAACCAGTCGATGATCGCGACCAGATAGAGGAACCCACGGAAGTTCGCCAAATACGTGATGTCGGACGTTCTGACCTTCGGCAACGGACAGATGAAAAAATCTGCAAGTAATATTGCATTATAATTTGTTTCATGCAATTTTACTTGCAGATTGACGAAGGATGATCATGTCGCTCTTTGAGAAAATTTCAGACCAGGCAACCACACTCACTCCCAGTGAGCGCAGGCTTGTTGAAAACGTGATCGACAGCCCCACAACCGCAGCACTTGGCACCGCCGGTGAACTGGCCCGGGCTGCGGGTGTTCACGAGGCAACAGCTTCGCGCCTTGCCAAAAAACTGGGGTTTGAAAGCTACGCCGCGTTCCGTGACGCATTGCGCGACGAATTCATTGCGACCCGCGAAACCGCAACCAGATTTGAAAAAACCATCGCTGAAAGCACGTCCGATACCATCCTGGGAGAACTGGCCAGGGAAGAAACGCAGGCGCTCGGACGGATCGAAGAATTCATTACGCCGGAGCAGATCGCAGAGGCGGCACAGATTTTGATGAGCGCGAGACGGATCTTTGTCTATGGGTACGGCAATGCGGAAGTGCTCGCGCTCATGATGGTCAAACGGTTCCGCCGCTTTGGCAAAGATACCCACCAGCTCGATACAGACCCGCGCGGCCTGGCCGAACAGATGCTGGGTCTCGATTCAGACGCCGCTGTTTTGAGCTTTGCCTTCCGTCGTCCGCCTCGCGGTTATGCGGCATTGATGGAAACCGCAAAAGAAGTGGGTGCAAAAACCGTCATGATTTCCGGCAAGTCGGGTGCATTGCTGTCGCCGCGTCCCGACCGCCTTTTGGCCGCACCACGATCAGGTGATCAGGATGCGTTCCAGACCCTGACCGTACCGATGACAATCTGCAACGCCATCGTCATCGCGGCCGGACTGACAGCGAAACAGGAGTCGCTGAAAAAACTCGATCGACTGGGACAGCTGATCGAGCGTTTTGAATAACAAAAGAAACCCTTAGGGAGGAACACATGAATGTTCTCGAAGCAACACGCCTCGGCGTGATCGGAATGTTTTTGTCTTCGGCCGCCTTGGCTGACGGGCATCTGAACGAAATGGGACCTGAGGAATTGCTTCCACTTGCCCAGGCCGAAGGCAAGGTGACCGTCTATTCCTTCACCAGCCGGATAGGCAAGGTAGAGGCCGCGTTTGAAGAGGCCTATCCAGACATTGACCTCCAAGGTTTCGACATTTCTTCAACGGAACAGATCGCACGTCTCCAGGCGGAATCGCAGGCTGGTGTCACCAACGCCGACGTTGTCTACATCTCGGATACACCTGTCGTGCTGACGGAGCTTCTTGAGACCGGCATAATCGCGCCATTCGTGCCGCCACGCATAGCCGGCCGTGTTCCCTCGGAGTATCAATCGCCGCTGTTGGCGCAACGATTGTCAACCAAAGTGTTGATGTACAACGAACAAGCCAACCCGGACGGCGCGCCGATCACAAACCTGTGGCAACTGACAACCGGCGACTGGCGTGGCCGGCTGGTCATGGTCGATCCCTTGCAAAGAGGTGACTATCTTGACTTGATGACAGAAATCGTTTTGCGTTCCGACGCGATGGCCGCTGCCTATGAAGATCAGTTCGGAAAAGCGATCGAGCTGGGAGATGCTGCCAATGCCGGTGAAAAATTCATCATGGACCTCTTTGCAAATGACGTGATCCTTGTCGGCTCCACCGATGATGTGAATGTGGCCGTGGGGGCAAAGGGCCAGGAGAACCCGCCAGTGGGCTTTACCAGTTATTCCGACCGCCGGGACAACGAGGAAGAAGGCTGGGCGCTTCAGGTGGCCAACGATGTAAAACCCGCGCCAGGAATTATCTTTCCTGCAGTGCTTGCCTTGGCCGCAGAACCCAAAAACCCCGCCGCAGCTCGGCTCGTGATTGACTTCCTGATGGGAGACGAGAGTGAAACCGGTGGCGCAGGCCTGGCACCGTTTTATGTTGCCGGCGATTATGTGACACGCACAGATATACCGCCGCACCCGGACGCAGTATCACTGGACGATTTCACTGCTTGGCGGATTGCACCGCATGAGACCGCCAAGATCAGATCCGAGATCGGCGACCTGATCCTGACACTGCAGTAAAACTCCCCGACCAGGAGCAGGCGTGGCCATACGCCTGTTTCCTGTCTACCCTGAAATGACCAACAAGGATGACGTTGATGGTGGATGTCACCATGAACAGGCAAGGAAGACGTGTGCTTTTCAAGCACGGATCGGTGCTGAAAACAGTCGTGCTGGCACTGCTGATCGCGCTGATCGTTTTGCCGCTTCTCAGAACTGTCCTGTTCACGCTGCAGCCTGACACCGTAAGAGCGTGGTCGGACGTGCTGACGGGGCGCCTGTCGACCAACCTGTTCTACAAACCACTCGGAAACACGCTTTTGATCGGCGTTGTGGTAGCAACGGGCTGTGTGATTCTCGGCGGTTTCCTTGCCTGGCTTGTCGTCATGACCAACGTGCCGTTCCGCAAGACGATCGGCGTCATGGCCACGCTGCCATTCATGATTCCATCCTTCGCGGCGGCTCTTGCCTGGGGGGCGCTCTTCCGCAATGACCGGGTAGGAGGTCAGGTTGGCTGGCTCCAGGGCATGGGTCTCGATATTCCGGACTGGCTGGCCTGGGGCATAACGCCGACGCTGATCGTGTTGACGCTTCACTATTTCAGCCTTGCCTTCACGATCATCGCCGCGGCACTTGCCACCGTGAACTCCGATCTTGTGGAAGCCGCACAGATTGCAGGTGCTAAAGGAGGCCGGATCCTTATGGGCATTATTCTACCGGTCACGACACCTGCCCTGGTCGCTGCCGGGTCGCTTTGCTTTGCTGGTGCGGTTTCGAACTTCGCAACCCCGGCGCTGCTTGGTTTGCCTGTTCGAATGCAAACCCTGTCGACGCGCCTGTTCGGCATGATCGAGGTCGGCCAGGTTGGACGTGGTTATGTCATCGGCATTCTGCTTGTGCTCATTTCCGGAGCCTTCCTCTGGGCAGGGAACCGGATTGTGTCGGGGCGCAGGTCCTACTCCACGATTACCGGCAAGGGAGGCCGCGCAAAGCGTTTCGACCTGCGTGGTGCGCGTTGGCCGCTCTGCGCATTGGCAATGGTGGTTCTGGTCAGCTCCACCGTTCTGCCGGTCGTCATTTTGTCCGCTTCAAGCCTCGCGCCATCGTCCGCAAATCTGTTTTCGAACTGGACGCTGCACTATTGGATCGGTCTCAGCAGTCAGTCAATCGCACAGGGCATTCCCGGCATTGTTCACAACGAAGATATCGTGCGTGCGCTATCTGTCACCTTGGCCCTTGGGCTGGCCGTGGCACTTACGGGCATGTTCGTGGGGCTCTTGACGTCCTATACCACGGCGCGGTTTCGCAAAGGCTGGATGTCGGCTGTCATCACACAAGTCAGCTTTCTTCCACTGCTGGTGCCCGGGATCGCATTTGGTGCTGCATATATCGCCTATCTGGGTGCCCCCATCGGGCCGTTTCCGGCGCTCTATGGAACTTTTGCACTGCTCGTCATCGCAGCGACAGCGTATCTGCTGCCATTTTCAGTGCAGACGGGGCGAGCCGTCATCCAGCAAGTTGGCGGCGAACTTGAAGAAAGCGCGCGGATTACCGGCGCAAGCTTTGCCCGCAGGTTGGCTGCCATCACTGTACCACTCGCGATACGAGGCCTGACGGCAGGCGGCATTTTGATCTTCGTGAAAATTGTCCGTGACCTGTCGCTGGTCGTTCTGCTCTTCACACCAACGATGCCGGTGCTCTCAGTTCTGGCTTATCGCTATGCATCTGAAGGGTTCGGACAATTCGCCAACGCTATCACGGTCGTCATCCTGTTCATCTCTATCGCAGCCACGCTGATAGCAAACTGGCTACAGGCCAAATCTCAACCCTGGCTGAAAAACTGAAGGTAACCCATGCTGGAAATTTGCAATCTGTGCAAACGCTTCGGTGCTTTCGAGGCTGTTAAGAATCTATCGCTCAAAGTCCCCGATGGCGCTTTCCTTGTTTTGCTGGGACCATCCGGTTGCGGCAAAACAACCTTGCTTCGCATGTTGGCGGGACTGGAATTGCCGTCCGAGGGGCAAATTGTGTTCGACGACCAGACCGTGTCGGACGGAGACCGGAATTGGGCCGTCGATCCGGCGAAACGCAACTCGGGACTGGTTTTCCAGTCATACGCACTCTGGCCGCACATGTCCGTTCGCGGCAATGTTGAGTGGCCGCTAAAGGTCATGAAGATGCCGAGGGTCGAGCGCGCTGCCCGGATCAACGAAGTTCTGAACTTGCTTGAGATCAGTCAACTTGCCGGCAGGTATCCAAACGAGATTTCTGGCGGCCAACAACAGCGGGTTGCCATTGCGCGCACGATTGCGCCCAAACCGTCTGTTTTATTGTTTGACGAACCGCTTTCAAATCTCGATGCCAAGCTTCGGGTCGAAATGCGCGCGGAACTGATGCGTCTGCATCGTGCAACAGGTGCAACGACAGTCTATGTCACCCATGATCAGATTGAGGCCATGACGATGGCCACTCATGTAGCGGTGATGAACCACGGCACGGTGCAACAGTTCGGGACACCAGCCGATTTGATCAACGCCCCTGAAACTGCGTTTGTCGCGACCTTTGTTGGCACTCCTCCCAACAACATGATCCCTGTCGTCAAGAATGGCAGCGGCTACAATGTCGGTGGGCGGGCCATGCAGCTGTCGCCGCCCTCGGACGATTGCCTGGCCATGTACCGGGCTGAAAAGATGTCCGTAAGCGAGACAGAAAGCGCGATGACCTTGCCAATGGAATTGGTTGAGATCAGCGCCATAGCCGGACGTACCATGGTCACTGGATTGCGCGATGGCCTGCGGCTGACCGCCATAGTTGACAGCGCGCCGCCTGTGCGAATTGGCAACACTGTCCAGTTTACACTGCCGCCTGAACCGGATTGCTGGTTTAGCCGCACTGGCGAGAGGCTTTGCTGATGCGTCTGCTGCTCGTTCGACACGGACAATCAGAATGGAACGCCTCCAGGCGTCTTCAGGGGCAGGCCGATATCGGGTTGTCCGAACTCGGAAAGTTACAAGCCGATGCTCTGCGGGGTGTCATCACAGGAATTGGCCATTGCCGGGCGGTGTCCTCGGACCTCAGGCGGGTAAGCGAAACCGCTGAACGAATTGGGGCCGAAAAACCTCGGTTTACAAAAGGCCTGCGGGAAATTGACGTCGGGGACTGGACCGGACGCCCGATCGATGACATTCGGACCGAGGACGAAGCTGCTTATCTTGGATGGCGCGCAGGCACGTTCGCGCCGCCTCGCGGCGAGGACTGGGAAGCCTTTGCAGACCGCATTTGCACTGTCATAGAGGACGAGCGCCAAAATCCCTGCCAGAACCTGCTCATTGTTTGCCACGGCGGCGTCATTCGCGCGATCTTGCAACGCTACGTCGGTCTTGCGCCCGCTTGCGTGATACCGGTCGCTCCGGCCAGCCTGAGTGCATTGCGAATGGGGAATGGCAAACTTCCGCGACTGGAACTCTTCAACTATTTGCCCGACAGCCTGGAATTCGGAGCACCTGACTGATGCTGACGGAATTGCTGTTTCTTGTCGCAGGTTGCACCCTGCTTTTTTATGGTGGTGACTGGCTTGTAGACGGGATTGCGGGCCTGTCCAACCGGTTGCGCGTTTCTCCGATTGTTGTGGCATTTGTTGTCATGGGTTTCGGAACATCGGCTCCCGAGCTCTTTGTCGCGGCCGATGCAATGATGGCCAACAAACCCGATATCGCGGTCGGCAACATAGTTGGCAGCAATATTGCCAATCTGTTGCTCGTTTTGGCTCTTGCCGGACTGATCGCACCTCTTGCGATCGACAGGGATGTACTTCGGATCGACGGCAGCGCGATGCTCGTGGGCGCGCTTCTGTTCTGGGCAACGGCCTATGACGGTTCTGTCTCCAGGATGGACGCACTGCTGCTGGTCATGGCAATGCTGACCTACCTTTCCCTGCGCTGGCGCAGCCTTGAAGTTCAGGACCAGGTTCTGGACGCAAGTGAGGGTGGACTGTTTCCTTGCCTTACCAGGTGTGGCCTCGCGCTGGTTGCGCTGCCTGTCGGTGCGCATGTGTTTATTGAGTCTGCCATCGAAATCGCCGGCATGCTCGGGGCGTCCGATGCCGTGATCGGACTGACGGTTGTAGCGATCGGTACTTCTTTGCCCGAGATGGCCGCCTGTGTTGCCGCAGCTCTCCGGCAGAAGTCCGGTGTTATTCTCGGCGGAATTCTGGGCAGCAATGTCTTCAACGGAAGTCTCGTGATCGGAGGCGCTGCCTTTGTCGCACCAGTTTCTGTGGCGCAGAGTTTTCTCGATTTCTGGATACCGGTCATGATCGTAGCGACCACGGCTTCGCTATTTTTCCTACGCACCGATTTCACGCTCACCCGCAGGGAATCGTCTGTCATGCTGGCAAGCTACGCTGCAATCTTCGCAATCTAGCCACCAACATTGAGCGCCACGCAGAATTGATACCTGCGACGAAACAAATGTGCCGTCCAAGTGTATAGATCAGTCGTTTGATGTGGGGCGAAACATAGTTTTCGCCATTCGCCAGCACCTTAGTCGTTGACCCTTAACAGCTCGAAGATTTCTGACGCATCCAAGTTATCCCTTGCGATACAAGGTGTTTCCGGTCGATCAATGCGGACCTTCACGGATTGTGCGACAAAGATCGGCTGAGAGCCCATTCAAGGTCTTGGTGCCGTGAGCTGGTTCTGAAATTTAGGCGGGACAGAGTGAATTCGTGGCAAGTGCGAGCTGGTCAGGCGGTTGGCAAAAAGCTGACACTCGTGCAGCGGTTCGTGCATGGGGGCAAAGCGGTCTCAGGTCACTGGTTACATGTGCACCAATCGACCGCTTTGAAGCAGAACTTTCAAAATCAATGGGTGGAAAAAGGCATTTTTGGGAACATCAGCACCAATTCCGTTTACTGCTGTACATCCCAAACTGCCATCGCAACTACGGCTGTATCTCGCCCACTTGAATTGCGCGGGCGACAGCCTGTTCTCGGGTTGTTGCGTCTGACTTGCGGCGCACATTGCGGATATAGAGCGCAACAGCGGAATCCGAAATTTCAAGCCGATGCGCAATCATTGCGACACGTCCATCCCGCCGAACATGGCCTTGAACTTGTAAAAGGTCGCTTCTGAAATGCGGCGCTTGCGGCAGACATCCGCCGTCTTCATCCCAGCCTCCCGCTCCCTCAAGATGCCGATGACCTGTTCTTCCATGAACCGTGAACGCTTCATTCCGTCCGTCTCCTGATTGGAACGGACTCTACACAAAACTGGAGGAATTTCAGGGCTTCAGGTCAGTCAGGTTCCCGCAACCTGCCGGTCATAGTCTTCCGCATCATACCAACCAAGCGATTTCGTCACCTTGAAATCGTCATCGAGATCCCATTCTTCCCATCCGGAGAAACGGACCTTGTTACCGGTTTCCTTGTGGCGGCCTTCGAAGGTCCAGGCATAAATCATGTGGCGATCCGCAACGAGAACCGTATCAAGTGCAAGAACGAGATCCGGAAAGTCAGCCATGAATCCCGCCGCCATGTCGGCAATCTGGGATCGACTCGTCATGGGATCGCCGCCATTCATGATCATGGTCGTTTTTTCGGCGTAACGGCCAGCAACCATTTCGGGAGTCTGGTTGGTCCAGGCAGCGCAGTGGTCCTGGGCAATTTGGTAGGCCGTAACTGAATCGGGCATCATCGAATGGTCCTGCAGCAGTGAATTGGCAATCTCACCGTATGAACGTTAATGTGACCGGCATATGCAATCAATACAGCCTTTCACAAAGCAAAGTTTCCCTCGCACGGCCGGCTTGCCTGATCAGCTCGCCGACCACTGACGTCCCGGTATCAGCGCCGCCTGCAGCCATTTGATTCAATGATCGTTGCAGTTTCATCTTTCTGCAAACGACCACTTGCCAGCAAGAGCAGCGATGACCGAATGTTGCTGCCAGAAACCAACCCCTCTTTTGAAAAGCGAACACTCAATGACCGAGCTCTTCAATCATCTGCCGGGCGTGCTTTTGATCTACGGTGTCTTCCTGCTTCAAAACGCGACACCCGGACCGAATGTCCTCGCGGTGATGGGGACATCGATGTCCGCCGGCCGGCGCCCGGGTCTGGCAGTCAGCCTCGGAGTAGCCGCCGGCACACTCACCTGGTCCACGGCCAGCGTTCTTGGTCTCTCGGCTGTCATTGCGAGCTATGGACAAGTGCTGATTTTCATCAAGATCGCCGGCGGCTGCTATCTGTTCTATCTCGCATACAAGGCGTTCAGGTCTTCATGGTCCAGCATGGACATGGATGATCCTGCCGTGTCTCGCGCCAAACGGTCTTTTGCCGGCAACTTTCGCAAGGGATACTTGTTGAACCTGACAAATCCAAAGGCCGCGCTTGGCTGGATTGCCATCGTTTCACTGGGTCTGGATGCAAATTCACCTGTGTGGGTGTCTAGCGCCATCATCGTCGGAACGACATCGCTCTCTCTTGGGGTTCACGTCCTCTATACGCTTGCATTCTCGACACAGAAAATGGTCTCTATCTATGCAAGAGCACGCCGCCCGGTTCAAGGGATTCTGGGCAGCCTGTTTTCAATCGCAGGCTACAAGCTCATCACGGCAAAAGTCGACTGACCGGGTTGGAGACTTTAGGGCAACTTCTGCGCCAATCAGAGAGGTTGCAGGCGATTGCGATGACGTGACTTGCGGCTTTTGCCAGGTAAAATGGGTCTCGTTTGAAGGACCGTTTCAGGCACGTCCCCTCACCGCTTCTCGCGCCAGGTGATCAGTTCCCGGTCCGCCGAAGCGCAAGCCTTGACGACTAGGTCCCGTGACATGAACGGTCCTGCGCTGCGACTTGATTCGCCAACCGCGACGCACGTGTCCGGCTGGTTCGCCGGGGCGATGCGTCCATTCGCAGGCTCAAAGGCAAAAACCTGAGTTTTCGCGTCGGAACAATCCCGCAATCCAAATGCGATCTTCTCGCCCGGCGCGATCAGTTCCATGCACTTGCCGGCAAAGGCAACAGATTTGATCTGGCCCGTTGTCTCGTCAAAGGAAAATTGCACATCGCCGCCCTGCGGCTTGCAGGAATGGGCGTGAAGATTTTCGCCAAAGCCCCGTCCTTGCGTATCGATGCACCAGCCGAGACGGTCGGCCTCGTCCAGATTGTCGGCGAGATAAATCACCGGAGCAGGCGTTTTGAGGTCCGGGGCTTCCGCCAGCGCCGGACTTGAGGCGGCAATCGCAAGGCATGCCGGGATTAGGCCAAGTACGCGCATTTCAAGTTCCTTCTTCCGTCAAAACCCTTAGCGGTGCGGAACACCCTTTTGATTCTCTTTTGCAGCGCCGCGACGGGTGACCCCGTCCACGAGAACGAAGGCAATGGAACATGGCTCTGTGCCCCTGTTGGCCCAGGCATGGTTTGTTCCGCGCTGGATGACGACATCGCCCGCCTTGAGCAGAACGTCGTCTTCATCCATCAGCATGTAGATCTCACCGGTCAGGACAACCGCATAATCGACGCTGTCAGTCCTGTGCATCCAGGGATGACGCGCATCTTCCACGATATTGTCGCCCGCGCCCATTTCGGCAAAGGCGGCCTTGCCGTCGAGCATTTTCATCACCTCAGGGTCCTCCGGCATGAACTCGACCACCCGGAAAACGCTGCCGTTTTCCGGTGGATGCAGAGTGAAGGGCCCGTCGCAGGTTTCCGTAGCCGCGTCATATTCGGCCGGTGTTCCGTCCGACAGCCAGAAATTGGTCAGCGTCACACCCGGCCTGTTCTCTCGCTGCAAGCGGTGCGTCGCGATACCGTCGCTCTCGACAATCGCCACACCGTTTTCGTCGTGCCCGGTGACAACGCGTCTGAATTCTCTCGCCATGGTCATTCCGTTTGCTTCAGGATTTCAGGGAAACTTGCCGGGCAGCCCGCTGCTGGATGAAAAGCCAGCCGAGCAATACCGCGCCGACAAGTGCGGTGGGCCAGAACTGCGCAAGCAGACACAGCCCGGCGCCCAGTGCGACAGCCCGGTTTGCCGCCGAAAGCGGCGAAAAGAGACAACCGACCACACCGGCAGCAACAGCCCCGACACCGGCAAAACCGGTGATCACGGCAAGAAGATTGCCGAAAATATCGCCCTGCATCAGGAGACCTGGTCCGAAGACAAAGGCAAAGGGCAAGACGAAACTCGTCGTGGCATAGGAAGCTGCCGTCCAGCCGACCTTGTTGACGTCGGCTCCGGCAATACCGCCAGCAACATAGGACGCAAGCGCAACCGGCGGCGTAATGGTCGAGATGCAGCCGTAATAGAAGACAAAGAAATGGGCCGTCAGCATCGGAACACCGAATTTGACCAGAGCCGGGGCAACCACCGTTGCCAGGATCAGATAGGCCGCCGTCGTCGGAAGCCCCATCCCCAGTATGATCGACGCAACCATTGTGAAAAGAAGTGCCAGGATGAGCTGACCGTTGGAGGCAACGTCAATCAGAAGCGCTATCTTGGAGCCGAGGCCGGTAATCCCGAGCGTTCCCGAAATGACACCTGCCGCCGCGCAGGCCGCCGAAATGGTTATGACATTGCGCGATCCTTCCGCAATGCTGCCCGCGATTTTCCTGATCAGGTCCAGGTCAATCCGCCGCGACCTGACAATGTCCAGTCCGATCAGCACCGCCATGCCCCACAGCGATGCCTTGAAAGGCGAAAAACCTGAGAGCATCAGTGCGAGCAACACGGCAAACGCTCCGATGAACGGAGCGCCCTGGATCAACACCCGGGAAAGCGGCCGCCCGTCGCTCTGATCATCTGCCCTCGGTTCAATGCCGGACTTTACCGCCTGCAGGTGCACAACGAAAAAGGCAGAGCCGAAGAACAACAGCGCCGGCAGAATGGCAACCGCCATGACGGTGGTGTAGGGAACCCCGACGATCTCGGCCATGATGAATGCCGCAGCACCCATGACCGGTGGCATCAGCTGCCCGCCGGTCGACGCGACGGCTTCGATAGCACCCGCCTGATGAGGCTGATAGCCCTCGCGCTTCATGATGGGAATGGTCACCGTGCCCGTGACCGCGACATTGCCGGCTGCGGATCCGGACACCATGCCGATCAGCGTTGAAAACATTACGGCGGACTTTGCACTCGCCGCGCGCAAACCCCGGGTCAGGCGAATGGAAATCTCGAAGAAGAAGTCACCAGCTCCGAACCGGGACAACATCGCGCCGAATATCGTGAAAACGATAATATAGGTCGCGGCAACGCCGATCGGGATGCCGTAGACCCCCTGCGTGTCGGTGGTCAGGAAGAGCACCATTCGTTCAAGGCTATAGCCGCGCCCATTCAGAATTCCCGGCAGATAGGGACTGATGAATGGATAGCAGAAGAAGACCAGTGTGATGATCGCAAGGGTCAGCCCAATGCCTCGGCGCGCGGCTTCGAAGACCAGGAGGAGAATGACAAGACCGGCATAATAGTCCCCATCTGTCGTCAACCCGCCGCTGAAGGCAATCGACTTCCAGCGCGAGATGAGCCAGAGGCTCGCTCCGAGAATGGCAAGGATCAACACCCCGGTAAGAGCAAGATCTGTCTTTGTGCCCGCCAGACGCTTCGAGGCCGGCTTCAGGGCGAACAGCAGCGAGAATGCCATCGCGACGTGCACCAGGCGCAACGGCATCGTTGAAATCGAGATCACGCCGGAGACGGCTGCAAGATGAAAGAGACCAAGGCAGAACGCCGCGACAAGAATCGCGGTTCGCTTGTCTAGAAGGGATGTCCCGGGCTCCCGCTCCTGCACGCGGTTTTCCTTTCCTCATGATAGCTCACGAGCCCGCTCTTGCGGGCCCGCAGCGATTTTTGCACGCTGATTTCCGGTTACTTGTTGAAGTAACGTGCCGCACCTTCGTGGAGCGGTATGGCAAGGTTCAACGAATTCGCAGGATCGATCTGCTTGGCATTGGCATTCTCGGCCTGGAACTCCTCCAGATTGTCAAAGACCGCCGTCACGATCTTCTCAACGACATCCGCAGACAGGGAATTTGGTACGATCAGCATGTTGTTGACACCGATAACGGTCCCCGGTTCCGCCGTTCCATAAACATCGGCCGGTATTTCAACGGGCTTGAAGGCTCCGTTCTTCTCCAGGGCCTTGTCGAGAATACCGTCCGAAAAATCGATGAACCTCAACTTGTTGCCGGCTGCAGCCTGCATGACCGCCCCGGCCGGATAGCCTGACAGGGCAAAGGCCGCATCGACATTGCCGTCGCTCAGCTGGCTGAAACCGTCCGAATAGGAAAGGAAACTCGGCACGATATCGTCCATTGACATGTCGTGCAGCGGCAGCAGGAAATTCATGAATCCAAGCGTCCCGCCACCAGCCGGCCCGACCGCGACCCGTTTACCCTTGAGGTCCTCGATGGTCTTGATGTCGGATCCTTCCAGCACGATCATGTGCAGCACACTCGGGTGAAGCGCAGCCACTGCACTCATGTCAATCGCACCGCTCTTGTAAGGGCCCTTCCCGTTCAAGGCCAACACAGCCAGATTGTTGTTGGTGATGGCGATTTCGACCTCACCGCTGTCAATGAGCCTGGGATTCTGAACAGAACCGCCGGTCACCACGGGGACCATCGAAATGTCCTCGCCCGCGTATTTGTTGACCAGGTTGGAGATACTTTGGCCCATCGGATAGAAGGCTCCACCCAGGCTCGCTGTCCCGATTCGCAGTTCTTCGGCCTGCGCAAAGGTTGCCGAAAGAAGAAGTCCGCAGGCAAGGCTTGCAGATTTTATCATGTCAAACATCGTGTCCTCCCGATTTTGTGATCAGAATAGACGATATTTATCTTGTTTCAATATTTTTATCGATATTTTCGCTTCAGGTCGCTATTCGATTTGCTTATTCAGCGCCATCGGGACCACGCCGCGTCAGTTCATTCGACATTGCCGATGTATTTTGCCTGATCGATCAGCTCCTGGCATTTCTGTTCGTTGCCGGATTTACGTTCCTTGTTGGCATCTTCCAGCAAAGCGCGCATCTTTTCCGCAACCGTGATGTCTATTCCGGTACGCTTTGCATGATCGATTGCGTATTCCACCTTGCTGATATCCTCGGCACAGGTGGCTGAGGCGCTGTGGGCGGAAAGCCCCAACGCGACAAAAGAAAAAAGCAGCAGACCTTTGAAACCGGTGAGCACACGCATCTGGATTCTCCTTCGGGTTGAACAACCGCGATGCTGACAAGTGATTGTGAAAAACTCTTGTTCATGCTCCGGAAAAATCGACGGGTCTGCCGCTTATTCCTCGTAGGCCGGGTAGCCGGTCATCTTCATGATGACCTGGTACGGATGAAGTCATGCATATTGGGCAATACCGTTGCCGAGTGACCAGTTCACCTTGTCAACTTCTACCAGGCTGACAAAAACATCCTCACGTCGGATTTCCGGATTGTTGCCGAGCAGGTCGGCGATACGCCGAAAGAGCGCTTTTTTCTGTTCGGTAGTTCGCGTGTTGTTCGCAGTGATCTGGATGAAGACAAGATCGTCGCTTCGGGCAATATCGAGATAGGACGCGCCGTAGCGGAAATTGGCTGCTGTGTGCTCGGTGATTGTCATGAACTGGTCGTCTTCAGGCACGTTGAATTCTTCGTTCATCGCACGGTAGACGCCATCGAAAATAGCTTGCCGGTATGCTTCTGATTTTCCGGTTCTGAGTGAAACATGAACGAGTGGCATTCTGGGATCCTTTCCGAATTGTCGGTTTCACCCTAGAGAGATCGCTTACATTAAGATATACAATGAAAAACGATATCAAAAATTGAGAAACTAAATGAACGATCGCCCACTCGATCTTGATGCAGTCAGGACCTTTGTCCGAATTGCCGAGCTCGGCAGCTTCACGCGCGCAGCAGAAGCAACCAGTGCAACCCAGTCGACTGTCAGCCTGAAACTGAAACGACTGGAGGAACGCCTCGGTTGCAAGCTGATCGAGAGGACACCGAGATATGTGCACCTGTCGGCACAGGGCGCAACGTTTCTGGAGCATGCCCGCGAGCTGCTGAAGAAACACGACAGCGCCCTGGCTGCCCTGACCGGTTCGCGGCAACGCGTAACGATCGGGATAAGCGATCATGTCGCGGGCCCTGAACTACCTTTGTTGATCTCCCGCATGAACGCGCAGGATCGTCATCTTCTCATCGAGATCCGGATCGGCTCGTCCGGCGAGTTGTTGAAATGCTATGACCGGTACGAACTCGATACGGTGATCGTACGGCTGAACGAGGGGCGAAGCGACGGCTAGGTTTCTTGCGGAGGAGAAGTTTGGTTGGTACGCGGCACAGGGCTGGCAGCATTACGCCAATGAGCCGTTGCCGGTGGCAACCATGCCGGAACCTTGCGGTGTGCGTATCATGGCCGGCAACCTCCTTGATGAGGCAGGGATTGCCTGGAAGGAAGTTTTTTCCGGCGGCGGTGTCACCGCGGTATCGGCTGCCGTCACGGCCGGATTGGGCGTGGCTGCCCTGGCCAGGCGCATGTTGCCATTGGGAGCCATCGAGGTCGGTTCAAAACTCGACCTGCCGGAACTGCCTTCCCTGCCGATTGTCCTTCACACGAGAGTGCGTGACGGCAGACCGAATGATGCCATCATTGCGTTGTCTGCAGCTCTCAGGAGTGCTGTCCAAAATTGAAACGGGTCTGCGGCATGACTGCAGACCTTGCGCACAGCCGTCTCCAGAGTGTCTGTTCCGCATCCTGTTTCAGATCGCGTGGGCGGGAAACAGGGAACAACTTTCCGGTCGACTGCAGACCAGTGCAGAATGTCCGGTCTGCTGTAAAAAAAATCCACAGACGCAAACATTTTTTGTAGGCTCCATCCTTCGCAAGTTGGACTGGAACTTGCTGCCTTGTGCAAAAACTGGGAGGGAAGCGTGATTAATGAATTCAAAGATTTCATCGCCAAGGGCAATGTCATGGATATGGCCGTCGGTATCATTATCGGAGCGGCATTCACAGCGATCGTGACATCGCTTGTTGGAGACCTGATCAATCCGATAATCGGTCTGGTGTCAGGCGGCGTGGATTTTACCAATAACTACGCCGTCCTTGCCGGCGACGTTCCGGAAGGCGCTTCGCTCGAGGCCGCCCGTGAAGCCGGTGCGTCGGTGTTCGCCTATGGTGCTTTCATCATGGCGGTCATCAATTTCCTGATCATTGCCTGGGTGGTTTTCATGCTGGTCAAGTCAGTCAACAGGATCAAGGATGCTGCTACGCCACCAGAAGAGCCCGCGCCCGAAGAACCCAAGGGGCCAACGGCAGAAGAACTTCTTGCAGAAATTCGTGACGCCTTGAAAGCAAAAGCCTGACACCCGGCTTTCCTCACGTGGCCAGCGGCACTCCGAAAAGCTGCTGGCCACCAAGGATACGCATCGTCAGATCGCCATGACGATCCTGCCGTCGATTTTCCCGGCCTTCATGCGATCAAAAATGCTGTTGACGTCGGAAAGCGTCTCTTCCGAATAGTGTGCACTGACCTTGCCTTCCGCGGCAAACTGCAGGGATTCAGCCAGGTCAAGACGCGTACCTACGATCGATCCACGGATCGTTTTGCGGTTCAGTACAGTGTCGAAAATGGAGAGCGGAAAGTCCTCGGGCGGCAAGCCGACAAGGCTCATGGTGCCACCGCGTGCCAGCATCCCGACACCCTGTTCGAAAGACTTCCCTGCGACCGCCGTCACCAGGACGCCTTCTGCGCCACCACCGGCCTGCACTTCCGCAACCGGGTCGGTCTCCAGCGCGTTTATGGTCATGTCGGCTCCAAGGGACCTGGCAAGCGTGAGCTTGTCTTCGGCGATATCGACCGCGATAACATGCAGCCCCATCGCTTTTGCGTATTGGACCGCCATGTGTCCCAGCCCGCCGATACCGGAAACAACAACGGTTTGTCCGGGACGGGTGTCCGTTTCCTTCAATCCCTTGTAGACGGTGACGCCAGCACAAAGAACGGGTGCTGCCGGCGCAAACTCCAGCCCGTCCGGAATGTGTCCGACATAGTCCGGATCTGCCAAGACATAGTCCGCGAAACCACCATTCACGCTGTAGCCGGTATTTTGCTGATCGGTGCAGAGTGTCTCCCAGCCACCGGTGCAATGCTTGCAGTGTCCGCAGGCCGAGTGCAGCCAGGGAACACCAACGCGATCGCCCTCTTTGACGGATGTGACGCCAGTTCCCACGTCGGCAACATACCCCACGCCTTCATGTCCGGGAATGAAAGGAGGACTTGGTTTCACGGGCCAGTCGCCACCGGCGGCGTGAAGATCGGTGTGGCAGACGCCTGAGGCGACCATCTTGACGACGATCTTGCCGTTTGCAACCTCAGGCTTTTCAACTTCGCAAAGATCGAGCGGCGCTCCGAATTCACGGACCACAGCGGCTTGCATTGTCGACATGAGTGTCCCCTTTGCCTGGTTCAAGACAGGGGTCAATTTCGCATGAAAAGCCGTCACCGTCATTGACCCAACGCAATTTTTAAGCGCAATCGGGCAATGCTACATCTTCTTCCCGATGATGGTCACATCATGCGGTGATGCAGATCCATCATGATCCACAGACTGCCGCCGACCATGATGAAGATCAGAACAGCAGCAAAACCGAGGAAGAAGAGATTTTCAGCAGGTGTCGACCTGAGGTTAAGGTGCAGAAAGAAAACGAGATGCACCACGACCTGCAGCACGGCTGCCACCGCGATGACATAGTAGACCGCAGGCCCGGTCAGCAGCCCGCCCCAGACAAGCGCGAATGGGATCGCAGTCAAAACGACAGCGAGCACAAAACCGGTAAGGTAGGTTGAAAGAGTGCGTTCGGCTGAATGATCCATGGTGCGCTCCTACATCACGCCCGGCAAGTACACGACCGAGAAGATCCCGATCCAGACAATATCGAGAAAGTGCCAGAACAGGCCCAGTCTGAAGAGCCGGGACCTAACCGGTATCGTCAGTCCCTTGGCAAGAACCTGGCCGATCATGACGCAGATCCCGATTACCCCGAAAGCCACATGAAGCCCATGTGTCCCGACAAGCGTGAAGAATGCCGAAAGGAAACCACTCGTTTCCGGTCCCGCACCCTGTCCGATCATTCCACTGAATTCGATCATCTCCATAGCCAGGAAACCAAGACCGAGTACCAGGGTCACGATGAGCCATTGCACCACCCGGCCCGACCGTCCCAGCGACATGGCAATCGTCGCAAGGCCGAAGGTCAGGCTTGAAAACAGCAATAACGCGGTCTCGCCGGCGGTATGACTGAGATCGAACACGTCCTTTGACGTTGGTCCTGCAGCAGAGTTCTTGGAAAGCACGACGTAGGAAGCAAACAGAAGCGCAAAGATTATCGCATCGGTCATCAGGTAGACCCAGAACCCGAATTCTCGCGATTCCAGTGATTTTCTTTCCTCGTGTTCGAGGAGGTCTTCGTTCATGGCCGTATCTGACATTACGCCCTCCCCGCCAATGGTGTGCCGGAGGCAGCCCCGCGCGGTTCGAAATCCCGCATGTCGTGCATGTCCACTGGAGTTATCTGGGCGAGGTGCGCCGCTTCGATCCTGGCCACTTCGGCCGCCGGCATCACGAAATCAGTATCATCGTCACAGGCCCTGATACCGATACAGATCAGAATAAGAACGAGTGAAAGCGCCACCAGCCACCATATGTACCATACGAAAGCAAACCCGAGCACGAAGGCCACGGCACCGATTATCGGTCCAAGGCCGCTCTTCCGCGGCATGACAATGTCTTCGTAATGCGCAGGCGGCCGGTAGGCGGTTCCGTGAATTTTCATGTCATGAAAGGCATCGACATCCCGGACCTCGGGCAGAACCGCGAAATTATATGGTGCCGGCGGCGAAGAGGTGGCCCAGTCCAGTGTGCGGCCGTTCCATGGGTCTCCGGTCACGTCTCGTGCAGAGCCCCAGTTTTTGGCCGAAACATAGAGCTGGACGGCAATGCAGATGATCCCGCAAAGGATACAGAGCGCACCCAGCGCGGCAACGATCAGATAAGGCTGCCAGTTCGGATCCGCATAGTGCTCCATGCGCCGGCTCATTCCCATGAAGCCAAGGACATAAAGCGGCATGAATGCGAGATAAAAACCGATGAACCAGAACCAGAACGAGCGGATACCCCACTTCGCATCCAGCTTGAACCCGAATGCCTTGGGAAACCAGTAGTTCAACCCGGCGAAATAGCCGAAAAGCGCTCCTGGAATCAGCATGTTGTGAAAATGGGCAACCAGGAAAGTGGAGTTGTGCATCAGGTAGTCGGCCGGAGGCAGGGCAAGCAATACGCCCGTTACCCCGCCGATGACAAACGTCACCATGAAGCCGATGGTGTAGACCATGGACGGGTGAAACTCGATCCGCCCGCGGTACATGGTGAACATCCAGTCGAAGATCTTCACCCCGGTCGGCACGGCTATGATCATCGTCGCGATGCCAAACACGGCATTTACGTTTGCCGATGATCCCATGGTGAAGAAATGGTGCAGCCAGACAGTGAAGGAAAGGATTGCAATGCACGCTGTCGCGTAAACCAGCGACTTATAGCCAAACAGGCGTTTGCGCGAAAACGTTGCGACCACTTCTGAAAAGATGCCGAAGGCCGGAAGGATCAGGATATAGACCTCCGGGTGTCCCCAGATCCAGATCAGATTGGCAAACAGCATCATGTTGCCGCCATCGCCGTTTGTGAAGAAATGGAAGCCGAGTGTGCGGTCCAGCGTGAGTTGCGCCGCGACGACGGTCAACGCCGGAAAGGCGAACGCGATCAGGACCGAAATGCAAAGCGCCGTCCATGTGAACAGCGGCATACGCATGTAGGTCATCCCCGGGCAACGGTTCTTGACGATGGTTACAATGAAATTGATCCCCGACGCCGTGCTTCCCACACCGCTCACAATCAACGCCCAAAGCCAGTAGTCGACACCGACACCAGGACTGAACTCGACGCCGGAATAAGGAGGATAACCTGTCCAGCCGGCCGTGGAGAATTTGCCGACTACCAGCGAAACAAGGACCAGCCCCGCCCCGGCGGCCGTCAGCCAGAGACTGACGGAGTTCAGGAAAGGAAAGGCAACGTCTCGCGCACCTATCTGTTGCGGCACGATGATATTGATCAGACCGGTCAGGAAGGGCATTGCAACGAAAAAGATCATGATCGTGCCATGCGAGGAAAAGATCTGCTCGAAATGCTCCGGCGGAAGATAGCCTTCGCTGTTGAGCGCAATCGCCTGCTGGGCGCGCATCATCAGGGCATCGACGAATCCGCGGACGAGCATCACAAGCGCCAGCACGACATACATGATGCCGATCTTCTTGTGGTCGACGCTCGTCAGCCAATCCGTCCAGAGCACCTTCCATGCACGCAGATAGGTAATCAGCAGAAAAACCGCGAGCCCGCCGCAAACTGTAACCGCGGCGCCACCCATGGCAACCCAGGAATAGAGCGGAATGGCTTCGATTGTCAGGCGTCCCAGCATCACGCAGCCCCCCTGCAGATAAGTTCAGCCGCCTTGCTTTCATATGGACCGACGATCGGTGAATACTTGCGCAGGATCAGATTGAAGAGATCTGTCTCGTAAGCGGAATAGTAGGTCACGGGATTGGCAGTGCTCTGTTTGTGAAGCTGCAGATAGGTTTCTGCATCAAGCTTCGCTGTTTCTTCGGCGACCTTGTCCTTCCAGCTGGAAAATCCGTCTCCGCTCAAGGCGTGCGCCTTGAAATGTTGATCCGCAAAACCGTCGCCTGAGTACATTGTGTTTCGCCCCATGAAGACGCCGGGTTCGTCAGCGAGAAGGTTGAGTTCGGAGCGCATGCCCGCCATCGCGTAGATCTGCCCGCCAAGCGCCGGGATCATCAGGGAATTCATGACAGTGTCGGAAGTGATCTCAATCGAGAGCGGACGATCTGCCGGAAAGGCCAGCTCATTGACGCTGGCCACACCGAGTTCGGGGTAAAGAAACAGCCATTTCCAGTCGAGCGCGACGGCCTGCACCCTGAAGACCGGTTGGTCGGACACAAGTTCCTTGTATGGATCAAGCCTGTGCGTCGACTGCCAGACCAATGTTCCAAGAACAACAATGATTGCCGCAGGAACCAGCCAGACAACTGATTCGATTTTCCAGGAACTGTCCCAATCGGGTGTATATGCTCCCTTGCCGCCGTCTCTGCGATAACGCCAGACGAAATAGAGCGTCAGGACAATGGCAGGAAGGGCCACAATCATCATTACTGCGAAAGCGGTGAACAGCAGATTTCGCTCTGCAAGTGCAACCGGTCCCTTCGGAAAGAGTATCGGTGCGTCCGAAATACCGCATCCTTGCAGGAGAAAGCAGATACCCAGAAGACCCGCCGTCCAGAAATGATTGGAATTTTTGAGGATCGAGCGCGGTATGGTCACTTCAGTAAATGCTCCCCCGAGACGGGACCGCGTGTCCCGTTTGCGTTTAATTCAGTGTCGAAGACAGTCTGAAGTAGCCTACTTTCTGCTCAACGCACTGAGCCGATGTCAAAACGATGAACCTGATTGCAACGGAGCCTAGCCGAGCAAGCCTGGGTTTAAAAGAGGACCGGCGAGTGAAAACACCCCGCGCGCGAGATCTACCCACAAAATCGAAACTCTCTCTGGAAAACTGAGATCCGGGCGGTTGCGTCTGTGTCGTTTTGCGACACAGGAAGCGTATGCGAATCGCAATCGGCGACACAACGACTCAATGCGATGAAAGTGGCCGGCACGGCGCCCTGGCCGGCTTCCAAACGCCGGCACGCAGGTCTTGACTGTAATCTGACAGGAACTCTGCCCCGAGACCTCGATCGTGGACTTGCCATTTGATCACGGAATGTGTCTGTTCGATTTCAACTGCCGCGAAACTGCCGCCAAATCATCTGGATGCATAAATGAGCAATCGCCCGAACATTCTCCTCATCACGGCAGACCAGTGGCGAGGAGACAGCCTTGGAACAGTCGGACATCCGGTCGTAAAGACTCCATACCTTGATGCATTCGCTGAAAATGCAACAGTGTTTGAACAGCATTATGCGGGCACTGCCCCCTGTTCTCCGGCAAGAGCGTCGCTCTATACCGGACTGTACCAGATGAACCACCGGGTCGTACGGAACGGTGCGCCACTGGATGACAGGTTCGACAACATTGCCAGAGCTGCTCGAAGGGCGGGATATACGCCAACTCTATTCGGTTATACGGACACCTCACCCGACCCCAGGCATCACGATCCCAATGATCCTGCCCTGAAAACCTATGAAGGTGTTCTGCCCGGGTTTGCCGTCCGCCAGAGCCTGCACGAAGACGACAAACCCTGGCTCTCCTGGTTGGCGGCTCGTGGTTATGATCCGGCTGAATTCGACAAGATACATCAGGTCAATCAGGAAGAAGACGAGCGTGTTTCCCTGGCTTCGCCCCGCTATTCCCGCAACGAGACTCAAACCGCATTCCTGACGAATACATTCCTGACATGGCTCCAAGAACATCAAGGAGAAGAAAGGCCCTGGATGGCACACGTCTCCTTTCTCCGGCCACATCCGCCGATCGCCGTTCCGGCGCCCTACAACACCATGTACGATCCGGAGGAAGGCCCTGACTTTGCCGGAGCCGAAAGTGCGGAAAAGGAAGCCTCAGCACATCCTGTCATTGCCGCCTTGCAGGACGTTCAGCGGCTATCAAGCCACATTCCCGGGGCTTCGGGCCTGGTACGGGATCTTGCCAGGCGGGATCTGGCCCGGGTCAGAGCGCTCTACTACGGAATGATCACCGAAGTGGATGCTCAACTGGGGCGGATTTTTTCAGCCCTGGACACACTCGAAAACACGATGATCATCTTCACGTCGGACCATGCTGAAATGATGGGTGACCACTGGATGCTCGGCAAGGGTGGTTACTACAAGGAAAGCTATCACATCCCGCTGGTCATCCGCTCACCTTATGCAACCAAAGGAAATCGGGTTACCTCATTCACTTCTTCAACAGACGTTTTTCCAACTCTTCTTGACGTCCTGGAAATCGACCCGGAACACGCTCCTGACGGGAGAAGCCTGGTCCCATTCCTGGTTGGTACGACACCAACTGTCTGGCGCGATGCCGCGTTGTGGGAGTTCGATTTCCGCGAGCTGATGAAACGGTGTCCCCACCATTTCCCGGACACCTCCAACCATACCCCGCCCGCGCTTCTGGTGCGAATGGGAGCGGACTGGCAGTATGTCCATGTGACAGGCCTGCCGGGCATTCTCCTGAAGGACGCCGGTGTGACCGACATTGAAGATTACTCAGATCAATGCCAGGACATAGTCTGTGCCAACATAGAGGCGCTTTTGACCACGCGCCTCAGGCATAATGACGAAACACTCGCAAGGACGCTGGTCTGGGACTACTATGGCCAGTAGAAGGCTTCGCGCTGGATTTTGGTCTTTTTGAACTGCGCAGCCAAAACGTGGCGTGTTTAACAGGACCGGAACCAGAAGTAATGAGTCGAATTGTAATCCGCAGCCAACCGGTCATTTCAGCGCTTCATAAGCTGGTTCGGATCGCAGTCATATGCCTCGTGGCGGCATCCGCAATCCAGAACTCCTTTGCCGAAGACGCGGAACTCACGGTCATCGACAGCACCGACTATCCCTGGCATTCGATCGGCCGTGTCAATCGCGCGGGATATCGGTCGGTGTCGAGCTGCACAGGCACATTGATCGCTCCCAACAAGGTTCTCACCGCCGCGCACTGCATTGTTTCCAGCAAGACCCAGGAAAAGCTGCCTGCCGACGAAGTCCTCTTCATCGCCGGGGTCCGCCGGGACAAATATGCTGCCAGGCTGGAAGCAGAATGCCTGCTGACAATCGACGGCTACGTCGCCCGCAGTCGCCCGAAGGTGGATGAAATTCGCAAGGATCTTGCCCTGATCATATTGAAGGAGCCCAGCACACTTTTCCCCTTGCCGCCTTTGACGCCGCAAGAATCGAGGCGCCTGCGCAAGACGACCAGATTCCTGTCCGTCGGATATCGTCGCAGCCGCCCCTACCTGCCGACCGTCGTCCCGTCCTGCTCGGTTCTCGGTAGCCAGGAAGATGTCTGGGTAACCGATTGCAACACCGAGAGCGGCGCATCGGGTGGACCACTCATGGTCAATACGATTTTCGGGCCACGGGTCGCCGCGGTCATGGCTGCCAAAATAAACGATGAACGCTCCATAGTGGTGCCTTTTACGCAATGGCAGGAGCTGATCCAGAACGCGTCCTGTGACGGGGCCGAAGAGACCGCGCCACCGGCAGCAGCACAAGAAACGCAAGAGCCGACAAACTGAAGTCGCGGAAAAAAGTCACTGCCCCTTCTTGCAAATCCCGTTATGGTGGTCACCCAGAAACCAAGAGGCTGTGCGTTTCAAAATGGCGCAGCCGGTTGCGGAGACGCTGTCCGCCCAAAAGACCGTTGGACTATGAATCAATCTCCCCTTCCCTTGAAATCAAATGTATTTCGCCCTGGTTCGACGGAAAAGCTGGCTTTTGTTGCCAGCGATACCGAGGAGGCGCAACGCGCGGTCGAAGACCTGTCAGATCGCTATGGCAATGTTGATGCCGACGAGGCCGATGTCATTGTGGCGCTTGGTGGAGATGGTCTGATGCTTCAGACGCTTCATACGCATATGGGCAGGGGCAAACCGATCTATGGCATGAACCGGGGATCCGTCGGCTTCCTCATGAACGAATACCATGAACACGATTTGCCAGACCGGCTTGCAAATGCCGATGTCACGACAATACGCCCGCTGGAACTGACAGCCATAGACGAGACCGGGAAGACACATACGGGACTTGCGATCAATGAGGTCTCGCTACTTCGACAAACCTCACAAGCCGCACGTCTGAAAATTTCAGTCGACGACAAGGTTCGCCTCGAGGAACTGGTCTGCGACGGCATCATTGTAGCGACTCCGGCCGGCAGCACAGCCTACAATTTATCGGCACACGGCCCGATCCTCCCGATCACTGCACAACTGCTTGCGCTGACACCGATCAGTGCCTTCCGTCCCAGACGCTGGCGCGGCGCCCTGCTGCCAAACTGGGCGAAAGTGGACATCGAAATCCTGGAGGCACACAAGCGCCCGGTCAGTGCGTCGGCGGACCACACCGAAATCCGGCGTGTCACGCATGTCACTGTCAGGGAGTCGTCCAAGGCGCAAGGGGAGATCATGTTCGATTCCGATCATGGCTGGGACGAACGCATTTTGACGGAAATGTTCCGTTACTGACAGGAATTCTCGCGAAAATCGATCCTGGCAAGAGCCTGTTAAGTGTGTGCTCCGATACTGTACGCTCAAATTCTCTTCATATCTGCGACGGAGACAGAAGCTGCCATGGCCGAAACTGCCCAGGACCAGGATTACGAAATCTTGACGCCGCCGGACGACCTGCGCAGAAAGGTTCGTGAACTGACGCCCAGGGAAGCAAAGAAATTTGATCCGATCAAGGCTGCAGAAGCAGCACTGAACCGTCTGTCCGGTCATTTCGGCAGCTGGATGATCAATGAGACGGTCACCCTGCTGCGTGCGTGGGAAACCGCACAGACAGAGGGCATGACGGAGGAAACGGTCGCCCCGTTGTTCCAGGCCGCACACAATATCAAGGGTCAGGCACTAACCCTGGGGTTCCCTCTGGTTGGCCGGGTCGCTGCCAGCTTTTGCCATCTGATAGAAACCGTGCCGTCTCCGGAGAAACTTCCGCTACAGCTTACCGAACGTTACGTCGAGGCTATTCGGGCAATGGTCATGGAAGGTGCAAAAGATGACGACAACAGGACCGGCGTGGAATTGCTTGAAACGCTTGAAATCGTGACCACTGACTTCCTGAAACAGATTTCACCGGACACTGAGGGTAGCGTGTAGTCTGCTCAAGTGGTCTCTTCCGACTGCAACTTTTGTTCGCGAAAGACAATGTAACACCCGCTCAATATGATGATGCCGGCACCGACATAGGTGAGCATGTCCGGTATTTCATCCCAGATGATCCATCCAAGCAAAGTGGCCCAGATCAACGCGCTGTATTCGAATGGCGCAACCGTGGCAGCCGACGCGAACCGAAACGCCTGCGTGATCAAGGTGATGCCGGCAGTTCCGAAAATTGCAATTCCGACGAACATCCAGACATCCCCGGATTGAATTTCAACCCAGGCAAAGGGCACGGCAAGTGCACTCAACAATGCACCTGCACCGACGAGATAGAGCATCAGTGTCCAGACGCTTTCGCGCGGGTCAACCCACCTGGCGCTGATCATCAGGATTGCATACAGGAAGGCCGTGGCGATCGGCAGAAGCGATTCATTTTGAAAGGTACCCGCACCGGGTCTGACAATGACCAGCACACCGGCAAATCCTGCGAGCACCGCAAGCCAACGGCGCCAGCCGACCGTTTCTTTCAAAAACAGCGCTGAAATGGCAGTTATGAAAACTGGCGCCACGAAGACAAGTGCAGTTGCCTCCGCAATTTCTAGGTGTTTCAACCCCGTGAAGAACAGCACCGCTGCCAGCAGCCAAAAGACGCCGCGCAGCAGATGGGCCGCCGGTCTGTAGGAGCGCAACGCGCCCGGTCCACCCATCGACAGGGCGATCACGACCGCGAACGGCAACGCAATGAGGTTGCGAATGAACAGGATCTGTATCGGCGAATATCCGGCCGTCAGAGCCTTGGCAATCGCATCACTTACACTGAGGCTCGCAATGCCCACGCTCATGAGCACAATTCCGATGGTTGCCTGCGCGCGTGCGTCGAGCGTTGTGGAGGACATGGAGCCACCTCGTTCACTTCAAACGCTCACATAATCACCGGTGAAATTGCACGGCAAGGTCGAATCGCCAGCAAGCTGTTCGGGACGCGCTGGCATGAAACCAGCCCGGCAAACAGATGAATTTTGAGGATAAGGACGGAAGACTATGCAGCTCTGGTGACCTGCAACGACCCATTCTTCACCATCAGACGTGCTTCCAGCCGGGCGACTTCAATGGCGAAACGGCGCAGGAAGGCAGCGACGTCCTCATCTGCTCCAAGAGCGCCGTCCTGCATTTCTTGCAGCAGGGTTTCCGTCAACATTCTGGCCTCGTCCAAGGCAAGGTCATAGGTGAAGTCGGCATGCCCCTGACGGGCGATATCGATCGACAGCAGGAATGCCTGATGCGCGCGAATCGGAAGACCGGCTTTGCGAAGGATTGCCTGAAGGGCCGATCGGCGAACCGTGACCAGAAGCTTGCAAAGCCTTGGAAGTGGCACCTGGCCAAGATTGGCCAGCGCGGCCGCAAAGAACCGTAAACGGCCACAACACACAGCACGCAACAAAAGCCGGGTGTTCAGCTTGCCGCGCGAGCGCAGGTGTTCTACGAAATCCGGAAGTTCGTCTTCGCTCGCCTCAAGCGCCAACCGCAAGACCACCTTGTCTTCCGCGTCACTCAGGAAAGTGTGTCTTTGATGTTCGGGAACCCGCTCCAGTACGATCGGATGATCGTCCAGGTTTTCCGCCAGCCGCATCAACAGTTCGTAGCGATTGGAAAGAGGCAGGTCCCTGGTTTTCAGCAACTGGTCGCAAATATCCGGTCGGTCCTCAAATCTCTGAGCAAGCCTCAGGAGAGAGGATTGGAGTATCTGCGCGCTGGAATTGTTCAGCAAAGCCTGGCAGGCGTCTTCGCTGCCCACTTCACAAAGTGCTGCACTGATCGCCGCCGATAGGCCGTGGCGTTCTGCAATGGCACATTGAACCGCTTCACTGCCCCCCGCCAGCAAATCGACCAGCTCGGCATCAGAAAGAAGCGGAGATGACTTGAGGATGATCACCGAAACTTCATCGATGTCGCTGGCAAGACAGCGCACGACAAGTCCGGGGGCAAGAGGACTGGTTGCCAAAACCCTTGCTATCGCCTTGCGAACGCCCCGGCTCGGGTCGTCCAGGAGAACTGTCAGTGCCGTTGCCATATCTGCCTGTTCCTGACTGTCGTCCTCGGCGGCAAGATATCGTTCCGCGAATTCCCGCGCGGCGAGAATGTCCTGAATACGATCGTCATCTTTGTTCAAATGCAAAAGGTCATATTTGGTCATGGCGGCAATCGGTCTTTTCTAGGGTCAGCTTGTATCCTGACACCAAAGACTTAACGATCTGTTCACCATAATTTTGCCAATACCTGAATAAGTCGAACGGTCAGGCAGGTGGCAATAAATCCTTTTTGCTCCTCTTCTGCTTTCAGTCGAAGAAATCTGGTCAGATCCAGCGGACCTCCCTGGTCTGCGAGCGCCAGTTCCTGTGCTGCGACCTGGTTGGAAGCCCCGGACAGGGCGCTGAACATCGCCGCCTCTTCAACAGCCGCAAATGCGGACGCAAAGCGGGGATTCACGCCTGCCTGCGAAGATCCCTGATCGTTTCTGAACAGGGCTTCAAACGGATTGGCCGTTTCTGCTGCCTGGAAAGCGGACAACACGCGCGAGGTTGGCGCGCTTTCATCACCTCCGTTGATTGAGGCTTGGCGTGGATCTTGTGGCGCCGGTTTTTCAGCGGAACTGACAAGTGTATTGGAGTTTGCACTGACTGCCGTTTGCGATTGGCTTGCACTGCCCTGCGGTAAGGGAACTGATGATTCGGCCAGATTGACCGGGCTCCCCGTCGCGAGTTCTGCAGCAGCAGTCACCTGTCCAGGTGCCGGAGGCTTGGCGCGCATCGCGAACGCTGCGGCTGGATCACCGGCCAGATGATCAAAATTCTGATTATCAATCCCGGGCATCGCGTTTACCGGCTTTGCAGTCGGAAGAGCGGCCACGTTTGTCAGCGCGCCTGACGTCCGCAGGTTCGTCTTGCCGCTCGCTTCGGCAATCATGGTCACGGCGTCATGTTTCGATACGATGACCTCATAAACTTCCTGCATTGAACGGGCTTTGCCGTTGCCGTGAAAGAAGATTGGCTTGTTGGCCCGGGCTTGCGCAGAAAACATCTTGTCTGCGCGCATATCCGGACTGGCATTGGTCGCATCAATCAATCGGCTGGCCCCGTTGGCACCAAGAAAATGGGCCATATAAAGCTCACCATCGGTTGGTTCCCTGCCGATCTTCTGCTCCAGATAGTTTGCGTTTTTCTGTGTGAGGGCACCGGCCATCATGGACGAGATTCCCGGATCCTTGCGCAGGTCGAGTATCTCCAGCCGAGCCTGCGGATCCTTGACGAAATATTTGCCATTCTTGGAACGTTGAATTAGGTCGGAGTATTTTTCCAGGCCGTGCCTGGGACCAGCCTCTTTCATCGTCTCCAACCAGGTCGACTCGATGAACTGGAACAAACCGGTTGCGCTCGACGTCTTTGCCTTCGCAGACGGGTTGAACGACGACTCGCGTGCAGCGGTCTTCACCAGGTAGTCGAACGACGTTCCTGTTGAATTACTCGCAGATTGAAACGCAAGCTCGATCCGAGACGCGACCGAGGGTGTGTCAGCGACATGCATGACCCTGTCTCCTCGACGGAACAAATTATTACTTCGTTAACTTTCGCGTCCAAATGGTTAACAAATACTTAACGACGCCCTGTCCCGGTGCCTTTACGGGGTTTGGATGCTGTTTTTCTTCCGGCACACGGCAGATCTCACGATACGTTCTGCCGAAAAAGTGGAAATCGCCTGTTTTTCTCACAAAATCTTGGAAAATCGAAAGAAACGCACCTCCATGCCGTTGAAACAGAAATGCGCAATCTTGTGAGTCGGTTGCCCATGGCAACGCTCGCAAGGCATTGCTCGTTGACCAATGATTGGAGATCTCAAATCGTCGGACGAGACATTTCGAACACTTCCGTTATGGCAGCGTACTCCATGTATCCAAGACGGGAGAGCGGTTTGTAGCGTGTGACGTCGACCTTGCCGTTCACAATGATGCTGTCGTCGATATGTATCCCGACCACCTGACCGAAAACGATCCAGTTGTCCGTCTCTGCTCCCTCAAGATCTTTCAATTTGATCGTCTGGAGATGCTTGCATTCAAGTGCCGTTACCGCCCTGGCGACACGTGGTGTCCTGACCAGCCGGGAGGCTGCCATATCCAATCCCGACAACTCAAACTCACTGGTCTCGCTTGGCACCGCCGCTGACGACACATTCATTTCGTCTTTCAGGTCCCAACTGGCCATGTTGCAGACGAATTCGCCGGTCGCCTCAACATTTGCCGCACTATCCTTGTAGCCGGATGACGAAAACATGACGATCGGAGGACGATCACCTACCGCGTTAAAGAAACTGTAGGGAGCAAGATTTGTGCGCCCTTCGGCATCGAGTGAAGAGATCCACCCGATCGGCCGCGGAGAGACGATCGCCTTGAAGGGATTGTGAGGCAGTCCGTGATCATTGCTTGAAGTTTCGTAAAACATGTCAGTCGGTGTTTCTCCATTCACGGACCAGATCAGAAAGATCGGGGCGTGGTCTTTCAACCGGTGGCTGGCTGGGCGTTCCTATGTGGATGAAACCGGAAAACTTTTCGCTTCCCGCAACTCCCAGAAACGATGCGGCTTCCCGATCGAAACTGTACCACTCCGTGAGCCACTGCGACACGAATCCAGCCGCGGAAGCCGCAGTCACCAGGTTCATGCAGACCGCCCCGGCAGAGAGTTGCTGTTCCCAGACAGGAATTTTCGGGTGCGCTGCAGCGGTGCTGACAACGCCGACAACAACCGGTGCACGCATGAAGCGGGTCAACTCCTTCTGCCGTTGTTCGTCGTCGAGCGGGCCGTTCCTTCGTTCGCAGATTTCAGCAAGCCGGTCGCCGATCACACGCGCTTGTTCCGGCCGATATACAATGAAACGCCAGGGGGTCAGTTTGCCATGATCCGGCACACGGGCCGCGATTGTCAGCATGTCGGTTAGCTCATCTTCATTCGGCCCTGGTTCCGACATCGTCACGGACGGGTGAGAGCGCCGCTTCCGAAGAAATTTCAGCGTTTCGGGGGAACCGTGGCTGAACGTGGACATGACGTTTTTCTCTTCGAACAGTTGCAATTGTGACAATCCACCTAATTCATTGACCGGAATTGTCAACTTTAGTTTCGATGTCTTGAATTCGCCCGATTTTCAAGTCCTTTAGGAACACTGGAAAAGCTGGTCTCGCCAGGGTCCCGCGCGTTTGCCGGGCACTGGCCATCACTCGGCAATGGTCCAAAAGGGGCTAATTGACCTGTCGCATTGTGCAGTCAATCGATTGGGTTTAAACCGGTGTACCGTGGAAACACGAATTGGTATAAAAGACAAAAGACTGTAACTTTTAGCAGTTGATAAGATAACGAAGTGGGCATGTTGGATTTAGGATCAGTTTCAATCGGCGCGGCGGCATTGCGTTTTTTGAAAATCGCGACCTGTGCGCTCCTGATAGCTGTCCCGGCAATCGTGATTGAGAGCGCACCCTTGTCCGCTCAGACAGTCGAAGCACCAATGCCACCGGGCCCGAAACCCGATCCGAATGCGCCGTCTGTCCCCCGTGAAGATCAGATCATCAACCTGCTGGACCGCGAACCCGAACCGCTGTTTTCGGACGCCAAGTTGCCACTCGTGCCGACCCATTCCACGATGACCGGCTTCAGTGACGGGCTGGATCAGGGTGCTCTTTACCTGATGGCAAAACTGACACAGGACGGCCCGCCTCTTGATGACGGTCTGGTCTGGAGGATCTATTCCGAAACCACCAATGCCAACGGCCGCCTTGAACTGGTGGCGACGGCGAATGGTGGCGATGCCGAATTCCGGCTCGATCCCGGTGCTTATCTTGTCCACACCGCCTTTGGATACGCACAGTCAACAAATCGCGTTGTCATCGGCAAGGAAGTACAGTCGAAGATGCTGACGCTGAATGCCGGAGGGATCAAATTCGGTGCTGCCATGAAGGACGGAAATGGCATCGATCAGCAGCAGGTCACGTTCGTACGKTTACGGGATGACGTTCGACGAGCGTGGTGAACGCAACAAGATCGTCGGCGATGTCAAACCCGGTTCCATCCTCCGCCTGAGTGCCGATACCTATCATGTCGTAAGCCGCTACGGCGACGTGAACGCGGTCATCCGTGCAGACATCCAGGTCCTGCCGGGCAAGCTGACCGAAGCGACAATTCTGCACAAGGCAGCCGATATTACCCTCAAGCTCGTGAATGAACGTGGCGGCGAAGCAATCGCCAACACCACATGGTCCGTTCTGAGCGCCGGAGGTCATGTTGTCGTGGAAGCCACAGGCGCATTTCCCGATTTTGTTCTGGCCTCGGGTGAATATGAGGCTCTGGCAAGGAACAACGGCCGCACCTACCAGCACACCTTCGAAGTTGTGCCCGGCGAAGACCGGGAGGTCGAAGTCGTCACGTCGGTTAGCGAGCTCGCTGCCCAGGAAGCAGTCGTAAACAACTGAACAATCGACTGGTTTTCAGTCACAGAGACTTCGTAACGCCCGGGTGTTCAGGAACATTTTCATAGGCGGCGCCCGAGAAGGCGTTTTGCGGAGCCCGACGGCGCCATTTCCATGACCTTGGTCTGCAGGAAATCCATGATTTCCTTCTGGTCCTTGAAACCGCCGAGTGTCTCGAACGGAATTGCTTCCCCCGCCCGCGCCGTCATTACGGATCCGAGAATGCGCCTGAATTCACGCACAAGCAGCGCCAGACGCAGCGTCAGCGAATATCTGCTGACCAGGTGAAACAGCCATGAATTCTGGCCGTCAAAGTATAGCGGCAACACGGTCGCCCTGGAAGACCGTATCATCTTTGCCGTGAATGTCTTCCAGGGTAATTCTTCTGCGCGCCCGAAGGGCTTCGCGGCAGTTGCAACACCCCCGCCCGGGAAAACGATAATGGTCGTGCCTTCTTCAAGCAGCCGCAACGCCTCTTTCCGGGTCTGCATGTTTGTCTTGAGGGCCTGTTTGGTCTCCTCGAAATCGACCGGCAGAGAAAAGGGTCGGACTTCAGGAACCTTGAGCAATTCGTTGTTGATCAGGATCTTGAACGGGCGGTCAAGCTGTTCGGCCAGTGACAGAATGGCCAGTCCATCACCAATTCCATAGGGATGATTTGCAATCAGGACAAGCGGTCCATCCGGAAGGTTTCTTGGCGGCCATTCGCCGTTTTCGACAGAAACGTTCAGATTGATCAGACCGAGCAGGTCACTCCAGATGTAGTCCGAAGTGCCAACCATTGTGTGCTTCCACACTTCGTAGACGTCGAGGAGCTTGCCGCGGCCGGACAAGCCCTCGATTGCCCTGATCGTCCACCGCTTCAGCGGTGGATGTTCCGAATTGGCGTAGCTGAATTCTGTGTAATCCACGGCGGCCGTCATCTCTGAATAAACGTTCGATCCGGTAAATCTGGAACCAGATACCAGAAGAATTGCTAAGCTGGTGTGACAGCACACTGCCCCAGAGGAAGGGCAGTGTACATAATGTCGGATTTCCCAAAGATCGGGTCGTTCAAGTTTATTTCAAGTCCGGCGGTGTCGCTTCCTCGACAAATGCTGCAACGGCCTCATCCAGACCCATGGACCTGTGGTCTTTCGACCCGAGGCGGCGGACATTGACTGTCCGTTCTTCCGCTTCCCGCATACCACACACGATGATCACGGGAACCTTGGCAAGCGAGTGTTCGCGGACCTTGTAGTTGATCTTCTCGTTGCGGAAGTCGGTCTCCACCTTCAATCCGCTGGCTTTCAGAAGATCTGCGACTTCCTGACCGTAGCTGTCGGCTTCCGAAGTAATGGTCGCAACAACAATCTGCAACGGAGCAAACCAGAGCGGGAAATGCCCTGCATGGTTCTCGATCAGAATGCCGAGGAACCGTTCCATTGACCCGCAGATCGCGCGGTGGACCATCACAGGCGTTTTTTTCTCGCCGTTATTGTCGACGTAAAACGCACCGAAACGCTCTGGCAACGCAAAGTCGACCTGCGTCGTTCCGCATTGCCATTCGCGGCCGATGGCATCGCGCAGCGTGTACTCGAACTTGGGACCGTAAAACGCCCCCTCGCCCGGCAGGACGTCGGTTTTCACCCGACCTTCGGACTGAGCCTCGATCTGTTCCAGAACGTCAGCCATGACGGCCTCGGCATGATCCCACATTTCGTCGGTGCCGACGCGTTTTTCTGGCCTGGTCGAGAGTTTGACCACGACTTCGTCGAAACCGAAATCCTTGTAGACCGACAGGATCAGGTCGTTGATCTTCAGGCACTCGTCCGCCAGCTGTTCTTCGGTACAGAACACATGCGCATCGTCCTGGGTAAAGCCGCGCACGCGCATCAGGCCATGAAGCGCGCCCGACGGCTCATACCGGTGAACCACGCCGAATTCGGCCAGACGCATCGGAAGGTCACGGTAGCTCTTCAGGCCATGCTTGAAGATTTGCACATGTCCGGGGCAATTCATCGGCTTCAGGGCATAGACGCGGTCGTCCTCGGAATCCGGATCGGCGCATTGCACGGAGAACATGTTCTCCTTGTACCAGGTCCAGTGACCGGAAGTTTCCCAGAGCGAGGTATGCAACACCTGCGGCGCATTCACTTCCTTGTAGTCTTCCTTCAAAATGCGGCGCTTGTAGGCGATAAGGTTCTGGAACATGTCCCAGCCCTTCGGATGCCAGAAGACAACACCGGGCCCTTCCTCCTGGAAATGGAAGAGATCCATCTCACGCCCAAGCTTGCGGTGATCACGCTTCTCGGCCTCTTCCAGCATGTGAAGGTAACCTTTCAGCTCCTTCTCGTTGTGCCAGGCAGTTGCGTAGATGCGGCTCAGCATTTCGTTGTTCGAGTCTCCGCGCCAGTAGGCGCCGGCCACTTTCATCAGTTTGAAGGCGTCGCCGATCTGCCGGGTCGAGACCATGTGCGGTCCACGGCAAAGGTCAAGCCATTGACCTTGTTTGTATATCTTGAGTTCCTGATCCTCGGGAATCGCATCGACCAGCTCAACCTTGTAATGCTCGCCCTTGGCGGCGAAATAGGTTTTGGCTTCCTCGCGGCTCCAGATTTCCTTGGTGAATTGCGCGCCACGGGCGATGATCTCGCGCATCTTCTTCTCGATAACGGCAAGGTCATCGGGGTGGAAAGGCCAGTCCTCTCCGGAGTCCGGATGCACCCTTTTGAAATCGTAGTAAAAGCCGTTTTCAATGACCGGGCCGATCGTGACCTGGGTTCCCGGCCACAATTCCTGTACCGCTTCGGCCATGACGTGGGCGGCATCGTGCCGGATCAGTTCCAGCGCGCGCGGATCGTCACGGGTCACGATCTCGACGCTGTGGTCAGCCGAGATGGCGTCGGAGAGGTCTTTCAGTTCGCCATCCAGCGACACTGCGACCGCCTTTTTGGCAAGCGACTTGGAAATACCTTCGGCAATGGCAAGACCGGTGGTTCCTGCCTCATACTCGCGCACGGAATTGTCGGGAAAAGTCAGTTGGATCATCTTGTGTCTCCTGCTCACTCCTGCAGACAAGGCAGGTAAGCTGTTCGATGGAAAATAGACCGCATGCTGATAGGGTATTCGAAAGCAAACGGCAACCCTTTCCGGCAGAGTTCCGCCATACCGGGATTGCAAAGCTGGCGTGAAACGGACGCCCTCGCGCCTAGTTCACGACCAGAGGCGGCGGCCGGCGGCGGATCGGTTGGGATTTGACGATCGACGTACTCGTTTCCGCCTTGTCGGCTATCCTGTCCAGAATACCATCCAGTTTTTCGATCGATGGCAACGCTAGGCGAGCAATGAAGCAATCGTCACCTGTTACCTTGTCGCATTCGCAGAATTCCGGAATTTCCTGGATCAGCTGTTGAACGATGTGGAGTTTGCCCGGCAGCGGTCTTATTCGCACGATGGCCTGCAGGCTGTATCCAAGTGCCTTGGGCTCGATTTCGGCCGAAAACCCGAGTATGACGCCACGCTCCTGCAGGCGGCGTATTCGCTCCGATACGCCCGGAGACGATAATCCGGCACACTTTGCCAGATCCTTCAGGGACATGCGGCCATCCCGGATCAGTGCGTCTATTATTTTGGTGTCGGTCTCGTCCAACGTCATAATTTAAACCCTACTACGTAGTTTTCATTTAGATAGTAAGACAATTTCGCTATTTTACCTAATTTAAAGAATGGCGTCATGTTGCTGCCTTTGTCATCCTTGAAGCCTTGAAACACGTTGCGAGGCAGAAATGGACAAGACTGTGCGTGGCGCTGCAGAAATGACCGCGGCTATGACCATCCTCGGCACAATCGGTTTTTTTGTCGTGATCTCGGGACAGGCTGCAATCGATGTCGTCTTTTGGAGATGCACGTTCGGTGCATTGGCCTTGTTGGTGATTTGTGCGACCCAGGGCCTCCTGTGCAGACGGATTTCGCTCAGGCAATTGCTGCTGGCTGTCCTTGGCGGTATCGCTATCGTCATCAACTGGGCGATGCTGTTCACGGCCTATGGCGAAGCTTCGATCGGAATAGCGACAGCCGTCTACAACACACAACCATTTATTCTCGTCGGCTTCGGTGCGCTTTTTCTCGGTGAACGCATAACAGCAACCAAGATTTCATGGCTGGTGATCGCTTTTGCAGGTGTTCTTCTCATTGTTCAGGCAAAGTCCGGCGCCAACCGATCCGGCGAAACCGACTATGCACTCGGCATCGCGCTTGCCCTTGGCGCTGCGTTTTTCTGGGCGATTGCCGCACTATTGACGAAAAAACTCACCGGCACACCGCCGCAACTGATCGCGCTCGTGCAGGTCTGCGTCGGCGTTTTGATGCTCGCTCCGTTTGTCCGCTGGTCTGAATTGCCTGACACAGGCGTTGCCTGGGGGGCATTGGTCACGCTCGGCGCCATCCACACAGGCCTCATGTACATCCTGATGTACGGCGCGGTTCAGAAACTTCCGACCTACCTGCAGGGCGCTTTCTCATTCATCTACCCGGTGGTCGCCATCGTCGTCGATTATGCGGCATTCGGACAGGAACTTCACATCGTGCAGCTTTTGGGTGCTGGCGCCATCATCCTTGCGGCCGCAGGCATGACCCTCGATTGGAAACTTGTGAGGAGAAAGAAACGGGCCGCTTCCACGCTATGAGGCCACGGCCCTTTCCTTGGCTGCCTTGACGATCGATGCATCGCGCGCCGTCTTTGCCACCGCCTCGACGCCGCCACGTGTCTCCTGAATCATGGCAAGAGCTTCCTCGCCATCCTTTTCGATCTCCTCGATGGCAATATCCGAATAGCTATGCCGCTCTGGCGAAGACTTGACCTTTCGATAAATCCGGTAGACCCGCAAGGTCGACGAGACGTAGGCCCAATGTTTGGCAACAATCTCCCATAAATAGCCCGGATAGAACGACAGGGCACTTTCGACCGGCAGGTTGCTGCGGCGATCCTTGCGGAATTTCAGGCGGAAGTAACCGCCCTCCAGGGGATGAACACCTTCGCACTGGATCATCAGCTTGAACCACATCATGAGGAACAGCTTGTTGCCGGGCCGGCCTTTCTTGTGTGACGCCGCCCTCCGGAGCACGGTTTCGACATGGGCATCCGAATAGTAGCTTTCCCAGGCTTCCTGGTAAGCTTCTTCCCACTCTTCATCAGTCATTTTCGGATGACGTGAAACCCGGTGATTGAGATCGTACTTGTTGAGATCCGGATCCATCCAGCTTCCCTTGGACAGCAGAACCTTGTGGTCCTCCGATCCCGGCAGCGGTGTCAGGTAGAAAAACTCCAGAAGATCGAGCGGCAATTCGTTCTTGATGATTTCAATGTCCCGCAGAACCGATTCCTTGGTATCACCCGGAAAACCGATGATGTAACCGGCGTAGGTGGTCGCGCCATTTGCCCGCCACTTTTGCAGCATCTCCCGATATTCGGTGATCTTGTTCTGGCGCTTTTTTGCCGCCAGCAGATTGTCGGGATTGATGTTCTCAAGACCGATAAATACGCGGTTCACTCCCGCGCGCGTCGCCTTTTCGATGAAATTCTCGATCCGGTGGCAGAGCGTATCCACCTGGATGATGAACTTGATGTCGAATTTTTCTTTCTCGCGCAAGGAAATCAGCCGGTCGAACAGCGGTTCCCATTCCCTGTTGCGAGCGAAATTGTCGTCGGTGATGAAAAAGCGGTTGATGCCCTGTTCGTAATTGTCACGGATGATCTGCTCCAGGTCGTCGGCGGAGCGGAACCGGCTCTTGCGGCCCTGTACGTTGATGATGGTGCAAAAGGAACACTGAAACGGGCAGCCACGTCCCAGATCGAAACTGGAATGTGATCCCGCGGTGAATTGAATGTGCTTGGACGGCAGGATCGGTGTCGGCTCTCCTTCGAGCGATGGCAGGTCAGCCATGAAGTTGTAGAGCGGTCTCAGATCACCGTTCCAGGCATCGCGGAAGAACTGGTCGAGACGACGGTCCTCGGCCTCGCCGGCAAAGTAGCTGACACCTTCACTCTGCAGTTCGACCATCTCGTCAGGCATGTCGTCGAGCATTGAAATGCAGCCGGAGACATGAAACCCGCCGATGGCGGTCTGCAGCCCTTCCTTCAGGAACCTGCGGGCAAGGTCCGTTGCACGCGGGAACTGATTGGATTGAACGCCAACAAGTGCGATCAGGGCCTTGCCGCCTTGCCGCTTAATGTCCCTCGCGATCTTTTCGGGGCGCACCCGCTTGTTGGTTTCGTCATAGGTATGAAGATGTATGCGAACGTTTTCTCCGAGCGCCTTACGATCGCGGGCAGCTTCTGCCAGACCGTTCAGACTGGCGAGTGTGTTTGATGGAATGGCCGATCGAAGCCACTGGATCGGATAACCGTCGTCATCATAGTGAGTCGGCTTGATCATCACGAAGTGGAAATCGCGCGCGTCCATGTGCCCTCCCCGGCCTTTCGGCTGACACGGAAACGTCGCATCAGGATGACGCTAGGTCAATGCCCGATTGAGGCAATACCGAACGGGCTATTTCATGATCATTGGTCATCCAGCCGGTATTTTTCCGGAATGTGCCGCCCCGTCCAGCGCCCATAGCGCCATGGCATGAACCAGTGCGCCTTGTCCGGAAGCGATTCGGGAACTGGATCAAACCCGGATGCACCCCAGGGATTACATCTGAGAATGCGCGCCAATCCAATCCATCCACCGGTCCAGAAACCGTATTGCCGGATTGCCTGCTCGGTATAGTCCGAACAGGTCGGTGCGTATCGACACCCTCGTCCCATGAACAGGGAAAGGGAATAGCGGTAAATCCAGATGAGACCGATCGCCACACGACTGGGGACAGACAAATGCCTGTTCCGCCGGGAATCGGTGTCTGGCCGCTGGCACATGGTTCTAACAGACCGGACGTTTGAGGGGAGTTATGCCGCCGCTCCGTCTTTCTCGGCCTTGGCTTCAATCTGGTCAAGCGCATCGACGACGGCGTCGAAAGTCAGCATCGTGGAGGCGTGGCGTGCCTTGTATTCACGAACCGGTTCGAGAAACTTCAGATCTTCGAAACGGCCTTTGGGCGGATCGCCACCTTCCTTGAGCATGGCACGCATGGTTTTTTGTGCATCCCGCAACTCGCCGACGCTGGCTCCGACGACATTCTGGGCCATGATCGAGGAAGATGCCTGGCCCAATGCACAGGCCTTGACGTCATGAGCAAAGTCGCTCACCACACCGTCCTTCACACATATGTCAACGAGTACCGTCGAGCCGCAAAGTTTGGAATGCGCCTTTGCCGTCGCGTCAGGTTGCTCAAGACGGCCGATTCGGGGGATGTTTCCGGCGAATTCAAGGATCTTCGCGTTGTAGATGTCGTCAAGCATTCTCGCCTCTTCGTGAAAGCCTGTGATGCGCGACACATTGATGGCGCTTTGCTTTCCTATATATAGATCAGACGCCACGGCAATTTCGCAAGGGGCAGAGTGGTCGCAGTTGGTAGTATACGGCGTCGTATGTACGCTGGAAACCGGCTCAACCCGCTCAGAAACTGTGCGTTCGCTTTTTGTGTGGAGTATGATAAGGGTCCCCGGCCTTCAAGCGAGGACTTCATGATCTGTGCAAGAACGGGCGCCGTATGACGAGTGACAAGGGTAAATTTGCGAGGATCCCGATGGACGCTGTCCTCAAGCCGGTTGAAAAGAGATTTGAGAGAAAATCGCCGGAGCAATTGCTTCGGCCGAGTCGCGAAGAAGTTGAAGCCGCAGTTCGGACAATTCTTGCCTGGACAGGTGACGACCCGGACCGTGAAGGTCTGGTCGAAACGCCGAAACGGGTCGTCAAAGCACTAAGCCAGCTCTATAGCGGCTATTTTGAAGATCCGGCCGAGCATCTGGAGCGAACGTTCGAGGATGTCGGTGGTTATCAGGACATCGTTCTTGTTCGCGGCATTCCGTTTCATTCGCACTGCGAGCATCACATGCTTCCCTTTATCGGCGAAGCGCATATCGCCTATTATCCGGCTGAAGGCGTCGTTGGCCTGTCCAAGCTTGCACGTGTTGTCGACATCTATGCCAAGCGTCTGCAGACACAGGAAAACTTGACTGCGCAAATCGCATCGGTCATTGACGATACCCTCGCGCCGCGTGGTCTGGCGGTAATGCTCGAAGCTGAGCACCAGTGCATGACCATGCGCGGCGTTCAAAAACCGGGGGTCTCCACGATCACCACGCAGTTCACCGGCGTTTTCCAGGATGATCCGGCCGAACAGGCCAAGTTCATGACCATGGTGCGCGGCAAGGGTCTCTGAACGAGGGCCCTTGCTCACTTGAGTAAGGCAAGGGCTACTTCCCATGTGCAATCCCCAGTTTTCCGATCGCGGCGACAAGGAAACCGTCGAAAACGGCAAAATACTCATGCCGAAATTCGACAGTGACGGTCTGATCGCCGCAGTTGTGACCGATGTTGCATCCGGGGAAGTGCTGATGGTCGGCTACATGAATGAAGAAGCGTTGAAGCGGACAATCGACACGGGCGAAGCCTGGTACTGGAGCCGCTCGCGCAAGAGTTTCTGGAAAAAAGGTGAAACCTCCGGTCAGGTTCAGACCGTGCATGAAATACTCACCGATTGCGATCAGGATGCGTTGGTGTTGAAGGTCTCGGTTGCCGGCAACGGCGCCACCTGCCACGTCGGCTACCGGTCCTGCTTCTTCCGGAAGGTGGTAACATCGGACAATGGTGCTATCGGGGGCACTGTTGGACTGGAACTTGTTGAGGTCGAAAAAGTTTACGATCCGGCTGAGGTTTACAACAAAAACTGAAATCTTGTTTCCCTTTCGACACTAACAAAGCCCAATCATCTCTCCTTTGGAAATTTAACTATAAAAATCAAATAATTATCATAGATTCGAATTTACAGACATAATTTAATACGTAGTTTCCCCTATACCCCATTCGGTGCTCAGCGGCCTAAGCTCGGTCCCAAGGCTAAAAGACTCGAATAATAGCCGTCTCTGTCTGTCCATGCTGAGGGAGAGGTTATGGCAGAAGACAGTGATACCGGTCACTGGAATGATCGCCACGTGTATCACCTGCAGACCGTGGTCTTGGCTTCCGCACGTCAGGTGATCGACGCTGCAATCCAGCGGCTCCCCATTCCGGTATCAGTTACCTTGCACGCGCCAGGGGCGGGTTGACGCCATGTCCAGCCGTCCAGATGTATCAGTGGGCAGGCGAGCGTTCCTGAAGTTTGCCAGCCAACCGAAATCAGATTCGATCAGACCTCCCTGGTCTGACGAATCGTCCATTCTGGCACATTGCACGGAGTGCAAGGAATGCGTCGCTTCCTGTCCTGAAAAAATCATCAAACCGGGAAACGACCGCGGTCCGGTTCTGGATTTTTCAAGTGGTGCCTGCACCTTTTGCGGTGCGTGTGCGGAAGCCTGTCCTTCAGGTGCGTTGGACCGCTCCCGTGAGTTCGACTGGCCATGGAGAGCCGACGTTTCGAACAAATGTCTGTCACTTCAGGCAATAACCTGCCGTGCCTGCGAGGACGCGTGCGAACCGCAAGCGATTCGCTTCAAGCTTGCGATTGGCGGCGCGTCGGAGCCGATCGTTGATATTGATCAATGCACCGGTTGTGGTGCGTGCGCTTATGGCTGTCCAGTTGCTGCAATAACATTCAAGCGGCTCCAGCCGGAGCAACAAAAGGACCCGACATGAATATTTGCGGCTGTCTCGTTCATGCGACTGCCCCTGCGGTACCCGAAGTGCGCAAGCGGGTCGAAGCAATGAAGGGTGCCGAAATTCATGCGTGCGACGATGACGGTCGTATTGTTGTCGTTGTCGAGGACACACCGGAAAAAAATGCTTCCGAACTGATCATGGAGATGCATCAGATCCCGGGTGTTGTTTCTGTCACCCTCACCTATCACCACTTCGAAGATCTAGCGGCGGATGATGCCGCCTCTCTGCCAGCCAAACCTAGCCAAGCCGGAGACCAGACCCATGACAACCTCTGAATCCCGCAGGACCTTTTTGAAGGCGACCGCGGCTGCCGCGACGGCTTCCGCAGCCGGTATTTCTCTCGGCAACGAGGCAGCTCAGGCGCAGGTCCAGTCCACCGGCATACGTTGGGACAAGGCAGCCTGCCGCTTCTGCGGCACAGGCTGCTCGGTGCTCGTGGGCACCAAGGACAACCGGGTGGTTGCCACCCAGGGGGACCCGGATGCGCCGGTAAACCGGGGCCTGAACTGCATCAAGGGCTATTTCCTCTCGAAAATCATGTATGGCGAAGACCGCCTGACCCAACCGCTGTTGCGCAAGACCAACGGTGTCTACGACAAGAACGGTGAGTTTGAACCGGTCAGCTGGGACGAAGCCTTCGATGTGATGGCCCAGAAATGGAAGGAAGCACTCGCCAAGAAAGGTCCGACCTCGGTCGGAATGTTCGGCTCCGGTCAATGGACCGTCTGGGAAGGCTATGCCGCAGCCAAGCTGATGAAGGCCGGCTTTCGCTCCAACAACATCGATCCGAATGCGCGTCATTGCATGGCCTCCGCTGTCGTCGGCTTCATGCGGACCTTTGGCATCGACGAGCCAATGGGTTGCTACGATGACTTCGAGCACGCTGATACATTTGTGCTCTGGGGCTCCAACATGGCGGAAATGCACCCGATCCTCTGGTCGCGCCTTACCGATACCCGCCTGACCAAACCCGGCGCCCAGGTACACGTTCTCTCCACGTTCGAGCATCGCTCCTTTGAACTTGCCGACAACGGCATGATCTTCAAACCCCAAACCGATCTTGCAATCCTGAACTATATCGCCAACCACATCATCTCGACCGGTCGCGTAAACGAAGACTTCATGTCCAAGCACGTGAACATCACCAAGACCGCGACCGATATCGGGTATGGCCTGCGACCTGAAAACCCTCTTCAGGAAGCAGCCGAAAATCCGGATTCCGGCAAACTGGAAGGCATGAGTTTCGACGAATATGCGGCATCAGTCGCGGAGTATTCGGTGGACAAGGTGTCCGAACTGTCTGGCGTTCCTGCTGAAAAACTCGAACTTCTGGCGGAACAATACGCCGACCCGGATCGCAAGGTGATGAGCCTGTGGACCATGGGGTTCAACCAGCATACTCGCGGTTCCTGGGTCAACTCGCTTTGCTACAATGTGCATCTTCTAACCGGCAAGATTTCCGAGCCAGGCAACTCCCCCTTCTCGCTTACCGGCCAGCCGTCTGCTTGTGGCACGGCCCGGGAAGTTGGGACCTTTGCCCACCGGCTACCCGCGGACATGGTGGTGGCCAACGACAAGCATCGCGAGATTTGCGAGACTGCCTGGAAGATACCTGCGGGGACGATCCCGCCGAAACCGGGTTTCCACGCCGTCCTGCAGCACCGCAAGCTTAAGGATGGCGTTCTCAACGCCTACTGGGTTCAATGCAACAACAACATGCAGGCCGCTCCCAATATCAATGAGGAAGGCTATCCCGGTTACCGCAATCCGGAAAATTTCATCACCGTCTCCGATCCCTATCCGACAGTCACCGCAGTTTCCGCGGATCTGATCCTGCCGACTGCCATGTGGGTCGAGAAAGAAGGCGCATACGGCAACGCGGAGCGCCGTACCCAATTCTGGCGCCAGCAGGTGTCGGCGCCGGGAGAAGCCAAATCAGACCTGTGGCAACTCATGGAATTCGCCAAACGCTTCACCGTTGAGGAAGTTTGGGGCGAGGAATTGCTCGCCAAAATGCCCGAACACCGCGGCAAGACGATGTTCGATGTGCTGTTTGCCAACGGCCAGGTCGACAAGTTCCCGTTAAGCGAAACTGCGGAAGGTTTCCAGAACGACGATGCCGAACACTTCGGCTTCTATGTTCAAAAGGGTCTATTCGAGGAATATGCAGACTTCGGGCGCGGTCACGCACACGACCTCGCGCCCTTTGACACTTATCACCAGGCGCGCGGATTGCGTTGGCCGGTCGTCGACGGCAAGGAAACACTCTACAGGTTCCGCGAAGGCTATGACCCGTATGTGCCCGAAGGCGAGGAAGTCCGCTTTTATGGCCACAAGGACGGCAAGGCCAAGATCATATTTGCGCCATACGAAGATCCTCCGGAAGTGCCGGATGAGAATTTTGACCTGTGGTTCTGCACGGGTCGCGTTCTTGAACACTGGCACTCCGGATCCATGACCCGCCGCGTGCCGGAGTTGCACCGGGCATTCCCGCTTGCGGTTGTGTTCATGCATCCATCCGACGCCGAAGCACGTGGACTGAGAAACGGTCAGGAAATCATCGTTTCCACACGTCGTGGCGAGGTGCGCAGCAAATTGGCGACACGTGGTCGTAACAAGATGCCCCAGGGACTGGTGTTCATGCCGTGGTTTGACGAAGGTCAGCTTACGAACAAGCTCACGCTTGACGCAACTTGCCCGTTGTCGAAGGAAACCGATTTCAAGAAGTGTGCCTGCAAGGTGGAACGCGCTTAGGCGCGTCCACCCGGCCCCGGATCCTTGCCATGGCAATGCCACAGCTTTCACATTCCCGCCGTCGCTTTATGACCGACACCGCGCGTATGGCTTGCGGCTGCGCGGTCGCGGGGCTCGGGCTCGGGTATGTGGCAAGTGATGCGCGGGCATTGCCGGCCGATGCTCTGCGGCCACCCGGCGCCTTGCCGGAGACGGATTTCCTGAGCGCGTGCATTCGCTGTGGCCTGTGCGCGCGCGATTGTCCGTTCGACACTTTGAAACTCGCAGATCTTGGCGAAGAAGGGCTGGCGACGGGAACCCCCTATTTTACTGCTCGCAAGGTTCCATGTGAAATGTGCGATGACATTCCGTGCGTTGCGGCATGTCCGACCGGCGCACTTGATCCAACACTGGAGGATATTGACGACGCTCGCATGGGAACTGCAGTCCTGGTCGATCAGGAAAACTGTCTGAATTTCCACGGCCTGCGTTGTGATGTCTGTTATCGTGTCTGCCCGTCAATTGACGTGGCTATCTCGCTCAAGGCATCGCACGATGAGCGCTCCGGCCACCACGCCATTTTTGCGCCGACAGTGCATGCGGATCATTGCACGGGTTGCGGGCTCTGCGAGAAAAGCTGCGTTTTGCCTGAGGCAGCAATAAAGGTGTTGCCTGTGCGCCTGGCGCGCGGCGAGGCCGCTGATCACTATCGCCGAGGCTGGGAAGAAAAAGAAGCAAATGGCGCTCCCCTGGTCGAAGGCTTGATCGACCTGCCCGATCGCCTGCCGGGGCCGGGCACCGACAACCTTGCCGCACCCGGTGGTTTCGAACCGGCCTTCAAAGTTCCCGGAGGCAGCCAATGAGTGTGGAGACACACCTACCCGTGGGATTTGAAGCCCTGGAAGAGAAGGGCTGGATCGGTTCCAGGCGCTTCCTGCTGCTGCGCAGGGCAAGCCAGCTGTTGTTCCTCGCGCTCTTTCTGACCGGTCCCCTGTTTGATCTTTGGATTACCAAGGGAACACTTGCTGGTTCCATGACGTTCGACATCCTGCCGCTGACCGATCCCTTTGTGGCAACACAAAGTGTTGTTGCCGGTCATTGGCCTTCGGCAACTGCGTTGCTCGGCGCGCTGATCGTAGTCGCAGCCTATGCTCTCCTTGGCGGTCGGTCGTATTGTTCCTGGGTTTGTCCCGTAAACCCGGTGACGGATGCGGCTCACTGGATGCACCGCCGCCTAGACCTGCCAAAAGGCTGGCAACCAAAACGTTCTACCCGTTTGTGGCTTGTTGCGATCGCACTGGTTGTCTCGCTGATCACCGGAACGATTGCCTGGGAAGCGATCAATCCGGTCACAATCGTACACAGGGGCCTGGTCTTCGGCCTGGCCTCGGCCTGGATTGTGGCAGCCGCGGTCTTTCTGTTCGATCTCTTCGTCGCGCGCCGGGGTTGGTGCGGCCATCTCTGCCCCGTTGGCGCGTTTTACGGCCTGATCGGGAAAGCGGCGCTCGTACGCGTGAGTGCTGCAAACCGGGATGCCTGCGACAATTGCATGGACTGCTATGCCGTGTGTCCGGAAAAACAGGTCATTTCCCCTGCCCTCAAGGGCGCGCCCGGCAGTTCGCCAATCATCCTTGCAGGTGACTGCACCAATTGCGGTGGCTGCATCGACGTCTGTGCACAAGACGTTTTTTCCTTCACCCACCGGTTCGACGAACGGATTGTTGAACCGAGCCCTCAATCCGCGCCTGAACAGAGCGCCGCACGCAAGATACACAAGGAGTGTTCTCAATGAAAAAGCCGGTACTCGCGGGTGTCGCCGCCCTCGCAGTTCTTGTTGGCATCGGCGGGTTTGCCGTCGCTCAACAGGATCAAGTCAAGGCCATGCGATCTGATCCTGTAGACGAGTTGAACAGGCTCGGCCCGGATTTCAAATGGGCGGAAAAGGAAGGCCGAATGCAGAGGAATTACCGCCAGCAGCCACCGCTGATCCCACACTCAATTGCGCAGTACCAGATCGACATTCGGACCAATCAGTGTCTGTCATGTCATGACTGGACCAAGGCTGGCGAACGCGGCGCTCCAACGCTCTCGATGACACACTATCTCGACCGTGAAGGCAACGAACTCGATCACATCGCGGGAACAAGATACTTCTGCAATCAATGCCATGTACCGCAAGCTGATGTTCCCGCTCTGGTCGACAATCAGTTTGAACCGTCCGCTCCCATCCAAACCCGCTGACGCGCTGAACCGTTACAAGGAGCCTTCGAAAAATGGCTGAAAACTCAGAAAACGGAAAGCCGGGAAACCCGATCCGCCGCGCCTGGAACTGGTTCTGGACTCCGACCGCTGTACTGAGCGCAGGATTCGTCCTGATTGCGGGGTTCCTTGGTGGAATCATGTTCTGGGGCGGTTTTCACTGGACACTGGAGCTCACCAACACAGAAGAGTTCTGCACCAGCTGCCACACCATGGAAACCAATCTCGCCGAATATCGCACGACCATTCACTACAGCAACCATTCGGGCGTGCGAGCGATCTGCTCGGATTGCCATGTTCCTCACGAGTGGCAACACAAGCTGAAAGCCAAGATCATGGCAGTGAAGGACGTCTATCATGAAGTGGTCGGGACAATCAGCACGCCGGAAAAATACGAGGCGCACCGGGGGGATATGGCTGCAGTTGTCTGGCGCAAGATGAAACTGTCCGACAGCCGCGAGTGCCGGAACTGCCACAACTTCAAATACATGGACTTTACAATCCAGGAGACGCGTGCTGCAGCGGAGCACCAGCGCGCTCTCGACGAAAACCTGACATGTATCGATTGCCACCAGGGCATCGCGCACGACCTGGCACCTGGATATCAGGAGCGTTACCGGGAAGTTGTTGAGGAATTGCAGGCAAGCAACGCCCTGCCCGTTGCCCCGTCCGAGGATGTCGCCGCGATTAGGTCTTACGTTGCTGACTTGGCAGAATAGTAAATTGCCCTGCGCCGGATCATGAATGCCGGCGCCTGCTAACACTCATTCGTTGGAAAAGGCTGAAGCATGATTGGTATCCTCGACTTACTTGGAACAGTAGGCGGAAACATCTTGAGTTTTCCGGGTATCCTTGGCCTCGCGCTCGGTATGATGACCCGAAACTGGATTCTCGCTGCTGCAATGGGAGGTGCTGTCGGTGTCGCCGAAACCTTCTTGTTCGCCGGTTTCAAGCTGGCAGAAGTTCAAATGATCGACCTTGCCATAGCGGCTCTGGTCGGTGTGCTTGCAAGCAGCGTCGGGTGCGCCATCCGGCACAAGGGGGCAACTGTCTGAAACCTCTGCCGCGGGACTTTGAATAGTTCGTTATAAAAAACACGAAAGGCTGGCGCACGAGCCAGCCTTTTACACATGGAACACGTGTTGTCTCAGGACATGGAAATATAGTTTCGCATCTGCTCGGCCTCGAGTTCGACCTGGGCAATCTTGTGCTTCACCACATCGCCGATTGAGATCACACCGGTCAGTTTGCCATCTTTCACCACCGGCATATGACGGAACCTGCCTTGTGTCATGCGCGCCATCACTTCATTGACACTGTTGCCCTCGTTGCATGTCACGACCTCCTTGGTCATGACACTCGTGACCGGCAATTTCAGCGAAGATGGTCCCTGTGTCCCGATCACGCGCACGATGTCGCGTTCTGAGACAATTCCCTCAATGGCCTTGTCACTGGAACAAACCACCACCGCGCCGATCTTGTGTTTTGCCAGGGTTTCGCAAATGTCGCTCAGCAGCGCATCGCTGCTTGCTGTAATGGTGTCGTGGCCCTTCCCACTCAGGATTGCGGCAACGGTCATCTAACAATACCTCCCTCAGCGTCAACCAGCCCGTGTTAAAACCGGATGCAGGTATCATGGCAAAAAATGGGATCACGCAAACCATTAACACTGCGCCATTTCGCCCGACGGGTCAGAAACGCCGCCTCGGTACGGGATCAAAAAACGGGAACAGCGCAAGACCTGCGGCAAAGCCGCCGATATGTGCCATCCAGGCGACACTTGCCGGCTGTCCGGCAACTGGACCGCTCATGAGACCGAAAAAGAGATTGAGCCCGAACCACACGGCAACGAAGACCAGGACCTGCTGATTGCGGAAACAATCGGCAAGCGGCTTCGCCGGCACCATGTAGGCCTCGCGATCGGTGCGACGGATGGCACCGAGCGGGCCGCCCAGTTCGAAGACAAAGCGAATCGCAGCTGCCATCTGACCGGAAATCGCTGCCGACGCACCAATCATGGGGACACCCTCGCCCCAGTTTGTCGCCAGATGTGCAAATGCGCCCCCGACCGAACACAGCGCCGAAAAGAGCAGAAATCGACCGACACCGAACCTGCGTGCAACCGCGCTGCCGAAGATCGCCATCCAGAGCAGATTGAAAATGATATGCGTCGCGCTGCCGTGAAGCAGGGAATAAGTGACAAACCCCCAAATACTTGAGGCCATGTCTATCGTCGAGAGCTTCGCAAGAATCGAGTACTTCACCGGCCAGAAAGCGAAATTAACGAGAATGAAGTTGTCCCAGATAACCGGGAGCAGGAACACCCGCACGAGATGGATCGCAATCAGAATTCCACTGAGCCAGATGATGATATCAGGCAGATTGATCGCAGGTGGGCCAGCAGGTCTTCTGGGCGGTTGCTGCTTCTCGGCTTGTTCACGCCGGCTGCGTTCTTCGTCGAATTTGTATACGTTCATGGAATCTCGCTCTTTCCCTTATTTCTTCTAAGCAAGATCCCGGACAAAACAAGGGCGGCATGATGATCAGGTGATCATTTCCTTCAAATGGTGAATGTCTTTTCAGATCCCCGCAGCGAATTTGCGCGTAAAAAAGCAAGGACGCCGGTGCAAACTGAGATCAGCTAAGATCTCGGGCGCCGGCGTCCTGTCTTCCCCCAAAAGGTCGGTCGCGTCCCCACGCGCTCTTGTCGGGTCGCTGTCCAGTTTCGAAGAACTACAGCGCTCATTTGCGTTTGCGCTATTGCGTCCTGTTTCGAACTATTGCCGGATTTCCAGCTTGAACCGCCGAGGCGATTTGCCTCGCCTTAAGTCTGAACAGAACGTTAAGCTGCCAGCGCCGCCGCCCGAAGACAAGCAACACCGAAAATTAACCTTAACGCCTACCCCGTCTCATTGTTTCATATCCATCAGCCACTTGGCACGCCCCATGCTTAGTAGAGGTCAGTCAAACACAGGATCGGACAAGCGCCCCATTTTGAAACAGTAGTGTCTTGAGACGATACACGGGGCGAATAATGGCGATGAGGCGAAGCAAGATGAAACACGGCGTAACGCAAACTCTTTATTCTTACTGGGACAACCTGCGCGGCGCCCGTCCAGCCCCGAACCGCAGCGAAGTCGACCCCGGCGAAATTCGCGGTCTGTTGGGTGATACCTTTATTCTGGAAACAAAGGGGCCCCAGGACGTGCGTTACCGCCTGGCCGGAACACGCCTTTGTTCGGCCCATTGCCGTGAGCTTAAAGGCAGGAACTTCCTGCGTGGCTGGAGCACGAAAGACCGTGAAGCCCTGGAAAGCCTTGTTGCTGCCATTACCGAAGACGCGGCAGCAGCGGTCATCGGTGTTAGCGGTCACACCGAACGGGATCAGGTTCTGCACATGGAAATGCTGCTCGTCCCCCTCAATGTGCCTGGAGAAGGCCGGATCCGCATCCTCGGAAGTTGCACGCCGATGGAAAAGCCCTATTGGATCGGTCTGCACCCGATCCTGAACCAGTCGATCAGCAGCCTGCGTCTTGTCTGGCCCGACGAGCGGCCCTTCTTTGCCGATGCACCGGCAGCGGTCAATCCCATCCTGCCACGCTTTACGGCAGAAGGCATGAGCATGCCGGCACCGACCCTGCCCCAGGGCGCCGAGCGCAAGGTCGGTCATCTGACAGTCTATAGCGGCGGCAAGTCCTGACGGCTTCGCACAAGACGCATCAAAAAAACGCCAGACTATTCGAAAACCCGGTATCAACCGGGTTTTCTTAACGCTGCGTCACAATTCTCGCCTCAAACTTGATGTCTGCGCCTCTCTCTTTTTCCAGGAGTGGTAATTTTTCCAGATGCAATTTATAGGAAGTTGCGCGCTTTCGCTGCGCCGCTGGAAAACTAATGAATTTTTTAACGTCGAAAAGCAGTTGAGTGTCCCAATTCTTACACATCGTTAACCTCATCTGCCTAATGTATGGGTGAGACGTTTGGGGATTCGGGTTTCGGCCACTTGGTGCGGGACACACTGTTTGGATAGAGCAGGCATGGACGCCGGATTGGCAACAGCACCAGAAGGAAGCAAACCGCTTCAAGTCACGGATCGCCGGCGGCATCAACGTGTTCAGGTCGATATACTTGGCCGTTTCATGTTGGAGGATCGCCGGGAATACCCCTGTCAGATCATCGATATGTCACCAGGCGGCATGGCCATGATCACACCCGTCGAAGGGCGTGTTGGCGAACGGGTGATTGCCTATCTGGATCATTTGAGCCGCGTCGAGGGACGCATTTCGCGTGTGATTGACGGCGGTTTTGCTGTTGAATTGCGCAACACGGCCCGCAAGCGCGACAAGATCGCCAACGTCCTGACCTGGCTCGCCAACAGGGACGAGCTCAATCTTCCTGAAGATCGCCGCCACGACCGTTTCGTGCCGAAAAATCCCATGACGAAGATGATCCTGCCGGACGGTTCGGAACATGTCTGCCGGATAATCGATGTGTCTCTTTCCGGGGCAGCCATAGCAACGGACAGCAGTCCCGAAATGGGTGATCCGATTACTCTCGGCAAGATGCAGGCCCGCGTCGTTCGTCGCATCGAAGGCGGGATTGCCGTCGAATTCGCCGCAGTCCAGAGCCGCGAGTTGCTCGAACATCATATCTCTGCGCCTGACTGAAGCTATTCCTGCTCCAGCCACGAAATTGAGAGAGCTGTGTTTTGAACGGCTTCCTCGAGACCGAATTTACTGTTTTGCCAGGTTACTTTTTCGTGGTTGCACGTGCACCCGTGCACAGCGATGCGGCCGTCAGAGCTGCGATACCCACTGGCTTGTATTGGCTTTCCAAACGGACAGCCGCCTGCGGCTCCCGGATCAGATGAGAATTTCGCTCTAACTTGTTCCTGCGTTCTTGATTCATGGCAGTTTTCAGGTCTTCAAGAAGAATGTTCATTTGTCTGCCTCCGGCTCTTGTGTTCAAGAGTCAGAGATACAAGGAACATGCCAAATGACGGAAAACAAAAAAACCTTATAATACAATAGTCTAGCGAAGAACTCATTTTCCAGGACCAGTTTACCAGCCCCGAAGGACAGAATACGATTCCCATTTTGGGTTGTATTGTGATCGATTTCGAGAATCTGGTGTACTTCATGCGAATGCGAACACCGCCGAGACAAGCACCTTGACGTTGTCTGGCCAAACACGGTGTGTGGCCCCATTTGGGATTGACGGGAATTTGTTTCTCTTCGCGGCAATTGAATTTCCGGTCGTTGCCGCCCTGTCTTCATGCGATCTTTCGCTTGACGGAAATCTTGGTCACCGTGTCGGAATCGTTTGGTCTGCGCAGCACGCTACTGAAAGGCCCGCTCAGAAGCTTTCAGAATAAGTGTTATGCTGGGATATCTAACGAGGGAGCCGGCCATGAACAGATCTCTTGCTGCCCTGTGCTTGTTGTTTTTGATGACAACAACCGCAAAGTCCGACGTCAGGTTCTGGTATCAGGATGGCAACTGGACAGTCTGGAATGAAAAGACCAAATGCAAGGCGGTCAATCGGCCGGTCATCGAGACCAGCCACGCTCCGTATATGTCTTTCTGGTTTGTTCATGATCTGGCCAATCCAGGCGTTTCGATAGACGCCTATTTTTGGCCCGGTGTCTTTGTCCAGGGCACAAAATTCAACATCAACCTGCTCGTATCCTATGGCGATGAGCAGATTACGATTCCGGCAGAGGCCGGACTTGATTTCGCCTTGAGGACCGACAGGCCACTGTCGCAGCCAGAAATCGATCTTCTCGTGAAGCAAACCCTGTTGATCGTCAAACCGGAGAATTCGTCGTTCAGTATTGCAGTTGATGCCGTCAGGGTTCCGATTGTTTTACAGCAGCTGAAAGTGTGTGCTGATGTTCTCGGGAGAGCGGCGCAGAACCCGGAGTGATCTTCGACGTGGAAGATTTGCGGCTTCTTGCAGCACTGCTCTACCAAGATCTTCGAAAACACCCGGGAAAGCGTCACCCGGTCAGGTGAACGGGATACATTCTCGGCAGAGCGTACCTTTCTGTGGATTGCCAGAATTTCGCGGATGAGCCTTGGCCGTCTTTGACCCATGACGAGTTCGAGTTCACAACAGCACCCCGTTCGGAATGCTCTTGATCCATTTCCAACTCAGTTGACCTGTCCGGATTGGAAGTCGTGAACATTTGGATTGTGATGACAAACGCCGATGATACATCGCGCAACGCCTCTTTGTTTGGGAGGCCAATGCCGTCACGGTTCGCCGGTTTGAAGTTCACTGGTGATCACACGGTCAACAGGTCAACAGGTCAACAGGTCAACAATCAAGGCGGACACAACAAAAAGATATCAAGTACCGATAGTTACAATGATCAATGTATTTTTCAGAAACTGAACAATAGCAAAGATCCAATAATAAATAGATATAGTGCATATTTTCTCGATATTTGATCTTCATCATTATTTCATCGTACTTAAATTTTTGAAAATAATTTAAAAATTAGGCAGTATTGTCGCGTCCAAACCAACTTGAACATTGCAGATAATTAACAAAATTACGCTCTCGCTGAGGCTTCCGGTCATTGAATAGGCGCACCTTGTGCACCAGATAAGTATAAAGGAGGAAGCTGATGAACCTACACACCGCACATTGTCTTTTGGTCCGCGATGGACTGACATTCAACCGTTCGCGACTTCAATGGTTGCCCTGGAAACAATATCGCTCGTTCCGGGACGCCAACAAGAGCAGCCGCGAAGACAGATAGAGACCAGGCCTGTCAGTCAGCGCCGTCCGATCAATCAAACCGGGCGGCGCTGAGATCTGCTTTCAAATCCTGGTTCCTTCTTTCATTTATCCGAACCAACCCACACCTCCTGGCAGAAATTACCTCCGTGTTTTTGCAAAAAAATCCGATTGCAGGAAAATAAATTTCCACCTCGGATCGTGAGCCTGACGCATGAAGTCAAGACTTCTCCGCCAACCCAGATTTGTTCTCCACCATGATCCTGACGCGGTCCGGTCCAACAATCATCAACAATTTCACACGCTTCCAAGAGATCTGTAAAATTTTAGGCAAATCCAATTCAAGTTTTCCTAAAATGAAAATCTCATTTTACTAAAATAAAAATCGAATTAGATTAAAGTATAAATAAGGTTTTACTTCGAAGTTTTTCGCGAAGTAAAAAGCATTGAGTCATCGTTACATCAGCCTTGGGGAGGGTGTTACGATGAAATTACTTGGAAAACTTCTCTTTGCCACAACATTAGTCGCGACAGGTGTCTTTGCCGGATCTCCGGCACTTGCCGACCCTGGCCGTTTCATGGACATGAATATGGTGACCAAAGCACCAATCGGTCACAAGCAATTCTGCCGCGACAATGCCTGGGCCTGCCCGAAAGAACGCTATCAACCGGTTGTGGTCAAGCTCAATGAAGCGCGTTGGAACCAGTTGATCGCGATCAATGCAAAGGTCAACCGTCGCGTAAAGCCGATGACAGACGACGACCTCTTCGGCAAGATCGAGCACTGGTCCTACCCGGTGAATGGTTACGGTGACTGCGAAGAATATGTTCTGGAAAAGCAGCGCGTCCTGATGGAAGCCGGTTGGCCCAAAAGCGCTCTGCTTATCACGGTCGCCAAGGATGTGGACGATGCGGGTCACGCGGTGCTGACCGTCAGGACCGACCACGGCGATATGATCCTGGACAACCAGATCGAGGCTGTCCTGCCCTGGTATTCAACACCTTACCGATACATCAAGCGCCAGTCCCCAAGTTCATCCGTCAGGTGGACAGGCATCTCCGACACGCGCGTGACCACCGTCAGTTCCGTGTCCCAGTAAGCACAAGGATAGGGATCGGCCTGTTGCAGGGCCGTCAGGACGATCCGGTCGCGTCCCCACCCTCCCCATCCCTACCACGACCGGATCCAGGGAACCGGCCCGCCCCCCCGCAGGCCGGTTCCCGTTTTTTGGTCGGGTGGGAATTTTTTGTCTCAGATCTCCGAGAGGCCGTCCCTGTAGCGCCGCCAGTTTCGAACGTAGCCTTCAGCTGACTTGCGGATATTGTCCACTGCCTCAACCGGCAGCGTGCGGACCACCTTTCCCGGAATACCGACAACCAGTGAATTGTCCGGAATTTCCTTGCCTTCACCGATCAGTGCATTTGCACCGATGATACAGTTTGAGCCGACAATGGCTCCATTCAGCACTGTCGCGCCCATACCGATCAGCGAATTGTCCTTGACCGTGCATCCGTGGAGGATCGCGTTGTGCCCGATCGTGCAATCCGCACCGATGGTGAGCGGGTATCCCATGTCGGTGTGAAAGACGCAGCCATCTTGCACATTCGAGCGCGGACCAACTGTCACCGGTTCGTTGTCACCTCTCAATATGGCTCCGAACCAGACGCTCGCCGCCTCACGGAGCCTGATATCACCGATGAGAGTTGCGTTCGGCGCAATCCAGAAATCGCCGTTTTGAGGGAAATCCGGCGCTCGGCCGTCAAGTGCATAAATCGGCATGGAACCTCAGGTGTAACCGGCGACAATCAGAGCGACATTCATGACCAGAATACCAGAGCACATGCTCCACATCCCGGCAATCGTGGAAGACGCCACAAGCCAGCCGAGTGGGCGCTTTTCGATCCTGCGCCCCCGAATGGCGTTGCGCATGATGATAAACGGCCCTGCAAAGACGCCAAAGGAAAACCTCGACAAGAAAAGCGAGCAGGTTTTCGCCCGAAAAGGAAAATTTTGGCGGTTGTCTGGTGACAAGCTGATAAAGGCTACCGAGAACACCTGCTGCAACAAAGCCCGCACTCGCGACATATCCAACGAGAAGAAGAGAGAAGAACACGCCCATTAACCTCTTATTAACTGGTCCGGCCGGAAACTGATTAACAAATTCTAAACGGTCAAATGCAAAGACTGTGCCGGACGGGTAAATGGGCAAAAACCTGGACTTCAGGCCACATGGGGCAAACGACAAGGCATCCTCGATCGGAACACCTGTTCCGTTTCGAAACACACTGTCCCATACCAGAGCACCCGGCCGACAGGATCAGATCCGATGATCCCGATGTCGCTCCCGACTGCCAGCGGTGCCAATCCGCAACGATTCAGGTTGCTGATGCTCGCGATACTGATCGTTGGCGCGGCACATATCGTGGAACGGGCGGCCTACTGGTCCAGCAACTGGGATGCATACGCACTTTCCGATTCAGCATCCGGCCCGGTGACCATTACAATCGGCAATGCCGGTTTTGTTCTTCCCGTCGACTACATTGCCAGGCACAGACAACGTTCGCAGGTCCTCGGCGGCGAAACGAACGTGAGATCGTTGAAGCTGTCCATGACATGGCCAGGTCTTGCCCCTGTGACAGGTTCTCAGGGCGCTGGAAGGTTCGGCGGCACCGGGCGCACGCTGGTTGTAGATCTGGAGCACAATCCGGGGCGCGAAAGCATGAGAGCGCGTCTGGACCCGTTTTACAGACGCCTTGCGCGAGGCGGTGAAATGAACGGACCCGACGGCCTCAGGATACTGACGCTTTCATCACGAGGTGCAGCTAAACGTGATCTGATCGTTTACGATCCGGCGCGACCGAACGGCTTCATCGCCCGATGTGTGATTTCAAAGTCGAGGCAGGAAGCAATGTGTTACCGGGCAATTGTCATGACGTCGGGTCTGGAGCTAAGGTACCGCTTCGATGAGGATCTGCTGGCAAACTGGCGGCGGATCGACGACGCCATTGTCCGCAAGGTAAGGGCATTTCGGCAGAGTTGACCTCTGGCCGCACAAGGCTGAAAAAAGGAAAGGGCAGCCTCTCGCGAAAAAGGCCGCCCTTGTCAAATGGTTAGATTAAGGCTCAGACCTCGTCCAGATCGATTTCCAGAATAGCCATCTGGAAGTTCCAGCTCAGATCCTCGTCTTCGTCGTCTCGGAAGATCACGCCGATAAATTCTTCGCCGATATAGACCTCTGCAGAGTCGTCCTTGCGCGGACGGGCCCGCACTTGAAGGCTCTGCAGCTCGAATTTCAAACGCAGGTACGCTTCGATCTTGCGGATTTCATCGGGTTTCACGGCGCTCTCCTTGTAAATGCCGTCTGCTATTTAGTCGCGCGGACCCTATAAGACCAGCCCAAAATGCCAAACCCTTTCCGCAAACTATCCCCCGGTTCCTTTTTCCGTCCAGACCTTCAGTCATCACCAAGCAACTGGTTCATGCTGCGTGCCGGTTCCGCGCATCCTGCCTTGCCGACGATTCTGGCCGGAACACCAGCCACTGTTGTGCATTCGGGCACATCCGCAAGAACGACAGATCCGGCGGCGATGCGCGAGCAATGACCGATCTCGAGGTTACCGAGGACTTTTGCACCCGCACCAATCAGGACACCGCTTTGAATCTTCGGATGGCGATCGCCGCCTTCCTTGCCCGTGCCGCCCAGAGTAACGCCCTGCAGGATGGAAACATCGTCGCCGATAGCGGCGGTCCCGCCGACAACGATGCCTGTACCGTGGTCTATGAATATGCCGCGCCCGACCGGAACAGCCGGGTGAATGTCGATCTGAAACACTTCCGACGCGCGGCTCTGCAGATAAAGCGCGAAGTCCTTGCGTCCCTTGCGCCACAGCCAGTTCGCAAGACGGTGGGTCTGAAGTCCATGGAAGCCCTTGAAGTAGAGAACCGGTTCCAGGTAGCGGAAACAGGCTGGATCACGATCGAAGACGGCCACAATATCAACACGGAATATCTTGGCCAGTTCCGGTTCATCTGCAAGCGCTTCAAGATAGGTCTGCCGGATGAGCGACGCGGAAACGACGTCTCTCCCAAGCCTGTCCCCCAACCTGTGCAAGACCGCTTCTTCGAGACTGTCGTGATTCAGAACAGTTTCATAGACGAAGGAGGACAGCGCCGGTTCGGCGGCAACCATCTGCTGAGCCTCGTCGCGTAACTTCTGCCAGACCGGATCATGGGTCGGAACGCGTTCTACGTTGGGCTTCGATATCGATGCCGACATGGCCTGTCTCCTTTTCAAGCCGTCACAAACGTAATCCTAAAATAGGACTGTCGTCGGATATTCCAAAATGAAACTTGCTGATATCAGATATGAAACCCTTTTATGAAACCCGAAAGTTTTAGATTTCCGTCGTTGTAGCGGCCCGGTGATCACAATTTGAGGAATTTGAATGCCACATGACGGAAACAGTGTCGCGAATACGGACAACCCGATTCTCGCAGTTCGTGGCCTGATCGCAGAAATCGTTCTGAACGCTCCGGATCGCAAAAATGCACTTTCACTGTCCGCCTGGGAGCGTATTCCCGAACGACTTCATGAGCTGACAGCAAACCCGGAAGTTCGTGTTTGCGTTATCCGGGGAGCCGGCGGAAAGAGTTTCTGCGCAGGTGCGGATATTTCCGAGTTCAAGGCAATCCGCTCGACCCCCGAAGCCGCGATGCGGTATGACGCGGTCAACGTTGCAGCCTTCAAGGCACTCAAGAATGTTGCAATTCCGGTGATCGCTGCGATCGAAGGTCCCTGTCTTGGCGGCGGACTGGGGTTGGCACTTGCCTGCGACTTGAGGATCGCCTCGCAAACGGCCTTGTTCGGAATTCCAGCAGCCAGGCTCGGGTTGGCCTATCCTCCGGATGCTTTGTCTGATCTCCTGGAAGCTGTGTCCCCATCCGATGCAAAGAAGGTCCTGTTCACCGGTGAGCGGTTTTCGGCGGAATCCGCGCTGCAAATGGGATTGATCAACGAAGTGCTGACCCCGAACGCCCTTGAAGCTCGGATCGAGGCCCTGTGTAACGCGATCTGTGCAAATGCGCCGCTATCTGTAAGGGCAGCAAAACAGGCGGTGAACAATCTGTCCGGCAACACCGCGAAAACGACACTTGAAAGTGATCGTTTGAACGCCCGGAACTGCATCGACAGCACTGACTACAGCGAAGGCTGCAGGGCGTTTCTGGAAAAACGCCTGCCTGTATTCTCGGGCCGATGAAAACGGAAACATTAGTGGCCAATGCGACTGCTATTGCATTCGCAAATGGCTCACCGTTTGCGGATTCAATTTCTCACGAATTTTCTGCAAATCTCTGAGACTATTATCACTATCAGCTCAAGGCAGGGACCGCATCCGTCCTCAATTCAAGCAGGAAGTCCTCCACGGCTGACGCGAAGACATCATTCCTGTCTCCTGCAACCATATGCCCGGCATCCTGAATGTCCGTAAATTTCGCATGGGGCACCCGCGCCAGGAATTCCTGCACATGCTCCATCGAGACAAGTTCTGAATTCCGCCCGCGTATCAGCAGAACAGGCAAGGTGAGATTGCCGACAGCCACAAGCATGTTTGCCTGAATTTGGTCTGACGACCTCGGGTCTTCGTGCTGTCTCGATTTCAGGAAAGCCGGATCCCAATGCCAACGATAGCGGCCATCGCCGTGCAAGCGCAGGTTCTTGGCAAGACCCGAGAGATCTTTCGGCCTTGCCCGGTTTGGCAGATAACGTGAAATGGCATCCGCTGCCTCTTCGACATCCACAAAGCCTTCTTCGACCCGGTCCCCCATGAACCCGATGATCTTGCTGACACCGCCCATGTCGATCCGCGGTGTGATATCCACCAGGACGAGCGCCGAAAGACCACCCGGGTTTTGCTGCCCTTCGGCAAGCATGCCAGCAAATCCGCCAAGCGAAGCACCAACAACGACCGGTTTGGCGCGGTGGAGTGCAACGACCTGCCGGGTAACTGCAACAAGGTCCTTGCTGAAATCTTCGAAACTGTAGGTGCCGGATGCAACCCAGTCGCTCTCTCCATGACCGCGCTGATCGAGCGAATAGACGGGATGACCGAGCGTTGCGATTCGCGCTGCCGCCGCCTCCCAGGAATGGCGCGTTTGCCCGCCGCCGTGAAGCAAGATGACGGGTTGCTCGCCTTCTCCATATCTGTCAGCAATCAGACTGTTCTGTTCAGTCCCCTGAAACTCAACCCGTTTCGGCCCCATGCATTCCTCTGTCATTCGTCGCAAGTTGTACGCCAGCCTCGCAAGGAGGGTCTTACGCGTCGATGTTGTTCAAAAATGCCAGCACACCCTGTTTGTGAACCTTGTCTCCGACAGCAACCATGTGGTCACGGCCCGGAATTTCCAGGACCTCGGCATGCGGGATGAGATCGGCGAGTTTATACGGCGAACCGGCAATTTCGTCCTCGGTACCGACCGCAACCAGGACTGGTCTTTTGATCTGTCCGACGTCGTCCTCGCTGATTTTTTGTCTGGACGAGCGCATGCAGGCCGCCAGTGCCTGTCTGTCCGAACCCGTCTGGTCCGCAAATGCCCTGAAGGCACGTCCGGTGCGATCCCTGATATCCTGAATGCGATCCGTTTCCAGGGCAACTGCGATGGGTTCGGGATCTCCGACCCCGGCGACCATGCCATAGCCCAGACCGCTGAAAATCGCCCTGCGAACCCGGTCAGGATGATTGAGCGTCAAAAACGCGGAAATCCGGGCACCCATGGAATACCCCATGACGTCAGCCTGCGGGATTTCCAGATAGTCGAGCAGGCTTCTGGCGTCTTCAGCCATGAGTGGTGCTCCATAGGCCTCGGGATCGTGGAATTTTTCACTCTCGCCATGCCCCCGGTTGTCAAGCGCGATCACGCGGCGCCCGTCCTTGACCAGGAGGTCGACCCATCCCGGATACTGCCAGTTCACCTGCTTGTTGGAAGCAAATCCGTGTATGAGAAGGATCGGATCCCCCTCTCCTTCATCAAGATAGGCAATCCCGACACCATCGATTTCTGCGTACGGCATGAAACGAAGTAACCCTTACGTAAACGGAAAACACATTTTCCCTTACATTAAGGGGAGAAACTCCCATTGGCAAAGGAGAAAACAGCTGCGCTGTGTAAATGTCGAAATGCGGCGCTGAACCGCAGTATCCGAGGACTACCTTTTCATTTCACAAGTGATATTGTCACCGAAATTCGGTATCGGGGAAACCGTCCCCACAGTTCAAAGAGGAACGTCACAATGGCGGATCAGGTTGTCCCGCATTTTCAGAACTCCAGCGGGCACGATTCAGTCGCGATCGGCGCACGTGAATTCATGTGCATCGGTGCAAAACCTCCGTTTGATCATCCCCATATCTTTCTGGACATGGGAACCGAAAACGAAATCGTCTGCCCGTACTGCTCAACGCTCTACAAGTTCGATCCAACTTTGAAGGTTGGGGAATCGTCTCCAAACGACTGCAATTGGACGCCTGAAGCCGCCTGAGAAATGAGCGGTTCATGACCGAGAAAGACGACGACACCCTGACACCCATCGTCATCGCCGGTGGCGGCATTGGCGGACTGACGGCCGCGCTGACGCTCCGGCAGCAGGGACACAAAGTCGTGCTCCTGGAAAAAGCGAATGAGATTTCCGAAGTCGGCGCGGGTCTGCAGCTTTCGCCGAACGCCTGTTCGGTTCTGCAAAGGCTGGACATCTTGAAGGACCTCGAGGCGTTCGCCTATGCGCCTGACGGTCTCAGGATCTGGTCCGGAGAAAACGGCAAGCAGCTTGCAAGGGTTGAGCTCGGAAAGTTCATCAAGGAACGACACGGCAATCCGTTTTGGGTCATTCACAGGGCTGATCTTCAACGGGTTTTGCTTGAACGGGCCCAAAAGACGCCGGGGATCACGATACGCCTGTCTTGCGAGGTGAAGGACTTCACGCCATCACCTTATGATCATCTGGTCTGCATTTACCGCGATGGTGAAGAGACGGCAAACCAGAAATGCAAGGCGTTGATCGGAGCCGATGGTGTGTGGTCCAGGACCAGGCGTCATGTACCAGGCCACGTGAATGCCCGGTTCAGCGGACAGGTTGCCTATCGTGCGACGGTGCCAATCGACCAGGTGGATGCGAAGTTCTCTCGCGATAGCGGTCTTTGGCTACACAGGAATTCACACCTGGTTCACTACCCGATAAGAAGCGGCCGAGAGCTCAATATTGTCGCGCTTGCCCGGGAGGACTGGAGCGACGAAACCTGGTCGGCCGAAGCCCAGAAGGACGCCGTATTGCGGGTCTTTAAGGACTGGCCGGCTGAAACCAGAAATCTGCTCGGAAAGCCGGAACGCTGGCTGAAATGGGCGCTTTGCAGCGTCGACGGGTCAGGCCCCTGGACACACGGGCATGTGGCGCTGATGGGCGATGCCGCGCACGCAATGCTTCCCTTCATGGCGCAAGGTGCCGCAATGGCGATCGAGGACGCAGCCATTCTGGCCAAACATCTGCCGAAGGATGTTCAGAACATCCCATCCGCGCTCAGGTCGTTTGAGAGGGACAGGAAACCCCGTGCCAGCCATATTCAGGGAATCTCGCGCGGTAACGCTCGGACATTTCATTACTCGGGTCCAATGGCCTTCGCGCGCGACACTGTTCTCCGGCTCACGAAGCCAAAAAGTCTGGCGGCACGTTTCGATGACATTTATGGCTGGACTCCTGAGCAATAATCCGTCTTTGGCTTGAGCTGAAATGAAAGCTGCGATAAAGCGGGTTCCCAATCGGATTTCAGGGAGTGCGATGATGACCGGTCAGAAGGCAAATGACATTGTGACCGCCGCGTTCCTGGTTATCGGTGACGAGATTCTGTCCGGCCGCACCAAGGACAAGAATATCGGCTTCGTCGCTGACTACATGACCTCCCTCGGAATCGATCTGAAAGAAGTTCGGGTGGTCCCGGACGAACAGGACCAGATCGTCGCCGCGGTCAATGCTCTGCGGAGGAAATTCGACTACGTGTTCACGTCCGGCGGCATTGGCCCAACCCATGACGATATCACCGCCGAAAGCGTGGCGGCAGCTTTCGATGTACCATTGAATCTCGATCCGCGCGCCGTCGCGATCATGGAAAAACACTATGAGCCCGGCCAGTTCACGCCGGCACGTCAGCGTATGGCGCGTATTCCCGAGGGAGCGGACCTCATCGAAAACAAGGTGTCCAAGGCTCCCGGATTCAGGATTGAAAACGTGCATGTCATGGCCGGCGTACCGTCCATCATGCAGGCCATGCTGGACGCTATTGCACCGACCCTGACAACCGGGCGCAAGATGCTGTCCAGGACTGTTGCCGCCGACATGCCAGAAAGCCGCATCGCCGACAGGCTGGCTGCCATTCAGGATGCACATCCTGAAACCCTTATCGGATCCTACCCGAACGCATCGAATGGCAAATTCACAACCCAGATCGTTATCAGGTCGCGTGACGAGGCAGTCCTGGCGGCCGCGGCTCAAGACGTGGCACAGGCCGTTGCAGAGTTGCTGGGATCATAAAGAGCGAGAATGACAATGGAAAATTCCACCCAAAACAAGGCGTTCCCGGTTTCATGGGACATGTTTCACCGGGATTCCCGCGCTTTGGCCTGGCGGTTGTCGAGTGAAGGCGAATGGAAAGCTATTGTCTGCATCACGCGCGGTGGACTGGTTCCTGCCGGAATCGTCGCCCGTGAGCTTGGTATCCGGACGATTGAAACGGTCTGCATCGCCTCATATCACGACTATGAAAATCAGGGACAACTGAAGGTCATCAAGCCAGTCGACCCGAAAGTCGTCGATCTGGAAGATGGTGAAGGCAGTGGTGTCCTTGTGATCGATGATCTGGTCGACACCGGGAAGACATTGAAAGTCGTTCGAGAAATGCTCCCCAAGGCCCACTATGCAACGGTCTACGCAAAGCCTGTGGGTGTTCCGATGGTTGACACTTTCATCACAGAAGTATCCCAGGACACGTGGATCTATTTCCCGTGGGACATGGGCTGGCAATTCCAGCCGCCGCTTTCAAAAGACACGGCCGGTTGACCGGCATAACAGTTCTTTTGCGTTTGTTGTTTCCCTGCGCGGTCCAGAGCCGGAAAAGCCGCAGTTGAATACCAGTCCGGATGCGGACCTTGCGGCCTTGACCAGGAAGGTCAAGGCGCAAGTTGTGTCGGCAAATCAGCCGATCAGGGTCTTCAGCGCGCGCGGGTCCGTTTCACGGGAAGTCCACCCGAATTCGAACCGTTTGGCTTGATCTTCGACGCCTTGAACGGGGTCAGCTTGACACCGCCATGGTTGGCGCAGGCGACTTCTGCACTGATGGCGTCGTCCTTGCCGAAATCGTAGATCGTTCCGTCCGCACACTCAACAACGTGACTGCCGGCCTGTGCCGTCGTCGGCAGAACTGAAAAGGCAAGGCTCGCGGCTGCAACGGCACCAAGAAGGTTCATGTTCAGTTTCATTTCAGTCTCCATCTGTTGCGTCAGCTTGATTGCTGACAACCGACAGATGGGAACCGGACATTTCAACCGTGCATCGGCGCAGGTCTCAATTGTATCGGCCCAGGGCAACAGTGATACATTCAGGACAAGCAACAATCGCAGCGCGCCAATCCCGGTACAATTCGTGCCAAGCCTGAAAACCGGAAGCTATATCTCGATATTGACCGTGCGGACGGCTTCGATACCGTCCAGCGTCACATCGCACCCGATCGCGTATGTGTTGACGCCCGCCTCCCGCGCAGCCGCAAAGGCAGACGCGTAGGCTGGGTCGATGTCCGCCGCTAGGCTGAGCCGGTCGCAATCGGGTCGCTGTACCAGAAAAACCATCGCGGCCCCATGTCCTTCAGCGGCCATGTCAGCGAGCTCGGCCAGGTGTTTCGCACCGCGTGCCGTGACACTGTCCGGAAATTCGGCAAGTCCGGCCTGGCGCATCAGATGGACATTCTTCACCTCGACATAGGTCTTTTTGCCGTTATTGTCTTCAAGCAGAATATCAATGCGCGAATTCTTGCCGTACTTCACTTCCCGGCGAAGGGTCTCGTATCCGGTAAGCTCTTTGATGCGGCCGGCCTCGATCGCCTCTTCCACCAGCTTGTTCGGATGCGCGGTGTTGATGCCGACGAGCGCCCCGTCTGCCTCGATGATTTCCCAGGAGTATTTGAGTTTGCGCTTCGGATTGTCGGATTGTGACAACCATACCCTTGATCCCGGCTCCTTCAGTCCGAGCATGGAGCCCGGATTGGCACAGTGAGCTGTAACCTCGCTACCGTTTTCATCAATAACGACATCGGCCAGAAAACGCTTGTAGCGTTTGACAAGACGTCCGCTGGCAAGCGGTGCTGCAAATTTCATTTCGTGATCCTCACGAGCAATTATGGCTGTTGTTCGGCGAAGTTATTTCGACCAGAAATCCGGGTCCAGCAGGACAAGGACGGTAAAGAGTTCGAGTCTGCCGACAAGCATGGCAAAGGAGAGCAGCCATTTGGCGCCGTCCGGCAAGGGAGCGAAATGTCCAGCCGGACCGATGACAGGTCCAAGGCCCGGCCCCACATTGCCGACCGACGTTGCAGCGGCAGAAATCGCGGTTACGAGATCCAGGTCAAAAAAGGAAAGCGCCACGGTGATGATGCCGACCGACCCCATGTAGACCACGAGGAAGGCAAGAACCGAAAACGAGAGCTCCGGCGTCAGGCGCGTCCCGGCGTATTCTTCGGACATGATGCGGTGTGGACGTACCATCCTCCGCAAATGCGCGCGCACTGTACCGAAAAACACCAGAAAGCGGAAAATCTTGATACCGCCTGTCGTTGAGCCGGTGCAGCCGCCGACAAACATCAGCAAAAAAGCAATTCCGACAACCGGGGCGCCCCATTGGGTGAAATCTCCCAGGGCGTAACCGGTTCCCGTGACAATCGAGACGACATTGAACGTTGAGCGCAACAAGGCTTCCTCGAACGGGAAGCGCATGTTGATGCCGAGATAAACCGTAAGGGTCAGTGATACGAGTGCAAGAAATCCCAGCAGCGCACGCACTTGCGGGTCCCGCCACAACTGCAAAGGACGTCCGCGAAGAGCCTGAATGAGCAGGACGAATGGCATGGCGCCGACAATCATGAACAGCACGGCCACCCAGCCTGACGCAGGATTCTTGAAATAGCCGAAAGACTGGTCATGCGTCGAAAAACCACCGGTCGCAATCGTCGTCAGGGCATGGTTGAAGGCATCAAACAGCTCCATGCCGGTTGCAAGATAAGCCGCTATGCAAAGAACGGTCAGGAACAGATAGGCAAGGCCGATCAGTCGGATCAGTTCAACCGACCGGCTGACGATCTTTTCCGATCGGTCGGAACTCTCGCTCTGAAACAGCTGCATTCCGCCAATCCTCAGGAACGGCAACAGAACGATCGCCATGACGATAATGCCGACGCCGCCCATCCATTGCAGCATGGAACGCCAGACGAGCAGCCCTGGCGGCAACCCGTCGAGACCGGTGAGAACAGTCGATCCGGTTGTCGTGAAGCCGGAAACAGCCTCGAATACCGCGTCGGCATAACCGATGCCAAGCCACAGGAAAGGCAATGCACCGAAGGCCGGCAGCGATGCCCACGAAAGCGTGGTGAGAATAAAGGTCTGCCGGGTGTCGAGCCCTTCGCGAAGCGATCCGCCGACTGCGAGCGACAGCAGCATCCCTATCATTCCCGTCAGGAGTGCGGAAAAGACAAAGGCCTGCCAGTCGGCATTCTTCTGGGCAACGTCAACGATGGCGGGAATGAGCATGGCGGTCGCAAGACCGACATACAAGAACCCGAGAACATTCAAAACTGGTCTGAGAGAAATCAAGCAGAACTCGTCCCGAACACCGTTTCATCAAAAGGCACGGACGCCCGTCTTGGACGCCAGCTCACCGTCGTAGCGCTTTTCTGCCTGATTTCCAATGGTATCGATCAACCTTCCCCCGAAGATCGCTTGTCCGGGGCTCCGGCACCAACACCCTGGGTGTGAATTTGCCAGTAGTCCAGACGCATGCGGACCGGTCCTGCTGACTTTCACCCCATTCCCGACTACAGCTTCGCCTCGGCAATCATGTGCCAGTGCCAAGACCCTGGTTTGCAGTGTTCCTTGTCCTCAAGATAGCTGAGTTCGAATTCATCGAAGAGGTCGACCAGCTCCGCGGCACAACAATAAAAATGCGGGTGGTTCTTGTCGTCCTCGCCATCCTTGACCCATGTGTCAGGGGCGATTTCCCTCCCGATCCCGAAATTGGAATTTCGCTTGGAAAGCATCGTGCCCTGATAAATTCCACCCGGTTTCAGCACCCGTGCTATTTCCGAGATCGCCTTTTGGACCACCGCCGGATCTCCGTGATAAATCACATTGAAGGAAAGAACGTAGTCGAACGTCCCACTTTCAAAGGGCAATTCGGTCATCGGGGCAAGATGCGTGGCAATATTCAAACCGCCGGCATTTGCGCTTTCCTGCAGTTGTGCCAAACCCGCTTCGGAAAGATCAATTGCATGGGTTTCAAAGCCGGCACGGGCGAAGGCCAGCGCGTGGCGACCTACGCCGCATCCAAGATCCAGCGCTCTCGTCCGCTCTGTTTGCTGAAGCTTCCCGATAAGCGTGGAAACGCCCTCGTTCGCTCGCAACCAGTCCGCACGCCCTTCCTCGGTTTGCCAGCGCTTTTCCCAGGCAAGGTGTGCGGTATCGGTCTTGTCCGTAGGACAAACATTACTCATCGGGGTGTTCCTTCAAGAATCCGGTTGCGGGCGATACTGCCCAAACGTTCAACACAGAGAACCAGAACGAAGATCATCAGGATAATGGTCATCGCGAGTTGGTAATCAAAGAAGTCCATGGCGACCTTCAGTTCAATGCCGATGCCACCTGCGCCGACAAGTCCCAGAACCACCGACGAGCGGGTCGCCTTTTCCAGGGCAAACAAAGACGTGGTTATGAAGGACGGCATTGCAGCGGGTACCACCGCACAAAAGATCGTATCGAGTTTGCTGGCCCCAGCCGCAGTCAGGGCCTCGCTTGGTCCCTTTTCGACATCCTCCATGGACTCGGCAAAAAAACGCCCGCAGAACCCGACGGTGTCAACCGCAATCGCCAGGGTGCCGGCAAAGGGTCCCAAGCCTACCGTAATCACGAAGACCAGCGCCCAGACCAGGTCCGGGACCGTCCGAAAGAAAGCGATCAGCAGCCGCGAAGACGAATAGAAAATTCTGGAGATAGGTGTGTGCCGCGACAGGCCCTTTGCAGCCAGGACCGCGAGCGGCAGGCTGACAACAACGCCGATAATCGTACCGGCAAGCGCCATCTGGAAGGTTTCGAGCAAAGCCGCTGAAAGTTGAGGGAGCCGCTCCATCGATGGTGGCCAGGCGCGAGACAGGAAATCGGCCATGGCAGGGCCACCGAACAATATCGCGGAAAACGACCACCCTGCTCCCTGAAAGGACAAGATGACGAAACCCACGAGCAACACGTAGGCACAGAACTGGAAGACGCCGGGGCGCTTGAACCGTCCTGGAAGTTCCTCGCCGCGGGGGCGTCCGGTATCAGCCATAATGCTTGCTCAAATCCGACAGGGAGAGTGTGTTGCTCGCCGCATCCAGAACAATGGTTCCCCGCCTGATCGCAATCACCCGGTCCGAGTAAGCCAACGCCTGTTCAACATTGTGGGACGTGAACAGCAACGTGATCCCTTTTTCCTGTGTCAGCTGATGAAAGAGCTCCATCACCTCTTGTCCGGCAATCGGATCAAGGCTCGCCACCGGCTCGTCGGCAACAATCATCCGGGGCTCCTGCATCAGGGCCCGCGCGATGGCAACGCGTTGGGATTGGCCGCCCGACAGCTGGTCGGCCCGTTTCATCGCCTGGTCAGCCAGACCGACACGGTCCAGACAACTCATGGCCCGTTCGCGCAGCGCTGTGCTTGCAAACAACTGCGACCAGCCCCGCATACCGCCAACACGACCGAGATTGCCGTGAAGCACGTTTGACAGCGCTGAAATACGCGGGACAAGGTTGTGTTTTTGAAAGACAAACCCGACATCCGCACGCACTTTGCGAAGACGGCTAAGCTGCATTGACGTGATCTCATCATCAAAAAGGTGTACCGAACCGTCATCAGGTTCGATCAGCCGAAGTGCACATCGTAGAGCGGTCGACTTTCCAGCACCGTTGGATCCGATAAGAGCGACGGATTCCCGACGATGCACCGAGAAAGAAATACCGTGAAGGATACCCTTGTCCTTGCCGAATGATTTGAAGAGACCCGAGACAGAAAGCTCTCGAACACTTTCGGCCGTGGAGGTGCGGGATATCGTCACCGGCGCTTCCACGCCGGTGACCTGAACCTGGGCTTGCGCCATTATTCGCCGATGAAATTGTCGTATTGCGGGAAACCCGCAGTGGTGTACATCGAGCGGACGATGTCATAGGCGCCGTCTTCGATCGCTACGAGATCCATACCGGAATACTTGTCGTTCTCCTCATGCTGCAGGATCGCCTTGATAATGGTATCCTTGTTGTCGAGGATCGCTTCCCGCACGCCATCAACGGTCGCCGGATCAACATGCGAGCCCACCATAAGCATGTCGTTCGGCAGATCACCGGAACGCGCGATGATCCGGAAAAAACCGTTTGGTATGCTTTCATCCTTGTTGCGCACGCGGATCCAGGAATTGTGGTTCGTGCCCATGCCCGCGATTTCACCTTTTTTCAGCGCTTCATGCGCAATGTTGCGGGACGTGTGGAGCCTTTCGACATCCTTGACCGGATCGATGCCGTAATCCGCCATCAGTTGCATCGGGCAAAGCATGTTTGACGTCGAACCGATGTCGCCGAAAACAACCTTTTTTCCCTTAAGGTCTGCTGGACGGGTAATGCCGCTATCGGCACGCACGACGATTGCGCAGAAATAGTCCGGACGGCCAAGACCGATAAGCGGTGCTGCATCCGTCAGCTTGTTGATGACGATGTATTCTGCCGGACCGGTAACGACAAAATCCACCTGCTGCGCCCGCAACGCTTCCGCGGCGGCCGTACGGCTGGTGACCGGAAAAAACTCAAAGGTGTGATCAGTTGCCTTATCAAGAGCCTCTTTGAATGGACCCCATTCAAGCTGAAGCCGCTCCAGCCCCTCCACGTCGGTGACGGCGAGCCTGAACGTGTCGGCAAATGAAGATGAAACGGTAATCACAAGTGCAGCTGCCGCAAGCGCAGCGGATCTAAGGAAACGCATTTTAGGAACTCCCCAACAGACCGACAGAATTTCGGTCAAGCTGTTGGAGTCTAACCACCGCAACGCCACTGGATGTGAAACAAATATGTAGTTTTTACGAATTTATTAGGGACGATAACGCGCAAGAAATCTCATTAGTTCAGCTATTGCGCAATATTGTCCATTTATTACTTTGCCTTGTTTCTTTCATGGCAAATAAATTTGATATCGATGTCACAAAAAATCACAAAAGTATAATCGTATAGACATCTGAATTTGGAAAAATATTGCTAGTTGCCTCCCGGTTTCGTGGAGGTCCTTATGCTGGTTGTCGAACAGTTATCTAAAGTTTTTGGTGATCTGACCGCCGTTGATGGCGTTTCACTAGCGATCCCGAAGGGTCAGATGGTCGGTGTCATCGGCCGTTCGGGAGCCGGCAAGTCCACTTTGCTCCGCATGATCAACCGTCTGACAGATCCGACAAGAGGATCGATCGACAACGAGGGACAGGATGTTACCGCCCTTAAAGGCCACGACTTGCGCCTTTGGCGTGCTTCCTGCGCCATGATCTTTCAACAATTCAATCTGATCGACCGGATGGACGTTCTGACCAATGTCATGGTCGGCAGGATAGCTCATACCGGTTTCGCAAGATCCATGCTTCGCTCGTTTACAGACCAGGATCGTGTTCGGGCGATCCAGGCGCTCGATCGGCTTGATCTGGTTCCACAGGCGTTGCAGCGGGCGGGCACTTTGTCAGGCGGACAACAACAGCGCGTCGCAATTGCCAAGGCCTTGGTCCAGAACCCCAGCATCATGCTCGCAGACGAGCCAATCGCATCTCTTGACCCGGCAAATGCCGTTCGGGTGATGGAAGCACTCAGGTCTATCAACCGTACCGATGGCCTGACCGTTCTGGTCAACCTGCACACACTCGACACGGCACGAAGTTACTGCGACCGCATCGTCGCCATGAAGGATGGCAGGGTTCATTTCGATGGCGCGCCCAGGGCCCTGACGACGGAAAAGGTGCGAGCAATCTACGGAACGGATGATCTGAGCGACGAGATCAATGAGGCGGTGACTTCCACCTCCCTTCAAACAGGTTCCTGCCGACCACAAAGGCAGGCGGTCGGGACCTGACACCTGAGCGAACCGAAGCACGTTTGCGTCAATCGAGCGGCTGCGGCCGCGTGTACCAGCCGTTCCATACGGCAAGCATGGAGTACTATGATGAAGGCTATTTTCGCAGCAGCAGTTTGGACTACCATTCTCGCGGCCTCCCCGGCCCTCTCCGAAGGCTGGAAGGATCAGTACAAGACCATCAAGTTCGGCATCCTGTCCGGTGAAAACGAAAAGGATCGGATCGCCCGCTATACGCCGTTTGAAAAATATCTTGAAAACCAGCTTGGCGTCGAAGTCGAGATCTTCACCGCCGGATCCTATGACGGTGTCATCCAGGCCATCGCTGCAGACCAGATCGAGTTCGCGTTTTTTGGCTCATCGTCCTACGCGGCTGCATACACGGAGACCAACGGTGGTGTTGTTCCGCTTGTCTCGCGTCTGCAGAAAGACGGTTCGACAGGCTACTTTTCCGTTATCGCCGTACGCTGTGACAGCGGCCTGAGCTCGCTGGAGGACTTGAAGGGCAAGACACTCGCATTCGCAGACCCTGATTCCACATCCGGCTATGCTGTCCCCTATTTCAACTTGAGCAAACAGGGCTACGATCCGAAAACCTATTTCGGTGCAACACCGTTTTCCGGAGCGCACGAAACCGGTGTCCTGGGGGTCTACAACAAACAGTATGACGCGGCGGCCACCTACATCACCAATGAAACCAACGGCATTCCGCAACGCATGGTCACCAAGGGCATGATTGATGAGGGTTCGATCTGCACCATCTGGAAGTCCCCGGAAATAACCTCCGGCCCGCTTGCTGCCCGTGCCAACCTGCCGGAAGACATGATCGCGGACATGCGCAAGACGGTCATGGACATACCGGAAAACGATACGCTCGCCTTCATCGAAATGACCGGCGGCAAGGATTCCACTCAGGACGGCTGGATCGAGGTAGATCACGACCGGTACCAGTGGATCGTCGATATGCGCGACTGGCTGAAGAAACAGCGCCGCGGTGGCTGATCTGATCCTGCCAGATGGCGCCTCAGGCGCCATCTGCCCATTGTTGAAAACGGGTCCGGCAATGACGGCACTTTCTCCGGCCATCGAACAATTTGAGATCAACTACGCGGCCGCACGGAAATCGGCGCTGCGAACGAGCCGTCTGTCGATAATTCTGTTCGCAGCCTGCTTCCTTGGAGCGTCCTGGATCGGCGGCTTCTTCGACATGACCGATGTGACGCTTCCCGACGGCGCCCGCGTGTCCATGTGGAAGATTTGGGCCGGCTTGCCGCGCCTCGGCGAATACCTCTACAAAACGCTGCCGGTGCTGCACTGGGAAACGCTCGGAACGGATATCGCCAACTGGTTTTGGCGCTGGAAGGTCTGGCTTGAACTCTTGATCGAAACGATCCTGATTGCCTATATGGCAACGTTTCTGGGTGTAATCGGCGCCTTTTTGCTTAGTTTTCCGGCGTCCCGCAACCTGGCTCCAAATGACTTCGTTCTCAACGCGACCAGACGATATCTGGAAATCGTGCGAACAGTTCCCGAACTGGTCTGGGCCCTGATATTCGTGTTCTGCTTTGGTGTTGGGCCCCTGGCGGGCGTCCTCGCAATCGGGCTCCACGCGACCGGAGCACTCGGCAAACTTTATTCCGAAGCCAATGAAAACGCCGACATGCGGCAGGTCGAAGGCATCAAGGCGTCCGGCGGATCCTGGTTTGATCAGGTTCGGTACGGGATCGTGCCCCAGGTCGTTCCCAACATCATCAGTTACACGTTGCTGCGTTTCGAAATCAACGTGCGCGCCTCATCCATCATCGGCTTTGTCGGCGCAGGAGGGCTTGGACAGGAAATCCGTGTCGCGATGTCCTTGCAGGAATACACCGATCTTTCTGCGCTCTTCCTGATCATATTCGTGACCGTGATCCTGATCGACACGATCAGCGAAAAAGTCAGGCACCGCATCATCGGCCTCACAGGCCAGGGAGTGTAACGTTGGAAAAGGTCACTCGGGATCTCGACACGGCGCGTCGCCAGGTGCCTGGCGCATTTGAATCACCGCGCAAGAAAAGGCTGATCCACGCAGGTGGCTGGACTGCCTTCGCGCTGCTGACATGCTGGTGCCTTTGGGCTTTCGACTTCTCCCCGTCACGTATCGTGAACGGGATTACACGTTTCGGCGGGGTCCTTTCCTTCATGTTTCCGCCCCACATCTGGGAGACCTGGGGCGAATGGCAGGAAATTCTGAAAGGGCTCGGTGAAACGGTCGCAATGGCCTTCATGGGCACATTTCTTGGGGCAATCGTTGCATTTCCTCTCGCGTATCTGGGTGCAAAAAACATTATGCCGGTATCGTGGTTCCGGCTCGGTGTCCGACGCGGCTTCGATAGCCTCCGCGCGGTTGAACAGATTATTCTGGCCTTGATATTCATCCGTGCTTTCGGTCTAGGTCCGCTAGCCGGTATTCTTGCAATTGCCGTGTCCGAAGTTGGAACACTCTCAAAACTGTTTTCTGAAGCCATAGAGAACACCTCGAAAAAACCCGCTGATGGCGTGAGAGCGTCCGGCGCCGGAAACCTGCAAACCGTCCGTTTTGCCATTCTGCCCCAGGCCCTGCCGGTGATCCTGTCGATCATCCTCTACAATTTTGAATCCAACACCCGTTCCGGTACGATCCTGGGCATTGTCGGTGCCGGAGGTATTGGGTTCCTGCTCGCAGACCGCATCAGCGCCTACCGTTGGCCGGAAGCCTGGACGATCATTTTCCTGATCATCTTCACGGTCTATCTGATCGACGGCTTCTCTGGGTTTTTTGCGCCGGCGTATCATCGGCGAGAAGGAAAGTGGCAGGTTATGAAGACGTTTAAGCCGGTTTCCGGCAAGCGTCGGCTTTCTGGACCACGGAGCTCCGGCGCGAAGGGTTCCCGGCCTTCCACATCGTTCCAGCCGGATTGACCAACAACGGGTTCACAAGTCCCGTCATTTTCTTCAGAGCTCTCCCGAACCTGATCCGGGACCCCGTTCGTCCCAGTATTATTCTGCTCCACTCAGGCTTGGGGCAGCAATTTCATTGAAGACGATTACTCCGTGAATTCCGGGGGCAGACCCTGCATTGACTGCGGCACTTGAGATGCCTTTCAATCCTGCGACAGATTCGACTCAGAGAACCCGACGCCCCTTCAGCCAGGCGTTCTTGACAAACGGATGCCCGTCGTGAAGAGCGACATGCAACAGGTCCGCGCGTTTGCCGGCCGCTATTTCGCCCCTGTCCTGTAAACCGGAAATTTCTGCGGGCGTCCTGCTCACCATCCGGATAGCTGCGGGCAGGTCTTCATTGAAACTCGCGTCTGCGGCGATCATGAATGCACCGTCCAGCAATGACCTCGGCACGTAGTCAGACGCCAGAATGTCAACCAGACCTTCCGCCATCAGATCGCTCACCGCGACGTTTCCGGATTGCGACCCGCCTCGCAGCACGTTCGGCGCGCCTCCGACCACGCACATCTGATGCGCTTTCGCCTTGCGTGCAGCTTCAAGCGTGCACGGAAACTCGGAAACCGTAATGCCTTCGGACAAGGCCTCATCGACGTGATGAAGCTCCGTATCATCGTGACTGAGCAAAGGCAGCTTGTGCGCATGCGCAAGTGAAATCACGGCAGGGCGGACCTTTTCGCTGATTTCGTCTGAATGATTCAACAGGTTCTGCGTGGTTCTTTCCGCTTCGGCGCGGGACTCTCCGGTATCTGCCATTCTGCGTTGCGTGTAGGCTTCGATATTCTTGCTCTGGCGGCGCCCCGGAAGATGTTCCATCACCGAAATCATGCGAACAATGGACTTGCCGATATTTTCTTCCGTTAGCCGCGCCGTTTCAGCATCCGTGATCTCGCAGCGAAGATGAACCATATGTTCGGCACGGAACATGCCGGCAGCTTGCCCTTTTTCCAGAGCATCAACCATCGGTGCCAGAACTTCACGACGCTCCGGTCTGGAGACCGTAGCACCGACACACAGACTGTCGAAAACCGTCGTGATACCACTGCCGATAATCTGCGCGTCGTGGGCGAGCGCCGCTCTGAGCGGATCCCAACGCACATGGGCGCGTGGATAGACATGCTTCTCGAAATGGTCGGTATGAATGTCGACCAGCCCGGGGATCAGGTAATCTCCATCGAGATCCTGGCCTGCCTGCGGTGCCAAGCCGGTGTCAACGGAAACGATACGTCCACCGGAGATCGCAACGTGACCCGTTACGACCTGGTCCACCAGGACGATCCGCGCATTTTTGAGAACAGTCAGTTCACTGCCGGTTGGCAGTGTCTTGTCGGCAAACGTCATGGGTCACTCCGGCATGGAACTCCCCGGACAACATCCGGGCATCAGCAGCTTATATCAGGAAAGAGACCTTCTACCTCCAAATTGGCCGCACGTTGTGACAGTTTCTCGAAGAGACTGTGACACTGGAAGTAACAGCAGAGCGATGTTACCGCGAGCGCGGTGCGTCCGTAACCGGACGCGCCAAATATCCAATGAGATTGTTCGCCGGATTGGATTCATCCCAAGTGTGAGAACGTCGCCTATCGCACCATCGTCAACCGGTTCCAATCGGCATAATCCGGCGAGCCTTCGCGGCGAACTTCACCCTGATAGCCATATTCGACAAGATGCACCATGACCGACGTCTCGCTGGCCAGAATGACGGAATAGCATTCGTTGAGATCCGACGCGCTCAGGTTCGTTTCATTGGCGAAATCCGGCCAGCCGGCGTGGTTTGTCCCGCGCGGTGCACTGAAGGGAACACCATGGAAGGATCCCGAAAGCGGCAGATGACAGTGTCCGTGGAAGATATGCCGGATCTTGGCGCGATGTTTTTCGACAACCTGCCCGAATTCCTCCGCATCCTGCAACATGATCTTGTCCATCGGCGCAATTCCCGTTGGCACCGGATTGTGATGCATGAACAGGAACACAGGACCGGCCGTTTCGTTCAGTCTTTCATCCAGCCAGCTCCTGCGGGTTTCGCAGTAGTAACCGGCATGGGAATTGGCGCCCCAGGTGTCCAGGAAAATTGCCTGTCCGACGGGGAGGTCCAGGACGGATTGCACAAACCCGTTGTCGTCGACCAGATCAGGAAAAACGGACACGAACACATCGCGTTCGTCGTGGTTGCCGATACATAGGTGAACGGGCACGGATAACCCGGAAATCGTTTCCTTGAGCCGAAGATAATCTGCACGATCGCCCCAGTCGGAAAGATCACCTGTTATGACCAGCGCGTCGGCATCCGGATGATGCGTGAGCGCGTGACCAAGCGCCTTCCTGAAATTGTCGTTCGGCTCGCGCCCTCCGATCGTTTCGCCGGGCGCGGTCAGATGGATATCCGTGAGTTGAAGAAGTTTCACCTCTTCCTCCAATTATTGTACTGACAGGGACGCTGCCCGTCGAAACGGGCAGTGTCGAGTTTGTTGGGAGCGATCGGCTTAGCTGCCGGACGGGAGCAGGTCCTCAACTTCTTCCGAAAGCTCTTGCTGCAATGCGCCCATGTCTTCGTATTCGCCGGTGACGATACCTTCGATGCCATCATAGATGACCTGTGTGATCGCCAGTCCGTTGTCGCCCGGATAGGCCTGCCAGTCACGCAGCAGCGGCAACTGGCGAACAGCGGTTTCCTTGTTCGGGTTCTGCTTGTAGAAATCTGCCAGGATCACCTCGTTGGCTGCCTTGTTCGGCGGCATGTAGCCGGTGGTACGGGCCACATCGGCGGCGCCTTCACCGGAAGTGATGAATTTCAGCCACGTCCAGGCGGCATTCAGAACTTTCGGATCTTCACTCGTCGACACCAGCATGGCCGCATTTCCACCGGCTGGGAGACCTTTCGGACCGCTTGCTTCCAGCCCGGGAAATTCGTTTGTTTTCAGTTCGAATTCACCCTTGGCGCGCTCAACCGCCCCAAGCGCGGATGTCGACCAGAACATCATGCCGATTTCACCGGCGGAGAAAGATGCAAGTGCCGCTTTCCATTCAATGTTCTGCATGTCGCAACCACGGAACAGGTTCTTCATCGTGTCGAAGGACTTCAAACCTTCCGCCGAAGAAATCTGGATGGCATTGCCTTCCATGGTCGCCTTGTCCTGGGACCACATCAATGCCTGCAGGAACCAGTTCCCGGTAATGTTCCATCCCCAGAACATCGGGTTCCTGACACCGGCCTCATGAAGCTTGCCGCAAACCTCGACGACTTCGTCCCAGGTTTTCGGGAGTTGGTCAGTGGACGTGATCCCGGCTTTCGCCATCACGTCCATGTTGTAGTAACCGACCGGCAGAGAGACCGAAAACGGCAGGCCGTAGATGTCGTCGTTGAACGTGCTGAGTGCCAGCATGGCATCGTGATAGCCGTCCTTGGCGAAGTCTTCCTCTTTGAGGATGAACGGCTCGAGCGGTTTGGCGATGCCTTTTTCGACGAGGATCGCCTGACGGTTAAGACCCTGCATCGTCACGTCAGGAAGGGTACCGGCGACCGCCTCGCGCAGGATCGTGTTCGTCCCGTCCTCATAAGATTCGTAGGTGGCGCGCATCTTCACGTCGATATTCGGATGCTGCTCCTTGAACTTGGGAAGGATTTTCTCGTACGTCACGTCAAACAGGTGGCTGTACGGATAGGCAAACTCGATTGTTATCGTGTCTTCCGCCTGCGCAGCCGAGGCCGTCAGCAGCATTGCTATTGCGGTGAGGGTCTTGTTCATGGAACTCTCCATCTGTTGCCGTGGGAACGGCTGGTCGCCAAACTCGTCCGTTCCCAAGTGATCCCCGAAACGGGATTCAGGTGATGGGACCGCCGCATGGCGGTCCCGCAAATTGTTGGGGTCATTTCATCCCCGACAATGTGATGCCTTCAATGAAGCGGCGCTGTGCAATCAGGAACACCACGATCAGCGGTGCGACAATGATTGTCGCCGTCGCCATCATCGGTCCGAAATTGTCGCCATCCGCGTCACCCTTGAACTCGCGCAGACCGAGTGGCGGCGTGAACAGAGATCGGTCACCGGTGACGACAATGCGCGGCCAGAAATAGTCGTTCCAGTGAGCAACCACCGAGAAGATTGCAAACGCCAGCAGCGCCGGAATCGCGGTGGGAAGCATCACGTTCCAGATAATCGAGAACTCGCTCATGCCATCCATGCGAGCAGCGTCGATCAGGTCGTCCGGCACGGTCATGAAGAACTGCCGCATCAGGAAAATTCCGAAAACCGAAATCGTCCAGGGAATGATCAGCGCGGCATAAGTGTTCGTAAGCCCGACCTTGGCCAGCATGATGTAAAGCGGCAGGGCAATGGCGTGAACCGGAATGAGCAGGCAGAAGAGAACAAGGCCGAAGATGGCTTCCCTGCCCCAGAACCGCAGTTTCGCAAGGGCATAGGCACAAGGCAGCGCAACCAGGACCTGAATGAGAAAGATGGACACTGTCACCACCACCCCGTTGAAGAGATACCGCAGGAGTGGCGCTTTCTCGAAAGCGGTGGTGTAGTTGTAGATGACCGGCGTCACCATGCAATCCACGGCGTCCTTGCCGAGCTTGATGCAATAGTCGTCCCTGAACAGCTCCTGCATCCCGAAGAAACCGCCTGTGTTCTGCATGATTTCAGCCGGGCTTTTGAAACTGTAGCTGAGCATAACGTAGAACGGCAGCAGCACGATCACGCTTCCCAGGATCAGCACGACATGTTTCAGGGTTTCGGCACCAGAAAAACGGAATGCAGGCAAGGCACCCACACCGATTGGCGCTTGAGTTGTCTCACTCATGTGTAGTGCACCCTTTTTTCCACCAACCATCGCTGTGCCAACGTCAGGAACATCACGAACGCAAGGAACACGACCGTGATTGCCGCTCCGATCCCCATCAGGTTTTGCTGAATCGCTTTTTCATAGATCGCGAACATCATGACGTAGACCGATTTGGACGGCCCTCCACCCTGCGGATAGAAGGCTTCAACGGTGTCGAAAACCTGAAACGATCGGATGAATGAAATCGTCACGACAAAGACGGTTGTCGGTCCTAGCATCGGCCATGTCACGAGCCGGAACCGGTCCCAGGCTGTCTCTGCGCCGTCCATCTCTGCCGCATGGTAAAGCTCGCGCGGAACGGATGTCAGGCCGGCGAGATAGAGCACCATGTTGAAGCCGAAACCCTGCCAGATGCCGATAAAGGCAACGGTCCAGATCGCATAATCCCGGTCCGTCAGCCAAAGCGGGAAGCCGCGTTCGCAGCCTTTCGCGTACCAGTTCCATGTCTCCAAGAAATGAACCGCACCCGCGCTCGAGCGTCGAATTGACAATGCCGATGGTTGGATGAAAGGCGAATTCCCAGACAATCGCCATGGCGATAAGCGCTGCCATAACGGGTAGAAAATAGATTGTCTTGTAAAGATCGCCGAAGCGTCTGGTCGAATTGATCAGAAGCGCCGCGCCGAGCCCGAGACCGACGGAGAGCGGCACCACGACAAAGACGTATCGGAATGTGGCGCCGAACATCTTCTCATACGTTGATCGCGTGAAGATCTTTTCGTAATTGTCCAGACCGACAAAGTCTGCTCCCGGATTCCCCAGGCTGTAGTTTGTGAAACTCAAGGCTCCTGCAATCGTGATGGGCATCAAGAGAATGACCACCATCAGGAACAAAGCCGGTCCGACAAACCACCAATGTGCTTTGGTACCTTGCATCAGGCCACCTCGGCGACGTCTTCGGCAAGCGACCTGCTGAGCTCCAGACGCCGTCCGTCCTTGCCGAACACCATCGCCTGCCCGCGTTCCCGCCTGACATGAACTGTCTGACCAAATGACACAGTCCGCCCTTCAGCTGGTGAGACCCGGACAACAAGACGCTGCGATGCGTTCATGATGGCAACATGTAGATAAATGTCGGCGCCCAGATTTTCCTTGTGAACCACCTGACCCGAAAAGCTCTCGGAGACGTCCTTGTCACAAAGTCGACAGATGTCTCGGGACGCAATCCGATACTGACCGACCCGGCAGGGGCATCGGTTGTGACACGTCGACAAAGGCAAATCGAGACAGTGTGCGTGACCTTCCTTGTCGAGTGACCCGGGCAGAAGATTGATTTTCGGTGCGCCGACAAACTCCGCGACACGCAGTTCCCTCGGGTCATTGTAGATCTCGTCCGATGCGCCGAGTTGAAGGATTTGACCGTCCATCATGACAGCCATTCGGTCGGACATGGTCAACGCCTCGGCCTGGTCGTGGGTCACATAGACGAATGTCGTCTTGAGAGCCCTGTGCAGTTCGGCAAGTTCGGAGCGCATATGGATCCGAAGAGAGGCATCCAGATTGGAAAGCGGTTCATCCATCAAAAATGCGACGGGTTTACGAACCATGGCCCGGCCGAGCGCGGCTCTTTGGCGCTGGCCTCCGGAGAGCTGACCTGGCTTTCGGTCCAGCAGATGGTCGATCTTGAGAATCTGGGCCGTGTCACGCACCTGTTCCATGATCGCCTTGTATCGGGTGCGTGCAAAAAACGGCCCCAACAGCGGCAAACGTCCCGCAAAGGGAAGATCCCGGAGTTTCAGCGGGGTCATCATGTTCTGTGCGACGCTCAGATGCGGATAAAGCGCGTAGGACTGGAACACCATCGCCAGGTTGCGTCGCGCCGGACGCATGTCATTCACCGCAATGCCGCCGATCTCCACAGTTCCGGATGTCGGGGCTTCCAACCCGGCCAGAATGCGCAACAAGGTTGACTTGCCGCAGCCGGACGGACCGACAAGAGTGAGAAATTCGCCATCTGTAATGTCGAGGTCGATCCCGTTCAGAACCGACGTTGCACCAAAACTCTTCTCTATTCCCGATAAGGATATCGCGGTCATCGATCACTCCCGTTGCCAGGAGGAACCTTATTGAGACTGATTGAACTGTGTGTGACGTAATATTAGTGCAGCTAATAACAGTTACGGTTTGGCAGCGCAGCTAACACGGAACTGTCATGAACACGTCTCCCAGCCCTTACCAGATCAAGGCTTTCACCCATGTTGCCCGCGAGAGGAGCTTTTCGCTTGCAGCAGGAACCCTCGGCGTAACCCAGTCTTCCATCACACAGCACGTCGCCAAACTTGAGGCGTTGATGGGCACCCAGTTGTTTATCCGCCGCCGAACCGGGCTGGAACTTACCCGGGCGGGCAAGGAACTCTTCGCAATATCTGATCGGTTGACGACCATGGAACAACTGGTCAACGAAAAAATCAGTGACTACAGCGCTCTAACCGACGGTCATATCAGGCTGATTGCAAATGCTCCAAGACCTGCGATGCCAATCATCGCGGAATACGGCAAGCTCTACCCG
>NZ_KI928919.1:135612-136554 GCF_000521215.1 Labrenzia sp. DG1229 | reverse complement strand
TGGATATTGCAATCATGACAGAACCGGAAGCTGGTCCCTCGCTCTTCACGCATGAATTGCGGCGCAGCCGCTACAAGGCCCACATGCAGGCGGATCACCCGCTTGCGGAAAGGTCTGCTGTCTCGCTGCGTGATCTGCAATCGGAGACTCTGGTGCTACCCGAGGACGGTTCGCTGACGCAGAAAATCGCCAGAAAGAAAATGCGGGAACACGGAATTCAGTTCTCGCGCATCCTGCGCACAACCACATTCCCGATGGTGAAAGAGGCAATACTTCACAATCTCGGGATCGGCTTACTCCTGGAAAAGAGCATTTTCCCGTCCGAAAGACTTGCAGCGGTTCAGGTCGAGGAAATGCCCGAGGAATATCGCGACTGTATTGCCATACCGGCCGACAAACGTGAACTGCGTCTCATTCGCAGCTTTCTCGATGTTGCGGTTGAAGTCAGGGCCGGTGAAGGATTTGATCCTGGTTGACCAGCGGCACTCTTCCAAGAGGATATCACGCTCGTCAATATGGGCCACAGATTGGTCAGGTAATGTCAATCGAGCAATAGATTCTGCGCGGAAAGTGCTACTTCAACTACAAAAACACTTTTTGGTTGCTTCCAATTCTTTCACTTATAGTAAACAAAATTTTAAAATTCGTCTTAAAATCCGGACTTTACACTGAATTCGTTGCGGGATAGCAACACCGGAGGCTATTCCCCGCTCCAAAGCACAACATAATACCAGCAAGCATTGAGCGAGACTCATTTTGGGGATTCCCAAAGTGCAACAACTCTGAATCCATGGAACCGTTCGATTCGGAGGATTTCCATGGGAAGAGCTTTAGGCTTACGAAGGGATTTTGACGGGGCTGGGTTGCGGCGCCTTGCGAAGGTGTCAAAGGATGCCGGCCAGAGCCGGCGCCTTGTTGCACTGGCGGAGATCTACGACGGTG
>NZ_KI928919.1:47463-134573 GCF_000521215.1 Labrenzia sp. DG1229 | reverse complement strand
AGAACATCTGGCAATTCATGCGCGACAACTGGCTCTCAAACCGGATCTTCAATTCCTACCAGGAGATCGTCGCGCTCTGTTGCCAGGCCTGGAACCGGCTCACCAATCAACCATGGACCATCATGTCAATCGGATTGCGAAAATGGGCGCATCGGTTCTGATCAATGCTCGTTGGTATAAGCATGGGCATGCGCGTGAAGGTATAATAATGTGCGGCGGAACAAAAAACATAAAAGTGGCACCGCGGTCTATGCGTATCTTATCGGCTCTCCTTTTGAGCGCTTGCTTGGTTGAAGTATCTAGTGCGGCGGACCTCCGGCAAGTCGTTCAGGAAGCGGTTTCGACCAATCCGGACATCCTGGAATCCGCGGCCAACCGGCGCGCGCGCGATTACGAATATCGCCGGTCGCAAGGGGCGTTCCTGCCGACCCTCGATCTGTCTGCAGAGCTAGGCCCGGAACGACTTGATCGACCCAATTCCTTTTCGGCCGACGAAAACGACAAATGGCGATTTTCCAAGGAATTCACAGTAACCGTGCAGCAGTTGCTGTTCGACGGTTTCACCTCGGTCAATCAGGTCTATCGCCAGAGTGCCCGGGTCGACGGCGCTGCCTTGCGGGTGATGGAGAGATCCGAAGCAACTGCACTCGACGCGGTCGAATCCTATATCGACGTCTTGAGAAACACTGCAATTCTTGCCAAGGCACGGCTGAACGTCGACAAACACCGCCGGATCTATTCCGATGTCCGGCAGCGTTTCGACGGTGGTGAAACCGGCGCCGCCGACCTTGCACAGGCGCGCGAACGCGTCGCGGCGGCCGAGGTCATCGTTTCAGAAGTACAGCAATCCCTTCTGGACACCATCGCCAAATATGAGCGTGTTGTCGGAAAGAAGCCTGCTTCGCTCGCACCTGCCAGCCCGGCCAAGCTGCCGGGACGATCGGTTACTCAACTGGTCGATTCTGCGGTACAGGTGCATCCGACGGTCCGCGCGGCAATCGCAGATGCAGATGCTGCGAAATTCGAATACCAGTCCACCAAGGGAAATTTTCTTCCTGAAGTCGCCCTTCAGGGTCAAGCCACAGTCGGCGATGACGTCGGTGGCATTGAAGGGCGAAACAATGAGTATTCCGGAAAACTGGTTTTTTCGTGGAATCTGTATAACGGCGGTCGCGACACTGCCCTCACCCAGGAATACAGCGAGCGTCTGACCGAAGCGCAGATTCGTGTCGACCGGGTTCGACGGGAGTTGAAGGAAGGGATCGAACGGTCCTTTGCTGCCGTCTCGACCACCACAAGCCGGATCAAGGCTCTGCGTGAACAACTGGCGGCGAACAGGCAGGTCGTAGAAGGCTATCGTCAGGAGTATGACATCGGCCAGCGCACGCTGCTGGATGTGTTGAACGCAGAGAATGCGCTCTTCAACAGTGAAATCGAGTTGATTTCTGTGCGCGCGGTCTACGCGTTTTCCACTTATCAGCTGCGGGCGACGTCAGGCGACTTGCTCGCTTACCTGAATGTTTCACCTCCGCCCGAGGCTGCAGACGGACAGCGGGACTCCGCGACGGTCCTTCCCAGAAACCTGATAAATCTCGAGCCGTTACGTAAATTCTAACGTTTCACACGCATATTTGGATTGCCGGGCAACCGGTGAACCAATAATTTACGTCTACACACCGCAACGAGGCTTTGCCGGAAAACGTTTGCCTTGTCCGGATCGCCTGTCGTGTTGTACGGGCCGGATCTCAAAGGCCGGATGCACGGCGAATGACCAAAGCGGTGACAGAGCCCGTGGTCCGCACCAGACATGCTGCAAAAAAGCACCGACGAAAATTCGAATACGGACGCAACGCCGCGGACTTCTGCGACAAGGGATCCGTTGGCGGATGCTTTGAAATACATCGCCCGCGTCCATGGCTACCACGTCAGCGATTCCGTGATCTGGAACGGTCTGCCACAAACAGGAGACAAGCTCTCCGTGGGCGTCCTCGGCCGGGCAGCGGCAAACTGTGGTCTGAAGGTTCTGCCAGACAAGAAGGAACTCGAGACGATACCGCTGGCTGCCCTGCCCTGTATAGTCGCGATGAAAAACTCCGATATGCTTGTGCTCACGAGCATGAACAAGGAAGCGGGAACGATCGAACTGGTCGACCCTGCACACGGCACGGACAAGCAGCACCACCAACTCGACGACATTCGTGACAACTACAGTGGCTATGCAATTTTCTTTCAGCCGACCGTAGACAAGACCGGTCAGAGCGAGCGGGCGCTCGGTTCGAACGGCCATTGGTTCTGGAGTACTATTTCCAGCTATTGGCGTGACTATGTCCACGTTGCCATTGCTGCATTGCTGATCAATCTGCTGGCCCTGGCCTCACCTCTCTTCACGATGAATGTCTATGACCGGGTAGTGCCGAACTTCGCAATCCCGACCCTCTGGGCCCTTGCGGTCGGCGTCATTTTGACCCTGATCTTCGATTTCATCCTGAAAATCGCGCGGGGGCAGATCATCAATGTCGCCGGCAAGCGGGCAGACAATGCCCTTGCCAGCAAGATCTTCGCTCACGCACTTGCCATCGATTTCGAAAAACGACCGGTAAGCTCCGGCCAGTTCGCCAATCACATCCGCGAATTCGAAAATGTCCGGGAATTCATAACGTCTTCCTCGCTGGTTTCGATTATCGACGTGTTTTTCATCGGAATCTTTGTCGCCGTTCTCTTCCTTCTTGTCGGCCCGATTGCGATTGTTCCACTGGTCGCGGTGCCGATCGTGCTTGCGATCAGCCTGTTTGTTCAGGCACCCCTTTCCGGCGCAATAGAACAGTCGCACAAGGAAAGTGCGATCCGGCATTCAATTCTCGTGGAGAGCATCGCCAATCTCGACACGGTGCGGGCACTCAACGCCGAAGGTCGCATGCAGACGAAGTGGGAACGGTCCGTCGCTGCAAGCAGTGCCGCAATCATGAAGGGTCGTTTCTGGGCTCTTATTGCCCAGTCGGGCACGGGACTGGTCCAGGCATCGGTATCCATCGCCATCATTGTCTGGGGCGTTTACCTCATCCAGAGCGGCGATATCACAATGGGCGCCCTGATCGCGGCCATGATGCTCTCCGGTCGTGTTCTCGCTCCCCTGGCGAATGTCGCCAACACTCTGACACGACTGCGCCAGACGCTTCATTCCTACAAGACCCTGAACGATGTCATGTCGACAGAAACGGAACGCAAGCCAGGGCGGACCTACATCAACAAGCGCATTGCATCCGGGTCTGTCGAATTCAAAGGCGTCAATTTCCGCTACCCCGGCGCAGAGGATGACAGCCTCAAGAACATTTCCTTCAAGATCACGCCGGGCGAAACAGTCGGGCTCATCGGACGCGTCGGTTCGGGCAAAAGCACGATCGGCCGGCTCTTTTCAGGACTCTACTATCCGACCAACGGGACAGTGCTGATCGATGGAACGGATACACGCCAGTTTGATCCGGCAGACCTCAGATCGAATGTCGGCTTTCTGTCGCAGGACAATGTTCTTTTCAGCGGTACAGTGCGCGAGAACATAAGCGCGGGGGACCCTTTTGCCGACGACGATGCCCTCGTCGAAGCCGCCCGGATTGCAGGCGTCGAGGAATTTGTCGCTCAAAACCCTCTCGGCTACGACCTTCAGGTCGGAGAAGGCGGGCGCTTCCTGTCGGGAGGACAAAAGCAGGCTGTCGCCCTGGCGAGAATTTTGCTGAGAAAACCACGAGTTCTGTTTCTCGACGAGCCGTCGAGCCATCTGGACCTGGCTTCAGAACGCAGATTGATCACCAGACTGATGGAATACAACACCCCGGACACAACGGTTGTCGTCAGCACGCACCGCATGAGCCTCGTTGAACTCACCGACCGGCTTATCACGCTCGATTATGGCAAACTGGCGCTGGACGGCCCCAGGCAGGATGTCCTGAAGAAACTTCAGGAACTGGGTGCGGTCAACGCGGCAAATCAGCAGAATTCGCAAGGTGGTGCATGATGAATTCTGGTGACTGGAACTACGCGAACGACATCCGCGATGTCATTCAGACCAAACCGCCGCGTTACACGATCAACGTCATCCGGATCGGTTTGGTGCTGTTTGTGGTCATTCTCGCATGGGCCTACTTTGCAACCCTTGAGGAAGTCACGCGCGGCGATGGACGCGTCGTCCCTTCCCGCCAGATCCAGGTCGTGCAGGCACCCGACCGCGGTATTGTCGAAAAGATATTCGTCCGGGAAGGTGACATTGTCGACGCGGGTCAAACCCTTATCGAAATCGACGATACGACCTTCTCATCGCAACTGGGCGAGATCAGGCAGCGCCGATGGGCGCTGATGGCCAGGCTCGCCAGGCTCGATTCAGAAGCTGACCGGAAATCACTGGAATTTCCTGAAACGCTGGTCAACGAGGCGCCCGGCCTGATCGCGGAAGAGGAAAACGTCTTCCGAGACAAGAAGGCCAGTCTCGACAACGAATTACGCGTTCTTCAGAACCAGGCGTCCCAACGCGAACAGGAATATCAAGAACTTCTGGCAAAGCAGACCAAACTCGAAGCCGTCATTGAGATCCTGGAACGCGAGGTGGAGATCAAGCAAAGTCTCTATGAGCGAAAAGTTCTTCCGGAAATCGAGTTTTTGCAGTTGCAGCGGCAACTCAAGGAAAGCGAAGGCGAGCTTGCCATTACCCAGGCGTCGGTTCGGCGTGCCGCGGCTGCAAGGGAAGAAGCTCGCGAGCGCTCCAGCAATGCGGTTGCGACCTTTGTCTCCGAAGCCAGTCAGCAATTGGCGGAGACGCGCGGCGAATTGGCGGTGATTAATGAAACCCTCAAAGGCGCGGCGGACAGGGTGCGGCGCACAGAATTGATTTCCCCCGTCAAGGGGATCGTCAACAAAGTGAACATTACGACGATCGGTGCCGTGGTTCAGCCGGCGGCGGATCTGGTTGAAATCGTGCCCCTGGAAGACACCCTTCTCATTGAGGCCCGCATCCGTCCGAAGGACGTAGCGTTCCTGCATCCCGGTCAAAAGGCACAGGTCAAGATAACCGCTTATGATTTTTCAGTTTACGGCGGTCTTGAGGGAAATCTGGAACGGATCAGCGCGGACACGACCGAGGACGAAGAAGGTAATCGATTTTTCCGCGTGATGATCAGAACAGATAAAAATCATCTTGGTTCTGATACTGAACCTTTACCAATAATACCAGGAATGGTTGCTTCCATAGATATCTTAACCGGTGAGAAAACCGTTCTGGACTACATCTTGAAGCCGATCAAGAAAGTTCGGGACGAAGCACTCCGGGAGCGCTGACGTCTCGACAATAACGAGGCGATCGGCAGATGGATCATGGAGCGACCGCACCGGCAATGCCGGCGGCGAACAGGAAAGTTGTGCGTGCGTTCTGGCGGACGGGATTGTGCGTCATCGCTCTCCACTGGGCCATGACCCCCGTTCTTGCCGAAAGCGATCCAGCCCAGATTTCAAATTCAGCGGACGCGTTGGCCATCTCACCGTTGCAAACGGCGAGACTGGAAACGGACCCTGACAGTCTGAACTTCACCCAAAATAACGAATATGCGGCTTTCAGCGTTGCAAAGGCGGTAACTCAGGCGAACCCGGTCGGGAAACCAAGAACCAAGCCGACAGCCGGCCACCAGGCTCTATCTCGTCAGGCTCTCGCTGCAACCGTCTCTGCAAGCAGCAACGGGACGATAGCACCGAGCAAACTGTTCGGTACGCCGGGAGAACCAGTCTCCCTGTCTCCAGTCACCAAACGCTGGCAGAGAGCGCTGGAAAACCTGGAACTGGACGCGGATGTTTCGGGGAAAGACCGGAACAGTTTTCGCGCCTATTCTGCCATTCTGAACCGGGTTCGACCCCATCGTCGCGGACTGCAGATCCCGAAGATCAATTACATGGTCAATCGCCTCCTTGCCTACCGCGAGGACAGCGTTCTCTACAAGTCCGGAGAGTATTGGGCGAGCCCTGTCGAAACATTGTCCAGGCGTGCCGGTGACTGCGAGGACTATGCGATCCTGAAATATGCCCTACTGCGTGACCTTGGTGTCAAAGACGATGACATGCGGATCGTCGTTCTGCGCGATACGGCCGCTCGCCAATATCATGCGGTCCTTTCGGTACGCCACAAGGGACAGTGGCTCATACTGGACAACCGGTTCTCACGCGTCCGGTTTGAACGCGATCTTCCACACTATCAGGCACTTTATTCGGTCAATGCAGCCGGAGAATGGGCGCATGCGCCCAGACCCGGCTCACCGGTTCGTCTTGCGGCAAGACTGAAATCCGCAACCCGGTAAAAAACGGTCTCTTGCAGACCGGAGCTTCCGCAGTCACGAGAGCCACTACGACACGCCGATTGTGTCTCCCAAGCCGGTCCAACGCGTGGTATATGCGCGCCATGCAAGCACGAGGTCAAAACACCGGAACCCGGATGCGCGCCCTGTCATCCCCTGCCGTCATTCTTGGAGTGGTCAGTTGCGTGTTCGCTTTAGGTGTTGTCGTGGCCGGATTTCTGTTGGCCGAACACCAGGGAACAGTCCTGACCACGGAACAACGGAAATCCGACGCGGAAACCGCGCTTCTGATCAACGAACTCAAGAATGCCAGACTTGCCGGTCCGAGATTGCGACTTGAGGAACTGGCCGCTCTGCCGCTCATTCCCGAATTTGTTGAACTTTCAAGACGCCAGCCGGACGGTTTGGAAGCGCAAGAGCTTGGGGCCTATCTCCGGGCCGTACTTGAGGCTGCATCCAGCGAAACAGGTTTGGCCCGTATTGCGATCGTCGATGCAGAAGGAAGACAACTTCTCAGCGCGGATAGCCTGATCTCGAATGAGACTACCGAAGAAAGCCACAGGCTTGCGGCAATTGTGTACGACATCAACGACCCGGCGAAAGCAGCCGGAAAAATCGCGGGTTACGTTCCGAAAACTGCAATGTCAATGCTGCTGCCGTCGGACACGAATTCACCGACACGTACAGCAGGTATCTCGTCTTCAACATCTGCGAATGCCAGCACTCTGGCTGTGCTTGATATTCCCGGCACGACCCGCTTGCTATCGCTGGTAGCCGGCATTGCGATTGCGTTCTTCGGACTCTCAGGCGCGGTCCTGTTACGATGGCAAATTCTCCGAAAATCCTGAAAAACCATCGTCATCTGGTTCTCCACCAACGTGCGTGGGCATCATTTGCGTTGATAATCGTCAAATAAAAAAAGGCGGGCTTGCGCCCGCCTTCAAGACATTCAGACGCTAAGAGCTTCAGCCAATGTTGACCGGGATCTGCGCCTCGCTGCCATCGCTGTCCAGAACGACCCGGATCGTCTCGCCCATCGAGGCATGATCTTGAAGCGTCGCCGCGTCCTGCCAGTCGTGTGCCGTTCCCTCGCCGTCGCGGTCGACCTTGAGCGTTATCGCACCATCGGCCTCTTTTTGCGCCTGCACGAATTCCTCGACATCCGCGCCCGGTCCGAATGCCCCGTCGAGCAACTCGCCAAGATCGATCCGGTCGCCATCCGCGAATGCGTAATCGGTGATGATATCGGCCTCTGCGAGCGAATTGAGGACAAATGTATCGGCGCCCGCGCCGCCTGTCAGCGTATCGGAACCGAGCCCGCCGATGAGAATGTCATCGCCATCGGTCCCGACGAGAACATTGTCGCCGTCGTCACCTCTGATGGTCGATCCGGTGATGATTGCACCCAGTTCGACGTTTTCAACCGGGTTGATATCACTGTCGTTCTCGGGTTGATCCTGGATATCTGCCACGACAGTGCCGCTACCGGATGTCGGAGACGAACCGGTCGCTGCTGTGTCAGCTGCCAGAACTTCCAGTTCAACCGCGCGCGTTACCACGTTGCCGTCAGCGAAATTCAACGCGATTTCGACCGATGCATCTCCAACATATCCTTCGCTGGAAGTGAAGGTGACCGTGAAGTCGTCCGAAACTGTTAGCTCTCCATGTTCGGATGCCCGGGTCACCGATACACTCGTCAGTCCCGCTGCAACCTCATCACTGGACGCTGCATAGATCACCAGAGCAGCTCCGGCGGCAATAGCCGACGATTGCCGCGTCGTTTCTTCAGCATCCGGGCCGTCCACATTGGTAACCGCAAAAGCCGCACCGGCATATTCACCCGTGCTTCCGTCGGTCTTTGTGAAAGTGCCTTCGGCAAAAACCGTATTGCCATCAACGTCCTGATAGACCGGCCGGGCACCCAGATCGATTGACGCTACACCATGTTCGACAAGCGATTTCAACTCGCCTTCCTGTACAGCACCGTCGGAGTTGGCGTCCTGCCAGACCTTAATGTCGTTGAAAGCGGCGTCGCCAGCGTCGATGACCCCATCACCGTTGCCATCGAGTGACGCCAGGGCTTCAAGGGAATCGGCATACGATCCTCCATTGAAGCTTTCCGAGAAGATTTCCGAACCGTTCTCGATTGCCCCTGATCCGTCGACATCCATGACGAGCAGACCATCATCGGAACCAACCCATCCGGTCTGTTCGACAATTCCGTCCGCGTTGACGTCGAAATCGACACCGTTTTCAGCTGAAATCAGTTCAACACCGTCACCATCCAGGTCGAGAATGATCGGATCGGAGGAGAAATTGAAGTCCGAAGCACTAAGTGCTGCCGACGATACTCCTATGATAACAGCAACATATTGGCCGTTGACGTTATCGAATATAGTGGCCCTTCCGAAGGCGTCGTTGCCGATCGTCAGGTCGGCAAATGTCAATCCGCCGGTGATCGTGATCTTGTCAGGTCCTTGCTGAAAGAAGAAAACGCTGTCGACATCGGAAATCGAGGCACTGCCTTCGCCGGCAGCGAAAACGAATTCGTCGGCTCCAGTCCCACCGAACAACCTGTCCTGACCAGTGCCGCCCGCGAGCTTGTTGTTACCGAGCACTCCGAAGATATCATCATTACCGGCACCGCCAATGAGCGTGTCATTGCCACCAAAGCCCGCGATGAAGTCATTGCCTTCGCCGCCTGAAATCGTGCTTGCCTGACCGTCGCCGAAGATGGTGTCGTTGAAGTCAGAGCCGGTAACATTCTCGATGCTGACGAGATTGTCGTGATCAATCGTGTCGGCTGCGATTGCGTCCGCCAGAACCGTAAAGCCCAGGCTCTGGTTAGCCAGATCCGTAGACCAGTTCAGGTCCATCCTGACCAGAACGGCTTCCGAATTATTGGAATAGTCCGCTGTGTCCGTGCCTTCGCCTCCGTCAAGCAGATTAATCCCGCCGCCTCCGTTGAGCGCGTCGTTTCCACCATTACCCGTCAGTGTGTTGTTGTTGTCATTGCCGACCAGAACATCATCGCCGGCGCCACCAATTGCCTCGTCGATCCCTTCCATATTGTCGGCGCCGACAACGGCAGGATCGGCATCGTCTCTGTCGGTTGCAGTTTCCCCTGCTACCGTTTGCCCGAGAATTGTCTTTTCAGCGTCGCTCAGATTAACGAACACACCGGATGTCAGGCCGGAATAGTCGACAGAAGTGCCAGTGACCGTTCCCGCCGCGTCGACGCGCACGGTAAATGCGCCGTCTTCACTGTCATCTCCATCAGCGTCGGTTGCTTTGAAGGAAAATGTCAGGTCCAGGTAATGGTCCGTTCCCACCGAAGTGGTATGGTCAAGTGGCTGCAGAAGTTCGAAATCGTAGCTACCTGTTCCCTCGTCGGAGAGTGACACCGTCAAAACAACACTGCTTTCCGTCGCTTCAACCGGCACGACGGCTCCAACGTATCCGACAAGAATGCCATCGATGATCGCGAAATTGACAAGCTCACCGTTGGAATAAATCTCGGTCAAGGCCCCATCCGCATCGGCAAAGGACACATTGTCGACTGCCGTCGCCTCGGAAAAGCCGACCGAACGATCGCCAGGTACGCCGTCATCGTCATTGGCATCATCGAGACCCCACTCGATGCCAAGATCGACAGACTCAAGCGCGCGAGTGCCATCTTCTTCAACGAGGGCGTCATCAACAGCGCCAATTTCCGGACCGCCGTCGCGGATCCTGATCGTCGCATTTGCTGCATCGGTGTCCCCGTCTCCATCCGTTACGGTGAAGCGAATGCGGAATATCAGCTGGTCCGCACGTCCTGTCTCCCCTGCATCAGGATGATCAAGACCGACAAACTGCTCGTAAGTGTAGTTTCCATCCGGGTTGACGACGATTTCAAAGGCCTTCGTCGCGGTTCCTTCCAGAACAGCAGTCACGGTTATCACACCGCCTGCATCCGTCGAGCTGGACCAGATGACGGGCACGCCGTCTGCGGACAGCGTTCCGCGCCGGTCAGCACCGCTGGCATCCGGATCAAACGTGCGGATGTAATCCCCATCGGAAATGAAGGTGATCCCGGTTACTGTTGCTCCGTCCGCACCGCCATCGAACTGAAGTTGACCGGAAACAATGGAAGTTTCGGTGTCTGCTTCATTTTTGGCAACGGCCGATCCGCGCCTGAACGCAGATGGACCGTCATCGTCAAACGTGACGTCTGCGCCAATCGATACGTCATTTGAAACGGTATCGCCATCCGCATCAGTAACGGTCAGAACCGCGGAAATCTTTCCTGCCAGCGAGATATGCTCGTCTGAACTTGTCGGGTCAGGATGTTTGAGTGACAGGTATTGCGCGATGCTGACGTTTCCGTCTTCATCGAGATGAATGGCAAACGCTGCATCACCATCCCCGTCAATTCGTCCAACAACGAGGTCGCCTTCCATGGAAAGCGTGATCGCCTTGCCGTCCGTCGTCGTGATCCCGGATGCCGGATCGTCGATGCGCAGGGAAAGCTCGACACTCGGATCATCATCCGCGCCGCCCGCAGCGTCGAAGCCGATGACACCAAAGCTGGCATAGATCGGGCCCGGCAGGTCTGCGTCGCTACCTGTCGCCGTTATGCCGGAAAACAGATCAACGATCTCCGGATCGAACTCTCCTGTCGATGGATCGAAGACATTGTCGCTGTGAAGCCCGTAGGTCTCGTCAATCCGTACGTAGTCGACGACAGCAATTTCCGGAACCGGCACGTCGTCCGTTACATCGACAAGGAGTTTGCCGGTAAGGCCACTACCATCGCCATCAGCATCGATGGCTTCGATAACGGCACCGAAATCTATCTCGCTCAGCGATCCCGAAACGGTATCAAGTACCGAGTTTTGTCCGTTCCCGGAGACATGATCAAGCTGATCGTGAAGCCGGACTGCGTAGTCGCCATCCGTCTCCAGCTGAAGACTGATGACCGGACGGTCGACAAACAGATCGAAACTTCCGTCGCCCTCATCGACATAACCGAAGAGAAACGAGGATCCCGCGATTTCAGTGACAACGAAGGAAAGCACTTCTCCGCGAGACTGAAGGCCCAGCGCTTCCATGTCCGCTGCGGCGGTTGGGGAGAAAGAAAATCCGCCAGTATCTCCGCGACCGTCTGCACCGAAGTCGACCAGGGCCGCAAGGGACCCCTCGGCAAATGCCGGACCAACAATATCGGCAAAGCCCGTTGTGGATCCGTCGGCGTTTCCGTCGCTGGGCTCCGAACCAATCGAAAAGAAGCTGACAATGTCGTCTTCGTCCAGCGTGGCTCTTTCAACCCCATCGCCGACAACCGGCGTGTCGTCGTCAACACCGACAGAAAATGTCGAAGTCGACGTATCGCCGTCGCTGTCCGTTGCAACGTAGAGAAAATCGAGAATCAGGTCGTTTTCGTCGGCACCTTCAAGGTGGTCGAGAGAACCCTCCAGATCGAACTTGAATGAGCCACTTTCGGTGTCGAACAATTCGACCGTGAAAATGACGCGCCCGCCGGCGGTCGCCGTCAAGATGTCGAGAGAGCCGTTCAGCGCGTAGCTGAGTGCCTCGCCGTCGGATGTCAGGCCGAGTGCAACAAGTTCGTCGACTGAGCCACCGTCGCCTTCGACAAAAGTTACTGCGCGATCGCCGTTTCCGGCTGAAGTTCCACCATCAGGAACCGAGTTCTCATTGTCGGCCCCCCAGAATATCGCCAGTTCGCCGTAAACTGTAGTCGCGTCACCATCCGTATCGAGACTGTCGTTCGTCACAGTGGCTGCATCGCCGGGCTGGCTGTCCATGTTACCGGCCGGCAAGTCGTCCTCGTCCACCAGGGCTGCGACACCGCCTGTTTCGATGGTGAGGCTCCAGGACACAAGCGAACCCGTGTCTTCCACGAAGACATCATCAATTTGAAGCGTCCAAGTTCCCTCCTGGCTCAGTCCGTCCAGCAAGTCCAGATCTGAAACAGTGGGGCGCCAACTTCCGGCGAAAGGCGGTGTTGCATCTGCCAGACTACTGGCTGCCTCGTCGTCCAGCGTGACCGTACCATCGACCGCTCCGTCAGCGCCGCTGACTTCCACGAGGCGAACCAGAGTGCCATTGGGAGCGATCAGTGTGATCTTGAGATCCCGCATCCAGTCATGATCCAGAACCAGGGAGAGGTTCAGGTCACGGATCGTGCCGCCTTCGGGAACTTCAATCGTCGACGAAAGAACTTCACCGAGATTGCCGTCATCGGGAATCGCGAGATTGATTGCACCTGAATCGTATGTCACCGGTCCAACGACGCCAACGTCATGGATATTGGCCGAGGCAATTGACGGACTGTCGTCAATAACCTGGACGGTGAAAGCGTCGGTTGACGTGTCTCCGTCGCTGTCACGCGCAATGAAATCAAAGGACAGGGACAGGACATCTTCCTCAACCGAAGACGTACCCTTCAATGGATGATCAAGAGTGTCGTCCAGGATGAACTGGTAAGAGCCTTCTGCATCGTCGGAAAGCGCCCCGCGGAAAACGCTTCGCTCTTCAGTGTCCCCATAATTGGCGTAAGCGGTCAGAAGCGTTCCATCGGTGGACAGGACATAGCTCAACGCATCACCGCGCGACGTGAGCGTCGCAGGATCTATTGCGGTCCCCTCGCCGTCTTCAACCGCAAGCACACTGGCAATGTCAACGATCTCGCCGTCAGCCGCTTCCGAAAAAACGACAGATCTCTGGCCATCGGCAGTGGCTGTGTCCTGCACCGGCAGGCCATCGACTTCAGTGTCGGCGCTGTCGGTATCGTCCGCGCCCCAGGTAATGTTCAAAGACGCCGTGGCCTGTTCAGTCAACGGAGTACCGAGATCAGCCGGCAAGCCGTCAATATCAAAGGGATCCCGGTCGTCATTACCCCCGGGAAGATCTTCTTCCTCGACGGCGCTTGCAACCGGTTCACTGGAAAGCGGTGCATCGTCAACGACCGAAACGCGGAAATCACCTTCAACCGTGTCGCCGTCGCTGTCACTTGCTATGACAGCAAAGTCGAGATCCCAGGACTCCGACATTGCGCCTGAGCCGGGAAGATCGTGATCGATATTGCCGAGCAGTTCGAATGTATAGGATCCCGACCCGTCGTCGGAAAGGGACACGACAAAAACCTTGTCAGCGTCGGTTCGACCATCACCCTTGTAGGCAGTCAGAACCGTGCCATCTGAATTCAGGACATAGTCAAGCTCGATGCCATCCGACGTCGTGAGCTGGGTTGGCTGGTCCGCGATGGCGGCGAACACGACCGAACGGTTGCCGGTGCCACCCGGTGTGTCCTGAAGTCCGCCTGTATCCGCCGTGTCGCCGTCATCGGCACCAAAGGTGAAATTCAGGTTGCCGGTTTGCGTCAACGCCGTCGCGTCCGGATCAGTGCCGCTTGCCAGATCGTGTTCCTGCAGCGTCACGTTCTCGGCAATACCTGCTTCCGGTTCGTCATCGACAATCGTGACGCGGAATTCACTCGCCACCGCGTCACCATCTCCGTCACGCGCAACAAATCCGAAATCTAGGTTCCATGACACCATCTTGCCGGTCGACCCCGGGGGATTGTGATCAATGTTGCCGAGCAATTCGAACGTGTAGGAGCCCGAGCCGTCGTCGGAAAGGGACACGACAAAAACCTTGCTCTCGTCTCCGCGATCATCACCCTTGTAAGCGGTCAGAACCGTACCGTTTTCAGAAAGAACATATTCCAGCGCAAGGCCATCCGACGTCGTTGCCTGGGTCGGCTGATCGGCGATAGCTGCAAAGACGATGGAACGGTTGCCCGCTCCGCCCGGAGTGTCCTGCACCGCTCCGTCATCTGCTGCGTCCGCGTCGTCCGCACCCCAGGTGATGTCCAGATCACCAGTCTTGATCAGCGCAGACGAATCCGGGTCCGTGCCGGTTGCAAGGTCGTGTTCCTGCAATGTACGCTGCACAGGCTCGCCGGCCTGCGGTTCGTCATCCTCGATTGTTACCCGAAGACCGCCCGTAACCGCGTCGCCGTCACCGTCATTTGCAACAAAGGCAAAGTCGAGGTTCCGGCTCTCGGTCGCTAGACCGCTCGCTGAATCGACATGATCGATGTTGCCGAGGAGTTCAAACGTGTAGGAGCCCGTTCCATCATCAAAAAGCGTGACGATGAAGACCTTGTTTGCGTCTCCACGGTCGTCTCCCTTGTAGGCTGTCAGGACCGTGTCATTTTCCGAAAGTTCATATTGAAGCGCAACACCGTCAGAACTGGTTGCCACCGTCGGCTGATCCGCTATGGCAGAAAATACAACTGAGCGGTTGGCGGTACCGCCCGGTGCGTCCTGCAATGCGGCGTCAACGGCATCATCGGCGTTGTCAGCACCCCAGGCAATGTTCAGTTCACCCGCCTTGATCAAGGAAGATGTGTCGGGATCGGTTCCGTCGACCAGGTTATCTTCTCCGAGCGTGAGTTGTTCGGATTCTCCGGTTTCGGGCACGTCGTCGATAATGTTGACCGTGAAAGTGTCACTGTCCGCATCACCGTCTGAATCGTATGCGCTGAAGCCGAAGACCAAAGGAATGCTGGTGTCCTGACCGTCACCGACGTGATCCAGGTTTCCGAACAGGTCGAATGTATACTCACCGTCGGGCGTTCCGCCGGAACTCACCACGACAAGCGTGACCGTAAATACGGCCTCGCCCGAGCCTGCCTTGACGGCGGTCAGGGTCTGGCCGCCACCGGAGTTAGCGACAACGCTCAATACCAGAGACACACCGTCGGAGGTCAGTCCGCTTGGCAGACCGTCGAACTCAAGTCGCGGAGTACCACCGGGGCTATCGCCGAAGTCGACATCCAGGCTTGCAGTGACCGAAACCGGACCGTCGGGGCCAGTGCCTTCTTCCAGGTTTTCCTCATCAAGCGTGCTGTCGACCGGTGTACCGATATCCGGCCCTGTATTGTCAGCGGACTCCGAGAAATCGTCGACAAGAAATACTCTTTCACCCGGCAATTCGCCTCGCAGCAGATCGCCAAATCCGAGTCCGTTTCCAAGATCGCCGATTTCCGTTGGTTCGAAATTCTGACCCGAGCTCTGCGAACTTCCAAGCGCTGTTGCAAGATTGCTGGTTTCACCGGCCGCGGTCTGTATCTCTTCGGCGAGTTGCAGATTGGCGAGTGACACGAAGCCGTCGATTGAAAGCAATTCGTTGTCGCCAACGATGACCGCCTCGGCACCACTGTCACCTTCGAAGAAATCCTGGATGATGACCATACCGCCGTCGGCAAAGATCAACTGCAGGTCACCGTCAATGCGGAAAAAGGAAATGTCCTCATCAAGGATCTGCCGAAAGTCGACAAGCTGACCTGAGTTTCTCAGCGCGACCACGCTGCTTTGTGCCGCCGGACGATCCACGATGAGTGGTTCGGATGCACCATCCGTTGCTGCACTGTTCCCTGTCCCGGTGGAAATGTTCGCTTGCGCTATCCGGACAAATTCGTTCATGGCCAAACACTCTGCACTTTTATGGTCAGTTTTTATAAAATCGGCGCTACAACATTTACAATTTTTCACCAACCATGAAAGTCACGAGTACATTAACTTTAGAAAAGGTAAACGTGTACGGTTGAAATTGAATGAAATCGCAGGTTTGCAATCAGAGGCGACCGCGCTCGAGCAGAAATAAAATTGTAAAAATAACTTCTGAGACGATATTTCTTCAGTGAAAATTATTAATTTATCAAATTTTGGAGATTTTCATCAGAGGTATTATTGAATCCAAATTCAAATTTTCGTTTTTTATTCAAAGGATTTTACGATTTACATGAAATTGCCTGATTGATTGACGCTTCGGCACAACTTCAGGAAGGCGGGACAGTATTCAATCGCAATCATTAGGCTACTGTCCGCAATGGTTTTCTCGGAAATTCATGGCAAACCCGCTGAATTATCAAACAGACAGAACAAATGAAGCGGTTGAATTCAAAACAGTGAGGTTCGATTTGCCACTGAACGGGAATCCGGCCCATTAGCTCCATTTTCCTTGTCATGTTCTGGAAACTTGGACCCGAAAATTTAAGTTAGGCGAAAATCAATTTGCAAAGTGGCCATTTCTTAAGATTATTACTGAAACTCTTCCGGAAAACACGTTGATTTTAACAAAATTCTCGCGATCCGTATCCCAATACGACGGCACAACAATGCATTCGTTAAGGCGAGACTTGTGGAAATCAATCGTGTCGAATGAAGATCGCAAAGTCGGTTTATGGCTGAAAAGAGGCGATTTCGCATTGCCGGCTCACAGAATTTTCGCCTGGATCAGCTGGCAAACGAAGTCGGATTGCCGGCGCACCGATCTTGCATCACCAGTCCCGCCGGCGCTCTCAAACAAGATCGGCTGCGGCCGTTTCCGCTTCCATCGCCGCATGAAGTGCCGCCGACACCCGCCTGCATAGTCCTGCATAATGGGCAGACGTCCGGAAGACTTCATCGCGAACAATGGAAGGGTCTATTTCGATCTGGTCTGTAACGCATCCGGGCTGGGACTGCATCACGGCAACCCGCTCGGAAAGAAACACCGATTCAAACACGGAGTGCGTGACAAACACGACTGTCAGACCAAAAGCCTTCCAGAGCCTCAACAAGTCATTGTTCAGTTTGAAACGTGTTATCTCGTCGAGAGCCGCAAACGGCTCGTCCATCAGGAGAACTTTTGGTCTGGTGACCAGTGCCCGTGCTATCGACACCCGCATTTTCATGCCACCGGACAACTCGCGCGGATAACTGTCGGCAGACTGGCCGAGACCGACCATCTCCAGCGCTTCCAGGACGCGGTCGCGTGCGGATGCCCTTGAAACACGACCGAGGCGCAACGGAAGCCAGACATTCTCGAAAACCGTCGCCCATGGCATGAGCGTCGGTTCCTGAAAAACGAAGCTCAATTCGTGTTCCCGCTGGTTCGTCTGCTCCTGCGGCCAGCTCACCCACCCCGACGACGGTTCGGCCAGCCCGGCGATGATGCGCAGCGCGGTCGATTTCCCGCATCCGGACGGCCCCAGCACGGACAGAAATTCTCCGGCCCGGACATCGAGATCCAACCCGTTCAAGGCAACAGTCCCGTTAGAAAACGTTTTTGAAACGTCCTCAAGAGACACGATTGCATCAGTATTTGCGGGACGATTGTTCATTTGCGCAGCACTATCGATTAATTGCCAAGTCTGCAAATATTCCAATTACACATTGAAATCCAGAAGTCATCCGAACCATTTGAGAGGCTCGGCAAACCTGGTTCTTTTCGGCTAAGTGAAGAGACTTTGGTGCGGGCGACGGGACTCGAACCCGTACAGCCTAGGGCCGAGGGATTTTAAGTCCCTTGTGTCTACCAGTTCCACCACGCCCGCTTGTTCTTTTCACCTATCCGGCCTGAAAAACTTTCGCAAGCCGAACCATGCGCTTTTGGATAATCTTGCAACAAGTTTTCACGGCGGCCTTGTTTTTGCTGAAACCGAAGCTGGAAATTGACGCTGCCGGAAGGTATGTGAACAATTCAATGAGACAGATTAACAGGGTGTTCCGTCCCGTTTGAAACCCGTATTATGTGCGGCACAGCCCACGCAACGAGATACATTTTCCATGGTCAGCTATATCGACGCCGCAGAAGCCCCGCTGAAAAACACCGGTCAGGTCCGGTTGTACGGACCGGAAGATTTTGAAGGCATGATGCGCGCAGGACAATTGACGGCGACCTGTCTTGACGAACTGGCAGGCATCGTCAGGCCGGGAACGACAACGCAGGAAATCGACGATTTCGTGTATCAGTACGGCCTGGATCATGACGCTCTGCCGGCGACCCTGAATTATCGCGGCTATACCAAGTCCTGCTGCACATCGATAAATCACGTCGTTTGCCACGGCATTCCGAACAACAAGGCACTGCGTGAAGGCGACATCGTGAATATCGATGTGACTTTCATTCTCGATGGTTGGCACGGCGATTCCAGCCGCATGTACCCGGTCGGCCAGCTGAAGCGGGCCTCGGAACGCCTGATTGATGTCACCTACGAGTCGTTGATGCGCGGAATCGAGGCTGCGAAACCGGGCAACACCACCGGTGACATTGGCGCGGCTATCCAGACATATGTCGAAGCGCAGCGCTGCTCGGTTGTGCGCGACTTCTGCGGACATGGTCTTGGCCTTCTGTTCCACGACACACCGAACATTCTCCATTACGGACGCCCTGGCGAAGGTGTGGAGTTGAAACCGGGCATGATTTTCACGATCGAACCGATGGTCAACCTGGGCCGTCCGCACGTGAAAGTACTCGGCGACGGGTGGACGGCGGTGACGAGAGACAGGTCTCTTTCCGCGCAGTTCGAGCATTCCATCGGGATCACACCGGATGGGTGCCAGATATTCACCACCTCTCCGAACGGTCTTCACAAACCCGGACGATCGGGCGACGAGAGCCCGATCTGACAGATGAAGGACCCGGACTCGCCCCCTGCGGAAAAAGTGTCTGCCGCCGCGGACAACAAGGGGCATCGCCAACGACTTAGGGATAGGTTTCGCAAGTCCGGTGAGGAGAGTCTGGCCGACTACGAACTGCTGGAATTTCTGTTGTTTTCCGCCCTTCCCCGCCGCGACACGAAACCGATCGCAAAAGCCCTGCTCCACCGCTTCGGTTCCTTTTCGGCCGCATTGGCAGCCCCGCGCGCGCGCTTGAAGGAAATTGACGGCCTGTCGGATGTCAGTGTCGACGCCTTGAAGGCCGTTCACGCTGCCATCGCGCGCTACCACCGTGCCGAGTTGAATGAGCGGCAGCTGCTCGATTCCTGGTCAAAGGTCATCAATTATCTGCAGGCATCGATGGAACTGTGCACCGTGGAGCAGTTTCGCATTCTGTTTCTGGACCGGAAAAACGGTCTTATCGCGGACGAGATCCAGCAAACCGGCACTGTGGATCACACACCGGTCTATCCGCGCGAAGTGATACGAAGGGCGCTTGAACATTCAGCAACGGCTCTGATCCTCGTGCACAACCATCCTTCGGGCGATCCGACACCCTCGCGGGCGGATATTCAGATGACCAAAAAAATCATCGACGTCGCGGCCCCGCTGGGAATAGAAGTTCATGATCATGTGATTATCGGCCTTAGAAGCAACGTCAGTCTGCGCGGTCTTCAACTGATTTGAAACCAAAAACTCACTTTTTTTCCGGAAACTCTTATACAAAATCCGGCCCGTTTCCTTGGTCACGGCCAAGGAGAACCAGATAGATTCAATTTTCCCATTATTTTACTAAGATACTGGAAGCATTCATTAACTCGCATCGACAATACTCGCCCGCATGAACTGGGCTTTTACATGAACAGATCGATCAAAAACTCAGGCGGTCAAATCGCCAGTGCGATCATTTTTCCGATGCTGATTGTCGTGTTGACATCTGTCCTCGGTATTTTCGCACTATTGAACTGGTCTGCGCATTTGTCCGATGAAACTGCTGAAGACTCCCAGCACAAGCTCGTTGCTGGCGCGTTGCAACTCACCAGAAACTACATTGCAAAGCAGCAAACCGGCGTTGTTATCTGGGATGAAGCTTTTCGCGCTGTGGACGATCCGGAAGCCAACCGGGTCTGGATCCGCAACAACATGATGAACTGGCTGTCCCGGAACCATGGTTTCAACCGGTCTGTTCTCTTCGGTTCCGACTTTGAAGTCGCTTCCGTCTTTGCACATGATGATAACACCGAGTGGTTGAACCCGGCACTTGTTGACGAGTTGCAGCCTGCGATCGCGAAAGTTCGCGCCCAATACATAAACTCATTCCAGAAGACACCATCCGGTCTGTTCAGCTTCATGCCAAAGGGGGGTGAAACGCATCTGTCCATAGCGGAAACAGGCAAGGTTTCGCTCTACGGAGAGCCTCACCTTTTTACTGCAGCAGCTGTCGTCCCGCAAATCCAGTCGGTTTTCGCCTCACGCAAACCTCCGGCAGTGCTCGTCAGCCTGATACCCTTGCGCGGCCAGAAACTGAACAATATCTCCAGCATGTCGCGTCTTGCGGGATTTGTTCTGGCGCCGGATCAGGTTGAACGGGATGGGGTTGGAGCCTATCAGCTCAAATCCCCAAGGGGGAACAACATCGGTGTCATTGCCTGGCAGGCCAGCCAGCCGGGCACACAGATGCTTCAGCGGATCAATCCCTTTCTGGCGGTCGCCGCAATGATTATCGCGGCCGTCGTCATCGCCGTGACGGTCTTTACGCGGCAAATGACCAGGCGACTTGCAAGAAGCGAAGCCAAGGCGGTCCACTCTGCACAGCATGATGCCCTTTCCGGCCTTCCGAACAGATCAAGTTTTCAGGCAATGCTCACCAGGGTCCTGGAAGTAAGCGCGCAAAAGGGCACCAGCACAGCTGTCGTTTACATGGATCTGGATCACTTTAAGGACATCAATGATACGCTTGGACACTCTGCCGGAGACAAGGTCATTGTTGCCGTGGCCAATCGTCTGAAACACGTGCTTCCGGACAACGGTATCGTTGCCCGTATCAGCGGTGACGAATTCGCGATGGTGATCAGCGACTGCGACAATGACGAATGGCTGGAATACATCCTCGATCAGGTGCAGGACGAGATATCGCGCCCTGTCATGATCGGCAGGCGCGAACTGTTTGCAAGCCTGTCCATGGGCGCAGCTATTGGCCCCAAGGACGGCAAGAATCCGGACGAATTGCTGCGTAAGGCCGATATTGCGCTCTATGACGCCAAGGCCAACGGCCGCAACAGGCGTTCGTTCTTCGAACCGACGATGGAGCAGCATGTTCAGTCGAAGGACAAGATGTCCCGGGAACTCAGGCTGGCTCTGCGAAACGATGAACTGGATCTGGCCTATCAGCCCCTGTCGGACACCGACGCAAAGAAAATCGTCTCTGTCGAAGCTCTTGCCAGATGGACCAAGGACGACGGCACGGTGGTGCCCCCGTCCCAATTCATTCCGGTGGCCGAGGAAACCGGACTGATAAACGACCTCGGCATCTGGGTTCTGAACAAGGCCTGCGCGCGAGCGCACGATTGGCCGGGTGTCGTCGTCTCTGTCAACGTGTCGCCCAACCAGTTCAAGCATCCGCGGTTTGTCGAAAAGGTCATGGCCATTCTGGCGGCAAACAATCTGCCGCCGGAACGGCTGGAAATCGAAGTTACCGAAAGCGTCTTTGCCGGACGGGATGACACGGTTTTGAACGCCCTGAGGAGGCTGAAAGGCCTTGGTGTCAAAGTCGCGCTGGACGACTTTGGTTCGGGTTACTCGAGCCTGAGCTATCTGCGCCGCTTCCCGTTCGATACGCTGAAGATCGACCGGGACTTTGTCTCTGACATGAATGGCAATCCGGAAGCGGAAGCCATCCTGGTTTCCATTATCCAGCTCGGCAAGGCGCTCGGCATGACGATTGTTGCGGAAGGCATCGAAACCATCGACCAGATCCGCTTCCTTCAGGCGCACGACTGTCATCGCATGCAGGGCTATTTCATCTCAAGGCCGCTCACCAGCACTGCGCTGAGCCAGTTCCTGGAGAACTTTCAAGCCATTACCGCAGGTGAGTTGCCTGACGGGTTCGAACTTCAGCCTCAAAGCGCCAAAGGCTGATTTGAATGCATCTCAGATAAGGCGTTGCCGGATCAGGGAAGCAAAGGAATGGAAGCCCGAAAAAGGCCGGCGCCTGGCGAGCAAAAACCAGTCCTCTTCGGCATTGCGTTCTGCCATATCCAGTCCGGCCAACCCGAATTCGGTGCGCACCATGTCCATGAACCAGGACACATGCTGCTTTTGACGGGTTTCGCTGAGGCCCTTCTTAACGAGAGTGTCGAAATGCGCGGCCGCGCTTGCCACAAGGTCTGCCACGCCACTGTCCGTCTGCGATGAAACCTCGACAACGGGTACATTCCAGGATGACCGGGGTGCCGCCCCCAGCGACAGGGCGCCGGAAACGTCAGAGGCCGCCCGCCGCGCAAGAGCACCCATATCAGCCTTTGTAACGGCCACCACATCGGGCAATTCCATTATTCCAGCCTTCATGAATTGCAGGCTGTCCCCGGATCCGGGCTGGATGCACAGCACAACCGTGTCCGCCACTTGCCTCAGGTCGCCTTCCGACTGACCGATACCGACCGTTTCGACAATCACCTGATCACAGACCGCCCTGAGAACGGCGATAGCGGCCACGGAGTGATCTGAAAGCCCCCCCAGGCGGTTTCGCGCAGCCATTGAACGGACAAACACCGCCTCATCGGAGGGATCTGTCTTGAGACGCGTACGATCCCCCAGGAGCGCCCCGCCGGTAACCGACGAGGATGGATCGACAGCAAGAACCGCCACCCGTTTTTGCTCGGCCCGATAGGTCCTGATAAGCGCATCGGTCAGGCTCGACTTGCCGACACCAGGGGGTCCCGTCAGTCCGAGAACGCAACCGCCCCTTGCAGTGCAGATCTCGTCTAGAAACTCGGCAGTCTCCGCATTCCGGGCATGTGTTTCCAGCCGGGTGAGGACCCGGGACAGGAGACGTTTCCCGCCCGTGCCCAATTCCTCAAGCGTCGGAAACCCACTCACCATGTTCCCTCGGCCGAGATTTCGGTGCTGTGCAAGATAATCAGCCGTCCCGCCCGTGTTTCAAGGCTGACTGGGCCGCCGCCAGACGTGCGATCGGAACCCGGAAGGGTGAACAGGACACGTAATCCAGTCCGACACTCTCGCAGAATGAAATCGACGCCGGATCCCCGCCGTGTTCTCCGCAGATGCCGAGTTTGATATCCGCGCGCGTCGAGCGCCCACGCTCCACACCGATCTTGATCAACTCACCGACCCCATCCGGGTCAAGCGACACGAACGGGTCCTGCTCCAGGATGCCGCGGGTTTGATAGGTACCCAGAAACGAGGCGGCATCATCGCGCGAAATACCAAATGTGGTTTGGGTCAGATCATTCGTGCCAAAGGAGAAGAATTCCGCTGATTCAGCAATTTCAGCGGCTTTGAGCGCGGCACGCGGCAGTTCGACCATCGTGCCGATCTGATAGGTGAGCTCCCTGCCGGTTTCCTCGGCGACCGCCTTTGCCATTGCCTCGATGCTTTTGCGGACATGATCAAGCTCTCCCTTGAGACCAACCAGCGGTACCATGATTTCCGGAACAACAGGCGCCCCGGTTGTCCTGGCGGCCTCGACCGCGGCTTCGAAGATGGCCCGGGCCTGCATTTCCGCAATTTCCGGATAGGAAACCAGGAGACGGCAGCCGCGATGTCCAAGCATCGGATTGAATTCCTCAAGCGCTAGCGCCCTGTCACGCAGCCGTTCCGGATCGGCGCCCATCGCATTGGCGACGTCGCCGAGTTCTTCTTCCGATTTCGGCAGGAACTCGTGCAAAGGTGGATCCAGCAAGCGGATGGTGACTGGCAGACCATGCATGATTTCAAAGAGGTCCGTGAAATCCTGGCGCTGCATCGGCAGTAGTTTCGCAAGCGCTGCCCTTCGGCCTTCCTCTGAATCGGCAAGGATCATCTCACGGACTGCAATTATCCGCTCGCCTTCGAAAAACATGTGTTCCGTGCGGCAGAGCCCGATCCCCTCGGCGCCGAATTCACGCGCAACCTTGGCATCCTGCGGGGTCTCGGCGTTGGTTCTGACTTTCATACGCCGGACATTGTCCGCCCATCCCATCAACGTGCCGAAATCACCCGACAGTGTCGGTTGCAGCATGCTCACTTCACCGGACAGGACCTGACCGGTCGCCCCGTCTACGGTTATCACGTCGCCTTCCTTCAACTGCCGTCCGGCAGCGTTAATCACACCATTGCGGTAGTCGACCCGTAGCATCCCCGCACCTGCCACGCAGGGTTTCCCCATTCCGCGCGCAACCACCGCAGCATGACTGGTCATGCCGCCTCGGCTTGTCAGGATGCCTTCGGCCGCATGCATGCCGTGAATGTCTTCCGGACTGGTTTCGACCCTGACAAGGATCGTCTTGCGCCCTTCCGCCTTTGCTTTTTCCGCTTCATCGGACGTAAACACGATCGCACCGGAAGCTGCACCGGGAGACGCCGGCAGTCCGGTCGTAATCACGTCACGCTCGGCATCGGGATCGATCGTCGGGTGCAAAAGCTGGTCAAGTGCACCGGGTTCAACCCGACCTATTGCCTCTTCTTCACCCAGAACACCTTCTTCCACCAGATCCACGGCAATCCTGAGCGCTGCCTTGGCCGTGCGCTTTCCCGCACGTGTCTGCAGCATCCAGAGCTTACCCTTTTCGATGGTGAACTCCAGATCCTGCATGTCCTTGTAGTGTGCTTCGAGCTTTGTGCAGTAGGTCCTAAATTCCGCGAAGGCCGCCGGCATCAGCGCTTCGAGCGAAGGACTGGAGGACCCCGCCTCGATGCGCGCCTTTTCGGTGATGTCCTGCGGTGTGCGGATACCGGCAACCACATCTTCACCTTGCGCATTGACCAGGAATTCGCCGTAAAGCGCGTTTTCACCCGTTGACGGATTGCGCGTGAATGCTACGCCCGTCGCCGAACTTTCACCCATGTTGCCGAACACCATGGCCTGAACGTTGACCGCCGTGCCCCAATTGCCCGGAATGTCGTGAAGGCGCCTGTAGGTAACGGCTCGCGGCACCATCCAGGAACTGAAGACAGCGCCGATCGCGCCCCATAGCTGCTCCTGCGGATCCTGCGGAAACGGCTTTTCCAGTTCTTCTTCGACCAGCGCCTTGAACTTTTCAATGATCCCCAGCCAGGCGTCGGCATCGATCTCGGTGTCAAGCGCAAGTTCGTTGCGTTCCTTGTATTCCTCGAGGATCTCCTCGAACTCGTGATGGTCGAGCCCCAGAACCACATCCGAATACATCTGAATGAAACGGCGGTAGCTGTCATAGGCAAACCTGCGATCGCCGGCTTCTCTGGCTATCGCCTCGACAGTCCGGTCGTTCAGCCCGAGATTGAGGACCGTGTCCATCATGCCCGGCATCGAGACCCTTGCTCCCGACCGCACGGAAACAAGAAGCGGACGCTCAGGATCGCCAAATTTGCGTCCTGTGTTCGAACCGATCTTTTCAAGCGCTTCGACGACCTGCGCGCGGAGAGCTTCCGGATACGTCTTCCCGTGTTCGTAATACCAGGTGCAGACTTCTGTCGTAATTGTGAAACCGGGAGGCACCGGCAGGCCCAGGCTGCTCATTTCAGCAAGGTTGGCGCCCTTCCCGCCGAGAAGGTTGCGCATCTCCGCTGCACCCTCTGCCACACCATTGCCGAAACTGTAGACCCATTTGGCCATTTGAAATTCTCCTCGCAAGGCACCGGAGACGCTCCGGTTCCGCCAATTTTTGCACCGCACATAACTGCTACGGCAAAGAAATGTCTTCAAGCCCTTTTTGGCGGATTGCCGATTTGTTTCGATTTAACTCGCAAGATTTTCCACGATGGGCAGAATCAAATGGATTTAAACCCTCAGAAAGTTTCCGGGGTCGCCTTGCCGCAGAGCCTTAAAGACGCCATTCTCAAGAGTAATAAGCAACAATCCAATCTGCCCATCGATCGAAAAGTGCGAGGAATGATGACAAAATTGGCTGGCGCCGTTTCCCTGAAGGACCGCAATATATTCAGGTTTAAGGTCCTCGCGCTGGCAAGCGCCATCGCCCTGACGCCTCTCGCCGCCGGTGCTGAAACCGACGCGAAGACGCAGTCATTCGGAACCCCCTCCAATTTGCCGTATACGCTTTCGGGCAGTTATCTTTCAGGCCGGCTCGCCGGCTTCCAGAAAGACTACGGGCATGCCGCTGCTTTTTACGAGGAAACACTCGCAGCCGACCCGACAAATACGATGCTTCTGGAACGAACATTTCTGCTGAAGCTGGCCAATGGTGACGTCGAACAGGCCGTGCACTATGCCGCCGAGCTTGAAAAGGCGGGCCTTGAAAACTTTCTCGCCCAGCTTGCTCTCGGTGGTCAGCGCGTTGCAGACGGCAGTTACATCGAAGCGAATCAGGCGCTCGAAAAAGGCAGGAATGGTCCACTCGCACAGCTTTCGATCGGGATTTCCAGGGCCTGGTCTCTGTATGGCAGCGGAAAAGTCGACGAAGCCCTGGCCATCATCGATGATCTGAGAGGCCCGGACTGGTTTGGTGTCTTCAAGGCGACCCACAAGGCCCATCTGCAGTTTGCAGCCGGCAGAAATCAGGAGGCGCTGGCAACCATCGAGGGAGCCTATGCACTTGATCAGGCCGCGATCCGCGTCGTGGACGCCTACGCACGCATCTTGGCCGCCAATGGCCGCCAGAAAGAGGCCATCGCCGCACTCGATCTCTACGACCAGCAATTCAGGGGTCATCCGAAAATCGCCCAGACCAGAAAAGTGCTGGAAAGCGGTGAAATTATTCCACCCATGGTATCGGACCCGGCCCAGGGTATGGCCGAAATCCTTTACGGATTGGGCGCGGTTATCGGCCGCGATGGCGGAGAAGAGCTGTCGACGTCCTATCTTCAACTCGCATTGCATCTTGATCCGAATGCAGAGTTTGCCGCAATAGCACTGGGAAGCGTTTTTGAGCGCATGGACCAGCCCGCGCGCGCGATCGATGCCTTCATGCGGGTACCTGACGATAGCGTCCTGAAACGCGAAGCGGAAATCCAGGTCGGTCTTAACTACAACGCACTGGAACAAGTCGACGAAGCCAGGAAGCATCTGGAAGCCCTGATCAAGATTGATCCGTCGGATCTGGAGGCCGTCGTTGCGCTTGGCAATATTCTGCGCTCGCACGAAATCTATGACGAAGCCGAAGTCGTCTACTCACAGGGCATCGACACGATATCGGAGTTTGAAGCCCAGCATTGGCTTCTGCTCTACTTCCGCGGCATCAGCCGTGAACGTCTCGGCGATTGGGACCAGGCAGAAGCAGATTTTCGCAAGGCTCTTGAACTCAACGACAACCAGCCACTCGTCCTGAACTATCTCGGATATTCCCTGGTCGACCAGGGCCTCAAGCTGGACGAAGCGCTGGACATGATCCGGACTGCCGTGGAGATGCGCCCGACCGACGGTTATATCGTCGATAGCCTGGGTTGGGTCTACTACCGGCTCGGCCGATATGAGGAGGCCGTCAAGGAACTCGAGCGCGCCATCGAGCTCCGCCCGGCTGATCCCGTCATCAACGACCATCTTGGTGATGCGTACTGGATGGTCGGCCGTCGAAACGAGGCCCGGTTCCAATGGAACCATGCCCGCGATCTCGGTCCTGCGGACAAGGACCTTCCCAAGATCCTCGAGAAAATTGCCAACGGCATGACCGACGTTCCCGGAACTGATGCCGCAAAAGCCGAAAGTGACCAGAACGGCGGCTGAACGGACAACGCAGGTGACACACACATCGGTGGAGCGCCGGGTCGAACTCGCACGGGCGAAAGTCAACTTGACGCTGCATGTCACCGGGCAACGTCCGGATGGCTATCATCTACTCGATTCTCTTGTCGTGTTTCCGCAGATCGGCGACCGTCTGTGCGCGGAGCCTGCCGACAGTCTTGAGCTCATCATCAACGGTCCGTTTGCCAGAAATCTCCACGGTCCTGCGGAAGAAAATCTGATCGTGAAGGCCGTCGCGGCATTTGCGAAATCCAGCGGGATCCCGACTCCCGACCTCCGCATTGATCTCACCAAGCGACTGCCTGTTGCTTCGGGGATTGGGGGCGGATCAAGCAATGCCGCGACGATGCTGCGGCTGCTGGAAGACATTACCGGCCAATATCTCGCTGAAGACGCTTTGCACGAACTTGCCCTTTCGCTTGGAGCCGATGTTCCGGTCTGCTTGAACCAGAAACCGCAAATCATGGCTGGCATCGGTGATGTCGTTAGACCTGGGCCGCAACTTCCCAAATGCGGCATTGTACTGGTCAATCCGAAGGTTGAAGTCTCAACACCCGACATTTTCAGATCAATGACAAGGCGCGACAATCCGGCGATGCCATTGATGCCCGAAATGTTTGAAAGCCTGGATCATCTGGCCAGCTATCTGGCTACCTGCCGCAACGACCTGCAGGAACCGGCAATCAGCCTCTGTCCCGAGATTGACGTCACATTATCAGCCCTCGAAGGCAGCAATCACATCAAACTGGCACGAATGTCAGGTTCCGGCGCAACCTGTTTCGGCCTTTGTGCAGCGGAAGAAGCGCTGGAGGTCGAACGCACGCTTCGAGCCTCGTTTGGGAATTGGTGGATTGCGGCCGGCGCTCTGACGTGAGGTCACGCCGCTTGTTTTCAGTCCATCTGCCGTCCCGTGATCTGGCGAGAGACGCTCTCACACCCTGCACGCCCTGTCTCAAGACCCCGGTAGTCTCCAGCGGGATGCTTGTCCGGTCGCCAAGCCCACGGTCCAGGATACATTTCCTGGAAAGTGTGATGCCAATAACCTTCGCATCACAGAAACCTGCAAGATCAAAGTGCCAAGGCACCCCAACCAGACCCGATATCGAGAACTGCCTGTGTTGACCGGCGTCTTTGGTGGGCCGAAATGCAGACCACCTTCCGCTTTGTCAGTCGGCGAATTCTTCGCGGTCAATCGATGCGACACTCACAAGGATGTGTTCTAGCTCACACGGGAGATACAAAACGCCACGGCGTCCGCCAGTGCCTCGTTGTGTCGCCCCTGCGGCAATGCTTCGAGTGCCTTCAAGGCCTTGTCACCATAGTCGCGTGCCCTGATGACTGTGTCGCTCAAGGCATCATATTTTTTCAGCAATGCGATTGCCTGTTCCAGGTCGCCGTCTTCAACGTCGTCGCCTTCCAGGCAACGCTTCCAGAAGGCTCTGTCTTCATCCGTTCCGCGCGCGACTGCCAGAACGACAGGAAGCGTAATCTTGCCTTCGCGGAAGTCATCGCCGACATCCTTGCCAAGGTCCGCCGTGGACCCACCATAATCAAGAGCATCGTCCACCAGCTGAAAAGCATATCCAAGCTCCATGCCATAGGTACGTGCAGCCAGTTTCATGCTGTCATTCTGACCCGCAATCACCGGACCGACTTCTGCTGCCGCCGCAAAAAGTGCGGCGGTTTTGGCTTCAATGACGCGCAGATAATCCGCTTCCGTCGTCGCAATGTTCTTGGCGGCGCCGAGCTGGAGCACTTCTCCCTCGGCAATGATCGCCGAAGCAGTTGAAAGGATCCGAAGCGCTTCAAGGGAGCCGACATCGACCATCATCTTGAAGGCCTGACCGAGAAGATAGTCGCCGACCAGCACGCTGGCCTGGTTGCCCCAGAGTTTGCGGGCCGCCAGTTTGCCTCTGCGCATATCGCTCTCGTCAACGACATCGTCATGAAGCAGCGTTGCGGTGTGCATGAATTCGACACTCGCCGCCAGCGTGACGTCCCCGTTGCCCTGATAATCAAAGATATCAGCCAGGGCCAGCGTCAGCATAGGGCGGAGCCGCTTGCCACCCGAAGCGATCAGGTGGTTGGCGATCTCCGGGATCAATTCAACATTGGAGCCTGCCTTGGAGAGGATCAACTCGTTCACATCGGCCATGCCTGGAGCCACGAGATCCACAAGCGACTGTATGTTTGGACGGCGCGACTGGCTGTCAGAATAGGTTGCGACAACGGCCACTTATGGCACTCCCCTGAATATTTGTGCGGACAATATGGTGCGAACGCTTCCGGGGCAAGACGCCAGTCCGTTGACAAACTGTTGAAATGCCACAAACAGCTGCTTTTGCTGTACACCAGTTCCGCAGGGCGTTTATCGCGAGCGCCCCACTTCTAGCCGCTAAGCCCGGAAAACATATGGAAGAACTTGTCAGAACAAACGATCCGGTCCTCATTTCCTTCCTGGAATCGATTCTCGAAGAGGCAGGCATCAAGCATTTTGTCGCAGATGGCAATATGAGCATCATGGAAGGATCCCTGGCGATGATCCCTAGGCGGATTCTTGTCGATGCGGACCAGATCCACAAGGCACGCAACCTTGTTCGGGACGCTGGCCTGGAGCACGAGTTGCGACCTGCAAGAGACGATACCTGACATGACGGAAGTACAGGACCCTTCCTCAGGGGATGTCACGCACGATGCGTTTCTTGGAGGACGAGTTTATGTCTATCAGCCGAAAAAAGGCAGGCATCGCGCCGGATTAGACGCTGTCTATCTGGCCGCCGCCTTGCCCGAGGAAACCAGGGGCCGCATTGTTGATCTCGGCGCCGGCGTCGGAACTGCCGGATTTTGTGCTGCCGCGCGCCTGCCGGACATAAGTGTCACTCTTGTCGAGATTGACGAGGCCGTTTTGTCTCTCGCTCAAAAAGCGCTTCAGGACCCTGAAAACAACCGTTTCGCGGATCGGGTCAGTTTGCTGCATGCCGATATCACTGCAAAGGGAAGTCTTCGCCATGCAAACGGCCTTTTACCCTCGATGGCTGATCACGCCATCATGAATCCACCCTACTATGAAGCCGACAGGTTCCGGGCGTCACCGAAATCGGGCCGCGCAGGCGCGCACATGCTGGACGAGCGCGGGCTTGAGCCCTGGGCCAAGACCGCGGCGGACATCGTCCGGGAAGGCGGAAGCCTTACGGTCATTTTTAGAGCAGACGGTCTTCACGAACTTCTGAGTGTTCTACAAGGCCGGTTCGGCGCAATCGATGTCATTCCGCTGCACCCGCGTCCGGAGGCTCCGGCAACTCGCATCGTGCTCCGCGCGATCCGCGCCAGCAAGGCTCCCCTGAAACTGCTGCCCGGGTTTGTACTTCATGAAAGTGAAGGTTCGGACTTCACCTCCCAATCGACAAACATCATGCGCGGTGGGCAGGGTCTCGACCTGACACCGCGTTAAATCCAACGTCTTCTAGTGGATCAGAATTTCGCCTTCCGCGTAGCGGAAATCGACGGGATCAATCAAGTTCTGATGCGCGACGCGGACAGAATGTATCCGCCCATCAATCTCCCTTTCCCAGAAATCCAGAAACCTGGTCAGTTCGGGAAACTGCGGCGCCAGGTCCTCTGTTTGCCAGAGAAAGCTTTGCAGGAACTTCGGATGATCCGGCATTCTGTAGAGAATCTCGGCTGTCAGAAGCCCGTATCCCAAAATGCGTTTTTCAAAGTCTGAGCTGGTTTTCATGCCAATCCTTTCTTTGCTGCAAAGAAAGAGTGTCACGGATTTTCAGTTAACGAAAACCAACTTTTCGAGAATAGCTGTTTACAAACAGTATTTTAGCAGCATTCACGCAATACTGCTAACAAGCCCTCGCCTCCGTTTTTTTCAGATTTATCTGGCCTGGATTGACGTCAGGTACCCTAGGAATGCGTCAATGTCATCCGGTGCGAAAGCGAATTCCGGCATGTTGTCATGAGCTGTCACAATACCCTCTGCCAGGGGTTCCTCGAGACTTTCCAGCGGATAGCGTTTTGACAGATCACGGAAAGCCGGGGCACCATTTTGTGCACTCGTATCGTCAATTGCGACAGCGTGACAAGACGCGCAGTGAATTTCCGCAAGTTCCAGTCCCGTTGCCAGGCTGACGGGATCGGAAGGATAGGCCCCGTCGGAGCCGTGGGCAATGCTGCTCACCACGACGACGAATGCGGTTGTCAGAACCAGCTTGCAGTATGACACGGATTTTGTCTCCCCTGAATCGCGTTCAGACCTTATAGATGGTTCACGCGCATGTGCCCATTAGGAGGAACACGGGTGTGACGGGTCTGGTCTACTTTGGTCCGGGCTGACCTTCCCGCTGTCGCACCTATATAATGGCCACAAATCAGAACATACTGGAGGATCCATGAGCCAGACTCCCCTTCCCGCATCCATCGACGATACGCTTCATCTCATGGATCAGGCGGGGTATGTCGCGGACAGGTCTCTTGCAACTGTCCTCCACCTGGCCCTCAAGATGAGGCGACCTCTGTTTCTCGAAGGCGAAGCCGGTGTCGGCAAGACTGAAATCGCCAAGGTTTTGTCGACCACGCTCGGCCGTGATCTGATCCGCCTTCAGTGTTACGAGGGCCTTGATATCGCGTCTGCGGTCTACGAGTGGAATTACCCGGCTCAGATGGTTGAAATACGTGTCGCGGAAGCTGCGGGCGATACCGAGCATCAGGAGTTGTCCAAATCAATTTTCGATGAACGCTTTCTCATCAAGCGGCCCGTTCTCCAGGCACTTGAGCCCTCCTTGAATGGAGCGCCCGTATTCCTGATTGATGAACTCGACCGTGCAGACGAGGCCTTTGAAGCCTTCCTGCTGGAGGTTCTTGCAGACAGTCAGGTCACGATCCCCGAACTCGGCACCGTAAAGGCCGACGAACCGCCCATCGTCATCATCACGACCAACCGCACGCGCGAAATTCATGATGCCCTCAAACGCCGCTGTCTTTATCACTGGGTCGATTATCCGGACGCCGAACGCGAACTGGAGATCGTCCGCAGAAAAGTTCCTGGCGCCGCAGAACGTCTTGCTCATGAAGTTGTTGCTTTCGTCCAGAAACTGCGCGCGGACGAAGACCTCTTCAAGCAGCCGGGCGTCGCCGAAACGCTAGACTGGGCGACGGCCCTTTCCGAACTCAATGAAATCGCGCTCGATCCGGACATGGCATCCGATACGCTCGGCGTGTTGTTGAAGTATCAGGATGACATCGAACGGGTTCGAGGCTCAAAGGTCCGCCTCATGATCGATGAAATCCGCAAGGATGTGCCTCAGGTGCAATCAATGCCGGCAATCTGAGATTGTGACCTTTGTGAACCATATCCTCTCCTCCCTCGAGTTCCCTCTCAACGGGGCAGCAAAGCCCTCTAGACATCCGTTAAGCCCCCTTGTGCCTTATCGGAGGGGCTCGGGTGTTTGGGCTCCTTGCCATGGGCCGGGGCAACGGGGAGGCTCACTTGCAGGCTCCCGCTGAACTGCGTTCGCGCATAACCGACAACATCGTCTATTTCGCCCGTACCTTGCGCAAGGCAGGCGTCCCGGTTGGTCCGGCGTCGGTCGTGGACGCGGTCAGTGCTGTTGAGGTCTCCGGCATTGAAAACCGTGATGATCTTTACTGGACACTGCATTCCGTGTTTGTCCGCAAACGTGAGCACCGCGTCCTGTTCGACGAAGCTTTCCGGATTTATTGGCAAAGCCGCGGCCTGATAGAAAAGATGCTCGCCATCCTCTCTCCGGTTGCACCACCGCGCGGTGCACCGGAAAAACCCAAAGCAGGCCAGACCCGCGTGTCCCAGGCCTTTCAGGCCGCCAAGGATCGCGTGGCGCAAGAAACAGTCCCCGAGGTCGAGGTCGATGCCAAATTCACGGTGTCCGGCAAGGAATTGTTGCAGAACAAGGATTTTGCCCAGATGACGGCGGAGGAAGTCGCAGCGGCAAAACGCGCCCTGCGCGCAATGGCCCTGCCGATGGACAAGATCCGCTTGCGGCGCCTTGCCTCCTCGCCGAGAGGACGAATTGATCCACGGCGAACATTGCGAGCCTCCATGCGCGCGGGCGGCGCCATCATCGATCTGAAACATCGCAAGCCGGCTGAAAAGCGCCCGCCGCTTGTCGCGCTTTGCGACATTTCAGGATCCATGAGCCAGTATTCCCGCCTTCTTCTGCATTTTTTGCATGGCATGACCGCGGAGCGACGCGATGTGCATACATTCCTGTTTGGCACGCGATTGACCAATGTCACCCGGCAGTTGCGCATGAAAGACCCGGATGAAGCGCTGGAGGCATGTTCTGAAGGCGTGGAAGACTGGTCGGGTGGCACCCGAATAGCTTCGGCGCTGCATGATTTCAACAAACACTGGTCGCGCAGGGTTCTGTCCGGCAAGCCTACTGTTCTGCTGATCACCGACGGTCTCGAGCGGGACACGGATGAGGATCTGGAACGGGAAATGGACCGCCTGCACAGGTCATGCCGGCACCTTGTCTGGCTCAATCCCCTGCTTCGTTTCGAGGGCTTTGAAGCCAAGGCAAAGGGTATCCGGGCAATGCTGCCGCATGTCGATGAGTTTCGCGCAGCTCATTCCCTCGATGCGGTTGCCGATCTCGCCGAAGCTCTCGCCGGCAACCGGAACATCTCAACAAGATTGGAGCCGAAGAAGTGGCTTTGACCCGGTTTCAGCTCTCTTTTCGATAGAGAATTGTGCCACGCTGGTTGATCAGCAGGACTTCACCCGACACGGGATGCACATAGACCTCGACCCGCTGTCCTTCCGGAGTGGTTCCATAGACCTCCCAGCAGCCGCCGTCCTCTTTCATCCTGCGGACCTGCCAGCCGTCGGACGTCAGTTTCTCGGTAACTTGTGTCTCCGTGAGCCAGGCCGACTTGTTCGTCGCCTCGCACTCGAACATCCCGGTTGCGCAAGCAGGAAATGTGAAGATGCAGGTCAGCAGTGAAGTGGCCGTGTGAAGCGTGAGGTTCATGACTTCGTCCTTTCAAATTGGAAATGCATCTCAGGCAGGGGCTGCAGTTGAACCGGAACCGAAGGACCGGCTGATCCGGTAGGCTTCCAGCAGCGCCAGCGGCACGAAGTGCACAAGGGCCGGACCGAATTCGTTGTGCACGAACATCCAGTGAAGAAGCGTCGCCACGGCAGCCAGGTAACCAAAGCGCTGCAACGGCTTCCAGAACCGGCCAAGCCTGCGCACGGAAGCGTCGTTCGATGTCACTGCCATTGGGACAAAAATGAAAAAGGCCAGCCAGCCGGTCCAGATGCCGAACGCGAGGAATTCGCCAAGGACGGCCTGCAATGATCCCATGTCGATGAGATAAAGCACGGTGTGAAAGGCTGCATAGGTAAATGCCGCAACGCCGAAATAGCGTCGGCGGCGAACCATCCAGAACCAGAAACCGTTTTTCGGAAACATCAGGCGGAACGGAGAAATGACCATCGAAATGATCATGAATCGCGCTGCGAACTCGCCGGTCGGATGCAATAAAAATTCGGTTGCCGGGCGCCCGTCCTCGGAAACCGCGCCGTTGACAAGCGCCAGGATCATCGGAATGGACGGGATCGCCAGCAGCGTCCAAAGGAAAATCCTTGAATTCAGTATGGTTTTGAAAATCACTGCCCTGCTCCGCAAGTTCAAAAACCCAAATTAGGATGCAGCGAAACTTTACCGTACAACTGTCGCAAAGATGTGCCGGATCGAAGGTGAGTTTGTCGCAAGATGTAACGGTGGGGGTTCACGCGGCAAAGACCCCACCGGTTTCGCGTTGGGGCACTGAAACCGGCGAGGTCATTCTGTGGGCCGGAGAGGACCCGGGCACAAGATAGTTTCAAACTTTCGAAACTAAATGCGGCAAGCTGTCCCTGCGACAGCCTGGCAAATATTAAGGCAGCGCGACCACCGGTGTTCTGACGCCCACTCTTTGAAACAAATCCTCAATGTCGTTGTTTGCCATGCGGATGCAGCCATAGGAAACCGCCCGGCCGATCGACCCGGGTCTGTTGGTTCCGTGAATGGCATAGTTGCCGTTCGACAGCGTCATCGCTGCGGCACCCATTGGATTGTTTTGCGCTCCGCCCCGGATCACGTCAGGCAGATGCGGAAAGTCACGGCGCACTTCTGGTGACGGCGACCAGTCCGGCTCAATGTATTTCGCGGTGATGAGCGCCTGTCCGGTCCATGCCTTGCGGGGTTTGCCGACAGCGACCCGATAACGGATTGCACGCTTGCCACGTAACACCAGGTAGAGGCGTTTTTCGGAATTTCTGATGACGATTGTGCCCGGTCGGAACCTGTTGTCGGAAAATCCGACAAGTTCGGCGGCAGCCGCGGACAGTTGAAAGCTGTTCAGCAAAAACAAAGACACAAGAAACGCTGCAAGCCGGTAGAAGAAGAATAGACGCATGACACTTCCCAAATTTTCAGGGAATTTATCGCGTTCATTCCCTTGAAAGAACTGCGAAGCCGCTATTTTCTTACCGAAAGGTTAACGCGCCACTCTGTATTCACGTGCCGTTCAAACACCCGGCATCCGCAAACCAGGTGTTTGAAGGCTACGTAGACGAAAGTTGGTCAGGGCATTGCTTGTGACGGACGTCACTGGGCATCAGCGCCTGGAATGCCGAAATTCGCAAGGCCAATGGCCGAGGAAGCAAAGACTTGAAGAGCCCGACGTCGGAGCTTCCAAACGCCAGATTGCCCTGTGATCCTTGAAAGGAACCAAGAAATGCCGTCCATTTGCTCCACAAACACCATTCTTGCGGGCCGCCTTCCCGGAATTTTGACTGTTCTCGCATTCGTTGTTGCGCTCGTTGCTCCGATGCAACCGGCCGGCGCGGGCCCGATTACAGGAACCTACACGCTCTCACCGGCCAATATCGACACAGGGTTTACCGTGCGTGTTCTTGGTGGACGTTCAGTGAAGGGCGCCTTCAAGAAAGTGTCCGGCAAGATGATCCTTGATCAGAACAGGCCGGAAAAAAGCCGTGTCAATGTCACCATCGACCTGTCAAGCGTTCAGACCAACAACGACAAGGTGACGGGCTTCCTGAAAAGTTCGGCCATGTTCAATGTTGCAAAATATCCAGTCGCCAGTTTCCAGAGCACCCGGATCCGCATTACCGGGAAAAACTCGGCCGAAGTGGAAGGTGTCTTGTCCCTGCGCGGCAAGACGAAACGCACCAAACTCGAGGTCACGATCACCGGAACCAAAGGCAACGGCCGCGTCGGTTTCGAAGTCTCCGGCGGTTTTTTCCGCAGCTTTTACGGTATGGAAGCCGGTTTGCCGATTTATGCCGACAAGGTGAACCTGAAGATCAAGGGCACGGGACGCCGCGGCTGACAAGCTTCACACGTTTACCGAACAAAGAGCGCGCAAGCCTGGGGTTGCGCGCTCTTTGTTCGACCCGTTCGATGCAGACCCGATTTGTGTCACCGCACCCTGGGCGCGCCGTTTCGCCATTCATAAATCACGAAACCAGGTGTGTTGCTATCGCCTTTTTCGTCAAACCGCACCTCTCCGAGGATCGTGTCGAAGACGTCGTTGGAAAGTGTTTCAGCGATCGCATCAAAACCCGTTTCCCCTGCCCTGTTTGCCGCCTGGGCCCACGCCTGGACAGCGGCATAGGTCGTCAGCGCATACCGGTCCGCCGGTTTGCCGGCCTCTTCAAGGGTTGCAACGACGGCTGCCGTCCCGGGAATATCGCGCGGGTCGACCGGATAGGTCAGCAGGGTACCGTTTCCGGCAGCACCGGCAACCGCGATAAATTCGTCCGCCATTAACGCATCACCGGACACCAGCACAGCATCCAGAGCCTGCCGAACCATCTCCAGCCTGATCAGTCCGGCTTCCGGATGGTAGCCGCCGAGAAAAACGACGCCGACATTTTCCAGACCAAGCTGCGAAACAAGATAACGGTAGTCATTTTCCCCTGCATCGAAACCGAGCGAAATACTTTCGGATTTGCCTAGATTGTTGATCGTGGCTTTCACCGCATCGCTCAGTCCCTTGCCATAGGCGGTCTTGTCATGAAGGATGGCAATCCGGGCATCACCAAAATTGTCGACAAGAAAACGCCCGGCCACTTCTGCTTGCCGATCGTCCCTCGGCGCCAGTCGGAAAACACCTGGTCCGGGACGTTCGTCTGTAAACTTCGGCAACGTGGTTGCCGGCGATATCTGGACGATCCCCGCGTCCGCATAGACTTCGCTGGCAGGGATGGACGCATTGAAGCAGAAATGCCCGGCAACGAAGACGACACCCCTGCCGATGAGCTGGTTGGCAACCGCGACAGCCTTGTCGGCATCGCAGCCGTCATCCGCGATTTCAAGGACGAGCGGTTCGCCATTGACACCGCCGGAGGCATTGATGTCTGCCACCGCCTGTTCAGCGCCGGCCCGCATCTGCGCACCAAGATCGCGGAATTGTCCATCCATCGGACCGGCAATTGCAATCGGGATATCAGGGTATGCCGAGCCCGAATAAACACTACCGGCAAGAAAAAGTGCGCCGGTCGCAAATTGACGAAATGTCATCCGGTTCTCCAGGACGTTGAATACCACATGTCCATCCCTACCGCCGGACGTCGGAAATCTCAATCCACGGTAGACAAGTCAAGTGAAGGTAAAGACGTGTCACGCAAAACTATCCGCCGGTTTTTCCTAGGCACGGCAGGACCGGCTGATTAAACTCCGGCAACACACTCAGAACCAGCTGATTCAGCCGCAGCCTGCCTTGGGAGCAGAACCTATGCCAACGCAAGACCCGGAACCAAGCCGGCTGCCACTCGACACAACGAGCTTTCGGGAAGCCATGAGCCGCATCGCGGCCGCGGTCCACGTGGTAACGACGGATGGCCCCGGCGGACGGCAAGGTGCGACTGTTTCCGCAGCCTGCTCGGTAAGTGACGATCCGGCAAGCATTCTGATCTGCCTCAACAGGCAGACCCGGATGCACAGTGCCGTTCTGAAGAACCGCTGTTTCTGCCTGAACACCCTAACCCACGACCATCAGGAAATCTCGGATACCTTTGCCGGCCGATTCGATCTGGAGATACCGGATCGCTTTGTAAAGGGCGAATGGACCAATCTGGCGACCGGCTGTCCGGCGCTGGACAGTGCAAGGCTCAGTGTCGATTGCGATATCTACTCGGTTTCCGAAATGGGAACGCATTCGATCATTGTCGGTACGGTAGTCGACCTGCGCATGACCGATCCGGGCAAATCGCTGCTTTATGTTCGCCGCGGCTACAAAAGCCTCGACACCTGACCGGCGACGGCCCAAACTGCGCTTGCCTCTCACTCCCGGAACAATTCTTCATGCCAGGTGCCCGCAATCTCATTACTGACGTCCCAGGCCTGAAGGTCGGCAACGCGACCGACACGGAGCTGAAGTCCGGGGCTACCGTCCTCGTACCAGAGGAACCGGCCGTAGCCTCCGTCGCCATTCATGGCGGAGCCCCCGGAACGCGTGAAATCGCGTTGCTCGAGCCCGAGCAGACGGTCGAGAAAATCGATGCAATCGTGCTGGCAGGCGGATCCGCTTTCGGTCTTGACGCCGGCGCCGGCGTTCAGGGACGTCTGGCGGAGTTGGGATACGGTTTTGCCGTTGGACCGGTCCGTGTTCCCATCGTGCCGACAGCCATCTTGTTCGACCTGCTCAACGGCGGCGACAAGAGCTGGGGTCAGGCGGCGCCCTATCGCGACCTGGGTCGCTCCGCGCTCGACGCGATGTCATATGATTTCGCTCTCGGCTCAATCGGTGCGGGAACTGGTGCAACCACTGCAAATCTCAAGGGGGGCCTGGGATCTGCCTCACAGGTTCTCGACAACGGTGTCACTGTCGGAGCGATCGTGGCGGTCAACGCGCTCGGTCGTGCCACAATAGGCGACAGCGCTCATTTCTGGGCCGCTCCCTTTGAAGTCGGCGCGGAATTCGGCGGCCGTGGACTTGCAAACCCGTTCCCGCAGGACGCGGTTGAGGTGCGCACCAAGCTGGATGCCCTGAAAGCGGGTGCGAACACGACGATAGCGGCTGTGGCAACCGATGCCGTTCTGACCAAGGGTGAAGCGAAACGGCTTGCCGTCATGGCTCATGACGGACTGGCCCGGGCTTTATGGCCTGCTCATACTCCGCTGGATGGCGATCTTGTATTTGCGCTTTCCACTGGTCAACGCGGTCTGGAGAGCGGGTTGGAAGACATGGTCCGGCTGGGTGCCGCTGCTGCATCCTGTCTGGCGCGGGCAATCGCCAGGGGGATCTACAACGCCTCCCCCGCTGAAGGCGATCCGGTGCCGACCTGGCATCAGAAATTCGACACCTGAATAAATCCGATCGAAGGTAAGCAACGTATTCTGCGCAGGTCGAACGATCAAAGGTCCTGCTTAGATGACATCGCTGCGAAATGCCCTCGTTTTTTCCTTTTTCCTGCTTGTGTCCGCGGCGCCGCCCGCTCTGGCGGAGCAGCTTGTGCTCGAGGAATTCTTCCGCGGCAAGACGGTTGGAAAAGGCGTGTTTGAAAGCAAGATCGCCGGTGTCTATCGTCCCTTCACCGTTTACCTCAAGGGCACATGGAATGCGCGCACGTTCACGCTTCGTCTTCGCGAGGACTTCGTTTACGAGGATGGCGAAAGAGATACCAAGACCTGGTTCTTTCAAAAGGTAGCCAACGGACGCTACATCGGCCAACGCGCCGATGTGATCGCCCCGTCCAATGTGAGAACCGACGGGAACGGCGCGCTAAGGTTCTCCTATGTTGCGGAACTGGAAACGGAAAATGGCCCGCTTCTTCTGAAGTTCGACGACACCCTGACACAAATTGACCGGAGAACGGTGCGGAACACCGCCAGGGTCATGAAGGCAGGGTTTACGATCGGTACTGTCGACCTGACTTTCAAAAAATAACTCTACGGAAACAAAGCCCTCTACATTCACACTTGAAAGAAAGCGGGTAGCCCGCATAACATCCCAAAGCATTTTTTGTTTTCGGGGTTTTCTGGCAATGCTTTTTTCAAGAATTATCGCGGCACGCGCACAGAATATACTTGCACTTCTGTTCATCTTGCCGGCCATCCTTGTGAATGCAAGCGCTTTCGCTGACGACACACAACTGGCTGAATCGCTCGAGGCAACATTGACCGTACGGTTCAACGGCGACTTCGAAGCAATTCTCGAACGCGGCTACCTGCGGGTGCTCATTCCGTTTTCGAAAAGCGGGTTTTTCATCGACAAGGGTGTCCAAAGGGGTAGCTCCGTCGACCTGATGACGGAGCTCGGGAAGCACCTCGATGAATTGCACGGCAAGAAAGTTGCAGACTTCGAAATCGTGTTGATCCCGACACCGCGCGAAAAACTCTTCTCGAATCTCGCCGATGGCCGTGGCGACATTGCGGTCGGCAACCTGACGATTACCGAGGAGCGCCGGAAACTGGCCAGCTTTTCAACACCGCTTCTGAAAGACGTCCATGAAGTTCCGGTAACACTCGACAGCGAGCCGGAACTTACCGCACCAACGGATCTTTCCGGGCGCAGGATATATGTCCGAGAGTCGGCTTCCTACTATCAAAGCCTGGAAGCCCTGAACCGGAAATGGGCCCGCGATGGTACAAAGACCATACAAATCGAGCTCGCCGACGACCGTTTTGAAGATGAAGACATTTTGGAAATGGTCGCCGCAGGCACGGTTCCAATGACAATCGTCGACCAACACAAGGCGGAGCTCTGGCTGGAAGTTCTGGAGGGTCTCAAGCTCCACCCCAGGGCTGCGATACGCACGGATGGTGAAATTGCGATTGCGATACGAAATGATGCTCCCGCGCTTCTTGAAGAAATCAACGGATTTGCCGCGACGGTCAAGAAAGGAACCCTGCTCGGCAATCTGATTTTCCAGAAGTACCTCCAGGAGGCCGACTACCTCGGGAACATGCGAGACGAGAGCTACGAAGCCGAACTGGAGAAATTCACCGAACTGTTTGAGAGATACGGAAAAGAAAATAAATTCGACTGGCTGTTGATCGCGGCACAGAGTTTCCAGGAATCCAAATTCGACCCCAAGGCCCATAGCCGGGCCGGCGCGGTCGGTCTCATGCAGATCAAGCCTTCAACGGCAGAAGGAGATCCCATCAACATCAGGGGAATTGCGGCGGATACCGACAAGAACGTCCACGCAGGCGTGAAGTACCTGCGTCACATTGCAGACCGGTATTTCGCCGACCTTGCCGGTGACCAGGCCGACCAGACCTTTTTTGCGCTTGCAGCTTACAACGCAGGACCCAGCCGCTTTGAAGAGTTGCGCAAACAGGCAGAAAAACAGGGCTATGACCCTGATAAATGGTTCGGCAATGTGGAATGGATTGTCGCCGCAAAGATTGGTCGGCAGCCGATCGAGTATGTTGGCAATATCTATCAGTATTATGTCGTGTTCCACAACATAAGGAAGCACCAGGAGGCCGGTGCCGCCGCAGAGAAAGCGACGGCAACGAAATAGTCCGGCCGGTCAGGCGGCCCTGCGGCCGAGACGGCCTGCGCGGGACAGCATTTTTGTCCGGTCTGCATCGTCCGACCCATGTATCGGCGAGAAAACGTGATAACCCTTTGGTTTGAAACCGCAAAAAGCCAGGATCTGCTTTTCGGTCTGTTTCCTGATACCGGCGCCGTATATCCACTTGAAGATCCATCCGGGGGTATCAGCCGTGACAAGTACTTCGGCCGAGCGCCCCTTGAGGAGCTTTTCCGGAATGGTTTTGCCCTTCACATACTTGAACGCCTTTCCTGAAAGCAGCACCCGGTCAAACAGTCCCTTCAGCTTGGCGGGATGCCCGCCCCACCAGAGGGGGTGAACGATCACGATGTGCTCGCACCATGTGATGTCTTCCCAAAGTGCCTGCAGGTCCGGCTCCAGCTGCGGGCCATGGTCGAAATCCGATGTGCCATAGTCAGGATTGAAGTCCAGCTTTGAAAGATGCCGGACACGAACCTCATGTCCCTTTGTTCCGGCTTCCTGCGAATATTCATCCGCCAGGGCACTGCAGAAGGATCCGTTCGCGGGATGTCCATCGAGAACCAGTATGCGTGTCATCTTCTCACTCTCTTGTTGAATGGCTTTTGCCGACATAAAAATTGACCAAGGTCATTTTTTGACACTATTATGCTCCATGGTCAAGAATTAATTGACCGCGGTCATTTTTATGAGGTCACATGACACGCAAACCCCAGCAACGCAGCATCGCCACCCGTGCCCGTGTTCTTCAGGCTGCGAGGGAATTGAGCGATAGGCATGGCCTGGAACTGGTGACCGCCGAGGCTGTGGCCACACAAGCAGGTGTCGCCAAAGGAACCGTTTTTTCCCATTTCGGCGATATGGACGGTTTGTTGTCGTATGTGCTGCGGGACAGGCTCGAGGCCTTGCGAACGGGGCCGGAAACAGAGGCCAGGCATCAACTCGACCTTTCAGATCCGGTCGGTTTGCTCCTCCAGCGAATGATGGCGTTGATTTCGGTGATCACGGACAGTCCCGCGATCCTGCGCCTGTTCCTGGACAATATCGGAGTGACCAAGCCGAATTGCGCGGTTGAATTTGTTGAGACGCTGGATGCCCTGGATGCCGAACTGGCTACGTTCCTGAGACAATGGCAAGGCTCGGAAGCCTTTTCACCGGCGTTGCGCAAGGACAGGACGCCGGAGGAAATGGTGGACGGCCTAATTGCCTTCATGATCCATGGTGCAATCCTGCTGAAAAGTCATCAGATGACGGATCGTTCAGAACTTGAAGCCAGACTGCGCCGACATGTGGAGGCTTTTCTGCTGACAGGCTGAAAGACGGGTATCAGTCCCCACCGGGAAGTTCACCGGGCCACGTCACGACATGGTATTCATATTGGTCGAGTTCCATTCCGTCCTCCGGCACGGTCTGCCCTCGCACGGAAATGCCGGCCTGATGCACAGTTTCGCTTTCACCGGAAACGAGGGGATGCCACCAGTATAGATCCTGTCCTTCACGGACCAGTCGATAGGCACAAGTTGGCGGCAGCCAGGTCAGCGTTCTCACTTCTCCCGGTGTCAACTGAATGCAATCCGGTACGGACACCGCCCTGTTTTCGTAGTCAACGCAGCGGCAGCTGTCACCGTCCAGAAGGGTGCAGGCAACATTGGTCCAGACGATCTCGCCGGTGTCCCAGTCTTCCAGCTTGTTCAGGCAACAGCGTGCGCATCCGTCGCAAAGAGATTCCCACTCCCTGGTCGACATGTCGTCCAGCGATTTCGTTTTCCAGAACGGTGCAGTTTCTTCACTATTGTTGGACACAATGGTCATCGGCCTGCCTGGATAAGTGGGGTTGGCCTGATGCGCCTATCACGCAAAGACCGGCACGGCAACACGGATCCATGTGACCACGATGCTACCCTTCGCTTCTCCCAACGGGATCAATAATCTGGGAGCAGTTGTCGATGCCCCTGGAGACCGGTTTTCACGTCGCTCAAAAAGAGCTAGTTTGATTGTATTGCACCTGATCCGGAGATCCTGTTCGCGTGGCAGAAGAACAGCATTCGAATAAAACGGCCCACAATGGCGCGCCGCAAAAGACGCACCGGATCCGGCGTTTTTTTCTGTCTATCGACGCCGTTGTGGATACTGCGCTGTGGAAAAGCGGGTCGGCCCTTCGCCGGTTGTTTGAAGGTTACGATGCCTTTTTGCGCCGGTTTCGCGCAAAGGGAATATGGCGTGGGCTTGCCGAGCTTTCATCTGACGGTCTGACTTTCGGTCTTGGCGGCTTCATCATTGTCCTCGCTTTTGCCCAACCGGCCTTTGAAGCGACCCGCTATGCCGACTGGAAGACGACAGACGACTTTGCAGTCACGTTCCAGGACCGGTTCGGCAAGGAAATCGGGCGAAGAGGCATCGTGTTGAACGACAGCGTACCTCTTGAGGAAATTCCCGATTCACTCATCAAGGCGACGCTCGCAACCGAAGATCGGCGTTTCTTCAACCATTTCGGCATCGACGGCGTCGGCATATTCCGGGCCATGGTCGAAAACGCCAGGGCTGGCGGCGTCGTCCAGGGCGGTTCAACCCTGACGCAGCAGCTCGCGAAAAACCTCTTTCTGACCAACGAACGCAGTCTGAGCCGCAAGATCAAGGAGGCTTACCTCGCCCTCTGGCTGGAGGCCAATCTCACCAAGCAGGAAATTCTGAAGCTTTATCTCGACAGGGCCTACATGGGCGGCGGCGTCTTCGGTGTAACCGCGGCGTCCGAATTCTATTTCAACAAGAATGTCCGTGAACTGACACTGGCAGAAAGTGCCATGCTGGCCGGGCTTTACAAGGCGCCCACAAAATTTGCACCGCATATCAATCTGCCGGCTGCACGCGCACGGGCCAACGAAGTGCTCACGAACATGGTGCAGGCGGAATTGCTGACAGAAGGTCAGGTCATCGGCGCACGTCGCAATCCTGCGCTCGCGGTTGACCGCTCCCAGGATCAACTGCCTGAATATTTCCTCGACTGGGGACTGGAAGAAGTCAAGAAACTCGCCAGGAGGCATCCGGCTCTGGCGCGTGACAGGATCGTGACCGTGCGCACGACGCTCGATCCGGCCCTCCAGCGGCAGGCAGATCTCGCGGTCGAAACAATCTTGCGCGAAAACGGCAAGTTGCGTGACGCTGGCGAAGCGGCCCTGGTCTCGATGATACCGGACGGCGCGGTCGTGGCAATGGTCGGAGGCCGTTCCTACGGGCAAAGCCAGTTCAACCGGGCCGTCAACGCGCTTCGCCAGCCCGGGTCCTCTTTCAAGCCATTTGTCTATATGACTGCTTTTCTCAATGGCTACACGCCAGAAAGCATCGTCCCCGACCGTCCCGTCTGGATCGGCAACTGGTCTCCGAAAAACTACACGCGCAGCTATCGCGGGCCTGTAAGCCTCAGGACGGCGCTGACAAAATCCATAAACACGATACCTGTGCGGCTATCGCTCGATTTCGGCCGCGACAAGATCATCGAAACCGCCTATGCGATGGGCTTGACCCATGAGCTGGAAAACTCCATTTCCCTGCCGATCGGGTCATCGGAAGTCACGGCGATCGACATGGCCTCCGCCTATTCGACATTTGCAAACGGTGGATACGCCGCCCCCGCCTACGCCATTCTGGAAGTGCGCAACAGCGACGGAAACCTGCTCTATCGGCGCGAACGGGACGAAGCTTTCGAGCCCAAGAGAGTCTTGCCGGAAGAACAGGTTCACATGATGAACAGCATCCTCGTAAATGTCGTCGAGGCAGGAACGGCCAGGCGTGCACGGATTGACGGCGTCGTCGCGGCTGGAAAGACAGGAACGACCAACGCCTATCGGGACGCATGGTTTGTTGGCTACACCGGAAATTTCTCGACAGCGGTATGGGTCGGAAACGATGACTTCACCTCCACACGGCGGGTGACAGGTGGAAGCCTTCCGGCGATGACCTGGCAGCTTTACATGAACTACGCTCATAACGGGATCGAACTTGCCAAAATGCCGGGCGTCGATCCTGAAACGCTCCCTCGCCTGTCGCGGCCATCTGCGGCAAAACAAGCGGAATCGACAACCGTTTTCTCGCAACCACGTGTCTTGAAGAGGCGCACGCAGGGACTGCTTCTTCGCATCGGTCGGGAGCTGAGGCAATTGATCGAAAGGGAAAACGCCAGGGCAGATAGCGGCAAACCGGCGCCAAGCGATTTTGCGGCCGCCCGATGAACGGCACCATTTTGCCCTCTCAGGAAACACATTTCGGCGAAGCGGACTGGCAAAAACAGGATTTGCCCCGAGCCATTCGACCTCATCGGAGCCATCCGTTGAGAACGCTGACATTCCTGACATTGATCGTGGTACTTGCGTCGCTTCTGGGCATCGGCTCGGCCTACATCATGATCGAGCGCGAACAGCCTTTGAACGCTGTCACAATCGGTTCCTGGCGGGCCTATCCGAAAGCCGGAACGGCAGAAGCCGACCCGTATTCGGTTGCAATCTATACGAGAGGCGCTGTCGTTCCGCTGGCTTCGGGCGAAGGACTGGCACTCGTCGCCCGCGAAGACAGGTCGGGGCACTTGCTCGATCCAACCTGTATCTACCGGATTTCCGGCCAAACGCCTACGGCAAGGCTTTGGACAATGACGGCAACGGACGGTGACGGACACCTGGTGGAGACCCGTCCCGGCAGGGTCCATCTCGACAGCCAGAACCTGTTGCGCAATCCGGACGGGTCCTTCGAATTAACGTACGGCCGACGATCCGCATTCGGGAAACCGTAGGTTGTCCGCCGTCGCGGCCAGCGCAAATGCGAGTGATGGCATGCGCTTCGTGTTACGGCTATATGATGCTCCGGTAACGACCGGTGCGGCACTGGACGGAATTACACTGCCGGTGATTGAAAGATTGGGGTGCCCATGACGCTGTCCCCGCGCTTTTCAATCACGCTCGCTGTCTTTTCCGTTCTCTTTCTTGCAACAATCGTCCACATTCTGGTGGTAATGGGAATTCCGCTGAATGTGCAGCACAGCGCCTATGACAACATTGCATCCTATGGACCCGACCGGGAATTCAACCTGCTTCCTGACGTCCGTCCGCAGCAGGAAGCTCTTCCGGATCTCGATCCGGCCATGAAACATGCCACCTGCCGGTTTCAGCTCGCCGACGGACCGGTCCTCTTCGATGCCAGTATTCCAACATCCTTCTGGTCGATAGGATTGTTCAATTCAGCCGGAGAAGCCGTCTACAGCCTGAACAATCGAACAGCGGGTGCCGAACGACTGTCCATGCTGGTCCTTACACCCGCTCAGTTGTCGATCCTGCGGGAAAATCCACCGGAAAACCTGGAAGACCTTATCGTTATCGAAACGGCTGATATCAGCGGTTTTGCGCTCCTGCGGGCTCATGTGCCTCACCCATCAAGGGCAAACGCTCTCGATCAGGCACTGTTGTCCGCCACCTGCGGAACGATCGGATAACGCAGGCGGGACGTCTGTAAATCCGGAACGATCAAACTTGCGGTGCCAGCGGACCGAGCGCGTCAAGCAGATCTCTGTAATGCGCTTCCTTGCCTTGCCATCGTCCCAGCGACGATCTGAAGATCGGCCGGCGCACCTGCGTGTTGGAAAATGTCGTTACCGGGCTGTCACTTTTGTAGAACTCAAGACAACTGTCTTCCCAGTCAAGTCCGGCATGCGATAGCAGAACTTCGCTCTCACTGCGTTGATTGTCGACAAGCGTTTCGTAGGTCAGCGTATGAAGATTGACCGGAACCACGTTCTCCCAATGCTCCATCAAGGAGGCATAAGTGCGGTAGTAGCGCCCGACCGTATCCTGGGTCAGGGCATAGTTGTGGGCCGGCGAAAGCGGATGCGACAGCAATGAAATGCACGTATCGGCCGGAGACCTGTAGCAATGAACGAACGCTGCCTTGGGAAACAGCACACTCATCAGCCAGAGCATTTCATAATTGTGAGGCATCTTGTCTGTCACACGGTCTGCTCGCCTGTCGACACCCTCCAGCACCTCCAGATATCTGCGGGCAATGCGCTTGAATTCCTTTGGCTCCATGCTCTTCAGGCGGTTTTCCAGGACTGCGCTCGGCTGCCCTTTCAAACCGATATCCTCCTGCAGATGCCTGAAGAACTGGATTTCACCACCGCTTGAAGCACGGGAATGGCAACTAACGATCTGCTCCACCAGCGTGGTGCCGGACCTGGGCAATCCGAAGATGAAGACGGGCTTGTCGGAGGTATTGGCCAAATCCGCCCGGCTTGAGAAAAAATCCTCGTTGAAGACATCTTTCATGAACGCAATTCGATCTTCATAGGCACCGGGATCAAATGGCGGATAGTGCAGCGTCCGTGCCTTTTGATAATGCTCCAGACCACGGGAAGTGTCGCCGATGTCGTGATAGATCTTCCCTGCTGCCCAGTGCAGATTGGCCTGCTCGGGTCCCGGACGGGGGACGCCGTCATTTGTAAGCGACTCGATCTGGTCAAGCTCTGCCGGTTTTTCCTTGAAAGTCTTTGCAAGGCTGAGGCATTGAAACGCTGTCGGCAGTTCCTTCTTGCAGGCAATCGCCTTTTCGAACCACTCGATTGCCGCATCGATATTCCCGACCGTCACCTCCAGTTGGCCCATTCCCACCAGGCCGTATCCGTTTTCCGGATCCAGTTTCAGAGCCCGCAGATAGCTTTGACGCGACAGAACGGCTTGCCTCCTGGCCCTGTAGAGGTCTCCAAGCTGTGCGTGAAAATCGGCTTCCTTGGGCGCTAGAGACACAGCTTTCTTGAGCGATGATTGTGCACCCTCAAGATCTCCGGCATTCATCAGCGCCAGACCGAGGAGCTGATGCACCTGCGGATGCTTCGCTGCTTTGCGCGCGGCAATCTGCAGCCGCTCGATGGCAAGGCCGATCTCGCCTTCCTGGTAAGCTGCAATTCCGAGTGAAAAATTTGCCTGCGGATTGCGAGGGTCGAGACGCAAGACCTCTTCGAACATGTTCAGGGCTATGGGAATACGTCCAGCGTGCTGGTGGCTAAGTGCTTCCTGTACAAGCTGCGTTACACCCTGGTTCATGAAAGCTCCTGAAACGTTCCGGGTCTGCAAATAACAAGGGACCGACGTCGCGGACAAGGGTCAATCTGCTTCCACGCGGTCACTTCACCCTGCAATACTGCCGCTCTCGCAAAAGTGCAATCACAGCCCGGTCTATTTTCCCGTCAGATCAATGTTGAGTTGCGTGAAATCACTTCTGAACGGGCGGCCGCTCGTTCCCCCAACCCGTGTAGATCCGGGATTTCTTGGCCGGCTTTTCCTGACCATAGCGGTTGTTCGCCTCACAGCTGGCTTCTGCAAGGCGGACCTGGCCTTCCAGCTCCCGGATGGCGTTGTTGACCTTCCAGACCCTGTCCTGGCTCGGAGTTTCGATTTCAAGTCCCTTGAGGGCTTTCTTGTAGGCAATGATCCTGTAACGCAGTGCCTGCCCGACCCATTTTATCATGACCCGGTTTTCCCAAACCCGTGCCTTGGCACCGTCGTAGGTTTCCTCGGTGGTGACTTTCTGGTTTCTCAGCACTCTCAGCCGCTCGTCGTCAGCTTTTTGAACGCGCAGCGCAACTTCACAAAATGGCATGACCAGTGATGCATCTCCGGTCGCGTCGGCAGCGATCTTGTCGTAGCGCGCATCGGATGACCTAAACTTGTCGGAACGCAGATAGATCAGGTAGAGGTCAGGCGGCACCCGACCTTCTGTTTCCGGCAGGACGCGTGTACGCGACAATTCTACCATTGTCCCACCGATCCAGTCCTTGGTCCATGGTGGACGGATCAGCGTCCACCCCCGGTCGCGAAGCAGTTTTTCATCATTCGTGTAATTGAATTTCGAAACGGGGTCGCCCCGCAACCGGGCGGCATTTTCTCCGACAGCCGGCATAAGATCATCGTGAATGACCGAAGGTCTTGCCCGGTCGAAATCGCCTGTTGGGCGTGTGCACGCAGCCAGTACCAGAACAGACGTCAACACGATGGCTCGAAGCCACCCCCGATCGACTCCGAACCTCTGCCTTTCGTTCAAGGCAGGGCTTTTCTGAACCGCATTGCCATAGCCCATCGGGCGTGTCTCCAGACCGCAAACGCATTCGTTGTTCGGGCATTACACCCCGAAGCGGCTGGAAAGGCTTGGACCGTCAGTCCTTGTCGGAACCAGCAGGTCCAGCTGCCTTACCGATGGTCGCGATTCGTGCGGCAAGATCAAGGTCGTGATGCTCGTAACGGACACCTGGAAAGAGGATAACCTCTCCAAAGCTCTCCAGGCTCTCTGATCGTTGCCGTTTTGAACGTTGACCCACACGCGCAGTGGGCCGTTGAGCGGACGAAAAATCCAACAAGGTGCCCATCGTCTCCTCCTTCGGTTCCGGTCGCCTCTCCGGCGTACTACCGGGAGGAAACGGTCAAACGGGCGACGCATTACTTCCTGAAAGCTCATTAAGAAGCTGTCAGGGTTAACAGCATGCTAACGCTTTTGCTGCAATTTGAAGGAAACAACTTTCGACGGTCGATCGGTCTTTCGTATTTTGTAGACGGGTGTCATGCGCCAAAGCCAACGTTTCAATCCAAAAGAGCCGCCAGCAACAAAGGCGTCCCGCAGAAGGTCCGCGTCTCGTTCTGCTCGGCATATTTTGCTTTCTGCCACGGAGATCTTTGTCGGACGCAGGAAGCATACCGTTGAAGAAACTGGGATTTTTCTGGAACTGGCGCGAAATCTCCTGCCGGACACTCCCACTGAAGATCGTCGCGAAATTTCAAAACTTCTGTCTGGTCACGCCGAAATACCGGACGATCTGCAGGAGGTTCTCGCGCGGGATGACGATGCCCAGACCGCCGCTCCTGCGCTTCGCAACAGTCCGCGGCTTTCTGTGGATCTCCTCAAGGCACTTGCCATCAGTGGTCCGGAGTTATCGAGACAGGCAATTGCAGAACGACCGTCACTACGCGAATCGGTGATCGATGCCCTGTGCGACCATGCCGAGGCCAGCGTCATCAAAATCCTGCTTGGGCGCGATGACATCACGCTCAGCAAGACACATCAGGCAAAACTCAGCCGAAGAAGCGAAATCGTCGCGACCCTCGGCCTGGAACTTGCCGGCAGGGATGCCCTTCATCCCGATGGCCTGATGGGTCAGTTCCTGCATCTGCCGGCGCCCCTGAAAAAGCAGGCGATCGCCACAGCCGAAATGACCAGCCTCGTCAAACAGGCTCAGACACCAGGTGGAACAATGTCTCAGCGACCCGATATGAACCGTCTTCAGATCCAGGAATCCCTGGTGAAAGCCGCGCTTGATCAGAACAGAACCAGTTTTGCCACGTTGCTGAGCCAATCCCTTGGTTTGTCCAGATCAACTTGCAATCTTCTGATGCACGAGGACCAGGGAGAAGGTCTGACAATCGGCCTCAAGGCGCTTGGTATGCCAGAGTTCGAGACGACAACAATCCTCGTCAGAATGCTGGGAAAAAACACGCAGCTCATCGATCTGCGCGGTCTCTTGAGAATGCACCGCACCCTTAGCAACGGAGCCGCGGAAGCACTGGTCGGACAATGGCTTTTGCACGATCAGGGCAATCAGAGAACCGCTGCCCGCCATTCTTCTCAATATCAGGATGCATCGGGCCGCAAGCTGCCGGTCAAGACGCCTCTGGCCGACCGTGGAACGAATACCAGGAAAAAGGTACGTTTCGCAAAATCAAGCGAAGGCTGAGCAGATATGAAAACGTCCTAGATCCGGAAGATATCCGAGCCGGAAACGTTTTTTTTCTCGTCTTCTTCGCGCGCGATTGGCAGGTCGATGTCACCGTTCCGGGCTTCGATTTCGACCAGCCAATAATCGGGATCCATGCGGGCTTCTTTCTGCAATCGAATATCGATTGCAGATTTTTCGCATTGCGCCAGAACGCTTTCGAAAAGACGTCCCAGCGGCTGTTCCTGGAACATGGCTTGAGGCGCCGGCCCGTAGAGGTCGTAGGTTCCGTCAAGCCGGTCAACACAGACAAAGACTGCACCGGCTTCTTCCGCACCACGTCTGGAAATTGCTGCAAAGCCTCCTTCACCGAAAGTTCGGCGAACAAGTGCGCTGACGAAAAATTCCGAAGTGACCCGCATCTCAAATCCGTCTCTGGACAGGTTTAGCCACGACCGCACTCCTGGCTGGAGTCGGACTTAAGCCGATTCAAGGGTCTTGGCAATTAGCTGGACAGACTCCGGCCACTGATCATTTCCAGATTCTCGATCGTTTTCGAACCGGGCTCCCCGGTTAACGGCAGACCACGGTCCAGCTCGAAACGCTTGATGGCGGCCGTCGTATTGGAACCCATGACACCGTCAGCTTTCAACGGCCCGTAGCCTAGGTCTGACAAGGCTTTCTGGATCCTCATGAGTTGCGGATCGGCGTCGACATCGACATCCGAAGTGGCCGGTACGTCTTGCACAAAAGTGCCGGAAAATCCCGGCTTGGCACGCGGGACCGGAACAAATGATTCGGCTGGTTCGTCGCCGTGCATCAGGATCAGGGCGAGCAGGCCTTCATGAGCCTTGCCAGTTTCCGCTTGCCCCGCACGGCGCTCAAAGGCGCGTATGGCGCGCTCCGTTGCAGGCCCGCTGAGCCCGTCGAGGGGGCCTTCGTAAAGTCCTATCCTTCGAAGCGAAATCTGCAGGTCGAGCACAAGGGTCGAGATTTCCTGAACCTGCAAGCCGCTGCGCCGGTCATCAGGTTCGGGGATCCGTAGAGCATTCGGACGATCGCGTGTCGCAAAGATCGGTGCCGGGTGGCGGCCGGGCTGCAGGCCTAATGCATTGGCGATGATCAGACAGGCCGTCAGCCCCATTACTACGGTGCCCCCGGCAGCAACAGGATTGTCCAACGCCAGGTGTCCGGCCTTCGCCATAAGCGTTTCTTGTGCTTTGGGCGGAGTCGCTTTTGTTTTTGATTTTGCCATCATGCCGCCTATGCCGTTCGCGCCAGCTGTCCGGCGGTCCCGGCGGCGCCGGCCGTATTGCCACACACGTTCCTTTCGAAGCGCACGGGTACCGCCACAACGACGCTCTCGCCTTGGCCAAGCGCTGACCGGAAATTGAGAACCGAACCTGATTGCGCAAGCAAATCCGAAGCCTGCTCGAACACGCCTTGCGATCCTTCCGAATTCCAGTTGGTGCTCGATTGCCGGTTGACCGCTGTCAGTATTATTTCCAGTCCGCTCTCGACCGGATTGACTGAAACCTTGACACTTCCACCAGCCCCGGTGGTCTCCACCATTTCAGAGAGTATCAGGTGAAGCGCCTGCCGAAACTTCTTCTTGTCGACAAGCGCGTTGGGAAGGCCCGGATCCGTGTTTATTTCAATTCCGACCCTCAGCCGTTCGGCAAGCGGATTGATGAGGTTGCTGCTGTGTCTAAGGCAGTCGGCGACATCGACATTACAAAGGTCCGATGCCGCGTGTGTCGCCTCTCCGGGCACAAGATCAAGAATTGCACTCAAGGATTCTGAACTGCGGTTTCCGGCGGACCTGATACGCTGCGCAGTCTGATGCAAGCTGCCTTCTGATAGGGACTTGCCCCTGGTTTCCACCATCGTGGCAAGATCAACTATTTCGGACATTTGTGCCTGTACCGATGCACCGGCTTCTTCGATGATGTTCCAGCGAATGTTGCCACCGCGCCCCTTTTCGGTCTCGGTTTCCGGATCGCCTTGCAGCCTGTTGTCCCCTTCCACGTCGCGAAGGGTGAGAACCACTGTTCCGATACCATCACAGCTGTCCTGTTCACCTGCAGGCCTCAGCATCAGTTCGAAGTCACGAAAGGTCGCCTGACCGTTGTCTCCCGGCCGGTTGTTTCCGACACGGAACCGGACCTGGAACAGGGAAGCTTCATGAACTTCCTTGGCGTCGGCGAGTCTGCTCAGAAAGCTGGGCCGATCTGCAACGTGAAGCCGATGGAATAGCCAATCAGCTTCGGTTGTCGACGGCACAAAACCCAACACTTTCCGAACCGGGCCTCCGATGACCGACACGCGACCATCCTGAGCGATTTCACAGAAAACCTCGGAAATGTTGTCGCAAACACGACGTCGCAACGTCTCTGAAGCCGCAACTGCTGCGCGCGCGCGCTTGCGGTCAAGCGATATTCTAACCGCCAGCATACCTGTATAGACCAGGGCAGCAGCGGTCGCTATCAAGCGTGTTTCTGGAGAAAGGACCATGAGTTGCGGCACATAACCGGCGAATATCGAAACGAACCCGAACAGGCCGCAGCACAATGCAGCAATACCGATTGTGACCCTTCTGCTTGACGCGAATGCCGCCTCAATCGGAGGAACAAGAAGCCAAAGCAGCGCAAACGAACTGTCCCCGCCGGTCATCATGCAGATGGTGGCGACAAAAAAGGCAAAAAGACCCGACGACGCCGCTATCGCCTTGTCCAGATCACCGGAGCGCGACAGGTAGTGCGCAATGGGCCATTGGCTCAGCATCCATGCCAGAACCAGGATCGTCGCGACATGAGGTGCGCCGGCAAGAGCAAGATGCAACGGCAGAATGAACAGGGCCGCAGACCCGCTCAAGAAACAGCTTGTCAGAAACGAACGATGCAACGGTGCCGAAAAATTCTCGGCCGCAGCCGAGGGGTGAATCATTCCGTCGACACGAGCCGCACAGAGCTCCCAAAAATTATGTATCTTTTTCAGAAGGTTACGCACTCTACACTACCAAACGAATATCGCGGATACTTCCGCTTACAACTCCTGTGTGATCATTGTCGGCGCCAGCGCTTAACGAACGATAAAGGTTAAAACCAAACCGGGAAAAAAATGCAAAACCGGTCTGTTTTCAGGCACTTGCCGCAACATAGATAAAATTTGAATCAATGTTTCAAAAAATACTATTTAAATACCTGATTTATTTTATGAAAATTCGCTTCAAGCACTCAACTCGACATTCTCATGTGTCTGCTACGGTTCAACCATAACAAGCGTGCCGGGACAAAATGGCACGCGGCATCGAACAGACTATGGGTAGCAAAAATGTTGTTTCTTCTGAGGACGGCCTTCTGGCTCACCTTGGTGCTGGTTCTGATTCCGCTTGGCTCGGATGACGAGAGCACAAACGAAAGGGCCGCGGACGTTGATCCGGTATCGGCCTTCCTGGCCGCACAGGCGACCATGTCAGATATCGGCGGTTTCTGCAGCCGCAACCCGCAGGCCTGCGAAACCGGTGGGAATGCCCTGGGCGTCATTGGCAGCCGGGCACAAGACGGCGCTCGCATCGTCTATGAGTTCCTCGACACGAAAATTGCGGATCGCTCGGCGAATGAAACGCTGACAACCGGCTCCACCACTCCGGTCCGCCCCTTTGCTTCCGGCCAAACGTCAACCGGCCAGGGCACCTTCAATCAGAATCAAGATCCGGACTCCCAACTGGAGACTGCCGGCGGGCCGGTTCCCCGGCCCAAACCACGCTCAGGTTAGGACACCTGAGCCGATATGTCGTTGTTCGCGGATCGTTGCCTCTGGAACAACGGCTCTTTGCGCCCCGCTAGAGCGATGTTGCACATATGCAGCAGCGACGGCTTAACTTCAGCGGCTCGTACCGCTGCGCCGCAGATGGAAAGCTGCCCATTTCATCTGCGGCGATTTTTTCTTTTGCCAAAGTCTTTCAAACTTTTTCAACCGGAAAATCCTGTTGCCGCTTCCGGGATTTGCACTTTGTGACATGCAGGCTATATGAAGGCGGAACAGCCCTTCAAAGATGAGTGTCATGACCACCGATATCAGCGAAATTCTTGAGACATTCGACTTTCTGGACGACTGGGAAGACCGTTACAAATATCTGATCGATCTGGGCAGGGAATTGCCCGAACTGTCCTCAGATGAACGGACCGATGCCAACAAGGTGCGCGGGTGCGTGTCCCAGGTCTGGCTGATCACGAACGTGAAAGCAGAACCTGACGGAAAATCGGTCCTGACATTCAAAGGTGACAGTGATGCGCTGATCGTTCAGGGCCTTGTTGCGATTGTCACAACCCTGTTCAACGGTAAAACCGCGCAGGAAATTCTCGATACCGATGTTGAAAGCCTTTTCGCCAAGCTTGGATTGCAGGACCATTTGACCCCGCAACGGTCGAATGGACTCAGGTCCATGGTCGGACGCATTCGCACCGATGCGCAAAACGCTCTTGCAGTTGCCTGAATAGGTCTGCTCGAACTGCCGCACTCAAGCCCGGACGAAGCAACCGGCGTTGAATTTTGTCCCTGGCAAAAGAGCGTTTGTCGCAGCCATTTCACTCCGCTGATGATCAGCCCCCTCCTGGACCGAGGGTCTTCCGCCACTCCATCACGGCGCGGTCGGTCTCAAACTGTCAGATAGCGTTCCTGCGAAATCACGTATTCAAGCGCTCTGTTGGTCAATGTCCGTCTTCGCATTCAATGGACGGGCAGTGCGTGTACCGCATAGCCAATGTCGCACTTCTGTTACTCGCACAGCGTTCGCCTGCATTCCGCTTCACGTCCCCCTTTCCTGTGTTGAAAACTGGTTCCCTCCGGCCCAGCTCTATTCGGTCAATTTCTGAAACTTCCATTGCTGTCACCATCCCCTCTTTCTCGAACACCGGGTACATGTTAAAAGAGAATCACTAATTCTCTTTTCGTAACAGAGGCCCTTCATGGATTATTCCGACAGGTCCGGCGCCGATCCCATCGCCGACCGATTTGCACTCATGGACGCAACAGAACAGTCGAACCTGGTCCAAAGTAGCGAGGCAACCAGTCAGGAGCTTGTTGAGGCGGCGATCGGGCGGATCGCCGTGTTGAACCCGAAAGTCAATGCAATCGCGTGCTCGAATTTCGATCTGGCGCGGCAACAGGCGAAATCCGTTACCGGAAAAGAGCCCTTCTCCGGTGTTCCGACCCTTATCAAGGACCTGCTTCCCTATCCCGGCCACGCAGTTGGTTTCGGATCTCGTCTGCTGGACGGAGCACCGGCACTCACCAGCTCCGACTATGCGGACACCCTTCAGGCAAGTGGTCTGATTGCATTGGGAAAAAGCACCGTCTCGGAATTCGGACTTCTTGGAACAACCGAAACACTCGCCAAAGGCGCGACCCGGAACCCTTGGGACATCACGTTGTCTGCGGGAGGTTCTTCGGGCGGTGCCGTGGCAGCGGTCGCCGCAGGCATTGTTCCGATAGCACATGCATCCGATGGCGGAGGCTCGATCCGGGGGCCCTCTTCTTTCTGCGGCCTCTTCGGATTCAAACCAGGTCGCAACAGAACGGTGTCAAACGGTGTTCCGCCTGAGATGCCAACGGCTGCGCTCCTGGCCGAACACTGCGTAAGCCGCTCCGTTCGAGATAGCGCCCGATGGCTGCAAATGACCGAAAACAGACATCTTTCAACCGGACTGCCGTCACCGGAACACCTGCGTTCGTCCTTTCCGAAAAATGTCCGTATCGGATTTTATCGAAATGACAGTCTGGGCCGCCCCCCTACCAAGGAGGTGGAAGCCGCACTTCATGAAACCTCCCTGCTTTGCGAGGAAATCGGTTGCGATGTCTTCGAGATCGAAGCCCCGTGTTTTGATCCCGAGACGACTGTCGACGCATTCTTTGATCTGACGGGATTGATGCTATCAGATGTTTTCGCTCAAATTCGCAACTTGATGGGCAGTGCCTATGACGAGGATAGGCTGGAGCCCTATACATTGGAAATTGCACGGCGCGCTCAGGGTCTGGCGCCTGCAGATATCGAAAAAGCACAATCAGTGCTGGCGAAAAACGCTGCAAATGCGGAACGCTCGATGCAGTTATGCGACGTAATTCTGAGCCCCACGGTACCCTTTGAAGCCTTTCCCCTTGGCCGGTATGGTCCGGGAACTGATGTCAAAGTCCTGCAGACTTTCACCGCAAGACTTGCTGGATATACATTTGTCTCTTCCCTGACCGGCTGGCCGGCGATGACCGTTCCCCTTCACTGGACTGATAGAGGGCTGCCTGTCGGTAGTCATTTCACAGCACCATCCGGCAAGGATCCACTCCTTCTTTCTCTTGCCTACCAGCTTGAACAGGCTCGCCCCTGGAAGCACCGCCTTGATGAACTGACGAAAGATCTCTTATGCCACAACGCCTGAAGTCGGAGGTTCGGGAACGGATTCTCATTGCCGCGGCCGACGTTTTTGCCGAGCATGGCTACAAGGATGCGAAGCTTGCGGAAGTCGCAGGCAGATCGGGCACCGCCACCAGCAACCTTTACAAGTATTTCGACAACAAGGAAGTGCTGTTTGAGGTGGTTGTCAGTCCTCGTCTGGCTGCAACATTCCTGAAACTTCTGCGCGCGCGCATACGTGAACTCGGCAGGATCGACCATTGGCCAGGCGCCGACGCGAAGGGATCAGAAAATGCAAACGCGTTTTTGAGCTTCTGCGCCGACAACCGCGCCGTTGTGCTCATTCTCCTGCGCGGTTCAAAGGGAACCAGATTTGCACATGTCCGCAGCCTCGTAGTCAACGAAATGGAACGGTTGACGGACGACTTCCTTCGTCACCAATCGGACACACCTTATCCGGATGCCCAGTTGCAGTTCCTAACGCACAAACTCTTTAACAGAACAGTCGAGACCATTGCAGATATCCTCGCCGAATATGAGGATCCTGCCGACATAAGGCATGCATTTGCGCTTTTCTGGCGCTACCAGCTTGCTGGCCTTGAGGCATTGCTGAAACGCTAGGGCGCATCCATTGAGTGTTGGATCATATACTGGCGCGCTTTCTTCTGCTGACCAGGCGGCTTGTGTGCAGCAGTGTACCCCACCACAAGCGCAAGCCAACACAGTCAGCGGGAGAAAGAGCCCGGCCCTTCGGGTGCCGGAAAGTTGCGCATCGGCAGCGTTGCGCCACTTGACCGATGCACCGCATCGCCCTTCGTGACGCGCCTTGCCGAGTGACCTGCTTTACGGCATCAAGCGAACCGACACTCAATGGATGCGCTTTAGGGATCCGCGCAAAAAAAGAGCTGCCGGTGGGCAGCTCTCTTCATCAGTATTTTAGCCTGATCGGATCTCACTTTGAGCGCTTGCGCTGCTGTCCGAGGCCCATTTTCTTGGCAAGTTCCGAACGGGCAGCTGCGTAATTCGGTGCAACCATCGGATAGTCGGCACCAAGGTCCCACTTGTCCCGGTATTCTTCCGGCGTCATGTTGTAATGAGTACGCAGGTGACGCTTGAGAGACTTGAACTTCTTGCCGTCTTCCAGGCAGATGATGTAGTCGGGCATGACCGATTTCTTGACCGGCACAGCGGGCTTGAGCGGCTCCGGCTCCGGCTCGTTGGAAGCGGATGCCGTTTTCTGCAGCGCGCCATGCACTTCATTGATCAGGCTCGGCAGATCAGTTGAAGCAACCGTATTGTTGCTCACATATGCAGAGACGATGTCCGCCGTAAGATCAATCAGATTAGCATCCACCGGATTGTCAGTCATATTTCACCCGTTCTCTTCCAAATTTGAATTAAGCTTCGGTGTAAACCTGCAAGTAATTTGTTCCGAAAACGCTTGAAAAATTACGTTACTTGCGGAATTAGAAATCAATTGCGATTCTACTTTGCAGGTGATTGTCACAGCCTTATATCGCTGCTTTCCTTCTTATACAACCCCGAAAATCAAATAAAAAACATTTCTCGGCAATAATAATCAAATTCTATAAATACCGACTATTTCATATATATCGAAATCGACAATGGACTAATAGTATTCCCTTACGCCAGTCTTCCGGTTTCGCAAGGCTGTTGTGCGCCCAAGATCACTCTTTTGGCCGAACGGTCTCGGCCAATGCGTCGATTTTGGTATCAGCGCAGGGGCGATATCCTGCCGCATATGCAGCTTTTGCCAATAAATGGGCCGAAATTGGGGCTGTCAGCAGGAAGAAGACGACACCGGCAATGGCGCGTGTCACAACGGAAAGGTCGCCGGCCTCCACAGCCAGCGCAAGCAGCATGAGACCCGAGCCGAGTGTTCCGGCCTTTGATGCGGCATGCGTTCGCATGTACACGTCCTTCAGCCGGACGAGACCGAGCGATGCGACAAAGGCAAAACATGCTCCTGTGATCAGCATCAGACCGGTTACGATATCAACGATCGCACTCATTGGCCTGCCTCCCTGCGTTTGATGCTTTCCTCGACCTCTTCCATGATGGTGTCGTCACCCGCCATTCCACGGTTGAGAATGAAACGCGCAAAGGCCACCGTTGCCAGGAAGCCGACGAGGCCCAGCGTGATGGCAATATCGATGTAGAGATAGATCCCCGTGGAAACGCCGATTGCGGCAATGAAGCCGATACCGACGGCAACAAGCATATCCAGCGCAACGACCCTGTCCGGCAGTCCGGGTCCCTTGACTGTCCTGTAAACGATGACCATGAAGGCGACAGTCAGAATTCCAAGTGAAATCTTGACCGCAACGCCGAGGAACTGGGACGCAAACAATTCAAACGGGGTCATCTGAACGCCTCCATGATCTTGCGCTCAAATCCGTTCTTGATGTCATCGATCGTTGCCTGCGGATCCGGAACGTCAATGCAGTGGATGAAGAGCGTCTTGCGATCCTCCGATACATCGACGGACAAAGTGCCGGGCGTCAGGGTAATGAGATTTGCAAGCATTGTGATTTCGAAATCCGTGTCGACAGTCAACGGGAGAGCAATGATGCCCGGTTCAAGCTCGATTTTTGGCCTGAGCACGATCATCGCGACCCTCCAGGCCGACAGGACCAGTTCCCGCACGAAGGTTACGGCTAGCCCGACGGATTTTCCGAACCGCCGAAAATACGCCGATGTGCCCACTTGCTCCCGGATCAGATAGAGCGCACCTGACCCAAGCACAAATCCGAAAGCGAGATTGACCTCCGAAAAACTGCCCGTAACAGCTCCCCAGGCCAACGCCATGAGAATGTTGATGAGAAAGAGGCTCGTCATCCCTGTTCTCCAAAGACTGAGCGAATGTAGCCGAGCGGATCAACGACACTGCTCGCACCCTGCGTCGATAATTCTATCATCCATTCCGGTTGGATGCCGAAATAGACAACAAGTGCGGTGAGAATGCCCAGAGGCAACCAGATCGCGCCGCTTGCAAGATCCGCCTGCGATGAACCGGACACTTCAACGCTTTGACCGTCAGGCGTTCCTTCCGGTCCACCTCGCCAGAAAGCGAAGATCCAGATGCGTCCCATGGCAAGCGTCGTCAGGAAACCGCTGACAAGAATGGCTGCTCCCAGCCAGAACCGTTCATCTTTGAAAGCGGCGTCGACGAGCATGATTTTCGGCCAGAATCCGGAAAAGGGCGGCAGGCCCGACACGGCAAATGCCAGGATCAGAAACACGCCCGCAAACGCAATGCTCTTCTGATAGAGACCGCCCAGCTTCCTGAGGTTGTAGGAGCCACCCATCATGTTCATGATCCCGGCGGACATGTAGAGCGCTGTCATGACAATGATGGAATGCACCGCATAGAAAATTGCGCCTGATATGGCCAGGGTGGCGACCTTGTCATTGGATGCAACAGCAACGCCCGCCAGCATCGATCCGATCCCGGCAATCACCAGATACCCCAGCAACCTTCTGATCTCTGTCTGTGCCAGAGCGCCGAGCGCACCGGTCATCAGCGTAACGATGGCAACCAGGCCAAATATATCGGCCATGTAGTCGAGTGAAGCGGGCAGGATGAGTACAAATATCCTGATCAGGGCATAGACACCGACCTTGGTAAGTAGCCCCGCAAACACGGCGGACACAACAATATTCGGCGTATGATAGGAGGCCGGCAGCCAGAAATTGACGGGAAAGGCGGCCGCTTTCATGGCAAAGGCAAGAAAATAAAGCGCTGCAACGGTTGCAAGTGTTCCCGATGCCGGATTTTCCAGTTCGGCAACCTTGATGGCGATATCGGCCATGTTGAGCGTGCCGAAAATACCGTAAAGCAGACCCGTTGCGATCAGAAACAGATTGGTTCCGACCAGATTGAGCACTCCGTATTTCACGGCTCCATCCAGCTGGATCCGGTCATTGCCGAGAATGAGCAGGCCGTAGGATGAAATCAGCAGGACCTCGAACCAGACATAAAGGTTGAAGATATCGGCTGTCAGGAAGGACCCGCACACCCCTGTCATGAGCAACAGCAGGAACGGATAGAACCCGTATCTGCGCCCCGAATTGCTGACCGTCTTCATACCGAACAGCCCGGCACAAAAGGCAACAACCGAACCGATGAACGTCAGTGTGGCTCCAAGGGCGTCGGCAGTCACCGCTATCCCGAAAGGCGGCAACCAGTTGCCCATCACCATCGTGATAACGCCGTGGTCCAGAACCCGGACAAGCAATGCAAAGCTGGCCAGAACGAGCGCTCCGAGCAGCGTTATGCCAAGCTTTGGCTGAAGATCGGTGTGCTTGCGCAACATGAGGCAAAGCGCCCCGCCGAGCATCGTGATCAGGGACGGCGCGACAATGAGCCAGTCCCCCGCCGCGATTGGCGTCGTGATCATTGCGTCGGCATAGTCAACGGAAACAGAAGAGCCTGCCATAAAGCTTAGTACCCTTGAGGCGGAGTTTGGTCGTTTTCTGGTTCGGCAACGCGCATCTTGTTGACCTCATCGGTTCCAAGTTCCTGATACGCTCGAAACGCCAGAACCAGGAGAAATGCAAAAAACGAAAACGAGATCACGATCGCGGTCAGAACCAGGGCCTGCGGCAGTGGATTGGCCGTCGCTGTTTCCGGCGTGTAGAGATGCGCCGGGATCAGCGGTGGAATTTCCCGCGTGAGCCGGCCGTTGGTGAATATGAGCATGTTCACCGCATTTCCGAGGATGGCAATGCCGAGCAAGATCCGCACGAGTTGCTTTGACAGCATGAGATAGACAGCAACCATAAAGAACAGGCCGATCAGGACTGTGACACCGGTTTCCATCAGTCCGACTCCCTTTCTTCCAGCGCAAGGGCGATGGAGCCGATTGCCCCGACAACCACAAGGTAGACGCCGATGTCGAAGACAAGCGGTGTCGACAGGGCAACCTCGACATCAAAGAAGTCGAAAATCAGCCATTGGCTTGTCATGAAGGCCTGGCCCCTGAAGATGGACACGACACCGGCAAGCGCTCCGATGAACAGCCCGAACCCGGAAATACCCATCGGGTGAAACACGATGGCCCGCCTCACCGAGGCAACACCGCAGGCAATCCCGAAAATCGCCAGCGCCGAGGCCGCGATCAACCCGCCGATGAACCCACCACCCGGCTCATTGTGCCCGCGAAGGAGCACGAAGATGGAAAACAGAACCATCAGCGCAGCAAGATAGGGTGCAATGGTGCGGAAAATGACCGTGCGCATCAGCGAGCCTCCGCATTTTGAGATTGACCGGTGCGTTCAGGCGGCGGGTCCAGCACGGCATCCGGTTTGGTTCGCACCCTGATGAGAGCCAGGACACACAGACCGGCGAGGACGACGACCGCAATTTCACCGAGCGTATCAAAGCCGCGGAAATCGACGAGGATCACGTTGACGATGTTGCGTCCGTGAGCAATCGAACGGCTGAATTCCGTAAAGAAGACGGACAACGTGCTGTCGAAAGGCTGTTGCGTGATGGAAAGCAGCGTCAACCCAAGGCCAAGCCCGACGGCAACCGCAACAACACCCGCCAGCAGTCTCGCCGGAACGGTGCGATGGTCACGTGGCGATAGATTGAGGCGTGTCATAACCAGCGCCAGAATGACCACGGACAGCGTTTCCACCATGAACTGCGTGAAGGAAAGATCCGGAGCACCGAACATCATGAAGATCAAAGCCACGGCGAAGCCCTGGACACCAAGCGACACGATGGCGGTCAGCCGGGTTCTGGCAACCAGGATTGCGAAAAGACCGAGCACCGCGATCAGGAGAATGCCCCACTCGTAGAAACGGTATTCTGGAAGTTTCGGCATTGCCGGGAAACTGTTCGTCAGGTAGCCGGGCAACAGCACCGCCAGTGCCGTGAAGAAGAATGTCAGAAGCATGTAGGTCTGCATCTTGCCCGTCTGAAGCAGTCGGGTCAGCCATGTGGCGAAACGGACGATCCCGCTCACGAACTGGTCGAACCCCTGGTCCGGTCCCCAGCCGATCGCCTTGAGGACGGATGCAATGAAGTCTCGCAACTTGTCGAGTTGGGTGAAGAGTGCAATGCCAAGACCGACGGTAGTGAAAGACAGAATCACGGGGGTGAGCTCTGTCGGTATCAAATGAAGATCAATCTGCTTGAATTCACCAAGCAGCGATGACAGCGTCGGGCCAACGAAAAGCATGCCCGTTGTATGGGCAATCAATCCCAGGATGATGCCGATAACTGAGAGCACCACAGGCCCTGCAATGAGAAGAACCGGGCCCTCGTGTGCTTGTTTGGGGGTATCGACTTTGGGACCGAAAAACGGTTTCATCGCGACCGCAGCGGCAATCACCAGCATCAGTGCGTTTCCGATGACCGCGACAATAGTAATGATAACACCAAGCTGACCCGGGTCCTCGATGTTTGAGGTACCGTAATAGAGAACTTCCTTGGCTATGAAACCGATAAAGGGTGGCAGTCCGGCCATGGAAAGTGCCGCCAGACAGGCTGCCACGAAGGTGACAGGCATTGCCTTTCTGAGACCGCCGAGCTTGGTAACATCCCGCGTCCCTGCTTCATGATCGATCGTGCCGGCGACCATGAAGAGCGCCCCCTTGAAGAGCGAATGGGCCAGCAGATAAAGAACTGCGCCTTCGAGAGCTTTTTCATGACTGGTGCCGGTGAGCATCACGAGGAGCCCGAGCGAGGCCACCGTTGTATAGGCCAGCATCAGTTTCAGGTCGGTCTGACGGACCGCAAGGATCGTTCCGACCAGAAGCGTCACACCGCCGAACAAAGGCAGCACGGTGGTCCAGAGTACCGTGTCTCCGAGAAGCGGATGCATGCGCATCAGCATGTAGACGCCCGCCTTGACCATGGTCGCGGAGTGGAGATAGGCGGAAACCGGGGTCGGCGCTTCCATCGCGTTCGGCAACCAGAAATGGAACGGAAACTGAGCCGACTTCGTGAAAGCACCGCCTAGAACCAGCAGGAAAATCGGCAGATAGAGTCCGGAATCCTTGATGATGTCCGGTGAGCCCAGCAGCACGGACATCTCGATCTCGCCGGTCGCGGAGATGATCAGAATGAAGCCTGCCAGCAGGGCAAGCCCGCCGCCGCCTGTCACAACAAGTGCCTGGATTGCAGCTCTTCTGGAGGCAGCACGAAGGTGATCGAAGCCGATCAGCAGGAACGACGTGATCGACGTCAACTCCCAGAAAATAAACAGCGAGATCAGGTTATTGCCGAGAACGAGCCCGAGCATCGCTCCCATGAACATGAACAGGAATGAAAAGAACCGACCCTGCTGAGGATGCCCTTTCAGATAACCGCCCGCGTAGAGAATGATGAACGTGCCGATACCTGAGATCAGCAGGCCGAAGAGTGTTGACAGGCCATCGACGTAAACCGAAAAATTGATACCGTAGCTCGGCGCCCACGCCTTGGCCGCCACGAACGTCTCTCCCCGGGAAACCGGCTCGATGAAACCAACGAAATGCAGGAAGATCAGTGCCGGCACCAGCGCAAGTGGCCAGGCCGCATTGTGTTTGAGCAAGCGCGTCAAAAACGGAGCGACCACGGCTGCGGCGAACGGTGCCAGAACGGCGTATAAAGTAGTGTCGTCGATCACTGCTGGCGTCATACTGATCTTTCGTCACGTTTTAAATAGACCGACTGGTGTCAACCCGCTCGAATCAACACCTTTTTGCTGAATAATAGCGGGCTGGAATATTTATGACATGTCTAAGGCACACGATTGCGCGTCTTCAAGCGATTCAGGAACGATTTTTGGAATAATTCGACATTGGCCCTGCTTCGTTCGGAGGTTACCTTGGTGTTTCGTCACGTGAAAGCTGCCAAAGAGAGTGGATGGTCTTGGAGCGAGCCCGATAAATTCGAAGCGTCGACTATTGTCAATCTGTGCAAATTAACCAAAGCAAGGAGCCTTTTTCGCCTCCCGAGCAAATAGGCCCGTTCGATGCCACTTGATTTCGCAATCCAAATACCGTTCAGTTTTGGTACAGCGAAGCCATGGACGTAGCGTTGCCATGGAATGCTGAGCGAGACAGTAATGGCGTTGGACCACAATAAGAACAGATCTTCCGCGGCAGATCAGCTGCACGCGCCTGGTATTGATTTCGAAGCAATTGTCAAACTGAGTCCGGACGCCGTCATCGTGTTGTCCCTGGACGGAAAGCCAACCTTTGTTTCCCCGGCTACCGAAAAGCTGTTTGGCTGGTCTTCGGCAAACCTCGCCGATCACATGAGCGATCTGGTCTATATCGATGAGGAAAACGCCGACGCGGAGGCTCTGCATCTGATCTTGTCCGGAAGCGCTGCCCGTCCGGTCACGCTGCCGAAAGCGGATCTTCAACTGAGGTCAGCCTATGGTTCACTGGTCTGGGCGGAGGTCACCGTGCACCTTCTGGAAGACGGACACGGCAAACCCTATGCCTATGTTGTCTATTTCCGCAGCATTGCAAGACTGCGCGAGTTGGAGAACCTGCTCGAGGCCGCCTCGCAGAGCGATCCGCTTACCGGTCTGTACAATCGTCGTGCCTTTGAAGACAACTTGAAACGGGAATGGGCAATCTCGCTGCGCGAAAAGTCGCACACCAGCCTGATCAAGGTCACGCTCGACCGCTTTGAGTCCTTTGCCGAAAACCATGGGCCCGGCGCGGTGGAAGATTGCCTGTCCAGGGTAGCTGGAATGCTGAAGGAAACAGCGCGCCGACCAGCAGACATTACTGCGCGCACAGCCGAAGCGGAATTCTCACTTCTTCTGCCCAGAACCCACGAGATGGGAGCGGAAACCATCAGCGCTTACATACACATAGCCATCCAGGATCTCGCAATACCGAACCCTGCCAACACTGCGGGAAACGGCATTGTCACTGCATCCGTTGGCGCCGCATGCGTCGTGGCAGAACAAACCGGCATATCGGAAAGTCCGGAAGTCATTCTGTCCGCAGCCGAAGATTGCGTTTTCCAGGCACGTCAGGAGGGCGGGAACAGGGTCAAAACCGTCATGCGCACCCTGTCCCGCTAACGCACTGTTGATCCACGACTTATTGCCGTTTGACTGCAATGTCCTATCTCTTCACATGAAAATTGAAACCAGGAACTTCACAATGAGCGACGACATCACCCACACGGAAGACGAAGCGCCCAAGGTGAGAAAGACCACTGCCGAGTGGATGAATCAGCTAACGGCTGAGCAATTCTATGTGACACGCCAGTCCGGAACAGAACGACCCTTTACGGGACCCCATTGGGACAACAAGCTCGTCGGGCGATATGACTGCGTGTGTTGCGAAGCGCCGCTTTTCATGTCGGACACCAAATTCGATGCCGGATGCGGGTGGCCCAGTTTTTTTCAATCGGTTCATCCCGACTCGACCCGGGAACTGGAAGACAAGTCACACGGCATGACCCGGACAGAGATCCGCTGCCGTCAGTGCGATGCTCATCTGGGACATGTGTTTCCCGATGGTCCAAAGCCGACCGGACTGCGATATTGCCTTAACGGACATGCCATGACCTTCGTTCATGGCGGAAGCCGTCCAGCAAAGTCTGGCGAAGACACCTGAATTCGACCTGACCGAAAGTATCCGGTCAGGCCTTCCAGGGAAAGCGCAACGCAAGGTATCTTGTCCAATCAACCGCCGAAGAGTGCCCAGACCATTATGAAGTTGCCAATCAGTGCAACCCCGTAGGCGATGGAACGTGGCCCTGGAATTCCCGATACATAAAGCGGCGCATAAGCGAGGCGCCCCCAGAAAAACAGCTGCGCCCCGATCATCGCCAGACCGAGGTTCACATTCGGCAAGACAAAAGTCAGAACCGCCGGCACGAGAAAAAACGGCAGATTTTCCTTCATGTTGACGAGAGCCTTGTCGGCTCGTAGCGCCAATCTGCCTTTCTCCGGCAAGACATCCCGCCCACCGGCGAGTCGCATAAGCCCTGCCGATGGCAGATACATCAGAGCGGTGAAATAGATCTGGCCAAAATACAGCACCAGAACTGCAAGGATCCATGTCGTCATCGCGTACTCCAGCGTTCGTGTGTTGAATGAACGTCGGCCGGAGCCTAGATTTTTCTGAACCTGCAGCAATTCCCCTGCAGGGAATAGAGGCAGCTTTTGGACCCAAAGATGAACGTGTATGGCTCTGCATTCGGAAAGTCTTTGAAATCGCTCCGCAGCGAGCGCAGTCTGAGTCAGGCCGACTTGGCAGGCCGCATCGGATCGACCCAGCGGCACCTCTCTTTCCTGGAAACCGGACGTTCCCAGCCGAGCAGGTTCATGATCCAGCGCATTGAACGGGAGCTTGCCCTGCCGGTCAGCCGCAGTCACGTCCTTTACGAGACTGCCGGATACGCAAGTCCTTACAAATGCCGTGCCGAAGAGTCGCGCGATGTTCAGGACGCGCTGAACCTGATCGAGAACCGGCTTCTGGCGAACTGGCCCTTTGCGGCCTTCGTCCTGGACAAACGCTGGACGATTCTAAGGGCCAATGGTCCGGGCAAACTCTTTCTGGCCGGCATTACGGGAGAACAGAACGAGCCTGCGAACCTTTTCCGGGTTTTTCTGTCACCTGGGTTCCGCGATAGGATACTCAACTGGAAGGAAGCTGCGCCGGTTTTCGCCGCTCGCCTCTACAGGGAGGCGGCCGACGACCCCGAACTTGCCGACCTTCTGGAAGAGGCTCACGCAAGCGGCTTGCTTGACGGACTTGATGAGACATTTCGCGAAGATGTGCCTGTTTTCGTGCCCGTTGAACTGCTTGGGCCTGACGGGGTCCGGCTCCGCGTGACGTCCATGATCGGGCAACTTGCTTCCGTTCAGGACGCCGTTGTCGAGGGAATGACCATCGAGCTCATGGTGCCGATGGACGCTGCTACCGAAACATGCCTGCTTTCGGCCGGAGATAAGCACACCGACCTGAATGCCGCTGAATAGGAGATGGCCTTGAAAGATCTCATTGGCCTATCTGTACTGTTTGCCTTTGCGTTGTTACTGCAGCCAGGTCCTGCAAACGCTTCGCCTCTTCCCGAGGCTGTCTGGACGACGGGCAGTGCAAAACCGGCAAACGGTTTGCCGGACGGAAACTACGCCATCTACCGGAACGGCGAACCAGACGCTGTTGCCGCGTGGTATGGCTCGCCCACCCGAAGGTACCGGCACGCCATTCTGGGAGATGCGATCGAAGCAGGTTCGCTTCATGTCTCGGTTCGGAACGGCGGTACCTACAAGCTTGTCTTGCCTGAAAGCCAGGTGTTCGAAGACCGAACACCCAGAATTGTGGATTTGGATCAGGATGGAAAGTTCGAGGTGATCACGATCCGGTCTTTTCTGTCGGCTGGCGGAAGCGTCGCAATTTATGGGCTGCGGGACGGTAAGCTGGTGGAACTGGCCTCAACAGCACCGATCGGTCGCTCCAACAGATGGCTCAACATTGCTGGAATCGCGGACTACGCCGGACGCGGGAAGCCCCAGATCGCCTATGTTGAAACACCGCATATCGGTGGAACGCTTTATTTCGTGGAGTGGCGTGGCACAGACCTGGTTCCGATCGTTTCGATACACGGATTTTCAAATCACCAAATCGGCGCCCGCGAGCAAGGCCTTTCCGGTGATCTCGACTTTGACGGAGACGGACGGACCGACATAGCGGTGCCTTCCAATGACCGCCGGACGCTACGTGTGATCGGAGTTCAGGACGGCAAGGCCAGGGAGCTGCACCGTGTCATGTTTCCAGCAGCAATAAAGCGGACCACGACCGGCCCATTGACTGAAAAGGCGTGCCTTGGTCTTGAACTTGAAAATCGAAAAACCGCGCAGGTCTGCCCACCGGAATGAACGGTCCTGTCAGGAAAGCCCGGCCCTTTTCCTATGCGGCTCCACTCGCCGATTTTGATGACAGGATGCGCTCGATATTCACTTCAATCCAGTCGGCGAAATCTCTCACTTTAAAAGCAACTTCACGTCCGATCGGCGTCAGGCTGTAGTCGACGTGCGGCGGCACGACAGGATGTGAAAAACGGTTCACGAACCCATCCGCCTCCAGCGTCTGTAGCGTTTGCGCCAGCATCTTTTCACTGACGCCACCGACCTTGCGTCTGAGGTCCGAAAACCTGTGATCACGATCCAGCAGCGCGATCAGGACCAGAACACCCCAGCGGCTGGTGAGATGTTTCAGGATCTCCCGGGAGGGACAGTTCTGATTGAACAGTTGCCCTCGCCGCAACATTTCCGACAAACGCTGCCCGTCGCTGTTCGTCTTATCCGGCACCGATACGTCCATGTCCTCCGGCTTCGACAGACTTTTTTCGCTCATGGAACCTGTAGCCTCAAAACTAACCTTTTTGTATGTACTAACAAATAGTAAGTTATAAGTCTACATGGACTGCATCCGATTGAACCTCAGTCAGAAATCCAGGAGAAACTCAATGATTGCAGTCACGGGTGCCAATGGCCAACTCGGACGCCTTGTCCTGAAACATCTTTCGAGCCTCACCCATGAACCCGTCCGGGCATTGGTCCGCTCACCGGACAAAGCGCAGGATCTCGTCAGCAGCCAGATCAGTGTGTCACGTTTCGACTACAACGATCCTCCCGGTCTTGCAGAAGGCCTTGCAGGCGTCACGCGCCTGCTTCTGATTTCCGGATCGGAAGTCGGCCAGCGGATCGGCCAACATGCGGCAATTATTGAGGCCGCGAAATCAGCAGGCGTGAATTTCATCACCTATACGAGCCTGCTGAATGTTCCCAAATCCAGCCTAGTTCTCGCCGCCGAGCACATTGACACCGAGAGCATTCTTTCAAAAAGTGGAATCGCCCACGCGGTTCTTCGGAATGGATGGTACCTTGAAAACTATACGGGCACTGTTGCCGCAGCGCTTGAGCACGGTGCCGTTGTCGGCGCAAGTGGAGACGGCAGAATTTCTGTTGCAGGACGCGAAGACTACGCCGAAGCGGCCGCACGCGTTGTTTCGGGTGCCGACCTGTCGACGCGAGTGATGGAACTTGCCGGAGATCAGTCCATCAGCCTGTCGGAACTTGCAGCGGAAATTTCAAGACAGACCGGCCGGAACATACCTTTTCAGAACCTGACCGAGGACGACTACGCCGGCGTTCTCATGGGTGCAGGCTTGCCGGAGGGGTTTGCCACCGCAATTGCCGATGCGGACCGGGGGGCTGCCTCCGGTGAACTATACAATGACTCAACGGCGCTTCGTGAACTGATAGGGCGCCCGACCAAACCTCTTTCAACGTTTGTCGCCGAGTTGCTTTCGTCCAAGTAAACAGTGGTTTTGACAGAAATATTTGCAGCGCTGCCGGAGACATGCGGATGTCTCCGGCAATTCATTCAGGAAATTGCTCAATCACTTCAAGGATATTTGTTGGCCCGGTTTCATCGAACCTGATACGCAGGTGGCTATACCCAGTTTGAAAGCCAAAGATGTCCGGTCCCCCCGCGTCAGATCCTTATGTTCAAGACGGGCCCTATGCCTGGTTCCGGCTCGCGATCTCAATTCTTTTGAGCACCGTGGGTGGTGCCGGAATGTGGGTGGTCGTGATCGTGCTTCCCGACGTGCAGTCAGATTTCGGTGTTGACCGGGCCGGTGCATCGCTTCCCTACACGGCGACAATGGTCGGTTTTGCTGTTGGAAACTATGTTCTCGGGCGATTTGTCGACAGGTTCGGCATCGTCCCTCCCGTCATTGCATCAGCCCTGTTTCTGGGGGCGGGTTTTGCACTTGCTGCCGTTTCTCCGAATATCCTGCTGTTTACAGTGGCCCAGGGCGTATTGATCGGCCTCGGCACTGCGGCAACGTTTGGCCCGCTCGTGGCCGACGTCTCGCACTGGTTCATGAAACGCAGGGGGCTCGCAGTGGCCTGCGCGGCAAGCGGCAACTATCTTGCGGGGGTTCTCTGGCCATCCTTCATTAAATGGAGCCTTGTCAGCAATGACTGGCGAGAAACCTACCTGATGATTGGTGCGCTTTGTGTGGTGCTGATGGTGCCGCTCGCGCTGGCCCTGCGCCCGCCCCCCACCGGATTCCGCCCTGAGCGCCCTGCCCTCCGGCAACACCTTCGGCGGTCAGCCGAGCGGCCTCTCTCCCACTGCGCTGCAGTTCCTCCTGGTGATTGCCGGTCTTGGTTGCTGCGTGGCAATGTCCATGCCGCAAGTGCATATCGTCGCCTACTGCGTGGACCTTGGATACGGAATTGCGCCTGGCGCCGACATGATCGCCCTGATGACAGGAGCCGGTGTCGTCAGTCGCCTTTTGTCGGGATATCTCGCCGACAAGATCGGTGGCGTCTGGACGCTACTGATCGGGTCGGTCCTGCAATGCGCCGCACTCTTCCTCTACATTCCATTCAACGGGCTCGCGTCGCTTTACCTTGTGTCGCTGATCTTTGGCTTGTCGCAGGGCGGCATCGTTCCCAGCTATGCGGTCATCGTGCGGGAATATCTGCCCGCACGCGAGGCCGGGCAGCGCGTCGGACTTGTCATGATGTCCACGATCCTCGGCATGGCCCTGGGTGGCTGGATGTCCGGCCTGATCTACGACCTGACCGGTTCCTACCAGGCAGCGTTCTTGAATGGTATCGCCTGGAATTTCCTCAACATGGCGATCATGGTCTTCATCTTGTTCAGCGGCCGCCGCTCCCGGCCCGCGATCGCAACAGGAATATGAAGAACACTCCGCCGATCAGGCCGGTCACGATGCCGATCGGCATGTCTTCCGGTGACATGAGCGTCCGGGCCAGGATATCGGCCCAGATGAGGAATATCGCCCCCAAAAGCAGGCTGGCGGGTAGAACGCGCCTGTAGCTTCCTCCCACAAGAAACCGCGCGATATGCGGGATCATCAGCCCGACAAATCCGATGATGCCCGAAAAGGCAACCATCACGCCGGTGATCAAAGCACCGACCACAAACACGACCAGCCGGAACCGCGCCACGGGGATGCCGAGCGTGGACGCGGTTTCGTCTCCGATGGTCATCGCATTGAGGTCTGCCGCCTTCGCCAGAAGATAGGGGACAGTCAGCACGAGTATGCCGAGAGGAAACAACAGGTGGTTCCACTGCGCCAGCCCCAGTCCGCCCAGCATCCAGAACACCACCGTATGTGTCGCGCGCGGATCTCCCATGAAAATCATGATGTTTGCCAGGGACATGATGATGAATGAAACGGCGACACCTGCCAGAACCAGTCTGTCGGCACTTGTTGCGGAGGCAAAATGCGTCACCCCGAGCACGATGAGCGTTGCGACGAGCGCACCCGCGAATGCCATCAGAGGAACCGTCAGCAGCCCCAGGAACAGTCCCGTGTGCAAGAGAGCCAGGATCGCACCTGCCGCACCTCCGGACGAAATTCCGAGCAGGTGCGGGTCTGCAAGTGGATTGCGGGTGACCGATTGCAGCGCGGCACCGACAATAGCAAGGCCCGCACCGACAAAACCGGCCAGCAATGTGCGCGGAAGCCGGATGTCCCAGACAATTGCCTCTCTTCCCCTGGACCAGTCGACCTCGACCACCCCGGGCAAGAGTTTGTTGGCAACGACACCGAACACCGTGCTGGCCGGGACTGAAATGGCCCCCACCGAGACGGCCACGACCACGGAAATGATCAGCACAAGCCCGCCGGTCATCAGCATGAGGCCGAACCCCCAGCTTGATGGCGGCGAACTGCTTTTCTGCACGCTGTCCCTCGATATTTCCGCGGTCGGTCGCTGCAACAAGGTTTACTCTCCCCAGAAGGCTTCTGCCAGTTTCTTGATAGCTTTGATGTTGCGCGGACCAGGTGTCGCCTCGACATATTCGAGCGTAACGAACCGGTCGTTCCTGACGGCGTCGATTTCAGCCAATGCAGGGTTCTGCTTCATGAAATCGCGCTTCTGCTCAGCCGTCACGTTGCCGTAGTTCACGATCACGATGAATTCCGGGTCCTTTTCGACAACCGTTTCCCAGTCGATCTTGGCCCAGCTCTTTTCGAAATCATCAAGAACATTGACACCACCCGCGGCTTCAATAAGTGCCGTTGGCATGGCATAACGCCCTGCTGTGAACGGTTTATCTTCACCACTGTCGTAAACAAATATTTTCAGAGGCTTATCACCAGGTCTTAAAAAAGAACTATAACTTTCGAGTTCGTCCTTGTAGCCGGCGACCAGATCATGTGCCTGATCTTCGACACCGAAGATCTTACCCAGATTGATCAGGTCGTTGTACATGTCCGTCATCGACACTTTCGGTTTTTCGCCGATGTGGATGCACGATTCGGTCAGTTCGTAGACCTGAATGCCGAAGGGCTCGAGTGTTTCCGGGGTCACCTCTCCACCGACCTTCATGCCGTAGTTCCAGCCGGCGAAGTAGAAGTCCGCATCAGCGCCAATCAGGACTTCCTTCGTTGGATACTTTGCGGAAAGTTCCGGCAATTCCGATACGCCGTCACGCATTTCCTCATCGAGCGTTTTCCATCCGGAAATGCCGGTATAGCCAATCATATGATCGCGGAGGCCGAGAACGAGCATCATTTCCGTGAGGTTGACATCATTGGAAACGGCCGCTTTTGGCGGAGCGTCGAATGTCACTTCGCGATCGCAGCTCTTTACCGTGGTCTGTGCCAGCGCAGTTCCTGCAAAAAGGGTGGCCGCAAGGCCGATTGCCAAACGTTTCATGGAATTCTCCGGTACTTAAAGATGAAAGGTAAGATGTGCCTGTTCGCTCGGCGCAAGTTGTTCCAGTCGCGCCTGCACGGAATAGGCTTTTTCGATGTGGTCCGGTGTCAGAACGTCTTCCGGCTCTCCGAACGCGACCGCCGCCCCTTTGTGCAGCAACAGGACGCGGTCGCAGACGCGGCCGGCAAGGTTCAGATCGTGCAGGCTTGTGACGATAGTGATGTTGAGGCTGGAAATCAGTGCAACGATTTCCAGCTGGTGGCGAATGTCCAGGTGGTTGGTCGGCTCATCCAGAATGAGCAATTCCGGCTCCTGGGCAAGTGCACGGGCAACCATCACCCGCTGGCGCTCGCCACCGGAAAGCGTTCCGAAGGATCGCGCGGCGAGCGGCAGCAATCCCATCCGGTCCAGGGCACCTTCGGTGATTTCGAAGTCGTTGCTGCCATTTCCGGCAAACCCCGTCCCGTGCGGACGGCGGCCCAGTGCGACGATCTCCCGGACGGTCAATGCAAAATCAGTGGGCTGCTCCTGCAGGACGGCGGCAACTTTTTTGGCGGTCGATCTCGCGGACATTTTCCAGATATCCTGGCCGTCGAGAAAGATCGCACCGGTACTCGGCCTGTGAAAACGGTAAAGTAGACGCAGAAGCGTGGATTTGCCCGCACCGTTGGCACCGGCCAGTCCCAGAACCTGGCCTGCGGCGAGATCGAAGCTGACGGGATGCAGGATGGTATTGCCCTGTCCCGCACGCCATCCGGCCTGCCTGGCCGAAAGGGCCGCGCCGCTCATGAAACGGCTGCCGTATCTGCTTCGGTCACGATCATTGCGGCCGGTATGCGCGCGAGTGCCGATCGCCGGAGTTTGCCGGGACGGTCCCCCGAGTTGCACCAGCCATTCGCCAGATCCCTGTACTGCCGGGCAAAGGCAACGAGATCATCAATATCCGTCTCCGGATCGATGTCGCCGAAAAGATAAGTCGCCTTTTCATTGGCTCTGTAGGCAACCGTGCAGGGCCGTGAGCATCCTGCCATGCACGCGATACCGGATACTTCAAAGTCGTCTCCGGTAACCGGTAAGGCGCAGGTCAAAGCCTCCCGCAGCTTGGCGATCAGTTCAAAGCCCGGCCGGCAGTCGCTACCATTGTGCCTGCAGGACGTACAGACGAATATCTTGTGCGTTTCACGACTCATCTGCCACCCCCGACGTTTCCACGTGTTTGTCACCGCACAATTCCGAGTTGCCCGATTGTTCATGATCAGACCGCCGTTTCGGAATCGGCACCTCGTCGACAAGGCTCGGTCGCATTTCATGTAATGTTATTACATTACGTTTGCTTTTGGATGCAAGTGGAAATCTGCAACCATTCGGGCACATGGCCCTGGCTGCGCGTTCACCTAAAGCACCAGCCTTGGCTAGAAAAACGGGTATGAAATCAGCATTTTCGTTTCTGGTCCGGTTCATTTCGCCCTCCGCGATTACACGGGGCTTGCAGGAACCGAATGCCTAACTCTGTCAGCGATCGCTGTTTTGCCATGCCATCCGCTCCTCCGGAACACCCCGTCCGGGTTGAAGTTTGTGATGAAATGGCAGGTCTCCTGACTTGCGGGTCATGGCTTGCCTGATCCTTCCCGGGGTCTCCCCAGTGGCGCTTTCAGGTTTGCTCACCGCTCACAGTTGCGGGGGCAGTCACGGACTTGGTGCCTTTTGGCTACGCCGCACCGTGTTCCCTTTTAATCCCGATCCGGCTCCGGATACGAGAACCATAAGACAATTGATTGGCTGAATTTGAGGAAGCTGTCAATCGACAAACCGACCTGCGTCTTCCAGGCAGCGACATATGGCAATTTCAGCTGGTTTGAACCGTTTCGGTTACCTTGCCGCCGCGGTCCAACTCGAAAAGAGTTCAAAGAACCAACAGTGCCGCGCATGTATAGCCCCGCAGGCTTGGCCGGACCTCTTTGGAACGAGGCTTCACGATCATGTGGAGCAACAATCAAATGCCAGGGCATCAAAACAGGAACGATTTCGACCAGCCGCTCCAGACGATAGTCCAGCACGTCATGCATGACTGGATCATCGCCAGGGAAAAAGCGTGCATACGCAAGCTCGCGAACACAGGCTGGTGTCACTTCAAGACAGTATATCCAACACCCGGTCTTTACTCTTGAAATTTATTGAGCCAAAGAAAAAAAATAGGCATTGAAACCAAGAACAATCCGAATAAAATTCTGATCACTAGACAGACTTTCAAAATTGATTGCACAATAGAGACACAGAGATGAAGTACCTGATTACTCGATTTTTATCTTTGTTGCAGTGGTTCTTACCCCGGTCTTCGGTGAGGCAGCCGATGACGCCAAATCCATATTGATGATCACTTGGCGTGGCCTCACGCCTGCCGAAGAAGGGTTTGTTGAAAAACTGGGCGAACTTGGCGTCGATGCCGACATTGATCACTTTGATGCAGGCCGTGACCAGACAGATCTGGCCGGGTTTATACGGGAAAATCTCGACGTTGTGAAAACAAGGGACCTGATCTAAACCTTCGGAACAACCGTCACACAGACAGTCAACAATTTCGACATCGCAAATGTGCCCCGTGTGTTCAATATCGTGGCCGACCCGGTCGGTGTCGGACTGGTCGGGTCCCTGGATTGCCCGCCCTCCGGCATGACCGGTGCCAAGATGTCCCTGTCACCGGACGTGAACCTGGAGTTGTTTCGAAAAATTCACCCTGTCCAAACCATGGCGATCCTGTTTGATCCGCGGGAAAACAACGCTGTCTCTGAGGCCGACCACCTCACGATTACCGCAGAAAAACTCGGCATCACTCCCAAGCGGCTTCGCTTTGCACCGGATGCGGACGAAACGGATCTTCAGCTTTCATCTCTGGTCCCGCAGCTTGAAGGCGTCGACGCGCTTTACGTCACCGCTTCATCGTCGTTCATCGCACATTCCGGGATCCTCAAGGAGATCATTCCGGACAATCTCGTCAGCATCGGATCGTCAACGGCCTATATCGACGAGGGAGTAACGCTCGCCTTTGGCACAGAGTACCGTGAGCGAGGAGAGGCAGCGGCGGAATTGGCAGCAAAAATTCTGCTGGACCAAGTTCCGCCAAACAAGTTGCCGATCGACGAAATCGACGCTGCGGACGCGATCCTGTTCGTGAATGCAAACAGCAAGTCTGCGTCAACGCTTCGCCTTGAGAACGCGACAAACACGGTGGTCTACAAGTAGGGCCGCCTGTCTTTCAGACACATTGAAGACCGTTGGGACATCAAATCTATACAGACCCGGTCAACTGCTGATAGCTTTTCGCGATGCCGCATCTATTTCTAAACAGGCCCAGAAATTTCGATCTCCTGGCCAAGCATGAAACCGTACGCAAGGACCTAGTCTGGGAAAGCCTCAACGCCGCGCTCTACAAGATAGGCGGGGTGATTTTCATCATCGGCAGCGTACTGTTTTTTCCAGCATTCTCGAAATACGAAGATATCGGTGCCTGGTCCTTCATCGCAGGTTCCGTGCTTTATCTCGTAGTCACAGGACACGACCTTCTGGAAGTTCTCAAAGCGCGTCGCCACCGAAACGGTGAACCCTCCGTCTGGGATCGATTGGAAACTTTGGCCGCGCTCACATACGTCGCTGGAACGGTCCTTTTCATTGTCGGAAGTGTGTGTTTCCTGAAGCGGTTTGATGCCACCGAGGCGGGCGCTTACTGTTTTGTTGTCGGCAGCCTCTTGTTTGTGGTTGGTGCGGTAGTGAATGTCCTGCAAATCGTCACTGCCGGATCCCTGATCAAGCTTCAACTGATGAATCTGACCGCATTGTCCTTTGTGACCGGTTCGGTGCTGTTTGCCGTCGCGTCTGTGCCTTATCTCTGGACGATTGAAAGCAAATCCGATGCGCGTGAACTTTTTTCTTATCTGGCGTTTTTGTATCTGAGCGGCAGCATCCTTTTCCTGCTGGGCGGGGTCTTCAACTATTGGCGCGCGCTCCTGGTCATTCGTGGCGTCGCGCGCTCGCAAAAGCTGAAGCCCGCGCCGGTGAAATGATTTCCTTCAAGGTCCGGAACGCGGTTTTCATACCTGCGGATCGGAAAACCAAAAGCTGGGTTGTAATGAAGATCAGCGTCTTTCCGAACCGTCAATCGAGATACCGGGCGGCAAAACGGTCCAACGGATTGCATCAGGCTAACGCTGTCTGTCATTCGCGTAAAGTAATGGAACGGCCAATTCACTTGACGAGAGGACAACGGCGCGAGGAATTGGCAATGCTGCAGTCACGATCGTGATGACAGAACAACCTTGCAGAGCGAGGACTTGAACGAAACCTTGAGCGGCACGTTTTACCAAACAATCCGGTCTCCGAGTTCGCGCTCCATGGACGACGCGATGCATTAAGGGGTTGTCCTGGCGTTCCCTGGCAGATTGAACAACACGCAAAAACTAAATATGCTCAAAAAAATGACCCTGAACAGCTGAGTGTTTTTTCAGCTGTTCAGGGTCCAGGTTTCAGTATCGAGGGCGGCTGCTCAACGCCCGATTGCAGAATAGGTGAGATTTGAGAGCTTACGCTATCCTCTCAATATGGGATGGCGCCGGTTTTGATAATCATGTTCCAATAGCTCAATGTGTGTTTTGCAGGTGCTGAAATGACTGACCGGGAGGTCGATATCATTCTCGTGGAAGACGATCCGGTCATGTTGCAGTCCTTGCAGACAAGCATCGGGTCAGAACGAGATTTTACGGTTCGTGCAGCCTGCGCCAGTTATGCCGAAGGTTCCAGGGCCATCGACACCATTCCGGCGGATGTGTTGATCACGGATCTGAAACTGCCAGACGGCCACGGCTTCGATCTGATTCGGCAAGCCAGAAAAACGCGCCCTGAAATGGAAATAATGGTCATTTCCGTTCTGGGTGACGAACAAAGCGTCGTGACAGCCATAGCAAGCGGTGCGTCCGGTTTCCTTTTGAAGGATTCCCGCCCCCTCGACATCGTTCAGTCCGTCAAACAACTTGTCGCCGGAAAGTCGCCAATCTCCACATCGGTCGCGCGTTTCATTATTCAAATCGTACAAGGGACCGAAAAGGACAGTCAGTCCGATGAACTCCTGACCAAACGGGAGATGGATATACTTTGGGGCATTGCCAAGGGTTTCACGTACAAGGATGTTGCGGAGAAACTAGGCATTTCAAGCAACACGGTACCGACGCACATCAAGAACATCTATCGGAAGCTTGAAGTCAATTCTCGTGGCGAAGCTGTTTTCGAAGCCATTCAGCGTGGATTGATCAACATCTCTTGAACATTTCACCGAACAACAAGACCGTCTGGCAGCATCCTGTCGTGCTTTTCCTGTGGGCGCTCGGCACCATCGTGATCACGCTCGTGCTCGCCTTCGAAATGCTTCCACTGCCACAAGGTGTCGCGCCGCTGACGACAATGACTTTTCAGCAAGGCGCTGCTCAGGATCAACAGACCGAAGTCGCGCTACCGGACAACTGGCGTTCTCATCCCGAACGTCCCGCCAAAGCAGGCGTCTATCGTTCCGAATTCAGATACCGGACCGGGGACGGACGCTGGGGTGTCTATGTCCCCAACTACTCCGGTCAGATTACGGTACGGGTCAACGGTACGGAGCTTTCAACCGGAGGGCTTTTGAGTGGAGACCTGATCCCCGATCAAAGTATTCCGTATTTTGCTCTCTTTTCCGGCGGAACATTGAAACCGGGTATCAACCAGCTCGAAATCGACATGACCCCGGGCGGCAAACTGGTGGGCTTTTTGAGCGACGTCTACATTGGTCCGTCGAGCCTTTTGCGCAACAGCTTTGAATGGCACTATCTGCGCGCCGTTCGCCTGCCGGAGTTGATCGTTTTCTGGCAATTGCTGCTGGCACTGCTGTTGGTGATACTCTGGATCAGTCGCAAACACGAACCAGCCGCACTTTATTGCGCAATATTGCTGCTTTTCAGCAGTCTTCACGGCATTCCGATCTACCTGCCCAGCTCTGTCGATATCTCGCACGCAATCGCACTGCTCGGCTATGTGGTGAATTTCTGGCTTACCGTTATAGGTTTGCTGTTCAACATCAGTCTCGCAAACCGGAAACTGCCCTTCCCGGCCTGGTATCTTTTTGTTCTTCCGGCGCTTGCAACCATTGGCTTCCTTGTCCTGCCTTCTCCTGTTTTCGATTATCTCGACAGATTTATCGTTGTGCCGTTTTCGCTGGTGATCGTTTGCTGGACGATCTTTGTACTCGTGCGTGCAGCCATATGGCAGCGCAGTTGGGAATGCGCGCTTCTTCTCATTGCCGCGCTTTGCGCCTGTGGTCTTGTCGTTCACGACACCCTGATCATTGCCAATGTGACACCGGACAGCAATTTCCTGCATTTCCGGATTGTCTACATCCTTATTCTGCCCTCCTTGAGTGTCATTTTCTTCCAGCGTCTCATCCATTCGATGAACCATGTCGACGATCTCGTCAGCACGCTGGAGGAGCGAATTGCGGACAAGGAAAACCAGCTTCGGGAAACTTTCTCGCAACGCCAGATTCTTGAGGGAAAGCAGGCATTGCACGATGAGCGCCGGCGGATAATGCGCGACGTTCATGATGGTCTTGGAGGTCAACTGATGTCGATCATCGCGATGAGCAGAATGGGCGACTCCAATCCCGATCAGATCGAGACCTCGGCACAGGCGGCGCTTGAGGAACTGAGGATGCTGATCGGATCTCTCGATGTAGAAAACGACATATCCGGGATGCTTGGAACTTTTCGGGAGCGCGCAGAACAACAACTGGCGCTACACGACATAGAACTCGACTGGCAGATGATTGATATTCCGGCAATTGAGGGTCTCAACCCTTCGCACGCACTCAACATACTGCGCATCCTGCAGGAGGCCACGACCAATGCAGTCAAACACTCCGGCGCCAGCAAGGTTAAGGTCCGGTTTTCACTACAGGCCGAGCCCAGGCAGATGCTGAAGATCAACATTGAGGACGACGGCCGCGGTTTTCAGCACGCAGCAAACAACGGGCACGGTTTGAAGAATATCCGCAGCCGCGCCAGTGAACTTGACGGAAGTCTCGACATCGTCTCCACGAGTGACGGTACCGTCGTTTCCTTTACCATGCCGATCTCGCTGCATTGAGCCCGTCTGTCTCTATGCGCGCAGCCGTTTGAGGCCGGCCTGCGTCTCGAAAACGCAGGAGAGAACTTCAACCTGGCTGCGGCCCACTCGTCCATATGCCCTGCCCGTCTCACCAAATAGCCAGATCAATCGCTCACAAAGATTCATCGCGTTCAGCAAACGTCCGCGGTCCTGCATCTTCAGAAGACTTTCATCCTGAAGATAAGCTACCTTGATCGCGTTGATGCCGTTGCCCCTTTTGGAGGTCAACCGTGCAAGAATTTCAAGAGTGTCCGCATCCCGGTCATGCGCGATCGAAATCAACACGCTGAGTATGGCGTCCAGTCCCTCGATCGCGGAGTCCGAAAACGTCAGTTCTGGTCGTTGCCTGCGCAGATTGGCAATTTCAGACCCAAGGTCCTTTAGGGTGTCGCGCATAGCCCCGACCGTATAGAGTATGCGTACCAGCATATCGATGCGCTCATGGTCTTCCGGTAACAGCGTTCGTCTTGCCGCGATGTCGTTGACGGCTTCCTCGATGATCTTGTGAAGTGCTCCGGTCGCTTCCAGGTTTTCGTGCAGTTCTCCGGATTTTCGCCCAATGCGCAAACAGTCAAAACCGTCGGCAATCAGTTGAAGCAACCGAATCAACTCCAGTTCGACAAGCCGTTGGGCAATGCATGCCGGCTCAGGGAAAGGCGGAACCAGGTGTTTTGGCATGGCACCGACTTCGACCCGGGTTTGCGGACTGATCCTCCTGAGCAGATCTGCACTCTGGTTGAGCAGCAACAAGAGAACCGGCACGGGCAACACGTTGAACAGGACATATGCCAAAGCCGCCTGCGTCCCCGGATTGTCGCTCAGACTTGAAACAAGGAAAATGACCAATGGCAATCCGGTCATGGTCTCCAGGTAGAACATCGGCACAAGTATCAGCGCAGAACTCATGTTCAATCCGAAGTTGTAAACAGCCACTTGTCTTTGCACGCCCGACAAATTGATTGACAGCAACATCATCAAAATAGAGCCGCCGACATTGGCGCCATAGACAAACATGATCCCGTCCTGCAGACCCAGAAGACCGGATTGCAGGAAAACAATCATGACCGCCGACACGGCAATCGATGATTGCGCAAAGAGCGTCAGAACAATGCCGGCAACAAATGCCAGCAGCGGCGCTCCGGCAGTCGATTCAACGAAATGAACAAACCAGGCCTGTGTTTCTAGCTGTGAAGCGGCATCCCGCATGATCTGCAGACCGAGAAACAGCAAACCCACACCGATTGCAGCACCTGTGATCTGTTCTTTGTGCCGCGAGCCGAAAGCGTAGAGAATCCCGGCGGCCCCGATCAGCAGCAGGACGGCAATCCGAATATCCATTGTCAGAAACAGGACGATCAGGCCGGCTCCCAAATTGAGACCCAGGATGACAGGTTGAACCTGTTTCAATGTCAGCATGCCGGCACGCACCAGGCCGACGAGCAGGAACACTGCAGCAGTTCCGCTTTGTGTCAGGACGATCAGGATTGCACCGACAGAAAGCCCCGCGGGAGCTGATGACGTCAGCCTCGCGATTCGCTGTTTCAGTTTCTGATCGGCCAGGCGTTTGAGATTGACGCAAAGAAAATGCATCGCGAAGAAAAACAGACCCAGCCCCGCAAACATGGTCGCGGCGATCAGCGCTTGGGTCGACATCAGTGGACTTCTCCACGTGCGCTGACTTCGTCCGGATGAATATCGAGGACGGAAACAAATCCGGACAACTCGAATACTTCCTGCACCCGTCCCGATAGACCGAACACTCCCAACTGGCCGGCTTGACGGCGCAATCTCGTCGCGATCGCAAGAAGAACCCCCAGTCCGGCACCCGCAAGAAATGTGACTCTGCCCATATCGATCAGCAAGCTTATCGAAGAGGTTTCCATCAGGTCCAAAAGAGTTGCTTCAAATTCTTCCAAAGTTGCCAGATCTATGCGCCCGGCCGGACGGACAATGCAAAGAGTATTTTCTTTATAAATTTCAATATTCACGAAAATATTTCTCCAAACGAATTGAATGAAGAACTAGGAGGGTCGTCATATATGTTTTAAGGATTCGCCCGAAGATCACTTAAATACAGTCGTCGAGGCGATTTATTTTGTTTTTTAAAATGCACTCAAATAAGCAAAAAGATCATAAATCAGCGAATGCTGTCTCACACAAACACTCTGCTTCACGCAAGGTAAGATTTTCAGAACATTTTGTCACCCCGTCAAATGTGTCAGGTCTCTGCAAGCTTCCAATCCAGAGAGCCGATTGCGACATCGCCAATAGCCCAAAGCATGTTTGCGACCCCGAATAGGACACCGACCGTCGTGCCAGTCGCAACTGCAGCAATGCCGGTCAGCACCCTCCACGGCAACCGGGTCCACATGGATGTCAAAAATGGTGCCGTCGATTTGGTCTTTCTAGAGACCCAAAATACGGATGGCAGGGCGATGCACTTTACCAAAACGCCGATAGGTCGATCCAGCCGGGAAACCAGCAATCGCGCGAGCAGCCCGTCCGTCCGAAAGGGATCATTTGAAGAAGGCGCGCCTCCAAGCTCTTCCTGACAGGCATTGCATTCGTAAATCCCGCCCTGATACGTCATGAGGCTCGCGAAAAACACGTAAATACCTGTGAGCACGGTCAATCCCGGCAACAGGGCCGATTGAGTGTCTTGCACGGTGCTCAACCCATAACCGGCAAGGCCGAAACCGCCCGCTGCCAGCATCAGTCCGCCGAGTTTCAAAAACACCGGACTGGTACGGCACAGCCGTAAAAGAGCGGAGGCGGAAACAAAACTGACCGCTGTGAATGTGATCCAGCTGGCTCCGAAATAAAGCGCGCCAAGAACCAGTCCGATCCCGGCCAGCGATGACGTTCTGTCAATCCAGGTTTTTACCTGCCCGCTGTCTGAAGCCCCCAGAAATCTTCCCAGGAAAATCGTCAGTAGAACGATAACCGCCAGACCCGCGGTCACAATGATATCGGGGTACGTGGAAAAGGCGGTCGCAATTGTCGACCAAAGGTTGTCGGTCGGAATTTCGCTTACAGAGCGAAGCCCTTCGTAAAACGCAAAAAAACCGCCGGCACCGGCAATTGCGGCCAGCACATTTCCGCCTTCGTAACCCCAGAATTGAAGATCAGGTGCGATTTCGTGAATCTTGTTTTTAAGCAGTGTAAACATCGCGCCAAAGTGGCAAAATACAGCGCTCAGAGGTATCCCATGACCTTGGGATGGCGGCTGACAAATACGAAGGTCTGCTCCCCGGATATCGATCTAAAATGCAGCAACACGCGGCTTGTACGGCTTGCTATCGGAAATCTGTCCCATTGAGGGCACGCTGGCTTGAAATTCAACGAACCGAGTGTTCCGGCAGATATCTCGCACCTAAAGTTGTCTCCTGACAAGATCTCGCTTAAAGCAGGCATCAAGTGAGCAGCAGCGGAATTCAAAGTCATGCTGCTGAAATATTTATAAGAATCGGATTTTCGGGATGACGATAGCTTTCTGCGTCTTCGTTGGTGTACTTGTTTTGACGCTTCCGGAGAAATGGATTTGGCTTTTTGCTGCCGCCAGTTTTTTTGTCCTGTTGGCATTACAGATCTTGCCGTTCACGATACCCCGCCAGTGGGGTTTGCCGTCCGGATGGCAGCTAACGCAGTTTCTTATCGTCGCTGCTTTCTCCGCTATCCGTTATGGTATCGATAGCTGGCGCAAACGTGAAAGCAGGACTGAGTCGTAAAACTGCGCAAGTTGCAATCGTGTCGCGTCATTCCGGAATTACTCGCAATATGCCACTCGACGCCTCGAAAGCCTCATGCCTTATCAGTTGCCCGTACAGGCGGCAGTTACAAATCCGGCGATCAAGTTGAATCCCTGATTACTTCGTTCAGTGACCGACGCTGACATACCCCCGGGTATTTCCATCGTTGTCGGCGTCGACAGTATTCATTGCATCAAACAGCGTTGCTGCCTCGACCCAGACCGGCGGGTATTTGTACCGTGACACGTCGAGGATGAGGAAACGGTCGCTGTCTTCATCATATGCGCCAAGTGGCGAGATATGGCCGCCGGATTCCTGGCCGATGGATTTTCGCAGGTAATTCACAAGAATGAACTTGTCATCGTCCTGAAGCTGGGAGATCGCGGTCTTGCGAAACGTATCCAGATCGGAATCGGACGCGTGAACCACGTCAACGACGAGATCATGTGCGGCAAAAATACCGCCGAGCTCGTCAAGCGTCATTCCGTATGGCGGGTTCACGATCGACTCGGCCGGTTTCACGGCTGCGGCGGCCGGTGTGAATATGTTCTCCTGGTCGAACATGCCAAGCCCGAGTGTCATCTTGGAAGCCGGACGCGGCACATTCAACGCGTTAAGCACCATGGCAATCGTAGCCGGCCCGCAATAGGCCGGATTATCCTGCGTCGTGAAATGGATGCTTAGAGGAAAGTAGTCGTTACTCGCTTCCGAACCCAGGAGAAGTGATTGTCCCTCCGGGCTGGTGAGACCAATCAGGTTTTCGGACAAGGGCATGGTTTCCGCGTGCGCGACTGAAAAACATGTGATCGCCGCAGCGGCGACATTGAGGACCATCCGGTACATGCAACTCTCCCTTGTCTTCAACTAATCCGATGTAATGTTTCACCGTAGCAGGGCCTGGATCAGCGCGCCAACTGAAAGCCTCACTCTGCAAATCTTCGGCATTTCTGAACACAATGTCACTTGCCAACAAAACTCAAAAATCCTACCTCCTTTGCCATGAAACAGGATGCTTTCCCCCCGCGCGCAGAGGCGCGCCCCCAAACCCATCAGACCCACGGCATCCTCCCGGCAGGACG
>NZ_KI928919.1:8397-47068 GCF_000521215.1 Labrenzia sp. DG1229 | reverse complement strand
CCCGTTAACGGCAGGGCCGTCGGAGTCAGCGCGCCAACCTMGAAAGACCTCCACTCTGCAAATACTTCGGTCGATTTCTTGAACACAATAGTCACTTGCCAACAAAACTACAAAAATCCTACCTCCTTTGTCCACTGAAACAGGATGCTTTCCCCCCGCGCGCAGAGGCGCGCCCCCAAACCCATCAGACCCACGGCATCTCCCGGCAGGACGACTATGGTTGGCTGCGTGCGGACAACTGGCAGGAGGTGATGCGCGATCCTTCCGTACTGGATTCGGATATCCGGGCCTATCTGGAGGCGGAAAACGCCTATCAGGACGCCATCATGGAACCGACCAGGGAGCTTCAGGAAAAGCTCTTTGCCGAAATGCGCGGCCGGATCAAGGAAGACGACAGCTCCGTCCCCGCCCCAGACGGCCAGTTCGCTTATGGCATGAAGTTCGAAACCGGCGGGCAGCAACCGATTTTCCTTCGCACACCGCGCGATGGCGGCGAAGAAACAATACTTTTGCATGGCGACAAGGAAGCAGACGGAAAGGCGTATTTCAGGATCGGCGGCGCAAGCCAGTCTCCAGACCACAAGCTGCTTGCCTGGGCCTATGACGACAAGGGTTCGGAATATTACTCCCTCCAGATCCGCGACGTGGCATCAGGAAAGGATCTGGACTACAGCATCGCCGATACCGGCGGTGGTGGTGTGTTTTCCACCGACGGCAAATTTGTGTTCTATGTCCGGCTTGACGACAACCACAGGCCGTCAAAACTCTTCCGTCACGAAATCGGAACCGATCCTGCAGGCGATGTGCTGGTTCACGAAGAAGAGGATGCCGGTTTCTTCATGGGTGTCGGCAAGACCCAGTCCGGCGACACAATCCTGATTGACATCCATGATCACGAGACCTCCGAGGTCTGGATGATACCTGCCGACCAGCCCGAGCTCCCTCCGGTTTTGATTGCGCCACGCGATACCGGTATTGAATACTCCGTCGAAGATCACGGTGACACGCTCTACATCCTGACCAACCTGGGAGACGCGGAAGACTTCAAGGTCGTCACCGCGCCCAAGGCAACACCGGGCCGGGAATTCTGGTCGGATCTCGTCCAGCACAAGCCCGGGTGCCTGATCCTGTCGCACTGCGTCTACAAGACCTTCATGACGCGGCTGGAACGCGAAGACGGTCTGCCGCGCATCGTCATCCGCAGGCTGACAGACAACATCGAACATTCGGTGGAGTTTGATGAAGAGGCCTATTCTCTGGGTCTCGGCGGCGGCTATGAATTCGACACAACGGTGATCCGCTTCAGTTATTCGTCCATGACGACACCGTCGCAGACCTTCGACTACGACGTGCAAACCCGTGAGCGCCTCCTCCGCAAGGAACAGGAAGTTCCCTCTGGCCACGATGCGTCCGACTACGTCACGCGCCGGCTCATGGCCCCGGCTGCTGACGGCGAAACGGTGCCCGTGTCGATCCTTTACCACAAGGATACGGCGCTCGACGGATCAGCGCCGCTGCTGCTCTACGGCTATGGCTCGTACGGCATCACCATTCCGGCCAGTTTCAACACAAATTCGCTGTCCCTCGTGGATCGCGGTTTCGTCTATGCGATCGCTCATATCCGCGGCGGCAAGGACAAGGGTTTCCGCTGGTACAAGGACGGCAGGCGCGAGACCAAGAAAAACACCTTTACCGACTTTATCGCGGCAGCAGATCATCTCGTTGCGGAGAAATTCACCGCACACGACCGCATTGTCGCACAGGGTGGCTCCGCGGGCGGCATGCTGATGGGCGCAGTTTCAAACATGGCACCTGAAAAATTCGGTGGCATCATTGCCGAAGTGCCGTTTGTCGACGTGCTCGAAACCATGTTGGACGACACTCTTCCCCTGACGCCGCCTGAATGGCCGGAATGGGGAAATCCGATCACGGACAAGACCGCATACGAGTACATTGCGTCCTATTCGCCTTATGACAAGGTCGGCGCGAAGGACTATCCCGCAATTCTGGCGGTCGCAGGCCTCACCGATCCTCGGGTCACCTACTGGGAACCGGCGAAATGGGTCGCAAAGCTCCGTGCCGTCAAGTCCGGCGACAGCCTTCTGATGCTGAAAACCAACATGGAGGCTGGCCACGGAGGCGCTTCCGGGCGCTTTGACAGGTTGAAGGAAGTCGCGTTGGTTCAGGCCTTTGCACTGATGGTGACCGGCAAGGCCTAGGCTCCCCTCTGGCATCACATTTTTTTGAGACCCGGACCGGACCTGCAATCAGGTCCGGTATTTCTTTTGCGGCGAAATAGCTTAGGTTGTTTTCAATATAACGTTACAACGACACGCAAAGGGGATGTCATGACCAAGTCATTGCGCCGGGGTTCTTCATACGCTGCCAGTATTACGCTTGCCGCCGCCCTGCTCTCAACTGTCTCGCTTGCAAGCGCTGCCGAATTGCGCTGGTCCTCTCCAACCGACCCGCAAACCATGGATCCCCACGCGGTCAACTCAGCGCCGGTCCTCGGCTTTCTGAACAATGTCTACGAAGGCCTTGTCCGCCGTGACAAGAACATGCAGATCGAAGGATCTCTCGCGGAAAGCTGGGAGCCGCTTGCCGGAGACGGCTGGCGTTTCCATTTGCGCGAAGGTGTCAAGTTCCATGACGGTTCGGACCTGACTGCGGAAGACGTGCTCTTTTCTTATGAACGCGCCTCTTCGGAAGCGGCCGACACAAGTTCGTGGTTCGCACCGGTCAAGGAGGTCAAGGTCGTTGATGACTACACTGTCGATTTCCTAACCCATGCACCCAACCCGATTTTTCCCGACTCAATCGCCAACTTCATGATCCTGGACAAGGGGTGGGCTGAAGCAAACAATGCTGTGCGCCCGGCCAAGGACGAGGAGACCTATGCGACGCTGAACGCCAACGGTACCGGTCCATTCATGCTTGCGTCCCGCGAACCGGGTGTGCAGACCGTTCTGGAACCGTTTGAAAGCTGGTGGGACGAACCGGAGCATAATCTGACCAAGGCGACCTTCCTGCCGATTGCCAATCCGGCAACCGCAGTCGCCGGTTTGTTGAGTGGCCAGGTCGACCTGATCAACCCGGTTCCGGTCCAGGATGTCGGTCGCATTGAAAGCCAGGACGGACTGACCTTGCATCAGGGCATCGAGGCCCGGGTAATCGTGCTCGGTTTCGGTCACAATCACGACGCCCTCAAATATTCTGACGAGACCACGGACAAGAACCCGTTCCAGGACGTGAAGGTCCGCGAAGCCGTGCAGAAGGCGATCAACGCCGAAGCCCTGGTCGACAAGATCATGCGCGGCAACGCCGAAGTTGCAACCCAACTCGTCAGCCCACAGATGAAAGGCCACAGCGATGCGGCAACCGACCGTATCGGGTATGACGTTGATGGCGCAAAGGCACTTCTGGCGGAAGCGGGATATCCCGATGGATTTTCCTTCGGGCTGAAGTGTCCGAATGACCGCTATATCAACGATGAGGCACTTTGCAAGGCAATGGCCGCCATGCTGACACAAGCCGGCATGAAGGCGGATCTTAATGCGATGCCGGTACGCAGCTACTGGCCCGAACTGCGTGCAGGGAACTTCGACATGTACCTGCTTGGCTGGTCCCCGGGCACATTCGATGCCGAACACCCGGTCCGCTTTCTTGTTACCACCAAGAATGACGAGAAAAAGCTCGGCAGCTGGAATTTCGGGCAGTATTCAAACGCCCGTGTCGATGAACTTCTTCCTCAGATCCAGAAGGAAATTGACGCTGACAAACGTCAGGCCATGCTGGATGAAGTGGCAAAGATCATCCGCGACGACGTGGTCTACGTCCCGCTCCACATTCAGCCGCTTCTTTGGGGTTCGAAATCCAATGTCGACCTGACCCAGCGTGCCGACAATTTTCTGATGCTGCGTTGGATCAACGTCAACTGACGTCAACAGGGCAAAGACAACATCTGCCGGCGCTATTGGCGCCGGCATTCTTTTATGGAGACTTCACCCGATCGTATCTTGATTTTGCCCTTCTCTTCCGTTCAATTGATTTGCATTGCAAAACAGTCTCTTGATACGCCATGCGCCCAAAAGAGAAACATTCGCTGGAGCATTCGATGGATCGCCAATTCCGCACGCGCACGCAAGTTTCCCGCAGGTTCAAGGCAACTTGCCGGAGTTTCCTTGTCGCCGTTGCGGCGATCGGCCTTGCTGCCTGCCAGCAGCAGTTTCAGACCCCTTCCGATCTCCTGTTCGCGCCCACATTCAACAAGACCCGGCAGAACCTGCCCTATACGCAGAATACCCAGTACGACTGCCGCAACTTTTCCGGTACCGGTTGGAAGGGAATTGCTAGTGGCGTCGTTTATGATTTCAGCAACCGATACCAGATCTCTCAGGCCGGCTGCTTCAAAACGCAGCAGGAGTGTCAGGCCTGGCTCTCGGTCATGCGTTCCTATATCGATGTTCCACGCTTCATCAGGTGTAACCCCCACACCGCCTAGGGCGTTTTAGAGCGGAACACCTCCCTGCAGCACCTTGTGCGCGGCCATGTAAGCCTCGATATGATCGCACAGACATTTTGCGCGCGCACTCAACAGCCGCCCGGTCGGCCAGACCAGATAGGCATTGCGCAACTGTCCGGTCCATGTTGGCAGCACGATCCGGAGCTCACCCGCCTCGATTGCGGAAGATGTTTCGGTGACCGGCAATAGCGCAATCCCGTGACCACCGGCGACCAATTGCCGGGCCAACGTGATGTCGTCAACGGCAATGTCCGCGTTCAGGTAAATCGTCTGCTCCGAACCCGTTCCGGTATTCCTTAGCTGCCAGTGCGGAAGCGATGAGACCCAGATCAGCTTGTGGTGGTGCAAATCGTCCAGCTCCTTCGGTTCTCCATTGTCCGTCAGGTACTCCTGCGCAGCCACCATCATGGTGGCAACGCTGCCGATCCGCTTCTGGTAAAGTGCCGGATCCGATTGCGCGCCGAAACGAAGAGCCAGATCGAACCGGCTCTCCCTGAGATCCTTGTTATCGTTGCTCAGGCCGAGAGAAAGCCTGATTTCGGGATGCTGTTTCACGAAGTCCGACCACATCGGTGACAATATGCCGATGGAGGCATTTGTCGGCGCGGCGACACGCAAGGGGCCGCGGATTTTGTGCAGATCCGCATTCAAGCCTTCCAGCGTATTTTCAGCCTGAAACATCAGCTCGGCAAGCGACCCGTAATAGGCCTCACCTTCCGAAGTCAGGGTAAACTTTCGGGCTGATCTGTGCACCAGCCTGACACCAAGCGTTTCTTCCAGCCGCTTCAACCGCCGGGTGACCGTAGCAGCCGGAACGTTCAGCCTGCTTGCCGCAGCAGCAAGGCTCCGGCACTGGGCAATGTGAACAAACAGTGAGATATCGTCCAGCATGATTTCATTTTCGGAATTTATATTCTCTTTAATTGATATAGATTGAGGAAATAGAAATCAATAGATCTCCCCCTGATACCACAAGCAAGGAGAGATCAATGCCTGGATACTTCATCAGCGCCGGAATCGAACTCAAGGACGGTGCGAATCTCGACAAGGCAGAACGAGGCCTGCGCCTCCTGACAGAACAAACCCGGAGTGAACCCGGCTGCATTTTTTTTGAAATTCGCCAAAACCTTGAGGAGCCTGGAAAATTCACGCTCTGGGAATGCTGGACGGACAAACAGGCTCTCGCCGATCATTTCGAGGCTGATCACACAAAGGCCTATCTCGCGCAGGACCTGACTGAGGTGAACTATATCGAGGAACTCACCGAGATCGGCGAGACCTCAGGTGCGATTGCAAGCTGAGAACGCCATGAAACACAGGCTGGTCTCCACTTTTTTCATGTCGTTCGGCCTGTCCTTCGTTATGTCCTGCTGGGTGACTTTTCTCAATCTTGGCTGGAGCGACGCCTTCCTGGGCCAATGGATGGAGGCGTTTCGGCTAGCGTGGCCTGCCGCAGCCATTGCCGCCTTCTTTCTCAGCCCGGTCGTTCAGAAAATTACCGGCATCTTCGCAAAGTACCTGCCCTGATACCTTGGGAGCATCAATGACCATTTCACGCCAAAACTTCGAAGACCTGGGAATGCCCGTCGGTCCTTATACACACGCGGTTCGTCATGAAAACATGGTTTTCACGTCTGGTTTCACCGCGTTTGGAACGCAGGCTCAGGCAGCATCGGCAGAGGAGCAGACGCACGCAACACTTTCGCAGCTGAGTTTTCTCGCAGACCAGTACGGCAAAACACTCTCGGACCTTGTGAAGGTCACCGTGTTTGTTACCGATCCGTCTGACATCCCGGATATTCGCCTAGCTCTGACGGAATCATATGGTCAAAATGTGCCTGCCAGTTCTCTGGTCATGGTGACCAGCCTGTTTTCTCCGGAGTTGCGTGTCGAAATCGAAGCCATCTTCGGACTGTGAGGCAGCGAGCGGCGTCCTGTCGTTGACAGCTGCAGCCAGTCGCAAGCCTTTCAGACCCTAGAGGGCTTTTCGAAAGAACACAGTCTCGCGGATCGGCGTCTTGTAATAGGCGGGTATTTCCTCGAAGCCGGCAGCTTTATAGAGCTTTATCGCACCGGTCATCGTCGGCAGCGTGTCGAGCAGCATCTCGCGATAGCCGGCTTCAACCGCGGTATCCAGAATTTGGGAAACGAGAGTTGCGCCGACACCCTTGCCGCGGCCGTCCGGCAAAACGTAAAGCCGCTTCATCTCGCATCTGCCGTCTTCATCGAAGGCTCTTAGACCGACACATCCCAAGACATTGCCCCCCGAGTCCTTCGCGACAAAGAGCGCACCCTTCGGCGGTGCATACTTGCCCGGCATCCCCGCAAGCTCTTCTTCGAAACCCTGATAGGACAAGTCGATGTCCAGCCAATCGACATAGGCCCGGAACAGGACCTTTACAGCCTCAAGGTCCAGATCCGTTTCGACAGATGTGATGGTGACGCTTTTATCGAATGTCATCAGACCTCGATAATCCAGCACAATTCAGCTGTCAATTTGCCGTCGGAGCGACTGCGGGAATAGCCTTGAGATAAGTCGCGATCGCTTCCCGGTCACTCGCAGGAAGCCGAGCCATGTTTTCCTGGACCTTGACCATCTCCCCGCCGACAGAATCATAATCCGGCGTGAAGCCGCTCTCCAGATAATAAGCAATGTCCGCCGCGCTCCAGCTGCCGAATTTGCCTTCAACAGGTGTAATGTCCGGTATCCGCCCTTCACCTGTCGGTGCCGGTGCACCGCCAAGCCATTGCGAGAGAATCAGCCCGCCAGCAATATCGCGCGATGTGTGGCACTCCCCGCAGTGTCCCGGACCTTCCACCAGATATCGTCCCCTGTCCCATAGCGCCTGATCAACCTCGTTGCCGGAAACCGGTGCGGCTATCACAGGCTCCGGATTCAGAAAGAGGCGTTTCCAGAGACCGAGACCGCGGCGAATGTTGAACGGGAACCCGAGTTCATGACCCGGGGCCCGGCCTTCGACCGAAGGCAGCGTCTTGAAAAACGCGTAAAGGTCTCCAAGATCTTTGACCGACATCCGCGCATATGACGAATAGGGAAACGCCGGGTAATAGTTTGCCCCATTCGGCGACGTTCCGTGTGTCATGGCATTGGCGAAATCCGTCAAGGACCAGGCACCGATGCCATCGGTCTCACTGGAAGAGATGTTCGGTGCAACGAAGACACCGAATGGAGTTTCCAGCCGCAATCCGCCGCCAAGATTGAGCAGATCTTCGCCTTTTGCATCCTTTGCCGCGTGACACGAAGCGCAACCGCCAGCCCAGAATACGAGTTCCCCCTTAACCGGGTCACCTGTCTTCAGCGATGCCGCCTGCTGTTCGGTCATCCGCGTAGGTGCGGAGAGGCCCCATCCGGCACCCGCTGCAATGACAGCGAGCACTACAAGGACTATCAATGCCTTTTTCATGGACCTCTCCGGAACCGCCTAAACCGGCATAGCAGTAATGCGCCGGTCAGTTCTTCTTACGGTAAGTCTCGTGGCACGATTTGCAAGTACCGAACACGGGGCCCATGGCCGCCTTGAACGCGTCAAGATCCGCCGGACCGTCCTTGCCGGATGCTTCCATCGCCTTGCCGGCAGCAGCCGAGAACTTTGCAAGTTCGGCGGCAAAGCCATCGGCGCTTTCCCAGATGGCCGGTAACGCGCCGGTGTCACCCTGGTCCGACCCTTCTGGGAAGAAGTCGCCGAAAGATGCAGCAGCGGCATTCATTGTGGCAATTGCGGCTTTCCCCGCAACCGGCGAAAACGTGACTTCACCTTTCATCATACCACCACCAAGGCCGGCTGCCGCGCCGACAGATGACATGATGGCTTGCCGCGTTGCGATTGGATCATCAGCAGCCTGAACAGACCCGGTAAATCCCAAACCGGCCAACATGAAAATGGCCGCAACATTCCTTACGATGCGCATGATCCTCTCCCTCTCGATCAAAACACCGCCGATACGGTGCGCAGGAGTTGGAGTACATCCAAGAATTGCTCCGGAATAAAATCACGCTCCCGTGATGTCGCCTGTAAATTGTAACAAGGTGTGCCTGAAGTCCCAAAAAACGAAAAACCCCGGCCCTGACAGGACCGGGGTTTCACCTCATGATGAGCGAACCGGCTTACCTGGTCGCAGCTTCATAAAGCTCCAGGACATAATCCCAGTTCACCATGTTGTCGACGAACGCTTCCAGGTATTTCGGGCGGGCGTTCCTGTAGTCGATGTAATAGGAATGCTCCCACACATCACAGCCGAGAACCGGAACCGCACCATGAACAAGCGGGTTCTCGCCGTTCGGTGTCTTCATGATTGCCAGTTTGCCATCCTTGACGGCCAGCCACGCCCAGCCTGAACCGAACTGGCCCATTCCGGCCGCGATGAAATCGGCGCGGAACTTGTCGTATCCGCCGAGGTCGCTGTCGATTGCCGAAGCGATTGCACCCGGCAAGGATGTGCCGCCGCCATTCTTTTTCATCCATTTCCAGAAATGGATGTGGTTGTAGTGCTGCCCGGCGTTGTTGAAGAGCGGCGCATTGCTGCCGAAGCTTGCTTTGACAATCTCCTCAAGAGACTTGCCTTCAAGTCCGCTGCCGGCGAGCAGTTCGTTGCCCTTTGTGACATAGGCCTGATGGTGCTTGTCGTGGTGAAACTCCAGGGTTTCGGAAGACATGTAAGGTGCCAGGGCATCATATGCATAAGGCAGGTCAGGCAATTCGAAAGACATGACAAACTCCTCAGATTTAGTCGGGGAACGGCGGACCGGACACGAGGTCCTTCGAACCGCTTCGTGCCGCAAAATAGGATTCCCCAGCCCGAACGGCAAGTTCGGAAGTCGAAAATAAAACAATTTTTTCCTTATTTTTTTGTCACTTCAAGGATTCATGCCTTCAAGCACGGTCGAATGCGTCATAAACTAAACCAATTAGTTGACTGTTAAACGGCAAACTGATAATTCATCCTACCGGTTGAATGAAGGTTTGCGCGTTTCTTCACAAGCGACTGGATTGATCGACCGGCCAGATGGCTCTGTCCTAAGCGGGAGGCGAATATGGAATTTGACAATGTGAATTGGATCGCAGTTGTGGTCGGCACGATAGCGGCGTTTTTGTTCGGCTGGCTCGTATATTCACCCCTGCTGTTTGCCAAGGTGTGGGCCGAAGGCTCCGGTGTTGAACTCAAATCGGACAGCAGACCGCCAATGGGCGCAATGGTGCTGCAGATACTGGGGCTTTTGCTGCTGGCCACCGTGGTCGGGGTCACTGCAACAATTGACGCCCTCATCACCGCAATCCTGGCCATTCTGGCTGCCGCGCTTCTGACCGTTTCAAACGGTGCGTTTTGCGGGAAGTCGACGCCTGCCTTGGCCATCGATGCCGGCTACATTGTCGGTGCTGGAATTCTGATGATCATCGCACAGGGCATATTCTGAGTTCCGGCTCATTTGTTTTTCATCTGAACAACCAAACCGGACACATTGAATTCAAGGGTTGCGCGTTGTCACCGGTCTCGGCCAAGTGCCGTTTCAACGGACTTCGCGCTGCCTTTCCAAGACCCCGATCATGATGACCCGCGCTCAATTCGCTTTTAACAATAATTGTTTGTCAGTTGCGGTTTCGGACGGTGAAATTCTCAAAGACAGATATGTTCCAAGCCTTCCCGTGCCAACATTCTCGCTCAGTCGGCGGAGACACCCTGAATTGGATGAATGTTGCGGAAATTTGATCGGTTGATCTTAGCAGTGTTTGTCTATCTGCTTTCGTATCTGTAGCATCATTGCATGTCTGCGGCTCAGTCTGCAGGTCCCGTCCGTTTCACCTTTCCGCCAACGATTTCCAGTGACCAAATGTCGACACCAGACCGTTCATTTGTACCCCTCGCTTTTGGTGGCTTGCTTTCGCTGGCTGCAGCAATGGGAATCGGGCGTTTTGTCTACACACCGATCCTTCCTTTCATGCAGGACGGACTGCAACTGCCGGCTGACGATGCCGGTCTGATCGCATCCGCCAACTTTCTCGGCTATCTCACAGGTGCTCTTGCGGGTGCGGCAAGATCATTGCCCGGCAATCCAAGACATTGGTTTCTGGGCGGCCTTCTGGTCAGCGCATTGACAAGCCTTGCAATGGCCTTGACCACCGCACTTGCCGCTTTTCTGGTCCTCCGCTTCGCCAGCGGCGTTGCCAGTGCCTTTGTTCTCGTGTTTTCAACGACGCTCATCCTGGAGCGATTGAACGCGGCGGGTCGCGGGGACTTGTCCGCTCTTCACTTTGCCGGAGTTGGCTGCGGCATCGCGTTTTCCGCGATACTTGTCGCAGGTGTAGCCTCCTACTCCGCAAACTGGAGACTGCTCTGGATTGCAAGCGGATTTGCAACGCTTCTTTTCTTCGCCGCAGCTGCTCGTCTCGTCCCTGCCCCGGCCGATCGAAGCTCATCCACGCAAATCGATACTCGCACAGCGGAAACCAGGACAAATTTTCTGAAAAGCGGTCTGTTGCGGCTCATCGTCGCCTACGGCTTGTTCGGTTTCGGTTATGTGATCACGGCGACTTTCGTTTCCGCTATTGCACGCTCGGAACCGGCCCTTCAGTCGAGCGAACCGTTTGTCTGGCTCACTGTCGGCCTCTTCGCCGCGCCTTCGATCCTGTTCTGGAACAAGGTTTCGGCAAGAACCGGAGGCCGAAAAGCCTTTGCGCTGGCTTGTGTCCTGGAATCATGCGGCGTCGCCCTGACCGTTGTCAGTGCAGAACCGTTTTTGTTTCTCCTGGGATCCGCACTGCTCGGCGGAACGTTCATGGGAATAACGGCTCTCGGCCTTATTGAAGGTCGCAGACTGGCAAGCTCAGGTGGCCTGGCCGCCGAACGACAGATGCTTGCAATATTGACGGCTGCATTCGGCCTTGGTCAGGTCGCCGGGCCCTGGCTGGCCGGCAAACTTCATGCCGTTACAGGATCATTCGAAGCCCCCTCGCTGGTCGCCGCGGCAGCGCTGATGGTAGCCGCGGCCCTGGTTGTTCGCGAGTAACGCGGCCGTCCTCAAGCGTGGGAAAAGTCCCAGTAGAGTTCGCGGGCCTTCGCTGCTACAGGGCCAGGTTGCAGATCGCGCTGCTCGATACGTTTTACCGGAGTTACCTTGCTGTAGTTTCCGGTCGAGAATATCTCGTCTGCGTCCAGAAACTCGTCATAATGCATTGTGCGCTCGAACACCTCATAGCCGGAAGAGCGCAGCAACTGAATGATGCGCTGCCGCGTGATGCCGTCCAGGAACGTGCCGTTGGGAGCAGGTGTGTGAACCTTGCCGTCCTTGGCAAGAAAGACATTGGCGGACGTCAGTTCGGCAACATTCCCCATCATGTCGCGCACGACCGCATTGTCGAAACCGCGACCCTTGGCTTCCAGCATCGCCCTTGCATTGTTCGGATAAAGGCAACCTGCCTTGGCATTCACCGGCATGCATTCCATTGTCGGACGGCGGAAGGGCGACAAGGTAATGCTCATGGCCGCATCCTTCGGCGCCATCGGGGCATCGAAAAGGCAGAGGCAGAACCGGGTGCTTTCCGGGTCGCCGGTAATGACCCCGTGACCATCGGCCTCGACCCAGTACATGGGCTTGACATAGATATGCTGGTCGGTGCCGAACCTGGCGCAACCCTCTCGCGTCAGCTCGATCATTTCCCCGACCTTCATGGTGGGTTTCATCCCCAGAGCGATCGCAGAATCGTTCACACGCTGACAATGCAGGTCGATGTCCGGCATGACCCCTTCAAAAAAACGTCCGCCGTCAAAAACACTCGAGCCGAGCCAGGATGCATGCGTACGCGGTCCCATGATCGGCGGATTGCCCTCGTGCCAGGTACCATCGATCCAGGTCCACGTATCACTCAATCCGCTCATTGCTCTTACCTTTGCGTATTTGGATCGGCATTTCAGCCGAAGACACAACACCGGCGACCAGCCCAGGTCAACAGCTTACCCGATGGAATGAGAAAGTTGCCGTCTTTCTTTCGGTTTCTGACGGTGCCAAGGATAATTCTATTCGACTTGTTTCAGATTTTGAAAAAATCTTGTCGCCAGTGAAAATGCGTCATTGCGTTGATCTGAAACGTTCCCGCTTGTCGCATTTCAGCCGCCCTGTTCAACGCAAGACGAAACGGAATTGACAGGAAATCAAATTTGTTCACTATATGTTCCTTTCATGAGTGAGGACAGAACAATGGAACAGCGCATTTCAATGACAACCCTTGCCGTACCCGATGTGGCTCAGGCTCGCAGTTTCTTCGAGGACGGGCTTGGCTGGCAGGTCAATGCCGCACCGTCGCCCGATGTCGTCTTTTTCCAGGTAATTGGCGGCGTGTTCGCACTCTACAGTCGTGAAGCCCTGGAAAAGGAAATTGGGCGAGATGTTACGAAAGACACGACCGGGGCAATCACGCTTGCCTGGAACGCACGGTCCGAACAGGAAGTGGATGCCATCTTTCAAAAGGCGGTTTCTGCGGGCGCGGACGCGGTCAAGCATCCGGAAAAGGCCTTTTGGGGTGGATACTCGTCTTACGTAGGGGTTCCTGGCGGACACCTGCTTGAAATCGCTTACAATCCCTTCTGGAAAATTGAAACGGACGGCGCCGTCACGTTGCCCCCTGCACAATAGTCCGCAAGATACGACTTTTGTCGCACCCTTCGGCGCTTGACGTTTCGATGGCTGCACGGTTTTCTTCCGCAGTCCCGAAACCCCGACGAAGGAATTCCCGTCATGGCGCATGCCGCGTTCGTGTTTGATGCTTACGGCACCCTGTTTGATGTCCATGCTGCAGTTCGCAAGCATGCGGCAAAGCTGGGTCCCGATGCGCAGCGACTTTCTTCAATCTGGCGTGAAAAACAGCTTGAATACTCTTGGGTTCGCGCTCTGATGGGGCAATACAAGGACTTCTGGGAACTGACCCAGCAGGGCCTGGATACGGCATTCGCCCTGGTCCCTTCCGCCGACAAATCCCTGCGCGACGATCTTCTGAACGCCTATTGGGAACTCGATTGCTATCCCGAAGTGCCACAGGTCCTGACGAACCTGAAGGCGACAGGCGCAAAGATCGCTATCCTCTCCAACGGTTCACCCGCAATGCTCGAAGCGGCCGCAAAGGCCGCCGGACTGGCGGACTTGTTTGACGAGATCTTTTCAGTGGACGATCTCAGGACCTTCAAGACCGACCCGCAGGTCTATGAAATGGTCACCACTCAATTCCGCATTTATCCGGAAGAAGTTTCTTTCCAGTCCTCGAACCGTTGGGACATTGCAGGAGCAACCGCGTTCGGCTTCCGTACGGTCTGGATGAACAGGATGGGAATGCCTGACGAATACGCGGACCTTGCGCCGAAAGCCGTGCTTGCCGACCTGACAGGCCTAGCCGCTCTGGGTTGACGGCCCCTTCTTTCGGTCTCGATAATCCAGACGACCCGGGTCTCTGGAATGGTGTTCCCGACCTTGCCAAAGCGCAGCCGGACTTTCTGGCACCGCGTTTGGGTTAGGCGTTATTCTATCTGCGCGGTGGGCCCAGTCGATGTTCCGATGACCGGTTTTTCACATCCACCCTGGCCTTCCAGGCATTGCACGTCGTCGGACTTGCGCCCAGCACGCTGTTCCCCGGCCCGATCAACTGGATACCAATCCTGGTATACGGCTAATGACCGGGTCGCCGTGTGTTGAAAGGAAAAACGGCTGCCCTTCCCTGTCTGGAAGCGCAGCCGTAGCCATGTCATTCCATTGCAATCTAGAAAAGCTAGAATGCCCTTGAAATGCCGATCATGAAGCGCTGGTTGCCCGACGCTCTTTCAACACTTGTACCACTGTATTTCGCCTTGTCGTCGATGATGCCCGTCAGCGTGTAATCGGCACGCAGACGCCAATTGTCCCTGAAGGCAACCTCCAACCCGCCCCCGACGACCGGTCCGACCGAGACGGAAGTCCGTTCCTTGCCGTTCGCCTTGAGACTGTGTTCGGTGGCAGCCAGACCGGCGCTCAGATATGGCATGAAGTTGCCGAGCGGAATACCCGCCCTGGCCTTGGCGCTTGCAGTCCATTTCGCACCGGTTTCAACAGGTCCCAGTGTCGGATGGGTTCCCTTTTCCCGTCCGCCGAGATATGTGGCACCGCCTTCGACACCCAGCACGACACGGGAGACTTGCCAGTTGTAACCTCCGAACAGGCCAAATGCTGCATCGACCCGCGAAAAATCTTTGGATTTTCCGCCAGCCGTGACGTCTGTAACTGTTTGGGAGGCCCCGGTCTCGAAACCCAGATAGGGGCCTGTCCAGATCGTGTTTGATGCTGCTGGTGGTTCGAAACCCGGTTCCTGGTAGTCCCCCAGGTCGGCAGCCTGCGCCCCTGAAACCAACACTGCCAAAACAGCGCAAAGTATTGCCGGTTCAAGGAGCCAATGGCACCGCAACCTCTTCAAAACCTCGACGCGCCCGGATTGGGGAGAAGAGAAAATATCATAATTAGCAAAAGAACTTATCATTGTTGATCTCACTTGAGTTTTTGAGCTTTCGCTCGAGTTACAACATTCATTTATTATTGTAAAACGATAATTTTAAAAATGTCGGCATTAATTTTTTTGTCAATAGCAATATCATAATATTTGCATTTCAGTGACTGGCGCTATAGACACGTCGTGCTGGAATACCAATCGGAGCGATCAATGAGCGACCTTGAATGGGCAGAGCGCGAAAAGCGACTGACGAGAATCCGAAGATTGTCGGCATTTATGAAATGGACCGTAACGGTGATCCTTGCCTGTATGGTGCTGTTCGGCGGGCTTGTTCTTGTCGAAATCATCATGCCGTTTGATTTGCTGATTTCCCCGGAGGAGACGATTGACGTCGCGGACATAGAGCGGCCGATTGATGAAATTCCGCATATTCAGCGGATCGGTGTCGCAGTGCTGTTCTGCATTGCGCTCTCGCTGCTTGCATTGTCAATCTGGAACATCAGGCAGGTCTTCAAGCGTTTCCAGATGATGGAATTCTTTTCACCGAAAACGCTGGCCAATGTCATTTCGATTGGCGTCTGGCTGATCGTGTTCGCAGCTTTCGATCTGATCAGCGATCCGATTGGTTCGGTAATTGTGACCTATGATTTGCCGCCCGGCGAACGCTCGGTGGAAGTCACCCTGGATGGTGCAGAAATCTTCTGTTTCATTTTTGGAGCGCTCATGCTCCTGTTTGGCTGGATACTGCGAGAAGCGGCGCTTATTGCGGACGAAAACCGTCAATTTGTCTGATGCAATGCAGGAGAACCATCAGATGAGACACCATTTGACATCAACCAGATCCAGGCGCCTTCGGCGCATTCAGCTTGGTGCCGGGCTCATGAAATGGGCCGTTTCAACCTGTGTCCTGGTACTGATTATCCTGACGGTACTACTTGTGCTTTCCGTGCTGTTTCCCCAGGTGGCCGCGCTCACTGGCGAACAAACGATATCGATCGGAGATTCGGAACGCGCCTTTGCCGCACTTTCTCTCGTCCAGCGGAGTGCCTTGACGATTGTTGCCCTGTGCATGTTCACCTTGTCATTCGGCGCGCTTTGGACCCTGCGTAGTCTTTGTATGCAGTTTCAGAGCTTGGAGTTCTTTTCCGCAAGGTCGCTGAAAACCGTGGTTTCGCTTGGGACCTGGCTGATATGTTGTGCATTATTCGAATTTGCCAGTGATCCGCTCGCTTCGCTTGTTGTCACCATGGACTATCCGGCAGGCGAAAGGATTATTGACGTAACTGTTGATGGCGGTGAAATATTTAGCATGAGTCTCGGGGCTCTCCTGCTCCTGTTCGGATGGATCATGAGCGAAGCCGCTCTGCTTGCAGAAGAAAACAGACAAATAATATAGCAACGGTGCACCGGGAACCCATCATGCCCATCATTATCGAATTGGATGTCATGCTCGCCCGCCGGAAAATGCGGTCCAAGGAACTCGCGGAACGCATCGGTATCACCGAGCAGAATGTCTCCCTTCTGAAATCCGGCAAGGTCAAGGGTGTCCGGTTCGACACGCTCGAAAAGATCTGTGAAGTGCTGGACTGCCAGCCGGGCGATATACTGATCTATGAGAAACCGGAAACCTGAAGACGGCCCGAGGGCGCATCACTTCTTCAATATGCCATTTCCATCAGGCCGAATTACTCGGCAGCTTCCGCCGGCCCATATCCCAACTGCGCATTCAGCTTGCCGATCAGACCGACGGCTGCCTCGGCGATGACCGTTCCCGGCGGAAAGATCGCCGAAGCGCCTGACCGGTAAAGCTCGTCGTAATCCTGTGGCGGGACGACGCCGCCGACAACAATCATGATGTCCTCCCGCCCCTCGTCAGCAAGTGCTTTCTTCAGCGCCGGAACAAGGGTCAGGTGCCCTGCGGCAAGCGAGGATACGCCAACCACGTGTACATCGTTTTCGACCGCCTGACGGGCAGCCTCTTCCGGTGTCTGGAACAGGGGGCCGATATCGACGTCGAAGCCGAGATCGGCAAAGGCTGACGCGATCACCTTCTGGCCCCGGTCGTGGCCGTCCTGCCCCATCTTGGCAACAAGAATTCGCGGTCGGCGGCCGTCGTTGTCTTCAAACGCCTCGACCAGCTTCTGAACCTTTTCCATGGTGCCGGACATGGCTCCCGCCTCTCGTTTGTAAACCCCGGCAATCGACTTGATTTCCGCCTTGTGCCGGTCGAATACCTTTTCCATGGCAAGCGAGATCTCGCCGACTGTCGCCATGGCACGCGCCGCCTTGACCGACAGGTCCAGGAGATTCCCGTCTCCAGTCTGGGCGCAATTTGTCAGGGCGTCCAGCGCGGCCTGCGTTTCGCCCTCGTTTCGCTCTTGCCTCAACCGGTTCAGCTTGTCGATCTGCGCCGCGCGTACCTGGGCGTTGTCGACCTTCAGGACGTCGATTGCCTCTTCGCTCTCCGGTTTGTATTTGTTGACACCGACGACGGTCTGGTTGCCGCTGTCGATCCGCGCCTGGGTCTTGGCAGCCGCTTCCTCGATCCTGAGTTTGGGAATGCCTTTCTCGATGGCCTTGGCCATACCGCCGAGTTCCTCGACCTCGCGGATATGGGACATTGCCTTTTCAGCCAGGTCCGACGTCAGTTTTTCGACGTAGTAGGACCCGCCCCACGGATCGATGACCTGAGTGGTGCCGCTTTCCTGCTGCAGGAACAGCTGGGTATTGCGGGCAATCCGGGCGGAAAAATCGGTCGGCAGGGCCAGCGCCTCGTCGAGCGCGTTGGTATGCAGAGACTGCGTGTGTCCCTGGGTCGCTGCCATCGCCTCGATACAGGTCCTGATGACATTGTTGAAAACGTCCTGCGCGGTCAACGACCAGCCGGAGGTCTGGGAATGGGTTCGAAGGGACAGGGACTTCGGATTCTTTGGCTGGAAGTTCTCCTGCATGAGCGTAGCCCAGATCAGTCGTGCCGCACGCAGCTTGGCCACTTCCATGAAGAAATTCATGCCGATCGCCCAGAAGAACGACAGGCGTGGTGCGAACTGGTCGATATCCATACCGGCCGCAACCCCGGCACGGGCATACTCGATGCCGTCGGCGATGGTGTAGGCGAGCTCCAGATCGGCTGTCGCGCCAGCTTCCTGCATGTGATAGCCGGAAATGGAGATAGAATTGAACCGTGGCATGTTCTGCGACGTGAACTTGAAGATGTCGGAAATGATCCGCATCGAGTGCTTCGGCGGATAGATATAGGTATTGCGGACCATGAACTCCTTCAGGATGTCGTTCTGGATGGTTCCGGACAGGTCCTTCTGCGCGACACCCTGTTCTTCCGCGGCCACGATATAGAGCGCCAGAACAGGCAGAACCGCGCCGTTCATGGTCATCGACACGCTCATCTTGTCCAGAGGAATTCCGGAAAAGAGCGTGCGCATGTCGTAGATTGAATCGATTGCCACTCCCGCCATGCCGACATCGCCGGCAACACGCGGGTGATCACTGTCGTAGCCACGGTGCGTGGCCAGATCAAAGGCAACAGAGAGACCCTTTTGTCCCGCCGCGAGATTGCGCCGGTAGAAGGCGTTGGAATCCTCGGCCGTCGAGAACCCCGCATACTGACGCACGGTCCATGGCTGCTGGACATACATGGTCGGATAGGGTCCGCGCAGGAACGGCGGCAATCCAGGCCAGGTATCGAGATGGGTGAGCCCCTCCAGATCCCCGGCGCGGTAGACCGGAGGCACCTGGATATCTTCGGGTGTCAGCCAACTCTCTTTCGACTGGGCGTCAGTTTCCCTCAGGACATTCTGGAACGGCCTTTCCGAGTAATTCGGGATCCTGCTCATGATCGAACCTCCAGATCCGAGTTTTCGACGCCGGCAGCCCCGGCCAGCCGGGCATGTGCATCCTTCAACAGTTCAAGAAGGTCGCAACCGGCATAGAGAAACGCATCAACTCCGGCATTATTCAGTTCAGCTTCGCGTTCCCCTGGACGACCGGCCAGATAAACATGATTTACACCGGCGTCCTTCAGTGCCATCGCTGCCGGCCCCGCTTCGGTTTCGTAAGTACCGTCAGATGAGACAAGGCAGGCCAGGGAAGCGCCGCTGTCCTTGAATGCGGCGATCATGTCATCTTGAGACGCGTATTCTGCCGGTGCGGCCGTCTTTATTCCACCAGCAGCAAAGGCATTTGCCGTCCATGTCGCCCTGGCGGTGAATTGCGCAAGCGCACCGAGGCTTGCCAGGAAAACAACGGGGGCTTTTGAAGTCTTTTCTTCAAATCGGTCTGCTACCAATCGAAGTTGCTCGAACGGCTCGGCAAGACGTGCTTCGCCGGGCTCCGGTGTTTCAAGGTCGGACTGATCCATCAAACCGGGCAAGGACTGGCCTGCAAAAGCTGCCGCTTTCAGGGCAAGCGTTTTCTCACCGGTGCCGGCCTCCGGCAATTCGGACAAGGACACAACATTCTTTTCTGATTTGTGGACAGGAACTTCTTCAAGAACAGGCACGGGAGTTTCGGAAAGGTTGGGAAATTCGCTCACACCGGTGATGGGACGCTCTCTTCGCGCAACGTTTCTGCTCAATACGGATTTTGACGAAGCTACTCGTTTCTGCACAAGTCCTTGATGCAACGCCTCGGCAAGTCCACCGGTTGCTTCGATTTCCTGAAAGAACACCCATGCAGCCGCACACAGGTTTTCCGTCCTGTCCTCGATCGCGCCTGACCCGGCTGCCGGGTCCATGACTTTCGCAAGATTGCTTTCTTCCAGAAGAATTGCCTGTGTGTTCCGGGCAACGCCGCCGTGCGAGACCGTCCGGCAGACCAACAGCCAGCGTGTGSGGCAACACGCAAACGCTGTCGGCACCACCTATTCCGGCAGCAAATGTGGCCACGGTGTTTCTGAGGAGATTCACCCAGGGATCGCGTGCCGTGAGCATTCGATAGGAACTCGACATGTGCAGCTGCACAGCCGTTTGCGGCAGCCCTGCCCCGTCAAGAATACAGGACCAGAGCGCCCGGATGGCGCGCGCCTTCGCGATTGTCCCGAACTGATCTGCATCTGCAACCAGCGTCAGGGACAATTGATCCGACCACTGCTCGGGCGGGACCTTTGTCCGCTCCAGCAACCTCAGCTGCGCAGTTGCCGATGCCAGAACGAGGCCGAGTTCCTGTGCCGGAGTTGCTCCAGCATTGTGCCAGGCCTGACCGTCAGAATTCAGTGCCCGAAGGGGGCTCTCGAGTTTGGACGCTGCGTTTGCGAGGTCGACCGTCTGCAGCAACGCGGCATCGGCATCGAATGAAACCGTCAGATCGCGGGCGCCCAATGTGAACGGATCGAATGCCGACGTAATCTCCACGGATGCCGGATCGATGTCGGATTTTTCGATGTAAGCGGACAAAAGGGCAATAGCGTCACAGCTCCCCTGCCCGGCGTTGACCCTGGTCCGGATCAGGTCAAGCTGCACACCCCCCAGCAGCATGTCCAGATCCTTCAAATCGGCTGCCCGGATACCACCTCCGGCATTTGCGCCAGCCAAAACCAGCTCAATGCCGTCCACCCCTCCTTCAAGGTCTTCCAGGATCTGTTTGTTGGCCTTGTCAGGATCGGGAAGATCCACGCGTTGAGTAACCGTCCAGTTTCCTGCACCCGACCGCAGACCGCGCACAGGCGTGTCACTGCGGCGCGCGTAAAGAGGCGCTATTTCGAGATCATCGTCGGTTGAAGCAAAAAGCTTCTGTCTCGGCATGCCCTTCAAGGCCTTGTCCACGGACGCCCACCACGTCTCTTCGTCGACAGAGTAAAAGCTATCCGGTCCGGTAAAACTGAGCGTCATTGCAATAGTCTCCCTTGAGCCAAGTTTTAGYCBTCGCCCGTGAAGCTTGGCAACTCAGCATAAAGGGTTAGGTCTGAAAACTCGGATGTTAGACTTGCGGCAAACCCTCGCATCGCGGCGCATGCGATCGCGGTGACCCGTTGCGATTCGTTGCCATCGAACCAAAAGCGCAAATTGTGCGCATCACCAATTTCAGCTCCAGGCAAAAAACAATGCGCAAAACAATTCTTCAGCGGCAAAAAAGCAGGCAAATTGTCAATTTATTGGCGCAATTCGCAAACTTTGCCAGTTTTCCCTATTGGTACGATCATCAATTGTATTGTAGCGTTATCAGGCCGACGCATGGGGAAATATACCCCCCCAACAAAAATGTGCGGCACCGGGCTTTGATCTTTATCCGAAACGGGCAGGACAAAGTCAGAACTTAACCCATCAGCGGCGTGAGTGGATAATTCCATTGCGATCGCAAGCGCGCGGCAAATTTAGTCGCCAAGGATGTGCACAATGCTTGATCAAACGGAATTGAAGAGCAAGCTGAGAGCTATCTCAGAGGCAAATGCGGCCCACCATGTTCTCGATATACTGGAATCCAATCTACGCCGCATGGGGGCGACACATATCCTGATCACCGGCCTTCCGATGCCGAACCGCCCGATTGACAACCTTGTCCAGCGGTTTCGTTGGCCCGATCAGCGCAATGACGGCATCGAAAGCACGTCGTTATCGGCAAATGACAGCGCCCTGATGCTTGGCCTCGGATCGAATCGGGCCCGGGTCTGGACGATCAGTGCCGGCGACATGGAACATTCCGACCTCCTCGCCTCGGCAGGTGAAGGCAGTCAGATCGTCGTGGTTCCGGTAACAGAACTTTACCCGTTCCAGGCGTTCGTTTTCGCAAGCGGCCCATCACTGCAGGTGAACAAGTACGATCTGGCAAATCTGGAAGTTCTGTCAGCTGCCGCGTTCTCCCGGCTTCGTGAACTCGGCGTCATTTCTGGTCAGCGGCCCGGCGCGCTCTCAAACCGCGAGCGCAGAGTTCTCGAATTGACCGCCTATGGCAAGACAGCAGGCGAAATTGCCGACGTGCTGGATATTTCGCAAAGAACCGTCCATGCCCATCTGCAGAATGCCAGCGTAAAACTGAACGCGTCGAACAAGACCCACACGGTTGTCGAGGCGCTGCGATACGGACAGATCAGCGTCTGATTGTTTCACTTGCTCGATGTGAACAACACAACGTTGGACGACAGTCGGCATACCGCAATGAAACACAAAAAGGCGCGTCATTGACGCGCCTTTTACTATCTCGACTTTCGCCGTTCCTGATCAGTAGGTCATCATCGCCGGCAGTTCTTTTGCCTGCTCGACCCATTTCGTCACCTGGCTTTCACTCGGAACCTGACGAACAAGTTTCTTTTCCTCGTTCACTTCGCTCATCTTGGTGGCCAGGTTGGCCGCATTGCGGTGTTTCAATTCCTTCACGGTATCGACACCTGCCGCTTCGAGCAGCTCGGAATATTCCTCACCGACACCGCTGATCCGCATCAGGTCGGCCATGTTGGCCCACTTCAGGATTCGCTTGCCGTCGATTCCGGTATCCTTTTCCAGCGCCTTGCGTCCGCTCGGGTCCTTTGCGCGTTCAAGATATGCTTCCGTCGTCTTGATGCCCAATTCACTCAGTTTCGCTGCGTAAGTCGGGCCGATGCCCTCGATTTCATCGATCGAATAAGACATGCGCACTGAACTCCCTATAAGACCGGCGGTCGAACCCTGGGGCAGTTAGACGACTTGGCTCAACCCCGGAATTTGTGAAATAACATCATCCACAACGTCGTCCCCTGCTTTTTCCTTAGCATAGGAAACCAGTTCTTTCACAACACTTTGAATTCCGCCCATGTCGAGGCCGGCACCGTTCAACTCACTGAGCGCTGCCATGGCGCCCATCTTGCCTCCCATCATATTGCCCAGACCGCCCATCAGGCCCCCGCCCGACCCTGCGTCCTGGCGGCCCGCCACAAGTTCCGCTGCACCCGGCAGCGCGTCAAATATGAGCTGCATCTTGTCTTCGGGGCCCTCTTTGTTGAGGAAATTCAGAATGATACCGATTGCGTTTGTCGCCAGGTCTTTGTCAATTCCGGCTGCCGACATTACACGGCTGACGAGCTCTTCCATACTGTTCTCCAGCTTGCGATGAATTCATGGCGTCCGTGTTCGGACACACTGCCCGGCGCTTCTATATATGCAATTCCCGAACGACGTCGACCGGACATGGCATCACGAGCGCGCTTTTTTGCAGGGCCTTTGCTAGATTTGTGGAAAGTGTGAAGGATTCGGGGGATACCGTGACGGCAAAGAACAGCATTTACATCGGCGCCAGCGCCAAGGACGAAACACTGGCGCTGAAACTTGCCAACCGGCACGGGTTGATCGCGGGTGCTACCGGTACCGGTAAAACCGTTTCGCTTCAGATACTCGCCGAAGGATTCTCAAAAGCAGGCGTGCCGGTGTTCTGTGCCGACATCAAGGGCGATCTGTCGGGGCTCGCCGCAGAAGGCGTATCCAAGGACTTTCTCGAAAAACGGGCCAAAGACATTGGTATCTCGAAGTCCTACACCTACGAGGCGTTTCCCGCCGTGTTCTGGGATTTGCTCGGTGAACAGGGGCACCCGATCCGGACGACCGTCTCTGAAATCGGACCGCTGCTTCTGTCGCGTCTTCTGGAGCTGAACGACACGCAGGAAGGTGTTCTGAACGTCCTCTTCGAACTGGCCGACGACGAAGGGCTGTTGCTGCTTGATCTGAAGGACCTGCGCGCCATGCTGGCCCATGTGGCCGAACGTGCGTCCGAATTGTCTACCCTCTATGGAAATGTCTCTAAGGCATCGATTGGAGCAATCCAGCGCCGGCTGCTCGTTCTGGAGAGGCAGGGCGGCGAGAATTTCTTCGGCGAACCGGCGCTTGATATCCGGGACTTCATCCGGGTCGGGCCGGACGGCCGCGGTGTCGTCAACGTTCTCGCCGCAAACAAGCTGATGACGTCGCCCAGGCTCTACGCTGTCTTTCTCTTGTGGCTTCTCTCGGAACTCTTCGAGGAACTGCCCGAAATCGGTGACCTGGAAAAACCCAAGCTGGTCTTCTTCTTTGACGAAGCCCATCTTCTGTTCAGTGGTGCTCCAAAAGCTCTTGTCGAAAAAGTTGAGCAGGTTGTGCGTCTGATCCGTTCCAAGGGCGTCGGTGTTTACTTCGTAACCCAGAACCCGCTCGACATTCCCGAGACTGTTCTGTCGCAGCTAGGCAACCGCATCCAGCACGCACTGCGCGCGTTTACGCCGCGCGATCAGAAAGCGGTGAGAGCGGCAGCGGAAACATTCAGACCTAACCCCGATCTCAACACCGAACGCGTCATAACCGAACTGGGCGTCGGTGAAGCCCTGGTCTCGACGCTTGAAGGAAAAGGAATTCCTTCGATCGTTCAACGGACACTGATCCGCCCCCCCTCTTCCCGGCTTGGGCCGGTCACCCAGGCGGAACGGCGCAGCCTTATACAATCAAGCGCGGTGTTCGGCGTTTACGAAAGGGCCAAAGACAGAAAATCAGCCTATGAAATCCTGATGAGCCGTGCTGAGGAAGAGCAGCTTCAGGAGCAACGCAGTCGCGACAAGGAAGAAAAGCACGCCCGCAAACATGGCGAGCCCCGACGCTCCCGTTCCGGCTTTGAATTGCCGGATTTCGGCCGCGACGACCGTCCGAGGAAAGGCAGCATTGAAAGACGCTCGCGACGCAGAAGCCAGCGGGATACGGTTCTGGAAGCAGGACTGAAATCGGCCGCAAGAAGCCTCGGAAGCTCCTTGGGCCGCGCGCTTGTTCGTGGTCTGATGGGCTCCCTGAAACGCGGAAACTGAGGCACATGGCCGACAACCGGGACACTGAACGCAACGCCCTGACCGTCGGCAAGTGGGCAAATCTGTTCATGGCATTTGCCGGCGTCCTGACTGCCTGGCTCTCGAGATCCGACGCCATGATGGTGGATGGGCTTTATTCAGCGGTCAATTTCGTTTCCGCCATTGCTGCCGCGCGCATCGGAGCCCGGGTCGGATTGCCGCCAACCCGCAGCCGCCCATGGGGCCACGATTTCGACGAAGTACTCTACGTCACTTTCAGAAGCCTCATTCTTGTTGGTATTCTGGTGTTTGCAGCGGTTGTATCAGGCCTCAAGATCTGGACATTCTTCACCGGCGGAGAGGTACCAGACCTGGTGTTCGGACCGATCGTTTTCTACTCGGTCGGAATTGTGATTATCTGCCTCGCGCTGGCATTCAATTATCACCGCGCCTACAAAGCGACAGGCAAGCGCAGCGCCCTTTTGAAAACAGAATCCAAAGCCGCGATGATAGACGGTGCGCTCAGTGTTGGCGCGGGCGCCGCACTTCTGTCACTGCCCTTTCTGGAAGACACGCCACTCGGTCCATATGTACCGATCGGAGACGCGGTCATCGTGCTTGTTTTGATACTGGCGATTATCTGGCAACCAATGGCAACGTTCCGCAAGACACTCGCGGACCTGGCCGGGGTCAGCGCGCCGGGTGACACATACGCCAAGGTTTTGCGCGCGGCACGCGATCTCGCGCGCGAAAAGGGCTTCCGGCTTCAACGGGCAGCTGTGCTGCAGGCCGGGCGCATGCACTATGCTGCCGTTTATATCGACCCTGAAAAGCCTGTTCTCGCAATGGAGATTGACGAATTTCAATCCGAACTTTCCGAGCGGCTTGAAAACTTGATTGGACCGACCCGTGCCGAAGTCATCGTGACGGCCCGCGGTCAACTCCCTGCGTCTCAAACGCTTCTTCCAAAAAACGGTTGAAACCGATTGCGCTTCGCGCACGCTTGTGGCCTGTTAGGGCATTCTGAGAGGCCAATTATGTTCCGGCCTCACCTATCTGTTCCAAATTCAAGGATCCGTCATGAGTTCCATCGACAAGGTCTTGGCGCGCATTGAGTCCAACTTCGAATCCAGCCTCGACCGCCTGTTCGATCTTCTCAAGATCAAGAGCATTTCCACCGACCCCGAATTCGCCGCCCCGTGCCGTGAAGCAGCCGATTGGCTCGCCCTCGAGCTGAATTCGATCGGATTTGAAGCGTCCGTGAGGGACACCGCCGGCCATCCGATGGTTGTGGGTCACCGCAAGTCGGGAAAACCCGGACCGCACGTACTGTTTTACGGCCATTACGATGTTCAGCCCGTCGATCCGCTGGAACTCTGGGAACAGGACCCGTTCGAGCCGAAAATCAAGACCCGTGAAGATGGCAGCAAGGTCATCGTTGCCCGGGGATCTTCGGACGACAAGGGGCAGTTGATGACATTTGTCGAAGCCGCGCGTGCCTACATAGAAGAGACCGGAGATCTGCCGATTGACGTCACGATCCTGTTCGAGGGAGAGGAAGAATCCGGTTCTCCTTCCCTGGAACCGTTTCTCAAATCACACAAGGAGGAACTCTCCTGCGATCTCGCACTTGTTTGCGATACCGGCATGTGGGACGCAGAGACACCGGCCATTGCCGTGATGTTGCGCGGTATGGTGGGAGATGAGATCATTGTAAAAGCGGCAAGCCGTGATCTTCACTCGGGCATGTATGGCGGTTCCGCTCAAAACCCGAATCACATCGTTGCGGCAATTATCGCAGGTCTTCACGATGACAACGGAAAAGTAACGCTGCCGGGTTTTTACGACGGTGTGATTGAGCTGCCCGAAGATGTCAGCAAAATGTGGGAGGGGCTCGGTTTTTCCGTCGAGGAATTCCTTGGAGAAGTCGGCCTGAAATACCCACGCGGTGAAAACGATCGCAAACCGCTGGAACACCTCTGGTCCCGCCCGACTGTCGAGGTCAACGGCATGTGGGGTGGCTACCAGGGCGCGGGATCAAAAACCGTCATTCCCGCACAAGCCCATGCCAAGTTCACATTCCGCCTCGTTGGCGATCAGGACCCGGACAAGATCCAGGCATCTTTCCGCGACTATGTCCGCTCCAGGGTGCCCGCGGATTGTTCGGTCGATTTCATTGCCAAGGAAGGAAGCCCTGCCCTCAGACTCGACTTCAAGATGCCTGCTCTGGAGAAAGGCGAAATCGCCTTGAAAAGAGAGTGGGGCAAGGACGCCGCACTTACCGGAATGGGTGGCTCCATTCCAATCGTCGGTGATTTCAAGCGCATGCTTGGCATGGACACGCTGATGATCGGATACGGGCTGGAAGACGACCAGATCCATTCACCGAACGAAAAATACAACCTGACCAGCTTCCACAAGGGCATTCGCTCCTGGGCGCGGGTTCTGGATGAATTGTCGAAGAACTAGCGACCGGTCACTCCCGTGCTCTGTATGGTTTTTTATAGGAAATACACATGAAATCCATCTGCGTCTTTTGTGGTTCCAGTTTCGGCGCGCGCGAAATTTATGCCGACGCGGCCAGGCACACCGGTCACGTTATCGCGGAAAACGGCTATCGGCTCGTCTATGGTGGTGCCAAAGTCGGATTGATGGGTACCGTTGCCGACGCTGCGCTCGCGGCGGGCGGTGAAGTCGTCGGTGTACTGCCCAAGGCCCTGCAGAACAAGGAAATCGGTCACGAAGGCCTCGACGAGCTCCATCTCGTCGGCTCAATGCATGAGCGAAAGGCCTTGATGGCCGATCTTTCCGACAGTTTCATCGCCTTGCCCGGCGGTGCGGGAACTCTTGAGGAGATTTTCGAAGTCTGGACGTGGGGACAGCTCGGCTATCACCAAAAACCGTGCGGTTTCCTGAACATAGAAGGCTACTACGATCACCTGATCGCGTTTCTCGACCACCAGACTGGCGAGCAATTCACGAAAAAGGTGATGCGAGACATGGTTCAGATCGCCGATACGCCAGCAGCATTGATCGACCTGTTCAAGGGCTACGAACCTCCAAGCACACCAAAGTGGATCAAGAAGGACGAAACCTGAACCATTGTTGATGATCCACAAGGTCCGGTGCCGACTTTCCACAGCGCCGGGCTTTGCAATTGCAAAAAAATCCTGAGTTGCTAAACCCTTGTAAGCACCGTGCACAAAGCGCGGCCTTCAATAATTTATGTGTGTCTTGTCTATGTGTCTTCGTTTTTTGAATGCCATACCGGTTATGGCCGCCATTGCCGTATCAGCCTGTTCACCTTCAGCTGACTTCGACGGGACTACGGGCCGACTGGTCCAGACTTCAAATGTGACCCTCGTTCAGATTACCGAGGACAATGTCGGCGGCATAACACCCCAGACCCGCTACGGTTCGAAAGCGATCGAATCCGCACTGCCCGGCTTTACCACCGAAGGCATTCAGACCGCAGTTGAAAACAAGACCGAATGGGCGCTTGCGGCCTTCAACACGGACGGCTTCCAGGTTCTTCAGGTGTTCAAGGGGCAAAACGGAAAGATCAGATCCGTTCACGGCGTAACCCATCACCTTCAGGGTCCCAACGGAGAACGCATCGGCATGACGTTTTCAGATATCGGTACGACCCGCTCCAAATGCCGGGCCGGCAAGAACCTTTGGCGCGGCATGGCAATCTGCGACTCGACTGGCCATCCAAATGTCGAACTCGTTTATGCCATTCCCGGTTACCAGGGACCTTTCGACCGCCTGCCCCCATCCAAGGAGCTGCGCAATGCTGAGCTTCAACGTATTCTCTGGACGCCGAAGAGCTAAATTCAGAACGGGAACAGATTGCTGAATTCGAGAAACGAACCATTCGTCATCTGTCAAATTCAGCCAAGGAAAACCTGAAGCGATCAATTTGTTTGAGAACAGTGTTTCAATCCGAACAGGTAGTCGTGATCAGTAAATTTCTCTATGTATTCATAATCATGGACTTGCAGGAAGCTTTTGATTTCCTCAAAATCGAAGGTTTCAATTAGAATATACTCAAAAGAATATCGATCAAAATCTATGCCTTTGAGCACAGATAGCTCGCCACCCTCCACATCCAATGAAAACAGGTTGATTATACTGGGAGCACCTACCTCGTCCAGAATGCTTGTCAGCGTGCGGGCCGGCGCGCCGAAAACGATGGTTTCCTCTCCTTTTCTGAGAAACCTTGAACCTACGGCAATATGGTCCTGTTTGTTCAAATGACTTGTTTCGGGAATAGTCATGAGGTTGCCGTAGCTCAGCTCCACAAATTTGCCTGAGAAACTTTCGTCCACAACTGCCGCAAAACAGAAATCATTTGTTTCCGACCTGTTTTTTCTGCATTCAAAATACTTGTGCGGTATCGCTTCAATCAACAATCCGCGCCATCCATACTTTTCTTCTAGCAACATGGTGTTGGACTGAGAAACACCGTCATTGGCACCCAGTTCAATAAAGTAGCCACCATCGTGGGAAATGTACTTGAGTACTTTTCTGTCCAACTTGCTTGGGGAGTAGGACAATTCTTCCGGAGTTCCGAAGAGCGACTTGAGATGCGCGCGGACGCGTTCCTTGACATATCGCCCGAAACCAAACATCGCTCACCCCTTGTTCTTACGTTCCGTCGCAATTTCTGCTCCGGATTATTCGGTTCGCTGAACGTAGTCCCAAAGTTGACCGGCGCCCTTGCATGCCACCATCTACCGGCTTCCGGCCGCCTCGTAAACCTCGCTTCGGAACGTCCTCAACAATTGTGACACCGCACTTTTTTGCGCAAACGCGACGCGGTCTCATTCGACCTGGAACTCCTTTTCAACACAACGAGGAAATTCTTCAATTCGCAAGAGACCGGTCCGTGTGGAAAATTTCTGGTGAAGTCGGAACGTTGCCGGCACATTCGGCGCTCAACGGCCCTTGACCCAAAAGGCACCGTGACCTTTGCCGAATCCTGGTTTAAGCCTTTGGCATGACTGCACAGGCAACAACACTTGATCCTCAGTTGCTCGCCGAGGACCTGAAATCGGGCAAACGCGCCGCTTTGGCGCGAGCGATCACATTGGTTGAATCGAAAAGGGCCGAGCATCGTCACCTGGCGCATCAGCTCATTCAGGACCTGCTGCCATTGACGGGAAAAGCGTTTCGGATCGGCATCACAGGTGTCCCGGGCGTCGGCAAGTCGACGACCATCGACACGCTCGGCTCCAACCTGACGGCCGCCGGGCACAAGGTGGCTGTCCTGGCCGTCGATCCCTCATCGACACGCACGGGCGGTTCGATCCTTGGCGACAAGACCCGGATGGCAAAGCTCGCGACCGACCCGGGCGCCTATATTCGCCCCTCGCCCTCCGCCGGAACTCTTGGCGGCGTTGCCGCGAAAACGCGCGAGACCATGCTCCTGTGCGAGGCGGCCGGCTTTGATGTCATCCTGGTGGAAACGGTCGGTATCGGCCAGTCGGAAACGACGGTCGCAGACATGGTCGATTTCTTTCTGGTCTTGATGCTGCCGGGCGCCGGCGACGAACTGCAGGGCATAAAGAAGGGAGTTCTGGAAATCGCCGACATGATTGCCGTCAACAAGGCGGAAGGAGATGGCGCACTGCGCGCGCGCTCTGCCGCATCCGACTATCGGGCGGCTCTCCACATTCTGGCGCCGAAATCACCAAACTGGATTCCTCCGGTCATCACGATCTCGGGTCTCGCAAACGAAGGTCTTGATACGCTCTGGACACAGGCCGGGCTCTACAGGGAACGCATGCAGGCCAGCGGTGAATGGCAGGAAAAACGTAGCCGTCAGCAAGTCGCCTGGATGTGGGATCTTCTGCAGCAACGCATGACGGCAGCACTCAGAACCAACCGGAAATCCGCCGAGCGTCTGAATGTCCTGGAAGAGTGCGTGCGGGACGGTACAACGGCTGTTTCATTGGCGGTCGATGAACTGGCAGAACTCATGGGACTGAAAGAATGAAAAACACCCGCAAGACTGTTCTTGTGACCGGTTTTTCACCGTTTCCAGGTGCTCCGGTCAATCCGACTCAACGTCTCATGAAGCGTCTTCCCTTGAGGCTCGGTGGACATCAGTCTGGTGTCGAGTTCCTCTTTCACGTCCTGCCGACAACCTGGGCAGCACGGCATCACGTCACTGCGGAATTGCGCAATGACATCGGACCGGACGCCATCGTGCATTTCGGTGTCGACGGAACGCGTCGGACCATGAATATCGAAACCCGCGCGGTCAATCGCGCGACACGGGTTCGGCCAGATGCAGCAGGTCAGTCTCCAGGCAGGCCGGAACTCATGAATGAAAACGAGTGGGCCAGATCGTCCACCTTGCCTGCCCGTGCGCTTCGGGATGCGGCCCGAACCGCCGGTGCCCCTGCCGAATTGTCGCGGGATGCCGGAACCTATCTTTGCAATGCAACACTGTGGGATTCCATCGGGTCCGCCATACCGAGCATCTTCGTGCATGTACCGTCGCTCCCCAAGGGCAAGAGAGACACCAGGCCTGCTTATCCGGTGATTGAGGAAGCTGCCGTCAGGCTGCTGAAGGAGACCGCAAGAAGGCTGCGGTAAGCCCTCATCCTGTAGCCAAAACAAACCGATCTCCTGAAGGTGACGGCCGCTCCGAGTTCGAAGCAACGGTGCTACGGTCTTGGCAGACTGGCTGGTGAGCGTCACTATCGGGAAGGCCGGCCGCAGGCATTTACCTGTCAGGGCACAGTCTCAGCATGCATCATGTTCTATGAGAGAGCATGCCCCATGTGGATTGAACTGCTAATCTGGCAAACCCGCTTTTCGAAACAGCTCCCAGTATTCCGATTTCTCCGTCGGATCCATGAAGGGTGAGTTTCGCATGTGCGAAGACAACCTGAAGTCTGGGAATTCCTTCAGTATTTCTTCAGTGTACCGTTCCGCCTCCTCCCACTGACCCAAATGACCATGTGCCGCGATCAGGATACGCCGGATTGACGCGCTGGTCTGATAAACAGCCAGAGCCTTCTTGCCGGCCACGATTGCCTTTTCGTGTTCACCGGCAACCTCAAAGACAAAGGCCGCGTTCCAGTGATACCAAACCGGGTGATACGGGTTTTGACGCACCGCCCTTTCGATCCAATCCAACGCCTCCTTGTCGCGGTCCATGAAGCCAAGCAATGTCGCCATACGCACCATCATGTCAGCATCGTTCGGGTTGACCTCCAGCGCCTTCGCAAGATTGGCCAGCGCCTGTGTGTGATCTTGATCCGCATAGAGGTCGATCTGACTCAGCGCGTGGTAGGCCTGGTAGCTGTTATTATCCAGGGCAATCGCTCGGGCGGCAGAGGCTCGAGCCTGCCGCAATGCTTCATCCAGGTCTTTCGCAAGCGAATGCCGCCACAGCAGCAAATCATTCTTTGCCTTTAGCGAATGGGCAAGTGTGAAGCCCGGGCTCAGGGCAATGGCGCGATCAAGTAATTCATTTGCCGCGTTCAACCCATCACGATCAACCGACGGTGGCTCGGACCGCAATACCAGCTCATATGCCGTAAGGTCCTCAGGTGTCACAGACCTGGCCCATTGCGATGTGGCCACTTCAACCCGCTGGACCAGCGTCGTGGCAATACGGGCACTCAATTCATTCTGCACCGCCAGCACATCAGTGCGCGACAAAGTGTATTCTTCAGCCCAGACGACCTTGCCATCAGTGGTGTCTGTAAGATGTGCCGTGATTGACAGCTGTTCCTGGCCTGGTTGCACATCCCCGGTGAGCAGATAGCGCACGCCAAGGTCACTCGCGATTTCTTTCAGGAGCTTTTTGCTGGAACGGTACTGGAAGGCCGAATAGCTTGAGACAACAAAAAGCCCTTCGAATCTGGACAGGTTAGTCGTGATCGACTTCGACACTCCATCCGTGAGGAAGGCCTGAGATTCGTCATCGCTGATATGCTCAAACGGCAATACCGCAATCGACGGGCGCGAAGGCATGCCAGAGGGGCGAAATAGAGCTGTCCATGTAACGACAAGCGCTATCACGACCAGCCCTGCCAGGGTGACGCCCGGCAGGAGCCAACGCGGATTCACGCGAGATGCGGTTTCAGACTCCAGTTGTGTTGCCGCCAGTTTGTATCCGACACGCGGAACTGTTTGAATGATTGCGTGGCCGTCGTCCCCGATCGCTCTGCGGATATCGGCAATACACTGGATCAGGCTGTCGTCCGTGACATGTGTCGCGCTCCAGGCTGACGCGATCAAATCATTTTTGGAAACTGTCTCGCCTTTGTTATTGGCAAGGACACTCAGGACCGTCAGAGACTGAGGTCTCAGCGGCAGGTCTTGGCCTTGCGCATCAATCAAACGGCGCGCCCCGCGGTCAAATCGCACAGACCCAAGTATCAGGAATGAGCGCTGAGAATTGTCCATGCTTCCCCGGAAATGTGGAAATACTCAACCAGTCATAGCGGATTTCAGGTGATTTCAGGAAGCTGAAAACGAATATTCAGGACGAAGGCGCCGGGGAACCGGGATCGTGTCTGCGTTGAAGTTCAACTCGTTGATGAGACGGGCGTACAAACGGAGATCGATATCATGAAGAAACTCATTGCCTTTGTCTTGGCTCTGGTTCCAATGGCGGCGTCAGCGGCAGAGAAGTTCGAAGCAACGAACACTTACGTCACCGAGACCCAATTGTGGCCAGTTGACGAATCCTCGGGCTACTGGATGGTACAATTCAAAGGGGTCAGCCAAGTGACTGAAGGGCCTATTGAAACAATGGCCGTCGAATGCCACGGCGCTGGATTTTGGGGCTCTAAGGGACTTGCGGGAAACGGCATCTGCATGCATGGCGATGGCGGGGATAGGTTCATACTGCGCTTCGACACCGAACCGAACGGCAATACCTGGAACATCCTGAGCGGATCCGGCAAGTATCAGGGTCTTTCCGGTTCCGGCACCGCCGTTACCGAAGCGCTCCCCGGAAATCGGCGCATTACGAATCTCGTCGGAGACGTTACTCTCGGCAATTAGGCAGGCCGTGGCCGGTCTGTCGCGATTGCAGTTCGTCAACGCGGGGATTCAGACACCTGTGCCGGCTGTCGCGTTGCCTGGAGAGACAGTAAGCTCTTCCAATTTTTACCTCCTCCTGGTGAGCGACGAGTATCCGTCCGGCTGCGCTGATCCATCCGGTTGGCTCCAAGGGGTCGTTTGTGCGCAGACCGGTCAAACCTTTCTGCTTCAGCTCGGGACGGTCTGTTCGTGAAGCGTGTTCACGTCTTCACCCGGTAGAGGAGCCACTCCACCTGCCGGATGCAATCCAGTGCCATCTCACTGGAAAGGCCGGCCCGTCCGAGAACCCTGAGACCGAAATAGGCGGACAGGATTCCACGCGCCGTTTCCCGTGCCTCTTTCTCATCGACAGACCCTTCATCCGCCACCGCTTGGAAGAAAGCGTTCTCCAGCCGATGAACCATGGCTTGCAGCTTGCTTTCTGCCTCGCCTCCCTCGGCCGCCTTGTCAATCAGTGCGTTACAGAGAAAACAGCCCAGCCGGTCACCGTCCCTTTTCACCGCATCCGCAACCATGGCGAACAGGCCGAGTATCCTTTCCCGGCCGGTTCCCTGTCCGCTATCGCCCAGATAGGACACTGTTCCGCTGATGACCTTGCTGTTGTATCGGTCGAGCGATGCCAGATAGACCGACTGTTTGTCCTGAAAGGCCTTGTAAAAGGATCCTTTGGTGATTTCCATCGCAGCAAGAAGTTCTGTCAGCGACGCTTCTTCGTAACCGACATCCCAGAACAGGCCCATGGCCTTGTCCATCGCTTCTTCAGGGTCGAATTCACGCGGTCTTGCCATTCTTTGTCCTCGGCAACCTCATCACGAACGGCTCACCAGATGCTCACGCGCTTGTGTTTTGTACCGATTGGTTCCTAACCATATGTTCACTTCACCGGCACGGGGTGGGCAGCTCTGTTCAGTTTGGAACCGAATGGTACCGAAAAACTCCTGTCAGCGCAAATTCAGCCGTGCCGGCCCAAATTCAACGCCTGTTTCAGGCAGACTCCTGGGAGAGTTCCATATGCTTAAGAACATGATCCGCGGCTCCGTTGCTGCTCTTGTTGTTGTCTCCGGTCTCGTTTCCAGCGCCTTTGGTGCCGGCTTCGACGTAAATGCGACCGTCACCGGTCTTGCCCTGCGTGGAGTTGACCCGGTTTCCTACTTCACCGACGGCGCTCCGCAGGACGGCGATTTCTCCATAACCGAAGTCCACAACGGTGCCACCTACCGTTTCGTTTCCGAAGCCAACCGGGACCTCTTCAAGCAGAACCCGGAAAAGTACCTGCCGGCATATGGCGGTTTCTGCGCCTTCGGCACGGCTATGGGCGTCAAGGTGGACGGCGACCCGGATCTCTGGAAAATCGTTGACGGCAAGCTTTACCTGAACCTGTCCGAGAGCATTCAGGAACGCTGGAACAAGGATATCCCCGGTTTCGTAAAGTCCGCTGACGATAACTGGACCGGCATCGAAAAAACCGATCCGAGCGAACTTTAATCGGTCCGAATGCCCCCAAGGATCGATTGAAAACCGGCCGGGACGTGTCCCGGCCGGTTTTCTCTTGCGTTTCAGGCCAGGTCTTTCCTTTCGACGTGGGAATGCATCGCCGCGCCGCGCCATCCTTGAACCAGGATCCGCAGTCGACCGGGTCAATCTCGTCCCGATGCTTGTTCAGGACCGAATTGTACGGGCCAACGCCACAGTCTCCACCAATCCGGCACATCCCTTGCTGATTTCAGGGTGAAAACCCGAACTGTTTCCCATCCTGGGACGGTCACAGCAAACGGCATTGCCAATGAGACGTGATTTTTCCAAACTGAGCCGCCGGTCGTTTCTTGCCGGGACAGCACTGTCTCTTTCCGGGACAGCTGTGATGGCACAAATGAAAGTTGCGGATCTGAGAGGCTCGATCGATTCAGCCGACCTTGGCCTTTTGCCCAATGCCTCCGACGACCAGACTGCCCAGTTCCAGAACGCCGTCAATCGGGCCGTGGACCGCGGTCGTGCCCTCTTTCTGCCGGCCGGCACCTACCCGGTTGCCAATCTGCGTCTGCCCTCGGGCACATTGATCGTCGGCGTTCCGGGCCGTACCCGGCTCGTCTATCAGGGCGGCGGCGGGCAGCTAATCCGTGCGGAGGGTGTCAGCAACATCGGCATTCAAGGTGTCACCTTCGATGGCGCCAACCGGTCGATCGGCGATTTCACAGAGGGTCTGCTCCACTTTGTCGGTGTCCGCAATCTCGCGATCGAAAACTGTGACATCGCGGGATCTTCGAAAATGGGTGTTGTCCTGGATCGTTGTTCGGGACGCGTCGAAAACTGCCGGATATACGGCGCGGCCGAGGCCGGATTGCGCTCGAACGAAGCCGATGGACTGGCGATAACCGGCAACACGATCACCGATTGCGCCAATGGCGGCATCTGGGTTCATCGCTGGCGTGAAGGTGAAGACGGTACCATTGTTTCGGGCAATCGGGTTGAACGCATTGGCGCCCGCTACGGTGGCACAGGCCAGTTCGGTAACGGCATCAACGTGTTCCGGGCCCACGGTGTGATGATCTCCAACAATCGCATCACAGACTGCGCATTTTCAGCCATACGCTCAAACACGGGATCCAATGTTCAAATCCTCGGCAATTCCTGTCTGCGGTCCGGCGAATGCGCGATCTATTCGGAATTCAATTTTCAAGGTGCGGTAATTGCGAACAACATCGTCGACGGCGGCACGACCGGTATTTCAATCGCCAATTTCATGGATGGCGGCCGTATGTCCGTCTGTTCCGGAAACATCATCCGCAACATCTCCGAAGACGGTCCATACCCGCCGGAGGTTTCAGGTTTCGGCATTGGCATTGCCGCTGAAGCCGACACGACACTGACAGGCAACGTCATTGAAGGAGCTCCCAAATTCGGCATGCTTCTCGGTTGGGGGCCTTACATGCGCAATATCGTAGCATCCCAGAACATTCTGCGTGACTGCGGAACCGGCGTAGCCGTGACTGTCGTTGACGGTGCAGGTCCGGCGGCCATCACGAACAACATCGTCCAGGGCTCGAAACGTGGCGCGATAAAGGGCTATCGCTGGCTGGAACCTGCAACAGGCGAACTGAACAATTCAGCCCGTCATGCCAATCTGACGATCACGGGAAACCAGGTGAGCGCTTGAGCATCAGGTTTCAGGCAAGGCAAAACGCAGGGACAGGCAGGAGAGCCCACCGTCGACCTTGCGCGCCTCGTGGACCGGCAGAACCACGGTTTTGAAGCCTGCCTGCTGAATCGCTTCAAGTGTCTTCGGAAAACCTTCCGGCACCAGGACGACGTCGTTCACCCGGATGACATTGGCGGCGTATTCCTCACCGTCCGGAACGACAACGACCTTCCGCTCTCCGAAAAAGCCGCTTGTCGCCATGACTTTTGTTGCCAGGATAACGTCATCGCCAAGTGTGGAGCAGGCGGTTTTGAAATGCAGTACACCGTCCGGCGTCTCGCAAACCCGGGCATCATAACCCCAATCCGCCAGAACGCCGGCGAATGCTTCAGCTCCCTCGCGGTTCGTTCGAGCCGACAGGCCGATCAGGATAACATCATCGAGCATCAATACGTCGCCGCCGTCGACAAAGCCTTCACCTGGCAATTCGACCACCTCGTCGAAACGCGCTTCGAGAGCACGCCGGATTTCCCTGCCCTCTCCTTCACGGCTGGCTGTGCCAGGCCGAAGCTGGACTGCACCTGCCGGCAGGCAAAATGCCGGATCTTCGACAAAACAGCTGTCAGGATAGTTTTCAAGCGGAGGCAACACGTCAACCTCAAGGCCCGCCTCTTGCAGAGCGCGGACATAATGCTCATGTTCCTCGCGAAATCTTGCGCCGCTCGGATCACCGCTGTCGACAGCCCGGATCCCGCTCGCAACGCTGTCAGACGGCGTACGCGTGATTGCATGGGTAAAACGGAAAGACAGACCTGGGCGGGGCGCCATAGGGAAACTCCAGTGAAATCGACGAGCAAAGAAACATCCATCCGCAAGGCGAAAATGCAAGACGTTGCCGCCCTCAAACGTTGCATCGAACGGGCCTATGCACCGGTAAAAGCACGTTTGAGTGACCTGCCGGACGTTTCAGCCGGTCTGGAAGAAGACATCGCGACAAAAACGGTACTCGTTACCGAGACAGGCGGCAAGATCTCCGGATGTATCATCCTGAATCTCGATGGCGTACCGGCCCAATTGGAGAACGTCGCCGTCGACCCCGACTTCAAGGGTCTGGGTCTGGGCAGGAAACTGATGGAGAAGGCTGAGGAATTCGCCTGTAAGAGCGGAGCGACTGCAATTCAGCTAGCAACTCATGCAAATATGCCCGAGAATGTGTCTCTCTACAGTCACCTGGGCTGGAGTGAAACTTTAAGAACCGGAAACAAGATCATGATGAAAAAGGATTTGTAGCCTTTTTCATTTGGCTTGTTTCAGGGCGGTCTTCAAAGCGGACAGAAACTCTTCGCCGGGTCTGATATGGCCAGCCTGAACACCCCGACGGGTCAACACAGGCGGGTTGACGAAATTGTCCATAAGAACAGCCTCGTCCTCGTTAAGTTCCAGGGCAATTTCCAGAACGGTCGCCATCATGACTTCGGCAGCGCGCGTTGCGCCGTCGTCGCATTTCAACGACACGCCAAATCCGAGTTCGGGTATCGCGGCACAGAAAACACCCTCGGCGCCGGTTTTGACAAAGACCCGCCCGCGGAAAGTTTCCATGACCCGGGTGCAGAAGCGATCCGCTCCGGCCACCATGTAGGGCTCGTTGATACAGGCGTCGTAGATCTGCCGGGCCGCGTCGGCACGAAGGGGTTCAAGCCCCTCCCCGGTTCCAAACGACGCAAAGGCCCGCG
>NZ_KI928919.1:0-7985 GCF_000521215.1 Labrenzia sp. DG1229 | reverse complement strand
TCAAGCCCCTCCCCGGTTCCAAACGACGCAAAGGCCCGCGCGAAGCTTTGGAGCGGTGAGGCATAGGTCGGTATGGAACAACCATCAGTTCCGCACACGTCTTCAGTCAGCGTGTCGCCCGTCATCTGTTCCATTGCGAGGCGGACTTCGCGCTGCACCGGATGGTTCGGTTCGATGTAGCCGCGCGTGTCGACCCCCATCGTCTTGGCCAGTCCCAGAAACCCTGCGTGTTTACCGGAACAGTTGTTGTGCAGGCCGCAGGGTACTTCGTCTGCGAGGATCAGCTTGGCGGCATCTTCCATTCGCTGCGGCCATTGCGGACCGCATTCCAGATCATCCTCGTTCAACCCGGCCTTAAGCAGCATCACACGGGCGGCGTTTGCATGAATTTCCTCGCCATTGTGAGACGCACAGGCAAGCGACAGTTCGGCATCGGTCAGATCAAGGGCTTCTGCGGCGCCTGATTCCACCAGCGGCAGCGCCTGTAGAGCCTTGATCGCAGAACGGGGATATACCCTGGCGTCGACATCGCCGATCCCGAAAACGAGATTTCCGCCGGTATCAACGACTGCCACACTGCCACGATGCAGGCTCTCCGTCAGGTTTCCGCGTGTCACATCGACCAGAGCCGGATTGTCCATGAAGTTTCTCATCCTGATCAAATCGGTTGTATGAGGCTATGCGGATTCGCCGCCTGCCGCAGTTAAAAATGCAGAAAGCCGCGCCAGGGCCTCGTCGATCACCCAGTCTTTCTTGCAGAAGCAGAACCGGATGTAACCGGTTGGCGCATCTGCACCATAAAAGGCGGAGACCGGGACCGCGGCAACGCCGGCCTGCTTCACGAGGACTTCGCAGACATCGACATCATTTTCACCCAGACCAAGTTCTTCGAAACCGCAGGTCAGAAAGTAAGTCGCGGCGCAAGGAAGAACAGAAAATCCGAGTGCCTGGAGCCCTCTCGCCATCCGGTCCCGCTTCGCCTCCAGATCCCGGGCCAGGTCCTCATAATAGCTGTCGCCTTTCCTCAAACCATAAGCAACTGCCTGTTGCAGGTTTGGCGGTGTGGTGAATGTAACCCACTGGTGCGCCTTGGCGATCGGATCGATCAACTGGGCAGGACCCGTGACATAGCCGACCTTCCAGCCTGTCAGCGAAAAGGTTTTGCCTGCTGAACCGATGCGAACCGTTCTCTCCCGCATTCCGTCCAATGCCATCAGGGACCGGTGCGCCGCCCCGTCGAATACAAGGTGCTCGTAGACTTCGTCACAGATCGCATAAGCGTCATGTTCGCGGCACAAGTCGGCAATGCACTGCAATTCCGCCGCGGAAAACACCTTTGCCGTCGGGTTCATGGGATTGTTGATCAGGATTGCCTTGGTTCTTTCAGAAAAGGCGGCACGAAGCTTCTGCGTATCGAGCCGCCATTCCGGCGGGTTGACCCGAACGCGCACGGGAATTCCACCTGCCCGCCTCACCAGAGGCAGATAACAGTCATAGAGCGGTTCGATCAGAACCACTTCATCTCCCGGTGACACGAGAGCCATGATGCAGTCCGCAAGTGCCTCGGTAGCCCCGGACGTCACCAGAACCTCGCTCTGTGCGTCGATCTCAAGTCCGTAAAATCGCCTGTTGCTCTCGGCGACCGCCTCGCGCAGGTCGGGCAGACCCAGCATCGGCGGATATTGGTTCGGGCCGTCCATCAAAGTCCTGGCGGCAATTTCACGAATGTCGTCAGGTCCGTCCATATCGGGAAAACCCTGCCCGAGGTTGACGGCATTGTGGACCTTCGCCAGCCGGGACATGGTTTCAAAAACAGTTGTTTCGATGCCGGTGAACACCGGATTGGTCGGCTTCATAACGTCTCCCGGTAGTGATTTCTTTGGTTCTAGTCGTCAGACAGACGTCCGTCGAGTGTTTTCAGAGCATTGGAACTCATATGAAGACTGTCTCGACAGTGATCACCTGAAATTAACTCGGAAAACACTTCCTCCGATGCAACCGGATAGTTGTATTGGCAACGCCGCGTCGAGACCAAACCGGACAACAACACATGTGACAGCGTTCAAATATGCTGCGCTTATATCCCGATGCATGGCTGATATTCAGAGTAAATCTTGCTGCGGCGCAATAAATAGACTAAAAGGCCCTCAATTGATCTAGATCAATGTGTATGTCCCGGTGTTCCTGGGCGACCGTTTCAACAAAACATGAATAGTCTGGAGCCCGTCTTGACTGCACGTGCCGAGGCCGTTGCGCCTGTACAATCAACCAAACTGGATGCCTCACGCATCAAAACGGAACTGCTGGCAGGTTTGACTGTTGCGCTGGCCCTGGTTCCTGAAGCTGTTGCCTTCGCCTTTGTCGCGGGCGTCAATCCTCTTGTCGGGCTCTATGCCGCCTTTTTTGTCGGGTTGATCACAGCCTGCATAGGCGGACGTCCGGGCATGATTTCCGGCGCGACCGGCGCGCTTGCGGTTGTCATGGTGTCTCTGGTCGCACAGCACGGCGTTGAATATCTGTTCGCGACCGTTGTCCTGATGGGAATCATGCAGATTGCCGTCGGCATTCTGAAATGGGGCAAGTTCATCCGGATGGTGCCGCACCCGGTGATGCTTGGCTTTGTGAATGGCCTTGCCATCGTGATTTTTCTGGCTCAGCTTGGCCAGTTCAAGGTGCCGGACGCATCCGGCGGCCTGACCTGGATGGGTGGATGGGAGCTCTACCTGATGCTCGGGCTGGTCGCCCTTACCATGGCGGTGACCTGGTTGCTTCCAAAGATCACCACCTCGTTTCCTGCCCCGCTGGCGGGTATTCTGGTGGTCTGGGGCCTGGTTCTCGGCTTCAATCTCGATACCCGGTCGGTCGGGGATCTGGCTTCGATTTCTGGCGGCCTGCCCGACTTCCACATCCCGATGGTCCCACTCACCCTTGAAACACTGCAGATCATCTTTCCCTACGCGGTTATCCTGGCTGCAATCGGCCTGATCGAATCCCTTTTGACGCTCAATCTCGTCGCGGACCTGACAAACACAAAAGGTGGCGCCTCGAAGGAGTGCGTTGCTCAGGGCACAGCCAACATCGTTACCGGTTTCTTCGGCGGGATGGGTGGCTGCGCCATGATCGGCCAATCGATGATCAACGTGAAATCAGGGGCCAGGACGCGGATCTCCGGCATTGCAGCGGCTCTGTTCCTGCTGTCCTTCATTGTCATCGCGTCACCCCTGATCGAACAGATCCCGGTTGCCGCACTTGTCGGCGTGATGTTCATGGTTGTTATCGGCACTTTTGCCTGGGCCAGTCTGAAGATTGTTCACAAGATCCCGCTGACAGACGCCCTTGTCATGGTGATCGTCACTTGTGTAACCGTCTATGCGGACCTTGCAGTCGCCGTGGTTGTCGGCGTCATCATTTCAGCGCTCGCCTATGCATGGAATGCTGCCAGCCGCATCAGTGCACGCGTCGGCACGAGCAAGGAAGGCTGGAAGGTGTATCGTTTGTCCGGACCGCTTTTCTTCGGCTCGACAACCGGATTTGTCGATCTGTTCAACCCCCCGAACGACCCGGACGATGTCGTTGTCGACTTCATTGACAGCCGCGTCGTCGACCACTCGGGCCTTGAGGCGATCGACGCCCTGGCATCGAAATATGTGGCTGCCGGCAAGCGTCTTCACTTGCGCCATCTGTCTCCGGATTGCCAGAAGCTCCTGAGCAAGGCCGGCAATCTCGTTGAAGTTTCCGTTCTTGAGGATCCCGATTACGAAGTAGCCGTCGACTACGGACACAGGTTCAATGAACCTGAAAAGGCCTCCTGACGTCGCAATTCCTGTTTACTGATAAAAGGCTTCGGAAGCGAATTGCTTTCGGAGCCTTTTCTTTTGTCAGGAAAGTTCGGTTAGAGTCCCCGAGACACCGAATTGGCGAAACGGCAACCAGTCGGCGCTACCGTTCCGGCAACATACTTGGCTGTGTCTTGGGATATCACTGTGCATCTACGCAACAAGCTCTTCATAACACCGACCCTGGCCACAGTTATCGGGACATTCGTGGTCATCACCGCTGCCGCTATCCTGATCATCCAGGCGGTTACCTCCGAACGCGTTATCCGCCAGCTGGGCGGGGGACTCGTTGATCTTGGAATGGATTCCACTGAAGCGGCCTTTGTCGAACAGCTGCACGCAGTGACCGAGACGGCAGATTACACGCATGCCAGCTGGGCGCTTGGCGAATTGTCGTTTGACGAAACAGACCTTTTGATCGCGTATATCTATGGCGCACTCGCACCCCAGGATCGTGTTTCATTCATGGTGATGGTCGACGAAAACGGCCTCGGCGTCGATGTCGACCGGGGAGATGCTGATGGAAAACTGGAAGGTGGCCGGACTGATCTGGCGTCCGAAGTTCCAAGCCTGGCCCAGTTAACCGGGAAAGCTTCGCGGCAATCGACCCCGTTCTGGAGCGAACCGCTTTATATGCCGAGCCGGAAGCACACGTATTTCATCTACACCACTCCCCTCTATGACATTGACACATACCGGGGCAGCTTCATGATCGGCATGTCGCTGGAGCGGATTTCAGACATCACCTGGTCCATTTCAACCGAAGATATAATCGTGTTTCTGATGAAGGAAGAGTCTGAAGAGGTCATTGCGCACCCTTTGCTGCACGAACGCTTTGAGCAGCTGAGCGAGGCCGCCCCACTACTCCATGTCAGTCAGATTTCCGATCATTTTCTCACCAGTTTCTCGGGAATGGAGGTCGTGGCAAATGAGGACTACAAAATTGCGGACAGTCTCGAACTGCGAACAGGATATGATCAGGAGGGAAACAAGCGCTTCATCATTCTGGAAAAGAAAAACGACAACCTGAAAGGGCTCCCTGCGCGTATCGGTGTTCATTTTCCCGGCGAGTTCCTGGACCAGCCGTTGCGGCAGCTGCTTGTCGCCATCGTGGTCGGACTGGGATTGCTGCTGCTGTCTCTGCTCGGCGCCATTGCCCTTGCGCGCCGTATTGCAAAGCCAATTCGCCGGGCGGCCGGTTCGGCCAAGGAGGTCGCCGGACTGAACCTGGAAGCGTTCGAACCGCTCCCCCCGTCTATCATCCGGGAGCTTGACGACTTGTCGAGTGGCTTTAACGCGATGGTCGGAGGGCTCAATGCCTTCAACAGATATGTACCGCGCACCCTCGTGCAGAAGCTCCTGAGTGAAGGACGCGCCGAAGCTCCGCCGGAGGAACGCGAAGTCGCCGTCCTCTTTACAGATATTGTTGGCTTTACCTCCGCGTCAGAAGGCATGTCGGCGAGCGAAACCGCGGCTTTCGTCAATCATCACCTGTCAATACTTGGCTCGGAAATTACCGACCACGGCGGAACGATTGACAAGTATATCGGTGACAGTGTCATGGCGTTCTGGGGCGCCCCGGATCACCTGGACAATCCGGCTGAACCTGCTGCCGGCGCTGCAATTGCAATGGCCGAGGCGATTGTTAAAGACAACCTGGATCGTGCAGCACGCAACCAACCACCGGTGCGCATACGTATCGGCATTCACATGGGTCCGCTGATCGTCGGAGACATCGGCGCACCAGGTCGCGTCAACTACACCGTTATCGGCGATACCGTGAACATAGCCTCACGTCTTGAAAGCCTCGGCAAGGAAATTGATGGCACGGCAGAGGTCGTTATTCTGGTATCGGGCGAGATCGCCGACAGGCTAAGCCCGGACATCCTTCAACAACAGATCGGTCCGCAGGTGGTCAAGGGCAAGGCCGAGCCGATTGACGTGGTCCGGCTATTGCCAGGCTGATTAGACCGGTCTTCATGGCACGCTATTGACCGATCACTCGGCTCAGGCTTGCAGACGGACCGGTATATGGTTGACTGATTTTTCTATCGCCCCGACGAAGGCCCCAAACGTCCATTCGCCGTCCTGAAATTCCATCGAATTGAAAACGTCCTGCGGCAGGCAGCACCCGAGTTCCAGCTCGACAGCCATGATGAGACCAATCGCGTCCAGGCTGTCGGCACCCAGCCTACTTAAGGTTGAATTTGGCGTGATTGTCCACCATGCCAAATTCAGGTTCTTCGCAATGACTGATCTGACTATTTCCGTAACTTCAGACATTTATCACCCAATGAATAAATTGATGTGTGCATAAAAAACTTACTACCCCAAATAACAGTCAGGTTGTAAAAGCGCAATCATCCTTCGGTAAATTTTACGAGATATCGCGGCGTAAATGCCAAGCTGCAATGCTTTTCGCAGTCGAAAATGGAAAGTGGCTTCTTGCAGGGCACTCGTCAGGCGGGCAGCCTTTTTCGATGTCTTGATCTGTTCTCTACCAGCCGTGTTGCGAATTTGTAGGCAATGACTGATGTGCCGAACACCGCCAGCAATCCGATCCCGAGATCAACAAAAGCCGGATAGGGCAAACGGAACGCGAAGGCGAAGATTTCCATGTAGCTCGCCGTGAAAGTGATAAAGAGACCGCCGGCAAGCAGGAAGGTGAACCCGTCCTTTGAAAGCAATCCGCGTCGTCTCTTGGACTGGAAGACGCTTGAAAGCAGAAAGTAACCCAAAACGCTCGCAAAAAAGACAAGCACTGCTGCAAGCAGCAGACCTGCATCGAATAACACAGACATGGTTCTTGGCCCGATTGGTTTCGTTTGATTGATCTGACGACAGGTACCCGGCGCAGCAGCAGATGCCCATCGCAGCCGGGATGCCTGATTTCCGCAGCTTCATTCCGCTGCGCCCGCTTACTTAGGAAGCGTATCAGTCTCAGTCCAGACATCTGGACAATTTGTAATATTCAGCTGGCGCGCAGTCGCTTCTCCATGCGCAGACGTTGCAACAGAGGGTGATCTCATCATCTCAGGTAACGCGGATTTCGCCAACATGTGACGACGCGAGAGCTGAATGTGCCTTCAAAGAAAACGCACCCGACCCGATTTGAAACGTGTGGCCGGTCGGCCCTCACCAAAAAATGCATTCAACAATTTTACGGGCACCCAAGGAAAATCGAAAATGACGAACCGCAGACAATTTCTCGCACTCACCTCCGGCCTCGCAGCCGCAACCCTTGCAACAGCCGCCATACCTGCATTTGCGGGAAGCAAGACGCGATCCGGCAACTTCTCGGGCCGCAGCGACCATGTCACGACGGGCAAGACTGAACTCAGCAGCAGCAGCGTCGTCCTCGAAAGCGACTTCAGCCTCGATGGCGCACCTGATCCACGGGTCGGTCTTGGAAAGAATGGCAAATTCGACCCGAACGCCGATCTCGGAGCACTGAAGAAACTGACCGGCAAGCAGAGTTACGAGATCGGTAGCGGTATCAACGCCTCGGATTATGACGAGGTTTACATCTGGTGCCGCAAATTCAATGTCCCGCTCGGCGTCGCAAAGATTGGGAACTGAAAACTGGATAGCGACGAGTAGAAGCATTGGTCAGACCCGGGGCGCCTCAACTGCGCTGCTCAATCAAGTAGCGTTTCTGGTGCCGGTCGGGTCGGCCAGTTTCTGCAGGATCAATGGACCCTCACGTAAACTGGACGTGACGGTCACAAGTGCCATCAACAATCTGACATGGAATTTGCGGGGCGCCGTCCTTCAAGGGCCTGGCAGATACGAGAATGTCCCCTTCGGTGATCAGTGAGCTCTGCCGGTTTCACGGCCTTGGCGGTAAGAAAGACCAGATCAACGCAGCGAGCAAAGTGCGGCGAGATCTGCGGTGAGAAGTAAATTGCTCGGGCTCATACTGTCGATTAGGACGTGTAATCTTTATGAACCGCTCCGGGTTTGCCGGAGGCTCCAACTCCTGAGTAGGATGGAGCACGATGAGCAAAACGACGAACAAGTTTTCCCCTGAAGTACGCAACCGAGCGGTTCGCCTTGTGCTGGATAATGAGAGCCAGCACGGGTCTCGCTGGCAGGCGATCGTTTCGATAGCAGCCAAGATCGGCTGCTCGGCACACACACTGAACGAAG
>NZ_KI928918.1:84444-108495 GCF_000521215.1 Labrenzia sp. DG1229 | reverse complement strand
GGCGAATGGTCAGCTGCCGCTCCCACTGCGGTGTCCGGGTGATATTGGCGCAGGTCCGGTATCAGCGTGGTGAGAGGTGCATCCAGTTCGATGCGGCCCTCCCTGGCATGGCGCATTATCCGCTCGGTGGTTAAAATGACCTTGGAGAGTGAAGCCAAATCGAACCACGTATCCACGGTCATCGGCCGGGATTGAGGTACGAGCTGCGCCTGGCCGGTCGCACGGGTAATCCGAGCGCCATCCCGTGAAACGAAGCCAAGCACTCCACCCGGAACTTTCCCTGAGGTCACGGCGGCCTCGAGCTTGGCAAATGCGGTATCAAACAAGGCTTGGCTGTCCAAGGGTCATGCCTCCTGCCGGTAGAAATGATCCTCGCCTGCCCCCAGCCATGCCTCCACTTCGGGTGTAAAACCAATAGGGCGCACCAGGGAAGGCATCGCACGGGAATCGATGCTGTATTCGGCACGACGGCGTTCAAGTGAAGGGACGGCCTCGATTAGCTGCCTGGTATATCTGTGGCGCGGGTTCGCCAGCAACTCACGGGCATCGCCGATTTCAACGACCCGTCCGGCGTAAACCACGGCAATGCGGTGCGCGATGCGCTCGACCACGGCCATGTCATGGGTCACGAAGAGATAAGCCAGGCCGAATTCCCGCTGCAGGTCAATCAACAGATCGAGCACCTTCGCCTGCACGGAGACATCGAGAGCCGAAACCGCTTCGTCCAGTACCAGAACCGAAGGCTTCAACATGAGTGCCCGGGCAATGCAGACCCGTTGCCTTTGACCGCCTGAAAATTCATGCGGATAGCGCGTGAGGCTGTCGGCGGGCAAGCCGACGCGGCTCAGCAGCATTTCCATCCGGGTGACGGCCTCTTCATCAATACGGCGTCCCGCAGCGGTCATAGGTTCCGCAAGAATACTTTGGACGGTAAGACGTGGATTCAGTGAGGCGTTCGGATTCTGGAACACCATTTGTACCGGTTTCTCGGTGCCGCCAGTCTGAGTTCGGTCAACCTGTGTCACGCCGCCGGTCGACTTGACGAGGTCTAGAATGGCGCGCGCAGTCGTCGATTTTCCGGACCCGGATTCGCCAACAATTCCAAGCGTCTCGCCTGCCCTCAGCTCAAACGAAACTCCCTCGACGGCGTGGATGTTGCCTGTGTGCTTGCGGAACAGACCCGTGCGAACCGGAAAACGGACGCTCAGATCTTCAACCTTCAGCACCCGGTCCGGAGAGGCTTTGTCGCCCCGGACTGACTTGCCGTCCGAAAAGTGCGGAACGGCGCTCAAAAGGTGTTGGGTGTAGGGATGCCGCGGGTTGTCCAGAACCTTGTCGAGCGGTCCCTGCTCCACCACTTTGCCATCTTGCATGACCATGACCCGGTCAGCGATACCGGCGACGAGGCCGATGTCGTGGGTGATGAATATCATCCCCGTTCCGGTCTCGCGCTTCATCTGGGCAAGCAAACCCATGATCTGGGCCTGGATTGTCACATCAAGTGCGGTTGTCGGTTCATCCGCGATCAGAATGCGCGGGTTTGAGGCAAGCGCGATCGCGATCATCACGCGTTGAAGCATGCCACCGGAAAGCTGATGCGGCGCATAACTCAGACGCCGGGCAGCATCGGGTATGCGCACACGTTCCAGGGCCTTGCACGCAGCTTCGCGTGCCCCTGCCCTGGTCAGCCCCTGCTGAAGCCGGAAGATCTCTTCAATCTGCGCTCCGATCGTCATCACCGGGTTGAGCGACGTCATCGGCTCTTGAAATATCATGCCGATTTCACGGCCACGGATCTGTTCCAGCTCGCTCTCAGCAGCCGCGGCAAGGTCCAGCGACGCACCATCCGAACGGGTGTAACTGATCGAACCGCCTGTGATCCTGCCACCGCCAAAGTCAACGAGTCGGTTCACAGCCATGGATGTTACAGATTTTCCCGACCCGGTTTCGCCGACGATGGCCAGGGTCTCACCGGGCTCAAGATCGAAGCTGACGCCGTGAACGACCTGGTTCTCCTCAGGTCGCGGGCCGAAGCCGACTTTCAGGTCTCGAACAGAAAGAAGGCTCATGCCAACCTCCTCCGGGTCTTCGGATCGAGGATATCGCGCAAGGCATCACCCAGCAGGTTGAAGCTGAGCACGGCGAGCATCAAGGCAACCGCAGGCATCCAAAGGAGCCAGGGAGCCAACTCCATGAGATTTCGGGCATCGGAAAGCATTAAGCCGAGCGATGCATTGGGCGGCTGGGTACCGAGCCCCAGGAAACTCAATCCGGCTTCGGTGACCAGCGCCCACGCGAGCGCAAGCGTGACCTGGACCGTCAGCGGTGCAACGAGATTCAATGCCAGGTGCCGCGTCATGATGTATCTGCGTGATGAGCCGAAGGTACGGGCGGCATCGACAAAGTCACGGCGGCGCAGCGACAGCGCGGGCCCGCGCACGACACGCGTGAAGATCGGCGTGTAGACGATGGCAATGGCCAGGACCGATGTCCAGGTGCCCGGCCCGAAGATCGTGATGATCAAGAGCGCGAGCAGGATAGCCGGAAAGGCCAGCAGAACATCCATGAAGCGCATGACAGCTCCATCCCACAGTCCGGCGAACCAGGCAGCGGTCAGGCCTAGAACTGCACCGAGTAAAGAGGCTATGCCAACCGAGAAGAACGAGATTATGAAACTCTGACCGATCCCGTCCATCAAACGCGAGAACACATCCCGTCCGAACAGGTCGGTCCCGAACCAGTGCGCGGCCGAGGGGCCTTGCAGCCTGGCGATACGGTCCTGCATGAGCGGGTCGTAGGGAGTGAACCCGGTCTTGCCCATTACCGCCGCGATCAAAAAAACTGCAAATGTAATCAGACCGATACGGCCCGAAGGATGACGGGCGATATCTTTCAGGAGCGCTGTCATTTGGTTTCGAATCGAATGCGCGGGTCAAGGGCTGCATAGGCAAGGTCCACCAGCAGGTTCACAATCATGAAGTTGAAGGCAATGAAAAGAACCGAACCCTGCACGAGAGCGTAGTCACGTTGCAAAATCGCATCAAGCACGGTGCGGCCGAGACCCGGCAGCGCAAATATCTGTTCAACCAGTACAGCACCGCCGAGAAGGTATCCGAATTCGACCCCCGAGAGCGTGATCACGGGTATCAGCGCATTCGGCAGGGCATGACGCCAGATCACACGGCGGCGCGACATGCCCTTGGAGCGGGCGGTTCGAACATAGTCCTCCTGCAAGATGTCCAGCATGGTGGAGCGTGACATGCGAATGACCGCGGCAGCAAAGGCAGTCCCGAGTGTGATGGCCGGCAGGATCATCTGTGCAAGATTGGCAAGTGGATCCTCGGTGATCGGAACAAAGGTTCCCATTTCAGGCAACACGCCGAAGCCCACGGAGAGCAGATAGATAAGCAACAGACCGACAACAAAACTGGGCGTCGACTGACCGAACATTGCGACGATGCGCAAGATGAGATCCGATGGCCGATCCTTGTGCGCCGCGGCATAGATCCCGGCGGGGATTCCGATCGACAGGGCAATCAGCATCGACAGGATCGCCAGTTCAAGCGTCAGCGGGAAATGTTGCCAGATGATCGTCATCACTGGCTTTCCGTAAGTCGTTGAAATTCCGAAATTGCCCTGCAGCACGCCTGCGAACCATCTCCAGAACTGAATGAACCAGTTCTGATCGAGGCCAAAATAGGCGCTGAGAGCGTCACGCTGAGCGGGGGTCAGCAGACCGGACTCGGTGCCAAGCATCGCGGTAATCGCGTCGCCCGGCACCAGCCGGATGGCAATAAAGACGAAGACCGACACGCCCAGCATCACCAGCGGAAACACCAGAAGGCGTTTGATCGGGTAGGACATGAGGATCTCCGTCTGCTGGCCTACTTGTTCAGACTGACGTTAGCGAGACCGAACAACGAACCGGTCGGTGTCGGTTCGAAACCGTCGACGTAATCCTGTGTCCCGGCATAGGAATATCCCGTGTAGAGCCAGACCCAGGGCGACACTTCCGCCAGGTGCTTTTCGAAGGACTGGAAGATCTCCTTCCGCTTGGCCGGGTCGGTTTCTTCCCTGCCCTGTGCCATCAGGCTATCGAGATCGTCATCGATATAGTTGGCAACTTTCTGCAGGTTGCCATCCTTGGTCCAGTAGCGGTTGTACATGGTGTAAGGATCCGGCTTGCCACCATTCAATGCCACGGCCATGTCGAAATCAGCTTTCAGCCAGTGGTCGACATAAACGTTCAGTTCTTTCATCTCGATCGTCAGATTGATGCCGATTTCGGACAGTTGCGACTGGAGAACCTGTGCTTCGGAGGCAGCGGTTGGCGGCTCTCCGGTTGCGGCCATGATGTTCATGTCGAAGCCATCGGCAAAACCGGCTTCGGCCATCAGTTGCCTGGCCTTTTCGAGATCCTGCTGGTAGCAGAAGAGCTGATCTTGCGGCGTCGCATAAGCCGCCATGGTCAGCGGCCCGGTGACAGCCCCTTCGCCCAGGAGCGCAGTGTCGAGAACGTCCTGACGATCGACAGCGCAGGAGATCGCCTGACGGACCTTTTGTTCGGTCAGCGGACCACGCGACGGGTTCAACTGCAGAACGTGGTAGGAGAGGACCGGAGCCTTGGCCAGTTTAAGACCGGACGCCTGTGGGATCAGGGTTGCCACAAACGGATCATTGATCAGAGCAAAATCCACCTGCTTCGAACGCAGCGCCGCAAGAATCGAGGTTTCGTCCGGCAGGACCGAGATATCGAGCCCGTCAATGGCGACCTCACCACCGTGCCAGTCCTCATTGGCGATCAGAGTGGCGTTCGAATTCGGTGTCCAGCTCTCGTATTTGAACGGTCCGGAGCCGACGACCTCGGTGCCGATGGTTCCAGCTTCGATTGCGCTGGCTTGCACAACCGCGGCATTTACCGAAGCTAGCGCAGTCAGGAACGGGACGTTCGGTCCGTCGAGATTGAAGACGACCGTCGTGTCATCCGGCGTGTCGATCGAGGTAATCGCGGTGAAATTCGCGCGGGCTGCCGAACCGACTTCTTCGTCGAGAATGCGTTCGAAGCTTGCCTTGACGTCGGCCGGTGTGACCGCCGAGCCGTCGTGAAACTTGGCGCCCTCGTCCAGTTTCATAGTCAGAACCGTGGCTTCGTCGTTGAACTGCCAGGAACCGGCGAGTGCGGGAACGATCTCGGCATCCTTGTCGAGGCGCACAAGCGGCTCATACATCAGTTCAAGGAATCGGATCGACGAAAAGGCGGTCTGTTTGTGCGGGTCAAGGCCGGTGGCGTCCTGTGACCACGCCACCTTGAGGTTTTCGGCCATCGCTGCGCCACTTAACGCCGTGGTGCACAGTATGACGGCCAGGCCGACCTTCCCAAGTGACTTGGTAATCATCTTTGACATAATGCAATCTCCCTATGTAGATCGATTAGGCGATCTAGTCCGTCAGTCTTGCGCGGATTGTATCCCGCGTCTTGTCTATTGCTTTCCTCAGTACACCACTGTTTTCCGCGAGAACCTCACTGGCAGCATCCCGGTTGAGTCCCGTGAGTTTCATACAGATTGCCAGCTTGACGTCATTGTCCGCCTCGGCAAGTAGAATGGTGGCCTCTTCGGGCTCAACGCCTGTTATTTCCGACAGGATGCCGACAGCGCGTGTCTGCAGCTTGGAATTTGAGATCGACAGATCAACCATCAAATTCTGGTATGTCTTGCCAAGGCGGATCATTGCCGCAGTGGTCAGCATGTTCAGCACCATCTTCTGAGCCGTACCGGACTTGAGCCGGGTCGACCCCGTGACGACTTCAGGACCGACGACCGGTGCAATGGAAATCTCGGCATGGCGTGACATGAGGGAATTGGGGTTGCAGGTGAGCGCCATTGTGCGCGCGCCCACTTCCGAGGCATAGTCGAGAGCGCCGATCACATAGGGCGTCCGGCCCGAAACGGCGATGCCGACCACCACATCCACTTCGGTCAAGGACACAGCCGCCAGATCATCCGCTCCCTCGACCTCGCTGTCCTCGGCTCCTTCAACGGCATGGCGCAACGCCCGATCCCCGCCTGCAATAATGCCGATGACCATTGACGGCGGCACCGAGAACGTCGGCGGACATTCGGAGGCATCAAGGACGCCCAAACGGCCGGACGTCCCCGCGCCGATGTAAATCAATCGTCCTCCGGCACGAAACGCATCGGCTATGATTTCCACTGCCGTTGCGATGACCGGCAGTTCCGCCTCGACGGCAGACGCAACCATCTTGTCTTCTGCATTGATCCTGCCAACCATTTCATGAACCGGCAGCAGGTCGACATCCGTTGTGCGCGGATTTCGCGTCTCGGAAACAAGATTGCGGAGTGAACGAACCGACAGCGGATCGGACATTGGAACCCCCTGATACTTTTTACATGATCTTCGACTTAATTATTCCAATAGTCAACGATTTGTTCAATTTTTTATTCCTTTCTATTTGCACGCATTGTATCATTGGGGCCAAGAGCAGAATATTCAATTTATAATTCATGCACTTAGAAGATTACCGAAAGAGAGCACCCCTGCTCCGGAGCATAGACAAGAACGAAGCTATTCGCGGCGATGGAAATTTCTATTCCATTTGAACGGATCCTGCGAAATGATGATTCCGAACCTTTCACAAGGATGCACCATGTCGATTCTGACAATAATGAAGGGGCAAATGGACAGCCTTACGGCTGCGGAGCGCGAGATTGCAAAGTTTGTTCTCGCCTCGCCTGACGAGATGATCCATCTTTCGTCCGCTGAACTGGCAGAACAGACCGGTCGCAGCCAGTCCAGCGTCGTCAAGTTCTGCCAGAAGCTCGGCTGCCGTGGATATCAGGACTTCAAGGTCGCGGTGACAAAGGCCGCGTCGCAAACGTGGCAGGTGCCAGCGGGAGTAATTCACGGAACGATCGGCAGCGACGACCCGTTCGCGACCATACTCCAAAAACTGCTCGGCTCCAAGATCCACGCCATGCAGCAAACGCTTTCAGTCAACAACGAGAAAACGTTGCGAGCAGCCCTGGATGCAATCCGCACAGCCCGGCGGATCCAGCTTGTCGGCGTCGGCGCCTCTTCGCTCGTAGCCCAGGACTTCGCCTACAAGCTCCAGAAAATCGGCTACATGGTGTTGTTCGACGCAGACAGCCACATCCAGATTGCCAATGCCGCAACGCTTGAAAAAGGCGATCTGTGTATCGCGCTTTCCTATTCGGGCGACACGCTTGAAAGCCGCCGCATTGCCGAGACAGCGCTCAAAAAGAACGCTACCGTGATTTCCGTAACCGGCGTTCAACCAAATCGCCTTGCCGACCTGTCGGAAATCCAGCTCTATATCGTTGCAGATGAGCATCAGGCCCGCAGTTCGGCAATCTTCACCCGTGACGCCCAGCTTGCCCTCGCGGATCTCCTGTTCATCCTGCTCATCCAGTCCGACAGCCGTGCCAACGGTCTCATCCATGCCGCGGAAGACGCTGTCTCCACTCTAAAAACCTAGAGGATCTGAGGAAACTCAGCCCGTCCAAAGCTCTGCGTATCCACTCGAAACCAGGTTACACAAATTGTTTTGTTTGCCTGTGCTTTGAGCGCGTACACACACATTCAGGGCAATTTCAACAGCTCACGTCAAACACGACAAATTCGCAGGAACCGGCTGGCGCATGGAACAAGAAATGAAGATCACGCTGACCCAACTTCGAACTTTTATTGCCGTTGCCCGCGAACGATCGTTCACGCGCGCCGCAGAACGTTTGTCGTCGTCGCAACCATCTGTAAGCGCCGCAATCAAACATCTGGAATCGGAGTTGAAGCTTCGGCTTTTCGATCGCACCACAAAGGAACTCCACCTGACTGCCGAAGCCAAAGCGTTTCTGCCGACTATTGAAAGACTGAGTGACGACCTGGAGGCTTCTTTACAGGATTTGCGCGCAACGGCCGAGCGCCGCAGAGGCAGGGTCGCAGTCGCCGTGTTGCCTTCCATTGCAACAAATGTGCTGCCGGCCACAATCTCTCAATTTTCGGCTGCCTATCCAAACATCCGGATATCGCTACGAGACGACAACACGGCGGCAATCTGGCAACAGGTCCGCAATGGCGAAGTGGACCTCGGCATCGCGGGACGCATACAGGCCGAAGAAGGCCTTCACTTTGAAACCCTTATCAGGGATCCCTTTGGTGCTGTGATGCATCCAACCCACCCTCTGGCAGGAGAGACAGGACCAATTAGATGGAGCGAACTTGAGGGATACCCGTTTGTTTCATTCGGCGCTGATACAGGAATCAGGCCACTGCTCGATACGATCGACCCGACACCGAACAATATCTCGTCGCCATGGATTGAAGGCTCCAACATTGCGGCAGTACTTGCTCTTTTGAAAGCCAACCTTGGGATTGCTGCTCTGCCTGAAATGGCAATGCGGTCCGATGGACGTGACCTGGTGTTCAGAACGCTTCTCGACCCGCCACTCTACCGCAAGATCGGTTTGGTCACCCGCGCAAACCGTGCTCTTTCGCCCGCTGCGCAAGGCTTTGTTGACAATATGCGGGAGGTGCTCAAACCCCAGTGGCTTCGATAGCCTATGGCTGTTTATTTATAATTTTTTCAAATAAATGGTGCTTTTCTATCAAAAAATCACATGAAAATGATTGCCTCGCCGAACATCACGTAGTGTCCTCCGCTCATCATTGATGGGAGGAATTCATACAATGGCACCTATTGCAATTAATCGACGTTCGATCCTTTCCACCGTTAGCGTCGCACTCGTAACATCCGTTTTGAGCATGGCAACGCCCGCAAATGCCGATGATCCTGAATTTCTCAACATTGGCGGCGGACCAAGTGGCGGCACCTTCAACGTGGTAGCCACCGGTCTTGGAAACCTGATGCGCGAAGCATTTCCTGATAGCGTTGTTGGAGTGCAACCGGGTGGCTCCGGCCCGAACCTGCTGCGCGTTTCCGCTGGCGAGGCTGATATCGGACTGACATCTGCCAGCAACGCGACCGATGCATGGCACGGGCGGGACCCGGCAACCCCGGACAAGCCAATCAAGAATGTCCGCGGTCTGATGACATTCTTTCCAAGTGCGATCCAGATCTGGGTAGACGCCGAATCCGACATTCACAGCATTGAAGATCTTAAGGGCAAACAAGTCAGCGCCGGTCAACCTGGCCAGACATCCTGGAATGCATTCAACAATCTGCTCGCCGTTCACGGCATGACGACGGATGATATCGAAGCTGACGGCGGTACCATGCACAAACTCAGCTGGAAGGAGTCGCAGAATGGACTTCGCAATGGCCAGCTTGATGCGGTCATGTGGGTAGCGCTTTACCCGCATTCGACGGTACTTGCCACAGAAACGGCCCGCAAGATCAGGGTTCTGTCACTGGATGAAGCCAAACTTGACGACTATCTGGCAAAGCATGGAGGTGGCTTCCAGAAAGTAGATCTCCCGGTTGGTCTGTATCAGGGGCAGTCAGCACCGGCAAATTCAGTTGGCACAAAAACCTTCCTGTTTGCTTCCGACAAGATGTCTGATGACGTTGCCTACAAGGTCACGTCGACAATCTGGGACAATCTCGATCGGTTCAAGCAGACCCATGCCCTGTTGAACTTCATCTCGGATGAGACCGCAGGTCATGGCATGGCAGTACCTCTTCATCCCGGAGCCGCACAGTTCTACAAGGACAAGGGCATTACGTTTGATGAGCCGGCCCTGAACTGATCCGCCCAGGGTACTTCACCACGTGTTTGAAACCCTGAATGAGAGACAACTCAGGCATGCGTCTTAAGTCCGAACAGGTTGCGGGTGCATTGGCAGTCGCCATGGCGGTGTTTCACCTTGCAGCGGCCTCTCCGTTTGTCCTGATGCCAAACATCATTCTGCGGGGCTGGCATCTGTTGTTCGCCCTGTTGATCGGATATTTGATCTACAAATTTCCGATCAAACGCCTACGCGGTCCGGTCGATGGTCTTTTCATTGCCCTGTCCGTGGTGTGTCTCGGCTATCTGATTTTCAACCACGCGGAAATTGTCGTCCGTCCTCCCTGGACCCTTGAGGCTTCGCCGTTCGAACTCTTCGTTGCTATTGGCACAGTTATAGCCGTGCTGGAGTTGACGCGGCGAAGCCTGGGGTTGACGATCTCAGCGCTGTGCGTCGTTTTCATCGTCTACGGGTTTGTCGGACCATACCTGCGATATGTGGACATGCTTCGTCCGCTCGCGCATGGCGGTGTCGGCATCAATGAATTTGTCGACCAGATGTATTTCAGCTTCGAGGGCATATTTGGTGTCGCCCTCGGTGTTTCGGCCGACTTCATATTCCTGTTTGTCGTGTTTGGTGCGTTGTTGCAGGTCATAGGTGGCGGCGATTTTTTCGTCAATGTCACACGTGCTGCCACGGGAGCAACGCGTGGCGGTCCCGCAAAAATGGCGGTCATGGCCAGCGCCCTGATGGGCACCATGTCCGGCAGCGCGGTTGCGAATGTCGCCACGACCGGTGCCATTACGATCCCGTTGATGAAAAAACTCGGATATCCCAAGGCATTTGCCGGTGCGGTTGAGGCCGTTGCCTCGACAGGCGGACAGATCACACCACCCATCATGGGCGCGGCAGCTTTTCTGATGGCGGCGATCCTTGGCATCAGCTACCAGGAAGTCATAACCGCTGCGGCGATCCCCGCCATTCTTTTCTTCTTGTCCCTGTTCATTGCCGTTCACTGGGAAGCTCTCAAGCAGGGCCTTCAACCCATGGAGCGCAGGCAACGCGGTGCAACCTGGCGGGAATTCAAGGCCGGCTGGACATTCCTTCTGCCGCTTGTCGTCATCATGACGTTTCTTTTGCTTGGCTATACGCCCAGTCTTTGCGCCTTTTATGGTGTGATGGCAACACTGGCGACGCCGTTCCTGCGGCGTAGCACAATGGTATCACCGGCTGTTCTCGCCGAAGGGCTCAAACTGGGTGCAAAAGCGGCGGTGGTGGTGGCAATTGCCTGCGCCTCTGCCGGTATCATTGTCGGGATCGTGCAGATTTCAGGCCTCGGATTTCGTTTCAGCAGTCTGGTGATTTCATTTGCTGACGGCAATCTCTACCTGGCACTCGTTCTGGCGATGTTTGCCGCATTCGTCTTTGGCATGGGCATGCCGACGACACCAGCCTATATCATCCAGGCGACACTGGTGGCCCCTGCCCTCGTGGATCTGGGGGCGCAACCGCTGGCTGCTCACCTGTTTGTTTTTTATTATGCGGTCCTTGGCCAGATAACGCCTCCCGTAGCGGTCGCCGCATTTGCAGCAGCACCCATAGCAGGCACAAGCCCGAGTTCGGTTGGATGGCGTGCCTTCCTGTTGGGTATCCCTGTCTATGTCATTCCGTTCCTGTTTGTCGCCAATCCTGAGCTCCTTGGCCAGGGAGACTGGTCGATGTTGCTACTGGTTCTGGCGCGCTCTGCTTTGGCAATCATCTGTCTTGCAATGGCCGTGACAGGGTGGCTCTGCGGACGCCCTCTCAAGTGGGCAGGTCGGACGCTTCTCTTTGGCGCGGCCGTGATGCTCGTGACACACGATCCGGCGTTCAATGCGGCGGCGATCGCCGTCATTGCGCTGGTGATTGGACTGCAAAAGCGCCGGTTTGGACACAGATTGATTGGAAAAGTGGGCAATGAAGAGTAACGACCAGCTGTTTTCCAATTCGTCAAAGACAAACGGTCCGGAGGCCTCCCGGCGTGAACGGAAACTTCCGGCACCCGAACCGACTGTCTTTGCCTATGAACCGATCACCGTGCATGAACGCATTGCCTATATTGCAGGTCAGATCCCCAAACATCAGGGAAAGCTTGCCTATTGTGGCCTGGTCGGAAGCGGCGTGTCGTTTGAAGAAGCAAAAGCGGCCGCACAGATCTGCACTGAACAGGCCCTTGCCTGGCTAAACAGGTCAGCGGGTGGCATCGACAATATCGAACGCATATTGCGTCTTAAATGTTTTGTTGCTCATGCAGATGGTTTTACGCAAATCTCCGAGATTGCGGATGCTGCATCAATCTTGCTGGTAGAGTATTTTGGAGATTCCGGGCGTCATTCGCGATCTGTCATTGGCGTCAGAAGTTTACCTCGAAATGCACCTGTGCTTGTCGAAATCACCGCTGCGCTTTTCTGCGAACCCACATAACATGGACTGTCACCGCGAAAATTCAGACACCAGATTGAATTTGTCTCTTTCTGGATCGGCGTGTGATCAAAGCGGGGCAAGGAATTGTTTCAGTGCCGCACGCATGCCAGTTGTTTCAGCGTGTCCACCGTTCGGCTCGATAACAGTTTTCAGGTCGTCGGCGTTCTGTGCGTAGGTCTCGCTCACGCGCGCGAACGCAGGTTCAAATGCGGCTTGCGGCGTCAGTGGATCCATGTAACCGGCCCCGATGAACTGCGGTCTTGGTGCAATGAGCGCTGCAACATCTCCCATATCGTAGTCCGGCAACAGACCGGGGACAGTCATGTAACTCCCGTGAAGATCATGCGCCCCGGTTCTGATCAAATCACCAATGCTGGAGAATGCGCACAGGTGTGAACATCTGGCGATGTCAGGATTTAGTGCTGCATGCCAATAGGAAAGCGTTGCTCCCATGGACACGCCAAAAGTGGCGATACGGCCGCGTTCAATCTCCGGAAATGCAGACACAGCAGAAAAGGCCCGATCCATATCATCGAGCATGAGGCCCAGAAGGGGTCGACCGTGCCACAGCGCCTTTTTACTGAGTTCAGACTCCGTTCCCTCCGATCGACGGCACCCAAAACCCGGCATCTCCGGGCAAAGCACCACGTATCCAAGGCTTGCAAGCCACAGGCCCACCGGTGGCTTCAACAGGCTGGGACGCCCGTCCGACACTTCTGTCATGCCGATTTCGTATCGATTTCCGTGAGCATGCGCATAAAGAACAGCCGCTCCATTTCGATTGTTCTCCGGTGGACACAGCAATCTGGCCGGCAAGGGGTCAAGGTCACATTCAATGACACCGTCAAAACAGTGAATGCCCGCCTGCGTCCAACGACGCTGCTCCACCCATTTGCCCGGACGTTGCGCCCGGCAACCGGTCATATTCCGGAGTTTTCGCCTGCTCAATTTCATGGTGCAGCACAGTCTTTGCCAAATTCTGTATACTGGTATACTAGTATTAAAGGGAACAGGAACGCCACCCGTGCAGCACATGCGAAAAAGGACTGAGCCGCAATATGCAGCCAGTCTGCCGGATCGACGGCAGCTGGAAGTCATTGGTATTGTCAAGGCATGCTACCATATTCCCGCCCCCGCAGCGCGGAGCAAGGACGATTTCACGTGGCGGCGAATTCAGAAAACGACCGAAAGCAACACTCCGCCCCGGAATGACGCCGAGACCACCGAACCCGACACGGTCCGGGAAGCTGGAATGCGCGAGATCAGAACCAGGGCGTTTACGGCATGAAAGCTCTGACCCGCGATACGGAAGACCTGTTTTCCACTTGGCAAGTCAATCCGTCCCTGCCGATCGCTCCGCAAGCCTATGAATTCCTCAGGCAATGCATTGTTGACAACACATTGCCTCCCGGCGCTCCAATCAGCGAAGGCATTTTTGCGACCCAGTTGAAAATAAGCCGGACCCCTTTGCGAACGGCCATGCAACAATTGGCCGGAGAAGGTTTGATCGTCACACGGCCACAGGTCGGTTCGGTGGTTGCCATGCTGGATACCGAGCGCCTTGAAGAAGCTGTTTTCATGCGCTCGGTTCTTGAGGAAGCCGTCGTGCGCCGGTTGGCCGAAAGAGGGCTTGACCGCCAGGTATTGGCAAAATCCTTTGCGGTTCAGAAGCTGGCGGCCGATGCCGATGATTATGCAACATTCTTTCAGGAAGATGAGCAGTTTCACGCAAAACTGGCTGTATTGGCTGGAGTGCCGAACACCTGGCGCCTCGTCCATTCAGTCAAGGGCCACGTCGACCGGCAACGTTTCCGCATGATGTCGGGCATTCCCTATCGGTCGATGCGGGCATATCGTGATCATCTGAAGATTGTCCGCCGCATTGCGGCGGGGGATGGAGACGGAGCCGCTCTGGAGATGCGCAAGCATGTGCACTCGGTTCTGGAACTGGTGCCGGACAACGGCACATTGCTGCAGCTGCAGGCACAATTGCCTGCCGATGATGGCTAGCAAAAGGTCGGGAGGAGTAACCATGACCAATCGAATGAAAACACTGCTTGGCGCCAGCGTCCTGTCGCTGGCGCTTTTGACAGGCAACGCAATGGCGGAAGCCGATTTGCGCATGACCTGGTACAACGACGGCAATGAGAGTGAAGCCATGCAGGCTCTGCTCGACAAATTCGAGAAGCAAAATCCTGACATATCCGTCACGCTCGACGTTGTTCCCTACAAGGCCATTCTTGAAAGCCTGCCTGTGCAGCTTGCTGCTGGCGATGGGCCGGATATCGCCCGTGTAACCGACCTTGGTGGTCTGTCCAAGTATTATCTGGACATGACGCCGTACCTGGAAAACGCCGATTACTGGCGCGAAAATTTCGGTCCGTTCCTCAAATGGCTCGATCCGGACGGAGATCAGATCTCCGGCTTCATGACGCAGCTGACTGTTACGGGCCCTTATGTAAACAAGACACTTTTTGAGCAAGCCGGTGTCGCAATGCCCGGAGAAGGTGCGACCTGGGACGACTGGGCTAAAGCCGTCAATGAAGTGGCCGCCAAGCTGGACATTCCCATTCCGATGGCATGGGACAGGTCGGGACACCGGGTATCGGGACCGGCGATCGCGATGGGCGCGAAAATGTTCGACGATGACGGCAACCCTGCACTTGTCGATGACGGTCTCAAGTCAATGGCAACCAAGCTGTACGACTGGCATCAGGACGGCACAATGGCGAAGGAGCTGTGGGGTTCCGTGTCCGGGTCTACCTATCTTGGCGCCAACGAGGATTTCGCCAACGCACAGGTCGTGATGTACATGTCCGGTTCATGGCAAATCCCGCAATTTGCCGACAAGATCGGTGACGCGTTTGACTGGTGGGCCGTCCCTGCGCCCTGCGGAACCGCTGCCTGTACAGGCATGCCCGGTGGAGCGGCCCTGGTTGCGATGAAAGACAGCGATCATCCGGAAGAGGTTGCCAAGCTGATGGACTTCCTCGCGCAGGAAGAAAACCTGGCGGAGTTTTACGGCAAGAACCTGTTTATTCCGGGTCATCTCGGGCTGGCGACAGGTGGTGTTGACTTTGCCACCGACGACCCGCGTGCCAAACATGCACTCGAAACATTCGCAAATGCCGTACCGGGCATTTCGCCGACCGCTTTCGACCTTCAGGGCTATGCGAACAACCGTGTGATGTTCAACGCCCTGATTTCACGCCTCGGTGAGGCAATCGTCGGTGAGTTGACGCTGGACCAGGCATTTGACCGCATGACGCAGGATGTTGAAAAGCAGCTTGCCGAAAAAGAACGCGGCAACTGAGTGTTGTCCGTATCCCGGCCTTCTGGCCGGGATACATTCCTTTTTTTGGCATTTTCCCGCCAGGTTGAACCATGTCTCCCAAACCCAGTAAAACGGCGTCAGAACAGCTTCAGGCCATTGCTGCCTGGCCATTGCAGATGTTTTTCAGACTTCTCGACATCCCGCTTCGCGGGATACAGAAGATGGGCGGCATCGGGTCGATGCCATACGTTTTTCTTCTGCCAAATCTCGCCTTTTTCGGGATGTTCGTGATCATCCCGCTATTCATCAATTTCGGTTTTTCGCTCACCGGCGGAACCAATCTGTTCCTGCAGGACCGCGTGTATGTCGGAGGCGAGCAATACTCGTTTCTGTTCGAATGCGAAAACTACATGGTGTCCGCGACCTGCCAGGAAGACCGCTTCTGGAAGGGCATCTTCAACACCGCGATATTCGTGCTGTTTCAGGTAACATTCCTTGTCATTTTCTCTTTGATTACAGCCATAATCCTGAACCGCAAGATCAGGGCGCGCGGCTTTTTCCGCGCTGTTTTCTTCTTTCCTGTGCTCCTGTCGCCCGTTGTCGTTGCGTTGATCTGGAAGTGGATTCTTCTGCGTGACGGCATCCTGAATGCATTTCTGGTCACGCTCGGCCTCGACAAAATACTGTTTTTTGTCTCGCCGGAATGGGCGATGTTCTGGGCAGTATTTGTCTCGATCTGGGCACATATGGGTTTTTACACCCTCATTCTTCTTGCCGGGCTGCAGGCCATACCGCCCGACCTTTACGAAGCTGCGGAAATGGACGGAACGTCTAAAGAACGAGTCTTCTGGCGGATCACGCTGCCGCTTTTATGGCCGAACATGCTTGTGGTCATCGTGTTGGCGCTGATCAAGGGTGTGCAGATCTTCGACGAGGTCTACGTGCTTACGGGCGGAGGGCCCGGCACTGCCACACAGTTCATCGTCCAGTACATCTACAACACCGGTTTTACAAATCAGGTTCAGAATTTTGGCCTTGCGTCCGCGTCGTCAGTCGTTCTGGGCGTGGTCTTGTTCGTCCTTACTATGCTGCAACTCGCTGCCACAAGGAGGCGCAACAATGGCTGACGCAACCGCTCATCGTCGGACGATCGGAACGCTGCTCACCGCGAGGCGCGGCAGGGGCAAGCTGCACTGGACGGACATATTCACCTACCTCTACCTGGCCTTTGGCATTCTCCTGATGTTCGGACCTGTCGTCTGGCTGGTTCTGTCCAGCTTCAAGACGCCCGCAGGTCTGCTGGAGTTTCCGCCGACACTTTTGCCATTGGGTCAGATCAGCGCCGAGGTCGAGGGATATGACAAACCGCTACCGATCTTTCGCGCAACGCTGGAAGACGGTACGGAAATGGAACTGGCGCAAGTCAGGCGCATCGGAATTGTCAGCCAGATGGTTGATCCGGCCAATCCAGACCAGACTTACAAAGTTCCGATTTCCAATCGCACACCGGTTCGCGAATTTCGCATTGCCAGCGAGAACTACACCGAGCCTCTGCGCAAATTCAATTTCGGCGGCTATCTGTGGAATTCCATCATCGTAACAGTGGTCGCGACCGCGATAACGCTGCTCATCAATTCCATGGCCGCCTACGGTTTGTCGATCTACGAATTCAGGGGGCGCAACGCGATCATGATCTTCGTGATCGGAACGCTGATGATCCCGATCACCGTGATCCTGGTTCCGGTTTACCTGGTGGTGACGTCACTCGACATGGTCAATTCACTTTGGGCGGTAATCTTGCCAGGAGCTGCCACTCCAACCGGGGTCTTTTTGTTGCGCCAGTACATGCTGACGCTGCCACGTGATCTGATTGAGGCTGCCCGCATGGACCGTGCGAGCGAATGGCAGATCTACTGGCGTGTCGTGCTACCGCTTGCACTGCCGGCGATCGCGGTCCTGGCAATATTTTCCATCATGTGGCGTTGGAACGATTTTCTGTGGCCGTTGATCGTGTTGAACCGCTCCGAAGTCTACACGTTGCAACTCGGGTTAAACGCCTTCCAGGGCGAGCTCGACGTGCAATGGCACTATATTCTGGCCATGACGGTCGTGACACTGATCCCGGTCGTGGTTGTGTTCGGATTTCTTCAACGGTTTATCACCACGGGTATTGCAAGCTCAGGAATGAAATGACGAAACCTCTTATTTTCCTCGACCCGCATCCACGCAATGAAATGATGGTTTACGATCTGGCGACGGAAGACACGCTGAACCAAATGGGCCGCGTGGTCGCCCATTTCGGCAGCCGGGCGCCTGACGACCTTGTTGACGACATCCTCTCAGAAGTCGAAATCATCATCGGTCAGACCGCCATGCCCAAGGAACGGCTCGATCGGGCTCCCAGACTGCGCGGCATTCTAAACGTCAAGGCGAACTGGGAACCCAACATTGACTATGCCGAAGCCCACGCGCGCGGCATTCATGTCCTCTCGGCAGCTCCCTGCATGGCCCCGGCGGTAGCAGAATATTGCGTTGGTCAGGCGATCATGCTGGCTCGGGGCCTCCACACGTCCGATGGTCTCTTCCGCGATGGCAGCGAAGCCTATGGAATTGCCGGCAACGAGGCTGCTTATTCGCTTTACGGTGCTGACGCAGCGCTTCTCGGCTACGGAAATCTCGGCCGGGCACTTGCGCCGCTGCTGCAACCATTCGGATGTCGGATCATGGTGCACGATCCCTGGCTTTCAGACAGTTATCTGCGCAGCGAAGGTTTGGAGCCTGTCTCGCTGGAACATTTGCTGACCCGGTCCAGGTTCATTTTCCTGCTCGCGGGTGTGACATCGGAAAACGAGGGTTTTTTGAACCGTAGCAAACTCGAGGCGATCCGCCCGGATTCTTGCGTCGTTTTGGCCAGTCGCGCCGAAATCGTGTCGTTCCCGGATTTTGTCGAATTGGCGGGCCAAGGACGGTTCCGCGCTGCTGTCGATGTCTTTCCACAAGAGCCCGTAGCACCGGACGACCCCGTTCGACTGACACCGAAAGTGCTGTATTCCGCACATCTGGCAGGCGGGATCCGACCTTCCTATGCGCGCATTCGTGAAGCCATGCTGGACGACGTGGGTCAGATTTTAAGGGGACTTTCCCCGCTTAGAATGCAACGCGCCGAACCCAGCCTGGCCGGCAAGATGCGCAGCCGGTAGCAAGAAGGATCGCGAATGACTCAGATTGATTTGAAAGCTGTGCGCAAGTCCTATGGCACTGTCGAGGTGATCCACGGGATCGATCTTTCCGTGAACTCTGGCGAATTCGTCGTCTTTGTAGGTCCTTCCGGATGCGGCAAGTCCACGCTCTTGCGTATCATCGCCGGACTGGAAGACATCACCAGCGGGACCGTCGAGATTGATCGGTCGGTGGTCAACACCATTCCGGCTTCGGACCGTGGTCTGGCAATGGTGTTCCAATCCTATGCGCTTTATCCGCACATGACTGTCTACAAGAACATGGCTTTCGGGTTGGAAAACTCGAAGATGCCAAAGGCCGAAATTGATGCCAAGGTCCGCAAAGCCGCAGAAATGCTGCAGATCACAGACTATCTCGACCGCCGCCCCAAGGCACTTTCCGGCGGACAGCGTCAGAGGGTCGCGATCGGACGGGCAATCGTACGCGACCCGAAGGCATTTCTGTTTGATGAGCCATTGTCGAACCTCGATGCCGAACTGCGCGTGACAATGCGCAAGGAACTGGCCGCGCTGCATGCCGAGATCGGCGGCACGATGATCTATGTCACCCACGATCAGACCGAGGCAATGACGCTTGCAGACAAGATTGTCGTCTTGCAAGGCGGTGTCGTGGAACAGGTCGGCAAGCCACTCGATCTGTACAACAATCCGCAAAACGCCTTTGTCGCCGGCTTTATCGGTTCACCGCGCATGAACCTTGTCCGGGCAACCGCAGAGGAGGATGGTGAAGGCATTGCGCTGGTGGCAAAAGGCACGCGTGTGTCGCTGCCGCCAATTCAGGGTATCAAGCCTGGAGATACCGTGACCTACGGTATCCGGCCGGAACATATCCTGCTCACCGATGCTCCCAATTCCAGTGATGCTATCGCCGAGGTCTTTTTGTCCGAGCAACTTGGTGGGGAGACCTACCTCTATTGCAAAGTTGACGGAATCGAGCAGCTCACAATTCATCAACCAGGGCAATTGCCGATCGAAAACGGCGAAACCCTTCACCTGCGCTTCGACAGGGCGCAGATGCACCTGTTCGATGCCAACGGCAAGGTCATCACCAACGGGGTGCAGACGTGAAAAAGTTCGGCCTGGCGGTCATCGGTTGCGGCATGGGGGCGAAACCGCATGCAGGTGCTCTCAAGGAGCTGGCAGATGTCATTGACGTTAAGGGAATTTACGCCCGCAATGAAGGAACGCGGGCGACATTCGCCAGTGAACACGGGTTCGCCGTTGCCGAGAGTGCCGAGAGACTGGCTGCCGATCCGTCTGTTGATGCCGCTCTCATCCTGACGCCTCCCAATGCGCGCGAGGACCTGGTTCGTCTGTTCGCGACCAACGGCAAACATGTTCTGTGTGAGAAACCCCTGGAGCGAAGCGAAGAGGCAGCTCGGCGAATTGTCGGGATCTGCGAAAGTAACGGCGTCAACCTGGGTGTTGTTTTGCAGCACCGATTTCGCCAGGCGAGCGAAAAACTGGCGGGGCTGCTCGCCTCAGGAGCGTTGGGTGAAATCCGTGCCGTGCGTGTCGACGTGCCGTGGTGGCGCGATCAGAAATACTATGACGAGCCCGGACGCGGCACTTATGCGCGCGATGGCGGCGGCGTGCTTATCTCTCAGGCGATCCATACGCTCGACTTGATGCTGTCACTGACCGGCCCGGTATCGGCGGTCCAGGCCTTCGCGGCAACGACAGCTTTCCATGAGATGGAAGCAGAAGATTTTGTGGCGGGAGGACTGCAATTTGAATCTGGTGCGGTCGGGTCCCTGTTTGCAACAACAGCTGCCTTCCCGGGGGAAGCAGAATCAATCCGCCTCGATTGCGACAAGGGAAGCGTGCTCCTGAAGTCAGGAACCCTGACCATAGACTGGCGGTCGGGCGAGCGTTCCGTATTCGGCGAGACAACGACGACCGGTGGCGGTGCGGATCCGATGGCGTTTCCCCATGAATGGCATCGCGATTTGATCGCCGATTTCGTCAAATCCGCGCAGTCCGGGCAAAAACCGCGTGTGACCGGACGCGATGCATTGCAGGTTCATGCCCTTATCGCGGCTATGGAAAAATCCTCGGCCGAACGCGCTTACGTCTCGCTCAATCACTCTTGAGGACAAAACTATGACCCCCCTGACACTTGGAGTGGTGGGCATCGACCACCGCCATATCTTCGGCCAGCTTGCAGGCATGATGGAACTGGGATGCACCTGCAAGGGCTGGTGGACCGAGGGAGAACCTCAGCCAGTCGAAGGTTTTTTGAAACGATTTCCTGACGTGCCAAGGGTCAGGGATATTCGCAAGCTTCTGGACGATCCTGAGATAGACATGATCCTGATCGCCGATGTTCCCGCACGCCGGGCGAACCGCGCAATGGAAGCGATGCGATCCGGCAAGGATGTCATGCTGGACAAGCCGGGATGTACAACCCTGAAACAACTCGACGACATCAAGGACTGTGTCGGGGAAACTGGGCGGATATGGTCGATCGATTTTTCAGAACGCTTCGAAGTGCGCGCTGTCAGCAAAGCTGCCGAACTCGTCAGGGACGGAGCGATCGGGGAAGTCATACAGACCGTCGGGCTCGGTCCTCATCGGCTCAACCGGCCAACACGGCCGGACTGGTTTTTCGACGAGCGGATGTATGGCGGAATTCTGACCGACATAGCGTCTCACCAGATTGACCAGTTTCTGTTTTTCACAGGATCGCAGGACGCTGAAATCATAACGTCTTCAGTGGGCAACTTCGCCAATCCTGACGACCCGGGCTTGCAGGATTTCGGCGAGATCCTGCTTCGGTCCGGCAACCGGCAAGGCTACATCCGTGTCGACTGGTATACACCTGACGCGCTGCCAACCTGGGGGGATGGCCGCCTGGTCATTTCAGGCACCGAAGGTCAGATAGAACTGCGCAAGTATGTTGATATCGCTGGCAGGAGCGGCACGGACCATGTTTTCCTCGTCAACAAGGAGCGCTGCGAATACATCGATGCGTCTGGAGAAGACCTCCCGTATTTCGCCAACCTCATCAACGATGTGAACAACCGCTCGGAAACCGCAATGTCGCAGGCGCACTGCTTCAAGGTGATGGAGCTGGCCTTGAACGCGCAGGCAAGGGCCACTCGCCTGGGGACCCTGAAATGACCTATCAGGTCGCCGTACTCGGCGCCGGGATCGGTGTTCAGCACATCAGCGGCTTGCTGCAACTGACGAACCGCTTCCGAGTTCGGACCGTTTGCGATCTAAACAAGGAATTGGCCGAAGTACAGGCCAACCGAACCGGCGGGAATTTCTCGACATCCATCTCTGAAGTGCTCTGTGATCCGGCAATCGATATCGTGGACATCTGCTTGCCTCCTCGCCTGCATGTCCCCATCGCAATGGACGCCCTGGCAGCAGGAAAGCATGTCGTCGTTGAAAAACCCCTTGCCGGATCAGTTGCAGATGCCGATCGTCTATGTGAAGCGGAACGCAAGGCGGAAGAGAAGATCTTTCCGGTGTTTCAATACCGCTACGGTCGCGCGTTTCGCCAGCTCCAGGCATTGAAGGATGCTGGCCTGCTCGGTGCACCGCGTGTGGCCTCTCTGGAAACTCACTGGAACCGAAAAGCCGATTACTACGCCAAGCCCTGGCGTGGCACCTTGGCTCATGAATTGGGTGGGGCAGTGTTAAGTCATGCCATCCATATCCACGATTTGATTTCGACCCAGTTCGGTCGCGCTGCCAATGTTTCCGCACTTCTCAACACATCCATCAACGCAATTGAAACAGAAGACTGCGCGGCAATTGCAATGCGCATGGAAACCGGCGCGCTCGTTACCTCCTCGGTCACACTTGGTGCCGCTGATGATACCTCACGGCTCAAAATGGTGTTTCAGCATGCGACTGCGGAAAGCAAGCAGGTGCCATATGCGCCCGGTGAGGCCAACTGGATATTTACCGCGCGTGACGCCGATCGTCAGAATGAAATCGACAACGTTGTGCGCGCGACAAGCCAGTGCCGGGAAGGGTTTACCGGTTATTTCGAGGCGATAGCCGATCATCTGGACGGCAAGCCCAGCCCGGTGGTGCCGTTGTCTGATGGGCTGGCTGCGATTGAATTGGCAACGGCCATATATCTTGCCGATCGCACCGGCGAACGTGTGGTTCTGCCACTCGACCGTAGTTTGCCCATTTGTCGGGGATGGAGCGATCTGCCTCATTCGGCTGGTTCGTCTTGATCGATAAAGTTTTGTTCGCTTCTGGTCCATTTGAACCATGACCTGGAGGAGACGGTTCGCTTGAGCCCGATGCACCGTGAAACGGGTGGTGGTGACGTGTTACTTCCATTGGCCGGCGGGAGTTTGTGCGTGATACCGGATGCGAGGCCCCTCTTCGGTGAAAAGTCATCACGGAACCCGGAACTGGCCGGACAGCTGAAAAACCAGCCTCGATCTTCCAGGCAATGAACCAGGGAACCTTTCAGGAAACAAGCAATCCATCTACAGATGCGCTCCCCTTTTCGGTCCATGTATATCGATCATTGTTGCTCGCCCTGATGTCACTCTGTTTCCTTTGCAGCAGCAAGCCTGTATATTAGTATATTAAACTCAACGACAGACTAAGCCGTCAATGGCTACGCTGATGCAAAGCGAACCAAATGAACACTTCTGAGAACCTAAAACAGCGGATCGTCGGGCAGTCCATGACGGATCGTGTCTATGATGCAATCCTGGCGATGATCCTCCGGCTTGAGATCAAACCGCGCGAAAAACTATCGGAGGTACAGCTGTCGAAGGAACTTGGTGTTAGCCGAACGCCCGTCCGTGAAGCATTTCTGCGATTGGAAAGCCTGGGGTTTCTCGACATCGTGCCGCAACGTGGAACAATCGTGGCACCAATGCGGGATGCGGAGTTTCGCAAGTCGCAATTCATGCGGGAAGCGTTCGAACTGGCGCTGGTACGCAGGGCCATAGAGCTCGAAGACAATAGCGAACTTTGCATGGCGCTTGACCGCGAGCTAAAGCTGCAAACAGTCCACTCGGAGCTTGCTGACGAAAACTCGTTTTTCGAATCCGATGAAGCCTTTCATGAGGCCATTGCTGTTCATTGCGGGGTAGCGGAAATCTGGCCTGAAGTGCAACGTGTCAAGATGCACATGGACAGGTTCAGATACGCGATCAGGTCGCAGCGCGAAACATCAACGATCCTGGAGCAGCATCGAAGAATTGCAGAAGCAATTTGCAATCGCAATGAAGCCGAGGCATTGGCAGCCATGACATTGCATTTGCGCCGTGCCAATCATCTAATTGCAGATGCAGCGAAAGAACACCCGGAATACTTCGAGCTGTGACAATGGCTTGATCACGATTTTCTTTNTTTCATACTATATAT
>NZ_KI928918.1:0-83985 GCF_000521215.1 Labrenzia sp. DG1229 | reverse complement strand
ATACTTCGAGCTGTGACAATGGCTTGATCACGATTTTCTTTTTTTCAATAACTTAGATTTTAATCGCCTCACAAGACCAGACGTAAGACAAGTGATCGCGCTCGGCACTCCGTCTGGATCACATTGGCGTTTTGGCGATATCGACACCAATTGATCGCTTACGTCGCCTAGCCACACTATAATGCACGGCGCATCATGTCGGAGCGAACAAAGGCCGTGCCCTCGCGTCGGTCGTGTTATCTGCCAGACCGAATTCAGGCGCATTGGCAAAGGTCAAACCGATCATCGCCGCCCTGGAAAGGCTGAAAGCCGTATCAGCTTGCAATCCACCCGCGCGCCCCGCGTAATACGACACCTTGATGATGCCCCCTCGCCGGCTTGAAGCATGCGGGGAATGAGTTGGCGGCTCTGCAGCAACGCGCTTTCGAAAGTCAGCGCCACGGCTCCTCTGATATCGGCCAACTATGTTTCAAGGAATTTCCTGATCGCCTCGTATCGCGCATTGTTGGTAAGCGCATCGACCCGCCCGTAATCCCTGAAGAAATGTACTCAGCAGCGGGTGGCACCGACTATTGAACCGAGATCCGTCACAAGTGGCGGGAACAACTCACCCGTCTCGGCGGCCGGCCACCCCAATCCATTGAGATCAAGGTTCGCCCCGACGGCATGGAAACCTTCGCTTACCTGCTGACAGGCCGCTGCAATGACTTCCATTCCGGCATTTACGGTGAGAAAGACGAACCGCTCAGCGTGCATTTCCACGCGTCGATGTTTCCTTACAACTCCGCTTGCCGACCACAACATTGTATATTACCATACAAGTAAGAAAAAGGCGTATTGAAAGCTTGCAAACTCGAAACCGGGAGGAAGTTTAGGATAATGACCGACATCAAGAAGCTATCAACCATGTGCGCCGCCGTGGCGGGACTGGTGTTAGGAACGACCGCGGCAATGGCTGATTCCAGCACACGGGTCGCGTTGGTTCCCGGCGGCCCGCATCCGTACTTCGCTGCCTGGGAACTGGCAGGAAAAGACGCCGCCAAGGATTTTGGACTGGGAGCTGCTGACTACAAGGTTCCGCAAAAGTGGGAATTGAGCCTGCAGAACCAGATGCTCGAGAGCCTTGTGACCCAGGGTTACAATGCTTTCCTCGTCTTTCCCGGTGATCCGGTTGGCACCGTGGCGATTGCCGATGAGCTTGCCGGGACAGGCGCCCCGGTCATGGCGTTGGCGGGATGTCTGAAAGATCCTTCCCAAGCCGTTTTCTGCATGGGAACGGACACCGGCAATTCAGCTTATCTGGGGACACAGGAACTTTTGAAGGTTCTTCCCAAAGGCGCAAAAATCGCCCATTTCACGGGCTTTTTGGTCGACCCCAACACACAACTGAGGATTGACGCAGTCGAAAAGGCAGCCTCCGAAGGAGGAGCCGAAGTGGTCCAGGTGATCGCAGATATCGATGCGCCTGAGCCTGCAGAAGAAAAGATCAACGCCTATCTTGCGGCACATGCAAATGACGTTGACGGCATCATCACGACTGCATGGGTTCCTGCGGTTGTCGCGTCAAACGCGCTTCGAAAGATTGGTGACAAGCGCATCAAGATGGTGGGCATTGACCATGACGAGGTTGTCCTGAGTGCCATCAAGGACGGCTACGTTCATGGAACAATGCTGCAGAACCCATACGGCCAGGGATACCTTGGTTCCTACGCAGCCGATCGCCTGCGTTCTGGCTGCACGGTGAAGGATGACGCTCCGTTCAAGTCGATTGCGTTGACTGACAAGTTTATCGACAGCGGAACCGTGTTTGCGGGTGCTGATGCTGTAGACAACTACGTCAGTTCAATGCAGAGCATCACCAAAGAGATCTTTGATGGTTTCGAAGACACCTACCTGAATTGCGGCTGACAGCTGTCTTGGAGGAGCGGACCCGCTCCTCCATCTTTCCTGCACGGCAATCGGTAGTCGACAATGTCCCAGATCGAAAACGAAAATAAGACCGGTTCGACGGCCATGCCCAAACAGGGTCGCCGGTTCGGCCCGATCCAACGCTTCCTTTTGAGCAATGAATTCGGGCTGATCGTCCTCATCGTTGTTTTTGCGATCATCTTCTCAACCGTTTCCCCGATGTTTCTTTCGAAGTTCAGCCTCTACGCTCTGGGCAGGACATCGGCTGTCAATATCATGATCGGCTTCTCGATGATGATCGTGATTGTCACCGGAGGTCTGAACCTCGCGGTCGGGGCAATTGGTGTCTGTGCGGCCATGGCAGGCGGCTGGTTGATGCAAGCGGTTGGCCTGCACTGGCTTCCCGCCTTGATGGGCGGGCTGGCAGTCGGCGGGATACTGGGCGCAATCAATGGTGTGCTGATCGTTCGAAGCGGCCTGCACAGCTTTGTCATAACGCTCGCCACCATGAGCATCATGTTCGGTGTCATGATCTTTCTGACCCAGGCAGAATCGTATCGCGAAATTTCTCCCGCCTTTACCGCATTTGGCCGGATGAAGCTCTGGGGTGTTATCCCGCCGATGCTGCTGGTTACGATCGGTATCGGCATCTTGCTCTGGGTGTTGTTCGTCTATGGATCGCTCGGTCGGCAAATCCTTGCGGCTGGCGCAAGTCCTGCGGCGGCTGAATTGTCCGGGATCCATGTCGACAGGATGATCGTCTGGTGCCACGCGCTGTCGGGTATTCTTGCCGGTGTTGCCGGTTTCATGCTGGTTTCGCGAACCGGCGCCGCAATTCCTTCCATGGCGGGTCAACTCGGCCAGGACTGGCTATTGCCTGCATTCCTGGCTCCGGTGCTCGGGGGAACCCTTTTGACCGGAGGAAGAGTTTCGGTTCTCGGGACACTTCTCGGCGGTTTTCTTGTGACAATGCTGACAAGCGGACTTCTGCTGATGCAGGTGGGCGCCTTTTGGATGCAAACTTATCTCGGTCTTTTGCTGCTCCTGGCGGTACTTCTTGATCTTGCCCGTCGCTCTTATCTGTCGAGGAACAAGCTGGTATGAAGCGAGAGTTTTTGAAGCAGGACTGGTTCGGCCCCTTCATTGTCACCTTGTTGGCGATTGTAATTGTCGGTGCACTAAAGCCCTCGTTCCTGTCGCCGTTCAACATTCAAATCCTTTTACTGGCCATCTCGGTCAACGCGCTGGTGGCCTTTTCGCAGATGGTCATCATCGCGATCGGGCAAATGAACCTTTCGGTTGGTGCAATCGGTGGACTTGCCGCGATTTCGTTTGCCGGAATGATGGAAATCTGGGGACTGCCCTGGCCTCTCGCTGCGGTCTTGTCGCTCGGAATAGGCCTGTTCGCCGGACTGACGAACGGATTGCTCTGTGCCTATACGGGTATTTCGGCCTTTGTCATCACGCTGGCAACCCTGTCTGTTTTCAAGGGAATAAACCTCGGCATTACCGAAGCGCAGCCATTTTATGACGTTCCGGAAGTCGTCAAATGGCTGGGCAATGCAACAATGGTGGGACCGATCCCCTGGCTTGTCGTTCCATTCGCGCTGTCTGCAATCGCACTATGGTACCTGTTGTTCCGGCTGCCGCTCGGGCGTTCGGTGCTCGCGGTGGGAGGCAACACCCATGCGGCGGAGTTGTCAGGCATCTCGGTGCCGTGGATCGTTGTCTTCGCACATTCGGTATCAGGTCTTCTTGCTGCGCTGGCAGGGATAATGCTGGTTGCCCGGTTACAACTGGGACAACCAAGTATCGGTGACGATTGGCTGATCCTGAGCTTTGCCGCGCCGATTATCGGTGGCGCGATCCTGACCGGCGGGCGCGTGAGCGTCGGAGGCACCTGTTGCGGTGTCGCCATCGTGGCAATCATCACGCAGGTTCTGGTGCTGTTCAACATCGACCCATTCCTGGTGCAGGTCGTCCTGGGTGGATTGATCCTCTGGGCAGTCAGTGTGAACCGTATCCGTGAAGTCAGGGAGCAGCGCAAGGCTGCTGCTGGTGCGTCATGAGCAACCACGTATTCGAAGCCACCGACGTCACGAAAGTCTTTCCGGGCGTGCTCGCTCTCGACAAGGTGAGCTTATCGTTGTCGCCTGGATCGATTCATGCGCTTCTGGGTGAAAACGGGGCCGGAAAGTCCACCCTGATCAAGATCATGACCGGCGTGCATAGACCTGACGGTGGTTTGATGACGCTCGACGGGAAACCGTTTTCACCCCAGACGCCTCGCGACGCAATTTCAAGCGGGGTTGGTGTCGTCCACCAGGAACGAAACCTGATCCCGCAGTTCTCGATTGCCGAAAACATCTTCCTGGAACGACTGAGCACCACGCCATTCAAGAAAATCGACTATCCAAACTTGTATGCAGAAGCCCAGAAGTGGCTCGATCTTCTGGAAATCGATGCCAGGCCCGAAACCCAGGTTGACAAGCTCAACGTGGCCAGAATGCAGCTGGTCGAAATTGCGAAGGCATTGTCACTGGACACCCGTATTCTGTTGCTGGACGAACCGACAGCGTCACTGACCCAGCACGAAACGGAGACATTGTTCGGTATCCTTAACCGACTGCGTCAGGATGGTGCGAGCCTTGTTTTCGTCAGCCACAAGCTTGAGGAAGTCCAGGAAATCTGCGACCGGGTAACAGTCTTGCGCGACGGCCACAACGCCTGCGAGAGCCGATCGCTGACGGGACTGGACCGACAAGATATCGTTCGCCTCATGATCGGGAGAAGCGAGCAGATTCCGCAATGGAGCCAACGTGACAACTCCGGCCACGACGTAGCGCTCGATGTCCAGAAGGTTGCGACCCAGGACGGACATCGCAACATAAGTTTCCAGCTTCGCAAGGGGGAAGTTCTGGGCCTTTACGGTCTTGTCGGCTCCGGGCGGACGGAACTTGCCAAAGCGCTGATCGGGGCCGGCAAAGTTACGTCCGGCGATATCCTGATCAATGGCGAGACAGCCTCGATAGGCTCTGTAGCTGAGGCTCTTCACAACTACAGTATCGGATATGTCAGTGAAGATCGCAAAGGCGAAGGATTGATCCTGATCCATTCGATCCTTGAAAACGCCGGGATCACCGTCTGGAAACGCTTGATGAATGCGATCGGGCTCGTGACGGACGGAAAGGTTGAGAGTGCTGTCGATCCCGTACTCAAGAAGCTTGAAGTGCGAACGCCATCATTGCGGCAGATAGTCGGCAATCTTTCGGGTGGAAACCAGCAAAAGGTCAGTGTCGCCAAATGGCTGGCTGCAAACGTAAAAATCCTGATCGTGGACGAGCCAACCGTTGGCGTTGATATCAAGACCAAAGCCTACGTCCACGAATTGATCCGGGAACTTGCCGACTCAGGCACCTCAATATTGCTTATCACGAGCGACATGCCGGAAATGGTCACGGTCGCCGACCGAATTCTCGTCATGGATGAGTTCGAATTGCGAGGCGAGATCGTGAATGATCGCAATTACGACGCCGTCAGCGAGCGCATCATGCACCACATTCATGGCTCCACAGAGGAGGCTGCCGAATGAACCGTCTCATCGACACGCATCATCACCTCTGGGATACAGCAAATACGGACTATCCCTGGATGACGGCAGAACTTGATGCCATCCGGCGTCGGTTCGATACGGACGATCTGCGCGCGGTAACCGGTCCGGCTGGCGTGACCGGCACCATTCTGGTGCAGACCCGGAGCAGTTTCGGAGAATCCCAGGAATTTCTGGCTGTTGCAGATGATACAGACCTGATCCTCGGGGTCGTGGCATGGGTCGATTTGACCTCGCCTGATGTTTTTGAACGGATCACGACCTTGAAATCAGGAAAAGGTGGAGCTTATCTCGTTGGCATTCGCCATCAGGTCCACGATGAGGAAGACGAGAACTGGCTGTTGCGGGAGGACGTTCAGCGTGGACTGGCCGCCATTCATACCCAAGGACTTGCCTACGACCTGTTATTGCGTCCACGTGAATTGCCGGCAGCCATCGGTGCGGTGCGGAACCTGCCAGACATGCATTGGGTGCTGGATCACATAGCCAAACCGGAAATCGCGAATGGTGGTTGGCAGCCATGGGCAGATCACATCGAAGACCTTGCCAATGCGTCACCGACCTGCTGGGTCAAACTGTCCGGCATGGCGACCGAGGCAGACTGGAACGCGTGGACCATCGATAATCTGACACCCTATGCGAACCACATCATCAAGTCATTCGGACCGCAACGATGCATGCTCGGTTCGGATTGGCCTGTCTGCCTTCTTGCTGCGCCATACCGAAGAATTATGGACACGGCACGGGACTTGATCGCGGATCTTCCCGCCGATCAGCAGGCGGACATTTCGTTCAGAAACGCAATGGCAGCTTATCGGCTGGAACCTGATGCGAGGAACTGACAGCGAGAACTGTGATGTGCAGTCATGCAAGACCCCGCATGCGCTGCAACCTCCGGCGACCGGCGTCCTGCACTTTGCTCCTGTCGCGCCGCGTCACGCGCACCGGACAGCTGGATGCAGCTATTCCCATGCGGTCAGATCATGGCCAAGTCAATGTCCGAGACGTAGGTTTGGGATCATCGCGCCATTGTGCCTTCATCATTCGGCTCAAGGGACTGTCCGTGCTGCTTCTTGTTGCCGTGACCACGTCGATGCATCTGACCTGAGGCGAAGAGAAGGAAGCAGCGCATGGCAGTGATCAAGCGGGCGGAATTGACTATGGTTGACCTCAAGCCCAAGGTCGAACGCACCGATGCTATCCAGGCCTTCGTGAGTCAGGAAACGCCCATTCTCCGGTTGACCGATGCCGACGGCAACGTCGGAACCGGGTACAGCTATACCATCGGGTCAGGTGGACCGGCGATCATCAGCCTCTTGCGAGAAACGTTGCTGCCGAGATTGATGGGGCGAGAAGCAGAAGAAATCGGAGGCATCTGGCAAGATCTGCTGTTTTCCACCCACGCAACGTCCGTTGGCCCGATCACCTCCCTTTCGCTTGCCTGCATTGACACTGCCCTTTGGGATTTGCGTTGCCGTCGCGCCAACCTGCCACTTTGGCGCCTGGCTGGTGGTGTCAAGCAATCCGTCCCGCTCTACACGACCGAAGGAGGCTGGTTGCAGCTTCCGCAAGAAGCGCTTGTTGCCGATGCGGTCGCGATGAAGGACGCAGGCTTCACCGGTGCCAAAATAAAAATAGGGAAACCCACGATCGCCGAAGATCGCAGCAGGCTTGCAGCTGTGAAGGAAGCCGTTGGCGACGCATTCCGCGTGAAGGTTGATGCGAACCAGTCATTTGATCTCGCGGAGGCGATCCGGCGTGCGGACATGTTGGCAGATGTCGGCATCGACTGGTTTGAAGAACCAATGCGCGCGGATGACATCGGTGCGCATCAGGTCCTCGCACAACGCTCACGCGTTCCGATTGCCGTGGGTGAAAGCATGTACAGTCTGAGCCAATTCAAGGATTACCTTGAAAGAGGAGCCTGTCACATCGTGCAGGCCGATGTGGCACGGGTCGGCGGAATTACGCCATGGCTCAAGATTGCCCACATGGCTGAGGCATTCAACGTCCCTGTTTGCCCGCACTTTTTGATGGAACTGCATGTTGCGCTTGTTTGTGCGGTACCCAACGCTCCTACACTGGAATACATCCCCCAACTCGACGACGTGACGCGCAAACCGATGAACGTGAAGAACGGTTTCGCTATCCCTTCCGATGAGCCTGGCCTGGGTATTGATTGGGACTGGGAAGCGATTGGCCGCCTTTCGGACCCAGGTCACAACGTCTGTGTGACGTCCTAGCCGCATATGATGCAAAGGATGGATTGTCAGAACATGAAGGATTGAAAATGCAACGTATCGGGATGGTAGTTGGCATTCGAGCTGAAAAGATTGAGGAATACAAGCGACTGCACGCAGACGTCTGGCCAAGTGTTCTCGCGCAGATTTCCCGCAGCAACATCCGCAATTATTCAATTTTTCTGCGCGAGCCGGAAAACGTTCTGTTTGGCTACCTCGAGTACCATGGTGAGGACTTTCCGGCTGACATGGCACGAATGGCGCAAGACCCGGAAACGCAGAGATGGTGGACGCTGACCGACCCCTGCCAGGAACCCCTGGCATCACGCGCGGACGGTGAACAGTGGTCCATGATGGAAGAAGTTTTCTACTATAACTGAACTTGGAACCAGGTGCGTTGACAGGAACGTGTTCAGCTAGCCTCTCAAGTACCTAACCTGAAAGGTGTGATCCTTGGTTTCACAAAGATATAAAACGGTTTGCGCGCTTGCTTGTGTCTGATGAGGTGTGCCGATTGAAAGTTGCCCCTGAATGCGGTGAACCGACTGCTTCGGCCTTCCAGCGTCAAATCCGCAAGTGCGTCTCAGCATCGAACAGATGAACATCCTGCGGGCTTACCTTCAAATGAAGTGCGTTGCCCGGACGCAAGGCAGGATCGGGAGCAAGACGGGCGGTCAATTCCTGTCCATCCAGCATGCAGATTGCCATTGTGTCGGACCCAAGCGGTTCCAGAACGTCGATTGTTGTCTGAAACATTGCTTCACCCGCGTCGCAAGGCGTCAGATGCTCGGGCCTGACGCCGACAAGAATTTTTCCCTCCGCCGGAAATCTTTTCCCAGGCAACGAAATCGGAACGCCTCCGATCCTGATTGCCGCCCCGGCCTCCCCGGTGCTGCAAGTTCCATCCAGAACGTTCATCTTGGGCGACCCGATAAACTCCCCGACAAATCGCGTTTTCGGAGATGTGTAGACGTCGACCGGTGCCCCTTGTTGTACCACTTCACCATCCTTGAGAATAACCACCCTGTCCGCCAGCGTCATCGCTTCAACCTGGTCATGGGTGACGTAAATTGTCGTCGTCTTGAGGAGACCGTGCAGGCGCTTGATCTGCGTGCGCATGTCCACGCGCAACTTGGCGTCCAGATTCGACAGGGGCTCGTCAAACAGGAACACCTTCGGCCGGCGTACGATTGCCCGTCCCATCGCAACGCGCTGACGCTGTCCACCGGACAACTGGCCGGGCTTGCGGTGCAGGAGTTGGGTAATCTGCAGGATGTCGGCCGCCTGTGCCACTTGTGACTGCCGTTCGTCCGCCGTCATTCCACGCATCTTCAATCCAAAGCCGATGTTTTCGGCAACCGACATGTGCGGATAAAGCGCATAGTCCTGAAACACCATCGCGATATCCCGCGCTCGCGGCTCGAGATCATTCACCACTTTACCGGCGATCCTGAGTTGCCCGGCGGTAATTTCCTCAAGACCGGCAATCATGCGAAGGAGTGTGCTCTTGCCGCATCCTGACGGGCCGACAAATGCAACGAACTCTCCGTCCTCGACTTCAAGGTCAACCCCCTTCACAGCGCAGAACGTACCGTATTTCTTAACAATCCCCTGAAGTTGAATTTCGGCCAAGTCCACCTCCAAATACTCTCAGCACGCCTGCTGCCACTGCCTTGTGCCATGTCTCGCGACCCTGGCGCATTTGGCATTCCGCCGGGGTCGCTCACACTCCTCTTGCCGCACAGGCTTGACCGGCATCACATTATCGGTACATTATCGATAACGTTATCGATACACAAGAGATCAATCGAGATATGGCGGCTGAAAGCTTCGACAATCAGGGCAGTAGCAAGATGGGCAGGTCCAGACAGCAGATGCGCAGAAGCGCAAAGCGCAGCCACGTCATCTTTGAAAGCCTGCAAAAGGAAATCATGCTGGGACAGCTCCCCCCCGGCACGACCATCCTGGAACTGGAACTCGCCCACCGTTTCGAATGCAGTCAAAGTACTGTGCGTGAAGCTCTCATGTTCCTTCAGACCGATGGTCTGGTCGAACGCCTGCACCATCGCGGCACTTTCGTCGCGGACAGCAGAATTGAAGACGCACGTGAGCTTATCCTGATCCGGCATGACATTGAATGCAGAGGTGTCAGACGAGTGCTGAGCCGCTTTGGCCCGTTCCTGCGAAAGGAACTTGAGGCCGATCTCAACGGAATGCGCGCCGCGGCCAAGGATGATGACGAATACCAGTTGTCGCTGCACGACCGGAACTTTCATTTGAACCTTTATAACGCCGCCGACTTGCCGACCGTGCGCCCAATCCTGCGCCGCTGCCTGATCCACAATCATCGATTCAAGATCCTGAATTCGGAGCCCAACCGCGGCCTCATGGAAACTGCCGAGCGCCATGTCGCCATATTGGATGCCCTGGCTGCAGGAGATGAAGCAAACGCTGTCCAGGCATTGTCTCATCACATCACGACAATCGTTGATTTCGGACCCAGCATCCTGACTGGTGACGCGGGAAAAACTGAGCCAGGCCAATGATATTGCCGGTGCCAAATCCCTCTGACCTCATACCGTCCGAGCGCATGCAGTGGCTACTGGAAAAATTGGCCATTGAAGACGCCGGTCTGGGTGACCCAACGCAGCTTTCGCTGGTCGAGGGTCGCGCGCTGGCCGAGCAGACAAACCAGCGCTGGAATACAGACCTGCCGGAGATGACTTCAACCGATTTTGCCGTTCCGGCTTCCGAAGGTCACACGATCGAATGCAGATTGCTCAGCCCGTCAAATGCAAACGGGCTGATTATGTTCATTCACGGGGGGGGCTGGGCATTGTGCAGCCGCGATACGCATGAAAGAGCAGCGCGCCTCCTGGGTCTTGAAGCTGGGGCTCATGTTCTGACATTCGACTACAGGCTGGCGCCCGAAGCACCCTATCCGGACGGCCTGAAAGACTGCTTGACGGTCTGGGAAGCAATTCTTGGTGGGCACGACAAACTTCGCGATTGCGGGCGGCCTTCGGCTGTTGCAGGCGACAGCGCCGGAGCCAACCTCGCCTTATCCCTGCTGCTCTCGCTGCAGGCTGATGGCAAGACACTTCCTGACGCAGCGCTGCTATTTTACGGTGTCTACGATGCGAATTTTCAGACCGTCTCCTATTGCGACCAAAGGGACGGCCCGGGCCTGACCCGAGAGAAAATGCAGCGTTACTGGGACTGGTACGTTGCCAAAACGGACCTACGCAGTACTGCACTGGTTTCACCAATGCAGGCAAGCGACGCACAGCTTCTTGCTCTTCCGCCGCTTTTTTTGAATGCGGCAGCGATCGATCCCCTTCGCTCAGATACGGAAAATCTCGTCCGGCGGCTGCGCAGCCTTGGCCGAAAGGACCCCTACATCCTTTATCCGGGCGTCGTCCATGGGTTCATGCAAATGAGCCTCGAATTACCCGAAGCACGGTTGGCTGCCACGGAAGCCGGAAGGGCATTTCGCGAACTAACAGGTACCTGAAAACAAATAAATTCAAGAGGAGGAAGTCATGCCCAAACTTGTATCGGTCACACTGGCCCTCGGCCTTCTGGCCGGAACCGCTGCCGCCCAGGCGGATGAAACTGTCAGGTTCTGGTATCATTTCGACAACGCCGACAATCCGATGTCCGAACTTGTTGCCAAATTCGAAGCAGAAAATCCGGGCATCAAGATTGAAGCCGAGAACATTCCCTGGAACAGTTATTACGACAATCTCTACACGTCGATTGTTGCAGGCAATGCACCCGATGCGGCGATGGTGAAGATGTTTGCCCAACCCCGCCTTGTTGAAATGGGCGCGCTGGAGCCGATCGGCGACAGGATCGATGCCTGGGAAGGGAAAGCCGACTTGCAGGACAATCTCCTGAACCTCGCACAGGCTTCTGACGGCAACTCCTATTATCTGCCGGTTCAGTACGTGGTTCTATACCTGTACTACCGGCAGGACATGTTCGAGGAACTGGGCCTGGAGGTTCCCAAAACATGTGACGACTTCCGTGATGCGGCAATCAAGTTGACACGCGATACTGACGGCGATGGTCAAACCGACGTTTACGGCTTTGGCTTCCGGGGAGGCAAAGGTGGCCACGATCACTGGGGAAGCCTGGTTCTGTCCCGCAGCGGTGTTGACTTTTCCAAGGACAGCCTGGGGAGCGACGCCGGTGTCGCAGGTTCCCAGTGGGTGGTTGATCTGTTCCAGAAAGACAAGGTTTTTCCGCCATCGGCGCCCAATGACGGCTTCAAGGAAGTCACAGGTGCTTTCAAGGCCGGCAAGACGGCAATGACCATTCACCATATCGGATCTTCCAACGGCATGGTCGAAGCTCTCGGCGACGCCGTTTCCGCAGCGCCTGTTCCCGAGTGCGGTGGCGGTCACTGGACGGCGTTTGGCGATGAATCGACAGCCATATTCTCATCGGCACAAAACAAGGACGCCGCCTGGAAATGGATCTCGTTCCTTTCCAGTGAAGGCAACAACAAGGAATTCAACATGGCGACCGGACAGCTTCCCGTTACCAAGTCGGACTCCGAAAACTGGACCTTGCATGAAAAGCGTTTTGTCGATGCAACCGTCGGCTCCCTGCCATTCGCAAATCTCCTGCCGAACACGCCCGAAACATCAGATTTCGTAAACACGGTCTGGCCGGTGAACATGCAGCGTGCCCTGACAGGAGAAATTACCGCGGAGCAGATGAACGCCGAAATCAACAAACTTTATAATCCTTGAGCTTGCTGTGGCGGGGTGTTCGGTTCGGAACCAAGCACTCCGCTTCAAGGTGACCTCATCAACGGGAAATTCATGGATCGCAATTCCTCCCTGCCTCCGGAAACACCACCGGATGCGCTAACCCGAAATTGCATGCCAAGCTCACATCATCGGCTCCAGGCGGACAGATAGACATGCTCACGATGAACGAACCGATGGGCCGGGCAGCCCTGGCCAAAAAAGTTCTCCCCTATGCACTTCTTTCGCCTGCCGTTCTGGTCACGCTCGCCATCGTTTTCTTTCCGATGATCCAGGCTGCCTGGATGAGTCTGCACGACTACATTCTTTGGAAACCCAAGGATTTCACGTTTGTTGGCCTCAAGAACTTCGCCACGGCCCTTGGTGACGAAGTGTTCTGGATTTCTCTGAAACACACCGTCATCTGGATCGCGCTGACCATCCCGGCCCAGCTTCTGCTTGGACTCGCGACAGCTTTGCTGCTCAATCAGGAGTTTCCCTGGCGTCCTTTGGCCAGAGCGCTCGTCATCATTCCCTGGGCACTGCCCAGCGTCGTCATCGCACTCATGTGGGTCTGGATATATGACGCCAATTACGGGATCCTGAACGAATTCATGCTCAGGCTGGGACTGATCAAGGCATCCGTTCCCTGGCTTGCCGATCCCGATACCGCGCTTTATGCGATCATACTGACGCTTACCTGGCAGGGTTTCCCCTTCTTCGCGGTCATGATTCTTGCTGGGCTCCAGTCCATCCCAAAAAGCTATTATGAGGCAGCGTCACTGGATGGCGCCAGCACACTTCGACAGTTCTGGCACATAACCCTGCCAGGCATTTCAGGTGTTCTGATTACTGCCGTCCTGCTACGGACTATCTGGGTCGCCAACTCGATTGACGTTATTTTCGTGATGACCGGAGGAGGTCCAGGCTATGCCACGTACACGCTGCCACTTTACGCCTTCATCAAGGCCCGAACCAATCTCGACTTCGGTTACGGATCTTCGCTGGCCGTCCTTTTCACCCTAATGCTGCTTGGACTTGTCGTCGTTTATCTGCGCCGTGCAGGACGGGGGATCGATTGATGGTTGGCCGAAAATCCCTTTTGAAGCGCCTTCTCACGGTCGATCTGCCGATGCTGGCAATTCTGACTTTCACCCTTGGACCTTATTTGTGGATGCTTCTGACCTCGCTGACAGCGGAAGAACGACTTTTCACGGAAGGGCCGAGCCTGGTCGGAGCGACAATTGAAAACTACGTCCGCCTGTTTGCCACGGTCGGCTTCCTCACGAATCTGATCCATTCCTTCATTATTGCAGCGGGAACTGTCGTGGTTGGCCTGACCCTGTCGGTCACCGCCGCCTATTCCTTTTCGCGATTTTCATTCCGCGGCAAGCGCTACCTTCTGCTGCAATTCCTTATCATCAACATGTTTCCTGTCGTGCTTCTGATCCTGCCACTTTTCGTGATGATGCGGGTCCTCGGCATCCTGGATACGCATCTGGCCCTCATCATAGCCAATGCCACGGTCGCCATTCCGTTTTCAGTCTGGATGATGACCAGCTACATGAACGGTATTCCCAGGAGCCTTGATGAAGCAGCGATGACAGACGGCTGCAGTCGCCTCGGCGCCCTGTGGCGCGTCGTGCTGCCACTTTGCACACCGGGCATCATCGCAACAGGCATCTATATCTTCATCACCGCATGGAACGAGTATCTTTACGCCCTCACTCTGGGCGGGCGGAACGTGAGACCCATCACAGTCGCGATTCAGACCCTTATCGGCGAATACGAAGTCGAGTGGGGTCTTCTGACGTCAGGCGGCATCATTGGCGCCCTGCCTGCCACGATACTATTCCTTATCGTTCAAAAACGCCTGATCAGTGGCCTTACTCAAGGAGCGGTCAAGGGATGACAACACAGGGCCCCAAAGTGACAAATCCCGTCGGTATTATTTCCATGCAATTCGTGCGTCCATTCACGCGCGCAAATCTCGGCCTCTTCCAGTCCATTCGTGATCTTGATTTCGACTTTGTCGAACTGCTGGTTCCCGAACCCGGTGACAACCTTGACCTGAAGGAGACACGACAGGCGCTGGAAGACGCCGGTATAGACGTCGTGCTTGCAGCGCGTGTCAACCTTCAACGCTCCATCGCGAGCGAAGATGCCACCTGCCGCGAGGGTGGCATTGAGTATCTGAAACGCTGCGTTGATGTGGCAGTGCAGCTTGGCGCAAGGGTTATTGGTGGTCCGATCTATGGTGAACCTCTGGTCTTCGCCGGACGTGCTCCGGCCGCCTGGAGTGCGGAGCAAATAAGAATGCGATCGGATCGCACGAAGGAAGGGCTTGCGAATGTGTCTCCATTCGCAGCAGAGGCGGGCTGCGTCTTCGCGCTGGAAGCCCTGAACAGGTTCGAAACAGATATCGTCTGCACAACGTCGCAGGCCATTGAGGTCGTGGACGCGGTGTCATCACCCGGTCTCGGTATCGTTCTGGACACTTTTCACATGAACATGGAAGAACGCTCCATCACAGGCGCTATCCACGCTGCGGGATCACGGATCGTACATTTTCAAGCCAACGAAAATCATCGTGGTTTTCCGGGAACCGGACATCTGGACTGGCCGGCCATCACGCGGGCACTCGTAGACACCGGTTACGACGGCCCGGTTTCGCTGGAACCATTCCGCCGCGACGACGACAGGGTCGGCCTGCCGATTGCCCATTGGCGCGCACCGCGGGAAGACGAAACTGAAAAACTCAGGACGGGGCTTGCTCTCATCAGGTCCTGTCTGGCCATGGCGGGATCAAACCAATGACGTTGAATATCGGATGGATCGGATGCGGTCGCCATGCCACACAGATGCTCATGCCGCAACTCGGGCGCAACGACCTCAGAGTTGCAGCGGTATGCGACGTCAATGCGGAAGCCGCAACGCGTGCTGCCTGGCAGTATGGCGCAGATGAAGTCTATGCCGATTATCGTGACCTCATTGCTCACAAGGGACTTGATGCCATCGGCATGGCGGTGGGGCCGGACCTTCACCATGTTGCCTCAATCGAAGCTCTGAAGCAGGGCCTTCCGGTTTTCCTGGAAAAGCCGCCTGCAAAGAATGCGGGCGACACGGCGGAAATTGCTTCGGCATCCGACAAATATGGAAAACCTGTGCTGCTCGGGTTCATGAAACGGTATTCGACCGGCAACAGAATTGCAGGCAACTACTTGAAAAGCGGCGATTTTGGAGATGTCCTGGGCATCTCGGGAACTTACATGACCGCCCCGACCTACTTTGCCGGTGAAGTCGATTTTTCAGGCTTCTATCTTCATCACTGCGTCCACTACATGGACCTGATTCCCTGGTTTGCCGGTTCGGACTTTACCGACATGGCACTTCGCAAGAATGAGCCCAAACCCGGCCACCTTCTCTTCCATCTCAATTTTGAATGCAGAAACGGGGTCATCGGGACAGTCATTATGGGAACTGTTCAGTCACGCGGCACACCGATGGAATTTATCCAGATCATGGGCGACCATGTTCGTCTCGAAGTGGACAATGTCATCAACGTGGCCTGCTATCGCGATCCGCCCTTCAAGGCTGAAGACCCTGCAGCAACATTCCTGGTTGGCGCAGACACACTGTCCTGGAAACCAAATTTCACAGCCGCCGCAAACGAGGACCACAAAGGCTACAACGCGCTCATTGCAGACGTCGCAAATGCGTTGAAGGGAGGCCCGTCGAACGCGCCGGACATCAGGGACGGCGTGCGGGCAATGGTAAATCTGGAGCGCATGATTGCTCTCATTTGATCAAGCCGCAGACCGCGTTCCCCCGGTAGGTGCGGCTTACTGGCGGGTGGTCGGTCAACAGATCGATCGCCCGCCGGGCTCGCACCGGCAACGACCGTTCCCAGAGAACATCGACGGAGACGAAACATCATCCTTGTCATTGTCGCTCACGATCGAGCGGATCGGGAAAAAGATCTATCGCGGAACTGATAAGGCCTGCGCCTACCGGTTCGACAATACCAGTCGCTACACTCGACCGGCTTGACTGGATGCAGCAGCGGCAGGAGGCCGTGAGGGTGAAACTGCAGTCAGGCAATCCAACGCTGACATCAAAAACACGGACATTGGCCAGTCCGGACCGTCCGGTTCGTCACGAAACCCCGGGCATTGCCGGTTTCACATCACCCCGAAGGATCGGACTGATTGACGGTTCCGGCGGACATGAATGGAATGCCGCCGGAATCTGGTTTGTCAGACCCGTTGCGTGAAGGTGGCCGCTTTCACTTCGATGGCATAGTCTTTTGCAAGATCCAGAAATGCATCGTAGCTCTTTTGGACTTCTGCGAATTTTGGATTGGCGGAAGCATTTTCAGCCATGACTTCGCCGACCGCTTTCTTCAGTGCCGCAATCACGTCTTCGGGGAACGCACCGAAAGCCACGCCGTCCGACTTCAGCTTCTGCATGGCAACTGCATTGAAATAGTCGAATTGTGCCGTCGTTTCGACAGACGTCGCTTCAGCTGCATTGGCGATGACCGCCTGGAGATGCGTCGGCAGGCTGTCAAAGGCCTCCTTGTTGACGACGATTTCCAACGCAGCGGACGGTTCGTGGAAAGCCGGAACGTAGCAGTATTTGGCAACTTTCTGGAGGCCAAAAGCCATGTCCAGCATTGGCCCGACCCATTCGGCAGCATCGATCGCACCTGACTGGAATGCCGGAAATATTTCCGGAGGCGGAAGCAAAACCGCATTGACGCCCAGTTTGCGCATGGCTTCGCCACCGAGACCCGCGATCCGCATATTAAGACCAGCCAGATCATCGAGGCTTTCGATAGGTTTCTTGAACCAACCGGCGGCCTGGACGCCGGAATTGCCGGAATAGAAAGGTTTCAGACCGCGCTCGGCATAGATCCCGTCCCAAAGCTCCTGCCCACCGCCATAGCGGAGCCAGGCGGTTGTTTCCACTGCGGTCATACCGAAGGGAACGGCAGAAAAGAAGTGCAATGCGGAGTTCTTGGAAGCTGCATAATAGGGCGTCGAATGACCGATCTCGGCTGTGCCCTGTTCGACGGCATCCTCGACCCCGAAGGGGGGCACCAGTTCGCCTCCGGAAAAGACCTTGAGGGTCAGCTGACCGTCGGACATGGCTGCAACACGCTCGGCGAACGACGTCACGTTAGTACCGACACCGGGTGCCTTTGCGGGAAAGGATGTCGGCAACTTCCATTCCACCTTGCCCTGGGCAATGGCAGGCGCTGCCAGAAGCGTTGCAGGTGCCGCAACAGCCCCAGCCCTCAAAAAATCCCTTCTTTTCATGTCAAATCTCCTCTGATCAAAACAAAACTCCGGGCAGCCAGGTCGCGAGCGCCGGAAAGACGGCAACAAGGCCAAGTGCGAGCAGCTGGATCGCCACGAAAGGTATCACGGCGACATAGATCTGCGACGTTCGAATGTCCTCCGGTGCAACGGACCTGAAATAGAACAGCGCGAAGCCGAATGGTGGCGTTAAGAAGGATGTCTGCAGGTTAAGCGCAATCAGCACCGCGAACCAGACGGGACTGATGTCTGTCTGCAGGATGATCGGACCAACAATCGGCACGACAATGAATATGATTTCCACGAATTCGAGAATGAACCCTAGCAGAAAGATCACCAGCATTGTGAGGAACAACATGCCGTAAGCGCCGCCCGGCAGTGCTTGAAGCAACTCGGCCACATGCTCGTCGCCGTCAAAGCCCCTGAAAACCAGGGACAAAATACTTGCCGCAATCACTATGCCGAAGATCATGCCGGTTATGGTCACGGTCTCACGCAGCGCTGCCAGCAGCACGCCATTTCTTACAAGCGAAGTGGATATGGTGACGAGCAGTCCCAGTACGGTGGCTGTCAGCGCAACCGAATAGATCGACTTGACCGTCCAGCTGATCTTTCCCGCTTCGAACACCAGCCCCAGCATACCGGACTGGCGCAGGAAAAGAAGACTTACGGCGAGCAGGGCACAGGCAAGGGCCACCCGAGCGAGTTTACCGCCCTGCCCGCCAACCGAGATCAGCAGCGCACCAGCAACACCGACGCTGGCAGCTTCCGTAGGCGTGGCAATGCCAACGAGAATACTTCCAAGCACCGCAATGATCAGCCCTAGCGTCGGAGCAATGCTCCAGGTCAGCTCCTGGAAAGTGATCCGGGATTGATCAATTGTGTTGTCCGGTTGGGTGTCCGTGCGCCGCAGCCTGAACAGAACATAACCGGCATAAAGCGCGACCAGCAGGAGACCCGGAAGCAATGCGCCGGCGAACAGGTCGCCAACCGTGACAGGGTCCGGTGCGAAGTTCCCCGCCTCCTGTTGCGCCTCGAAATAAGCATTCGAAACCTGGTCCCCCAACAAGATCAAAACGATAGAAGGAGGAATAATCTGTCCCAGGGTTCCGCTGGCACAGATCAGTCCGCTGCTCATGTGTCTGTTGATACCTGCCTTGAGAAGCGCCGGCAGCATGATGGTTCCGAGCATGACGATGGTTGCGCCGATGATCCCGGTCGAGGCCGCGATCAGCGCACTCACGAGCACGACGGACAGCCCGAGCGCCGACTGGTTTCCACCCAGTGCTGTCGAAAGGCTTTTGAGCATCCGCTCCGCCTGCTGCGACTTTTCCAGAAGCAGGCCCATGAACACGAACAAGGGCACCGCCAGCAAAAGCGGGTTCGACATGATGCCGAAGACCCGCTGCGGTACCGCCTGGAAAAACACCAGGTCGAAGTCCCCCACCATCGCCGCCAATAGAGCGATCAGTGTCGAGGCACCGGCGATTGCGAGCAAGACGGGAACACCGGACATGATGCAGCAGAAGACAGCCGCGGTCATCAACAACAGCCAGAGTATATCAGCGCTCATGGCGCATTCCGCCGAAAGAAACCAATGACCCTGACGAGCGTCAGAAGCACTATCAGGGTCGGCAGAACAAGCAGACAGGTCTTGACCAGAAAAAGGCCTGGCAACCCGCCGGTTTCCGGAGAACCTTCCAGGATCGCCCACGAACTTCGCACCAGCGGGTAAGCCATCCAGGTCATGATTGAAAATACGGGTAGCGCCAGAAAAAGGTCTCCCAGCCAATCGATCCGCCGACTGGCATTCCCGCTCAGTTTCTGACGGAGTACGTCGACGCGTACGTGTTTGTCTGCGCTGAAAGTCACTGCCACGGACAACGCGACAAGAGCCGCAAACGCATAGTTGACCGCATCCTGGATTTCAAGAAAACCATATCCCAGCAGATAGCGCATCAAAACCATGGACAATTGTCCAATAAAGACGATCACGGCAAGGACCATGCATATCCGGCGCACACCTGAAAACACAGCACGCATCAAAATTCAAATCCTGCCACTTGCAGATATCCATACCGAGTCGCCCTTTCGAGGCGGCATCAATTTAGGGAGCAATCCCGCAATTGTATACAAACATCTGACGAACTTCCCAGGTGAACATACGCGTTTTGATCCGCTCGAGTAGCGTGAGCTGCAAATCGGAATCATTTTGTTGATACACTGCCTTCAGATATTGATTGTGCGGTGCGGCATGAAGCCTCATCCCGAAGCAACTGCCAGGCGTCATGTGTTTTCTCGTCTGATGCCGACAATGAATATATTTCATTTTTTCAATAAGTTACCAATCTTCTACTTACAACCAATTGTACATATTTAACTTATTTCTAGTTAAAATTACGCCTTGCGGCGATGCAGCAATTGCGATAGGCGATTTCTACCGGATACTCGGTGCTCTGCACCCGGCGGGCGGTTTACCCGTTCCCGAAATCAACAAAGTATCCGTCATGAAAACCCGTCGCCTTGTAGATATTGATATATTCGGAGTTCAACCATGCTCGGCAAGAAAATTCCCTTCGTTACCTTTCGCACCCGCGTCCGTGACGGATCAATCGAGGGACCAAATCCATTCCGCTGGGAAGACAAAACCAGTGACGACTACTTCAGGGACAAGAGAGTTGTTCTGTTTTCTCTTCCAGGTGCTTTTACACCGACCTGTTCTACCTTCCAGCTGCCGGATTTCGAGAAACTCCATGAAGAGTTCAAGGCAGAGGGCATCGATGAGATCTACTGCATTTCCGTCAACGACGCTTTTGTCATGAATGCGTGGGCCAAGGCACAACAAGTCGAAAACATAAAAGTGATTCCGGACGGGTCCGGCGAATTCACACGCAAGATGGGCATGCTTGTCGCCAAGGACAATCTCGGATTCGGAATGCGGTCCTGGCGTTATGGCGCTGTTGTCAACAACAGTGTTGTCGAGCAATGGTTCGAAGAGGATGGTTTCTCCGACAATTGCGAAACCGACCCTTACGGTGTCTCCTCTCCACAGAATATTCTGGAACAACTCAGAGCAGTCAGGGTTGAAGCCGCTTAGGTGTTACAGCAGGTCCAGACATTTAAACCCGGCCAAACGGTCGTGTTTTTCTCAACTGGACCTGCAGTAATGTCCTGAGAAAGCTCATCAGGGGTCAGTCAAGCCCACGTACTTGCAGCTACTCTTACTGCCAACTCTCCTGGCCGACCATAAGCGGCTGACAGCTAATTTTTCCGCAATGTAGCCTTTCCCGCTAAACTACAATTTGAGTTCACCATCTTGATATGCGGGATTTTTGTTGAGCAATCGAAATTCGATGTAAAGTCGCACATACTTTAAGATCAAAAATACATACTATTTTTGTCGGGAGGTAGAAATGAAGGCGATTAGAGGTGCATTTCTCGATTTTTTGTACGACCCCTTCTACAAAGACGAGGAAGAAGCAATTCGCTACATACCTGACGGACTCCTGATAATTGATGGTGAGAAAATCTCGGACTTCGGATCTTACGAAGAATTGGCTGGAAAGTATTCTGATGTTGAGACCACGTTCCATGCCAATCGACTGATCATGCCGGGGTTCGTCGACACCCATGTGCACTATCCGCAAACCGAGATGATTGCAGCTTTCGGCGAGCAATTGCTGGAGTGGTTGGAAAAATATACGTTTCCAACCGAACTCAAGTTTCGTGACAAGGTCTATGCACGCACCGTCGCAGACCGTTTCCTGAATATGCTGCTCGCGAACGGCACAACGACCGCCCAGGTGTTCACGACAACATTTCCACAATCTGTTGACGCCTTTTTTGAGGCTTGCAGCGAGCGCAACATCTGCATGATTGCGGGACTGACGGGCATCGACCGTCCCGGCCTGGCACCTCCCGAATATCTCGACACAGCAGACAGTTTTTACGCCAACAGCAAGGATCTCATTGAGCGTTGGCACATGAAGGGGCGAAACAAATATGCGATCACACCCCGTTTTGCACTCGGTTCGACGCGCGAGCAGCTCGATCGCTGCGGTCAATTGAAAGGCGAATACCCGGATACCTGGGTGAACACCCACATGTCTGAAAATCATAAGGAAATAGCGCAGGTCGCCGAAGCCTTCCCGGAAGCAAAGGACTATCTGAATGTCTATGAGCGGGCGGGCATTGTCGGTCCAAAATTCACCGCCGGCCACGCGATTCACCTAAGCGATGATGCATTCCGGCGCATGTCTGCGTCGAAATCATCGATTTCGTTCTGCCCCGCATCCAATCTTTATCTCGGGAGCGGCCTCTTCATGATTCACAAAGCCAAATCGGTGGAAACACCAATTCTGGTCGGTGTGGGCACAGACATGGGGGCTGGCGATTGCTTCTCACTACTGCGCGTGCTGAATGACGCCTACAAGGTGTCCGCGCTGCAGTCGCAGAAGCTCTCTGTTCTCAAGGGACTTTATCTGGCAACCCTGGGCGGTGCCAGGTCGCTGATGCTGGAAGACGAAATCGGCAGCTTTGATCCCGGCAAATTTGCGGATTTGGTAGTGCTTGACACACGGCCGACACCTTCCCTCGCCTTTCGTGCGGAATGCGCGATCATCGACACCGATGCGCCCGAGCACATTCAACAGCGTGAGCGCATGGAGCATGAGGCTTTCGGTTTGATGATGCTTGGAGACGAACGCGCGGTCGAGGCGACCTATATCAGCGGGCAGTTGCTGTATCAAAAAAACGGCAACGCGCTCCAGTAGGTCCTCTCAACATGCAGCAGTCAACAAAAACCGCGGTTCTGGTTCTGTCGCGCGACCCCGGCAGCTACGACGAACATGCATACATGCAATGGCATCAAGACCTTGTGAATCTTGCAAAGCGCCACGAAGGATTGATTGACGTCAACCTGCAGAGGCCGCTGGAGGGCGTTCAGGACCAGTGGGTTCAGGTAGTCACGTATGATACCGTCGAGAGCCTGAGAGCCTTGATAGACGACGATACATTCAAGGTTGCGGTTGCTGCATCAGAAGATACCTTCGGCAAGCCGGCTACCCAACAAATTGTAGCCAACACCATACCGTCTGCTGTTCCGGTCACCGTTGTAGTCTCCCAGATGGTTAAACCAGGTTTCCAGAAAGCCTATCAGCAATGGCAGATTGAAATCGATGCAGCCGCGAAAAAGTTTCCCGGGTTCTTGGGCACTGAATTGATCAAACCTCTGCCAGGCGTGCAGGAAGAATGGGTCGTCATTTTCCGTTTCGACTCCAGCAAACACCTGGACGACTGGTTCGCTTCCGACATTCACAAGCAGATGTTGAAGCGGGCGGAAGCCTATTTCGACAATGTTCATGTCCGGCGCGTTGGACGGGGGTTTGAAGACTGGTTTGCGAATGCGGCAGGTGGCGGAAGCACAGGTCCGTCCCAGTTCAAAATGGCAATGGTCGTGCTCCTGACGCTTTACCCGACTGTCATGCTTATCACGCTTTACATTTCGCCTTATATATCCGGTTTGGGCCTTCCGCTCTCCATGTTCGTCTCAAACATCTTGAGCGTCCTCCTGCTTACCTGGGCAATCATGCCACTGGCGACCCGCGCACTGGACTTCTGGCTCGACAACGAAAGGGGAGCAAGACCGTCCATCACTATTTGCGGTGGCTTGCTCATAGTTGCGCTCTACGCGATCAGCATAGGGCTTTTTGTCTGGATCGCAGGGTAATGGCCCGGTCCTCCAAATCAGAGTTGGCGAATGTTCAGACTGTTCCGGTTAATTTACAAACTCATGTTTTTCTTCTTTCCCGTTCATGCCGTTCGTCGTCCGACCTGAGTTCAAGCCACATGGCATTCAGGATTGCCAGGCAGCAGGCCAGCGGCATTCCAAGGATCCAGGCAAAATACCACATGCGATCGTCTCCTCAGTAAGCCGTGTGATTGTCGCGCTCGATAGTTTCTTCGTCGACCTTGCCCCAGAGCACCTTGTAGACCCATGCCGTGTAGACAAGGATGATGGGCAGGAAGATCATTGTTACGACCAGCATGTTGAACAGTGTCCTGTGCGTTGAAGACGCATCCCAGACGGTGAGGCTCGCTTCGGGCTGTACCGAAGACGGCAGAATGAACGGAAACATCGAGATGCCCACCGTTGCAATGATCCCCACAATTGCCCATTTCGAGAACACGAAAATGAGCAGTTCGAGACGGGTCTGAAGCAATACCAGCGTTCCGAACAAGCCGAGGAATCCCAGACCCGGAACCAGCCATAACCAGGGATATGTGGCATAGTTGATCATCCAGGCGCCGTCTTCGATAACAGCCTGCTTGGCGAGCGGATTGGCCTGCATGTTCGGGTCAACTTCGGAAGTGATCCTGAAACCGTCGACATATCCGCTTGCAACCAGATATCCGCCGAGCGCGAAGAGGAGGATTGCGAAAAGGGCCGCTATCGTCCCATATTTGCGGGCGCGCCGCGCAATCTCACCCGATGCCCGCATGACAAGCCAAACGGCTCCGTGCATAACCAGCATGCTGACAGACAACAAGCCGCACAGAAGCGAGAATGGCGAGAACAGCCCGAAGAACGAGCCCTCGTAGGTCATCCTCAAATCATTGTCGAGCGAGTAAGGTACACCAAGCATCACATTGCCGACGGCAACACCGAAGACGAGCGCAGGAACGAAAGAGCCGATAAAGAGTGCCCAGTCCCAGCTGCTGCGCCAGGAGGGGTCGGGGTTTTTCGATCGGTATTTGAAAGCTACCGGCCGCAGGATCATGGCGGCAAGCACCACGAACATCGCAAGATAAAACCCGGAAAAACTGATCGCGTAGAGGGGCGGCCAAGCGGCGAAGATGGCTCCGCCACCGAGTATGAACCAGACCTGGTTTCCCTCCCAGGTCGCCCCGATCGTGTTGATCACCACCCTTCGTTCGATATCCGTCTCGGCAATGAAAGGCAGCAAGGCCCCCACTCCCATATCAAAACCATCGGTAACGGCGAATGCAATCAGAAGCACGCCGAGCAGCACCCACCAGATGACTTTCAGCGTCGAGTAGTCGATCATTTCATAAAGGATCATCGCGCTTTACTCCGCAGGAACTGGGACTGTGCCGGACACGGGGCGTACTGATGCAGGCGGCGGCGTTTCTGCCGCTTCATCATCGTCGGGTCCGATCCTTATGTACTTGATCATCAACGTGACCTCGATCACCAGAAGCGTGCTGTACAGGAGAACAAACCCGGCCAGCGTGAAGAGAACTTCCGCAACGGACAGACTTGAGACTCCTGCCGACGTCGGTAACATACTTTCTATGATCCAAGGCTGGCGACCGTATTCGGCAACAAACCAGCCCATCTCGCAAGCAACCCAGGGAAGCGGTATCGACCAGACGGCAACATGCAGGAGCCAGCGCCGCTTTTCCCTCAGGACGTCGAGTTTTCCGGACGAAGAGTAGTAGAAGAAGACCGATGTCAACAGGATGAAGAAGAAGCCGCAAGCGACCATGATGCGAAAGGCATAGAACATCGGAAAGACGTTCGGAACGGTCGACCATGCAGCTTCGTCAATCTGCTCGGTGGTCGCTTCCATCGGGTTGTCGGTATAGGGAAGAAGCAGATAGGCATACCCCAGTGAATTGGCGTTGTAACGGAACGTCTCGCGGACCTCTTCAGACACTGTGTCCGGATTTTCTCTGATTTTCTGCAGCGCGTCCCAGGCGATCGCGCCCTGGCGGATCCGGTCCTTGGACCGGTCAACCAGTTCGTGAATACCGGGAATGATCGTATCGAGCGACCGTGTCGCAATCAGGCCCATGACATACGGCACCTCGATCGCAAAAATGTTCTCGCGATTTTCCATGTCGGGCCAGGCAACAACGTTGAAGGCCGCTGGAGCCGGCTCGGTGTGCCACATGGCCTCTATTGTTGCGAGTTTCATCTTCTGGTTCAGATTTGCCTCATAGCCGCTTTCATCGCCGAGGACGACGACTGAAAGCGCTGAAGCAAAACCGAATGCCGAGGCAATTGTCATGGAGCGCTTGGCGATCTGCAGATGTCTGCCCTGCAGCATGTACCAGGCGGATATACCCAGCATGAAAAGGGCTGCCGTAACATAACCTGCCGATACCGTGTGAACGAACTTGGCCTGAGCAACAGGGTTGAAAAGCACGTCAAAGAAGCTGCTGACTTCCATGCGCATGGTATCGGGATTGAATTCGGCACCGATCGGGTTCTGCATCCAGCCGTTTGCGATCAGGATCCAGAGCGCGGAAAAATTCGTAGCAATGGCCACGGCCCAGGTCGCTGCGAGGTGCTGCCGCCTGGAAAGCTTGTCCCAACCGAAGAAGAAAAGACCGACAAAGGTTGCTTCCATAAAGAAGGCCATCAGACCTTCGATCGCGAGCGGTGCTCCGAAAACGTCGCCGACATACTGACTGAAATAGGCCCAGTTCATGCCGAACTGAAATTCCATTGTCAGCCCGGTTGCGACGCCGAGAACAAAATTGATTCCGAAGAGCGTGCCCCAGAATTTGACCATGCGCTTCCAGATCTCGCGACCGGTCATCACATAGACCGTTTCCATTGTCGCAAGCAGAATGGACAACCCAATGGTCAAGGGTACGAACAGAAAGTGATAGAGCGCAGTCATGGCAAATTGCAGCCGTGACAGATCGACGACGCTTAGTTCCATTGTATTCCCCCTCTTCAAGCCGGCGGCTTGAGCTCAAGGTCAGGCGGACCTCTGAACCGATCCGGTGCCACTTCCCTCACACTCTTTCGAGCGAGGATACGCGTTCCGTTCCCGTCAAAAAACCGGTTCAGAGCAATACACTAACTGGTTCGGATGGTGGCGCAGCCACACCACAAGGTCAATGCGACAGATCGTGTTCGACAACTTAAAATCGCAGAAAACTGCGGCAAGATCCTTTGAAAAAAATAAACAATTCAGGGCCGCCGCGTGTCACTGCTTCTCAAACTCACGACACGGTCAGCAACATCAAGTTCACGATGCTTGTGCGCAATCATCAAGACCGCCTGATCAGTCCTGAAATCAAGAAAACGCGCCAGAACGTCGGCCCCTGTCTTCTCGTCCAGACCTTCTGTCATTTCGTCCAGAACGTACAGGCCAGGTTGCATCAGGAAGGCTCGCGCCAACGCAAGCCTGCGTTGCTCGCCTCCGGACAATCCAAGCCCTGCCTCGCCCAGAATACTCTGCAGTCCATCCTCATCCTGAGCAATTCGCTCAGCCAAGGCGGATCGTTCCAGCGCCTCCCATAACTCGGCATCACCGGCATCGGGATTGGCAATGCGCAAATTCGCAGCTACGGTGTCGTTGAAAAGATAGGGCCGCTGGCTCAGAACCGCTACGGATCGGCGCAAGTCACTTTCCGGCAAATCCTTGATATCGGCCCCATTCAGCCAGATCGTGCCTTTGTCGGCATTCAGAAGCCGAGCCCCGAGCGAGGCGACCGTGGTCTTGCCACAGCCGCTGCGCCCTGCAACAGCTACGATCTCACCGCGCCCAACGTCCAGCGACAGACTATCCAGAATGGGCCGCGCTGCTCCAGGATAGTTGAAGCTCACCGTTTCGAAACGTAGTACAACGTCCGTTGTATCTTCCCGCTCACTTGGCGCCTGCGGTTTTGCCGTTGACCCGTCAATTCCCGTATTCAACATTCGCGCCGATATCGAACGTTTTGCAGCCAATTCCGTTCGCGGCAGATTTGCAAAGCCAGGAAGCATGGCCGAAAACAGTTCAGGCAAAGCCATGACCACCAGCACAAGACCAACGGCGGGTGCAAGCATCAGGCGTCCATCTGCGACATCCCAGGCGCACACAAGGAGCATAAAGGCAAGAAAAGTCTGACCGATCAGGCTCGATGTACCGACGAGCCGGTTCGACCGTTGCTCCAGCTTTTCCTCAACTTCCATCAACCGGCCGTCTGCTGCCAGAATGTGGTCTGCGGCATCACCAAGACCACCATAAACCGCAATATCCCGCCTCCCCCCGGCAAGATCCGCCGCACGCAGACGCATCGCATCTGAGGCGGCATCCGCCCGGCGAACGGTATTCCGTTCGGAATTGTCAAAAGACCGCCACGCAAGAATTGCCCAGGCTGCGATGAAAATCAGACCAACAATGAAGACCGCCCGGGAAACCGTTGCCCAAACGACCAACAGGAAAATCGCCACTATCACAGTCAGCACGATTGGGACCACGAGACGCAGGTAGACTGCGTCGAGCGCGTCTATGTCCGCCGTCAAACGGTTCAAGACAGTGCCGGACCGCTTCCTTTTCGCAGGCTCAATCGCGTAAGCCTCAAACAGGCGGTTACGCAAATCACTCAAGAACCTGAAGGTCGCGTCATGGGTCAACACGCGCTCACCGTAGCGCCCGGCTGTCCTGATGATGGCAAGCGCGCGAATGATTGCGCTTGGTGCAAAAATATTGAGAAAGGCGCCACTCAGTCCTGCCAGGGCCGCGGCCGTGATGAACCAGCCCGATACTCCTAGCAGAAGAATGCCCGCAGCAACCGGTAGCAAGGAAACCGCAATACCGACCCAGAAATGAAGCCTGCTGAAGCGTTGCTGGCTCTTTATGAATTGCCAGACAGCCGTCATTTCACGTTCTCCGGCGCCACAGGCGTTTTTTCAGTGTCCAGATCAAGGTGCCGTCCAGAAATTTCCAGAACAGCTGGATCATGTGTCGCAATGAGGCACGTTCGTTCCCTCGACAGTATTTTCAAACCTTCGATCACATCCGCAGCAGTGTCCGGGTCGAGGCCGGCAGTGGGTTCATCAACAATCAGTATCCTGGCTTCCTTGCGCATCGCGGCACGCGCCAGTGCGATCCGCCTGATTTCGCCGACCGACAGACCGAAACCGTCTTCACCAAGTTGCGTCGCCAGGCCACGCGGCAGCCGGCTGACCAGCTCATGAGCACCTGCGAGGCGCAGCGCAGTCTGGATGTCGGCATCTTGTACCCTGGATGGATCCGGCATTGCCTTGAGCAGATTTGCCTTCACGCTGCCATGGAACAACCGCGGCGCCTGCCCGAGATACATGACCTTCCGGCGCAACGCGTCAGCGACTATCGAAACATTATCCCCGTCAACGAGCACATTACCGCTGTCAGGCATTCGAAAGCCCAGGACAAGATCCAACAATGTCGTCTTGCCGCACCCGCTTCTGCCCGTGATCAGCAGCGTTTCACCGGGCGCGATCCGAAGATTGAACCGATCGAAAATTTTGTGACCTGCCAGATCAATCGTCACGTTGCCAAAGGAAATGCCGGGAGCATCGATAAGCCAATTCTTGTCGAGGTGCATTTGCGAATCATGGGCTGCCCTCACTGTGGAAACGGCAGCAACTGGCGCATCGATGGTATCCAGCATTTCAGACAATTTCAGACGAGCGGCAAGCCCAGCTGCACGGTCATGGTAGGCAGCGGAAAAAGATCGCAAAGGCGCAAAAAACTCGGGCGCCAACAACAAGATGAACAATCCTTGCGCGTATCCGAGCGATTTCCCCCAGACACCGAACTCGATATCACCAAGAAGCGAAAACCCGACATAAACTGCTGAAAAGGCAATCCCGAGAGCGGAGAACAACTCCAGGACAGTCGACGACAGGAAGGCGACCTTCAAAACCCGCATCGTGCCGAGCCTGAAGCGTTCACCGGCGTCACGAATTTCGGATCTCGTATTTCCAACCGCACCGAACAGGACGAGCGTCTCCAATCCTCTGATCCGGTCCAGAAGCATACCGCTTAGCCGTGCCAGTTCCTCCTGTTGATCGGCGCTGGCCGTCTTGGCGCGCGCACCGATCAATGCCATGAAAACCGGTATGACAGGGCCGCTGATCACAAGGATCAACGCAGCGAGCCAACTGAACGAAGCCGTCACAAGGACGATTACGAGCGGAACCAGCTTCAGCCTCATGAATTGTGGCCAATAGTTCCGGTAGTAGGGACCAAGCAGATCGACCTGATCAGTGACATGTGCAGCGAAGGCGCCTGAAGGCGGAAAACTCAGCGCCGGTGAACGTGTTATCGCCGCATGCAGGAGGTCGCCACGAGCCTTTTTCTGAATTCGTCGAGCTGCTCGATGAGCCTGCCCCTGGGCCAGAGTCTGCAGATACACTCGAATGAGCGCGATCATGACAAGACCAGCTACAGATGTCAGGAGCAAAATCGGCAGCTCTGAATTTGCTGCTTGGCTGTTGGTGGTTACATCAGAAAGGACCAGACCAAGTGGCCATGCAATGAGACCGGCCTGCGGGATCCAGAGAAGATCGGCGACCGCCAGAATCGTCCCGGCCCGGTTCAGCACCGTTTTGTCGGAGATGTCGGCATCACCGATCTCCTGGCCACCTTTTCCGTTGTTTTCCAAGCCCTTCCCCAGTGCACCGCAAATCGTATGACGCGTATTTGCGCAACGATCAGGATTGTCTCCCCGTCAATCATGGTTTGCGTCACTGCGCAAGGAACCATCCGAGGAACACCTCTTACATTCTCGTGCGGCGTTTCTCCACAAAACACCGGTCAAAAATCGAGGACGTTTTGGCGCATCGTGTTTTCAGTGTCCTGACGGAATGCTGTCAGGAGGCGTGTGCGAAGAAGGCAAACAGGGAATTTTCCCTCCAATGTCCAAGGAGAAAGAGATGAGTGAACCCTGCCTTGAGGTGGTGATCTTCAAAGTCAAAGACAGCGAAAAAGCCCGCGTTGCCCGTAGAGCAGCGCAAGACACCGTCAAACACTATGACGGTTTCATCTCCTGGACTGCCTATGAGTCCTGCGAGGAAAGCAATCTGTTCGCCGACATTGTTCTCTGGAAGGATCTGACGACTGCCAAGGACGCAGCGAACAAGGTCATGAAGGATCCGGCCTTTGTCGCCATAATGGCAGAAATCGATGGATTGATCTCAATGTCTCACTACACGGCAGACCGTGTTGTCGAAGCAAGCGCAGTTGCTGCCTGACAAAAAAAGGGGCGGCTCAGCGTGCCGCCCCTTTCATCATCAATAGATCTGGACCCTGCTACATTGTCGGAATGACAAATTCGGCACCGTCCTTCAGGCCCGACGGCCAACGAGAAGTCACGGTCTTGGTCCGGGTGTAAAACTTGAAACCGTCCGGACCATGCTGGTTCAGGTCTCCGAAACCGGACTTCTTCCAGCCACCGAATGTGTGATAGGCAAGCGGCACTGGGATCGGCACATTGATGCCGACCATGCCGATGTTGATCCGGGAAGCAAAATCGCGCGCAGTGTCGCCGTCACGTGTGAAGATCGCAGTGCCGTTTCCGTATTCATGACTAAGCGGCAGATCCAGGGCTTCTTCGTAACTCTCAGCACGGACGACAGAAAGGACAGGGCCGAAGATTTCGGTCTTGTAGATGTCCATGTCCCTGGTGACATTGTCGAACAGGCATCCCCCCATGAAGAAACCGTCCTCATAGCCCTGCATGGAGAAATCACGGCCATCGACGACCAGATTTGCGCCTTCCTTGACACCCTGGTCCACCAGTCCCCTGACACGACCAAGTGCTTCCTTTGTGACAAGCGGTCCGAAATCAACGTCATTGCCGGCCGTATACGGTCCGATTTTCAAGGCTTCAACCTTCGGCGCCAGCTTTTCAATGAGCGCGTTTGCTGTCGTTTCACCGACAGGAACGGCAACAGAAACGGCCATGCAACGCTCGCCGGCGGCACCATAGCCAGCACCGACCAGTGCATCGGCAGCCTGATCCAGATCAGCATCCGGCATGATGATCATGTGGTTCTTGGCACCGCCGAAGCACTGTGCCCGCTTGCCGTTTGCTGTCGAGCGGGAATAGACGTACTGGGCGATCGGTGTGGAACCGACGAAACCGACGGCCTGAATGGTCTCGGCGTCGCAGATAGCGTCAACCGCGCTCTTGTCGCCGTTGACAACGTTCAAGACACCCGCCGGCAACCCTGCTTCGATCATCAGTTCCGCCAACATGATCGGCACGGACGGATCGCGCTCGGAAGGCTTGAGAATGAACGAGTTGCCACACGCGATAGCCGGACAGAATTTCCACATCGGTATCATGGCCGGAAAGTTGAACGGCGTGATACCGGCGACAACACCGAGCGGCTGGCGCATGGAGTACATATCGATGCCGGGACCTGCGCCTTCAGAGAACTCACCCTTCAGGTGATGTGGGGCACCAATGCAGAATTCGGCGACTTCCAGACCACGGATAACATCTCCCTTGGCATCCGGAAGCGTCTTGCCATGTTCACGGGACAGAGCCTCCGCGAGCTTGTCCATATCGCGGTTGAGCAGGTCGACGAATTTCATCATGACTCGGGCACGACGCTGCGGATTGGTTGCCGCCCATCCGCGCTGTGCCGCCGCGGCATTGGCGATCGCCGCGTCCATTTCAGCCTGACTGGCGAGCGCAACCTGCGCCTGGATTTCTCCCGCCGCCGGGTTATAGACGTCGGCAAAACGACCAGACGTACCTTCCACGTGCTTGCCGTCAATAAAGTGACCGATTTTCTGCATATCGTATATCTCCCATCTGGCCCGAGGCAGCCAGACGGCGGCTGATCTCCCGGTAAATTTGTCCTGATGTTTTTCGCTTTTATTTTTGTTATATACAAGATCCAGTTTTCCGGATCTGTTGTGCGTTTTTTATAGTTATGTCATCTAGCTGCCATAACCTTGCAAACGCTCCTGGAAATGTCATCCCTGAAACGATCGGGATGCGGTGCTTCTGACAGTTCCACGAAATCAGCAACGCATAGACCGGGGCAGAGACAAGGTCACAAAATTCATGAATTGGGACGACATCAGAATTTTTCTGACCATTGCAAGAACCGGTCAGATCCTGGCGGCAGCAAAACGCCTCACCCTCAACCATGCGACCGTAGCAAGACGGCTTACCTCGTTGGAAGAAAGCCTCGGTGCGCGATTGTTCGACCGATCAACGTCGGGCTGTGTACTCACGGAAGCGGGAAGCCGCTTTTTCGACCGGGCCGAGCGCATGGAAGCCGAAGCCGTTGCCGCGGAAGCGGACCTCGGCGGCGACACGCCGGAAATTACGGGAACGGTCCGAATAGGTGCCCCTGACGGGTTTGGGGTGGCTTACCTTGCCCCGCGCCTTGGCAAGCTAACGGAGAGACATCCTGGCTTGACGGTGCAACTGGTTCCCATCGCACGTTCCTTTTCGTTGTCGCGGCGGGAAGCCGATATCGCGGTGACGATTGACCGGCCGGAAACCGGAAGGCTGGTCGCCGGCAAGCTGGTTGACTATGCCCTCGGCCTTTATGCGTCCAGAACCTACCTGGAAATAAAGGGAATTCCCGCCTCCCCCTCCGATCTAAGCGCACACGATCTAATCGGCTACGTTGAAGACCTGCTTTATTCCCCTCAACTGAACTATGGAACAGAATTTTCCAAAGATTGGACCGCCCGCTTTGAAATCGCCTCAGCCCTCGGCCAGACAGAAGCCGTTCGCGGTGGTGCGGGAATCGGCATACTGCACGACTTTATCGCGCGCGAAGACAAGGCACTCATCGCCGTATTGCCGGAAATGAAACTGCGCCGGGCATACTGGATGGTGACCCACGAGAGTTCACGACCGCTGCGTCATGTCGCTGCCGTTCAGGAATTTCTTCGCGATCAAGTCGCGCGCGACAAAATTATTTTCTAGCAAATGAATTCTTCATCCATGTGTTCTGGTGCAAGTTTTATTGATCTCGCACGAACGTGCACGCCTCAATGTGAGAACAGTCGCAATCAAGTTGCAAAAAACCATGTATTGAAATAACAAGAAGTAATTTTTCCGTATACTCACAGAATTTTACATTTCTAATTGCTTTTGAGGAGGCAACCATACTTATTATCTTTTCTTCAGACGACAAAAAAATTAATCAATTCAATATTTATTTTTCCAAATCGAACTGGATGCTATTGATAATCTCCAGACCGAACCAGACGAACTTGCCCTTCGACCCTGGCTTAAGTCGGGAAACATGTATTCGTAAAATCCTTTTCCACCGACGGCGATGCTCATGACGGTGTTCCCACGGCGCATGCCATTGATACAGATGACTATCTGATGTGACTTGAACCAGGTCAGAGCTGCATCAGTTGCGTTGCGAACGCAAGGGTTGCCGTTAACGCCAATCCTGCGTTTGTGCGATCCAGTCCAGTGTGCGTTGCTCCGGTGTGGAATTTTTCGTCACATCGCTGATGATCGCGACGCTGTTTGCACCGGCTTGCAGAACGTCCCTGCTGCGCTCAAGCCTGATGCCGCCGATCGCGACCAGCGGCAAGTCACCGATCTTCCGTTTCCAGCCTTCGATTTTTTCGATCCCCTGAGGTTTCCAGCTAAGCGCCTTGGAACTTGTGGGAAACACCGGGCCCAGCGCCACATAGTCGGGTTGGACAGAAAGCGCGGCATCGAGTTCCGCCCCGTCATGGGTCGAGACACCCAGTCTCAGCCCAGCGCGCCGGATGGAATCCAGGTCTGCATCTGCGAGATCTTCCTGCCCGAAGTGAACATAGTCGCAGCCCAGATCGACCGCAATGCGCCAGTGATCGTTGATGATGAGCTGACAACCATACTTCCGGCAAGTTGCCTGAGACGTCGCAATCTCCATCCGTAGTGTTTCTTCCGACGCATCCTTGATGCGCAACTGGACGAGTTTGATGCCAAGCGGGACAAGTCGGCCAATCCAGTTTGAACTGTCAACGATCGGATAGAACGGGTCGAGATCCATCACACTCTTTCTGACGATGCTTGAAATCCGTGTTTCCATTAGCAGGTCTGGCCAGTTGGAGCTTGCAAAAAGGCAGCGAAGTCCGACTTTGTTCGAATGCGAACAACCCGGAGATGTTGCGGAGGGTTCTCATAGATCTTCATCAATCTGGCGCGCGCGCTGCGCCGTGTACGCCAGATGAAGTGCAAGAACTCGATTGTTTGCAAATTGAAACGTTCCGGACATCCTTCGGCCAGATCGGGGCGCGATTGCCCGTAATACCGCAGCGATCGTTTCAGCACTCGGAATATCCTCAGGGCAACGGGAATATCAAGCCAGACAAACGTGTCGGCCCTGGAGACGCGCTCATCATATGTATTGGAATGGCCGCCTTCAAATATCCAGGAATCCTTCATGTGCACTTCGCGGGTCAGAAGATCTTTTTCTTCCCGAGTGCGCTCCAGCCAGCCCGCACGATAGTGGATCTTGTCCATGTGGTAGACGGGCAGGCCTGACTGCTTGCCGAGAAGCCGCGCGAGCATGCTCTTGCCCGATCCCGGGCCACCGACGATCATCACCCGTTTCATGGAAGCACCTTGATAAGGAAATTGCGGGCCGACGTTATACACTCTTCCGATTGTCTGAAAAGATGGAAACGCACTGTTCAGTGGACACATTCACCACGCAGACCCAATTTAGACCTCAGACGTGCATTGATTGGCAAGGAGAAGCCGATGAGCTGGTTGAACAGTCCCGATCCAATTCCCGGTGTTGCAACAAGCTGCGACCCTATCGACACGATTATCGTCCCGCGAACCTCTGACCTTGGTGGCTTTTCGGTTCGACGGGCCTTGCCCTCGGCAAGACGGCGCATGGTTGGCCCATTCATCTTCTTTGATCAGATGGGTCCGGCTGAACTGTTGGTGGGCGGTGGTATCGACGTGCGCCCTCACCCGCATATCGGCCTTGCCACGGTCACTTATCTCTTTGAAGGCGAAATGTACCATCGCGACAGCCTCGGCACCGAGATCGCAATCGCTCCGGGCGCGCTGAACTGGATGAGTGCCGGCAAGGGCATTGTCCATTCCGAGCGCGAGCGCCCGGAACGTCTGCAGGAAAAACGCCCGCTGTTCGGCCTGCAAAGCTGGGTGGCACTGCCAAAGCAGCTGGAGGAAGGAGCCCCCTCATTCCAGCACCATGGAACAGAGGAGCAGCCTGAATTTGCAGATAACGGGGCCTCGGTGAAACTGATTGCCGGCAACCTCTATGGCCATGAGGCGCCGGTGCGGACCGCATCAGACATGTTTTATGCTGATATTTCGCTCGAACCCGGTGCAAAGGTTCCTCTGGATGCGGGATGGGAAGAGCGCGGCCTTTACACGATATCGGGACAGATCACCATTGCCCGGCAGTCCTTTGACCCCGCGCAGCTGTTGGTATTCAAACCTGGAGACCATCTGGTGATCGAGAACACGACGTCTGCTCCAGCCCGCTTCGTCGTGCTCGGAGGTGAACCGATGGATGGAAACCGATACATCTGGTGGAATTTCGTCTCGTCATCAAAGGAACGTATCGAGCAAGCCAAGGAAGACTGGAAACTGGGGCGGTTTGACACCGTTCCGGGAGATGCAGAGGAGTTTATCCCGCTTCCTGACCGTCCAGGGCCGTAAAGGCCCGCATACCGCAATACCCTGCCTTCTGACAGCATGCAGAGCCGGTCACTTCCGGCTCTGCATTTTTCAGTTTCGCCTCTGCAACAGGCGGCCTATAACTCATAGCCCGGTTTCGGTTGGTTTTGTAGGTCAGCTACTTGCAATCGCAACCGGTTCTCTGCCAATAAGGTGCCCGATCCAAGAGCGCTTCGCGCGTATTTTGTCTTGTTGACCGCGAGAGCCTCATGCAGTGCAAACATTCCGCTTCATGTGTCACTCGGGAACACGAAAACGAAGTCTTCGGATCGGTAAGCGCGCTATCTTTTGCGACCGGTTCCGCACTGAAGCGTTATGCGCACTCTTCTTTGCGTGGTGCAAAGAACCAATGCATGGCTGCACGACGGCGAGCAATGCGAGAGAACTGACCGATCGACCTTGTCGGTTCTGTCCCGGGCCAGATCGCCATCCTCAACGAATTTGAGACGGCTGCCGACCGGACAGAACTGAAATGCGACGGCAATCAAGAAGACAAATCGAGCAAGGGCAAAACCTGTATTTGTCTTGCTGACACGGGTGGAACGACATGCGGCTTGGAATTGACTGGGGTGGAACAAAAATCGAGATCATTGCGCTGTCCAACGAGGGCAGTGAACTCTTCCGACAGAGAGTCGATACTCCCAGGGACGACTACCAAGGATGCCTGGAAGCGGTAAAACATCTGGTAAACGAGGCAGAGACGGCTACCAGCCAATCGGGAACGCTCGGTCTCGGCATCCCGGGATCACTGTCGCCAAAGTCGGGCCTCGTCAAGAATGCGAATTCCACCTGGATGAACGGCAAGCCACTCGACAAGGATCTTGAGTACGTCATCGGCAGACCTGTGCGTATCCAGAACGATGCCAACTGCCTTGCCGTCTCCGAGGCGACTGATGGTGCCGGCGCAGGTGCGCATATCGTTCATGCCGTTATCATCGGGACCGGCTGCGGTTCAGGGATTGCGATCGATGCCAGAGCGCATCAGGGTGCAAATGGCATCGGCGGCGAATGGGGTGCGATTACCGTTCCCTGGCTCAAGGAAGACGAGTTTCCGGGGCCGGACAGTTGGATCGGGCACCGGGGCGTTATTGACCGCTGGTGTTCAGGTACCGGATTTCAGCTCCACTACAAGGAAAAAACCGGAACCTTGCTCAAGGGGTACGAGATCATGGCGCTCAAACGTTCCAATGACGCCGTGGCAACACATGTCTATGAGGCCTATGTCAGCCGCCTCGCCCGGTCACTGGCAATGTCCGCCAATCTGCTTGATCCGGATGTTTTCGTTCTGGGCGGTGGCATGTCGAACATCGATGAGCTCTATGAAGATCTGCCGCCCGCCATGGTGCCTTACATTTTTTCCGATACGTTCGACACACCAATCCGCAAAGCCGTCCACGGCGACAGTTCAGGTGTACGAGGCGCCGCCTGGCTCTGGAACTGAACAGCTAGTCGGTGGACCGCCAAAGCCGGCGCTGCCCAAGGGTGACCAGAATAATGCCAACGCCTACAGCTGCCACAGCAGCCAGTTTCGCGGCATTCGGCACTTCGTTGAACACCAGATACCCGAGACCGAGGCCCACAACTGCTGCGACGGACCCTATCTGACTGAGATAGACCGGACCTGCGGTTTGCTGAAGCCGAAAATAAAGACCGTATTGAAGTCCGAAGATGACTGTCTGCGCTGCGAGCAATCCTGTCGCTTCGTGCGTCCAGGCAACGGGAGCGACGGGAATTCCCCACGTTGCGGTGAAGGCCGACAGGACGAGAAAACCCACAACCATCATTCCGAGTGCCAGATCTACCGGTTTTGCTCCCTTTGGCCATTTCAGTGTCCGGTATATGTTTCCTGCTGCCAGAAAGAAGGGAATAGCAAGCGCCAGCATCGACCAGAAAGAGGCTTCTGCGGACAATTCCGACCCTGAAATCGCCAGCAATATTCCGCCCGCGACACCGAAAAACACACCGGCTCCCATGATCCACTGGAAGCGCTGAAGACGCAGGACAACCGCAAAGGCGTAGGTCAGCACCAAGGGAAACGCAAAACAGAGTGCCACGAACCCGGCTCCCACCCTGGGTGCGGCCGCCACGGCGATCATGTTCGGCAAGATGAACAAAAGGCCCGTGGTCAGGATGTAGACCAACAACCGTCGTTGGTGCCCCTCTTCCTTTGCGATCCTTGCGCTGCCGTTTTTCAAAGTGGCCAGTCTTGTGGCGGCAAAAAGCCCGATAGCTCCGCCGAGGATCGACCACTGCAACAGCGCGATGGGATGCCAACCGATTTCGGGAGCCGCCTTGGCAAATACCGTTGAAACTCCCAGAAACGAGCCGACAATCAGCATAAGCACAAGCGGCCTGTCCAGTGGGCTTCTTCCCCCTGCCGAAGACTTGTACCCCTGTTCGATACCTCCGGAACTCGACTGCGTATCCTGTCTGGCCATGGCTGACATTTGATCGTCCTTTTGATCTGTTTGGCAACAGCGGGTTTTCGCCTGGAGGTATAGGTATCACTTTTTATCTTTATTTCAAGATACTTTATATCAAGATTCTTGATGCATATTGACAGCAGGTATCGAACAGGGAAAGGTCGGTTCACCAAACCATTGGAGACGCCGAACTGTCCGTCGATGGATTTCATTCCTCTGATATTGGCAGAAACGCAGAGCATTACGTTCCCGGGACGACGCTATGAACAAACCTTCCGACACACGGTCAAAACCATCGAAACACCTTTTCGGCGACCCAGCTGACCTAATGACCGACCGGGCCGAACGCGCGCGGCGGCAATGGCAGAAGGAAGTGCCGGAAGTCGCCGAACAACTGCTGCCGATGGTGTTGCTCGGGCGCCTGAACGAAGCGGCGCAGTTGATGAATCGCGATTACCTGGTCCCCGCCTACGCGGAAATCGGTCTGAAACTGGGAGAATTCGACGTTCTGGCGACATTGGTCAGATCCGGTCCTCCCTACAAACTGACACCGACCGAGCTTTATCGCTCAACGATGATGAGTTCAGGCGGCATGACTGCGCGTGTGGACAAGCTGGAAAAAGCCGGTCTGGTTGAACGTTGCCCGCATCCCGACGACCGTCGTGCCCTTACCGTGTGTGTCAACGACAAAGGCCTGCAACTGGTCAAACGCATGATCCCACAGTATGTCGACATGCAGGCCCGTGCAGTCGAAGGTCTGACGGCGAACGAACAAGACCAGCTCTCTGCACTTCTTGAGAAACTCATCCGAACCGCAAACGATCCCATTGCGGGGAAATAGGCGCACAACAAACGAGCGGCGTTGTCACTGATCTTTCAGTCGCCGATTGCCTTCAATCCCTTTTCCAGCAGGTTCCATTGTTTCCTTGAAACTGCTTCCTTGGACGCCAGCAACCAGTATGTCTGGTGATGGGGCAGATTTTCAGATGAAACGCGTTGCAAGCGTCCGGTCTTCAAGTCTTCCTGACAAAGTGGCAGAGAGGCAAGCGTGACCCCAAAACCCTGTCTTGCCGCAGATAGAGCTGCGAAAAAGGTGTCGAAGCGAAGATCGGCAAGCGGCGTCGACGGCGTTCCGAACCTGGCTGACCAATCGTTCCAGCCCGGTCGAGGTCCAACGACCGCTATCCGGGGCAGACCCGTCCAATCCGCGGAACCTCCCAAAAGCTTCGGCGAGGCGACGGGTGCGATGACTTCACTGTAGAGTGGCAGTTTATACGTGTAAGGCCAATCTCCCGACCCGTATCTTATCTGAATGACACCGGGTTCTTGCTGAACTTCGGTGGAAAGAACAAGTGTCTTGAAGGAAATCTGCGCATCTATTTCAGATGACAGTCTGGACAATCGAGGCATGAGCCAAAGTTCAATGATCGATGCACTTGCCGAGATCGTCACCCGATTGCGTGATATTCCAAATATTCCTTCGGAACTTTCCCGCAGGCTTTCCAAGGCAGAACGGACGTGTGGAACCCAGGTCTCGCCCTCGACCGTCAGGGAAATACTGCGCGGTTGGCGCAAAAACAACTGTGTTTCCAGGCGCTTTTCGAGCTTGCCGATCCGCTGACTGATCGCTGATTGAGTCAACCCGGTTTCCTGCGCAGCGGCTGTAAAACTTCCAGTACGCGCCGCGACCTCGAACGCCCTCACCCACTCCAGCGGCAGGTTCTCAAATCTGGACTTATCCATTAGAAAAACGAACCCTAAGTCTCTTAATTCCTAATTTGATTTTATAGTAAAACAGCACGATCTTGTCATTGTCCAGACAGGAGAGGCTTTGGCGGATGACACAGGTGGCAATCAATGAGTCGGGTAATATTCTTGTTCTCGACCACAACCGGGAACAGTTTCGCTTCCACGCGGTCTGGCTGCGTGACAATGCCTGGGACACGGAGACAAGATCCCCATCGAATGGTCAAAGGCTGATTGCGTTGCGGGATATCGATCCCAAGGTCCAGATTTCCACGGCTGCAGTCGAAGGCACAACGCTCAAGATTACATTTTCACCTGAAAACAAGGACGTCGATTACTCAATCGACTGGCTGATTGCGAACGCTTACGACCGGCCGCGAGTCTCTGAAAAAGGCTGGCTCGCCGATAGCATCGAGACCTGGGACGCGATGTTCAATGAAAAAGTTCCTTCTGCCGATTTCAATAACGTAGCCTCGGATCCATCGGCAAAGCAGGCGTGGCTGAAAAGCGTTGCCAGGTACGGTTTCGGAAAACTCAGCGGTGGACCGGTAGAAGACCAGGCGCTGATGAAAGTCGTCCAACTGTTCGGTTTTGTCAGGGAAACAAACTACGGAAGGCACTTTGAAGTCCGGACCGAAGTCAATCCAACCAATCTGGCCTTCACAGGTCTGGGGCTTCAGGCACATACCGACAATCCCTACCGCGATCCCGTGCCGACAATTCAGGTTCTTTACTGCCTGGAAAGTTCAGCTGCCGGCGGCGAAAACATGGTGGTCGACGGATTTAAGGCGGCAATGCGCCTGAAGAACGAAAATTCCGCGTGGTTCGATGTTCTGAGCCGATACTGCGCGAAATTTGAATATGCTGGCGAAAAGGGCGTTGCCTTGACGTCCCGCCGACCGATGATAGAGCTTGCGCCCGATGGCGAACTCATAGCGGTTCGCTTCAACAACAGGTCTGCAGCTGCAATAACCGACGTGCCTTTCGAAGATATGGCCCTTTATTACGAAGCCTACCGCAGGCTCGGCGAAATCATTGACGATACGGCAATGGAAGTGACTTTCCGTCTCGAGCCCGGCGAATGCTTCATCGTCGACAACACACGGGTACTACATGCCCGCAAAGCCTATTCGGGAGCCGGTACGCGTTGGCTACAGGGGTGTTACGCCGACAAGGATGGTCTGCTTTCGACGCTTGCGTCCCTCCAGTCTTCTGTCCAGGAGGCAGCTGAATGAGCAAGCCGGATTTTTCAACGCTCAATCGCGACAACATCGTCGCGTTCATAGGTGACATCTTTGAGCGCTGCGGAGACGAGGAATATCTCGGCGAGCCGGTCACCATGGCTGAGCACATGCTCCAGGGCGCCACGATCGCGGAACGGAACGGCCTTGACGAGGAGATCATCGTCGGGGCCCTGCTTCACGACATCGGACACTTCACTTCGGAGTTCGGAACCTTTTCTATGGAAGACACCGAGGACCGTTTTCACGAGGAAGCGGGTGCACAGGTTCTCAGCTCATACTTTCCGTCGGTGATCGTCGATTGCGTCCGTCATCATGTTGCTGCAAAGCGCTATCTGTGCGCGACGAAACCGGACTATTTCAAACGCCTCTCTGAGGCGTCTATCCATTCGCTCAATCTCCAGGGCGGTCCGATGAGTCCCGATGAAGTTGCGGATTTCGAAAAGAACCCGAACCTGAAGAAGATCATTCAGGTTCGATATCTCGACGAAGCCGGCAAACAGGCAGATATGGAAACTCCTGACTTCTGGCATTTCGCGCCCATGGTCCAGACTTTGGTCGACAGGCACCTGGAGACGCGCGCCTGAATTCCGCCAACCCAACAAGTTCAGGCAAGGCCATCGCCGCGCGTGAACTGTTTACGGAGTTCTCAGCGAGAACAAGGTCGTTTCCTGCCGGAAGATCTGCTCGTTTCTGATCAGCATGGCCGTGCCGACATATTCGCCGGCAGGCCAGGCCTCTCCCCTCAGCTTGCGGCCGGCAAAGGCAACCCATTGTGCCTTTTGCCGCTCGAGCGGTTCGCCTTCCGATTCCGCCATGACGCCTTCGGGGCCGACGAGACGAAGCGCAACCCGGTCACCCTTCTTCAGGTTTATCAGTCGCGCGAAAAAGACAAAAACAGGTGACCGTCCCCCGGGCTCGGTTTCTGCCCCCGTTTCCAGATCAATCGACTTGACCGCACTGTCCGCAAACCCGGTCTGAATGATCTCGCCGTCGGCATCCTTCAACAATGCAACGAGGTCACCCTGCCAGAGCGAACCGTCGTAAGCCGCTTTTGCCTCTGCAACGGACGCACACTGCGCAAGACGATCCTCTGCGGCCTCCGGATGCCCAAGGAACGGGTCGACAACCTGGCCGTTCTTCCTCAAAGGAAAGATGCACATGCGGAAAGGCGGCGAAACCGGAAAAACCGACCTCGCCGAGGACATCGCCGCGCTCGACACGATCTCCGCTTGAAACGATCACGGAACCTTGCCGCATGTGGCAATACTGGGTCTCCCAGCCGTTCCCGTGGGAAATCACCACTCCGTTGCCGCACTCCTTGCCCTCGATCCGCTTTCGATCTTCTGCTGATTGAACGAGCCTGTCCGGCATGTCGTTTCGAACACCCTTTACGACGCCGGGCGCGGAGGCGATGACGCTGGCATTCTGGTTGGTGTTCAATACCCGGAAATCCGTTCCCTTGTGACCGTCATAGCCTGCCTGCGCGCACATGGCGGTCTGAACGTCCGGTCCCGGATCAATATCGACGTAGTTCTGGATAAAACAGTCCTGCCCGAAGCCGCAATCGATCGGCAAGGACAATTCAAGCTCAGCAGCCGAAACATGGGTGTCATGTGCCGCAGCCGTCACATGGACAGCAAAGACCGCGACAAGGATTGTGCCAAAGCGCCACATCATCGATTAGTTCCTTTTCAATTGATGTCCCGTTCAAGTTGCGTGACTTGCAATCCGGCGAGTGATCGCCGACTGTCTTCGAACATCTTTCCGGCAATTTATGGAACAAGCGTGATGATTAAGTGGCTGTCCACTCTTCTGATATCTGCATTCATGATCTTTCCCGCGGCAGCGCAAAGCGAACTGCAGATACGGGATATCGAAAAAGGCAGTGGCGAGGAAGCCAATGTTGGCGAAACCGTCGTCGTTCACTACACCGGCTGGCTGATGGACGGGACCAAGTTCGATTCCAGTGTGGACCGAGGACAACCCTTCTCCTTCACGCTTGGTGAACGCCGTGTCATTCCCGGATGGGAAAAAGGCGTTGAAGGTATGCAGGTCGGCGGCAAGCGTGAGCTGATCATTCCACCTGACATGGCCTACGGCTCCCGCGGCGCCGGCGGCGTCATTCCACCCGATGCGACGCTCAAGTTCGAAATCGAGCTTCTGGACGTCAAAGGCAAGAAATTTTCCGATATCGGCAATAACGAACTGAAGGAAAAACTTGCGTCCGGCGCGACCGTGATCGATATCCGGAGGCCTGACGAGTGGAAACAGACCGGGGTTGTTGCCGGTAGCCATCTCGTGACCTTTTTCGATGAAAACGGCAATGTTAACCCGGATTTCGGCGCTTCGCTCCAGAAGCTTGTCGCCGGTCCCGAGGATGAGGTTGTGCTCATCTGCCGGACAGGAGCCCGCAGCAAGGTCTTGTCCCAGTACCTGTCGGAGCAGGCCGGCTTTACAAATGTCGTCAATGTCGAAAGTGGCATCATGAGCTGGATCGGAGACGGCCAAGCCGTCACGGCTGCTGTCTTGCCGGAAAATTGCTGGCTCTGCTGATCAAAATCGACCAAACTGCAATTGATCGAACCGAGACCACGCTACGGTAAAAAAGCTGTCCGGTTAGTGACCCGCTGCAAGTTCGAGGCTCATCCGGTTATGATCGGCGATAACCTTGCCCATATCCATTGTGACGATCTGACCGTCATCGACCACGACCTTGCCGTTGACGACGGTTGTTGAAGCCCCTTGCGGGCAACAAAAGACGACCGCAGCGACGGGATCATGCAGTCCGCCTGCAAATTGAAGCGTGTTAAGATTCAGGGTGAAGAAATCTGCGCACTTGCCTGTTTCCAAAGACCCTATGTCTGTCCGTCCCAACACCGCTGCGCCGCCGCGCGTGGCAAGTTCCAGAGCTTCCCGCGCGGTCATCCATTCACCAGCGCGCAACGGATGTGATGGCGGCAGCAGTGCATGCTTCCGGGGGCCTTCGGGCGGCATCAGTCCCAGCTGCAGCCTGGCGAGCAGCATGGCCTGTCGCACTTCTCCAAGCATATTGGACCCGTCATTGCTGGCAGAGCCGTCAACACCCAGCCCCACCTTCACACCCGCCGCCATATACTTCTTGACCGGCGCAATACCCGAGGCAAGCCGCATGTTGGAACATGGGCAATGTGCTGCGCCGCAACCGGTGCCCGCGAACAGGCGAATTTCCTCGTCGTCGACATGGATTGCATGGGCGAACCAGACATCGGGGCCGGTCCAGTCAAGACCTTCCATCCACTCCACGGGACGTTTGCCGAAACGCTCAAGGGTGTAGCGTTCCTCATCCAGCGTCTCGCACAGATGCGTGTGCAGCATGACGCCCTTGTCGCGCGCCAGGCGTGCACTTTCCCTCAAAAGGTCTTCGGACACCGAAAACGGCGAACACGGAGCAACCACAATCCGGGTCATCGATCCCGGGGACGCATCATGATAGCGGTCTATCACCCGGATGCTGTCCCTCAGTATGTCATCTTCTTCCTCAACACAGTCGTCCGGCGGCAATCCGCCCTTGCTCTCGCCCAGCGACATCGAGCCACGGCTTGCATGGAAACGGACACCGAGATCCCGGGCCGCTTCGATCTGATAGTCCACCTTGTTGCCACTCTGAAAGAGATAGGAATGGTCGAAAACAGTGGTACAGCCCGACAGCACAAGTTCTGCAAGACCGACGAGGGCGCTGTTTCGGGACGCTTCCGGGTGGGTCTTCGCCCAGATCCGGTAATGGGCCTGAAGCCAGGGAAAGAGGTTATTGTTTTGCGCTGCGGGAAGATTGCGCGTGAGCGTCTGGTTGAGGTGATGGTGAGTGTTGACGAAACCCGGCAGAACGATCTGGCCGGTCGCGTCGATCACTTCGTCGGCGGTCTTCGGCAGCTCCTCCGCGGGCCCGACCCGTGTGAGCATTCCGTCTTCGGCAAAGAGCCCGCCATTTTCGATTTCACGGCGCTCGTCATCCATCGTGACAAGGATGTCGGCGTTCTTCAAAAGCAGTGTCCGGCCCATGGCAGCCCTTCGCATCAATTCGACTCAGGTACAGGTCGCGGCCAAGCGTATCTGCTAAGTTGTCCCAGAACTATGTTGTCAAAAGAGGAAACACTTTCAGCAATTTGCCGGAAATCTAATCTTCCAAAGGCGGCATCCGGTTCCACGCATCCAGCGCGGCAATCTTGTAGGCTTCGGCGAGTGTCGGATAGTTGAAAGTGTTTTCGACAAAATATTCCAACGTGCCGCGCAGGTTCAAGACTGCCTGACCGATATGAACCAGTTCGGTCGCCCCTTCCCCGACAATATGGCAACCAAGCAGCCGCCTGGTCTTAAGCGAAAAGATCATCTTGAGCATGCCCGTATCGAGGCCCATGATATGTCCGCGTGACGTTTCGCGAAACCTTGCAACACCGCACTCATATGGAATTCCGCGTTCCTTGATTTCCTCTTCCGTCATGCCGACAGTCGAGATTTCCGGAACCGCGTAAATTCCGTATGGAAAGTACTCGGGTGGATCGTGTGCTGCTTCGCCCAGAGCGTGGCACGACGCGATACGCCCCTGCTCCATCGACGTCGAGGCGAGACTCGGAAAGCCGATTACGTCGCCGGCGGCAAAGATATGGGAAACTTCAGTCTGAAACGTTTCGGGATCGACCTTCAGGCGGCCACGGTGGTCAACCGACAACCCGCAACTGTCCAGATTGAGCGAAGGTGTCGCGCCCATGCGGCCGGCGGCAAAAAGGATGACGTTGGAGCGAACGCTCCGCCCCCCCTCCAGCTTGATCTCGCAATCCGCAGGACCATGCTTTTCAATTGCTTCAACCTTGGCTCCGAAGCGCATGGCGATTCCGCGGTCCCGCAATTGATGGTTGAAATCGGCGACAAGTTCCTTGTCCAGAAAATCCAGCATCGTTTCCCGGGGTTCGATGAGTGTCACGTGAACGTCGAGAGCGGAGAAGATCGAGGCATATTCCACGCCGATAACCCCTGCCCCGATAACGGCGATCGAGCGTGGGATCTCGCCCAGATCGAGAATCTCATCGCTGTCGAGCACGAATTTGCCGTCGAAGGGAACATAGCCGGGACGAAAGGGATTGGTCCCGACGGCGATGACAAATTTGTCCGCGCTGTATTTCAGGATCTCTCCGGCATCGCCTTCCACCTCGATCATATGGCTGTCGACAAAGCGTGCTTCACCCCGGACAGTGTGGACCTTGTTGCGGGAAAACTGATGTTCAAGAACATCCACTTCGTGGTTGAGCGTGATGTGGAGCCGTGCCCTGAGATCGGCGGCGGTCAGGTCCTGCTTGACACGATAGGAGCTTCCGTAAAATCCGCGCTCGCGCCATCCCGTCAGGTTCAGAACTGTCTCTCGCAGTGTTTTTGAGGGGATTGTTCCGGTGTGAACCGAGACACCGCCTACCCTGCGGCCCCGTTCCACCACCAGAACGTCACGCCCGAATTTCGCTGCCTGGATCGCCGCCCGACGGCCCGCCGGCCCGCTGCCGATCACGATAAGATCGTAGTGTTCCATGTGCCCCTCAATGCCGTCCGACCAACGCGACGTTTTCTCGCCGGTTCCCCATGGCGTTTATGTCTGCCGAGGCACTGCAAGACAGCATCTTTGTTCCCGGGTCAAGAGTTCGCGAAAATAACGCGTGGACCAAGGCCGCAAATTGATCAAAAACGACTGTTTTTTCCTCCACTGACAATAGACCATTGCCTTCCCATCGCGCTTCAGCTATGCGTCGTTTCATGAAGATGACCCAGAAAGCAGTATGGTGGTGGCGCGGCGCGATATAGGCGGCCAGCGAACAGTCATGCTCTGAAAGGATCAAGCAATTCACCAAAGGCCGCCGCGGGATACCGCTGGCGGCCTTGGTGCATTAAGAGGCCGCCAACGTCGCAAACGGCCACCAGAAACGGGAACGGAAAGACCATGCCGGTACTGGCAGATCAGACCTATGAAACCGAAAGCGGGATTACGATCCTTCGGACCTCACGCCCCTCCGACTACGAAACCGGAACGTCCGATTGGATCGACCGGCTCGACGGCGAACTGGGCGCGGTTCTTTCTTCGTCCTACGAGTACCCCGGCCGCTACACCCGCTGGGACATGGCGCTGGTCAATCCCCCTCTTGTTCTGGAGGCTGCCGACCGAAAGGTCGAGATACGTGCCTTGAACGACCGGGGCAAGGTACTCATACCCGCAATCGCCGAGGCCTTGCGAACACACGATGTCGTTGAAACCTTTGATGCCGGCCATGACAGGATTGAACTTACGGTCAAGAAACCGGACCGCCTCTTCAATGAAGAGGAACGCTCCCGTCAGCCGTCGACATTTTCAATCGTTCGGGCGCTGAAGGACCTTTTTGCCTGCGGCGATGACCAACTCGGCCTCTACGGAGCCTTCGGCTATGATGTGGCCTTCCAGTTCGAACCGATCGACCAGAAGCTGGAAAGACCTCACAATCAGCGTGATGTCGTTCTGTTTCTCCCGGACGAAATCCTGATTGTCGATCACCACGGAAAACGGGCCTATGTGCTGGAATACGATTTTGTGGTGAACGGCAAGACCACGAAGGACCTCGAACGAACGGGCGAACAAAGTTCCTACGCACCGGCTAACAAAGACCCTGGCCGGGGAGATCATGAACCGGGCGAATATGCCGAACTGGTCGAAAAGGCGAAGGATTATTTCCGGCGGGGCGATCTGTTCGAGACCGTTCCAGGGCAAACATTCTATGAGCCCTGTGCCAACCCGCCCTCGGCTGTTTCCAGGCGCCTTGCCCAGATCAACCCTTCCCCCTACTCGTTCTTTTTCAACCTCGGCAACAACGAGTACCTCGTCGGGGCTTCGCCGGAAATGTATGTGCGTGTCACAGGTGGCCGCCGCGTGGAGACCTGCCCGATCTCCGGCACGATCCGGCGCGGCAAGAATGCGATCGAGGACGAGGCGCAGATCCGCAAGCTGTTGAATTCGGCAAAGGACGAGGCGGAGCTGACCATGTGTTCCGATGTCGACCGAAACGACAAGAGCCGGGTTTGTGTCCCTGGCTCGGTCAAGGTGATCGGTCGGCGGCAGATTGAGATGTATTCCCGGTTGATCCACACGGTGGATCATATCGAAGGTACTCTTCGCGAGGACATGGATGCGCTGGACGCCTTCCTCTCCCATACCTGGGCGGTCACGGTGACAGGGGCGCCGAAACGGTGGGCGATGCAGTTCATCGAGGATCACGAAAAGTCACCGCGTGCCTGGTACGGCGGGGCCATCGGTGCCGTTCTCTTCAATGGCGACATGAACACGGGCCTGACACTCCGGACCGTCCGCATCAAGGACGGACTGGCGCAGATCCGGGCAGGCGCAACACTGCTTTACGACAGTGTTCCGGAAGACGAAGAAGCGGAAACCGAACTCAAGGCGGAAGCCATGCGAGCGGCGGTTCGCGAAGCTGGCCTGGCGACCCGTTCCGCCGAAACGACGGAAACCCACAAGCCTGGTGAGGGCTTGAAGATCCTGCTCGTGGATCACGAAGACAGTTTCGTGCACACACTTGCGAATTATTTCCGGCAAACGGGCGCCGACGTCGTTACCTACAGAACGCCGGTTGCCGACCATGTCTTTCACGACGTCAATCCGGACCTGGTTGTTCTGTCACCAGGACCCGGCAACCCGAAGGACTTCGACTGCGCAGCGACAATCGGGCGAGCCCGCGCCCGCGCGTTGCCGATCTTCGGCGTCTGCCTCGGATTGCAGGCGCTTTCGGAGTATTTCGGTGCGGAACTCGGCCAGCTGGATATTCCAATGCACGGCAAACCGTCACCGATCAGCATCTCGGGGAATTCCCTGCTCTTTGACGGCCTCAACGCGCCAGTGATCGTTGGCCGCTATCATTCGTTGTTTGCAAGGCGCGCGACGCTACCCGGCGACATTCGCGTAACAGCTGAGACCGAGGATGGTGTTGTCATGGCAATAGAACACGAGAAAGAGGCCATTGCCGCTGTCCAGTTCCATCCGGAGTCCATCATGTCACTGGATCAGGATGCAGGACACATGATCATCGAAAATGTTGTCAGCCGGCTTGTTACGGCGAAGAGCCGCGAACGCGAAGAGGCCTTGTAATTTTTGTCAAGACACGCTGGCGGTAATTGCGCTAAGGATGCGAGCGGAAATTGAAGGAGATTCCGTTTGCATATTCTGCTCGCAATTCTTGCCGCCCTCGCAGGCGCTGCGTTCTGGATTTACCGGGCCCGCCAGGCTGCCGACAGCACACGGGTTGTTCTGGAAGCGGCCCAGGACGTCAAATCTGCGGCACGCCGCTTCGGCTTTCGAACCCGTGCCAATCAGCATCCGACCGAAGGTGTCGATGATCCACGTGTGACGGCTGCTACATTGCTGGTTTTGACAGCCGAGACGGACGGCGGCATCTCACGGGCGGAGCAAGACGCCATTCTGGAGCAACTGCAAACCGTGTTTGAGATGTCTGCTGCGGAAGCCGACGACCTTTACCTTTTCTCAAGGTGGCTTGCCAATCAAAGCAGCAATCCCGACGACATGATCCGCCGCCTGATCAAGAGAACAGTTCATCTTGGCGGGCGCGACACGATTCCGGACCTGATCCAGATGGTTACTCATGTCGGCAACGCCGATACGGGAACCCTGACAGACGACACGATACACATCATAGAAAAGCTCAAGCAATTGCAAGGTTGAACAAATTTCGTCTGAAGGAATTCTGCAGTCTGTCAGATCACCCGAACATACCAAGTGATACTGAACAGATTTGGTTTCACGGAACATCTTTGATTGAAAAGAAAGTTGATTAACGGACTGCAACGGAGTTCTATTGAATTCGAGGTTTGATTTTGCACTGTCTTCACCGGGTGGCATTACAACAGGCAGTATCCGACAATACGGGGTCTCGGGAGAAACAATGACGGGCGGCGCCGACAGGAAATCTGCATGGTCTGACAGGCCGTGCTGCAAAAAGGCTGGCGCCTACTTGATCGCAGGCGTCGTCGCAGCATTTGCTCTGGTTCCTGGAGCAAGTGCCCAAGAGGATATTGGACTGCGAAACCATATCCTTGGAATTGGAAACTGTCCGCCGTGGAACCCTCAATCGCCGGAAATTTGCCGCAACAGCCTGGACAAGGTGGTGAGTGCCTTGGGTCCGAGGCTTGATGCCGGTCCGGACAACATTCACCTGCTCATCAACGAGGGTGCCAATGCTTCTGCCTTGAAGCGAAAGGCCACGGAGTTGGCCAATCGTCTTGGTTCGGAAGATCGTCTGATCATCTACGCCAATCTGCCTTTGGGCCAGAAGGATGATGATCCTTTGGGCGAGACCAATGGCTACGTCCTCGAGTTTTGGGCAGACCAACGACCCGAAACAGCAACAGATGCAATCAGCGAGGGCACCTGGGTATCGGCGCCAGCATTTGCGGCGATGATCCACACAATCCCGGCCGCCGAGGTTATCCTCGTTCTTGATACCAACAACTCCTATGCGGTCAATATGCACCTTTTCGACGCGCACAGGGTCGACCACAAGGAACGTCCCGAAGCACTGGTTTCCTCAGCAGGTGCCGGACAGGCCGCCAACTATTCGGCGGATCGGACAATATCGCTGTTTGCGAAGCACCTTGCGTCGGCGCTTCATGAAACGGACGGCTCCCTGCTGGATGTGATGAGTGTGGCGGCCGGTGGTACACGGCAGGCAGCGATACCGATCTGCGCGGCGCTCAAGGAACACCAGGACGAAAACGAGGCTCAGTCGGCAGATTGCCAGCAGGTCCCCGCCATTCACGACCCCGATGCTCTCCTGGGTGAAACGGCCCTTGTTCCGTTGGCCGAGTCTGGCTTGAACGACTAAGTACCGGGCTCGCCGTTTAACCGGATACAGCTCCGCCCGCCTTGCAGCTACCCGATGCCAGAAGCTGCAATGCATCGCCTGTGTCGGCTTCCGCTTTCCTGACACTCGGTCGTCCCTGGAGCCGCTCCACGAACCAGTCCCAGTCATTGGCATCAATCCGCGCCAGGCCAGAATCACGGAGCGGTGCAATCGGCTGAATGCCGTTTTCGCCGACCTGGCCGATCGCGAAACGAAAGGCGTAGCCAGGGGTCAAGCCCATGCGCAGATCCGAAACGACAACCTTGTCACCCACAAGTTCCGTCCTGAAATACCCCCTGCTGAACCACTCCAGCTTCTTGAAAGCCGCTGTATTCGCCAGACATGCCGCCAATTCCGGATGGCGGGGATGCTCGTAAATCTCAGGCTCACCTTTGCCGTCAAGCAAGGAGTAGTACAGATTGTCGTAGCCGTTTTCCCGCAACCCTATGACTTTCCAAAGCAAAATGTTGAAAGGCGCAGCAATGGCGTACACGGCATCCGGTTCCATGCCCTGGCTTTGAAATACCGTTCGCGCCTGCGACTGCACGTATTGCTGGAGGACTACGCTGAGGCCAAGGTAACCGGTCGTCAACACCAATGCGCCTGCGACCCAGTTTCGAAGTCGTGACGTCCAGTTTTTCTTGCAAAGTGCATAGATAACAACGACGAGCAACGGGATCGTGTAAACCGGATCTATAATGAACACCGAGCCGACGCCCACCGGGTCCGGGTAAAACGGCCAGAATAGCCTTGTGCCATACACCGTCATCGCATCGATGATCGCATGCGTTGTGAGGACAAGAAAAACCGCCCCCCATGTCAACCAGCGCTGATCCCGCAAGCCTTTGAACAATCTCATCAATGCTTCACCGATTACCGGCGCGGCCAAGGCATGGACGAAGATCGAATGCGACCAGCCGCGATGATAGACAAAGCTGTCAATCGGGTCGTCAAACGGAATAAACACATCCAGGTCCGGCAGTGTACCGAGCAGACCACCCACCAACACTGCCTTGCGTGGTCCGATCCTCGGTCCGAGGCAAGCGGTTGAAACGGCGGCACCGAGAACGAATTGAGTAAGTGAATCCATTAATTGATCCGTGGGTAACACAGCAGGAAAGTCAGCCGGATATGTGGTAGCGTGCACCCATTGGCAATGCATCACGCAAAAAAGGCGGATCAGCCAACCCGCCTTTGTCCCTTGCTAGTCAACATTGAAGCGCTTCAGTCCACTTCCCTGACCGCTCCCTTGGCCGCACTTGTCGTCATTTTGGCGTAAGCACGCAATGCCTTCGTGATCTTGCGCTTGCGCGTTTCGATCGGCTTCCAGGCCTTGTCACCCTTCGCTTCCATTCCGGCGCGGCGTTTTGCCAGTTCGTCATCGGAAATGTCGACTTTCAGGACCCGGTTCGGGATGTCGATGACGATCGTGTCGCCTTCCTCGACCAGGCCTACAGCGCCACCTTCCGCTGCCTCCGGAGACATGTGGCCAATCGAAAGGCCCGAGGTTCCGCCGGAAAAACGCCCGTCCGTGACCAGAGCGCATTCCTTGCCCAGCCCCTTCGATTTCAGGTAACTGGTCGGATAGAGCATTTCCTGCATGCCGGGCCCGCCGCGCGGTCCCTCGTAGCGGATCAGCACCACGTCACCGGATTTGACCTTGTTCGTCAGAATCGCCGAAACCGCACTGTCCTGGCTTTCAAAGATACGCGCCGGACCGGTAAACTTGAGTATGCTATCGTCAACCCCTGCGGTTTTTACAACACAGCCTTCTTCAGCAATGTTGCCGTACAACACCGCAAGGCCGCCGTCATTGCTGTAGGCATGCTCGCCTTCGCGAATGACGCCCGTTTGGCGGTCGAGATCGAGTTCGTCCCACCGCCGGTTCTGACTGAAGGCCACCTGGGTCGGAACACCGCCAGGGGCAGCCTTGTAGAAATTGTGCACGCTTTCGGAATTGGTTTGACGGATATCCCAACGTGCAAGGGCTTCCCCCATCGTTGTGGAGTGAACTGTCGGATTGTCGGTATGCAGTTTTCCCGCACGATCCAGTTCACCAAGAATAGCCATGATGCCGCCGGCCCGGTGAACATCTTCCATATGGATGTTTTCCACCGCCGGGGCGACCTTGCAAAGCACAGGCACTTGCCGCGACAGCCGGTCGATGTCGTCCATCGTAAAGCCGATTTCCCCTTCATAGGATGCGGCCAGCAGATGCAGGATCGTGTTGGTCGACCCCCCCATCGATATATCGAGGGTCATGGCGTTTTCGAACGCCTTGAAGTTCGCGATATTACGCGGCAGAACACTTTCATCATCCTGCTCGTAATAGCGTTTGGCGAGATCGACGATCAGGTGACCGGCCTCGACAAAGAGCCGCTCGCGGTCCGCATGGGTTGCGAGCGTGGAGCCATTGCCCGGCAAAGCCAGGCCGAGCGCTTCCGTCAGACAGTTCATCGAGTTCGCCGTAAACATCCCTGAACACGAGCCGCAGGTCGGACATGCGTTTTGCTCCAATGCAAGGACATCGGCGTCGGACATCCTGTCATCTGCCGCCGCGACCATGGCGTCCACCAGATCGACGGATTTTTGCACACCGTTCTCCAGCACAACCTTGCCTGCTTCCATAGGGCCGCCAGAGACGAACACAACGGGAATGTTCAGGCGCATCGCCGCGTTCAGCATGCCCGGCGTGATCTTGTCGCAGTTGGAAATGCACACCAGGGCATCGGCACAATGACCGTTGACCATGTATTCAACCGCATCGGAAATCACTTCGCGGGACGGCAGCGAATAAAGCATGCCGTCATGGCCCATGGCGATACCATCATCCACCGCGATCGTGTTGAATTCCTTCGCAACGCCACCAGCCTTTTCGACCTCGCGCGCGACAAGCTGCCCGAGGTCTTTCAGGTGAACGTGTCCGGGCACAAACTGGGTAAAGGAATTGGATATTGCGATGATCGGCTTGCCGAAATCATCGTCCTTCATACCTGTTGCACGCCATAGGCCGCGCGCACCAGCCATGTTGCGGCCATGAGTGGAAGTTCTGGAACGATACGGGGGCATATCTCGTCTCTCCCAAAGTCTGCAGACAATCCGGCCTTGTCAGCTTGAATACAGTTGCTGACACCGGCCGAAAACCCGCGCCCGAATTTGAATTGATATGGGGTTTGACAGGTTTTTGACCAGAACGAAAGGTCTGAAAACACAAAAAGAGTACGCTCCGGTACGGTTGCTTCAAATTGAAACGCCGAGCGCGCCTGGTAACTCCCGGGGGCCTAGCGCGACACCCGGCGGACCGATCCGGGCGTGTGCCCGGTAACTCGTTTGAATGCCCTTGAAAAGGCCGCTTCAGAATCGTAGCCAAGCTGCGCTGCAACCTGACTGAGTGACGCCTCACCATCCTGAAATTCGGTCCAGGCCAGTTGCATGCGCCAGCGCGTCACGTATTGCATGGCCCCTTCTCCCGTCATTTCCTTGAACCGGGCAGAAAAGGCCGATCTTGACATACCGGCGTATCTTGCCAGCCTTGCGACCGTCCAGGTGATATGAGGCTCGCGGTGAAAGGCTTGCAGGGCGCGTCCGAGTTTCGGATGCCGGAGAGCGCCGATCCATCCGGCCTCGTGCCCATCCGACTTTTCAAGCCAGCTGCGGATCGCCTGGACCACCAAAATGTCGGCCAGGCGTGTCAGCACCACCTCACCCCCGGGCCTGGGGTTTCCGGCTTCTTCGGACAGATACCGGAGTGTGCTGTGAAGCCAGGTGCTCGCGCCCTGATCGAAAGTGTCGAGGAAAATCTTGGACGGCAGCAGATCGATCAACCTTTTTGCCACGGCATGATCAACCCTCAATACGCCGCAGATCATGCGCGTGAGACGACCACTGCCACCAAAGATCATGGTTTCGTAATTCGGACTATGCCGTTTGGCGGGGATGTCGAAAAGTGGGGTGGCGGTCACGTCCCTTGAGCTTTTCAGTTTCACTGGCCGTCCGTGAGGGAGAAGTATCAACTGGCCGGGCCTCAGTTCGATCTCTGCCTCGTCCTCAAGAAAGAGCACACAGTCCCCCTCCGTGACTGCAACGAGAACCATCCGTTCCTCGAGATCGGGCACATCAATGCCCCAGGGCTCCCTCAACTCGGGAGCACAATAAAAAGTCCCGGTCAGTCTGAGCAGATGAAAAACGTCCCCAAGCGGATCTGTCATTGTCGCAGGTGACGACAGTGTCAACTGATCAGTTGCTGTCATGGATACCTCCCGAAACCGGATATGCAGGATCCAACTTTCTGGATGAACTGCAAGTTTTTTAGATACCAAGACATAGAAAGTCCGAAGCATCCTGTACAAATTGATAGCGCAGATAATTTTTGGAGATCTCTCATGTCAAATCCGAACAGAAAAATCGCGCTTGGACTGTCAGCCTTCACCCTTTTGCCAATCGGAACGCTGGTCACGTTTTTTCCCGCGTCACTCTATGCGCTCAACGGGCTCGCGCTAGATCCTTCCGCCGCCATGATGAGCGAAATACGTGCCCCGGGTGTTTTTATCCTGCTGTCAGGGGCGCTCGCGTTATGCGGTCTCTTCAGGCGAGCGCTCGAGGGACCTGCCCTGCTCGCATCCGCCGGACTGCTCCTGTCCTATGGCATCGGCCGACTGATAAGCCTGCCGATTGACGGCCTGCCACCAGTTTCCCTGCTTGTTGCCATGGGCATCGAGGTTGGCCTCGGCACCTGGTGCGCGGTCCTCTATGCAGACCGGGTGAAGTTATCTGGGCAATTCGCATGAAAAGAAAGCCGGCACAGGCGGAGGACCTGTACCGGCTATCTATCAGACTGCCTTGGAGGGGTGGATGTCGGACAGCCTGAAAGAGGCAACAGCCTGTTATGCTGCTACGGAGCTTTCGGCCAATGTCGGATAATCCGTGTAGCCTTTTTCTCCACCGCCATAGAGGGTCTCTGGATCCAGTGCGTTCAGCGGTGCGGCATTTGCAAGCCTGTCGACCAGATCCGGGTTTGAAATAAAGGGGCGACCAAACGCGACGAGATCGATTGCGTCCGAGTGAACGGCATCGATTGCCAAGTCCCGGTCATAGCCGTTGTTGCCCATCTTCGCCCCTTCAAAGAGCGCATAGAGCGCTGCAAGATCTCCGCCTTCAGGTATGTCCCGGGGCCCGCCCGTCTGGCCTTCGACCAGATGAAGATAGGCAAGTCCATATCCGTTCAGAAGCTTGATGGCATGGGAGAACGTTTCCTGCGGGTTGCTGTCTGCGATATCGTTGGCATTGGAGAACGGGCTCAGCCGAACGCCGACCCTGTCAGCACCCCAGACCGCGACGACCGCATCCATGACTTCCTTCAGAAAACGCGCGCGGTTTTCAACCGAACCGCCATACTGATCACTCCGATTGTTGGATCCGTCCCTCAGGAACTGGTCGATCAGATATCCATTTGCTGCATGCACCTCTATCCCGTCAAAGCCGGCCGCCTTGGCGTTTTCAGCCGCCTTTCGGTAGTCTTCGACAATGCCGGGAATTTCGTGCGCTTCCAACGCACGTGGCCTGGGAGTATCGACGAACTGTGTTCCGTCAAATGTCTTTGAATTTGCTGCAATAGCCGATGGAGCGACAGGGTCGGCACCACCGGGCTGCAATACGGGATGCGAAATCCGACCGACATGCCAGAGCTGGATGACGATCTTGCCGTCCTTTGCGTGCACGGCGTCGATCACCTTTTTCCAGCCTTCCACCTGTGCGTCGGAATGAATGCCCGGGGTCCAGGCATATCCCTTTCCTTGTGGCGAAATTTGCGAAGCTTCCGTGATTATCAGCCCTGCACCCGCACGCTGTCCGTAGTATTCAGCATGCAATTCGATCGGAGCATCGTCTTCAGGCCTCGCCCGATTGCGTGTCAGCGGTGCCATGACAATGCGGTTTTTCAACTCAATCGCTCCGGCCCTGGCGGGCGCGAACAGTTTTGCGTCAGACATTATCGGTTCCTTTTTCTGTCGTTAGAGTTGCCAAATCAATTTATGGAACGTTCAGTCCATAAATGAGCCTGCTTGATCACAGGCAATGTTGTTCTCACTCCGCCGGACATTTCTTGTCAGGCAGTAAGAATTGTTTGTGCTTGTTTCAGAGTATCGGCAATCCGGTCTGCCGAGATTCCAGCCTTTCGAAGCGCAAGCGTTCCGATCGCAAGTGATGAATAGGCGCGTGCCTTGTCGCGAACGGCATCCGGATTGGCGGGGTCAAGAACCTGCGCGAAAATCTCCTCGATCTTCTCGAGATGTCGGCGGCCGATTTCGGCAACTTCTGCGTCATGCGGTGCCAGTTCGGTTATGCAGTTAACCAGCATGCAGCCTTTCGAACCGCCTTGCGGGTCCGAGAGAGCCTGCATCATGGCTTCCACGGGATTTCCATCACACGTCTCTGCCACATCTTTCAGGTTGCGAAGCCCGTTGCGCGAGTAATGCTCCAAGGCCCTCAGAAAAAGGGCCTGTTTGCTGTCGAAGGCTGCATAAAAACTCGACCTGCTCAAGCCCATCGCCTTTGTGAGATCTTCCAGCGAAGTGGCCTCGTAGCCTTTTTTCCAGAAGACGAACAATGCCTGTTCCAGAGCCGTTGACTCGTCAAAATTGCGTGGCCGTCCCGGCCCGGCCGGGCGGCTTTTGGATGTTGCGGACTGAGCGTTGGTCTTCGTCATGCACCATGATATGGACCGTGCAGTCCGGAATGCAAGACCTTCTGAACCAATTTTTGGACTGACCGTTTCAGAAAGGAACCGAGAATACTGCTCCCCTGTCAGGTCACATGCGGCAAGAGCCAGAAAACGCATCCCCAACGTCATCGAAAACGCGGGCAATCGCTTCCATTTCATAGAGCCTGCTGGTGCGCCTGACGCCTTCCACCAGATAGAAATCCTGGATCGGAAACTGATTGGAATTGAATCGGAAGTCTCCGCGAACACTTTCGAAGGGGGCTGCGTGGATAGCTGAAAGCATTGCTTCCTGATCTTTCACACCGCCAGTCAACTCAAGCGCAAAGTGAATGAGCTTCGCTGCATCATACCCTTGAGCGGCATAGACAGAGGGAGCATAGTCGTACGCACGGCCGAATTCGCGAACGAACCGTTTGTTGGCCGGATTGTCGAGGTTTGGTGCCCAGTGAGATGCTGAAAACAGACCCTCTCCCGTCTCCTTTGAATGTGGCAAGGTCACCCCGTTCACGGTCTGGGACGACAGAAAGGGAATGATGCCCTTTATTCCAGATGTCTGAAACTGCCTGACCAATTCCACTCCCATCCCCCCGGGCATGAATGCGTATATTGCGTCCGGTTCAATTCCCGCGATCTGGTCAAATTCGGCAGAAAAATCGGTTTGTCCCAGCTTGGGAAAGATTTCCCGGGCTATCTGGCCTTTGAAATGTCGGCGGAACGCCGCGATCGCGTCGCGGGCGGCCTCATAATCCGGGGCAATGGTCACAACCTGCTGGTATCCCTTGAGGCTGGCATAGCGGCCCATGGTTTCATGGACCTGATCGTCCTGCGACGCGGTGGAAAAGAAGTACCGATTGCAATCGCGACCGGCGATCGGCGCCGGACCGGATCCTGTTCCGATAAACAAGGTTCTGGATCTTACGACGGGATCGTGGACGGCAAGCATTACCTTTGAAAAATTCACGCCAACGAGAAGGTCAATGCCGTTTTTGTCGATCAGCTTCGTGACCTGTTCAACTGCATAGTCCGGGTTGAGCTTGTCGTCGACGACGAGGACATTTGTCGGCAGGCCGCCAAGCGCTCCATTGGACTGATTGACCGCAAGCATGAAGCCGTCGCGCATGTGTTCGCCGTAAATGGCGGCAGGTCCTGACAGGGTTGCCATGAAACCGATCCTGAGCTGCTTTTCTTCCTGCGCCAAAGCGGCGTCGCCCATCAGGCTGATTGTGGCCAGAACACCAGCGGTTTTTATCAAGATCCCACGTATCATTTCTTTTTTGTCCGTTCGTCCCGCGGCCGCGCCGGCAAATCTGGCTTCGCGTACCAGCCATTCACTTGCCCGTATCGATTCTCAGCATCGCAAAGACTGGTTAGGCATTTGCAAACGTCCACGGCTTCAGGCACGGCAAAATCACAGCCCTGTCATAATTCACGAGAAATTCCCCAGAGTCGCCGCAATCCGGCCTGTGTGCGGTCGCATTAACGAAGATTAATAAAACGATAATCAGGATTAGGTGACCGCCCAGCGCGCGCCCGAACCGCGATATCAGGAGGGCCAAATGTATTCAGTATCCGCGCCTGCCAACACTTGCGATACCAGAAAAGGCCGCAATGAGGATCCAACTCCAGAGCAAGCGGAGGCCTGTGACCCGCGCTTGATCAGTGGCTCACAGTCGAACGATGAGTTTCGAAATACGCTCCAGAGTATCGATCCAAGTGAACTCGCTGCGAAAATACTTCAACTGCACACAGGTGCAAAAAACAAACACACCCCTGATATCAAGAGACCCAGGATGATCGAGGACGGGGAAGAAGACCTGTTCGAAATGCCGAATGTTCTTCAAAACCGAAGCATCCGCGAACTGCCAAAAAGCGACCCGATCCAGGTTACGGATAGCCGCTCCAAACACTCCGCAAAAAACTCTGGTGGACCCAGCTTCAGGTTTCTGCTGGCCAGCACTCTGATTATCGGCCTTGCCGGGGGGGCCGCGCTTGCACTCGGACTGCCCGAAATGCTGAATGCCGAAAAAAACGTCGCTCGGCCGGTAGAAACAGAGCTGATTTTGGCAAATCCCTCCCTTGATGCACCCTCTTCGCAAAAATCGGACACCCTCGCTTCCGGGGAAGAAAATCAGGCCTCCAGCGAATGGCCGTCCGCCACGCCGGCTCAAATTGCAAAGGCCAAGGACAGAATTCAAAAAGCATTCGCGGTCGGCGGTTCAAGCACTCCCAATCCCGTCACGCTTGCAAGGGTTTCAAAAAAAACAGCGACGAATTCGACTTCTTCACCGCCCCGCGCAACGGACCAGAGTGATCGTCGCATTGCTGCTGCGAATGCGGAACAACCGCCTATTCGGACCGGCTATCCTCTCCTGGCCAGCAACGCAACCGTGACGCCCGTCCCTTCCCCCTTGGCCTCTTCAGCGGAGACACGGGAAAGTGCAGCGATAGAACCTGTTGTTTCTGCTTCACAAAATGCGATCGATGAGAATGCATCACGATTGCCGGCGCGATCGGGTGCTGAGCAAACCAACGTCTCTTATTCAAACACGGGACGAACACTGGCCTCTGTCAACATGCGTTCGACGGAAGACAAGAACGGTGAAATCATCGCAGTGATCCCTGAAGATACGCAGGTTGGTTTCCAGGAATGCGGAGCCTGGTGGTGCGGTGTCACATATCAGGGAAAGACAGGCTTTGTCGGCCAGAAATATCTGGAACGGCCAACCTCCCGGGAGGAAATCGAGTCAGTTCGGTAGAAGCTTGTTAAGTCCGCTCCAGTAGGTTTGGCGTCAGCAATTTGCGATGCCTGACGATCCACATCGACACACGCGATGATGGCTTGCTCGGCATTGCTCCTGCTGACGAATGTCCCGGAGACCGACCATGTTTCAACGACAGGCCATATTTTCCAGTGCCCTTTTTCTTGTGCTGGGGACGCTTCCGCCAACGACCGCGCAGGCCGGCGGTACCGATTGTGTCGTCTATGCGACCGACTATGCAAATTCCTATGTCGGAAGCGGTGATGTTGTGGGGGATACAGTTTCCGGCGGCATGGCCGGGGCGGTCGTCGGCGGCGCCTGGGCGGGACAGTCAGGAGCCCGGCGTGGCGCACGCGCCGGCGGGGCACTCGGAGTGTTGAACAACATGGGATCACTGCCTGGCGGCTGGCAGGCGCTCTACGACATGGCGTATCAGATGTGCGAACAGCAAACGTCCGGTGTGAACGTGGCACCGTTCCATTCGACGCCCGGATACCCGGCTGCAGGCGTTCAGAATTCCCCTTCCTCGAATTGCCGTTCGTCGGCCCGTGTCAATGCACCTTTGAAGAGGACGCCGGAAGGCGGCATCATTGTCGGGTCGGATTTCGGAGACTGCCGCTGAGCATCAAACGGTCTTCGTGGATGAACCGACCTTAGTCAGCCGTTCCTGTTGACCTTGCCGGCGAAGCACAGTCAACTATGGCCGATTTTTCAGGCCCGCTCCTTCACTGGCCACACACAGGAACGACAGGACTTTTCATGACACGCCGCGCGCATTTCACGCTTAAATCCGTTTCCGGCTTTTTAGCAAGTCTTTGCCTTTTGACAGGTGCCGCTTCTGCCCAGCAATGCGGTGGTGATTTCGGGCAATTTCTTGCGGGTGTAAAACAGGAAGCCGTGGCGAAGGGTTTGTCCGCAAATGCAGCCGACCGGACACTTTCAGGCGCCCGGATCGACCGCAAGGTCCTATCCAGCGACAGGGCACAGGGTGTCTTCAAGATGACCTTCCTCGACTTTTCCAAGCGGGTAATTTCCAGCTACCGCATGAAAAACGGCGCTGCCAACATGAAAAAATACGCCGGCATTTTCCAGCGTACGGAAAATGAATATGGCGTTCCTGCTCCTGTCATCACTGCTTTCTGGGCTCTGGAGACCGATTTCGGTGCCGTGCAGGGGGATTTCAATACCGTCAACGCGCTGGCGACACTCGCGCATGACTGCCGCCGGCCGGAACTGTTTCGCCCGCAGTTGATTGCGGCAATCGAAATGGTGCAGAACAGCGATCTCGATCCGCAGCGCACAACGGGCGCATGGGCCGGCGAAATCGGCATGGTTCAGATGTTGCCGGAAGACATCATCAAGTTCGGAAAGGATGGAGACGGCGACGGTCATGTTCGCCTCAAGCAAAGTGCGCCGGACGCGATCCTGACAGCTGGTGCCTTCATCAATCATCTCGGTTGGCGCCGGGGAGAACCCTGGCTGCAGGAGGTGGCCGTTCCACAAAACCTCAATTGGGCGGAATCAGGCCTCGGCAAGACCAAAACAGGCGCCCAGTGGGCGGCGCTCGGTGTGCAGCCGCGCTGGGGTGCGATATCCTCAAATCTGCCCGCCTCGCTGCTGCTTCCACAGGGACGCAAGGGCCCGGCTTTCCTTGCCTATCCGAACTACAACATTTACCTGGAATGGAACCAGTCGTTCATCTACACGACATCGGCGGCCTATTTCGCCACACGCCTTGCCGGTGCTCCCCGCTACGATGCCGGTAATCCGGACCCGGGCCTCGACGATGCCCAGATGAAGCAACTCCAGACGAAGCTTCGGAACAAGGGGTATGACGTCGGCAAGATCGACGGCATCCTCGGTGCAGGCACAAGAGCGGCGGTTCAGGACGTACAGCAAAAACTCGGAATGCCGGCCGATGCCTGGCCAACCCCTGCCCTGTTGAACCGACTCTGACGGATCAAACGCCGCCAAAGGAGGCCGGCTTCAACAGCAACTGTAAGCAATGAACACCAGTTTTCGATCTTCAGATCTGGTGTTCTGTTTACCGGGGACCGTATGCGGCAGTTCCCTTGCGCCGATGCGCTTCAGGCGCATCGGCGGTTCCACGGGGCCAGGTGTGCCGGTCCTTGCCGTGTACATCCATATCCGCGTAGTCCGGCTGGACTTCAAACGACGAGCCAGCCGCCGTATTCAGACCGGCTCCCCGATACCATGACGGCGCCCTGTCGGAACCAGACTTGTGCAGCGTGACGTAGTCCTGCGTTTGCACCAGCGGGCGTTGCGGCAACCAGAAGTGTTCGATGATAAACTCCGTAATCTCGATCTTCTGGTCCAGGGAATAGTCATGCCCTTGCGGATAAAGAAGTATCATCCAGACGACGGACATGAAGAGATCGAAATCATCGACCCAGAACTGGACCTTGTGTGTTTCCGAGACAAACTCGCAGTCAATCAGACCCTTGTTGTGGCTCAGTTCGTGTCGAAGGCCGGGCAAATCCTGATCTGTTGAAGACCCGAAATACTCGCCGGCAAAATGATTGTAGAGCCAGGTCGTCGTAAAGGGAGCCGTTTCTCTCGCCGACATCATGACCATGTGAATTGCGCCGGTTGGCGTCAGCACTTGATCGTAAAGAGCCCTAACCAGGCAAGGCCACTCGCTGGCCTTCGAATAATAAAGGCAATGGTGAAGCGTGATGAGATCCTGCCTTTGTCCATCGAAGATCGTTTCGAGTGATTGCCGGGCAACGGAACTGTTCTGAAAATCACGCCTGTAGTCACCCTGCACCAGACGAACCGTTTCCAGTGCCTGGCGCACCTGCCGCTCCCGGATCGTCGCAAGCGCAGCTCCGTCTATGTCGTAAAGCCAGAGACCGCGTTGAAATGCGGCCTGCAGGATCCTGAATTGCGGTTCGTTGCCGGCTCCGACGGACAGTGCCGATAGCTCGCGGTCATCCGTCATTCTCGAATGAAGTGCCCGGATAGTTCTCATCAGGCTTGCCGCGACATCAGGCTTCTCGTTCGAATAGCGAGCCCATATCCTGTTCTGCTCGAAAATGTTGTATTCCGCAGCTCGCAGGCCGCGGTCGATGAGGTTGTCCGACTTTACCAAATGCACGAGAAGGCCCTCCGAAATCAGCTGGCCATACCAAGTCAAATTCCCACTGCCAGCGCCTTGAAGGTTAGATATGCTCGCGTGCCGGAAATTCCCGTGAAACTTTGTTCATGTTGGGCAAAAGAAGATTAGAAACACTTCATGTCACCGGCCGCAATTCTTTGGAAAGGCAAACGGACATACGAAACAGTCATTGGATCTTTTGCTGATCGGAACCCGGCGGATCTTCGGCAACGACAGCGTGCGAGTTGTCGCCGAGAAGAAAAACGGCGAGGATCCTGGTTGGCCCATCCCCCGTGTTTTCACCCCGGTGCGTAACATTCATGGCTTCCAGCAAGCCTTCTCCCTGGCGGTACAGTTTCTTGCCGATGCCGTCATAGATCACAGTGATCTCACCTTCCAGAATATAGGCAAACAGTGGAGCCCCATGCTTGTGCCAGCCAGTGACTTCGCCCGGTTCCATCGTAATCTCAAGGGCTTTCACCGACTGATTTCCCTCGGGAAACACGACCTTTTCACCCGCTACCGTCAGATCGCCTGCAAAGACCTGTCTCACCTTGTCGTAAGACCCGCTATCCGTTGTCGCAGATCCGTTCGGCTCGGCTGTCTGCGAGCCCGGTTTGGCAAGCGGCTGAGAAGGTGCAGGTTTGCCATTGGGTGTGATCGACTTGTCGGCAGCCGTTGCAGAAGCCGTTGCAAGACAGGCGGCCAGAAAAAGGCCGAATGGAAACAGTCTGGAATTCATCTTGGCCTCGCCGCTCACTGTCTTTCCTAAATTTCGATATTCGCGCCCGGTCTCATGGCATTTACCCTGCTCGCCTCGGCACCCATGGCGTTGACAAAGGCATCGGCGGTTTCGTCTATGATCGGAAACGTCCCGTAGTGGCACGGTACGATCGTGTCGAAATCGAAGAAACGCGTACAGGCCATCGCCGCAACTTTGCCGCCCATCGTGAATCGATCTCCCACCGGAACGATCCCGATCTTCGGCCGGTAGATCTCGTTTATCAAGGCCATATCCGAGAAGATATCGGTATCGCCCATGTGGTAAATCACCTTGCTGCCGGGAACTTCGATGATGACCCCATGCGGATTGCCCAGATAAGTTGCCTCGCCGTCCCCTTGTTTCGAGGAGGAATGTTCGGCCTTTGTCAGCGCTATTTTGAACGGACCGGCATCAACCATGCCTCCGGTATTCATGGGGCTGATATTGTCGACGCCCTGACGGTTGGCCCACATACAGATTTCGAAATTCGAGGTGAGCTGAGCCCCGTTTCTTTTCAGAATTTCCACCGCGTCTCCGATGTGATCGTCGTGCCCGTGAGTAAGCACCACATGGGTGACGCTGTCTGCCACCTGATCCACTGACAGCTCCTGCGGAAAGGACGGGTTTCCGGTCAAAAACGGGTCTATCAGAATGGATGTGTCGTCAAATTCAATCTTGAACGCAGAATGGCCGTACCAGGTGAGCTTCATGAGAATCTCCTGAGAGAACACAGTGACAAGCTTGGAGAATAGACCTTGCCCTGAATTGCGCAAGAACAGGTTGGTTGCACAAAGACTTGATCGCGGAGAGTTCAAACTGGTCTTTTCGGGGCGGCCCTGATAAAGCCCGGTCATGGCAAACGATCCCGCACTCTCACTTGAGAACTTTTTGGCAGCGCTAACGGTGAATACTCGCCTGATCGGACTTGATCTGGGAACCAAAACCATCGGTCTTGCGCTTTCCGATCTCGGACGCGGCATTGCTTCCCCGATGGAAACCATCCGGCGCAAGAAATTCACAATTGATGCGGAGCGACTGCTGGCAATTTGCGCTGAGCAGGACGTGGGCGGAATTGTTCTCGGTCTGCCGCTGAACATGGATGGCACCGAAGGGCCACGCGCGCAGGCAACCCGCGCCTTTGCGCGGAACCTTGCCCAGAAGACAGAGCTGCCGATCACCTTTTGGGACGAGCGCCTTTCAACAGCTGCCGTGACACGCACGTTGCTCGAAGCCGATTCCAGCCGGGCAAAACGTGCCGAAGTCGTCGACAAGATGGCGGCCGCCTACATTTTGCAGGGTTTTCTCGACCGGCTCGGCTTCATGAGTTCAGACTGATTGTCCGGTGCGCCGGATATATTAGATTCTTCAATTACTTGCGGTAGAGATTTGTCTCTCCGTTGCACGCTGTCTTTGACTGAGGCGTTGTTCTGTGCACACCTTCATTCTTTGAGGCCTACCGTGTCGGATTTCATACAACTGCATAACGAAAAGAATATTTGAGATTTCCGCATTTTGCGAATGCCGACACCATTGTTAACTTGCGATGCACAACCCAGGGTGCCAACATCTTGCTCAACCTTAATGATGACCCCTCAGCTATTCGATCCTCGAGACGCTGCAGAAAGTTGCGGAATTGATGGATCTAACAATGGCCAAAGACTCGTCCGAACACAAACAAAACAATCTTGCCGCTCCTGGACTGGTTCTTGATCTGGCGTCCTTGCAGGATAGATATCGTTCGGGCGGACCTTGCTCCATAAAACCCTTTTTCGGTCACACAGTGACAGCCGGAAAGCAACCTGGACTACAGGTTTTCAGTCAGTTTTTCGAAACGGATTTCACTGTTAACGACATCAAATATCGTTGGTCTGAGCAGTTTATGATGGCAGGCAAGGCTCGGCTTTTTGGTGACACTGACGTTCTTGAGAAAATTACTGAAAGCCGAAGGACTGCAAGGCCTTAGGACGCAAGGTCAGTCCCTTTTCACACGATGAATGGGCTCGTTGCAGATTCGATCTCGTGACGAGTGGAAACGTTGCAAAGTTTGGCCAAACCGCGAACCTACGTGCGATTCTCGAGGCAACAGGCGACGACATACTTGTCGAAGCTGCACCGAGGGACAAAGCCTGGGGAATTGGTATGGGAACCTCAAATCCAGACTTGAACGATCCGACCAAGTGGCGTGGATTGAACCTGCTTGGCTTTGCGCTCATGCGCGTTCGCGCAATCCTGAGGGGAGAATTGCCTGCTCCGGACATAAGCCCCCTGACAGGGTAGTCTTCCCCTTTCCCTCTGACATTTATAGGCGTAAAAGGCTTCTCCCTTCCGCGGACGCCAGCCCTGCTTCCAGACCGTTGGTTTCCGTCACATGCAAAAGCCAATTCATGTCCGCGACAATCGCCGCTCTCCTTCCGGTCATCCTTGTCATTGCCTCAGGATACCTGATCGCAAAAACCGGGCTGATCACGGATGAGCAATGGCGCGGTGTCGAAAGGCTCGCCTATCTCGTTTTGTTTCCTGCCGTTCTGTTTCAAACAATATCGCAAGCCGATTTCACAAGCTTTCCAACTTTCGACATGGGCGGCGCACTTCTTGCCACCATCGCTTTTATGGCGACCTTGCTTTTCATCATGCGTCCGATCCTCGATCGCACCCTCGGAATACCGGCCGTCCGTTTCACGTCAATTTTTCAAGGCACWCTGCGCTGGAATGCGATGATCGCGCTTGCCATCGCGAACAATTTTGCCGGAGAAACAGGGCTGGCATTGCTTGCAGTCGCCATGGTGTTCCTGATTCCTGTCGTGAACATCATGAGCATCGTGGTACTGTCACGCTTTGCCAGCGGATCAACACCGAGCAGCGCAAAGATCTTCAAGGACCTCTACACAAATCCGTTCATTCTTTCGATCGGCGCCGGTGTTGTTTTCAACTTCAGCGGCCTTTCCCTGCCATTGGTCTTCTCCGACACGCTGGAAATCTTTGCGCGTGCCGCCCTGCCAATCGGCATCATCTGTGTCGGGGCAGGACTGGACCTGGGGTCGTTGCGCAAACCGGGTCCCGCGCTCGCGCTCGGAACTTTTCTAAGGCCTGTATTCATGCCCCTCGTGGCCTTCGGTTTTGTCGACGCTGTTCGGAATAGAAGGGACAGCGCTTGCTGTCGTGATCATTGCAAGCTCGGTTCCCTGTGCCAGCAACTCCTATCTGCTTGCACGGCAAATGGGCGGCGACGCAAAACTGATGGCGGAAATCGTCACGTTACAAACGCTCTCGGCCACGGTCACCATCCCCCTTGCTCTCCTCGTCTTTTCCTAGGTCGTCAACAGGACATCGGTTTTTGTCCATTTGTTCAAATATTTGGCGATCATGTGGACAGCGGGCACGAGATGAAATCTGATCTTGTGCCTGTCCACGATTCCACCTATAGGGATGGTCTCGATGACCGCGACAGATATCCATCGAGACAGCCCTTTCCCCCATCGACATTTGCTGGGCATTGAGGGACTTCATCCCCACGAAATATTGGGACTATTGGACCGAGCCGAAGAAGCCGTCGAGGTTTCCAGGCAGGTGAACAAGCGAAAGCATGTTCTGCAGGGCCGGACCCAGATAAATCTCTTTTTCGAGAATTCCACGCGCACCCAGAGTTCATTTGAACTGGCTGGCAAACGCCTCGGTGCGGATGTCATGAACATGGCCGTCTCCCAGTCCTCGGTCAAAAAGGGCGAGACGCTGATCGATACGGCAGCGACGCTCAACGCCATGCATCCCGATCTTCTGGTCGTAAGGCATCACGCGGCCGGTGCCGTGCACCTGCTTGCACGCAAAGTGGGCTGCTCTGTTGTCAACGCGGGTGACGGGCCGCACGAGCACCCGACCCAGGCACTTCTGGACGCTCTGACGATACGGCGACACAAGGGCAAGATCGCCCGGCTGACGGTCGCAATCTGCGGAGACATTGCGCATTCACGAGTCGCACGCTCCAACATCATTCTCCTGAACGCACTCGGCGCGAGGGTTCGGGTCGTTGCTCCGACAACCCTCTTGCCATCCGGCATCGCAAAGATGGGTGTCGAGGTCTTCAGCGACATGCGGGAAGGATTGAAGGGCGCCGACATCATCATGATGCTGCGGCTCCAGCGCGAGCGCATGAACGGTGCCTTTGTCCCCTCGGTTCGCGAATACTACCGCTATTTTGGCCTCGACGCTGAAAAACTTGCGTTCGCAAGGAACGACGCACTTGTCATGCATCCAGGACCGATGAACCGGGGGGTGGAGATCGATGCTTCCATCGCAGACGGACCTCAGAGCCTGATCCGCGAACAGGTCGAGATGGGCGTTGCCGTGCGAATGGCCGTGCTTGAGGCACTCGCCGCCAACCTGCCGAACAACTAGAGGAACTTCATCGTGGCACTCGATACTCCAAGACCTCTGGTTCTCTCCAATGCCAGGGTGATCGACCCGGCACGCGAGCTGGACGCCCCCGGCTCCATCATCATAGCGGACGGCACAATTCTGGCAGCCGGCCCCGAAGCGGCGAACCAGGGAGCGCCCTACGGCGCCGAGATCGTCGATTGCAAGGGCGCGATCACTTGTCCGGGGTTGATCGACATGTGCGTCTCCGTCGGCGAACCAGGGGCAGAGCACCGCGAAACACTCGCCAGTGCGTCCCAGGCCGCAGCGGCCGGCGGCGTGACAACGATCTGCACAATGCCCGACACAGACCCCGTGATTGACGATCCGGCCCTTGTCGACTTCATTTTGCGCCGGGCCCGGGATACGGCGATTGTCAACGTGCATCCTCTGGCCGCCCTGACAAAAGGGCTTGAGGGTAACGAGATGACGGAAATCGGTCTTCTGAAGGAAGCTGGAGCCGTCGCCTTCACCAACGGACACAAGTCGGTCAAGAACGCCCAGATGATGCGCCGGATGATGACCTATGCGCGCGACTTCGATGCGCTCGTCATTCACCACACGGAAGATCCGGACCTTGCGGGCGGCGTCATGAATTCCGGCCTCAATGCGAGCTGGAAGGGGCTTTCAGGTGTTCCGCGCGAAGCCGAAATCATCATGCTTGAACGCGACCTTCGCCTTGTCGCCATGTCGAAAGGAAAATATCACGCGAACCTGATTTCGACCTCCGACAGCACCGAAGTCGTCCGAACGGGAAAGAAACGCGGCCTGGATATTACCGCAGGCGTGTCGATCAATCATCTCACCCACAACGAAAATGATATCGGCGCCTACCGGACCTTTTTCAAAATGTCGCCTCCCCTGCGCGACGAGGACGATCGCCAGGCCATGATTGCCGCTGTCGCGGACGGGACCATCGACATTATCTGTTCCAACCACGACCCGCAGGACGTCGAAACCAAGAGGCACCCCTGGGCAGAGGCCGAAGACGGCGCGATCGGCCTCGAAACGCTTCTGGCTGCGTCGCTGAGGCTTTACCATTCCGAACAGGTCGACCTTGTTACGCTGCTCGGCACAATGACCAGCGGACCGGCGGACCGGTTGGGTCTCGAGACAGGCCGCCTGAGCAAGGGTGCACCTGCCGATGTGACGGTCTTCGACCTCGAAAAACCCTGGGTTCTGGAAAAGAGCACAATCAGATCAAGGTCCAAGAACTCTCCTTTTGAGGATGCGCGCTTCTCCGGTCGGGTCGTGCAGACCGTGGTCGCGGGCAAAACGGCCTACACCTATTCCTAGAAGGTTCTGATGTTTACAGGCGCACGGCGCATTCAGATTGCATTCAGACTGGATGGTGTTGGATCCGGCCACCCAATTCGCGTCAAATCGCTTCCGATAGTCGACGCGAGCGTACACCTTGAATGGATCTGTCGATGCGCCCGATTTACCTTTCCCTGCTTGCCCTTACCCTGACTGCCGGTCAGGCCACAGCCGCTGATCTCTACATGAAGTACAAACTGTTCGCGGTCGGCCTTCCGATCGGTTCGGGTGTCCTTTCGGTGGATTTCAATGACGCCTCGTACTCGATCGATGCCAGCGGAGGAACAGCGGCCTTCGGTAAACTCGTTTCGGATGGCAAGGGCTCCGTCAACGTGCGCGGCGGGATCAGCAAAGGCGAACTTGAACCCGAAAGCTTCGCGCTCAGTGTGATCAGCGAAGACGAGAACGGCACGATTTCAATGCAGATGCGAAAAGGGGCAGTCAGCAAAGTTGCCGTCAATCCGCCGCAAGACAAGATGAACGAGCGCATCAAGGTGACTGCCGTACACCTGAAGAACGTGCTGGATCCGTTGACCGCCGCCATTTTCCCCGCACCCAATGGTCTCTCAAAAGAGAGCTGCAACCGGTCGCTGGAACTCTTTGACGGCAAGGAACGCTACAACATTCACCTGAGCTACAAGACAAAACGGCAAACCAGAACTTCAGACGGACGCTTCAAAGGAGATGTATTGGTCTGCAGAGCCCGGTATGAACCTGTAGCCGGTCACAGACCCAAACGGAAAACCATTCAACAACTCGCCAAAAACAAATCAATGGAAGTCTGGCTGGCTCCCGTCGGCAACAAACCTTTCCTCGTTCCACTGAGGGCGAGCATTACGGCGCCATTCGGACCACTGGTTGTCCAGGCCGAAAAATACAAACTGTCAAAATGACCACATTATTCACGCTTTTGTCCAACGCGGCCCATTTCTGCGTGGCGATAGAACACCGTTTTCGGGCAAGTTTTGATAGCCGGTTCCGGACTTGATCCGGAACGCCATATCGTTACAGTGCCGCCTCAACAACCGATTGCGCGAAAAGGGAGATAGTCCGCGTGCCAGATCCGATCAGCTGGGAATTTGCCTGGCCCTATTATCTCGGAGCTCTCGCCTTCGGCTATCTGCTGGGATCCATCCCGTTCGGCCTGATCCTTACACGGCTGGCGGGCCTTGGAGATATCCGCAATATCGGGTCCGGCAATATCGGAACGACCAACGTCCTGCGTACCGGTAACAAGCCCCTGGCAGCAGCGACTCTTCTGGGCGATGCGTTGAAGGGCACCGCGGCCGTCCTGATCGTGAGCAGTTTCTACGGGCAGGAAATGGCACTCGTAGCAGGATTTGGCGCGTTCCTGGGACACCTGTTCCCGATCTGGCTCAAGTTCAGGGGTGGCAAGGGTGTTGCCACCTATATCGGCATCATGCTTGGACTTTTCTGGCCTGCGGGACTGATCTTTGTTGCGATCTGGGTCGGAATGGCGGTCCTGTTTCGCTATTCGTCCCTCTCCGCCCTGTCGGCCAGCCTCGCAACGCCGGTGATCCTTTATCTGGTTTTCAACCGTTTTCAGTTGGCGGAAATGGCACTGCTCATGACCGTCCTGCTCTGGGCCAAGCATCATGAAAATATCGGCCGGCTCCTGCGCGGTGAAGAAAGCCGGATCGGAGCCAAATCGGGTGCGGCCCCTGCGCCGGAAACAAATACCGGCAACGGAGGCGCATGAGCGGCGCAACGTCAAATAAAACGCGTTGTCTTTCCGATAGTCAGCGTCTTGCATGGCTGCGCCTAATACGTTCGGAAAATATCGGCCCGGCGACATTCCGCGATCTCCTGAACCATACCGGTTCCGCCGAGAAGGCACTTGAGTTGCTGCCCGAACTTTCAAGGCGCGGTGGCAAAAGAAGTTACAGGCTTTGTTCAGAAGACGATGCCGCAGACGAGCTGGAAGCACATCACCATTTCGGGGCTCGGCTTGTTGCTCTGGGAGAGGCAGACTATCCTCCTCACTTGAAGCACATTGATGGCCCGCCGCCGCTGCTGTCGGTTAAAGGTGGAGGTGTCACGTCAACTCCTCGCATGATCGCCATCGTCGGCGCACGCAATGCTTCGCTTTCCGGCCGCAAGCTTGCCGGAAGTTTTGCTCGCGAATTGGGAATGCGCGGATTTGCGATCGCCTCCGGCCTGGCGCGCGGGATAGATGCCGCTGCACATGAAGCGGCTCTGCAGACGGGTACAGTGGCGGTCTTTGCCGGTGGGCTCAATGTACTTTATCCACCGGAACACGAACGGCTCCTTGCAGCCCTCATCGAGACAGGTGGTGCGGCTGTCAGCGAAATGCCGTTCGGCTGGAAGCCTCGAGGGAGGGACTTTCCACGGCGTAACAGGCTGATCTCGGGCGTTTCTCTTGGTGTCGTGGTTATTGAAGCGGCAAAAAAATCAGGCTCACTTCACACCGCCCGCTACGCGCTTGAACAGAACAGGGACATATATGCGGTTCCAGGATCACCGCTGGATCCACGGTCTGAAGGTGCAAATGGTCTCATCAGACAGGGCGCCATCCTGGCCCGGTCAGCTGAAGACGTCCTTGAGGACCTCGGAAACCGCGGCGACCCTGCCCTGCCGCTGTTCCAGGGCGTTCTGGATCCAGCCGGTGAAAAACCCGTCTCACGGAGTGAACCGGACGACAGATTGCGGTCGAAAATTACCGCCGCTCTGGGCCCGAGCCCGATAGAAATCGATGAACTCATCCGCTTTGTCGAAGGCGACACCAGATCGGTCAACGTAATCCTTTTGGAACTGGAACTCGCCGGCCGTCTGGAACGGCATGCAGGGCAAAAGGTTTCGCTGCTGATGGGATAAAAAACCGGAAGGCCTGCCCTCTCGGACCTCACCTGGAACCGCCACTCCAATTGCAGACGATTTTCGAAGAAATAACGGAAGCAGTCATCCCTCAACCGGGTTACGTGGGCATATGCTTATCAACCAATTCTGCACGCTATGACCTTTTCGCGCCTCGTAGCTTTTCAACATACCGATTCAACCGTGGAAAACTATGCCAAGCAAGAGGTCACTTGACCCCGGACGCGCAAAGGTCCATTTGACAGTCGGCGCGCGATCCGTGATCGTCTGCGCAACTTAATTCTCCTTCTCCACCGGGCGGGGGCTCCGTTTCCGGCAAAAAAATTTGGGTAAGAATGAACGTCGTCATTGTGGAATCGCCGGCGAAAGCCAAGACGATCAACAAATATCTTGGCACCGACTATACGGTCCTGGCCTCCTATGGTCACGTGCGAGACCTGCCTCCAAAAGACGGCTCGGTGCAGCCAGACGACAATTTTGCCATGAGTTGGCAAGTGGACAGCAAATCCCAAAAACGGCTGACGGAAATAGCAAACGCGGTCAAGGAAGCCGATCGTCTTATCCTGGCCACCGACCCTGACCGCGAGGGAGAGGCAATTTCCTGGCACGTTCTGGAGGTACTGCAGAAAAAGCGTGTGCTGAAGGACAAGCAAGTCGAACGCGTGGTGTTCAACGCGATCACGAAAAAAGCGATCCTTGAAGCGATGGATAACCCGCGCCAGCTGGATACACCGCTGGTAGACGCCTATCTCGCCCGCCGCGCACTTGACTATCTCGTCGGCTTTACCCTGTCTCCGGTGTTGTGGCGCAAATTGCCCGGTGCGCGTTCCGCGGGCCGGGTCCAATCGGTCGCGCTGCGCCTGATTTGCGATCGTGAGATGGAAATCGAAGTCTTCAGAGCGCAGGAATACTGGTCGATCTTCGCCAACATGAAGACACCTGCAGGAGATATGTTCCAAGCCGGACTTACCGGTTTTGACGGGCGGAAAATCGGTCGCCACGACATCAACAACGAGGCTGAAGCCTCGACAATAAAGTCGATGCTGGAAAGCGCCAGCTTTGCCGTCGACAGCGTTGCCTCGAAACCGGCCAGGCGCAATCCTGCAGCACCTTTCACAACATCCACGCTGCAACAGGAAGCGTCTCGTAAACTCGGCTTTGCGGCTTCCCGCACGATGCAGGTTGCCCAGAAACTTTACGAAGGCATTTCCATCGGTGGCGAGACCTCCGGCCTCATTACCTATATGCGTACCGACGGCGTGCAGATCGCCGGCGAAGCCATCGCGGCCGCCCGGAGCGTGATCAGTCAGGACTTCGGCGCAAACTATGTGCCTGAAAAACCGCGAGTCTACTCTACAAAGGCGAAAAACGCGCAGGAAGCACACGAGGCAATCAGGCCTACAGATCTCTCGCGGCGCCCGAAAGACGTGGCCGGGTTTCTGGATCCCGACCAGGCGAAACTCTACGAGCTGATCTGGAAGCGGACGATGGCATCGCAGATGGAATCCGCCGTTCTGGAACGCACCACGATCGAAATTCTTGCAAAAGGAGCCGGCAAGAACGCCAATCTCCGTGCAACCGGTTCCGTTGTGCGTTTTGACGGTTTCCTGGCGCTCTACCAGGAAGGGCGCGACGACGAGGAAGACGAGAACTCCCGACGGCTTCCGGCTGTCGATGACGGCGCGGTGCTGACCGCGACATCCGTTGATGGCAAGTCGGACGCGATTGAAGCGTCTCAGCATTTCACGACACCCCCGCCCCGCTACACGGAAGCGAGTCTGGTGAAAAAGATGGAAGAACTCGGCATCGGCCGTCCTTCCACTTACGCGTCCACCCTGCAGACCCTGCGCGACCGCGACTATGTCGAGCTGGAGAAGAAACAGCTGGTACCGCAGGACAAGGGTCGTATCGTCACCGCGTTCCTTGAGAGTTTCTTCCAGCGCTATGTCGAGTTCGATTTCACCGCAAGCCTGGAAGAGCAGCTCGACAAGATATCTGCCGGGGAACTTTCCTGGCAGGATGTCCTGCGCGATTTCTGGACGAACTTTTCGGGTGCTGTCGACGAGATCAAGGATCTCCGCGTTTCCGAAGTGATCGATGCCCTCAACGAATTGCTCGGTCCGCACATCTTCCCTCCGAAGGAAGACGGCACGGACCCGCGCAAATGTCCGACTTGCGACACGGGTCAGCTTTCATTGAAGGTCAGCCGCTGGGGCGCATTCATCGGCTGTTCCAACTATCCGGAGTGCGGCTTCACCCGCCAACTCGGAAATCCGAATGGCGAGGATGGTGACGCCGACGAAGGTCCCAAGGTACTTGGCGTCGACCCGGAAAGCGGACTGGATGTCTCCCTGAGAAAAGGGCGCTTCGGCCCCTATGTTCAGCTCGGCGAAGAGGCAAAACCCAAAAGAGCCTCGCTGCCCAAGGGCTGGTCGGCACCGGACTTGGACCTGGACAAGGCGCTTCAACTTCTGTCGCTGCCGCGTGAAGTCGGATTGCACCCTGAAGACGGCAAGATGATTTCCGCCGGGATCGGTCGCTATGGTCCCTTTGTGCTGCACGAGGGAACCTATGCCAATTTGACGACACCCGATGAGGTCTTTTCGGTCGGCATCAACCGTGCCGTGGATGCGCTGGCTGAAAAACGCGCAAAGGGTGGAGGACGCCGTGGCGCTGCAGCCACGCCGCTGAAGGAACTCGGGGAACACCCTGACGAAGGCGGGCCCGTGAATGTTTTTGACGGACGCTACGGCCCCTACGTGAAACACGGCAAGATCAATGCGACCTTGCCAAAAGACACGGATCCGAAGGCCATCAACCTGGAACAGGCGCTCGAATTGATTGCCGCGAAGGCGGCAAAGGGCGGTGCAAAGAAAAAGTCCGCCGCCAAGAAGTCCAGCCCGAAGAAGACCAAGACGGCGAATGGTGAATCCAAACCGACTGCCGGGAAGACGGCGGCGAAAAAGACGAGCGCCAAATCCACGAAGGAAGTGGCTGTCGATGCATCCTCGGATGAAGTGCCGTGGGATGATGCGTCTTGAGCGCGAAACGCATTAACACACGCAAGCACACCAAAAGAAAACACGCCAAGGTTCCAGGCGAAACTCCATCGCGCGAGGACATTCTCGCTTTTGTCGCAGACAATCCCGGCCGGGCAGGCAAACGCGAAATCGCCCGCCATTTCGGGATTATCGGCGGCGCCCGCATCCATTTGAAAAAGATGCTGAAGGATCTCTCCGAAGAGGGGCTGATCGAAAAGCGAAACAAACGCATGATCCGGCCAGGCGACTTGCCTCCGGTATTCGTGGCGAACCTGATTGGGCGCGACAGCGACGGCGACCTGTTGGGCGCGCCTGTCGACTGGGACGAGGAAGCGGGAGATCCGCCCAGGATCCTGGTGCTGACCGGTAAAACGAAGGCGACGCAACCGGGTGTCGGCGACCGGGCCCTGATACGTTTGACCGAAGCAGAGGCCGGTCCTGAAGCGAGCCACGTTGCGCGCGTCATCAAGGTTCTAGAGAAGAAACAGGGAGCCGTCCTTGGCATCTTCCGCAAGCGTGACGGCGACCGCCTGCCCTATCTGGAACCTATCGACCGCAAACAGCGTGAACTCGATGTAGACCCTTCAGACCTGAAGGAAGCCGATGATGGCGACCTTGTCAGTGTTCAGGTGACGCGTTCCGGTCGATTCGGGAATCCGCGCGCCTCCATAATTGAACGATTCGGATCGATGAATTCCGAAAAGGCGGTATCGGAAATTGCCCTTCAGTCTCATGGCATTCTGCACGTGTTTCCAGCTGCGGTCGAAGCTCAGGCCGAGGAGGCAAAACCGGTTGAAACGCTCGGCAAGCGAGAGGACTGGCGCCGGATACCGCTGATTACAATCGACCCGCCGGATGCGAAGGATCACGACGACGCGGTTTTTGCGGAACCGGATGACAGCCAGGAAAACCATGACGGCCAAATCGTTTATGTGGCCATTGCAGATGTTGCCTACTACGTGACACCGGGTTCGCCGATGGACCGGGAAGCCAACATCCGCGGAAATTCGGTCTATTTTCCGGACCGTGTCATTCCGATGCTGCCGGAGCGTATTTCCAATCAACTCTGCTCGCTGCGGGAGTTGGAGGACAAACCGGCGCTCGGAGTTCGCATGGTCTTCGACAAGACGGGTCGCAAGATCAGCCATACCTTTCATCGCGTCCTGATGCGCTCGGCGGCCAAACTCTCCTATCATCAGGCGCAAAAAGCGATCGACGGATTGCCCGATGACAAAACCGGAACACTCCTGGAAGGAGTGCTTCAGCCAATCTGGGATGCATATGCGGTTGTCAAGAAGGGTCGCGACGCCCGAGAGCCTCTTGAGCTGGACCTGCCGGAACGAAAGATCAAGTTGAAGGACGATGGCACTGTTGATCATGTCTTTGTGCCTGAGCGGCTGGATGCCCACAAGCTAATCGAAGAATTCATGATCCAGGCCAATGTGGCGGCTGCAGAAACGCTGGAGAAAAAGAAGAGCCCTCTTCTCTACCGCGTGCACGACGCGTCGACACCTGAAAAGCTGGAAAGCCTCAAGGATTTTCTTTCCACGCTCAACATGAAACTGCCTTCGTCCGGCGGGCTGCGTCCTTCCGTATTCAACGGAATACTGGCAAAGGTAAAGGACACCCCGCAAGCAAATCTCGTGAACGAAGTTGTTTTGCGCAGTCAGGCACAGGCGGAATACGCTCCTCAGAATATCGGGCATTTCGGCCTTAACCTGCGCCGCTACGCACATTTCACCTCACCCATCCGCCGCTATGCCGACCTGATCGTCCACAGAGGTCTCATATCAGCGCTCGGACTGGGAAAGGATGGCTTGCCGGAAGGCATTGAAAGTAAACTCGAAGCGATCGGAGCCGAAATCTCGGCTGCAGAGCGCCGGGCCATGCTGGCCGAGAGGGATACGATCGACCGGCTGATTGCGCTCTGGATGAGCGATCAGATCGGCGCGACTTTCCAGGGTCGCATCGCGGGTGTCGTCAAGTCCGGAATGTTCATCCGCTTGCAGGATACCGGAGCGGACGGATTCGTTCCCGCGTCAACCATCGGCCTCGACTACTACAGGTACGACGAAGGGTCGCACGCATTGATAGGTGACAAAACCGGTGAGACCTACCAACTTGGCGATCAGGTGGAAGTCAAACTGGTGGAAGCAGCACCGTTTGCAGGTGCCCTGACATTCGAGCTGCTCAGTCACGGACGCATTGCCGGCAAGAAAATCCGCAAGACCGCACCGAAAGTCCGTCGCGGACCTCCCAAGGGTGGCCGCTCCAAGACCTCCACGCGAAAAACGAGCCGAAGGAGGTCCAAGTGACGGTTCGCTACGACTTGAAAGACGACGTGGACATTCCGGAAATCTACGCCGAAAAACCGCGCCGTCCCGTTATGCCGGCCATGTTTCGTGGCGCGATCAACAAATGCATGAATTGCGGTCGAGGGAAAATCTTCGATGGCTTTCTGACGGTCCGTCATGCCTGTTCAGAGTGCGGTGAGGAGTTTCATCATCATCGCGCGGATGATGCGCCGCCCTATTTTACGATCACGATTGTCGGACACATCATCATTCCGGCGCTGCTGATCGTGGAGGTGTTGTGGCGTCCGGCAATCTGGATCCACATGTCCATCTGGCTCCCTTTGACGATCATTCTATCGTTGGGGCTCATGCGCCCAGTCAAAGGCGCTCTGGTCGGCCTTCAGTGGGCGCTTTACATGCACGGGTTTGACCCGGACGCTGAGGACGACTTCCCGCTTGCACCTTCACCTTCCGAAAGGATCTCATGAGCGGTTCATTCGAAAAGAAGCTGGCGAAGGATGAAAAGGCTGGAGACTACGCTTATATCCGACCAAAAGACGCGGCGACACTGCTCCTTCTGGATCGCGATTCCAGTGGAACCGTAAGGCTGCTGATGGGACGGCGCCACATGCGCCACACCTTCATGCCCGGAAAGTTTGTTTTCCCGGGTGGACGGGTCGATCCTTCCGACTCGCGCATAGCCAACGTGATCCCCTATCATCCCGACGTGGAGGCCAGGCTTTCGAAGGGCCTGAAGAACGGCAAGTCGATCGCCCGGGTTCGTGCGTTCGCGTTGGCGGCCATCAGGGAAACCTATGAAGAAGCCGGCCTGTTTGTCGGCCGCAAAACTCCGGAAAACGAGTTGCGCCTGGGCACGGGTTTCGAAGCTTTCAAGGAGCGTGGCATTCAGCCTGACCTTGGCGGATTGCGAATGGTGGCAAGAGCAATTACCCCGCCGCAACGTCCACGACGATTCGACACGCGTTTTCTTGCGGTGTGGTCAGATGCAATCGCGGATCGGCTCCCGGAAGGAACCGGCCCTTCAGGTGAACTTGAGGACTGTGCCTGGCTCACCCTTGATGAGGCACGGGAGAAGGAGCTGCCCCTGATTACGACAAAGATCCTTGCAGATCTCGAAGAGAGATTGTCCAGGGATCCCGATCTTTCGCCAGCGACAGAAATCCCCTACTATTTTTTCAGGAAGGGTTCTTTCGTACGCGAAGTGATCTAGTGGGGCTATGCCTAGCGGAACAGCCTTTTCGTAAAGGGCATTTATTGGCTCGACGCCAAGCAAGCGCTTGACTTTCACGCTCCGATGAGTAGTTTGCGCGCTGATTTCAGACATTGGGGCAGATTCACCGCCAGCCAATCTGGCCACCCGAACCCTATGCCCGACAACCGAGAACAGGATCCAAGGCCATGGCCAAGGCGACAACAATCAAAATCAAGCTCACCTCCACGGCGGACACCGGCTTCTTCTACGTCACCAAGAAGAACTCCCGCACGATGACCGAAAAAATGGTCAAGAGGAAATACGACCCGATTGCCAAGAAGCATGTCGAGTTCAAGGAAGCGAAGATCAAGTAAATCCGGGCGTTTCCGGTAGAACAAAAACCCGCCTTCGCTGGCGGGTTTTTTTGTTGAAAAAATCGATCTTTAAACCAGTGGCAGCGGCAATCTCGCTATTGTCACGGGCATGATCCTGGTTTTTGCAAAGCAATGAGATAGTGGTCGGCGGGAACACGGCATTCGAGGAGGCCACTCTTCGGCCGGTTCCCTGCCGACCTACCCCACGGACCCAGGAGATGCGGCGGACCTGAGCACTCCGAGGGGAAACTTTTGCCATACTTAACGTAAGGACAAAAAGGTAAACGTCAAAGACGCGATCAGAAGCTACTCTAATCTGCGGTCACACTACCCTATTGGAACCTGATTGCAATAAATTCCGCAAAATATGCACAGATACAATGATATTTTAGTAAATTCGTAACCTTAACGTGAAGCAGGATCACCTATTCGAAAGACTACCCCTGAGGACTACTGATGCCTTGAACACCCCTTGATTGTGCCAGATCTTCAAGTTTGTTTGCCGGTAAAATTGACTGGCCCAGAGAAGATAATCAGGCTTCGCCGAGATAGCCCCGCACGGTTTCCAGAAATTTCGCGACTGAAATCGGCTTCGAAATGTATGCTTCACATCCGCCCTGGCGAATGCGCTCTTCGTCACCTTTCATGGCGAACGCCGTCACGGCAATGATAGGAATCGAGGAAATGGTGTCGTCTTCCTTGATCCATTTCGTCACTTCCAATCCAGACACTTCCGGCAATTGAATATCCATCAGAATCAGGTCCGGGTGGTGATCACGGGCAAGCTGCAGCGCTTCTATACCGGTTCGGGTCTGCAGCGTATTGTAGCCGTGAGCTTCCAGCAGATCATGAAACAGTTTCATGTTCAGCTCGTTGTCTTCCACGATCAATACGGTTTTTGCCATATAGTCCGGTCCTTTGCCCGGCGGATTGCCGGTCCCACTCTCTCGACGCCATTTTCTATGCGGTAGAACGCCACCCCCGTCCGCAGTAGATTTGTTGTAACCCGGAATCGTTTCAGAAAGGCAAAAAAACACAATGAAAAATATGCAAGGAAAGTCATTATCCGTTGAAGAAGCTCAAGGAATTGCCACTGAAGCTCTCCTTCAACTCAGTCGCGATCCGGAGCAAATAGGCCGTTTCCTGGCATTTTCGGGAATCGGTCCCGACATGATTCGAGCAGCAGCCAGCGAACCAGGCTTCCTTGCCGGCGTCCTGGAATTCTACATGATGGACGAACCGCTCCTGCTCGCGTTTTGCGAAAACTCAAGCATTCGGCCAACCATGATGGCCGCTGCAAGATACGCGCTCGCAGGAGGGTCTGCCGACGATGCCTGAACCGACACCGGTCCTTCCTGAAGTCCTGGCGCAGATAAGGGAACTACCCGCCTCCAACCGCCCCTTGATCATCTGCGACGTGGATGAAGTCATCCTTCATCTCATCAAACACCTGGAGGTCTATCTGAACGAACGAGACCTCGTTTTCCTGAATCACGAGTATCGCCTGACGGGTAACATTGGTCACCGTGAACATCGCGCTGCGCTTCCCGCCAACGAGGTCCGCAAGCATCTGTTGAGTTTCTTTGACGAGGTCAGTCACAGGCAAGACATGGTTCACGGCGCCGACGCTTCACTACAGACCCTGGCAAAAACATGGGAAATCGTGTTGCTGACCAACCTTCCCGGTGGTCACAACAAACCGGCACGTGAAAAGTTGTTGTCTGGCATGGGCATCCCTTACCCCGTCGTCACGAATTCGGGACCCAAAGGTGGCGCCGTCGCTGCTCTCGCCGCCGGCCGTCCAACCCCCGTTGTGTTCATCGACGACAGCCCGACAAACCACTCCTCGGTTCATGCCAGCTTGCCAAGTTCGATCAAGATCCAGTTCATTGCGGACCACAGGTTCCGGGCGGCGACCGAAAAGGAAACACATATTGACCTGCTGACCGGGGATTGGCAGGAGACGGCTGACTTCATCAGGGCTATTCTTCAAGCAGCACTCGAAACCGGTGGCAATCAACCGCAAAAGTGACACCTCAAATTGACCGGACACCTAAAGGACCAGAAAGCACTCTGCCGGGATTGCGGTGCCAGGCCTGCAGCCTCCATTTCGCGGTGCTCGTCCTGCGGCAGTCCGCGGATGGTGTCACATGCCGAACTTGATCTTCTGGCGATCGCACATATCGATTGCGACGCCTTTTATGCGTCCGTGGAAAAACGCGACAATCCCGAGCTTCAGGATGTGCCCTTGATTGTCGGAGGCGGTCAGCGTGGTGTCGTTTCCACCTGCTGTTACATTGCCCGCATCTACGGTGTGCGATCTGCCATGCCCATGTTCAAGGCTCTCGAGGCCTGTCCGGACGCCGTGGTTATCAAGCCGAACATGGAAAAGTACTCCAGGGTCGGAAAGGAGATCCGGGAGCGCATGCGGGCATTGACCCCGCTCGTCGAACCGATTTCGATCGATGAGGCATTCCTGGACCTGACCGGCACTGAACGACTGCACCAGGCCGCACCTGCTGAAACACTGGCGAAATTCGTCCGTGGAATCGAGACGGACATAGGCATTTCCGCCTCGGTCGGCCTTGCGCCAAACAAATTTCTGGCCAAGCTCGCGTCCGATCTTGAAAAACCACGCGGCTTTTCCGTTATCGGTGCCGAAGAAGCCGAAACGGTGCTGGCGCCAATGCCTGTCGGCCGCATCTGGGGCGTCGGCAAGGTGTTCCAGAAAAAACTGGAAAAGGACGGGATCAAGACCATCGGCCAGTTGCAGACAATGGAGGCAGCCGAACTCGCACGCCGCTACGGTTCGATAGGCCTGCGTCTGGCTACACTGTCTCACGGGGATGACAGCCGGCTGGTGAAGCCGGAACGAGGGGCAAAGAGCGTATCGACGGAGACAACATTCAGATCGGACATATCCAGCTTCGAAACGCTCCGCCCGATCTTGCGGAACCTTTCTGAAAAGGTGTCTTCGAGGCTGAAGAAATCCGACCTTTCAGGACGCGGCATAACACTCAAGCTCAAGACGGCTGATTTCAAGACCATCACACGCGCCCGGCATCTAGGTGACCCGACACAGCTGGCAGACAAGATCTATGCGGCGGGAGAATCGTTACTTGAAAATGAGACGGACGGGCGCCGCTTCCGTCTTATCGGTATCGGTGTAAGCGATCTGGAACCGGCCGATCGGGCCGATCCTGAGGATTTGCTCGACGATTCAGCTGCAAGACGCAAGAACGCCGAGATCGCAGTAGACAAGCTCCGTGACAAGTTCGGCAATTCGGCCGTCGAACTGGGCCTTACGCATGCTGCCAGATCGTCAGACAAACCTCGAAAATCCTGACGCTTGTCATTGAGGACAACCGGTATCTTCGTGAAGCTCCAGCGCAGCCATCTTGCCTTTGATGGTGAAATCCCCGTAATCGAGCGTCAGGTGCCCGCTGACACCGTTCTGAAAGAGCCAGAACGACAACTGGTAGACCGGAGTCAGTTCCCCCTGAGAACGCAACAGGGGATAGGCAAGGCACACG
>NZ_KI928917.1:442452-464962 GCF_000521215.1 Labrenzia sp. DG1229 | reverse complement strand
CCCGTACCCACTCGACATACCTGCGGGGATTGATGGATGAAGGGGTTCATGCCGGTTGGAGCCAAGCAAGCCCGCACCCGCGACGAAAGCAAATCCGACTTCACCAAGCATCTGATCAGGCTTCGCCGTCTGGACGATGATCGCAAATTCAGCGTTGGCGACACGGTTTGCGAAATCCTCCTCAAGAACGCCAATGACGGCACGTCTGCCTATGAGGGGTCTAATGCCGGAGGGGGCAGGATCCTACGTTAAGGGCTGATTTGGCGTTCTGTCCGTTGCAACGTTCTGTAAACGGTTGGCCTCGAAACTGAGAAGAGTTCAGCAAGGTCGCTGATGGAGTATTCCCCTGTCGCGTGCATGCGTGTGAGCTCTTTCTGTTGTTTATCAGATAGTTTTGGCTGTTTACCGCGGAGTTTCCCTTTGGCGCGGGCTATAGCCATCCCTTCTCGTGTCCGCATTCTGATTAGATCAGCCTCGAATTCGGCGAAGGTCGCCAGGATGCTGAAGAACATCTTTCCCATCGGGTCGGAAGGATCATAGACCGAGGAACCCAAGGCGAGCTTCACACCTTTTGCTTCGAGCTGGTCTGCGATGGTTCGGGCATCGGGAACGGAACGGGCCAGGCGGTCTAGTTTGGGGACAACGAGTGTATCCCCGTCGCGAACGGCGGCAAGCGCCTGGTCCAGGCCCGGGCGGGCACGGTTAGTGCCGGTCAATCCGTGGTCAGTGTAGATAAGATCTTCGGCAACCCCAAGATCTATCAAGGCCTGACGCTGCGCCGTCAGATCCTGTTTGTCGGTGGAGCAGCGGGCATAGCCAATCTTGGTCGCAGTCATGGTCTGAGTGTACGAATACGGGACCTCTTTTGCAAAGCTATTCGTACCAGTTATATGAGACGGTCTTGCGGCAGACATTGTTGGCCGTGTGATTTCGTTCTTTTCTGTCCGCTGATCGATCCCATTGCGGACAACTCTCACGCCAAGGAAGTATCATCATGCCCCGTCGGAAAATCCTGACTGGCCGCCAGCGCGCAGCCCTTTTTGACCTACCAACCGACGAAGCGCTCTTGCTGCATCACTACACTTTAAGTGATGATGATCTGGATATCATTCGATCACGTCGTCGCCCCCACAATCGTTTCGGCTTCGCGCTACAGCTTTGCGCCTTACGGTATCCTGGCCGTTTGCTCGCACCAGGTGAAGTTATTCCGCTGGAAATCACGCGCTTCTTGGCAGCCCAACTTGGAATACGGCCTGAGGATCTGGCCGGATATGCGAGCCGCGAAGAAACCCGGCATGAACATCTGGCAATCCTGCGTGAGATCTACGGCTATAAAATGTTCACAGGCAAAGGATCGCGCGAACTGAAGTCCTGGCTGGAGAATATAGCTGAGACGGCGCGGTCGAACACGGATCTGGCGCTGAGCTTTGTCGACCAATGCCGTTCGACCCAGACCATCCTGCCTGGGATTTCTGTGATCGAGCGCCTATGCGCAGATGCTCTTGTCGCCGCAGAACGGCGGATTGATGCGCGGATTGTCGATCGGTTGGACGAAGAAATGCGCAACCGCCTTGATGCCTTGCTGATAGAGAGGGCAGATGGCAACGTCACCCGCTTTGTATGGTTGCGGCAGTTTGAGTTGGGGCGAAACTCAGCCGATATGAACCGTCTTCTCGACAGGCTTGAGGCATTGCAGGAAATTGCGCTCGATAGTTCGCTGCTGACCGACATCCCGCCACATCGTGTTGCTGGGCTTCGCCGTCAGGGAGAACGCTACTTCGCCGGGGACATGAGGGATATCTCGGGTGATCGGCGCCTCGCTATTCTCGCAGTATGTGCTCTGGAATGGCGCAGCTCCGTTGCCGATGCAGTGGTCGAGACCCATGATCGGATCGTTGGCAAAACCTGGCGTGAGGCCAAGTCACGAAGTGACGCCTGCGTGGCCGAAGCCAAGTCGACGCTGAAGGAAACCCTGAAAGGCTTCTCGACCCTCGGATCCGCGTTGCTCGAAGCGCACGAAGACCAGGCGCCGCTGGAGGAGGCCATTCAAAATGCTGGTGGTTGGTCCTCTCTCAGGGAACTTGTTGCGACCGCTGCCCAACTGACCGACACATTGGCCGCCGATCCGCTGGCACATGTCGTTCACGGTTATCATCGTTTCCGGCGCTATGGCCCGCGCATGTTGCGGGCGCTCGACATCCAAGCTGCTCCAGTTGCCGAACCGTTGCTGACCGCCGCCGAAATCATCGCGGGTGACGAAACAACGACCTCCCTGCCGCGAAGCTTTCTCCGCCGGACCTCAAAATGGCATCGGCACCTGAAGGGCGACGACGGGCATCGACTTTGGGAGGTGGCTGTCATGTGCCATCTGCGCGAGGGCTTTCGATCGGGTGACGTCTGGCTTGCCCATTCCCGGCGTTATGGCGACCTCAAGGAAGCGCTGGTCCCCGCGGAAGTTGCCCGGGCCACCCCGAGACTGGCGATGCCGTTTGAACCAGAAGCCTGGCTGACAGATCGGAAGGCCCGTTTGGTCAATGGTTTGCAGCGACTTGCGCGCGCCGTCAGGGCGGGCGCTATTCCAGGTGGTTCCATCGAAGGCGGAGCCCTCAAAATAGACCGGCTGACTGCCTCTGTTCCAGAAGAGGCCAGCGCCGTGGTGCTCGACCTTTATAGACGGCTTCCGGAAACCAGGATCACCGACCTCATGCTCGAGGTGGATGACGAGGTTGGTTTTACTGAGGCATTCACTCATCTGCGCACCGGCGTACCCTGCAAAGACAGGATCGGTCTATTGAATGTGCTGCTTGCCGAAGGGTTGAACCTCGGCCTCAGCAAAATGGCAGGTGCTACGAACACCCACGACTATTTCCAGCTCTCCCGCTTGTCGCGGTGGCACATTGAAAGCGAGGCAATGGCCCGCGCCCTGGCCGTGGTGATCGAGGGGCAATCTTCGTTGCCGATGGCGCAGTTCTGGGGCGCCGGGCAGGCCGCATCGAGCGACGGCCAGTTCTTCCCTACTTCACGTCAAGGCGAGGCGATGAATCTCGTCAATGCCAAATACGGCCGCGAACCTGGGCTGAAGGCCTACACTCATGTCTCCGATCAGTTCGGCCCCTTCGCCACCCAAACCATCCCGGCCACCGTGAACGAGGCGCCCTACATTCTGGATGGTTTGTTGATGACCGATGCGGGTCAGAAAGTCAGGGAGCAGTACGCTGATACAGGTGGCTTCACCGACCATGTCTTCGCGGCCACCGCTCTGCTGGGCTTCCAGTTCATTCCCCGCATCCGGGATCTTCCATCCAAGCGTCTCTACCTCTTTGATCCCACATCCTGTCCGAAGGAATTGAAAGGCCTTATTGGCGGCAAGATTCGCGAGCCGCTAATTATTGCGAATTGGCCGGACATCCTGCGCAGCGCAGCAACCATGGTGGCCGGGGCGATGCCACCAAGCCAATTGCTGCGTAAATTTGCCGCTTATCCTCGACAGCACGAGCTTGCGGTGGCGCTGCGGGAAATCGGACGGGTCGAACGGACACTGTTCATTATCGACTGGTTGCTCGACGCCGACATGCAGCGGCGCGCCCAAATCGGCATCAATAAAGGGGAAGCACATCACGCACTGAAGAACGCCCTGCGCATAGGACGGCAGGGTGAAATCCGCGACAGGACGTCCGAAGGACAGCACTATCGAATGGTTGGGCTGAACTTGCTCGCCGCGATAGTCATCCATTGGAACACCAAACACCTTGGAAACGCTGTCGCTGAGCGCAGGCGTGAAGGATCGGATTGCTCGCCCAACCTGCTGGCACATATATCGCCCCTCGGCTGGGCACACATACTCCTGACCGGCGAGTACAGGTGGCCCACAAAGTGACCAAACCATCTAAACGTAGGATTCTGCCCCCTCCGGCATCAGACCCCAGTGCGCTTGCCGAACAAACAGCTCAGCATACAGAAGATGTCCTGTTCGATCGCGAACTCGACGATCTTCCTGCTGATCTACGCTGGCGCGAATGGATGGGACGGATTGAGGCAGCGCTCTTCGCCAGTGCTTCACCTGTCCCCCGTGACGATCTTCAAAAGTTGGTCGGCAGGTCTGCTTCAATAGATATGTTGATTGATGATATTCAAGCCGAGCTCAAGCCGCGACCCTACGAGTTGGTTCAAATTGCGAGCGGTTGGATGCTCCGAACAAAAGTGCGCTTTGCGGATGCGATCAAGGCAGCGGCTGATCTCGGTCAGCCCCGGATAGAATTCAACGAGATGGAGATGGCCGTGCTCTGTGCCATCGCCTATCATCAGCCGATTGATCGCGCCGGCCTGGCCGACATTTTCGGGAAGGAAGTTAGTCGTGATCTGATTGCGCGGTTGCGATATCTGAAGTTGATTGCAGATGGGCCGCGCGCACCGCGTAGAGGTGCACCACATACTTTTGTGACGACACCGGAGTTTCTGGCGATTTTTGATCTGCAGAGTTTGCGTGATTTGCCGGAGCTGGACGTGTCGATGTAAAGGGTTGAAAGTTATGTGAATCGTACAACGCAACCCAATTAATGTTCTGTATGCGTTCTTGACATTCGTGATCAAATCGACCATATTCCGGTAACGTTACCGGAGATAGCAAGATGCCCCAATCAAGTTCAACAGACCAAGTTAATGCGCGTGTGGCTTTGCATCGCACGAAGGTCGCCGCAAGTGGGTCTCGGCGTGTTGAAGTCACTGTGCCAAAGAAGGACGCGGCTTTGGTCAAATCGATTGCAGAGTCGCTGCGCTCTGGTGGCAAGCGGGCCGAGCTTATTCGTGAATCGCTTAAGCCCATAGTTACGACGACAAAGGCCCGCAATGGAGCAGAGCTTATCGCGTTTTTTCGAGCTTCGCCCCTAGTCGAGGCGCAGTTGGATATTTCTCGTGATCGTTCTTCAGGTCGGACTGTAGAACTCTCCTGATGGCATTCTTGCTTGATACAAACATTGTGAGTGAAACCGTTCGACCCAAGCCGGAGCCGGTTGTGCTGTCTTGGCTTGAAGGCCAGAATCCGTCGGAGTTATTTCTGGCGTCGATGACGATCGGTGAACTCATGAGGGGCGCACGAAAGATAAAAGAAGCGCCGCGCAGGGAAGTGTACGAACGCTGGATCGAAGACGATCTCACACAGCAATTCGATGGTCGCATCCTAGCCTTTGATGACAACGCGGCGCGCACTTGGGGCCGCTTGATGGGCGACGGTGACCGGAAAGGGATCACACCTGCCACTGCCGATGCGCAGATTGCAGCGGTTGCAATCGATCACTCCATGGTGCTCGTCACCCGTAACGTTAAAGACTTCCAGCAATTCGATGTCGAGATAATGAACCCATGGGAAGGGGGCGGCGATGTCTGAAACCCTCCCTGCGCTTGAAAGCCTGGACCGGCCTTCAAAATGGCCGTCAGCAAATGCGCGGCTCTTGGGGCTGGGAGCCGGTTTGCCCGTGAACCCATTGGATCGGCTTGCAAACTTTAGCGCAGATGATTTTGAGCGCTTCGCTCTAGAGTGGGCCGATGGCTACCTTCGCGAAAAACTACCGGATGTGACCGAAATCCAGCAACGCGGCGGTGCTGGTGACAAAGGTCGGGACATTGTCGTTTGGTTTGGCAAGGCCGGTACGCCCTCCCGTCGTTGGCACCTCTATCAGTGCAAGCGATACGCGTCGGCGCTTGGCGCGGGAAAAGGGATAGCGGAAATCGCGAAAGTCCTGTTTTACAGCTTTAGGGGCGACTTCTCCTTGCCGTTAGAATACTGGTTCGTAACACGCAAAGGTGTCACAGGTGAGTTCCAGGACCTTATTGATGAGCCGATCAAGCTCCGCACTTACATTGTCGACAATTGGAATGCCCAATGTTCCAATGCAATCACGGCCAAGAAGGCCATCGCACTTGAAGGCGAATTTGCGGATTACGTCGCAAAGATCGACTTCGGGTTTGTCCGGGTCAAACAACCTCTGGACCTGATCAACGAGCATGGGCAAACGAAATACCATCCCATCGTGTTCGGTGCACCACTTATTGACCGTCCGTCTCCCGCCGCCCCGCCTTCTCAAGTCGCGGAAGCGGAACGTGGGTATGTCGGCGAGCTCTTCAAAGTGATCGGTGAAATGACGGGAGCACCCATTGCCGGAGAGGCGGATTTCGCGTCACACGTGAAAGCCAGAAACCTCTTTGAGCGATCACGCATGACATTTTATAGCGCAGAAGGCCTCAAAGAACTTGCCCGTGACCAAATGGCTGACGCAGGATATTTTGACGAACTCTTGGGAGAATTCCGGCATGGCCTCTATTACACCTACAGCGCGCCGTCGGACACAGGATACACGCGGCTGAGCGAAACCGTAAAAGCCGCTCAAGTTCAGCAGGTTTCGAGCTATACGCTCAAAGATCATGTAACGCCGCCCGACCGGGAGGGAATTTGCCATCATCTCGCTAATAATGGTGACGTAGCGTGGTGCGACGATGTCTGATCTTAAGAAGATGACACCAGCCCCGCTCGACGGGCATCGACTGTTCAATACGCCTTTAGAATGCGGCTTCCGTCTGCTCTTCGCGCTCGATGCCTGTCGCCCGAGCTCTGCCGACCTGCAACGCCTCATCAGCTACGATTATTTGCTCGTTCACTCTGGAGATATTGCAGGAGGCCCGCCAAGTCTTCACCCACCCGTGCCGTTTCGGGGATCGGAGTGGGTTGTAAAACGCGACCTGGTGCGAGCTGGATTGGGGTTGGTTTTTGCACGCGACCTGGTCGCAAAGGTTCTGACTCCAAAAGGCATCATTTTTGCCGGTTCTGAACTGACATCAGCGTTCGTCGAATTGCTACAGACTAACTACGCTGCGTCGCTACGGGCTCGTGCGGAATGGCTCGCCGGAGAGTTTGGTGGTGCAAGCGATCAAGAGCTTCAAGACTTCATGACGGAGAAGGTGGGCCAGTGGGGTGCAGAGTTTGATCGAATTTCAGCACTCCAGGAGCTTGAGCTCTGATGGCGCGCATTTCAGAGATACGGCTAACAGGTAAGGGAAAGACGGACGCCTTTATTACATTTCAGCCGGGTCCGAATGTTGTGTCCGGCGATTCAGACACTGGCAAAAGCTATCTTCTGAGATGCATCGATTACGTGCTTGGAGCACAAGAGATGACCAAGGTCATTGATGAAGCTGCGGGATACGAGCTAGTCTGGTTGGAGCTTGCGAATGCCGACGGAGAAGTCTTGACCTTGGAACGTCATCTTACCGGGGGCGATGTTCGCGCTCATGGCGTTCCAATTGTAGATGTGTTGGCTGAACGATCTCTCAACGCCGACGCTGAGGAGGCCTCCGGCGAAAAGGAAGAGGAAGATATTGAAACCAATGGCGAGGTACTGGCGTGGAAGCGCCAGGGTGCTTCAAAAGCCAGGGACGTTACTTCGCGTGTTTTTCCGTTTTTCGGTATGCCCGAAGATGTGCGACTGCGCAGCGACAGCAAGGGACAAACACAGCGCCTTTCCATCCGCACCCTCTTGCCTGTCTTCGTTTTTGACGAAGGTAGGATCATCAGTGAACGATCCGCAATTATCGGTGATGGTTTTGGACAGACGCCGAACAAACGGATGTTTTCCTACGTTCTGACGGGCATCGACGATAGCGGCATCATTGCACAAGAACGTCGCGAAATCGTACACGCCGAAATTTCCGCTAAACTCAGTCTGATCGATGATTTGCTGACTCCCATAGAAGGCAGGTTGGAGCAGAGCGGTACGGAGGTAGAAGAAGTCGACAGTACCTCACGTGTTGAAGCGGCTATTGAAAACCTCTCAAGCCTTCTATCCGAAAACGAGGACGAACGAACCCGCTTGAGGGAAAACCGGCGTGAGCAAATAGCTAAGCAGCGCCGCGCCGAGTCACAGTTGATTGGCATTGAGGAGCTATTGGAGCGCTATAGGCTACTGGATGCGCGATATACATCAGACCTCCAGCGATTGGACTTCATCGCTGAAGGGTCCCATTTTTTCGACGGTCTTCAGGACAGCGTTTGTCCTCTTTGCGGCCAAGGCATGGAAGGATCGGCTCACATTCACGATGGCGTAGACGCGGTTCCCGACGCCAACGCGGTCTACCAGTCCGCTGCAGCTGAAGCGGCCAAAATCCAAGGCCTCCAACGTGACTTGCAGGCCGCGATGAAGGATCTGACAGATAGAAAAAACACGCGAGAAAATGAAAGTGAGACTGCTGCCTCAGAGGTCTCTCGCATTGATCGCGAGTTGGACGGTGTTCTGTCACCAACGCGCGCGCGAACGAAGTCCAGTTTGGATGAACTTGTGCAGCGTCGCCTGGACCTGCAAACGTGGCAATCTGATCGTGAGGAGGCAGCCCGGCTTCGTACATTGAAAGATGAGTTGGATGGAGAACTGCCAACCGCTGCAAAGAAACAGACCTGGGCGCCCATTGATCCCGTCGCCGTAACTGCGCTCTGCCGTGTAATCGAGTCAGTTCTAATGGAATGGTCATGGCCTCAAGACACACGGGTAGAGTTCGACGACAAAGCCTATGACATCAAGGTCAATGGTAAGCCGAGGAAGTCTCACGGGAAGGGTTTCAGAGCAGTGCTCAATTCTGCCCTCGCCATTGGTTTGCTCAAATACTGTCATGCAAACGAAAAACCGCATCCGAAATTTGTAATTCTTGACTCCCCGCTTACCACCGTGAAGCAGCGCGATACTGCGATAGCGACAGATGAAGATGCGGCTATTGATCCCACTATAGAACCGCTGTTTTGGGAAAGTCTTTCGAAGGTCTCAGATGATATTCAGATCATCGTACTGGATAACAAAGAACCAAAAGATAACGTCGCTAAACAAATACACTTACAGCTGTTTGTCGGACCAACCGCTGGTCCGGATGAACGGGCAGGATTTATCGCAGTTTGATGTATTTGAGGTCATTAGCCTTCCTGCGAAAGGATGAGCGAAGTCACGTGCAACGCAAGTGCGGATAAGGGCCAGCTACGGAACGTTGATTAGTTACCAAACCAGCAATTGCATGGAGCGGTGGTAGATGACTGGGGCGCGGACAAACCGCGATTTCGCCGCGCCTGCTCCAAGGTCTGCAATCGGCATTTCAAGTATGGCGCATGAATTCGTTGCAGCGATTTCAAGCGTAGAAAACGCACATAGACTTTGGTTTCTAAGCTTGGAATTGCATGCGTTGACAATATTGGCCGCTATTTTACAAAATTGGCCATGACAAAACCACTTAAACCAAAGCTGGACATCATTGTGTTGGTAAGCCCTCACTTCAATGTTTCGGCGACAACATCCTTTGTCGACCCCTTCAGGGTCGCGAACTACTTATCTGGATCAACTCGGTTCACGTGGACTTATGTCTCTGACGCAGGTGGCCAGGTTGAATCCAGCAGTGGATTGGTTGTCGAGACAGCCGCATTGGACGACATAATCAAGAAAAAGCCTTGGCTTGTTCTCGTTAGCACAAGTTGGACGCCCGAACGTCATGGGACGCCGCAATTCAAATTGGCTCTTCTGAACTGGAAAGCGAGCGGCGCAATACTTGGGGGATTGGACACAGGTGCAATTGTGCTCGCAAACGCGGGATTGCTGAAAGGCAAAACTGCGACAGTCCATTATGAGCACATCGATGCCTTTGCAGAAGTTGCCCCAGACACCACGGTGTCCGAGAACATGTTCGTCACAGATGGCAAGGTTTTTACGTGCTGCGGTGGAACAGCCGCCACCGATCTTGGGCTACGATTGGTTCATTCTGTTGTCGGTGAAAGTATCGCCAACGCATCAGCGCGCTACCTGTTTCATCATCAGGTGCGTGGGGAGGATCAATCCCAAAACCCAAAAACCGTGGAACCGCTGGGCTATGTCACATCTGGCCTCGTCCGCGACGCAATCGATCTTATGGAGGCTCACCTAGAAACGGTATTGTCGATTCCTGCGATTTCGGAACGTTTACAGGTCTCGCAACGACAGTTGAGCAGGCTGTTCCAGCAATATGTTCATAAATCACCGGTCGAATATTACCGCGATATCCGCCTTGACCGTGCGCGCGGGTTGGTCACGCAAACCGAGCTGAAGTTTAGTGAGATTGCGCAAGCCTCTGGGTTTAACGGGCAAGTTCATTTCAGCCGTGCCTATCGCCAGCGCTTTGGTTTGACGCCCACTGCCGACCGTGTTGAGGGCCGTGTGCCGTTCGAGTTTCGGGCTTGGCCTATGTTCAAACCCGATCTTAAGCCCGAAGGTGCCTAAAGCGGTTTTTGAAAAACCTGATGCGTCCAGATTTTCGAAAAGCGCACGACATCAATATGTTGCGCTGCGTTATCGCGCCGAACCTGTCTCAGGTTTAACGCGAAACGCTTTAGTCGCTTTTTGCATTGCTGTGAGCATTTTATCGCGCTTTGCTGACAGCTCTTCGGGGCTTTGTCCCTGCGCCTGTGCAGCCATGCCTTCAACCAATTGTTTGATCACATCGTCGTCCAGGCGCGGGTCACCCAGACCATCCCACCAGCCGTTGAACGTGTCTTTGAAGTGGTCACAGAACGCCTGTAATCCACCTTCGCCTGCGCCTAGGTGAAATAGCGTTGTCGGCCCCATCGCAGCCCATCGCAACCCCGGTCCGGCCCACATCGCTTTGTCGATGTCTTCGACACTCGCTACACCTTCGACCGCCATGTGAACGGCCTCGCGCCAAACGGCGGCCTGCAGGCGGTTGGCGACGTGTCCGGGCAGGCCTTTGTTGATGCGGATCGTGACCTTTCCGATGTCTTCATAGAAGGCTTCAGTACGGTCCAGAACGTCAGCTCCGGTTTTGTCATTTGCAGTCAGCTCGACCAAGGGGATCAGGTGCGGTGGGTTAAACGGATGACCCAAGATGAGCGGGCTTGGATCGCGCCAGCCCTCTTGCAAGGCTTCCAGCGTCAGCCCCGATGTCGAACTTGAAACGATAGCGCCGGCTTCAAGCTCCGGTTCGATTTCGGCATAGGTCGCGTGTTTGATCGGAAGGCGTTCGGGCACGTTTTCTTGAATGAACTGTGCGCCTTTAACGGCCTCACCTGCGGTTGGCACGAAGCGAATTGCGTCAGGCGTGGCACGTTCGGTCAGGCCTAACTCGTCCAACGAGGGCCATGCTTTTTCGATGTAGGCCCGCACTGAAGCCTCAACATTCGGGTCAGGGTCAAAAACGGTAACACTGCGCCCCGATGCGAGGAAAATTGCAGCCCAGCTCGCGCCGATCACGCCCGCCCCGAGAATTGCTGTTCTTTCAATCTGAGACATCAGAACAACCCGGGATTTAGGGGGGAGGCAGCCGTCATGCCGCCGTCCACGGTGAACAACTGCCCCGTCGCAAAGGCCGACTCGTCAGAGGCCAGCCAGAGCGCCATCGCAGCAATATCATCTGGTTTGCCAAAACGTTTGACCGCATGCCGGGCCAGGGCATCTGTTTTGGCTTTTGCGGGGTCTTTCGCCAGGTCGAACCCAGCGTCTAGCATACCCGTTTCAATCCATCCCGGACAGATTGCATTGCAGCGCACTGCTGGTCCGTGGTCCACTGCGATAGAGCGCGTCAGGCCATGCACAAAGGCCTTTGATGCATTGTAAAGCGCCATGGATGGATCCGCCACATTGCCCGAGATCGACCCGATATTGATGATAGACCCTGCCGCGCGCATCTGAGGGATCATTGCGCGGCAAACGTTAAAGACGCCCTTGGCGTTCGCCCCCATAACCAAATCCCAGTCGTCATCTGTGCTGTCCACGACCGTCTTTTCAACCTGCACGCCCGCGTTGTTTACGACGATATCCAGCGTTCCGAGTTCTCGTGCCGCGTCATCCACCGCCTGCGCGTCAGCGACATCCAAAGACATCCAGCCAGCATCCAAACCATCAGGCGCAGGCCCGCGCCCGCAAGTAATTATGTCCGCACCCTCGGCCATGAACATCTCAACGATGCCCCGTCCAATGCCCTGCCTGCCGCCCGTTACAAAGGCGCGCTTGCCCGCCAGCCGCATCAGTGCGCGACCATAACGTGACGGATCGCGGTATAGGCATCGAGCGCATAGACAGACATGTCGCTGCCGGTGCCCGAGCCTTTCATTGCAGCCCATGGCATTTCTGGGGTGGCGACGCCGTGGGTGTTGACCCATGTGAAGCCATAGCGCAGCCTTGAGGTCATCTGCATCGCGCGCCCCACATCCTTTGTCCAAACGGAAGAGGCCAACCCATAGGGGCCAGCATTGGCAGTTTTCAAAGCCTCCTCCGCGTCTGAGAACCGCGACACGGTAACGACCGGGCCGAAGACTTCGCTACAGGCCACTTCGGCGTTGTTGTCGACATTGGCAATCACTGTCGGGTGATAGAAAAAGCCGTTCCCATCGCCTGCCGAGCCGCCGCTTACGATTTCTGAACTGCTGCGCGCGCGATCCACGAAACCCGCCACGCGATCGCGTTGCGCGGCAGAGACGATCGGGCCCATCTCCGTCCCCTCAGCTTTCGGCGCGCCGATTTGTATCTGACCAACTTGGTCTGCAATCTTTGCAACAAGTTTGTCATAGACGCCGTCTGCCACCATTACACGACAAGGCTGCGCGCAGTCCTGACCCGCGTTGAAATAGCTGCCATACCGAATTGTCTCAGCCACCGCATCGAGATCAGCATCGTCAAAGACGATCACCGGGGCCTTGCCGCCCAGTTCCAGATGCACACGCCGGATTTGCTGGGATGCGGCCCGCATTGCGGCCATGCCCGTGGCAGGTGAGCCGGTCACGCTGATCCCTTCCATTTGCGGGCTGTTGATGAGGGTATCACCCACAGTTGGGCCGCGCCCGTGGATCACATTCAGCACACCTTTGGGCAGGACGTCCTGTAGTAACTCGGCCAGTCGCAACGTCGACAGTGGCGTGATCTCGGACGGTTTCATCACGACTGAACAACCCGCAGCGATTGGGGCCGCAAGTTTCCAAGACGCCATCATCAGCGGATAATTCCAAGGCGCAATCGCAGCGACGGGGCCAATCGGATCGCGCCGGATCATTGAGGTATGGCCCGCCACGTATTCACCCGCCGCAGACCCCATCATCGTACGCGCGGCGCCTGCGAAGAAACGAAAGACATCAATCGTCAGCGGCATCTCGTCATCATGCGCAGACGGCCAAGGCTTGCCTACATCAAGGCTTTCCAGTTCAGCCAGTTCCTGACTGTTTTCTTCAATCACATCGGCAATTTGCAACAGTATCGCGGCGCGCTCAGAAGGTGGCGTGGCCGAGAATGTCTCGAAAGCCTCTTCAGAACCACGCACAGCTGCTTCGATCTGCGCGGTGCTGGCTTCGTTCACTGTGCCGATGGTTTCACCCGTTGCCGGGTTCAAGACGTCCAAGCCTTCGCCGTCACCTTGAACCATTTCGCCGTTGATCAACATTTTCGTCTGCATGTGCTTCTCCTTAGAACCCGACCTGATCACCACCCTTGAGCGCAAGCCGCTCCCGCGCCTCAGCCGGTGTTGCGACCGTAAGGCCGAGGTTTTCGATGATTGACCGAATGCGGGTCACTTGCTCAGCATTGGATTTTGCCAACTCGCCTTTGCCAATGAAAAGGCTGTCCTCCAAGCCCACGCGAAGGTTCCCCCCACGCATGGCGCTTTGTGTGGCAAAGGGCATTTGGTGACGTCCCGCAGCAAGCACCGACCATTCGTAATTCTCGGCACCGAACAGCTTGTCAGCGGTGTTGTGCATGTGGGTCAAATGGTCAGGGTCGGCCGCGACGCCGCCCAAAATGCCAAAAACCATCTGGATGAAAAACGGCGGCTTGATCAGACCCTGATCGACGAACCATTTCACATTGTAGAGATGGCCCAGATCGTAGCATTCAAATTCGAATTTGGTGCCGTGATCACCGCCAAGCTTTTCGATGGCGTAACGGATCGTTTTGAACGTGTTGGGAAAGATGAAGTCTTCGGTCATCTCAAGGAACGGCTGTTCCCAATCATGCTGGAAATCGGTGTATTTTTGAAGCATCGGGAAAATGCCGAAATTCATCGACCCCATGTTCAGCGATGCCATTTCAGGGCTAGCCGTGGTCGCGGCCAACAATCGCTCATCCATCGACATGCCCAAACCGCCACCGGTGGAGACGTTCATCACCGCGTCTGTGGATTGCTTGATCACGGGCAGGAATTGCGCGAACAGCTCTGGCCTTGGATCGGGCTTGCCCGTTTCGGGGTGGCGTGCATGAAGGTGGATGATCGACGCACCAGCCTCGGCCGCTTCGATGCTAGCAGTTGCGATTTCGACAGGCGTGATCGGCAGATGCGGGGACATCGAAGGCGTGTGAATGCCACCCGTCGGCGCACAGGTGATGATAACGGGTTTCGACATTACCATTCACTCCGCATTCTCGAACCGAAAAACCGGTTCTCACTTTTGCTGGAAATGCTCATAGCTTCATCTGTTGCACTTGTGCAGACAGCCCCCCATCCAAAACCCAGAGCTGACCAGAGGCATAACGCGCCTCGTCTCCCGCCAGCCAGTTCACCAGATTGGCGATATCTGTTGGGGTCCCATAGGTGCGGATCGGATGCACATCACGCACTGCTTTTTGCAGTGTCTCAATGTTACCGCCCCCGCCACCCGAACCGTCGCCCTCAAAGAAACTCTGCAACATGGGCGTGTCGATATAGCCGGGGCAAATCGCGTTCACGCGGATACCTTCGGGGCCGTGATCGCAGGCCATCGCGCGGGTCAACGCATGCACCGCCCCCTTGGTCGCACAATAGGCCGCCAGCCCTGGATCGGCGATGAACCCATCATATGATCCAAAGTTGATCAAACTTGCGCTGCTTCCGGATTTGGCCGCTTCGCGCATCAAGGGAATGGCGTATTTCGAGGTAAGAAACGTGCCTGTGGCATTCACAGCGAAGCTTTGGTTCCATTCCTCAAGCGTGGTGTCTTCAACCGTTTTTTCAATCTCGATCCCGGCTGCATTCACGAGGATATCCAACATGCCATGCGCGCCGCGTACGTGCTCCATCGCGGCGATTGCATCGGCTTCCTGTGTCACATCCAATTTCACGAAATGACTGCCATCACCGTCGTGTTTGTCGAGCGATCCTTCAGGCGTCAAATCCGCCGCGTAAACCGTCGCGCCTTCTTTTAGAAAACGCGCAACAATGGCACGGCCAATGCCGCCACGTGCGCCTGTCACCAAAGCAATTTTTCCGTCCAGGTTTCCCATTAAAATTCAGCCTTCCCATGTGCCATCAAGAGCAAATGATGACAGGTCTCTCTTTTGCATTTCAATAAACCAGATCGTATTTCGCAGTGACGACCCTTCGCATTGCCTCGCGTAGGGCGGCCAGATACTCAGGAATATCGCGAACAATCACTTGCGCATGACTGGGTGCAAAAATGCGAATATCATATTTGGCGTAAAACGCGTCTATTGCCGCAACAATCTGATCTGGGTCCGCCCAACGCAGCCAGGGAAAGACGACACAATTCGTGACCGAGATGTCGTGCATGAAGCGTTCGGGCGAATACCCAGTCTCTTCCATTTCGTGCATAAACCTGAAGCATTGATGTTCGTTATGCGCATTCAAAGCCCAATCCACAGGGCACATGAAACCGGTCTTACGTTCGTAAATCCACTGCGTCAGCGCATGATCGACAAACATCGGCTTGATGATCTCCAGTTCATGTTTCCCCAGTTCGATTGTGTCGCCGTAATCAAGCAGGCGCGCGTCCTCAAAGCCGTGTATTTCGTAGTGATCATGTCCACCCACCGTCAAAACTTGAAGGTTGGGATGGGCGCGGCGCAAAGATGCGGTGTTTGCCGCATGGGGCAATTCGGTGTGGCTTATCCAGAGGTAGTCGAGGCTTCTGCCATCCAAGATGTCGTGCAAAGCTTCTAAGATGGTTCCGTGTTGCGCAGGGCCAAGCGTATCTATCAGTAGGGTTCGTTCATCAACAAACAAGTAGGAATTGTAGATGATATCATTGGCTGACGGGTCAAAGTTTGGATTAATTCGGGCAAAGTCTGCCGCAAATCCACCGTTGAAATCTGCCGCCGCTTTGCCCACACAATGCGATATCAAATAGATCTGTGGCGTAATCTGGCGCACTCCGACGCGAGAGATGCCCTCGCCGTAAATCTTTATGTTCATTGGCAAATTCCCTGCATAGCGAGGCTCACACGATCAATAAACCTGTTGATATTGCCACGAACGGCATTGCCATGTGTGGGTGCGATGATTTTTACGTCTCTCGCCGCAAAAACTCTTCTAAGATCAGCGCTCACCTTCTCGCCAGAAACCATTGGGAGGAACCGAAAAGCGCTTTCATGATACCTGCGCGACCATTCGGCCGGAATACCGTCTTCTAGTTCATCATCAAATTTTTGATCCGCCGTCTGCGGGAACAAATATCCAAACGCATCCGCAGTAAACAGAACACCGGTTTTTTCATCAAACATCCAATGCGTGCCCGGTTGATCTTTCAAGATCGCATCAGAAAACGAGATTCTTCTGTTTCCATAGGTTTCGCTTGACCCGGCATGGCCATATTGGATCTGTTCACCTTTCACCCACCAAGGCATTTCGACATGGGGTAGGATCGCGCTGGAGATGACAAATTTAGCCTCCGGCCAAGTCTTTGAAATCGCACTTAGATTTCCTGTGTGTGGCAGTTCTGTGTGGGTCAAAAAGACGTAACCAGGCGCAGTTTCCCCCAACAATTCAACCAGATCTTTCATGATCGGCCCACGGTGAATGTGAGACCCAGCATCAAAAATCAGCGGGCATCCATCATTCAGCAGCACGTACACCCGCACGGCTTCACACCAACCGTCTTTGCCCGTCTCGCTTTCACCAAGCTGATAAAGATCATGCGCAACATGCCTAATCATATCTAGCTCTCACAATTTCCCTCGGAAGCGTCAATCGGTTTGATCCTTTATCGGCGGATAACGGTAGCGGTTTGCGGCGACCGTCCAATCCATGTTGTTGCGAACATATTGTTGGCTGGCATCAGAAGGTGGGTTGTAGTCCCAAGGCTCACTTGCCCCTGCCTCCATAGCGGCATGAAGGGCACGGCGGGATTTTTGCGTCGATATGATTTTGGTACGCAAAGCGTCACTATCCCAACGAACGGCAACCTCATCCGCAAAGGCTTTGGATGCATCGGAATAGGCCGGATCCCTGGCGACATTCACGCGTTCGGATGGATCTACGCTGAGGTCGTAAAGCTGTGCAGGGTCGCTGTCGCAATGGATGTATTTCAACGCACCGCGCCGGATCATGATGACAGGATAGCCCGTCATCTCAGCGCAGTATTCACCTATGGCTTCATCAACCGGATCGTTTTGTCCCCGCGCCAACGGCATCAGGCTGCGACCGTCGATGGGCTCACCAATCATGGCCTCATCGCCTCCGCCAATCTCAATGAATGTCGGCAGCAAATCCACCAAGGATACCGCGTTCTGCGCAGTACCTACCGAAACGCCCGGCCCCGCTATCACCAACGGCACGCGGGCTGAATGTTCAAAGAAGTTCATCTTGTACCATAGCCCCCGTTCGCCCAACATGTCGCCATGATCCGCTGTGACGATCACGATGGTATTGTCCAATTCACCCGTCTCTTCGAGGGTTTGAACCAGCTCCCCGATCTTGCTGTCGAAATAGCTGACATTGGCCAGATAAGCGCGGCGCGCGCGGCGGACTTCTTCATCTGTGAGCGGGACGTAGGACGCCTCAATCCCGTCCATCAAGCGGCGCGAAAACGGGTCTTGGTCGTCCAAAGCAGGTGTAAATTCAGGCATGTCGATGTCGCCGTCGGAATAGAGGTTCCACCATTCGGATCGCGCAACATAGGGATCATGCGGGTGGATGAAGCTTGCCACCATTGCAAACGGAGCAGCGTTGCCAAGCGCCTTGTCGCGCGCTGCATCAAAAAGCCAGCGTTTGGCGGCAAACCCAACCTCGTCGTCATAATCGATCTGGAAGGTTGCATGTGCCAGACCGCTTTCCTTGACCGTCTGCATATTGTGGTACCACTTGTCGATCCGCTCGTCCGGCGCTTCCCAATCGGGTGTCCATGCGAAGTCTGCTGGGTAAATGTCGGTCGTAACCCTGTCTTCAAACCCGTGCATCTGATCAGGCCCGACAAAGTGCATCTTGCCTGCCAGGCAAGTCCGGTAGCCCAGAGATTTGAGGTAATGCGCAAAGGTCGGAACTGATGCCTTGAACTCGGACGCGTTGTCATAGGCTGCAATCCGGCTGATGTACTGACCTGACATAAAAGCAAACCGCGACGGCGCACACAGAGGCGAGTTGCAGTAAGCCGCATCAAAGCGCATGCCGCGCGCGGCCAGCGCATCAAGATGCGGGGTTTTGGCGACTTTGTGTCCGTAGGCTCCTGTGAAATGCGGTGCCAGCTGATCCGCCATGATCACAAGAATATTGGGCTGCGTCACGCAACACCTTTGGCATAAGCATCCAAAACCAGACCATGAAAGTGATGCACGGCATGTTCGGATTTTCCCGATCCATCGGGGTCATTTACGATACGCCCTTGGCTAAAGGCAGGCGTATTCATCCCGCGTTGTACGCTTTCGACCAGCCCGATATCCTCGACCTGCAAAACCTCATCAAGGTAGCGGATGGCGTCCAGCTCCATCTCGTCAGGCTCTGGCGTTTCAAGGAAGAAGTCATAGGTCTCCAAGGTGCGATCCGGCCCTACAGGAATGATGTTGAGCACAATCATGCTGGATCGGCCCGGATAGCGCATTAGGCACGTCGTCGGATAAAGCCACCACACCGCGTGGGTTTTGACAGTGGCGTTTGAAACGTCGTAGGCTGCATTCGGGCTATTGCCTGCATCGGCCATATGGCTTGAATAGATCCCGTAGGTCGTGACCTTATAGGTGTCCATGTCGACAAGATCGCAGAAATCTTTATGCGCCGTCGGGCAGTGGTAACATTCAAGGAAGTTATCAACGACGTTTTTCCAGTTTGACTTGATGTCATAGGTCAGCCGGTGGCCGAACGTCAATTGATCCACATCTGGTGCCCAATGGCGCACTTCGGTCTCAAGATTTCCCGACTGCTCAGACAATGACGTGGCATTGGGGTCCAGATTGACGAAGACAAATCCGCAAAATTCTTCGACTTGAACTTGGTCGAGGCAGATGTCATCGGTGCTGAAATTCTCAAGGTTCTCGGTGTGTGGCGCGCGGGCCAATTGGCCGTCTAACTTGTAAACCCACGCATGATAGGGGCACATGATCCGCGTCGTGTTCCCTTCGCCCGAAAGCAGCACATGCGCGCGGTGCTTGCAAACATTGTAAAACGCGCGCAGCTGACCTTCTTTGTCGCGCACAACTGCGATGGGTTGCCCTGCGATCTCAACTGTTACAAAGGCCCCCAACTCACGCGTTTTCTCAACATGACACACCCATTGCCACGTTTTGGAAAGGACGGATTTCAGATCAGCGTCAAACCACTTGTCTTGCGTGTAAGCGTCAGCCCGCAACGAGCTTGAGCGGGATGGGTCAGAGTCATAGCCAAACGAAATTGCGTCAGAATCTTTCATGTTGTCCCTCCCAAGGTTGGTTCAGTCTAAGTAAATCTTAAAGCGCAGTTATGCAAAAATAGACGCCTATTTTATTTTTTTCGCCTAATGCTAGCCAGCCGAAATCTTTTGCGACCAACGTTACAGCGAACCCGACGCAGGTTTGGTTTTCCTTTTGACCAATAGTCAGCGCGACAAAACCTGCGTGCGCCAGCTTCGATCCATCTGTTCGAAAAGTGGGATAGCAGACACTGGTAGACGCTGCAGCATTGGTCAAAGTGGGCTCCTTACTGACCTTCGCTGCACTACGAACGAACGGCCGCAAAGCTCCGCCAACCGGAAGTTAGGATAAGGGCCAGTTATCGAATTGCTGTTCGTCCACTGAAGCAGCCAATGGGTCGAGCGGTGGTTGATGGCCGACATGCGGGACAAACGGTGAATTCGCTGCACTTGCGCCAATGACCGCTTATCGAAACTTTACAAACCGGCTTTTCCGTTCTATCTCCGGCTTATGCAGGGGAGTCCCGCCCAAGGGACTGAGAGGCTGATTTGGTGAAAGCCAGGTGAAGCGACCCTTCGAACCTGACCCAGTTGATACTGGCGTAGGAAGCTAAGGTCGCATAGCCATATCTGGCCCGTGCAACCAGTACAAAAGGCACGTTTTTGCCTTTGCCTCCTCCCCAAACTCTTCTGGTGTCTTTTTGAGACTTGAGCTTGAGGAGCGCCAAAATGAACGTGCCAAATCCGAAAATCACCACCGATGAATTGCCCGCCTCGCGCAAGATATATGTCGCGGGTGAGATCCATGCGGGTATTCGCGTGCCCATGCGCGAAATTTCAACCCATCCCACAGCTGGGGAGACACCGCTACCGGTCTATGACAGCTCGGGCCCCTATACCGACTCGAATGTTCTGACCTTTATCAAGCAGGGCCTACCAGCGCTGCGTGCTGATTGGGTCAAGGCGCGCGGTGGATGTCGAGGAATATGACGGGCGCGAGATCATCGACGCAGATAACGGGTTTATTCAGGGTGACAAGCTGACACCAGAATTTCCGGTCAAACCGCGACCGCTGCGTGGCAAAGACAGAGTGGCCGTAACGCAACTGGCCTATGCACGGGCCGGGATCATCACGCCGGAAATGGAATTCGTGGCGATCCGTGAAAACCAGCTGCGCGAGACGTCACCTTGTCATCGGGACGGGAACGACTTTGGGGCCAATATCCCCGACTACGTGACGCCGGAATTTGTCCGCTCCGAAATTGCCGCAGGGCGAGCGATCATTCCTGCCAATATCAATCACCCCGAAAGCGAACCGATGATCATCGGGCGGAACTTCCTGGTAAAAGTGAATGCCAATATGGGCACATCTGCCGTGACCTCCAGCATGGAGGAAGAGGTCGACAAGATGGTCTGGGCCATCCGCTGGGGCGCCGATACAGTCATGGATCTCTCCACCGGGCGCAATATCCACAACACCCGCGAATGGATCATCCGCAATTCCCCGGTGCCGATCGGGACTGTCCCGATGTATCAGGCCCTGGAAAAGGTGAACGGCATTGCCGAGGATCTGACCTGGGAGGTCTTTCGCGATACGCTGATCGAGCAGGCAGAACAAGGTGTGGACTATTTCACCATCCACGCGGGTGTGCGCCTGCATATGGTGCCGATGACCGTGAATCGGGTGACAGGCATCGTCTCGCGCGGCGGATCGATCATGGCCAAATGGTGCCTGCATCACCACAAGGAGTCGTTCCTATACGAGCACTTCGAAGAGATTTGCGATATTTGCCGCCAGTATGATGTGAGCTTCAGTCTGGGTGATGGGCTGCGCCCCGGCTCAATAGCGGACGCCAATGACGAGGCTCAATTTGCCGAGCTGGAGACGCTGGGCGAGTTAACCAAAGTGGCCTGGGCCAAGGATTGTCAGGTGATGATCGAGGGCCCCGGCCATGTGGCCATGCACAAGATCAAGGAGAACATGGACAAGCAGTTGGAGTACTGCCACGAGGCGCCATTTTACACGCTTGGGCCGCTGACCACGGATATTGCACCGGGCTATGACCACATCACCAGCGGCATCGGGGCGGCTATGATCGGATGGTTTGGCTGCGCCATGCTGTGCTATGTCACGCCCAAGGAACATCTCGGCCTGCCCGATCGGGACGACGTAAAAACCGGGGTGATCACCTACAAGATCGCCGCCCACGCCGCCGATCTGGCCAAGGGTCTGCCGGGCGCGCAGCGGCGCGATGATGCGCTTTCTCGCGCGCGGTTCGAATTCCGCTGGGAAGATCAGTTCAACCTGTCGCTCGATCCTGACACCGCACGGGATTTCCACGACCAGACCCTGCCAAAACAGGCCCATAAGGTGGCGCATTTCTGCTCGATGTGCGGGCCGAAATTCTGCTCAATGCGGATCAGCCACGACATTCGCGCCGAAGCCCAGAAAGAAGGCATGGAAGCGATGGCTGAGAAGTATCGCGATGGGGGAGATCTCTATGTTCCGGTGACGGGGGTCGACGAATGATCACCATCGCGGGGGGCGGTCTGGCCGGCCTCGCCTCGGCGTTGGAGCTTGCCCGTTGCGGGGCGGCGGTTCGCGTGTACGAAACCTGCCCCGAGATCGGGGTTGGCAGCGTCGCCCGGTTTGCCGGTGGTATGCTGGCACCATGGTGTGAGGGCGAAAGCGCGGAGGAAGAGGTGATCACCCTGGGTGCAGCTGCGGCGCATTGGTGGGCTGAGATCACGCCCGTCACCCGTCGTGGTACCCTGGTCATCGCGCCACCCCGCGACCGGGCCGAGCTGGCCCGCTTCAGCCGGCGCTGTTCCGGATTTCGCAAACTGGCAGGGGACGAGATCGGCGCGTTGGAACCGGCCCTGGCCGGCCGGTTTCGCGAGGTTGTTTTCGACGTGAGCCATCTGACC
>NZ_KI928917.1:439155-441967 GCF_000521215.1 Labrenzia sp. DG1229 | reverse complement strand
CGCTGTCCGGATTCGCAAAACTGGCARGGGGACGAGATCGGCGCGTTGGAACCGGCCCTGGCCGGCCGGTTTTCGCGAGGGTTGTTTTTCGAACGTGAAGCCCATCTGAACCCGCGCCGTGCCCTGCGGGATCTGGGCAGGGCGGCGCAGGCTCTGGGCGTTGAGATCATCCTTGGAACCAAAGCACCGGGTCATATCGATCTGGATTGCACAGGCGTTCAGGCGCCACTGCCCGATCTGCGCGCCGTGCGTGGCGAGATGGCGATATTGCATTGCCCGGAGATCACGATCAACCGAACCATCCGCTTGTTGCACCCACGCATTCCGCTCTACCTCGTGCCGCGTGGGGGCAGCATCTTTATGATCGGCGGAACGATGATCGAAAGTTCATCCGACCGCCCGGTAACCCTGCGCTCGCTTTCCGAACTGCTTGGAGCGGCCTTTGCCATCCACCCCAGTTTCGCCGAAGCCAGCGTCATGGAGACCGGCAGCGGGTTGCGCCCGGCCTTTCCCGACAACCTTCCCCACCTTGTTCGGCGCGGAGACGTTCTGCACTTGAACGGTCTTTATCGCCACGGCTTCCTTCTGGCCCCGGCCATGGCGGCACGGGTGGCCCGACATCTCATTCCGGAGACGACACATGCACATCATAGTGAATGCAATAGCGCATGATATTTCCACCGAAACGCTGGACGCGGCTCTTGCCGAACTTGGCTTTACCAACCCCGCCATCGCCACGGCCCTGAACGGCCAATTCGTGCCAGCCTCTGCCCGTGACGCAACCGAATTGAACACGGGCGACAGGCTGGAAGTTCTGGCCCCAATGCAGGGAGGGTGACATGCGGATCTATGATGTCGACATTTCGGTGCCCATGTTTCTCGGTACGGCGCAATACCCGTCACCCGCGATTTTGCAACAAGCGATCCGCGTCAGCGGTTGCGAGGTTGTCACTGTCAGTTTGCGGCGCGAAACAGCGGATGGGACAGGTGCAGGGTTCTGGGATATGCTGCGCGCAACGGATGCCCGCATCCTGCCCAACACCGCTGGGTGCCATACCATGCAGGAGGCCGTAACCACAGCTCAGATGGCCCGAGAGCTTTTCGCCACCGATTGGATCAAGCTGGAGGTGATCGGCCACGCGGATAACCTTCAGCCGGATGTCTTCGCTCTGATCGAGGCCGCGCGAATTCTGGCTGCGGATGGCTTCAAGGTTTTCCCCTACATGACGGATGACCTGATTGTGGGCGAGAAGCTGCTGGAGGCGGGATGCGAGGTCCTGATGCCCTGGGGGTGCGCCCATCGGGTCGGGTCAGGGGTTGCGCGTACCGGATGCCCTGCGAGCAATGCGGGCGCATTTCACGGAGATTCCCCTGATTGTCGATGCCGGGATCGGACGGCCCTCTGATGCGGTACAGGCCATGGAACTGGGTATGGATGCGATCCTACTTAATACCGCCGTGGCCAAGTCGGGCGATCCCGTCGGCATGGCGCGGGCCATGGCCTTGGCGGTCGAGGCCGGGCGCGCGGGTTATGCCGCCGACCCGATTGAGCGGCGAGATGTGGCGGTGCCTTCCACCCCCGTACTCGGCCTCGCGGAGTTGATGTGATGGAACGGTTCTATCTGATCACCGGCCATGTGGGGCGGCTGGAACTTTTGGTGCCTCAGGGCGTGAAGCTTGTACAATTGCGCATCAAGGATATGCCAGAACACGAAATCCGCCGCCAGATTGCCCGCGCCCGCGACATCTGTGCTGTCCATCGCGCCCAGCTGATAACGAATGATCACTGGCAGGTGGCGCTAGATCTCAATTGCAACTTTGTCCATCTGGGGCAGGAAGACATGGAGACCGCCGATTTCGCTGCCCTGCGCCGGGCCGGCGTGCGCTTTGGGCTATCCACCCATGACGAAGCCGAACTTGACCGCGCCTTATCCTTCGATCCAGCCTATGTAGCGCTTGGCCCGGTCTATCCGACCTTACTAAAAAAGATGAAATGGGGGCCGCAGGGGCTGGACCGTGTGAGCCGCTGGAAGGCACTGGCTGGAACCACTCCGCTGGTCGCAATTGGCGGGCTGACCCTGGAGAGAGCACCCGGCGTTTTTGCCGCCGGTGCGGACAGTGTCGCGGTGGTGACGAACATTCAGCAGGCGCCCGACCCCGAGGCCCGCACGCGGGAATGGTTGCGGGTGTGCAGCGCATGAACCGGTATGCCCGTCAGATGCAATTGCCTGAAATCGGTGAGGCCGGCCAGTCCAAACTGGGCAAGGCCCATGTCGCGGTGGTGGGTGCTGGCGGGTTAGGCTGCCCCGTTCTGCAATATCTCGCCGGTGCGGGCATTGGGAGAATCTCGATTTTTGACCCGGATGAGGTTGAGGAAAGCAACCTGCACCGCCAACCTATCTATGGCATGCCGGATATCGGTAGCCCCAAGGCACTTGCTGCGCGCGATGCTCTGCGCACGCTCAATCCGCAGGTGAAAGTTTCGGCAAATGTAGAGGCGCTTGGCCCCAGCAAAGCCATTGAGATCGTGGCGCAGGTGGATTTGGTGATCGATGCGGCGGACAGTTTCGCGACCTCTTACATCTTGTCGGATGCCTGCCTGGCCGAATGCACGCCACTTATTTCGGCAAGCGTTCTGGGCCAGACCGGCTATGTCGGCGGGTTCTGCGGGGGCGCCCCATCACTACGTGCGGTGTTTCCTGAGCTGCCTGCAACCGGAGTAACCTGTGCAACCGCAGGTGTGTTGGGGCCGGTGGTTGGCGTCATCGGCGCATTGCAGGCGCAGATTGCGCTCAGAATCTTTCTGGGCGCG
>NZ_KI928917.1:426280-438799 GCF_000521215.1 Labrenzia sp. DG1229 | reverse complement strand
TTTTCCCTCGAGCTGCCCTGCAACCGGAGTAACCTGTGCAAACCCGCAGGTTGTGTTTGGGGGCCCGGGTGGTTGGCGTCATCGGCGCATTGCAGGCGCAGATTGCGCTCAGAATCTTTCTGGGCGCGCAGCCTGCATTGGGGCAGATGATCACCGCCGACCTTTCTGAGCTGCGTTTTGGCGGGTTCAACTTTCTGGGCAGCCCCGAGCCCGATAACGCGATCCCTTTCATCGCGAAATCGATGTTGCAAGACTCTGACCTGATCGTTGAGCTGAGGGGCCAGCACGAAGCCCCCGAAAAGATCTGCCCACAAGCTGAGCGCTTGTCCGATGACGAATTGCACGCGCGCGCTCCGGTTCCGGGGCAAAGGGTAGTTTTGTGCTGTCAAAGCGGATTGCGAGCGTGGCGGGCGGCAAAAAGCTTACAGGCGCAGGGACAAGCCAATCTTGCCTTGCTGGCAACGAAGGCCAGTACATGACGCCCATAATGATCATCGGCGGCACCGATAGCAGCGGAGGCGCAGGCCTGACCCGCGACGCCTTTGTGGCCCAAAAGTTTGGGTGTGAAGTTCTTCCCATCGTCACAGCCGTTACCGCGCAATCGAATGACATGGTGTTCGATACACGGCTCATGCCCACGGAACTGATTGCCAGCCAGATCGAAGCCGCATTGGCCACGACGAACCCTTCTGCCATCAAAATCGGTATGCTTGGCAACGAAGAAATCGCTGATGCGGTCGGACTTGCTATCCGGAGGCAATCATGCCCAATTGTCCTTGACCCAGTACTAAATTCCAGCTCGGGGCGACAACTCATGTCGGGGCAGTTTCCCAGAACGCTGCTGTCGCAAGCCCATCTTATCACCCCGAACCTCCTTGAAGCAGCAGCTCTTTCAGGATCCCGCTTGGCAGAAACAGACACCCAGATCCCGGCCCAGGCAGAATGGTTTTTGTCTCAAGGCGCACAGGGCCGTGTTGATTAAGGGAGGCCATGCATCGGGCGAAACCTCGGCCGACCATCTGTTCGCCATGTCAGAGCAGCACATCCTGGCGGCACCGAGGCTTGAAGTAACAATGATGCGTGGCACAGGCTGCGCATTGGCCACTGCGATTGCCTGCCGCCTTGCCCAAGGGAACGATCTTCTTATGGCCTGCAAGATGGCAAAAACATTCATTCATAACTGTGTCCGCGAGGTAGCCAATTCTGACTCCGGCAATGCCTGTTTTCGCCAAACCTGACATTCGGCTCCTCCGCAGCATTGGTCGCTATGGGCTCTTTGCGGTTATTAGCTGCGCGCCGCACTAAGGTCTGCAATCTGCCGCAAAGCGGAATTTACGATAAGGGCCAGTTTTCATGACTAGGGCAGGGACATCTCCATCGCAATGATCATAGGTGGCCAATATCGGGAACGAGTCCAAACCTACGTAGGCAGCTCTGAGTCCCCAGCACGAAGTTCTTCAAGCGGTCGCCACCGCGATTTGGGTTGGCTCTGCAAGCTACCAAACTCGAAAAAGCATCCGCCACCGCCTGCGCCTTGATCATATTCACGACTGATCGCCACACCAGACAGGTGACAAAACAGAAGGGTTCCGACACCTCCATGTCCAACGAATAAAACGTCACCTTTCGGATTTAGCAGAAGGCATTCTCGCACTTCAGCAACAATCCGAGATTGTGCGGCAGCCGCAGTTTCCCATCCTCTGACACTATCGTTTGGGTGAGCAAAGAACTGATCTGCGACGGTTTCGAACTCATGAGGCGGCAAGAAACCAGTCGCACTGCGATCATTCTCATGCATTGCAATACGTACCTCCACCTCGCAACCGAGTGCCTCGGCAATGGGCTTGGCGGTTTCGATGGCCTTCGTCTCGGCACTACTGACCACAACTTGAGTACCAATGAGGGCACCTGATTTAGCAAGTGAGCGGACGCGCGACTTTCCAAGATCGTTAAGTGACCACTTCTCAATTTCTCTCTGTGGATCGATTTCGACCTGTGGGTGCGACAAATAACGGATGGTGCGATGCATGACACATTTATTCCACAAAAACGAACGGCGGCAAAGTCCGGAGGCTGTGTAAAAACTCCGTTCGAAAAATTTTCGGTAGAACACCATTCTACCAAACAATCCTGTTTGAAACGCCAATGTCGAAAAGTACCGCAAATGCATGCAGCATCAGAAATTCATTCTAGCGGTTTCACAAGATTTCGAGTTTTCACACAGCCTCTCCGCATACCAGAAGTTCGGATAAGGTCCAGTAATAGTTACTGGATTAACGTCGAGCAGGGTTTGGCAGCTATGCCGAACGTCATCGCGCTGGACAACACATCGCGACGTCACCGGCAGAAGCAAGCGTGAACTCTCTTGTCGCCAAGCGGTTCGTCAAAAAACAACAAATGCGATAATCGCGAACCGGCGGACATTATCTGCTGAAAGTGCGAGCTGCGATGCTGAACGGAAATCTCTCGGAGCAGCTTCAATACATCTTCGTCCGAATGCCGTTTCCGTGCCATTCCATATTCCCCTCTCAAGACCAATGTAGTGGCCTAGTTTTAGGGGGGAAGGACAACAACATGACCCGTGTGATGAAAATCATCGGGGTTCCTCGCATCACCCTAACCTTCTTTCGCTCCGGCAATTGGAACGTAGTCGTACTCACCGACGCCTTGAAGCACTAATATTGTCATTGAGGTATTAGAGCCGACGTACGCTGAACTTTCCCAATCTGGTAAAATGGGCTCTTTGCGGTTATTGGCTGCGCGCCGCACTAACGTCTGCAACGCTGCTTGAAGCCGAAGTTGCGATAAGGGTCAGCTATCGAATTGCTGCGTGGCGCAGGCGTTGAAGTCGATTGGAAAAAGACGGAGCATTGAGCCTTCTTCCGGCTCAGCCGTAAAAAGCTGGATCTGGCACTGCAATTTCGGTTCAGTTGAACGCTCGCGGTCGAATTTGAGCGCCTGATTTCCGTTGCTCCAGAATGTGCGCGACCCATCCAACTGAGCGTCCGATCGCAAACAACGCCATGGCCGCCCCCGCAGTCAATCCAAGCCTCCGTTCGACGCAAGCCAGCGCGAATGTTATATTAGGCCTGTGCCCCGTCTGCTTGAACACCGCATCAGCTCTTTTCTGCCAGGCCGCTGGTGCGGGACATACTGCCAAGAGGTTGGTCGCCCGTATATCGCCGTCGGGATAGAGCCGGTGGCCAAACCCAGGCGGCGGGCGTTCTGCGGAAGACCCGCTCAACTCGCATTGTTGATCATCGAGCCACTGGGTGCAGCTGCTCGGCATTCGTCCATGTCTTGGACCGTTAAAGGCCGCAACACCCACGAGCAGGGCAGAGGCAAGGTCTGCACCTGTCGAGGCGGCAACTCGTGCAGCATAGCAAGATGGGTTCAATTCGTGATCTGCGCATAGGACAAGTGCTTTGCGAACGATATCGTAGTCTTTCTCGGATACTCCAAGGCCACGCGCGACTTGGTGGTGAATGGGCTCATCATTTAGCGGGTTAGCGCCAGAACCAGCAGCGATCACACAGCCTATTAGATGTGCGGCGCGCCTTGGTCCATCCTGTCCAGTGGGTTGTGCTGCCTCCGCTGCCAGTGCCAGTGTGATCCGCCCCAAGGTATCTTGAATTGCCGATGTTTGTGCGGCGATCTTCGCCGTGTTGAAAGTCGCGCCTTTTATTCCGGTTACCAGTGCTGCGACTGTTGCAACGCTGGACGTGTCTGCCAGTTCTACCACATTTCTTCTTCGATAAAATAGATGACCGTCTTTGATCTGAGACACGGCCGAGCGTAGGATCGGTTCACCCCAATCAATTGTTGAATGCGCGATGTCAGACCTGGAACGAGAACGTTTCTTGCGAGCAATGAGGGCTTCGACATCACGCCGATCATAGAGACTGCGCCTTGCATCCCGTGGGTCTCTGGTCGTGCGCACAAGTCCACGGCTGACATAAGCATATAGTGTCGAGGGAGATATACTGACTGCCTCACAAGCCTGCTCGGCGCTCACTGTCTGGGGGGGTCGAAGGTAAGCTTTTTTCATATTGATTATATTGATCAAGATTTACCAGATATCAAGTCAAGGCTATCAAGTGTTGTCAGCTTTGGGAGACCATAATTTGCTCAACACCATAGAAACCGCGCTGCGCAGTATTGAGATCATGGACAACCCATGGCCGACCCCAGACGCTTGCCGCGTAGGCAAACACAACGCTGAAATCCCTGTGAGTGTACTAGCAACTGCGTCGGTTTGTGCGGCGGTGTCGGCGCTGCAAAGCTTGTGTGAGGCGGAGTTCGGCAATTGTCCGGAAGCTGGTGTTGACGGCATTTCGGTTGACCAGTGGTGCAAAAGTAGCGTCACTCCATTGGGTTGGTTTCTACCATCGAAATGGGACGCGTTTTCTAAAGACTATCGGACCAACGATGGCTGGGTCAGGTTGCACACAAATGCCCCACATCATCGGAATGCCGCTTTGGACGTACTGGGAGGGCCTGTGACACCCCAAGACGCAGCAAATGAAATCAAACGCTGGAGCGGTGACACTCTTGAGCAAGCGATAGTGGATGCGGGAGGTTGCGCTGCCAAACTGCGGACAGCAGAAGATTGGCGGAACCACCCACAAGGATTGGCAGTTAGATCGGAACCGATCGTCGGCTGGGACGAAGCGCTGCAAAAGGCATCACGCTGGATGCCGGTTTCACCCAATCGCCCACTGACCGGCCTGCGCGTTCTCGATCTGACCCGCGTTTTGGCCGGACCTGTGGCAACGCGCTTTCTGGCGTCAGTTGGCGCAGACGTGTTGCGCATTGATCCTCCAGATTGGACCGAGGATGGCAATGCGATCGAAATGACGGTTGGTAAAACTTGTGCGGGGCTCGATCTGACTGACACAAAAGATCGCGAAACGTTTTCGCAGTTGGTGAGTACTGCCAATGTGATGGTGCATGGCTATCGAGCCGATGCACTAGACGGCCTTGGTTTTGGGATCAAAGCTTGCCGCACCATTAATCCCAGCCTGATCACGGTCGGTCTGAACGCCTATGGGTGGCAAGGGCCATGGTGTGGTCGTCGCGGTTTTGACAGTCTTGTCCAACGCAGTTCGGGCCTTGCAAAAGAACATGATGGTTTGGTGAAAGAGCTACAATATCAGGTTCTGGATCATGCGACCGGATACATGATGGCAGCTGCGGTTCTTCATGCAGTTAGGGTTCAGAGAACCAGCAACCGAGTTCTGTCCGCTAACCTTTCCTTGGCGCGACAGGCAAAACTCTTAGTCGATCACACGGGCCTGTCTGAATCTGAGCCGCCCTCAACACAAGCATATCTAATCAGTGGTGGTCGCGGTGAGCGAACCGACTGGGGCCCGATCTGGCGCTTGGCCCTTCCTTATCGAATCAAAGGTGTGGAGACAGGTTGGGATGTTGCCGCTCACAAGCTGCGAACCGATAAGCCAGAATGGCGAAGTATGAAAGAGAAAACGCAATGAAAACATTCATCCCGGCATCTTTTTATCGCGGCGGAACTTCGAAAGCCCTATTGTTCAATCGCGCCGACCTCCCAGAAGATCGCAAACTATGGGATGATATCTTCTGTCATGTTATGGGCAGCCCAGATGCCTATGGCCGTCAGCTAGACGGTATGGGCGGCGGGTTGTCGTCCTTGTCCAAAGTCGCAGTCGTGGCGAAGTCGAACCAGCCGGACGTGGATCTGGACTATACCTTCGTGCAGATCGCGGTAGGACAGGCGTTAGCGGACTTCGGGGCCATGTGCGGCAACATCGCTTCTGCTATAGGTCCGTTCGCGGTGACCTCTGGGATCATCGAGGCAGCAGACGGACCTGCAAGTGTTACGATCCGCAATACAAACACCGACAAGCTGTTCCGAGCCGAATTTGCCATGTCGGATGGTCAAGTTGTCGAGCAAGGCGATTTCGTTATCGCAGGAGTTTCGGGTTCAGCAGCACCGATATCGCTTGGCTTTCTCGATCCCGCCGGTGCCACAACCGGCCAGCTTTTACCAACGGGGCAAGCGCAAAACGTACTCACCCTGAAATCCGGAGAAAAGGTGGAAGCGTCTTTGATCGATGCCACCAATCCTGTTGTATTTGTTCGGGCGAGCGATCTGGGGAAGACAGGGTATGAACACCCAGACCAGCTCGAAGCCGACGTTGCCCTGATGGACAAGTTGGATTCTATTAGATGTGCCGGTGCAGTCGCAATGGGCCTTGCGACAACCATTGATAATGTGGCCCCAGCCAACCCGAAAATCGCGATGGTGGCATCTCCGGGAACATTCACATCCTTGGATGGAGTGACGCACTCCGCCGAAGCAATTAATGTATCAGTTCGAATGCTGTCGATGGGGCGGGCGCATCGGGCCGTCACGCTGACGGCAGGTATGTGTCTCGCAACCGCTTGCAATATAAAGGGCTCAATTGCGCAGCACTTGTCTGGACAAAACTCAGACATCAGGATCGGACACCCCTCTGGGATTTTGCCCGTATCCGTCGACATTGAACAGGGCGTGTCTCCACTGGTGCGATCAATCACGTGCTTCAGAACCCAGAGATGTTTGATGACAGGCAAAATTCCCATCCCAAGCGAACTAATGGAGCCTTAGAAATGACAGATATTCTCACAGCCGACCTTCATGATGCCCACTCAGATAAATTGCAAATGTGCAGCCTACCGATGAACAGCTATGGCCGTCGCCAAGCGTTTTCCGGCCCCGTTCGCACCCTTGCAACTATGGAAGACACGAAATTGGCGCAAGAACTATTCAGGCAGCCAGGTGACGGTGCCGTCATAGTTCTGGATGGCGGCGGCTCTACCCGCACTGCCATGCTTGGGGATGTGAATGCCGAGATACTGAAGGAAAACGGGTGGATTGGGATCGTCATTAATGGCGTGGTTCGTGACAGCGTCGCATTGGGTAAGGTTGACATCGGGATTAAGGCGCTCGGCGTTACACCGGTGCGCAGTGCGAAGACTGGGAAAGGTGCGATTGATATTCCAGTTGCGTTTGGAAACATTCTCTTTGAGCCGGGCCAATACATCTACTGTGATGAAGATGGCATTTTGATCAGTGCAGAGCGTCTTCCAGAATGAGTTGGTGATCTGCATTTTTCTTGTGCGGTGTTCAGCGAGATCGTTCTTCTTGCCGGAAATTGCGATAAGGGCCAGTTATCGAATTGCTGTTCGTTCACTAAAGCAGCCAATGGATCGAGCGGTGGTTGATGGCCGAGATGCGGACTTTCCCGCCTTTTGCTCGCGCGGCTATTGCTGACGCAGCATTGCTTCGCGGGTGCGGCACGGTCGTCACTGCGTTGCAGCCAAAGTCGTCAGAGCAGTCATTCAAACTGCCGCCAAAGGCCCCGAACCAAACTACACTTTCGCTGCGTCGCTCATCGACACGAAAAAGGCAGTCAAAACTGACCTCCAAGGAAGGACAGCCGAGCCTTCAAAGCCGACATTCGCCAGTAAGCCTCTACACCCCGCTTAGGGCCCGTTCGATGTCGGCAATGAGATCATCACCGTCCTCAATTCCGGCGGACATGCGGATCATTCCCGGTGTAACGCCTTGCGCCCTGATCTGCTCATCGCTCAGCCTCGCCCGAAACATCACGGCGGGCTGAACAACAAGTGTTTCAACGCCCCCGATGTTGATTTTTACTGAGAACTGACCCGGTAAGGCCTGATTTTTTCACTGAGAACTGACCCATGTTTAAACCCACCCCTTCGTGATTTCGGCGGGGGAATACGGAGTGATAGACATTGGACATTGTTAGAGCGTTATCAGAACGCTGGCGATTTTCGTGATCAAGCTTTCTAATCCGGGAGATCTCCCGGCGCACCGGATTGTCCCGGAACACAGTGCGCAAGTATCTGCGTGCTGATACGGTTGAACCCACATTCAAGGTTCCTGAGAGGCCCAGCAAACTCGATGCCTTTGCCGATAAGCTGTCGGCCTGGTTGCGGGCAGAGGCCGCCAAATCGCGCAAGCAGAAACGGACGGTCAAGCAGTTGCACGCCGATCTGGTAAGCCTGGGCTATGAGGGTTCCTATGGCCGGGTGGCCGCTTTCGCGCGAGACTGGAAAGCGGACCGGCAGCGCGAGCAGCAGACAAGCGGCCGCGGAACCTTCGTGCCGCTGGCGTTCGAGCCCGGTGAAGCCTTCCAGTTCGACTGGTCCGAAGACTGGGCGATCATCGGCGGCGAGCGGACCAAGTTGCAGGTCGCCCACTTCAAGCTCAGTTACAGCCGGGCCTTCATCGTCCGTGCCTATCTCCTGCAAACCCACGAGATGCTGTTCGATGCTCACAACCATGCCTTCCGGGTTCTCGGCGGCGTTCCCCGTCGCGGGATCTATGACAACATGAAGACCGCTGTCGACAAGGTCGGGCGCGGCAAGGAACGCCAGGTGAACGCCCGCTTCTCGGCCCTGGTCAGCCACTATCTCTTCGAAGCCGAGTTCTGTAATCCGGCCTCCGGATGGGAGAAGGGTCAGGTCGAGAAGAACGTCCGGGATGCCCGGCACAGGCTGTGGCAGCCCATGCCCCGTGTGGCCAGCCTTGAGGAATTGAACGACTGGCTGGAAAGCCGCTGCAAGGACCTCTGGCAGACCATTGCACACGGAACGCAATCAGGAACGATCGCAGATATATGGGCAGAAGAGGTTCCGAAGCTCATGCAGGTCGGCCGCCTCTTCGACGGCTTTGTCGAATATGCCAAGCGGGTCTCGCCAACCTGCCTGGTTCACTTCGAGCGTAACCGCTACAGCGTGCCAGCATCATTCGCCAACCGTCCTGTCAGCTTGCGGGTCTATCCGGACAGGATCGTCGTGGTCGCGGAAGGATTGAGCGTGTGCGAACATCACAGGATCATCAACCGGTCCCATGACCGCCCCGGCAGGACGGTCTATGACTGGCGGCATTATCTGGCCGTCATCCAGCGCAAGCCCGGAGCTCTGCGCAATGGTGCACCCTTCGCCGAACTGCCGGAAGCCTTCAGGTCTTTACAACGGCACCTTCTCAAGAAGCCCGGCGGAGACAGGGAAATGGCCGAGATCCTGGCCCTCGTCCTTCATCATGACGAGCAGGCTGTCCTGACGGCGGTCGAGACGGCTCTGGAGGCAGGCGTTCCGACAAAGACGCATGTCCTTAACCTGCTGCACCGGCTGACGGACGGAAAGCCGGTGACCCCTCCTGCCATTCGGGCACCACAGGCGCTAACGCTCAGCCAGGAACCGAAGGCCAATGTCGAACGCTATGACGCTCTGCGCAAGCTGAAGGAGACCCGCAATGCGTCATGATCCAGCCAGCGCCGCCGTCGTCATCATGCTCAAGAGCCTCAAGATGCATGGCATGGCCCAAGCCGTCGGTGACCTCACCGAACAGGGCTCTCCCGCCTTCGAGGCTGCCATCCCGATCCTGTCCCAGTTGCTCAAGGCCGAGACGGCGGAGCGAGAAGTCAGATCCGTGGCCTATCAGCTCAAGGCAGCACGCTTTCCAGCCTACAGGGATCAGAGCGGCTTCGACTTTGCCAGCAGCGAAGTCAACGAGGCGCTCATGCGCCAACTTCACCGCTGCGAGTTCATCGAGGAGGCTCACAATGCCGTCTTCCTCGGGGGACCTGGAACCGGGAAGACGCACCTTGCAACAGCGCTCGGCATCCAGGCTATCGAACATCACCGCAAACGTGTCCGCTTCTTCTCCACCGTTGAACTCGTCAATGCGCTGGAACAGGAAAAAACCCAGGGCAAGGCGGGACAGATCGCCAACCGGCTCGTCCATTCCGATCTGGTCATCCTTGACGAGCTGGGATACCTGCCGTTCAGCGCGTCTGGCGGCGCTCTGCTCTTCCATCTCCTGAGTAAGCTCTATGAGCGCACCAGCGTCATCATCACCACCAACTTGAGCTTCTCGGAATGGGCTTCAGTCTTTGGGGACGCCAAGATGACAACAGCGCTGCTCGACCGGCTCACCCATCACTGCCACATCCTTGAAACCGGAAACGAAAGCTTCCGATTCAAAAACAGCACTATCAATCAGACTAAAAACGAGGGTAGGAAACCAAAATCTTGACCAAGGCGTAACTGCCGTTCCATACACAAAAGGCGGGTCAATTCTCGGTGGAAATACCGGGTCAGTTCTCGGTGAAAATCAACACGCGATCCTCATCAAGCGCGACCAGCACATTGTGATAAAGATGCCTCGCATTGTTGTCTGGCGAGCGCCAGCGCTTTATGCCTCCGCCGAACGGCGATGTGAAAAGCCAAGGCCCAGGTCCAACATGCTTTTCCCGTGGAACAGCGGCAAAAGCCGACAAGAGCCGGTCAGTCATCGGGCTCTCGGGCAAAGCCGCGACCGCGCGGATCTCCTCGGCATAAAACTGTCTGATAAGCTCGTATTCTTCTGCCATCTGTCGTCCAACCCTGATCTGCCACAATCGATCAATAGAGCCGGATGATTGTGGGCGAAGTTTGTGACGCGTCGATCAATTTGCCAGTTCCGGTTTTCTGGCAAGAGAAGGAAAAAACCGAGGTAACAGATCCGTGCAGCGATCTCCCTAGAATACCCACCCAATCGATCAGACCGCACACAGACCTCTTAAGGGCGCAGCCAGTGAAGGTTTTAATTCGAGTGTGGTGGCAATGAAAGAGCCAACCATCTCCAGCACTGACCGACAGCCGAAGAAGGCCACATTTCCGTGCAAAGAACATGACATTCAAAGAGTGCCTTCCGGTTCCATTTTCCTCTCTGGGACGACCCATGCCGAAAACACTCCTCATCTATTTGATCTTCATTCTGTCTGACTTCAGTCAGACCGGCTTGGATATTTATGTCCAGCAGTTTCATCCGCAGATGTTTGCAACCTACTTCGATCTGAGCATCATCGTGTTCTTAATTTGGAGCTTGTTCGTGACAATTTGGTTCTTTAAGACCGATGCTGAGGCACAGGGGAAGAAACTCAGCTACTCCATGGGGTTGGGGCTTGTGCTTATCATGCCTATAACATCCGCCGTTCATTTCTTCGGGACCAGAAATTGGAAAATAGGTCTTGGTTTTTATGTGCTTTTTTGGGCCGGACTTATTGCATCAACTTACGTGAACTTTATGCTTTTTGAGACGTTCGTAGTTTCGGCCGAGGCTGTGATCCAATAATAAGAAACGGCAACAACCACCCGCATGAAAATGAACCGGATGGACTCAAATCACGTCCCAGAACCATCTTCATTGCAGGTCAAAAAAACCTCGGCCTTCAAAGGCCGAGGTTCGAAGGTGGGAACGAATGAATCGACGAGAGGAATTTGTCTTTCCACAATCAATCCGAGCTATTGCGTAGCAACACTAATCTAGGATTGCAAGAAGGCCAGCTGATAGCCTAAGAGGTTTAAAGGATCGTGTAACGGGACTAGCGCCGGGGGGCTGACGCTTCATTCCCGAACGTGGAAATGGAACCATTCGGATGTCAGCCAAACAGCCTCTTTATGCAATATGTCTTCTTACTGCCCTGACCAGCTGGCCGGCACATCTCCAGGCCACCCCATCGGACCGCGAAAACCTGTTATATTCCGATGCATGCGAAAGCGAGATCGAAGAATCCCGCCAAATGAACTGCCTGTTCGAAAAACAGGGCATAGAGGGAATTCTCAGCGCGGCCGAAAAGGCCGAGGAGGGCGGACATCCGGAAATCGCGTTCCGGCTCTATGTGTTTGCAAGCCGCAAAGGCAGCCCGGCCGGATCCTACAATGTGGGCGTATTCTATGAAACGGGAGAGGTCGTCGATAAGAACCTCGCCACGGCGATGGACTACTACGGTAAGAGCGCTGCCGCCGAGTTCGTGCCGGCCTACTTCAATATGGGCAATCTGTTCTGCCAGGCTGACTTCGAAGCGAATAAAAATGACTGCATCTATTGGCTGTTGAGATCCTTCCAGGCAGGCGATCTGGACGGCGGTTACAATCTGGCAATCTTCCTTATCGAAAATGACACTGATTGGGCATGGGCGGAGGTGCTACTCAATATGGCTGCAGAACAGGGCCATGAGCCTTCAGCGTTCCTCCTGGAGGAGCTGAAATGAGTGGGAGTGCTCTCTCCAATCTGTCGTAAAAACCATCCATCGTAGCGGATTTTGGTCTCGCGAGGATTCCTAAAGCTGCCATTTAACGAAAATGCAGCGAAGGTCTCGAAAGAGCCCTTATTGACCACAATATGCCGCGAACCGCGACACAAAGTCTGCGGCCGCCACGCGGTTTTTGGGGAGTGCTAGATGCTCGTCTATTTCGGCTGGGGACTTCTTCATGAGTTCGAATCTGAGGAACAGTTCATCTGAGAACCGCGAACTGACCGTGGACAGAACGTTGCGAAGCTGGGCGAGCATATCGTCGCCGCGATGGGACGCGTGCATCAGCGCGATTGGCTTGTTGATGATCTCATCACGCGAAACCAGCCAATCTATCGCGTTCTTCAGTCCCCCCGGAATTCGCTCCTACATATTCGGGACTTGAAATGAT
>NZ_KI928917.1:375007-425619 GCF_000521215.1 Labrenzia sp. DG1229 | reverse complement strand
TCCGCGGATTAACTCCGTGAACCTTTGGACAGAGTCAGGCAGCGGTGTCGCCTCCAGATCGGTAGAAAAGACAGGCAGATCGCCGATACGGTCAAACACACTGATCGAGTGATCTGAGGGTGCTATTCTCGACATGGCTCGCAGCATCGCCGTATTTGTCGATAATTTACGGGTGCTGCCTGAGATCGCTAGGAAATACATGAACTTCGTATAGTTCCAATAGTAAAGTTCGGCAACGGCAGCTTTGTCCGGATAGTGTTGAAAAAGTCGCCTTGATGACGCCTTTGTCGGCTGATTCAGTTTTCCGAGTGATTTGGGAGACTGAGTGCGATGATGGGACCGAGACAGGTGGCGCAGGGAGCGCTGTTTTACGAGTTTTCGATTGAAGATTACGTTCCCAAAGACCATCCGTTGCGCGCGATTGATCGGTTTGTTGATCTGAGTGATGTGCGACCTTTGCTGGCGCCGTATTACAGTGAGGGCGGTCGACCCTCGATTGACCCTGAACTGATGATCCGGATGCTTCTTCTTGGTTATTGCCAGGGCATTCGTTCGGAGCGCCGGTTATGTGAGGAGGTGCATCTCAATCTGGCTTATCGGTGGTTTTGCAAGCTTGATCTCATTGATCCGGTTCCAGACCACTCGACCTTTTCCAAGAACCGCTATGGCCGCTTCCGGGACAGCGGCATCTTTCGCCATCTCTTCGAGAAAGTTTTGCAGCGCTGTATTGATGAAGGCCTGGTTGGCGGCGAAGGGTTTGGTGTTGATGCCAGTCTCATCCCGGCCAATGCCAATCAGACGCGCGGTATTGATGGCAAGGAAGGGTTGCCGCCCGAACTGACCAGCCAGGCCATTGATGAGTACCTTGCGACACTTGATGATGCTGCTTTCGGCGCAGCAACGAAGGTGGTTCCCAAATACATCTCTCCGGTTGATCCGGGGGCCCGCTGGACGGGTGCTGATGGCGGAGCCGCCTACTTCGCCTATTCCACCAACTATATGGTGGACTTGGATAATGCGGTGATTGTCGACGTAGAACCGACAGTTCCGATCAGACCAGCAGAGACGTTGGCAGCACGTCGAATGATTGATCGTATCCACAACAAGTTCGGTCTTTTCCCGAAAAAACTGGTTGGCGACACCGGCTATGGCTCGGCTGAGATGTTGGGCTGGTTGGTCGAGGAACGTGGAATAGAACCGCACATTCCTGTTTGGGATAAATCGAAGCGGACGGACGGCACGTTCTCGCGCGAGGACTTCGCATATGACAAGGCGGCAGACCAATACACCTGTCCCAGTGGGAATACCCTACAGCGCTATCGGCGCAACTTCACAAATCCACGCCTTCCAAAGGTCAGCAAAGATGGCACAGTCAAATATCGTGCGGCGAAGCAAAATTGCAGCCAATGCGCATTGAAAACCAAATGCTGCCCGAACCAGCCCGCACGCGCCGTTACTCGATCCGTTCACGAAGAAGCGCGTGATGTCGCTCGTGCCATCAGAGACACCGACGCCTACATGACGTCGTTCATCCAGCGACGAAAGGTCGAAATGCTGTTCGCCCACCTCAAACGATATATCGGCGTATCAACGATGAGATTACGAGGACCAAAAGGGGCAACCGAACAGTTCCAACTGGCAGCGACCGCCCAAAACCTCCGAAAACTCGCAAAGATGGTGCCACAACCGGTGTGAAAACCGGGATTGGCAAACTCAACCTAATGTCCGGTGCCGGCAAACCACCGGCTTTTTCAACACTATCCGGACAAAGCAGACTTTCTCGCGCTCACGAAAAGCGATATTCTAAAAAAACAGATATGGTTCAAACTCAGGCGGGTTGGCGTTTTCAGGATAGCGCTGAATATAATGAAACCCGAAACGCTCGTACATTGCGAGCATTGGGCGGTTCCCTTTTGCCGTGTCGGCATAAACGGCACCGCATCCCATTTTTCGGGCCTCTTCGATGCGCATTTCAAATAGGCGTTTTCCCAATCCTTGTCCCTGAGCTTCGGGTCTTACGAACATCCGCTTCATTTCAACCGCGTCAGGGCGTATCCGGCGGAGCGCACCGCAACCTAGAAGCTTCTGATCCTCGCAGTATGCAAGAGCCAGGCGTCCTTCTGCCGGAAGCGTCTCATCAAGATGTTCTATGTTGCTGTCAGCCATCTCTTCTGGCACAAGAACTGGGCCGCCCGCTGCTTCAAAAGTATTCAGAATGATCCTGTAGTATTCAACTAGAAAATCTCGAAATACGGGCATGTTTTTGACCTCGCTGACAAACAAGATTTCCGCAGACATCAGGTTAATTCCTCTCTCCAAGAACTCGCCAAGCCTAACATGCCTTCGCCCTGTCGGTACCCGTACAAGATAAACTTGTGTTCATGCCTTCCCTTGCTTTGGGCCACGTCGGACTTCCAACAATGTCCGCATCGGTCTTGAAGCGGTCATTGCGGCCTTCCGGATTAATGGGTCCTGACCCCAAGTCCGTATCCCGCACGGGTCTCCGCGCATATCTCGTTCATGAACATTCTCGGCGCAATCGACAAGAACGTGAGCGCAAGTCTGGGAGCCACGAACAGCCTTTCGCAACTTGAGAGGTCTTGTCTGCGCGAGCGTAACCTCTGTGAGGCAGAATTGCCGAACTTCTGCAATCAAGGCCGGACCGGTGCCAGACTGATTTGTAAAGCAGAGGGTTAGGTTGCAAAAAAATGGTATAAAATGAGACCAGTTGGCTTTTGTTTCTTTCAGGCGCAGCCATGCAGGCAAACATTCCGAGTAAACGGTCAAAATCCATAAATTTAATGTCATTTTATCTGTGAATGTTCCTGTTGCAGTATGCGCGCGAACCTAACCAGTCATGTCCGAGAGCCGAATGAACCTTCGGGATCTGCAATATGTTGCTGCCGTGGCGCACCACAGAAATTTCACGCGTGCCGCCCGCGCCGTCCATGTCAGCCAACCCGCGTTGTCCAACCAGATCAAGAAAATGGAAGTCGAACTCGGCGTTCAGATTTTCGAGCGCACGCGAAACGATGTTCTTCTGACGGAATTTGGCGAGCAGGTCGCTGAAGTCGCGACGGAAATAAACGGATTGGTAGACCGCATATCTGAAACGGCACAGCACTTCAGAAAACTTGAGGCAACACCGTTTCGGCTGGGCATGACACCAACGCTTGCCGCCTATCTGTCAGGCTATTTTCTGGACATGATCGCTGAGCTGTTTCCGGATCTGAGGCTCGTGGTCGTCGAGGAAAAACCGATCGAATTGTCGAGGATGGTCGAGCAGATGCAGCTGGATGCAGCTCTGATCTCACGCAACAGCCATGTCATGCTCCATGGCGAAGGCTCTGATGATGCGCTGACATTTACACCGCTCTGGCTCGAGCCTCTTTATCTCGGTATGCGGGAAGGGCACGTTCTGTCAGGCAGGAATGGCATTCGCGCAACAGACGTTCCCGCAAAGTATCTGATCCGTTTCGACATTCCATTCGGTTATGACCTGGAAAAGGATCTTCCAGCCTCGTCATCAGATGCCGCCGAGCGGCTCGGGATCGATGTCAGGTCCGCGCGTTTTGAAACCCTGTGCCGCCACCTGGTGCATTGCGATGCATGTACAATCGTGAATGCAATTGCTGCCGAACAGTTCAAGCGCGACAATCTCGGTCTTGCCTTTGTTCCGTTTGATGGAGAGGGCAACGTTCGCGAACTCGGAGCGATTACCCGCCGGCAATATTCCCGTTACGGTGTGGTCGCCTCAATCAGTTCTTATGTTGGCGAAACACCTCCCAAGGGCACCCATGGCGCACGGCAAGCTGTTGCGCATGCAGTGACTGAGCGCACCGCAGCGGTTATCTGATCGCCTTTTTTGGGTGGCTCATTATTTTCAATTTCTCATGTGCTGCCTAATATCGAGCAATCGAAATCAGTGGAGATCTTCCTCAGGTATCGCGTTTCGGCATCCACGTCAGACAGGAGTTGCCTGACGTGGATGTGACGGGGAACGATTTCATTTTCGTTTTGCTTCACGTTTTTGCCAAAACAGGTGAACGAATAGATTCAGTCTCGAAAGGAAAAGCGACAAGCCTCTATAAACATGAGGATAAATAATTTCATTCGATAACGTGCTCCGTGATCATTTCGTCAGGTTATGGCGTGTATTGGCATTATGAATTTCAAGAACTCAGGTGCTCACAACAGATCCATGAGTACCGGGCGCCGTCATGCAGAGGGTGTACCCGGATGACAACTCTTATGGAGATTTCCAAATGGTATCTGGGATGCTTGCCGGTATGCGGGCGCGCTTGTTGACGACGTCCACGCTGGCACAGGAAACCGCTCGTGACGGTCAATCGCTTTCGAACGGTATTTTCAATAGTGTGGTCGTTGACAACACGCCAGCGTTTGTCCTCGACAATGATTTCACACGGTTCTTGAATTTTGGTCATGTGACCACGAACAATGCCGCTGCTGCCGTTTCCGTTGGCGGACAGGACGCCCAGGTCTTCAATTTTCGCAATGCACGGATTGAAGCCAACAGCGGTCCGGATGCGCTTGCCACCGGAATCCAGGTAAGCGGCAGCGCCGATATCCGGAATTTCGGAGCAGTTGATGGCGAATTCAACGGCGTCCAGTTTGCCGGTGCACAATCATCAGGGCGACTGGATAACTTCAGTGGTGCGGTGATTTCGTCAGACAGCCGCGCGATCGATATTCAGGGTCAGGGCGTCAGCGTCCGCAACTTCGGAGACATCGTCGGCACGGGCGATCAGCGGAACGGCACGATCTACACTAACAGTACCGCGGAAGATTTTTCGATCAGCAACTTCACTGGAGGAACGATCGATGCGGGCGAAGGCAACCAGGGAGCGGGCATTTCGCTTCAAGTTGGTGATGAACTCAACGACATTGTCCAGGGCAGCATATTCAACGGGTTCGGTGGTGTCATTCAGGGCCGGGGTGATGAAGCTGCGTCCAACACGCCGCTAGCAGGCGATGGAATCCGGATCGATGACGGGGCAGATGGCGCTGTGCTGGAGACCGACATCTTCAACAGTGGCCTCATCAGCACCGAAAGCAATCAGGGAACGACGGCTGGAATCCGTATCGCGGATGGTATTGCAGCCGAGGGCCGGATCTTCAATTCCAGCACCGGCACGATCGAAGGACCGCGCAATGGTCTTTATATCGGCAATGCCGAGCACGATCTGGATGTTCAGAACTTCGGAACCATCCAGTCCGGCAGCCGCGCGGTCAATATCGACGGTTCCGGCGTCAACCTCCTCAACGGCGGCAACATTCTGGGAACGGGTGATCAACGTAACGGCACGGTCTATGCCGATGACACAGCCAGTGACTACTCCATCGGCAACCTGCCGACCGGTGTGATCGATGCTGGCGCAAACAACAATGGCGCCGGTATTTCTCTCTCCCTGTCCGCAAACGGCAACGGCGAGGTTGAAGTTGAAAACGCGGGAACCATTGCTGGTCGTGGCCAGGCATCCGCGGCTGCCGGAACCGCGGGAGACGGCATCAGGCTGGAAGGTGCCAGATTGGCTGAGGGTGGTTTTGCCACAGCGCTGTTCACCGGGTCGGTCACCAACTCCGGCACGGTCACCGCTGAAAGCCAGCAAGGTACAGTCGGTGCCTTCAGAGCGGTCAACGGTGTCGATTTCCAGGGAGCGCTTGTAAATGAAGCCAGCGGTGTTTTTGCCGGCGCTCAAAATGGTGTCTATTTCGGAACGGGTAACCATTCCGGCGGATCATTCGTCAACCAGGGGACCGTTTCCTCCGACAGCCGTGCCCTGAACATCGACGGCGTAGGCCTGGATGTTGTCAACCAGGGCGCAATCCTTGCAACTGGCACGCAGCGCAACGGCACCGTTTATGCTGACGGGACAGCGGACAACTACACCTTCACCAACCAGGGGACGGTGGACGCCAACGGCAACAACGCGTCCGGAGTTTCGTTGCAGACCGGTGATGTCGACGGCGATATTGTCTCGGCCTCGATTATCAACCAGGGAGCGATTGTCGGTGGCGGCGATGCAAGCGAAGGCAACACAATCGGTGATGGCCTGCGTCTGTTCTCCAACGTTGAAGACGCAGGGTTTGCCGGTCTTGTCGAAAACCAAGGTGTCATTGCAGGGTCCGAAGGGTCAGAGGCTGCTGCAGGCATCCGCATCGATGGCGGTCTGGACATTCTGGGAGCCATCATCAACGAGGGGGAAATCTCGGGCACCGTCAACGCGATCGATGCCCGCGAAGGCGGCTCCGTTACCATCGTCAACGACGGAGGCGTCATCAACGGCAATGTCTTGCTTGGCAACGAAGACGACATCTTTGTCGATCTCGGTCTCGTCGAGGGTGTCATCAATGGCGGCGCCGGAAATGACACCCTGATCGCGGGTGACGGCGACAACGTCCTTGTCGGTGGCCTTGGCAACGATTTCCTTGATGGTGGGGAGGGCGTCGACACGGCGGACTTTTCCGACTTGGATGTCGCTGTCAACGTGACCCTAGGCGCCAACGGCAACGGAACCGCAACGCGGGATACCGGTTTCACCGTGCGAGTGGAAAATGCAGTGGTTGCCGCGCCTGCGCAATTCGGATCTGCGATTGCGGACGGAGCCGCGTTCGCGGACCAGGCAGCCGCGGGCGATCTCTACTACAACATCCACACCTCGGACTTCCCGGGTGGTGAGATCAGGGGGCAGCTGCTTGTCGACAGCGACGTTACGGAACACGGCATCCGGACCATCGAACTCTCCGGAGGACTGGATGCTGCCCAGGAGCCGGGACCGCTTTCCGACAGTGAAGCAACCGGCGAGGCAACGGTGACCATCGTCCAGAACCTGACAACGGGTGAAGTCACCTATTCCAGCGTACTGGATGTCTCTGGCCTCAATGAAGCGGATTTGCAGACACCTATCCCGGGAGTGGTCTCCGCAATCCATCTTCACAATGCACCTGCAGGCCAGAATGGTCCGGTTGTTCAAGATACGCTTGTGGATGCCGGAGCGACACTCGATTCCGTCGAGCCGATTTCCAGCACAGGTGTTGTCGGCGAGGACGTGATCGAAAACAGTGTCGAAACGGATGTTCTCAGCTCAATCGAAAACGTCATCGGTTCCAACGACGGCGATGTCATTACCGGCAGCGGTTTCGACAACCTCCTGAACGGTGCCGGCGGTGACGATCTGCTCACAGGTGGCGACGGTGCGGACATTTTCGCCGCAAGCCAGGGTGCCGACACGGTAACTGACTTCGAACTCGGCACCGACCGGATATCAAGCGGTGATTTCGCTGATGATTTCGATGTTGCCGAAGTTCTCTCCGGCGCGATCCAGGATGGCTCGGATGCAGTCCTGTCCTTCGGGTCGGACAGCTCACTGCGCCTGGTCAACATCGACGCGTCGCAACTGGGCGAAGACGACTTCCTCGTCTGAGCCGGTTGCCCGGGGTGGCGGTGTTCGCCTCCGCCACCCTGGAACTTTCCCGAAAAGTACTTCGACCCGAACTTAGGAAATGGAGCAAGAAATGTTCCGTAAGATCTCCCCCGTCCGCAATGCCTGGTCTTCGCTGGGTGCAGGTTTTTGGGCGATTGCCGCATTCAGCATGGCTCTCAATATTCTTGCGCTTGCTGCACCCCTCTACATGTTGCAGGTCTATGACCGGGTGCTCACCAGCCAGAATATGGACACGCTGATCGCCCTTACCTTGCTGCTCGGCGGTGTTTTTGTCGTAATCGGTTTGCTCGACTGGGTCCGTCAGCGGATGTTGAACCGTCTGGGCGCCAGATTCGAACTGAACGTCGGCGTTCCCGTTCTGAACGCTGCAATGCAGCGGAAAATTCACGGCAGCCAGTCGGCAAGCGAAAATTCGATCGAGGATGTGAACGGCTTCAGGGATTTCATTTCCGGAAGTACCTTGCTTGCGTTTTTCGATGCGCCATGGATACCGGTCTACATCGCCGTCCTTTATGTTCTCCATCCCTATCTTGGCCATCTGGGACTGGCCGGGGCGATCGTCCTGACTGTTCTGGCGCTGATCAACAATGCGCGCAGCCACGAAACGATGATGGAAGCTGCCGAAGCGCGCAGGCGTAGCGACACGCTCTACAGGGCTGGAGAGGCAAATGCCGAAATAGTCCATGCCATGGGTATGCGTGGCGACCTAGCGCAAAGATGGCGCCAGCTGCAATTTGAAGCACATCGCCTGAAAGGCAGGGTGAACGATCGCATTTCCACATTTTCGGTCGTCTCCAAAACCCTCCGGACAGGGCTTCAGTCGGCTATTCTGGGGCTCGGTGCAGCCCTTGCGATTACGGGCGAAAGCTCAGCCGGCATCATGATCGCGGCAACCATCGTGCTCGGCAGGGCTCTCGCTCCGATTGATCAGCTGATCGGGCAATGGCGCAGTTTTCTGGCCGCCACGGGATCTTATGCCAAGCTGAAGAAACTTGTTCACGAGTATCCGGCCGGCCAAAGACGGCTTCAGCTGCCTCGGCCGCAGGTGTCGGTCAGCGTGGCGATCCAGAAGGCGGGTCCGCCGACGGCACAAAATGCAACCTTGTCCGATATCCGCATGAACTTGCAGGCCGGGGATGCAGTTGCGGTGATCGGGCCGAGCGCTTCCGGCAAGACGACACTGGCAAAAATGCTTGCCGGTGTCTGGACACCGCAGCGCGGCTCGATCCGGCTTGACGGCAATCCGACGGCCAAATGGGAGGCCGAGGACCTGGGCAGCCATATCGGCTACCTGCCCCAGGACGTGGCGCTGTTCGACGGCACGATCAGGGAGAACATTGCCCGTTTTGCCGCTGAAATCGACGATGCTCTCGTGCTGGAAGCTGCGCTCGCCGCCGACGTCCATGACCTCGTCTCGAACCTGCCGGACGGTTATGAAACACAGATCGGCAACGGCTACTTCCTGTCGGGTGGCCAGCGTCAGCGGATCGCACTTGCCCGGGCGCTTTACGGCAATCCGTTTCTGCTGGTGCTCGACGAACCGAATTCCGATCTAGATTCAACGGGTGAGGCCGCGCTCCAGAAAGCGGTCCGCGCCACCCAGGAGCAAGGCGGTGTCGTTGTGATGATGACCCATCGTCCCAGCACCTTGCAGGTTGTTGACAAGGTGCTTGTGCTTAACCAGGGGGTCCAGACGGCCTTCGGCAGGCGCGACGAGGTCTTGCGCGACATGAAGCGAAACGTCCTTCCGGCCCGTAGCCGGAACTCGAATGAAATCACAAAGACCAATCAGGAAAGGGCAGTCCAGTGAAAGATCTGACACTTTCTTCCCAAAACCGCCATATTTCACATCTTGAGCCCGGAAAAAGCCAGGGTGAGCCTTTGCCGGAGCCGCGCATCGGCAAGCTTGTCGTGTTCGGCTTTCTCGTCGTGGCCCTGTTTTTTGGCGGAACCGCGTATTGGGCGCAACAGGCCAGGCTGGATGGTGCGGTGGTTGCCGAGGCCTCCTTCGTCGTCGATGGAAATCGGAAGACCGTGCAACACCTCGACGGCGGCATCGTCCGCGATCTGCTCGTGTCGGACGGAGACGTCGTCGAAGCCGGGCAGCCGCTGGTTGTCTTCGACAGTACCGAGGCGGAAGTCGATCTGACGGTTCTGAGCAGCCAGGTTGGCGAACTCTCGGCGCGACGCGCACGTCTGCTGGGCCAGATCGGCGGAGAAGCCACGTTCCGCAGGAAAGACGTTGCCAACATGATCAAAGAGGAAATTCCCGAGGTCCTCTGGGAAAGCGCCTATCTGACCCAGAAACGTGTGTTCGACACGGAGGCAAGGGCACGCATGAGCGAACAAGATGTCCTGAAACGCCGGCTAACAGCTCTCGAAGACGAGATCGGGGGACTTGAAGAACAGCGCCAGTCCAATGCGCGCCAGATTGAGATTTCCAGAAGTGAACTTGCTTCCCTTCAAACGCTGTTTGAAAAGGGGCTCGTTACCGCGGCAAGGATCAACTCCATACGCCTGGATATAGAACGTCTGGTCGGATTTGATGCGGGTTTCAGAACCGATCAGGCCCGTGCGCGAAACGAGATCGGCGAGCTTGAACTCAATGATTTCAGTGCCAAGCAGCAACGTCTTGAATCAGCTTCTGAGAACCTTGCGGCTGTTGAGGCACAGCTTGCGGCAGTCGAACCGCAGTTAAAGGGTGCCGTGGAACGGCAGAGGCGGGTGGTCGTCAGCGCCCCGGTCAACGGGACTGTCGTCAACATGGCACTTCACACGCTGGGTGGTGTGGTGCGCCCGGGAGAAGACATTCTCGAGCTGGTCCCGCTCAGTGAAGAGCTGATCGTGGAAGCGCGCATCAACATTTCGGATATTGAAAAACTTCGCGTCGGGCAGGTGTCCAGGGTCAGGCTGAGCGCATTCGACCTTCAGGACGTGCCGGAAGCGAACGGGAAGGTCTATGACATTTCTGCCGATTCCGTCACCGACGAAAGAACGGGCGATGCCTTCTATGTGGCAAAGGTGAGACTTGATGAAAATCAGCCGGCGAACGTCGCCGGTCTGGATCTGGTTCCGGGCATGCCGGCTGACCTGTTCATCACCACTGGCGAACGCACGGTCCTCAGCTACCTTGCACAGCCATTGAGCGAACGCCTGTCGCGAACCTTCATCGAATAAATTTTGGTGAGAGGAAAAGTGTGCACTTTGTTCCGGACATGACAGCGGTCAAATCAATTGGCTGCGGTCATGTGTGGAGTTTCCGGTTCAATCATGCCCCGTTTTTTCTGTGAAACGCAGCAACCCTGATATCAGGGAAAGCCGTTCCGCAGGGATTGTGCCTCCTGGGCGCTCTTGCGCATCGCTGATGCAAAGAGCGTGACATCAACCGCAGTTGCAACGAAAGTCGCTCCAAGCTCGAGGCACTTTTTCTGCATCCCGGGCTGTAAGGTGAGGATCCCGCCGGCCTTGTTGGAAGCAACAATCTTGTTCATGGCATCAAGAACGGCAATTTCGACATCCGGATGACCGGGATTGCCGATATGCCCCATGTCCGCGGCAAGGTCGGAAGGACCGATGAACACGCCGTCGACACCGTCAACGTTGAGGATGTCGTCGAGGGCAGCGATGCCCTTTCGGTTCTCGACCTGAACAAGCAGGCAGATCTCGTCCCGCGCGGTCGTCAGATAATCGGGAATGCCTGCAAAGCCTGACGCACGCGCAAGGGCGGAGCCGACGCCGCGAACACCATGTGGCGGATAGGTGACCGCGGCAACAAGTTCGCGTGCCTGCTCGGCGCTTTCCACCATGGGAACAAGGAGCGTCTGTGCACCGGCATCCAGAAGCTGCTTGATCATCCAGGTTTCGCCGATCACGGGCCTGACGACGGCATGGCTCTTGCCTGCCGCAATCACCTGCATCTGGGCAATGATGGAGCGCAGATCGTTCGGGGCATGTTCGCCGTCGATCAGGAGCCAGTCGAAGCCGGCATGGGCGCTGACCTCGGCAAGATAGGGATCTGCCAGGCCCAGCCAGCAGCCCATCTGGATATTTCCTTCTTTCAGGGCCGCCTTGAAAGGATTGTGTGGGGCAGGCATTTAAAACTCCTGTGAGATACCGTTGACCGTGTTGAAGAGATCGGGGACCGTGCGTGCAAACGATCTGTCCGGCGCCGGAAATTGCGGTTCAAAGGCGCGTGTCCGTCAATTGAACTCGCGTTGTCACGCGATGCGCCTCCAGACGTCCTTGATGACGTCTGCAGCCATCATGACGTCTTCCCGGGTCGTGTCGAACTGACCGACCTGGAAACGGATGACCTTGCGGCCTTGAAAGGCTCCCTGGGTGAGGTAGATACGTCCATCATCATTCAACGCATCCACGAGACGTTGCTGCGTAGCGTCATCGCCCGGGCAGCGAAACGAAAACAGACTTAGGATCGGTTCGGTGACGATTTCGAAACCCTCGAACGCGCGGATCTGCTCGCAGATTTCCCCGGACCAGACAATATGATTGCGTATTCGGGTTCTGAGACCTTCCAGCCCGTAGGAGCGGATCAGGAACCAGATCTTCAATGCACGGAAACGCCTGCCGAGAGGAATGGTCCATTCCGAATAATTGGTGACCGCTTCCCCGGTGGTCTTGAGATATTCCGCTTCGATTTTCAGCGTGTTGAGCTGTGACTGCGGATCGGACAGGAACTGGACGGAACAGTCGAATTGTGCCCCCAGCCATTTGTGCGGGTTGAAGACAATACTGTCGAAGTCTTCCACGCCGTTCCAGTAATCGGTGCGCAGCTCGGGACAGATCATCGCGGCCCCGGCCCAGGCCGCATCCAGATGGGTGTAAAGATCGTATTTCCGGGCAACGGCAAGGACGGGGCCGAGCCGGTCGGAAGCGCCCACACCGGTGCCCCCGGTAATCGCGATGATGCCGGCCGGGGTGTGCCCGTCGTCAAGATCTCTTACAATGGCCAGATCCAATGCGTTGGCATCAAGCGCAAATCGAGGGCCACTTGCCGGAAGTTTGACAAGGTTCTCCTGACCGATCCCCGCGATCCAGCAGGCGCGGTCAATGGAGCTGTGCACCTGGTCCGAGCAGTAGATGCGCAGATTGCCTTTGCCGGACAATCCATGCCGGTTGCCGGTGAAGCCGGTTGCGCGTTCGCGCATGGTCAGCACGGCGGAAAGAGTTGCAGAAGACGCGCTGTCTTGAATGACCCCTGTGTATGTATCCGGAAGGTCTAGCGCCTGGCGCAGCCAGTCGACCATGACGCCTTCCATCTCCGTCGCTGCAGGCGAGGTTTGCCAGAGCATGCACTGCGCCGCGATCGTCGTAACCAGCATTTCCGCCAGCATGGAGGGTGGCGCGGCATTGGCCGGAAAATAGGCAAAGAAGCGTGGATGTTGCCAATGGGTCATGCCCGGCATGACGATGGTTTCGAAATCCGCAAGAACCGTTTCCATGGCCTCGGCGTTTTCCGGTGGCGCGACTGGCAGTTGCTTCGCGATCTCGCCCGGGGTCGTTTGCGCACGGACGGGACGGTCCGCAAGCGTCTTGTGATAGTTGGCTGCCCAATCGGCGATCTGCTTGCTCCAGTCGGCGAACTCGTCCCAGTTCATGCGCTTGTCCTTAAAACCTGGCGATTCGGTCACGAGGATTATGCGCCAGATTCAAGGCGCGACAATCGGTTGGGCAGCGAGACTGGACGCCTTTACGTCTATACCTTCAAACAGCGAGCCTTCCTCGAACCAGCTCTTGGGCGCCGGAGCTCCCCAAAGGGTCTGGCGCTGTGGATCCTTGAGGTCCCATTTGATCGGCTCAAGGTCCGGATCCACGGTCTGATAGTCGGAGCAGTAGATCTCGATCCGGTGGCCGTCTGGATCGCGGACATAAAGGAAAAACGCATTTGAGATACCATGCCGACCCGGCCCGCGTTCGATGTTCGAAACCCATCCCGTCGTGGACATCAGGTCGAGCAGGTCAATGATGTTGAGCGGTGTCGGCACCCAGAATGCCGTGTGGTGCAGGCGAGGCCCACTGCCGTTGGTGAAGGCAATATCGTGGACGCCGCCCTTGCGGTGCGTCCAGGCTGCCCAGAGCCGTCCGGTTTCCTCATCCGCGGTATATTCTGTCACGCGGAAACCGAGTTCATTATAGAAGGCGACCGAGGCATCGACATTGGGCGAGAAGCAATTGAAGTGATCAATCCTCAGTGGTTTCACGCCGCGATAAAGTGCGTATTGCTGGTGTATCGGCGGCAGGCGGTCCATCCTGGAATAGAATTCAAGCGGAATGCCATGTGGGTCCCGCGTGCGGAAGGTGCGCGACTGGTAAGGCCGGTCCACCCATTCGACCGGAAGTCCCTTGCCTTCAAAAAAATGCACTGCCTTGTCGAGATCATCTTCGTCAAACACCTTGAACCCAAGATCACGGGCGCAGGGTTCATCTGATTTCCGCAGGACGATACAGTGGTGCCCGCGTTCTTCCATTGCACGCAGATAAATCGCTTCCGGGCTCTCGTCAGTAACCTGCAGTCCGAGCGTATCCACATAAAACGCCCGGCTTTTCGAAAGATCCGTCACTGCCAGTTCCACATGGCTGAGCCGGACGATGTTGAATGGCGGATAAAGATTGGGTGCGGGAATCGGCATGTCTTCGTCCTGTTGGTCATGAGTTGCCGGAAGGCCGGCGGTGTCTGTTGCGCTTGAAGTCCGGAAACTTTCAGTAGTCAGACTTGCTCACAGCGCCCCGAGTTTCGGAATTTTGTGGTTACCTGTCGCGAAGGCGATGTTCTTCTGTTCCATGTAGAATTCAAAGGACCAGTCGCCGCCGTCGCGTCCTATACCGCTGGCCTTGACCCCACCGAAGGGGGTGGGCAGGTGGCGGACGTTTTCCGAGTTCACCCAGATCATTCCCGCTTCCAGGCTATCCGTGAAGCGCAGTGCGCGGGTCAGGTCGTTGGTCCAGACATAGCCGGTGAGGCCATAGGGGACATCGTTGGCAATCCGGAGGGCGTCGTCCTCGGTGTTGAAGCGGATGCAGGTCAGCACCGGCCCGAAGATTTCCTCCTGGGCAATGGCCATGGTGTTGGTTGCGCCGGTGAAGAGGGTCGGGCGGACGAAGTAACCGGTGTCGCCGACACGTTGACCGCCTGCGGCAATGGTCGCGCCGTTCTGCCGGGCAATGGCGAAATAACCCGTCACCTTGTCGAAATGGGTTCTGTGGATCAGCGGGCCGACCTCGGTCAGCGGATCGAGCGGATGGCCGACCCTGATGGCGTTGACCCGTTCAATCAGCCTGGTTTCGAATTCGTCTGCAATTGTCTCCTGAACCAGAAGACGCGAGGAGGAGGTGCAGCGTTCGCCGTTGAGCGAATAGATCATGAAGATCGCCGCATCGAGCGCCCGGTCGAGATCCGCATCGTCGAACACGATGACCGGGTTCTTGCCGCCTAGCTCGAAATGCACCCTCTTCAGCGTATCGGCGCCCTGTTTCATGATCATGGAGCCGGTCCGACTCTCGCCGACAAAGGCAATCGCCTTGATGTCGGGATGCTCGGTAAGCGCCTTGCCGGCATCCTCGCCAAAGCCATTGACGAGATTCCAGACACCCTTCGGCAGACCGGCTTCTTCGGTGATCTCCATCAGGATACGCGCGGTCAGCGGCGAGAACTCCGCCGGCTTGTGGACCACTGTGCAGCCTGCCGCCAGCGCCGGAGCGATTTTCCAGGTCGACAACATGAACGGCGTGTTCCACGGCGTGATCACGCCGACCGGGCCGATGGGCACACGGGTGGTCACGTTCATCAGGGTGGGCGAGGGCAGGGACTGGCCGTCCCGGGCCGCCGGAGCCCTGTCGGCAAAGAAGCGGAAATTCTCGGCACCGCGCAGCGCCGCCTTTGACATGAAGCGCAGGGCCTGGCCGGTGTCCCAGCATTCGCACAGTGCGATTTCCTCCGCGCGTTCCACGATGGCGTCGGCAATCCTGTGCAGGATCTTCTTGCGCTCGGCCCCACCAATGTCCCGCCAGGCGGGAAAGGCCGCCTTCGCGGCCCTGGCAGCTGCATCGATATCGGCGGCACCGCTTTTGGCGACACTGCAGATCAGGCTCTCGTCCACCGGGGAGCGGGTTTCGAACGCCTCGCCGGACTGGGCCGGCAGCGCCTCGCCGCCGATCTGGTTCAAGACGCCGGTGTTTTTGAACCGGGCAAGGTAGCCGTCAAGCTTTTGAATGTTGTCCTGAAGGTCAGACATGGTTCAAGCAGTCCCCAAATGGTCGCGTGTGGTGCCCGTCTTGGGCGAAAGGTCCGGGTCGATGTCGCGCATTTCCAGGGAAAGCGCGAGGGAGCTGGTGGCCAGGGCCGGTTCCAGGAACGCCTTGGCGGCGTTGAACAGGCGGTTGGCCGCGTCCTTCCTGACGTCCATCGGCCGCCCGGCGCGCAGGCGCACGGAAATGTCGATGAAGGCGTGTTCCGGGTTGCCGTCGGCAATGCTGTAATGCTCCGCCTTCAGGGTACGCACGCGGATACCGGCCATCGGGAAGGCGTCGATCCGGGCCGCTTCCACGCGCAGGTGCTCACACAGATCCTGAACAGTGATGCGCTGTTCGAGGTTTGCGGAATATTCGAGGGTAATGTGCGGCATGACATTTTCCTTAACAGCACAATATTTGCTATGTTAAATATATTGAGATGACGATGTCAAACTTTTTGTGTCCAACCGCACCACAATTCGCTATGAGCCGACAATGACCGACGATCTGAATGCCACTGGCGCCCTTGCGCTGCCTTCAACGAAACGCTCCGTTCCGATCGCCCTGATCCGGGCGCGGGAAAAGGTCATGGGCCCGATACGCGAGATGCTGTCGGATTGCGGCATCACCGAGCAGCAGTGGCGGATCCTCAGGGTTCTGGAAGAGTTCGGACCGCAGGACGCGTCATCGCTGGCCGAGCGGGCCTGCCTGCTCTTGCCGAGCCAGACACGGATCGTGCAGACGCTCCTGGAAAAGGGCCTTGTGACCCGTCAGGCGGACGAGACGGACCGGCGCAAGCAGACGGTCGCCATCACCGAGGCCGGTCAGGCGATCATCCACAACAAGCTGGACCAGGCACAGGCCATCGCCACCCGCATCGAAGAGGTCATCGGCAAGAAGCGCCTGGCAGAGCTTTTGGATATCCTGGAGGATTTCCAGAAGCTCTGAAAACCTGCCGACTCGAAAAACGTTGACCACTTATCGAGCGTCACATTTTGCGCTGGTCAGCCTGCCGCCGCCAGGCCTGCATCAAGGGCGTTCAGGATGGTTTCCACATGTCCCTCGGTCAGCACCAGTGGTGGCGACAGGATGATGTTGTTTCCGGAGACCCGTACCATCGTGCCGTTGTCGTAGGCTGTCCGGTGCACCTTGCCGATGGTTGCCTTGTCGATCGGCGCTTTTGTTGCGCGGTCGGCAACAAGTTCCAGTGCGCACATCAGGCCGTGGCCGCCGCGAACGTCTCCGATCAGTTCATGTTTCATGAAAAGCTTGCGAAGGCCTTCGTGCAGTTGCTTGCCCCTTGCCGCGGCATTGTCCTTCACGTTCAGCCGTTCGGTTTCGTGAAGACAGGCGATGGCTGCCGCTGCGCCGACCGGGTGGCCTGAATAGGTATAGCCGGAACCGATCGATCCCTTGCCGGTTTCATCCTTCTCGAACACTTCTGCAACGCCTTCCGCGACCATGACGGCCCCGAACGGAAAATAGCCGTTGGTGATCGCCTTGGCACAACACAAAAGATCAGGTTGAACGCCCCAGTGCCGGGCACCTGTCCAGCTGCCCGTGCGGCCGAAGGCGGTTATAACTTCGTCGGAAATAAGCAGAATGCCGTGTTTGGAGCAGATCTCCCGGACACCCGGCATGAAGCTTTCATGTGGCGGAATGACACCTCCGGCGCCCAGTACGGGCTCCATGATGAAAGCGGCAATGGTGCTCGGATCCTGGAACCTGATTTCGTCTTCCAGGGCCGACAGGCAGAGCTGAGCCAGTTTCTGCGGATCCGTTTCGTTGAATGGATTGCGGTAGGTGTAAGGCGCGGGAATATGGTAACAGCCCGGCATGAGCGGTTCATAGGCTGTTCTGAAATTGGCATTGCCGTTTACAGACGCGCCCAAGGTATGGGTTCCGTGGTAGCCCTTCTTCAGGCTGAGAAACTTGATCCGGCCAGATTCGCCACGAATCTTGTGATACTGACGGGCAAGGCGGAGGGCAACCTCGACACTGTCGGAACCGCCCGAGGTGAAGAAGGCGCGGCTCAGACCGTCCGGTTCAAAGAAATCCCGGAGCATCGTGCTCAGCTCAATCACCGCATCGTTGGTCGTGCCGCGAAAGATCGAGTAGTAGGGCAGCTTGTCGAGCTGATCCGAAATGGCCCGCTTCACCGGTTCGCAGGAATATCCGAGATTGACGTTCCAGAGGCCGCCAACGGCGTCGACAACCCTGTTTCCGTCGACGTCGGTGATCTCGACCCCGTCACCACCGACGATGATGTCGGGTGGATTTGCCAGGCTGTCAGCTGTATGCGCCATGGGATGCCACACGTGCCGGGCATTGTTTTCCTTAAGGAAGTTTGCTTCCTTCATTTCGGATCTCCTTTAACTGGATGACAGGCCGAGCAGGCCAAGGGCTTCCGAATAGGAAGCTGCCGGGTCAAGAACGTCGAAGTGGACAGAGTGCATGCCGACTGCTTCCGCGCCCCTGATGTTGCGGAGCTGGTCATCGACGAAAACACAGGCCTCCGCAGGCAGGTCGAGTTTGCTCAGGCAGAGTTCGTAAGCCCTTGGGTCGGGTTTCAGGATTTTCGTGTAGGTGGCGTCGACAATGGTGTCGAAGTCTTGCAGGAACGGCAGTTTCATTTTGAAGTCCGACCCGTAAAAGAGATCGAGTTCATTGGAGAGGATTGCGAGTTTCTTGCCGGCCTTGCGTGTGGTCTCGATAGCCTGAAGCGCCTCCGGGCGCATGACGGCTTCCGGATCCGCGCCACGTGCCGCTTTCACGAAGTCGGCCATCTCCGACCACGGCCTGCCGGTCAGGGCAGCGACATCCTCGGTTCTCCGGCGCCAGTAGTCACGTTCGGAAATTTCGTCTGCCTGCATGGATCGCCAAAGGGGATCCGAACCGGGCTCAAACGGCCCCTGCCATGTCAAGGTTCCCGGTTCCAGGCCAAGTGCGCGTTCGGTGAGATCATGGGTCTCGAAGAGGGTGCGGGTGACGACCCCGCCGAAGTCCAGGACAAGAGCGTCGGCTTCAAGCGGCATTGGTCCAGATCCTTCTGAGATCGACCGGGACTGTGCCGCCGAGCTTTTCGGTGACTTCATTGGCGGTCCGGGGAAGGGCGGCCTTTATTCTGAGCCTCATGTCATCGGTCACCCGGACGGTTGGAAGGGCCACCGCGATTGTTCCGATAGCTTCCGGCTGGTCGCCGAACAGGGGGGCCGCAAATGAGGAAACGTGTGCTTCGAATCCCTGGTCGACGAAGGCGATCCCTGCCTCGCGCACCTTTTCAACCGTCGACCTCAATTGGGTGTGATCGGTAATGGTGTGTTCGGTGGCGGCGGGCAGGGGCGCTTTGAGCAGGTCAGGCAACAGGTTTTCCGGACCGAAGGCCAGCATTGCCAGACCGGATGCCGTTGCATGCAACGGAAGCAGTTCAGCCTCATCGAAATAGACCCGCGTTCCGTGGATCAGGGCATCGTGGTGAAACAGCGGTGACATGTGATTGCCTTCGCGCAGCGAGACATGCACCAGTTCGCCAAGTTCGGATGCCAGGGCCTCCACCAGAGGGGCAACGATTGTCCTTGCCGGAAACAGGCGCTCGCGAACCGCGGCAAGCCGAAGGATTGCCGGACCGAGCCTGTACCCGCGCGTGACCGGGTTCTGTTCCAGGAAACCGTTTGCGGCAAGTTCGATCAGATGCCGGTGAACCGTCGCCTTGTCCTGACCGGACAGTTTCCGGAATTCCGTCAGACCGATTTCCGGATGGTTCGGAGAAAAGTGGTTCAGCAGATTGAGCGCCTTGGTGATCGTACCCATCGAATATCCGGTCCGTGTCAATTGCCGTTTTGTGTCTCCCGGCAACGTGGCCGCGAGCGTTTCTTCACATTAATCTTGACAGATAGTTGCATTTGAAACAATATTTATTTGCGACCGATGGTTCATTATTTGAACCGTTTTCGAGAGTGACATAGTTCAATCCGCCGTTTGATTGGAGGTTGACAGTTAGTTATTTAATATGACAACCTTTAACAACGCAAATAAAAAATTACGCAGACCGGCCGCACAAGGCAGGCAGATAACCACCAGATGAGGGACGTGATTATGAGGAAGCATGCGATTGCCATAACTGCGGCAAGCTTGATGAGTGTAACGGCTGCTTTGGCGGACTATCCGGAAAAGCCCGTTTCCTTCATCGTTCCCTGGCCTCCGGGCGATTTGGAAGATGTTCTGACGCGGATGATCGCGGATGAATTTCAAAACATGTATGGCGTTCCGGCTGCTGTCGTGAACAAGCCGGGCGGTGGCGGTGGTCCGTTCCCTGGTGCCGTGGAGGTCGCGACCGCGCCGGCTGACGGTTACACGATCGGGTCCTTCGTCCCTGCCGTGCCGATTGCCGGTGAACTCATCGGAATTCCGGAATTGACGCCCAACCCGTTTGAGCCGGTTGGCATTTTCATGACTTACCCCTTTGTGATCGCTGCCGGCGCCGATGCGCCATATTCCACCTGGGAGGAGCTGGTGGCATATGCGAAAGAAAATGACGTGGCGCTCGGCCATTTCGGCTCCGTGCTGCCGCCAACCCGGATTACGTTCGCGCTGGCCGCTTCGTCTGATTTCGATTTCGCCAGCGAAGCAGCGTTTGACGAACTCAACTGCAACACGCTTGCATCTGGTGACGTCGACGTGATCAACACTACCCTGCAGCAGATTTTCCCTTGCAAGGACGATTTGAAGATCCTTGCAAGCATCGGTACCGAGCGGATTTCCATCATTCCGGACGTGCCAAGGGTGTCGGAAATCAATCCGGATCTCGATGTCGCGCTCTGGAATGGTCTCTTCGTGCACAAGGATGTTCCTGCGGATGCCCGCGAAAAGATCGAAGCTGCCGCCAAGGCCGCCCTTGAAAAGCCCGAAGCCCGGAACCTGATCGGCGAAACGGGTGTACTGATCTACTGGCAGGATGTGGACGCATCCAACGCCCAGATCGCTTCCGACAAGGCCGTCAACGGCAAGATCTCCGAACTGCTCGGCGAATAAGCCTCTCGTCCGGCCGGGCGGTCTGCGTGACGCAACCGTCCGGCCCGTACAGCGCAAAAGGTCGGGCCGATGGCACATATCAAGACACTTCAGGAACTGTTCCGGCGGCACAGGCGTCCCGGCGATATTGTTTTTGCGATCCTTTTCCTGGCTCTCTCCGTTTTCCTGCTCACGCAGATTTACGGGGAAACGTCCTGGGTCAAGCGGACGAAGTGGTTCGCGCAGCCCCGGTTCTGGCCGGCAGCATCGCTGATCGCAATGACGCTGTTCGCGATTTTCCACTTCGTCGGTTCCGTGTGCTCACCGCGTATTCTGGGCAGGTGGCTCGAGGTCGTTTTCTGGCTTCGGTCGCTGGAGTTCGTTCTCTATTTTCTGCTCTATGTCGCGGTCGTACCCCTGCTTGGCTATCTGCCGACAACAGTGTTTTTCACGTGTCTTCTGACGGTTCGGGTTGGTCTGGCCACTCCTCGTTTTCTTGGATTTGCCGCTTTGTTCGCGGTCTGTGTCGCGGTGATCTTCAGGTCGATCCTGCAAGTGAAAATTCCCGCAGGACAGATCTATGAAGCATTTCCTGAACAAATTCGGGCTTTTGCCTTGACCTATTTGTGAGGCGGTAATGGAAACACTTCTTTCAAGCATTGCCATTCTGTCCCAGTGGCAGGTCCTGGTCGCGCTTCTGCTCGGGTCGATCGGCGGCGTGATCATTGGCGCATTGCCAGGAGTGGGCGCGGCGGTCGCCATTGCCATTCTCCTGCCGGCAACCTTCGCCTTTGAACCGATCGTCGGTTTGACCCTGATGCTCGGCGTCTACGGTTCGTCCATGTATGGCGGCGCAATTCCGGCGATTCTGATCAATACGCCCGGAACGGCCGTCAATGCACTGACAACCTATGACGGTTACCCGATGACCAAGCGCGGCGAGGGCCATCGCGCGCTCTCGCTCGCCTATTCGGCATCCTTTTTTGGCGGTATCTTTTCCGTTGTCTGCCTGATCCTGCTCTCGCCTCTGCTTGCCATGGTCGCCCCGCATTTTGGCAGCCGGGAGATTTTCCTTGCAGCGTTGCTCGGCATCATCCTCGTCGTGCTCGCCCATCGCGGTCAGGTCTTTGCCGCTGGTATGCTGGCCTCATTCGGCATATTTCTGAGCACGATCGGGCTGGAGCCGGTCAAATACACCAAGCGTTTCACATTCGACATGACCTGGCTGACGTCAGGCATAAACCTGATCGTCGTCGTGCTCGGGCTGTTTGCAATTTCGCAAGCGCTTCTGCTTCTGGTCGACAAGGATCACAAGCCCGGTGAGGCCCGGGTGGAAGGCAATCTCTTTTCCGGCCTGAGCGAATTGTTCCGCTTCAAGCGCGTCGCTTCGGTGTCTTCCAGCCTCGGTGTCCTGATGGGAATGATCCCGGGCGTCGGCGAATTCACGGCCCAGTTCCTGTCCTATACCTATGCACAGAAAACCTCGAAGACACCCGATGAATTCGGCAATGGGGCGCCCGAAGGTCTGATCGCGTCGGAGGCGGCGAACAATGCTGTTCCGGGCGCCGCGATGATACCGCTCCTGGCGCTCGGCATCCCGGGTGAAGCACTGACGGCCATGATGTTGTCGGTCTTCTATGTTCACAATGTCATTCCCGGTCCGCAGTTGTTTCAGGGGCAGCTGGACTTCGTGATCGCGATCTATATTGCCCTGATCCTGCTCAACGTCATCGTGCTGGCTTTCCTGCTCTCGTCCACGAACCTGCTTTTGAAAATCATCCAGATCCCCACACGGTTCCTGGGAGTGATGATCCTGACCTTGTCGTTTGTCGGCGTCTATTCGCTGCGCAACTCGATCACCGACTGCGCCATCGCGTCCGCGTTCGGTGTCTTCGGCCTTATCCTGAAACGGCTCAACCTGCCGATCGTTCCCATAATTCTTGGGATGGTTCTGGGAGGTATCATGGAAGTGAAACTGCGCAGCGCGATGGCGCGGGTGAAATCGCCACTCGATTTTGTCGACCGGCCGATTGCAGCTGTCTTGTTCGTCATGATCCTGCTCATTCTGATCCTGCACGTGCGGACGGTCATTCGGGAGCACAAGTCCAAACGCTTGCAGGAAACGTCAAGCAATTCAGATACATCAACACAACAAGGGTAAAAACCAATGTTGGAACAGGGCGCAATAGATGCTCTTCGCGCAATCCCGGTTCCCGATCAGGGTCATCACATCGATGGCCGGCAGTCGCACGCGGAAACCGGTGAAGTGCTTGATGTCGTTTCCCCGATTGACGGGGCCCGCCTTTGCGGTCTGGCATCCGGCAGTGCTGCTGACATGAACCGGGCAGTCCGTTCCGCGCGCGCAGCATTCGAGGATGGCCGCTGGTCGAAGACGGCGCCGGCACATCGCAAGAAAGTCCTGCACAGGCTTGCCGACCTGATCGAACGTGACGCCCTGGAGCTGACCGTGCTCGGTGTCCGGGACAACGGCACGGAAATCAACATGGCCTACAAGGCCGAGGCCCTGTCTGCCGCCGGGACCTTCCGGTACTACGCTGAAGTGATCGACAAGGTGTATGGCGAGATAGCACCCACGGCACAAAACATCCTCGCACTTGTCCATCATGCGCCGGTCGGTGTTGTCGGAGCCATCGTTCCCTGGAATTTTCCGCTGATGATCGGTTCCTGGAAAATTGCCCCTGCACTTGCCGCGGGAAATTCACTGGTGCTGAAGCCTGCTGAATCTGCATCGCTGTCCCTTCTCAGGATTGCCGAGCTGGCTGCGGAAGCAGGGGTTCCCGACGGTGTGTTCAACGTCGTCACCGGTCCTGGCACCGTCGTCGGTGAAGCGCTTGCGCTGTCGATGGATGTCGACGTGCTCGTGTTTACCGGCTCAGGCGCGACAGGCCGACGTCTTCTGAACTATTCAGCGGCGTCGAACCTCAAGCGTTGTTATCTGGAACTGGGTGGCAAGTCGCCCAATATCGTTTTCAATGACGCACCGGACCTGGAAGAGGCCGCCAAGGTGTCCGCCGCAGGCATTTTCCGAAATTCCGGCCAGGTTTGTGTCGCCGGGTCAAGGTTGCTCATCCAGGAAGATATTCACGATGACTTCGTGAGCGCCCTTTGTACCCATGCCCAGGCATTCCAGGTCGGCGATCCACTGGATCTGAAATCACAGATCGGCGCAGTGCACAGCCTGACGCAATTGGAAGCGGATCTTGGCTTTGTCGAGACGGCTGAGGCCGAAGGTGCTGACCTGCGTACGGGGGGGCAACGGATCCTGGAAGAAACGGGTGGATATTACATGCAGCCGACCGTCATGACCAATGTGAAGCCGACCGATACGATTGCGCAAAGGGAAGTTTTCGGCCCGGTTCTGGCGGTGACGCCTTTCAAGGATGAAGATGATGCGATCCGGATTGCCAACAGCACGGAATTTGGTCTGGCGTCCGGTGTCTGGACGGAAAATCTCGGCCGTGCGCACCGCATGATCGCCGCTATTCGCTCCGGTGTCATCCACGTCAACACATATGGTGGTGCCGATCTGACCGTGCCGCTGGGCGGAGTAAAGCAATCCGGCAACGGCCATGACAAGTCCCTTCATGCCCTGGACAAGTATCACGACCTCAAGACCGCCTGGATCCAGCTGTGACGGAATCCGATGTCATGACCGCTCCAATGCCACCGAAGATTGCAGAACTGCTTGAACGCCGCAGGCGCCTGCTGGGGCCCAATGTGTCAACCTTCTATGACGAGCCGATTCATTTCGTGAGGGGTGAAGACGTCTGGCTCTGGGATGCGGATGGGCGCAGGTATCTGGACTGCTACAACAATGTGCCGCATGTCGGACATTGCAATCCCCGCGTCGTCGAGGCTGTCTCTCGTCAGGCTTCTCGGCTGAACACGCATACCAGATACCTGCACGAAGGTATTCTTGATTACGTTGAGAGGCTTACGGGTACTTTTGATGACGCGTTGTCAACGGCGATCCTGACCTGTGCAGGTTCCGAGGCGAACGACATCGCGCTCAGGATGGCCGAGGCGATGACCGGCAAGCGCGGGATTATCGCAACGGACGCGACTTATCACGGCAATACGACACTGGTCAGCCACCTTTCCAAAAGCAACGTGCCGGAAGTTGGTTTCGGCCTCGCAGACTTTATCCGTCACGTGGAAGCGCCGGACAGTTACCGGATCGACGATCCGGACGGTGAGCGCTTTGCAGCGCATGTTCAGGCATCCATCGACGAACTTGAAGACGCCGGGACCGGATTTGCGGCACTGATCGTGTGCCCGCTCTTTCTCAATGAAGGTTTCCCCACTCAGGCTGAAGGGTGGCTCAGGCCTGCCGCCGAGGCGGTCCGCAAGGCGGGCGGTCTGCTGATCTGCGATGAAGTCCAGTCGGGTTTCGGCCGATGCGGCAGTCATTTCTGGGCGCATCAGAAGCAGGGCGTCGTTCCTGATATCGTGACCATGGGCAAACCCATGGGCAATGGTCACCCGGTCGCGGGCCTGGTTACCACATCCGAAATCATGGCCGGCTTTCGCCATGCTTTCCGCTATTTCAACACATTCGGTGGCAATCCCGTTTCATGCTCTGCTGCCATGGCGGTGCTGGAGGAACTTGAAGACGGGGACTTGCAGTCGAATGCCGCCCGCATGGGAGCGCTGGCGGCCGAACGGCTTTCAAACCTGGCGGAAAAGCACCCGGTATTTGGCAACGTGCGCCAGAGCGGAATGGTTTTCGGTGCGGAATTCGTGGTTGATCGCGCAACAAAGAAACCAGCAAGTGCCTATACCGACAGAATCGTCAACGAGATGCGGCGGCGCGGCATCATTCTGAGCAAGCTTGGCCGTCACAAGAACACGCTCAAGATCAGACCGCCTATGACGTTTGCGGCCGAACATGTCGACCTCTTGTTTGAAACTCTGGACGATGTTCTGACATCGATACCACTCCGCCATGCATGAAGACCTTGCAGATCTGCTGGCTCTCTGGGGGATGGAAAACGCGCAGGTGTCACTGGTTGCCGCCCGTGAAAATCAAGTCTTCAAGGTGTTTGATGGCGCGCGCACGACCGCTTTGCGATTGCATCGCAGGGGACTGAGATCGAGCGAAGAACTCCAATCAGAGCTCGCATGGATGGCGGAACTCAGCCGGGTCGGGATCAGTGTTCCGTCTCCCGTTACATCCGACAACGGCGAATATCTGCGGGAAACGAACGGGCAGCAGGTGAGCATGCTGTCTTGGATGTCCGGCAGCCCACTTGGCAGGACCGGAGAAGCCCTCGAGCACCCGGACCGAAAGGGCACCTTTCGCAAACTGGGGCAATTGATGGCCAGGGTCCACGCCGTTTCAGATCGCTGGAGCCTGCCAGCCGGATTCACACGCGCCTCTTGGGGCAGGAAAGCACTGGTTGGTCCCGACCCGCTCTGGGGAAGATTCTGGGAAAACCCGGACCTGGACAATGCGGAAAGGAAATTGCTGCTGCAATTTCGAACCCGAGCCGACATTGCTTTGAAGGAACTCAAAACGGGTTTGGACACCGGCCTGATCCACGCCGACCTTGTCCGCGAAAACGTTATGGTTGAAGGCGAAACTCTTCATCTGATTGACTTTGATGATGGCGGATTTGGCTTTCGTCTGTTCGATATCGCAACAGCGCTGATCAAGAACAGGCAGGAGCCGGACTATCCTGAACTTCGAGAAGCGATGCTGCGGGCGTATTGCGAGAAACGTCCGATAGACACCTCGGCGCTTGATCTGTTTTTGGCTTTGAGAGCCGTGACCTATGTTGGCTGGATCATACCCAGACTGGAAGAAGATGGTGGTCTGGTCCGCAACAAGCGCATGATTTCGGAGGCAACGACGCTTGCCGAAACTTTTCTGTCCACTTCCCGGGTCTCAACCTTCCCGAATCTTGAGGTATCGCCATGACCAAGACAATCCTCTCTATCGGCACCTATGACACCAAGAATGCGGAACTGGAATTCATTCAGGCCTGCATTGAGGAGCAGGGTGGCAAGGTGCTGACGATGGATGTGAGCGTTCTTGGCGACCCTGCACAACCAACTGCGATTTCAAAACACGACGTTGCCCGCGCAGGGGGTATGACAATTGACGAGGTGATTGCGCTCGGCGACGAAAACCAGGCCTTCAGGGTCATGTCCGACGGGGCGTCCAAACTCGCGGCAGAGACCTGGCGCCAGGGACGTGTCGACGGCATGATCGCGCTTGGAGGCACCATGGGAACTGACCTGGCCCTAGACTGTGCACAGGCCCTGCCGCTTGGTGTTCCCAAATACATCGTATCTACAGTGAGCTTTTCTCCACTCATCCCGCCGGAGCGGCTCGCTCCGGACATACAGATGATCTTGTGGGCGGGCGGCCTTTACGGCCTGAACTCGATCTGCAAATCCTCGCTTGCCCAGGCTGCCGGTGCCGTTCTTGGTGCCGCAAGGGCGGCACAGCCGCCAGACAACGCAAAGCCACTGATCGGCATGACGTCACTCGGATCAAGCTGTCTGAAATACATGAAGACCCTGAAGCCGGAGTTGGAAGAACGAGGCTTTGAGGTCGCGGTATTCCATTCGACAGGGATGGGTGGCATGGCATTTGAAAGCCTGGCAAAAAGCGGTGCTTTCTGCTGCGTCATGGATTTCTGCCTGCAGGAATTCGGCAACCTGTTGGCGGGGTCCCTGGTCAGTAGCGGCAGTGATCGGCTGACCAGTGCAGGCAAGAGCGGAATTCCACAGATTGTTGCACCCGGAGCGCTCGATCTCGTCGATTTTGCTGGCTGGCAGGAGATCCCGGAACAATATGCCGGCCGGCCCTTCCATGAACATAACAGGCTGATCAAAAGCTCGGTTTTCAATTCGGACGAGCGCCGCCGCTGGGTTCACGAACTTGGCGACCGGCTCGAAGGTGCTGAAGGTGAAGTGCACTTCCTGCTTCCGACGGAAGGAATTGAGGAATGGGATCGGCCCGGACAGGAGGCACATGATCCGGAAGGGCTGTCCGCTTTTGTCGAAGAGGCTCGCATCGTGCTGGCAGGACGAATTCCGTTGACCGAGATCGATGCCCACATAAACGATCCTGAATTCGATGAAGCCGTTTTGAAGATCTTTGACGATTGGGTGGATCGTGGCGTTGTAAGGCTGAAGTAGGGAAAGGACCACTGTCGTGGTCACGTGATGAAACTTCACGTGCGTAATCTGGCAAGTCCGGTTTTGCGAAGACGGAAGGGCCAGCAACGGCATGCGCCGGTGCCTTGTTCAGGCGAATGTTTGGCGATTATTGTTTCCGAAAACGGAAAGTATATGGCCGTATATCTCAATTTACATTCCCAAACGAATTAATGAATATGATCTGGTGACCGGAGAACGGCCTTTGATTTTCCGGAGGCCGCCGTGCCCGGTCGAACGGATTCAAATAGGCGGAAAGGCGCGACGATTGCTGATTGAACCGATAAGGTGTTGGCAAAGGTCAAAAAAGTCCGTTTTGGAAGACGCAATCAAAACAACCGGACACGGAAGCCGATTGGAGGAGGAAACATGAGCAATTTCAAGAATGCGGTTCTGGGTGCCGCCCTATTTGCATTTGGTGCAACACCGGTGGCGGCAGCGGACCATGAGTTCAAGCTGCATCACTTCATTGGAGAAAAGGCTCCGGCGCATGCGCAGATCGCTGGTGCCTTGGGCAAAGCGCGTTGAAGAGAATTCCGGCGGCAAGGTCTCGATTGAAATCTATCCGGCGATGACGCTCGGTGGACGCCCGCCGGAGCTGATTAACCAGGTCCGCGATGGTGTTGTCGATCTCGTATGGACCGTGAACGGTTATACGCCTGGCCTGTTCCCGCGCTCCGAGGTTTTCGAGCTTCCTGGTGTCCATAAAAATGATACCGCGGCAACGAACCTTGCGCTCGCGGAACTGTTCGAGAGCGATCTGAAAGACGACTACAAGGGTGTGGAAGTCATGTTCCTGCATGTGCATGCAGGGCAGGGCATTCACATGACAGACACGGAAGTCCGCTCTCCTGCCGATCTTGAAGGCAAGAAAATGCGCATCCCGACGCGCACCGGAGCCTGGGTGATCGAAGCGCTCGGCGCTTCGCCTGTTGCGATGCCGGTTCCAGAATTGCCGACGGCGCTGCAAAAGGGCGTCATTGACGGCGCCATGATCCCTTGGGAGATCATTCCGCCGCTCAAGATCCAGGAACAGACGGAATATCAAATCGAAGGTGCCGACAAGGAGCGCTTCGGAACGACGGTGTTCCAGGTTTCCATGAACAAGGCACGCTGGGACGCATTGCCGGACGATGTGAAAAAGGCATTCCGGGACGCCTCCGATGCAACCTGGTCAGAGGAAGTCGGTAATATCTGGGCCGGTGCCGATGATTTCGGTATTGGCCTGGCCACCAAGGCCGGCAACACGCACATCACGTTGACACCTGAAGAAACAGCAGTCTTCAACGAGGCGCTGGCACCTGTCGTCGGTCGCTGGGTGGACGAAGTTTCAGAAAAGGGAATTGATGGCAACGCACTGGTCGAAAAAGCCAGGGCCGCAGTTGCCAGGAACGCGTCCAACTGATGACCACTGAAATGCAAGCAGGCAGTTCCGGTTTCACCGGAGCTGCCGGCCGGCTGATAACGGGCTGGGCACTGCTGGGCGGCTTGCTGCTGCTTATTGTCGTCACCGTGAACATGGTCTCCATCATCGGGTCGAACTTTTCGGTGAGCCCTTTCCTGGAGATTTCGAGCTGACCGAAATGGGTGTGGCGGTCGCTGTCTTTTCGTTCCTGCCCTATTGCCAGCTGGTGGGTGCGAATGTGTCTGCCGATATTTTTACCTCAGGCGCCTCCAGGAGGATGATCGCGTTTTTCACACTGCTTGGGTCTCTGGTCGCTCTCGGCTTCGCGCTTCTTCTGATCTGGCGCATGTATTTCGGTATGCTCGATCAGAAAGAATACGACTACACGACGACGATCCTTCAGATACCGCATTGGATCGCGTTCATTCCGATTCTGATTTCGTTGGCGCTGCTGGCAGTTGCGGCATTTCTTACACTGCTGCGCGACGCAAGCATTCTGTCGAAAGGATAACCGGCGCATGACAGATGCACTTGTGCTCGGCCTGGGCGCCCTTGCCGTGCTGGTCTTCCTGATCGCAATCCGCATCCCGATCGCTTATGCCATGATCCTTGTGGGCGGTGTCGGCACAATGATGCTGAACGGCCCCGCGCTGGTTCTCAGCCAGCTCAAGACCCTGGCCTATGGTCAATTCTCGATCTACGATCTGTCGGTCGTTCCCATGTTCGTCCTGATGGGCGCAATTGCCTCCAAAACGGGCCTCAGTCAGGCCTTGTTCCGGGGTGCCAATGCCTGGCTCGGTTGGATGCGTGGCGGCACGGCCATGGCCGCGATTGCCGGATGCGCCGGGTTTGGAGCCGTTTGCGGATCATCGCTTGCAACAGCTTCAACGATGGGCAAGGTCGCGCTTCCCGAGCTGCGCCGCTACAACTACTCGGGAGCGCTCGCCACCGGGACACTCGCGGCCGGGGGTGTTCTGGGCATTCTCATTCCACCTTCTGTGGTCCTGATCATCTACGCCGTAATCGTCGAGGCGAATATCGTCACCATGTTCATGGCCGCGTTTCTGCCCGGTCTCCTGGCGGTTGTCCTGTTTCTTCTGACGATCGCGATCTATGTCGCCATCAATCCGTCCTCAGGCCCGAAGGGCGGCGTGGCGGATCGAGGCGAGTTTGTCGAGGCGACGATTGGCATGATCCCGGTTCTCGTCATCTTCGGGCTGGTTATCGGCGGAATTTATGGCGGCCTTTACAATCCGACACCAGCCGCGGCCGTCGGCGTGTTCCTGGTGCTGTTTTTCGGCATCGTTCAGAAGAACCTGTCGCGATCCGACTTTGTCTCTGCACTCAAGGAAACAGCCGCGACTTCCGGGATGATCTACCTGATTATCCTCGGTGCGGAACTCCTGAAGATCTTCATGTCTCGCGTTGGGTTGCCTCAGGAAACCGCTGCCTGGATTTCGAATTCCGGCCTGGAGCCGATGACAGTCTTGATCATCCTGCTTGTCGCCCTCATCATTCTCGGCTGCCTGATGGACAGTCTCTCCATGATCCTGCTGGTCATTCCGTTCTTCTGGCCGGTGCTGGTCGACATCAATGGCGGCATCTATCAGGGGGCTGACGGGGCCGGTTTCGGCATGAGCACAGAGGACCTCAAGATCTGGTTCGGGATCCTGGCGCTGATTGTCGTGGAACTCGGCCTGATCACGCCGCCGGTCGGGATGAATGTCTTCGTGATTTCCTCGCTTGCCCGCGACACGCCGATGATTGAGACATTCAAGGGTGTTGCGCCCTTCTTCGGGGCCGAGGTCATCCGCGTAATCCTGCTGGTAAGCTTCCCGGCAATTGCGCTTTGGCTGCCGGAAATCCTCCGATGAAAAGGCCTATTTGCTAACCCGGCGCGCAAAGATCCTCCCGGACATTTGCCGGCAGGGTCCGATAACAAGTTTGGGATCAAGCGCCGTTTGCCAGTTGATCTGTACTGGACTGAGATTTGCCAGAGCGTCGGTAAAGGACGCCTTGTCGGCGGCTGCACGAGCGACGAGGTTCTTCGCGTCAGCTCGCGGTACCCCTGCTTTCGCAAGCACGAAGCTGGCGGTTTCGGCCATGATTTCCGGATTGGAAGCAAGAGCCGCGTCCATGCGAGCGGTGTCAGGTCTCAGACTGTCTGCGAGAGCCTGCGCGTGTCGCAGCGCAGATCCAGCCGCCAGAAACATCTGCGGCAGCATCATCCACTCAAGGGGCCACTTCGCACCATCCCGCTCTTCCAGAGGATCTGCAGCGCTCGCCAGAACACCATGCGAGTGGTTGGCGATCTGGAAAAGAACCTGGATGGTCTCCGCCTGAACCGGGTTTGATTTCTGCGGCATTGTCGATGAGCCGCCACCCGTTCCACTGGCGAGTTCTGCAATATCCGTCCTGCCCATCACGATGAGATCACCAGCCATCTTGGCAAGGGCCGCACAGATCTGTTGCAGCCAGGCAGACAACGCCAACAAAGGTGTCCTGTTCACGTGCCAGGAGGGGGCGTTCTGCAGATCAAGCTCGACCGCAAGAGCATGAGCGATCCCTGTTCCGTCCGGCGCAATCGCGCCGTTGACGCCGGAAGCGCCGCCGAATTGTACCCTGAGTGCCGAGACTCTCAGTGCCGCCAGATCGTTTCCGGCATCGATCAGGGGATGCGCCCATTGGGCGATCCGGTACCCGAGCGTGACCGGCGTCGAAACCTGACTGCGTGTCCGCCCGGCCAGAAGCTGTTCGGCAGTCTCGTTGCTTCGTGTTTCAAGGGTATCGATCAACCGGTAAAGGCGGGGTTCCAGGATATCCAGACAGGCTTTGGATTGCATCATTTGCGCCGTATCCATCACATCCTGACTGGTTGCGCCCCAATGCAGCCACTTGCCTGCTTCTTCACCGGTGATATTTCGCAATGCGGCGACGAGTGCCGGTACGGGAACACCTGCCGAGGTCGTTCCACTGCTCAGGCTTGCCGGATCCGGCAAGGATCCTTCAAGGCTTTGCTCTATCGTCCTGGCGGCTTCCACGGGGATAATACCGAGGCGCCCCTGAACAACGGCCAGCGCCCGTTCGAAACGAACCATGTGCCGAACGTCTCCTGCATCGTCAAGTATCGGCAGAAGGCTGTCGTCGGCGAAGAGCCCGGCATGGACTTGGCTGGAAAACAGGGAAACGGGCATGGCTCTCAACTATCGGGTTTCGCCCTCAATTGAGAGCCAGTATTCATCAACGTCAAGCCGCTTCGAGTGGAAGCTCCAGGATATCGCGGGCTTGCTGCCAGGTCGCAACCGGGCGCTCGTGTTTTTCACAAAGCTCCGCGGCTCGCCTCACCAGTGCAGCATTGGAAGGCGCAAGCGTTTCCCTGTCAAAGCGCACATTGTCTTCAAGGCCGGTCCTTGTGTGCCCGCCGGCGGCAATGCACCACTCGTTGACGGTCAGCTGATACCTGCCGATACCGGCTGCACACCATTCCGCATCCGGCACAAGCCTCTGAACGGTCTTGATATAATAGTCGAATACATCCCGATCGACCGGCATGGCGTTTTTGACACCCATGACGAATTGAACGTAGAGCCTGCCCGGAATGCGCCCGTCCTTGTTCATCGCGGCGGCCTGGTGGATATGGCTCAGGTCGAAGGCTTCGATTTCGGGTTTGATGGTATAGGTCCGCATCTCGCCGGCCAGCCAGTCGACTAGGTCGGGCGGGTTTTCATAGACCCGTGTCGGGAAGTTGTTGGAGCCGACGGAAAGTGAGGCCATGTCCGGCTTGAGCGATAGCATGCCGCCGCGCGCTTCGCCTGCCCCGGAACGCCCGCCGGTCGAAAACTGGATGATCATTCCCGGGCAGTGTTTCTCAAGACCTTCCTTCAGCCGGGCAAACTTTTCCGGGTCCGATGTCGGCGACTGGTCGTCGTTTCTCACGTGGGCATGGACGATGGCAGCGCCTGCTTCGAAGGCTTCGTGGGTGCTCTCAAGCTGTTCGGCGACCGTGATCGGCACCGCCGGATTGTTTTCCTTGGTCGCCACCGAACCTGTGATTGCGACGCAGATGATGCAGGGTTTTGTCATGTGTTTCACTCAGATGTCGAAAAAGACTGTCTCATCTTCCCCTTGTAACTTTATGTCAAACCGGTAGACGGTTTTGCCGTCCCGTTCACCTCTTTTCGCAAACAATGTTGCCCGGCGGTGCTCCCATTCGATCAGGTTCAGCACCGGATCCCTGGCATTCGCATCCCTTTCGTCTTCGAAGTAAAGTCTTGTGTGCAGACCGATATTGATACCGCGCGCCACGATCCAGAGGCTGACATGGGGTGCCATCACGCTTGAATTGCCGTCTGTCACGCAGCCGGGTTTGACCGTGTCGAACCCCCATTCGCCGGTCTCGAAATTCGTGATCACGCGGCCCCAGCCACGGAAGCCGTCTTCAACGTCACCTTCGCTCTCCGGATGCGCGTAAATGCCGTTTGCATTTGCCTGCCAGGCTTCCAGAAGCACGTCCTTGATCGGAGAACCCATCCCGTCGATGACCCGGCCTTCGACGCGGATGCGCTCACCGGCTGCATTGGGTCCGGCAATGTCCCGTCCGAGTTCCTGCTTGTAGATTTCAAATCCCGCCGCACCAGGAGCAAGGCCGATATGAACGTAGGGACCTGCTGTCTGTGACGGCGTTTCCTTCAGGTAGTCAAGATGCTGGCGCATGTCAGTTGCCCTCCGGCCGGTTTTCGAAAAGGGTCGACCGGCGCCCCCGCAGCACGATGTCGAGTTTGTAGGCGATCGTGTCCAGCGGAAGGGTTGCGTTGAGATCGAGCCGGGCGATCAGTTGTTCGATTGCTTCGCTGTCGGGGATCGTATTGACGATGGGACATTTTGCGATGAGCGGATCACCCTCGAAGTAGCATTGTGTAATCAGGCGCTGTGCAAAGGCTGAACCGAATATCGATATGTGAACATGAGCCGGGCGCCAGCTGTTGACCCAGTTGCGCCAGGGATAGGCACCGGGTTTGACCGTCCTGAAGTAGTAGTAGCCTTCCTTGTCCGTAAGCGTTCGTCCGCAACCGCCGAAATTGGGGTCGATCGGGGCGAGGTAAGTGTCTTTCCTGTGCCGGTAGCGGCCGCCTGCGTTGGCCTGCCAGATCTCGACCAGCGTGTTGGGAACCGGTTTCGCATTTTCATCGAGCACGCGACCATGCAGTATGATGCGTTCGCCGATCGGGCTTTCACCCGGCTTGGCAAAGTTACCCAAGAGATCCCTGTCGAGCGGGTCGATGTCATTGTGACCGAAGACGGGACCTGTGACTTCGCTGACCGTCGTTTCCAGACTGATCATCGAATATTGCGGCGAGCGGGACACGCTGGTCTTGTAGTCCGGCGTCAGCGCCGCTGGTTGCCACTGCCGGTCACGTTGATTATACGGACCTGGTTTCATCGTTTTCTTCTCCCTCTGGCAGCTCGGTCAGCTTATGCCCGCTGGTTACCCTGTTCCATCTCGGCGTATGTTTCCCTGGCGATCTTCAAGGCCTGGTTGGCGCGCGGAACGCCGGCATAGACCGCGACATGCTGGAACGCTTCCAGCACGTCCTGCTTGCTGGCGCCGGTACGGGCCGTTGCCCGGATGTGCATGGCGATTTCCTCGAAGTTACCGAGTGCTGCCAGCAGCGCAAGTGTCAGCATTGACCGTTCGCGTGCACTGATGCCCTCTGACGACCAGACCGTTCCCCAGGCGCCCTCGGTGATCAGTGTCTGGAACGGTCCGTCGAGATCCGTCTTGCCATTCTCGGCCCGGTCTACGTGATCGTCGCCGAGCACCGCCCGGCGAACGGCCATGCCGCGCTCATATCGCTCCGACATTGAGGTCCTCCTTGAAAAATCTAACGAGATGGCCGGCATAGATGTCAGGCTGCTCGACACAGGGCAGGTGGCCTGCATTCCCGATTTCGACATACCGGCTGCCGTCAATCAGACCCGTCGTCGTCCGGACAAGATCCGAAGGGCTTGCCAGGTCGTGTTCGCCGCCAATTCCGAGCACCGGCAGTTTCAGTTTCGATGTCGAAGCTGTCAGGTCAGTTGCCGCTATGGCTTCGCAGCAGCCGATGTATCCCTCAACCGGTGTCCGCGTCAGCATGTTGCGCCAGGCCGTCGCCTCGTCGCTCCGGCGGAAGTCTTCCCCGAACCAGCGCTCCAGGATGGCATCGGCCATCGTCTCGATGCCGTCTTTCCGGATACGGTCTGTTCTTTCCCGCCACATGTCTGCTGTGCCGAGTTTGGCAGCGGTGTTCGAAAGCACCAGACCCTTCACCAGTTCGGGCCGGCGACTGGCCAGAAGTTGAGCGATGATGCCGCCGATCGAAAGACCGACAAAAATGCAGGTCTTGACATGGAGCCGGTCCAGCAGCTGTTCGGTGTCATCCGTCAGTGCATCCATCGTGTAGGGCGAGGCAGGACACGATGAAAGGCCGTGGCCCCGCTTGTCGAACCGGATCAGGCGCAATCCCTTTTGCGGCAGGAGTGGAATGACCTTGTCCCAGAGTCGGAGATCAGTACCAAGGGAATTGGCGAAGACGACCGCGATGCCGTCCGGATCACCATCCTCGCTCCAGTGAAGGTCAACAGTTTTGAGGCGTGCGATCTGCATCAGTACGGTAACCCAACGTAGTTCTGCGCGAACCACTTCTGCGCGGTTTCATTGTAGTGAAGGGACTCGATTTCAGCCCGTTGCATCTTAAGGTCGAACTCCGATTGATCGGGGAACCGATGCAGCATGTTCGTGGTGGCCCAGCTGAAGCGTTCCGCTTTCCAGATCCGCGCCAACGCGCGCTCCGAGTAACGGTCGATACCGTTTGTGTCGTTGTCCTGGTAATATTGAACCAGGCCTTCGAACAGGTAATGGACGTCGGAGGCGGCGGTGTTCAGGCCCTTGGCGCCGGTCGGGGGAACGATATGGGCCGCGTCACCGCACAGGAACAATCTGCCCCAACGCATTGGCTCACAAACGAAAGACCGAAGCGGGGCAATAGATTTTTCGATGGAAGGTCCTGTGACGAGTTTATCGGCAACGGACTCAGGCAGCCGGCGTTTCAACTCGTCCCAGAAACGTTCATCGCTCCATTCGAAGACATCGTCGTCGAGATCGCATTGCACATAATACCGCGAGAGATGTTCATTGCGCATGGAACACAGCGCAAATCCGCGCGCTGAATTGGCGTAGATAAGCTCTTCATGGACAGGTGGCGTTTCGGACAGAACCCCGAGCCAGCCGAACGGGAAGACCTTTTCGTAGTCCTTGCGCACGGTGTCGGGAATCGTCTTGCGGCTGACGCCGTGAAAACCGTCGCATCCGGCGACAAAATCGCAGTCGATGCGTTTTGCACTGCCGTCGATGGTGAAGGTGACATGTGGGCTGTCTGTTTCCGCACCGCGGATTTCGACGTCTTCGACTTCGAAGATTGTCCTGCCACCGGAAGCGTCTCTTGCGTCGTAGAGATCACGGGTGACTTCCGTCTGGCCGTAGACGATCACGTTCTGACCGATCAGCTCCTGGAAATTGATGTCGAACATCTCGTTTTCATAGGAGATGCAGGTGCCGTGGTGGATGAAGCATTCCTTGTCCATCCGGTCCGAGACACCTGCTTCGCGCATCATGTCGACAAGACCTGTTTCCAGAATGCCCGCGCGGATCCGTCCGAGCACATAATCACGCGTCTTGCGTTCGAGAATGATCGTCTCGATGCCCTTGCGGTGAAGCAGTTGCCCCAGCAACAGTCCCGAAGGCCCGCCGCCCACAATGACAACCTGAGTACGCATGTTTTTCTCCTCTGTTGGCACTATATTGAATGTCCAAAAATGAGAAGTAAAATGAGATAATGAGCTTTTTTGTTGCTGGAATGGGAAACTAAATGATCGACCGCCGTATCAAATTCCGCCACATCCAGTGTTTTGTTGAAATCGCGCACGAGCGCAGCCTCAAACTTGCCGCCGATAAGCTGTCACTCACCCAGCCGGCGATTTCCAAGACGTTGAAGGAGCTCGAGGACATCATCGGCGCGACCCTGATGACCCGCAACAGGGCAGGGATCGCCCTGACGAAACAGGGCAAGGTCTTCCTGCACTTCGCCCAGATTTCGCTTGCCAGCCTGCAGCAGGGCCTGGACGGCGTTGAAAAGGAAGGCGACCATGCCCGGGCGACACTCAAGGTCGGTGCGCTTCCGAGCGTCGCGGCAAGCTTCATTCCGCCGGTGGTGAGGGAGTTTGCCGAACTGTCACCCGGTGTCCTTGTCAAGATCATGGATGGACCGCACGGCTATCTGATCGAGCGCCTGAAACTGGGAGAGCTCGATCTTGTAATCGGCCGGCTCGGACGCCCGGATTCCATGGAAGGTGTTTCCTTCACGCAGCTTTACTCGGAGCGCGTCGACCTGGTCGTCCGAAGGGGACATCCGTTGCTGAAGGACCCGGATGTCAAACGCATCGTCGACTGGCCCGTCATTTATCCGCCGGAAGGGTCGGCGATCAGGCCGCTGGTCGAGCGTTTCATGATTGCCAATGGCGTCGGCGAGATCCCCCACAGCATTGAAAGCGTTTCAGGTGCGTTCGGACGGCTCTATACCCGCCAGACCGACGCAGTCTGGATCATATCATCGGGCGTCGTTCAGACCGAGACCGAGGACGGCACCCTGGTTCGGCTGCCATTTGACAGCGACATCACCAAGGGGCCGGTCGGCCTCATGACGCGGCCGGACACCCAGCAAAGTGCCGAGGTCCAGATCTTCCTGCTTGCTGTTCAAACAGTCATCAGCGACCTGGATCTGACATCGTGATCGACACTTGGATGAAGCTGGGATGTCGCGAGATCCCAAACAACGGGAAAGACAGTTGCCGGCAAGCCCCGACGTGGCGCGTTCACGAAACCGTGAGCATAATCGGCGAGTGTGCGGCCCTCGAAAACTCGGAAATCGACACAATCGCCCTATAATTTCAGAGCGGCAGCTACATTGGCCAGACCGAAGGCCGGATGCGCCTTGTCCGATAGGAGAATTTTGAATGACGACCGACCTGTTCACCCGCCGAAATCTTCTGGCTGCAGGTGGCGCCGTTGCTGTAGCCGGGATGTCCGGGCTGCTTGTTCCCGCCCGTGCACAGGATCTGGCACCGACACGTTCAATGCGCGGTGGATCCAACAATTACCGCCCCGGCGCCCCGATCGTCGACCGTATCGGCGGCGGCGGCTTCTGGATGACGGGAACCGTCCGCCGCGCGGGCGACGGCGCTCCCCTTGAAGGTCAGCGCATCCAGATCTGGGCACATACGACTGAAGGACACGAGCGCGACGAGCGCAGTCATGGAGCAACGCTCACCGACGCAAACGGAGTGTTCCGGATGGAGATGCCGCAGATTGTTCCGGCCTTCGGACAGCCGCATGGCCACCTTGCCTATGACAGCAGTGAATTCGAAACCGTGTTCCTGCGTCCGGTCATGAACAGCGCCAGGGACACCACCCTGGAGGTGCATTTCGTCCTTCAGCCTGCTTGACCGGTTAGGGTCGTAGTTAAATGGGCAGGACACGAGCGATCCTGATCTGGGGTGTCCTTGCGGCTGTCCTCCTGGTTCCGGTTGCGGCTGCCGCGGCCAGTCCCTTGTTGCAATGGCGCCAACCGGTTTACATCGCGGCCGGCTTCGCGGGGATCATTGTGATGGCACTCCTTCTCGTTCAGCCATTGCTGGCCGGTGGTTATCTGCCTGGACTGGCGGGACAACGCGGACGCAGGCTTCATCGATGGGTCGGTGGCATTCTTGTGATGGCCGTGATCGCCCACGTCGCGGGGCTCTGGATCACCAGTCCGCCGGATGTGATCGATGCGCTTCTGTTCCGCTCGCCGACACCATTTTCCGTATGGGGTGTGATTGCCATGTGGGCCATATTTGCCGCAGCGCTGCTGGCCGCCTTTCGCCGCCGCCTGCAGCTAAGACCGCGCACATGGCGTCTGGCACACACTTCGCTTGCCCTCGTGATTGTCGCAGGCAGCGTGATTCATGCTCTTCTGATCGAAGGCACGATGGAAACAGTGACAAAGGTAGCGCTCTGCGGCCTGGTGCTTGCGGCATTCCTGAAAGCCTTTGCAGACCTGAAGGTCTGGACATCACGGCGGCGGAATGCGTAAGCACAAAGTCAATCGAACGTCAGAAATCATGAACAATCTCTTCGGCAACGGATGTGAACCGATTTTCGAGAATGAAACGACAAAGGCTGGAGGGCAGGGGCTGTGATGGAATTTGTATTCGGGGTGAATTCGGAGTTGCTGCGGATGAGGCAATACGGTTGGTGTTGGTCGAGTAGCAACTGAATTGCAGTCGTCCGAGGACTGCCGGTCTTTACACGTGGAAAGGCAATGCCGGCTCTCAACTTGCCCGGGCTGATGGAAATTTTCGGCGGTGGGCTCAACGCTGTGAATGTCCGAAAGTCGCCCCTGCCATATCCAATTCCATGGCACCGATCTCCCCGCGCCGATCTCTCCCCTCAGCAACCCCCGGATCCTCCTTTATGCGGACCTTTTCCCAGACGAAATGTGCGAATTCAGAGGGCCTCCGGGATTGCTTTCGATGCGAAATCAAAAAATCCCCGAATGAGCGGGGCGAGTTCCCTCTTTTCGATGACGAGTAGCCGAATGTCGCGCAACGGCATCGGCTTGTCCGGAAGAACCTCGACCAGGCGCCCGGTTGTCAGAGCGTCCTTCGCCATGAACGGCGGAACCTCGACGATGGCCTGACCGTCAAGCGCCAACTGGAGCAGGTGTTCGTAATCGTTAGTCATCATAATCGGATTTAATTGGACGGAGGTGTCACCCAGGATCCAAGCTGGTGGGCCGTCTGTCTGCCAGCACGCGGTCACTGCTTTTTCAAGGTCCGACGGCGTATTAATGCGCTGGGTGTCGAGGAAATTAGGAGCAGTAAGCACCTTGTGCCGGTAGCGCGTCAAGGTCCGGCCAACGTAATTCCGGCCGCCGCTCTCGCCGATGCGCAGCACGACGTCGATCCCGTCCTCGATCATATCAACATGCCGGTTGGTGACGAGGATCTCCAGATGAACAGCCGGATAACGATCCCGGAATTCCAACAGAACCGGCCAGAGAGGCCTCATGTGCGGCGGGACCGACAGCCGCAAGGTGCCTGCGATTCCCGCGACATCGCAGATGCCTTGGACAGATTGCGACAGTATTCCAATTGCCGGTTCGGCGTTTGCGAGGAGGCGGGTCCCGGCATTGGTCAGGACCAGACCCTTCGAGCTGCGCTCGAAAAGGCGCAGCCCGAGATCATGTTCAAGTTGGCGGATCTTCCGGCTGACTGTCGGCAGCGGCTGGCCGACGCTACGCGCCGCTTTCGACAAGCTGCCGGCGCGGGCCGCTGTTACGAAGAGGTTGATGGCGTTGAGATCAATTCGGGTCACCTGAAGCCTTTCAGATTTGAGAGGAATATTTCCATTAATATTCAGTTCCTTTCAAATTCAAGCGGATTATTCTCGGACGTATGGTGTCCAGTATTGCGCGCGGCCTCCGAAAGCGACCCGTACGACATGCGGCCATATAGCGCCTACATGAATAGGCCCAGTTTTTGGAACTAAAGGGGATTTGATCCATGCGACTCATCAGGTCTTGCGTGCTTTTTCTGCCGGTTGTTCTCGCCCTGGTCTTGCACCTCCTGTCCGTCTCGGCGGCAACCGCCCAGATGTCGCCTCGAAATGGGCTCGCGGATAACTGGCGGCAAGTTTTTGAGGGGGTAGACGGCTATCCCGCCGGACAGATGCTGGAAATCGCGCTCCGCCGTACCCATAGCGACAAACTGGAGATGTTTCGCTGGCGTTCAGAGTTCATCTCCATGCTCAGCGCGCAGCCTGGCCCGCTGGTAGAACGCGAGTGGGTGTCGCTCTCCGGCATTCCGGAAAACACGGGCGCGGGTACCTGGACCGGCATGACTTGGTGGGACAACCAGCAAAGCTGGCAGGATATGGCCAACATGCTCTTTCCCTCACCCGTGACAGCCAATTGGTTGCAGACGATCCACATGACGTTGATTTTCGTGAAGCCCCTTGACGGTGATTTTGACATGCGCACCCTGGCACAGTCGGGCGAGGAGCTGCTCGAGCTCGGCATCCTGGTCTTTCCGAACGGGCCGGGCGCTGACCTCGATGCGGCCCGCGGGGTGGCGCAGTCCTATCTGGATGCGGTCGAGACGGCTGGCGCCAACTCCTATCACTTCGAGATCTACCGTAATCCGATGGGCGTTAACGGCCCCTACACAGCGGCCTACATGCAGAACGGCATGCCCTCGATCGACGAAGGCGAATGGTTCGTCTACATGGTGGCGTATCCGTCCAAGGACGAGCGGGACGCGATACACCGGGCTGATCCAGTCAAGAACGCGTTTGAGGCCATGCAGTCCGCAACGACGGCCGAGAAGTCCGATATCCAGGTCATGACGCGCTCGACTTCCAAGGTTTGCTGTCAGGCGGACAATATGTGCTCGCTAGATCCGGGTGTTTGTAATGTGGGCATGCTCGGTATGGGCGACACCTGGGCCGGCAACTGCGGCCAGTGCCCCCGTCCGTGCGAAACTACCAGCGGTTTATGCTCCAACCTTTCTCCCGATACGTGTTTGGCGGTCGGCGGTCGGCAGGTCTCGGCCTGCGCCCGGTAGCGGAATTGGGCGATGAACTGATGCCGAACCGGAAGGCACCCTTTGTAAAAACGGAAACGGTGCGGGAGAGCACGGAATGAGCAGCATGAAGGCGGTTGTCATAAGGGGACCCGGCGGGCCGGAGGTCCTTAAGATCGAGGCCCTGCCAGTTCCGGAGCCGAAGCCGGGCTGGGTCTTGATCCGGGTGCGGGCCTTCGGACTCAACCGGTCGGAACTCTTTACACGGCAGGGCCATTCTCCCAACGTGCCGTTCCCGCGTGTCCTCGGCATCGAGGCCGTAGGCGAAGTTATAGCAGCGCCGGACGGTGGGTTTTCTGAAGGCGATACCGTGGCAACCGCCATGGGCGGCATGGGCCGGCAGTTCGACGGCGGTTATGCGGAATACACCCTAGTCCCCGCTGGACAGGTGCAGAAGCTGACAACGACGCTGCCGTGGAGCATTCTCGGCGCATTGCCGGAGATGGTACAGACCGCTTGGGGATCGCTCCATACGGCGCTTGGCGCGAAAAGCGACGAAACGCTTCTCATCCGCGGCGGGACGACCTCCGTGGGTCTGACCGCGGCCATTTTGGCAAAGCAGGCAGGTCTCAGCGTCCTGGCGACCTCCCGGCGTGAAGGTCGACGGGAAATGCTCCTAAAGAACGGCGCCGACGAGGTCTTCATCGATGGAGGGCAAATCGCGCCCGCCGTACGAAAAGTCCACCCCGAGGGCATAAATCGTGTGCTTGAACTTGTCGGGACGACAACCCTTCTCGACAGCCTTCAATGCACGGCAATGGGCGGATCTGTTTGCATGACTGGCATGGTCGGAAACGCCTGGGAGCTTGACCACTTCAGCCCGATGGGTGCTATCCCGACCGCCGTCAACCTGACAACCTATGCCGGAGGCGCCGAGGACTTCGCCTCGACGCCCTTACAGCAGGTTGTCAGCGCGGTGGAGGCGGGAAGCTTCACCCCACCGATCGGTAAGACATTTTCGATCGATAAGATCGTTGAGGCCCACAGCACCATGGAGACCAACACCGCTGGCGGTAAGATCGTAGTCACGACGTAAAGGAAATTTTTTTGACTTTTGTACCAAATGCAACAAACGTCCGCTTTCCGCCTATTCCGTTGAAAAACTCCTGTTGTTTCGAGAACTGAACGCTGATTCAATCTTCTTACTGATTTTGGAGATGCAGGCGATGACGGGTCCGAGACAGGAAGCGCAATGCGCGCTGTTCTATGAGTTCTCGATTGAGGATCATGTCCCGACAGATCATCTTTTGCGCTCGATTGACCGGTTCGTTGATTTGTCTGACCTTCGCAAACATCTGGCTCCGTTTTATAGTTCGACTGGTCGTCCTTCAGTTGATCCGGAACTGATGATACGGATGCTGCTGGTCGGTTACACGATGGGTATCCGGTCAGAACGGCGACGGTGCGAGGAAGTCCATCTCAATCTGGCCTAGCGCTGGTTTTGCCGCCTTGATCTGAGCGATCCAATACCGGACCGCTCGACTTTCTCGAAGAACCGCCATGGACGGTTCCGGGACAGTGATCTGTTGCGACAAGTGTTCGAGACGGTCGTTGCCCGTTGCATCACCGAAGGTCTGGTCAGTGGGCAACGCCTTGCGGTGGATGCCAGCCTTGTTGCAGCCGACGCCAATCGACAAAACTCTTCGCCACCTTCTGAGTGGAAGCATGAGCCCATTGATCCTGACGCTGTGCCGCGTGCTGTGCGTGAGTATTTGGCAACGCTTGATGAAGCAGCGTTTGGTGCAGCCACGCCGGTGCAACCGAAGTTTACCTCACATTCCGATCCTGCGTCGCAGTGGACTGCGGCCCGCAAAGGGCCAGCTTTCTTTGCCTACTCGGCCAACTACATGATTGATACCGATAATGCCGTTATTCTGGATGTTGAAGCTTCACGATCTGTCCGGCAGGCCGAACTCGGTGCCATGCAAACGATGCTCGACAGAACCAAAGACACCTTCGACATCAACCCGGAACGCATGATTGCGGACACGGCATATGGCACAGGGCCACTGCTTGAATGGCTGGTGCAGGAGCGTGGCATCGCCCCTCATATTCCAGTGGTCGATAAGTCTGGCCGAACGGACGGAACCTTTGAGCGTGCCTATTTTACTTATGATGATGAGAATGATCTTTATGTCTGCCCTGGAGGCAAAGAGCTCAAGCAAAATCGCCGCGCTTTCACCAAGCCAAGACCAACTGGACCTCACAAGGACGGGATATTGCGCTACCGCGCCCGCAAGGCTGACTGCGACGGATGCCAACTCAAAGCCAGATGTTGCCCAAAAGAACCGCAGCGCAAAGTGACGCGATCAGTCTATGAGACCTCACGCGATGTCGCTCGCAAGATCACCGAAACTGTAGACTACGCGATCTCCTGCAAGCTTCGCAAAAAGGTCGAGATGTTGTTCGCCCATCTCAAGCGCATTCTAAAACTCGACCGGCTCCGATTACGTGGCCCCTGTGGTGTTCGTGATGAATTCCACCTCGCAGCAACTGCCCAGAACCTTAGGAAACTCGCAAAGCTGATCCCAATACAAAGCCTCGCTCGCCAAGTTGCGTGAACCAACAGGCTTCACAAACGCGACCACCTATCAGAAACAATCAAACTACCGACTTTTTCAACGGAATACGCCCTCAATACACATTCGGTTGCCTCACCGTGAATGGCAACTTTTCAAACCTGGCCGAAAATCCACAAACGTCCGATCCTGAGGCGCATTGTTGTAACCCAATACGCTCGCAGCGAAGGTCGGTTTTGAATCAGGGAGGAGACGGTCAGGAATTGCGCGCTTTCTCGCAGCAAAAAAATGACACCAGCCAACGTAAACTCAATTCAATCGGTTCAAGTAACCTGACGCGGAACCGCTTCCAGACATTGAGAAAAAGACGTCGTTATCGCGCTCAGCGCTGTTTGACTTCTGCCGGATCCTGTTCCTCAGAGCCTCTGCTGTAATGGATACCCCGACCTCAAGATTTGAATGGTGTTCACCAAGGCTTGGATCAATCAGGCCATGCTGGTAACGGTCGACAAGCGCTTCGGGGAGATCAACCAGCCAGAAGTTTTCATCAGAATGGAAGGACAGAAGGATCTTGTATGGGTCAATCCCGTGTTCTTTGATCATCGTGTCAATCAGAACCTCGCGGTCATCAGATGAAAGGCCTAACTCCTCGCGAATGGCCTGGGGTGCTGCCGTAAATCTGTAGGCGGGTGGCGCCCTGCGCGGCAGTCGAAAGAACAATGGTGGCTTTTCAAGCAGGTTGGGGCAGAGAGCACCAATTTTTTCGATGAAGACTTTTCCGACGCCGAAATCGTCGCCATGAAAGGCAATCATGTGTTCAACCGATTTGTAGGCAATATGTTCGTGCCCAGCGAATGCTGCGGAATTCGCATCACCGATCCAAACGTCGTTCTGGTAATCGACATCCAAAAGCGTGAATTCACATCCGGTGATCCCGATGCTGAAATTCCACTGATGCTCAAAAAGACGATTTGCGTCTCCCGGATTGCGCATCAGGATCTTGATCCCGATGACACCAAAAGGTGCTTCGCTTGAGATCATTTTTTGAACGGCGCCGTCCTGGATATCGAGGACTGTGGAGGTGTTCCACAAGTCGATGAGATGAGACTGGAACTCTGAAGCAATCGTATCAATCAGTCTTTCGACGCGGCCCTTATACCAACGAGCATTGATCAGAACCGATGCGCCCATTTTCGCAATCCGATTGACATGATGGTCCATGGTTGATTGGTGAGCCGGTTCCAGGCCTGGCAACAGAGCGCGACGATCTCCTGGTAGGAATTGAAGATCCGGTTTGAGAGCCAGTTGTCGCGCATGAATTGCCAGATGTTCTCCATTGGGTTCAACTCAGGAGCGCGTGGTGGCAATGGCAGGAGGGTGATGTTGGCGGGAATATCTAGCTTTGCGGTGATGTGCCATCCTGCCCGATCGAGGACAAGAACGGCATGGGCACCCGGCGCGACCTGCGATGAAATCTCGTCAAGATGCCACTGCATGGCCTTGGTGTTGCAACGGGGGAGAACGAGGCCCGCGCCGACGCCCCTGGCAGGGCAGACTGCGCCGAAGATCCAGACCGATTTGGTGCGCTGATCCTTGGGGGCATTGGGCCGTGTGCCGCGTCTGGCCCACCGCCGCGTGAGCTTGGTTTTCTGGCCGATCCTGGCTTCATCCGACCACCAGATCTCTATGGTCACACCGGCCGGGAGCGTGGCCCGGATCGTCTCCAATTCGGCAGGGAAGCTTTTTTAAAATCCTCCAGTGCATATTCGTTCTGTCCCTTATGCTGCGGCCGCGCCGTCAGCTTGCGGAACCCCAGCGCCCGCAACTCGCGGCCCACCGACGAAGCTTCGAGACAAATGCCGAATTCCTCGAAGATCCAAAGGGCCAGGTCCTTGCGCCGCCAGCGCACAACACCATGGATGGCCGGGACCGGACCGTCCTCAACGATACGGGCAAGAGCTTGGCGCTGATCCTCGTTCAGCTTCGCCTGCCGGCCCGGTGCCGGGCGGTCGATCAGGCCATCCGGACCTTCCGCGTTGAAGCGCAACACCCAATCTCGAACCACCTGAAGCGTGACCCCGCCAAGGCGGGCCGCCTCCGTTCGTCGGGCACCGTCGTAGATCTCCGCCAGTGCAACAAGGCGCCGGCTCTGGCCGGCATCCTTTGACACCTTCGCAAGGCGCCGCAACCCAGCCCCGTCAAAATCCCTTCGTAAGCCTAAAGCTCTTCCCATGGAAATCCTCCGAATCGAACGGTTCCATGGATTCAGAGTTGTTGCACTTTGGGAATCCCCAAAATGAGTCTCGCTCAATGCTTGCTGGTATTACTTGGTGACACATCAGTCTCCGGTATCTGTTTAGGTCACTCACTTTGCCAAACCAATATATGTCATCTGAGCTCTGTCAGTAACTCCCTGCTTTTAAAAATAGCGAACCTGAAGCGGTTTCGTGAAGTCTTGCGTGGTCTACCGATGACATCGCCAACAATATTGGGGTCTGTCAGCAAGCGCCTGGTCAGATGCATGCCTGGACCGGACATGCCACTTGGCCCGGAAATTCCAAAATTTTTTCGGAAACTTGACCACAGACAGTGCAGTTAATTTCGGCCCGGGTTGCCTTTCGCGGTTATGCCGTGAGTCTGCTGCGTTGCCCGTCGACCCGGACGTTCGCTGCAGCCGCAAAATCTGCCGGTCTGCGAATTCACACGGCGCGGGACACAGAACACTTTTCAGGCTGAAAATAGTTCTGAAACGCGATCTAGAACTGGAGACCGCAAACAGAGCACCTATCCGTGTGGTGTTAAATTCGGCGCCATCATAGTCTTGCATGTCGGGCATCGCATTTGCGCGGTTCCTGAATCGTTGCGGGACATCTATGCGGTTGCGCGCTTGGGAACCTGGCTTGAGGAATACGACTGTGAACACGGTTCCAACGTCCTGGATCATTTCGATTCTCGCTGTGTTCATTGCAGCGGCGGTTGTAAGCAGACCGCTTCTACCGATTGCAGCGCGCGTTCTGTTTGGCCTTGGACTTGGCCTCATTGCGGTGGTCACCGCGTTTGTGGGGCTAAGAGTGGAATATGGTTTTGAGGTGCTTGGCGGGGTACAGCCTCATATCGCGATACTGATTGCCCCGACGCTCTGGCTTGGTTTTCAATCACTTGCGTCAACGACCGGGTCCCCGACACGTCAGGCGCTTCAGATTACAGCCACGGGACTGGCCTTGGCGGAACTCGCGCTTCTCGTACCGACGGCCTGGTCCGCTGATGTGATCGTGATCGGAACAAATGCCGTCTATGCCATTTTGTTGACGGCGATGCTGCGCCAGCCGCCGGACGCATTTGTTCAGGTCGCACCAAACAAATTTCGCTTGGTCAGAATTGCATTGCTTTTCGCAATCCTCTTTATCGCCCTGATCGTTGCAGCCGATGCCACGATCCTTGCTGCGATGCTCTCTGCGGGCAATGCAGGGGTAATGCGCCTCCTGACCGGCGCATCCGGCGTGGTTGTTGCGGTGGTCCTGCTCTGCGCGCTTGTTGGGCTGCCACTTGTTCTTGGACCCCGGACGCGAGACGTTTCCCGAGAAGCGCCGAGGCAGGAAACGCTTGAAGAGGATCAGGACCTGTTGCGCAAGCTTGACAGGCTGATGATCGAACACAAGATGTTCACTGACCCGGACCTGACGCTCGCGCGGTTGGGTCGGAGGCTGCACTGCCCCGCACGAAGTGTGTCGAAAGCGGTCAATCGTATCCATGGCGAGAATATCTCGCGCTACATCAATGGGTTTCGCGTGCGCCATGCCGCGATGCTTCTGAAAACCACCGATTTGCCTGTGACGGACATCATGTGGGAGGCTGGATTCCAAAGCAAATCCAGCTTTAACACCGAGTTTCGCCGCCTCACCGGTCAAACGCCGTCCTGTCAAAGACGGCAAGGTTCCGGCAACAAGAACGTCCGCAATCGCGATCTCAAACGTTCGGATACGTAGATCCGGGCGCGGCTGAAGCGCTTCTCGCCTTTCATGCTTGCAGAACCCGCATGCACGGGAAAGCAACCGAGAAAGGAAATGTCGTGAACATCGAAGACCTTAGAGATCAGCTGGCGGTCATTGGTTTGGCCCTCTTTACGACGTTGATCGCAGTTTCTTCTGTCGACGCCGCGCAGGCTGATTCGAATACGGACACAAAACAGGATGTCGCTGTTATCGATATTCCGCATCCACGGGAAGGAAACCTGCTGATGCTGCGTGGCCTTGCAGGGAATGGCACCGCAACGTTTCGGGTCAACAGGACATGTCACACCATGCCTGTCCGTTTTGTCGCGGGCGACTTTTCCGGCCAACGCATTGATGTGGGGCGAACAGGCTCGATCCGAATTGTCATCACCGCCCCGAAGGTCATGCGCGACCTGCTGGCAGGGCGTGATCTGGTCAGCGACAGGGTGCGCGTCACATCCAATTCCGCAGATAAGGCGACAGACCTGTATTTGGCTCGCGGTCTTTCAGCGGATACCGGGTTTGTCATAAATCCTGGTCGAAACCTGATGGCGGATATCCTGGGCGCAGGCACTACATTGGTGGACTGCGCAACCCTGACAACGACGCTTCCATAGAACAAAACTTCCGTACGCGGATGTTGCTGAAACCGGATTGCAATCCGTCCGGTGTCGCCTGTCACCCTGCGCAAGATTCTGATGTCTGGCGATCAGGTGCAAACGGACAATGACCTATGCATATCGAGGAGAAGGCAAGACTATGCAGGACGGTCAACGGCATTGGTTCTAACCCGACACTTGCCGCGAACTTCCGCTTCCCACTATTGGACCGGAACTCGCGAGTTTGACGCATGCAGACGATCAAGGTCCGCTTTTGCCGAATTCCCGTAGTTGCCTCGTAGACGCGTTAAAGTCTGCATTCCGCCTATCCTGCAAGTTCACTGCGTCTATGACGAATGCCGGCTTTCGGGTGGAAGCGGAAAACAGTCGGACGACCGATTTGAGAGCACACGCGGACATCAAACACTCAGATGCCTGAACCGTCGTATTGGCAATCGGAAAGGCCTTTGCCGAAAAAACCAACCTGAAACTTTGGTCCAATCATTCCAGATGCACAGCACGATCCTCGCCAATACGAAAAACGCTTTAAAATCAATTCAATGAAGGAGAAGGAAAATGGCCGGAGTGATAGGGTTCGAAGCTCCGACCCCCTCGTCTGGAACGAGGGAAAGCCGATCGTGGCGGTTTTTTTGAGCGGGATCGCACTGTCCAGGACGATTTTCGTGAGCGGGGTTTACGGCTGCGCGGCGAGCTGCCAGAGTACGTTAAAGTTGTTGAAGTGCGGCTGTTACCGCTTCATGCTTGTGAAGTGGATAAATTGCAAAAGTGGCGGGAAGAGTATCATGAGCCTTTCAATGGCAGAGCTTCCGGACGGCCGTGAAATTCATTGCGTGAACGATTATGAAGTTGGTTTCGGTTGGCATGAAATTGTCTCGGACGACCTGATCGAGCGTGGGTTGGACCTGCCGGCCGACGGAACCTATCTGGATGTTGGCGCCAATATCGGATTGTTCTGTCTGCGCCTCAGGGACCTGTGTCCAGATGCCAGGATATTTGCCTTCGAACCAATGCCCGCCGCCTTTGGCGCACTGAGGAGCAACACCGAAAAAATCGGCGGCGCCATCAAGGTGTCATGCCTGGCTTTAGGGGACAAGACCGGAACCGCTCAGTTCGATCATTACCCCGCGCTGTCCGCACTTTCCACGGGCGATTCCTCCGTCGGTGAAAAGCTGGCTGATGGACTGAAGAAGCTGTTGTTCGGCCAGGGCGCCAGCGAGGATATTCGCGCGATCATCGACAGCACGGGAGCGCATGAGCGCCTGGATGACGACGCCTTCATCGAAAGACTGTTCAAGAAGGAAACAGTGACTGTGGAAGTCGACACGCTGGACAGTGTCGCCACCCGGTTCGGGCTTGACCGGATTGACTTGCTCAAGATCGATACGGAGGGGCAGGAACGCCCTGTGCTTGACGGAATCGGCGAAGATCTGTGGCCGAGGATACGCCAG
>NZ_KI928917.1:213220-374658 GCF_000521215.1 Labrenzia sp. DG1229 | reverse complement strand
CGGACCCTGTGCTTGACGGAATCGGCGAAGATCTGTGGCCGAGGATACGCCAGCTTCTCGTTGAAGTGCACCGGGGCGCGGACGAGCTGACGACGATCAGGGGCGAGCTCGAAGAACGCGGTTACAAAACAACAGTCGAGGATCACCCGATGGCCCAGGGCGGAGCGCCGGTGTTCCACATTTATGCGCGTCGTGCATGACCTGGATCCAAAACCGGCCTTCTGTTCCCAGAGCGGTTCTCAACCGGATTTCTTTGGTGAACGGGCTGCCGGATGGTCCGGTTCAGTCTTGCCCCCTGTCGGGACCGCAGGCAGTATCGAGCCGAACGTTAGTGGCTCGGTCTGTGAGTGATTGCACGCCTTAACACCCTTCGTTCGAGTGAGTGCCGGAGCGAATCAAATGTCTGAAGTTCACGTGGAAAACAGTCCTTCACCCAATGCCGGTGACGACAAAGCGGCCGGGGCTTTGTCGGCTCCATGTTTCGACATCGACTGGTGGACGATGTTGACCGACCCGGAGTTTTTGAAAAATCCCTATCCGGAGTTGAAGCGGATACGCGAGCTGGCACCTGTCCAGTTCGATCCGCAGTCGGGCATATTTTTCGTTCTCGGTCACAAGGAATTTGGCCTGATGGCCAAGACCTCGAGTATGGGCCGGGACACGACCTACTGGAGGAATGGCTGGAGCAGTCCTGAAAACCGGCAGAATGACCCGGAAACCTATGAGTTGTTTGTTGATTTTCAGCCGCAGATGATCAATGCGAACCAGCCCGATCACCGCAGGATGCGGGGTGTGTTCGACAAGGCGTTCCGTCCGCGCGACATGATGCGCTATCTCCCGATGATCAAGGACGAGTGTCGCAAGCTTCTGGACCGATTGCCGGAAAACGAGACGTGCGAATACATGGATCTGTTCGGCAACCCGCTGCCGAACCGGATCTCTTTGAGACTGTTCGATATTCCAGAGGAAATGGAAGCTCAGATCGGTAAGTGGATTTCCGACTTGAGCTGGCTGGGCAACATCGTCATGACACCGGAGCAGAAACGGAACGTCAAGAAGTCAAATCAGGAATTCAAGCAGTTCGTCAAGGAGCATTTGGAAAGCCTGAGGAAGAATCCCGGCGACGGCTTCGTCGGAATGGCCCTGGCGGCGGCGGAAGACGGTACCATGGATGAGGAAGAAACCCTCAACAACGTGGTGATGTTGATTGCCGGCAGCAAAACCTCGCTCACTCTCCTGGGAAACGGTTTGCTGACGCTTTTAAAGCACCCTGATCAGATGGAGAAGTTACGGGCGGACCGGAGCTTGATGCCAAGGGCAATCGAGGAAATGCTGCGTTATGAATCGGGAAGCAGCATCATTCCGAGGGCCGGGGTGGAAGATTTTCAGTGTGGAGATGTGTGCATTCCTGCCGGAGCGCTGGCGATTGGCCTTGTTGGAGCAATCAATCGGGATCCGGCGCGCTTTGACGATCCGGACACGTTCAACATCACGCGCAAACCAAACCACCACTCCGCTTTTGGCGGTGGACCTCATATCTGCATCGGCAAGGCGTTGGCGCGAATGACGACGGAAGTGGCATTTAATGCTCTGATGGACCGCTACAGCAAGATTGAGCTGGCGGGCGATGGGGAATGGTGGACTGACCGGAGTGATCAACGCGGATTGAGTTCACTGCCGCTGAAATTGACGCCGGCCTGACAAGCATAATCGTTGGAAATGAAATCGCTTCTATGGTGTAGTGGAGATTCTATCAATCATTGGGGGTGGAGCTTGTGTCCGACGGTTCTAATCTGGAAGTCAGTGCTGATGGCACCGCTGCTCTGAATAGCCCCGATATCGACTGGTGGGAAATGTTTGCAGACGATGCATTTCTGGCCAGTCCTTATGAAAAACTGAGTGCAATTCGTGAAAAAGCGCCGGTGCAATTTGATCCCGTTTCAGGGATCTATTTTGTTTTGGGGTATCCGGAATACAAGAAGTTGGCGCTGTCCACGGACATGGGCCGTGACACGCGTTTGTGGTCAAGCGGCTGGTACAATCCGGAAAACAAGAAAGCCGATCCGGTCGGTTACCAATTATACAACACAATCCAGCCCCAGATGACCAATGCGAATGCACCGCACCATCGCCGCATGCGGGATGTCTTTGAAAAAGCCTTTCGCAAGACAGATATTCAGGCCTTGCTCCCAATGATCGAGGATGAATGCCGCAAACTTCTGGACACGTTACCTCTTGAGCAATCATTCAACTTCATGGAGACGGTCGCGGATCCGTTGTCACGGAACATCTCAAAACGTATCTTCAATATTCCGAAATCCATGGATGCAGATCTTGCCCGCTGGGTCGATTCTTTGAGCGTGATCGGCAACATAATCATCACTCCGCAACAAAAACAGGATGCCCTGAAAGCACTTACCGAATTCAGGAACTACGTCAGGGAGCGAATGGCTTCCGGAGTTGACGACCCGAATGACGGATTTTTTGGTGCAACGATCAAGGCATACTCCGACGGGGTCATGGATGAAGACGAGTGCCTCAACAACCTCATGACATTGATTTCAGGCGGGATCGCAACGGCCACACTGCTCGGAAACGGGCTTTTGACCCTTTTGCGTCACCCGGACCAATTCGAATTGCTGCGTCGCAATCCCGAGCTGATGGATACGGCTATCGAGGAAATGCTGCGCTTTGAACCCGGGTGCAGTTTCATCCTGCGCGTTGCCATTGACGACTACCAGTGTGGTGATGTTTTGATACCTCAAGGAGCGTTGGCGATCGGCCTGGTCACAGCAATCGGACGGGACTCCAGAACCTACAGGGATCCTGATCGTTTCGATATTACGCGGTACCCGAACCCGCACGTCGTATTTGGAGTCGGAGCACATATTTGCATCGGCAAGGCCCTTGTTCGATTGACTGCCCGGGTGCTGTTCAACGCTTTGATGGAACGCTTCGGCAGGATCGAGCTGGCCGGGGAGCCCGAGTGGTGGAAGCACAGGGCCGACCAGCATGGGCTGAATGCCTTGCCGCTAACCTTGGGAAACGCTTGATGGATCAGGACGCGAGCGAGCAGATTGACTGGTGGGGCATGCTAACCGATCCGGGATATCTCGTTGATCCGCATCCGCATTTGCATCGCATTCGGGAACTTGGGCCCATTCATTATGATGCGCCGTCGGATATCTATTTCGTTCTCGGACATGAAGAATTCAATTCCATGGTCCGCTCGTCAAAAATGGGCCGCGATACCCGGCTTTGGAAAAACGGTTGGAGCAGACCGGAAAGCAAGCAGCGCGATCCGCTGAGCTACGAACTCTTCAGTGAATTTCAGCGCCAGATGGTGAATTCGGACCAGCCGGATCACCGGCGGATGCGCGATGTATATGAAAAGGCGTTCCGCCCTGCTGACATTCCACCGCTTCGGCCCATGATCGAAAGGGAAGCGTGTTTGCTGCTCGAGGACATCCCTGAGGGAACAACAGTCGACTTCATGACGGCCTTTGCGAACCTTTTTCCGCTTCGGGTGGTCCGCAATCTGTTTCATATCTCACCGGAAATGGACCCCCAGCTCGCGGAATGGAATTCCTCGCTGATCAAGATCGGCGACATCATGATGTCACAGGATCAAAAGCAAGATGCCTTGAAAGCGCTAAAGGGCTACAAGCGGTTCCTGAAGTCTCATTTGGAGGATCAACGCGGCAACCCGGACAATCGGTTGATCAGCCTGGCGATCGAAGCATGGGATGCGGGAGTTATGGATCAGGACGAAACCCTGAACAATCTCAAGGGGCTCGTGTCTGGCAATGAGACCACGGTCAACGTTCTCGGCAACGGTCTTTTGACGCTTTTGAACCACCCGGATCAATTCGACCGCCTGCGCGCCCAACCGGATCTGATGCGAACTGCAATTGAGGAAATCCTCCGCTTTGAACCGGCGATAAATTTTATCTTGCGCGTGGCAATCGAGGATTTCGTAAGTCACGGAATGTCAATACCGTCAGGATCCCTGGTGCTTGGCCTTGTTGGTGCGATTAACAGGGATCCAGCCCGCTTCGCCAAGGCTGAAACATTTGACGTTGCGCGGCGGCCAAACGCGCAGTCCATTTTTGGCGGCGGGCCGCATGTCTGCATCGGTGCAGCATTGGCACGTCTCGAGGTCGAAGTGGCTTTCAGCGAATTGATACGAAATTTCTCGAAAATCGAGTTGGCAGGAGAACCGGTTTGGTGGACGGACCGGACCAATCAGCGCGGATTACAGAGCCTGCCGCTGCGGTTCAGGCGCAAGTAAGCAACGTTCCGGCCGCTACGGTCTGGCGGAAAAAAGAGCCTCGATCCGTTTCAGATCTCCCCCGTAGGGCGACATGAGCGGCACCACCTCTGATGCGCTTTTTTCAGATAACTCCTGTCGGAATACGGCCGCCAGTGTCCCTGTGGGACTAAGGTCGATGTATCGGGCACCACCTCTGGCCTCGATGGCATGCAGAGTTGCCTGCAACTGCATGGGCTGCCTGACAATGTCCCAGAGCTGCCTGCCGTCGGTCTGTTGCACGTCGCGGCCAAGACAGGAAGACCAGACCGGCCAGAAGGGCGTTTCAAAGTGCAAGCCGGAAACCGTATTCAGGTAGTCCTGTTTGGCTGGTTCTATCCAGCGCGAATGAAAGGCAAAAGGGACGGGAAGTAACTGAAAGGAGATGTCCAACCTCCGCAGCTCTCCAAGGACCGCTTCCAGATCAGCTTTCCGGCACGCCATGACACAATGACGGACACCGTTTACGCCGGCAATCTCTGTGCTTTCTGCCAATAGCTTTGAGTGCGATTGCACACTTGCCGATGCCAGGGCCCCGATCAGGGCACCTTTGGGAGCGGACTTTTCAAAGAGCGCAGGTTGGCAGGCCACGGATCTCAGGGCCGTTTCAAACGGCATGATGCCGGAAACGCTCATGGCAACAAATTCGCCCAGGCTGGCCCCCAGGAGAAGATCGGGCCTGATGCCCTGGTTTTGCAGAAGTTTTGCCACCGCAAACTGGGTGATAAAAAGCGCGGGATGGGAATGTTCCAGACAGTCAAAGGGATCGCCGATGCCGCGTTTGTGGGAATAGATAATATCCAGAACAGAAAATCCTTGCGCATTTTGGACGATCCGGTCACCGATATCCATCCACTGCCTGAACACCGGATAGGTCTTCAGGAAGGCCGCCGCCATATGGAAGTATTGTGAACCTTGCCCGGCAAAACAGAATGCGACAGGCAAGGAAGAGGAACTTGAGAGCATGCGGAAGACCCCGGGAGGCAGACAACCTAGCGAAGGCTTCTTGTCGCATGGTGCTGTGAGAGATGGCAATGCACTGGTGAGCAAAGACGGGGTAGCCGCATGGTGGATGCTGCTGGAACACCTCAACGAGGGCGATATGGGAATGCTGGAGGCTTTGCTGGTCGATGAAGAGTTGGCCAGGGCCGAACGGTTTCATTTCGAAAGGGATCGGCAAATCTACATCGCCGCTCACGGGATTTGCCGCGGGCTCCTCAGCTACTATCTGGGTCAACCCGCCAAGAACTGGCGCTTCTCCATTGAAGATCACGGCAAGCCGGAGCTGATATCCCCGGCAGGTGGCCCGAGGATCCGCGTTAACATATCTCACACGAGAGGGCTGGCAGCAGTCGCATTGACCAGCGAACACGATATAGGCGTCGACGTTGAATGGCGCCAACGCGATGCCATGGTTGATGAACTTGCGCAACGCATGTTTGCAGAAAGCGAACGCCGGGAGGTTCAGCGTGCGTGTGAGGACAAAAAGCTCGATATTTTTTTGGCCTACTGGACGCTGAAAGAAGCCTATGTGAAAGCGATTGGAAAAGGCCTGTCTCAACCGCTTGATGCGTTTGAGTTTAATCTGAATGACCTCAATATCACCTTTTTGGACCGGTTGGCAGACGATCCGACCCATTGGCACTTTGAGCGTTACCAGCCCGGTCCGGATCACTTGATGGCTCTGGCAGTTCATCATCCCGAAAAGGCAAATCTCACGGTAGACGCAGGACCGGCTCCGATGGAGTTTCTTCGGGACCTCGCTCAAGCCTGACTATTCACCAGGCAATATATCACGCAAATAGGCTTCAATACCGAGCCGTCTGTCCCATTGTTTCGGATAGCCGAGCGAAACCTCTTCAAAGCGGGTGTCGTCGCGCCAATCGGTCCGACGTGTATGCAAATGGCCCGAAACGACCACTTTGGCATTAAACCGCTGATGCCAGTCTTCCGTTCTGACAGTCCCGCACCAGGGTGTAAATCGCGGTATCCGGGGAATATGGATCAGGTCCCGGCGGAGCGGATAGTGGTTGATCAGTATTGTCGGCATCCCATTGGGGATTTCCTGGAGGCGCAATTCGGTTTCCCTGCACCGGCTGGCGCACCAATCCTCCCGGCTGTCCCAGGGGGCCGGGTCGAGAAAGGTTTCGTCGGCACACACCGAGTTTTGCGCACGCGCCCAGGTGACAACATCGTCCCGTTTTATATCCTGTGGCCGGAAACTGTAGTCGTACAGGAGAAACAGCGGCGCGACCACATGTGCACCTCCCGGACCGTTCCAAATCTCATAAGGGTCTTCAGGTGTATGGATGCCATATTGGCGCGCGAGCTCGACCAGCGCCTGATATCTTGCTTCGCCTGCAATCGCAGGTTGATTTCTTTCTTCCGGGATCGCCCAGAGATCGTGATTGCCGGGAACCCAGAATATCTTGGCGAATTTCCGCTCAAAAACCTCAAATGCGAATTTGATGTGTTCAAAGCGTTCCGCGATGTCGCCTGCAACGATAAGCCAGTCGTCGGGCGCCTCCCGCAGTTCTTCAAGCGCCTCGCGATTGGACGGGCTTGCCAGATGGAGGTCGCTAATTGCTCTGAGTTTCATGTTGTTTGAGACAGTCTCTTAGTTCCTTGACGATAAGGTGCAAATACGAAACACTTCCCGCGTAAGACACAAAAACCCGTCTTCATTTTACTCCCAGCAGAGAGCAGAAATGGCTGAAGATAGCCCGTTGGATGGGACCCTTCCGGGAACGGAAAGCGACAGCAATTGCGATGATGCCATTGATTGGTGGTCGATCCTCTCGGACAAGATGTTCTTGGAAAATCCATATTCGGAACTTCGCCGCTTGCAGGCCAAAGGTCCAGTGCATTTTGATGAGAGGAACGGCATATATTTTGTGCTCGGTCACAAGGCGTTTGCGCGCGTTTCGAAATCCTCGGCGATGGGGCGCGACACGCGGAACTGGACCGGAGGATGGAACTCCGAGGACTACCGGCAACATGACCCGGTCGGCTTCAAGCTGTTCAGTGAATTTCAGCCCCAGATGATCAATTCCGATGGGGAAGAACACAAGCGCATGCGCAAGGTCTATGAACCGGCGTTTCGAGCGCAGGCCATGTCCCGGCTGGAACCATTGATTGTTGATCAGGCATCCAGGCTGCTGGAGGCAATGCCTGACAAAGGAGAAATTGATTTCATCGAGACATTTGCGGCCCCACTGCCGCTTCGTGTTCTGTGTGAGCTTTTTGATATTCCGGAAAGCCTTGATGACAAGATCAGCCGCTGGAGCGCGTCTCTTATCCGGATCGGAGATATCCTGATGACGCCGGAGCAGAAATCGGAGGCGATGGAAGCCCTGGCGGAGTTCAAGGATTTTCTGCGTCAGCAGATCAAGGAGCGGGAAAACAACAACGAAGACAATCTCATGGGCCTTGCCATTCAGGCACAGAAGGACGGCACGCTTGATGAGGAGGAAACTCTGACCAATCTGGTGTCTATGCTGGTGGCAGGGCACGAAACCACAGTGACTTTGATCGGCAACGGCATGCTGCTCCTCTTGTCCAATCCGGACGAATTGACCAGATTGCGATCAGACCCCGGATTGACAAGAACCGCGATCGAGGAGTTATTGCGCATGGAACCGGGGGGCAACATGATCTTGCGGGTCGCGCGCGAGGATTTCGGCGTCGAAGGAGTAACCATCCCGAAGGGCGCGCCGGTCATCGGGTTGATCGGTGCAATCAACAGGGATCCGGCCCGATTTGAAAACGCGGACGTGCTTGATATTGCCCGGCCTGCGAATGCCCAGTTCACTTTTGGTGGCGGGGCGCATTTCTGCATCGGCGCACCATTGGCCCGCCTGGAAGCACAGATCGCCTTTTCCGCGTTCTTGGAAAAGTATTCTCAGATTGAGCTGGCCGGAGAACCGGAGTGGCGGCTGGACCGGATGAATGCTCGCGGCCTCGGCCGTTTGCCGGTCAAAGTAAAGGCTGCTGCATGAGCGGACTTGCCGGAATTCAAGCCATCAATGTCTTCGGCGGCATGGCGTGTCTGGATGTTCGGGAGCTTTGCGTTCACCGGGGTCTGGATACTTCCCGGTTCGAGAATCTGCTCATGCAGGAAAAGTCCGTTGCGCTGCCCTACGAGGACCCGGTCACATTCGCTGTAAATGCGGCCAAACCGATAGTCGATCAACTCGGTGAGCAGGAACGCTCGCGCATTGAGATGGTTATCACCTGCACCGAATCCGGTCTGGATTTTGGAAAGTCGCTCAGTACTCATGTTCACAAGCTTCTGGGTTTGCAGCCAAATTGTCGTCTGTTTGAAATCAAACAAGCCTGTTACTCAGGTGCCGCTGGCCTGCAGATGGCGGTGAATTTCATTTTGTCGCAGACGTCTCCCGGCGCGCTGACACTGGTGATAACAACCGACATTTCCCGCTTTGCGCTGGCAGATGCCAACGCCGTGCAGGAATGGGCTTACTCTGAGCCCAGTTCCGGCGCCGGTGCTGTTGCGATGCTGGTGTCAGACATGCCGGAAATCCTGCAACTCGACGCCGGTGCTTATGGCAATTACGCCTTCGAGGTCATGGATACCTGCCGGCCGGGTCCGGATACGGAAGCAGGGGATGCGGATCTCTCTCTGATGGCATATCTCGATTGCTGTGCAGGAGCATTCAAGGACTATTCTGATCGGGTTCAGGGCGCTGATTTCAAATCGACCTTTTCGCAGCTTTGCTTTCACACGCCCTTTGGCGGCATGGTCAAAGGGGCGCACAGGCAGTTGATGCGAAAATTCCATAAGGCGAAACCTGAAGAAATTCAGGAGGATTTTGAACAGAGGCTGAGCCCGAGCCTGACATTTGGACAAAGGGTTGGAAACACGGCGGGCGGCTCTGTATTTGTTGCCCTTGCCGGAACGCTGGATGCCGGTGAGATCAATGAGCCCATCCGCATTGGCCTGTTTTCCTATGGCTCAGGTTGTTGCTCGGAGTTTTTCAGCGGTGTGGCGACATCAAAGAGCCAGAGCTTGTTAAAGGAAATGGGGATCGCGGAAAAACTGGACAAGCGATACCGGCTTTCGATCGAAGAATATGAAACGTTGCTTTCGGGAAAGTCAGTTGTCAGGTTTGGTACGAAAGATGCCGAGTTGGATCATCAGATCATCCCGTCTGCCTGGCCTGTGTCCGGCAACGGGGATTTGCTTGTTCTCGATAATCTGGTGAACTACCAGCGGAACTACAAATGGATCTGACCGGAGGATGGGGAGCCCATTGGATAACACTGAAATCATCAATATCCTGATTGAAGAAATTCGGGAGACTGTTCCCGAGTTGGAAGGTCAACCGATTTCCGCAAGCGATTCCATGGTGGATCTGGGTGTAAACTCCATCGAGCGCAGCGAAGTCATTTTGGCGGCAATGGAACGGTTGGACCTGAAAATCCCGATGGTTCAGATGCATGGGCCCAAAAACATTCAGGAACTGGCGGATTTGCTCCTTGTCAAAAGTGCCGGATGACAGGGTGAGGATTGCGGTAACGGGGATAGGTGTTGCCAGCGGCCTTGGATACGGTAAGGCCGCATTTCTGCAAGGACTGTTTGAAACCCGCGGTGTATTTTCCGAACTGACCCGGCACGGGCGTGAACCGGCCGGTGGAGAACCGCCTTTTGTTGGTGTCGAGTTGGACGAGCCGCCAAATGTACTACCTGCACGTTTGGCCCGTACCGCCACGCTGAGCAGCCGCGTCGCCATGGCCGTGTTACAGGAAGCCTGGCGAGATGCAGGACTTGATCAGGTCGATCCCGAGCGGATCGGACTTGTGGTCGGAAGCAGCAATCCTATGTCGCGCGAACAGGCACTGGCCGCACAAAGATATGCAGACAAGCTGGAATTTGTACCGCCGCGCCACGGCCACATGTTTCTGAGCTCTGATATTGCCGGTCTTTGCACCTCTGTCGTTCCAATCCGCGGTTTTTCCCAAAGTGTGGATGCGGCATCAGCCAGCGGATCGGTGGCCGTGATTCAGGCGATGGACGCTGTGCGTTCCGGCAGGGTGGATGTCTGTATCGCTCTTGGAGCGCTTCAGGATCTTTCAGGCTATGATCTGCATGCCATGCGGTCACTGGGTGTCATGGGCGGTGCAGATCATGCGGCCCGGCCCGGAGAAGCCTGCCGCCCGATGGACCTTGCGCACAACGGCTTTATCTATGGCGAAGCCAGTGCTGCGCTGGTTTTGATGCGCAAGGACCTTTCCATGTCTCACAAATCCTATGGTGATCTCATCGGTGCCGGACATGTTGCCGATGGAAGCCGGGGCCCGGAACCGAATTCCGAGGGACAAGTGCGCGCGGCTTTGAATGCTCTGGCGCAAGCCGGCTTGACCGCCAAACAAATTGATTTCGTAAATGGGCACGCAACGGGAACTCCGCAGGGAGACTTTGAAGAGTGCAGGACCTATCACTCTCTCGAACTGCACCATGCACGGATCAACGCAACCAAATCCATCGTTGGTCACGGCATGAGCGCTGCTGGAGCACTGGAATTGGCGGCCGTCCTGTTGCAGATAAAGGAAGGTCGGCTTCACCCCACACGGAACCTGGAAAATCCAATCGATGAAAGCTTTGATTGGGTCAAGGCAGAACCGGTTTCGCACGAAATCCGTCACACCCTGAAGTTCTCATTCGGTTTTGGCGGCATCAATACGGCATTGGTAATCGCGGCGCCGTAACCTTCTGGAGGCCCGCATGGCTTACGACACGTTGAACGTTACCTTTCAACAAAACATATGCCGCATTTGCTTGAATCGGCCGGAGGCCGGAAATGCGATTAATGCCCGCATGGTCGAAGAGATGTCTGAGGTCTTGACCAGGTGCACGGAAGAGCAGGGGCCCGCCTCAGAGCCGGTAACCGTGGTGGTGCTAGAGGGCCAGGGTGATGTGTTTTGCGCCGGGGGCGATTTCGAGGCAATTTCGAACACAGGGTCTGCCGGCGATCCGGAACCTCTCTATGATGTGTGGTCGAAACTGTCCCGCGGTCCTTATGTGTCTATCTGCCTGGTGCGGGGGAGGGTTAACGCCGGAGGTGTTGGTTTCGTGGCTGCATCGGATGTCGTCATTGCCGACAAGAGTGCGAGTTTCGCGCTTTCGGAGTTGTTGTTTGGACTGTTTCCGGCGTGTGTTCTTCCGTTCCTGATCGGGCGCGTTGGCCGTCAAGCTGCACATTACATGACGTTGATGACAAAGCCGGTCGACGCGCAAAAAGCCCGTGAGGTTGGACTTGTGGATGTCCTGACCGAAAATACCGAGGCCGCACTCAGGCAACATCTCGTGCGATTGGCCCACCTTCAGAAGCCTGCGATCGCTCGCTACAAAGCCTATTTGGCTGCCTGCAGCGGAAACCCGGAGGAGGACAAGGCGGCCGCCTTGGTTGCAAACCGGGATATGTTTTCAGATCCGGGCGTGCTGGCTGGAATTCGGCGCTATGTCAGCGAACTTAAATTCCCGTGGGAAAGGTAAGGCCGTTCCTGAGCGGCAGTTTCCCGCTGGAGATTGATAACCTTTTCCAGCGGAGGCAATGTTGCGAGCGGCAGGGTTTCCCGGCGCACAAATGAGCGATGCAACAGACTGATTGAAAGCAGATAAAGAAACGTCTGGTTTTCCTTTGTGCTGATGTCGCTGGCTGGTTTGGTCAGCACCTTGTTGGCAAGACGTTTGGCAAATGCGGCATTCAGGAATGGCAGTTTGGCAAGCTCCGCATCACTCAAGACAAGATCCAGGTAATCGGGTCGGTGCTTTGCGAAAGCGGCCGCGTCCGGAGCCCGATAGGGGAACTTGCGCTTTTCGATGATCCTGTCAGGAAGGCGGTTGCGGAAAGCTTCCCGCAAAAGCCGTTTTTCCCGTAAACCATCGTCGAACTTCAGATTGATGGCCGTTGCCAGGGAAAAAACGTCCGGATCCAGAAACGGGCAGCGGTTCTCCACACCATGCGCAAGGCTCATCCTTTCGCCCTGTGTCGAAAGCAGGTAGCCGGGCAACAAGGTTTTGTATTCCAGCCACTGGGCTTTCTCGACCGGAGAGAGTGCATCGTAGTCCGGAGTGGACGATATCAGGTCAGTTATCGCTGCAAGCGGTGTGTTCTTGTCCTTCAAAAGCCGCGTTGAAAACTGCCCGTTCTGAAATCGCAGCTCGTGCGAAAACAGGCCCGGCATGCGTTCCTTGGAAAATTGCTGATAAAGGCCTGTCATCGCAGCTGTGTCTTCGGGGCCATAATGCGCGAGATGCGGGTAAAGTTCCTGGATCCGGGACCGGCGCACCTCCCCGGAAAGCTGATCCCAGGAGGTGCGTAACAGTGTTTCCTTGAAAAGGTCGTAGCCAAGGAACGCTTCGTCGGCTCCTTCACCGCTCAACACAACCTTGACACCCTCGCGGCGGGTCCGGTCGGAGAGAATATACATTGGAACAAATGCGCTTCGAAATGCCGGAACTTCAGCGTGATACACGGCTGCAGGGGTTTGGTCACAAATGTCCTGATAGGAGATTCGCTCAGCACAGTGCCGAGTTCCGAGATACTCAGAGATCAGCTGCTGATCAGATGATTCATCGAATTCCGCGTCATCAAATTCGACGGAAAACGTTGACAGGGGTTTTGTCGAGAAGTCTTTCGCAAGCAGCGCGACGATCGAGGAGTCGATGCCGCCGCTGAGATATACCCCGACTTCAACATCGCTGCGCAGACGCAGCTCAACGCTGCGGTTCATTCGCTCCCGAATGAGATCTTGAGCCGCGTGTTCGTCATCGGGCTGAGGCTCTTCGTCGAAGCGAAGTTCGGCATAGCTTTCAGTTGTCAATTCACCGTTTTTCAATGTGAGCCATTGGCCCATCGGAAGGCTCTTGATCTCCTTAAAGCCCGTTTGGTCGGGAAGGGGCGTCCAGACGCACAGGATCGACGCAAGCTGGCCGGCATCCTGTTCAAAGGAGATAGACGGAATAGCCAGGAACGCCTTCATTTCGGAGGCAAAATAGAAAGCATTTCCTTGGCGGACATAGAAAAGCGGCCGTTTGCCGAAGCGATCACGAGCGAGATACAGGCTTTCTGTCTTGCAGTCGTAAAGTGCAAAGGAGAAACAGCCATTGAAGCGGCGCAGGCAATCAGGCCCCCAGATCATCCAGGCGTTCAGAACGACTTCGGTATCGCAGTTGGTCTGAAATCGGCAGCCCATGGCCTCCAGCTCGGATTTCAGCTCCAGGTAATTGTAGATTTCACCGTTGTAGCTAAGCCAATAGCGGTTCGAAGGATCTGAAAACGGTTGCTGTCCGGCATCGGGATCCAAAATGGCCAGCCGGACGCTGCCCAGGGCAAAACCGTTATCGACCACACAGCCTGCTCCGTCCGGTCCCCGGTGCCCGATCTGGGCAAGCATATTCTGGACATCATTGACAAGCGTGTCGGCGAAGCGAGAGGGGTCGATAATTCCGGCGATACCGCACATAAAACTTCCGCCTGTCCAAGGTCAATCAGTGATTGATTCTGACAATTTTCGACTGACAGTTTTCTCGATCAGGCTCAAACTGACCATAACATTCGCTGTCATCTCCTGCTCGGAGAACTTGATGTCGAATTCCTTTTCCAAAAAGCGGATGAGCTGGATGTATCCAAACGAATCCATCACACCTTCTTTAAAAAGATCCGAGGTTTCAGGGAAAGATTCGTCGAACTCAATCAAAAATTGATCTTCAATAAAGTCGCGAATTTGTTGCATGTTGAGTATACGCCTTCAAAGAGGGTCGCAAACAGCAGTCTTGGGCCGTTTCGGCTTTGTTGCACAGTGGATTCTGTTCGAAATGGATCGGCAGAGCGATCAGATAACAACAGCAATCTGCAGCTACAGTAAATTGAAAGCCGCCAAGAAATAAAGCCGGAAAAACTTGCAAAAGCGCACTTCATCCACGTCCAATGTCAGGAAACGGGTGTTATGTGTTGAAATGCGGTTGGAGTTCGCTGTGTCTTTCGCAGACTCGCCCTCCATGGGCGCTGCAGCCATGGCGCGTCTCCTTGGGGAAAAGAGCTTTAGAGATTGAAAAAATTGTGCTTTTTCCCTCTAGGCAACGCGACGCTAGTTGTGAATACTGATTTTTGCAGGGGTGCGGCGATCCTGCCGGTTTCAATGGCAGCGAGCCGAATTGAAATGTCCGGCGAGCCCGGGTGTGAGAGGGGCGAACCATCATGGCAGGTTTGATATGAATATCTTCCGCCTGCTCAGGGATGGACCACCTGCCAGCCGCCGGATGATTTTTGTTTTTGCCGGTTTGACCGGGCTTGGAAATGCCGGTCTGGTCGGTCTCGTCAACGAGGCGGCAGAGCAGTCGTTGTTTGGCTTCGATGTCGAACCACGCCTTCTTGTCGTTTATGTCCTGACGTTGCTGTTTTTCCTTATCTCCAATCGTTCCGCGCTGAAACAGGCGAACCGGTTCGTGCAGTCACGTCTGGAGGCCACCCGGCGTCGGATCGTTCGGAAAATCCGGATGGCGGATCTCCGGACACTGGAGCGGCTCGGAAAGGGCGACATCTACGTCACGGTGGCTCAGGAAACCGACCATCTTTCTCAAACGCTGCCTTTGTTGATTGGCGCGGCTCAAAGTGCTCTGCTGGTTCTGTTCCTGTTTTTCTATATTGCCTCGATTTCGCTGATTTCTTTCTTTGTCATTGCAGCCTTTTCGTTCTTTGGTGCGCGACTCTTTATGGCGCGGCAACGGGCTTTGACGGCGTCTCTGGGGGAAGTACATCATCGGGAAGCTGAAATGCTCGACAGCCTGATGCATTTCACGCTTGGGTTTCAGGAAATCCGGCTGAATGCAGACAAGAATGAAGCGCTTTACAATCATTTCTCCGGCGTTACGGACCGGCTCAAAGATGTGGTCACCGAGCTCGGAGGCCGCTGGGTAACGCTCCTGCAATTCAGCAACGCCTTTATCTTCCTGCTGGTCGGCATCGTCGTCTTTGTCCTCCCTGTTTTTTTCGACGGCTACGACGATAGCATCTACAAGATCACGGCGGCCTCCGTGTTTGCATTGGGTCCCATAGCAGCAATCTTTTCAGTTGTCCGTCTTATAGGCCGCGCGGAGGCAGGTTTGGGGCATGTCTACGCGCTGGAAAAGAAGCTCGATCATGGGGCATCGCTGCCAATCGAGCCCAGGCCGAGGCAACGGTCCGCCTTCCGTAGTTTTTCGAAGATTGAACTGGCGGGCGTCGAGTTCAAATACGTTGATCTTGATGGAGGTGTCTCCTTCAAGGCGGGACCTCTCGATTTGGCTCTACATCGCGGAGAAATCGTTTTTCTGACGGGCGGGAACGGATCTGGAAAGTCCACAGCGCTGAAACTGCTGACGGGGCTGTACACGCCGGATGCCGGCCAAATCCTGTGCGACGGCATCCCTGTTGAAGATACCAACCGGCAAGAATATCGGGAGATCTTCTCATGCGTCTTCACAGACTTCCACTTGTTCGACCGTCTTTACGGGATCGGAGATGTTGAACCGGAAGAAGTGGAGCGCTTGATCGAGCGTATGCAGCTTAGCGGTAAAGTCGGATTCGAAAATGACCGCTTTACGACGCGGGATCTGTCGACTGGTCAGCGCAAGCGTCTGGCCTTGATCGTCGGCATGCTGGAAGATCGGGAAGTCTACATCTTTGACGAATGGGCTGCTGATCAGGACGCGCATTTCCGGGAAAAGTTCTATTCTGAAATTCTTCCCGATTTCAAAGCGCGCGGAAAGACGGTTTTGGCCGTTACCCACGACGACCACTATTGGCACCATTGCGACCGGCGCATTGTTCTGGATCTCGGCATGATCCTTCCGGATGGAGAGCGATAGGTCATGGTCCTGATTGATTTTGTAAAGGGGGCGGACCGCAATCAGCTCAGATGGATGATCCTGCTGACCGTCATTGCCGGCTGCGCCAACGCAGCCCTCATCGTGGTCATAACAAATGTTGCTAAAACTGTTGCCAACGCGGAGCGTCCCGATCTGGTCGCCTGGATGTCCTTTCTCGGTGCTTTCGGGCTCTACTACCTGGCCAATCAGTTCGCGCTTGTTCGGTCCATGGCGATCATTGAAGATCTGCTGAACCAGTTGAGGCTGAAGGTTGCCGACAAATTGCGGAAGTCAGAGTTGCCGGTCGTCGACCGGCTTGATCGGGGGCGGCTTTACAATCTGGTAGCAAAGGAAACCAACCATCTTTCGGTGACGTTCCCGCTTATCGTTGATGCGGTCCAGCAGGTCGTTCTCCTGTTCGTGGCGGTGCTCTATCTTCTTTATCTCTCACCCGCCGCCTTTTTTGTATTCGGGGCGACTGTCGCGGCCGGCGTTATCGGTTTCAAGGTAATCGACAGCCGGTACCGCCAGATTTTGAAGTTGGTGGAGCGGATGCAGGCAGATATGCTTGATGCCATCCTCGACACTATCAGCGGCAGCAAGGAGTTGCGGCTCAGCGCTGATCGGAGCGATGCGCTTGGCAAGGCCTACCGCAAACGCTCCACGCTTCTGGAGCGCCTGCTGGTCCGTTCAGTCGAGCATTGGGTATCCTTGATCATGCTCGGTAGCGTGACCATGTTCACGATGCTGGGCGTCGTCGCTTTTGCGTTTCCAAAATACATAGCAGGGCACAACGCGACGATCTTTCAATTGGTTCCGGTCCTGCTTTTCTGCATGGGAACCTTGGCAAAGACCGTTACTCAGTCGCCCATGTTTATCCGCGCGGAAGTCGGTTTGCAGTCGATCCTGTCCATTGACCGGGAACTTTCGTCCGGTTCCAGCATTTCGCCGGAGCAGGCTCGCTTGCTTGGCAAGGAATATCTCGATTTTTCAAAGATAACGTTCAACGGCATCCGTTTCAGCTACGATCCAATGGATGAGGAGGCATATGTCGTTGGTCCGTTGAATCTCACCGTGTCACGGGCAGAAATCATCTTTCTGGTTGGCGGCAATGGGAGCGGCAAGTCGACCGCATTGCGAATGATGACCGGTCTCCTTCCCTTGCAGTCGGGTTGGATCGGTGTTGACGACAAGACAGTCACGGGCAAGGCGGTCGCCGGATATCGCGAACTTTTCTCTTCGGTCTTTGTCGACTTTCATCTTTTCGACCGGCTGTATGGTCTGGAAGGCATCGATCCGGGACAGGTCAATAAATTGCTTGCCGAGATGGAGCTTTCCGGGAAGGTTACATTTGAAGATGGGCGTTTCAATCAGCTTCAGTTGTCGACGGGACAGAGAAAGCGCCTGGCGTTGATCGCGGCCATTCTCGAAAACAGGCCTGTTTATGTGTTCGACGAATGGTCGGCTGAACAGGATGTCCAGTTCCGCGACCATTTTTACAATGGCATTCTTCCCGAGCTTCGCAGGCAGGGGAAAACTGTCATAGTTACAACCCATGATGAAAAGTACTGGAAAGTCGCAGACCGAGTGGTCAAACTGGATCTAGGCAAAATCGAGTGGGTAAAGAGTAAGGCCGAGTTGGAGGCAGAATGAGCGTCTGCATGTTTCCCGGACAAGGCGCTCAGCGCCTTGGAATGGGGCAAGACATCTTCGTCAGTTTCAAGGACTTGAAAGAACAGGCGGACGATATTCTTGGCTATGATCTGGCCAGACTTTGCAAAGATGGGCCGATCGAAAAACTCAGCCGGACCGAATATACCCAACCGGCGCTATATGTCGTTAACAGCCTGCAATATCTGAAATATCTGGAAGACGGCGTTCGCACACCGGAGTATTTGCTCGGGCATAGCGTGTCGGAATATGCCGCCCTGTTTGCAGCTGGTGTACTGGATTTTGCAACCGGGTTGAAAATCGTTGCGAAGCGCGGTGAACTCATGTCGGAGGCGCAAGGCGGCGGGATGGCTGCGGTTCTTGGCCTGAAAGCAAATGAGATTGAAGAGATCCTCAGATCCGAGGGTATCCATGACGTTTTTGCCGCGAATTACAACACGCCCAAACAGATCGTTTTGTCGGGCATAAAACAGTCGGTGATCGGCGCTGAACGGCAGTTCGTAGATGCGGGCGCGTCGCACTACAAGGTCTTGCAGGTCAGCGGTGCATTTCACACACCTTTCATGGAGAAGGCGTGCCGGAGGTTTGCTGAGTTCATATCCTGTTTCGAATTCGAAAGTCAGAAGATCCCGGTCATTTCGAATGTTACCGCCAGGCCGCATGTGGATGCTGATATTGCCGCGCGCATGATCGAGCAGGTGACATCGCCGGTCCGCTGGAGCGATAGTCTTCGCTATTTGCTCGCAAAGGGAGTTTCATTTTCTGATATTCAGGAAGTCGGTCCGGAAGGCCCACCAATCGTCCGGCCAATGTTCAAACGAACCGAACTTGAGGCCGGTCCTTTGGATAGTGCGGAACTGGCGGCGGAACTTCCTCCGCTGATGGAGCGTCCCAAGACTGAAAAACAGGACGACAGCCACACCCGAGGCTTGGGCAAGCCGATTGAAATGAACGGCTCAGCCGTCAAATTCAGTCATGTTTCGATGGAAAACATCGGTTCTCGGGCGTTCTGTGAAGCCTTTGGGGTCCGGTATCCTTATGGCAGCGGCGCCATGTATCAGGGCATCGCGTCCGCTGACCTCGTCATTCGAATGGCAAAGGCCGGTTTACTCGGGATCTTCGGGGCTGCAGGACTGCCGATCCCGCAGATCAAGGCTGCGATTGCCAGGATCCGTTCGAACATTCCTGCCGACCGGCCGTTCGGCGTCAACTTCATTGCCCATCTCAATCGACCTCACCTTGAAGACGAGTTGACGGACCTGCTTCTTGCCGAAGGCGTTTCCGTGATCGAAGCGTCCGCCTTTATGGACGTAACGCAGGCGCTGGTCCGGTACCGGGCAAAGGGCCTGCGATCAGAAAGTGGCAGAGTTCAGGCTGATAACAGGGTAATAGCCAAAGTCTCGCGTCCCGACGTTGCCAGCCAGTTTCTCTGCTCGGCTCCCGAACCAATAATCAAAAAACTCTTGCACGAAAAAGCGATAACCGAAGAAGAAGCGGACCTGCTTCGGCGCGTGCCTATGGCTGATGCGATTTGTGTAGAGGCCGACTCCGGCGGACATACTGATCAGGGTATGCCGTTTGCCCTGATCCCGCCTGTGCTGAAACTGAGAGAGGCTGCGGAAGAGGCGTTTGATCTTTCGGGGAGAATTTTTGTCGGAGCAGCCGGAGGGATTGGAACTCCGGAGGCGGCCGCGGCAGTCCTGATCCTGGGCGCCGATTTCATCGTCACCGGATCGATCAATCAATGCACCGTCGAAGCCGGTACCAGCGCTGCCGTGAAGGATATGCTTGCAGATGTGAATGTTTATGACACCGCCTATGCACCGTCCGGAGAGATGTTTGAGTTGGGTTCAAAGATACAGGTGCTGAAGAAGGGGGTCTTTTTTCCCTCGCGGGCAGAAAAGCTGGTTGCGACCTACCGCCAGCATGACAGCCTCGAAGCTATCGAGTCAAAACTTCGCAATCAGATCGAGGACAGGTATTTGGGCCGCAGTTTCGGTGAGGTTTTTGAGCAGATTGCAAAAGTCTATCCGGCAGAAGAAATCGAGCGGGCGCAGCGTATGCCCAAGCACAAGATGGCGCTGGTTTTCAAACGCTATTACCGCGATACGACAGACTGGGCTCTGAAGGGGATGACCGAGCGCAAGGTTGATTTCCAGGTTCATTGCGGACCTGCGCAAGGGGCCTTCAATCAATGGGTGGCAGGGTCATCCCTTGAGACTTGGCAAAACCGGCATGCTGATACCATCGGGCTTCATTTGCTGGAGCAGACCGCGGAACTATTGAACCGCCGCTTGTCGGTGTTTACTGGATAGGGGCTGTTATGGGGGGAAACAGTCAGAAAGAACCGGTCGCGATCATTGGGCTGGGTTTGCGTTTGCCCGGTGCTGATACTCTGGATGGCTTCTGGGAGCATTTGGCTGCTGAGCGCTCTTTGATCACGCAAGTGCCAGCAGAACGCTGGAATGCAGAGACGGTCTATGGGAATCCGGCAAAGGGCAACAAGACCAATAGCATCTGGGGTGGTTTTGTCGAAGACGCGGATTGTTTCGACGCGGAATTTTTTGGAATTTCGCCTCGTGAAGCGGCGTGGATGGATCCACAGCAGCGTTTTGCTTTGGAAATGTCCTGGCAGGCCATCGAAGACGGCGGATACCGGGCGTCTGACCTGGCAGGCAGCCGTACTGGCGTGTTCATGGGCGTGTGCCACTGGGACTACGCGGAACTTCTGGAAAAACACCTGACGGTTGTCGATGCCTATCTGCCGACAGGCATTGCATTTTCGATCATAGCCAACCGGGTTTCTCATTTTTTCGATTTTCATGGCCCCAGCATCACCAACGATACGGCGTGCGCGTCCTCCATGACATCCATATATGAAGCCGTGCGGGCGCTCCAGGACGGAACATGTGATCTTGCTCTCGCCGGCGGGGTCAATTTGATTTGGTCCCCCAATCATTTCGTGGCCTTTTCCAAAGCGGGCATGTTGTCCAAAGACGGCAAGAGCAAGGCGTTTGATGATGCCGCGAATGGCTATGTGCGCGGGGAAGGCGGTGCGGTTCTGCTGCTCAAACCCTTGTCACATGCGCTTGCAGACGAAGATCCAATTCATGGCGTCATCAAGGGTATTGGAATAAACCATGGCGGGCGAACAAACTCGCTGACCGTCACCAGTCCGGACGCGCAAGCAGAGCTGATCAAGCAGGTGCATCGCGAGGCGGCTGTTTCACCCGATACCGTCGATTTCGTCGAAGCTCATGGTCCTGGCACACCACTTGGTGACCCGATTGAAATTGCCGGGCTGAAAGCAGCTTTTTCCGAGTTGGCTGCCGAAAAAAAAGTGAGCCTGACGGCGGAGGCCTGCGGCATAGGATCCGTTAAGACAAACATCGGTCATCTGGAGGGAGCTGCCGGTGTGGCCGGTGTCGTCAAGGTGCTGGCAGCGCTCAAACATGGGCGGTTACCGGCAAATTCCGGTTTCCAGGAAAAAAACCGCCTGATTGATCTTGGCGGGTCCTCCTTCCGGATTCAAAAGGACCAAACCGAGTGGCCGGAAGGTGGAGACCGTCCACGCAGGGCGTGTGTCAGTTCGTTCGGATTTGGCGGCAGCAACGGGCATGTGCTGCTGGAAGAGGCCCCGGATCAAACCGTAAGGCAGATGCGAAGATCGATCACCGCTGTTCCCTTGTCTGCGGCGAGTACCGAACGTTTGGCAGAATACGCGGCACGGCTGCTAAGGTTCGTTGAAGAAGCCAATCCAGACACCGTTACGCTCGCCGACATCGCGCGCACCTATCAGACGGCCCGCGAACCCATGGATGCCCGCTGTGTCTTTCTTGTTTCGGATTTAAATGAACTTGCCGGTGTCTTGCGGGAGTTTCTGGTCTTGGGCGATGACGGGCAAATTGTTCTGCCGAAAGACAGTTCCGGCAAGATTTCGGCAAAATCTTCGAAAGTCAGGCACCTTGCGAACGAGTGGTTGGAAGGCCGATCAGTCGAATGGGTGTCGGTGAGGAGGGCCGGCAAAGGGCGGCGAACGCACGCTCCAGGCTACCCCTTCGACAGAAAGCGGCACTGGATGGATCTGTCCTTTGGAGCAAAGAGCCAACAGGGACCGCTTCATCCGCTGTTGCACACCAACACATCCAGCTTTGACAGATGCAGCTATGAAACCTGTTTGACCGGCAGTGAATTTGTTCTTGAGGACCATCATGTCGGCGGCAAGCAGATTCTGCCCGGCGTCGCGGTTCTCGAAATGGCTAGAGCGGCTTCGGATCTGGCTGGCGTGCTGAATTCCGCAGGGTGTCTTATTCAAGATGTGATTTGGCGTCGTCCAGTCCAACTTGAGAACAGGCAGGCACTAACCATTGAAACACGTCTGGAGCGGCAAGATCAGGAGAAGATCTATTTTCAGATAGCCGCACCGGGGAGCGCAAAGAGCGAGGCCAATGTAACCGGCACTCTTTGCATTCGTGACTTTGCAGATCAGGAGGTCGGGGACCTCGAAGAATTGATACGCCGCATTGCGGATCCTGTTGAGACGGACGTCTGTTACGACTGGCTGCGCCAGAGCGGCGTTGATCACGGGCCTGCATTCCGGGCGTTGTCCAGGGTAAACCGAAGTGGTCAGGAAGTTCTCGCCCAGATCAAGTTGCCCCGTCGTCTGATGGCCTCGCTTGATGCGATGCCCCTGCACCCGGTTTTGCTGGATGCTGCAATCCAGGCGTGGGTTGCTTCCGGAAACGCGCCGCCATTGGGAGCCGGTGTCCCTTTTTCATGTCAGCAGATTGAAGTCCATGGTGCCTGCGAGATGGTGATGTGGGCGCATATCCGGATGCGTGATGGCGCGCAGGACGCACCGGTTCGGCAACTGGATATCGATTTGCTGGACCGCAATGGCGTACGCAAAGTCAAATTCAAAAGTCTGGTGCTGCGGGTCCTCAACCACGACCATTTGCAGGAGCCGGTTTCCGGCGCAGATGAGGACTTGCCGCTGATCGTGACTGACGGTGGATGGCAAAGTCTTCCGCTTGAAGTCCGCAGTTGCGATGCCCGTGGCCAGCAGCTTCGACTCCTCTTGATCGGGATTGATGAGGTCGCTGCAGCCGAGCTTGTCAATGCGACGGGTTGGAGCGTTGAGAGACTGCCGGATGTGGGGGGACTTGAAGATGTGGAAGCAGTTCAAGTCCTTTATGCCGCAGGCCTCTGTGTTGTTCGCCAGTGCCTTGAAAATCAGCCTGAAAAACGTGTCAACATTCTCGTATTGGCAGCGGAAGACGTTCCAGCGGTTGTAACCGCGCCGCTTGTTGGTCTTTTGAAAACCGCGGTGATCGAAAGCCCCAGGGTCCGGGGACGTCTTGTTTCAATTGCTGGAGACATCTCCATTGGCCGGTTGCGCGCCATTGCGGGAGCGGAACACGCCGCTTGCGACGAATTGGCTGAAATACGGTACGACGCGAACGGGAACCGCAGGGCCTGGCTTCCGGTATCAAACGCCACCTTTGAAGAATTTGAGCCCTTTCAGGCCAACTCGAAAGGCGTTTACTGGATCACGGGCGGATTGGGTGGTTTGGGGCGCATTTTTGCCGACTGGCTGTTTTCCAAGGGAGCGCGGAAGCTGCTCCTGACCGGCCGCAGCGACACGCCGACCGGTGATGCAGAACTGTGGATGTCAAGCCTTCGCAAGAAAGGTGCACAAGTACACTACTGGCCTTGTGACATTTCTGACTTGTCGGATGTGGAACGTATCTCCATATGCGCTGACCGGGAAATAGGTCCTTTGAAAGGGATCATTCAAGCGGCCGGTGTCCTGAATGACGGGTTTATCCGGCTTCAGGATCCGAAGGCGGCTGAGGACGTCTTTGCCCCCAAGGTCACCGGGACCGTCAACATAGACAAGGCCACGAAAGACATCGAACTGGACTTCTTTGTCTTGTGCTCCTCCATTGCGTCGGTTTTCGGAAATGCCGGTCAAGCCGCCTATGGCGCCGCGAATGCCTTTCTGGATGCCTTTGCAGAACGCCGTGCTAATGATGTTCCGGCAGGCGGGCGGAAAAGCAAGGTGGTTGCAATCGCCTGGCCTCTTTGGGCTGATGGTGGCATGTCCGTTGACAAGGCAACGCTGGGCGTTGTGAAAAAACGCCTTGGCCTGACGCCATTGCCTCGCGAAGCCGGGCTAAAAGCGCTTGAAACGATCCTCTCGGGGAAGGGCACACCACGTTGCACCGTTCTACACGGCGATCTGGAGCGGATCGACGATGTTCTGGCCGCGTATGGCCAGACACCGGAGGATGTTGACGCAAGCATAACCAGGAATGCAGGCGTTCCGGCAAGCACTGAACCCGATACCGACACGGAGGCCCTCAGACGAAAAACCATAGAATTCGTGAGCGGAATTCTCGCAGATGTTCTGGAAATGGATGCTTCGCGGATCAAAGCCAACCGCAAGCTGGAAGAATACGGTCTGGATTCCATTGCGATTGTTGAAAGCACAAGCCGTCTGGAAGAAGCGATCGGCCCTCTCTCGAAAACGCTCTTCTTTGAATTTGTAGACGTCGATGGCGTTGCAAACCATCTCATCGAAGAACATGCCACGGCACTTCAACAGGCACTTGGAGAGGAAACTCCGGCGAGACAATCTGCTGCTGCACGGAGCAGTGGCGGTGATCAGATAGGTTCGCAGCCGATCCCGGTCAAAGCCGCTCCTGCTGGGCCAGAACCCGCCCGGGACGACAGCCATGACATCGCGATTGTCGGCCTGTCACTGCATGTTTCGAAGGCCGATGATCAAGACGCTTTCTGGAAAATGCTTTCGGAAGGCATCGACGGGTTTGAACCGGTTCCAAAGGACCGTTGGAACAACAGCGCCCTTCATCACGCAGAGCGGGATGTTCTGGGCAAGACAGTCGTCAAGACCGGCGCGTTTCTGAAGGACATCGACAAGTTTGATCCGCGTTACTTCCGCATCTCCAAGGCGGAGGCGGAGTTGATGTCGCCAGAGGTTCGCCTCTTCCTTCAGGCCAGCGTCGAAGCCTTTGAAGACGCCGGTTATTCGCGAGAAACCATGGCCAGGCGCTATGATGGCGAAGTTGCCGTGATCGTTGGTTCGATGACCAATGAATACGACCTCTACGGTTTTCAGAACATGCTGATGCGTGGCTCCCTCGCGAGTGGCAGCTACACCGGAACCGTTCCAAATATGCTGTCCTATTTTTACGGTTTCACCGGTCCCTCATATTTCCTTGACACAATGTGCTCTGCCTCATCCACCTGTGTCCATGAAGCCGTTCACATGCTTCGTGCAGGACGGTGCAAAATGGCGCTGGCTGGCGGCGTAAGCCTGCTTCTTCATCCGCAGAAGCTGATCGCGACGTCGCAGGAGCACTTCACTACCAAGTCCGCCGATGTCATTCGAGGCTACGGTCTTGGTGCGGAGGGCACGATCCTGGGCGAAGGCGTCGGCGCGTTGGTTCTGAAGCCGCTTGCAGATGCCGAACGCGATGGAGATCATGTCTATGGCGTAGTCACCGGCACGGGCATAAGCAATGCGGGTATCCGCAACGGTTTCACCGTACCCAATCCCAACCAGCAGGCGGTAGCAATAGAGCGGGCGCTTGACGATGCCGGCGTCGGACCGCAAACGATCGGCTACATCGAAGGGCACGGGTCGGGAACCGCTCTCGGGGATCCGATTGAGGTAAAGGCCCTGACGCAGGTGTTCCGCAAACACACCGATGCAGTGCAAACCTGCCCAATTGGAACGGTCAAGAGCAATGTGGCTCACCTTCTTGGTGCATCCGGACTGGCCGGTCTGGTCAAAGTGTTGGCCCAGTTCAAGCAAGGTCAACTTGCGCCTTCGCTTCACGCCGATACGCTGAACCCGGATATTCCCTTTCAGACTTCCCCGTTTTTTGTCCAGCGTGCATTGACCCCCTGGCGTCGGCTGATTGATGAAAACGGCACAGAGCTGCCGCGCCGGGCGGGTGTTACCTCTATCGGTGCCGGGGGGATGAACTCCCATATTGTTATGGAGGAACACCGCGCTGCGGTCCGTGCCGCAGACCAGGGTGAACCCGATCTGCTGGTGTTCTCGGCGTTGGAACCGGAGAGGCTGCAAGAAGTTTTGAAGCGCTTCGCCGCATTTCTGGAACGCACGCCAGATTGCCGCCTTTCCGATGTGGCCTATACGCTGCAGACCGGCAAAAACGAACTTACCTGCCGGATGGCAGTGGCAGCCACAAGCATTTCAGATGCGCGCGCCCGCATTGAGAGTTTTCTGACATCGGATACGCCCGTATCGGGCATGATGTATGTTCCGAGCATTCTTGAAACCGATCCGCCGGATAATCTTGAGGATGTGGCAACAGCTTGCGCCGAGCGGCAATTGCAGACGGTCGCAAAGGCCTGGTGCCATGGCGCACCCATAGATTGGGACCTTCTCAATCTTGGCAGGGACGTGCGCCGCATATCTCTGCCTGCCTATCCGTTCGAAAAGGTGCGGTGCTGGTATCAGCAGGAAGCCGATGCACCGTCGGTCGTCAATCCGCTCGGGGCCCGCTCCAAACTGCACCCTTTTATCGGCGAAAATCAGTCGGATGTGACCGGATTGCGCTACCGCACAGTGCTTCACCTCAAAGACTTGCGGGACTACGTTTATCTCGACGCGGGCCGGGAAACAGTCCTGCCGATCGCCGCCGCGGAGATCGCCTGCTCGGTGGCAATAATCTCCGGAGTTGCCGAAGCGCCGGCACTGTCAAATCTCGAATTCCTGTTCACTCCGGTGTGGCCGGAAGCAGAGGAACTCCAGATTGAGGTGAGGCCTCAATCAGCGGACGGCTGCATTATCGAGATCACCGTGGCGACGGTGGATGGCAAACGCGTCAAGTGGGCCGAAGCGAGCGCTGCGCGTGGAGGCACGACAGGTGACAGCAGGTTCGACCTGGAGGCCTTGAAAAATGCTTCCACCCGCCTTCTCGACGTCAAAGATTTCTATGGTCGCTTGAAAGAGCAGCGCCTCTCTTTTGCACCCTATCTGGAGAGTGTGGAGGGTCTTTGGGAACTATCCGGTGGCGGGGCCTTGTGCCGCCTGAAGGACGAGCCGCTGCAACAGGATTTCTTCAAGAAAAACATTTGCTGTCCAGCTCCAGCGCTTGCCGCCGCGTTTGAGTTGCTCCGCATTGTGGTTCCCGCTGAAGCTGGATCACTACTGCGAGGCCTTGGACATGTTTCTCTCGCGGCTGGTGAAATAGCATACATACTTTGCCGCCTCGGGCGCACAGGCCTCCCAAATATTCACTTTCTGAGCGCGGACGGATCAGTCGTCGGGATCATCTCCGATATCCGACTGGGCGCGCGAAAGCAGGCTGCGGCAGGTCAAACAGATGTTGATGTTGACGCGGGACCTTCGGAAACTCACGCAGATACGCTTCAACGGGATTTACGGGAAAAGGCCGCCGCAATCCTGAAGTTTTCAGCCGCCGATATTGGTGCGCGCGAGACCTTCCATGGCCTGGGTTTCGATTCCATTTCCCTTGCGCGTTTCGCAAACGACATCAGCCAGGCCTACGGCATCGAGGTTTCACCGGCGGTTTTCTTCGAATGTGAACATGTAGAAGCGCTTACGTACCATCTGATCGGCCGGCATGATCTGAAACCTCCGGAAATGCCTGAGGTTGCAGACACTCTGCGCGTGGCGTCTTCTGATGGTTTGGAAGACGGGGGCATGCGTGAAAGAAGCGCCCGGTTTTCGCGTTGGTCGGGTACACCTGAGGAGCCAGCACCGGAGAACCGGATCGCAATTATTGGCATGGCTGGCCGGTTTCCGCAGAGCCCAGATGTTGAAACGTTCTTCGATCATCTGCTGGAGGGACACGATTTAACGGGCGATCTGCCCCTTGGCCGATATTCCCAAGAATATGCTGACAGGTTTGCAAAAGCGGGTTTTGCAAAGCATGGCGGTTTTTTGAAGGATATTGACCTCTTCGATGCGGCTTTCTTCAATGTCTCGCCGGTCGAGGCCGAACGGCTTGATCCACAGCAGCGGCTCTTGTTGGAAACCTCCTGGCGTACTCTGGAAGACGCAGGATACAAGCCGCAGGACCTGCCACGCGATACCGGCGTATTCATCGGCATAACCTCGCTGGATTACGCCGAGCTTTGGCGTTCGGGGGCCTCCCGTCCGATGGCTATGTTGCCACTGGCAATTCCCTCGCGATGGCTGCGAACCGTCTTTCGCATCAGTTCGATATTCACGGGCCGAGCCAGGCGATTGATACAGCTTGTTCCAGCTCACTCGTTGCAATGTTGCGGGCTCGAGACACTCTGTTAAATGGCAAATGTTCGGCCGCCATTGTCGGTGGCGTCAATTTGTGTCTGGCGCTGGACGGCTTTGAAGGTCCGTATCAGGCAGGAATGCTGTCACCCGCCGGTCGTTGCCACACCTTTGGACAGGCCGCAGACGGTTATGCGAGAGGCGAGGGTGTGGCTGCCCTTTTGCTGAAAAGGTTGGCCGACGCAGAACGCGACGGTGATCGCATCCACGGTGTGATCGCCGGGGGGGCTGAAAACCACGGCGGCCGCTCGGGAGCCTTGACAGCTCCGAACGCCAAAGCACAGGCGCGGCTGATCATCGAGGCAATGCAAGATATTGATCCGCGGTCCGTCAGCCACATTGAGGCGCATGGCACAGGGACCGAACTGGGAGATCCTGTTGAAATCAACGGCTTGCGCCGGGCCTATTCCGAATTGTTGGGCGCTGAGCCAATTGCCACTCCCTGGATTGGCCTTGGAACCGTGAAATCGGCGATCGGTCACCTGGAGGCTGCGGCCGGAATCGCAGGTGTCATCAAGGTGCTGATGGCCATGCGCCGGAACGAACTCCCACCCACATTACACAGCGAACCACGCAGTCCGCACATCGATCTGGAGGGCAGTCCTTTCAGGATTTTGACAAGGCGGGAACCCTGGAAACGAGGCAATGATACCCACCCAAGACGGGCTGGTGTCAGCAGTTTCGGGTTTGGGGGGGCGAACGCACATGTTGTGCTGGAATGCGTCGATACTGAACAGCACCGGACACGGGGCCCTTTGGTTGCGCACAAGTTTGGCGAAACCCGCTATTGGCTGCCCGCTGCAAGGCCTGCTGAAAGTGATCGCGAGAAGATGCTCTTTTCAGCGAAGTGGACAGAAGCCGACGCGACAGCCTCGACACCTTTCTCGGGACGGCATGTTGCCGTCGGTTGCGGTGTTCATGTTCCGGCCGACCGCGCCTTAACGAGCCACAACCTGTTTCTCACCAGCGGGACCATCTCCGACAGATACACCGATGCGGCTGAACAACTCCTGGAAGTCCTGCGGCGGGAAATGACGTCCGGCGGCAAGGAAGAGGTCCTTGTCCAACTTGCCGTTCCACTTGAGGGAGAAGATGCTCTTTTCAGCGGCCTGACCGGCATGCTGCAAACGGCTCACGAGGAAGATCCGCGTATTTGCGGTCAAGTCGTTGAGATCCCGGTTGCCGCTCCGTCCGAGCAGACCCTGGTCTGGCTGAAGGATGCAGCTGGCGATTTGCACAGCGGGCACATGCGCTACGTTGGCGGACAACGTCAGGTTTGGTGTTGGCAGGAGCTGGCGGAGCGAACAGTCGAAACTCCATGGCGCACCGGGGGTGTTTATCTGATCACGGGCGGGATGGGTGGTCTGGGGCGGCTGTTGGCCGGACATATCGCCGTGACCGTCAAGAACGCCGTGATTGTTCTGACCGGCAGCAGCCCGCTTGATGCAGACCGGAAAAACGTCTTGTCCGGGTTGCGCGAAAAGGGTGCTGTCACGGCCTACCGTCAGGTTGACGTCTGCGACCCGAAGGCTGTCCATGACCTTGCTGCCCATGTCATCGAGGTGCACGGTAAACTCAATGGGGTCTTCCATTGTGCCGGGGTTTTGCACGACGGATACATTGCCACAAAGTCCAGCAGGCACTTGAAAAGTGTTTTGTCTCCGAAGGTGCAGGGTGCGCTGGCGCTTGCGGACGCTTGTTCAGATACATCGCTCGACGCGTTCGTCTTGTTTTCATCGCTTGCCGGGCCGTTCGGAAATGCCGGGCAAGCTTGCTATTCTGCAGCAAATGGCTTTCTGGACGTTCTCGCAACACGATCCGGAAACAGGATTACTGCCGTCGACTGGCCCCTTTGGGCGGATGGTGGCATGTCCGCTGATGACACGGTGAAAGACGCTCTTTACCGCCGGATGGGGCAGCGTCCCCTGGAGACACAAGCCGGTTTGGCCGCGCTGGAAAAAGCCATTGTGTCTGACGCCGCTCAAGTAGCCGTGGTTGGTGGAAACGAGGCACGAATTCGGGCGTTTTTTGCCGCCGGTGAAAGAGCAACGGTGCGGGATAGGGCCGCGCCTGTACACGATGATGCAGGTCCCGCGAGCGCTTCAGGTCAGTTTAAAGACAAAGTGGTCCGGAAACTCGGCGCTTTGTTCGCCGAGATCAGCGGTCTTGGTGCAAGCGCGATCAATCCGCAAACCCCCTTGGAAGACTACGGCATCGACTCGCTGATGGTTACCAGGCTCAACGGCCGGTTGGATGACGTATTTGAAAAACTGCCCAAAACCCTGTTCTTCCGCTACCGGACGTTGCAAGAGGTAAGTACGTTCCTCGTTGAAACCCAACCTGTAGCATGTGGAGTATGGACGGGGGAAACGGGCGGAACTGAACAGCCTTTAAGCCGACCCGCCCGCGTTGTGCCCGCCCCCGGGATACCGTCATCAAGCCTCGGCAGTGATGAACCGATTGCCATCATCGGCATGAGCGGAACCTATCCCGATGCAGCCGATCTGGAAGAATTTTGGCAAAACTTGCTTGCAGGCCATGACGCTGTCGGTGCATTCCCCGATGACCGCTGGGCGTTGGAGGAGGTCTTCGACCCCGATCCCGACAAGGCCGTGGCGCAGGGCAAAAGCTACTGCAAGTGGGGTGCGTTTCTGGACGGTTTCGCCGATTTCGACCCGTTGTTCTTCGGTCTGTCTCCGCGGGAGGCCGCAGGCATGGATCCGCAGGAACGGCTGTTTCTGATGACCGCCTGGCAGGCTATCGAAGATGGTGGCTATACGAGAGATCGATTGAAGGAAATAGCCGGTACGGATCACGGTGGTGCACGCGTTGGTGTTTTTGCAGGCGTGACCAAGACCGGGTTCGCGCTTTATGGGCCATTCCGGTCCGAGCACGGGGCGATGGTGCGGCCATCGACATCCTTTGCAAGCCTCGCCAACCGGGTATCGCACATCCTGGACCTCTCCGGCCCAAGTCTGCCTGTCGACACGATGTGCTCGTCTTCGCTCTCTGCAATCCATGAGGCTTGCGGGCAGCTGAGAAGCGGGAGTTGCGCCCTGGCACTGGCCGGTGGCGTCAATCTTTATCTGCATCCATCGAATTATGCTGAGCTAAGCGCGGCTCGAATGTTAAGCCCGACAGGCCGGTGCCGGAGTTTTGGCGCAGGCGGCGACGGGTTTGTTCCCGGTGAGGGAGCCGGATGCGTTCTGTTGAAACCATTGTCCCGGGCCATAGCCGATGGAGACAGAATTCACGCGGTCGTTCGGGGCAGTGCCGTAAACCATGGCGGCCGCACAAACGGATACACTGTTCCCAGCCCGGATGCGCAGCGGGATGTGATAGACGCCGCCCTCGATCGATCCGGGCTCAAGGCGGGCGACATCAGTTACATCGAGGCGCACGGGACCGGCACGGAGCTTGGCGATCCAATTGAAATCGATGGATTGACGCAGGCATTTGGCATTGAAACGGACCATGCCGGTTGGTGTGCGCTGGGATCGGTGAAATCCTCTATAGGACACCTGGAAGCCGCTGCTGGTATCGCCGGGTTGACCAAGGTGGTTCTGCAAATGAAGAACCGGGTGCTCGTTCCCAGTCTGCATGCGGAGCAGATCAACCCGAATATCGATCTGGAGGAAACACCATTTGTAATACAAAGGGAGGCAGCAACTTGGTCGTCCCGGTCACCGAGAAGGGCCGGGGTATCTTCCTTTGGCGCGGGCGGCGCGAATGCTCATGTGATTTTGGAAGAATGGGTAGACCAGAATGGCCCTTCTTCGAGTGGGGATGTCGCTGACGCACCGCAACTGATTGTGATGTCAGCGCAGGGCTCCGGCAGGCTGAGAGAGTATGCGAAGCGGCTGCTCGGACTTTTGAAGAAGCCTCCTTTGCCGAACGGGAAGACCTTCAGTGAAACGGTGTCACCTGAAGAAGTTCAAGCTGAACTCGGCCGTATCCTGGCAATCGATCCGGCACAGATTGACCCTGAGGAGGATTTCGATGCGCTTGGACTGGAAGCATCACATATTCCTGCTCTGCAAAACTGGTGTGAAAGGACCTTTGGCCGCCGCCCAACGCCTGCGGATCTGGATATGTCCCGTTCGATCAATGGTCTGCTTGAGCTAATTGCTTCGAATTCTGTTGACCGGAGATTGACCCGGACTGCTCCCAACCTTGCCGATATCGCCTATACGCTCCAGATCGGCCGTGAGGCGATGGACTGCAGGCTCGCCCTTGTGACGGGTAGTGCGGATGAACTGCGGAACGCGCTTGATGCCTGGCTGAAAGATGAAGAGCCCGGCATCCTGCTTGCTCAGAATTTTCAGAATTCGAAGCAAGGTGCGCTTGGCGAGCTGGTGGCTGATCAAGTAATCGGGGATGTCGTAGAGAGAGCCTGGGAAACCGGCCATCTGGAAACAGTTGCCCGCCTTTGGGTCGAAGGCGTGAATGTGGATTGGGAACAGTTGCCAGGACATCGTTCCGGGAACATTGTTTCTCTGCCAACCTATCCTTTTGCAAAAAACAGATACTGGCTCCCCGGAAGTGTCACCGGACTGGACAGCGCGGTGCCTCACACCACCCCATGCGATGTCGCGGACATTCGTCAGAGCGTTGAGGAAAAGCGAGGCGATATTGCGCTGCTTGAACACCAGCAGCATCTGGAAGCTGCGGTCTCCCACGTCCTGGCGGCGGTTCTGAAAAACATTCGAGACGAAGAGGTGACGCTGCCGTTCAAGAAATGGCTTGGCGCGGCGCGGTCCCTGATTTTAATCAGGTCTGGCGAATGCGATGAATCTCAAGCCTGGGCCGCTTGGGAAAGAGCCAAGCAGGCTGGCAAGTCGCGGGCACAATTTGAATTGGCAGAAACGGCCTTGCGGTCGTTGCCGGACATCCTGACCGGTAGAAGAAAAGCCACCGATGTTCTTTTTCCAGATGGGCGTCAATCTCTTGTAGAAGCGGTCTACAAGGAGAACCAGGTGGCTGCGCGCTTCAGTCAAACGGTCGCGGAAACCGCCGGGAAAATTGTGGCGGCAGACAAGACTCCAGGGCACAAATTTCGAATTCTGGAGATCGGAGCAGGGACCGGCGGTACGAGCGAACACGTGTTTGAAGCTTTGGCCCCTTATGGGGACAGGATTGCCGAATATGGATATTCGGATGTGTCACGGGCATTTTTGATTCACGCCGAACGGAATTATGCAGACCGTGTTGCCGGTTTGCGTCCGATGCTGCTGAACATTGAAAAACCGCTGTCGGAACAGGGTATCGAACCCGGGTGCTATGACATTGTAATTGCTGCGAATGTGCTACATGCAACAGCAGATGTTTCCAGCACACTGGCAAGGGTGCGCGAAACGTTAAGTCCAGGCGGTCTCCTGCTCTTAAATGAAACCAGCAGACTCACCGTCTTCACGCATGTGACTTTTGGTTTGCTGGACGGCTGGTGGCGTTTTGTCGATGGAGACCGGCGTATTCCGGGATCGCCCTCGCTGTCGGCAGATAGCTGGCGAGAGGCGCTTGAGGCAAACAGGTTTGAGTGGGTCTGTTGTTCTTCTGCCCGGGAACAGGAGTTGGGGCAACAGATTGTCGTTGCCAAAGCAGATCAACAGCTGCTTGTTGTTTCTGGACTGCCACTCCCTTCCGAAGCGTCTGGTGAGACGGAAGTGACTGTTCGCGACCACTTGTTGGCGGCGCTGGGTGAAACGCTCAACATCGTGCCTGCGGCCATTGAAATTGAGCGCAGTTTTGCCGATTACGGTCTGGACTCGATATTGGGTGCCGAGTTCGTTCACCGTTTGCGCAGGACATTTGGCATTGAGATCGATCAGACCGTTCTCTTCGATTTTACAAATGCTGCCAAATTGCTGGCGCATTTGCTCAGCAGCTACCCTGAGATTTCGGAAACAAGTGAAAGGGCTGCCTTCGAATCCCGCGACGCACTTGCCGCCTTCGCTGCGCAACCGTCAGCCGATACCAAGATCACGGCCAGTGCGCTACAGGCGTCCGGCGAGCCGATAGCGATCGTTGGCGCGAGCGGCCGGTTCGCAAAATCACCGACGATGGACGATCTTTGGGACCATCTGATTGCAGCTGAAGACCTGGTTGAGCCGGTGAGGCGCTTCGATCTGCCGCCGTTTTACCGGGATGCCGAACCGGGGAACCATGGCCGGCATGGCAGCTTCCTGGATCGTATCGATGGCTTTGATCCGGTATTCTTCGGGATTTCCGGCATTGAAGCGACCTATATGGATCCACAGCAACGGCTCTTCCTAGAAGAGGCGTGGAATACGCTGGAGAGCGCCGGACATGCAGGCGAGGATATCATCGGTCGACGCTGTGGCGTGTTCGTGGGCTGCGCGCATGGGGATTATCAGGAACTTTTTGATGAGCAGCCGCCGGGCCAGGCGTTCTGGGGGAACACGACGTCGCTGATCCCGGCACGTATTTCCTATTGGCTTGATCTGAAAGGACCCGCAGTCGCCATTGATACAGCTTGCTCAAGTTCCCTCGTGGCACTGCATTTGGCTTGTCAGAGCCTTCGAAACGGGGAATGCGACCTGGCGCTGGCAGGCGGCGTTTTCGTTCAGTGTTCACCGCGCTTTTTCTGCTATGCGAATGCGGCACGGATGTTGTCATCGACCGGCCGCTGCGCCGCCTTCGGTGCAAGCGCCGACGGTATCGTTCCGGGAGAAGCCGTCGGAGCTGTTCTCCTGCGGCCACTCAAGGATGCGCTGAAAGATGGAGATACGATCCTCGGTGTGGTGGCCGCATCAGGAACCAATCAGGATGGCACTACCAATGGCATCACGGCGCCGAGCGCATCGTCTCAGGAGCGGTTGATCCGGCAGGTCTACGAGGAAAATGCCATCGAACCGGGCACCATCGACTATGTCGAGGCTCATGGCACGGGAACCGTTCTGGGAGACCCGATAGAGCATGCAGCTCTCACCCGGGCATTTGGCAAAAACAATCGGCGTAAAGTCTATCTTGGAGCGGTGAAGTCGAACATTGGGCATGCGACCACTGCGGCGGGAATCGCAGGCCTTGCCAAGGTGCTCTTGAGCTTGCGCGAACAGACTATTCCCCCGAGCATCCATTTCGGCACAGGTAACCCGGCCATCGATTTCCCTTCCAGCCAATTTGCGGTCAATACGCAACCGGTGGCGTGGCCAAAGGGTGGGGGCAAGAAACGCAGGGCGGCGATCAGTTCGTTTGGTTTCAGCGGCACCAATGCCCACGCGGTCATTGAGGACGCGCCGGACAGGAAGGAAGAACCCGAACCCGCCGGTGATCTGCTGTTTGTGCTTTCTGCCCGTACCCAAGATCAACTGAGGGCACAGGCTGAAAACCTGGTCATCCATCTCGAGAAACCTCATGAGCTCCTCGCCGAAGATGTGTCATTCACGTTGATGGTTGGCAGACGGTCAATGGCGCACCGGCTGACACTTGTCGCAAGTGGCCTGGACGACGTCTCTCACGCCTTGAGAACATGGCTGCGGGGGCGCGCGGACAGCGGAGTGGAAACCGGAGAATGCCCTGTTACTGTCAATGGCGGGCCGCAGTTACCTGCAAGGCTGACGGAAGCGGCCGGCAATACAAGGAGCGCCAACTTGAGGGCCCTTGGACGGAAATTCCTGGCAGGCGCCTCTATTGACACCGGATCAGTCTTCCAGCGTCCACGGCTTCGGGTGCCGCTGCCTACCTATCCGTTTGCCGACAAGAGCTACTGGGTGGCTGGCAGGCGAGCAGCGGCGGACCGCAACACGCCCGGTGACGATCCTGCAACCCAGTCGGCGCCGTCTGCAAAGCGCGGCGAGCCTGTCCGGGCGGCGGTTTCAAAACCAAAGATAACCTTGGCGGAGCCGGCTGCCGAAGTTGCGGTCTCGCGCGGTACCGCCGTCGCCCGATCCGGAAAAGTCCTTCTCGCGCCCCTTGCGGCCACTTCTGAAACGGAAGCGATGGCTGGCGAAGTCCTTTCAGATGCGACTACAGAGGGCGTTCATGTTCTGACCCTTTCGGGCATCTGGGGGCCTCAACAAGCTGATTTGTTCGCCCAGGCGCTTGAAAAATCGGGCGTGGACGAAACCATGCGCGCGATTGTAGTCGTCCTGGCGGAAGATTGGGGCACGTCAGGGGAATGGCCAGCGGAGTTGGAATCGGCAGTCTTGCTGGAGTGCCCTGTACCAGTTGTGGTGTGTGCCGGTGGCAATACGCCTGACCGCGCGAGCGCACTTCTTGCTGTAGCCGATTTCATTGTCGCAAGACGGTCTGTCACACTCGGTAGGGAAGAACGGCGTGGTGCACTTCGGGTGGACGCCGGGCAGGAGTATGACACGGCCTTTGCGCTGGCGAAAGATATCGCACAAGGACCGCGGAAGTCCCTGGTTCTCTTGAAGCAGCACATGCGCCGCGATTTGCCGCAGCTTCTTGGTGACAACACAGCTGCGCTGTTCCCCATGAATGCGGTGCCTGCCCCCGAGGACAGGAAGCGACATCCGTCTTCAAGACCGGTCACCTTGAAGACGGATGTGATGCGCCTTGAGCTCTTTGAGGATGGGGTGGCTCTCATAACCATGCTGGAGCGGTCCGGCCGCAACATGTTCACACCCGATTTCATGGACGGACTAGAAGAGGCCTTCGGAACCGTCGCTTTGCTGCCGGAGGCCAAGGTGGTGGTGCTGACTGGGCACGACACCTATTTCGCATGTGGTGGTACCCGGGAAGGGCTCGACGATCTTCAGCAAGGTGGTAGCCGGTTTACAGACCGGAAGATCTATTCCCTGCCATTGGAGTGTCGCCTTCCTGTCATTGCGGCTATGCAAGGGCATGCGATCGGAGCCGGCTGGTCTCTCGGCATGTATTGCGATCGCACGATCATGGCCGACGAGGCGATCTACCAAAGCAACTATCTGCTGCTGGGTTTTACGCCTGGAGCCGGGGCAACACTGATCTTCCCCAAAAGACTAGGTGATGAACTTGGACGGGAAATCCTGTTTTCGGCGCGGCAGTACCGGGGCAAAGACCTGTCAGACAGAACAGAGCGTGCAACAAGTCATCCGGCGCGCGATGTGCTTGGTTTTGCCCTGGACGAAGCCCATGCGCTGGCCAGGGAACCCGTTGAACGGCTGATTGCCGTGAAAACAGGGCATGCCGAAGGTGTCCGCTTTGCGCTGGAAAAGGTTCTTGAGTGCGAACTTGCCATGCACGAGAAGACTTTCGTCGGCAATCAGGACGTCAAACAGCGGATCGCAGCCAAGTTTTCTTCTGAAACTTTAGGTTCCAAAGAGAGTGAACCTGAAAGAGTGCCTGATCTTGACCGGTCGGCGCTGAAAGCGGATCTGATCACGTCATTGGCGAATGACCTGATGATTGACGCATCTGACATCCGGCCGCAAGACACTTTCCTGGATCTTGGACTGGATTCAATTCTGGCCGTTACCTGGATCCGCAATCTCAACAGGCAGTTCGACATCGCCCTACCTGCGACGGCCGTTTATGCATATCCGACGGTTCAGGCTCTGACCAGTCATGTTGCAGAGGTGATTGGCTCTGGTAACACAGATGAACCGGGTGAGGAGACCGAAACCGCTCAGCAACCGGCTGCTGCCAAGTCCGTGGAAGACACGAAGGAAGCAAGTGCCGTCGATCTAGATCTGCGGTCAGATATCATTACTTCGCTCGCACAGGATCTGATGATCGATCCAGGAGAGATTTCCGATCAGTCCGCCTTCCTGGATCTCGGGCTGGACTCGATCCTTGCCGTGACATGGATCCGAAAACTCAATGAGCAGTATGATATCCGTCTCCCCGCAACGGCTGTTTATGCGCATCCAACCGCAGGCGCGCTCGTCTCACATATTGCCGGGACGCTCCCGGCGGCGGCAAATCCGGTCGTGGAACTTGAAGAGCATGATCCGGGAGGGCCCGTAGAGCCTCCGCCGGATAAATCCGGCCCGGCTTCGGCCACGTTGCATATAGCAAAGACTGGGCCAAGTACCAGCAGCGGAGCAATCGCTATCATCGGCGCATCCGGCAAGTTTCCAAAGGCTGGAAACCTCGAGACATTCTGGCAAAACATTGCGTCTGGCCGGGACTGTATCGACGAAATTCCTTCCACACGATGGGATATCGACCGGTACTATGACCCTGATCCTCAGGCTCCGGGAAAAACCTATTGCAAGTGGATGGGTTCCCTTGAAGGAGTTGACCGTTTCGACGCCGAGTTCTTCAATATCACGCCATTGGAAGCAGAGTTTACGGACCCGCAGCAACGGCTGTTCCTGGAGACGGCTTGGCACGCCATTGAGGACGCCGCGATAGATCCGGCACAACTTTCCGGCAGCCGGTGCGGCGTTTATGTGGCGTCCGGTCCGAGCGGATACCAGGACCTTATCGAGGAGGAGAACACCTACAATCTTCTCGGAAATTCCGGGTCGATCCTGGCCGCGCGGATTTCCTATCTGCTCGATCTGCGCGGAGCTTCGATCTCGGTGGACACGGCATGTTCCAGTTCTCTGGTCGCCATCGCCCAGGCATGCGAAAGTTTGCTGTCGGGCACTTCCGACCTGGCGATTGCAGGCGGGGCGTGCGTTCTTGTTGGCCCGAAAATGTTCATTGATACGGCCAAGGTGAGCATGCTGTCGGCGGATGGACGGTGTTTTTCCTTCGACGAACGCGCAAACGGCTTTGTCCCCGGAGAGGGGGTGGGTGTCGTCATGCTGAAGCGTCTGGAGGAAGCGCAACGGGACGGCGATCCGATTAGAGCTATTGTTCGCGGCTGGGGGACCAATCAGGACGGGCGCACCAACGGAATTACGGCGCCAAATCCGAAAGCCCAGACCGCCCTTATCAAATCGGTCTACGAAAGGTTCGACATAGATCCGGCGAGCATTGGACTTTTGGAGTGCCACGGCACAGGCACGCCCTTGGGCGATCCCATCGAAGTGGAAGGATTGACCGACGCGTTTGAAAAGGTTCCGGCAGGATACAGTTGTCCGGTCGGCTCGGTAAAATCCAACATCGGTCATTTGCTTGCTTCCGCAGGGGTTGCAGGCACCTTGAAATCTATGCTGGCGCTGGAAAACAGGCAGATCCCGCCTTCAATCAATATCGACACACCAAATCCCCATATCCCGTTTTCCAACACACCTTTTTCAGTCAGCAAGTCACTGGAGGACTGGCAGCAAGACAAGACTGGCGCACCGCGGCGTGTCGCCGTCAGTTCGTTCGGTTTCAGCGGCACCAATGCGCATCTGGTTCTTGAAGAACACGTTGCACGAACCAAGGATTTTGGAGGGATGAAGCCCCGTGCCTTCGTCCTGTCTGCCAAAGACAAAGATCGTCTGATCGACTACGCGGCAGAGGTTGAGCGCTTTGTCACGGCGCGGCAGAACATCGATCTGGACGGTCTTGCCGCGACCCTGCAGGCGAGTCGGTCCGGATTTTGCGACCGGCTGGCCTTCGTCTTCAACGACTGGACGGATCTTCTGCGCAAACTGGCAGCTGCAGCAAACGGGGTTCCGCTTGAGGGCATGCACTTCACGTCAAACGGCAACACTGGTTCGTCGGTCTTCGAACAGGATGAGGATGTGCGGGCGCTGGGAGAGAAGTGGCTCCGGTCTGGTGATGTGCGTCAGTTGAATAAGGCTCTGGCGCTATGGGCCGACGGCGTTGACTTGAGATGGCCCAAGTCCAAAACTGCGCGGATCAAAGTGCCCGGCTACCCGTTCAGGAAAACAGCATATTGGCCAAAACCGGACACAGCCAACCTCGAAAGCCCGGAAGTTCCCGAGCCTTCGGCGGGTGGTCCGTCCTGGTTTGGCGAACAGGCGATAGCGAGCGAAGTCGGCCAGATGACTATCCGGTTGAGCGGCGCTGAGCCCTATCTGACGACGCATATAAGCGGCGAACAAAGATTGATGACAGGGCTGTTGCTGCCTGAATTGTCCCGCAGCGTTTTGGAGCGGTTGACCGGAACGCGAGTCAACGGATTGCGGCACCTGTTGTGGGGCATACCGGTTGCCATAAACGGTAAGCCGCGCGATCTGAATATTTCGGTGATGTCCGATGCCGAGGGGTTGCTTTTCAGGGTGGAAGCTGACGGAGAAGACGCAAATCCGTGCCATCTTGGATCCAGTGTTTCCGGAGCTTTGGCAGCGTCCGCCGGGAAGACCCTGGCCGGTAACCAACCGCTTCCAGGAACAGAAATCACCGACGCATTCCGAAGTTTTGCAGAAGTTTGTTCTATTCACTCCGGTCCGCCGTCACCTGAGATGGCACGTGTGGACCGAGTGTGCCGTGACGACGCTGATTTCTGGGCAAGGCTCACACGCTCGTCGAATGACGCCGCCGAATCGGCGGGTATGGTTTTCGATCCCTTCGTTCTGGATGCGGTCTGGCGCTTGCTGGCGTTCACAGTGTCAGACACATCGATTGAACATGCCGGCTCGAAGGCATTGCCGTTCCCCATGAGTGTCCAGGCCATGTATAGCTTTAAAGCGGTTAGCGATCAGGTCACTGTGAAACTGTCTGCTGCGAGTGGATCTTCCAATGGTGTCACGGTGGAAGTCTACAATACCGACGGAAATGAAAGCCTTCGGCTGGTTGGCGTCAAACTGACGACACTGGACAAAGTCCAAGGCTTTACGATTGAGGAGAACCTTCCCTCATGAACACGGTGCCAAACAAGGTTGCGATTGTCGGGGGTGGACCAACGGGCATCGGGGTGGCGCGCGAGTTGATTGAAGGTGACATCGAGGTGGATCTTTATGAGGCAGAATCTGATTTCGGCGGTGTCTGGAACGCAGAAGCCGAATGTGGCCGGACGTATGACTCCCTTCATCTGATTTCGCCCAAGTTCAACACTCAGGTTGCCGACTTTCCAATGCCGGAAAGCTATCCGCACTATCCCAACCATGTGCAGATGCTGGCCTATATCCGCTCCTATGCAAGGGAGTTTGGTGTTTATGACCGGGCACACTTCAATGCTCCGGTTGAAAAACTGACGAAGGAGGGCGAAAAATGGCGGCTTCAAACAAAGGCTGGCCATGATGAACTTTATCCGCTGGTGATTGTCTGCAATGGCCTGCAGCGCGTCCCTCGATATCCGGAGCCTGCGTATTCTGGCGATTTTCGGGGCGAAATCCTGCACGTCAGAAACTACAAGTCGGCGAGGCAGGTTGCCGGAAAACGGGTTCTTGTGGTCGGCGGTGGAAACTCAGGGTGTGATATTGCCGTTGATGCTGCGCGAACGGCGCAAATCGTCGTGCACAGTACGCGGCGCGGATATTACTACCAGCCGAAGTTCATATATGGAAAACCCACCCCTCAATGGATGATGGAGCTGGGCAACAAGTTTCCGACCAAAGAAGAAACGCTCGCTTACATCGAGGAAGTCTTCAAGCTCGCCGGATACGATGGCACAGACTACGGTCTCCTGAAACCTGACTATCCGCTGGATGCGGCCCATCCGGTGATGAACTCGCTGTTGCTCTACTACATCGGCCACGGTGATATCACGCCAAAGGGCGATATCGATTGCTTTGAGGGCAAGACTGCCATCTTCAGGGACGGAACCAGGCAAGACGTTGATCTGGTCCTTTACGCGACTGGCTATAGCCGCGATTTTCCTTTTCTCGACAAAGGCTTGCTGGATTGGAAGGGAGATATCCCTGATCTATTCTTGCATTCCACGCCGCGCAATCTGGACAACATCCTGTTCATGGGTTTCATAAATGCTGCGGGTGGACTGGGAGACGGGCTGAAAACCCAGGGTCTGTTCGTTTTGAATTATGCCCGCGCCCTGTTCGGCAGGACGTCCGGCTTGGAGCAGTTCCTGGAAGCCAAGAAAACCGACACGCCGGATCTCGGGCAGAATTACTTCATCGATTCCTATCGGCATCAGTGGGAGGCCGATCTTTGGAAACTTCTCGGCCATATGCGCCACTACCGCGATATGCTGAGTGATGATGCAGACAGGTCTCGGGAGGCGGCTGCAGAATGAGCCCTGGCCCCAGCGACACGCGGACCCGAATGGCTCAGCTTCTGGACAAGGAGCTGGTCGAGCGGGCACATGCGCGCCTGGCTGCACAAGATGCTACCCGGTTGGCACATGCTGTCGCAATACCCAGGGAGGTGGTTGCCGCATCTGACCTCCTCTCTGCCGATGTATGCAAGATCGCAGCCGCAGCCTTGCGCATTCCGGAAAACAAACTCGATCCTCAGGAAAACCTGGCCAATTTCGGTGTTGATTCCATTGCGATCACCGAAATCATGGCGCAGATCTCGAAACACTTCGCAATTTCCGTAGCTCCAACCACATTCTTTGAGGCCAAAAACCTCGATGACCTCGGCGCGATCCTGATGGACCGGTATGGTTCACCGATCGAGAAACACTACGCCGCATCGATCATGGAAAACACTCCGATCGCGAATTCTGCCAATCGACAGCACGAGCGCGGCAGTGAACCTGGCGGCCTGGCGGACACAGCTGACACTCACGAGCGCGAAACCGGAGCCGAAAGCCGATGGATGCGCAGGTATCGCGCGGTGTTCAAACCGGCAAAACCGCATGAAGCCAAACCCAGGGGGACGGCAACAACTCATGCGGAGCAAAGCATCCCTCACGTTAGACCACCGGAGCAAGAAGCGGTCGCTGTCCCGATTGCCATTCTGTCGATGGAAGGCATGTTTCCGCAAAGCCCGGATTTGCAGGCATTCGAAAGTCACCTGGCAGCTGGCGATGACTGTATGGAGGAGGTGCCGGCAGAACGCTGGGACTGGAGGAGTGTTTTCGGGGATCCCAAGAAGGGTGCCTTTACTGATGTAAAATTCGGTGGCTTCATTCCGCGGGCCGATCAATTCGACGCCGGGTTCTTCAGCATCTCACCGCGCGAAGCAGAATTGATGGACCCGCAACACCGGCTGTTTATGGAATGTGTGTGGAGCCTGATTGAGAGGGGCGGATATGCTCCAGGGTCGCTTGCAGGCCGAAAGATAGGTCTCTTTTTGGGCATCAACCTGCTCGACTACACCAACATGGTCAATCGCGCGGGTATAATGGACGCCCAGCAGCTTACGGGGCTCGGTCATGCGTTTTGCCCGAACCGGCTGTCCTTCCTGTTGGATATCCATGGGCCGAGCGAAGTGGTGGATACGGCCTGTTCAAGCTCTCTCGTCGCGGTACACCGGGCCGTAAGCTGCATTCGCTTTGAAGGCTGCGAAATGGCGATTGCCGGGGGGTCGAACCTGCTGTTGTCACCGATGCAGCACATCATGTTTTCCAAGGTGGGAATGATCACGCAGGATGGCCGCTGCAAAGCCTTTTCCCGGGACGCGGATGGGTATGCCCGGTCCGATGGTGTGGGGGCCGTGCTACTGAAACGGCTCGACCTGGCCGAACGAGACGGCGATCCGATCCTGGGTGTCATTCGCGGATCTGCTGAACACCATGGCGGTAGCGCGACGTCCTTGACTGCACCGAACCCGAAGGCGCAGGCGCGTCTGATAGTGGAGGCGCACAAACAGGCCGGTGTCGATCCACGCACAATTGGCCTGATCGAATGTCACGGCACCGGAACGCCGCTCGGAGATCCTGTTGAAGCCGAAGGGTTGAAGCTTGCCTTCAAGGAACTTTATGAAGCCTGGGGCCTGGATCCTCCGGCGCAGGCAACCATTGGACTTGGGTCGGTCAAATCGAATATCGGGCACACGGAAACAGCGGCTGGTGTCGCAGGTCTGATCAAGGTGCTGCTTGCGATGAAACGCGGGACGCTTTTCAAGACGATCCACGCCGGTAGTCCCAATCCCTTGCTGGACCTTGATGGCAGCCCGTTCTACCTGCTGCAGGAAGCCTCTGACTGGAAGCGTCCTGATCTTGATGGCAAGACACAGCCCTTGCGAGCGGGTGTCAGCTCGTTTGGTGCAGGCGGGGCCAATGTCCATCTGGTCGTTGAGGAGTACCGCCGCCCCGTCGGAAATGCATGGCACGAGGTTGAAACACCTCTTGTTGTTCCGCTTTCCGCGAAAACCGAAGCAGCGCTTGAAGCAGGGATCGCAAGATTGTGTGCGGTCGCAAGACAGGCGGATCTGCGTGAGCTTGCCTACACCCTGCAGACCGGCCGGGACGCAATGCGGTGCCGCGCGGTATTCCTTGCAACAAGCAGCGAGGACCTTGCCCGGAAACTGGAAGTGTATCTTGGCGGCGATGCAAAGGTCGCAATCACCGGAAGGGTTCCAGGCGGGCGGCGCCGCAAAGCCGATCCTTTGAACCCTTCAGGAAGAAGCGCGGAAATCATTGCCCGGCATTGGGCTGTGGGCGGTGACGTCGATTGGCCGGGTCTTTACGGGAAAGAGTTACCTCGCCGCTTGTCGCTTCCGACTTATGCGTTCCAACGCAAACGGTATTGGTTGCCACATGAAGAGACAAACCCGCGGCATGCTGGTGGCCCGCTCTCGCCACAGCCCGGGGAGGCGGGGCAGTTTGCTCTGGTTCTGACCGGCCAGGAAGTGTTCCTCGCCGATCACAAGGTCGCCGGCTCACCGGTTCTGCCTGGTGTTGCCTACCTGGAACTAGTGCGCTCGGCTGCCGTTCAAAACGGTCTGAAAAACCCGCTTCTCCGGCAGATCGTCTGGCTGGCGCCGCTTCGGGTCGAAGGCCCTGCCGAACTGTTTTGCAGTTTTGCTGCGGCAGAAAATGGCAGCTTCAGGGTCGAAGTTTTCAGTTTGGCAGATACCGGTGAACGTCAGCTGCATGCCCAATTGCATGTAAGTGAAGCAGGTCCTTGCACCGGAAGATCCATGAACCTCGAGGCTCTGAGGCAATCCAGCGGTCAACATCTGACCCGCGATGAGGTCTATGCCGCCTTCGATGGGATTGGTCTGGCCTATGGGGCTGGCCACCGTGTGATCAACCGCTTGACGATAAGCGACGGGAACCAGACGAACACATCGGTTTTTGCCGAAATCGAACTGCCTCGACACTTGAATGTTTCATTTGGTGATTTTGTTTTACCTCCAAGTCTTATGGACGGAGCTCTTCAGTCAGCGATTGGTGTTGGCTGGAATGAAGAGCGAGGGGGAACCGCTTTACCCTTCTCCTTGGACAGTGTGGAAACGTTCGGTCCTTGCGAAACGAAGATGTGGGTCAGTGTCCGGTCAATCGGGGGTAAGGGAGCTGCTCGCCCGAAGATGGATGTCGACCTTGTCGCCGGTGACGGCAGCGTGCGCGTTGCTCTGAAGGGATTTGCGACCAGGGTCCTCAAGGCTCCGCAAGAGAATGAATTTATCCGTTTTGAGCCGCGGCAGCGTCCACTCCCGACATCCATCAGCGTTGCGGAAAGCCAGCGCCGGGTCGTTCTTGTTGCTGGGTCATCGAAGATTTCGAGCGTGTTGGCTGACATGTCGCCGGAATGGGACGTGCGTTTGCTCGACGACGACCCGGCTGCACGTTTGGATGAGCGGTATCGAGTGCTCGCCCGCCAACTCCTCGAAATTGCGAAGGGAGAGCTTTCAAGCGGTGAAGTTCTGATCCAGTTGATCCTGGAAGCTGCGGAAGACCAAACCGCATTGGCAGGGCTGGCTTCCATGTTCCGCAGCATTCGCCGCGAACACCGTTCGATAGGCGGTCAGGTTCTCTTGCTGTCTGAAAGGCCTTCTGCTGAGAACCTCCAGGCTGTGCTGACCAAGAGTGCTGTTGCCCCGGCAGGTGCTGTCCTCAGGCTTCAAAGTGGTGCGCTTACCGAAGAAATTTGGGAAGAAGTGCCGGCATCACCCACGCCTGAAGACGCTCCTTGGCGGACGGGCGGCGTCTATTTCATCACCGGTGGAACCGGTGCGCTGGGACAAGGTCTTGCCCGGGAGATTTTCACGCACGTCACCGATTGCACTGTCGTGCTGGCGAGCCGGAGCGATCCCGATGCAGCGCTCGCCGACTGGATCAGAAAGACTTCCGGACTTCATCACCTGACGGTTGATATGTCGGATCAAGAGGCGGTCATGCGCACTGTGGCAGACTTGCGCCGCAAATACGGTCAGTTGAACGGCGTCATACATATGGCCGGTGTCATCGCCGATGGGGTATTTTCTCAAAAAACACCAGAACAGCTGGACGCTGTCCTTGCGCCGAAAGTGTCCGGAGCAATCGCCCTGGACCGGGTCCTCGGAACGGAGCCACTTGATTTTTTTGTGCTCTATTCTTCGATATCAGGAGTTGTCGGAAATCCCGGGCAAGTGGACTACGGCGCGGCCAATGGATTTATCGACGGTTTTGCGCACGAACGCGAAAGCCGCCGCTTGAGAGGAGAATGCCAGGGCCGCACGGTGTCGATTGCCTGGCCACTTTGGCGCGATGGCGGTATGACTTTGCCGAAAGCGCAAGAAGGTCTTATGCGCCGAACGACGGGTCTTGCCCCGCTTGAGACCCAAGATGGGGTGGAGGCGCTCTACGAAGCGCTCGCTGGCACCGCATCCCGCGTCATGTTTACCACTGGCAAGGCTGATCGCATCCGCCGTTTTGTCGAAGAGGTTTTCAAACCGGAAACAGAAATTCAGCAACCGCCGGTTCTACCTGTCGACACCGAATCGACCAAGAAATCGGCTGACCCAACAGTTTTGCGCCGGTGGCTTCTGGAAAGCTTGACCGAAATTGCCAGCGAACAGTTGAAGGTCCAGCCGAAGGATCTTGATCCAGATGAAGAACTGATGGAATACGGATTCGATTCCATCGGGTTCACCCAGTTTGCCAATCGCCTGAACGAACACTTCGACCTCGAGCTGACGCCAACACTGTTTTTCGAGTATCCGACGTTGGCGGGGCTTACGGCGCATCTGTGCAATGAGAAACGCAGTCGTGTCGCTGTGGTCCTTGGCATGGACACGTCCGGGTCTGAAGATGAAGGACGAAACTCGGCCCCCGGAATTCTTGGCGATCCGATAGAGCCGGCGAAGTTTCTCGCGCCCTCAGCTCCCGCTGCTGCGGCGATCAATGAGCGCCCGCACCGTCAGGATGATGCGGTAGCCATCATCGGCATGAGTGGTCAGTTCCCGGGCGCCCCGGATGTGGATGCTTTCTGGCAACTTCTGAAAGAAGGAAGGGATGCGATTTCGGAGGTACCGCCGGACCGTTGGGACTGGCGGGACTATTGGGGGGATCCGCTGACGGAATCTGGCAAGGGGAACGTCAAGTGGGGTGGCTTTCTCGAGGGCATCGGAGAGTTCGATGCCGCCTTTTTCGGCGTCACACCACCGGAAGCTCGGATGATGGATCCACAACACCGCTTGCTGCTCACGCAGGCGTGGCGGGTCATGGAAGATGCAGGATATGCTCCCTCGTCTCTCGCTGGTTCCGATACGGGTGTATTTGTCGGGACTGCAGACACCGGCTACAGCCGGCTGGTCGCAGAGACAGGCATTCAGGTCGAAGGTTATTCCATGACCGGATTGGCCCCGTCTCTCGGACCAAACCGGATCAGTTACTTCTACGATTTTCATGGTCCAAGCATTGCGGTCGAAACTGCGTGTTCAAGCGCGCTGATCGCGGTGCACCGGGGCGTTGAAGCCATACGCTCGGGTCATTGCCTGCACGCGATTGCCGGTGGTGTGAACACGCTGCTTCTGCCCGAAGCCTTTGTCGGATTTGCCAAGGCAGGTATGTTGTCGCCCTCGGGGCGATGCAAGCCGTTTTCTTCCCGGGCAGACGGATATGCCAGAGGAGAGGGGATCGGGCTTGTAATGCTGAAATCCCTGGAGGCTGCCAAACGGGATGGTGACCGCGTACTGGCTGTTGTCCGGGCGAGCGCGGAAAACCATGGTGGCCATGCCGCCTCTCTGACGGCACCCAATCCCAAAGCGCAAGCAGATCTCATCCGGACCGCATATGGACGTTCAGGCATTGATCCGAGAACCGTCGGCTATATCGAGGCACATGGGACGGGAACGCCGCTTGGAGATCCCATTGAAATCGAAGCCCTGACAGCAGCCTTTTCCGACCTATCCAGAGATGCCGAAGCTGCCTACGGGGCTGCTCCAGGCCAACATTGCGCAATAGGTTCCGTCAAATCAAACATCGGCCATCTGGAACTTGCCGCCGGCATTGCAGGTTTGATCAAGGTACTGCTGCAACTTCGTCACGGCGAAATCGTCAAGTCTTTGAATTGCGGTGACCCCAACCCTTATTTGAAACTTGAGGGGAGCCCGTTTCATCTTGCAGATCGTGCCGAAATCTGGAAGCCCGGTTTCACGGTCAAGGGCGACAATCTCCCGCGGCGGGCGGGTGTCAGCAGTTTTGGGTTCGGAGGAACGAATGCGCACGTCGTTCTTGAAGAATACCAACCTTCCGCCTCGCCATCAGCAGACTATAGAGCTGACGAACCTGAGCTGATTATCCTGTCGGCCAGGACAGAAGCCCAGTTGAAGGAAACCGCAGAACGGTTCATCCAGTTCCTGTCTTCTGGCAAAAACATACCTGAGCTTTCCGATATTGCCTTCACGCTTCAGCAGGCCCGGGAAGCCATGGATTTCCGCCTCGGCTTCTTGGCGGACAGCCATTCAGTCCTTCTGGGGCGGTTGCAGGCTTTCGTCGACGGGCGCGATACCGGAAAGCTTCATGCCGGGGACCTGAAGTCCGGCCGCAAGAGAACTTCAGTTCTGGAAAACGACGGCCCGCTGCGGGAGGCGGCGGCCGGGCTTGCCACGAGGGGCCGTGCGGATGATCTCCTGGCGCTTTGGGTCGATGGTTTCAGTGTCGATTGGGCTACTGTTCGTAAAGGATGCCCAGGTGCCCGGGTGGCACTGCCGGGATACCCTTTTTCCAGGACCCGCTATTGGATTGGTGAAACGCCGGGCCGTCAAAAGGCCTCCCTGCCGCACACTGCCTTCACTCATGCCATGGACGGCTCGGAAAGCTACCTGCGCGATCATCAGGTCCATGGGTCCAAGATTTTGCCCGGTGTTTTTTCGCTCGAGCTTTTGAGCCGGTGTTTGGCTAGCTCGACACGAGATGCAACAGCCTTTGAGCTGACAGGCCATACCTGGGTCGGGAGTGTCCCGGTGACCATGGGCGAGGTGGAGCTTGAAGTGTCGCTGCCGGATGGCGCGGTTGAGAACGCGCGTTATGTCATATCGGCGAAATCCGCCGACGGGGTGCAGCGGCATGCTGAAGGAGTTCTTCGGAAGCTGCTGTCCGTTTCCAATCCAACTCTGGACCTGCCTGCTTTACGAAGCATCGCGGCGGAGCCGGTTGATGTCGCCGGACTGTACCGGCAGTTTGAAGACCTTGGTCTGAACTATGGTCCCGCACACCGCGGGCTCAACCGGATTTGGCGCGGTGAAAACACGGCGGTCGCGCGCCTGGAACTGCCCAGGGAAGCTGATACCGGCTTTGCCTTGCATCCTTCCATACTTGACGGGGCTCTGCAGACCGTTCTTGCGTTGCAAGCAGATGCTTCAGGCAGCAATGAGTTTGCGCTGCCCTATTCCGTCCGGAGCACGAAAGTCTACGGTTCGACACACCCGGAGATGTGGGCCGTTGTTCGGAAACGAGATGCTTCTTTCGATATCAGCCTCTGCGATGATCTGGGCAACATCAAAGTCATTTTCGAAGGTTTTGTGACGCGTAGTCCGGCTTCCCCTGGTTCCAGAGAAGGTGCTGACACCGCGTTCGGCGAACCCGCACAGGAGGCCGGTCGTCAGAAGCAGACGCTGGAAATCGTCACAAATATTGCCGCAAGAACGTTGGAGGTGGCACCGTCATCGCTGGATGTCGATACAGAGCTTGGCGACTTTGGTTTCGATTCCGTCAGCATGACTGGTTTTGCAACGCAAATTAACGCTGATCTCGGCCTTGAACTCACTCCGGCGGACTTCTTCGAATTCGCAACCCTTGCCAGATTGGCCGGTCATATCTGTGACGACCTCACCGATGAGCAGCTTGGTAAGTCGCGGCCAGGTCAGCAAGAAAGTGCAGTTGCATCAGTACCCGGCAAGGCAAAGAAGTCCGGCAGCGTGGCATCCAAGGCGGAGCAAGGTTCATCCCTTCAGGCCGGTGATGACCCGATCGTGGTCGTTGGCCAAAGCTGCTGCTTCCCGATGGCTGAGGATGGTGATGCATTCTGGTCCAATCTTGTTGCCGGACGCGACTGCATAACGAGAATTCCAGCCGATCGCTGGTCGTGGCAGGCGGTCGATGGAAATCCGAGAGAAGAACCGGGGAAAACCAATATTCATTGGGGCGGTTTCATCGACGGTGTTTACGAGTTCGACCCGCTCTTTTTCGGTATTTCGCCACGCGAAGCCAAGTTGATGGATCCGCAGCAGCGTCTGATGATGACGCATGCCTGGAAGGCGATTGAGGATGCAGGCCATTCGCCGCGCGACCTTCGCCGGGACGAAAGTCGGGGTTTTTGTCGGCACTTCGTCCAGTGGCTACTGTGGCCAGATCGGCAACGACGCGGGAGGCGAGGGATACGTCGCAACCGGCTCTGTGCCGTCCGTCGGTCCCAACCGGATCAGTTATTTTTTGGATTTGCACGGGCCGAGCGAACCCGTCGAGACAGCGTGTTCCAGTTCGCTCGTCGCATTGCACCGCGCGATTCAGGCGATCAAGGCTGGTGATTGTGACATGGCACTTGTCGGTGGCGTGAATACCATCCTCACACCGGAAGCGCACATCAACTTTGCCCGGGCTGGTATGTTGTCCGAGAATGGCCGTTGCAAGACCTTTTCTGCGGACGCAGATGGCTATGTCCGCGGTGAAGGTGTGGGCATGCTGTTGGTTCGCCGTTTGTCGGATGCTGAACGCGATCGTGATCCGATCTTGGCCATTGTCCGGGGAACAGCGATCAATCATGGCGGCCATGCCAATTCACTGACAGCGCCGAACACAAGTGCTCAGGCCGACCTTCTGACGGCCGTCTATGAAAACGCTGGGGTGGATCCGCTAACTGTTGGCTATGTTGAAGCACATGGAACCGGAACCGCCCTTGGCGACCCGGTAGAAGTCAACGCGCTGAAATCCGCATTCCGGTCACCATCGGGATTGCCGGAGATGCGGGATACCGGTCGCTGCGGGTTGGGGTCGGTTAAGACGAATGTCGGCCATCTTGAGCTTGCGGCCGGAGTTGCTGGCGTGATCAAGGTGCTCAAGCAGATGGAGCACAGGACGCTAGCTCCAAGCCTGAACTGCAAGGAAATCAATCCCTACATCGATCTCGATGGCACTCCGTTCCGTGTAATTCAGGCACCGGAAGACTGGACTCCAATTCCCGACGAGAGCGGAATCGAACAGCCGCTGCGTGCAGGCGTCAGTAGTTTTGGCTTTGGCGGCGTCAATGCCCATGCGATTCTGGAGGAGTACCGTCCTGCGGAAAACCGGGATCCTGTGCGTCCTGAAAATGTCTCGTCGCAAATCATTGTGCTGTCGGCAAGAGATAAAACCCGGTTGAACGAAAGTGCGGAAGCTCTGCTGAGGCACCTTGATGCCGGGGAAGTTTCTGATGATTGCCTTGCGGATCTCGCCTACACCTTGCAGGTCGGCCGGGCCGAAATGGCGGTGCGTCTGGCAATTGTCTGCAGGAGCTTGGCAGATCTCCGGACGGATCTGTGGTGGTATCTGCGTGGCGAAACCACGGAAACAGTATTCGCCGGTTCTGATGACAAGAGCCCGCCTCGAGGCGTTTCGTTTAGGCCTGGTGTCTACCAGGGAGAGATTGCCAGGCACTGGATACAGGGTGGAGAAATCGACTGGCAGACCGTCAATCCCGGTTCACACCGGCGGTTGAGATTGCCAACCTATTGCTTCGCCCGGGACATCTTCCGTATCAAGACGGACAGCGTGCGCGACGATACCCGGACCGGGAATGCTGAAGCATCGGCGGTCAATGTTGTCGACGCAGATGCCTTTTACCTCAAGGATCATGTCGTGCGAGGCAACCGCATCTTGCCTGGAGCGATGAGTCTCGAGATTGCCTGTCAGGCCGCGCTGGCAGCACCGGGTACTGCCCAAATGCCGTTCGCTCTGATGGACGTGACATGGCGTCGGCCGGTTGAACTCAACGCGGGTCAGAAAGCGCTCAAGGTCCTGTTTGGAAATCAGGAAACCGCGTCAGTGCCATTCAAGCTTGTGCCGGAAACCGGAGAGCCGGTCCCATATGTCACGGGTAAGGTCTCCGCTCTGCCGGTTGCCATCCAGCCTTCGTCAGTTGATCTGAACAGTCTTCACGAGATTTGCCGGACAGCGCATGACCCGGATTGGCTTTATGCCTGTTACTCGGCTCTTGGTATCGATTATGGCCCCTCGCTCCGCGCGATTACGGAGTTGAGTACGGGAGGCAACGGCGTCCTTGTCCGGTTGCGTGTGCCGCGCGTGATCGCGGATCAGGAAGGTGATTTCCTGCTGCACCCCAGCATCCTCGATGCTGCTTTTCAGGCTGTTCTTGTCGCCTTTGCCAGTGATGGTGACGCGGGGCTCGCTCTGCCGTTCGCGATCGATCAACTGACGGTTTACAGCCCGACGGTTCCGGAAATGTGGGCGCATCTGTCTATTCTGCCGGCAACAAACGGCATTCGAAAACTGAACATTGATCTGCTCAGCGAGACGGGCGAAATCTGTGTCCGGCTTGAGGGTTTTTCTCTGAGGGAGCTGAAAGCACCAGTCACAGAACGGCCATTTGCCGTTGCTCAGGCCACCGGGTCCGGTGCATCGGCAGAGATCGCCGTCGGGCAGTATTTTGCCGAATTGATCGCACGGGAAACAGAACTTGAAATCTCGCTGATCTCATTGTCAGCGCCCCTTGAGGATTACGGCATCGACTCGGTCCTGATTATGCGTTTGACGAACCTTCTGGAGCGCGATTTCGGGAAATTGCCCAAGACCTTGTTCTTTGAGCACCAGTCTCTGGAAGAGTTGATCGGATACTTTCGGGAACATCACGGGCAACGGCTTGCGGAGATGTTTGGCGGAGAGGGGAACCAGCGGGATTTCGTCGCTTCGATGCCTGCGCTCCAGAACGTGGCCCTGAAGGGTGCGCGCTCTAACGACGCGATCGCGATTATTGGTCTCTCCGGCCGGTATCCGGGCGCGCGAACACCTCAGGAGTTCTGGCAAGATCTTGCGGCGGGGCGTGATTGTATCACCGGAGTTCCCGAAAACAGGTGGGATCACTCCGACCACTATGATCCCGAACGAAAGCACGGGAAAACCACAAGCAGGTGGGGTGGCTTCATCGAAGGTCATGATCGCTTCGATCCGATGTTTTTCAACATCGCTCCGCGCGAAGCGCAATTTATGGACCCTCAGGAGCGGCTGTTTCTCCAATGTGCCTGGGAAACACTTGAAGATGCGGGCTATACGCGGGCGTCTCTTACCGGCCATGCAAACGGTCTGGCGGGCGCCGATGCCGGCGTTTTTGTCGGGGTCATGTGGCAGGAGTATCAGCTCTATGGCCGCGACATGGCCGCTGCCGGGCATCCGGTTGCACTGTCAGGCAACCCGGCTTCCATCGCAAACCGTGTCTCCTATTTTCTGAATTTCAACGGGCCAAGCCTTGCGCTCGACACCATGTGCTCGTCGTCCCTGACGGCCATCCACCTGGCCTGCGAAAGCTTGCGGTCTGGCGGATGCTCCGTGGCTCTTGCGGGCGGGGTCAATCTGACAACCCATCCCAACAAGTATCTCGCACTGGCACAGGGACGTTTTCTGTCCAGCAAAGGTCGATGCGAAAGCTTCGGTGAGGGTGGTGACGGCTATGTCCCCGCAGAAGGCGTTGGAGCTGTCTTACTCAAACCGCTGGGCCGGGCGGAAGCCGATGGTGATCGGATCTACGGTGTTGTTTTGGGGTCAGCACTCAACCATGGCGGCAAGACCAACGGCTATACCGTGCCCAATCTGTCCGCCCAGTCGGCCGTCATTCAAAAGGCGCTGTCGAATGCCGGCATAACCGCGCAAGAAGTCAGCTTCGTCGAGGCCCACGGCACTGGCACCAGTCTCGGCGATCCGATAGAAATAGAAGCTCTGACCCGCGTTTTTGGCGGGACGCCGGGCCGCTCCCGCCGATGTGCTATCGGTTCCGTGAAATCCAATATCGGACACGCGGAAAGCGCTGCGGGAATTGCAGGCCTTACCAAAGTGCTGCTGCAGTTTGAACACAAGCAGATCGTGCCGTCGTTGCACTCGGACCGTCTCAATCCTCATATCGATTTTGATGCCTCGCCCTTTGAAGTCCAGCAAAAGCTTGAAGCCTGGGATACAGACCGGAAAGATGGAACTGTCCAGACCCGGATCGCCAGTCTTTCCTCCTTTGGGGCCGGAGGCTCGAACGCCCATTTCGTGGTATCGGAGTATGAGAAGGAAACTCCGCACGTCCCGCCAATTGGTTCTGCGGTCTATCCGTTTTCAGCGCGGGACGCGGAACGTCTGTCCGTCCTTCTCTCCAGATTTCGAAACCATCTGAAACAGTTCGAAGACAAGGACATGCCGTCTGTGGCCTATACGTTGCAGGAGGGGCGGGAACCTTTTGAGAAGCGTCTGGCGATTGTTGCCGATGATAGGGCCGATCTGGCGAAAAAGCTGGATTGCTATCTGGCGGGCGCTCCCGCGATTGAGGGAATTTTTCATAACGTTGCAAAGCATCAAACGCAGGAAGGTGTTCCCACAAATCGGTATTTCGAGATGGCTGACCGGTGGGTGCGTGTTGGTGATGTCGATTGGGCTGCGTTGAGAGTGGGCCGGAGGCCGTTGCCAATCAGTCTTCCGACCTATCCGTTTGCGGATGACTATTGCTGGCTGCCCGATACGGCGCCTCAAACCTTGACCCCTCCCGGACCATCGAAACGCCGGGAAATGCTACCGTTGTTATTTGAACCGGTTTGGGCAAAGACCCCGCGTCCAGCCGGAAGGAATGCCTCCGTTCAAAACCGCTTCTGTGTGCTGTGCGGGCTGAGAACTTCCCACCCGTTGTTGGTTGAGGATCTGGAGCGGCGTGGCGTCAAGGTCCTTAGCTTTGAAACCAAGGAAACTGAGCCGCATGCGGTATTCGAATCCTACGCGCTGCAGCTATTCACGTTTTTAAAAACACTGTCGGGAGAACCGCTTAAGGCGATTCTTCAGGTTGTGGTGCCAGCTGACGGGGATGGCAGTTTGTTGGAAGGCTTGTCCGGTTTGCTGCGCTCCGCCGCTCTGGAAAACAAGGATTGGTCCTGTCAGCTAGTCGGCACAGATACGTCTGCAGTCAATCTTGCGGACTGCCTGGAAGCCGATGCGCATACCGCCGGGACACAGTGTGAAATTCGGTATTTGTCAGGTTTGCGTTTCGTCCGCTCCTGGAATGAAATTCAGCCTGAAAGGACGGATGAGACCAGGCCCTGGAAAGACCGGGGCGTGTATCTGCTGACCGGAGGCGCAGGAGGCTTGGGTCTTCACATTGCCCGTGCAATTGCAGATGTGACCAAAGATCCGATCCTGTGGCTGACCGGACGTTCCGCCCCTGACCAGGTGATCGAACAGCAGGTTCGCGATCTGGAAATGATGGGAGCGATGGTCCGTTATCGTCCGGTCGATGTCACTGACAAGGCAGCGGTTTCGGCTCTGCTGGACGAAATTCGGAAAACCGATAGTAATCTGACCGGTGTCTTCCATGGAGCAGGGGTTACGAAGGACGGCTTGCTGAGCCGGAAGACAGAAACCACATTCAAAAGCGTTCTTGCTCCAAAAGTTACCGGAGCAACAGTGCTCGACGAAGCTATCGGTTCCATGCCAATCGAGTTTTTTGTGTTTCTGGCCTCCGCGACTGGCGCTCTCGGAAATCCTGGCCAGACCGATTATGGCACGGCCAACGCGTATCTTGATCGCTTTGCGGCCTGGCGTAATGCGCAAGCGGAAGCGGGATTGCGCCGGGGACGGTCAGTTTCCATCGATTGGCCTTACTGGCGCGATGGCGGCATGCAGATGGACGCCAGCACAATCCGGCTTATGGATAGCAGCGCCGGTGTGCGGCCATTGGAAACGGGACCGGCAATCGCGGCGCTTGATGTGATCTTGGCGTCTGGTGACCGGGAACAGGTTCTGGTTCTTGAAGGCGATCATGCCCGGTTGCGCGAGCTGATGAGACCCGGAGACGGGTCATCCTCCGAGAAACCGGAAAGCACCATCTCAAAAGCAACAATGACCGGAACTTCCGCCTACGCTGCGGGAGCTTCCCGACGCATGGCAATTGTTGCTGCGATCAAGACAGCTTTTTCCAAGTGTCTCGGTATCGCGGAAGATCGGTTGGACGAGGCGAGCACAATCGACCGGTTCGGTGTGGACTCCGTATCCGCACTGGAGATCGTTGAGGCCATGGAGCGGGAATTTGGCCCGCTGTCACAGACCATTCTGTTTGAGTTTCAGACCATCGGCCGTCTGGCAGACGAACTTCTCGGGCGAGGGGGAACCGCATTTGACGGAACGTCGGACAGCGAAGAGCTGTTGGCACCGCCGTTGAGAGAAAGCGCTTCTGAACGGGATGGTTCACCCAGGGATCGGGAGATCGCGATCATCGCGGTTGCCGGGCGGTTTCCGGCTGCGGAGACGATTGAGGATTTCGCTGACCTTCTGCGCGAAGGCCGTGATTGTGTGACAGAGATCCCGGAGGACCGCGCACATCTTTTGAAACGATACTCTTCGTTCAAGGGAGAACCGGGCACCAGCCATTGCAAATGGGGAGCCTTCCTGGAAGGTGTCGACTGTTTCGACGCCGGTTTCTTCGGTTTTTCACCCCGCGCGGCGGATCTTGCGGATCCGCAGGAACGGCTGTTTCTGGAAACAGCCTGGCATCTTTTTGAGCGCGCTGGCCATACCCGGCGGTATCTGGCCGAACACTATGACAAGCGCGTCGGCGTTTTTGTCGGAGCCATGTACAACCAGTATCCGGGCCTGGCCGTCGAGGAAGATGCCAAGGCCCTGCTGGCTTTGAACTCGTATTCGGCGATCGCAAATAGGGTTTCGTTCTTTTTTGACCTCCAGGGGCCGAGTGTCGCGCTGGACAGCATGTGCTCGTCAGGTCTTCAGGCCGTTCATCAGGCCTGCCAAAGCCTCAACGCCGGCGAATGCCGTTTGGCGCTTGCCGGGGGTGTCAACCTTACCATTCATCCTTTGAAATTCGAGGCCTTGAGTCGTGCCGGACTGGTTGGCTCGGATCCGCAAAAGCGGGCTCTTGGAGCCGGAGATGGATATTTACCTGCCGAAGGTGTGGGAGCCGTGCTGCTGAAACCGCTCGGATCGTGCCTTGGCGGACCAGGACCAGGTGCTGGGTGTGATCAAGGGAGGTTTTGCAAATCACTCCGGCCATTCCGCCGGATACGCCGTCCCAAACGCCGACGCACAAATTAGACTGCTTCAGGGGGCCTACGAGAACGCCGGGATTGATCCGGATACGATTGACTACATTGAAGTTGCGGCAACCGGGTCCAACATGGGCGACAGGATTGAGCTGAGGGCTCTTTCCGAAGTTTTCGCTGGACGTCTGGGGCATGAACATGCCGTTGCCCTCGGGTCTGTGAAGACCAACATGGGCCATGCAGAAGCCGCTTCGGGTTTGGCTCAGTTGACAAAGGTGCTGCTGCAGTTTCAGCACCGCGAACTGTTTCCGTCATTCGTCAAAGGAGGAGTTGAGGGCGTTTTTGACGGATTGCCGTTCAAGCCGCAGTTGAAGGGACAAGTCTGGGAAACCACCCGGGAAACGCCTCTCAGAGCTGCAATCAGCTCCTTTGGTGCCGGCGGTTCGAACGTTCATATGATACTGGAAGAGGCTCCGGCCGCTGTTCAGCAGCATCCGGTTCCAGAACCTCGCATCCGTCGTCCTTTCCCGGTGTTTGCCCGCACCAGACGTCAACTGGAGGACGTACGGAAGGAACTCGCCGGCTACCTTCGCTCTGCAAGTAATCTCTCGCTAGAGGCTCTTTCACGAACACTGTCCTTTGGCCGGGAAACGCTTGACGCTGGCATCACTTGTTCAGCCTCAGACATTGAGGAGCTTATCGAAAAACTCGAAAGCCCGTTGCCAGCACAGCTACATGGAGAACCTGCCTCCGATGACGCTGTCGCCGTTTCGAGAGCCGGACCCATGCTGGTCCTGCCAGGCTATCCGTTTGCGCGTGAACGTCACTGGCTGAAACCCGAGGCGCGGGAACCCGAACTGGGGACAATCAACGCATCCTCTCCTCCCAGGACAGCGCAAAAAACAGCTGCAGGCGAACGGCCGCGAGCTTTGCACGTCATCTGCAGCACTTTGGCACGCGAGTTGGGGATGGCTGCCGCCGATATTGGAAGTGATGCGAGTTTTGCAAGTCTTGGTGTGGATTCAATGGCCCGCATGCGGCTTGGTTACGAGCTGGAGAACGAATTTGGTGTGGTTCTTCAACATGATGATTTTGACTGGGAGCAGACACCGTCTCAGCTGGCAGCAATTGTCGAGACTTGTCCGCCTGGTGAAGCACACACACACTCAAACGATCACCAGCCCGCCGGGGCAGGACCCTGTTATGTGCCTCTGGGCGAGGCGCAAAAGGGGCTCTGGGTCTACCAGTCACTTTATCCCGGAAGCGCTGATTACAACGTTCCGATGGCTTTCAAATGCACCTCGGTGGACAGGCAGGCCTTGCAGCATTCGGTTGATTGGCTGGTCGGGCGCTATCCAATCCTGGCAACCCGGGTTGTTCTTGACGGCGAGACAGCAGTCCTGACGCCAAAGTCAGGCAGCATTGAGGTTCAGCCGATCGCGCTTTCGAAAGAGATCGAAACAGAGGCTTACCTGAAACAACGAGTTGCCATTCCGTTTGACCTCGGCAAAAGTGTTTTCCGCGTTGAGCATGCAGCAGGCGGAAAGCTCGACCGTCAGGAAAGTATTGTTCTGATCACGGCGCACCACATCATAACCGATGGGCTCACATCCGAGATTTTGGCGCGGGACTTTTGGAGTGCCTATGCCCATTTCGCTTACGGTGAATCATCGCCTGAGGCAAAAGACGATTTGTCAGCCGATTATGCCGACTTTGCCGAGTGGGAGGCCGGTTTCATACGCTCGCAAAGAGGCCAGGAACAAAAATCCTATTGGCTGGACGTGCTCAAGGGGCCGCTGCCACGGTTGCAATGGCCCATTGCCGACAAAGTCAGACATCAAGAAACCAGTGCCAGTGAGAGCCTGGTGGTGAGATTGTCTGACGATCTCGCCGGCAGACTGGACCAACGCGCCAGAGAGCAGCGTGTTAGTGCGAGTTCTGTCTATCTGTCCGCATTCGCGTCAATTCTTTACAAATACACCGGCCAGCAGGACCTTGTGATCGGTATCCCGGCACTTCGCCGCCCAATGCGGCGATTTGCGGAAACAGTCGGTTACTGTGCCAACATCGTCGCCCTGCGGTTGGCTATCGATCCTGGTCAAACGGACTCTGAATTCGCGGAATTTGTCGACAGGGAACTCGCAGCCGGACTTGCTAAAAGCGAGTATCCATTTGCTGAGGTCGCCCGTGAGACTGGCGGTACCGAAACCGGTGAAGCACCTTATGAAGTGACCTTCGCCTATCAGGGGTTCGGTGATCGTTTGCGCGAACACTCCGTATTTGCCCGCGGCGAAGTTGAGCTGATGCCTGAGATACGGCAGACGGGCGGTTCGGTGTTCGGAATAGAAGTTCAAAAGACTGGCGGCAATGTCCGTCTGGTTGCCAACTTTGATAGCAACCGTTTCCGGTCCGATACAGTGGCGCTGATACTGCAGCACTATCAGGAGATGTTGGAATTAATGGCGCGGGGCAGCGGGCTTTCCCTCTCGAAAATGTCGGTTCTGACCGCTGCCGAACAAGACAGGGCGCTGCACCACTGGAACCGGTCGGGCAGGGCTGCGGTTGCCGAAACACCCATTCATCAATTGATCCTGAACCAGGCTAAAAGGACACCAGGCGCCGCCGCGATTTCAGGGAATGGCGCCAACCTGTCCTACAAGAAGCTGATTGCCAGAAGCCACGAGATTGCAAGATCGCTTGAAAGTTTCTCGCTCAAACGCGGCGACCGCGTCGTCGTCATACTGGGACGCGAGAGCGACGGTATCGCAACGTTGATCGCCGCCATGAGCGTCGGTGCTGTTTGGGTGCCGATCGACCCGGACCTGCCAGTGGAACGTGTTGCCTTCATTTTGAAGGACGCGGATGCCTTGGCGGTGGTTTCTAAAGGTGACTGGGTCAAGAAGCTGAGAGATCTGCCAAACCCGCCCATGCACGTTCTGGACCTTGAGAGACAACGGCGCAGCCTAAAGAGCCGTTTCACCCGGTTGTCTGTTCGTCACGTCAAACCGGACGATCCCGCCTATATCATCTACACCTCAGGCTCCACCGGCCAGCCGAAGGGCGTAATTGTTTCACACAAGGCATTGTCCGCGCATTGCCAGATCATTGGCGAAGAATACGGCTTGTCTCCAAGAGATGTGGTTCTGCAGTTCGCTTCCACCTCGGTCGACACCGCGCTGGAGCAAATACTTCCGATCCTGACCGTGGGGGGGCGGCTGGAACTGCACCCCAAAGACCTTCAGTCACCTGGAGCATTTTTGAATTTTCTGAAAAGGGCACGCGTAACGGTAGCGGACCTGCCTCCTGTTTATCTCAGTGAACTTCTGAGATCCTGGACAGTGAACGATGAGGACCTGAAGGCACTGCCGTTGAGGCTGCTTGTCGTTGGCGGCGAAGCCTTTACACCTGATCTGCTGAACCGTTGGAATACATGCAATCTGTCCGACCGGCGTCTGATCAACGCCTATGGGCCAACCGAAGCCACAATCACTGCGCTTGTTTACAACGTGAAGGCCAATGGTGTTGAGGGAAGCGTTCCGATCGGGCGGCCTCTGCCCGGGACAGAAATCTATATCCTTGATCAAGACGGCAATCCGGTGCCCGACGGCATCATCGGAGAATTGCATATTGGCGGAGACCGGCTGGCGGACGGATATCACAACCAACCGGACCTGACCGCCGAAAAGTTCGGCTTGTATAGCCTCAACAAGAGAACGATCAGGTTGTACTGCACCGGGGACCTCGCATCTTTCCGTCCGAACAGCGGAGGACTTGTCGAGTTCCACGGCCGTGTTGATGATCAGGTGAAAGTGCGGGGACACCGGATCGAACTTGGAGAAGTGGAAGCTGCAATTTCGGCAACCGGAATTGCCGAAGTGGCTGTTGTCCTGGAAAACAATTCGGCAGGCGACAGGGTTCTGACAGCTTATGTCGCTGCTGATGATCGAGTTCAATCAGCTGAGTTGAAAAAGAATGTCACTGTAATGCTCCCGGCTTACATGGTGCCGGTCGAGTGGATCATTGTTGAGAGATTGCCCAAGACGGTGAGCGGCAAGATCGATCGCACATCATTGGCAGAATTGAAGAAGACAGGCCGCCGGAAAAATGGCGAGCTGGAGGACCGCGCGCACGGTTGGCTTGAAAGCCGGCTGGTCGAAATCTGGAGTGAGGTGCTCGGCAAAGACCTTGCCACGAGCCGGCTTGGTGCTGATGACGATTTCGGAGAGGCCGGCGGCAACAGTCTGCTGACCATTCGGCTCTTGAGCCGTATTCAAGAGGTTTTCGGAACGGAGCTGTCGGTTGCCGATCTGGCAAGGGCCAATACGATATCAGGCCAGGCCCGGCTGCTTCAGGACAAGAATGAGGAAGGAGCAATTGAAAACCCGGGTCCGATTGTGGTGCCCTCAGGACAGGGGACTTTGCTTGTAAAACTGAAAAATGCCGCCCCGGGCGACAATGCAAAGCAAGAGAAACCGCTTTTCCTTTTGCATGCAGCGGCCGGAACTTTGAGCTTTTATCAGCCACTTGTGGATGCCTGGACCATGGATACACCTGTGTATGGACTGCGTGCCAATGGTTTGAGGCCCGGCGAGGATTGCAAGCCGCAAAGCGTGGAGGCACTGGCATCTGCTTGTTGCGAGGAAATTCGCAAGGCGCAACCTGATGGGCCATACCGCCTGTGCGGCTGGTCGTTTGGCGGTGTCGTCGCTTTCGAAATGGCGCGGCAGCTTTCCGAAAACGGGCAGGAAGTCAGCTTTCTGGGGCTGGTCGACAGTTATGCGCCCGATGATTTGCGGGCTTTCGAACAGACTGATGGGCTTGAGGAAGCCGGTTTTAAAAATGCGTGTGAAAGAGCGTTTCTGAGAGACTTGTTCGCAGCGGATGTGGAGATTGAGCCGGATCAGGATGTTGTCGAACAGGCTCTCGGGTTCCCTCAGTTTGAATTGATGTTCCCGGGAGGCACGGCGGAGGATCTGCACCGGCTGTTTGCCGTCTATTCGGCGAACTACAAAGCCGCTCTCGAATACGTCCCCAAGCGAACGGATGTATCGATCCATCTGGTTCGGGCGGTAGAGGGAGCCGATGGCGATTATCTGGACGGCTGGTCTGCACTGACAAGCGCAGAGGTTCGGTTGCATCGTGTCGATGCCGATCACTTCTCGGTCATCCACAGACCTGAGCTGAAGGAATGGCTCTCAAGCCTGATTGGCACGCAGCAGAAGCCCTGGTGAACCACCCTGTTCGGTTTGCCTCGTTTTATCTGCGTACAGGCTCGACAGCGGAGAGGAAATCGAAACGGACGTAAGGCTTTACAATCGCTTCTGGACAAGATGCTTCTTCACTGGAAAGCCGGGCAGCTTGTTCGTATAGTCCAGTTTCTCGCAGTCTCGCGTGGGGTGAGCAAGCCGTATGGCTTACGAAGATGAATATGATGACTACGAAGAAGAGCTAAGAAGTGACCGTCGGCGGCGTCTTCAGCTTTACCTTCTGATAATGCTGCTGGCTTGCGGCATCGGTCTCGGGGTTTTGTGGAACCGGATTGTCATCACGGTGCAGTCCGGTGAGGCTGGCGTTCTTTATCGCTGGCTTTCCGGCACGGAATTGTCGCGGATCTACGGTGAAGGGCTCCATATCATCTGGCCGTGGAACAAAATGAACATCTACAATGTCCGGCTACAGACCAAAGAGCGCAATTACACGATGTTGACCAGAGACGGTCTTCCGGTCGATCTGCAAATCGCAGTGCGCTATCAGCCTGATGTGCGTCTTTTGCCTTTGTTGCACGTAACTGTTGGCCCGGATTATCTGGAAAAAATCGTATTCCCGGAAACCGAAGCCGTCCTGCGCCGATCAGTCGGCCAGTACACGCCTGAACAGGTCTACACATCCAAGCGCGGATTTCTTGAAACAGTCGTAATCCGAAGTCTGACGAGTGTCGAAGACCGTTATGTTATCGTCGATGATGTTCTCGTTCGTAATGTCGAGCTGCCGGCGGCTGTCCGGTTGGCCATCGAAAACAAACTGACCCTGTCTGAACAGGAAAAGGCCTACACCTATCGCCTTCAGATCGAGCAGAAGGAAGCGGAACGCAAGGTTATCGAGGCGGAAGGCATCAAGAAGTACCAGAACATTGTCAAACAAAGTCTGACAGAGGATCTGCTGCGTTGGCAAGGGGTTCAGGCGACCAAGGATCTGGCCTCTTCTCCGAATTCCAAGACAGTTGTCATCGGTTCCGGCAAGGATGGTTTACCGCTGATTCTGGGCAGTGACCGATAGATCCGATGGTGGAGCGCGGCGACGAAACGGATACAAACGAACCGGTGGGGCGACCTTGGTTCAAACGCTTTCTGATATTCACCGGCGTTGTTGCGTTTATGGCCGTACTCGCTGCAGGCATCGGCCTGATGACCCCGCAGTCCCGCATTCTAAAGGAGTGGTTCCCCGGAATTGCAGGTCTTTGGCAGGACGACTTCAAAGGGTACCGCGTTGTCGCCGTTTCTGCCGAAGACCGGGAGGAACAGAGCTTCATCAATGGCGCACGGATGGGGGTCGATGAGATCAATGCGAGCCAGGAGCAGGTTCTGGGTGAAGAGTTGATGCTGCAGCTTGCCATGGAAAAAGGCGTTACAACCAAGACCGCGTTGGAAACAGTCGTTCAGAAAACAATGAGCCTGTCCGATCGGATTGCTCAGAAAAAAGACCTGATTGGCGTCATCGGCCACGAATGGTCAGATACAGCTATAACTGCAAGCTCGATCTACTCACGCAATGAAATACTTTATCTGGCGACTCACGCAACCGCGACATCGCTAACCAATCATGGCTTTGAAACGGTCTTTGCACTTCAGCCGAACAATGCAACCAACGCCGATGTGATTGCCAGTTACGCTCTGTCCAATGGTCTGGAGCGAATCCTCGTTTTCTCTGACAAGAGCGATTATGGCAAAGAATGTGCAAACTTCTTCACCGAGGCAATGACAAACGCTGGAGCAAATATTGTCTACCGGGGGTTTTTGTCGGGAACACAGCGGTCGACCGACGAACTTCTGATGTTCGTTCTCGACAATGAACTTTTCAAACGCTCTGATTTCGATGCAATTTTCATCGTTTCATCATCTGTCGACGAAACTGCAAACTTTATCAAGCGGGCGCGCTTCCTTGGGCTGGATTTGCCGATTCTGGGGATGGAGTACATCTTTTCCGCAACAATTGAGCGTAAAGTCGGCAAGGAAGACATGAAGGACACAATTGGCGTGTCCCTTTACGACCGGGACAGTCTTTCGAAGACGGGGCAGACATTCATCGAGGATTATCGGGCGCGCTATGGGCATCTGCCGGATTTGAACGCTGCGCTGGGTTATGACGCCGTCATTCTCATGCGGAACGCGGTTAAGCGCGCTGATACGTTGGATGCACAGACGATCTCGGATACACTGAAGGTCGCACGCTACAAGCAGCAGTTTGTGGGCGTGACCGGACCATTGGTATTTGATCGCAAGGGCGCCATCACCGATACTCAGGTATTTGTCGTTCGGCACAATGGCGAAGAGTTCCACACGGTGGCAAAGTTCCAGGTGCCGCTCAACATTCGGAATTCAGATATCGGAACCGGTGACGCAACAGACAATCAATCCGGCGAGGACGACGGAAAACCGGGTTCATCCGCCAAGGAGACGAAACGCCAATGACCATATTCATCAATCCATGGATTTTTCTGATTTGGGTGGTTGCTGCTTGGATAATCGGAATATTGGGTCGTGATACGCGTTTTGGTTTTGTGGGAAACTTCCTGATCGCATTCGTCTTCAGTCCGATCGTCGGCATTCTCGTGCTGCTTGCCGCAGAGCGTGCAAAGAGTCCTTTGGCTGTCCGGAAGCGAAAGGGCCGCCGTATCATCTGATCTTCACGCTTTGACCGGTTGAACACGCCAAACAAATAAGCCGCCCTGAATTATCAAGGCGGCTTGTCTCAAACTTGTAAGTGTCAGTTCGTTCTCAGGACGCTGCTTCTTCAGAAGCTTCAGATTCCGGCTTGACCTTGTCTTTCGCCCTGCGGGCAAGATCCTTGCCCCTTTCGAACTGCTCTTTGTAGAAATCCCGCATCTTGCTGGCGTCGAAGTCCATGAGGGTGCCGCCCTCTTCGTAGTGCTTGACGATGGACCGGCCAACTGCATATGTCGCGCCGCCGGCAACGACAGGCAGGGAGACCATGCCAACCATCCAGCCAATGCCGGGGATAATCTTGGTCGCGCTTGCCGCGACAACGTATCCGGCGCCATACCCAAGTACACCACCGGCCAAAGCGTAAACCACCTTGCGGCCCAGCTTTTCTGAAAACGGCTTTTCATATAGGCGGGAGAGCTTCTGGATCATGCGAAGCTGGATGGCGACAACAGCAGCGATATCAAAGAAGGCGACCGGAACTATACTCGCCGCGACAGATGCGATCACGTAGTCCTTAATAAGATTGTCAGCCGTTAAATCTCGGGTGACATCAAACTCCTGATCCTCGTGAAGATCTTCAACGTCCGACTCCGCGACTTCGGGTTCTTCCGATTCGCTTGCGGTACTCTTGCTCGCCATAGAAATCTCCTGAAATCAGCTTTGGCCGAAGAGTCTCCCCCTCGTCTGGCTGGAATGAAGGTGGCCTGTATTTCTGAACGGCATATCGCTCGAACGAAACGGTACTCTTTATGATGATAAATGGAAAGGGTTACCGCAGAAAATCGCCCTTAATATGTGGGTTGCGCAAGTAAACATCGGAAAAACCCAGGGTGAATTCCCTAGTTGATCGGTTTCAACAAGGAACCGGTTCGGGATCTACAGCACCAACCTGTGCGTCCGGGGCCGACAGGTGCGAGATGTAGACTTCCCCCACGATCCGGATCAAAATCGTTGCTGACACTGAGGTGATTGCCATTCCCAGAATATTGGGTCCTGGTGCCATACGCAGCAATCCGACTGTCGTGAGACTGGCAATTCCTGGCGCAGCCATTCCGGTTAACATTGCTGTGGCTAACCGTTTGCTCCTGTAACGCTCAAGGGGAGCGCCATAGAGGCGGGCCAGTTTACGCAGCATCCGATCGACCACCACAGCAATTGCTGCAAGGTCTACCCATGGCATGGGCACAAGACTTGCAATGGCCGCGAAATTGGCGTGCCGCTCAACAATCAGGTTGGCCGACGACCTCCGGAAACTTTCTCTGTCAGGGCGGTTGCCGCCTCTCTCCTGTCGAGCATGAACAGCAACGGCGCTCGCGTCCTTGTCTTGGGAACGAACAACCGTCTGGTCCGGTTCGGTCTTTGCCGGTTTTTCGTTGAACGGCTCCGGATCTTGAGCAGGCGCCACCTCCGCTGGCTCAAGGAAACTTTCAGGGGTGATCCGCTGATGCACAGTTTCCTCGGCATGGAGCGCGGAATTTGCAGCTTTGCGCAAATCATCGAGCGTCCTGTGGGATGTTTTGGGCAGCTTCTTGCTCATGCGCTGAGCGCCCTTTTTGTCGAAATGAGCGCGTCAGCTTCATCTGCGATGTGCGCAATATCCCGTGCTGCGGGACCTCCCGGAGCGATCAGGCTGGGAGTTGCGCCGAAAAGACCTGCTTCTGCGTAGGCGACGCGGTTGTGCATTTCACTTGTCAGCAAGGGAAATCCGCCGTCCTCAAGCTCGCTGCGGACATGGCGCGAAATAACGCTGCCTTTGACGGTCTGTGTCAAAACGCAGCGGAAAGTCGGTGCCCAGCCCTTTACCCCGCTCATCAGGGTTCGAACTGTATCCATCATGCGATCCACATCCAGGGGTGAGGCTTTGACCGGGATCAGAACAATGTCTGCGATTGCGAGTGCCGCGATGGTGATGTCGCTGTCAAAACCGGGTGTATCGACGATCGTGATACTGTGGGATGAACGTTGCTGCTTGATCGTGTTCCAGACATCCTTGTCGGCCTGTTCAAGTACGTTGACCCCGCCAAGCGCCTGATCGCGTTCCACAAGGCGGCTGGTGGACCGTTGGGGATCTGCATCGACAAGAAGCGGGTTCAGGCCCTTCAGATGCCAATGGACGGCGAGACAAGTGGCCAGAGTGGTTTTGCCGCTGCCGCCTTTCAACGAGGCAATGGTGACAACTGACCCGCTCATATGCCTCTGGCCCCGCTGATTCTAACCGATTTACCGGAAATTCTAGCAAAAACTGACCGGAAAACCACGGTCTTTGTAGAGGCCACGGAGCGGCCGTCTGTCTGGAACCTGTCAACCTTACTTTCCAGACAAAAGATAGGCCTGGATCCGCTGGGCTGCGTTCATGGAGATGTTTTCGGCAAATAGGGGATAGTCGTAGCTGTGATAGACCCCGTCCGGGAAAAATTTGGAATTGAGCCTGTCCGGATCTTCGGCGACAACTTCAAGGCCGCCATTGGCAATTCGGGCGGAGGCAAAACCAGGCAGAACCTGATAGGTCCCGTTCTTTTCCATGAAGACAGAGCCGCGGTTGCGTGAAGCAGGTGCCAGCGTTTCCTCCCGCGTCCAGGTGAGTGGATTGACGACGATGGCGCCGGGAAAAATGACTGGTGAGTCTTTCTGTTTGCCAGGCGCAACCGAGTTGTAGCTTACGAAACAGCCGGTTTGGTGGGCCGCATCGCAGATTTCGATATTCGGATTGTCGCGAAGATCTTCATCGGTGATGGACCAGCCCACCACGTAACCGGCTATCAACTGGTCTTCTATGCCGATTTTGCCCCAATACTCCAGCAGCAACTGGGTCAGCAGGTAAGATCCCTGGCTGTGGGCCGCCAGAATAAACGGCCGCCCTTTGTTGTTGTGTTGCATGTAGTGTTCAAACGCTTGCCGGACATCGTGGACACCATAGTCGACAATAGCGTCCCTCTCGGGCTCAGGCAGGTAGAACCCGGCCAGGTTCATTTGCCGGTAGAGGGGGGCATAGAGATTGGCCTGCCCGGAGAAAATCCGGGCTTCGGTTTTGACGCTCAACTCCGCGCTTGCAACCAGGTCTTTGCGGGAAATGTTCATCAGCCAGGCGCTGTCATCCACCAGAACCGTGGGATACAGCCACAAAATATCTATGTCGTACTGATCCGGATCCTCGGGTTTTGCGAGCCAGCTCGCCTTCTTGGAATAGTCAGGGGCAGGAGGGACGTCAGCCGTGGTAAAAGGGGCAAGACTGGGACGGTTTTCGTTTGCGATTCCCGGAGAAGGTGCGACAAACAAGATCGTTGTCAGGAAGACAATTCGCTTCGCGTATCGGAAAAAAACAGTCCCAAAAAATCGATACATGCGCTGTTCCCGAGTTTCTCTGGATGTTGACTGCCGTTACGCAGGTGCAAGCCAAATTGAACAACCAAAAGTAGCATCTGTCCATAGTTTCTATGATTCCTTCGCAGTGTCCATTGGCTCCGGCTTTGATTGAAGGAGCGCAAATCAATTGCCTTGAACCCGAGCCGTTGACCCAATCATCGGCCCAAAAAACATCGATAATTCAGCGCAAATCTCACCAATGCGAAAATCGCTTTAAAATCAATTCATTGAAAGAGAAGGAAAATGGTCGGAGTGAGAGGATTCGAACCTCCGACCCCCTCGTCCCGAACGAGGTGCGCTACCAGGCTGCGCTACACTCCGACATTTGCAGGGCTTCAGCTAAGCCCATCGGGAACAGCGGGGCAAGCCCTCGCTGCGTGGAGGGTCATTTAGCAAAGCTCATCTGATCCCGCAAGAGATTTGCCGGTCCGCACATCACTTTTTTAAAACCGCCTGCAACGCCAGATGGATAGCCCCGGCGCACGATCAGTGACCTGTTTGATCTCCGGCCGGAGCACGGTGCAATAATGAGCTGATAAATTACTTTGTCGAACCCGGCTGCCGGACCTGGGGATAACTCCTGTGGCTGCAGGAAAGATTGGGTGAGGGAAGGCTTGCGCTTCTGAAATGACCTCGCTATATAGCGTCTCCACGGCCTTGGGGTGTAGCCAAGCGGTAAGGCACCGGTTTTTGGTATCGGCATGCGCTGGTTCGAATCCAGCCACCCCAGCCAGTTTTTCCCAGAATATTCAACGATGATCTCGCATGCCTCCAGTGACATGTGCGGATATGCCGTGGCTGCCGAAATGTAGCGCGCAACTTCGTTTGGCACTTTGCGCAACTTCACTTGGCACCTAGTTTGTGGCTGAGATTGCTCCTTGCGGCGCGGTGGCAAGAGGAATCTATTTCCACTTGGCAGGTGCGTCATAGCTCGCAACTTCATTTTCCCTTCATTGACAATCTTAAACGACCGGTGCTCCAAATGAGGAGGTGCAAACTAGGATTGCGATAATGGCTGACATTTATATCAAAGAAAACAAAACGAGTGACGAGGTTCGTTCCATCGAAGGTAGCCTGCGGATACTAAGGTTCAATCCTGATAACAAGGAAGAAAACCACCTATTGTTTTTGCAGCCATTCCCAAACAATGAAGGCGTTGAAGCTGGCCTTCGTGTCAGCGTGCCAGAGCTGAAGCACAGCGTAGAGAGCAGTCACGACTTCGATGAAACGATCACGTGGTTGACCAAGCTAGAAAGAGGCGGCGATGCAACACCGGCTCCGAACAAGCTATTCATCCCTGGTCACGTCGATGCCTTCAAGATGATGAAACACACGCGCGATGACGCGGCTGCATTCTCGAAATTGTTCCACGAACTTGCTGATCATCTTGATACACAGATCATTCAATTCGACGCATGGATTAAACAGGAAGAGCAAGACCGCGACGTTCAATATCCTCACTATATGAAGGCACCGGAGGAAGACGACGAATGACGGCTACAACGTATTTTACTGCAATGGGCGTTGAACAAAACGACAGCGGCTTTTTTGTCGCCGTCGATGGAATACAGGTCCTGTCTGCAAACGATGCGATCGCAGCTGCCCAACGACTGGCACACACTCACATGGGAGCCGTGGCATTCAGTCGGCAGGGTGATCTTGAGACCGGTGAATTCGCCGACGCGGTTGAGCTCGCCAAGTTCGGCGAGCTCCCCGATGACCTGTCCAGTATCTTCGCTTAAAACCCACTTTAAGCGGCCTTTGAAAGCCTCTCGCTGGCGATCTCGTAATAGGCTTCCTCGCGCTCGCATCCTACGAACCTGCGACCAGCTCTGAGGGCAGCAACGCCAGTGGTCCCAGAGCCAGTAAACGGGTCTAGGACCGTCCCGGCCGGGCAGACCTGCACAAGGGCGTCCATCAGCGGTACCGGCTTGCCTGTGGTGTGAAGTTTGGGACCGCCAGCCATCACACCGCACCGGATGATGCCGGGATATGTTGGACCGTCCTTATCGTGCCACGCCCCCTTGGAGCCCCAAAGGATAAACTCTGCCTGCTGGCGGAAACGGCCCTTTGCGGGACGGCAGGCTTCCGTCTTGTCCCATGGCACGCAACCTCGATAGGTGAAGCCAGCTGCCTGAACCGCATCGATCATCACCGCGAGCTGCCGCCAGTCGGTAAAGACCAAGAACGGCGAGCCGGGCTTCAAGGCCCGATAGGCTTCCGTCAGCCAGAGCGCCGACCAGAGCATATAGGAGTGCTGGTCGCGGTTCTCGCCGGAGAACTCGGGATATTTGCCGGGATTGTTTAGATATTTGCTGTTGGCACTGTCCGCCGTTCGTGTGCCGGCGTGCAGGCCGCCTGAGCTATAGGGCGGGTCGGTCACCAATGCGTCGTACTGGTCTGCAGACTGGTTTGCTAACCAGGTCAGGGCGTCTTGCTGGAAGAGTTGCCAGGACATGTCTTCTCCGGGGTATGGCGCTCTGGGCGTTCGGAGAAGGGCTCTAAGGGCCTCAGGGAATTGATCGTGCCGCAACGTGGGCACTTGATCTCGATAATGCCAACGATCGCTCGTTCGGCGGATTTCATCAAGAGCTTGCGGCAGGTGCCGCATCGTATTTCTTTCATGTGGGGTGACAACCTTATGGCGACTCATCCATAAGCACCCTTGCGTCGCGCGACGCAGCGGGCGCGGTGGTTGTTCTTCTCACCGGGCGGGTTCATGGTTTGGCGATCAGGCCCGCCGTCCGGACCTTCTGGTCCGGACCGTCCGTCAGCTATTTTTCGAATTCATACCCTCCCATCAAGCCGCTGCCCTGATCTCGATTGCAAAGGACGTTCCCGCCCCTTGTCCAGCAACCCAAGATGCGGTTTGGCTGTATACGCCGGTTGATGCTGCCTGTTCATAGGCTGCGGCGACATACAGCGTCGAAGACGGACCATCTATTCCCGTGCTCTCGGCATATAGCGACGTGCCGCCATCCCAGGAAATTGGATCTTCCGTTCCGTCGTAACGGTTCACGAAGTAGAGAACCATTGAGTTTGTCTGACCCGTTGTGATTGTGGGCGTCAAACTTGTTGGGTTAGATGCCTCAATCTGCGCTCCAGCAACGACGGTATCCATTCCGCCGATCTCGATGACCTGAACGCGAACGTTCGTCATCGTGTCATCGCTGCTAACCTGGATTGATTGCGAACCGGAGCCAGGAGCCAACACGAGCGCATAAGTTGCTTGGTTGCGCGTACGCCGAGCGCCGACGTTTTCCGTCAAGGCCGTGCCCGTGCCGACCGTTCGGCTTGGAGTGCCGATCGTCAGTGAGATCCCCGCATCCGCGATTGCGCCGTTGATTGTGTCGACAATCACCATCACTGGTTTGTTGGAAACCGTGAAGGATGCAGTTTCAAGCCATGTGCCGGACGTTGTTGAACTGTCCTTCGTGAAGGCCGGGCTTAGCAGAGCAACCGGATTTTCAATCGGGAAGGAAGAAACAACCGGTGTATTGAACAGGGTATCAGCCGATTGCCCGCCCATCGTCGTGCGCCTTGCCAGATACTTGCCGATCTGTCCGGAGAGCGGCGTGTATGTCGCCGCATCAGCGCCGCCGATAGGCGTCCAATCGTCCTTGTGATCGTAAAGATCATCGACCAGATACCACTGGTAAGTCAGTTGAGTGTGACCGAACGCCATGACGTAACCGGCATCACACGTCACTGACCCGCCGACCACAGGCGCACCAACCGGAGCGGGCCGCACAATCCAGCTCGGTTTAAGATTGTGCACGCTCATGTTGTCCGGGTTTACAGCCGGACCGACTGGCGGATTTGCAAGGTCCAGCACGTCGTTGTTGATGTCCCTGTCAAACGCGGGATAGTTCGGGAACTTGGCAGCGAGAGTGATCGGACCCGCGCGGCTGGGAAGCGTCGCAATGGACGTTGACGTTGCCGTCCTGGTCGGACTGTCGCTCTTGATCGCGAGATCCCCCAGGATCACGTCTTCATAGACGAGCCCGTAAGCTGTTGCGACATCGCTTGCGTCGATGGGTGTTCCGTTCGTGTAGGTGTTGGTCTTCAGTCCGTCAGGAACCCGACGTGACGCAAGAACAGACGAACCGTTCAGGATGCAATCCATCATGCTTAGATAGACTTCGTCTTCGTCTCCCCTGCCGAGAAGAACGCTGTTCGTGTAAGTATCCGCGTTCCTGAACGGCGGCATAATGCTGCAAAAGACGTAAGTTTCGCCGGGAATGTTCTGCCCGGTTGCCGGGGACAATTGGGCAAGATCGGACGTTTCGTCATAGTTCTGATCTTCGATAGCCCGGCCGTCCGTATCAGACGTATTCGACGGGCAAAAGTTGAAGCCGAAGAACTGCGCGGACGTGCGCTGATAAGTCCAGTAACCAGGGCAACCCCACCAGACATTGCCCCACCACAGGCCATTGTGGCCGCCCGAGTACATGTTGCCCTTGTTGGCGTGTGCAGCCTGTCCGCAATCAATGAAGCGATTGCGGGTAATCATGCAGTCTTCTTGACCGTAGAAACGCGGACCGGTTGCGTCGCACCGCTCGATTATGCTGCGATCAAGCCAACCGCCTGTTGGCGCGCCATCGTAGGTGTTCCAGTGAGATCCCTGAAGAAAGAACCCGTACTGATTGATTGCGTCCCTGATCGTGCACTGGATGACATGGAAGTTGTTGACGTGCCGCGCCCAGATCGGCGCATAGCTGCGGCCGTCCCGATAGGTGTCATCGACCAGGCAATTCTCAAGCAGAATGTCGGTCTGATACGGACTGCCGCCCACGGAATTGTCAGCCGCAATGCAGTAGTTCCCGTCATACTGAACGCCAGAAGCCGCAGTTTGCCGGAACGTGAGCGAACGGAATTCAAGATAGCTCTTGCCAACCAGGTTAAGCGCGATTTCCCGCGCGCTGTACTCCATGTTCGAGGCAACGTTTGCCGTGTCGGCAGGCCAGAAATAGAGATCGACCGTCGTTCCGTTGTCGACGAAGCCCCATTCGCCTTTGCGCATCGCTGGCAGGAGATTGGGAAGGCCGAACCGATCCTTGTTTTCGTTGCTTTCGTAAGTCCGATCGTTGTCGCTCAGACCGGTTGTATCAAGATTGATTGTCTTCGTGCCGGTATCGAATGACAGGACCGGCGCGCGCGTGTCGCCGTTCGGTGCGCGATGGAAAAGAACGTCGCAGTTCTCTATCTGAGCTTGTGTGAACCTGTCGGTAAATGACGGCAATTGCCAGCCGGTAATCAGATCAGGATCGCCACCTGTTGTTAGCGTGTTGTCCGCGTCAAGGTGATCCTTGGTCGCGCGCTCAGTGTGAGGATATTGCGAATTAGGCACCCGCCCCATGCAAGGCAGCATGCGGGTCCCGTTCTCGTGAACGTGCGCAGCCCTTGGATTGTCAGTCGGGAAGCTTGTCTTCGCAAGGCCGGTAACCTTGTAGATCGACGCATAATTCGCGCCAACTGTCGGTTCGTCGGCGATTGTGCACACCGCGCCGCCTGACAGAGGTTGCGCGCCGGAAATAACCGGGTCTTCTGCCCCATAGGCTTCGAAGATAATGCGATTGCCGGACGTTCCGCTTGGTGGCGTGAGTGTCTCGTAATACGGGATACCACTGACATTCCGGATCTTGACCTTGTCGCCCGGCGTGGCAATTGCGGCAGCAGCCGTCACCGTTTCCTTCGCGGTTGAAGGCGTTAACCCGTCGAAGGCGTTGTTCCCGTTGACGTTGTCGACATACAGATTGCCGACTGTTCCATGGTCGACGCCGCCCAGAAACCCGACCTGAAATGCACCAGAGACAACTGGAGTGACCGTAATTGTAAAGGACCCAAGTTGAAAGCCTGCTGCGTTGGTCGCGCGGATCGTTACCGGGTGTTCATTGTCGCTCGCATGATCGAGTGCTGCGGCCAGCTCAAGCACGTTGCCGTTGATTGTGAACTTGCTGTCCGGATCATTCTCGATCGTATAGGCAACAGGTGCCGTGCCGTCGCTGGAGATCGTCGCGATCTGCGCACCAACGCCGGTGCTTTCAGAAACGCTGGTCGAAGACAGATCAACCACTGTCGGGGCAACGGCCTCGGCAACGTCAAGGACGGATATCGTAAAGTCCTTGTCATGGGAGCCTGAGGCATTCGCCGCCCGAATCCTGACCGTATGCTCGGTATCGGTCTCAAAGTCGATCGGCTGATCAAGGATCAGATTGCTGCCTTCGATCCGAAACCTGCCGTCCGGATCGTTCAACTTCGAGAACGACCAGGGCGAGTCGCCATTGGCACTGATCGTGGCAATGACGGTTCCCGGCACGGCTGATTCCAGAATGGATGACGCCGACAAGGTAATGTCAGTCGGCGGTGTGCCGATCGGCGGAGTAGTTAGCGACGTGCTGGTCAACAGCTCCAGGCTGCGACCTTGCCGCGCCAATAGCACAGGCAGCCGGCGAACAAGACTGATATCAAGTTTACTCACGTGTCGCTCCAAGCCTTCACTGGACCTTGAAGCGGGTTTTCGACCCTGAGGCGCAGCCACGGCAGTTGGGTGAGTTTGACGATCGGTTCTTCGTAGAACTGAATGGTTCTAACAACCTTCCACGGTGCGCCCGGTTCTGCGCGAGCCTCGATGTGAAGCGTGCTGCGATCGGCCGGTTCAAACTGAATGGTCACGTCAGCTGTTGGTTCCCATTCAGGGCTGGTGAAAGTTTCAGCTGTCGTATTGATCCGTTCCATCTGTCTTTCCTTTGCTCCTCAGAACGCCGGAAACGCCGGCATCGTTTCGTGTGAGTTGTTAGTCCGTTCCGGCTGACCGATAAGTCAGACGTCCCAGCTCATGGCCGTTAGGCCAAGCGAGGTGGCGAGGGTATCCGCACTGGCTTGCGCCGATTGAAGGATTGCCGTGTAGTTCACTGGATCGCTTTCTGCCTCCAGCGCGGCCTTGGTTGCGCGGCGCAGGCCCGCGATAGAGCCGGCGATCTGTCGGAAGGCAGTGGCATTGGACAGGATCGCGTTTGAGAGATCCGTGAGGCTTTCACCGGTCTGGTTGGCTTCTGCCTGCAGCATGGCCGTTTGGTCGGCGGTTGCTGTGCCGGCAAGATGCGCAACCGCTGCCGCTTCCTTCACGGTCCAGGACAGTTTCTCGCCGATCGAGACATTGCCGGATACATGGTTTTCGAAGGCTTCCGCATAGGCGACGATCATGGCCTTGGCGCTGTCCAGCGTGTATTTGGCCTGCGGACTGAACACCCAGTCGTTAAGAACCGGGTCATACGCGTAGTCCTCGCCCGGTTTTGCCGGAACTCCTGTTACTGTCCCTTCAGGCAAACCGGCCAGATATTCAGCAGTAGGTTCCGATCTCGGGAACCAGGGAACACCTGAAAATCTGGCCGGATGATAAAAGCCTGTCAGCATCATGAATACTCCCGCCATGAGTTTACGTTGAACGTCCGATAGAACTCACCGGCCCCCACAATTGCGGAAATCCATGAGTTACTGCCGGAGATGACCGTGTTGGAAAGGGAAGTGTGTGCTGTCGAGCCATCGCTAGAGATTTGCAAGTCAGACGTGAGACCGCCTCCCGACGCTCTCACGGACACAAAGATTGGCTTCCCTGTCGTGTTTTCATACCAGACACCGTTGGTGAGGTTCGGCGAAGAGAAACTTTGACCGACCCCAAGGCCATCGAGGCGATGCATGGCCCCGGTACTGTCCTCAAATTCAAAGCGCTGGTTGGCATCGTTCCAGCCGAATGACCGGTGAACGTCCGCCGTATCGTCCCAATAGCGACCCAAAGAAGACCCGCCGCCTTCCTTGCCGATGTAATAGCCGTCATCAGCGATCAGACGGCCGCTGATGGTCGCCCCTTGCGCATCGGTCGCGAGTTTCTGCGCACCGTCATAGCGAAGGATAGTTGCCAGCCCGGCAACCAGGTCGATACCGCGCCGAATGTCGCCATTGGCCTTGGCCGATGACAGTCCGAAGTTTCCTCCATCTGCCCGGTTTTCCACGACGAGCGAGCCGGTGATGTTCCAAAGCGTGGTGCTGGTGCCGTCATGAGCGACGTTAAAATCGTTTCCCGTTCCGAAGGACGCGGTGCGATTGTCCAGCCACTTGGTATCCGCATCGATATCGGTGTCGATATCCTTGCGAACGAAATTGGATGTATCCAGCGACGCAGCAGCGGCAACGGCTGCGTCACGCGCTGTCTCTGCGTCCACCTTGTCAGCAGCAGCCGATGCTGCGTTCGCCTGCGCATCGGCGATGTCGGTGGCATCTGGACCGGGAATGGGTTGCCCGCCGCCATCGAACATGACCACGGTGCCGGCGCGCGTGGCAGCATCAGGGAACGGATTGATTGATTCCCCGGTCGGTACGCGCAAGGATCGCGACAGGTCGGTTTCCGGCAAAGGACCAATCCGCGCCCAAGCGCCAGAACCGACTTCACCCGATTTCTGATAGACCCCGCGATTGGCAAGCACCGCGTCTCCCCAAACCTTCGCCAGCGCGCCGGCGTTCCAGTCAAGATCGGCCTGCAATTCAGCGAGCGTCGCGTAGTCTGTTGCAAGGGACGCACCCAATTGCGTTACCAGCTTTTCAACGGGAATGGTGGCCAGCGACTTGACGCCGGCCGTTTCCACATGAGCCATCACTTCGGTAACCACTGAGGCCGAAGGTAGATTGTCCGTCTTAATGCCCATCAGTCTCTCCTAAGTGACGGTCACCGTGAACGGCCCGGCGATCGGGCCGGGTTGATCGTCCAGGTTCTGCGGTTCGAGGTAGTAGTCATAGTCGCCTGCCGGCAGCAGGCTGGTGTCCTGACCGGTCGCATCGCCGTCCGTCACCACAAGGGTTGAAGACTTGGAAACGGCATGCGTGCCGATCAGGTGATTTGGCTTGTCCAGCGCGCCGCCAGTGGTCAGCCGGTAGATTGCGACCTCGACCACGTTGTCGTCGTTCTGCGTCACGATGGTGATTGTCGCGTGGGCGGCAGCGCCTGCTACGCCGCTGCCAGAGCCGAGCGCCATGGGCAGACCGGCGTCCTGGTCGCCAATCGTGATGGTGGCGATCGTGTTGTAGGGGCCGGGTGTGCCGTTCGGCGTCAGTGCCCGCGCACGCAGATCAACGCTGTTGCCGCTGAGATATCCGGATATCGGAGCACCGCCGTCACCTGCGGCAATCGACAGCGTTGTCCAGACGACATTGCCGGTTTCCCGGTGGTCGATTTCAAAGGTCCCTATAACGGCAGAGCTGCCAGGGCCGGGTGCGATCAGCACATCGAGACCATCGACATTGCCGGTGCCGGCAACACCGGTCCGCACCGCTGTGAAGACAGGGGCAGAAGGAACGGCAAGCGGATCGCTCAGCTCACTGCCGACAACACCCGACCACGCTGGCGGGTTTTCCGCGTCGGTGAGCGTGTCGATCTCCGGAGCCGCGTCGATCATGGTGACAAAACTGGTGAAGTCTTCACCCGATTCGATGTCCTTGACGATCAGTGCCTTGCTTTCGGAAACAGCCTTGCCGAAGTGAACAAGATGCCCTTCGACCGGCATGCGGCCGCTGCCTTCCAACTGGACAGTGTCAGTGGATCCGGCAACAGTGACGACACTGCGCACCGTCGACGCTCCGATCGTATCGGCTTCCGTGAGCCCGGAACGGAAGCGGATGGCATAGGCTTCACCAGCCTCCATTGTCACGACTTCGTCGAGCATTATGAGGCTGTCCTGGACCTTCAGGACGCGCGCCGCGATCTGTGTCTGGTCAAGCGTGTCGAACGAGCCCATGATCAGATCGCCGCGCGTTGCAACGCGAGCCTGACCGTCCTGAAGCGCGGTGTATCTGCCGGGCCGGTGCAACAGCTCATATTGACGCCGGCGCGCTTCCTTCCAGATTTCGTCCGGATCGGTCTTGCCGGGAAACTCGATTTCCTCAGTCAAGGTGATATCGCCGACAAAGCCCGGCCATGGCACGATCCGCTCAGCCGGCTCAAAGTCATTGCTGGCATCAAGGAACGGAACGCGGAAAGCGTCGGGTGGGTCGAAGTAGATCCGCTGCCATTTGAAATTGTCGGAGTTGCGCGGGCTGATATGGTCGATCACCAGCTCTTGCGGCTTGTCGATCACAACGCCCCATTGAACACCGTCATGGCGCGGTGTTGCTCGTCCGGCTGCCGCGATCAGCCGCAAGGTTTCGAGAAGCGACAGATCCGTGTCCTGGACGAAGTTGAATTCCAATCCCTTCGCGGCACAGTAATCGTGCCATTCCGCGAGCTGTGTGAGATTGATACCGCTGTCCGCAACAGGGTAGGCGTTTGCAAGTGACTGAAGAGCGAAACGGTAAAGAGACGCAGGGTTGACGGTCTCCCGTTCGATCCATGTGCCCGACACACTGTCCCAATCGAGGCAGACCCGTTCGCCCAGACCGCTGAGATTGTCGAGAGCGCCGTTGAGCTGATAGGTGGCCTTGATCCGCAACGCCACGGCTGCAAGCGGATGTTCGAAGTTAAGCGGGTATTCCGGCCGGAAGGTCTGAACTCCCACCAGAACAGAGCGATCTGAAATGCGTTCGTCGGTCCGCTCACTCGTCATCCGGGTGACTTCGATCTCGTACCGGCCGCGTGTTGGAAAATCCCAGCTGTGCTGCCGGTAAAAGGACTCGCGCTTGGCGGCCGAGACATTCAGGGTGGTGACATCAGTCCAGGGATCGCCACTGTCCTGCGCGCGGTACCGGATCCTTACCGATACGGTGAGAGCCTGAAGATTGCCGTTGGTGTCGTAATTGTAGAGGCCACCGGGAAACGAAATAATGACTGAGGCACCGGTGCCGTTGGCAGCGGAATAACGAACGACCGGCTCTTCGGTCGCAGCTCCTGCAATGATGTTGCCGGCGTCGTCGCGCGGTAACGGCCGGGTCAGGTCCGATCCAACCAGGTCTTCGATCACCTGCCGTGGATAGAGCGTGAACGGCTCGTCAGAGGCATAGCCTTCCCTGATTTCAAGCTCAGCCTCATCATATTCTGAAATATCCGTGGTGCCGATCTTGAAGCTGGACAGCTTGACCGGACCATAACCGAAGACAAACAGCGCCCGGACATACTGAATGTCGCCAACGATCTCGGTATAGGAGATCGCGGCAAAGGGAGGTGCATAGCGGTGCTTTCCGAAGAGAACGGGAACCGCACCATCGGGTGCAAGGCGGTTCTTCCAACCGGTGATCGAATAGGTCCGGTTGACCTGATTATCCGATGATGCCACCGGCGCATCGGGCTTTGCAGGCGGAACAAGCGCGTTGATCAGAAGATTGCCGAGCGCTGTGACACCAAAACTCAATACGCCTTGGGCAAGGCCGGCCGAGATCCCCAAAGCGCCTGCGAGCGGAACCGCCCAAAGCTGGCCGATGGCAATGGCAGCGATCGCCACGACCACCTGCAGGATCGTACGGAGTGCGTTCTTTCCCGGAAGTACACGAATAACCACCCGTACGCCCGGCCGGGGTCGCACAAACTGCCATTTGGACCGCTCGATGACGGCTGTGCCGCGCTCGGTCACCAGGACAACGCGCAATGGCAATTCGCCGTTCAGTGAGGCGGGAAATGTGATTGCAACAATTTCGGCGATGGAAAGGCCGGTCGGCAATTCCGTATCGATCCGGCCAATACCCGGATCGAACATCGGGGCGGCGAGAACGGGGACGGTCTCAGTCATGAGGTCTCCCAGCGACATTTTCGTGCCTGTAGTGGCCGAGCAATCGGTGTTTCCACGATCCGGTCTGGTAGCTTTCGACCTTCGCCTGATCTTCGCCCTGCACGTGCAGCATGACGCCTTCCTTGATCACAAGGCCGCAATGCGCTGCCATGGGACCGATCCGGAACAAGGCAATGTCGAAGGGCAGGGCGGGTCCTTCCACCCTTGTCCATGGACCGAAATCGATCGCACTTGAAAAGAGGCCGTTCAGCTCATTGCGTTCATCGCAGCTGACGTAATCACCGGCATAGGACGTCAACTTCATGCCGAGCTGCTCAGCATAGACAAGGACGGCAAGCCCGTAGCAATCGCAGCCCGACCGGGTGCGGCCAAATTCGCTGAAGGGTATCCCGATATAGTCGTTGCTCCAGCTCATCGGTGTAGTCCCGGAAATCGTTGTTTGGTCATGCGGGCGGCAGGGAAGCTTTCTTCTTCGATCGGTTGGCGGCTGAAGGAGAGCGTGATCTCGGACGCATCGCCTTCCGCTCGGACCAGCTTCAGGTTTCTGAATTCGGCTTCGATCAGATTGGGCGAAGAGGCCAGAACGATTGCCATGTGCACCGTCGCCTGCGTGGTGACTGACTGCAGTTCGTCGGCAATGCCCTTGGTGACGTTCTCCAGCACGATTGCCGCTTCAGCCGGCGCGTCTTCCTGATCGCTCGGCAAGTCAGCTGAAACGAGCACGAAGAAATAAGGTTGCGTCACAGGATTTGCGCCGTTGAAGGTCGATCGTGTTCCATAGGCAAGCGGATCGACTGACAGGCGTTCACCGGGATCAGTGGAAAGACGAACCGGTTCGGAAATCTCCGGGTGCTCGATGTGAAAGAGCATCACTTCGACTTCGTCCGTCGAATGCTCTTCGAAAGAGATACGCTGGTTGAAGGAAACCCGTCTCATGGCAGCACCTCGAGCGGAAATGTGATCCGGAAACGAACCCCGCGAATGGTCTCCACAGGCATGGTTTCCCCGAACTGGCAAAGCCAGTGGGCGGCGATCAGAATGGGTTCATCGTCGGGGGCTAGCAGCGCCTGACCGTCCGGGGCAAGCAGCGGCCAGCCATCGGTCAGCGGATCCGGCATGACGAAGGGCAAGGTGCCAAGGCTGGTGTCTTCCTCGTGGAACTTGTCGAACACGGCTTTCTGATCGCGGCTGACATCGATTGTCAGGGAATGGATCTGAGCGATGGCAGAAAATCTGCGCCTGTGCCCGCGCGGACCGGTCTCGGCGCGCCGGCGCACGCGCGGATCCTGCGCTTGACCCTGATAGCCATCACGGAACGGGCGGGGCAGCTCGGTTGGCCAGACGGGGGTCATCGTCGTGTCCTGCGCTGTTTGAGAGCATATTTGTCACTCAGTGTCCGCTGTGCGGCACCGCCCGAGGTGTTGATGCCGTCCGCGATGGTCTCAGACACGACGAACCGGAGCTTCCGTCCGCCGCGTTCGTCCCTTTCTTCCTTGGCCTCGACTTGCGCGCCGGAATAGTTGTGGACCTCAACCTTCAGCCGATCATCGTTCGTAGCGCTCCGGTTTGCTGCCGACATGGATGCAAAGGAAGCGCGGGAGGTGACATGGCCACCGCTCATGTAGCCGCGCAGATTTCCTTGATGGATCGCATCCAGCGTTTTCACACCGATCCGGCGCGTGGCCGGCGCGCTGAACACATATTCATTGGCATGGACCAGACCCTTGACGTCTGTGTCAGAACCTTGGCCGGTTGGCCCGCCACCCTGAAACCCGAACAGTTTGCCGATACCGCCCAGAAGCCCTGACAGCAGCCCGCCAAGACCGCCGCCGCGGCCACCTTCGGCTCCTTCACCAAGGCCGCCCAAAACGTTCTGCAGCCCTTCGGTCATCTTGCCGGCAAGATCCTGCGACTGACCTGCAAAGGCAGTAGCGGTGTTGGCAAGAGATCCGGATCCGTCCGCAAGTGAACTGACGGCCTGACCAATCCCGCCGTCCAATCGTGTCAGGTTGCCGGCTGAATTCGACAGGTTGCCGCCAAAGGTGTTCAGAGCTTCTTCGGCGGCCTGCAGGCGTCCGGTCCAGTTGTGCATGGCTTCCGGGTTTGCCCACGAAAAGTCCCGCGGCCGTTCGAACCCGCCCCATGCAGCTGTCGCATCCCGCACATTGCCGCTGTTTAAAAGGGCTTTAAACGCCTTGCTTTCGGTGGTCTTCAGCTCTTGCCAGACAAAATCCAGCTGTCCCTTTACATCGCCAAGGTTCTGCCGGCCGCCGATGAAATCGAATAGATTGTGCCGCCGGTCGTTGTGCTGAAAAAGGCCGAACGCATTGCCGCCATCGCCGACCGCGAAGGGGTTGAAAGCGCTCTCGGCCGAGACGTGTCCGACAATCGCAGCAGCTTGGTGGGGCTTGAGGCCCTTGCCAAGAAAGTAGTTCCAGACCTGGCCGGCAACCGAACCGCTATTGGTGTTGCCTGCCAGACGACTGGCGGAACTGCCGGCAGCCGCATTCAGGCCAAATCCCGCATTGTCATTGGCCGGAATGTTGTTGAAGGCGGTCGCAGCTGACAGGCCGCCGCCATTTACCAGGACGGTCGCGGCTTGCACTTGCATGCTGGCAGTTGCCACAGGACCGCCGCCCAGAAGGCTTTTAAAGAAACCGCCAATGCCGCCAGCATCGGAGATTGTCGGCAGGCCGGATCCGTAAAGGGCATTCTTGAGCGGGTTGGCGGCACCAAGGGTGAGCAGCTGCTTGGTAATGTCGGACGCAATCGACTTCAACGCACCTTCAAAGTCGCCCGATGACAGCTTGTCGACCAGCGTGTCGATCGAGCGCTCGCCGGTTGACTTCACGCTCTCCCAAGCCTCTTGGCTCTTTTCCAGTTCGCTGTTCATGTCAGCGATCGCGGCGGCGTTCTCGCGGATTTGTTCGGCTTCTCGCGACTGCGCATCGATGCCGGCATTGCGGATGTCGACTTCCGCTTCCAGGGTGGCCAGCGCCCTTTGTCGGACAGCGTCGGTTTGGCCGATCAGTGAGGCTTCCAGCTGCAGCTTGGCGATCTGCTCTTCTTGGGTTTTCAGAAGCTCGCGGGCTTCAGATCCAAGATCGATGTTGACCGGCTTTTTGCCCGGTACCGGAAGACGCCGGCCAGTTTCCTGATCTGTGATGCGCTGCAGCCGCTCCCGAAAAGCACGTTCGGCAAGGATACGCTCGCGGCTGTCCTGTGCCGCACGGATCGCTTCCTGATAATCTTCCCTTGCAAAATCGCGCCGGCCAAGATTGCGATCACCGGCCTCAAGTTGATCGAGGGCCTTGCGATATTCCTTCGCCTTGCTGGTGACCTCTTCAAAGCTTTTGCCGATCGCATCGAGGCCAGAAGCGGTTTCCTTTAAAGCCCTCTCGGCTGTTTCACCGGCCTTGGTCAGTTCGGTGACAAAGGAAAGGGAGCCGCGTTGCTGCCTGTTCAGATCCGGTGAAAGGGCAATCTCGGCAAGCCGCTCGCGCAGGATGGAAAACTGTGCATCGCCTTCTTTGGCCGACCTGATCAGATCGTCCAGGGCCGCGCGTGCCTGTTTATATGCGTCGGTTGCGGTACCGAGACTTTGAAGCTGGACTTGACCGGGCCCCAACGCGTCAAGGAAATCGTCAAGTTCCCGTTCAAGTGCCTCGCGTTCGCGGCGCTCCTGATTGACCCGGTCGAGTTCAAGAGCGGAACTGGAAGCCGACGCGTAGGAACGCGCTCCGTCTTCTGCTTCCTGATAGGCATCCTTGATGCGCCGGATAAGGTCCGTGTGATCGTCCAGGACGGTTTCAAGGTTGATGACTTCACCCTGCATTGCCCGAAAGGCTGCTTGAGCGGCATAGGCCCCGGCTGCAAGACCCGCAAACAGCAGTGTGGTCGGGTTGATCAGGGACGCGATGCCGCCGCCGATCGCCGGCAGGATCTGTCCAAGGCCACGGCTGCCCATGATCTGGGAAACCTGACTGCCCTGTTGTGCCATGACGAGAAACGGAGATTGTCCGCCTAGAAGACTGACCCCAATATCCTGCATCTGGAAAGAGAGGTTGGTGGCTTCGTGGGCTGCCAGCCGGTTGGCGTTCGCTGCTGCAAGACCATATTGCTGCGTGAATCGTGCAGCCTGGTTGCTTGCTTGTGCAGCTGCTGCCTGTGCTTTCGCGGCGCGGCCATTTGCCAGCGCAATCGCATCGATGTCAGCGGCGGTGTCGCGGGCTTGATCTCCTAGCCGGCCAACTTCCTGCCGGGCATCCCTTGCACCTGATTTCACGCCCTTTGCATCAAGGGCGGCAATCATTTCCATGCGAAGCGGCTGCGTCATGACGGCCGCTCCGCATTCAGGGTTTCAAGCGCGGCGTGCTCCATGATCCGGAGTTCAGATAAAAGCCGCTGCCAGACCCGGTGGCTGCGTCCCTGAAAGACGGCTGCAGCTGCTGCATAATCAAGGCCAAGCCACGTCAAGCCGGCATGGCCGGAAACCACCCGCCACTGCGTTTCGAGTGTCACGAAAGAGATGACTGTCTTCCAGTTCACTCGCCACACGTCAAATGCCTCTTCTTTGCTTGCGATCGCCTCTGGCGCGACATTCACACCGAGTTCTTTGAAGTCCGATGCCAGATCCGGATCAATGCCGGCCGGACGGGACATGTCGGAAAGGCCGCGACAGGCCCGTGCCCATGCACGCGCGGCCTCTTTCAGTTTTTTGCCGTGGGCCCGTCGCCCTGTTCTTCAGCAGCCATCGCCTGCCGATAGGCTTCATACATGCCCGCGCGAAACCATCCCTGTTTCAGGCACAGATCAAATGCATCGGCTGTGAAGGGCTGGTCCTTGTCGTCAGCGCCCAGAACCCCGCGCCAGTCCTTTGTCACCCGGCGAAGGACATCATGCTGATGGCCCCGACGCTCTTCCTCGCTCTCAAGGTTCCTGAAGGCCGCGTCGATTTCGTGGGCTTGATCCTCGTTCAGCGCTTCAAACTGCGCTTCGAAGGACTGCTCGACAATCTTGCCGGCTTTCTCTGGATCCGGCATGCGGACCGTGACAGGCCACCAAAAGAGATAGACGTCGGTGATTGCGAACTTCATTGGAGGGCGGTTCCTATTTCACGGTGATTGAAAGCTCATCGTTGCCGGCGCTCGGCACAAAACTGAGCGGCAGCGAATAGTTGATGATGTTCTGTGTCTGGCCTTGCGACGGCCGTCCGATCTCAACAGCCGGTGCATCGAACTGGACGATGTTGCCGGGCGTTGTGCCTTGAACGAGCTGCATGGCCGCTTGGGTCCGGGCCCGCGCAATGGCAAACCAGTCGATCGTTCCAAGTGGCAGCGCTTCCACCACGGCGGTGCCGTTGGTGTTGCGATCGGTCAAAAGGATCCGCTCCTCGCCGATCAGGAAGCGCGGCTCGATCTGCTGGCCAAGGTCGATCGACATACTTTCAGCCACCGGATTGACACCGTGAAGCGTCAAAGTGGTGTTTGCGGATGATACCGCGACCGGTGTCTGGAAACCGCTCAGATCGACAACCGGCAGCGCCTGATCGGTGATCGTGCCGAGAAGACCCATGACGGTGAAGCGGAAGCGCGGGATCCGCTCTGGAGCAAATTCAACCGACATGTTGCAACGTGCACCAAGGGCGACGTGACGGACACCGTCATGGATGTAATAGATCGAGATGCTCTCTTCACCATCGGACACCGGCGCATACTGGACGTCGACGCCGGCGTTGATGGTTTCTGACATGCCGCTGGCTCTGAACAGTGCCCCATAGGGCGGCACGTCACCCGCCGCGCCGGCACCGGCCACTTCGACGGAAAACTCCATCTGCACATAATCACCGGTCAGGATGACGCCCTGGTTGCCGAGCCACGGCAGCATGAGGTTGCGGGTTTCCTCGTTGCCAGCCATCGGCGTGATGGAAACATCATTCGCCTGGATAGCATCGGCGGCACCGGTCGGAACACTGTCCGTGCCTTCAGTTGCCTCGATCTTTGCGAGCAGCGCAAGCTTTCGATATTTGCGCGTTGCCATGGTCAGGTCTCCTTACGGGATTTCGCGGCAGGCTTTGAAGCCTTCGCCGGTGCGGTTTTTTGCTGCGCCGGCTTTTCCGGCTGCTCGGTACCTTCGACCCGCGAGGGTTTGCCGGTTTCCTTGTCGACCTCGTAGCGGCCGCCAAGGCGCGGTTGATAGGGCTTGTCGCTCATGAGGATTGCTCCAGGTAGGACGGGACGGAAAAACGGTCTTCAAACCAGACGGTGCCACCGCTGGCCTTGATCAGCTCGCCGGAAACATGGGTGATGGGTTCAGTGGCGCTCGGGGGAACAAACCCGATCAGCCGGGTCCGGACGAAGGACTTCAGGTTTTCCAGATCATCACCAGCAGCTTCACCGAACGGTCCCGATAGATTCTCGACCACGATCAGGACGGCAATGTCTGTTTCAAGACGCTGCAGCACACCGCCTGTCATGCGCTCGTTTTCGCTGCTGGCGTCTTCGGGCACCATCACGTAAGCGGCTGGTGATGCCAGATGCTTCTTGTCGATCTGGGAAAACTCGATCGCGCCGGCAACGATTTTGAAGACCGTTTGATCGGTTTTTAAATTCTCCCTGATTTCAGAAACGAGGCTCACGGCTGGCCTCCTGCAAGGGCGACTTCAAAGTGCTCGTTCGCGATCCGGATTAAGGTCTGCCGATCGTCTTGCGAAAAGCCGAGATAGGGCCGGGCCGGGATGACGATCGTGCGTTGACCAAAGGCGACTGGCTTCTCAACTGAGCGCTTGTGAGCTTTCTTGGCGAAACGCGTCTGGTTTCCAACCTTGCGGAACTTCACTTTCCGGGACTGCGGATATTGTGTGATTGTGCCACCAAGCTGGTGAATACGGGCATAGTCGAGATTGGTACCGACAGCGGCCGCGCTGGCAGTGGCTTCAGAAGAAATCGACTTGTAAAGCCGGTTGGTCTGCCGCAGTAGCTTCGGCGTGATGGGAGCATTGCCGCGTGTCTTGCGATTCGTGCGTGCCTTTGCGGTGCGGGGCGCATGCGCCGGCCACTTGGATCCGTCCGGAGCGCTTTCGGTTTCAAAGCGGCGCTGAACGGAAAACAGCATCGCACCGGCCACTTCGCGCATCAGGGCAGCTGTGTCGCCGCCAGCCCGTTCAACACGGGTGAGGGCGGCGTTGATTTCCTTGTCCTCGACGGTGATGGTCTCGCGGATCCCGGTCATCAGTAGCCTTTCAGGCTGTCACGGGTGAAGACCCGTTCGGGGGCAGAGACCTGGACCTGACCGCTGGTTGGCTGATCAGCGGCAACACCATCGGCTTCCAACTGGACGGTGCCGCTGGAAACGTCCTTCAACCAGGCAATGGCGTCCTTGTAGTTCCGATAGATCGCGCTCTCTTTTTCAGCGCGTTCGCCATAGAGATTGTAGCGGGCAATGTTCGCGACAACGGGGACCAGGACGTCCGGCACCGGGGAAAGCGGCAGGGCGTAACGCTTGGCCATATAGCTGTCTGCAACATTCTCAGCATCGCTGATCGCGGCGGCGACGACAGTGGCGTCGATCGTCGTTGCCGGCATGTTGGTCCGGTCGGTCAGCTGTATCAGCTCCGTTGAACCAAACCGGTCGATCAGATTTTGTTGGGTGACGTAGGCCACGGTATTTCCTCAGAAGTGTGCGGGCGGCGACCTGGGGTCCTTGTTTCAGGTTTCCCAAGGGCTGAAAGCCGGGGAAACCGCTGGGGGCCTTGCGAGCCGTACCAGACCGCCCTCTGGGTATTCTTTGCCACTGTTCTCTGCCGGTACCCCAAACGGGTCTCTCAATTGATCTTGCTTACGAGGTAAAAGAAGGCGAGCAGACCCAGCAGGGCGCATGTTGCAAAACCTCCAATGAACCATCCGATTTCTGCTAGTTCCGGCATGTCTGAGGCCTCTTGGTCCGGCAGCGGGGCTTCGCGCGGGTTGGCATGCCGCCCATGACGTCCGCGCTCGCGGCGCTCCTCCTGGAATTAAAGGTCGACGACGACCAGGTTGGGTTCACCCTTCAGGATCTGGATCTCCTTCGCGGTGAACCTGCCTTCGGGATGGTCGGCCGGTCCGAACGGGTGATGCACACCGCAGCGGCGGAAGCCTTCCTTCGGCTTCGCAGCGATCCGGAGTGCCATTTTGGGTCCAGCTTCTGCTTTGGCTTGCGTATCGCCAGCAGGCTTAGCTGCAACCGGTGCGGGTTTCTTGGCGGCCGGCGCTTGCGGCTTGCCTTTGGTCGCGCTCTGACCGGTTGGTGCGGCGGGTTTCTTTTCATCTGCCATGGGTCTTGGTCCTTGGTTTGAAGGGCTTGCCAACAGGCACGGGGGACAGTGCCGGTTGGAAAACCCCGCCGCCCATAAGGGCGACGGCGTTCTTTCGTGGGGACGCACTACTGGAGCTTTAAACGAGCCAAGGCACTTTCATGACTTCGGCAGTGCCGGCCCATTTGTTGGTTTCACCGCCATTCACAAGAGCGCTTCTGACGATGTCATTGGCAGCGCCCTCCAGAGAGGGCGGAACAACCAAAAGCGTCGGATTGATCGCAAGCGGTTTGCCGAAGTCGCCTTTCATCGAGCCAAGCGCGACACGGGCAGCTTCATAGTTCGCCGGGTTAAGGGTCTGCTTTGAGCCCCAAGCCATCTGCCAGAAGCCGTAACCGGACTGTGCCCGGCCATCGAGACCGTAAATGAACTGCTTGCGCATGAAGACGTTCTCATCGTCTTCCTTGTCCATCCGGACCAGCCGGTTCGGGAATTTCCTATCCTGGAAGATGAATGGCTTCAGCGGCCGGCTGACATCGAGCAGGAACCAGGGTGTTCCGGATCCACCGTCGGTGTTCGCAACGGAATAGGGCGTGCCGTTCTCATCGAGCACCGGATGATCTGTGTCGAAGAAATATTGGCCGTCATAACAAGTGTTCGACCAGCCATTCAGCAAGAGAGGCCAGACCAGTTCGTCCGGGAAGGTGGCAGATGACATTCCGAGTTCACGGAACATCGGCGAGTACATGCCGAGATTGTCGTCATCGAAGTCATCCCGATCGACCTCGATTGTCAGTTCGAACGGCTTGTTTCGGAGCGTGTAGCCATGTTTGGCAAGCGAGTTCAGAACACGATCGCCGATCCATTCGCGGAAGCGCGGGAATTTGCCGAGCCAGCCATACTCGTTTTCCTTGGTAGACGAGGGAACGGTGGTTGCAACGCGGCTTGACATGCTTGTGGCTTCTTTTAAGCCACTCTGGAACGATGCATTAAATCCGACATAAGCCGACTGAAGCGTTTGAGCATTGATATCCATCTAAGGGGATCTCCTGTTACTGTCGCCGGCTCAGGCGAATTCGACCCAGACACCGACTGAGTCGACGTCGAAGACCTTGCCGGCAACGGAACGGGTTCCCGTGCCATCCGTCTTTGCGACGGTTTGGTCATCGACGGCGTAGCAATCAGCACCGATGTCAGCGGACGTGATCTGGTCGGCAGCGGCCGAGTTGTCGAACCGGAAGATCCCGGCCTTGAACCGGCCGGTCACGGCACCGTCGATGCCACCGGAATTGTCGAGACGTGATTCAGCGCGGCCGAGACTGACCAGGCCGGTCGCGGTGGTGAAGGGAACGACATGGCCGGTAGCATCGAGTGCAGCCATTGCGCCGGCGTAAATAATCGTCGACGCCTTCACCGGATATTCACGGACATCGCCGTTGCGTTCCTGCGTGCGACGATCGGTTGTGAGAGGTGGCATCAGCCAAGCTCCTTCTTGGACGCAACCATGTCGTCGCGGCTCAGGCCCATCTGGGACATGACCTGAAGATCCGCGTCGTCGAGATCCGCGTCGGTTTCGGTTTTCTTGGCCGTTCCAAGCTGGACGTTGGTCAGCTCGGGAGCTGAAGCCGCAAACGCCTGGAAGCCGGCAAGGTCCTTCTTGGCAAGGTCCATGCCCCAGTCCTTGAGAGCAGGGGCAAGCTTGCCTTCTTTGATCGCAGCCGTGACAACGGTTTCCGCTTCACCGCCACTGACTTTGTCAGACAGCACCTTCATATCGGCCTGCAGTGCGGTGACCGCTTCGATCGGCACGTATTTGGCCGGGTCCGGGTTGCCGTCTTCGACAGCCTTTTTCACGGCCGCCGCGATCGTTCCGGTGTCAGCCTCCTTTGCGAGGCCGGCAGCAAGCGCGATTGCAGCGGTACCGGACAGAAGGGCTTGGATGGCTGACAAGGCGTCAGCTTCCGTCGCCCCCTCGGCAAGGCCGAGAAGTTTCAGAATTTCGTCCATGTTGGTTCCTTCGGTGAGAGAGAGCTGAACGCTGGCAGCGATGGCCTCAAGGTCCAATGCGGGCATGTTCACAAGCGCCGCATTGAGCAACTGGCTCACCTTGCCTGACTTCTTGTCGGAAAGTGGCGCAGGAGAAATGTAGCGATATTCGCCGGCCTCAATCGCTGCCTTTGCCGATGCTGTCCATTCGACACGGGCGTAGATACCGTCAGCGCGAACATCAAACTCTTTGACCCAGCCTGCAGCCTTCGCGGTGCCACCAACGCCTTCCACCGCTCCAAAGAGCGACTGGTGATCGTAGTCGATCATCATCTCAGTGCCGGCAAGAAAGGCGAGTGTCTTTTCGACGATCGCTTTCATGTCCGCTTCATTGCCAACCGTGATCGCGGGGCGACCATCGCGAGGCTTCACGATCCCGGACGGGAGCAGCTTGACCCACGGTCCATCATTTTCGATGGAAACGGGATTGGCAGCAGCGATGAAGAGGGTAGCGGCAAGTTTCGTCATGGGCCTCAGAGTGCCCATTCACCAGAAACGGAAACACCCCGGCGCTTGCCGGGGCGTCAAACCGTGGGATTGCGGTTTCGTCGAACCAAATTCGGGCCCGCAGGCGGATCATGTCAGATTGCAGAGCGGGTGGCAAATAAGGATCGTTTTTAAACAGGGTTTAAACAGCGTGGGCGCGGTTTTGGGGTTTGAGCGGTATGACCGGGCACAAATCTTGCGCCTGCGCTTCTGACACCCATTTAACTGGAAGAGGGCAATCAAAGGCGGAAGCATGGATATTGAAAGCAAGACGGTCGACAAGTTGATCGACAAAACATCTGATTTGGGGAAATGGCTCGATAAGATTTTCGGTCCATCAATCACGGATGGCGTGGGCATCTTTCATGACAAACTTAAATACATTCGTTTGGAAAAAGCGATCGATCTGCATTTGGATCATGTGAAGTCGATCAACGAACGCGGCATCAAAAACCTACGACCAATTCCACCCAAGATACTTTTACCCATTTTCGAGAATGCGACACTAGAAGAAGACGAGAATTTGCATGAACTTTGGGTTAGCCTTCTCACAAGTGCACGCGATGCTGATGGTGATGAAGTACACAAGAGTTTTGTTTCCATCCTTTCTGAGTTGACACCGAAAGATGCCGAGGTTCTCGCCGAAATTGCGGATCGTTGGCCAAATGCGGTGAAACCAATGCCTCCCTCTAGCTACAAAACCCAAAGTGCTCCGTATCTTGACGAGAAAGCTATTGGATTTTTGAATTTTGAATCCATTGAAGAGAGTCTCACAAACCTGGCGCGGCAAGGCTTGATAAGAGAAGCCAATCATTTGCAGGACGTGCTTGTTCCCACGAGATTTGACGAACGTTTGCGAGATCCACTTGAGGTTGGAAAATTCTCTGTTCAGGTGAGAGTTGGATTGAAAGTGTGTGCTGTAACGAGTTTCGGTGAGGGCTTTATAAAGGCAGTGATACCGCCTGCCAAAAAGTAATGAAAACCTATTCATCCGAAAACTCGGGCGGAACACGCTGCAGCAACCGTTCCATCGTCGCCTCATGCCCGGCCCGACCGGGATTGTAATCCCAACCCGGATCAATCCCATCTGGAACCTGTCTGACTTCGCCTGTCCGCTTGTTCGTCCATTCCTGAAAGGAGATAGGGGGCGGATCGAATTTCAGGTCTTCGCCCTCAGCCACAAGGCGATCGATATCGCGCTGTGACAGGCTTTGAAGCGCGCAGCGGCAATTCCAGCCGTTGGGCGGTGCGTAGAGGTTCCAGAACTCATGATCGACCGGCAAGACGACATTGTGCAGGCGCTGGTGTTCCGGTCTGGTCAAGCCGTCCTGGACAGCCACATAGCGAAGGAAGGGACGGCTCGATCTCAGATCCTCGAACATCGACCAGTGGCCGGCCGCATAGGAAACATTCATGTTGGCATCAAAGATCGTGCGCAGCCGGCGCATCGATCCGAGCCGAACCTTGACCGGTTCACCAGTGTCCGGATCTTCTTCGATCGCTTCGCCCCACCAACCTTTGCGGACCAGCTCCGGTTTGATACGGCGCGCGAATGTCTCGAAGGTTTCACCGTCTTCAAGCGCCTTTAAAAGTGCGTTCCAGATCTCGCTCAAGATGTCATGCCCTGCCGATTTGGCGACCGTGAACATGGCCGCGTGATCTTCAGCATAAACGTCTTGCCACGCAAAGGTAGGGCGAAGGGTGAAGCCGCGTGTCTGAAGGGCTGCGATCGCAGCACGCGGCGGCAAGGGTGTGAAGTCGGCCGGCATGATCAGTCAACGTCCTCGCCGACTTCCCCAGAGACCCGGGCCGCGAAACTTGCCTGTGCAAGTTTGTCAGCGAGTGCCGTGACACCCAAAGCTTCAAGACGCCGTTGGAACATGGCGCGCGCTTCGTCGATCGAAGTGGCGTCCGCAAGCTCCTCTTCCAACCCTTCAATGATAGGCCCGACCAGTGGGACCCAGCCTTCATCGTCAAGGATCCCGTCAATTGCCCGATCGTAGGCATCGGGTTGACGCTGTGCCGGCAGTGACCGGAAGGCTCGCGCCTTGCCGGGTTTGTCTTGCTCTTCGTCCTGGTCCTCTTCGTCTTCAGCCGGCTCCTGTTTGGTGGCTGAAGTTGGAACGAGCAGCTCCTCGTCCTCGTCCGGATCCGGCAGACCTATCTTGTCGCGCATGGTTGACATGCCGACCTTCAGGCCGAGCGGAACCAGTTTGGCGACATTCTCAACCAGCTGCTTGACGTCGACTTCGTCAGGTCGGCCGATTTTGATGATCGGGTACTTCCGGCGCGGACCGTAGTTCAGTCCGATCAGCGGCTTGACCAGATCGCGGTTGAGCGTTGCGCTGATCTGCCGGCAGTCAGCTTGCTCGATATCCTCGCGCACACCGTCATGGACCTTGGAAGTGGCGTAACCGCCAGCCGTTGCGTCGGTGGTCTGTGTCTGGCCAAGAACAAGTTTCGAGGTTTGCTGATCGAGCCAGTTTGCCCGCTGTTCGTAAAGATCATGCGAGCCGCTCAGTTTTGCCTGAACAAATTCAATCAGCATGCTGTCCGGCACGATGGCCGCATAGTCGCTGCCGATATTGGCGACCGCCTGCAGGAGCTTTTTCTTGTCTTCGTCGGTTGCGCCAGCGCCATATTTGCCCAGGCGCAACGGCTGGCCATAGGCTTCGCAGAAGATCGCCCAATCCTTCATGGTGAAGGATTTAAACAGGAACGCCCAGGCGGCACCGCGTGCCAAACCGCCCCGGATGGGCAAACCCGATTTGGCCTTGCCGAAGTGGGTGATCCAGCCGAAGGCATTGAGCGGTTCGTCACCTCCCGGCGCGCGCAACAGCAGCATTTCCGGATTGTCGGGATGGAACCGGAACCAGCGCGGATCCCGCCACTTGAACGCCTTCGGCCGCCAATCGCCTTCGGACGTATCCCAGAGGATCTCGGTTGCGGAAAAGCCTTTGCCGATCGCGTCAAGGATATCGAACAGCTCATCGCGGAAGACATCACGCTCAACGATCTCGCGTACCAGATCTGCATCGCGAACATCTTCGGCCTCATCACTCACCGCTTCAACGGTGATTTCCAGACTGGACACTTGCCGCTTTCGCGTTCCAAGCACGCCGGCATAGTGTTCGTTCCGTTCTTCCATGTCCTCGGCAAGGGCAAGATACAGTTCCGGATCACCGTCGATACTGTCACGCAGGATCCGGGCAAGGCGTGGCGGCGTCAGGCCGGTTGCCGGATGCAGGGAACTGGACCGGTGAACGGCCTGCACATTCACGTCAGCCTGTTCTTTCTTCAGGCTCCGGGAGGAAATCGGGCGGCCGTATTGGTCGACAAGCGGCGGCGTTGCCATCAGTAGGTCCCTTTCGATCGACGCATCGAGCCCATGCGATAAGGGCCGTCATCGTCGCCATAGTCGGAGGTTTCGTCGTAGCGGCCAGGAGGGGCAGGGACGGGCGTGTAATCGAACTCGCGCCACTGCATGCGGCTGGCATAGTGGGCAAGGGCAAGGGAAATGGCATAGTCGCCGTGGCGTTTCTTGCCCTTTTCTCCCTCGCGCACTGGCGGCACGCGTGGAATGCCCCTGATCAGTTTCACTGAGCGAAGATCGGTCACATGGTCCCGATCGGCGATCAGGGAAAGCATGTCGTCTTCAAAGGCCGCTTTAAGCGGCGGCATTTCCGTCCGGTACCAGCTTTCCGAAAAGTGGATGGCCATGACAAGGCCGGCACCTTCCGGGTCCTCGCGCAGGCCGAAGATCCGGCCCATGTCCTCAGCAACCGTCCAGCCCATGCCGGTCGCATCGAAGGCGGCTCCGACCAGACGCGATCGCACAGCCTTCAAAACCATCTTGGTAATGAGCTTTTGCTCTTTGCCCGGAACGTTACGCAGTTCGAACGACAGAGCTTCCCGGCGCTTCAGGTTCCTTTCGATGGCGAGCAGGCTGCCAGTGGTAAGGTCAGCCACCCGGCCGAAGTCGAAGCCGAAGGAAAACAGAACGTCGTCGGGCAATCTTTCCAGGGCTGCTGACAGATTTGCCAAAAAGGGCGCGATCAGCATGGCCTGTTGAAGTTGATTGAGATGCAGATAGTTGGCCGGCAGCTCCAGACGAAGGACTTCGCCCTCTTCTTTCATCCGCGCTTCGATCAGCGGTGCCGGCAACCAGGCACCCGATCCTTGGCTTGGAACGCAGAACAGCTCTTCGTCGGCACCGTCACCATAAAAGTCGATGATCTTCTGCCGCCACTCGGCTTCGCCCTCTGGCGACCATTCCTTACCCTGGACGAAACAGATCCGTTCATAAAGCCCGTCCTTCAGCGCATCGTCGAAATCGACCCGCATGTGTGCGTATGGACTTCGCTCCGAAAGGATGTCCTGGACCTGGACGTTGAATTCGTTTTCGGTGCCGTCATGTGTCGAACAGACGACAACCTGACCGCCCCACATGAGGAAGGCCATAGCGGCCTTCAACAACTCTTTCAGGTTCTCAACGAAGGCGGCTTCGTCGATGATGACAAGACCCTGCTTGCCACGCAGGGAGCGCGGCGCTGAAGACAGGGCAAGGATCTCGAAGCCTGAGGCAAACTGGATACGGAAGGCTTTGATGTGCCGGGTTTCATCGGGATTGTTCGGGTCGGTATCCTCAAACAGGAATTCGTCCTGTGAGATTGCAGCTTCGGCATAGGCGCGGGACCACATGGCGCAAGCGTCGATAAACTCGCGCGTCATCTCCTGCGAATAGGAGATGTACATGGCGTCCATGCCGCCCGCCTTCTTCGACTTGGAAGCCTTCAGGACTGCATAGGAGGAAAGCCCCCATGTCATACCGATCCGGCGCGACTTCTCAACGAAAAGGACTTCTACCCCTGTGCTTTCAAGCAGCCCGACTGCCTTGGACTGGTAGGGCAAGAGCACTTTCGGCATGCCGAGATCGGCAGCCAGATCATCAATCGCCGTGACAGTCTCAGCCCGGAGCTTCTGCCAGTCTTCCCGTGAGATCGGCGCGTTCATGTGGCAACGCCCAGAATTTGCGACTTGATGGATTCTGCGGTTTCAGCAGTGAGGCCTTTGACCTTGGCAACCTTGTCGACGGCTTCCCTGGTCTTGGCTGCAAATTCCTTCTCGACCTTCTGCCGGCGCTGCGTCGAGACACCTTGTGCCTGGCAGGCAGCTCGAAGCGCGTTGGCAAGGCTCATGGCATCCTTGGGCGCAATACCGCTTTCACCGGCATCGGTCAGGATCTCGAAAGTGAGTGTCTTGATGGCCTCTGCCGCGATCAGGGTGAGATCGTCGGATGCTTCTGCGTCAAAGTTGGAGGCGATTGAACTGGCGATCGCCCTGGTGTCCTCAAGGCGTCGGGTGAGATGGGCCTGCTTGATCGAATAGCGGTTGAAGGCAGACATGGACGGGATCTTGAATTCAAGCTCACCGCGAAAGTCTCGCTGCAGCTCCTCGAGCTTCAGATAGAATTCCTCATAGATTTCTCTTTGGGTGCGTTCTCGCTTCGCCAGTTCCTTGGCGGCCCAAACAATGATGTCTTCAGACTCAGGAGGGAGCTGCTCGATCGCTGACAGTCGGCCACGGCCGGAACGACGCTTGGACATTCAGCCCTCCGCCGATGGCCGGCCGACGCCTTCAAGGAAACAGCGGCGCTCAATGTGGTCGACGCCTGTCTGAAGGATTTGCGCGACAAGGACTGAGCCAACTTCACTCACCTTGACGGCACTCAGGTCTTCAAGCTTGCGGATCTGCGTACGGACATAGTTGCGCGTCTTTAGATGACCGAACCGCTCCAGGACCCGCATGAGGATGGTTTCGTTCAATCGAAGATCGTTTTGCCTTGCCAGTTCTTTCAAGATGATGAGGCGGCAGTCTTCATCCACAATGTCGGAGTAACTCACCTATTTGCCCTCCTTAATGAGATGGTCTTCGACTCGGCGTATCGTCCGGGAGACGCCCTTGACTTCACCATCGAGGGCTTGCATCGCGCCCTTCATTTCGGCGATGTCCAGTTTCAGCTGATTGACATCGTCCTTGGACGGCATGTGCTTTTGTTCGGCTTCGATCGACTGCACACGCCGGTCCAGATCCGTTAGGGTCTTGTCGACGCTTTTCAGGTGTTCGGAGTTAGCCTTGGCCTTGGACGTCAGGAATGCATAGATCGTTGTCGCCAGCGAGACGGCGAGTGCAGCGACACCAAACCAGTTTCGCAGATCACCCATCATCAGGTCGAACCGGCTTTCTTTTCGTCTGTCCGCCGCCAGACATAGACACCGACAACGCCGGCCCACGTCCCCAGAACAGTGCCAAGAAAGCCATATGCAACAGAAGCGTTGGCAATGGTCTGCACGTCGCCCGTCATCATGAGGTAGCAGAAGGACATGATCAGGGCGAGACAGGACCATGCGAACAGAACTCCGTTGAGCGGACGCCAGATCCGGGTCAGGAGGGAAGCGCTTTCCCGGTCCTCCTTGATCAGATCATGATAGGACTGCGTTGCTTCGCTGGCAGCCTTGGCCATTTCGCCAAGCTCGGCATCGACTTGATGGATGGCTTCAGTGACCGCACTCGGATCCTTGTCCCAAAGGTCGGAGATTGCTTGTTCGGTCGGCGCAACACCCAAAGATTGGGCGACACGCACAACGGTATTGTCCGCAACGTCCGCGACGATCTTTCCGGCTTCGCCGCCTCGGCGGCGCAGAAGGCCAGAAATGGCGGTCGCACCGACCTGAAGTGCAATGGCAGCAAACGGGGTCATAGCTTTCTCCCGATGGTTTTGAGGGCGAGTTTGACTTCATCGCGATATGTCCAGGCGAAATAGCCAAGAACGATTGCTGAGATTAGGAGACTGCCGACAATTACAATGTCGCCGTACCCGGTCGACACAGTGCCTGTCTCAACCATCCCGGCTCCTGATCCGGCCGCACCGGCAGCTGTCGAATGGCTGGCCTTCGTCTTCAAGTCGACGACGCGTTGGATTTGGTCGAGCGTGGCACGGCCAAGGATCCCGTCATTGGCGAGTTGCGGATGCTGTTTCTGAAACGCAAGGATCCCGGCACGCAGTTGCGCGACATCTTCCCGTGCGGACGGCTTCAAGAACTTCAGCTGCTCAAGCCAGCTGATACCTTTCCAGAAGTCATCCGTGTGAAGTTGCCAGTTGGGCAAAACTTCTGCGACATGGGCAATATTGCCCGTCTTGGGTGTCTTCACCCAAGTGGGCCAGATGTTGTGTTCAAGGATATTCGCGCCTTCCTTGCGGCGGTGAACCAGGCCGGGCAGGCGGCGGCCTTTGGACGTAGTGGCAGTGACCCGATAGCGTGTTGCAGCATCGTGGATCTTGCCAGCCAAGAGACTTTTGAACCACTTCCAAGACAGGGCGCCGGGCCCGCAATTATAGGCCATGTCGATGCTGGCAGCGATCGCGTGCCGGGTGACATCGGCGGATGACGCCTTCAGTTTTTTCAGGACAGGGGGCGCATAGTCTTCGTCGATCAGAATGCGCAAGACCTTGAGCGCATCAGTCTTGGAGATGGTGTCGCCCGGCCGCATCTTGCTGCCGTGCTTTGTCATCCACCAGCTGCGGAAGACCGGAGAGCCCCACGTGAAGCCGTAGCCAATGGTCGGGGTGCCGGTCGGGTCCTTGTACCAGCGGGCAACGAAACCTTCATTGCCACCCGTCCAGGGCAGCAGACGCAGGTCATAGGGAGGTTGGGAAGATTGGGCGGTCACATCTCTGTCTCCGGATTTTGGACAGTGGTTCCAAAGGGTCCGGTGCAGGATGGCGAATTATGGGATTTCTACGCACCCTGACGGGTGTGGGGGCGAGGCAACAGACAAAGAATGAGGAAGCAACAATCGATGTTGAATTGCAAAGAGCTGGCTGTCAAATAACTCGCTCTAGCCGAATGTGCCTAGTATCCTGACAATCGTCTGAACCCACTTGTTTGCCTGATCTGAAACAGATGACCAATCGATCTTCTTCAGTCGATCTCGAAACGAAACGACAACTTCACCAGGGATTTCTTCTGGCCCATCTGCGTTGTCTATATCGATGTAGCAGCGCATTGCTTCCGCCGATGCTTTAACCAGTTTCATACGTGCGTCTAACACGGTCGGGTCATTTATGCCGCGAATGTAGTTTGATAATTGGCAAAGCGTCTCGTCCAACTCTTGAAGGAGGTTAAAAAATTCAGATGACGTATTTGCTTTGTTTCTGATTTGGATGCTGGCCGGTGGTTCGATAAGAAATGTGTCTGCCCAAGCAGCGTCTTCTTCGTGCCCAACCAATGAAACCCTGTGATGTGTGAATCCCAAATCAGTTAGTACGCCTTCAAGAGCCCAGAGCCTTTTGAAATCAGCGTTAGTCGGAATTAACGAGCTAGTTGCGCGATCAATGCCGGCAGCCAAGTCTGATTCATTCATATGGATCTCAATTTTTCCCCCTCCCCAACCTCCGGAAACTGGTTGAGTGAGTTCAAATCTCTCAACCTTTTCTGAAAGGTGTTCGGGGTCTTTGAAAATCCGCACAATTTTTGGATACAAACTGTCACCCATCGCTTTCTACAACAATAGACAAAACTGATCACGATTGGTGCCTTTGGCGAACCATCTTCCGACGGTGCGCTGGTCGACATGTAAACGACGCGCAATTTCTGCTTGTGACGCACCGCGAAAATATAGACACCCTGCGATCCAAGGTTTTGGAATAGGTACACGCACATGGCCACAACCAAGACGTTCAGTGAGCATCGTTAATTTCTCAAGCCCCGTCAATTCCAACATCATTGAGTGCTTCGGAGATTTCGAAAAATACTGCTCTGACCCACCAAATCTTAGGAAGAACTCGATCGCTAATTCTTCGCCAAGGATCTCGACATACGTTTCGATGTGGGCAGGGATTGCACTGGTCATTTCGTCACCGACCGATACAGTTTGCCGAGACGGTTCATAGCCCTGATCCAATCATTCGAAGAAAACTGCCGAAGATCTTCCTGCCCACCGATCGAATAGAGGTAGGTCGTCAGTGTTCCTGCCGGTGCCTTGTCCAGGGCAACGAGTTGAGACCAGATATGAATGCACACTTGAAACCGGAAATCGTTCTGAATTGGCGATCTGTTCTTCTTTCGCGTGAATAGGAATTCGCTGTGGGTCTTGCGCCGGATCCAGAGCTTGAGGGCGTCAATCGCCTTGTTGGCGTCATTGCCGTCCTGCAGAAACCGGTGATGCTCAATCCCGGTCTGTCGCTTCAAAAAGGCCATCATGGCCTGATCGGACTTGTTGCTGACAACGCCGAGATTATACCCGGCGATCCAGAGCGCCTGGAGCTTTCTTGCAAACTTGCCTGTTGCGCGCTGGCCATCCTGTTTCGGGGCGATGGTCTTCAGGGCGCTGATTACCTTCAGCTGCTCGACGTGCGACATGCCCTTCGAAGACCGCTTGCCGGTCTCACGCTCTAGGATGTCACGATAGGTGTCGTCATCGAGCTTCGCCTGATTTTTCAGGACGTGGATCTTGGCGATGGCGGTCATGAGCGGCGTGCCTCCTCAATCAAGACGCCAAGTTCAAGCAGCGCAGCATCCGCAAGCTTGAGGTAGCTCCATTTGTTCAGCGCCCAATCAACCGACAGATCAATTTCGTCGCCCATGTTCTCGCTGACCGGTTCCTCGATCTTCCGGAGCTCTTCAAGCTGTGTGTTGGCCTCATGCTTTGGCAGTCCTGATCTGAACATCGCAAAGGCAATTCGTTCTCGGTAGCTCATGCGTCAATCCTTGTAGGGTTTGCGGCTTTGCAGATGCCCGCCAACCGCGCCGGCATCACCCAACGGCTCCGGTTGGTGTCGGGCCTCGCACGGGCCTCAAGTTCACGTTTCAAAAGATCTGTGGTCACTTGCTGCAGTTCCTCCTGCAGCTGCCGCATCTGATGTGGGCGGAACCAATGAAGCTGTGCCTTGCGCAAAAGAAGATCACGCCGATCGCGCAAGGCTTGGGTCTCACTCAACACACGCAAATGGGGGTTGGCGAGGCCGGACATGTCAGGTCTCCTGTGGCAGACGCTTGCGAGCAGCCGTCAGCCAGTTACCGACCGCACCGGTGATGCCGCTCGTCGATGTGGACCGGATCCCGCCAAGCCTGATCGCAAAATCGACTGCAGGGCGGGCATTGAATTTCGCACCAGCTTCCAGAAGGTCCTCTTTCAGCTTGTCCATGGCATCGCCCTGACGCTGCTGCCATGCGTCGTAAGCAACGTGATCCTTCCAATCGGGAAGCGGCCCAACCGCCACGTCCATCTCGGTCACCTTTGCCTCAACAAAGGCGATCAGCTCTTTCAGATCTGCCATCTCAGGCCGCCTTTGCAATGTCGATGGTGATGGCGGTCCAGTCCCCGTCCGGAGCGTCCCGCTTGTAGAAACGCAGGTAGCTCTTTGAGCCGGTAACGCGGATGGAATCTTTCAGGGCGGCCATGGCGCGCTGCCAGCGTTCGTCCTCGATTTCGAGTCGCATCAGCATGAAGATTTCGGTCTTGTTGATTTGGCCTTCCTTGTCGGTGTTGAAGGCGTTGGTGACGATCGACCGGATCTCGGGGCGGCTGTCTGCAGCCCACTCGTTCAGGCATTCGTCAATCAGGGACTTCGCAATCTGGATTTCTGGCCCGAAGTCGATCAGATCGGAGACCTGCACTTGCACCTTCCGGCAGCCGTCGAAGCTCTGGAAAGTCGTGTTGCCTTTCCGGCCACCTTTGGAGGATCCATACTCTTGTGCCAGCAAAGCCGTCAGGCTGAGCAGATCGGCAAAGGTGTGGCCACGAAACCGGGAGATCTCGGCCGACAGGTTTTCGGCAAAGTCGATGACCTTGCGAACCGTCTCGTCTTCCAGTTTGTGCTGCGGTTTGACGTTCTCCAGCGGAACAAGATTGCCTTCAGCGTTGTACATGAAGGGTTTGCCGTTGATCACCTCCACACCGGCATCGGGCGCGTCGGTTTCGTTGGTCTCGATAACTGCGTTTTCCATGTCTTTAATCCCATTTTGAATAGTCTTTAAAAGGGGCTGGTTTGCAGAGCGCCCGCTCAGCTTCAGCAGCTGAGGGATCGCCCATGAGGGCGGCGGTCAGGTCTTTCGGACCTCGACCCACCATGGTTGCCAATCCGGGCACTGCACGGAACTTACGCGGCTGGTACTTGAGCTTTTGCGGTGGCGTTTGGGCGCTCACCGGAGCTGGGCTCGCTTTGGGAGCGGGCTGTTCTTTCGTCGTTTCAGAGGGCGCCAACAGCGCTTGTTGAACCGATCCCAACGCAGAGTTCACGGCGGCTTCACTGACCCCGAGTTCTTTCGCAACAAAGGCAGGGCTTTCCCTGAGGGTCACAAAGCCGACGATCGTTGCAAGGTCGGCGTAACGTGTAATCTGGTTGCTCATGCTGCACTCCCGTCGTCAGGAGTTGTGATCGCAACGCGCCGGCGCACCGGCAGCATGGCAATCTTGGGGTCGGATAAGTCGAGAAGTCTGACGTTGCGTTGCACGCGGATCGCCTCCATGTGCCGGGCGACGTCGATGGCATCGATCAAAATCAGTTCGACAAGCCCGGTGATGTGGGCAGTCATGTGAATTTCGCCCTGGTCGTTCTTCAATCTGTCGAACTGCCGCGCCAGCATCTGGAGGTCGCTGCTAAGCATCGTTGCCTCCCTTCAAACGGGAGTGCGGGCAGCCGCTTCTGCAGGCGCGATAAAGGCGTGTCCGGATCGAGTTGGTGACAGCTCGTGGCAATGCCTGAACGTCGAGGCATTTGTCCCGGCCGATCGCCCCAAGAACTGGGCAGGCAACCTTCTCGCCCATCAGAGCGCCACGCACCTTGTCTTCGACCTTCGACAGGTCACCGGGATACTTGTTGCCGATGGTTTGGCTGAGGACAGCAGCGGAATAACCAAGACGTTGCGCAACGCTGTTCAGTCCCTTGGAATTGGCCATTTGCGCCAACTCGCTGACCCAATCGGGCGGCGCGCCGTTCCAGGCCAAGTTTGCCTTCTCCATCATTGTGAGATTGCTGGTCATGCGGCGCACTCCTCAGCAACAGGCGAGCCCATGATCTGACCGCGATTGACGTCATAGACCATCTTGGAACGCAGGATCTTAGGGGCGTCCGGGCCGGTGTTCATGGACGGTTTCAACCGCCATTTTGTAGGCGTGGTGGATTTGCCTTTCCGAACGATGTTCAGATATCCAGCGCGTTCCAGATGCATGGCATAGGTGAAGGCGGTACTGACGGAAATCTGAACATCTGGCGTCGATGCGGTGAGCGACAATTCGTGCTTGTCAAAGAAGGTCAGGCTGCGCATGGCATTCCACATGAAGGAATTGCCAAGCCCCTGCGTTCCGGTTTTGCCCTTTCGATCGAGGATCGGTGTGCGCACTTGGTTCCTAGCAAGGCGGTAGACGTGGCGACCGACAAGACCACCACGCGCGGTCGGTCCTCTTTCAGTTCGGACAACCTCAAGGAAACCGGCTCTCACCAAGCGATTTACGAACTCGCTGATACTCTTGTTCGTCCGGTCGTTGGAACGGGCGGCGATTTCAGCGAGTGAGAAATCAGCGTTCTTGCCAAGGTCGCGGATCACACTCCAGTAGTGATCGTGACCGCGATAGATCGGTGTGCCGCTGGCGATTTTGAGTTCAAGCTGGATGGACATCACGCAGCCCTCCGAGCCTGACGACCACGCCGCTTGCCGGTGAAGAAGAAGTCTTCATCGAAGGACGTCATCGTGAAGGCGTTTTCCCGATGATTGCGGGCACGTTCCTTGATGCGGTTGAAGTTGATGCACAGCGACCGCGCTCGGCCTTTGCCTGTCTCGAGCAAGTGGTCGATCAGCTCGTTTGACAGGTCAAGGTTGGGGCAGATCAGATCCGCGAGCATGCGCGCATCGTCATGGTCGCAATAGTCTGCCGGCACCCATTCAAGAATGCGGTTGTGAACGCGCTCGACAGTCTCGAGCTTTTCAGGCAACCGCTCTTCGCCGATCAGGAGAAGGGGCGTCTGGCTGTGCTCATAGATTTCCCGCACAAGCTCCAGCATGCCCTTGTCAGCGAGCTTGTCGGCTTCGTCGATAAAGAGCGGGCGCGGCCAATTATCGGAGAGGGCGTTGATCGCCATTTCGGTGAGATCGGCAATCGTTGCCCTGCGTGGTTCGATACGGGCTTCGACAAGGATCTTTTGCAGAAGGGTTTTGCGGGTCCAGCTTTCGCCGACCTCAATGCGCATGGCATTCGTCATGTTCTGCGCGTAGACGGAGGCCATGGTTTTCCCGAGCCCGGAAAAGCCATAGAAACAACCGATACCCGGCAGGCCCTCAGGTCTGTCGATCAGGGTTTGGACCAGCGTCAGGAAGCGAGCGACATTTTTCACCGCCGCCAGTCCACCATTGACATGTTGATTGCTGTTCGTCATTTTCATTCCCGACATGTTGATGTTTCGGGCCTCGGAAGTTGCAGCTTTCGGGGCCTGTTTTTTTGCCCTAAGACGCCGGCGGTACGCTCGCCTGACGCGCTTCCCTTTCGTTCCAGAGAAGGTTTCGCGCCCGGTATTCAGCTCCGGCCTGATAGTTGGTCAGCCAGAAAGCATCGTCCTGTGTGAGGGGTTCCCCGGCTCTGATCCGGGCTTCAAATCGCTTGGCGCGTTCAAAGCGGTCTTCCGGGGTTTCCCGTTGTTTGATGGATTGCACGGCTGTCGGTTTTGGCGCTGAGCGTGCAAGCCGCTGCATTGTTTGGTGTTCGGCATCGCTGAGTGGCTTGGGCGCACGTTTTGCCTTTACGGTCGCCGCTGCCCTGGTCTTAGCCGTTTCGTGTTTTTCAGTTGGTTTGGGGAAGCTCAGAACATCTGCGTTGCGCTGGTAGGTGGCGCGCTGTGCATCCGCGACGGTTCGTGGGGTGATCGCCCGCTTCTGTTTGCGGATTGTGGCAAGCTGGTCTTCCTCGACCTTCTTTTGCATGGCGCGGACCTTCTGAATGGTCGCTGCCGGATCTAGGCCCGCAAGGTCCGGGTTGACGGCCTCGCCAAGGAAGGTTTCGCCGTCAGGATCGAAGAGCCACAACCGCCCAAGATCTTCCGGGTCATGGCGCGCGAGGATGTCGGTTCCGGGCATGACATCGCCGGTGTAGTAAAATTCCCCAGCAACGCGGATGCCTTGGTTCGTGACTCGCCGAAGCCCGTCCTGACCCGCGACGGGCGCAAGCAAAACATCAAGGGCGGCGGGATCCGAGATTGCCTTAACCGGTTCCATCCAGGCACGGGCAACGTCATTCGGAGTTTTGCCTTTCAGGCCCGAATGGGCAGTGTTGCCATAGCTTTCATCGGCCCACTGGTCGGCTTGCTGCTGCAGCTCGGCGGCGGACATTTCGACGTTGAACAGTTTGGCATCGTCTGTGCCGAGCCGCGCGGCAAAGGACTTGCGCGCTTCGATCACTTTCCGGTCGGCAACCGAATGACCGATAAAGCCGGGGAGGGTAGCAGCAAAGTCGCGCTGGAACGTGCCGATGACACGTTCAACCGTGCCTTTTTGCTCAGGCGAGTAGGGCGCGGAAAGCTGCTGTTCGATGGCCAATGCATCAAGCAGGCGTACGGTGGCGCGCGCGGTAAAATCCGAGCCGTTGTCGGTTTTGATGACTTCCGGAACGCCCCAAGCGATCAGACATTTTCTGATCAACAGACCGACAGCTGCAGCGCGAGGTGTCGCGGTGACAAGGATGATTACGCGGCGGGAATAGAGATCGATCGCCGCATATATGTTCATGCGGCCATCCGTGGTCATGACATCGGACGGGGAAGCATCGATTTCCCACCGCTCGTTCAACCGGTCGACCCGGTTCGCACCGGAGGCGGAAAAACGGACCTTGGATTTGTAGGCATCCGGGTCAGTGAGTTTCAGGAGGGCATTCTTGTCCTCATTCTTCCATCCTTTAAGAGCGTTTTGAAACGTCCTTAAAGGCGGCATTGGTACGCGCCTTTGACCCTGTGCGGTTTCGATCAAGACAGATTCGCCGAAGCGCTGAACGGCAGCGTTGCGGATGTGTTTGGCACTGAAAAACTGATTTGTGACATAGGTGGCAAGGCAATAGGCCCGCACTTCGCCACTTTCCGCGCGATCAAGGACACCGGTTCCCTTGCGGGCTTTGGACGGGTCATGCGCAAGACGATTGATGTCTTCCCGCATGTCCTTGCGCCAACGGGCAAGTGAGCGTCTGGAGACCGTCTTGACGTTTTCCAGAACCCACTCGGGCAATGGCACCTTGCCGTCTTCAAACAGCTGCGTGAACAGATGGTCGGACGCGGTTCCACCCATGCCGCAAGTCTTGCGGAACCGTTCGGCGACTTTCAGGACAATCAGCTTTGCATCGCGAACGCTGCATTCGCGGCGGGTGAGCTCGTTGGTTGTTTCCGTCTGATAGTCTTCGCGTTCAACCCGGACGAATGTCCCGGCGTACTGAAGGCGCTGGGGCAGGGGCAGGAGATCGATATGGTATTCCAGCCCACCGCCGCCCTCGCGGCCTTCACGCTTGCGGGCAAGGCCGCTGCCTGCCCATTCGTCGCGGTCTGCCAGCTTCTGAACGCCTCGCTTGGTGGACGGAAATCCGTCCAGGGCGAGATCGGCGATTTCCTGTGCGGTGAGCCAGAGTTTCATTTGCTGCCCCGGATTTTCATTCGAAGGGTTTGTTTGCGGGACCCGATCATGCGTTCATGGTCTTCGATCAGAGCCAGCTCGATCACGTTCTCGAACTTGCGTGGGACCACCGCCATGTCGAAGTCTTCGGCAAGGAACCCGAGCAGTTCGATCTTTCCGGTCGCCTCGACGAGGGCAATGAACCGTTCAACGGTGATGTTGTTTCCGGTCTTGGCTTCGCTGGAATAGGCTTCCAGCGTGGCAACGGTGATCTTGTGGCCAAGCCGTTCCCCCATCAGTCCGGCGATCGTCGTGCGGTCTTTGCCGCAGTCCTTCAGGGCCTTGGCGATGGCGCGGCTGATACGCGATGACAGCCGGTTGCCGGAGATCGTTCCTGGCTCAAAACCAACCGAAATGCGCGGTGGCTTCCAGTCGACAAACATGTCGGGTGTAAATGGGTCGCGGGGTGTTTTAGCCATTTAGCCACCCCTCTTTTTTCACCAGCGCGATGATTTCCTTTTTGTGCTGACGAAAAACGCTGGTGCGGCTGGCTTTTGGTAAGCCGGTCATGATGTCAGAGACACGCTTGAACAGCTTCTCGGCTTCTGACTTTGGCTTTTGGCCTTCGACCAACTGAATAGCTTCGCCGACTGTCGCAGCCGTGCTCGGCTCGCCGAACAGCATGTCGAGGACCTTTGTCTGGTTCTCGGCTGTCAGTCCCGCTAGGGCTTTCAGGTCGGATTGCTTGTTGGCGATTTCAGTGCCGCGAAGGCGTTCACGGGTTTGAGGAGAAAGGCTTTCGAAGATCTGGACCGCCAGTCTGACGGACCGATCAGAAAGACCGGTTGATTCAGCGGCGTTTTGGCAAAAGGCAAAAATTGCCACTTGATTTTCTTGTTTGTTTTTAGCTGCTTGGCTTTTGCGATCGCCGCCATGTTTGCTGTTAGGGTGCAGGTTTTCATAAACCCGTTTCAGCTCACTGAGAGCTTCGCACCGTTCCAGAGCATTGAAATCCTTGCGGCCAAGGTTTTCTAGGATCTCGTGAAGTCGCAGTTCATCTGCGGCTTGCTCGGGTTTGGGCTCAAGAATATGAGCCTCGACCTCTTTCCACTTCGCAATCTTGGCAGCGGTCAACCGGTGTGCACCTGCAACCAGGGAAAAACGTTTGCCATCGGTGACAACATCGATCGGCGTTTTCTGGCCGGTCTCCAAAAACATACCGGCGAGGCATTCTGCCCATTCCTGGTCAACGTCACGAAGGCGGCCTTCGGGTATGTCGATCAGCGAAATCTTGATGGACTGATACGCGCTCATGGAACCTCAAATATTTGAACAAAAGGACCGGGCGGCGGTCGGAGCGATCCTTTGCCGCCCGGCAAGTTGGTGGGGAGGAACGCCCATCATGGGCGTGGCAAATGCGGCAGCGCCGCGTCTCACCACTGACGCAGGTGACGCGTTTCCATCATCCGGGAGCTAGGGAAGTGGATGACGGAAAGGCCAGAGGTACTTGTGTCTGGTTCGGACCGGATGGTTGGGATTGGAGAAGCGGTGCAGGAGCCACGCAATTGCGCAGGAGACGGCAAAGGCCATGAGGGCGAGCCCAAGAGACAAACTCATGTCAGGCCACCCGCTGCCTGCTGACGGAAACCAGCCATCAGGCAGCCTTCCTGTCCGCGTGCGACCCTGCTTTCTGGCTAGCGCTGCGGTCGGCATGTTTGCTAGAAAGGATTTGAGCGGATCGGATGGGATACCGGTCAGGCCAGAGGTCATCGGGTTTCACTTCAAGGAAGCTGGCGATTGCCTTCTCGGCCCGTCTGTTTGTCCTGGTCCAGACCTGGGAAAACGTTTTGAGGGTAATGCCCGCGCGTTTTGCCAGTTCCCCGAATGTCATTCCCTGTCGATGAATTTCGGCGGTGATTGAAAACCGGTCCCATCCATTTGGCGGCACATGTTGTGGTTTAGCCATTTGGAGCCTCGCTGGAAAACGGCTTGTTGCAGCAAGCCGTTTTCTTTGGATTTTGATTGTGACAACTCGGCGCGACGTGTCGCGCCGACAAAACGGAAGGTGGTCTAAAAAATTAGATTCGTCAATCCAAAAAACTGGATAGTCTAATTTTTTGTTTCGTCATGGCTACACTTGGGCAGCGAATAAAGATTGCGGCTGAGAAAATTGGGGGGCTTGAAGCGCTCGCCAGTTCGACTGGTATCAAGCGCGCAACCGTTTTTAACTATGCGGCTGACAGCACAGAGCCGAAGGTCTCAAAAATGGTCGAGATTGCCAAGGCGACCSGGTGTTTCGGTTCAATGGCTTGCCACCGGAGAAGGAGAGACCAACAAGAAGATTGAGATTGAGGTCAAGGGAACCTCGATCGATATCGTTCGTAAGTTCACTTGGAACATCGCTGCGACGTTCTGGGAAACTTTGCCTCGAAAGACGAAGCCAGACGAGGTCGCAGACCAGTTCGTTGAAACGCTCGATTATCTGCTCAGCCGTGAACAAGTAAACGAGGATGCGGCGTCTGAAGTGATTCAGTTTGGCGCTGAGCGGCTGAAACGCACATCCGGTTGAGGCGTTTCATAAGCACTGGATAGTCCGGTGCTCGATACCCAATCTCAGGAAGGGCAAAGCCTGCAATATGCCGGTCTCGGAACACTTCCGGCTTGCAGCCGATCGCAGGATAAATGCGACGATAGGGGTTGTGTTTGAACGCCCACACACAGGCAGGCCACAGTCCATTGTCCCTCAAGAATTCAGCCAGTGCCATCATTGCAACCGGACCGGCTTGTCCTCCCCGGTAGTGCGGCAAAATATAGCAAGCATGAAACTCGCCCAGGACATCGATATCAGGGTCTTTGTTTGCCTTTGCGACGGCAAAACCGACGACCTCATCAGTGTCCAAAAGGACAAACAGAGCTTCGTCTTTGGGTAGTGCATCAAACCATCTAAGCCATTGATCCAGACGGAATTTATAGTCTCGCTTGGCTTGTACTTCCTTCGGCATGAACGAGTAGACTTCTCGCCAACAGGCCACGTGAATTTTCGCGATCGATACAACGTCAGATAAAACCGCGCTCCGGATACCCGTAACAATAGACATGGCGCATATTCCCCATTAGGTTGCAATTGTCGGGTGCAAGGGGCAATCAATGCGCGATGAATTTCTACGCCAGATTATTCAGGAGAGGGTGCTAGTCAAACCGGGAACGGCAAAGATTGGTGCTGCACTTCTGCTGGCGTTTGCGATTGGCTTCGCCACCGCAATCGGGTTCTTCGCATTTTCGTCTGCGAATTTCACAGACGACGAACTTGCCAAGCTTGCCGAGTTGGCTGCCTGTTCAACAGGGCAGCCAGCTTCGGCGCTCTGGCTGAGAGCTCAAGCTGATGAGCGGTGGTTTCTGAGTTACAGGACAGAAGTTGCCCGGCAGTTCCTAGTGGATATCGATATCGACCGTTGCAGTGTCCGGAAGACCGCGAACGCTCACACTGGTCATGTGAAAGTCGGCGCTTTTCCTCCAGGCGATAGCTACAACTGAATTCAGGTAGCGGGCGACCCGCACTCCTGTCGTTGTGTTTGATTTCAAAGCAACATCAAGCAGGTTCGGAGAGACTTCGGCCTCAGGCGGGAACATCGTCACGATTTTTCCACCTTGCTGAACAGCCAATGACCAGCAGTCTCCGCACTCGCTTTGGACATCGACAAGAGCGAATGGCGTGGTCACGATTACATAAGTGAGTGTGCCAAGCCGCTTTGCCAGCGGGATGAATGCCGCCCCTGATGTCCTACCGATCGTTTTTTGTCCGATCACCAGTCCAGACCGTGTTAAAGCCTCTTTGAAGTAAGCGCGGTCTGATAGATCAACGGCAAGGGCAGGGTACTTGTAACTGTCGTGCATTAGCTTGCCGTCAGGCCCGATAACAATGATCGCGCGCGCTCCTGGTACACCGGTGGCAAGGCGTTTCAATTCCGAATGAATGAGCCGGCTGTTTTGAATCGAAGAGACGATCACGGCCGCTGCGTCGATCGCCTGATCGGCCGCATATAGGACACGTTCCGCACTGAGCTGATTGGTTCGCGCCGCCTGGACCACTTCGGCGACAAGCTGCTCAGTTTTGTCAACGTGAGGGGGAGTTTGAGAGATGGATCCAGAAATGGACCCGAAGGACAGCAGAAAAGAGAGAAAGACCAGCCGAATTAATCCACGCACTGCAGCCCCCGATATGAATTTAATATATGATTAAATTCATAACATATTGGGTGTGATACACGCGTGACTGCAACCCAGGATGTCAAATGGGATTGTTGTGTCGGGTAGGCACCGGCCTGGTTGAACCATCACGGTTCCATCGCCTTTGGACATTTCGATTTCGAAATTGATCCACCAAAACTCATGGAGCCGTTTTCATATTTATCGAACCTGGTTCTCACAAGCCTGCTTGAAATGGAACCCGCATTCGTAGCGGTGACGGTCTGCACTCAACCCCAGTCTGCAGCACTTCTTTGCAAATTCCGCCGTTTGGCGCATTTGGTTAATTAGAACCTAGCATTTTTGCCATGAAGTTTTCAACTTAGAATATATTTAGCTAACCTAGGATTGTAACTTCAAAAATACATAATTTTACTTTTTTACCAACTGATTAAGCTTGTCAGCGTCGATTATATCAATTTTTTATTTACCTTACGCGGTGTAATATTCGAAGAAGTGCAACTAAAAATCTTAGTGGGGATAAACATGACGATCTTTTTCGGCAATTCCTGGAAGGCCATGGTCGAGGCGTTCAGCCGCTCCCAGGCCATGATCCAGTTTACCCCGGACGGCCACATTCTCGACGCGAACCCGAATTTCCTGGGTGCGATGAGCTACACGCTGGACGAAATCAAGGGCCAGCATCACCGAATGTTCGTCGATCCGGACTATGGCGGCAGCCAGGAATACGCCGACTTCTGGGCAGATCTGGCAAGAGGTGAATTCAAGGCTGAAGAATTCCTGCGGTTCGACAAGCACGGCAACGAAGTCTGGATCCAGGCGTCCTATAATCCGGTCGTCAATTCTGCCGGAAAAGTCGTCAAGGTCGTCAAGATTGCCTCCGACATTACCGAACAAAAAATGCGCAACGCCGATTTTGAAGGTCAGGTCGATGCGCTCAACCGGTCGCAGGCGGTGATTCATTTCGAACTTGATGGCACCATTCTCGATGCCAACGAAAATTTCCTCGGTGCCCTGGGATACTCGATCGACGAGATCAAGGGACAGCATCACAGCTTGTTTGTCGATCCGGAGCACCGGGAAAGTGCCGAATACAGCCGGTTTTGGGAAGAACTCGCCAGAGGCGAATTCAAGGCCGATGAATTCAAGCGTGTTGCCAAGGGTGGGCGCGAGATCTGGATCCAGGCGACGTATAACCCGATCATGGACGCGGCAGGACGTCCTTTCAAAGTGGTGAAATTTGCAACAGACATCACGGATCAGGTCGCGGAACGCCAGCGCCGCAGGCAAGTTCAGGAAACAATCGATGCGGATCTGACCGAGATGGCGCAATCGATTTCCGAGACAGCCCATCAGGCCGGCGAATCGGCATCAGCATCCGAGCAGACCTCCTCAAGCGTCCAGACGGTCGCGGCCGCCTCCGAGGAGCTTGTCGCTTCCATTCAGGAGATCAGCCGGCAGGTTCAGGTGGCCATGGAAGTCTCCAACAACGCGCAAGGCGAGGCGGAGCGATCAAGCGAGATCATGTCCGGTCTTTCCGAAGATGCCAAGACCATAGGTTCCGTCATCGAACTGATCGACGGAATTGCCGACCAGACCAATCTCCTTGCGCTCAATGCGACCATCGAGGCTGCCCGCGCAGGTGAGGCGGGCAAGGGATTTGCGGTCGTTGCCTCGGAAGTGAAAAGCCTGGCATCGCAAACCAGCAAGGCGACGGAAGAAATCTCCGCGCAGGTCAGTTCCGTGCAGGAAACCACCGAGAGAGCCGTGGAAGCAATTACCTCCATCATGGGGGTCATCAAGAACATTGCAGAGATTGCAACAAGCATCTCGACCGCGGTCGAGGAACAGACCGCTGTTACGAACGACATTTCCCAGAACATGCAATCCGCGGCCCAGGGTGTTGACGTGGTGACCACAAATCTTCAGGCAATATCGTCGGTTGCTTCGCAACTGGACGGAACCACCAACAATGTCAGGGAAGCTTCCCGGTCACTGATGTAGACCTCACTACGCCCAATTTGTTTCCAGGGGGTAAGGCGCAGGCATTTTCCGGAGCATGACTTCAGCGGCCCGATCGACAAAGATGCGCACTTTCGGATCGATGAATTCCCGGTCGGCATGAACAAGGCTGACCGGGATGTCCGCACCGATCAGGTCTGGAAGAACCGGTACGAGCAACCCGGCGCTCAGTTCTCCGGCAGCCACAGCTGACGGCAGAAGCGCAATGCCCTGTCCTTCAAGAACGGATGCCTTTACCAGACCCGGTTCATTGGCGGCCAGACGACCTGAAACCGGTATCGTGCCGCCGTTCAGCAGAGGCCATGAACTGCTTGGAGACCAGTCTCCTGCGAAGCCGACAATACAATTGTGTCCCGTAAGGTCTGCCGTGGTCTCCGGAACACCGTTCGACTCCAGATACTCCGGTGTCGCCACCGCCAGAAGACGGTCGGAACGTATCTGTTTTGCGATCAGATTCTGGTCCCTGACGGGTCCGATGCGCATCGCCACATCGACGCCTTCGGCAATCAGGTCGACATGCCGCGTCGTTGACAGAACTTCCAGTTTCACTTCTGGAAAGTCGCGCAGAAAGTCCGTGAACAGCTGCATGAAATAGGCGCCCGTGAGGGACACCCTCAAAAGACCGCGTGGCGTGTCATCCAGTCGCTGAACAGCCGACCATGCGGCTTCTGCATCCACGACGATCTTGGAGGCGCGCAGCCTCAATTCTTCTCCGGCTTCGGTCAGGGTCAGTCTGGTCGTGCGCCTGTGCAGCAAGCGGACACCCAAATCAGCTTCCAGCCCTGAAAGGCGCCGGCTGAGCGTTGCTCTCGGCAGGTTCAGTATTCGTGCCGCGGCAGAAATACTGCTGCAATTCGCAATTTCCAAAAACTCTTTCATGCGATCGACGCTTGGCATGTGTCGATAATGAGCAGTCAGTGTGATTTTTTCAAGACTAGTGTGCTGAACGGGTAAGCGCCATCTTTTGTTTCATCGAAAGGAAACGGTGAAAGCCATGCTCGACATCAGCAACTTTGATCATATTGGCATACGTATCAGCGACAGGAACACGTCTGTCGCCTTTTACCAACTGCTTGGCTTCAAGCTTGTCGCGGATGGTGGATTTAACGAGGGGCATCCTCTCGTGATGCTTCATCCGTCCGGATTGAACATCAATCTTCTTGGCCCGGCAACGGCGAAGGCCGGCGAAAATGTCCTGATGGATGGACCGGAGAAATTTCCGGGCATCACGCATCTTGCAGTGAAGGTTCGCGACGCCGAGTCGACGAAAGCCTTCGTCACCGAAAACGGCATTGCAATTACGGGCAGTCGTGAGTTTCGCGGCACGAAAACGATTTTCATCCGCGACCCGGACCGAAACGTTCTCGAACTCGTTGGCCCTGGCCTCTCTGTTGCCGACCTGATTGCAGAACACGTTCACCAGATAAACGAATGAAAGGAATTGTCATGAAAAAGTTCACGAGGCTCGCAGCGATGCTGGTTTTCAGCTCGTGTCTCGGCGCACCCGCATTTGCCGCAGACCGCCTGGCAGAGGAGTTGAGGTCCCTCCGCATGGACCGCTTTGCGAAACATGAACAGATCAAATCGGTCGATGGTGTCGGCCAGTACCCGGACGACTACCAGGGAACACCACGCCGGCCTGTTGAGGATGATCCGTTCCTGTCGCCGGAAAACAGCGCACTCATACTGATCGACTACCAGCCACCGATCCTGAAAGGCGTCAACAATATCGATCATGATGCACTCATCAACAATACCAAGGGCCTGATCAAGACAGCTGTGATCTATGACGTCCCGATCATCTTCTCTAACGTCGCGGTTGGGCTGAGCGGATACGACCCGATGATCGAAGAACTGCGTGCGCTGGCACCAAACGCAGTCATTGTTGATCGCACCAGCGTCAACGCATGGGAAGAGCCGGAATTCGTCGCGGCGGTTGAGGCAACGGGACGCAAGAACCTGATCATGGGTGGTTTGTGGACGGATGTGTGCCTCGCCTATCCGGCAATTGAGGCTGAACGGGAGGGGTACGAGGTCTTTGTCCCCGAAGATACGGTCGGCAGCTTTTCAAAGATGAGTCATGACAATGGAATGCGACGCATGATCGAGGCTGGCGTCGAGCCGATTACCTGGAATGTCGTTCCCGCCGAATTCCAGCGCGACCACGCGCGCGCAGCGAAGCTCTCCGAAGTGACGCGTGTCTTCATGGAACATCTTTTCAAAGTCGACCCGAATGCAAGCTGGAACTGATCGGGTGGCAAGGAGGACGATGTGACAGGACTATTCACCGACAGGTGACGCGGGCCGGAAGTTTGCGCATACTTCATTCAGCGGCTGCCGGCTCCTGCCATCTGCCAATAATGATCCCGCTCTCATTTTCCCTTTCCCGGATCTCCGTGACCTCGCCGTCGGTCATGGTGGTCCGGTTCTTTCTGGCAAGCAGTCTTTCCAGAAGTCTGTTGTGCATTTCCTGGCGGATCTGTTCATGACCGGATGAGCGCCCGAGGTCGATGAACTCGTCGGGATCATCGCCCAGATTGAAGAGCTGGGGTGGAAAGCCCTTGAAATGGATGTATTTCCAGCTGTCCGTCCGGATCATGTAGCCCCGGGCATCGGATGGGCCGAGTTTCAGGGTTTCGCGAGCCGCGTAAAATGCGTAGTCAATTTCGGAAAATACACTGTCGCGCCAGCCTTCCGGCGTTTCACCGCGCAAGAGTGGTATCAGCGAACGTCCTTCGAGCCTGTGGGACGCTGCGCGGGTACCTGTTGCCTCCACGAAGGTAGGAACAAGGTCGATTGCCTCGACAAAGGCATCCGAAACCGTGCCGCGTGTTGCGTCCGCTTCTTTGCGTGGATCGTAGACAATCAGCGGCACGCGCACGGATTCTTCGTGAAAGAGTTCCTTTTCACCCAGCCAGTGATCGCCCAGATAATCGCCGTGATCGGACGTGAACACGATCATTGTGTCGTCCGACCGCCCGGTTTCCTCCAGCCAGCCGAACAGTCGGCCCAGGTGATCGTCAATCTGTTTGATCAATCCCATATAGGCCGGCAATACCGTGTCGCGAACACCTTGTTCCGAAAATGTCCGGCTGACTTCCATTTGCATGAATGCTTCAAATACGGGATTGGGATCGCGCCTTTCGGCCTGGGACCGATGCGCAGACAGGAAAGATCCGGGCCCATACATGTCATGATAGGGCGCCGGGGCGATGTAAGGCCAGTGCGGTTTGATGTAGCTTAGGTGGCAGAGCCAGGGCGCGTCGCCCATTTCGGCGATGAATTCACGCGCCCGCATCGTCATATAGGCGGTTTCCGAGTGCTCCTCCCTGACCCGGGCGGGCAGGTTAGAGTTTTTCAAGTACCAGCCGGACAGTACTTCCCCGTTAGGTCCTTCGCCCGCGTTTGCATAGTCGTTCCAGGGATTTTCCCCTTCATAGCCGAGAGAACGGAGCCAGTCATTGTATCGGAGTTTTCCGCCTTTTTTGCGCAGAAGCGGATCGGGATGCAAACCGTCATCGCGTTCATAAGGGTCAAAACCAGGTTGACTGACGAGGCAACCTATGTCGGTCGATCCGTTGAGCCCAAGCCGCGCCATACCCTCACGATCCGGAATCATATGGGTTTTGCCAACAACGGCGGTGGTCACGCCACTCGGTCGCAAATAATCTCCGAGCGTGAGTTCACCGATCGGCAGCGGGACCAAATTCCAGGTTGCGCCGTGGCTGAAGACCGTGCGGCCGGTATAGAACGAGGCGCGCGAAGGTCCGCAAACGGGCGACTGGACATAAGCACGATCAAATCGGACACCCCGCTCGGCCAGACGATCGATATTGGGTGTCTTCAGATGCGGGTGACCATAGCAGGACAGGTAATCCCATCGTAGCTGGTCCGCCATGATGAACAGGATATTCTTGATCTTGGGCATGGCTTACCTTGCGATTGACGGAAGGAACGTTGCGATCTGCGGGATGGCAAAGACCGTGATCAGGCCAATGCCAAGTGCAACGATATAGGTAGTGACACCCCGGAAAATGTCGGTGAGTTTGACACGCGGCAATACCGATTTCACCACGAAGACGTTCATGCCGATTGGCGGTGTGATCAGCCCGATCTCGGTGACGAGCACTACGATGATCCCGAACCAGATCATGTCGACACCGGTCGCGTAAAGAGCAGGCAGGAAGACAGGCACCAGAAGAACGACGATGCCGATAGTTTCGAAGACCATGCCCATCAACAGGGCGATCAAGCAGATGAAGGCGACCAGTTCTGTAGGCGAGAACTGGGCGTCGTCGACAAAGTCGAGGAGATCATATGGCATTCCCGACATGTTGATGAACTGGGTAAAAACCACGGCGCCGAACAGGACGATGAATATCTTTGCAGTTGTTGTCGCTGCTTCGACCAAACAGACGCGCAAGGCGTCAATCGAACGAAGATGACCACGGATCACGGCTATGACTGCAGCTCCGAAAGCACCGATGCCCGAGGCCTCGGTTGCCGTAAAAACGCCACCGTAAATGCCTCCCAGAACGACTGTAAACAGGATCAGAACAGGCAACGTTCCACGGATCGCGTTGCGCTTGCGTTCCTGGTCGAGGTCGGCCGCGGCCGGAGCAGAAGCCGGGTCGATACGCACCATGACGACAACTGCGAGCAGGAACAGCAGAACGAGCAGCATTCCGGGAAGGATCCCTGCAATGAACAGCAGCCCGATATCCTGTTCGGCGACGATGCCGTAGATCACAAGCGGAACGGAGGGCGGGATCATGATGCCCAGGGTTCCGCCCGCCGCGATGGTTCCGGCGGCAAGACGGTCTGAATAATTATAGGCTTTCATCTGTGGCATCGCGACCTTCGACATGGTCGCAGCGGTTGCCAAAGTTGATCCGCAAACGGCTGAAAAGCCGCCACAGGCAAGCACTGTCGCAAGCGCAAGCCCACCCCTGAACTTTCCAAGCGCCGCATAGGCCGCATCATAGAGATCGCGGCTGATGTCCGAACGGTAGATGAATACACCCATCAGGATGAATAGCGGAATTACCGAGAGATTGTAGTTCTGTGCGTCCTCTGTGACCTGCTGCGCGACCATTGTGAGCGACGCCGACCAGCCTCGCTCCAGCGCAAAGCCGACGAAACCTACCAGCAAAGTCGCGAAACCGACACGGAAGCCGTAAAAGCATAGTGCCAGCAGCACGGCAAAGCCAAGGAGGGCGGTGATCATCTGGGCTGACCTGCCGCCGGAGTCCTGACGTTGAGAATCTTGAACGCCACACCTGCGATTTGCGATACGACGCTGATCACCGCAAACACGGCGATGGACGCGGTGACATAGTAGAGCGGCATTTCAAGCACGACCGTCAGTTTGTTGAGGGTGTATGACTCCCAGGCATGTTCAAAGAGCACCAACGCAATCAGTCCCATGCAGAAGACCGAAAAGAGCTGGATCGTGATTTCGTAGACCAGCGGTGTCATCACACGCTTGATGGGGGCTTCGAACAGTTCCACGGTTATGTGGTCGTCGCGCGCATTGATGACGCCCAATCCGGAAAAGATTGCAAGTGCGAGCAAGGCGGAAATGATTTCTGTTCCTCCGAAAATCGGGCTGTGAAAGAGGTAGCGTCCGATCACGTCGACAAAGGTCAGCAACATCATGATCAGGATCACGATACCCGAAACATTCTCGAGGATCGTGACCGCTGTCGAAAGAGAGGACCTGACAATTGCCTTGTTTACGGGCACGCCGCTCATTCGGAAAGTTCCGCGGCCCGTTTCCGGTAGTGGGCAAGCGCCGCGGGGCCGTCGATGCCGGCTTCCGACGCCTTTGCAAGCCAGGCTTCGGTTATGGGCTCTGCGGCTTTGACAAGCGCTGCTTCCAGAGCCGGGTCGATCCTGTGCTCCAAAATGCCCTGATCATCAAACGTGGCCTGAACTTCCTCCGACACACTGTCCCAGAGGCCTGCAGCGACCTTTCCCACGCTTTCCTGTGATAATGCGCGAATGGCCTCCTGATCTTCTGGCGAGATTTCAGCCCATTTGTCCGCGTTGACGAAAAACGAAAAGGTTGTCGTGTAGACCGGACGTGAAACACGCGTTACAGATTTTGTGTAAGGCAGGACCTGGAAGGCTTTCAGACCGTCTCCGTTGAGGCCCATGTGGCTGTCCACGACGCCATTGGCGATGACCTCGTTGGAGCGGACAGCAGGCGTTGCGACTACACCTGCGCCGAGATCCTTCGCGATGTTCGCCAGGGGTCCGGGCAACGCCCACATCTTGCGTGATTGAAAGTCCTCAAGAGTGATGATCGGTGTGTCCGTGCCGGAGTATATGTCACCTGGAGTGATCACCCACTGGGCGAGAAGCTCGACGGTGTCGAATTCATCCGGATAGAATTTCTTGTTGGTTTCCCAGGCCGCTTCGGTCATGGCAATACTGTTGCGTGTGCCGGAAAATGGCTGCATCGCTGTCAAGGCACCGGTGACGCGGTTACCGATCAGGCCATTGAATTGTACAGCCGCATCGACGAGGCCTTTTTCAACAGAAGCGAGTTGCTCCGGCGGTGGTGACACGGATTTCGGGGGAATATTCGCGGTTACACGCCCCTCTGTCACCCGCTCGACTTCTTCGATCCATCCCGGCAGAACCTTGGTGCAGACGAAATGCTGAGGCGGCCAGAAGCAGTTCACGATCAGACGAGTCTTGGCTATTGCGGATCCGGGCAGGCTGGACACGGTCATGGCGATCGCTAGCGTGATCGCGGCAACATGCAGTTTCATGGGTTTCCTCCCTCGAAATCGGGCGATTTTTTATCGATTTTCTACCCTTGCTCTGATGTTTGACGAAAAAAACATATCCGTCTAATGTTATTTTGGTACAGTATTATGTGAAACTGATATGTTTATTGACCCACGACATCTTGAACAGCTTGCCGTCATCGTCGACTCGGAAACACTGCAGGAAGCAGCGGACAAAATCGGGACGTCCCAGCCGGCCTTGAGCCGCATGATAAAGTCGCTCGAAGCGCGCTCGGGCATGACGCTGTTTGACAGGGACAGCAAGCCACTCAAAGCAACGCGTCTTTGTCTTGAACTCGCCAGCCAGGGCAAGGCCGTAAAATCCGCGCAGCGCAGAGCGATGGAATGCGTGCAGCTCGCAGCGCAGGGGCGAGGTGGGTTCCTGAAGGTGGGCGTACCACCTTTTCTCTGCCGGAGACTGGTTTCGGAAGCCGTGGCGAAATTCGTGTCTGAGCAGTCGTCAGCGCATATCGAACTTGTGCCTGATTATTATTCGGGTCTGCAGGAACGGCTGCTTCAGAATGTGATCGATGTGATTGTCGCACCATCGAAGTATGTGGATCACAGCAACGCGGATTTTATTCTGGAGCCGTTGTTCGAAGACACCAATGTGATTGTCGGCCGCGCCGGACATCCGCTGTTTGGCAAGCGACAACTCACTGCAAAGGACTTGTCTGCCGTTACGTGGATTGGCCATTCCGACAGCAGCGTCTTGCGCTACGACATGGAGACGGCGCTGAAACTCCTGGGATTGAGGCATCTGCATCTGGCGTTTCAGAGCGGATCGGCGGATGCGATCATCGAGGTTCTTCGCAACACCGATCTGCTGACCGTTCTGCCTCGCTATGCCATCTGTTCCGACAACAGTGATGGCATGGCAATCGCACCGGTCGATTTGCCGAATTCGGTGCAGGTGATCTGCATGATAACTTTCTCGGGGCGCAATGAGAGCGAGCTCATGCGGGCATTCAAGGTACACCTGCGCAAGCACGTTGCCGCAAAGAACATGAATGTCGACCTTCAATCCGCAATGTGAACGATCGAACCTTTAACTATGAGACTTCCTTCCTGTCGGGACCCGGGATCTCCTTGTCCCGCGATCGGGAGTGATGCGACTGCCCGCGCGATCCAAGCACCCGTGACAGCAGGCGCTGTGTTTTCACACAGCATTCATTGAGTTCATATCGGGACGCTATGGTTTTTCTGGCTTCCGTGCGCATGGCGTGGAACAAGTCAGGTTTCCAGAGTGCCTCTTCAATTCTTTCTGCAAACTCTTCGATCTTCCAGAAATCCACGAGCCGGCCGTTGACACCGTCAGTGACGATTTCTCGAACGGGAGGGGTGTCCGAAGCGATAATGGGTGCCCCGCAGGCCATGGCTTCGAGAAACGACCAGGACAACACGAACGGGTATGTCAAGTAGACATGAGCTGCTGAAACCTGAAACAGGCGCAGCAGATCCCGATGCGGTATCTGTCCAAGAAAGTGGATCCGGTCCGGAGGAAGTCCGGTTTCCTCCAGAAGGAGCTTGCGCCAGTTGGAATTGCCTTCCGGTCCGCTGCCGTAGCTTACGCCATCACCACCGGCAACCACGAACCTTGCTTGGGGATTTCGTTTGCCGACGATGGCCGCTGCTCGCATGAACTGCGGAAAACCCCTGTATGGTTCAAGATCGCGCGCGGCGAATGTGACAACCGGATCGCCTGAGCTGAGGAGTGTCCCGTCCGGCAGACGGAATGTGGCCAGCGGATCTGGACGCGCCCGCGACAGGTCGATGCCTTCGTGTTGCGCGACGATTTTCCGTTGATAGGCGGTGGGGTAGCGGCTTCTTTGCCATTGAGTCGGGCTGACGCCGCAATCCATCTGATCGAGTGTGGAAAGTTGTACGGCATTGCGCAGGCGCAGTGTCTGCCGCCTTGCAATGTCCATCTCCTCGGAAGAGGCAAACCCGACGTCGCCGCCTTTCGGCTGGAAATAGTATTCGCAAAATCCGACCATTGCCGTGTCGGGAAGCGCATCCTTGACAAACATCATGCCGCCCCAGGCGATATGACCCATGACGAGATCGGGGGGGCGGCCGTGCCGGGCGAGCCGCTGGAGGATATCGGCGACCCGTCGACCGGCTTCCACATAGGGAACGGCCACGTCACCTTGTACGGCTCGCCCGGAGTCGGCTGCTGCGCCATTTGCGTAGCGAAGCACCCGAAGTCCCGGGACGGGCCTGTCAACGCTTTCGCACACCAGGGTAACAGTCCAACCATCCAGAATGAGGCGGCGGGCAATATGAACGAATTGCCCGGGACCGCGCCGGTGCACGAAAACAATATGCATGGACAGTGACTCTGGTCAGAAACCGTTCCCCATGAGACGGCCGTTCCCCTGCTGGAGATCCGTTGCCCAGATCACTTCAAGCTTTCGCAGCAGCGCAAAGGTTTCTTCCAGGGCCATCCGGTCGCGTTCATTGCGGACAATCTGGGCCTGATTGACTTCGTCAGCAGCCTTGATCGCCTTGCAAAGGAGCTTGCCTTTCTCGGTCAGCCTGATCCGGGCTGAGCGTCTGTCTCTTGCCGATGCCGTCCGGTCGACATATCCGGACTGAACGAGCTGTTTCAGGCTGTAGGAAGCATTGGATCCAAGATAATGACCACGATCCATCAGATCGCGCACAGACAGATCGTCGTCCCCGATCGTAAACAGAAGCATGGCGTGCGACGGCGAGATGTCATCGGCACCGATCCTGATCAGATCAACCCGCAACCGGTCGAGATATCGCCGGTACATTCTTTCTATCACACGCACGAGTTCGAAATGGTTTGCGTGAGCGTAGGGGTTTAACTCGGCACGTGTGCCGGTTTCCGCTACATCATACGTATTGTTTTCCACCTTTGGTTTAGGGATGTCGATTCGACCATTTATTTGTTGTGGTGCATCAGTGAAGATTTTGTGCATATGCCCCTAACTCCCACCAAATTTCGAACTAAATTCGAAATAAATTCATTACCAAGTTGCTCCTTGTCTTCGCGAGGCTTTCGTTTTTTATTTATAATTTTATCTTTTGCATGGGAATCAATCGCATGCCACAATTAAATCCCAAACTTCATTCAATTTAGTCTACAAACCTTCGCCATTAATAGGGAAAAGATGTGTCGTTTTCTAGGCAATTACTAATTTTTTTCGCACCTGCGAATTCGTCTTTGAGTTGAATAGTTGGAGAATGATGCATGGCTGAGCAGGTGGAAGCGGCCGCAAAAGACCCGTCCCGGCTGGTTCGGGAAGCTCGCAAGACCTTTGCAACTGGTCTGATCGCGGCAGCCATCTTGAGCGGGTTCATCACGCTTTTGCAGCTGACCGCACCGCTGTTTATGCTCCAGGTTCACGACCGTGTTCTGAACAGTCAGAGCCTGGACACGTTGGGAATGCTGGTCGTTATCGCGGCCGGTTCGCTCGCTCTTTACGGTATTCTGGAGTTCATTCGCAGCCAGATTTTTCAGGTCATGGGCACGGAATTCGTGCGCAGACTCAATCACGGCGCGATCGAAGCCGGCGTGAAGTCATCTCTGGAAAAAGGGGGGAGTCTGGCTTCGGAAGTGCTCCGTGACCTGAATGACCTGCGCTCATTCATTACCAGCAACGCGATCAGTGCTCCTCTGGAAGCCCTCTGGGTGCCGATCTTCCTTGCGGTGCTTTTTATACTTCACCCGCTTTATGGTCTCCTGGCGGTCATTTCGGCATTTGTTCTCATTGGCCTCAACATCATCTCCGACATGGCGACGCGCTCGCTTCTGAAAGAGGCCAATACCGCAAATGTCGAAAATGTTGCGACCATGGCCTCCACCCTGCGCCATGCGGAGACAATCGAGGCGATGGGGCTGATGCCGGCGCTTGCGCGGCGTTGGCGGAAAAATCAGGTGAATGCCAGCGAGCTGATGGCACATGGAAGCCGACGGGGAAAGGCAATCCACGCGCTTACGCGCAGTTTGCGATTCGGCATGCAAATTGCCGTGCTTGCTCTTGGCGCCGACCTAGTTATCCAGGGGGAGGTGACGGCCGGAACAATGATTGCCGCGAGCATCATCACCGGACGATTGCTGCTGCCGTTCGACAACATGACTGAAAACTGGCGGCAGTGGGTCTTTGCCTTCACGGCCTGGGGACGGGTGCGCGAGGTTCTGGAGAACCATTCCTCCATCCGGCAGTCCATTCCAACGCCGCCGAGCGAAGGCCCGCTCAAGGTCGACCGGCTCGTGTTCGTCGCGCCGAACACGCCGCTTCCGGTCATCAAGGGCATTTCGTTCACCCTTGATCCAGGTGACGTGCTAGGCATCGTCGGACCCTCGGCGGCAGGAAAATCCACCCTTGCCCGGCTGCTGGTCGGAGCTCTGCAACCGACAACGGGCGGCGTGTTCCTCGATGGGCATAATGTCTATCTTTGGGAGCGGGCTTCCTTCGGGGCCATGGTCGGATATCTGCCGCAATCGGTTTCGCTTCTCGATGGAACCGTCCGCGAAAACATCTCGCGCATGTATGATACAGATCCGCAAATGGTGATCGACGCCGCCCGCTCGGCTGGCGTTCACGAGATGATTGGCCGTATGCCGCTGGGCTATGACACCCCGGTCGGTGACAACAAGTACACCCTTTCGGGAGGGCAGAAGCAGCGTGTCGCGCTCGCACGGGCCCTGTTCGGGCGTCCGAGGTTGCTTGTTCTGGATGAACCCAACGCGAATCTCGATACGGAAGGCGAGGTTGCCCTGCTCAGGGCAATCTCCAGCGCCAAGAAAGACGGAGCAATCGTGATCGTGATCGCACACCGTCCGGCGATCATGGAGGCAACTGACAAGATCCTGGTCCTGGAAGACGGGCGGATCGGCCAGTTCGGCGAAAGAACCGAGGTCGTGAGCAATATTACCAGGCGATTGCCTGCGCCGAGCGCAGATCGTGCCCTGTCTGCAAGTGGAGAAGTGGCATGACATCGCGCGCGGAAAGCGGAACCAAAGTTCCGGCAAACCAGCTGCCGGACCTTGCGGTCAAGCCATTCTGGCAGCAACCGGACCCCCCCGAGCACAACAAGACCTCGAGCCTGCGTGGACCGCTCATTGCGGCCTTCCTTGCGGTCGGGATTGGATTTGGCGGATTTTTGCTATGGGGATTGACCGCAGATCTTGACAGTGCTGCCGTGGCGACCGGAAAGGTGGTTGTCGACAGCAAGCGAAAGACGATAACGCATCTGGAAGGCGGGATTCTGCGAAGGTTGCTCGTGCAGGAAGGCGACTTCGTGAAATCGGGGCAAGCTCTCGTCGAACTTGATGATACGCGGGCGCGAGCGGATCTTGCGCAGTTGCGCGGCAAGAGGATCAGCCTGCTGGCAACGCTGGCGCGACTGCGCGCTGAACGCGACCTCAAGGACGCGATCGAAATGCCGGCCGAGCTTTGAACAACGATGCACAAACCGTGTCGGATGTGATGATCGCCGAGGAACGCTTTTTCGAAAAACGCCGGAAGGTCTACGAAGGCAAGGTGGCATTCCAGCAAAAGGAAATCGAGCAATTCGCAGCACTGATTGAAGCCGCCGAAGCGCAGATCAAATCGAACACGCACCGTCAGGCCTTGATGGCAGAGCGCGTGGACGCCCTGAGTGGTCTTGCGAAAAAGGGCTTCACATCAAAGGCGATGCTGAGTGAGGTTCAACTGGAGTTGAGTGAACTGATCGGCAATGGCGGCGAACTGGCGGCGGAAAAGGCCAAGTCGGAAAAGGCGAAGCAGGGGGCGGAAGTTGCCTTGCTGCAGGCCGAACAGGAACTTCAAAGCGAAATTGCAAGCGAGATACTCGAGGCGCAGCTGGAGCTGAACATCACAAACGAACAAATCATTTCTGCCAAGGACGTACTCGACCGGCTCGTTGTCTACGCACCGCAGGGGGGGATTGTCTACGATATCGAGAAACGGACACCCGGTGGTGTGGTCGAGCCGGGCAAGGCGATCATGGATATTGTCCCTCAGGACGAAAAGATGCTTGTTGAAGTTCGGATGAACCTCAAGGATATCGATCACGTTCGGGTCGGATCCGAGGCGCGCATCAGGCTGACCGCCTATGACAGGCGAAATGTTCGTGCTCTCGATGGAGAAGTGACCTACGTCGCCGCTGACCAGAGCATCGACCAACAGACGCAGGCCGCATTTTATGTCGTCAGGGCGGAAGTCAGTCCGCAGGAGTTGGCAAACAACCCTGTGGTCGCACTTTATCCGGGCATGCCTGCGGAGGTCCTGATTGTTCGCAGGGCGAGAAAAGCGATGGAATATCTGCTTGAGCCACTTACGGACAGTTTCAATCGCGCCTTCCGGGAAGACTGACCCTACGCGGTCGCATATTCGGCATATCCGTCAATTTTCAAATAGCATGCAGCGCGCTGCATGCTATTTGTGCACTGCGGTATAAAAATCGGCAAACGAATATTTCTACTCAAGAATTACACCCGGACATTCTATCATAGCGAGCGTTCCGGATTTGGTGAGACTTCATCAATTTTATGATAACAATCAGAATTAATTGATAAAATTTAGATTTTCAATATTTGGTTGCAGATCGGGTTTAGCTGATATTAATTCGAATTTGTATGTAAAAAATGAACAATAGTCTGGTAATTTAAAAACATCATTCGAGTAATATTATATAAAATACTCAATAAACAAAATATTGCCTTACTTTTTTCACTATTCATCACTTTGAATTGAAAGATAAATGTGTATTGTAACTTTTGCATCGCAAGAAAACGGGGTTTGTGCGGCGCGGGGTGCCACGGTTTCCGGGGCGTTGTTTGAGTGACGTTAACTTCAGGAGTAAGCTATGGCCACAATAGAAGGCAGTGCTTTCGAGGATTTCCTAACGGGCACTAATGCCCAGGATTTCATTTTCGGTCTGGGCGCGTCGGATGTCATCGTCGGCAACGAAGGCGATGACTTTTTATTCGGCGGCAAGGGCGGCGACCTCATCGTTGGCGGTGACGGAGCTGACAAGATTTTCGGGCAGGGTGGCGACGACGTTATTCTTGGCGGAGATCACAGCGATATCATCTTTGGCGGTTCGGGGTCCGACTATATCGAAGGCGGAGATGGTGGTGACATCATCCTCGGCGGTGAAGGAACCGACATCATTGACGGCGGTGCCGGCAACGATGTGATGTTCGGTGGCGGAAACCACGATGTTTTCGTTTTCAGTGGTGGTGGCGGCAACGACATTATCATGGACTTCCAGGTGGGTGATCTGGTTCAGATCTCCGCAAACATCAACAGCACCGGAATTGGTTCGGCTACCGACGTTGCGGATCGCGCAACTCAGGTCGGCAACAATACGGTCATCGATCTGGGCAACGGCGATACCGTCACGCTCAACAATATCGATACAGATGACCTTAAGGACAATCCGGAAGGCTTCATTGTCGTGACATAACATACTGTCCCCGGGCGCCCGGCTTGCCGGGTGTTCGGGGCAGTGCCTTTCTGCCCGGGCGCCTCTGTGTGCCCGGCATTTGTTCTCGCGTAATGAAGTTTAAACATGCTCGAAACTCTCGGCACATATGCGGAATCACCCTTTGATGCGCCGCAGTTTCTGCAGCTGACGCCCGATGTTTATCTTGTTGCCTGGGATCCTCCACATGCAGTCAATGCAGCGCCACGGCTGGAAGATCTGGGGAGTGCCCAGTTTTCCGCAATGGCGAGTGTTCGCCTCCCCTTGCTGGATGGACGGTCGAGAATAATCTGGGTGCTTGCCCCGAAAGACAAATCCACGCTGAGTTTGAAACTGACGGCAGGAACCATCGGATCCGGAGCGGAACTCACGGCGGACTTCAATCAGTCCGTAAGTGCTGTAGACCCGTTCGCCCTGACGAACGGCCTGACACAGAATGCCTGCGCGTCGCTTGTCACAACGATCCTGAACACCTGGGCAGGCATGTTCAAGTTGGCGAGATCACGCAGTTTCGTCGGCTTTGCCACCAAACTGCTTCAATCGGTCAATGATGCGCCGAGTGTTGCCGATTGTGTTGCTTCAGTGAGCGGGACGTACCTTCTGGAAACATTTCTCAACAGTGAATGCGCCGAAATCTCGTCGGCCATCCTGATTGGTGACGCCGGTGTCAAGCGGCTTGATACAGACATATTCAATGAGCCGTACAATAACGGCCGGAACCGGCTGTTCCTGGGAACCGTTGATTTGGCGCAGCCACCTGCCAGAAGCCATCTGGTGTTGTCCGGTCCATGGGGACTTGCGATCCGGCGGCTGGAAGTGGAGGGAGCGGCGCGCTCGCTCGGAACATGGTGGGCTTCAAATGCGCGCAAACTTCCCGAAGTGCGCGATTATCTCATTACCAGACTGGGTGGAAGAACGCCGACTGCGAGGGCAGCCGTACGTGATCTGCAACTTGCCGAACCCATGCCGGCGCGGCGGTATGGCGCGCTTGGCGAAACCGCGGCCTTTTGTGCTGTCGAAACGGCGATATCCGTTGACAGCGGAGTTCTGGTCGGGGGCTGGATGCGTGATCCAGGCAAATCGATCGAGGGCCTGGATGTTCTAACGGCCGAAACGGAACCGGTTCCCCTCAAGCTGCACGCGTTTGACGGTGTTCTGCCGGAAACGCAGGGTGGATACCCGATCAAGAAGTTTGTTGCATTCGCGCAGACCGGAGGCGCGCTGAGGCACCACATCCAGCCACGTCTCGAGCTTCGACTCGCGTCTGGTGAACGGACCTCGCTCATACCTCCGCCGCAACCGAGTGATGCCGCAGAAAGCCGCGCAAACGCTCTTTCCATTATTCCGCCCCGGCATGCGACAGACGTGCTGATCTCAGGATGCCTGGCACAACCTCTTGCAGACCTGCAGGATAACTTTCGCAAGCAGGTCGGCGGTCCAACCGAAATTCCGATCGGAAACCAGACTCAAAATCCTGTCGTTTCCATCGTGATCCCGCTTTACAAGATCTACGAATTCATGAAGCCGCAACTCGCCGCATTCGCAGCGGACAGATGGCTTGCTGAAAATGCAGAAATCATCTTTGTGCTCGATTCCCCGGAGCAGGCGACGCATGTCGAAGACCTGCTCATCGGGTTTCATCTTCTTTATGGTTTGCCGATCCGACTGATCGTGATGGAACAGAACGGCGGATACGCGCTTGCCTGCAACGTCGGCGCTTCAAACGCCAACGGCCGATACCTGGCCATGGTCAACTCCGACGTGGTGCCGCTCGACAGCGGCTGGCTGGAGCAGTTGTGTGCCTGTCTGATGATGGATGAACAGGTCGGCGCGGCGGGGGCCAAACTGCTCTATGCCGACAATGCCATACAGCATGCCGGTCTCAAATTCATCCAGGACGAAAAAGGCCGCTGGTTCAATCATCACTATTTCAAGGGGTTTCCGCGTCACTTCCCGCAAGCCAGCACTTCGCGCGAGGTCCCTGGTGTAACGGGCGCCTGTCTCGTTCTGTCCCGCTCCGATTTCGAGGAGGCGGGCGGATATACGACCGACTTCATCATTGGTGACTACGAAGACAGTGATCTTTGTTTGAAATTGAGAAGCAGTAATAAAAAGATTTATTACCTTGGTGATGTCGAGCTTTATCATTTTGAGCGGGTTTCCATAAGCAAAAATGGGGATTACACGCGCGGTGTTGCTTCTCAATACAATCGCTGGCTTCAGCAATTCAGGTGGGAACAGGAAATAATGGATGTGATGTCCTCGGTTGGTGCTCGGGACGGGATGGCAATCTGATGAACTCTCCCGTTATGATCGAAGACACCGTGAGACTAAAACCTGCCGCCATCGCAGGCGACCGGTTGGCGGTCCTTCAAAAGACCATTCAGCGCAACCGGTATCTGCCGGTGCCGCCGAGCGAGGAAAACTTCGTCGGCGACGGGGACTATCTGGCAATCGGTACCGAATTTCTTGGATATTTTGTCGAACTCGGCGGATTGAACGAGCACGAACGGGTACTGGATATCGGCTGCGGGATCGGGCGCATGGCTGTGCCCCTGACCCAGTATCTCGATCCTGACAGAGGGCATTACACCGGTATCGATCCCGCATCTCCCGGCATTCAATGGTGCACACGGCAGATCGGGTCCATCTATTCGAACTTCCGGTTCATGCACCTCGATATTGCAAACGATCTCTACAATCCGGACGGCTACATAAAGGGCACGGAAATCAAGTTGCCGTTCGCCAACGGGTCCTTTGACTACGCGATCATGACCTCCGTCGTGACCCATTTGCCGGCAACCGAAATCGAGCCCTATTTTCACGAAGTGTCCCGGCTTCTGGACAAGGGCGGGCGGCTGTTCCTGTCGGCATTCATCATGAATACCGACACGCAGCCCGGCCCAGAAAAACTCACTCCCAGAATCCGGTTCCAGCGCGCAGGCGCGGGTCCCGCCTGGTACGGCAACGCGCAAGCCCCGCTGGCAGCAGTGGCTTTTGATGACGGTTTCCTGGACAGGGCCTTGAACGCGGCCGGTTTTGAAATCGCGTTGAAGCAACTCGGTCACTGGCGCGGACAGACCGGAAGCCAGCACTACCAGGACATGTTCGTCGCAGTGAAAACATCGCGGGGCCAGAGTTGATGAGAATTCTGGTCTTTGCCCACAATCATCCCGATCTGCATCCCGGTGGAACCGAGACCGTCGCACTCGAATTATCGAAGGCCTACAGGGAAGCGGGGCACCAGGCCCTTTTTGTAGGTGCAACCAATCAATTGCATCGGGAGCCGCATCCCGGAACCAGTTTTCAGGCGATCAGCGACAGCGGTGACGAACTCCTGATGTGGGCGGGGCACTTCGACCGGTTCAACATGAGCCAGGTGGATCTGCGTGCCTTTGTTCCTGACATGACAGCGCTTCTGGAAAGCTACCGGCCTGACGTCATCCACATTCACCATCTGATTCTTTTCGGCGTTGAGTTGCCGGTTCTGATCCGGCGTGTCCTGCCGGACGTTCGCATCGTCATGACGCTTCACGACTACTATGCGATCTGTGCCAATGACGGCGTCCTGATGCAGAGCCCTGATGAACCCTGCGCAGCTTTGGGACCGGGTGGCTTGTGCAAGTGCCTGGGGGCTGCAAAGCCCAACGACATGCGATTGCGCGAGCGGTTCATCAAGATCCATCTGGGTGCGGTGGACCAGTTTGTCGCTCCCAGTGCGTTCCTGCGGGATGTCTATATCCGCTGGGGTCTGCCTGCGGACAAGATCGGTATCATTCGCAACGGCAGGCCGGAAGTGGAATCTGTGCCGGGCCGTGCGTCGAGCGACGTTCCCAAGCGAGTGTTCGGCTTTTTCGGAAATCTGACGCCCTGGAAGGGCATTGAGGTTCTGCTGCAGGCTGCGCAGGTCCTGATCGAGCGCGAAGTCGAATTCGAGTTGCGCGTGCACGGCGGGGCCCCGTTTCAGAGCACCGAGTTTATCGAAAGGATCGAGGCCCTCTTCAAGGCAACCACACCTCATGTCGTGAGGCTTGGTCCATACAAACCCCATGATGTTCCTGACCTTATTGGTCCCGTTGACTGGGTGGTTGTGCCATCGGTCTGGTGGGAGAACGCTCCGCTTGTCATTGCCGAGGCACAACAGCATGAACGACCGGTGATCGTCACCGGGGTCGGCGGCATGGCGGAGGCCGTCCGGGACGGCACAGATGGCCTGCATATCCGTCGAAATGACCCGATCAGCCTGGCCGCCGTGATGAAAGCCGCCGCAGACGATCCGGGCCTCTACCGCAAACTTGCAGAAAACACACAACGGCCGCCCGACGTGGCGACGGTGGCGAAACAGTATCTTGAGTTGTTCATTGACCAGCACCGGAGAGTGAGTGACCCGGCAGCCTAGCGAGACGATCATGACCGCAGCAAAGTTGGAAGACAAAACTGCGCACGCAGAAGCAGACCAGAACAACGCTCCGAAGATCCAGGGGCGGGTGGATGCGTATGAACAGGGGCGCCTGCTCGGCTGGGCCTGGGATGCGGCGAACCCAGAAGACCGGATGACGATCCATGTGCTTCATGACGGCGAACGTCTCATGAGCAAAACCGCGGATGCCCAGCGTATCGACTTGCAACGCAACGGGATCGGCGACGGGGCCTACGCCTTTGATCTTGAACTGCCCCAGGCCGCGGCGTCTGCACCGGAGGGGCTGTCCATTGTCGCCGAATCGCCACGAGACGGAACGCAGTCGACTCTGCCGCGTCCGAGCGTGGAAGAACGCGCGGCGGAGGCAGCAATCGCGCTGCCCCTGTCACTGGTGATGAAGAAACTGGACCGGGTGATCTCCATTCAGGGAAAGAGCGCAATCGGCCAGCGGGACGCGACCGAATTGCTGAAGAAGACGACGCAGAGGATCGATACACTTGCCTCGAAAGAAGGAGAGCTTGGCGAGGCAATGGCCATTCTCAAGAACGGTCAGGGCGATCTTGCGCAGCGCGTCAAGGAACTCGAGGTGTTTCTGCTGCGGTTCGATACGACGCTCAAGAGCTTTGACGACCGCTTGATCGCGCTCGGTGACAGAAACCGGAACGGTCTCAAGGTGCATCTGCTTCTGCTCGCAATATTGCTCGGCTTCGTCGGCGGCATGGTGTTTGCCGCTGCAGGCGGGTTGTGGGGCTAAAGCAATGGAACAGGTCGTCACACTCGAAGGGGCACAGAAACTGACCGGCACGAACCTGGAGCAAAGGGGTATCGCTCCCGGGGCCTCCGGTCAGCCTGTACCGGTTCTTCCTCTTGACGGCCGAAGCGTTGTTTGCACCGTGTTGGATCACGATACGGTAATCGTTGCGGGGGTAGGCGAAAACTTCGCGCCGAACCTTCCGGCCGTGTTGAATGACGACCCAAGCGACACGGCACAGGCCACAATGGTGATGTTGTCCGGCAACACCCAGAAATCGGCGCCGTTTCTTGCGATCCTGTTCCTGCACTCTGCGGCGCCTTCCAAACTGGAACGCGTGACATTTCGTGCCAAGGGACATGCCCATCCCTACACGATCAAATACGGCCCGGTCGAATTCGATACTTTCGCGAAGCTTGTCACCGATGCCGCACCTCAATCCGAAACGAGTGTCGTGGACAAGCTGATCGATGTTCTTTTTTCGGGAAAAACCGAAACGAAAAGTCAGGAACTGGCCGCCAAACTCGTTGGACATGTTGCCCGCCGGGACGGGTTTGTCGAAATGATTGGCCAGTTTGACGAAGGCGATATCTACGTTCAGGGCTGGTCGAAGGAATTGCCCGCCGGAAACAATCGGGTCTTCGTTTTCGACGGGTCTCTCAATGTGGCGGATTTCAGCTGTTGCCTGTTCGAGAGAAAGGACACGGGAGGCAAGGCGGCAGGTTTTTCAGGCATTCTCGATCCGGGCGAGCCGCTGGCCACATCATCGATACGCAATCTGTTTTTTCGTGGACGTTCCGGCTGGAACAAAGTTGACGTCCACGACAAGCGCACAATCTCAACTGCGCGTGCCCTTCCGGGGCAAATCCGCGCCCTTCTTCCCAGGCTCGGCGTTGCCGGGGATGGAAGAAGCAGGCTCGAAACAGCAGCTCAACGGTTTGATGGTCGGGAGACCGTCAGCGAACTGGATGTGCCGGTCCGTGTCGGCATTGATTTTTGTGCCGCGACAAACACGGGAGAGGTCATTCTGTGCGGCTGGCTGCTCAATCCCGAGGACCATGTGGATGCGGTTCATCTTCGCGCCGGAAACACGTTTGCGCGGCTCGACGAGACCTGGACGTCCTTGAACCGTCCGGATGTTACCAAGGCCTTCGAAGATCTTTCACCGTTCCTGCGCGGGGCCGGCGGGCAAAATCGTCATGGATTCCTGGTGTGCGTCGGGGAATTGGATACCTGCCTGAAGGAGAAGCCGTATCTGGAGATCGTTCTGAAGGATGGTCGGTCTGCCTATGCGCCGCTTGCCCTCGGACAGACAACGCTGCGGTCTGCGCTGCGCCGACTTGTCGCCGGGCTTGATCCTGCGGTTGCTTCCGAGACAGACATTATCGAACGCCAGTTTTTACCCATTCTGGGCACCGCCGTTTCGCCCGAACCCGCGGTCGCCGATTTTCTGGATATTGGTGCCGTTCCCGAAACGGCATCCAGAACCATTGTGGTGGGTCTGGACGGTGCGGTCGAAAAGATCAGAACACTCCTTCCCATATTGGCACTTGATCCGTTCCTGCGCGGAACTCCGATCGTGTTGTCGGCTTCTTCCTCCGTGCTGAGTGAACAGCTCCAGGAAATAAAACGGCTCGCGACGCTGTATGGAATGGCGGTGCGAACTGTTGCAGCCCGAAACGTTGAGGACAAACTCGACGCCCTCCAGGCCGGGATGGAAACGGCGCCTTCCGATATGGTTGTTTGCCTCAATTCCAGCGTTGTACCCTTGGTGCCCGGCTGGCTGGAGCCGTTGGTATCTGCTTACCAGGAACGAGAAGGCAGCTGTCTGGTTACACCGACAATCCTCTATGAGGACGACACGATCCGCTGGGCAGGAACCTGGATCGACAAGGAAGGTGGCAGCCATGTCCTGAAGCAGCATTATGTCGGGTATCCGCGGCGAACCCTTCTTGGTGCTGAAAGCTGCGAAGTGGTCGCATCGACATTCGATTGCTGTGTGTTGCCGAAGTCGGCATTGTCGGAATCCGGTGGCTTTGCGCGCAGCTATCTCGGTACGGATGAAAAAGGTATGGACGCGACGCTGAAGCTGAGGCGTTGGGGCTTGAAGTCCTACTGGGTGCCTCAAGTGGAAATGGTTCACCCGGAAGACGGACGTGGCAGTGAACGCCTCTGGAACAAGATTGTCGGCCAGCACGACCGAAGCCAGTTTGAGCGCACCTGGACAACGTCGTTTGCCGGGCTGAAGGAGACATCGTGATGGAGACGGCGGCGACATCGGACGACAAGCCGGAAAGCGAAACCGTGCGTGTGCTGGTGATTTCGCACGGGCATCCCGAACTTTCGCTCGGCGGTGCCGAAGTTGCGTCCTACAATCTGCATCAGGGATTGAAGTCGGTTTCCGGTTCCCAGTCTTTTTTTCTCGCGCGTGTAGGAGACGGATATCCAAGGCATGGCAGGTCCGCCCTTATGGGTGTTGCGGACGCAGAAGACGAACTGCTCTTTCATGCCGACGAATATGACCCGTTCCTGATTTCCAATCGCAACACATCAGACCTGCAGTCTGACCTGCGCCGCTTTGTTGGATCTCTCAAACCCGACATTGTCCATTTTCATCATTTTATCGGGTTGGGGCTGGAAGCGCTTCACGTCGTTCGCGACGCGTTGCCGGACAGTACAATCTTCATCACTCTTCACGAGTTTCTGCCGATTTGTCACAACCATGGCCAGATGGTGAAAACCGCGACGCATGCGCTGTGCAGGACGGCTTCGCCGATCGCGTGCCACAACTGTTTTCCGGACATTGAACCCGGGACATTCCTGCGTCGGAAGCAATTCGTTCAATCGATGCTGGGTCTGGCCGACCGCTTTGTAACGCCGAGCAGGTTTCTTGCCGAAAGATATCAGCAATGGGGGCTTCCCGGCGACAAGATTTCGGTTATCGAAAACGGTTTGAACGTCAGGGAAAAAGCAGAGCCGCGACGCCTGAAAAATGATGAGGATCGTCGCTCGCGCTTCGCCTTCTTCGGACAGATGACCCCCTACAAGGGTGTCGATGTCTTGCTTGATGCCGTACAGCGTATTCCGGAGAAGGTCTGGGGCGACGATGCTTCCTTGACGATTTTTGGTGGCAACCTCGAGCGGCAACCCGAAGCTTTCCGGGAGAAAATTGCCGATCTCATCGAAAGGACCGGCAATCGGGTCCGGTTTGCCGGTCCATACCAGAACAAGGATATGCCGGCCCTCATGCGCCAGGTTGATTGGGTCCTGATGCCTTCTGTCTGGTGGGAGAATTCGCCGGTCATCATCCAGGAAGCCTTTTTTCACGGCCGGCCACTGATCTGCAGTGGCATCGGAGGGATGGCGGAAAAGGTGCGTAACGGCGTCGACGGATTGCATTTTCTGGCAGGCAGTCCGGAAGACCTGTCGGACCGTATGTCGGAAACTCTTGAAAGCAAAGATCTTTGGAACACGCTGCGGGCGGGTATCAAGGAGCCGAAGGACTACCGGTCCAGTGCCCGGGAACACCTGGCGTCCTATCGCTCAGCCATTGGAAGCCGGTTTTCCGCGGGACCTGCGCTCCCCGGTGATCTGCGGCAAAGCGCGTGAAAATAATAAAAGGAACAGAGATGCCTCGCGTTTTGGTCATGATCCCGTCAGGTGAAGTTTACAATCACGACAGTGTCCGCTGGTACAGGTATCAGGATGTTCAAAGGAGCATAAATCACTACCACAATATTGGTGATGCCTTTGTTTTCGATTCAACGCTGAAGCTGCTGAATTTCACCAAGATACGGACGTTGACGATCAGCGAATTCCGCGAAGAAGATGTCGACCGGCTTCGTGAGGAATTCGACTACGTCGTGCTGCGCGGCTCAAACTACATTCACAGCGAGATGGACTGGGAGTGTGCCGAGGCGGTTCTAAAACGTCTTGGACTGCCGGTCCTGGCTTTCGGCATCGGTGCGCAAGCTCCGGTTGACGGCAGGATCGAACTGTCGGAATCCACCAAAAACGTGTTGAGGCTGATTTCAGATTCCACAGAAAGTGTCGGTGTCAGAGGAGCTTACACGGCGCAGGTTCTTTCCGATCTTGGTATTCGCAACGCCAGGATCATCGGTTGCCCCACGGCGTTTCGCAAGAATGATCCCGAGTTGAAGATTTCGCTTCCCAAAGTTGATGAGGTGAGAAAAATCGGTCTCACGATTCGGCGGGAGGTTTCACCAGCCTATGCCAAGGACATCAGGCAATATCTCACTTTTCATCGAAACCTGATCAAGTCGTTCGCGGGCAGGTTCGATACCACTCTGTTTGCCCAGGGCGAGATCGAGGAAAAGAAGCTTGTTCTCGGAACACCGGACCAAAAAGAGGAGGCCATTTCGTCCTTGAAGGACAATTCATGGGTCTCGCAATGGTACATGGACGAAGACGTCGAGCGGCTCTACCGCACGCGTCTTTTCTATTCGGACGTGGTTGCTGATTACGACGCAGCAGTAAGCGCATGCGACCTGGTGCTCGGTTACAGATTACATGGTAATCTTATGGCGCTGGCGAACGGCATTCCGTCAATCTATTTCACCTATGACAGCCGAACCCGCGAGTTTGCAGATACGTTCAAGATACCCAGCTTCGACGTTTTTTCCGACAAAGTGTTCCGGTTGAGCGACTTTTGGGATCAAACCCGCTTCGATGGGTTCAACGGTGCCTATCGGCAGATTTTTGTTGCAATGCAAAATTTCCTGGATGAAAACAACATTGATCATAAAATGGGTAAGAGTAGTGAATTTTCCCAATTCAAAAAGGTTGCTTCCGTGTAATTGCGCAAAGAATATTTCGAATTTCATTGTAATTTATGCATACTAATTGACTATTTTCCAAATAAACTATTAGTTTAATTTAATAAAAGACGTTAAATACATAAAAAACTTGAAATTTTACTTTTATATGCCGTATTGTTGTCACAAAATAGCATGAGTTTCTGGCTATGTACTTGGTTATCTTGCGGCGGCATTTCCCAAAAAATATGCCAAAGCAGTGCAAATTTTGGGGGCGTTTATGACAGTCGTGGCCACGCAAGAGGCATATCCAGTCGACAAACCGGCGATTGAGGAGCGCCTCCTCAAGGACCTGACGCTTATCGTCGTCGGAGTTGCAAGGCAGGAGCTGCCAATGGCCCTGCTGGGTGCAGTGCAAACAGTCTGGTTCGAAGGCGTGTCGGACGGACATGCTCTGTTTTCCGACGAAAAAGGATCGGTCTTCCAGGTCGTCGAAGCGCCCGTTTTGCCCTTGGCAATCCTGGCTGATCCGGGGGCGTCACCCGAAGCGGATACCTTGTACAAATGGTTGCATCGCCAAGACGCCGTGCAGCTTCCTTCCGTCGTCGGCTGGGCTCGCGGGCGCGAAAGCGAGGCGATTTCTTCGATCGTTGCACTGGTGGCAGAACACGTCAAATCGGCCGCCAGACGCCTGGTGTTGTCGAACAGGGAACTCAGAACACTCAGGAACTTGAACGATGATCTGCAGAACCGGTTCGCCGCGATTGAATCGTTCCTGAACAGGCACGGACTTCAACCGCTCGATCTGGTGTTCAGCAATGAACCGGCAGAAAATCCACTCAACGCCAATGTATTGGCCAGTGCTTCCCGCGACGGGATCAGCCAGATCCTGCCTGTGCCGAGTTCAGGTGTGAGCGGTGTTTCGGTTCATCTTGAACAGCCGGTGGGCCGCCAGGATCTCAAGTTGCGCGCGCAGCTTGTCACTCTCGAGGACCTGCGCATTGTCGATACCTGGCAGATTTCCAGCGGTGACCTGACAACCGGCTGGAACATTTTCGGCTTGTCCAAGTCCACGGCTGGGCTCAACCGCACCCTGGAGTTCCGGCTTCAGGTCGAAGACGCGGATGAGGACGTGCCTCTTCTGTCGCTGGGAAGCCTGCAACCGATCGAGATGTTCCAGGTGCGCGATGCGGCAAACGGCATGCCCGTTTTGAAGAACAGCCTGGCCTTGCAGGTCTGGGGTGGCATCCCGGGCGTGTCTATGCCGCCGTCGGCAAACTACATTCCCGCACAATCGCAGCAAGTCGGACTCAGCGAAGGGTTCCGCGACATGCCGATTGCCCCTGGCATCCTTGAACATGCCAGCCTCGCAAACACGGATGAAGTCTCCTTTGATTTCGAAGCGATCATGCCTTTGCCTGCAGAACGGGCCATTGGCTGCCATCCACCGGCCGAAGGCATCACGATCGGTGAATTGCCAGCCGCGTGTCCACCGCAAATCATCCGTATGTCCGCCAAAGCCTTCATCGACAACAGCCGTGCCGCCGATATCGATTTTGCGATAGCGGTTGCCGGAAATCTCGAAGCGGCCAAGGCATTGTTCCGTGAACAACGGGAACAGACCGTCGGTGAAGCCTTTTCCGGATGGAAAACCGTGTCCTTCGGCGAGAGTGCCCACTTGAGCGCATTTGCCAGCGAGCAGGTTGGTGCCTGGCAGAATGTCTATTTCGCAACGAGGATGAATGAAGCAGGTGGCAATGATTTCGCCTGGGCAAAATTTGCGAATTTCCGCGCTGTTGTGAACGGATGACGACCATGCTTCGTCAAACCGCAGCTGGTCAGGGTTATCCGAATGTGCGCTACGCCCAGTTTGGAAGTTCCGAAAAGCCATCCGCCACGATTGCCATTCTCATCCCGGTGTTCAAACACTCCGTCCTGTTGACGGAAGCGATCGATTCAGCACTCACGCAAGAGGCACCATTCAATATTGCAGTCGTCATCGTTGATGACGGCTGTCCCTTTCCGGAAACGGCCCAGGTCGCGCAGGCGTATGCACTCGCGCACGACAATGTCTATTATTTGAGAAAGCCCAACGGCGGATTGAGTTCGGCGCGAAACTACGGCATCGACTTCGCGTTGCGCACGTTCGCAGATCTCGAGGCAGTCTATTTCCTGGATGCCGACAACCGCATCACGCCGACGGCAATGCGCGTTCTCCTGGAGTATCTGAGGGCGAACAAGGGCATCGACTGGATCTATCCCAATATCGACAAGTTCGGAATTGAATGGAACGGGAATTATTCAGCGCAGTATTCTCGCCTGTTGCATGTGACATTCGACAATATCTGCGAAGCCGGAAGCCTGGTTTCCAAGGCGATTCTCGATGCCGATGTCCGGTTTGACGAAACCATGAAATCCGGTTTTGAGGATTGGGAGTTCTGGCTCCAGGCAATTTCCAAAGGTTTCAAAGGCGCAAACTACCCATTTTTCGGATTTGAATACCGGCAGCGCGCGGAAAGTATGCTGCGGGATTCCAACCGCACGCGCGAGAGCATTCTGGGCTACATCCGAACAAAACACAAAAAGCTGTTTTCAGCCGATACGCTTCTGCGCTGGGAGCATGAGGAAACGCCTCGATATCTTGCCTTCGGTACCGATTCCTACCTGGTCGACCTGTTCACGGATCCGGTTGTCTCGCATGACAGGCGCGGCTTTGAGGAATTCGTGAAAATGTTCTGGGCTGCGCGTGCCGAGCCGGAAACATTCGGGGTGCCACCATTCTGGCTCTGGATGTCACCGGCGCATCGGGACGCGTTGAAGGATTTCGGGTTGCTTCACAATGTTCTGTGGCTGGGCGAACGCCTTTCCCAGACGCACCACTTCGTTGCCATCCGCTTTGAAAGCGACAGGGACAAACTGGGTGTTGAGGTCGCCACGCTCGGCGACGACAGGGAACTTAACAAGAAGCCACTTGGCTGGATGTGCTCTCTCGGGATTATCCAGCAATGCGTCGAGGACAAGTCGGATGACTGGGTGCGGACGCTCGGCAAGGCCAATCCATCCCCCAAGATTGCAGAGATCGTTGTGAGCGGTCCCTTTTCGGCCGACGATATGCAGGGGACTGCGCTTTCTTCGACCAACAGTTTGCTTGCGACGCTGGGTGCACTGCGGGATTCCGGCTATCGGAGCGGTACGGACAAGCGCTGGATCTGGCGGTCTGCCTACTTCCCGGACCGGAGCAAATACTACGAACTTCTGCGTCATTCACTCGGCGCTGCGCCACTGATGCCGAGACTGGCACAGGAGAACGGCCCGATTCGGGTAGGGCTTCTGCTGCCGATAGCGAGTTTCGGCGGGGTTGAAAAGGTGGCCTATGCTACGGCGCGCGTTCTGAAAAGCGCCGGCTGCGAGGTTCATCTCTACGTTTTCGGCAAGCCGGTTTACAATCGCATTCCGGACAATGACGGCCTTTTCGACAGCATAAACTTCCTTGCGGATGACTATCCGCTCTGGGGCGGACCGAACACATTTTCCGGGCATGACATCCTGATGGGCCATGACGCGGACGCGCGCTCCGAGGAGGTAATCGGTTTTCTCTCCGGTCTCGATGTGATCATCAACAATCAGCTCGCACCGGCAAATGCCATATTCGGTGAACTCAGACGGCGCGGCGCAAAGATCGTGAACTATGTGCATGTGCTGGACGCGTCTGAAAGCGGCCGTCCGGCCGGCCATCCCTATCTGACGCTGGCTTATGAGCATATCTACGACAGCGTCCTCACATGTTCGAGGGATATGGCCGAATGGCTGCACGGCATGGGTGTTCCGAGCGCCAAGTTGCTTCACATCCCCAACGCGGCCGGCTACCCGCTTGCTCCGGAGGAGGTCAAACGGCTGACTGCGGGCCGATTGGTCGAACGGGACGGAGCTGTCAGAGCGCTGTTCCTGGGCCGACTGGATCGCCAGAAGGGCATAGAACGCATTTTCGCCGCCGCGCGGACCTTGAAAAGGCGAGGTGTCGAGATCGACTGGCGTGTCGTTGGATCCGACATCATGGATGCAGGTGCAGGAGGGTCCTGGAAAGACCGTTTCGCCGAAATTGGCATTCGTGTCGAACCGCCCGTCTATGACAGCCGTCATCTGAGCAAGCTGCTTACCTGGGCCGATGTCTTCGTTCTCCCCTCCAGATGGGAAGGAGCGCCGCTCGCGATCATCGAGGCACAGCGTCTTGGATGCGTGCCGATTGCCACAGATGTCGGTGCCGTTTCGGAACTGATCGACCACAAAGTTGACGGGCTGCTCTTGAGATCGAGCGACGACGGGGTCGTGACCCATGACCTGACAGCAGTGCTCGAAGGCATCATAAAATCGCCGGGTCTCCTGCAGAAACTCTCCAAGCATGCGGTGGCAAGATCCACGGATCGAAGCTGGGACAAAAGCCTGCAGCCGCTGCTCAGGCAGTTGCACACGTGGTTCCCCGACCGGCTTCAAAGCATCAGGCGAACCAAAGTTATCAAGTCGCAAGCCGGCAAACTATCAGATGCTCCCCTGGTTCGCGGGGCATATCGCAAAGATCCGGAATTGCCACCGCTGAACCGTCATTCCTCAGCCCGTTAACAAGAAGGGCGCTTGTGGCCCAAATACTGGAAGGTGTAGTTCACATGAAAAAGCTCTTCGTATTGAATGGCGGCGCTGCCGTAAAGCCAGGCAATAAATCCGCATTTCTGAAAATCGACGATCCTCTTTCTTCATTCTCCCGCGGGGGCATCAATACGGGCGACGTTCTGGTCTATGACGCGATGCTCAAGGCGCTGGCCTACGATCAGATCAAGAACCTGCAGTTTGCGCATGCTGGTGACGAGAAACTCTGGCCGCAGGAAGACTACGATGCCACGGTCATTCGCGGGTCCAACTATCTGACCGAAACCGTTGATATCAGCAATGTCATCCCGCTTCTGAAAAAGCTCAAGGGCCCGATCGTCCCGGTCGGCGTGGGTGCTCAGGCGGCAAAGTACAAGAAACTCGAATTGCCGAAAGGCAGTGTCGAAGCCTGGAAGATCATTGCCGACAAATGCGAAACGATCGGTGTTCGCGGTGTCTACAGCGCGGAGGTCTTCAATGACATCGGAATCAAGAATGTCCGGATCATCGGCTGCCCGAGCTTCTACCGCAATCTGCGTCCTTCGATTGAAATCCGGCCGATCGATCCGGCAAATGCCCGTGTAGGTCTGACGCTCAACCGGTATCTGTCAGCGGATTATGCATCCAACGCGACGAAGACCAACCGCATGCAGCGGGCGCTGATCCAGGCGGTGGCACAGCGGCCGGTCAACCGGCTCTATTCCCAGGGCGAACGGGAGGAGACACTTGCCATCTTCGCAAAGGGCGAGGAAAAGCAGAAACATATCCAGTCAATCCTGGAGAAGTACAATCTCGACGGTGACAAGGATGTCGAAGCGCTGGTCAGCGACCGGATGCAGGCCTTCTTTGATGTCGACGAGTGGGCCGCGGACGCAAAGGAAAATGTCGACGTTCTGGTCGGCTTCCGACTCCATGGAAACGTGATCGGTCTTCATCAGGGAATTCCGGCGGTGTTCTTCACCTACGATTCCCGCATCCGCGAACTTTCGACACTCTTCGCCATTCCGTCAGTCGAGGTCGAGGACTACATGCCGATCAATCTGGAGAACATTTTCGAAAAGGCCGACTTCTCGAAAGTGCAGCATGTTTATCGTCTGAACTATGCTGAATATCACCGGTTCCTGACGGAAAACGGCTTGAACCATGTGCTGGCAAATCCCGTCACAGCACCGCCCAAGAAGGCGCTTGAAAAGCCGAACCTTGTTCAGACGGACCAGAACCTTGGTGAGGTCACAGACTGGTTCCAGGATGAGGTGGGATACATGACAGGCGAGATCCAGACCCTGCGCGACCGTGCCTGGAAACTGGAGCTGGCACTTCGTGAACTGAAGGCTCCGAAACCGAACGCCAAGCTGGCAAGCTGACAGTGATGACGTCACGGTTATCGCCCTTTGAGACACTCAGCCGCCGCCGCTTTCTGAAAGCTGCGGCGGGCGGTGCCTCCACCTTGGCAGCTCTGGCTGTGCCAGGACATGTTGCAGCGTTTTCGGGTGGGGGCCTGCCGGCGCCATTGCAGCAGTCCAGCGGGGACTGGAAGCTGACATTCGAGGATGATTTCAACGACCCAGTCAGGTTTCACGCGATGTGGGAACTGCTGAAACGCGGCGGACACAAGCATCTGACGATGCGGTATCCCCGCAATGTCGTGGTCGAAGACGGCGAGCTTGATCTCAATCTCGGACATCAAAATGATCCCAAGCGACCGTTTACCGGTGGCTATATCCGGTCCCGTTCGTTCCGGCAGACGTACGGATATTTCGAGTGCGAAATGCGCATTGCGAATGAACCGGGTGTCAACAATGCCTTCTGGATGGTTTCCGACAGGTCCTTGCAAGGGGACACGCAATTCGAACTGGATGTGGCCGAAGTCAAGTATCCGAACATCGTTCAGGTCTCGGCACGGCGATGGAAGCCTGAAAAGATCGTTCTTGCCGCCACGTACCGGTCGAACATGCGGCTGGATGAAACCTTTCACCGCTACGCGATGCTGTGGAACGAGAATGAATTCCGGTTCTACGTGGACGATCTGGAGGTCTTTGACGTGGAAAATTCATTCGCACACACACCGGCGATGCTCCTGTTCAGTAACGCCGTAGCACCCTTTGCCGGCAAGAACGACGGCGATGTGGAGGGCGCTGCGACCACCGTACGGAACGTGCGGGTGTTCCAGGATCTCGGCGCCTAGTTCATCTGATGAAATCGGTGAATGGCAGCTATTCCGCCGCGTCGCGCATCGTCTCCGAAAGGCGCGTGTAACCATCACGCGTCTGGGGTGTTTTCATGCCGAGGATGCTTCCTGCGATTTGCGTTCGCAGGATTTGCGTTGTCCCACCTCCGATGGTGAACATGCGCACGTCCCGGTACATCCTTTCCAGGGGTTCCTGGTCACCGTAGCCGCGCGCACCGAACATCTGAAGCGCATCGCTGACCACCTTGATTGCCATTTCAGAAGCAAAAAGCTTTGCGCGCGCGGCCATCGTCATATCCGGGAAGCGACTTCCGTCCGGACCGCGGGAACGCGCTGCTTCGTGAACAAGCAGGCGTGCAGCATGTATCTGCGTATCCATGTCTGCGAGCATCCACTGTAATCCCTGGAATTCGGCGAGCGGGCGCCCGAATTGTTTCCGTTCTAGCAAGTGCCGTTTGGCATGATCGAGCGCTCCGGCGGCAACCCCCACGGCAATCATTGCAGCACCGACACGCTGCGAGTTATAAGCGTTCATGAGATCGGCAAAGCCATGCTTCAAGCCGGATGGCGGGTGGAGCAGCCATTTTTCATCAATTTCGACATTGTCGAACTGCAGCTCAGCCTCGGGCATGCCGCAGAGCCCCATCGTGTGTTCGCGCCTGACGACGCTGAAACCCTCGGGAGAATTCCTGTCGGCGGGATCGGCGAAGAGGATCAATGCGCCGATGCCCTGCTCACAGCCTGCCTCGTCCAGCACACGGGCAAAGACAAGATGCAGCTTCGACACGCCGCCGCCGGTGATCCAGTGCTTCGTTCCGTTGAGAACAAAATTGCTTCCTTTTTTGCGTGCTGTTGTTTGCATTTCGGTTGCCGCACTTCCGGCTCCCGGTTCCGTTATGCAGATGGCAGGTTTGTCGCCTGCCAGCACCTGGGGTGCACAGAATGCTTTTTGCGCATCGCTGCCGTAACCCATGACAGCGCTGATGCCGCCTAGGTTCCCTTCGACGACAATTCGGGCAGTCAGTGTGCAGGCTCTGGCTATCTCTTCAATCACCATGGTGACGTCGAGAAAGCTTGCTCCCTGACCGCCATATTCTTTCGGGATCGACATTCCCATGATCCCGGCATCCGCCAGCTCGCTGACATTCTGCCAGCAATATGTGCGGGACCTGTCCCATCCGGCGGCGCGCTTTTCAAAACCTGAAGACAATTCTTTCGCGATGTTCACAAACGGATGCGTCATGACAGTAGCCTTCAATAACGTTTCCGTGAGAATACACTTGCTAAAGTTCAGAACAATCGAATAAAAATGTATATCAAATGCAGGAAGATTTAAGTTGTGCAGACACGATCTCTCAGAAGTCTGGTGAGAATCGCCAAGATTGGCTCCTTTGCCAGAACGGCGGAGCAACTCAACATGACGCTTTCAGCACTTTCAATGCAGATAAAGGCGCTTGAAACCGAGCTCGGTGTTGACCTGTTCGACCGGTCGGTCCGGCCGCCGAGATTGACGCCGATAGGACGATCCATCGTGAACGAGGCTATCCCGCTGCTGCACTGCGAGGAAAGTCTGCTTGAGATCTGCCGTCCAACCAACACGCTGGTCGGACGGTTCAGAGTCGGCTTTGTCACGACGGCAGCCGTGCGACTGCTTCCGAAGTTTCTCAAGAATGCCCAGAGCAAAGCGCCACATGCGGCTTTCGAATTCGAGACAGGCCTTTCCAAAACTCTGCAGACAAAGGTCGTAAACGGTCAGATTGATGCCGCCGTTGTGACAGACGCCGACGGTTTGCCTGACGCGCTCTCCGGACGCATCATTCGCGAGGAACCGCTCGTCTTTGCGGCCCACGAGGATCTTCTCGCCAATGGGCTGGAGGGCCTTCTGATGGACCATTCCTTCTTCCATTTCATGCCTGATACGGGAATTGGTAAGCTTATTGCTGCGGAGATGGCGACCCACGATCGCCCAAGAAGTGCCAATACTGTCATGCTGGATAATCTCGAGGCGATCATGGAATGCGTTACTGCGGGTCTCGGCTTTACATTGCTTCCCGAGCCGGATGTCCAACGATACCGATCCGGATCCGTGCAAACTGTTCCTTCGCCAAAGCATTTGCGGCGCAAGCTGGTTTTGGCCACAGCGACCGATGGCACACTTGCGAAGCGGGAGACCGCTCTGGCCAGCCTGTTGGGCGTCACACTCCCGGTGTGACGTTGAGGCGAGGCAAGCAGATGAGCATCTGCTGCAGATACGATCTACGCCAGGTGCCTGTTGAACTGATCGCCTTTCAAGTCACGATCATGCTGCCGCGAAGACATGTGCTTTCCGGCTCACCGGCCAATCAGATCAAACAAAACCTTCGATCATGAAGTCGTCTTTTCATAGCCTCGGGGGTTCTTGCAGATCCAGTTCCATGTGTCGCGGCACATGGCATCGAGGTCGTGTTCAGCCTTCCAGTCGAGCAGTCTTTCGGCCTGGTCCGTGTTTGCATAACATTCCGCGACATCGCCGTCGCGCCGGGGGGCGAAGGAAAAACGGATTTCCTTGTTCGATGCGCGCTCGAATGCTTTCACCATTTCCAGAACGCTGTAACCGTTGCCGGTGCCGAGATTGACTGCAAAGCAATTGGAGGGAGCAGATCCTGATGCGAGAACCTCATGAGCTCGCAGATGTCCTTCGACCAGATCGGTTACATGGATGTAGTCACGCACGCCCGTTCCGTCACGGGTATCGTAGTCGTTGCCGAAAACCGACAGTTTCTCCCGACGCCCGTCGGCAACCTGGGTAATGAACGGCATCAGGTTGTTCGGTATGCCAAGGGGGTTCTCGCCGATCTGGCCGCTGTGATGCGCGCCGACCGGATTGAAGTACCGCAGGATCCCGAAACGCCAGGCAGGATCACTGTCGGCGACGTCGCGAAGCATGTCTTCGATCACAAGCTTGGTCCGGCCGTAAGGGTTGACCGCACTCGTGGGGTGATCCTCAGTGAGGGGAAGAAACTGTGGTTCACCATAGACTGTCGCCGAAGACGAAAAGATCATCTGCCTGACGCCGCAATTGGCCATGGCAGACAGCAGCCTGTGCGTGCCGACGACGTTGTTCTCATAATAGACGAGAGGGAGCTTGGTCGATTCACCAACAGCCTTCAAACCTGCAAAATGGACGACTGCGGTGCAGTTATAGTCCCTAAGTATTTGCTCAAGTCTAGCCTGGTCCCTGATATCGGCGATTTCATGCGCAATTTTCTGACCGGTGATCGCAGCGATACGCTCAAGGCTGGTGCTGCTTGCGTTGGACAAATTGTCAAGCACAACAATGTCGTAACCGGCCTGCTGAAAGGCAACGCAGCAATGCGATCCGATGTAACCGGCACCGCCGGTAATGAGAACTGTCATAAGACCCCCGTATTGCAAGTGAATCAGTTGCATCCTGTGAAACTGATGACATCTTTTAATTTCAGTGCTTTGTCTAAAATGTGACGTTTAAATATTTAGTTATTTTCGTTTTATACTTAATTTAAATGTTGAATTCTACAAAATTGATCTAAACCGTGCACGGCCCTGGCCTGTTTGTAAATGGAATTACTCTTTCAAAAAACGGCCTTCAAATCGCGGCAGGACTTGCGTTGCATATTCAGCGATCCGGTTCAGCAGGTGCTCCGGCACCGCGTCTGTATGGATCAAATGCCAGTCGAACCGGATCGGTTCACAGTCGAGTTCGGCGGTGACAACGCGGTCCGCATAGTCGGACAGGCCGATGCAAAGGCCCGGAAGTATGGATGCACCGGATCCTTGCGAAACTAGTCTGCAGATGAGCTCCGTGGATTCTATCTTTACGGCTTCTGCGGGAAAGGATCTTCCACGCTGGAAGAAGCTGTCATATTCCCAGCCTGGCTCCGGCCTGAGGTCGTATGTCAGAAAAGGTTTTCCGGCAAAATTTTCAGGCCGCACAGGCACGGCCTCTCCCGAAAATTCAGTTTTTGAAAAGATAGCGACAAGCTTGTCGGAGAAAACCGGTCTGGAGGCCAGGCCGGGAAGTCGCGGTTTACCCGGGACCAATGCGAGGTCGGTTGCCTTGTCCCTGATGGCAGCGACGATTCCCTCGGCTGAAACGCGTGTGATTTCGGCCGACAAATCCGGCAACTCATGCCGGCACAGGTCGATCAGGTTCATAGCCAGCGCCGGCGGGTCAAATTGGCTCATTGCCACACGCAGCCTTTTTGAATTCCGCTTTCCCTGCCAGATCGCTTCGTTTTCGGCCTGCAGCAGGATGGGCCGAGTCTGGGCCGCTGCCTGCGCGAGTATCCGCCCGGCTTCGGTGAGAACAAGTGTCCGGCCAACTTTGTGTGTGAGCGAAACTCCCAAACGTCTTTCGGCTTCCTGCAGCCGTTGGGTCGCTGCCGACTGCGTAACTCCGAGACCGATTGCAGCGGCTGACAATGTCTCCTGGCCCTTTAGCGCGAAGAGGAGCGACCAATGAGTGATATCCAATAAATACATTAGTTTGGCTTATGTTTTTGAATGCAGAACCCATTTTACCGGCGGAATTGGAAATGTCATTCATGTTGTTGACTAATTCTTGTCGAGGGACAATGACATGAAGCCTGATCAGGATACGCCTTCAACCGCAGCGCTTGCCTGTGTCGACCTGGTGCGCTGGCCAATCCATCAACCCGACAGTAGCACCTATGGTCGACGGCTTTCAGAAGTGCGAGCTGCCCTACGCAATCAAGGGTGTGCCCGGATCGATGGTTTCATTCGTCGGGACTGCCGGAAAATGTTCGATGCCGAGGTGACCGGTATTGCTCCGGGGGCGCATTTTTCCAGCTCCTCCATCAACCCCTATTTCACGCAAGATGATCCGTCGCTGCCCCCAAGCCATCCGCGTCGTCGATATTCGGAAAATACCAACGGCTTTGTTGCCATGGACCGGTTTCCCGAAAACGGGCCCGGCCTGTCGCTGTACCGAAGCGCCCACTTCCAGCGGTTCATCGCAGACAGCCTTGAAGAGGAGCAACTTTTCACTTTCGACGATCCGCTTGCCGGTGTCGTGGTGAATGTCATGAAAGAGGGCCAGCAGCTGGCATGGCACTACGACACCAACGAGTTTATCGTCAGCCTGTTGACGCGCAAGCCGGACCAGGGTGGCACTTTCGAATATGTACCGGGTCTACGCCGGCCCGGAGATGAGTGTTATGAAGAAGTGGAAAACGTGCTGGACGGCAAGAGCGATCGTGTCCGGCACTTGTCGCTTGAATTGGGAGATCTTCAGATCTTCAAGGGCAGGTTCTCGCTGCACCGTGTTGTCAAAGGCAAAGGCGAACGCCACACGGTGATTTTCGGCTATGCCCGGGAGCCGGGATTCATTGGCCGCGTCGAACGTACCAGAAAAGTGCATAACCGGGTGACCCAGGCCCATATCGATGCGGAAAAATGTGCCCGAAGCGATGGTCTGGCGGATTGAACCGGTGATCGCGAAGGCTCGCATTGCTTACTGGCTTCAATTGGAAAATTCGCAAGTCGGGGATATTATGCAAGCTATCTCCCAAACGACTGCTGCCGGAAACGGTTCCCCGGTTCCGGCAGATCAGTCGATATGATTTGTCACCGCTGACTAGGGTTTGACGACGACGTAAACAGTGGTTCCATCCTGCGTCACGGCCTGGTAGTAGACGCCGCCGCAATTGTAGTAGGCGTTGTAAGGTGTGCAGCCTGAAATCGACTGACGCCGGTTGACCCTGCGAGACGTTCTGCGTGCTGTGCGACGGGCGGTATTCTGCGAAGCGGTCTGGGCGTTTGCGTCGGCTACCTTGAATGAAAGGGATCCGGTTGACTGGGGAGAGGGCAGATCGACGTTTCCGACATATCCGATTGAAAATGCTGCTGCTGCGAGTGTGAGTGCTTTTGTGTTCATTTCACTATTCCTTTGATTTGGGTGCCGCGATGCTGATCTGTTTTGGACGCGCGGCTGATAGATAGTTGTCTGATGCCAGCAACGGGCGTCAGAATTCAGTTGTTTTCGTTTGCGTTTTCTGCTGCTTCATGGCGGCGGTTCACGCGGCGTGACGTCCGGCGGGACGTGCGGCGTGCTGCATTCTGGGATGCAGTTTGTGCGTTGGCTTCGCTCATTTGAAACGAAACGGGTGCGCCTGACGGGATGGAGGAAATGTTGACTTCGCTGACATAGCCGATCGAAAAGGCGATTGCTGCGAGGGTGAGTGCTTTAACTTTCATGGGACTGCTCCTTAGATGTTCACCGCCCCCCAAAAGGGCAGTTTGATTGTTGACAAGCGGAATATGGTTGAACTTCAGGGCTGCTTCTTTAGGCGTCTGGCCATGTGTTTTTTTGTTCTGGCCAAAATGTTCACAGCAAGTTTCGGCGTGATCCAATCACACTGTAGAGTTCAGTTGATTTTTCAAAATATTCATTTCTGTCAAAGAGTTATGGTTAATCACCCAACTGTTTGCAGCCCGGCGCCAGCAGAGGCAAGAGCACAAAAAAACTCCCGGCAGTTGCACCGGGAGTCGAATTTGAGACCCAACCAGATATGGTCTGATCTAGTGGCTTGAGCCCGCAAGGCCGATGCCGGATGCGAGACCGAGCCAGGCCTTTATGCGCAGGCCGACAGCCTTGATGATGCCGAGTGCTTCGATCACGTGCGCCGTCATGCTGCCCTCAAGAGGGCCCTTGAGGTGAGTGGTATAGGTCTGGACGATGCACCCGCTTCCCGGGACGAGGAGGTCCTGGTGCTCAGGGTGCACGAGATCCAGATGCGCCACGACCTGACCACGTTTTGCGCGTTCCGAGGGTTCCATCAGCCGGCCGGTGGGGGCCATCTGACCGGATGAGATCGGCTCCTGTATCCGTGTGATACGCGCCGGCAGGACGGTGTTTTTCATCGCTATGTTGAAGTTGCTTTCGCACGCTATTTCGGCGGCCATGCCTTCATAGAGTTCGGCGCGTGACACCTGGGAAAACTCGGCGACGATTCTTGCCTTTTCCCTGCGGCTGCGATCCGGGACGATCATCATCGCCGGGCTCATTGCCGCCTGGGCGGCACGGGCACCCACATTCAACGCCAGCTGTTCAACAGTTCCATCGACAAAGCTATGCACACGGGTCTTGTCCAGCTCCACCTGCGCCTGTTTCAGTGAAGCCCTGGCGCTTTCAAGCTGCGCCGGAAGGATTGCAGTTTCCTGGATTTCGGCAGTTGCCAACCTGCTTGCCGCCGCATCAACTTCTGCCTTGCGGCTGTCGCTTTGTGACTTCGCACGCTCCATCTGGCTGTGCTGGTAGGCCGCCGAGCCCCGGGCCTGAAGTTCGAGATGATCTGCGAGTGTTAGTTCCGCCTGCTTCAAGGCAGCTTGTGCAGCCGCAAGCGACGCCGCGGCGGTCTCGACCTCCAGATGCGCCGCACCGATGGCAGCGTCAACCTCGTCCACCTTGCGCTGGCTGTATTCAACCTTGGCGAGTTCAGACGTATTTTCGATCGCAAAAAGCGGATCGCCCGCTTTCACGTGGTCGCCACCTTTGACAAAGATCTCCGTTACGGTGCCGCCGGTTTCGGCAACAACCGGAACAGTGCGGTAGGGCACAAGGCCGGTATAGGACTTGGGGTAGTAGTAAAAGACGGCAAAGAAGACGATCAGGGCCAGAACGAACCACAGGAACAGGGCCCGGTGGACGTTGTAAAGGGTGACGGGCATACCACGCCAGCGAAGATACATCACCCGCAAGACAAACGGGAATGAAGTTACGAGGATCTCGATCATCGTGCTGCCTCCGCATCTTCGGGCCGCCACCACAGCATGAAGTCTCGGGCAATGGCGGTCATGACGAGTGCAGCTGGCAGCAGAATGCTGAAATGGTCGAGTGCCGGCATGATTTCATATGCCAGCGCAACCGTCAGCATCGTCGGGATAGTGGTGCGTAGCGGCGTGCCCTTGGCGCGGTGCTCTGCATAGTGATCGAACTGGGAATAAAGGTGCACCACCAGGAATATCGCAAGCAGGAAGATTATCAATCCGACCCAGGTGTAGGTGTCGGTTTCTCCCGGTGAGACCCACCATCTCGGATCGCTTCCGGCTGCGGCGGCCTGCGTGGTCATTGCGCCGACTGACATGAGTGTCGGCAGTGCGAGTTTTTTCACGATATGTGTCCCTTGCTTTTTCGGTAAAGCCACCCCCCAAGGGCAGCAATGTCTGTTCACACCGGTGAGATGGTGAAAAGTCGTGGTTCGTTCTTTTGAGGTCTGGCCACGTATTTCATTTTTCTGGACAATCAGGCAGCATCGACCAGCGGAAGAGAGATGTTCGCCGGGAAAGCGGGGGTGGTATAGAGAAATGCCGAAAATCAGCGCCTACCGACTGAAGCATGTGGCCCGGGTGTATGCGCAAGAGCCCGGAGCCGTGCAGCCATTCACGGATTTTCTTAAAAGTGTCGGTGTCGAGCCCTCCGTGCTGACCGATCAAAATTCAAAGGTGGAGTTGGCGGCTGAAGCCGCCTTGGTGACACAGGCATGCGATGCACTGAAGGATCAGACCTTTGCAGCCCGGACAGGACTTGCGACGCCGGGTTCAAAAACGCTTCTGGCATATCTGGCCAATGCAAGTGCAACGGTTGGTCAGGTTTTCGGATTTGCCCAAAAATACTATGCGCTTGAAGACCCGCATCTGCAGTTCAAACTCTTGAAAAACGAGAACGGGCCGATTGTTGCGCTTGAAAGCGCCGTGCTGTCCGGTCATCAGGCCCCGCGTCATCGGGAACTTCTCGTTTTTGGAATGTACAAGAGGGTGACGCAGATTGCCGGACCGGAGTTCGGTCCCCTGACGCTTCATCTGGACTGCAACGACCAGGCTCACTGCAAGCGGCTGTCGGAGTTCGTGAGTTGTGAGATCGTCAATGGTCAGTCCATGAGCGGACTGCAATTGCCGCGAGATGGTCTGAGCTATCCGATCCCCACGTTCGATTCCGCCCTGCTCGATCATCTGCAGGCTCACGGCGATGCGCGCCTAGAGCAGATGCCACGAGAAAGTCAGAGCCTTTCGGAAAAAGTCGTCGCCGTTGTCCGCAAGCAACTGCCGGGGCATCTGCCCAGCGGGGACGAAGTTGCCGAGCAGCTTTTCATGACCCGGCGTACGCTGACGCGTCGCCTCGGAGCGGAAGGGACCAGTTACAAGTCACTCGCAGAGGCCGCAAGATGCGATATTGCCAAGCGTCTTCTGATCGGGGAAAGCAGCATTGCCCAGGTCGCTTTCCTGCTCGATTTTTCCGACCAGGCCGCCTTTTCGGTAGCGTTCAAGCGATGGACGGGTACAACGCCGGCTCTTTTCAAGCGATCCAACGGATGATCACGGTGTCATCGGTTTGAAGCGACCTTGACAGCTTCGATCCATTGGCCGGATTTTCTTTTCTGGCGCATGTCGGGCGTTTGGCACGCGTAGCGGGGCGGCACCCGTCAATCTCGATTTTCATGGCTTCATGCCCAACTCGCGAAGCAACTTGTTTTCAACTGCCATGTCCAACGGCTCTCCAAGGCCTGAAGACAACAACCAGGTTTCCAGCGCTTCGAGCGACGATGCGGGGGCGAAATCGCCTGACTGCTCCGTGTTGGCGGCGATTGCAATCCTTGGATGCCAGGTGTCGCCGGAATGGCAGGCGACCGAGACGATGGATGGCCCGGTGGCCGTTTCATAATCGAACTCACGGCACAGTTCATCATCCGCATCGATGAAGGACGCAATGAGGTTCAGGGTTGCGCCGGAGCCCAGCGCGATGATGCTGCCCGATTCAGCATTGGAAAGCGCTTCCGAAATTTCAGGATCTGCAAGTGCGGTAATTCCGAATGGAGACTTGTCGACAGACGTGCCGGGTGGTCCGATCGCGATACCGGTACCGAGACCGATGGCAAGCATTATGGAGGCTGCAAGCGCTGCGGGCCACTGGCGGGTCCATTTTTTCGGTGCGAAGGCGACGACATTGTCCGGGGCCCCGAGATTGCGCTCCGCGGTGTCGGCTTCGAGCATAGAAGAAACCCGCTGAGCCAGGGCGTCGGGAACCGGCTGGATGTCTTCGGCGGCTGCTTTCAACCTGTGTGCGGTTTCCTTGTAGAGATGTATTTTTTCGCGGATGGCCGCATCCGTTCGCGCCGCGGCTTCAACCTCTTGTGCCTCCGCATCCGGCAATTGGCCGTCCGCATAGGCCATGATGAGTTCATCTGTCATCTTTGTTTTATCCGTCATTGCTCTGGTCCTGGGCGGAATACGTTTTAATGCTCATTTTATTCCAACTTTCACGGCGATGGCGGTGCGTGCACGCGACAGCCGGCTCATGACCGTCCCCTTGGGAATGTCAAGAATTTCGGCAGCTTCTGCATAGCTCAACTCCTCGAAACATATGAGGATGAGGACTTCGCGTTGCTCCAGGGGAAGGGTTTCGACGGCGTCGACGACATTGGCAACCATCAATCTGTCGTCGCCCTTGTGGTTTTCCTGTCCGGCCAGATCCGGTGCGTCGTGAATGTCGAATTCCTGTCCTCTCACACGTTGCTTTCTGGTGATGTCAATCCAGGCGTTTTTCAGAATGCGAAAGAGCCAGGCTTCTATTCTCGATGCGGGATCGTAGCTGTTTCTGGCTACCAGCGCCCGTTCCACCGTGATTTGAACAAGGTCATCGGCCAGATGTGAAGCCTTGCACAGTGATAGCGCAAACCGCCTGAGGTTGGGCAATTTTTCGGTGAGTGCGACATGGAAGGAATCCGGCATTCAACAACCTTCTGGAAATAAGGCAGCCGATGGAATTTTCAGGCCGCTCAAACGTAATTGATAGGAATACGAATGACACGCTGGTTTATTCCCGAAAAAAGTGCCGGTGCCTGAAAGGATTGAAAATGAGCAAGTTGATCGCCCTTGGATTCGCATTTTTCCTCTTCATTCCCGTGTTTGAAACCGGCCCCTCAAAAGAGTTGTTCCTGTCTTCGGCGATCGCGGATGACGACGATGGCGATGACGATAGCGACGACGACGATGACAGTGACACGGGCTCAGGACAAGGGACTGGAGCCGCGGCAGGCTCCGGCGCGCAGCAACGGACGTTACCGCGTTCGGATCGATCGGCTACGGGCGTTTCGGGGGCGGGCTCGATCTTCGCACCTTTGCGCAGGTTGCTAGGCGGTCGGGACAGACCGGCGTCGCAACCGCGCAGGACGACGGTTCCACCGGTCCTTTTCGTGGCTGGCGAGATCATTGTTCTGAACATCAATACCGAAGATCTGCAAAGCCTCCTGGATGAAGGCTACAGGATTCTGGAGCAACGCTCGGTCGCACGCGGCCAAAGCTACTACCGATTGGCGGTGCCCGACGGCCTGCCGCTGCAGGATGCGCGAGATGCCGTCCGGTCGCTACCCTCGGTCGGCGACACGGATTACAATCACTTTTACCGGCCCGAGAGGGAGGGCACGACATGCGTCGGTGAGACGTGTGCAGCTTATCAGCTTGTAAACTGGCCTGATCCGGTTCGCCGGGACAAAGCCTCGTGCACTCAGGCCGGTGCCATCGGAATGATCGATACCGGCATAAACGAAAAGCACCCCGTTTTCGCCGGTGCCGACTTGACGGTCCAACGGCAGACGAGTGACCAGCGTCCTGCCTCAAAGGCCAGTCATGGCACTGCGGTTGCGGCGTTGCTGGTGGGACAGCCGGGAACGAGGGTTCCAGGACTGCTGCCACATGTGCGCCTGGTCGCCGTTGATGCGTTCCACCGGGCAGGACGTGACGAACGTGCAGATGCCTTTACGCTGGTGGCGGCGCTATACAGTCTGGCGGAGGAAAATGTCTCCGTGATCAATCTCAGCCTTGCAGGACCGCAAAATACCGTCGTCGGTGCGGCGCTGCGGGATCTGGCCAGGCACCAGAACGTTGCCATTGTCGCTGCGGCGGGAAACAACGGACCGAATGCAGAGCCGGTCTATCCGGCGGCCTACGAGGATGTGCTTGCGGTCACCGCGGTCGATCGGAACAAGCGCGTCTATCGCCGCGCCAACCGGGGCGCCTATATCGATTTGGCAGCCCCGGGTGTGAATGTCTGGTCCGCTGCTTCGGTCAAGGGGGCGAAATGGAAGACAGGAACATCTTTTGCCGTCCCCTTTGCATCGGCAGCTGTCGCCTTGCTGAGGGCGCGCCACACCGAAAAGACACCTGAAGAGATTTACGAACTTCTGAGGGAGAGCGCACACGATCTGGGGGAGACCGGCCATGATCCGGTTTATGGCGCAGGGTTGTTGCAGGCAGAGGGTCTATGCTGAGCACAGCGGAAGCAGGACGCCTGCTTCCGGGTTTTCTCTGAAATGACAACCGGTGTTCCCGTGAGTAGATCCAAATTCATGCCGGGTCATTTTTCGCGAGAATTACAAGTGTTGTTCCGTGGTCTGTTGCAAGCTCCTGCAAGCGCAACGCCAGACAGTCGTTGCCGCTCAGGCTGTCGTCATGAACGATGAGCAGTTTGGGTTTTCTCAAAAGAGCACGTGCAATGCGGATCCTGACCCGTTCGGACTCAGGCATTTTTTGCGTCACCCCTGCCGTCCAGTCTGCCTCCAGTCCCAAAGACGATCTGACGGCTGCCTGCTCGTCCTTGCATGGATCCCTTCTGGCGCCAAACAGGAAAGCGGGGCGGTTTTTCTGATAGGCCGGGATTCCGTTTTCGGGAGAGAGCAGCGCGACGTTGCGCCAAAGCGATTTCCGGCCGATATCGGCAAAGGTGACACCGTCAATCCGAATTCGCTCTTGTGAGGGCTTTCTGGTCAGACCGCTCAGGCTCAAGGCGATGTGCCTCAAGTCCCTTGTGTTGCCGCGGCAGATCCTGTTGCAGGTGCCAGCTTCAATTCTGGCCGACATTTTTTCGCCCGACGGTAATTCAAGGGAGACGATTTCGATCGGCCTTTGCCAGTCGGGGACCTGTTCCGCCGCCGCCTTGAATGGTGCCAGCGTCGGCAGCTTGAAGACCCTTTGAAGTTTGTCACGCGCAACCCTGTACGCCTCGAAGAACTCCAGGCCGGCAGCTCCGGCTTCGAGTTGCGTCGACACGAAAGCGAAAATCAACAGGAACAGCGCAATTTTTCCACCCTCAATGCCTTCCGTCAGCGCGAAAACACCAACGGCGCATGGAAATGTCGCGCGGCTCAGCGCGCGCATCGCGCCGGACCAGGTCGCGCGGGTGACGAGCAGGTTGCACACTTCGGTGGATATCCGGGTGAGCCTGTCTGTCACGGGTGTGAGTTTGCCATGCATCAACAGCGGCAAGCGCTCGGGCAGTGCCCGTCCAAGCAGGACGGCGAGACGTCCACGTTTCTGACGCGAGTGCCTGATGCTTTTGCGCAGCGGAGGCAGCGCGGCGGCAATGCCAAGTGTCCAGATGGCCAGGCAGGACACCAGCGGGACCAGAAAGGAGCGTTCCGCCAGTGCCAGCCATGATGTCAGGGTGAACAGGGAAGCTGCCAAGGTCACCAGGGCCAGCAGGCCTCTGGAGAGCCAGAGCTTGACGGCACCAAGGTCATTCACCAGACGTGTCAGCGACAGTCCGAGTTCAGGGGACTTGCCGTCAAACGGCAGCAACAGCACCTGACGGGCATAGGACACCCTCACATCGTGCACGTAAGAAAGAGCAAAGCGCTCGGCTGTCCTGTGCTGGACAACAAATGAAACGAACCCGATCAGGGCCGCGGTGACAAGAGCCGGCGCAACGGGCAGGCCATGGATGTCTTTTACTCCTGTCAGAAGAGCGGCGGCGCTGCTTGAAAGCGCGATGGCGCCGAGCGTCTGAACAATCCCGATTACGATCAGCCAGGTGCAAACGATAACACGCCGGGCATTCCACAAGGGTGGAATGCCCGGACCAGCTGTTTGGCGCGGCATGTCACTGCGCCGCGACAAGCCGGCCGGACACCGTACTGTCCATGATGCCGGATATGGTCAAGGGGCTTTGCAGGTCTGCCAGGGAGTACGCGGGTACGTTCAGGTTCACGGTCGCCTCGCGAACGGCCAGCGGCGACCGCATCACCGAACCGGAAATTCCGAGCACCTGGTAGCCGTGGGTCTCGAGCCTGTTGACACCGGCAACGGCGCCGAGCGCATCTCCGGCCGCGAAGACGACGCTGTCAAAGAGGGAGTGCATCAGCGGACTTGCCGCGAGCTGACGTGTTTCGTCCTGATAGAGGCCGTCCGCGATCTCGACGACGGCAACATCGCAATCGGATCTGTGCAACGTTCTCAACAGGTTCCGGGTTGTTCCGACGATCGTGTCGAGCGGCGTACCGAAGGTTGTGGCGAGGCCGCCATCGGTGAAATCGAGCACGTGGGCAGCGCCCGAATCCTGCATCAGCCAGGGGTCTCCACCGGCGGCTGTTCCGGTGACCTTTACGGCTCCCACTGTATAGCCACTGGCTGCAAAGCCGCGCACAAGGGAGGCCGCAGTCGCTGTCTTGCCGGCATTCATGGAAGTGCCGAAAACGCCGAAGACAGCGGCCGGCATCGGACAAGCTACCGTCGGCAGGGCGAACTGCTTCAGATTGACCGCCGTTCCATCGCAGTGACACAGGACGCCCACCGGTTCAATCCCGGTGGGTCCGGACAATCTGTCGTGCCATGACACCGCGCAGGCCGCAATCCCGCCGGCGGCTACCATGTGGCAAGGTTCCAGCGTTTCGGGGACGTAGGCTTCGTACTGATCGGGAGCATACCTGTTGCCGTAGGCGAGGAGGATTTCGTCGCCTTCGTGCAGCGTGGCTTTCCGGCCGTTCGGCAGTTCGATGCGCTTGTGCGATCCGATTGCCTGGACCCGTGCCAGAACCAGGTCGCCCGGCTCCGGCCTGAAGGCCGTCTTGACGATGTGGGTGCACTCGGCAAGGTTCACGCGGCGCACGGCATAAGAGCGTTTGGCTGCCATCAGGCGGCAAGGGGCAATCGGTTCCATATCGGTCTCTCTCAAAAAGTATCGAGCCGCAACAGCGCGGTCATGAGGGAAACGGATCGGATGACGGATTATTCCCGGCGGGGAATTTCTTTTTCAACCGGCAGCATGAAGGTGTCCATGAGCAGTGCCGTTTGAGCGCGGTTACGTTGATGTTATTCGGCGAACTTGATGTCCACTGTTCCGAATTGTCCGAAGTCGGCATGTATTTCAGTGCCTGCGGGGCACTCGATTGGCCGGATGAAGCTTCCGGAGAGGATAATATTCCCGGGTTCGATGTTCTGGCCATATCCGGCCATGCGACGCGCCAGCCAGGCGACGCTCTCGGCCGGGTCGTTGAGCACGCCGGCGCCCAGGCCGGTTTCCTCGATGTCACCGTTGCGAAACACCAGCGCACCGACCCAGCGCAGGTCGAACGCGTCCGCCGGATGACGTTCGTCACCGAGAACCACACCCGCATTGGAGGCATTGTCGCTGATGGTGTCATGGACCGTCCGGACCTTGCCTGTTTCAGGATCGGCCCGCTGAATCCGGGTGTCCAGGATTTCGATGGCCGGGGCGACATGCCCGGTGGCTGCCAGAACGTCATCCCGTGTCACATTCGGACCACCGATTGCTGCCTTCATGATGAAAGCGATTTCGGCCTCGATGCGCGGCTGGATGAACCGGCCGCCGGGGACCGTTCCCCCGTTCTGAAATGCCATGTCGTCGAACAGGATGCCGCTGTCGGGAATGTCGATCCTGAGCGCGGATTGCATGGCCCTGGAGGTCAAGCCGATCTTCCAGCCGATGACATTTCGTCCCTCGGCAAGTTTTTGCGCATAGATCGCATTCTGGATGGCGTAGGCATCGTCCATGCCGATTTCCGGATGACGGAGCGACAGAAGTCCGATCTGCTCTCCGGTCTTTTCCGCCTCAAGCAGGTCGGCGGCTGCTCTTGCGTGATCGTCCGGTGTCATTGTTCGTCCTCCACGCCGTTGCGTAGAACACCGATCCCGTCCACCTCGATCTCGACCACGTCGCCGGGTTTCAGATAGCGCGGCGGATCGAAACGCGCTCCGGCGCCGGTCGGCGTTCCGGTGACGATGATGTCGCCCGGCATGAGCGTCATGAAGGTGGAGATATAGGCAATCTCCTCGCGGACCGGGAACATCATGCGCTTAAGATAATCGTCCTGCCGAACCTCTCCGTTCACACGGGTGATAATCCGGGCTTCATCCAGTTGGGAAGCATTCCTGAACGGTACCAGCCAGGGGCCAAGGGCGCCGGACCTGTCCCAGTTCTTGCCCTGGGTGACATTGAACTTGGCGTGCCGCACCCAGTCACGGATCGTGCCTTCGTTGCACAGGGTCAGCGCGGCGATGTGGTCGTATGCGTCTTCCACGCGGATCCGACGGCCTTCCTTGCCGATGACAATCGCGACCTCGCCCTCGTAATCCAGCGTGTGGTTTTCAGGCGGCCGGATCAGGGGGCGGCCATGGCCGGTAAAGCCGCTGGCAAAGCGCGGGAAAAGGGACATGTGATCGGGCTGCGCACTGCCATCCTTGTATTCCGCGTTTCGATCCGGAAAGTTGACGCCGACGCACAGGATCCGGGGCGCATTCGGCAGGATCATCTCGTAGGAGAAACCTGCATGCGTGACCGGCCGTCCCTCGGCGGCGGCAGAGAGGATGTCCAGACCATTGGCCGCCACTGCGTCATAAAGGGTCGGCCATTCGGGAAAGAGAGCAGAGAGACAGATCGCACCGGCATCGGTTATCGCCCCGTAAAAGGTCTCGCCATCCGTGGTATAGGTCGAAAACCGCATTCTCATGTTCCTCGAAGGGGCCTGACGGTGGGTGCGCCGAGAACGTCAAAAAACCTGATAATCGTTCCGCGGGCCGGGGTTGCGGAAAGTTCAGGTGTTATGAAAGGTGCTATTTTTTCTTAACAGCACAATATTTGCTATGTTAAATATATTGAGATGACGATGTCAAACTTTTTGTGTCCAACCGCACCACAATTCGCTATGAGCCGACAATGACCGACGACCTGAATACCACTGGCGCCCCTGCGCTGCCTTCGACGAAACGCTCCGTTCCGATTGCGCTGATCCGGGCGCGGGAGAAGGTCATGGGGCCGATCCGCGAGATGCTGTCGGATTGCGGCATCACCGAGCAGCAGTGGCGGATCCTCAGGGTTCTTGAGGAGTTCGGGCCGCAGGACGCGTCATCACTGGCCGAGCGGGCCTGCCTGCTTTTGCCGAG
>NZ_KI928917.1:196272-212760 GCF_000521215.1 Labrenzia sp. DG1229 | reverse complement strand
TCCGAGCCAGACCCGGATCGTGCAGACGCTCCTGGAAAAGGGTCTTGTGACCCGACAGGCGGACGAGACGGACCGGCGCAAGCAGACGGTCGCCATCACCGGGGCCGGTCAGGCGATCATCCACGACAAGCTGGACCAGGCACAGGCCATCGCCACTCGCATCGAGGAAGTCATCGGCAAGGACCGGCTGGCGGAGCTTCTGGATATTCTGGAAGACTTCCAGAAGCTGTAGATACAACCTGTGGATAAGCGATCACATTTTTCGCGTTAGTTAGCTTGCAATGTCGAAATCAAAAAGTCATTGAGCAGGATGAGATCAGTTCCAAGGGCCATGAACCATCGTGAGCTGAAAACAGGGAGATGCAGAGACGACGCAACCGAGATGATAGTAAAGATAACACGGTACGCAAGAAGTGTATTGTCAGACAATACCATCTCGGCAAGGGGCTCAGCCCCGTTGCATCCCGTGCGCCGGCGTAACCGGCAAAGACTTGATGGCGAAAGTCCATTACAATGAAGGATTGGCGCTCCACATTGTTCCCCCGAGCCTTGCGTTTCAGTCCGCGAGTGCTGAGGCGAAACGTCGGTAGGGGTGCGGTACAGGCCAGTGTGTTAAGTCGCGAATGAATGGAAGCTTCGGATACCGACGTCTTGGGATGTGCGGAAGGCAACACGCCCGAGTGGCTCTTCACCGCTCATATTCGCATCATTACGAAGAGACTTGCATGGCATTGAAAATCAAGCGCAAACTTATCGCGTCAAACGCACAGGGTTTTAGAACAAAAATAGAAGTACTTTTATTGAAAAAACCAATTAATATTCGGAGAGGGTTTTTTAATAAACCCGAGTCGCCAATTGCAGAAACTGACGACAAATTTTCATATATTGTTCCCCTGGGTAATTTTTGACGTTGAACTCGTCAACCCAATTTTTCAATTTTAAGCTGAAAATAAAGATTGGAAATTCCTCTCTAGGTTGCTACCGTAACGCCCGATCCGATTAAACGTTGGATATAGGTTTGATGTAGTAATAGCGCAGTTTGAAGGTGAATAGCTTCCCTCATCCATCTGGTCTTTACTGGAGGCTTTAGAGGGATTTTTTTTGCGAACAAACATCGAATTGTCGTATCTTTCAGAACTCGCTCTAATTGGATAAACGATGCATCTTAAACGTCCGCTACTTATTGTTTTTCTTATCTTGTTGTGTGTTTTAGCAGTATTTGTAGGCTACCAGTTTACTCAGCAACATTTTGGATACGCAACCCATAGTTACAAAGATTCGTGTCTAAGTTATAGAATTAGCAAAGTTGAGGTGCCAAGAGGGCAAAATATTTCTGCTCAAACGGGGCCGTACTTTTGGATTACTGCTCCTATTTCAGGTTCAGCGCGGAAAAGCATGGATGAACCGGGTATTTTTGTTCAGTTTCGAAAAAACAACTCCGGCGTAAGAAACCGATTCTTGATGGAAGTGGGTGAAATCAGGAGAGGTTGCCAAATTAAAGCTTCTAACTTTGGTCTTGTAGAGCGGTTCGATCAAGAACAGACATCGTGTTCACTATCTCCTGGCTATCGTTATTTTGAAGCTAAAGATAAATCTGAACAAGATTCAGCAGTCGCAATTAGCTGCTCTACAAATTCAAAGATTCTGAACTGCTCAATGCGCTACTACATGGCGAATGATTGGACGGCTCTCATTACCTTGCCAAAAGAAGATCTCGGGAATTGGAAAGTCGCTTCAGGCTCTTCGAGGCGCTTTTTTTCTGAAAACTTAAAAGATTGTGGGGTGAACGAATGAATTACGACGATATCAAACAACTTTTAACCACCAGCGATGAGTTGAAGCTTCAAGGTGAGGAGTTACAGGTTTTACAAGAACTTGTCGATGCTGGTGACCGGGGGGCGTTCCATTTTTTGTACGGAGAGATGGCAAATGTTGAAGATTCACGCTTAACGGCAAAAATCTCTACATTTAGTGATACTGTCGGCGGTGCCGCATTTGCTTCAAATTGGCTTTTATTGCAAGAAAATCAAAATTATTCAGGAATATACAATATTTCTCAACAAATTGCGTCTGATATTCTACTAAACGTTAGAAATAGTTTAGAAGAGGGAGGGTCTGGCTATTTAAGTGAAGAGCAACATTTTGATTCTGCCGTCCAGACTTGGGAAAATACGGGCCATGGGGAGCTGTTTCCAGGTAATCTACTGAAATTCATGATTGATAATCCTAATTATACTTGGCTTGAGGAATGGGGTCAGAATTTTTCTGGAATTCCGGGGGCGTGGGCCGCAATTAGGTCGCTCATATATGCGGATCATACCGGCAAAAAACTCTCTGATTTCGAAGGGGTTGCCGGATATAGCATTCTGGAAGTTGACGGTGGTCATATTGTATTGGATGCAGACGGGCGTACAACCGCAGTGTTTGTTTCCGCTTCAACTGATGATGTCTTGGCGTCTGGAGGCAATTTCTTTTTAGACAGTTTATTGCGAAGCGTTCTGAATTACGAGGAAGGCTACGACACGGTCTTTGCACAAAATTTCTACAAGATGTTGGGGGAAAGCGGAGATCCAGACAGTGTTGGTGATCCAAACTTGGCCGCTTATGTTGAGGCGCGCCGTTCTTTCACCCAATACGTTCAAAATGGAACATACAACGGCGATCAACTTTCCGATGACCTAAACGATGGGAATCCGACCGGTACTTTGATACCGGCCCAAGATGTTGGTGATCCAACTATTTCGATTAGTCAAACAGCTACGGATGAACGTGATCTACTCGTATTTGGCTCGTTCGCGGATAATGTTGACGCTGCTGCAGGAAATGACTCTGTTTATGCTGGAGATGGTGCTGATCTCGTTCGAGGAGGTGTCGGCAATGACTCTCTTTGGGGACAAGAAGGAACCGATACGATCTTCGGAGATGCCGGAAACGATGTTATTCGTGGTGGTTTGAATGATGATTATCTGGATGGTGGCGCTGGTGAAGACATTTTAGATGGAGCGGATATTAGTTTAGAAAGTTATGATGACTTTCAATTGGACGGCAACGACGTTTTGATTGGAGGTGCAGATAGCGATTTGTTGCTTGGCGGGCATGGAATGGATGTGCTGTTTGCAGGCGGGACTGGCCACGGCGCCAGCTTAAATGACTACGCCAACGACTACTTAAGAGGTGGAAACGGTTACGATACTTATCATGTTTCAATAGAGCATAATAACATAAGTTCCGATACTACAGTATTCTTCGAGAATAGTGTCAATGCAAATGTTCTTCAGTATATCGATTATGTCTATGACTTGGACGGTTCTGGCATTGTAGAAGTTCATTTCGAAGGTGGAGACGGTTTCCAAAACGGTGACGTTCTGTTTGTATCCCTTGGTAATGCGCGTCTTGTTAGATCGGATAGTTCACCAGTTCCTGGCGCTCCAACCTACGATGCTTATGTAAATGATATCAACATCGCCAGCGGCGTGTTTATAGGTGCCGACTTCGTGTTCTTTGAGCTTGAAACTTATGGAGCTATGTTTGGTTTCAAAGAGTTTAAGAGCGGAGATAGTGGATTTGATTTATATGAAAGTGGCCTTGATGGCTCTGAGGGCGACGATGTTGCGACCGGTACTGACAACAGCGACTACCTTAGTGGTAAGGCCGGGAACGATGTGCTTTCTGGGATGGGTGCGGACGATACCATACTGGGAGGCACAGGAGACGACTCCTTAGATGGAGGAGCGGGCAATGACGAGTTGGATGGCGGTCATGGTGACGATTATGTCGACGGAGGGGATGGCGACGATTCAATCGACGGCGGTGCTGGAAGCGATGAAATAAATGGCGGTGAAGGCGCTGACACGATTTTTGGCGCTGGCGGAATTGATACCATTCTTGGCGCCGCTGGCAACGATACCATCTATGGGGGCGATGGAGACGACATTATAGATGGTGGAGCTGGTGATGACGTTCTCGTCGGCGGTGCAGGATATGATGACTACATCTACCGTCTTGGCGATGGAAACGATGTTATTCGTGAAGGCTGGTCAACATCAAGCGGGAATACAGTTCGTTTCCAGGACATCGATCGTAGCGATGTAACCTTCCATCGCGTCGGTGTGGGTGGAAATGATCTGGAAGCCCGTGTCATCTCGACTGGTGAATCTCTTTTCGTTGAAAATCATTTTGATGCTGAGAACGGAAGTGGAAGAATCAATGATTTCCAATTCTATAGCGGTGAAAACCGAACAGAAAATCTTCATAGAAGCGAGATTCTCACACTAGCGAACGCAGATAATTCTGTACCTGAATGGACGCAAGAGATCGGGCAGGTATTTGTAACGTCCGGAAATACGCTGTCGTTGTCAATTGATCCGAATACATATTCAGATGGCAATTCCGATGCCTTGACCCTGACTGCCAAGCTGGCTGATGGATCTGAACTTCCCGCCTGGCTCAGTTTCGATGCTTCAACCGGACAGTTTGCAGGAACGACACCTACTGATTTTGGTGGAGCGCTTCAAATCATTGTCTCGGTGTCTGACGGCAAGGCGAGTGCCGAGCAAGCAATTACGCTGATTGACAGTACAGGAAACGCAGCACCGACTGTGGAAACGCAGATTGCCGATCAGACCTTCGTTGAAGATAGCGGAGCCTGGTCATTTCAGTTGCCCTCGAACGTTTTTGGAGACTCCGATGGCGATGCACTGCAACTGTCTGCAACACTTTCAAGTGGTGACCGCTTGCCAGACTGGCTTTCCTTCGATGCTGAAACAGCAACGTTTACCGGGTATCCGCCGGAAGATTTCAGCGGGGCTGTCGGGCTGGAAGTGACCGCAAGCGATGGCTCCAAAGTTGCAAATGCCTTTTTTACGCTGTTCATTGATGAAGAAAACGATCCGGTCTTTGCGTCAAACGACCGTTTCTTTGGTAAACTCGATACACCCCTAGTCCTTACCTCTGATGCACTCAGTGCAAACGATAGTGATCGCGACAGCGGCAAATTCACAATCGTCTCTGTCCAGGATGCTGAGAACTGCGCGGTCACCATTGATGCGAACGGGCATGTGGTTGTCACAACCACCAGTCAGGATCTTTCGACAGACGGCACGTTCACCTACACGATCAGCGACGGCTCCAATACCTCGACAGCGACAGTAACGATCGATTTCGTCGCAGAAAGTACGTTCACAGGTGTTAGCCGAGACGGAACGCCCGGAAATGACAATCTCGATTACAGGCATCTATCGACGCGAAACCATGTCGACATGGGCACAGGTGACGATCAGGTCAAAGGCGGTTCGAACAACGATATCTACTTCTATGATCTTGGAGACGGTGCCGACGTGATCAACGAAGGTGGGGCAAGTGAACATGACCGCATCTTCCTGTCCGACAATATCTCTGTTTCTGACGTGACCGTCACCAAAGACCCAAGGAACAGTGGGACCGACAGCAGCTCGCTTAAGCTGGTGTTCTCCGACGGCGGCAGCATCAAGCTTTTATCCCAGTACAACGACACCACGTCATTGAACACCGGAATTGAAGAGGTTCACTTCGCTGACGGAACCGTTTGGGGCAAGGAGCAGCTGGCCGATCTCGCCCTTGCAAGTGTGTCGACGGATGCTGTTGACAGCATATCCGGGTTTACAGATCGGGACGATACGTTGGCCGGAGGACTCGGCGACGACAAGTTGGCGGGCCATGAAGGCAACGACACATACGTCTACGATTTAGGGGACGGAAACGACAAGATTTATGAAGATCAATCGGAAGGAACCTATGACACGCTTGTCCTCAGGTTCGGAATTACGGCCGCAGCCGTTTCCTTCTCTAATTCCTTTGACGACGTAACTCTGACATTCGCCGACGGTGGATCCGTTGTACTTGATGATCAATTCGAGGAACAGGACGAAACGGGCGTAGAATTCATCAAATTCGAAGACGGGACTGTTTGGACCAAGGATATGCTCGCCCGTTTCGTGATGGCGGCAGCCGGAACAGATGATGATGACACTATTCGCGGCTTCAGCGACAGGGGCGATGTGATCGAAGGTGGTCTTGGCAATGACCACATTCGAGGCATGGAAGGAAACGACACCTTTATCTACAGCCTTGGTGACGGCAACGACACGATCTTCGAGACCTATAACGATGGTGACGGCGACCGCCTGGAACTTGGCGAAGGTATCCTTGCGCCCGAAGTGACTGTGGTCCGTTCGCAAAGCGACAGCGACGACATCACCCTCCAGTTCAAGGATGGTGGATCGATTCTGCTCGATGAGCAATTCTATGAGACCAGCAGCCGGAAAAATTCAGGCGTTGAAGAGATAGTCTTCCAGGACGGCACGATCTGGACCAAGAACGAACTTCTGGAAATTGAAGCTAACACTGCACCGGTTGTTGCCAACGCTATTTTTGGCCAGTCTGTTGTTGAGGGCACACAATGGAGTTTTGCGGTTCCAGCAGAAACCTTCTCTGATGCAGACAATGACTCGCTGACCTTCCGGGCAACGCTATCAGACGGAACCGTGCTCCCCAGTTGGTTGACCTTTGACACTTTATCCAGAACGTTCTCGGGAACGCCTCCACAAGGTTCTGACGGAACAATTTCTCTGAATGTATTCGCATCGGATGGCGTCGTTTCGGCCGCGACATCATTTGATCTGGCGATTGCTGCCGCACCAACTGACGTCGGAGATACGGCTGGAACAGCAAGCAACTTTGATCTGAGTACATCCATATTAGGTACGATTGAATTTGCAGGAGACCACGATTGGTACTCCGTACAGATGGATGCAGGCACTCTTTACAGGATCAGTATGCGTGGGGCTGACACTTCTGGCGGAACACTGGAAAATCCCTTCTTATGGCTTCACGATTCCGCAAGTATTGAAGTCGCCTATGACAGCGATGGAGGGACAGGCCGTGACGCATTCCTCGAATACAGGGCGACGCAGGCGGGGACCTACTATGTTGATGCAGGTGCCTGGAGCGACGAAATTGGCACGTTCACGCTCAATGTAGAGCACTATGCAAATGAAGTGGGAGACACGACATTGAACGCGTCCAGCAGCGATCTGAGTGGTCCCATCACCGGCTCGATCGACTATGCTGGTGACCACGACTGGTATGAAATTCAGCTGGAAGCTGGAGCGCTCTACCGGTTTAGTATGCGCGGAGTCGACACTTCTGGTGGTACGCTGGAGAATCCATTCCTTTGGCTTCACGATTCCGCAGGTGTTGAGGTCGCCTATGACAGCGATGGCGGAACTGATCGCGATGCATTCCTCGAATACCGCGTAACGCAAGCAGGGACCTACTATGTTGATGCAGGTGCCTGGAGCGACGGAACCGGGACGTTCTCGCTTGATGTTGAGCACTATTCCAACGAAGTTGGGGACACAACATCGAATTCGTTCAGCAGCGATCTGAGTGGTCCTATCATCGGTTCGATCGATTATGCTGGTGACCACGACTGGTATGAATTTCAACTTGAAGCTGGAACGCTTTATCGTTTCCACATGCGTGGGACGGATTCCGGTGGGGGCACGCTAGGTAACCCATTTCTTTGGTTGCACGATGCGTCGGGCACAGAGGTTGCCTATGACAGCGATGGCGGCGGAGATCACGAAGCGTTGCTGGAGTATACGCCCTCACAAACTGGGACATTTTACCTGGATGCTGGCGCTTGGAGTGATGGCACCGGTACTTTCACAATCGAAATCTTAAATGCATCTGACCAGGTAGGTGAAACAGTTGCGACCGCTGATAGCTTTGGTGTTGCTTCATCTGTTCGTGGTGAGGTTGAGATTGCAGGAGATCGAGACTGGTATTCTGTAGATCTGCAAACTGATACAACCTATTTCTTCAATCTGCGTGGCGCGCCGACTGCGGCAGGCACGCTAAGAGACGCGAATTTGTACTTGCGCGATAGTGCAGGTAACGAAATTAGTTTCGACGATGATAGCGGGGCCGGCCTTGATGCCCTTATCGAGTACAAAGCAACGTCTACAGGTTCATTTTTTCTCGACGCTGGAGGTGCAAGCAGCAAAACCGGCAGCTTTGTACTGGAGGTTGAGAGTGCCAGTGACAAGATTGCTGATGCGGTCGCATTCGGAAATGGTGCAGTTGTCGCGGGTAGCATTGCAACGCAGGGTGACCGGGTCTGGTACGAAATCGATCTTCAAGCGGGAACAACATACAGGCTTGATCTGCGCGGCGCATCGAGTTCAGGCGGAACGCTTGCGGATGCTGGACTAACCGTGCGCGATTCGAACGGGCATAAACTTATATTTGATGACGATAGCGGCCAAGGTCTGGATGCAAGGATTGAGGGGCAGGTTCCAACAAGCGGTACCTATTATCTCGATGTTTCTGGTATGTCAGACGAGACAGGAGCATTCACGCTCAGTGCCTATGTCAAAGACAGTTCTGGAACGGGCGGCGATGACAGAATTGTATCCGGTCTGGACAATGAACTGTTCTTTGGTGACGCCGGAAATGACACATTCGTGTTTCAGACTTCCCCAGGCGGTCACGACATGATTAGTGACTTCGTTGCCGGTGCAAATACGGACGATGTCTTAGAGTTCGGCACCGACCAGTTTGCCGATTTTGCGGCGGTTCTGGCGGCTGCGACGGATGACGGAGCGGAGACGACGATCGCGATTGATGCCGAGACCAGCGTTATCCTGAAAAGCGTTCTTGTCGCCGACCTGCATCAGGATGACTTTCAGTTCGTGTAATGACGAACTCGTTTGAAAAAACTGCGCATGGGGATGAGATGGTCCGCATGCGCATGAAAACGAATGTCTGGAACCGCGCGACCTGGGTTGGTGCGGGTGGTCTTCGAACATCAATTCAAGCGATACGTCGTTCATCTTCGGATGAGAACCAAAACGCCAGCGCGTCTGATCGAGCGCGTCAGTACTTGCGGACAATTCGTAGTTTGAGGCTGTTTTGGCCAGATTGGAAGAACATTCACAAATCCGCGTTATTGCCCAATATTCAGTTGAATTGGTGACGAGAGGTTCAGCACTCTCTTTTTTCTTCGTCAGCGTTTTTTGAAAGAGTTCAGCAGGCGAAACTCAAGGGTTTTGACTTCGTGCCCATGGTTGAAATTCGATCCTTGCCGAAGCCTCGCCAAAGAAACGAAGACGGTTTTTCGGTTCCATGGCTTCGAGCAGTCGGTCCGCGCGGGAATTTTGGTGACGCGGGTGCTGCATGCCAGTTGCAGTTGATCTTCAGCAAGCCAGATTGCCAAAGCCCAGACAAGTATAGAGAAGAAACAATGCCCTATTTCATGACGACGAGTTACAAGAGTATTCCCGATGTTGATGAGGATAAGTACTGGGACGAAAGCTGGGGAAGTATCGTTCGAAATTTTATTGAACCGATTGATCGGGGTATAAAAATTGATCCGAAACTATTTCCTTCAAGTGGCTTCCTGGAGCAAAAGACATCAGTAATTCCAAATTTATTTAGCATTCAGTTTTGGTACTGCACTGATGTCATTAAACAGGCTATCGAACGATTAGAGCCAGGGCGACACTACTTTCACCCTTATGTTTTACGTGATGCTCCAGAAGGCAAGGAAATCGCACAACTCTACATCATCAACATCGTTGATCCAGTTGATGCGGTAGATGTTAAGCGATCTGAAAACCTTGACATCAGAATAAATCTCTCTGGAAAACAAATCACCAGAGTCAGCACTGTTTATTTATCTCAGAATAAACGCGAAATAGCGCTGCATGAAGATTTAATCAAGGATCGTCACTTGTGGCTTAGTCCTCAGGCATTCGGACCAGGGAATGCATTCATATCTGACGAGTTGCACGACATAATTCAGCAAAACGACACTTCTCCTTCACCGCTTAGGTTCTACCAAACAAAGTAATTCTCAGCCTTGCATTTGAGGAACTAGTTTCATGGTCACCGATGCCGAGACCGAGACCGAGAGAGAGCGTGTAAAAGCTCGCGCGATGGTTGAAAAATATTCGACAAAACCGGTCATAAGCCCTGCATCGTTGTGTCGTGAACAGCGCTCCCGCGCTGCACGCATTCTGCGCTCAACCCGCATCGTCCTTGACGGACTGCATCGACACGTGGGTGGAGGTGTTGCCGACATGGGGCAGTGAGGAAATGGTTTCGCCGAGGATGGCGCGGTAGCTGGCAATGTCTTTTGTGCGCACCTTCAGCAGGTAGTCGAAAGCACCGGCAATCATGTGGCACTGTTCGATTTCAGGCACCGCTCGGACGGCGTCGTTGAAGGCGCTCAGCGCCTGTTCGGTCGTGTCCTTGAGCTTGACCTCGACAAAGGCGATGTGTTCCAGCCCGAGTTTTGCCTGATCAATAACCGCCTTGTAGCCGCGGATATAGCCGTCCGCCTGCAGCCGCTTCAGCCTCACCTGACAGGGGCTCTTCGACAGTCCCACGCGTTTTGCAAGGTCCGTCACGGGCAAACGGCCTTCCCGGCTGAGTTCTTTAAGAATTTTCCGGTCGAATCGGTCAAGTTTCCCGGTTTCCGTTTCTTTTGCCGTCATAAGCCCTGTCAAACCCTGTAATTTTGATTTTCTTGATTGCAAGATAGCACATGTCGGGAAAAGTGCCTTTTGAAGGTTGAGTATAATGGCGGAAAGATTCACCGATGAGGTTTTCCGTGCCAGACCTGACCGATATCCGCTCTTCCATCCGTGCCAATCACCTGCGCGGTGAAGCCGCCGTCCTTGCTGACCTCAAGGGGGCCGCGCCCGTGCCGCCAGATGTCCGGGAAAAGGCAAAAACCCGGGCAGTCACGCTGGTCGAGGCCATTCGATCGGACACCAGGCCTGGCCTGATGGAGGTCTTCCTGGCCGAATACGGCCTTTCGAGCGAAGAGGGCATCGCGCTGATGTGTCTTGCCGAGGCTTTGCTTCGTGTGCCGGATGCTGAAACCATCGATGCGCTGATCGAGGACAAGATCGCGCCATCGGCCTGGGGTGAACATCTCGGCAAGTCCAGTTCGTCCCTGGTCAATGCGTCTACCTGGGCCCTGATGCTGACCGGAAAGGTGCTGCAGGAGGGTCAGGGCATGGCGGCCGTCCTGAAGAGCGCGATCAAGCGCGTCGGCGAACCTGTCATCCGCACCGCCGTCGGACGGGCAATGAAGGAAATGGGACGGCAATTCGTGCTTGGCGAAACGATTGCCGAGGCGGTCAAGCGTGGCGCGAAGAAGGAAGAGGAGGGTTATACCTATTCCTACGACATGCTCGGCGAGGCGGCGCTGACCGCGCGCGACGCGGACGCATTCTATACCTCCTATTCCGACGCGATCGGGAACCTTGCCCCGCTCTGCCGGTCAGATGACATCCGCAACAATCCGGGGATCTCGATCAAACTGTCGGCGCTGCATCCGCGCTACGAAGTCGGTCAGCGTGACCGGGTGATGAGCGAACTGGTTGCGCGCACGCTGGAGCTTGCGAAAATGGCCCGTGATGCCGGCATGGGGCTCAACATCGATGCGGAAGAAGCAGACCGGCTGGACTTGTCGCTTGACGTGATCGAGGCCGTGCTGCGCGACCCGTCGCTGGCGGGCTGGGACGGTTTCGGTGTCGTCGTCCAGGCTTATGGCAAGCGGGCAGGACCCGTGATCGACTGGCTCTACGAACTGGCGAGCGCGATCGACCGAAAGATCATGGTGCGCCTCGTCAAGGGAGCGTATTGGGACACGGAGATCAAGCGGTCGCAGGTCGAGGGACTGTCCGGATTTCCCGTGTTCACGCGTAAGGCAGCGACAGATGTTTCCTATATCTGCTGCGCGCAGAAGATGCTGGGCATGACCGACCGGATCTATCCGCAGTTTGCGACCCATAATGCGCACACGGTTGCGGCAATCCTGGAGATGGCGGCCGATCCGTCCGCCTATGAGTTCCAGCGCCTTCATGGCATGGGCGAAGCGCTGCACGACCATGTGATGGCCGCAGGCAACAGCCGTTGCCGGATCTACGCGCCGGTGGGTGCCCATCGCGACCTTCTTGCTTACCTTGTCCGCAGGCTTCTGGAGAACGGTGCGAACAGCTCGTTCGTCAACCAGATCGTCGATACGCAGGTGTCGCCGGAAACGGTGGCCGCGGATCCATTCGAAACGCTGAGAACGGCTGCCGGAAATAGTCCGATCGCCGAACCGGCTGATCTTTATGGTTCCGAACGGCAGAACTCGAAGGGCTGGGATCTCCACGATACGGACGACCTGGCCGGGATCGAGGCCGCGCGCTCGCCCTTCAGGACCCACAAGTGGCACGTGGAGCCGCTGATCCTCGGCGAAGTCGACAGCGCCGAGGTGAAGCCGGTAATAAATCCGGCGAACCATGAGGATGAAGTCGGCAGCGTGGTGCTTGCCTCGGAAACGGACGTCGAAACAGCGCTTGCCGGTGCGAAGGCGTGGACGGCGTCCGCAGGCATGCGCGCGGAAGTGCTGAGACGTGCGTCCTGTCTTTATGAAGCGAATTTCGGCGAACTCTTTGCCGTCCTGACCCGGGAGGCCGGCAAGACACCGCTCGACGCGATCGCCGAGTTGCGCGAGGCGGTGGACTTCCTGCGTTATTACTCCGCCCGGGCCGAGGAACTCCGGATGCCGGCACGCGGCCTGGTTTCGTGCATTTCGCCCTGGAACTTTCCACTTGCGATCTTCACCGGACAGATTGCGGCAGCGCTTGCCGCGGGAAACGGTGTGCTCGCAAAGCCTGCAGACCCGACATCCCTGACCGCCAGTGTCGCGGTTCGTCTGTTGCACAAGGCGGGGGTTCCGCTAGCCTGCCTTCAATTGCTGCCTGGAAGGGGATCGGTGGTTGGCGCGAAACTCAGCGCGGACCCGCGCATCAAGGGGTTGTGTTTTACAGGCTCGACGGCGACTGCGCAGACGATCAACCGGGCCATGGCCGGTGCCCTCGATCCCTCAGCGCCGCTGATCGCCGAGACCGGTGGCCTGAATGCGATGATCGTCGACAGTACCGCGCTGCCGGAGCAGGCGATCAAGGACATCATCGCGTCCGCCTTCCAGTCGGCGGGTCAGCGCTGCTCAGCGCTGCGCCTTCTTTATCTTCAGGAAGATATTGCCGAGCCGTTTCTGGAGATGCTCTACGGTGCCATGGACGAACTCGTTGTGGGTGATCCGTGGTCCTATCGCACGGATCTCGGTCCGGTTATCAACGAAGGTGCGCGTTCGGAAATTGATGCGCATATTGAAACCGCGCGAAAAGAAGGGCGCCTTCTCAAGCAACTGGATACACCTTCCGATGGAACATTCGTCGGGCCTGCTGTCATCAAGGTCGGCGGCATTGCGGACCTGACCAGGGAGATTTTCGGACCGGTGATGCATGTCGCAACATTCAGGTCTGACGAACTGGATGCGGTTGTCGATGCCATCAACGCGTCCGAATACGGTCTGACCTTCGGCATGCACTCGCGGATCGACGACCGGGTCGAACAGGTCACGTCGCGGCTGAATGTCGGCAACATGTATATCAACCGGAACCAGATCGGAGCGATTGTCGGGTCCCAGCCGTTTGGCGGCGAGGGGCTGTCCGGCACCGGTCCGAAGGCAGGCGGTCCGAACTATGTGCCACGGTTTGCAAAACCAGGCATGGAGACCCTGAAACCTGTTTCGGGACCCGAGGCTGACCCGGCGGCCGTGACTGCGCTGCTCGCAAAGGCGAAGCAGCAGCGGTATCCAAGACTGGAATCGATTTCCCTGCCGGGTCCGACCGGTGAATCCAATCGTCTTTCGACCTATGGCCGGGGTACTGTTCTTTGCCTGGGTCCGACAGTGGCCGCCGCAGATCGTCAGTCGGAAACGGCACGGGCAAATGGCTGCACTGCGGTCGTTGTTGTTCCCGGGGCCACCGGTGAGAGCAGCGTGGACGGGTTCCTTTCCCGCAAGGCCCTGGAAGACATCGATGGCTTTGATGCTGTCGCGCTTTGGAGCGACACAGACGATCTCTCAACAACCCGCAGGCATCTGGCCAATCGTTCAGGCCGCCTGATCCCGCTCCTTGCGGAGGATGATCTGGCGGCACGATGCCGGATGGAGCGGCATGTGTGCATTGACACGACGGCCGCAGGCGGCAACGCAAGCCTGCTTGCAGAGGCGAGTTAGACGACGGTTCCAAAGAACCCGGTTCGCAGCACTTGTGCCGGGCAGCAGTTCACAAATGAACGCGCTGCCCGTATCGGGATTTGGTCGCCAAACCGGGCGTCGTCAGATGTCGTTTCGGAACCGCAGATTGTCCCGGCTCAACTGGTCCAGACTGGTGATCCCCATCAGCTTCATGTCGCGTTCGATTTCCGTTCGCAGATTGCCCAGGGCGCGTTCGACGCCTGCCTGACCCGCGGCTGCGAGCGCATAGAGGTAAAGACGGCCGCCGGAGCATGCCTTTGCACCGACCGACAGGGCCTTGAGAACATGCGTGCCGCGCTGAATACCGCCTTCGCAGATCACATCTATCTTGTCGCCGACCGCATCGACGATTTCGGCAAGCTGGTCAAACGGACTGCGCGAACCGTCCAGCTGCCTGCCGCCATGGTTCGACACCATGATCCCGGTGCAGCCGATATCAACCGCCCGCTTGGCATCTTCAACGCTCATGATGCCTTTCAGGGCAAACTGTCCGTTCCATTTGGCGCAGAGCTCTTCGGCGTCTTTCCAGTTCATGGACTGGTCGAGCATCGTGGAAAAATAGTTGCCGACGGAAACGGCGACATTGGTTCCCTCGCTGACGTATCCGGACAGATGCGGCATGTCGAATTTGGGCTTGGTGTAAAAGTTCCACGCCCACATGGGATGCGCGGCAAAACTCAACAGGGATTCCAGAGTGAGTTTCGGCGGCGAGGTAAAGCCGGTCCTCAGGTCACGCTCCCTGTTGCCGCCGGTGATGGTGTCAACGGTAAGCGCCAGGACCTCGAAATTTGCCTCCCTTGCACGTTCCAGCAAGGCATCGTTCAGGCCACGGTCCTTGTGGAAGTAGAACTGGAACATCTTCGGCGTGTTGGCAATCGTTGAAATCTCTTCGACCGTAACGGTGGCAAGCGAAGACACACCGAACATCGTCCCGTATTTCGTTGCCGCACGCGCGACCGCGCGTTCACCGTCATGGTGAAACAGCCTTTGCAGGGCGGTCGGTGCGCAATAGACGGGCATGTCGAGTTTCTGACCCATGACCTCGACACTCATGTCGACGTTTTCGACGCCGGCAAGAACGTTGGGAACCAGGTCGCAGGATGCATAGGCTTCGGTGTTGCGGCGGTAGGTCACTTCGTCATCGGCCGCGCCATCGATGTAGTGGAAGATCGGACCTGGAAGACGCTTTTTCGCGAGTTTCCTGAAATCCTGGAAATTGTTGCAGTCACTCAGTTTCACACCAGCACTCCCAATGGCCAGATCACTCGCGAAAACCACGATTGGTATATTTTTCTTACCAATTTAACACAAGGAGCACAAGGCGGCATTCAGGCTGCCTTCCGGAAACCGATGAAACGGCGAAATTGATGCTTTCGGGAGGGACGTATGTTATTGTATTTTTTCAGTGACTTATAATGAATCCGGTGGGATCGGCGTGCCGAATATCCTGCGAAAACGCAAAGGTTCTTTTCTCAGACAGCAAAAAACCCGGAGGTGTTGAACCACCTTCGGGTGCCATGTCGGATGTATTCTTTCGCTTCCAGATGCTCGCGTCGCGTTCCGATGTAGCGCAAGCCGATGGGACCTGATTTGCCCGTTTCAGTCAGCCTTCGAAGCGGCCGAACAAACCGTATGTATCGCATTCGCGCTGCAGGGTATTGGCGGCGAGCGTCAGGGCTTTGCCATGGCGCGCGATCAGTTCTGCTCGGCGGACCGGATCATGCGTGGCTTCGATTGCGCCCCAGATTGCCGACAGCGTTTCTGACGTTTCGCGCAGTTTCAGGAGCGCTTCGGTGTCTTCCGCAGCCCTGGCAATGTTTCCTGCGGACACTGCACCAACACCTGGAACCGTCTGTACCCCGGAACCGACATATCCATCCGGGACTTCGCCCTTGACGTTGATCACCTTGCGATAGCGGATTGCACTCAGGATCTGGTCGACAGCCTGCCTGGCTCCTTCGACCCGGGACGTATGTTCGGTATCGGCTGCGGCGTGGGGCAGCAGTTCCAGCCGGTCCGGGTAGGACTCAATCAGTGGCCGGTATGGTGCCATCGGACCAAACAGGCTGCCGTCGTCAGCAACGAACAGGTCGGCGTCGATAGCGGCATGGCGGACCTTGCCGCTTGCCAGGGCCTTTGCAAGCGCATCGGTATCGACCACTTCACCGCGATCGTAATTGACGAGAATCGCTCCGTCGTTCAAGCCGCTCAGAACAGATGTGCCGACAAGACCGGCATTGGCAAATGTCCCGTCTGCTCCCTTGGCGCCAAGACCGGTGTGCGGCGACAGCACGTCCGCTCCTGCCGCTGCCTCTTCGGCAGTTGCGGCATAAACAAAT
>NZ_KI928917.1:161371-195856 GCF_000521215.1 Labrenzia sp. DG1229 | reverse complement strand
CCGTACTCGATCCAGTCCCGGTGGTGCGCGCGCGCATGGATGGCGACCGTCATGCCGAAGGCTTTCGCCAGTTTCGCAACTTCGCGGCCGATGTTGCCGTAGCCGATCACACCCATCCGTTTGCCTTCCAGCTTTTCGGTGGGATAGTCGCGCAGGTGCTTGCCGGTGTCGAAGTCACCCTTGACGACGCGGTCATGCATTTCGGCAACGTCGAGGTCCGGCATCACCTTGAGAAGGGATTTCATCACCATCTGCGCGGTCGCCCGGCTGTTGAAACTCGGTGTATTCATCAACGGAGCCGATCCACCGGTGCCGTTGCCGCCGCCCCAGCAAGAGCAGGTCATGTTGCCGGTGCCGGCGCCGATGCGTACACCGCCTTCCGGGAACGTGGCACTTTCAGGGAAGAATGTCGCCGCAGCGATCACCGCATCATACTGATTTCCGCAGCACGCTGCGGTCAGTTCCTCGTTCGTGCTGAGGTCCGGAATATAGAAAAAATGCTGACCGGCCGGAAGGTTCGACCCGTCCCAACCTCCCGTAGTGAAGGTTCCGCCCCGGGATTCAATGTGGGCCCTGACCTCGGACGGATCGGGTTGGCCGTCGGCGCCGGGCTTCAAGCCCACCAGGTCCGCGATCAGAATGCGATAGGCACGATTCGGATCGTCCTTGCGCGCGGTGGTTTCTCCAGTTGCCTCGACTTCGAATGCCGTGCCTGTCTCGGCCAGGACTTCTTCCAGAACAACGACCTTGGCGCGGTAGTAGGCATAGGTGATGTTTTCAAGCAGGGCGACGATATCATCTGTATCGCGGATACCTCCGATCCAGGCCCGGTAATCGCCAGGGGTTCCGGGAAAGGCATTCACGTAGCGCGCGGCATCCAGCCCGGGCTCGTGCCAACCGTTCGGATGGGTCAGGCCTTCATATCCAAGAAGCTGCTTGGACCGCAAGATGATGCGGTTGTGAATGTCGGGATCGGTGATGCCGGGGTCATTGATCCTGAGCAATGTAACAGCGGCGCCGCGTTTTTCGGCATTGTCGACACCTGGCTCCAGCAGGTTCTGACCAGCGAGCCAGTCGTTGATGCGCTGTCGGTTTGCAGCCGAGCGCCGGTTCATGACGGAGACCGGTCCGAACATGTTTTCAACGCGCAGCAAACCGTATGTGGTCTCGGCGAATGCCAGGGAGGAAAACGTGTTGATCACACCGCCGGTCATCTTGTTGGCGTCCGGATCGTAGAAAGGTCCAAGTCCGACGGTCTTGTCACCGGTCAGAGGTTTTTTCGCATCTTTGGGCACGACTAGTTTCAACTGGCGTGCAATCGCCCAGGCCGGATTTTTCTGGTTGTCCTCGATTAACTGCACGGCAGCGGGAGTGAAGGAAGCCAGGAAATAACCCGAAATCCCGCCGATCGCCTTCTGGAACGGCGTGAACAGGCAGCACTTCGACATGAAGGCATCCACAACCTCCTGCGACCAGGGCATGGCACCCAGCATCGATGTTGCATCAATCATTGCGTGCCGGTTTTCCGGGTCGCGGTCCAGCCAGGCGAGCAACGAAACAACTTCTTCCTCCGTGTAGGTGGTTGCACCAGTGGTCTCGTGACCAACACCAACGAAGAGAGAAATGTTCAGGGCTTCAAGCTGATCAGCGCTTGGGATCGTTCCTTCACGATCGGCGAAGACGACCTTGTCCGCGTGGCCGTTGTTTGCAAACCGTTGCAGCTCCAGGATCTGCGTGCCCCAGCTCTGACGGAAAAATCCGCCGGCCCTGGCGTCATCCGATTCAGGTTTCGGTGTGTCGACAAAGAGCTTCTGACCCTCAAGGTTCGGGTTCATCAAGTGCATGATGGCAACCGTGAAGCCGCTGTGCCCACCACCCAGGCCGACAGCAACCTGATTGGAATTCGGGAAACCGAAATAGCGGTGGATGTGGTGCATCATGTCGAGAAGGATGGCATCCGCCGGGTAGCCGCGGTGCATTGATCGGCCGATTTCGGAGGTGGTGAATGGTCCGATGTCGTTACCCTTGTCGTCCAGTTTCCGGTAGGTGCTTTCAAGCCAACGATTGAAAGCGAGGGTATTTTTACGCCCTTCCGCGTCGTCCAGCACCATGTCGGTGATCGGGCCTACACCGAAAAACGGGTTCTTGGTGCGTGCAGGTTGCCCTTTGCGGGTCATTTCAATGCAGTGTTCGCGTTGCGCAGCTAAATCGGACACGTTGACTCCCAGCTTGCTAGAGGAAATGGGTTCGCGAACCGGTGGAAGAAGACGTTTTGGCGTCCTTCTTCTCGGGTTCGTAACCTAGAAACCGGGTTGCAAAGTAATCGGTTCGTAAGAGGGAAAATGTCGAAATTGCGATACAATTCCAGCAAAAAGCGTCTTCACACGGATCGGTAAGCAAAGATTTCAAATATCAATTTGACTGAATTGAGATCGTTAGCGTCCCAATAACGCGTTGGCCAGATTGCCGACAAAGGTATCTTTGGTGTACGCGTCCGGAAGGCTGGTATGAGCAGCTATTTCTATCTGGCGAGGCTCACTCAGGGCATTCAGGAACAGGTTGATGGCATCGATCGCTTCGATCGATACCGGGTCGATCAGCATGATCGCGTGGGCGAGAATGGCATTTCGGCTTCTGTCGGCCTTGCTTCGGCGGATCCGCATGGCGGTTCCGGCAAATTTCAGGCCGTTCAGCTGAACATTGTACTCACCGTCGCAAAAGGCGCCCGGCTTCCACCCCCGGCTGGCTCCGCTTCCAAGAGCCTTTTCGATTGGCGTGCAGAGACGATCGTATTCCTGTTTCAGATCGACCGGTGCACCGGATCGGGTGGCGTAGACATGGGACACGTTCAGTATTCCGGCGCCCTGCGGGGTCACATCACCACCCGTGCTACGAACATTCACCGGCCAGCCTTTGGTTTTCAGCTTGCGCGATGCCTGCTCAAACAGTGGATTGGTGGTCAGGTTCTTCGGCGCGACCAGGCATCTGGGGCATTCCCAGAACCACAGGTGACGATGTTCGGGGTTGCGGCTGACGTCTTCCAGGAGTTCCAGTTCCTGCGCCAAAGCGTCTGCGGCATCCAGGAAATCTGCCAAGCGTCACCCTCATTCTGGTCGGACACATCGATCAGCAAACGCTCTACTGTAACCTTGCTTAAAAGACAATCCGGTCCGGTACTGCTACTCAAGTTTCGACACTGGCAATGAGCAGAACGATTTCGGTTTCGACTTTGGACACGGGGGAATAGGGGAGGGAGGCCGACGGCTTGCCCGCCAGGTCGTTTGTGGAACTGGCTGTCGCGTTTTTCGATCCAAAACCCGCAGTCTGGCGGAAAAATCAGAGGACCCGGTCGACCTGACCCTTCACTTGGCTGCGGAATCCGATAGATCGGACGGGTCGGGGCGTTCTCAGGACCGGATTGCGGGAACACCGTCCGTCTCCTTATCCGAACGCGGTAACGTTTGGTGTCGAGTGTCAGGGCGCTGAAAAACAGGGAAAGAACAAGACGTGGGTCAATTTGCAGACGATACGAACCGAATTCACAAACTTCTGTCTGACGTTTTGAAACCAACTCCGTTTCAGCGGAGCCAGTACCTTTCCGATCTTCATCAGGCAGACATCTGGCTCAAACGGGAAGACCTGACTCCCGTGCGCAGTTACAAGGTTCGCGGCGCCTATGCCTTCATTCGCGAAGCCCTGGAGAGCGATCCGGACCGGTCCCTGTTTGTATGCTCTTCTGCTGGCAATCACGCACAGGGATTTGCGTTTGCGTGTCGCCATTTCGGCAGACGGGGTGTGGTCTTCATGCCCTTGACGACACCGCAGCAGAAAATTCTCAAGACAAGATCCTTCGGTGCTCCGCTGGTCGAGATCCAGCTGCTCGGCGACGGCTTCGACGCTGCGAACAATGCAGCCATCGACTATTGCGCGTCTCACGACGGTTTGATGGTGCCGCCGTTTGATCATCCGACAATCATTCGTGGTCAGGCGACCGTGGCAAAGGAAATTCTTGAACAAAGCCCGGACGGATACACCTGGGACCGCCTGATAATGCCTGTAGGGGGCGGCGGGCTGGCGGCTGGTGTTACAAAGTACTTTGAAGAAACCGGAATGAATGCCGAATTCACTCTCGTCGAACCTGACATGGCGCCCAGCCTTCACGAAAGTCTGCTGGCCGGTGAACGTGTCCGTCTGGAAAGGGTCGACAACTTCATCGACGGGGCGGCTGTCGCCCAGATCGGCCGGGAGAATTTCAAACAGCTGTCCCGGCTCTCCCCGGAACAGGTGGTGCTGGCGCCGACGGACGGTGTCTGCGCGACCATGATCGACATGCTCAATATCGAAGGGGTCGTTCTTGAACCGGCCGGGGCGCTGGCCGTCGATGCCTTGAACAGGCTGCCGGAGGACCGGGTCAGGGGCAAGAAAATCGTCTGTGTCATTTCGGGCGGCAATTTCGACTTTGAGCGGCTTCCGGAAGTCAAGGAACGGGCTCTGAAGTTTACCGGCCTAAAGAAATACTATGTAATTCAGCTGCCTCAGCGGCCGGGTGCCCTGAAGGACTTCCTGTCGCTGCTTGGTCCGGAAGACGATATCGCGCGTTTTGAATATCTGAAAAAGTCAGCCCGCAATTTCGGGTCCGTGCTTTTGGGCATCGAAACGAAACGGCCGGAAAACTTTCAGGCATTGCACGAGAGTTTCGACCGTTCCGACGTTCGCTGGGAAGACATAACCTTCAACGAGGCGATCGCGAACTTCGTGATCTGATTATTCTGAACCACCTAGGTCAATCGTCAGGTTTTCAGGCTTCGGGGAGTGACAAGGTTCACCATAAGCCGGAAAGCGCCGGGCACAAGTTTCTCCATCTGGTGATGGAGGATGAGCGAACAGTGAACATGCCGGCCATTGCCGATTTCTGCCGCCAGAAGCGAGCCCCTGAGAGGCGCTTCTCCGGGGTCGGCCATTTCCAGCAAGGGGACATAGGCGGCATCCCAGCTTTTCGCAAAATAGAGCCCTCGTTCCTTGTGCCAGCCAGCCCAGTCATCCTTTTCAATGACATTGGGCGTATTTAAAAGAGGGTGGTCGGGCTCCAGGACTTTCACTTCGGCGTTCTGGTCGGTCACCCGCCAGCGCAGCGACGGCTGACCGATTTCCAGACGGGCCGGCGGTGTCGTATCTGGAAGCCAGTTGTCCCAGGGCCGATGGTAGAGGGTCACCAGCGTGCCGCCGCCCAATGTCCAGCGATGCAGCAGAGGCAAAGCCGCGAACAGGTCCCTACGCGACTTCATCGCAAAGATTCCGATGACGATTGTATCGAAACGTGCGAGCGCGGTTTCGCTTTCAAGGTCACTGCCGGTAATCCCGGTGACATTCAGGCCCAAGCGCGTCAGCCAGTCATCCACCCTGTCGTTGCCGCCACCTATATAGCCGATGCGTGCTGCAGTCATACCTGCGTCGACAACCCTGACGGAGACTTCCGACGGCAGGCACAGGGCGCGTGACGGCAGATCATCACGTGAGACGAACTGGACGCTTTGGCCGGATGTCCCGTCCAGAAACAGTTTGGCCCTGTAGAGCCTCGCCTCGACGATTTCCGGGGCGGCTATCTCGAAACCCTGATCCGTCCTGTCGACCGACCACCGGTCCGGAACATCGAGAGAGACACTCGTGCCGACCGGTCTCAAGTCACTCAACCCGATTTGAAGTGCCTTCCGCTGCGCAGCCAGATTTACCACAGTCGAGGCAGGGGACAGGGTCGCGCTTTTTTCCGGCAAGATAGAAGGTGCAATGTCAAATGGAACCAGGGTTTCACTGGAGACCCCGTGCGTCACAATTCCGACTTTCAGGCATGGTGCTTCAGGTTCGTCCGGGAGATGTCGCGCCGGATACGGATCGCTGACGGGAGCACCCAGGGTTCGGACCGATGCCAGATCTCCTTCCCAATGTTCAGGGAGGTTTATCGACACATCAAGTTGTTCCGCAATTCCCCGATCGATTTGTGTATGCACCGTTGCCTGATCGTTTGGACCGAGAACGTCCTTGTCGAGCCACGCATGGCACTCGACCTGGGCTGCAATTCGGATCAGTTTTGCGAGCTGGTCTTGCTTGCGCTCGATCTTGTGCCTTTGTCCGGGAGCAAATGTTGCTGCGCCCAGGCGCAGTTCAAAAAGAGCGGCGCTCGCGTGCTTGAGGATTGCAGATGCATCCGGAAAGGCCGCAAGAGCCGCATCCATTTCGGTTTGCGCGTTGGCAAGCGCCGGGCCGCCGTCCAAGTCCGAGAGGGTGGAGGGAAGGCCTGCCTCCAAAGAAACCGTTCCGTCCGAGACATTGCTGATCTTCAGATGAAGCGGCCAATTATGCTCGCTGCCGTGCGGGACCCACCGTCCCATGCCCTGGCTTTTGTGGAACGCACGGCTCTGTTCGCCCAACTGAAAGAACGATGCGCCCGTGACAGGGTCGCGTCCCTGACCGGATAGTTCTATGGTCGCCGGTGGCGGCGGCAGGTCGTCGTCATAGGACTGGCCTGCGCCTGACCAGGCGGGCAGATACATCTTGGCGACCTGCCATGGCGGCAGATCGCTGTGTTTGTAGCCAACATCGGCTGCCAACGCGATGGCCTCTTCGGCAGCCTGCGTCATGGCGCGGTGATGTCCGTGTTGTCCGGGCACGTCGAGAAACGTCGGGCAGATGATGTCAGGCCTTTCGGCGCGCAGGATGTCGACGAACCGTTTCAAGGTTCGTTCGTGCCCCCAGTTCCGCAGCGTCTCGACGCCAGACTTGGAAAAACCGAAGTCGAAAATCGGATCGTCAGGGGTTTCCGACAACCAATAGAGACGGAGCCCAAGGGCGTCCGCACCCTGTTCCATCTCCGCGGTGCGCAGAATTCCAAGCAGGGCTCCCGCTTCGCGGCCCATGACGTTCTGACCGCCTTCTCCGCGCGTCGAACAGGCATAGGAGAGATCGAGTCCGCGGTCGAGACCGAGAGACGCCAGCATTTCCGAGGTTTCGTCATCCGGATGTGCGCCCGTGTTCATGAATGAAACCAAGGACTTCAACGGGACCAGCGCGCGCCAGAGCCGGGTGAGGAATGGAGTGTCCTTCTGCCGGGCAATCCGCTGCAGATCTGTCAATGGCATGGATTGGTCCTGAGGTTCATGAAACGGTTATCGGAGTGAATGCGCTGTGAAGCACCAATGAAGCTGCTCCAAGTGTCGCGGTCAGCCGGCCGCAAGCGCCGCGTTGAAGCCGAGGCAGCAAATTGTCATTGCGATTGGCAACAGAACCCGCCGGAAGCGGGCATCCCGAAATAAGATGATCGATAAGCTCGGGAGGCATCGCGCCACCCAGGATAATGGTTTGCGGGTCGAGAAGATTTTCCAGGGTCAGAACCGCATGTCCCAGGGCCATGGCTGCCCGGTCCAGCCAGTCGATCAGGCGCGGATCCCTTGCGCTGAAAAGCTCTGAAAGCTGATCAAGGTCCAGAGGTTCTTCGCAGCCGATGAAGGCTTGAATGGAATCGCGGCTCAAAAGGCTTTCCAGCGGGACGGGCCCGCCAGGTCCGTGAACGGGAATATGGCCGACTTCGCCCGCATTGCCGAAAGCTCCTGAAACGAGCCGTCCATCCTGAACAATTCCAAGACCGAGTCCACGACCGAAATAGATATAGGCATAGCAACTTATGCCCTGTGCGAGGCCCGTCAGGTTTTCCGAAAGGGCTGCGGCATTTGCGTCGTTGGACAGCTCGACCACACCGCCCAGCGTTTCCTTGAACAGGGGCAGCGCATCGACATTTTCCCAACCCTGCAGGTCGGAGCTGCGTCCACTCAAACCGGTATCGCCGAACGGTCCCGGCATGACAATGCCTGTTCCCAGAATCGCATTCATCGAAACGGATGAAGAAGCAAGCATGGCATCACGCAGCCGAAGCACGTGGGTGGAGACCGCTTCCGGAGTATTGTCCCTCAGGTTGGTACGTTTCGTCGCGATTCGAGTGCCGGAAAGATCAAGCAGCGCCGTGAATATCGCATCGGGCCGAATTTCAACGCCAAATGCGTAAGCCCCTTTTGGATTCAACCCGTATTGCACTGCGGGAAGACCGCGTCCCGAGACACGGGCGCCCTTTTCTTCAATCAGACCGTCAGCGAGCAACTCTGCGATGATATTGGATGCTGCCTGGGTGGTCAGCCCCAGCGAACGGCCGATTTCCGCCCGGCCCATCGTGCCTGCGGCCTGCAGGCTCCCCAGCACCGCCTGCCGATTGCGGTTCCGGCTGCGCAAAGGATTTGAACCTCGAATCTGAGTGTCGATCTTCATGATCATTCTATTAACTCAAGATAATTGACAATTCAATTTATTTGACTTAATCAATTTTGAAACAGGCGGCGAAGACCGTTCCTCCAGAAACAAATGTGCACGATACCAGACGGGAGCATCAGCAATGTCCAGATACATGAAGCGTATGGCGTTGAGTGGGTTAACCGCTCTGGCGACCCTCTTCGGCAGTTCCGCAATGGCGGTTGAGATCGAATACTGGCAGTATTTTTTCGACGCTCGGGTCGACGCCATGGAGCAGCTGATCGAAAAATTCGAAGAAGCCAATCCCGACATTACCGTGAAGATGACACATTTCCCTTATGCGGATTATCGCACGAAGGTTGCTGCCGCGATCCCGGCGGGAGAAGGTCCGGACGTGGTCCAGCTTTTCTACGGTTGGCTGAATGATTACATCGAGGCCGGCCTGATCCAGCCGCTGCCGCAAGACGCCTTTGATCCGGCGGTGATTGACGCGGAATTCTTCCCGATGGTCCAGGCGATGAAGCGCGATGGATCTTATTACGCGTTGCCGACGGCAGTCCGCTCACTTGCCCTGTTCTATAACACCCGTCTTTTCGATGAAGCCGGCATTGAAAACCCGCCCGCCACCCTCGACGAACTTGTGGAAACGGCGAAGAAGCTTGCCAAGGTCGACGGCGCCGGGAACCTCACCCAGGTCGGTATCACCACCGGCATGACCGCCCAGGACCATCACTGGTGGCGTGAAGTTCTGGTGCGCCAGTTCGGAGGCGACCCTTATTCGGACGACTACAAGACCGTGAACTACACCGGAGACGCAGGTCTTGATGCCTTGAATTTTTATGTAGGCCTGGAAAAGGACCACAAGGTCACACAGTCTGGCTTCATGGACGAGCCGCAAGCCGCATTCAAGGGCGGGCGCGCCGGAATGCATATCGACGGCTCATTCCGGATCGGATCGCTCAACAAGGTGCGTGGTCTGAAATGGGGTGTTGCGGAACTGCCCGCCGGACCAGACGGCACCAAGTCCAATTACTCTTCCTACTGGGTCAACGGTATCACGACCAAGGCGGAGGGCGAAAAATACGACGCAGCCGTCAAGTTCCTCCAGTACCTGACGTCCGATGAAGCAATGCAGCTTTGGCTGGACGTGGTCGGAGAACTGCCTGCCAAACCGTCTGTCGGCCTGATTGAAGAGAATGCCAGTGACCCGACCTTCGGCCCCTTCATCAAGGGGCTTGAATATGCCAACACGACCAAGTTTGCCAACGAGTCCGCTCAGCGCCAGGCCATGGTGGACATGGTTGCCCGTATCGATATCGAAGGACAGGATCCTGCGGAGAGCCTGGCTGCTGCCGCCGCCGAGGAGCAGAAGGTCCTCGACGAATACTACAAGAAGTGACGGCTTAAGCGAGGGAGCTGCCGCCGTGCGGCAACTCCTCCGGCGGGAATGGCGCGGTACAAATGTCTGCCTATAAAAGACTCTCAATCAGGCAAAAGCAGATTGTCTGGGCGTGGCTGTTCCTGGCCATTCCGACACTGTTCTACGGCCTGATCCGGTTCTATCCGACCGGAACCGCGTTTGTGATTTCGTTCCAGGACTGGAATCTCCTCGGGGAGCGTACATGGACAGGGCTTTCCAATTATCAGAAGCTCTGGAACGACCCCGTGTTCTGGAAGGTGTTCAGAAATACCTTCGCCTACCTGATCATTGGAACGCCGGTCTCGCTCGTCATCAGTTTCGTAATCGCCTATCACCTGGACAAGACCCGGTTCATGCACGGTTTTCTCCGGATGCTCTATTTTCTGCCGTTCATGACCTCGGCTGTCGCCATGGCCTGGGTCTGGCGGTGGTTCTACCAACCGGTTCCAATCGGCCTCTTCAACAATTTCCTGGCTTCAGCGGGAATACCCCAGATCGCATTCCTGAACTCGACAACAAATGCACTGCCTGCGGTTCTTGCGCCAGCAGTCTGGGCGGGACTTGGGTTTCAGGTGATTATCTTCATGGCCGGACTGCGCGCCATTCCGGGGAGCTACTATGAAGCTGCAAAGATTGACGGCGTCGGCTGGTGGACGGTTCTGACACGGATCACATTGCCTTTGCTCAAGCCGACCATCGTCTTCATCGTGGTTTTCTCTTCGATCGGTTTTCTGCGCATCTTCGATCATGTTTTCAACATGACGACCAACAATCCGGGAGGGCCGCTGAATGCGACCAAGCCGCTGGTGCTGATGATTTATGAAACGGCGTTCAGCAGCTTCGATATGGGTTACGCGGCCGCGCAGACCGTTGTCCTGTTTCTGATCCTGCTGCTGGTCAGCCTGTTGCAGCTTTGGATCCTGAAGGGGGACAATTCTTGACCGCTGTCTCCGACACAAGCGAGCTGCCGTCGGTGAAGGCCGAAACCGTGTTGTCGGCCCGCTCGCGCAAGCCGGCAAATCTGGGCCAGATCCTGCGCTGGCTGCTGCTGTTCCTGGGCGGCCTGCTCATGATCGCTCCGATCACCTACATGATTTCCACGTCGCTGAAATGGCCCCACGAAATCTACAACGTCAATCTCATTCCCGAAGAGCCGACAATCGAGAACTACACCTATGTGCTCGAGGACGGCCGGTTTTATCTCTGGTTTGTCAATTCGATCATCATCGCGGTGATCACGACGGTGTCGAACCTGTTTTTCGACAGTCTCGTTGGCTACACGCTTTGCAAGTTCCGTTTTCCGGGCCGGTACATCGTTTTCATCGCCATCCTGTCGACGTTGATGATCCCGACGGAGATGCTGGTGATCCCTTGGTATATGATGAGCCAGTCATTCGGCTGGCTCGACAGTTACTGGGGCATCATGTTCCCGGGTTTGATGACCGCATTCGGTACGTTTCTCATGAAGCAGTTTTTTGAAAGCGTCCCGGATGATTTCCTGGAAGCCGCAAGGATCGATGGTCTGAACGAGTTTCAGATATGGTGGAAAATCGCCATGCCGCTGGTGAAGCCTGCCCTCGCAGCGCTTGCGATCTTCGTTTTCCTCGGAAACTGGACTGCCTTTCTCTGGCCGCTGATCGTGACCAATTCGGTTGAAATGTACACCGTGCCGGTCGGGCTGTCCGGATTTGGCGATGAAGTGGACGTCGCCTGGGAGCTGATCATGACAGGCGCCGCGATTTCCACGCTGCCTACGCTCGTTGTCTTTCTGATCTTTCAAAGGTTCATTATTCGCGGAGTTGTCATGGCGGGGCTCAAGGGATGACCGGACCCATCAAGGACGCCACCGAGTTTCCCGACCCGGTTTACCGGCAGACCGTCCTGTCGGAGTTGTTCGAAGGCGTAAAAGAGCACTATGCCGGCCACATGAAGGCAATCAATCAGGCCCATCTGATCATGCTGACGGAAACGGGCATATTGAGTGCGGTGCAGGGGCCGCAGATCGCGCAGGCCCTCCATGAAATCGACAGGGATACCGACGTAAAAGCCTTGTCCTATACCGGTGAGCACGAAGACTATTTCTTTTTCGTCGAAGCCCAGTTGCGCGGTAAGCTCGGCGATCTTGGCGGCATGTTGCACACCGCGCGCTCGCGCAACGACATGGATCACACGCTGTTCAAGCTCGCGCTCAGATCCCGTCTGGCATCGCTCTGGCAAGATGTGTCCGGCCTGGCAAACGCGCTGATCGGGAAGGCACGCCAGGAACGGGACACCGTCATTGTCGCCTATACGCACGGCCAGCCCGCCCAGCCAACCACGTTTGGGCACTATCTGTGCGCGGCCCTTGAAGTGCTGCTGAGAGACCTTGAGCGTCTGAACCTGGCAGCGGAACAACTCGATCATTGCCCTATGGGCGCCGCCGCGATTACCACAACAGGATTTCCGATCGACCGGGAGCGTGTTTCGTCGCTGCTCGGGTTTTCCGAACCGCTCCTGAATTCCTATGGCTGCATTGCCTCGGTCGACTATGTCACCGGCCTCTATTCGGCACTGAAACTGATCTTCGTCCATCTCGGCCGCCTGATCCAGGATCTTGCCTTCTGGTCATCTTTCGAGGTCGGCCAGCTTTACGTGCCGAACAAGTTTGTGCAGATCAGTTCGATCATGCCGCAAAAACGCAATCCGGTCCCGATTGAACACATGCGGTTGCTGGCGTCCCTGAGCGCAGGGCGCTGCGACACGATCGTCAACACAATGCACAATACGCCGTTCACCGACATGAATGACAGCGAAGGCGAGGTGCAACGGTCGGGCTATGAAGCCTTTGCGTCGGGAGAACGGATGCTGCGATTGCTGGCGGAGTTTGTCTCTTCATGCCGGATCGACCCGCAACGGGTTCGAGCCAATGCGGATGCCGCCTGCGTCACCGTCACTGAATTGGCCGACACGCTTGTCAGGGATGAAGACTTGAGTTTCAGGCAGGCACACGAGATTGCCGCCGCGACCTCAAGGTCCGTTCTGTCTGACGGCCAGGCTTTGTCGGAGGGATATCAGGTATTTCAGGGCGCGTTCCGGAATGAGACCGGACGCATGCCTGCCATTACCGGGGAAGCGTTCCAGAAAGCTGTCACGCTCGAAGGCTTTATCTCGTGTCGCAGCAGACCGGGAGGGCCGGCACCGGAGGCACTTGACCGCGCGCTGCAAATCTATCGCGAACAACTGGCCGACCTGGAACAACAACAATCGATGCGGCAGAAACGCCATGAGGAGGCCGGACGGGCTCTTCACCAGGCGTTTGGTGACCTGCTGGGGATTTGAGGCAATGGCGAAACTGTCTTTGAAAAAGCTGACCAAATCCTATGGCAAGGTCGAGGTTCTGCACGGGATCGATCTCGAAGTCGACGACGGCGAATTTGTCGTTTTCGTAGGTCCCTCGGGATGCGGGAAATCCACCAGTCTCCGGATGATCGCCGGACTGGAAGAAATCACGTCCGGCGAGATCTGGATCGGAGGCCGCAAGGTCAACGACCTTGAGCCCAAGGACCGCGACATTGCCATGGTGTTCCAGAACTACGCCATTTATCCGCACATGTCCGTTCGCAAGAACATTGCCTTCGGCTTGTGGAACGCGCCATTGAGCAAGGCGGAAAAGGCAGCCAGGATCGAAGAAGTTGCCCGTATCCTCGATATGTCGGAGCTCCTGGAACGCAAGCCATCGCAACTTTCCGGAGGGCAGCGCCAAAGGGTTGCGATCGGCCGGGCCATGGTCCGCAATCCCGCGGTGTTCTTGTTTGATGAACCCCTGTCCAATCTCGATGCACAGTTGCGCACCCAGATGCGTCTGGAAATCAAGAAACTTCACCAGCAGGTCGGGAATACGATCATCTTCGTAACCCACGATCAGGTCGAGGCAATGACCCTTGCCGACCGGATCGTGATCATGAAGGACGGCCATATTCAGCAGGTCGGGACGCCGGAAGACGTGTTTCACGCGCCAGCCAATACCTTTGTCGCGCAGTTCATCGGTGCACCCTCCATGAACATGCTTAATGTCACCGGAGCCGGCGATGAAATCTCGCTCTCAAGTGGCATCAAGATGCAGCCGGGACGGCAGACACAAACCGGCCAACCGCTGCTGTTGGGTGTGCGTCCGGACGATCTGTCTGTTGACGATCAAAACCCGATCGTGACCGGGAAGGTTGTCGTTCGCGAGCCGCTCGGGTCGGAGACGCTGATCTACGTCAGTGGCCCTCAAGGCGAGATTGTTGCCAAGGTCCCCGGCAAGAGCGGGGTTAAGGTTGGCGATGAAGTCAAGCTCGGGGCAACCCCGGAGGCGCTTCATTTCTTCGACACTGAAACCGGGGACGCGCTGGTCTGATGCCGAACACGGACACCTCGCCTCAAATCCTGTGCGTCGGACGGATCTATTGTGATCTGGTGTTTTCCGGCGTTTCCAGGATGCCCAGTCTCGGATCGGAGGTGTTTGCCGAGAACGTGACGCTGCATGCCGGTGGCGGTGCCTTCAACACGGCATCGGCTTTTTCGGCGCTGGGCCGAAAGACTGCTTTATGCGGTGTTTTGCCTGCTGCTCCCTTCCAGGATCAGATCTTGCTGGAAGGCCGGGCGATGGATCTGGACCTGTCCTTGTGTGTGCCGGCCGGCATCGATTCTTCACCGCAAATCACGGTTGCCATCGCATTGCAAGGCGACCGGTCCTTCCTGAGCCAGAAATCGGGCGCCGCATTCCAGTGTCCGGACATTTCCGCACCGGTCTGCCGGTCCGTAAAACACCTTCATATCGGGGAGCTGAACAGCCTCTGCGAAATACCAGAGATACTCGATCTTGCACGTCAGGCAGGATGGACGGTTTCGCTTGATTGCAGCTGGGACGACGCCTTGCTGCGTCAGGGCCGGAGAATTTCCGAGCTGATCCGAACCGTTGATGTGTTCCTGCCCAACCAGCAGGAATTCGAGGCGCTGGAGGCGTCTGGCCTGACGCCGGAAAGTGGTCCGCTCATTGTTGTAAAGCAAGGTGCTGCGGGTGCCGCTGCCTACCAGGCGCAAAGGCGAGTTCATGTGGCAGCCCAAGAGGTCGAGGTGGTTGACGCAACCGGGGCGGGGGACGCGTTCAATGGCGGTTTCCTGTCAGCCTGGCTGGCAAATGAAAAGCTTGCTTCCTGTCTTGAAAACGGAAACCGGTATGGGGCCCTGGCGGTTCAATCGTCTGGTGGTGCCGGCTGGACAAGAGAAAACGGGTTTGTGCCATAGACCCTGCAGGTCATGCCGGATGCTTTTCCGACGGGAACAGTAGCCTGGCACATCATGCTTGAGGGGCGTTGCCCTGGTTCGGATTGCGTTCTTTTCTGTTGTGCCGGGTGGAGTGTTTAGCGTGGGCCGTGCGTGTTGAGCCCGATTGAACCTGTACGGTACAGCGACATCAAAAAAATATTGCATACCATTGTATACTGAAATATGAGTGCCCCAAGCAAGCTTGTTCCGGCGCGCCAGAAAATCCAGCGAACCGTTGTTCAGGCTCCCACAAACATCAACGCGCCGGGATAATCATGAGTTTGTACGCTGACTATCTGAATGAGATCGATACCCGAAAGACCCAGGGTTTGAATCCCAAGCCCATTGAAGACGGCGCGCTCGTAAAAGAGATCGTATCGCAAATCAAGGATCTCGGTAACGAACACAGGGAAAGCTCCCTTAAGTTCTTTATTTATAACACGTTACCAGGAACAACGAGTGCGGCGGGCGAGAAGGCCAAGTTCTTGAAAGAGATCGTTCTCGGCAGTTCGGTCGTGGAGGAAATTCCTCCAGGCTTTGCCTTTGAGCTGCTGTCCCACATGAAAGGTGGCCCCTCGGTCGAGGTGCTTCTCGATCTGGCTCTTGGCGACAATCCCGCAATCGCAAGAGACGCAGCAGAGGTCCTCAAGACCCAGGTCTTTTTGTATGAGGTGGATACCGATCGGCTGAAGGCGGCCTATTCGGACGGGAACGAAATCGCCAGGGACATTCTTGAAAGTTACGCAAAAGCCGAGTTTTTCACCAACCTTCCCGATATCGATGAAGAGATAAAGGTTGTGACCTACATCGCCGCAGAAGGCGATATATCAACCGATTTGCTGTCTCCCGGAAACCAGGCGCACTCACGTTCAGACCGGGAACTTCACGGCAAATGCCTGATCTCGCCCGAAGCGCAGGATGAAATCCGTGCGTTGCAGGAACAACATCCCGGCAAGGTCGTGATGCTGATTGCCGAAAAAGGCACAATGGGTGTCGGCTCGTCGCGGATGTCCGGGGTCAACAATGTTGCCTTGTGGACAGGCAAGCAGGCCAGCCCCTATGTGCCATTTGTAAATTTTGCTCCGATTGTTGCCGGAACCAACGGGATTTCACCCATCTTTCTCACCACCGTGGGCGTGACCGGGGGCATCGGGATCGACCTGAAGAACTGGGTCAAGAAGCTGGACGAGGACGGCAACCCGATCCTGAACAATGATGGCAATCCCGTTCTTGAGCAGAAGTATTCCGTCGAAACGGGAACCGTTCTGACCATCAACACAAAAGACAAGAAACTTTACAACGAGGCGGGTGACGAGGAGCTCGTTGAAGTGTCTTCCTCCTTCACGCCGCAGAAACTCGAGTTCATCAAGGCCGGGGGCTCTTATGCGATTGTCTTCGGCAAGAAGTTGCAGAGTGTTGCCTGTGAAACGCTCGGGATCAAACTGAAATCCGCTTTTGCATCTTCGAAGGAAATTTCGCATGAAGGGCAGGGCCTCACCGCGGTTGAAAAGATCTTCAACAAAAACGCGGTCGGAGTGAAGGAAGATACGGTTCTGCACGCCGGGTCCGATGTCCGGGTGAAGGTGAATATCGTCGGATCGCAGGACACGACCGGTTTGATGACCTCGCAGGAACTCGAAGCGATGGCGGCCACGGTCCTGTCACCGACGGTTGACGGTGCCTACCAGTCCGGCTGTCACACCGCATCGGTCTGGGATCTGAAGGCGCAGGCCAACACTCCCAAACTCATGTCGTTCATGCACAGATTCGGTCTGATTACCGCGCGCGATCCGAAGGGCGTCTACCATTCCATGACAGACGTCATTCACAAGGTTCTGAATGACATCACGGTCGACGACTGGGCCATCATCATCGGAGGCGATTCGCACACGCGGATGTCCAAAGGTGTCGCATTCGGAGCCGACTCGGGAACCGTTGCGCTCGCTCTGGCGACAGGGGAGGCGACAATGCCGGTTCCTGAGTCCGTGAAAGTGACCTTCAAGGGCAGCATGGCGGACCACATGGATTTCCGCGACGTGGTCCATGCAACACAGGCGCAGATGCTGAAGCAGTTCGGCGACAACGTCTTCCAGGGCCGGATTATCGAAGTTCACATCGGAACTCTGCTCGCAGATCAGGCGTTTACCTTCACGGACTGGACTGCAGAAATGAAGGCAAAGGCATCCATCTGTATTTCAGAACCCGAGGTGCTTATCGAGTCGCTCGAGATTGCCAAGAGCCGCATCCAGATCATGATCGACAAGGGCATGGACAACGACAACCAGATGCTACAAGGGTTGATCGATATTGCCGACAAGCGGATTACGGAAATCAGGTCCGGTGACAAACCGGCGTTGGCTCCTGACGCCAATGCCAAGTACTTCGCCGAAGTCGTTGTCGACCTGGATCAGATCGATGAACCGATGATCGCCGACCCTGACGTCAACAACGCGGATGTTTCCAAGCGGTACACCCATGACACGATCAGGCCGATTTCCTACTACGGGGCGGAAAAGAAGGTCGACCTGGGCTTCGTCGGATCCTGCATGGTCCACAAGGGCGACGTGAAAATTGTCGCGCAAATGCTCCGCAATCTGGAAAGCAGTCATGGCAGCGTCGAATTCAAAGCGCCGTTGGTCGTCGCGGCACCTACCTACAACATCATCGATGAACTGAAGGAAGAGGGCGACTGGGCCGTCCTGCAGAAATACTCCGGCTTCGAGTTCGATGATTCGTCACCCAAACACGTTGCCCGGACAGAATATGAGAATGTTCTCTATCTTGAACGCCCGGGGTGCAACCTGTGCATGGGCAACCAGGAAAAGGCAGCAAAAGGCGACACCGTTCTGGCGACCTCAACGCGCCTGTTCAAGGGACGTGTCGTTGAAGATGCAAGCGACAAGAAGGGCGAATCCCTGCTGGCCTCAACACCGGTTGTTGTCCTGTCCGCCATTCTCGGCAGAACACCGACTGTGGAAGAGTACAAGACTGCCGTTGAGGGGATCGATCTGACCAAGTTCGCTCCGCCGCTGCAAAAACCGGCAACTACCCGATCGGCTCACTTTTAAGGGCTGCTAATCCCGGATCAGCCGGGCTGCCAGTGTGTTGTCTGTCCTTGCTGCAATTGCAAGGCAGTTCGACACACTGGCGGCCCGACGACGTTCTGGAGCTCAGGTGCGGAGCTCCTTTCAACCGGGAAAAGAAGGGCATGGAGACAAGCCACGTTAACAGCCATCCGATCACAACAGACAATCCTGGCTGGCCGGACAGCAATAGCCGGTTGAAGGACCCTGAAAGGTTGTACATGACAACCGCGAATTGCCGCTGAAAACGATCGGTGCTAATTAGCTTCGGCCAAAGTGGATTATCAGGTCATGAACACACACAACGATCAAGTCATTGACTTCATCAGATCGCAATTCGCATCGAGTTCAGCTTCGACATCGAAATACGAAGGTCTTTGCAACGCAATAAAAATTGCGATTGAGGAGGACATCCTGCTGCCCGGATCAACACTTCCGGGAGAGCGGAAACTGGCTGACCTGCTTGATATCTCTCGCATCACCGTCCGCAATGCTATCGATGAACTGGTTAGAGACGGGCAACTGGTGCGTCGCCACGGTGCAAGGACCAGCGTTTCCGAAAAGGTGAGGAAACAGATTTCAAATCTGGTTGGATTTTCCGAAGATATCCGGTCTCGCGGCATGACCCCGGGTGCGAGACTTTTGAGCGCGGAAAGTGTTGAGGCCAATGAGGCGGAACGCACAAGGCTCAAGCTGGCCCCCGGAGAACGGGTCATTCGCCTGCACCGGGTCAGGCTTGCGAATGACCGTCCCATCGCGCTTGAACGTGCGGCCATTCCCCATTCGGTCATCAAATCCCCTGATGCCATCGGACCGTCCCTTTACGCGACACTGGATGCGCTTGGAATGTCACCACAGCGCGGGTTTCAGAAAATAACGGCCAAGATAATGGACGAAGTGGAAGCAGAATTGCTGGAAACAAAGGTTGGCGCCCCGGCTCTTGTCATCGAGCGTTGCTGTGAAACTGCGTCCGGTGTTCCCATTGAATACACGCTAACCTGTTACAACGCTGAGGCTTTTGACTTTTCCAACGAGCTTCAGCGCTAGAACAGGTTATGACCAGTTGACAACTGGACCTTAACTGGTATTATTTCCTTCCGGCTTTTGGGGGGTGATTTTTGCTGGAAAACCTGAAGAACAATCTGATCGTCTCTTGCCAGCCCGTTGTGGGCGGGCCCATGGATTCACCTGTGATCATCGCCGCCATGGCGAAAGCCGCGGTGGCGGGTGGGGCTGCCGGCGTGAGGGTAGAGGGCGTTGCAAATGTCGCGGCCGCCAGAGCAGCCGTCGCGTGTCCGATCATCGGTATTGTCAAGGTGGCTCTTGAAACCAGCGCGGTTAAAATCACTCCTTTCGCACAGAATGTCGTCGATCTGATCTCTGCCGGAGCGGATATAGTTGCGGTCGATGCAACCGATCGCGATCGCCCGGAAACCATTGGTTCTGCAATCGAAATTACCAAGCAGCACGGTGGCCTGTTCATGGCCGACTGCTCGAACCTAAACGACGGGGTCAATGCGCAAAGACTTGGTGCGGATATCCTGGGCACGACCATGTCCGGTTACACCGAGCGCACAACGCCTGAAGAGCCGGACCTGGAGCTGGTAGGAGAGTTTTCCAGGCTTGGCACCTTTGTCATCGCCGAGGGCCGCTACAACACACCTGACCTTGCAGCAAGGGCCATCCGCTCCGGAGCCGACGCCGTGGTCGTCGGCTCGGCGATCACGCGGCTGGAAGTGGTGACGAGATGGTTCCGCGATGCGGTGGATGAAGCAGGTGTGAAACGATGACGGTCTCGCCTCAATCGCAGGAGCCGACCGTACTGGCCGCCGATATCGGCGGTACCAAGACACTTGTCGCGCTGGTTCGGGGCAGGGACATAATCGCTTCAAGGAAAATTCCGACGGAACGCTCGTCCACTCCCGATGTCTGGATCGCATCTGTTCTGGAGATTGCGCAGGAATGGTCAGGCGCTTACAGGGCAGCTGCGATCACTGTTACCGGACAGGTTCACGCCGGACTTTGGAAAGGTGTCAATCACGATACGCTTCGCGTGAGTGAATTTGACCTGGCAGCAGCGATTTCGAAATTCGGCGTGCCATGCGAAATTCTCAACGACGCCCAGGCAGCAGCCTGGGGCGAACACATCTACGGCTCCGCACCCGGGTCGGACCTCGTCTACCTGACGGTGTCAACCGGATTGGGCGGGGGCATTGTCGCCGGTGGAAAGTTGCTGCGAGGTCATCGCGGACTGGCCGGGCATTTCGGACTTTTTTCTCAAGATCTGCTTTCCGGCGACAATAATCCTCAACCCTTTGAAAATGCCGCGACCGGGCCCTGGATCGCCCGTGCGGGCACAAAGGCATCCAAAAATCCGCAAACCGCCAAATCGGTCTACGAAAAGGCACGCGCAGGTGAGGAATGGGCCCGCCGGATTGTTGAAATGTCCGCAAGCCGGGTTGCGAGCCTTTGCAGGGACATCTCATTCGCCATCGATCCGCCGATAATCGTCATCGGAGGCGGAGTTGGATTGGCTGATGGATATGTTGACAGCGTCAGGCGGCACTTTGCCGAACAAATGCCTGACCAGAAACCAGAAATCCTAATTTCCGCATTGCAGGAGCATGCCGGGATTGTGGGTGTCGCCGCATTCGCGGCGCAGACTCATCTGAAAAATGGAGGTGAATAAGATGAGAACGGTCAGGAAACTGTTTTACGGCGGCGCCGCATCCGCCCTTTTGTTGGCAACTTCGATCGCGCAGGCCGATGTTACCGTGCTTGGATGGCCCGGCGGGCCGGAGGAAACCGCCTTGCGCGCCGCAACAGAAATCTACAACGCGCGCTCCGAGGTTGCCGAAGATGACAAGGTGAAGCTGATATTCTTCAGTCGTGACGGTTTTTTCGACAAGTTGCAGGCCGACCTTGCAGCTGGAACCGACGCATTCGACGCCAATCTGCTCGCAACATATTCGATCGGTCGTTACGCGCCTTACATGACCCCTGTTTCCCTGTCGGGAGATGCGGCGGATGTATTCGGTGAAAGTGTGCTGAAGACCATGCAGTTCGACGGCAAGCAGTACGGGGTTCCGACGGATCTTTCCCTGCATTTCCTCTACTACAGAACGGATTTGATTGAGGAACTGCTTGCAGACGAATCTGCGGCCGCGAAATATGGCGACATCTCGGAGAAACATCTCGGTGTGCGGCTTGAGCCCAAGAGCCCTGACGATTGGACATGGCAGGATTTCGCCGCCAACGCCCTTTATTTTTCCAAATCGGTCAACCCCGATAGTCCGACCCGCTACGGAACCGTATTGCAACTGAAAAACCTGCTTTTCAACATCATGGTTTTCCATTCACTGCCACGGTCTTATGGGGCGGACTGGATGGATGCGGACGGGAACATCACGGTCGACTCGGACGCCTACCGGGAAGCACTGAAGATGTACAAGATCCTTGTGGAAGCAGGCGCAACGCCCAAGGATTCGTTTTCCTATGAATATGCGGAGGCAAATTCGGCGTTCGGATCTGGCCAGGTTGCCGCGATGATTCAATGGAATGCCGCCGCCGCCGATCTGACCGATACGGAAAAAACACCGGTCACTGCCGATGTCACCAAGACAATCGCGCCGCCGACCGGGCCGGACGGCCGCTTTACCCACGTTCATGGTCTGGGTCTTGGAGTAAACGCAAACGGCAAGAATCCGGATGGTGCCAAGGCATTTATCGAATGGCTTTCAACTGAAGACGCCGCGAAAGCGTATGCGTTGGCAGGCGGTGCCACAGGCCTGACCTCGAGTGTTGTTTCCGACATTGCGAACGAGCGTCCGGATCTCGTGCCCCTAGGTGAATATGCGTCCAACTACGGATTCGTCATGAACGGCGGCACTTCCGCCAAGGCCCTGTCTGTTTACGAGTTGCAGGCAAAGGAATTCACTGACTATCTGTCAGGAGGTAAATCCCTGGATGAGGCACTGTCCGCAACCAAAGACGGTATGGCAGATCTTCTGAACTGAAGCTTCGTGCAGCCGGCCTTGAAAAAAGGCCGGCTGCAACAAATTCTGGACTGAGACATGACCCGATCGACCGAGAATCGGATCCTGGCGACACCGTTGGTTCTGTTCCTTCTGGTGATGCTGGGATTTCCGACAATCCTGGATATCATCTACAGTTTTTCCGAAGTTTCCTTCGAGAACCTGCGCTCTCCAACATTCAATGGTGGTCGGAACTATATCTCCATCCTCAACGATCCCGAGTTTTGGTCGGCGTCCTGGTTTTCGATGAAATTCGGGCTGGCAACAGCGTTTGCCGAATGCATCCTGGGCCTTGTCCTTGCCGTGTATCTTGCACCGATCATTCGCAAGAATACCTGGATGATTGCCGTCCTCATCATGCCCATGATGATCGCACCCGCGATGATGGGGTTGATGTACCGGCTGTTGCTGCATGAATTTGTAGGTGCCCTGCCGCACTACATGTTCTACTGGCTGGGCGACAGTCCCGCGTTCTTGAGCAGGGAAAACGTGTTCACGACGGTCTTTACGATCGAAACGCTGCAATGGACACCATTTGCATTCCTGTTGTTTTTCATGGCCTACGAGGCCATCCCCGGAGAAATGCGGGAGGCTGCCGCCGTCGATGGTGCACGCGGGCTGCGCATGTTCTGGCACATCGAAATGCCCATGATGCTCCCGACGATCGCAGTCGCGTTTTTCGTCCGGTTCATCGACGGCTTCCGTGTTTTCGACAATATCTTTGTCCTGACCGGCGCTGGTGCGGGCGGGGCGACGACCTCCCTGTCGATCTACATCTATCTTTCGTTCTTCAGGTCCGGCGAAATTGGCAACGCGATTGCCGCTTCCGTGATCCTGTTTTGTGTTTCATTTCTGGCCCTGTTTTTTGCGGGACGGCTGCTTCGCAGGAGCGGTGCATGAGTCAGAAGGTCAAAAATCTGATCCGTTGGCTGGTTTTCATTCTGGTAGCGTTGATCATCAACTTTCCGGTCCTTGCCACCCTGTCCGCATCACTCAAGACAGCGGCTGAAATCAGCCGAAATCCGGGAATTTTCGTGCAGAGTCCCACGCTTGAGAATTATGCATCGATTTTGGAAGTTTCCGAGCGACTGAACATCTTTTCCTATCTCCAGAACAGTCTGATAGCGTCGACAATCGCGTCCGTGCTGCCGATTGTTCTCTGTTTTCCGCTTGCTTATGCGGTGGCCCGGAGGGGCTATGGCAAGAGTTTGATTTTTCCGACCGTCGTAAACCTGCGGGCGATGCCGCTGATCATCTTCGCGATCCCTCTTTACATGATGTACCAGAGCGTTGGATTGCTCGACACACCACTTGGACTTGGCTTGATCCTTGCGGTCGTTAATTTGCCTCTTGCACTGCTGATCCTTGTCAACGCCATCAACGACGTTCCGTTCGAACTGGATGAAGCGGCGCGGATCGACGGTGCGCGCATCTTCGTCATCTTGCTGAAGATCGTGTTTCCCATCTGCCTTCCGGCCTTGGCGACGGTCTTCATATTCAGCTTCATTACGGCCTGGAACGAGTTTCTTTTCGGTCTGATGCTGACAACGACGGACGCTGTTCCGATGACCGTTGGCGCGTCGTTTTTCTTTTCGTCGGGTGGCGGCGGCGTTCAATGGGGTGTTGCAGCTGCCGTTATCATCGTGGCGTCCGTTACGCCCGTGGTCCTCGGGATCCTGATGTACAAGCACATCAGCCGGTCAATGATCGCTGGAGCGGTAAAGGGATAGTTTGTGACCTGTCACGATTTATCCGGGCTTCAGATCCGCGAAGTACCATTTTCAAGGTGCTTTGCTCAATCCGCGAAACTTACCCCGGGAAACCCCGTGTCATCTGGTCTGGCATTCATGGAGACGGGTGTTTCCGGGAGTTTGCGTCATTGCCATTCACGCGGCGCGCAAGGATGCGAGAAACTGCTGGAGTTCACGTTTCAGAACATCGGATTGACTGTTGAGGTCGTCCACTACTGAAACAACGCGTCCGGCAGCCTCGCTGGATTGTTGTGCAGCGCTGTTAACTTCCAGGATGTTCTCGGAAACATCCTGCGTTCCCGATGCCGTTTGCTGGATGTTTGTCGCAATGTCGCGGGTTGCCGCGTTCTGTTCTCCGACGGAGAATGAGACCGCTTCTGTCATTTCGCTGATTTGAGACATTGCCTGCACAACATTTTCGATTTCGCCAACAGTAACGTTCGTCGATTCCTGCATGGTACCGATCTGCTGCCTGATTTCCTCAGTCGCCTTCGCTGTTTGCGATGCAAGTTCCTTGACCTCGGATGCGACCACGGCAAAGCCTTTCCCGGATTCGCCCGCCCTTGCGGCTTCGATCGTCGCATTCAACGCCAGAAGATTTGTCTGCTCTGCGATCGCGTTGATCAGATCAACCACGTCACCGATCTTTTGTGCGCCATCCGACAGACCTTGCACCGCCTGGTTGGTCGATATCGCACGTTCCTTGCCCTCGGCTGCCAGTCCTTTGGCGTCATCAACCTGGCGTGTGATCTCCTGGATGGAATTCGATAATTCCTCCGAGGCGGACGCAACCGTTTGTGCTGTGACGGTAGCCTCTTCAGAAGCGCTTGCGACAGTGGTTGCACGAGACGTGGTTTGTTCAGAAGCTTCCGACATGAATTGCGCGGTGGCTTTCATCTGATCTGCTGCAGATCCCACCTTTTCAACCACACTCATTACGCTGGCTTCAAGATTGTCGGCCATTTCCAGCGTTGCGCTGCGCTTTTCTTCCTCGGCTCGCAATTCATTCCGGGTCTGCTCTTCGCGCAAACGCTCTGATTCTATTGCATTTTCCTTGAACACCTGAACCGCATCCGCCATTTGTCCTATCTCGTCGCGGCGCCCCCGCGCCGGTATCGTTGCGGACGTATCTCCACTGGCAAGTCGCTCCATGGATGCCGTCATTTCCACGACGGGTCTGGAGATGGCACGACCGGTCAAAAAGGCAAGCAAAACACCGATCACGATGGCCGCACCCGCAACAGCCTCAACCGTGACAACAGCTTTTTGAATATCTTCAGTGGATCGCGGCCCGACGGTATCCTGGGTTTGCTTGTTTGCCAGTTTGATTTGTTCCATTTCATGAGCAAGCCTGGGCCCGATCTTGTCGAGCGTATTTGCAATGACGCTGTTGCGCGCCTGGATGACTTCCACAACCTTTTTGAACGTCGATTTGTAGCCGCCAGCAAGCTGAACCAGCTCCGTAGCAAGTTGCCTGCGCGTAGGATCTTGCAGTTCCTTGAGCATCTCTGCTGCTGTTTTTTCAAAATCGTCGAGTTCCTGGTTGGACCGGTTCGCACTGGCTTGTTCATTGTCGACAAGAAAGCGATTGGAATAGAGCCTTGCCAGCAATAGATGACGCAGTGAGATACCTGCTGAAAACGCGGCAGATGCGTCACCATCTTCGTAGGCGCTCTTCATGATCCTGGTCAGCGTGCGCTCTGATTCCGGTCCGACAGTGTTCAGTTCGTCTACCAATCCGTTTCTATCTCCAACAAGCTTGGTGACCTGGTCGAAGGACGAGCGGTAAATCGCGATCTGGTCAATCGCAGAGACAATCGTTTCAAGATGCTCGCTGTCCTGAAAGAGGGCTTCTGCTTCCTGGATGATTTTTTCGGTTGCTTCAGCGCGGGTTCTAACAACCTCGGCAGCATCTTCGGAATTCTTGATGATATAGTCTTTGACACCAAGACGCGCAGACAGAAGGTTTGCCTGTATGCGGCCCATCTGGTTGGTCTGGCGCGCAAGCGTCCTGTAGTCTTTAAAGTCCTGATTGGCGCGAGTAAGACCGAAATACGAAGCGGCAGATACAATTGCCAGGAGGACAAGTATTATACTTGACCCCAATGCTATCTTTTTACCAACCTTCAAGTTTGTCAGAAGGTTTCTTTTGTTCGAATGACCTTCACGTGATTTCTGATCTTTTTTAAGGAACATGGAAATTTCCTTTCGACTACCCATCGAACGTGATGCGCAAATCCGGATTCACTACCCAATTGTGGCAGCAACAACTCGGTGCACGTTATGCGAGAGCAACCTAAGGTAGGGTTAACGAGAAAATTGCTTTATTTAGGTGTAAATACTTATAAATTGGATTTTTTTCAATAATATGGAAAATATACCTGACTATTTTGAAATAAAATTCAAAAATATACTCTAGTTAAAATTGTATGGTAAATGCAATAGCAAATTCTATTTCGTAAAAATGACAATATGTATTAAACTATTCCTACGTGACGTGGTTATTTCAAGCGTCAATAGGATCAAAACATACACAGAGGACTGAGCGGGAGCTGGAGACCGTTGGCTATCGGTTCAGTCTTCACCCGAAAATGTCTTTCCGCGGAACTCAAGGTCCGGCTATTCTCTCAAGACCGCCATGCTGTCGCTGTCCCATCCGATCCATACGGGTTCGGAGCCGACCGATTGACCGACATCCGCATCCACAAAGGCGCGCAGCCTTGCGCCTTGCGCTTCCTCGATCATCAGATCGACGGACATGCGACTCCCGAGAAAGGTCTTGCCGACGACAGTTCCCTTCACCGCATTTTTGTGATCGGGACGGGCCGCATGAAACCCCAGCTTCTCCAGTCGAACAGATGCAGTGATGGTATCACCCACACTGGGCCGATGGCCCTGTGATTGGCCTTTCAGGGTCTGGCCAAACCAGTCCATCACGATCGCTTCACCGTCCTGACCACGCATCTCGCAGGTCAACAGGTTTGTTTCGCCAATGAATTCAGCGACAAATCGTGTTGCCGGGTGGAAATACAGTTCTTCAGGTGTGCCGTCCTGTTCGACCCGGCCATGGTTCATGACCACAATTCGGTCGGACATCGTCAAGGCTTCTTCCTGGTCATGGGTCACGAAGAAAAAGGTCTTGTGCGTTCGCCGCTGGATCGCTTTCAACTCCTGCTGAACCTGACCGCGCAGTTTTGCGTCCAGCGCAGCCAATGGCTCATCCAGCAGCAAGAGCGCGGGATCAGGTGCAAGTGCCCTTGCCAGAGCCACACGCTGTCGCTGTCCTCCGGACAACTGACCCGGATATCGATCGCCATAGCCATCCAGTTCCAGGAAGGACATGATCTCGTCCTGCCTCAGGCGAATGTCGGCCTTGCTCATGCCCTTGAGTTCAAGCCCGAAAGAAATGTTCTGGCGCACGGTCATATGAGGAAAGAGCGCATAGTCCTGAAACACCATGTTCACATGCCGCTTTTCCGGCGGCTGCAGTGTCACATCCACATCGTCCAGAATGACGCGGCCAGCCGTCGGACGCTCGAACCCACCCAGGATGCGGAGTGTCGTCGACTTGCCGCAACCTGATGGGCCCAGGAAAGTGACAAATTCGCCTCGAGCTATGTCCAGCGTGAGGTTGTCAAGCGCAACGGTGTCGCCGAATTTCTTGGTGACACCCTCAATACGAACAAGAGGATTTGAGTCAGTCATTTCAGGTATCCTTGCTCATTCGACGCGTGAAACGCTCCGCCCAAATGCCGATTGCCGCCGTCAGAACCAGGGCGATGGTCGCAATGGCATTGATTTCAGGTGACATGCCGGACCTGAGTTTGGCGAAGATCAGAACGGGCAGGGTCGGTTCGTAACCTCCAAGGAAGAAGGAGCGAACGAAGTCATCAAAACTGAGAAGCAGACAAAAGATGCTGGCGCCTAGGATGGCCGGCACAAGATAGGGCAGCGTAATCCGCAAAAAGGCGATGATCGGGTCCGCACCCAGATCGCGCGCAGCTTCAATCTGGCTTTTCGGCAGTGTCGACAACCGCGCCATGACCACCAGGGCCACAAAAGGCACGTTGTGGACCGCATGCGCCCAGACGATCGCTCCCATTCCCGGCTCGATACCAAGCCACCGGGCATAAATCCGGAAAGCAATTGCGGAAATGATCCCGGGGACCAGCGCAGGCAAGACGGTCAAACCGAACATCGCTGTCCGGCCAAGGAATTTCCGGCCTTCCAGGAGAACCGCGATCCAGGTTCCCACAAAGACGGAAATCATGGTTGCCAGCACCGCAATGACGACCGAATAGACAAACGCAGACGGTACAGCGGCGTCGTCGAAGACCCCGGTATACCAGTCGAGAGTCCAGGACCGGATCGGAAAACCTATGAACTTGCTGTCCTTGAAACCCATGAGGATCATCAAAAGCAAGGGAACAAAAACATAGAGAACAAATGCCCAATAAACGCAGGAGAGCAGAATGCGGTTACCACGGTTCAATTCGTGTCTCCTTTGCGCAGAGAGTTCATGAGTTTCTGGAATGCACCGGTAAGGAAGATTGCGGCGACGAACATGATTGTTGCAAAGGCCGCACCTGTCGGCCACTCATCGCCTGCAACATGGAAGAACCCTGCAATCGTTTCTGCAAACACCGTCGTGGACGGGCCTCCGAGCAGAACCGGGGTTGCATAAAAACCGGTCGATATCAGGAATACCAGAGTGCATCCCGAGGAAATCCCTTCAAGTGTCAACGGAAGCGTAATCCGACGAAAACGTGTCCAGGCCGAAGCGCCAAGGTCTGCAGCAGCCTCGTTGTAACTTCTGGGAAGTTTTTCCAGCGCGGAATAGAGCGGCAACAGCATGTATAGCGCGGTCAGGTACACGATCCCCACACCCATGGAAAAGCTAGTGTACATAAAGGGGATTGGCCGATCGATCAGGCTGAGCCACTTGAGCAACTGGTTTACCGCGCCGGTGTTTCCCAGAAGGATCATGATGGCATAGGTGCGTACGATTTCACCGACCCAGAACGGGATAAGCAGCAGCAGAAGCATCAGCATCTGGTTTTTGCGACTCACATGGCGCGCCAGAAAATAGGCGACCGGATAGGTCAGGATCAAAGTGCAGAAGGTGAAGACGCCGGCGAAGGTGAGTGTCCGGAAAAACGGTTGCCAGAAAATGTAATCTCCGAAAAAACGGGCATAATTGTCCAGGGTGAAATGCTGTTCGACCCCCGGTGCCACCGGATAGGCGTCGGTAAAACTCACCCGCAGCATTTGCAGCATGGGGCCAAGGTGCTGGGTGAGCACCCATAACAGCGGAAATGCCGCGAGAATTAGAAACTGGCGGCGAGGTGATGCAGTCGCAAGCCCGACCACCAACCGGTATGGTGTCCAGCTTGATAGTGTACCCCAGAACGTCAGACGCTTTCTGTCCGCGGTGTCAGGGCCGCGACCAGTGCGTGGAGCGACGTCATCGCTCATGCCGGATTCTCCCAATCAATCTTGAATTCCTTGCCCGCCCGACGGGCGGGCAAGGGTGCGTCTGCCGGTCAGAGCAATGGCTCAGGCCGCCTTGATGGCTTCAACCGCCGGATCGACAAGCCCGTACTTCATCTCGTTTGCCTCGGCACGGAAGAACTGCAGGTTCTCAAGTTCGTCATCCGAGAACGAAGTCGACTTCTTTTCCAGATCCGTCAGGTATTGAGACGCATCCTTGTATGTGGAAATAAAGCCGGACGCCTTGGTCATCGACGCGCCGATCTCCGGAGAGGCAAGGATCGCGTCAAGGAAGGTATAGGCGTTGTCCGGATTGGGCGCGTTGTTGGCAATGTTGTAGGTATAGACGAAGCCGTAGGAGCCTTCCTTCGGTATGGTCATGGCCAACGGGAAGCCGTCATTGATGAGAGCCGCCGCCGGACCGTTCCAGCTGTGCCCCAGGGCGATATCCTGGTTGATGAACATCTGCTGCACTTCGGCGCCGCTGTCGTAATACTTTCTGACCAGCGGCTTTTTCTCGATCAGGAATGCCTTGGCTTCCTCGACGATTGCAGCTGCTTTTTCCGGATCGTCAAGATATGCGACCATGTTGCCGTCGTAGCCCATCTTGAGCATGACGATCGACATCATGTCCTGGATGATATAAGCGGTCTGACCCTTGTATTTCTCGGAAAACAGAACGTCCCAGCTCCTGGCTTCCTCGGGGCTGACGAGGTCCGTGTTGTAGGACAGGACTTCCATGCCGGACAGGATCGGCGCACCCCATTTGTTGCCGTTGATCGTAGACCAGTCGCTTTCCGAGAACGTTGGATTGATGTTTGCCCAATTGCTCAAACGGCCGGTGTCGAGCGGAGCAAGAAGGTCGCTGTCGATGAACTGAAGGAAACGGTGACCCGCCACAGTCATGATATCCACTGTGGGATTGGGTGCTTCGGCGGCGAGCAGGTTGAACTGCTTGCCCTGGTCGTCCACCAGGCGGATGTTCACCTTGATACCGGTGTCCGCTTCAAACTGCTTCTTGAAGGCTTCAGGGACAAAGTCGTTATACGTCCAGATATTCACTTCACCGCCAGCGGCGTTCGCGCGGCGGAGATAGGCTGGGCTGGCCAGAGTTGCCGCGCCAACGGCGGCAGTCCCCAGGAAGCGTCGGCGGTTAATGGTAAGTTTGGTCATCTTAGCGTCTCCTAGTCGGTTAAGTTTGATCCATCCTTTTTGCATTATGTTTCTGGAGTGGATGGTCTGTGCAGCACCCCGGTCCGGGACGCATGCTGCAAGTCGCAAAGGCTGTAGCTTTCCATATCCAGCGCATGGAGAAATTCGTTTTCCTGCGCGAATTCCCGGCCATACATTGCCGAAAATAACCTAATCCCGGCCTCATGCAACGCGGCGGGTCTGTCTACCAGCCGGCCCAGTGCAGCTGTCACCTGTAGTCCATAGGGAACATCTTCGGTGACATAGCGGCTGTCCGCCGTCGACGGGCCAAGACCGCCGTAGCCGTGTGTGTGCATTTGCTGGTTCATTTCAGAGATCGTCCCGATGGGCACATGAAAACTCTGGTGAAAGTGCTCGAAAATGGTTTTCACATCCAAATTCAGTGCTTTGGCAATTGCAAGCCGCTCAAGGTCAAGTTGTTCCAGCAAGCGTCCCACCTTCGGTGTCACGTTCAGGCCCTGGCTCCAGTCTTCGCCCCGTTCCATTCGGGTGATGTTGCAAAGAGCAATCCCGAGGTGGTTCTGAGGATTGAGATTGGACAGCAAGATGGCCAGCAAGCCGTCACGTGGTTTGAACCGGTCACCAAACAGCAATTGGCACAAATCCAGTCCATCATCGGATGCGGCCTCAGGTACCGTACACAGGTCAACGCGATTGCGAATGGTGTTGACGCGTACCTTGTTTCCTTCAAGCCGGCGGCCGGAGACGATGGTTGTGCCCCACGCGGTGACCGGTGCGCTTACGCCGCGCGCCATCAGGGCCTGTGTCAGGTAAACGGCACCGAAGGAAGCATGAGAGGAGATGATGATATGCTGACCCTCACGGATATGAGGTACCAGCGAATCCATGACGCTCTTGTGTCCGGTCGCGGGCAACGCGAGGATCAATGCGTCGCAACCCTCTGCCAGTTCCTGCGCGGAATTGGCTATGTCCGGCGTGAATTCAGTTTCGATCACGCCATGGGCCAGAAGGGGGGTGCTTTTAAAAACCGTCGTGCTCGTACCGGAAGGCGACCAGAGTGTGGGTACGTGCTTGTTTCTGTGCAATAGCGCTGCCGTACCGCAAGCTATTGCCCCCGCACCAGCAATGCCTATGCGCATCGGGTTTTTCATGCCGTTTCCTTTCGGCTCACCGGATCACCCAAAACGTGCATCAACCGGTTCGCCCATCCGAACAAAGACGAAGACAGGATCAGATCGAAGATTTCTTCGTCGGACAGGCCGGCTTTCGCCAAGGCTTCGATGTCTTCCGGACCTGCAGAAGGCGGCGCCTCGGCGGCCTTGCGGGAGAAATCGAATATGGCCCTGTTTCTGGGGTCCAGATCCGCCTTTTCACCCTTGGCGAACAGCTCGTCGGTTACGGTTTCATCCTTTGACAGTTTTGCATGACGGTCTGCATGAACCGCCGCGCAATAGACACAGCGATTGACCATCGAAGCCGCAAGGGCTCCAAGTTCGCGCTCCTCGCGAGACATGCCGCCACGGTCATACATGATGGCGTTGAACAGCGGTGAGCGAACGGACAGGCTTTCAACATCATGGGCCAGGGTCAAAACGTAATCGGACACCTTCGTGTTGGAAGGGGTGACCTTGAGTGCATCGAGTTGTTGCGGAGTGGCTTCCTCAAGCTTGACCGGCACAACGCGGGGCTGCCATTCGGGAACCTTGCGGGTGAACTTGTGGACGATACGGGTCATGCGGTCTCTCTTTGCATCAGTCGCAATCCTGCGATCACGCGCACCTGGAAAGCGAGAAATGCGACCAGTTCGCACAGCCGCACGATATCGGCATCGGAAACGCCTGCAGCCTGCAATCCTGCAACATCTTCCACGGCGGCTTCCCTTGTCTGGTTCGCAACCTTGTCGACGAAGGACAAGACAGCGGCCAATTCGTCCTGCTGACCACCTGTTTCTTCAGGGTCAGCCAGGGTGGAATACTGCCCCGCATCCGCAACATAGTAGGCCGCGAGCCTCTCGTCGCCGGCCAAGCGGGCGACGCGCGCGGCAATCGCGGCGCGCAGGTCATGCGCGAATGCTCCAGAGTCCTTCGGACGCAGCACGGCTTCCTCGGCAACTTGTGCCATTCCGATTATGTTGCCGCGCGAAGACACGACGCCGGACAATGCGCTGTCCTGTGTCACGCCGGCTTTGCTCAAGATCGTCATGTCGGAGATGTTCATACCGCCTGGCTCTCTTTCGGTCGTGCGCCGGCCTGAAGCTCCGTCGGTTCCCATTCGTCACCGAGTAGTTCAGGCGTGTCGTAATCCTGCATCCCCTGCCAGTGGGTCCCGATATCCTCGCTGTAGAGCGAAGCTGCAACGGCGCGGCACAGCCAGGCGGCTCCATCGCTAATTCCCGGAATGTCGCCACTCACCTTGCCCAGGCTCGCGGACGCACCGTAGTTGAAGCAATAGACATTCTTGAACCAAGGTGCCTTGCCGGGTGTCTTTTCCTGGAAAGTGAAATCGGAATTCAGATAGGGGAAGCGTCCCAGGTCTTCGGACTCTTCACCGTCCGGCGCAGAATACACGTCGTGCCACAGAAGGATCTCGGATGCCGTATCGCCAAATTCCGTCCTGGCCATGGGGTCGATGACAAAACCGGTCCCCAGGATGACAAAATCCGTCTCGTATGATGTGCCGTCGGCAAAATGGATGCGTGCGCAGTCGCCACTTTGCTCGATACGAGTGGTTGCCTTGTCGAAATGGAAGTAGGCATTCGGATGACGGCTGACACGCAGCGTCGACCCGCGTGGCGACGGGGTTTGCGTTGCGAAGCTGTATTGCATGAAACGCCAGCGCCACTCGTCTGGCAACTCGGCATAGCCGGCGGTAAATCCGTAGCTGCCGATACCCATCATCTTGTTGATCGTCGGCATTTCCTTGCGGCGGACCAGGTGACGAACCTCCGTCGCGCCGTGTTCGAGCGCTTCCGCAGAATTATCAACCGCGGATGCTCCGACGCCGATAACGGCAACGCGTTTGTCCTTTAGCCCGGCGAAGTCAATCTCGTCTGCGCTATGCGCCCATAGATGCGGGGGAAGACCCTTGATGAAATCGGGAATGTTCGGGCCGCCCGTGCCGTCCCGGCCCGTTGCAAAAACCAGCTTCCGGGTCATGACAGTGCCTGTTTCCGTTCCAGAGATGGTCAGCTTCAGCAATTCACCTTCCGGCTCCACGTGGTCGACGGAAACACCGTTTTCGATCGGTATCTCAAGAACGTCGCGATACCAGGACAGGTAGTCCATCCACATCGTGCGAGGTATCTTGTCCAGGCTCTCCCAGGCCTCTGTCCCAAATTGCGCGCGATACCAGGCCTGGAACGTCAGGGAGCCATGTCCGTATGCAGGTCCGGTCAGAAATTTTGGTGACCGCAGGGTTTCCATGCGTGCATATCCCAGCCATGGACCCTCGTATCCTTTGGTAGCCCGGTCCAGGATGCGCATATTGCGTATGCCGCCGGTTGTCATCGCCAACCATGCGACCATGCCGCACATGCCGCCACCGATGATGACGACATCGGTTACGCCGTCCTGTTGCGGTACCCAGTCCTTGGTTGGATAGCAAAGAAAATCCAGATCATCCTTGAGCCGCGCCTCAAGCACCGCCAAGCCTTTCGAGTCAATAGAAGATGGAATTTGATTCATCGTACAGGCCATCCAGGACTTTCTCTGAAACAGAGCTCAAACGATCAGTGGTTCGTTGACACCGCAATACGGGCAGGGGTGTTTTGCAAGCGCAACAGGGGAACGAATACAAATGAGGTGCACCGGTCAGATACGCCAGAGCCTGAAACCCTGCCGACGACCACGTTCATGACTGCTGCGATGGCCTTATTCCGTTCCGATCTGAACATCCCAAAGACAATCGCATTCATAAATCCAAATGTCATTGCGCCGGTCCCCTTACCGATTGCA
>NZ_KI928917.1:105176-160954 GCF_000521215.1 Labrenzia sp. DG1229 | reverse complement strand
TAGCTTGCTATGCTATTTCTGCATATTCATGCGTCAATGATAGCTTACCGTAATGATAGGTTCTCTAGTATGTCAACAAAGAATAATGGGCGACCTGACATTCGCTCAATGGAGGCATTTGCTGCGGTGGTCCGATATGGATCCATGACGGCTGCTGCCCAGACACTGTCGGTGAGCCAGCCTGCGGTCACGAGAATGGTAAGAGATCTGGAAGCACGTGTCGGGTTTGCGCTTTTTGAGCGCAACGGACCCAAAATCTCTCCCACGGAGAAAGGGATCAAGTTTTTCGAAGAATCGCAGCGTGTCATGGCGAACCTGTCGCAGTTGACCGAGCGGGCCCACGCAATCAGGGACGAAAGAATTGCGGCCATAGATATCGTCGCAACCCCGACAATGTCGGCTGGTCTGGTGGGGCCTGTGCTGTCGCGTGTCTCGGATGTTCTGCCCGATTTTGTACATGTCGAAACGACGACTTCGGAACGGGTTCTGCATGCCCTTCGTCAACGTACGGCCGATCTGGGATTTTCAGCTTATCCTGGTGACCATGATCAATTGAAGTGTCTTGCGCGCTTCGAGTCACTGGTTGTTGCAGTGGTCAAGAAAGGCAGCCGTCTTGATGGCGACGGGCCAATTCCTCTGTCAATTTTCAACACCGAACGGCTGGCAACAATTTGCAATGGATATGGTATTCGTGACGCCATCAACCGCGCATTTGAAAAGCAGAAGATCAAACCGTCCTCCGAAATTGCCACCAATTCTTCCCTAAGTGCGGCAATGGCCGCGCGGGCGGGTCTCGGTGTTGCCCTGTGCGACCCGGTCACCGCGCTGGGCGTGCCGGTTGACGGCGTGTCGATCCGGCCCTTGTCCGCAAAAATAAGCTACGCCTGGGGACTGTTTGCCAATGATGATAACCCGCTGAAAGACCGCCTCAACCTGCTGGTTGACGCCTGCATGGTGGAGAGTGAAAGAATCGTGCAAAACGTGAACAGGCTGTGCAAGTGACAACGCCCAGGTGCTCAGTCTCGTCACTCGCCGGACAGGCGGCGTCGGGTGACGCCACCGCTGTCATCGGTTTGGGTAACTACTGAAATCCTGGAGAAACCCGGTTTCTCACGTCTTGATCTTTGCCATTTTCGGGTCGTAAAGCGGTGCAAGCGTAACCTCCGCTTTCACGCGTTCGGTTCCGACCTCAAGCTCATAGCCGGCGTCAAGGACGTGGTCCCTGGTCACGCCGCCGGGATGGCGCACATAACCAATGCCGATACTCTTACCAAGCGTATGGCCATATCCTCCCGAACTGAGCCAACCGCAACGTTCTCCGTCGCGATAGATCGTTTCCCGGCCTGATAGGATAACGCCGCCGTCCGTTGTGAACGTTGCGAGCATTTTATTCACGCCGCCTTCACGCTGCGTCTGAACGGCGCTGCGACCCTTGAAGTCGGCATTGGTCTTCATTTTGACGGCCCAGCCGAGACCAGCTTCGTCGGGTGTATGATCGGGGCCGATATCGGACCCCCAGGCGCGATAGCCCTTTTCCAGACGCAGGGTTTCAATTGCGCGGTAACCGGCATTTCTCATGCCGAGCGGCATTCCTGCCTCGTGCAACGCGTCGTAAACCGTTTGCGCATATTCGGTTGGCAGATGGAGTTCCCAGCCGAGCTCCCCGACATAGGTGATGCGAAGCGCCAGCACCGGACAGCCCGCGATGCCGATGCGGCGCGCCTGACCGAACGGGAACGCACCGGCGCTGACATCAGTGCGTGTGCAGCCCGCCAAAATGTCGCGCGCCTTCGGGCCAAACAGCGAAAGCACGGCATTTGACGATGTGACATCCACAAGCTGGGCGTTCAGCCCATCGGGTATGTTGCGATTGATCCAGTTGAAGTCATGCGTGGCAAAGCCGGTTCCGGTGACGATGTAATATTCGTCAATGGCCGTGCGGACACAGGTCAGGTCACACTCGATGCCGCCTCGATCGTTCAGCATCTGGGTGTAGATGATGGACCCGACGGGTTTGTCGACGCGGTTGGCGGCAATCCAGCTCAGGGCCGCTTCCGCGTCGGGACCTTTCAGGATGAATTTTGCGAACGACGTCTGGTCGAACAGAACAGCAGCCTCGCGTGCTGCCTTGTGTTCACGCCCGACCGGATCGTGCCAGTTCGGTCGCTCGAACGTATAGATATCACGCGCTTCTTCATCGGCCTCGGCAAACCAGTTGGGGCGTTCCCAGCCAAGTTTTTCACCAAATACGGCGCCCGCGGATTTCAACCGGTCGTAAAGCGGAGACCGGCGGCAGGGCCGACCGCTGTCATGTTCTTCCGATGGCCAGGCCATTGTGTAGTGCTTGCCGTAGGCTTCCAATGTGCGGGTCCGCACCCAGTCCGTGTCCGTGTGCGGGCGGCCGAAGCGCCGGATATCAACCGGCCAGAGATCATAGGGCGGTTCGCCCTTGGCAACCCATTCAGCCAGCGCCATTCCCGCGCCACCGCCTGCTGCAATGCCAAAGGCATTGAAACCGGCTCCGATGAAGACATTCGCCATTTCTGGCGCTTCGCCCAGGATGAAATTGCCATCCGGTGTGAAGCTTTCCGGTCCGTTGACCAGTTGTTTGACGCCAACTCTTTCCAGAGCGGGAACGCGGGGCAACGACAGCTCCACCAGTTGTTCGAAGTGATCGAAATTGCTGTCCAGAAGCTGGAAATCGAACGGATCCGGCACACCGCCGACGGCCCAGGAAATGCCATTGGGCTCATAACCGCCCATGACAAGTCCGCCGACTTCCTCTTTGTAATATGTCAACCGGTCCGGGTCGCGCAGCGTCGGCAAGTTGGAGGGGACGCCAAAGGCCTCCGTGATCATGTATTGGTGCTCGACCGACACCAGGGGCACCGTGACACCAATCGTTGCCGCCAGTTCGCGTGTCCACTGGCCACAGCACAGAACCAGCTTTTCGCAGGCAATATCGCCTTGCGCGGTGCGCACTCCTGTAATTTTCCCATGTTCGGTCAGGATTTCGGTGACCGGCATGTTTTCAACCAGTTTCGCACCACCAGCCCGTGCTCCCTTGGCAAAGGCCTGGGTGATGTCCGAAGGGCTGGCCTGACCGTCCGTCGGCAGAAAGGCGGCGCCAACGACATCGCTGATATCCATGAGCGGCCACAGGTCCTGCGCTTCCTTTGGTGTCAGAAGCTGCATGTCCAAGCCGAAACTGTGCGCAGTGGTCGCCTGCCGTTTCACCTCTGTCCAGCGTTCTTCATTGCAGGCGAGCCGGAGACCGCCGTTCATCTTCCAGCCGGTGGCCTGCCCCGTTTCTGCTTCCAGCCTGTCATAAAGCGAGATCGAGTAGCCAAGAAGCTGGGTAATATTGGCGTTGGAGCGCAGCTGACCAACCAGGCCTGCAGCATGCCAGGTGGATCCGGAAGTCAGGGCCGCTTTTTCCAGAAGCAGGACTTCCTGGCCCATCTGCGCCAGATGAAAGGCCGTGGAACATCCGACAATACCGCCGCCAATGATAATGATCTTCGAAGATGAGGGGAGTGTCATGAGGGCTCTCACAATTCACGGAATTCGGAAAGGGCGGCGTTCAGCCGGTCCATGTTTTCGCTTGTGTATGCGGCGTAGTCGAAGTCCAGGTCCGAGTGGATTTCAGAGGTCATTGACCAAAGGGTTTCACGCATCAAGGACGTGCATTTCATGGCCTTGTAGGCACGCCAGTTTGTCTCGGGAGGCGCATCAAAGTATTGTTCGAGCATGGCAAGTTCCTGCAATTCGGTCAGGCCATTGTTGGAAGCAAGGCCGGCAAGATCGAACAGCGGCGAATTGAAACCGCCATATTCCCAGTCGATCAGCCACAGTTTGTCGCCATCATCGAGGAGATTGGCGGCTAGAAGGTCATTGTGACCGACAACAAGATCGACCGGTCCGACCACTGCTTCGAGGACAGACAGAGTGTTCATCAATTTCGGCAACACTGCCGAATGAGGGGACCCGTCAGCGCTCAGGCGGGCGGCATAGGTCCGATTGACCTGGAATGGCCAGAAGGCAAGCACCGGCCCCGTCAGGTGTGCGCCAAGATCGTGGTGCACCCTGGAGATCAGGGCGACAATTCTTTGAAGGTTTTCAGGTTCCTGGACGTCGGCTTCCCCGAAGGTTTTTGCTTCAAGAAAGTCCAGCACCAGAACACCGGCTTCCTGGTAGATAACCGCAGGCGAAAATCCGGCACGTTCGGCAGCGCGGCTGAGTGCCAGTTCGTTCCATCGCATGACGCCATGCTCGGGAATGTCATTGCCAAGCCTGACAACGAAGCGCCGGTCGCCGTCCCGCACGATGAGATTTATGTTGGTGATGCCTCCTCCCAGCGGCGTGATGTCCCGAGGGGCGGAAAAGCAGCCAAGCGCCGCGGCGCGGGCAATTGCGGTTTCAGACATTGCTAGATCCCCAATCTTTCACGCCGACCGGCTGCAAGCGCGTTGATGACCCGATCCGTTATGATCGCGATGAACGCCACTGACAGGCCGGCGACGATGCCCTGCCCGGCGTTCGCCTTGGTCAGTGCGATGTAGACTTCCTGGCCGAGATCCCTGGTGCCCACAAGCGCCGTGATCACCAACATGGAAAGCGCGAGCATGATGGTCTGGTTCAGGCCAAGGAACAGGTGCGGCGTGGCAAGTGGCAGCTTGATGCGCCACAGCAGTTGCCGCCGGGTGCAGCCGGACATCAGACCCGCCTCGATCAGGGCTGGCGGGACTTCCTTGAGGCCATGTGCCGCGTACCGTACCGCAGGCGCCAATGCGTAGAGGATCACGGCAATCATCGCGCTGAAGTCACCGACCCGGAACAGCATGACGACCGGGATCAGGTAAACAAAACTCGGCAGGGTTTGCAGGGTATCCATCAGCCCGAGAATGACACGACCGGCCCGCGGGCTTTCGGCCGCCCAGATGCCAAGCGGAATACCGATAATGGTCGCGATCAGAACCGAGACACCGCACAGGTAGATCGTCACCATGGCCTTGGACCAGAGCCCCGAGGCTGCAATGAACATCATCAGGAGACCGGCAAGCAGCCCGATTTTCCAACCGCCGACCCTCCAGGCGATGAGGGCAGTCGCGATAATTCCCCATGCCCATGGAATGCCAGTGAAAAACTTCTTCACCGGAATGAGCAACCACTGCAGGATGACGGTCTTGATGGCTTCGAACGTGTCGAAGAAGTTCACGTTGATCCATTCCATCGCATTCGACCAGAACGGACCGGTCGTCAGCGTCAGGGCATCCGGATAGGTTTGAACGGCCGGTACGAATTGCCCGAGGACCAGCGTTGAAGCGATCACCAGAAAGACGGTGCCGGTCCAAGGGTGGCGTTGCAGGATGTTGCCTTCCAGGGGATGGCGCATGCTACGTTTCGCAAAGGCCTGACTTGCCCGGTCGAGCGCGATTGCCATGACCACGATACCAAGTCCTGCCTCGATCCCTCCACCAATATCCAGCCGGCGCAAGCTGGAAAGAACATCGAACCCGAGGCCACCGGCGCCGATCATGGACGCGATGATCACCATGTTCAGCGTCAGCATGATCACCTGGTTCACTCCAACCATCAGCGTTGGAATTGCAGAAGGTACAAGCACCTTCCACATCATCTGACGATTGCGGCACCCGGCCATGCGGCCCGCTTCGATCACCTCCTTCGGAACCGAATTCAGCGCAACAATGGTGATGCGGACCATGGGCGGCATGGCATAAATCACGGTTGCGACGAGCGCAGCGACGGGACCGAAGCCAAACAGGATCAGGATGGGGACGAGATAAGCAAACACCGGAACGGTCTGCATCAGGTCCAGGATCGGTCGCAACATGCGCTCAAACCAGCCTACTCGGTAGGCAAGAATGCCGAGAAGAAGGCCGCCAACTACCCCGATCGGTACCGAAATCAAGACCGAGGCAAGCGTGATCATGGCACTTTCCCACTGTCCGAAGACGGCGAGGTAGAGAAAACAGGCTCCGACAAGAACGGACAGGAACCAGTCGCGTGCATAGTGTCCGATCGCCATGATCGTCACGATGACCGCGATCCAGCTCAGCGCAGGTGCCACTTGAACGGCGGTATCCCCGTAACCGCTTGAAAAACCCTCGACCAACAGGTTGCGCAACACCTGGTAGGGGGCTTCGATCATCGCAGAAATGGTCCGGGTGAGATCACGGAACGAAAAGAAATAGAATCCGGCACTGCCGACCAGCCAGTCCAGGAACTCGCTGATGTGGTCTTCGAGCGGCCATTGCCAGCTTTTGGGAAACCGGACGATCCAGCGGGCATCAAGTGCCTTGTAAAGCTGAAATGAATAGGTTGATAAAAGCCAGGTGGTTGCGAACAGCGCACCCCAGAAAAGTGCGCCTGATTTCAGAGCGCGGGGGATCATCTGCGCCCTACCAGCACATCAATCACCGCCTTGCGGGAAATCTGACCAACCGGCTTGTCGCCTTCCATGACCTTGTGAGGCAGGTCCGAGGCTTCCACCGGATCGGCAATAACCTCGATCACGGCATCATGCGCGACCTCACCGGCGAAGCTGTCGCCTTTCACGGGCTCCATCAACGAGGCAGCGCGTATCACCTTCGCACGGCTCACATGCCGCGTGAACTCCGCCACATATTCGGTTGCAGGCTGCAGGACGAGGTCTTCGGGTGTCGCGACCTGTTCAATGATCCCGTCCTTCATCACTGCAATCCGGTCCGCCAGACGGATGGCTTCGTCGAAATCATGGGTAATGAAGACAATCGTCTTGTGCAGGATGTTCTGCAGCCGCAGGAATTCATCCTGCATTTCGCGGCGGATCAACGGGTCAAGCGCCGAGAAAGGCTCGTCGAGAAACCAGATTTCTGGTTCGGCCGCCAGGCTGCGGGCAATGCCGACACGCTGCTGCTGACCGCCTGAAAGTTCGCGTGGGAAATAGCTTTCACGCCCCTTGAGACCCACCAGTTCCACAACTTCATGCGCGCGTGCTTCACGGGTCTTCTTGTCGACGCCTTGAATTTCAAGGGGGAAAGCCGCGTTTTCCAGGACCGTCAGGTGTGGCAGGAGCGCGAATTGCTGGAACACCATGCCCATCTTCTTGCGCCGGATCTGGATCAGTTCTTCTTCGCTTGCGCTGAGAAGATCCTTACCCTCAAAGCGGATTTCTCCAGCAGTGGAATCCACAAGCCGAGACAGGCATCGAACAATCGTCGATTTGCCGGAGCCCGACAGCCCCATGATGACAAATATCTCGCCCTTCCGGATCTGGAGATTGACCGCCCGCACCGCCCCGATGAGATTTGCCGCTTCCAGATCTGCTGAGGACGGGTCAGGGTTGGTGTTCAAAAACGTATCGGCCTGTGCGCCGTAGAGCTTCCATACGTTCCGGCAATCGAGAATTACGGGCTTCGTCATCCAGTCCTCGGTGGAGGTTTATTCCCGGGGTCGGGAAACTTGTCTTGGCTGTCATCCGGACAAGTGTCCGGCACGCACCAAACTCAGGCTGGTGCGTGCAGGAAGTATGGGACGGGTTTATTTGGCAATCCAGCCCGTCCAGGTGTCCTTGTTGTCAGCCATCCATGCTGCAACCGTATCGTCGACCGACTTGCCGTCGAGATCGACTTCGGTGACCATGGCGCCATAGTCGGCATTGGAGAGTTTGAAATTCTCGATCGCCTTCGCGGCTCCGGGCCACTTGTCTGCAACGCCTGCCCAGCTAACTTTCCAGATCGGGCCGCGCGGCTTGCCGCAGTCATACGCTGCATCCGGGTTCACCCCGACCGATGGGTCGCTGTAGCATTCGGGCGAGAACGGCGGGAATTCAACGAATTCACCATCGTATTTTGCAGGCGCCCAGTGCGGTGCATAGACCCAAAGGATGATCGGATCCTGCCGTTGATACGCTGCTTCCAGTTCAGCGAACAGAGCCGCATCCGTGCCTGCATGGACCACTTCGAAGTCCAGTCCCAGAGCCTCAACACGTTCATCATCAAAGCCACCCCAGGTGACCGGACCCCCGAGATACCGGCCAAAGGGAGCCGTCTCAGGTGTCGAGAATTCTGCCGCGCAATCCTTCAACGCTTCCCAGTTCGGCAGGCCCGGGCACCGCTCCTTCATGTAGGCCGGATACCACCATTCCTCGATTGCCTGGAGACCGGTTTCACCCAGATTGACGACGTCGCCTGTCGCGAATGCCTCATCCATTGCCTCGCGGCCGGTGGTTTCCCAGATTTCCATGGCGACATGCAGATCGCCGGTCTTCAATCCTGCGAACTGGGCGATGTAGTCAGCCTGGACATATTCAACGTTGTATCCGGCTTCCTTCAGGACTTCGCCCATGAGCTTGGTCGTGATCAACTGGCCGGACCAGTCGTGCAGTGTAAGTTTGATCGGATCGCTGGACTCGGCTGCGAATGCAGGCGCGACGGCCAGCATGGCGGACAGTGCTAATGAAACGCGCTTCATAATTTCCTCCCTGTCGAGAATTGCCAATACGGAACTGCGTATGCATAACGCTCTCGGCAGCTAGCCAACTTGGCAAAACACTCCCTAGACTGTCAGTATAAATCAACAAAAAGCAACATTTAGGTTCGACTTTTGTGGATTTTAGATACATTTTGAGCCTTAAACGTTCATTCAGCAGACAAAAAACATGAGAAACACGGGAGATTCGCGGTATGCCGGATTATTCGGACAGACTGGAAAAGGCATTGGAGATCACAGGAGATGCCGCGGCTGTCAGTCTTGCCTATTTCCGGAATGATCCTGCAACCGAAACCAAGGCCGATCAAAGCCCGGTCACGCTTGCGGACAAGGCAACGGAAAATTCCCTCAGGGACAGCATTCAACGAAACTTTCCGGGGGAAGCGATCTTCGGTGAGGAATTCGGTCAGACCGGAGATGGTGACAAGATGTGGATCATAGATCCGATTGACGGCACGCGGTCGTTCATAGCCGGATTGCCGCTGTTCGGAATGCTGCTTGGATTTCTGGTCGAAGGCTGTCCGAAAATGGGTGTGATCCGCATGCCGGCGCTCGATGAAGTCTATTCAGGAGGCGAGGGTCTGCACGCCACCTGCAACGGGACATCGATCAGTGTCAGCAAATGCCGGTCCCTGGATGACGCACGTCTCTTTGTCAATGAAGGTGACAAGCTGGCCACACGCGAACCGGGGGCGTTTCAGCGTCTTGTTCGTGCCGGTCAGTTGCGCAGGATGGCGGCTGACTGCTATCCACATGCGCTTGTGGCACGCGGGCTTGCGGATGCTGTCGTGGATTACGATCTGCAGCCCTATGACTATCTGCCGGTTTCCGCCGTGGTCGAAGCGGCCGGCGGTATCATGACCGACTGGCAGGGCAATCCGCTGACAATGGCATCGGACGGGCGCACTGTCACGGCGGCGACCCGGAAGCTGCACGCCGAGATCCTGGCATTGCTCAACCAGCCCTGACGGCGGCCACATGGGCATCGAAGGCAGGGTCCTGCATCAACGTGCGGCAACGGTCGAACCGGCCGGTCGCATAAGCCCAGAAGTCGTCGGCAGGATTGTTGTCGGCAAGTTGAATGAGCCCCCAAAGGGTCCACAAAAGGTCGCACATGGCCTTGTAGATCACCACGCGGCCTGTTTCTGCCGCAGTGGGACCACGCTTGAAATACGCCTCCAGCATCTCTGCGTCCTGCCCTAAGGTCATGCTGGCCTCGACCGAAAGGTCACCAAGATCCCACAATGGATCGTTCATGCCGGAATATTCCCAGTCAACGATCCACATTGTCGTCCCGTCATCCAGGAAGTTTTCGCAAAGCGGATCGCAATGACAGGGAGCAAGCGGCAGATCGGCAGCCGCCAACACGTCTCCGATGGGCATCGCTGCTGTGACAACATCCTGGTAGCCTTCCGGGAGCGAGACATCCTTGGTTGAAAGAACTTTCAGGTAGTCATCGATCATGGAAAAAAGTTCGAATCGAAACCGGAAGGTTTCGCCGGAAGTGTGCAGCTTGGCCAGCGCCGTCCCCGCGCGGCCCGGAGAGCCGGTGCGTGACCTGAAAAGATCAGGGGTCATGGTTTCGATCCCGTCGATCGTGCGCGTGATCATGACGCCGGTTGCAGCATCCGCATAAAGGACATCGGCGGAGACACCGGCGTCGGCCGCGGCTTCCGCATTGTGCTTTTCCACGGCACGATCGATGTATTCTTCGGTGTTTTCACCCGGGATGCGGACGATGACGGACTGGTCGGTGAGATCCACACGGTGCACCAGGTTGGTCAGGCCGCCGAGACGTGTGACGTGCCTTGCTGAAGTGACATGTGCAAATTGCGGCGCAGAGCGCAGTGCCGCGAGTACTTTCTCAGCATGTTCTGTCATGTTTCCCCCGTTCATCCCTTGAGTGCGGTGTTGTCCGGATCATAGAGCGGGCTCTCCGCCTGTGTGACCGGGTAACGCTCGCCAAAGACCTCCAGACTGAATTCAGCCCGGTCCCAATGCTCCTTGTCCAGATATCCGCGCACAATCGTGCGGTTCACCGTATATCCAAAGCCGACAGAGGTCGTGGACGAGACAACCTGATCTCCCAGCAGTATGGTTTCGCCACCCGTGAGCGGCAGATGGTCCTGTGTCACGAAGGTGCACAGCCTGCGTTCGACGCCATCCTTCTTTTGCACTTCCAACACCTGCCGCCCAAGAAAATCGCCTTTGGATTTCAGGTGAACGCGAAACCCGAGACCTGCCTCGATCGGCGTGTAATCCGGCGTGACATCACCCGACCAGTAGACATAGCCTTTTTCCATTCTGAGGCTCTCGATCGCCCTGTATCCGACATTGGCGATGCGGTGTTTTTCTCCAGCCGCCCAGAGCGTGTCGTAGACATGAGCAGCAAATTCCGTTGGGACATGCAGTTCATAGCCGCGTTCTCCGACATAACCGATCCGCGCCGCACGTACCGGCGCTGCGCCGACGACAATTTCCTTCATCGTGGAAAAGGGGATCGCTTCATTGGAGACATCACATTCGGAAGCGGCTGCCAGAACGTCGCGTGACTTCGGACCGACTATGTTGATCACGGCATAACCGCTCGTGACTTCGACAATGTGCACCGGAGAACTCTTGGGGAGGTTGCGCCTGATCCAGTCGCTGTCGTGGATGCCAAAACCGGATCCGGTCACCAGATAGAAACGGTTCTGATCCAGGCGGATGATCGTCACATCTGCCTCCACGCCGCCGGACCCATTGCACAGCTGCGTATAGATGACCGAACCAACCGGCTTGTCCATGTTGGAGACGGCCATGTGCTGCAATGCGTCGAGCGCATCGGCGCCGATAATCTCGAATTTCGAAAAGCTGGACTGGTCGATCAATGCGACCCTCTCCCGAACGGCCCTGTGTTCTTCGGCGGCATATTTCTTCCAGCCCGGATCGAGGAAATCCAGCTGATCAACCGGCTCTACCCCGTCAGGCGCGAACCAGAGCGGTCGTTCCCAACCGTTCTTCGAGCCGTAGACAGCTCCGCGATCCTTGAGTTTCTGGTAGAGCGGCGACAATCTCAGTTGCCTGGCGCTTTCATGCTCCTGTCCCGGATACCTTTTCTTGTAGTGATGGGCATAGTGCTCGACAGCGCGCGGATACATGAAGGTCCGGGTTCCGTGATGCGGTCCGAAGCGGCGCACGTCAAGGGGCCAGAGATCCAGCGACGGGCGTCCTTCAACCACCCATTCGGCAATCATCTCCCCGGCACCGCCGCCAGCGGCGATGCCATAGAGAAATCCTGTCGCCATCATCAGGTTGTCCAAGCCGGGCTGCCAGCCCATGACAAAGTCTCCGTCGGCGGAATAGGGTATCGGACCGTTGACAACCTGGCGGATACCGACGTCATTGACGATTGGTGTCACCTGGCTGGCAAGTTCCGCCAACGGCAGAAAACGATCCAGATTTTCAGGCAGAAGCTGGCGCACGAAAGATCCGGGGATGCCTTGGTCTCCGAAGGGAAGGGTGCCTTCCTCGTAGCCGCCAATGACCAGTCGTCCGGCGACATCCGGCTTGTAGTACACAAGACGTTCCGGATCACGAAGTGTCGGGAAATGGCCGACTTCGGTTCCGGTGGGTTCGGTGACGATATATTGGTGTTCGACCGCGCAGGCAGGTACACGAATGCCCAGCTTTTCTCCAAGTTCACGGCTCCACATGCCGGCTGCCAGGATGATCGTATCTGCCTCGAATGTTCCCTGGCTCGTCTCGACTGATGTGATCCGTCCGTTTGATACGGTAAAATCGCGCACCTCGACGCCCTGGCGGATGTCGGCTCCCTGGCGACGCGCGGCGCCCGCGACGGCCTGGCAGAGAGAGGCCGGATCAACATAGCCGTCGGAGGGAATGAACGCTGCACCTTCCAGGCCGCTTGCCTCGATCAGAGGGAATAGATCTCTTGCTTCGCCGGGGGAGATTATCTGCATTTCCAGGCCGAAACTGCGTGCCATTGTTGCCAGCCGTCTGGCCTCCAGCAGGCGCTCCCCGGTTGCGGCAAGTCTGAGCGAGCCGGTTTTCTTCCAGTCGAATTGCATGCCTTCCTCGTTCTGAAGGCGGTCATACATTTCGACGGATTTCTTCAGCATGCGGGTCGTGTTGCGCGACGAGCGCAACTGTCCGACCAGACCGGCCGCGTGCCAGGTGGCCCCTTCCGTCAGGCCCGCGCGTTCCAGAAGAACCACATCCCTCTCCCCCATTCGGGTCAGATGATAGGCGATCGAGCAACCGATGATGCCGCCGCCGATAATCAGATGTTTGGCAGAGTGTTGGGTCATATTTGCAGGTCCGCATGCTGTCAGTCGGAACAAATCCTAACAAAAATCAACATCTTCACAATAGTATTGTTGATTTTTGTTGAATTCGCGGTGCAGAATAGCCTTATTCGACCAGGAACTTTGGTGTAAACAGGCCTCATGTCGAAATACGAAACAACGCTCTTACAGACAGTGGATATGCGCGGCACCGTCAGCGTGCAGGAGCTTTCGCGTATCCTTGGGGTATCGGATCAGACCATTCGGAGGGTCTCGCGGCCGCTGGTCGACCGGGGGGCTCTGCAAAAGGTGCACGGTGCACTGGTGTCGACCAAGTCGGCACCGGATCTGCCCTATCTGGCCCGCATGAACCTGAATCGCGATGCCAAGGTGGCGATCGCCGAAGAAGTCGTGAAGATCATCAAGAACGGCGACAGCATTGCCATCGATACCGGGTCGACGTCCGGATTTGTCGCACAGGCCCTTCGCAGCCTGCGCGAACTCACCGTTGTCACGAACTCCGCCTATGTCGCGAGCACGCTCGCGATGATCCCGGGCAACAATGTTTCGATGGCCGGAACACAGCTGCGGGATCACGACGGCGCATCCTTTGACCGTTCGGCGTTTGACGTCATAGACCGGATGCAGGTGGATTACGTGCTCCTGTCCGCATCTCTTGTTGATGCCCGGAACGGGTTTCTCGTTCATGAGCAGTGCGAGGTCGACATTGCGAGTGCAATGCTGGCCAATGCGGGACGCGCGATCATGGCAGTCGATCACTCGAAGTTCGAGCCGCAGGTGCGCAAACCGGTGCTTCGTCAGCCAACGCTGAAGCCCGGAGATTACCTCGTCACCGACAGGGTTCCTCCGGAAGAATTTTCCACGTTGTTCGCCAATCTGGAAGTTCGGGTGGCCTAGTCGCGGATTGCAGGCAGCCAGATAGGGCCGGGCAACGTTTGTTTTGCCGGCAAAGCGACGGGTGTAACACTCCCGGAACCGCGAGTTGATGACCTTGCGCATTAGGCCAAAGCAGGTATTTCGATGCGCCACCCGAGACACACGCAGATGCCGATCGAACGGCTAGGATTATGACGCGGATTTTGAAGACTCTGTTGTTAGCGGCCGGTGTTTTCTGGATGCCAGCCGCGCATGCCCAGGAAGACGTGACCCTATCGATCAGGAATGTGATCGAGCGGCAGGCACTCTTTTATGATGCATCCGGTTCCACCGGCGTCGTCCTGATTCACCAGTCGGGGTATGATGCTGCCAGCTGGACCGGCATTGCCATCCAGCTCCAGGAGGCAGGTGTCGCCTCGATATCACTTGAGTCAGTCTCGGTTGAGGACGTCAAATCAGGGATCGATTTTCTCCGCCAGCAAGGCAAGCGGCGGATCGTGTTGATCGGTGCAAGTATTGGCGGTGCGGCTGCACAGGGCGCAGCCTTGCACAAGGGCGAAGTCCAGGCCGATCTCGTAGTCCTGCTTGGGACAGCTCACGGGGACATGTCTGACGCTGTCGGCGTCGACAAACTCTTCCTTGTGACCGAAAGGGACTTCTTCCGGGCTCGCACACACTCAAGCTTCAAACAGGCGTCCGAGCCGAAAGAACTGGCTATCTACCCCGGCTCCGCGCACGGACAGGACATGTTCAAGGAAGACTTCGTTGACGACCTCATCAAACGCATATTGGCCAGGGTAACAGGTTTGGAGTAGTCGGCGCTCCCTAACAGCGAAATTGATCAAGGACCGGAAAGGGGCATTGGCAAAGCGCATGCAAAGCCGATGCTCTGGCTGAAACCGGTTGTTGATCACGGATCCTGGCAATCGGTGACCTGAACTGGTTTGACGGGTCGGCCTAAAGTGCTCGGGCAATTTTTCGGAGGCCGTCGATTGCTGTTTCAACTGCCGCCGCATCGATCGGGTCATTTTGGTAGACCAGATAGGCAGGCCTTTTCAGCAACGGGGCTGCGTCCAGCTGAAACAGCTTTTTCTCGTCGATCAGCTCCCGAACGACCCTTCGCGGGAAGTAACCAGATCCGCCGAACTTCAGTATGTATTGTAGCCCCTGTGTGCCAAGCCCGACAGTAATCGCAGCCGTTTCCATTTCGGGAAATGCCGCCGCGTGGGCGTCCAGATAGACGTCGCCCCAATCCACAAACACGAAATCCTCGACCCAACCGGATGACACCTTGCGCATTTTCGTGCTTACGAGAACAAGCTCATCATCCAGCAGTTTTTCAATCGTCAATCCTGTTGTGTGGCGCGGCTGGTACATGATGCCGATGTCCATCAGTCCATCGGACAGTTTTGACATCTGGGCGGGTGAATAGTCCGCCTGTATGTCGAGTGCGATATCCGGTGACTGATCGCGCATCCATGCCATCCAGTCGATCACCAGGCTGTCCCAAAAACTGACCTGCGCACCAACGGTCAGCACGCCGCGAAACTCCGGCCTGAGCGTCACTGTTTGCAGTGATTTTTGCCAGAACATCTGGATGTTGGCGGCGTGTGACAGAAACTGATGGCCGGCGGCTGTCAAACGGCAACCGGAATGTTCTCGTATCAAAAGCGCGTGACCAAGTGCCTGTTCGAGCATCTTCAACCGCGCACTCACGGTCGACTGAGTGACATTCAGAGTTTCGGCGGTTCTGTTGAAATTGCCGGTTTTGGCAAGGACAATAAAGGTTTTGATCTGGTCGAGTGTCATTCGGCATCCACGAAATCAATCGGAATAATCGATTGAGCTTATCATATTATTTCGTTTTTCAGATCGATTGTTGTTGCTCATTATTCGCCTTCTCCGCGATATCGAGAAGGCAGTTAAGGCATGACAACCAATCTCAAGCAGGGCCTTCTGCTCAAGGGGCCAAAGCTTCATCCGGAAATTGACGGGTCAGTTCAAGGAATTGTTCTTATTACGCTTGGTATCGGCGTTTTCAGTATTCAGGATGTTTTTATCAGAACCCTTGGGAGTACATACCCGGGTTTCGAGATCGTGTTTTTTCGAGGATTGGTGGCCATAGTTCCTATTTTCGTGTTCGTTATCTTTAGTGGTGGCCTGGAGACGCTGAAAGTTGCTCACCCCTGGCTGAATATCCTGCGGGGGTTTCTCGCGCTAATATCCTATACTTTCTATTACATGGCTTTACAGGCGTTGCCGCTTGCCGTCTCGACCGCAATCTTCTTTGTATCGCCTTTGATCGTCACGCTGCTGTCCGTGATTTTCCTGCGCGAGACTGTCGGAATTCGGCGAATGGTGGCAGTGCTGGCCGGATTTGTCGGTGTGATGATGATTGTCGGTCCTACAGACGGAGACCTTTCAGCCGCGATGATCCTGCCCATACTGGCCGCCGTAGCCTATGCGATCAGCATCATAATAACGCGTCATATCGGGAAATCACAAACCGGTTCATCACTCGCGTTCTACGCCATGTCGACGTTTATCGTGATCAGCGGACTGGCAGGTTTGTTTCTGGGAGGCCAGACAGATGCGTCCTCCCAACATCCGAGTATTGCCTTCCTGCTGCGTGACTGGGTTGTGCCGACGGCCGGTGATGCGTTCCTGATTGCCATTTGTGGCGTGATTTCCGCCTTCGGGTTCTATTGCCTTGCACAAGGATATCGAATTTCACCCGTGAGCGTGGTTGCCCCATTTGAATTCGTTGCCATGCCTCTTGCGGTTTTCTGGGGGTTTCTTGTCTGGTCTGAAGTGCCTTCAGGTCTCACCTTATCCGGGATACTGGTTATCATTTTCAGCGGTATCTATGTCCTCCAGCGGGAATCGCGACCGGACAGAAAACGGTTGACGTCGGGCAGGAGAGTTCGACTGCGGTTATGAGCCGGTCGGTGCGCGGCAATGCGATACAAAACGCCCGGTCCGGCGATTTCCTGTTCGACGCAGGATCGTGCCCGGTTACAGGTGCACGTCGCCGGCACCCGATATTGTTCCGGCTTTACCGGAATTCCGCGACGCGTATCCCGGCCTCGTGCAGCATTTGGCGTGACACCTGAAAACTGTGGTCAAGGGCTCCGTCCGATTGTGGAATGGGCGGCGTAACGATTTGTGGAATGCCGGTCTGGATGATGGCCCGGCCGCAATCCGCGCAGGGAAATCGATTGACATACAAGGTGCAACCGCCGAGGCAGATCCCGGCGCGTGCCGCATTATAGATTGCGTTCCTCTCCGCATGCTCGAACCAGAAGAATTTCTCGCCACTTGGCCGATCAAATCTCGCCGGTTCGGTGGACAAAACCCCACGCGGCAATCCGTTGTATCCGGTGGATCTGATCTCATGGCCAGAGGGAGATACTATGACGCACCCAACCTGAAAATCACGATCTTCAGACCACAGGGAGATATGGTCGCAGAGTGCCATGAACCGCCCGTTCCATGTCTGTGCGTCTGCCATCCACTTCAGCTCCCGTCCAGATTTTTGTTCAGTTGCTCGCCAACGGTTTCCGGCAAGGCTGTGAAGGGCGGCAACACCCGGCGCCACCCGATGTCATTCGATCTGCGACCTACCAGAAACTTGATGCCGGGTATCAGCGTCGGACCTGCAAGCAAGCCACGCTGGCGTGCGATTTCATCACAGACCGTCCTTGGCGGTACAGCTCTTCTTGACCAGGCTTCGGCGGCGATCGGAGCAGTCACGTTAACGCTCGCCGAGATGCATCCTGCGAAACCGTCAACCGCAGCACTCTGCAGGACTGTTTCCGAACTCGGAAAAACGTTCAGGGAAGGGGAGGTTGAAACAATCGAGCGGCAATAGTCGAGATCACCGGAGGAATCCTTGATACCTGAAAACCGGTTAGGCGCTATCGACACCAGATCCGCAATGACTTCAACAGGTATGGAAATTCCGGTCATCTGGGGGAAATTGTAGAAATAGATCTGAATGTCGCGTGACCCAAGTGCATCATGGAGCGCGAGATACCATGCCTGCAGGCCCGACGGGGACAAGGGTTTGTAATAGTAAGGTGGCAGTACCAGAGCGATGGGAAAGCCGAGGTCGTCGGCAAAAGTCGTAAGTGCGACGGTCTCTTGAAGCGATGGCGTGCCCGTGCCGACCATGAGCCGTTCCTTGGGAAACGCTTCGGCGGCCCAGGCCATCACTTGCCGCCGTGACGCATTGTCGAAAGAACTTGCTTCGCCGGTCGAACCGAGAACATTCAGCCCGTCGCCACCGTTCCTGAGTACCCAGTCGCAATGCTCGACAAACGGCCCTCGCATCGGCGAACCGGTCGTGTCGATCGGCGTTGGGACTGCAGCAATCACACCTTCCATCAGGCCGCCCCTGCGCCGGCTTGCTGTTCAGCCAGGTCCGTCAACCCCGGCGGATCCTTGAGAGGATCATCGCCCTTTGTCCACCCACCCGGTTCCACAAGGGTGTCAGCCTCGTTCCTGAAGGCTGCATCATTCACTGCAATAAAGGCATGCTCGGCATCCTCGACCTCATCGGCATAGCGGATCGCGTCTACCGGGCAAATACTCTCGCACATACCGCATTCGATACACTCGGTCGGGTGTATGTAGAACATGCGTTCACCCTCGTAGATACAATCGACGGGACAGACCGTCGTGCATATGCCGTCCTTGACATCAATGCAGGTGCTCGTGATCACAAGGGTCATCCGGTTCAGTTTCCTTTCCAGACAGGGGCCCTCTTGTCCCGGAACGCGGCGACACCTTCGTCAGCGTCACTTGAATTCAGGGCTGCCTCAAGTTCCCTTGTCGGGTACTGAAAGGCGTCCTGCAACGGCATATGCGCCGTCTGCCGGGCGACCGCCTTGATGGCCTGCAGGCTCAGTGGTGCACACTTCAGGAGTTCTGCGACCCAGCGGTCGGTTTCCTCATCCAGCTGTTCGGGTGAAACGACGGCGTTCAGCAGCCCGTGACGTTCCATTTCCGACGCTTCCAGGAGCCGGCCGGTCATCATCATTCCCATAGCGATGTTTCGCGGAAGCAACCGGGGAAGCAGCACCATGCCGCCATCCAGGGGCACACGGCCGACCTTGGCTTCCGGCAGGCCAAAACGCGCCGTGTCGGCGGCAATGACGATGTCGCACCCGAGAACCATTTCCAGTCCACCGCCAAGCGCAAGGCCATTGACCCGGGCGATCACAGGAGTCGACATCCTGCGCAGCGCAATTCCCGAAAAACCGGATGTGCTGATACCTTTCCAGTATTGCGTACCGGACAGCCCGGTTTCTTCTTTCAGGTCGGCGCCGGCGCAAAACGCCCTTGTGCCCGCACCGGTCAGAACGGCACACCGGATTTCCGGTTTGCGTTCGACCTCGTTCCAGACCTCGGCGAGCCGGGCATGGGTCGCACTGTCCACCGCGTTCAGGCTGTCCGGCCGGTTGATCGTCACACGTGCGACATGTCCCGAAACTTCGAATTCGACACTCATTCAGCCGCCTCGTTGTTCAGAAACATCGCCAGTTCCTGAAGCACTTCATCGGTGTGTTGACCGAGGCGGGGCGGCAGATGCCGCACGATCATTGGTGCTTTGCTCAGGTGAACGGGAGACCCGGCGAGCGTGATGTCTCCAAGAACCGGATGGTCGATCGACTGCAGCATGCCATTGATTTCAGTCTGCGGATCTGCCAGGGCTTCCCCAAGCGAGCGGACCGGTGCGCAGAGCAGGTCCTGGGCTTCCAGCCTCTCAAGCCAATAGGACGACGTGTTCCCGGCAATCGCCTCCGAGAACCGCGCCTGAAGGAAAGGCTTGTGCTTGCGTTGGGTGTCCAGGGTCGGATAGTCGGGAGACAGGTCCTCGATTTCCAGTGCAGTGCAGATATCCTGAAGCGGGTTCGCCTTGAATGCACCCACGATCACGAGGGCGCCGTCGCTTGTGTCGAAGACGCCGGTCAGCGGCATGGCAGCCCAGTTCAACACTTCCCTGTGTTTGGACCACTGAGCCGCTTCCTGCATCTGCATCGCGATCATGCTGTCGTAGAGCGAGACCTCAACTTTCTGACCATGCCCTGTTTTATCGCGCATCAGCAAGGCCGCCAGAATTCCCTGAACCAGATGCATCCCGGCCGAATAGTCGCACAATGTTGTCGGATAGATCGACTTGGGAATCGACGGGTCCTGGGTCTTTTCCATGACGCCGGTCATTGCCTGCGCCAGAACGTCCTGTCCGCCCTTGTGGGCATAAGGGCCGGTCGATCCAAAGCCGGTTCCGGAGGCACAGATTACCTTCGGGTTGATTTTCGAAAGGGCGTCATACCCGAAGCCGAGACGATCCATCACGCCTGCGCGAAAATTGTCGACGACCACGTCGGCAGTCTTGACCAGATCGAGAACCTGCTTGTGTCCGGCTTCGGACTTCGTGTCGATCTCGATCGAGCGCTTGTTCCGGTTCAATGATGCAAAAACGGCATTGTTCAATGCTTCTTCAGTCTGCAATCCATAAAACCCACGGCTCAGGTCTCCGGCGCCCGGTCGTTCAATCTTGATGACGTCTGCTCCGAAATCACCAAGCATCTGGGTTGCGCACGGGCCCAACATGACCTGCGTGAAGTCAATGACGCGAATGCCATCGAGTGGCATGATATTCTCTGACATGAAAACCTCTGTTATTCCGCCGCGACGTTGTCTTCGATGAGTGCGTTCGGCGACGGCCTGTCTCCCGGGTCTGCGCCCTGTGCGCGCATCTGTTTCTGGATGGCCTTGTGATCGACCATTCGCAGCGGACCGTCGCCGTTCAGCGCCAAGGCTGTTGCAACACCCGCAGCTTCACCCTGTGCCATGCAGGGGGGGATTTCGCGTGAAAGTTTTTGAGCATCACTTTCAACTGAGTAGTGACGACCGGCGACAATCAGATTGTCGATGCCCTTGGGAAGCAATGCGCGATACGGCGTGTAGTAATCGCGGCCACGGCAAACCGTGTCGGTGAAATAGCGCCTTGATTTCACGTCATCCTTGTTGACGACATACTCGCCCTGCAACATCCGTGTCTGCCGGATACCCATTTGCTCGGCGGCACCAAGCATTGTCGCTTTTTCAAAGCCGGGAATGTTCTCTTTTGCGAACTTGTGAAGTTTCATCATCCGCTCGCGGCCCTCGATTTCGGAGGCAACCATGTCCTCAACCGAGAGCCCGTCATACCCGGGCATGTGCGGGCAATTGCACCACACAACGCCCGGGATCGGCGTTTTGAGCCACCACATGCCCCAGGCGCCACCAATCCGGCGCCGCGCTTCGCGGTCGAGCTTCTTGTATGTCTCGGGATCGGAGAATTCGAACGCCACGGCCTTGTCGGTGTCGACGTTCGAGAGGCGGAACACCGTCGTGACAATATACTGGCCGTCGATGTACTTCGCGCCGGCCGCCACGCCGACATCCAGATCACCGGTGGCATCGACCACGTATTTTGCACGGATAGCCTGCCGGCCGAGCTTGGTTTGCGCTATGACGCCGGTGATGCGTCCGTTTTCCATCAGAACATCTGAAAACCAGCTGTGTGTGCGCAGGTTCACCTTCGCCTCGACCACCATGTCGAGACTGACGCGTTTCCAGGCATCGGGGTCGAATGCGACGGCGTGAATGATCGGCTGCGGCATCATAGCCTTGTGGAAGTCGATACAGCCCCAACGAGACCACTTTTGCCACATGTCCCAATTGGTCTGACACTCCGCCGGCGGCGGATAAACGGCGGCATCCTGGCGCTCCATACGCTCGACGAATTCACTGACTACCCCGGTCGTGACAATTTCATTGCCCTCGTTCACCATGTCGTCCAGTACCAGCACCATGCCGCCTGAAGCCATGCCTCCGAGGTGGTGATATCGCTCAAGAAGCGTTACCGAGGCACCGTTCCGGGCTGCCGAGACCGAGGCCGCGTGGCCTGCGGGTCCCGCGCCGACAACGACAACATCGCAATCTGCAACAACGGGGACCTGCGCCCCTTCCACCTGGACCGTGGTTGTATGACGCTCTGCCATAATCCTTGTTCCTTGTTCTAAAATCTCAATCGCTTTTGAAAGGCCTGATCCGCTACCAGCGAATGACGAGTTTCTCGGCGACAGAAACGGCAGTGAAGAGAAGCACCGACAGCCCGGAAGACACGAAAACCGTCGCGTAGAGAAGCGGTGAGCGGAAATTGAAAGTGCTGTCTATGATCAGCGCGCCCAGTCCGACATCTGCGCCGATCCATTCGCCAACAATTGCCCCGATCACGCAGGTCGTCGCGGCGATCTTCAAGGCGGAGAAGAGAAACGGCAGCGAAGACGGTAGACGGATTTTCCAGAAAACCTCCGACTTGGAGGCCGACAATATCCGGGCAAGCTCAAGCGCCTGCGGCGATACGGATTGCAAACCGCGCACCATGTTCACCAGGGTCGGGAAAAAGCAGATCAGTGCCGCGATCACCACTTTTGCGGTCATGCCGGCTCCGAAAATCAGCACGAGTATCGGCGCGATGGCGAGGATCGGGATCGTATTGATGAAGACCGCTATCGGAAAAAACGCTTTTTCGATTGTCCGGCTGTGCACGAAGGCGACAGCAATCAGGATCGCAGCCAGATTGCCGACCAGGAAACCCGACAGGCTCTCGATCAGGGTCGGCCACAAGTTCCTCATCAGCAGCGCGAATTCATTGGTGAAAACGGCCAGAACATCCGTGGGGGCGGGGGCGATATAGGTCGGCACCTCGAACAGTCTCACACCGATCTGCCAAATGAGAAGCAGCGAGACAGCGGTACCGAGCGGGATCGCGATGCTGCCCGCGCGCAGCCTGATATGGTCAAGCACAGTCGGTTTCGGGTCTTCAGCTTGTGCGGAGACTTGAACCAGAGACATCAGCACTCCTCCAGAAGACGGCGAAGCTGGCCGCAATACCGGTTGAAATCGGGGGTTTCACGCAACGCGATTTCGCGTTCTGACGGCAGGTCAATGTCGACGACCTGCTTCACCCGGCCCGGGTTTGCCTTCAGCATGAGCACCTTCTGCCCCAGAAAGACCGCTTCGGGGATCGAATGGGTAACGAAGAGAATAGTGACACCAGTCTCGCGCCAGATGTCGCGAAGCTGCAGGTTCAAGTGGTCGCGCGTCATTTCGTCGAGCGCGCCGAACGGTTCGTCCATCAGCAGGAGCTTGGGTTTGCACACCAGCGCCCTGGCGATGGCAACGCGCTGGCGCATACCGCCTGACAGTTCGTGCGGCAACGCGTCTTCGCGTCCTTTCAACCCGACCAGATCAAGCAGATCCTGCGGACTCTTGTCCGACATCGGGATTTTCAGGCCCCGTTTGCGACCCATCTCCAGTGGCAGTTCCACGTTCTTCAGGGCACTGCGCCAGGGCAACAGGGTCGCGTCTTGAAAGACGAACGCGAATTCACGTGCAAGACGGGCTGCTTCCGTGGTCTTGCCGAGGATTTCAACGTCTCCCGTCGCGGCTGGTACAAGGTCGGATACAAGCCGTAACATTGTGGATTTGCCGCAGCCCGACGGTCCTAATATTGTCCAGAATTCGCCTTCGCCGATTTCAAGGCTGATATCTTCAAGTGCGGTGAAGCTTCCGAACTTCACCGATGCCCCGGACAAGCAGGCCGCAACATTGCGGCTTGCCATGTCCTGATGTGGACCTTCGTCCGCAATATCAGCCAAACGTTGGACGGGCATCTTTGGTCGCCTCGAGAATGTCCAGCGTCATGATGTCGGAGACCTTCGGCGCTCCACCCGTGAACTGTTCAAGGCTGTTGTAGGTGTCGATCTGCTCCTGCCAGTTCTCCGTGGTCATGATGCCCCAGCCACCGGCCTTGGTCTTGTCGTTGAACGAGAAACCCAGAACCAGGTCGACAGCTTTCATTTCACTGTCCTTGTCGAGGTTCGGGTATCGTTCAACCAGAGCGTCGACACCGGCGGTCGGGTTCTCGTAGACGGCACCCCAGCCCTTGGATATCGCGCGGATCGCTCCGATTATCCTGTCGCTATGTTCTTGAAGAACGTCGTCCGTCGTGTAGTAGGGATTGGCATAGAGCTGTATTCCGGCGTCCCAGAGTTTCATGTCGACCCGCTCGTCCCCGAGAACGGACAGCGCACCCACATTGGTCTGCCAGCCTGTCGCCACATCGACCTGACCAACCTTCAGCGGTGCCATGTCACCACCCATGACCGAAACTTCCACCTGGTCCTCTTCGATGCCGTTCTTCGCCAGAAGTGCGCGCAGCAGAATTCTGGCGGTGCCTTGCGTGGCCACTTTCTTGCCGATCAGGTCCTCCGGTTTGCGTACCGGATTGCTTTCCATGGAAAAATAGGTGAACGGATGCTGCTGATAACCGGCCGCGACACATTTGATCGGCAGGCCCGCGGATCTCGCCAGCATCAGCGAAGGTGACGATGAAATCGAACCGAAGTTGTTTGCACCCGATGCAACTGAAGCCACGCCGTCGATATTCGGTCCGCCCGGAATAATCTCCAACTCCAGACCTTCGTCAGCAAAGTAGCCGAGCTTGTCGGCCATGACCTCGCCAAGGATGCCGTTCGATGCAAGCCAGCCGAGCTGCATCTTGATCTTGAAGTCAGCAGCCTTTGCCGGTTCGATCGAAAAGAATGTACCTGTTGTCGCCAGACCGGCGGCCGCGCCGAAGCCTTGAAGAAGATGCCGGCGATTAAGTCCCCAATTTGTCATGTGTCCGTCTCCTGGTAGGTGATTTTTTTTGTATCTCCCTATTCCTTTCAGCCTAGACGCGTGCCGGGCGCTGCGGATAGAATTTAGTTTTGCACATAGCGATGCTTTTTTTGCATCGCCTGAGGATTGAACCGCATGCACAGCAAGTTCCTGACATATTTTGATGAAGTCGCCCGCCAGGGATCGATTCGGCGCGCCGCCTCGGTCCTGCACGTGTCTTCGTCATCGGTGAACCGGAAGATTCTCGACATCGAGCAGCAGTTGGGCGTAAGGCTTTTCGACCGCCATGCGGAAGGCGTCGAACTCACCGCAGCCGGTGCCGTTGTCCTGGAACACTGCAGGAAGACGATTTTCGATTATGACAAGATACTTCATCTCGTTGCGGATATTCGCGAGATGCGTGCCGGTCACATTGACATCGCGTCACTGGATTCCGTCGCTTTGAGCCTTCTGCCCTCGGTCATTGACCAGTTTGCCCGCGAGTATCCGGACATCACCTATACGATCAGGACTGCGCAACCGGATGAAATCGTTCGTGCGGTCGCCGAAGGGGATGCCGGGATCGGCGTTTCCTTCTGCAACGACCTTCACCCGGGCGTAAGGCTGCGCACGGAGAAATCAGCTCCCATCGGGGCGATCCTCAACAAGAACCATCCCCTTGCAGAACGCGACGCGCTGGATATCGAGGATCTGACACCGTTTTCGCTCATCCGCTCCTATGATGCGCTTACGGAGCGCTCACTCGTAAATCTCGCGCTTTCCGACAACAAGGTCCCGCTGAAAACAGCCTGTTTCACGAATTCTCTTCCGCTCGCCCGATCAATGATCCTGAGCGGGCATGGCGTTGGCCTTTATTCGAAGATCGGGTTCCTGAATGAAATTGAAGCCGGGAAGTTGCGTTACATTTCTCTCAAATCCAGTTTTCTGAAGGATCTAAGGATCGGCATCCTGATCCCGGGCCGCAGCAACCAGACCCCTATCGAGAATTCGTTGTGCCGCATCCTTTCAAAATCCCTGAGATCGTTGCGTCTGGACTCCTGACCCGCTGGACAATGGGGTCATTTTCTCGACCAGCAATCGGGTGCTCGCCGTGCCATCGATGGGAATGATGGCGGACCCGAGGCAGGTTTCATGGTCGGAGACGGTCGGCAGGATACTCATGGCGCTTGCAACTGCCCTAGAGGGAGACAGCCCACGCCGGCAAGACTTGATCGGGAAGGCCTGTCCTCATCAAGGTGTGTTACATCAACTTCTCTTCAGTTGACCTGTGGATCTAGTCGAAATTTGGTGGAATGAGGGCGTTCGCTGTGTCTGAACAAATGTCGGAATTAGAACCGTAAGGAGACTGGCGGCTTATTGAATTCAAGACGCTAAATCAGAACTTGTTGAGACGTCAAAAATATCAGACAAGACGACGTACTCAGCTCTAAATTGATCTTTTTTTGTTCTTCCCGAAATTGCATGGACGACCACCGGATCGAGATACGCAGTACCAAACAGGCGGGGCAACGCCTGCTTTCGGTCATTTTGATTAATGCTGGACAGACGACAGATGGCACAGAGACCTGACATAGCGCGTTCGAAGTCTGGAACGCGCCTTGAAATTTCATGTCGACGTGCCGAGTTTGGCGTTGATCATCGTGTCGTAGGCGCTGTTGATATCGTCGACCAGCGCAGTAACGGCACGATCTGCGTTGCCACTGTTGATGCCCGCCACAATTTCCCGGTGCTGTTCGTTCGAGATTTTATAGTGGCCAAATTTCTGCAACAGGTGGAAGTAGGGATTTACCCTTAGCCAGATGTTGCTGATTATCTCCAGGAGTACCGGTGAACCCGCTTGGCGGTAAATCGAAAAATGGAAATTGTAGTTGGCGTGGATGAAGCCCTTGACCGCGTTGTCGCGCTCTGCCTCGGCCATGTGTTCAAGCCTAAGTTCAAGGTCGCGGTAGAACTCCGGTGTCGCATTTTTGATCGCCCATCGCAGGCACAACGGTTCAATTTCCAGCCTGACATTACGCAGATCGGTAAACATTTCCCGGTCCAGCTTTGGAACACCGATGGAGCGCCCTGCGACAACTGTCAGGGCTCCAGATGCCGTGAGGCGGGTGATGGCTTCGCGCACCGGCATGGGGCTCACATCAAAGGCAGTGGCAATGCTTGCGACGGTCAACCGTTCGCCCGGTGCAAGATTGCCCTCAAGAATCAACTCGCACATGCGTTGATACACCTCTTCATGCATGGAGCGGTGTCGGACAGGTTTTACGGTTTCAAGCGCTGAATGCATGTGGGCCTCTAATCTTTGATCCTGTTTAACCGGATCGGTGGCACAAGGAAAGATCATTGACTTTTGATCAAAAATCAATGATCAATATTCTGCGGTCGGTAAACGACCATACAAACCCGGGAGGAATTATGTTCAGCATCACCAAATCCGCGGTCCGTCTGGCCGCTGCCGCAAGTATTGCCGCCACATGCGCGACCGCCGCTTCCGCGGAGAAATTCGACATCTATCTGTCGATGAGCTACATCGGAAACGACTGGCAGGCTGAGGCCGCCAATATGGTCAAGGCGCTTGCAAGCCACGAAAACTATGCAGACAAGATCAATCTGAAAGTGCAGGTCGCGGGGCCGAATGCGCAGCGCCAGATCCAGCAGATCAACGCGATGGTACAGGCCGGCGCAGACGCAATTGTGGTCTATCCGATCTCGCCGACAGCGCTGAACAGCGTGGTGAAAAATGCCTGTGACAAGGGTGTGACGATCATTGCTTATGACGGCGAGATATCCGAGCCATGTGCCTACAACGTGACCATTGACCAACTCGAGGCCGGCCGCGTGACTGCCGAATGGCTGGCAGAGAAGATGAATGGTGAAGGCGAGGTGGTGATGATTACAGGAGTGCCTGGCACTTCAGTGGATGCCGCGCGTACTGCTGCCGCCAAAGAAGTCTTTGAAAAGCACCCCGGCATCAATGTCGTTGGCGAGGCGGTGGGTATGTGGAGCCAAGCCGTGGCCCGGACCGAAATGTCGAAGATCCTCGCGACCCGCGACTGGTCCGAAATCGACGGGCTCTGGATGCAGGTGGGTTGCTTCACTGCAAACGCCATGCAGCTCGAGGCGGGCATAGATGCCGAGAACCTGCTGCCTTGCGCAGGTGAAGGTTCGAACGGGGGGCGCATTCAGATGCTGCCCGCGGGCACGGAAGTCGAAGGTGCCACCCTACCTTACGCACCGCTGGACGCGCCACGGATCTCCTATGCTTCGCCCCCCTATTCCGGAGCGCTGGCCTTGAAACTTGCCGTCGACATCCTTGAGGGCAAAGAGGTGCCGGACCTGACCACCTTGCCGCTGCCGGTGGTGACCTCTGAAACGATTCAGCTATGTGAGACCGGATCCTGGGAAGAGCAGAAAGCAGGCTGCAATGCCTTTCTTCCCTCACTTGTCTCGAATCCCGGCTGGTTTGCATCCATCTATTCTCAAGAACTCCCTGAGGTCGGATTGAACGCCGCTTTGGTTGGCCAACCCGAATTGTAAGTCGGTTTCGTCTTCTGTCAGACTTCCGACTCCCACAGGTTCTCACCCGATTCCTTGCGGAATCGGGTGCAGATGCCGAAAGCCCAGGGATTGTCCATACATGTCCTTCCAGAGTAACCGGCCTGTCATCGAGGTCGATCGAATCCGCAAAGCCTTTGGACCCACGATTGCAAACGAGGACGTGAGCTTTTCTGTCATGGCAGGTGAGTCTCATGCCGTGCTGGGGGAAAATGGGGCGGGAAAATCGACGCTGATGAAGTTGCTTTCAGGGCTTATCCGACCCGACAGCGGGTCGATCAGGTTAGTTGGCCGGCAAGTGCGCCTGAAGACTCCGCGAGACGCACACGCCGCTGGAATCCAGACCGCATTTCAAGAGTTGACACTGATTCCGGATCTTAGTGTGCTCGACAACATGATGATGCCGCGCGCGGCGGTAAATCCTCTTGCCATGCTGCGGCGCAGGCTGGCCGCGCGCGCAGTGTCGGACCATTTCGCTGAACTTGGTCTCGAGGTTCCGCTTCATCGACTGGCCGGCGACCTGGACCTTGCCACGCGGCAAAAGCTCGAGATCGCCCGCGTACTCTACCGCAAACCGCGCATTCTGCTGCTTGACGAGCCGACATCAGCCCTCACAGGTGACGATATCGACTGGCTGGGCCGGATCATTGTCGACTGCAAGGCGCAAGGTGTCACTGTGCTCTTTATCTCGCACCGCTTGCCGGAAGTGCGGGCCTTTTGCGATACGCTCACGATCCTGCGCAACGGGCGCCACGTGCGCTCAGCTCCCGTTGAAGCTGTCACGGACGACGAGATCACGGAGTTGATTGTCGGCCGGTCCATGAAAAGTGCCTTTCCGCCACGCATGGCGCGCAGCCAAACACCTGCAGCGCCGGTTCTGGAAGCACGGGCGATATCCGCCGGAGGAAAGTTGCGCGACGTATCTCTGAGCCTGCCTCCCGGGCAAATCCTTGGCATCGCCGGGTTGCAGGGGATGGGACAAAAAGATCTTTTTGCCGCTCTCTTTGGCGATATACCTCTGGATTCAGGAGAAATTCGCGTCGATGACGCACCGGTGCACCTTCGCTCGCCAGCAGATGCACTGCATCCATCGATTGCCATCGGGATGGTGCCGGAAGAACGCAAGACCGAAGGATTGTTCCTGACGCTGTCAGGCAAAGAAAATGCCAGCCTGCCGGTCATCGAGCGGTTCCGCAAGGGGCTTCTTCTGGATGCCGACGCCGAAGCCCGCGCCACTGGCGCGGCCTTTGACGCAGTCGAAGTTGCCGCGCGGGCACAATACCTGCCCGTCAGCGCTTTTTCAGGCGGCAACCAACAGAAAATAGCTATAGCGAAATGGTTGGTGGCGCAAAGCCGCATACTCCTTCTGTTCGATCCAACTCGCGGGATTGATGTGGGCACCAAGCAGCAGCTTTACGAATGGATGCATGCGTTTGCCGCTGCCGGTGGCGCGATCCTGTTTCACTCAACCGAGATTCCCGAGCTTGTACACCTTTCGGACCGTGTGGGTGTACTCTACGAAGGAAAGGTGACCACCTGGCTGGAGAATCGAGAAATCTCCGAAACGGAAATCATGCGCGCTGCATTGGGCGGTGATGGCCCGCGCGAGGCCGCAGCGTGACCGGGCCGTTCTGGAGCGCCCTCGGTCAAACCCGGACGGTTCTGGTTGCGTCGGGGGTCTTTGCTTCACTGTTGGCGCTGACCTCGTGGATCAGCCCCTATCCACTGTCCTATTTCGATGTGTCATTCATGGCGAGCGGTGGAGCAACCACCGCGATCGCGGCCATGGGACAGACCCTGGTAATCTTGTCCGGAGGATTTGATCTTTCCGCCGGCGCGGTGGTCTCGCTCGTGAATGCGGTACTGGCGAGCCAGATGAACCCGATGGTGTTTGACGCTTCCGTTCCGTTCTGGACCATGGTGGGCATCGGCGTCGGCATGGCGGTCGGCGCTTTCAACGGGTTTTTCATCGCGTTTTTGCGTCTCCAGCCAATTGTGGTGACGCTGGCCACCATGTTCATTGTTCAGGGTCTCACGCTACTGGTTCTGGACAAGCCGGGTGGCTTTGTTTCGCCATCGCTCGGCGGGGTCTATATGGGTGATGCAATCCCGAATCTTCTGCCCTCCTCGGTGGTGCTGATCGGGGTGGTGATCCTGCTCTGGCTCTGGCTGAAACGCACGCGTTTCGGTCTGGCACTGTATGCGGTCGGCAGTGACCCTGATGCTGCCGCCGCGACGGGGATTCGCACTGGACCCGTGATATTTGCAACCTATGTCCTGGCTGGCGGGCTCTACGGACTTGCAGGGGTCTTTGTCAGCGCTCAAACGGGCTCGGGTGATCCGCTGGTAGGCAATGCGCTGTTGCTGCCGACCTTCGCCGCCGTGGTGATAGGCGGCACACGGCTTGGCGGAGGCAAGGGCGGGTTGATCGGCACAATCTTTGGCGCCTATATCCTGATGGTCGTGGTCAATATTCTGCTTTCACTCAATGTCTCGGCCTATTTTTCGACAATCGCTGAAAGTGCGGTTCTCCTGTTTGCGGTGCTGGCGGGTTCCCTGTCCAAAAACAGCCCGTTGGCACAGAAACTGCGGAGCGCACAAGAGTATCTGAAGGCGCGGCGCCAAGGCACTCTGGTTTCACAACGGAAGCAGACCGACAATCGGTTGGCTTTTGCCGCAGGCGCACCAAAGAGCGACACGATGGCGCCTGGTTTGTTGACCCGGAACGCGGCGATGCTGCGCTATACGCTTCCCGCTTTTGCTTGCTTGCTGATCGTGCTGGTGATCACCCAGGCTGTCTTGGGCAATGTGTTCACAAGTTTCCGCTACTGGGACGCGCTCTTCGTGCTGTGCTCGTTCCTGGCCGTCCTTGCGCTCGGTCAGGGGGCGGTGATCCTGACCGGCGGACTGGACCTGTCGGTCCCCTGGACGATCGGGCTCTCGGGTATCTTGATCGCCGGCATGGCGCAGGGTGCGAATGGTGCGTTGATCTATGCAATTCCGATTGTACTCGCTGTGGCGATCGTGGTCGGGACCCTGAACGGTCTTGGAGTTGTCGCGCTGGGGCTTTCACCCATCGTCGTGACGCTGGCGATGAACGGGCTCCTGCAGGGTCTGGCACTGCTCTACTCAAACGGTACGCCGGACGGGTTCGCTGCACCCGCGCTGCGCTGGATCATGACCGGTGAATTCCTGGGGTTCACGCCCATCATTCCGATACTGGCACTGTTTGTGGCCTTTGCCGTTTTGCTTCTGGGACGCACCGCGTTCGGGCGACGGCTTTATGCGATCGGAAACAGCGAGATTGCAGCGCGGCTTTCGGGCGTGAATACCGGCGCTACGCTGATCTGCGTCTATGTCCTGTCTGCAATCTGCGCCGCACTCGTCGGTATCCTGCTCACCGGTTTTTCCGGTCAGGCGAGCCTCGGCATGGGAGACGAGTACTTGTTGCCTTCCATTGCCGTGGTTGTCGTTGGAGGTGCGCTGATCACAGGTGGGCGGGGACACTATGTCGGCATGTTTGGCGGTGCGCTGTTGCTCACGGCGATGCAGACACTGCTCGCGGGAACGACCCTTCCCTTTGCTGTCCGATCGGTTTTTTTCGGCCTTGTCATCTTGGCAGCCGTCATCGCGCTACGCGAAAAAAGGAGTATCTGACCGTGGTGGACCTTCAACTTCCCGGGCTTGCGGGCCAGCGTGTTGCGATCACTGCGGGCGCAGGTGGCATCGGGCTCGCCATCGCGCGGGTTCTGCATGCACAAGGCGCCAGGGTTGCGATCTGCGATGTGAACAAAGATGCTCTGGATCAATCCCGCGACGAATTGGGTGAATGCCCCGCAATACAGGCAGATGTGTCCGACCCCGACGCGGTGAACGCATTCTTTGACCTGGTGGAAACAGAACTGGGCGGGCTTGATGCACTGATAAACAATGCGGGTATCGCAGGGCCCACCGGCGGTGTGGAAGAGATCGCAGTGGAAGACTGGAAGCGCTGCATCGACATTGGCCTGACAGGTCAATTCCTCTGCGCCCGGTGTGCTACCCCCATGCTCAAGGCGGCCGGTGGCGGGTCCATCGTCGGCATGTCTTCGGCGGCGGGCAAGCATGGCTATGCATTCCGCACCCCCTACTCATCGGCCAAATTCGGTGTGATCGGTCTGACCCAGAGCCTTGCCAAGGAACTCGGACCCCACAATATCCGCGTCAACGCGATCCTCCCGGGTATTGTGGCGGGCTCACGCATGGAGGGGGTCATCCGTGACCGCGCCGTCGCAACGGGAACGGACTACGGCGAGATGGAGGCCGAATATCTCGCCAAGATTTCGCTGCGCCGGATGGTCACGATGGCGGACGTTGCGCACACCGCTGCCTTCCTTCTCTCGGATGCCGGCGCCAACCTGTCGGGCCAAAGCCTCGCTGTTGACGGTAATGTAGAGACACTTTGAGGGAGGGCGCCATGACCCAGAACGGAAAGGTTATCATCACTTGCGCGATCACGGGGGCCATCCACACCCCGTCAATGACGCCGTACCTGCCGGTAACGCCCGATGAGATTGCCTCAGAGGCCATTGCCGCTGCCGACGCGGGTGCCTCGATCCTGCATTTGCACGCGCGTGACCCCGAAACCGGCCGTCCCGACCAGAGCCCCGAGGGCTTTGCGCGCTTCCTGCCCCGAGTGAAGCAATCGACAAATGCCGTTGTCAACATTACAACTGGCGGCAGCCCTTACATGACCGTAGAGGAACGCGTTGCCCCAGCCGCGACGTTCCAGCCCGAAATTGCCTCGCTCAACATGGGGTCGATGAATTTCGGTCTCTACCCGATGCTGAACCGGTTCAAGGATTTCAAGCACAGCTGGGAACGGGAACATCTCGAAGGTTCCCGTGATCTGGTGTTTCGCAACTCCTTTCAGGACATCGAGTATGTGCTCAGGACCTGCTACGGAAACGGCACGCGCTTCGAATTCGAATGTTATGACATCTCCCACCTGTATAATCTGGCGCATTTCGCAGATCGGGGACTGGTGAAGGCTCCATTCTTCGTGCAGTCGGTCTTCGGTCTTCTGGGCGGCATAGGCCCGCATCCCGAAGATGTGCTGCATATGCGACGCACTGCCGACCGACTCCTCGGTACAGACTATCGCTGGTCCGTGCTCGGTGCGGGTTCCAACCAGTTTCGTATTGCCGCCCAGGCAGCGGCCATGGGCGGCAATCTGCGGGTCGGGCTCGAAGACAGTATCTGGGCGGGCAAAGGGCAACTTGCCACGTCGAACACGGTTCAGGTCACCAAGGCACGCCAGATCATCGAGGGATTGGGCCTCGCGGTCGCGACACCGGACGAGGCTCGTGAGATCCTGTCACTCAAGGGTGGAGACCAGGTCGCGTTTTAATCGGAGGGCGCCCCATGCGCATCGAAGTGTTGTTGGATGTTAAAACCACGCTGGGCGAGGGCCCGGTCTGGGACGTGAATCAGCAGCGGCTCTATTTCATCGACAGTATGGATGGCCGCGTTTTCCGTTGCACGGCGGAGGGTACGGAACTTCGCGCATGGGACGTACCGGGCAAAATCGGCTCCATGGCCCTGCGCAAGGACGGTGAAGGCGCAATTGTCAGCCTGCAGGACGGCTTTCATCGCCTCGATTTTGCCACCGGCGAGAGTGAGAAATTCTGCGATCCCGAACCCGACTTGCCTGCCAACCGGCTGAATGACGGCAAATGCGACCGGCGCGGCCGCTTCTTTGTAGGCTCGATGGACACCATGGAGGAAGGACCGTCGGGTGCTCTCTACCGGGTGGACCCTGATTTCTCAGTCTCCAAAGTGGATGACGGCATCATTTGCTCCAACGGGCCGTGTTTCAGTCCCGATGACAAGACATTCTATTTCCATGACACATGGACGGGTGAGATCTGGGCCTATGACTATGAAATCGGGACGGGCGAAGTGTCGAACCGCCGGACTTTCGCCAGCATCGATGGCAGCAACGGTGGCGCGGCGGACGGTTCCACGGTGGACGCCGAAGGCTATCTCTGGAACGCGCTGGTCTACGATAGCAAGCTGGTGAGGTTTGCGCCGGACGGAAGCGTCGATCGCGTGATCGAGATGCCGGTCAAAAAGGTCACGTCAGTGAATTTCGGTGGCCCAAATATGGACGTGCTCTACGTCACGTCCATGGCCAAGCCTCCGCTTCCGCGCTTTCCCGGGGATGGTGTGATGCGCGGCAGCCTCTTTGCGATCTACGAACTTGGAGTCCAGGGGGTCCCTGAACCCCGTTTCGGGGCATGACACCCAAAAATCGAGCTGACACTCATCCTGTGTATTGTACGGCTTTCGCGCCAAGTGCCTACCGGCTGCCCTACTTCAATGTTTGGTCCGTCTGCCATGCCAACTGTGGTGCGGATCGCTGCAGTGACCAGATGCCGCCTGTTTGAATACTCGATTTGACTGCAGCGGACGGTAACGTTGCACGGCAGAGTGGTAACCGGCAAGCCGCCGAAATGAGGGACAAGAGCGGACATCGATCGCTGAATGCATCGACGGCAGCTCCGGGTCGGAATCTGTCTGGCCGGGTGTCCCGAAAATCAGTCGAAGTTGGTATCCGGAGATCATGAATTCCTGACGGTGTTGCCGATACCGGACGACGCTGTGAGTGTTTTTGCGCGCGCATCAGATCCGGGAGCAGGCGGGTGCCAGTGAGGACACAGGAGAGCTGTTTCGATCAGCCGTGCGGTCGGCGCAAATATGTCCTGCGGGGGACTGTCGTCTGACGTTTCATGGTCCAGACAAAAAGTTTCTCAAAAAAATTATCTCATTCTTTTCATATAGTTATATTCTTAATTGTCAATTTTGTCAGCACAAGTGGAGGGGCAGCTGTTGCAATGCACCCTCAGCTTGTTAATGTCCGCGCAGAATTTGGCGCCAAGATGCGTGCGAACTGAAAGCTGTGAATACAGAGGTTGAATCTGTTACCGCAGCTGGCCGGAGCCTCCTGCTCTGCCGATGTGCGCATCGTGCCTCCAGGTCCGGCTATGGCCCTATCCCAGGGCCATCTTTCCACTCCGTGCATTTGCCATGCACTTTCTGGCCGGACGCAATGCTGAAAAGATCCGTTTGAAGCCACCTGCCATGCAGGCGGTTTGCCAACGCGTATGCGTCTTGCACTGCGCCATACATTCGGATTTCAAAATAGGAGATCGGGGCCACGCAGCCAGGTCAATCGTCGACGAAATCCGAATGAAATTTGTTGAACGCAACGCATGACACGAAAGCTGAGAGCGCATTTATCCGGGGTTACGCAGGCAGACCAGCCGGTTTGCACCCACCGGTAATCGCAAGCGCAACCAGCGAGGAATCCCAAAAAGCCGTTCGGGTCTTTCTCAATCGGGTCGGGTTCGTGCGTTCGGAGCAACAGGTTTTTCGCAACCAGGTCTCTTGAGCTCCGGAACGGGCAACGTTCCGGAACGTGAGACGTATTGCGCCTGAACCATTCCTTACACAGGTACTTTTCAATTGAAAAAGGAAGACTAATGAGCAGTAGAACATGGCTTTTTACCAGCGAATCCGTGTCAGAAGGTCATCCCGACAAAGTATGCGACCGTATTTCCGATACCATTCTTGATGCGTTTCTCACCGCTGATCCGCATGCCCGCGTTGCCTGCGAGACACTGACGACGACAAATCACGTGACGGTCGCCGGCGAAGTGCGCGGGCCTGAAAACGTGTTGAAGAACGTAGAACAGCTTGTTCGAGATGCGGTCCGGGATATCGGTTACGAGCAGGACGGATTTCACTGGCAGACGCTGGAAGTCGTCAACAGATTGCACCAGCAATCCGCAGACATTGCCATGGGCGTTGATGAAGGCAGCAAGGGTGAAGAGGGTGCCGGCGATCAGGGCATCATGTTCGGATATGCCTGTAACGAGACCGAAGAACTCATGCCGGCACCAATTCTGCTGTCCCATAACATTCTGCGCTCAATGGCCGAAGCGCGAAAAAACGGGAAAGAAACGCGTCTAGGTCCGGATTCGAAAAGCCAGCTGACGCTAAAATATGAAAACGGTCGCCCGGTCGGGATCGACGCCGTCGTCGTCTCCACACAGCACGGAGAAGATGTCAGCCAGGATGATGTCCGCGATGCGGTGCTGCCGTTCATTCTGCATGCTCTGCCGGTCGGCTGGAGCGTTCCTCAGGACCGAATATTCATCAATCCGACCGGACGGTTTGTGATTGGCGGACCTGACGGCGATGCCGGCCTGACGGGCCGCAAGATCATTGTCGATACCTATGGCGGCGCGGCCCCCCACGGTGGTGGTGCCTTTTCCGGAAAAGACCCGACCAAAGTGGACCGGTCGGCGGCATATGCCGCTCGATACCTGGCGAAAAACGTGGTTGCGGCCAACCTGGCGGATCGCTGCCTGATCCAGCTGGCCTACGCAATCGGTGTTCCCGATCCGGTTGCCGTTTACGTTGACACACATGGCACCGGAAGGGTCGACGAGAGAGAACTTGCAAAGGTCCTGCGGGAGATGGTTCGCCTGACACCACGCGGCATTCGTGATCATCTCGGCCTGTCGAAACCGATTTATGCGCGCACTGCAGCCTACGGCCATTTCGGCCGCTCCCCCGATGACGACGGCGGATTTGGCTGGGAGCGGACAGACCTGGCGCAGGATCTGGCACTTCATTTTGGCGCGCGCGCCGACGCGGCCGAGTGAAATTCAAACCTGAATTTGCAGAGAACACCCGCGGCATTCGCAGTGTCGCAGGGTGTTTCTGCGGGCAATCCATGGAGTGAGTAGATGACGAGCAATTCCGATTTCAACGAGATCAATGAAGCCAAGGCCTGCATGGACAACATCTATGATCAGGCTGACCCGAGGCCCTATTTTCGTGAATTGAAAAAACTCGGCTATGCAATTCCCAACGAAGCGAAGCCGGTCTTTCAAAAGCTGATCGATCACTTGCAGCAACGGCAGGACGGCGCCGTCAAACTTCTGGATCTGGGCTGCTCCTATGGCGTCAATTCGGCGATTCTCAAACACGACTTGTCGATGTCCGAGCTCTACCAACACTGGGGTGAGAAAAGAACGACAGATGAAACGCCGAAGGAAAACGTAGAGTATCACAAGCGATTTTTCGCCAACCTTGATGGTCCTGAAGCCATTGAAGTCATTGGACTCGATGTGGCAGAAAACGCGGTCTCCTTTGCAGAAGACATAGGTCTCCTGGACAAAGGCCTGACCTGCAATCTGGAAGCTCAACCGGTACCGGCATCGGCAGAAGAAGAATTGGCCGCCGTCGATCTGGTAACGTCGACAGGATGCGTTGGCTACATCACGGAGAAGAGCTTCGATCACCTGCTGCCGACGATCACCCGCGGACGCCAACCCTGGATCGCCAATTTTGTACTGCGGATGTTCCCGTTCGACACGATCGAGGAGTCTCTCTCGCGATTTGGCTACGTCACGGAGAAATATGAAGGACAGACCTACGTTCAACGCGACTTCGCATCGACGGAAGAACGCAACCAGGTTTTGGCGCGGCTGAGCGACGAGGGAATCGATGCGACCGGAAAGGAGGCCGATGGTGAACTCCTCGCCGAATTTTATCTGTCTCGTCCTGAAAAAGAGGCCGCCGAACTGCCCATCGAGCGCCTTTTTGCCGCCTGAGCCAGTTGTCCGCCGAACCCAACCGAGGCCGTGTCATCGGGTTGTCAACCAAACCCAATCGGAGTTGCATCATCGGTGTGTGATTTCAAGATCCAAGACTGAAATCGGGATATCCGGCGCTTTGCATCGGCGATGAGTTGATATCGCGGGGGGGAAGAACACCGATCAGGCTAATGGAAGCGACCCAATCCGGTGCTGGCGCAACGGGTGGAATCGCTTCCGCTTCTTCTCAATACCCTTACTCATTTGGCTGATCTTCAGACCAACATGCGTCTCGGGTCTTTGAGAAGACCAGCGTAGAATGTCAGGAACCGCGCGGCTTCCGCTCCGTTGATCACGCGATGATCGTAACTGAGATCCAGCGGAACCATTGGTGCGGGCAGGAAGACTTCACCGTCCCAGACAGGGGCGAATTCGGTTCGGGTGATGCCAAGAATAGCGACTTCCGGCGGATTGACGATCGGAGTGAAAGCGGTGCCGCCGATGCCTCCCAGGTTGGTGATTGTCATTGAGGCTCCGCCCATTTCGTCCGGACGGACCTTCCGCTCCTGAGACCTTGCGGCAAGATCGGTAATCTCGCGCGCGATCTGCCAGAGACCCTTGCTGTCAACATCCCGCAGGACCGGCACCATGAGACCATGGTTCGTATCGACCGCAATTCCGATGTGAACATAGTCCTTCAAAAAAAGGGTCTTGCCGTCGGAGCTCAGGGATGCGTTGAACCAGGGAAATTCACGCAAGGCCCTGGCAAGCGCCTTCGCGTAAAAGGAAAGTGCCGTCAGCTTGAGCCCGCGATCCCTGGCTTCGGGTTTCAGGTCCTTCCGGAACTCTTCTATCACGGAGACATCAGCCCGGTCGTGATGGGTCACGGCCGGAATGAGCGCCTGTGCTGCCGCCATATTCCGGGCGGCTACCTGGGCAAATCGGCTCATTGGTTCTTGCCGCACAGGTCCATATTGAGAATGGTCAACGTCCCAGTAGGACCTGTCGGAAGCCGCTATCTGCGACGCAGCCGGAGCTGCTCCATCTGCTTCCAGATCCTCACGTGCGATGGATGTGCGGCCGATGTCCCTGGCCAGCGCTTCGATATCGATCCCCTTTTGACGCGCGAGCGCCCTGACGGATGGTGGGGCGATGATGTCAGACATATTGCCCCCTACCAGCCAGCAGAAATGTACTGCGTTTCCATGAATTCCAGCATGCCTTCATGCCCGCCTTCGCGTCCGAGTCCGGACTGCTTGGTGCCGCCGAACGGTGCAGCCGGGTCCGAAACCAGGCCTCGATTGAGACCGACCATGCCGTAGTCCAGGCGTTCGCAAACCTTGAGTCCGCGTTTCATGTCCTCGGTGAATACATATGCCACCAAACCGTACTCCGTGTCGTTTGCACGCTGAATGACATCGTCCTCGTCAGTAAATGTCTGGAGAGCGGCGACAGGGCCGAATATTTCGTCATGAACGCACGCCGCCGTCTCGGGCACATTGGAAATCACGGTCGGGGTATAGAAGAAGCCTTTGCCGTCGGGAACCTGCCCCCCGACTTCGACGCGCGCACCCTTTGCCACGGCGTCCGCGACAAAGTCTGCAACCTTGTCGCGCGTTTCAGCATTGACGAGTGGCCCGACATCGACGGAAGGATCCGTGCCGTCACCGACTTTCAGTTTGCCCATGGCTTCTGCAATCCGGAGGGTGAATTCTTCCGCGATTGCCTCATGCACATAGATGCGGTTGGCCGCGGTGCAAGCTTCTCCGAGGTTGCGCATCTTGGCGAGCATTGCGCCTTCCAGGGCAACGTCGAGATCGGCATCGTCGAAGACGATCAGCGGTGCGTTTCCTCCGAGTTCCATTGCCGGTTTGAGAACCTGATCGGCCGCCGAATGGAGCAGCTTGCGTCCAACCGCTGTCGATCCGGTGAAGGATACGACGCGCACACGCGGGTCATGCAGCATGTGATCGACCAGCGCACCCGTGCGCTTTGAGGGCAGGACATTGACCAGCCCGGACGGCACACCTGCCTCCTCCAGCAACGGCATCAATGCAAGCATGGTAAGCGGGGTTTCCGAGGCCGGCTTGATGATGACCGCGCACCCGGCGGCGAGAGCAGGTGCGATTTTCCGGGTGCCCATGGCAGCCGGATAGTTCCAAGGCGTTACCAGGACAGCCAGACCGGCGGGTTTGTGCTGCACGATGATGCGTGCCCCGGACGCCGGGCSAGTCGTAATCAGGCCATCGGCGCGGACAGCTTCTTCGGCAAACCAGCGGAAAAACTCCGCTGCATAGGCTGCTTCGCCCATGGCATCCGCGCGTGCCTTGCCGTTTTCAAGGGTGATCAGGCGTGCAAAATCTTCGAGGCGCGCAGTCATCAACTCCCACGCCTTGCGCAGGACTTCAGAACGGTGCCGCGGTGTTCTGGTCGCCCAGTCCCTCATGGCCTGCTCGGCTGCGTCCAGGGCGAGGTTTGCATCCTCGATGTCCGCCGATGCAACGGACGCAAGCACGCCTTCGGTTGCCGGATTGATGACGTCGAAACGCTCGCCCCTTGCTCCCTGTCGCCAGGCGCCATCGATAAAAAGGTCGGTAAAGTCCATGATGCACCCCACGGGTCAAAGCAGGTGGCGGAGCGGTTGCTCCATCCGTCCCGCGAAATTGGAAAGCAGGTTCACAGCCTCTTCTGCGGTGAGAAGATGACCCGCAGTTTCAAGTGTCAGGCGGAGGCCGCGTCCCGCGCGTGAAATGCTGATTGTCGGGCAATCCTCAGCGCCAAGTTCAACGGAGCTGATCCTTGTGAAACGCAGGTCGCGCACATGAAGATCGAAAGGCTTGCTACTCTCTGCAGCAGAGACCTGACCCAGCCAGGTCGAGGGAACCGCATAGATCGTCCGGTCACCTGCACGATCGACAGCAACGTTTGCCGGCAAGCGTCCCAGACTTGCTGCGGCAAATCCTGCAAGCAGTGCCCCTTGATCCCGACAGGCCTCGGTGGTTGCTGCCCAACCTGCAAAATCGGCGAAGGCGTCGTCGTTCCCGGTTTCGGCAACGAGGCGCCGTACCGTGTGGGGGCCCGATGCCGCGGTTCCGGTTGGCGGCAGCGTTTTCAGCGTTTCCAGGTCCTTCACGTGGAAGGGTTGAACATGACCTGTCTCGACGAGGCGATTGAGGTCCAGATCCATTTCTCCGGCGAGCCGGCGCGCCTTGGGCGAAGCCAGGATTTTCCCCTCGCTTCGCGGAATGGCTATTTGTGCCTTTTCCGGCAACCTCGCGGATTTGAGGGCGTCTGAAGCCCCCGGTGCTTCCTCGACGCGCGTGTTGCCGGCAGCCTTGTCAGGAACAACCGGTCCGGAACTTTCTTCCTCTGCCGCCGCTAGGTCGGGTTGTTCTGCGCTAATGACGGCAATGGTTTCACCGACGGGCACTTCCTGGCCGGCTTCAGCCAGAAGTTTGGCGATAAAACCGTCAAAACCGGCATTGACCTCCATTGTGCTCTTGTCGGTTTCAACCTCGAAGAGAACATCATCGGCGTTTACCGCTTCTCCGGGTTGCTTGAGCCAGCCGATCAGGAGCCCGGTGTCCTGGGCCATGCCGAGGGCAGGCATGATGACCTCATGCGGCATGGATCAGCTCTCCGCGGCAGATCCTGCGTGCGTTCTCGGCAACGCCGGCGGCGTTGGGCACCGTCAGATCCTCAAGGGCAGGCGAGAAGGGAACCGGTACATCCATTGCGCCCATCCGGATCACCGGGGCGTCCAGATGATAGAAAGCCTTTTCTCCGATCCGTGCAGCGATTTCCGCCGTCACACCGTAACTTTGATGACCCTCATCGATCACGATGGCGCGGGAGGTCTTTCGGACCGAATTCAGGATCGTTTGTTCATCCAGCGGAACGATCGTCCGAGGATCTATGACCTCGGCGCTGATCCCGTCCCCGGCCAGCGCTTCGGCAGCTTCTTCCGCCACCTGCACCATTGAGGACGTTGCGACCAGCGTCACATCACGACCTTCGCGTTTGATATGCGCCTTTCCGAAGGGGATAAGGTATTCTTCTTCCGGGACGGGCGCCTTGTCCTGGTACATGAGCTTGTCTTCGAAGATCACGACCGGATTGTCGTCGCGAATGGCCGTTTTCAGAAGGCCCTTGGCCTCATAGGCCGACGACGGCATGGCGACTTTCAGTCCGGGAATGTGCGCGACCAGAGCCTGCAGGGATTGGCTGTGCTGCGCGGCGGAGCGGCGTGTAGCGCCCATATTCGTTCTGAGAACAAGGGGGGCCGTCAGCTTGCCACCAGACATGTAGTGGGTCTTTGCCGCCTGATTGCAGAGTTGATCCATGACCAGATACAAAAAATCTCCGAACATGAGATCGACCACCGGCCTCAGGCCCGTCATGGCGGCTCCGACAGCAATGCCCATGAAACCCGGCTCCGATATCGGTGTGTCGATGATCCTGTCGGTTCCGAATTCTTCCACCAGTCCCGAAAGGACCTTGAACGGCGTTCCGGCTTCGGCAACATCTTCGCCAAGCAGGATGACAGATGCGTCGCGACGCATTTCTTCAGCGATCGCCTCGTTGACCGCTTTGGAGAGAGTGATTTCGCGGGTCATCGATGCGCTCCTCCGGGATATTCCAGGGCGTGGTCGACACCGGAAAAGACATGCATGTCGACCTCGTTGCCGTCGGGATAAGGTGCGTCTAGCGCGTATTGGACGGCTGCCTGCGCGTCAGAGGTTATTTCTTCGTCGATTGCCACCAACTCGTCTGCGGACATGATCTTCTGGTCGATCAGCCATTTGCCGAAATTCGTGATTGGATCGCGGACTTTCTTCCATTCGGCCTCCTCGTCCCTGGAGCGGTAATAATCGCGATTGATGTCTCCGACGTGGTGACCGTGATAGCGGTAGGTGTCCAACTCGATGAAGAAAGGGCCTTCTCCTGTTCGGCAACGACCGACGAGCTGTTGTGTCAGCTCGTTCACCGCAAGCACGTCCTGTCCGTCGACCTGAAAAGCTTCGATACCGAAGGCCTGCGCACGCGCGATCAGCGAACCCGCGGCGATCTCTTCGGTTCTGGTGTATTCGCTGTAGCCATTGTTTTCACAGGCATAAATGACGGGCAACTGCCAGAGCGCAGCCATGTTCATCACTTCGTACCAAAGCCCTTGGGCAGTGGCACCGTCCCCGAAGAAGCAGACCGTCACAAACTCCCTGCCCAAACGTTTGGCCGAAAGCGCAGCGCCCGTGGCAATGCCCATGGATCCGCCCACGATGGCGTTGGCGCCGAGGTTTCCGTGGGACTGGTCGGCGATGTGCATCGATCCGCCCTTGCCGCGGCAGTAGCCTTCTGCCTTGCCAAGCAATTCGCAGAACATCGCCTTGAAATCCGCTCCCTTGGCAACGCAGTGACCATGCCCGCGGTGTGTCGATGTGATGCGATCCTCATCGGTCAAGGCTTCGCAAATGCCGACGGCCACCGCTTCCTGTCCTGAATACATATGGGTCAGGCCCGGCATCCTGGCGGAGAGGTACAACTGGTTCGCACTGTCTTCAAAGGCGCGGATACGAACCATCTGCCTGTACATCTGCAGGTAATCTTCGGTGTTGTGCCTGTTCTTGGCAGCACTCATGTCTTTGTCCCTAGAAAAGGACCCGGCCCATGGAGGGCCGGGCAAGTTGGGGAAGTCAGTACCGGTTCGCGATTGGAAGTTCCTCTGCCGGAAACAGGCTGATGACTTCGACACCCGCGTCGGTTACGACCACTTCTTCTTCGATGCGGGCAGCAGAATATCCGTCGGCAGCCGGGCAGTAGGTCTCCAGCGCGAACACCATGCCGGTCTTGATTTCCATCGGATGATCAAGGGAAATTGCCCGGGAGATGATCGGACGTTCGTGCAAGGCCAAACCCAGGCCGTGTCCAAATTGCAGACCGAAGGCAGCATCTTCGTTCGGAAAGCCGAATTCTTCCGCCTTCGGCCAGACTTCGGCCACCTTGTCCGTGGAGACACCTGGCTTGATCATGGCGATGGAGGCGTCGATCCACTCGCGCGCCTTCACATAGGCATCATGCTGTGCCGGTGTTGCCCGGCCAATGTTGAACGTTCGGTAGTAACAGGTTCGATATCCCTGATATGACTGCAGAATATCGAAGAAGGCCTGATCGCCCGGACGGAAGTACCGGTCGGTGAAATTGTGTGGATGAGGATTGCAGCGCTCGCCCGAGATTGCGTTGATCGCCTCAACATCGTCCGAGCCCATCTCGTAGAGCATCTTGTTGGACAAGGCGACGATGTCGTTTTCCCGAATACCCGGTTTCAGTTCCTCGTAGATCATGTGGTAGACACCATCGACCATGGAGGCGGCCTGGGTGAGCAACTGGATTTCATCCCAGTTCTTGATCTCGCGCGCGGCCAGCATGATCTGCTGCCCGTCAATGACATTCAGTCCTTCTTCCTGTAATGCGTGAAACATCGCCGTTTCCGCGTAGTCGACGCCCACCGGCATATCGGCCATGCCCGCGTCCTTGATGAGCCCCGCAATCTGCTTTGCGTATTTGCGCATCAGGCCGAATTCCGGCGGGATCGTACCCCGCATTCCGACGACGCCAGCAAGGCAATGATCGGGTTCGAGCCAGTCGGAAAATTTCTTGTGGTGATAGGCGGCGGAGCCAAAATCCCAGACATAGGGGGAATCATCACCGGTCAGCAGGCAGAACCGGCACATCTTGTCCCGTTCCCATTCGCCGATCTTGGTTGCCGACACATAGCGGATGTTGTTCACGTCGAACAACAAAAGCGTTCCTGCCGGGGAGGCCTTCAGGGCCTGGCGCGTGCGCGACAACCTGTAGCGGCGCAGTCTGTCATGGTCTATTCGGCGTTCGAAATCCACCGACGTGTGGCCCCAGGCCGGCAAACGGCCTTCCCATCTCCAGTTTGGTTCGAGGTCCTGAGGCGTCAGGACATGTGGTGTCAGTGCGCGGGACATAAGTCTCTCCTGCAGGCGTTGTTACCGCCGCCTGGTACGTTTCAAAATTGGCGGATTGTCAGGTCATTGCATGATCATGCCGCCATCGATCATGATGAGCTGGCCGGTCATGTAGTCGCTTTCGTCGGAACACAGGAACGCGGCGGTTCCCTTGACGTCGTCGGGCGTGGACAGTTGTTTCATCAGGATCATGGTTTCTGCCAGATGATCCATCGACTGGCCTTCCTTCTCGAACATGCCGATCTCGACGAGATCCTTGTCGAGCTGCTCCCATAGCTCTGTCTTCACGACGCCCGGCCCGTAGCCATTGACCGTGATCTTGTGTTGCCAGAGAGCCTTTGCACCGCCGATGATCATTGCAAGGGCGCAGTATTTGGAACAAGAGTACGGCACGACATCCAGAAATGCCGTGCGGGACACGATGCTGCCGACATTGATGATCTTGTAAGGATGATCATCCATCGGTCCCTGATCGATCATCTTCCTGGCCGCTTCCTGCATGCCGAACAGCATGCCCTTGGCGTTGATGTTCATGATCAGGTCCCAGTTGTCCTCGTCGATGTCGAGGAACATCTTGGGTTTGTTCACGCCGGCATTGTTGAGCATGATATTGATCGAACCGAATTCGTCTGCCGTGGCGTTGACCGCGGCTGTGTGGTCGGGTCGTTTGGTCACATCGAGTTTCATGGAAATCGCCTTGCCGTTGCCGCGGGCATTGATCCGGCCGGCAACCTCGTTGACCCCGTCGACATTGATGTCGCCGAGCGCAACATTCGCTCCGTGTGCGGCGAAATATTCGGCATTCGCAGCACCCATGCCTTGTGCGGCTCCGGTGATCAGAATGTTCTTTCCCTTAAGACGATTGGGGTCCATGAGTTCCTCCCATTAGAGTTTTCCTGCCTCCCTCAAGATCCGGTCGGCACGATTCTGGGCTGCTTGAAGCGCAGCTTTTGGTGATTGAACGCCGCGCAGCATGTCGTGGCATTCCTCTCCGCAGATGCGGATGATGTCGTTGATTTCCGGGATGGGCGGCCGTGGCCAGAATTGCAGCTCGTCGTGCCAGGACATGGAATCCACGGCTTCGAAGATAGGTGAGAGCCTGCGTACTTCGGGATCGGCGCCCACGGAGTATCTCGGGTTTGTCCGGCTGCCGTTTTCCACGTAGAGCTTTTGCGCTTCAGGCGATGTGAAAACGATCAGGGCCTCGGTGGCGGCTTCAAGGCGGTCCGGCGCGATGTTGGCCGGAATGCAGAGCAGGTATCCGCCGACCGGTGCGATATTGGGTGCCTTGCATCCGGACGGATGTGGCAGGTAACCGACCTTTCCAAAGGCAGCGCAGGCAGGGTTCTGCTCGAAATAAGGGGCGAGCAAGGTATAGCCATATGCCATTGCAACCTTGCCGTTGGCAAAGGGCCGAACCCGTTCGTACCAGGCCATGGACAGGATATCCGGCGGAGAATAGCGCAGGAGTGCCATCAGATACTCGGCGGCAAGCAGACCGCGCTCGGTATCGATCGTCGGTCGGTAGTCTTCCTGTGCGAGCCTGGATGCATCGTAACCGCCGGCCTGTTTTGCAAGATCAAGTACGGGCTGACCAAAGTCGGCACAGGCCATCATGAATGTGTGGCCGAGCGCCGTGCCGCGGGCCGCGTTCCAGGCGATGCCGTAGCGTCCCTTGGTCGGTTCATGCAGTTCCTCGGCTGCCTCCAGCAGGGCATCGGTCGTGTGCGGGGGCTCAAGCCCGGCTTCTGCCAGCAAGTCCTTGCGGTAGAACAGAAGTTCAGGTGTTGTCTGTGAGGGAACGCCGAAAGGCCGCTTGTCCCAATGGGCTGCCATCCAACCGGCTGTGTGAAAATCGCTCGGGCTCAGCCGTTCGATGTCCAGAACTGCATCGATCGGGTGCAGGTAGCCCTTCGCCGCGAATTCTCCGACCCAGGGCAGGTCAAGCGCGATCAGATCATACCTGCTGGTCGTACGCTGGGCGTTCTTGACTGCCTCTTCATGAAGCCGGTCAATTGAAAACGCCCGTTGCTGGATCGGGCAGCCGACGACCTGCTCGAATTGCCGCTTGAGCCCGTGCATGACCATGAAGGTCGGGTCGCCGTGAACCAGAACCCGCAGCCCGCCCGAAAGCTTGAGAGGTTCGAGCAGAACCTGCGGAGGCTGGATGGTCTGGGCTTCCAGGTAGGAGCCCGCGAAGTAGTAATCCTGCGTGTCGGCCCGGGGGGCCTCCGACCCGAAGGCCTGTGCCGCCAACCTGCGCATCCTGCCACTGAACTGGGTCCAGGCTTCGAGCATCTCGGCACTTGGATGAAGAGAAAAGGAACGTCCGCTTGAGGTTCGGGGCCGTTGCTCGACCAATCCGTCGTCGATCATCTTCCTCAGACGCCGAGTGGCGGTTGCATACGGAACGCCCGAAGCGCCGATCAGCGATGTCGGCGTCACGACCTTTGCCTCCAGATGTCTCCTGACCAGGTATGCCGACATTTTGACATATGGGTTGGGAGCCGAAATTTCGATCAGACCGTCAAGCTCGTCTTCGAAACTCTCCAGAAACGTAAGCGCCTTGAGAATTTCCGTTTTGGCCTGAGGTGTGAGAAAAGACGTCTCCTGAACCAGCTCTCCCTTATGATGGTTCATCTCGCGTCTCCAGTTTCCGGACGGGACAAACCACTTTTGCATTTCCTCAAAATGAATATTTTCTGGATCGACATTGACCTTCCTCCAAAGAGTGGGTGAGCCTGCATCGAGGCTAAACCGGCAAAATGTTCATATTGAATATTAAAACATCCATTTTGGATATTTTCGATAGGGCAGCATCACGAAGAGCTGTGCAGGTTTAAAAACGACGCTCGCGATGAGTGCGCATTCCGCGTCCGGAGGAGACGCGGACATGACAGAACCTTCAAGGGTTCCCAAGGGAGGATTTCGGAATGACGAGCAAGTTTCGTTCGTTGCTTGTGGCAACGACTGCCATCACTGGTCTGGCGCTGACCGGCGCAGCTTCTGCTGAATCGATGAAAATCGGCATCACGCAGAACAATGTCGGTGTGGACAGCTACCAGACGACCTATGAAAAGGCCTTTATTGCCGCCTCGGATGCCAATTCGGATGTCGAGGCTGTTGTTCTCGACGCCGGTGGCGACGTTGCGCGCCAGATTGCGCAGATGGAAGACCTGATCCAGCAGGAAGTCGATGCCATCATCATCTGGCCAACCAATGGCGAGGCGGTCATTCCCGCTGTCCGCAAGGCGCACAAGGCGGGTATTCCCGTGATTGTCACCAACTCGAACATCGCCGAGCAGGGGTTCGATTTCGTCAAGTCCTTCTCCGGGCCGGACAACATTACGCAAGGGTCGAGATCTGCCGAGATCATGTGTGACAAGTTCAAGGACATGGGCATCGAGAACGAAGCCAAAATCGTCCAGATTTCCGGCCAGCCGGGATATACGACAGCGATCGAACGCGCCAAGGGCTTTGAAGATCGGCTCCCGGAAGTCTGTCCGAACGTCACCTTGGTGGAAACGCAACCTGGCGACTGGAACCGCGAAAAATCCCAGAAGGTCATGGAAGCCTTCCTCGTCAAGTATGATGACATCGACGGTGTCTATTCAGGCGATGACAATATGGGCGTCGGTGCCCTGAACGCCGCCAAGGCTGCCGGACGCGAAGGGATCATCTTTGTGGGTGCGACCAACTTCTCCGTCGGATACGAAGCGATGGAGCGCGGTGAATACTGGGGTTCCATTTACCAGTCTCCGGTGGATGACGCGGAAGCAGCCCTGAAAACTGCAATCGATGTTCTTTCCGGTACCGAAGTCCCTTTCCTGAACTACTTCGACACACCGAAGATCACACAGGACAACATGGCTGAATACAGCAAACCGGTATTCTGATCCCAACGGCGCGGGAAACTCCCGCGCCTTTTTTCATGAGATATTTCAACCGGGAGGAAAACCATGGGCCGTGTGTCCGGGCGTTCCTGTATTGTGACCGGCGCGGCCAGGGGTATTGGCCGGGCCATCGGTGAAGCACTGCTGAGCGAAGGTGCCGACGTCTGTTTCGCTGATATCAACGGCGATCTCGTTCAATCGGTAGCTGCGACCAATGAAGCCCGCGCCAGGGTCAATCACGCCAACGTCACCTGGGCGCAGGTCGATGTGACCCGGCGGGATCAGGTCTGTGCGATGATTGAAAAGGCAGTGGCGGCATTCGGCAAGCTCGACGTAAAATTCAACAATGCCGGCGTCAACAAACCGATGAATTTTCTCGATGTGACCGAGGACAACTGGAACTCCATCATGACCGTAAACGGCCTTGGGTGCCTGATCGGGACGCAGGAGGCTGCCCGGCAGATGATCGCGCAGGGCGGGGGTGGCAAGATAATCAACACGGCTTCCATAGCCAGCCGCCAGGGCTTTGATAACGTGGCGCCCTACTGCGCCTCCAAGTGGGCGGTCGTGTCGTTGACGCAATCAGGCGCAAGGGATCTGGCGAAACACAACATAACGGTCACCGGGTTTGCACCGGGTGTCGTTGCCACGGAAATGTGGGAACAGGTGGATCAGGATCTCATGCAGATCGGCGCTGCGGAGCGTCCGGGTCAGGCCATGGAAGAGTTTTCCGCGGACATCCTGCGCGGCAGGGTCGCGACCCCTGCGGATATCACCGGGACGACGACCTTTCTGGCTTCGCGCGAAAGCGACTACATGACCGGGCAGATTGTGATGATCGATGGTGGTATGACGCTTTTATAGAAATCAACAGGTTAGGGAGGATCTGTTGTCTGACGTCTCAAGCAAGTCAGCCGGTTCCGAAAGTGGATCGAAGGAGAAGACGATGCGGCCATTCAACCTGTCAGGCATTGGCGGATTTATCGCCAAGCAGGGCATTCTTGTCGCATTCGCGCTGTTCATTCTCGGCTTCACGATCGCCAACGAGCGTTTTCTGGCCCCTGACAATATCATGGGCGTCGTGCGCTCTTCAGCGATCCTCGGCGTGATGGCGCTGGGCGTCACGTTTGTCGTCATCAGTGGAAATCTCGATCTCTCCGTCGGTTCCATGATGTCTTTCGCAACGATCGTGGTTCTGGATCTTCACGACAAGATCGGCCCTGCACTTGCCATTCCGTCCATGTATGCGATGGTCCTGTGTCTCGGTGCCTTCATCGGATTTCTGGTCGGATATCTCAAGCTCAACTCACTGATCGTGACGCTTGGCATGTTGTCGGCCATTCACGGGCTGACGCTGACCTATTCCGGCGGCAAGAACATGGATATCGCCGACAAGGAAGGGACCTGGTTCAGCATGTTCGGTCAGTCCGACGCACTGGGCATTCCAATTCCGATCCTGCTCTTTGCACTTGTCGCCTCGGTGCTCGGCATTGTGCTGGCGAAGACTCCGTTCGGGCGCAAGGTCTATGCTGTTGGCGGCAACGGCACGGCCGCAACATTTTCCGGCATCCAGAGAGCCCGGGTCGTCTTTACCTGTTACCTGATGTCTGCCTTCTGCGTGGGTACGGCCGGCCTCATCCAGGCCAGCAGGTCTCTCGGGAGTCAGAACACGGTCGGTCAGGGGCTGGAGCTGGAGGTTCTGGCGGCGGTGATCCTGGGCGGTGCGTCCCTGCTTGGCGGGTCCGGCACCATTTTCAAGACAGTCATTGGTGTCCTGATCCTTGGTTTCATCCAAAACGGGCTCCTCCTCGTCGGACTTCAGTTCTACGTCCAATACGTCGTGACCTGGATCATCATCATACTTGCCGTCTGGCTCGATGTTGCCGCAAAGCGCGGCAAACTCTGGTCACCGATCGCGTGAGGAAGGGATACATGGAACCTGGAACTCTCAGTACCTTTTTGAAACGCGGCGCGATCTGGGGATTTATCGTTGTCGAGCTGATATTCTTTTCGATCGCCGGCGAATACCTGTCGCTCAGTGACAAGGCCTTCATGGATTTGGACAACATGCTGCTGCTGTTCAAACAGTCGGCACCGATCGGTATTATCGCCATCGGCATGACGATCATCATGGTCAACGGCAACATCGACCTCAGCGTCGGCGCGACCTTTGCCCTCAGTGCCATCGTGCTGCTCAACAGCATGACATGGCCGGTATTTGCCGGCCTCGGCGACGGCGTCATTCCGATCGCATGGGCACTCGCCCTGGTGACCGGCATTCTGCTGGGCGCCCTGAACGGCCTGATCGTCTGGAAGACCGGTGTCGACGCGTTCATCGTCACGCTCGGATCCATGCTCGGGTATCGCGGGCTGGTCTTCATGTATAACGGTGAGCAGCCGACTTCCCACCTCAACTGGACCCTTGTCGACTTCGCGGAAGCCCAGTTCATGGGCCTTCACACGGCGACCTGGTTTCTGCTCGTTGTGACTGCCGTGATCTGGTTCGTCATGAACCGGACGGTGCATGGCCGCAATGCCTATGCGATCGGCGACAACAGGACGGCGGCCATCAATGCCGGTATTCGGGTCGGACCGCACATGATGATCAACTTCATGATCATCGGCTTCCTCGCGTCTCTTTCTGCTGTGGTTTTTTATTCCGAATCCGGGTCGGTGAACCCGAATGACGGTGAGCTGTACGAACTCTGGGTCATTACGGCGGTGGTCCTGGGAGGAACGAAACTGACCGGTGGCGCGGGTTCGGTCCTGTCGACCCTGGGAGGGGTGCTGGCAATCCAGCTCCTTCGCAAGGGGCTGGGGCACATCGGTGCGGATACGGAAACGGTCAATCTGGTGATCGGTCTGATCCTGATCGCAGTCCTGTTTCTCGATCGCCAGCTAAATCTGAAGGGCAGGGAGGCACTGAGGATATGAGCAGTCAAACACCGGCCCTGCGCCTTGAAGGGATCGTCAAGACATTTCCCGGCGTGCGCGCGCTCGACAATGTGTCCTTTGACGTCATGCCCGGAGAAGTCCATGCCCTGATGGGCGAGAATGGTGCCGGAAAATCGACGCTGATGAAGGTTCTCGGCGGTATCTATCAGCCGGATGAAGGCAGGATCGTTGTCAACGAGCAGCCGGTTGTGATGACGTCGCCGCTGCAGGCGAAAAGCAAGGGCATCATGTTCATCCACCAGGAACTGAGCCTCGCTGAAGAACTCAGCGTTGCCGAGAACATCTATCTTGGTGAACTGCCGAAAAAGAGCTTCGGCCGTGTCGATTGGCAACAACTCTATTCCGAGACCAACGAGATTCTCGGCAGGCTCAAGGTCGGCTTCGACGCAAAAACCAAGGTCGGAGACCTGTCCATCGCAAATCAGCAGATGGTCGAGATTGCCAGGGCTCTGACTGTCGAGGCGAAGGCCGTGATTTTCGATGAGCCGACCGCGTCACTGACCGATGCGGAGAAGGTCGTGCTTTTCGATGTCATAGGCGATCTGAAAACGCATGGTGTCGGCATCATCTACATTTCTCACCGCATGGAGGAGATTTTCAGGATCACCGACCGGATAAGTGTTTTGAGAGATGGTCAGTATCGCGGAACGCTGGAGACGCCGGAGACGGACGAAGAGGAAGTAACCCAGCTGATGATCGGACGAAAGCTCGATCTGTCACGAAATGTCAGCCACCACGAATTGGGTGGCGTTGCGCTGGAGGTTCGTGGTCTTGAATGCGGCAAGCTGTTCCACAATGTCAGTTTCAGCGTTTGCCGGGGCGAAGTCGTCGGATTTTATGGACTGGTCGGGGCAGGCCGCACGGAAATCGCCGAGACGCTTTTCGGTCTTCGCGACCCGACTGCGGGGCAAATTCTTCTGGATGGCAAGGAAACCGCGATCCATTCGCCGGCTGACGCGATTGAAAAGGGCATTTCGCTGGTTCCCGAGGACCGCAAGGGACAGGGGCTTGTTCTCGGCATGAACTGCCGGGACAACATGACCCTGCCGCAGGTCAACGACCTGAAAGCCGGGCCATTTGTCGCCGAAGGGGCGGAAATTTCCATCTTCGACCAATATCGCGACCGGCTCGATATCCGCACACCGGGTTGGAAACAGCTGGTCGGCAACCTGTCGGGCGGCAATCAGCAGAAGATCGTCATCGGCAAGTGGCTCTCCATGCATCCGAACATCCTGATCGTCGATGAACCGACCCGCGGTATCGATGTCGGCAGCAAGTCCGAGATCCACAATCTGATCCGGGAACTGGCGAGCCAGGGCTACGCGGTCATCGTCATCAGTTCCGAAATGCCGGAAGTACTACATGTCAGTGACCGGATCATTGCAATGTTCAACGGCGAGATCATTCGCACATTCACTTCCGATGAAGTGACCGAGGACAATCTCATTCAGGCGATCTCCGGAATCACCCCGGAGAAAGTGGCGTGATGCGGGTAGGGTTTGCCGGGCTTGGCCGGATGGGCGTGCGCATGGCTGCCAATCTGGTGACCGCGGGTCACGCAGTGACCGTCTGGAACCGGACCGGTGAAAAGGCCGAGGCCTTTGCACGAGACCACAATGCTGAAAGTACACCGTCACCGGCGGAGCTCAGAGCCAGGTCGGATGTCGTCATCACGATGCTGGCCGATGACGCTGCAGTCGAGGCAGTCTATTTCGGCTCCGATGGCCTGCTCACCGGCTCGGACGGCGCGTCTGTGTTTGCAGAAATGGGAACGATTTCCGTTCAAAGCGCGGCGCGAGTCCACGAGGCAATGGCGGACGCGGGCCTGAGTTTTGTCGATGCCCCCGTCTCAGGTGCCACAAAGGCTGCCCAGGACGCACAGCTTCTGATCATGGCAGGTGCGGAAGACAAGAGTGTGCCTCTGCTTGATGCGGCCTTTGAGGCTCTCGGCAAGCGTACAATCTGGCTTGGCGGACCTGGCCGGGGGGCAGCCATGAAACTTGGCGTCAACATGCTGCTTCATGGGCTCAACCACAGTCTAGCAGAAGCCTTGACGCTTGTGTCAAACGCCGGAATTGCCACGGAAACGGCCTATGAAGTCATTGAGAACTCGGCAGCCGCCGCCCCATTCATTTCCTACCGCAAGGGGCTTTATCTTGATGAGGAAGCACATGATGTCAGCTTCACTGTCGCCCTGGCGCGCAAGGATGTGGGTCTGGCGCTGGACCTTGCCCGTTCGCTCGGTATCACCCTGCCGCAGGCGGATCTGAACGAGGCCATGCTGACCGCTGCCTGCGAAGCCGGGTATGACGCCCGCGACATGGCGTCGGTCCTGTCATTTGTGAGAAAGGGATTTAAGTGAAAGCCGTATTGTTTGTCGGTGGTTGGGAAGGTCACGCCCCCACGCAATTCAGTGACTGGTATGAGGCGTTGCTGAGCGAGAACGGATTCGAGGTCGACATCTACGACACGATGGAGCCACTGGAACGACCGGAGGACCTTGCCGATGTCGATCTGATCACCCCGATCTGGTCCTCAGCCCGCTCCGGACACAAACTGGAGTTCGGCAACATGACCAAGCCGCAGGAAGACGGGCTCTTGAAGCTTGTTTCCAACGGATGCGGGCTTGCCGGCTGGCACGGGCACATGGGAGATGCGTTCCGTGATCGACCGACCTACCACTTTCTGATCGGAGGCCAGTTCGTCGCGCATCCTCCGGGCTGGCCTGACAACCTTCAGCCCAGGGAAGACTATATCGACTACGATGTGACCATCTGCCGGCCTGCGGACCCGATCGTCAGGGGTATCAGAAGTTTCCGCCTGACATCCGAGCAATACTACATGCTCGTCGATCCTTCGAATGAAGTGCTTGCGACCACGACTTTTTCCGGCGAGCACCTGTGGTGGATCGAGGGTACGGTTATCCCCGTCATCTGGAAGCGACGCTGGGACAAGGGACGTGTCTTTTATTGCTCCATCGGTCATGAACTGGACGATCTGAAAATCCCGCAGGTTACGGAAATGATCCGGCGCGGCTCGATATGGGCTGCCGAAGGCAGAAGGCTTGCCGGAGAAGCCTGATATTGCTTGCCTGTCGTGGACTTTGAGTGATCTCGGGCAGCTGTTCGCCGTATCGCTTTTTGAATGGTTTTGTTCAGCTCCATCGCAGGTTGGCAGAAAGACCCTTCAAAGCGGAGCCTGCGCCCCCGATTGCAGCGATATGCATCTAGGTTGACCGGGATCCGGTCCTGTTTTCCGGAATGTCAGCACCTTTTTGTGTCTTTGTCCGCCCATCAAGGCAGAAGACGACACAACCGGCGAACACGATCAGAGCCATCCCGCCCAATGTATATTTGTCGGGGATTTCTCCAAAGAACACGAACCCCCAAAATCCGGCAAATAGCAGATAGGCGTAATCGAAGGTCGCGATGACCTGCGGTTTGGGTGACTGATAGGCTCTTGCCAATCCAATGCTGATACCGATCATCAATACGGCCAGCAGGAATACGACCGGCCAACTGGTCACAGACCAGGTGCCGAACAGGAATGGATAGTCGATGCCCGACCCTGCGCCAAAACCTGCAATCATTAGCGAAGCGATGACACCCAACGCGAACAGGGTGACGTTCAGCCAGAGTGCGAGCGTGAACGCTGGAACGGCTGCGCATTTTGATCTGGTGATCACGGCTGCCACAGCGTAGAGAAACCCGGCGGAGACCGGTATCAGTGCAAACGGCGAGAAATCCGCCGCAGCGGGTCGGACAATCAGCAGAACGCCAATGAAACCGATCAGGATTGCCGCCCAGTGTCGCGTCGTGATCGGTTCACGCAAGGCGAGTGCCGACAACGCAACGATGAACAGCGGCCCGGTGTATAGCGATGCGGCAATCACGGACAGGTCGAGCAAAGGTATCGCTGCATAGATGCCGAGATACATCAGCGTCAGCGCCAGGCTGCGCAGGAGAACCCATCCAAAGGCAATTGGCCGGAGCGTCCGGCGGGCCAGAAACATGAGGACCGGTGCAACAAGCAGCGTTCGCAGCACGTAGATTTGCCAAAGGGTCATGTCACTGCTTGCGAGCTTCACGATGGCATCGGTGAGCGCCATCGCGAAAACCGTGGCGAGAATTGTGATGATGCCGAAAAGGATCTGGTGGCTTTGCTGGTCGCGCATGGTGTTCTCCCCTGTGCCCGGGTGCGAACCAGAGTTTGACAATGCGTGATTATTTCGAATAGGCGTGCTAATAATAATTGAATATTACAGGAATTCGAATAATGGATCGATCGGATCTGGCGGCATTGCAGACATTTGTCACCATTGCCAGG
>NZ_KI928917.1:15459-104677 GCF_000521215.1 Labrenzia sp. DG1229 | reverse complement strand
CGGCATTGCAGACATTTGTCACCATTGCCAGGCACGGGTCGTTGCGCGCTGCAGCCCGCGCCCTGGGGATCAATCCGCCAGCAGTTTCTCACCAACTCAAGACATTTGAAGAACGTCTCGGAACCAGGTTGTTCGTGCGGACCACGCGTTCCCTGGCGCTGACCGTTGCCGGGCAACGTCTTCTCGACAGCAGCGGGCACTTGCTTGAGGCAGTCAGTGAAGCGCTTGAAACCGCACGCAACGCGAAAAACGCGGGAAGCGGACGGTTGAAAGTGACGCTGCCTTTCCGGGCGTGGCAGACCGTCGTCGCGCCGGAGCTGCAGGCCTTCCAGAACCTGCATGCGGGTATCGAGATCGATCTGACGATAGAAGAGGCGCTGACAGATATCGTTGCTCGCGGATACCATGCAGGCATACGGCTGGGTGACCATCTCCAGGACAACATGATTGCCGTCCGTCTGTCCGAAGACGAACAGGCAGTATTGGTTGCTTCACCGGATTATCTCAAGCGGCATGGCAGACCCGACACACCGATGGATCTTCTGTCTCACGCCTGTATTCGTCACAGGGGTATGAGTACAGGAAGAATTGCCGCGTGGCGGTTCGAAACACCTGAAGGAGCGACATCGATCGACGTTTCCGGCAACCTTGTCTTCAACGATCTGAGGACGGTGGTCGACGCTGCTTTGCGTGGCTTCGGCATCGGATGGTCACTCCGCCGCGGCGTTGCCGAAGACCTCGATGCCGGAAGACTCGTCGAGATCCTGCCCGGTATGACGCCTAGCAGACCGGGTTTTCATCTCTACTTTCCGAAACCGTTGCAGGATTTCGGATTGCTTCGCGCCTTTTTGGATCACTACCGCTTGCGCCGAATGTCCCCCAAAGCCAGGTCCTCAATTCAATGAGCCTTGCAAAGGCTGAGTGGTGTCCAACCTGAAACATTTTCGGCAGCATGTTCCAGGCCCAAAGGGAAGGTGTCCGGCATTTACGGAAGTGCGGGTTGTGGAAAGTGGAGACCATGCCGGTGAGGGTGTCCTATCTCGCTGACAATCGGGCTCGGCTTCCATCAGGAAGCTTTTCCGCGATCACGACTGTCTGGCCCCAAAATCTAAGGCATGGACATCGAATTATATTTTAAATCAGAATACTGAATTCTATTTGGTGCCGTTTCTTTTGATTTTATAGATAATAGATATGTTCTCGTTGGGACCAGACTCTTCCGGTCCTTTCTCAGATCCTGATCAAACAAGCGATTGCAGAACATGTGCAGTCGCGGGAGACAGAAAGCGAGAATTCCCGATGCAGTACGATAACTTCTCCACATTCAACGTTCGCACCGACAACGGCATAGCCTGGGTGACGTTCGATTTCCCACCTGTCAATGTTCAGGGGCAGCAGATGCTGGCTGACTTGAACAGTCTTGCCATGCGTCTGGAGCGAGACCGCGAAACAAAAGTGGTCGTATTCCAGTCCGCCAATCCGGAAATCTGGGTGTGTCACTACGATACCGAGCTGCTGAAGGACATGTCAGACGAAGCTGTTTCGCGCGAAGAGGTTCAGTTGCTCGACCTGCAAGCTGTCTGCGAGCGGATCAGCAAAGTGCCCCAGGCTACGATTGCAAAGCTTGAGGGGTTTGCACGCGGCGGTGGGCATGAACTTGCGCTGGCGCTGGACATGCGATTTGCAGCACGCGGAAAATACAAGTTCATGCAGATGGAAGTTGGCATGGGAATTCTGCCTTGTGGAGGAGGAGCGTCCCGGATGGCGCGGCAGACGGGTTTGGGCCGCGCGCTCGAGATCATCCTCAGTGCCCGCGACTTTGATGCAGACGAAGCAGAGGCCCTCGGCACCGTCAACAAGGCTCTGGATCCAGACGAGATCGGTGATTACGTCGAAGCTCTTGCCCGACGGATCGCCACGTTTCCGGCGGAATCCATCAACGCCTGCAAACAGGCCGTTTATGAATCCATCGATCGACCCATCAACGAAGCCCTGAAGGCAGAAGCCTACTGGCTATATCAGGCAACCAGCAGGACGCCGGCGCTCAAGCGTTTTACAATTGCAGACGAACAGGGCCTTGAACACGATATTGAAAACCAGAGAAACTGGAACGAACTTGTCATGAAGGTCCAGGAAATCCAATAGCCGCAAACGAGCAGCACATCAGGTCGCTCACACATTCAGTGAAAAGGTTCCGCAGCCAGGACCTGAACCGTCTTGACTTTGCCGTTCAAGACCGGATTGGGCCTGGCAGCGGAACAGCGCAATGGCCGACGGGGTCGCTGATGACAGGCATGCCGGGCGCCATTCCATCTGCCTGTGGCGGGTCTGGAATCGTACAGGCGTTGTCACTCAGGCGGGCGCCCAATAACTGTCAGGTGGCGGGCCGAAGTCGATCAGAGCGCAGGAATAGACGGCCGTTTCGTCAAAGGGATAACGTGCCTCCGTGTCCGGTGTCAGGGTCAAGCCCAGGCCGGCGGCCGTCGGACGCAACAGCTCGCCATCGACGATCCTGCCCTGGTCGCCAATCATCTCGGCCCCGAGCGGAAACGCCAGCATCGGATATTCGACGAGACTGCCGCCTGCCGCGAAGGCCGCGTGGTAGCTTGCCATGATCGCAGCCGCTCCGCCCCAGGCGTGGACAACGACATCGGTCCCTTTTTTCCCGGCAGCTGCGAACACGTCCATGACAGCTGATATGCCGCCCATGACGGATGCATCCGGTTGCACGAAATCATAAACGTCGGCGTTGATCCGTTCGATCATTTCCTTCGGCGTCGTGATGATTTCACCGCCGCACACGGGCACATCGATCCGGCTCCGCAGTTCCCGGAATTCATCCGGACAGTCGGGGCCCAGTGCCTCCTCGACGAAGATCATTCGCTGGTCGGTGCGGGCATGCACCGCTTCAACGAATGATACGACATCCACCACTGCCTGCGGTGGGTCCGCGAGGTTCTGGCACATGTCGACGCCGACCCGGATACCGCGTTTGCCTGCTTCCTCGAGAACCCAGACCGTGCGCAGAATGTCGGTTTTCACCGACCGGATCTTGTAGCGTGTGATCCCCAGTCCAGCGAGCAGGTCGAACTCCCGGTGAAACTGTTCCTTTGCATCGCAGCAGCCACCTGATCCGTAAATCGGTATCTTGTCGGATTTCGCGCCACCAAGGAGATCGTAAACCGGCAGCCCCAGAGACTTGCCCTTGGCATCCTGCAACGCGGTTTCGAAGGCAGCGATCACATGGCGTGCGGCGCCCTGCAGCGACCAATAATCGCAAAGCGACCGCAGATCGCGCACACGCCGCGCGATATCGAAGCCATCCTTGCCCTTTACCTGCGGTGCACAGAGTTCGACGATGGATTTGAAGACCAGCGGTGCGAAGACCGCCAGATATCCTTCCCCCAGGCCGGTAACACCGTTTTCCAGCGTCACCTCCACCATTCCGATCGTGCGTTTCGGACCGTTTGGAAAGCACTCCTTGATTTCGGGATCGTCCTTGTCGGCATAAGGCGAGCTCAAAAGAACGCAGCGGATTTCCGTAATTCTGGACATCAGTATCCTCTTGCGATGTCAACGACGCCCGACAAGGGTTCGCCCCGGCGGTATCGAGATAAATTGTTTAGAAAAACGTCAATCTTCCGGTCCAGCTCATCGTGACTTCCGCCGCCGGAGTGCTGTGTGAGAAGGGTGTTGGGGCATTGCCAGAACGGATGGTCGGGTGACAGGGGCTCTTCCCGCGTGACATCAAGGACTGCTCCTCCCAGTTGCCCGGCGTTGAGAGCATGGGAAAGCGCCGTCTCATCAACGATCGATCCACGACCGAAATTCGCGAACACGGCATGGTCCGGCATCAACCCGATCCGGTGCGTGTCGAACAGGCCGCGGGTTGCAGGTGTGTCGGGTGCCGTGCAGACAACGATATCCGCACTTGCCAGGGCATCGTCCAGCTGTTCAAGCGACGTTGTGCTGAGAATCGGTGTTATCCTGCAAGAAAAGGGTGCCAGCAAATCCGCCAGCCGCCTGTTGATCGCGCCGTAGCCGACCATCACGACATGCGACCCTGCTATGGTCCGGGTCCGGGTCCTGACAGGATCTCCAAGCCAGTTTCCGTCGCTTTGTGCAAGGACGAGCGTGTCGATGCGGCGCGCAAGGGCGAGCAGACCCGCGAGGGCTGTTTCGGCCACAGTTTCGGAAAAGAATCCGGCAAGGTTGGTCAATGTGAGGCGCGCGCCGATAGTGGCCCAGTCAAGATCAACATATTCACCGAAGCCGACAGATTCCAGCTGAACCCATCGCAAGTCCCGGGCATCTGCAAGTTCCCGGGGAGCAGGGTTTCCGAATGCGATTTCGCAATCGGCGACGTTGCCGTCCTCACGCAGGTCCGCATCGCCGATGCCTTTCCGCAGCCTGTCTGTTTGATCGGCAGAAAGCTCTACCAGAAGAGCGACCCTCGTCATGCGGCATGTCCCGAGTAGGCCGACAGGGTTCCGGTTTCGAGTTTTTTCCCAATCATCAAAAGATTGCGGCTGTCAGTGCCGAGAAGTCCGCTCAGCTCACGTGTCATGCCCATTTGTTTCTCCAGCATCAGGAAGACGGGTCAGGTGCGCCGTACCGAGATGTGCCACGGGATCAGCAGACGTTCGGCAAGTGTCACAATGCCGAAGAGGGACAGGCCCAGTAATGTCAGGAAGAATATTCCCGCAAAGGCCAGATCAGGTCTCATGTTGCCGGTAACGATCTGGATATAGAACCCGAGCCCCTTGTCGGATCCGATGAATTCGGCAATTGCCGCTCCGACGGTGGCGTTGATCGCGGCGTACTTGAAGCCGACGAAACACTGGGGCAGGGCGGCCGGCAACCGGACCTTGAAAAACGTGCGCCAGACCCCTGCTCCCGTGGATCGGCAGAACAGCGTGAGTTCCTCGCTGAGAGAGCTGAACGCCAGAATTGCATTCAGGACGATCGGGAAGAAGCAGACCAGAAACACGATTATGACCTTCGGCAGCAGACCGAAACCAAGCCAGGATATGAACAGCGGGGCGAAGGCGATCTTCGGAACCATCTCGATACATACGATGAAGGGATAGATCGTCCGCTTCAACAGGCTGGAAAAGGCGATTGCAAGACCGAGCGGCAGCGCCAGAATGACGGCAACCCCGTAACCCAGAACGACTTCCGTTCCGGTGACGTAGGTGTAATACAGGAGCCGGTCGAGATCCGCTGCGCCCTTTTCCACGATCAGGGAAGGAGGTGTCAGGATATAGAGCGGAATGTCGAAAAAAATGACCGAGTATTCCCAGACGAGAAAGAAGCCGATGAAAAAGGCCACGAACATCCAGGAATTCTGCAGACGAAGTTTCATCGCCGCGAACATCGGTTTCTTGTCAAATGACTCCATAGCCTCGAAAGATCTCCTGTATTTCGCGTACGTGTGCGGTAAATTCCGGGGAATTCTTGACGTCGAAGTCTCTTGGAAACGGCAGGTCGATTTCGATGATGCGTTCGATCGTGCCCGGCCTCGGCGTGATGACCGCAACCTTCGTGGACAGCTGGACCGCTTCTTCGATCGAGTGGGTGACGAAGATGACGGTGGCGCGTTCCTGCATCCAGAGACGCTGGAGATCACTGCGGATCCGCTCCCGGGTCATCGCGTCAAGTTTTCCCAGCGGCTCGTCGAGAAGCATGGTCTTTGGATCGTGCACCATGGCCTGGCAGAATGCGGCACGCTGTTGCATCCCACCGGAAAGCTCATAGGGGTGTCTATCCGCGAAATCGTCCAGATGAACGGAGGCAAGCAGATTGTCGATCTTGTCGCTGAATTCCTTCAGCGACTTGCCGCGCATTTCCAGTTGCAGCTCGACATTGCCACGCACCGTTCGCCAGGGCACCAGGGTGTTGTCCTGGAACATCACACCGATGTCGGTCTGCGGACCCTTTACCTGAGAACCGCCGATGGTGACGGTGCCTTCGGTTGCTTCCAGCAAGCCGGACGTCATCATCATCAACGTTGACTTTCCGCAGCCGGACGGACCAAGAAGCGAAATGAACTCGCCCTCGGCGATACTCAGATCCACCGGGCCGAAGGCCTGGACGGCATCAGGGCCGGTTCCAAACACCTTCTTCAGACCGGCAAATTCGATGTGATGGCTCATTGCTCTTGCTTTCGGAATGACCGGGGCCTCGCAAGGCCCCGGCTTGGGGAGTACTTATTCAGTCACGAACTGGTTGGTGTAGAAGTCCGATGCTTTGGAGGACGGGTCCAGGTCGTTGTATTCCTTCATCAACTTGACCATGCTCTCCCAGTCGGACGCAACATTCAGCCCCAGTTGCTTGTCCTGGTTCGCTCCTGAATAGAGCAGCCCCAGGGTCACATCGAGAACCTATCCCCTGTGTGCCTTGCCCTGATCTTCAGCCATCGTGCCGCCAACGATGTCGGCTATGGCATTTACCGCGGCGTCAGGGTCGGCCTCGGTCTGCTTGTATGCCTGGATGGTCGCGTCGACGAACCTGTTCACCAGGTCGGGATTCTCCTCGATCATCTCCTTGCGCGTTGAAATGCAGTAACCGACCTGGTCGACACCGTAGTCCGAATAGGGGAGCAGAACAGGATCCTCGCCCCCATTGGCGCGAATTTCCGCCGGCTTGTCATCGAGGCCGCCCAGGATGCCGACCGCTCCACCTGATCCCTGCAGATAGCTGGAAACGAGCGCCCCATCCGGCACGTTGGTGATCGTGACATCGTCAGGGGTCAGTCCGGCATTTGCCAGAACGATCGGAAAGAACGTGTTCACGCCCGCGTTGGCGGTGGTCAGGATGGTTTTGCCCTTGAGGTCAGCGACCGAGCTGACGCCGCTGTCCGGCCGCAGGATCACGGCTTCCGCGCCCATGGCGTCGATGACAGCCACCGATGTGATTTCCGCACCCTGGCTTGCGAGGTTGATCAGCGCGCCACAGGAACCATAGGCGAAATCACTGTCGCCGTTGGCGACGAGCCGGTGCGCAGAGCTTGATCCGTTTCCCGAGCGGATATCGAGATCGATACCTGCCTTGTCGTAGATACCGCTGTCCTTGCCGAAGGCGAAACCGGCATGCGAGCCGTAATACATCCAGTTCAACCGCAGACGGATATCGTCTTCCGCGACAGCGCTTGTTGCGACCACCGCACTGGCGGTCATGGCGAGCATTACGATTTTGAGAGTCTTTTTCATCGTCGTCTTCCTCTGTTAGGTTTTTTTGCTGGCTTTGTGGTCAGCCATTCAGGGGGAATTCCGCAGCCTCGGTACGCCGATCTTTTTCATCATTTCGTGGGTTGCGGTGTGATGTGTCCGGCGGATATCGCGCGTCGGCGGTCGGCACCGGCTGGACGGCAAGCCGATGAGTTCCATGCAGAGCTTGTCGAGATATCCATCGCCCGACGTGTAGTTTCGCTCGATATCCATCCAGAGCTTGTAGAAGGGCATGCCTTCCTCAACGAGCATCCGGGTGACCTCGGCATAATTGCCGGTCCGGACTTCATCGATCAGTTTGATGCCCCACTCGGGCCAGAAATTGCAGTGGTGCACCTCAAAGGCGCGCGCACCGAGGGAGGGCATGGCGCTGAGACCGAAGAAGAGATTGTTGTCGATGATCGTGAACCGGCTCGAAAAATGGGAGCAGACGTCTTCGAATTCCATCGCGTCGGTGCGCGGTGCCGCCCATTTGAGACCGACGACATTCGGGATCTCGGCCAGCCTCTCGACCATCGAATATGACAGGTCCCGGCTTGTCCAGAAGGTGTTGTAGACGATGATCCCCAATTCGGGTTCGGCATCGGCAGCCGCGCGGACATACTCCTCAAAGTCAGCTTCCGTATGGGCGAAGTAGAACGGGCAGGAAACCTGGATGAAATCCACGCCAATCCGTTTCGCGGCTCGGGCGAGGCGAACCAGTTCCAGCGTACTGGTCGTCTGCGCGCCCATCGCGATCGGAACAGCGCCGGCGGCTTCGTCAACGACGATCTCCGCCACCTGCAACCGTTCTTCAAAACTCATCGTGGAAAAGTCCCCGGCGGCCCCGCCGGCAAGCAGGGTTGCGTAATTGCCGTTCAGGCCGGAGTCGACGAGAAATCGCACGTAGGCGCGCAACGCCGGGACGTTCAGCTCCATTTCGGGCGTGTCGTGAAACGGCGTTGGTATGGTTACGTAACACCCTTCCAGCATTTTCTTCAATTGGTCCACGTCGGTCTATCGCTCCATGCCACGGGCAAATTTCTTCCGTTCACGGCATGCCGCATGCCGCGCTGAGGAATATCTGCTCGAAAGTATTTTCCCTACGTTCCGCGCTGCTCAAGACGAGCTTCATTTGCGCGGCGTGAAATCATAGTCGGCCCGGATTTTTGAAATTGCTTGACTAAAATGGCTGCCGATTTAACTCTTCTTGCCAATATTGCGAATTTTTACGGAGGTGTTGAAATGCCGGAAGACCGGTGCGCCCGGTTTGCCCTGATCCTGCAGCCGGAGTTTTCGCTGACCACGCTGACTATCGCGACGGAGGCCTTGCGCATCGCAAACCAGAATTCGGGACAGCGGCTGTTTGACTGGCAGATTGTTTCGGAAGATGGCGGGAATGTTCGTGCCAGCAGCGGACTGTGGTTTGCCGCCGATTGTGATCTGGCGTCGGCGGATATTTCCGATGTGACGCTGCTTTTCGAGGGCAATCTTCCAACGCAGCACCTGTCGAAACATCTGCTGGGATACCTTCGGAGGGCAGCCCGTTTCGGATCTGTGGTCGGTGGTCTGGACAGTGCGGCCTATGCCTTGAGCCAGACGGGTCTTGTTGGAACGGAGACATCGCCGGAAGTCGTTCTTCACTGGGAAGCTGTCCCGTCGTTCCGCGAGTGGTTTCCCGATGCCAGGCCGCTCAACAGGATCTTCCAGCTCACACAGAACAGGGCACAGTGCGCGGGCGGCATTGCGACGCTCGATCTCATGCTCGAACTCATCGCCCGTTTCGCAAGCGAGGCAATGGCAAATGAAGTTGCCAATGCGCTGATCCATACCCGGCGCGGCAGCCACACGCGTCAGCGCAGCGACCAGAGCTTTTACGGGGAACCGCTGAAACCTTCCGCGCGGATCGTAAGTCTCATGAAGGATAATCTCGATACGCCCCTGGCGCTTGAGGAACTATCCTTTCGGCTGAACATGCCGTCGCGAACCATGTCCAGGATCTGCAAGGCGACGTTCGGCGTGTCACCCATGCGGCTTTACCTGCGCATCAGGCTTCAGGCAGCGCGCAACTTTCTTTTCTATGAAGAACATTCGATCAAGGAAATTGCGGAAGCTACCGGCTTTTCCTATCCGGCCACCTTCTCGCGATGTTTCCAGAACCAGTTCGGGCAGTCGCCATCGCAGTTTCGACTGCGGTTACGGCAGAAACAGCGCTTTGCCGAGCACCCGGAAATTCATCGCCTGGTGGAAAGCGGCTTCAGTTCAGGCGGATGAGTGTCTTTTTCGGCCTTCGCATGACGACGGCACAGAGCAGAAAAAAATCGTATTGACGTCCCGAAAAAATGGATCCATGATTTATTTATGAAAAGAGAGCAACGTCCTTCGACGGTCCTTGAATGGACAACCCAGACGCTGAGGGAAGAACTTCTGTCGGGGGAGTTGCGTCACGGTGAACCGCTGAAGCAGGATGAGATTTCCGGCCGACTTGGGGTCAGCCGGATGCCGGTGCGTGAGGCGATACGTACGCTGGCGGCCGAAGGGCTCGTGATCGAAAGACCGAACAGGAAGGCAATCGTTGCACCGCTTCATGCCGATGACGCGCTGGAGCTCTTTCAAATTCGCGCAGAACTTGAGTGCCTCGCCGTCAGACTGTCCTTCCAAACCCTGACTTCCCGCCAGCGAGAGCGCATCTCTCGCGCACACGAAAGACTGGCCGTATCACCGGAGCGCGATTATCCGGCGCGGCACCTGGATTTTCACAGCGCGCTTTACGCCGGAGCGGGGCCGCGCCTCAAAGCTCTGATCGAACAACATATCAAATTGGCCGAGCGTTACCTTCGTGTTGAACGCTCGCGTTTGCAGGTAACAGAGGAAGACCGCGAGGAGCACGAAGCCCTGTTGAATGCGGCTGTGGCCGGAGACACGGAGCTTGCTGTCGAAATTCTGCACCCGCACATAGCGGAAGGCGGTCGTGCGATTGCAGAGCTGTTTTCAAGGAAAGACCCAAACCGATGACATTTTCAGCCAATGAACTGGCCAGACTTCGCGCCGAGACCCCCTCTTGTTCTGAAATTCTGCATTTCAACAATGCCGGAGCCGGGCTGATGCCGCAGCCCGTGTGCGACGCCGTTTTTCAGCATCTTGCGCTCGAACGCGACATTGGCGGCTACGAAGCGGAAGCGCGCGCGCGTGGAGCAATCGAGCACATGTATGAAGCGTTCGCCCAATTGCTGCATGCCGATGCAAGCGAAATTGCCTATGTGGAGAACGCCACGCGCGCATGGGACATGGCATTTTACGCATTGCCGCTGAAACAGGGCGACCGGATACTCACACATACCTCGGAGTATGCTTCCAACTATCTCGCGTTCCTGCAGTTGGCGCGAAGCCGGGGTCTGGAAATCGATGTCGCGCCCAGCGACGCTAGTGGACAGATAGATGTTGACGCCCTTCGCAGGTTGATCACTCCCAAAACAAGGGTGATCGCGATCACCCATGTACCGACCCAGGGCGGCCTTGTGAACCCGGCTGCCGAAGTTGGGAAAGTCGCGCGCGCACATGATCTGACTTATCTGCTTGATGCCTGCCAGTCGGTCGGTCAGATGGACGTGAATGTCAGGGAAATCGGGTGTCACATCTTGTCAGGAACCGGCCGGAAATTCCTTCGTGGACCTCGAGGCACAGGCTTCCTTTATGTCGCGAACCAGATCGTTGACCAGCTTGAACCGCCTTTCATTGATCTGCATGCCGCCACCTGGATCAACGAGGATACCTATGAAATTGCGCCCGGCGCAAAGCGGTTCGAAAACTGGGAAAGCTATGTCGCCGGCCGGATCGGCCTCGCAAGAGCCGTGGATTACGCACTTGATATTGGCCTCGCCGAAATCGGAACGCGGGTGGAAAGCCTGGGAGCCCGCCTTCGTGCCACGCTGTCCGATATCAGTGCGACCGTTCACGATCAGGGAGTGCGGAAATGCGGGATTGTCACGTTTTCGCTGGCAAACAAACAGGCCCGCGAGATCGCTGCATTGCTGAAGGCGCAGGGATGCAATGTTTCCGTTTCAGAACCGTCATCCGCCCGCCTCGACCTGGGTCGCAGAAATCTGCCGCCGGTCATCCGGGCGTCCGTGCACTACTACAATACAGAAGAAGAAGTTGACCGGTTTGGTCGCATCGTGTCCGAGAACGCGTGATTGGTCATGTTTGCTGATGACGCCCTGAATTTCCCGGATCTGTACACGTGACATCGATTGGACAGTCGAGCCCGGAAGTTCGGCGCAATGGGCGATCTGTCGAAGATTTGAATGTCCGAAACGTTGACCGGAAACTGCAACATGCCGTTGATCTAGCCCTGAATGTCGACGTCCCTGGTCCATTTGTAGGTGCCGGTCCTTAGCCGGAAAACGTCTTCGCATATCGAAGCGATAGCTGCCACACAGACAAGGAAGCCGGAAATCGGGACGATGGCAACCGCATATTTCTTGGGCATGTAGTTCGGCTTGAAGACAATCTGGCCGTCTTCCCAGGCGAAGTACCACATCTCCCAGTATTTCCCGCCCATGGTTGTGACCACTTCAATTCCCCAGATGATCATCACCAGGCCGAGACCGAATATGACCATTGACCAGAATTGCTGGATGCAGAACGAGACTTTCGGCGGGAGCCAGGAATAGATCAGATCCAGGGCAATGTAGTCCTTGTCGCGGACTGTCAGTGCCAGAGCAAAAAATACGAGCCAGATGTTGCTCAGAACGGTCAACAGATCGCCCCAGACCGGGGGGTTCTCGAACACATAGCGCATCACCACGGAATAGACGGTGAAGGCAACCATGAGCAGAAGCAGGATCGCACAGAAACTCGTGAGCGTGTTTCTGACGATACGATCGATGAACGACATGGCAGCTAACATCGCGGCGGTTTCCTATGTCTTCCCGAGATCAAATGACGATGGCATGATGTCAAAACCCGAACAAACGTGGCAGGAACATCGTGATATCGGGCGCAATGATCAGTACGAACAACAGTGCAAAAAGAGCGACCAGATAGGGCAACATGGCCACGGCCACCTTTTCCAGACGCACTTCGGCGATGGCGCCCGCGGTGAAGAATGCAACGCCCACAGGTGGCGTTACGGACCCGATCAGAAACCCGACCACGACGACCAATGCCGCCTGCACGTCAGGGTATCCGGCCTTCACCATCACATCGACGAGCACCGGCCCGACAACGATGATGTTCGCTGCCGAGTCCATGACCATGCCCAGAAGGCAGATGAACGCAACCAGCACAAGGGCAAACAGCAGTGCGTTGTGGGTATAACTGAGCAGCCACATTTCCAGCTGGTTGATCGCACCGAGGGAGGTCAGCAGCCAGCTGAACGGACCGGAGGCGGCAATGATGATGAAAACCATTGCAGAATTCCTGAATGCCCGCACGACCGCGCTCTTGCAATTGGTCCAGGTGATCGTCCTGTAGATGAACAACCCGACCAGGAGCGCTATCGTAGCCGTCAGGGCACCGGCTTCGACAACACCGGCAATTCCAAAGACCACCGAGCCAACAAGAACAATCGGGATCAGCAGGGCAAATGAGGACTTGTAGCTGACGATCGCAATGGCCTTCAGACTGAATGGCTCCTCGCTGCGTTCGAAATTGTTCCGGCGAGCGATGATGTAGTTGATAATCATCAGCAACAGGCCGATCATGATGCCCGGCACTATGCCGCCCGCAAACAGGGCTCCGACCGAGATGCCGCCGGCATTGGCCAGAACAATCATCATGATCGAAGGCGGAATAATGCCTCCGATGGTCGAACTGACCGCCGTGATTGCTGCTGCAAATGACGCTGGATAACCTGCCTTCTTCATGGCGGGAACCAGCAGGGAACCAACCGTGGCCGTGTCTGCCACCACCGAACCGTTCATGCCTGCAAAGAACATGCTCACCAGAACATTGGCCTGAGCCATCGAGCCTCGCATCCGGCCAATCAGGCGTTGACTGAGTTCGACCAGCCTGTCGGTGATCGTGGCGCTGGTCATTAGCTCGCCGGTCAGCATGAAAAACGGGAATCGCAGTGAGGGGAACGGAGTCGATCGCGCTGAACATCTGGCTCGGGATCAGGATCATCGGAGCCGCGTCGGTGATCAGGATATACACCACGGGGATCAGAACCATGGTGAAGCCGACCGGAGCGCCGAGCATGATCAGCACCACCAGTATTATCAGAAGCACAACGCTTTCCATGTAGGGGCAGTCCTGTTTGCAGCTGGGCTGGTGAAGTCGGCGTCAGATAGAACAAGCGGCGCGAATTGAACCCGCGCCACCTGAATTGGAAAAGATCCGTTGTAGCTTACAGAGCGCCGGCTTCTTCCAGCTGAGTGATAAAGCCGGTCATTCCCTGTTCTTCCAGAACGCGACGGGCGGTTTGCGGATCATATGTACCCTTTGCGTTGAGCCATGCGTCGATGGCACCGGCGCGCCATTGTACGAGCTCTTCTTCGGAGGGAACATACCACTCGTCGATTTCGGCCTTGATGGCGGTTTCACCGGCCTCAACCCAGGCGCGGTCAAGTTCCTGCACCTTCTGTCCGAAAGCCTGGGCCGCGATCTGCAGCCATTCTTGTTCCTGCTCCGTCAAGGCATCGTATTGTCGTTTGTCTATCGACAACTGGTTGCCTGACCAGGAACCACCGATCTCGGTGAAATACTTCGCAACCTCGTGCAACTTGGCGACGTGTTGCCAGGGCGTTGCCACGTACTGTCCGGAAACGACTCCGGTCTGCAGGCCCTGGTAGAGCTGGGACCAGTCATACGGCACCGGTACCGCTCCCCAGTTCTTGACCAGGGTGTATTCAATCGGACTTTTGGTTACGCGCCACTTGATGCCTTCCATGTCGGAAGGAACGTGTACGGGTCCGTGGGCGTTGCCGAGCTGGCGAAAACCGCCGCTGGAATAGACTGTCAGACACACATGGCCTGCCTCCTCGGCCGCGATGTCGCACTGCTTCTTGGCGAGCCACTCCGTCGAAATGCGATCGGCATCTTCGATGCTCTTGAAGATGTAGGGCAGATCGAAGATGGCCAGCGACGTTCCGAAATTGCCGAAATTCGCGGTTGAACTCGTCCAAAGCGCGATCAGGCCCTGATTGGCCTGTTCACCGCAGGACTGTTCGCTGCACAGCGATTTGCGGTAATGCGGTTCGATGGTCATTTTGCCGCCGGAGACCTCCTCCAGCGTCGGTATCAGGGCCTGGTCGATGGCATCGCCAATCGGCATTCCCAAAAAGCCGACTGTACCGAGTTTCAGAACTTTTTCGGCGGCAGCAGGTTGTGCAAAAAGTGCAAGTGTGGACGCAATGCACACGGCCTTGCAGACGGTTTCAAACCTCATCAATTTCACCTCCCGTTGAATGATGCATGCTGGAAATCATCTTTTACCTCTGCCTTGACCAAGGAAAGTGACAGATGACTTGAATGAAAAGGACAGATGCGTTTCAACGCTGACGACAGGTGTTGAACAATCTAGATTCCGATGAAAGACCTTTCGCTTCAGTGCACAGGAGGGAATGTTGAGTTCGACCACGCCTCGATTTCTGAAACTCCCGGAAACCTCGAGCCTCAGTCTGCGCGATCAGATCTGTGAGGTCGTGAGTGCGGCGATCATGTCCGAGTCGCTGGCATATGACCGTCCCCTGCCTTCCTGCCGCGAACTCGCGGAACAGTTCGGTGTATCCCGGAATACTGTATTTGCCGCCTATAATCGCCTGATAGATCTAGATTTTCTGGTCTCGCGCGATCGGTCCGGCTATTTTGTCAATCCGCAAATTTCGAACCTTCGAAAACCGCAGGACGACGGGGACTCCGAAGATGGCGAAGTCGTTCCCTGTCCGGTTTCCTTTTCTCCCAATGGCCTTATGCCCGTGGTCAATCCGCTTGATTGGCACACCTATCCATACCCGTTCATTTACAATCAGATCGACCCGGACCTGTTTCCGGTCGACAGTTGGCGCGAATGTACCAGGCAGGCACTGGGACGAAAAAAAATGCCGGTCTGGGCCAGCGACTCCGTTGAGAGCGACAGCCCGCAACTGGTGCAGCAACTGCGCCAGCGTTTGCTGAACACGCGGGGCATCTATGCCGAAGACGACGAGATCCTGATCACATTGGGATCTCAGAACGCGCTGTATATCCTGGGATCCATCTTTGCCGGGTTCGGTAAACCCGTGGCGCTTGAAGATCCCGGTTTTTTTGGTGCGCGCAACGCGTTTCGTCTCGTCGGCAGCGAATTGATCGGCGTTCCGATCGACGGGGACGGCATCATTCCCTCGGCGATACCGGAAAGTTGTCAGCTGGTTTTCACAACGCCAAGCCACCAGTTCCCCACGATGGTCACCATGAGCCAAGAGCGTCGCGCGGAACTGCTGGCGACTGCCATTGAAAAGGACTTCCTGATCATTGAGGACGATTATGAGGCGGAGATGAATTATGTCGCCAAATCCTCTCCCTCCATGATGTCGATGGATAAGGCCGGGCGTGTGATCTACGTGGGCAGTCTTTCAAAGACGGTTTCACCAGGCATTCGACTTGGATTTATCGTGGCGCATCGCGACATCATTCGCGAGGCGCGTATCGCGCGCGGCGTGATGATGCGTCATCCGCCAACAATCGTTCAGGAGATTGTGGCGCTGTTTTTTCAACTTGGCCATTACGATGCCCATTTGAGAAACATCGAGCGGCGGTACCAGAAACGCTGGCACACGATGGACATTGCACTGTCAAGGCATCTGGGCATGCTGCAACGGACGAATTCCGAAGGCGGCACGTCCTTCTGGCTGACCGGCCCCAAGGATTTTGATGCGTCGGAGCTGGCGGCGAGATTGCGGGCAAAGGGAGTTCTGATCGACAGGGGTCAGGACTATTATCTCAACTACGACGACAGCCGGAGTTTCAGGCTGGGGTTTGCCTATGTCCCTGTTTCAAAACTCGAAGATGGCGTCAAGGTTATCGCGGACGAAGTTCTGACCTTGATGTGACAAACTGCGTGCATGCGGGGCATCTGTCCCTTCGAATGGCCGCACCTGTCACTCGCCACGTTCCCCGATTTGCTTTTAGCTGAATACCAATTGTTCGAGGCAGACAGCCTCGAGTGACTTTTCCTATCGATCCGGGGAACTGGCCTTTTGAAACACTGCATTACATCCAATCCACATGTCAGGCCGTTTCAGTTTCATGTACCAGATGAGGTTCTGGCGAACATCGAGCACCGTGTCGCAACCTATCCCTGGCACGAAATGCCTGACGATGGCGGCTGGAACTACGGCACGAACATCGATTACCTCAAGGACCTGTGCGCCTATTGGATTGACGGGTTCGACTGGCGTGTGCAGGAGGCCCGGATCAACTCCTTTTCCCACTACAAGGCGCCGGTAGACGGCATCGGCATGCACTTCATCTTCGAAGAAGGCAGTGGACCGGACCCGATGCCGCTGATGATCAGCCATGGCTGGCCCGGGTCTGTTGCCGAGTTCTTTGATCTGATCGAACCCCTTGCGCATCCGGAGCGTTTCGGCGGCGATGTCAGCGATGCCTTCACCGTGATTGCACCCTCCTTGCCCGGGTTCTGTTTTTCCGAACGGCCACCACGTCCCTACGGGCCACGCAAAATGGCGTCCGTGATCAACGGGCTCATGACTGATACGTTGGGCTTCGACCGCTATCTTGCACAGGGTGGCGACTGGGGTGGTGCGATTTGTTCCTGGCTCGGCTTTGACCACGCACCGGCCTGTTCGGCCATACATATCAATGTTTTGACGATGCGCCACCCGGACGGTGCCCAGACCCCTGAAGAGGAGGCATGGGAAGCACAGTTCGATCGAGATCAGGTGATGCAAAACGGGTATCGCACGCAGCAGGCGACCCGACCCCAGACACTCAGCTATGCAATGATCGACAGTCCGGTTGGTGTCGCGGCTTGGCTGATTGAAAAATTCCACGACTGGTCGGATGTCGACACAGGGGACATCGAAAGCGCCCATTCAAGGGATGCGTTGCTGACCAACATCATGATCTACATCACGACGCGAACATTCAATACGGCGTCGTGGATCTACTACGGACGTCGCGAGGAGGGCGGGCGCATTCTCTCGCCGGAAGGACGCCGCGTTGAAGTTCCTACCGGATGCGCAGTGTTCCCTGCCGAAATGCTCAACTGGCCTCCGCGCTCTTATGCCGAGCGGCTCTACAACATCCGGCACTGGACCGAGATGCCAAGCGGCGGCCATTTCGCTGCAATGGAGGAGCCCGAGATGCTGCTCGATGACATCCGCAAATTCGCGCGCGCATTGCGCAGTTAGTCCGGTTTCCGAAATCGATGAATTCGCAATTGACCAGATGAGAGTGGAGCAGTCCCATGACCCTTTCGCATGCTGAATATCAGGCTATCGCAAACAAGCTCAGGCCAAACGGGCAGGCGTTCATTGACGGTAAGTTCTGTGATGCGTCCGATGGTGAAACCTTTCAGACAACCAATCCCGCGACCGGCCAGGTATTGTGCAGTGTCGCGCATTGCAAAGCTGCGGATGTGGACCGTGCGGTGACTGCCGCAAGAAGGGCATTCAACGCCGGTGTCTGGTCTCGCGCAGAGCCTGAAGCTCGCAAGGAGGTCTTGCTCAAGATCGCCGATCTGGTGCGCGATCACACGCATGAACTGGCGGTTCTGGAGAGCCTGGACACCGGCAAGACGATCAATGACTGCATGGAGGAAATCGGCGGAGAAGTGCCGAAATTCTTCCAGTGGTATGCGGAGCTGGCCGACAAGGTCTTCGGAAAAATCGCGCCGACCGGACCCGAGGCCCTGGCGCTGATCACCAAGGAACCTGCCGGGATTGCCGGCGCCGTCTTGCCATGGAACTTTCCGCTGGTGATGGCTGCGTGGAAGATCGCGCCGTCGCTTGCAGTTGGCTGTTCCGCGGTCATCAAACCGGCGGAGCAAACCCCGTTGAGCACGATATTTCTGGCCGAATTGATGCAAAAGGCCGGTGTGCCCGACGGCGTCATAAACATCGTACCTGGTTTTGGCAAGACTGCAGGCAAGGCAATCGGTCTGCACAATGATATCGACACTGTCTCTTTTACCGGGTCGACCGAAGTTGGCCGCATGTTCATGCGGTATTCCGGCGACAGCAACCTCAAGGGCGTCGGTCTTGAGATGGGAGGGAAAAGTCCGTTCATTGTGCTGGAAGACGCCCTGCTCAACGATGATCTGATTGAACATGCCGCCATGTCAGCCTTCTGGAACGGGGGGCAGAATTGTTCTGCAAACATGCGCCAGCTGATTGCAGCACCCCTGGTTGAAGACTTCACCGGACGCATCATGGACAGGGTGAAGTCGTTCAAACTGGGGGATCCGCTGGATCCGGATACCGATATCGGATCGATGATCACGAAGGACCACAAGGACATGGTGATGAACTACATCCAGAGCGGCATCGATGAAGGCGCGCGCATCCTGACGGGAGGAGGCAGCGACCTGCCTGGATATTTCATAGAGCCAACCGTGTTTCAGGGCGTCGCACCGGAAATGAAAATCGCGCGGGAAGAAATTTTCGGTCCGGTTCTGGGTATCATGCCGTTCAAAACCGCGGACGAGGCGCTCCGGGTTGCCAGCGACACCGACTACGGCCTTCATGCGACGGTCTTCTCGCAAGACATCGACCGTGCACTTCACATGGCCCGGTCTCTTCCTTGTGGCACGGTATCGGTCAACGGCTTTTCAGAGGGCGATATCAAGACACCCTTCGGTGGTTACAAGCAGTCCGGGTCACTGGCGCGTGACAACGGCACCGAGGCGCTCGACCAGTATTTCCAGACAAAAACCATCTGGATCCAGACAAGGGCGATGTAACTCTGGTCAGCGGCAACGTCTCCGGGTGTTGCGAATTTGCGCCACGCTTTGAAACGTCAACAACCTTACTGTGTCTGTGATCATATCATTGGGCCGTTCCAGCACTTCCGGCTTCCGGAATTCCCGCAAGGTGCGCCGGACATCGTTGCTACACCCTGCAGGCCACGTCATTCAGGCGCGTCCGGAAACAGGTTCTTGAACCAGGCGGCGTTTGTGTTGACGAACCGTTTGTCCGAAGGTGGATTGTCCTTCAACAGCCGGTCGGGTCGCCGGGGCCGCTGAACCTGGTCGCCGCCGCAATTCGGGCAAATCCTGTTAAAATACGTGTCGCTGCATTCTGCGCAGAATGTACATTCAAAGGTGCATATCCGGGCGTCAGGGGAGGACGGCGGCAGATCCTTGTCGCAGCATTCGCAATTTGGCTTGAGAAGTAGCATTCCTGGCTCCTTTTACGAGAACATGGCTAGATTATCGCGACAGGAATTGGCATAAATGCCATTATGCCCTCGAAAAATGCCAAATACCGGAAGACAGTTCTGTTCGTTGTTTTTCCGCAGGTGAAACTTCTTGATATTGCCGGTCCGCTCCAGGTTTTTTCAGATGCAAATGAACAGTTGACCGATGTCTACAAAGTGGTGGTCGCCTCGGTCGGAGGTGGACTTGTTGCATCGGATACGATCCTGCCAATTGCGACGGCCGGGCTTGAGGAACTCGGGGAGCTTGCGCTCGACACGTTGATCATCTCCGGGGGAAGTGGCGCACTTGCCGCGTCACGCGATGCAGTATTCGTGGATTGCATAGAAAAACTCGCGAAGCGCAGCCGACGGGTCGGGTCTGTCTGTACGGGCGCTTATGTACTCGCTGCGGCAGGACTGACTGATGGCCGAAGGGTCGTTACGCACTGGAACGATTGCGCGCAACTCCAGTCCGATTTTCCTGAAACCCTTGTTGAACTGGACCCGATCTACGTCAATGACGGCGGTGTCTGGTCGTCTGCAGGTGTCACGGCCGGCATCGACATGTCGCTTGCCATGCTGGCGGAGGACTGCGGGAAAACCGCGTCGCTCGCGGTGGCACGGTCGCTTGTCACCTATATGGTGCGACCGGGTGGCCAGTCGCAGTTCAGTGCTGTATTGTCCAATCAGTCGAAAGACATCGCTGGACGTTTTGACAGTCTTCATAACTGGATTGAAAACAATCTTTTCCGGCAAATCACCATCGAAGCCATGGCCGCTATCGCGAACATGAGCCCCAGAAATTTTTCACGTGTCTATAAACAGCATACGGGTCAGTCTCCGTCCAAGGCCGTCGAGGCCATCCGTGTGGACGCCGCACGCAGGCTGCTGGAAGACAGCAAGCTGCCGGTCAAGGCGATTGCCGCAAAGACCGGATTTGGAGATGAAGAACGGATGAGGCGCGCCATGCATCGAAACATGCAGGTTTCACCGAGCGCGTATCGTGAAAGGTTTAGCTCGTCCTGAAACGTGCCTTTTCGAAAGCGAAGATTTTGTCGCGTTTTGAAGCCATGAATTCGCGGAACACCTGACCATGAATTTACCGCGTTGGCGGTCTCGACATCTTTTCGAATGCCGGGATCGACCGGTCGATGACATCCCAGGACACTGCGCTGCCGGTGTACAGGACCCGCTCGGGTTTAACGGCCTCGGGATCATCCAGGGACGATGTCCTCAGCACCACCATGCCGTCGAGACCATCGCGGGTGTGGAAGATTGCACTGCCGCATGTCGGACAGAAACGTCTGTTGATGCGATTGCCGCTATCGGCGACTTTTTCATATTCCGTCAGCGCACCCGAGCACTCGAATGCATCCGACGTGACGACCGTATGTGTGGCATGACCTGTTCCGCCAATCCTTCTGCAATCGGAACAGCAGCAGTGAACCGTGGTGATCGGGGGCGCGCTGCTGTTATATCTGACTTGCCCGCATAGGCAGCCTCCTTCAAAACTCATATGGTCCTTCCTTTCACACCGAGACCCGGGTTCAACATAACTCCCGGCGCTGAACGATTCCGCCGCTCCGTCCTGCAATAATAGTGAGACTGCAGCCTATGGAAATCATCTTCTGAAGATGTCAGCATACATGGATGTGTCGAACGCAACACGAGCGCCCAGTATGTGGTAGCTGGTGAAGTGTATGAACGGATTTCCGGTCCGAACCGTAAACACAGCCTTGCCCATGCCGATGAGTGTCTGGGTGAGGAAAATGTAGCTCACCGAAACCCATCCGTTTGCGGCGCTCGAATAACTCGTTCCCGGATCAAACAGGCTGAACGTCGCATAGACGAGGCCGCCAAGCATGATGACAAGCAACTGGTTGTCCACGAGAAGGCTCAGGCGCGGCAGGATGATCAAATGGATCATTACCAGAACCGGCAATCCTGCACCGATCGTGTTGGCTGCAATCCCGAACGGAATTGCATAGGAATAGTCCGCAGGCGCGACATCGAAAAAGTCGGATATGAAGGCGACCGACAGGAATTCTCCGACCCAAAATGCGATCATGAGCCAGATGTCGCGCTTCCAGTCGATGCCGGCTATGAGTTTTCTGAGACTAAATCTCCGCTGTCGAAGCCAGAGATAAGGCAAAACCACGAAAACGGTCCCCTGGAGCGCAGCCCACCGGATGACCTCCTGATGGCCATGACTTCCGTTTTCAAAGACATCGGGCCCGGGAAAATGCAGCCCGGTGTCGAAGAACACGCCCAAAATCAGGTGACCAGCAACCAGGTAAACAAGCGCAAAAGCAAGCTCTTGCGTCATGGAATGCCTCTCGACCGCAAAAGCCTGCCATGTCGGCCTTGTTCTTTTTCGCGTGAAATAGAACACGGTGGCCAAAGTGAATGCCATTAGCGGCAGATAGAACTGCCATACATCACGTAACCCTTCTGCGGCGATTGGCGGCGTCAATCCGGTCGAGCCATTTGCCCAGATGAATGTTGCCAGCATTGCGAGCCAAAAGGCCACCGGTGCCAGGAGACGTGCTGACTTCCTTGTTTGCGTCATCGCGCTGAACCTTGTCTTTGTAACCGAAAAGGGAATTTGAGATAGTACGAGTTCGGACTATATAGTCCGACATCGAACAAATAAAGTGTGATATCGAATTAATTGAAAGATGTTGCGAAGCCGGGTCCACACCCCGAATTGAATTGCGCGGATTGCGGTGTCTGCCAGCAGGTCGTGCGCAGGACTTTCAGCGACAGGCATCATTCGCTCACCCGTAGGGTGAACGCTTGTCCAAATCCATGACGTGGATAAAGTGGTCTGGCATGAACCGGGCGACGCAGCCTCAGAGAGACGTTGTTCTTGCCCCCACCTGCGGAAACAGGCAACTCGAACAAATGAAAATGCTGTTGGTGCCCGGAAACTCCTCAACAGTCAGGCTGCCCGATTTCTTTCCCAAGAAAGTTGAACGCAGTCAGCCTGTTCTGAAGTGTGTTTTCAAGATGCTGGAGCCGCAAGATGTAGCTGCCCAAATAGCCATGAACCGGATGTTTGACCCCGCAGATCAGATCCGCGCGGCTGCAATCTGCATCATCAGGTCGAGTTCATTGAACAGTTGCCATTCCTTCGTGATCTTGCGGTTTTCCACCTGCCACTGGGTAATTCCCCAAATCTGGCATGACTTGCCCGTAGGAGATCGATAAAGCGTTCCTCCCGTGTGGGTAGCCTCAGCGCTCCAGCGGGTTGAGATGAGCCACCCGTCTTCATCGTTCCCAATCCAATAGACCTCGTCCACCTGAAGCTTCAAATCGGGAAACGCCTCACGCAATTCCTTCGTGTAGCCGAGAAAGGCTGAGTGCCCGGCAAATCGTCTTTCCGTGGTTCCTTCAAACTCGAACCCTGGCGCGTAGCAGGTGACGATTGTCGTCTGGTCGCCGTTCCAGATGTTGTCGTGGACCTCACGTGCGAACCGGTCGGGATCAAAGCCGTCAACCGGTTCGGCAACTGAAAGAGGTTCGTCAGGGGCAACCGCCTGGCGCAGATCATTCCAAAGCTGATTGTTGCGTGGCCAGCCGGCGGGCGGATCCGCTGCGAGTCGTTCCGCTTCCTGCCACAGATCGATGCCAAGCTGCTGCAGCATTGCCGATGTGTTGTAAAGCACGTGCTCCAGAAAGATGTCGTTACCGAGCGCGACGCAATTCGCGATCACCAGCAAGTCGACCCTGGCACCGGTTGGAGCGCCATACCGGCTCGGGCCGGTGTTGGTGCCGATAATTCGAGTCCTGTGAGAGGTGTGAAACCCGATCGTGTCGTCGCCTGCCCAGATGACTTCTTCGGCGTCCAGAATGATGTCCGGAAAAGCGCGTGTCGTGTGGTACGTGTCGGCAACGATCTTCTTGTTGCCCGTTTGCAGCCCATAGTCGTCATAAACCAGGCTGTCGGGTGCGTAGCAGTCCGCAATGTACTCGACACCGTTCGCATCGGTTTCCCAAATTCGGTGCGTGATGCGAACGATGTAATCGACAATATTGCTATAGTCCGGATCAAATCCTTCCAGGTTTTGCCGTGGTCCGAAATTTTCAGGTATGCGAACAGTACGGCCACTTGTGTAGCCCGCAAGAGAGACATCATAGCCGCCTGGCATATGAGCACGGTTCAAGGCAGAAGCAGGGTGGTGTGATCCATTGTCGCGATTGGTTGGGAAATTCGTCATGTCCGGCCAACCTCACGACAACGGGCCAGAATATCTACGCCTTGCTGATTCCAGAAATGCAGCAAGTCGATGAAAATCCAGTTCTCGGCAAGTTTGTCGCCATCCCGGCGATACATGTCGATGACACGCATGTCTGAAGGTTTGCCTGTGGCAGGCATACCCATGAAGCCGCCCGTTGGTGTCAGTGTCAGATTCGGCCAGCCAAAGAACCCACCGAACTTGCCTTCCGCCATACGGCAGACATGCCCGTTGAAATGCCGGGTACCAAGACCGTCCCGGAAAGGTCCCGAGTGTCCCTTGATGTAGCCTTCGATGGTGTAGGAAGCTCCGATACCGGCCGGACCCCACCAGATCATATCGTTGTGCCAGCTCCTCGGCAGCTCAACCTCAAGGGCTCGTTCTTCCTTGCCTTCCCAATCGCCCATGTCTCCAATCATGAAATTGATTGCACCAAGGGTTTTCTCGCTTTCGACAGGGTCTTGCGATTCAAAGCAAAGGCCCTCGTGCGTGGCAGGTCCGGGTTGGATCAGGTGGGCACCGGTCTGTCGTGGAAACGGTTGGAGCCCTGCCTGTATCATGACCTGGGGAATGTCGAAGAAAAGCGCGGTTTCGGTGATTTTGCCGTTTTCAACCTTGTGGAACTCGCAATAACGCATCATCGCAATCTTGCCAGTCGGTGGAATGCCGAGCCAGGGAGCATCGAAATTTCCCATCAGGTGACCCATGGAGGTCACCCAGGTCGACTTGAAGCCGTCGATCTCGTTCTTTCCGGCAATGAAGATATCCATTCGGCGCTGCATGTGACGAAAGGCGCTGCGGAAAGGTTGCCAGAATTGCTCAACAACTGCCTTGCCGCTGCTCTGCTCGTGAAAGGGATGGTAGCCGCGCCACAGGTAATCCGTATCAACAAAACGGTCCATGACCGCAACCAACTCGTTATCCGGAGCCGCGTCCAATGCGACGTAGAAGTCTCGCACGAGTTGCTTTTCAGATTGAAAGTCCAATTTGATTATCCTTTGACGGCGCCTGCGGTCAGGCCGCTGACGATTTGGCGTTGGAAAAAGAGAACAAGGAAGAACAGGGGCACAATGGCACTGACGACAGCGGACACCGCGAACATCACATTGCCTTGCTCGCGCACCGTTCCAAGGAAACTTGCTATACGCGGTACCATGGTCTGGTTTTCGGAACTCAGAAGCATCGAAGTAACGGCGAAGTCGTTGTAGGCAAGCAGGAAACTGAACAGTCCGGTGGTAATCACACCTGGCCACATGACCGGAACGATGACATGCCAAAAGGCCTGAAAACGCGTGCATCCGTCAACCAGTGCGCTCTCATCCAGTTCCTGCGGGATGTTGAGAAAAAAGGAATGCAGCATCCAGAGTGTGAAAGGCTGGTTTATGGCCACCAGGACAATGATCGTGGTGCTGAGACGTCCCCAGAGGTTCCACTCAAAGAAGGGAAGCAGGTAACCTGAGACCAGGGTGATGTGGGGCATTGCCCGAAAGATCAGCGCCGCAATCAGGATAATGAACGCATAGCGGTATCCCGAGCGTGCAAGAGCGTAGCCCCCGAGAGTGCCGAGCGTTAGCGAGATAATGACTGTGAAGACAACCACGATGGCAGTGTTCAGGGCATTTCGCCAGAATTCTTCCTGAACCCAGGCGCCCCAGTAACCGTTACCGGTAAAAGGTTCACCGGTTTCGATCGTCGTCATCACCCCGTAAATCGCATTGCGCCAATCGGCCTTGGAGAAAAAGTCTCCCTGCACCTTGAACGAGCCCCACAAGGTCCACACAAACGGCCCGATAGCGATCAGAAGCCAAAAGACCACCATGCTGGTTGCAAACCAGCCGAACAATCCGTATTTGCCTTTTGCCATTGTTGACATTTTTCTCCCCACTCAAGTGCTCTTGCGGTGGAAATCGCGCCAGGTCCGGATCAACACGGGCGTCAGCAAGATGCAAACGGCTGTTATCGTGATCACCGAAGTGGCGGCGGCAGAGCCGTAGAGTTTGCTGTCTCCGAAAAGGTCGTTGAAGATTATCCAGCTCAGCGACGTGGCCTTTGCCGATGCCGAAAATCCGACGATGGGCTCAAACACGCGCAACCCGTCCATGAGCTGCATCAGAGTGATGAAGATAACCAGCGGCATCATGAAGGGTACAACTACATAGCGAACCTGCTGCCAGCGCGAAGCCCCATCAATCCTGGCGGCTTCAAGCGTTTCGTGCGGCACCGCCTGGAGCCCGGCGTAGAACACGACGAAGGCGAAGGGTGTGTTGTGCCAGACGCCGTAAACAAACAGCATGATCCATGTCAGTGGTGCGGACGCCTTGAGTGAAAGATCGCCGTCTTGAAACAAAACTTGCAGTGTGGCCCCCAGAATTCCGTCGGCGTCGACCATCCAGAAGAGGATCAGGGAGCCGATGAGCGGCGTGACGATCATCGGAAGGAGTGACGCGAATATTGTCGGCCCCTTCGTGATCGGAGGCAGGCGGTTCACACCCAGGGCGATAAACAGGCCGAGGATCAGAACCAGCGGTGTGACCACGATTGTATAGCTCAGCGTAAAGAACAGGGCCTTGTAAAGCGGCAAGTTGTAGACACCTGCAACAAAATCCTCCCAAGTTTCTGTCTTTGCCCAGATTTGCCCCACTTCCTCGAATGCCAAATGAGCTCGATTGGTGTAGGTTCCAAGGCCGTTGAAACGCCCGAGCGGGGCTTCTTCCTGCAGCCGCGCCGTGGTTTCGTTGTCCACCTGAAGAACCGTTTCGCACTTGAACGGGCCGCAGTTTTCAACTTCCTTCATGACCTGTTCGTGTTCAACAAACAGCGACTGGACTGCCACGGAGAAGATCGGCAAGGCGATGAACAGGACCATCGCTGCAAGTGCCGGCAGGATGAACCAGAAAAAATATCGATGTGGCATGGTCGGCCCGCTGTGAAACAGCGTGACGGCACGCGCGCCGTCACGCGTTTTCCGTTACTTCAAGAAGCCTTGCTCTGTTGCAGCCGTGACATAGGCAGCTTCGATATCGGCGAGAGCCTGCTCGGCAGTCTCGTTTCCCTGAAGAAAGTCAGGCAACTCCTGGAAGAGTGCCTGATGCATCAAACCCATAAAGGGAAGCATCGGATATGGTTCTGCGCCGGCAGCAGCCGTGGCGGCAACGCCTTCTGCCGCCTTGCCTGGAACATAAGCGTCCATCAACCAGACCGCACTGTCGTTGTTGGCTCGCACCATATCGTCCGAAATACCGTGAACCATCGCGATGAAGGTGGCTTCGGCGTCTTCATCGCTGATGTTTTTTGCGATCGTGAAGCCGTCCCACCACAGCGTGGATGCGGGCGTATTGCCACCGGCAACGGTCGGTGCGGCAAGCGGAACAGTTGCCGCGACAACCTCGGGCGTTGATCCCTCATCATCAAGCAATTGTCCGCCGGTCGAGCCCCAGAGTTGGGCGATGGCGATTTCTCCCGACTCCCACAATGGCGCGACGGTAGACGTGTTGTAGGTGAGAAAGTCCGGATTTGTGTACTCGGTCAGTGCCTTGAGCATGTTCAGCGTTGCAATGCCGGTCTCGTTGTTTATGGCGGGCTTTGCAGTTCCCGGTTCAAAGAATTTTCCGCCATGCCCCACATACATGTTTACGAATTCTTCGCCCAGGTTCCAGTCAGACTTGAAGAGCGCTGCAAACGGGTGTTCCATGATGCCGGCTTCACGGATCACCTTGGCGGTTTCAAGCACCTCTTCCCATGACGTCGGGGCGGGCATGCCGACCTGGTCCAGAATGTCTTGACGCACAAACAGGTGTTGCGCGTTGGCCATGAATGCCACTGCCATGACCTTTCCGTCTATCCGGATCAGCTGGTTGGGCTTCAGACTTTGACCATGTTTGGCAACGAGATCGTCAAGCGGGCGAATGAGATCCTTGTTCAGGAGCGGAACGATCGAGGAATTCGCAACGATTTTGGATGTGTACTCGGCGGGATCGGCGCTCAGTGCCGCAACCGAGATTTCGTTGTGCTTTGCCGTGTGGTTCTTGTTGAACGTGATGCCATCGCCGGCGCAGCTCTCGGCGGTTGAGACCACCGCGTGGAGCGCTGGAAAATCATTGGCCAGTACGCTGATGTTGCCACTCGATATCCCGCAATCGGCGTGCGCCACGCCGACAGTCAGAGACAGGGCGGCGACGGCCCCAAATATCCGAAGTTTCCCCATGATGTCCTCCCAGGGTTTGCGTCACTTGAATTGACGCAGGTCGCTCGCATATTTTTGCATGCGTAGTCAAATTATTGGACAAAACATACGAAAACACAATAGCAATCTCCCAAACAATTCAAAACAGCGAAACCGAAAACTGTTCGACTGAAACAGATCCTTTTGCTCAATGGTTTATCTGATATCAAGTCAAAAATGCCCAAATACCTTGAATAATGACAAAAATTAATCCATCACGTTGCCTTTGGTCAGGAGGAAAGCCGTCTCTCGATCACCGCGGATTTGATCACATTAAACAGATAGATTGACATTTTGACTGCGCATGCAAAAAATGATGCAAACGGAAGCGGAGAATTTGGTATGTCGTACAACCCATTGGAAATTATCAAAGCTATGGAGGCCGCACTCGGCCGTGGCCAGACCGACTTGTCGGAGTTCTTTCACGATGATTTTGTCTGGAGCGCCAACAAGGGATGTGGCACAAAAAACGGTCTGGAGGCGTTTGAGCGAAATTGGTATGGACCCTGGCGGGCGATATTCGGAAACCAGGTATTCAAGACAGAAAGATATCTGGCAGACGGGGACTGGACTGCCTGTTTTGGCGCCTGCCATGCCACGCATGACGGACCGTTTATGGGTCTTGCTCCAACAGGCAAATCCGTTCGCATTCCCTATATCGACTTTTGGCGATTTGCCGATGGAAAGATCATTGAAAACCGCGTAAGCGTGGACTTTGCGGACGTGCTGGCGCAACTGGGCACAGATGTCTTCAACGGTCATGGCTGGGAGGCCTTTGATACAGGGGCCAGGATCCCGCCGGGAGCGTCGTGAAGGAATTCAGATGGGCGAAAAAATCACCTCGTATATGGTGGCGAAAAGGGCAGGGGTCAGCCAGTCGGCCGTAAGCAGGGTTTTCAAGCCAGGTTCCTCTGTTTCCGAAAAAACCGCACGAAAGGTTCGCAAGGCGGCGGAGGAACTGGGATATCGCCCGAATACCCTCGCGCGTGCAATGGCGTCCGGGCGAAGCCGAATTATTGGTCTGGTCGTCGCTTACTTTGAAAACCAGTTTTACCCGGAAGCCATTGAAAAACTGGCCAATACACTGCAAGCAAACGACTATCACGTGCTCATGTTCATGTCCTGGGACGAAACGGAAGCACCCGAGACGGTGATCAACGACCTGCTTGACTACCAGGTCGATGGAATCATTGCCGCTTCCGTCGGCGTTACAGATGTTTTGACCAAAAGATGCGAAGCTGCGGGCATTCCCGTCATGCTGTTCAACCGGCATCAAAACGACGACAAATTGTCCGCTGTGACGTCGGACAACTTTACCGGAGGCCGCAAACTCGCCGAGTTTCTGGTGCGCGGCGGGCATGAACGGATTGCGCATGTTGCCGGATGGGACGGTGCATCGACGCAGCGCGACCGCGAGGCAGGATTTCTGTCGGGACTGGCTGCCCACGGAATGACGTTGTTCGCAAGAAGCTGCGGCAATTTTCACCGTGATCAGGCGCAGGAAGCGGCGCGTGTGCTGTTGCGGGCAGAAGAACGCCCCGATGCAATCTTCGTATCCAACGACCACATGGCATTTGCCGTGATGGACGTCATTCGTTCTGAATTCAAACTGCGGATTCCGGAAGACATATCGATTGTTGGCTACGACGACGTCGCAATGTCGGAGTGGCCGTGTTTCGATCTGACCACTGTGCGACAACCCACCAATCGCATGGCCGAAGAGACCGTGCGCATCCTTTTGCAGATGATCGAAAACGAGGAATCGTTGCCTTGCCGTATTGCTCTCGATGGACCGCTGGTTGTTCGCGGGTCCGCACGCTTGCCTGTCGATGAATGATTGCTCACGGCCATCGCCACCTCACAAGACGCACTTGTCTTGCCTTGGCGCGACACAGCGTTTCCAAACCAACTGGCCACTGGCAAGGATAGCGATCGGAAATGCCCGCTTTCGCCACAGAGGATAATATGCCACGATTTTCTGCGAACCTGTCCATGATGTTTTGTGAACATGCGTTTCTGGATCGATTTTCTGCGGCCAGGGAGTCCGACTTCGAAGCTGTGGAGTTTCTGTTTCCCTACGACTTTTCACCGGAAGAAGTGGGAAAGGCGGTGCAAGAAAACGGCCTCGCCGTATCCGTTTTCAATCTTCATCCGGGAAACTGGGACGGGGGCGACAGAGGCATGGCAGCACTCCCCGGTCAGGAGGATGTCTTCAGAGCCACCGTTGAAAAAGCAATACCCTACGCCGAGGCAACAGGTGCAACCCAGCTTCATGTCATGGCTGGAATAGCAGATCCGGTGGCTGAAACGGAGCGGGTCTATATCGACAACATCTGCCATGCGGCTGACCGGTTGGCAGGAAGGGGTCTGAGTTTGCTGATCGAGCCAATCAACAAACGTGCAATGCCCGGCTACTTTTTGTCAGACACTTATCAGGCACTCGACCTGTTGCAGCAAATATGTCATCCCGCGGTCAGGCTTCAGTTCGATATCTTTCATCATCAGATCACCCATGGCGATGTCATTCAGTCGATAACGAACTGTTCAGATCGAATCGGCCATATTCAAATTGCCGGCGTTCCGGATCGTCACGAGCCCGATACGGGTGAACTGAACTACTCCGAGATCTTTCGGCACATGGACGAGATCGGGTATAGAGGCTGGGTCGGTTGCGAATACATCCCGAGACACGGCACACATGATGGCCTCGGCTGGTTTCGGCAGGCAATACGCCTATAAGGTCTGAAACTGTCGGGCTTCGACGCTTCCTTCAGTCTACCGCCTTTTTCCTTCTTGCCGTGCAACTCCAATATCACGTCACCCGGATAGAACCGGGTTTTTACCGTGCATGCGCGAGTGATTGCGAATGCAGGAGTATTTCGGAGTTCAATCGGGTGCAATCTCCACCAGGCAGGAATGCGCAGAAGGACCCTGCGCAAGACCTGACGTGCCGATATCGGGCGTAAGCACGTTCGGGTTGCCGTTTCGGCATGTCCCGTCTTCGTCAGGGTCATACCAGGCACCGGTGTTGATCTGAACCACGCCGGGACGAATGTCATTGTCCAGAACTGCTGCTGCCCTGCATGTGCCGCGTTTGTTGAATAGCTTTACGAGTTGCCTGTCGGAAATTCCCCGGGCAGCCGCATCCGCAGGGCAGATGTGTACCGGTTCGCAACCGTCAATTTTTGCGGCCTGGCTGACCGGTCCGTGATCGAGCTGCGAATGCAATTTCGTTTGGGGTTGAACGCAGATCAGGTGCAAGGGATAGCGATCCTTTTCCGGACTTCCCAACCATTCATCCGGCGGCAGCCAGGCTGCATGACCCGGACAGTCGGGATAACCGAAAGCGGCAACCTTTTCGGAATAAAGTTCGATACGACCTGAAGGTGTTTTCAGCGGAGCATCCTCCGGGGCTTTTCGAAAGGCCTCGAGCATTACCGTCGGTTCGTCGGGCATTTCAATCTTGTGCCAACCGGTGCTCTTCAAGTCGTCAAGTGTGGGGAGTTCCAGCCCCGCCTGTGCAAACCTTTGTCGCGAACTGTCATAAATCCATGTGACCCACTCCTCGGCAGTCTTCCCCTCCGTAAATTCAAGTTCCAGGCCCATTTTCCTGGCAATTGCGGCGAAGATCGAATAGTCGTCGCGCGCATTCCCGGTGGGCTGGATGGCCTGTTGCATGGACACGACATAGGCGTCGCGTGGAGACAGGGCCAAATCAGTTCTTTCCAGATGCGTGGTGCAGGGAAGGACGATGTCGGAGAAGAGGGCAGTCGACGTCCAGCACCAGTCATGCGTTATGACCGTTTCGGGCACCTGCCACGCCCGGTCCAGCCGGTTCAGATCCTGGTGGTGATGAAACGGATTGCCGCCGGCCCAATAAACCAGCCGGATGTCCGGATAGGTGTACGTTTCTCCGTCATAGGTGAAAGTTGACCCAGGCTTCAAAAGCATGTCGGCAATGCGCGCGACGGGAATAAAATCGGAGATCGGATTTTCACCCTGGGGAAGACTTGCATATGGCAGGCGTTGATACTGGGCGCCAATCCCGTTTGTCGCGCTGAATCCAAAACCGATGCCGCCGCCCGGCAATCCGATCTGCCCCAGCATCGCGGCAACGGTTATCCCGGCCCAGAACGGCTGCTCGCCGTATTGTTGACGGGTCAGTGACCAGCTCACGGAGATCTTGCAACGTCTTGTTGCCATCTTGCGGGCAAGGTTTCGAATGTCTTCAGAAGCGATCAGACAGATGCCTGCTGCCCAATCAGGTGTTTTGGCAACACCGTCCATCCGGCCTCGAAGATACTGTTCAACTTTCTCAATGCCGACTGTAAACCGTCGCAGAAAATTCCGGTCGGCCAAATCCTCTTCCAGGAGAACATAGGCAATAGCAAGCAAAAGCGCCGTGTCTGTGCATGGGCGTATGTTGAGCCATTCGGCATTGACTTCTGCGGGCATGGACGCCCGCGCAGGACTGACATTTACAAAAGACGTGCCGGTACGGGCGGCTTCCAGAATGCCGGCACGCTGGCCATGCTCACCGACACCCCCATTATCTATCTGGCCGTTCTTGAGCGGCACACCGCCAAAGGCAACAAACAGTTCGGTATTTCCAGACACCGAACTCCAGCTGGTCGTTGAATTCACAAAGGTCTTGAAGTCACCGAGCACATGAGGGATCGCGACCTCGGCCGCGGCGTAGCTGTAGGTGTTCACGGAGCGGGTATAGCCACCTACGCAATTCAGGAATCGATGGATCTGGCTTTGCGCGTGGTGGAACCTGCCTGCGGATGCCCAACCATAGGACCCTCCGTAGATAGCATTGTTTCCAAAAGTGCGACGAACGCGATCGAGCTCGTCTGCAACAAGACTTTCGGCTTCATCCCAACTTACCGCTTCAAAAGTGTCCCGTCCGCGTTCCCCGGTTGCCGATTTCGACGTGCCGTTTCGCCAACCTCGCCGGACCATAGGGCTGCGAATTCTCTTGTCATCATCAATCGTTGCCGCAATTCCATGTCCGATCGGCGAGGGGTCAGGATCGTGTTCGAACGGATGCAGGGCAACGACCCGTCCGCCGGAAACCTCCACGCGGTACGTACCCCAGTGGGTGCTGGTAAGCGCCATATCCTTCACGGGCATCGAATTGTTCTCTCAATTCAGGATGCTTGGCAACCAGGTTGCGGAACCCGGCAGGAAGATCAGGATCAGCCCGAAGACAATGCCGACAAGCATGAACAGGGGCACTTCCCGGAATGCTTTTTCGGGGCTCTCCCGAACGACCCCTGCGGCTGTGTAAACACCGACACAAACCGGCGGCGTGATCATGCCGATACCGGCAAAAGCGACGAAAACGACGTAGAGATGCAGAACATCCAGACCCAGCGACAATGCAAGGGCAGCGAAGATCGGCACTGTCAGGTAAAAGACAGGGACGATCTCGACAAATGTTCCCAGGATGAGGCAGATCATGGCTACTGCGAGCCAGAACATCATTGGCGTTCCGCCGAGTTCTGTAAAGAAGGTGATGATCTTCTGGGGCGCTTGAGTGTACGTCAGAACGACGCTCAGGAAAGTCGCCATCGCTATGATGGCGAAAATCACCGCGGTAATCTTTGCCGTTTGCCTGAGGCACTCCATCAGGCCGCCGATTGTGAGTTCCCGATAGACAAAAAACCCGATGAACAATGCCCATACCCCGGCCATGGCGGCCGACTCAGATGGTGTCAGCAGACCGGCATAGATGCCCCCCAGAATGATTACCGGAGAAAAAAGGGCCGGAATCGAGGCGACGAAGGCATTCAACTTTTCGGATCCGCTCGATCGTACCGGATTTCGCAAGTGCCGGCACTTCCACATGACAACCGCAGACATGAGCACGAGGAGAATGAGACCAGGTATCATGCCGGCGGCAAACGTCCGGTCGACGGGAACATCCGTGAGTGCACTGAACAGAATTGCCGCGTTCGAAGGGGGAATGAGGGACTCCAGAAGAGCAGCGGATGCAGCCAGAACGATAACAAACGGCTTGGGATAGCCCTGCTCTATCATTTTGGGCATCATGATCGTACCCACCGCCGTAATGGCGGCGAGAATGGAGCCACAGAAGGCAGCGAAAAATCCCATCGCGATCACCATCGCAATTCCAAGTCCACCCGGCCAGTGACCGACAAGAGCGGTCGCAAATCCCACGAGACGAGCAGCGGCTCCACCGCGCAACATTGCCATACCCGTGAAAATGAACAGGGGAACGGCAATGAGCACGTGCTTGGTCATGGAGCCGAATGCGACCTGGATGAGAGTGGACCAGGGCAGGTTCAAACCCCAGATCGCACTTGCCGAACTGCCCAGACCAAAAACCATGAAGATCGGAACCGAGAGGAACAGGAGGATAGTGGAGAAACCGATTGCCAGCAGGTTCATGAGGGTTCTCCCGCCGTCTCGGCCTTTGTGCCGGCAAACAGTGCCCGTAGCGTCTCAAGGATCAGCTCCAGCGCGAAAAGTGCCAGCATGCCAAAGCCAACCGGGAAGGCGAGGTACATCCACCAGATCGGAATTTCGATTTCGAGCTCCATCAACTGTCCGAGCCTGTGGAACAGGGCCACGGCCTCGTTGCCGGCGACAAGAAATATCAATGCGCCAATAAATGTGAGCGTGTAGCAGAACAAATTCAGATACAGCGTTTTCCTTGCCGGAAGAAAGGTCGGAAGAAGATCGACCTTGATATGATCACCGGATCTCAGCAAGGGGCCCAAAAGCGGAAACACCAGCCAGGGGACAAGGGCAGGGGGCAGTTCTATCAGCCAATCGTAACCTGTGCCGGATATGTAGCGCGTTACTGCGCTGGCGGTGAGCGCCGTCACCATGATGGCGACAATAGTCATCCCCAGGTAGTTTGACAGACGCGCCAAGACGCCATTGACGCGACGCAGCGCCAGCAAGAGGCCATTCATACGATCTACCTGTCCATGATATTTTCAAGCAAGCGGCGACTGTGCGGGCACAGTCGCCGTCATTGGGGAACACAGTCTACTCGGAAACAAACTCCTGTGCCGCACCGAGCACGGAATCGTCGACCAAATCAACCATTGCAGGCACAACTTCGGCCGCCATCAAGGCATCGAATTCAGCCTTTTGTTCGCCCGACAGTTCCGTCACGACGCCGCCGCGTTCCTTGAACTGTGCGAGGGTTTCCTCACCGGTTTCAATGATCTTGTCGGTGGAAATCGCGCCGACTTCCGCCCCGACTTCCTGTAGCAATTGCTGCAGGTCGGCAGGCAGACTGTTGTACCATTCGGTGTTTGCCATCAGATAGGCGTCAGAAAAATACTGGTACGGGAGCTGGGCATATCCCAGATACTCCCACCAGCTGTAGGCCCTGATGCTGCCGGGTGGGCTGTTGATGGTATCGATCATCCCGGTCTGAAGTGCGGTATAGACTTCGCCGGTCGCAAGGACACCGTGTTGGCTCCGTATGCTTCCCACATTGGCCGTTCGCTTTTGATGAGTGCGCGTGCCTTCAGCCCTTTCATTGCTTCCAGGCTGTCAAGTTCGCGGGCGCCGCTGAATGTCATTACCGGACCGACCGGATTATACATCAGCAGCGTGGTGCCCGACTTTCCGGTTATGTCGTTCCAGATTTCCTGTCCCGCTTCGGATTCTGCGAAAAACCGGCGTTGCTGATCATAGGAATTGAACATGCCTGGAAAGGCGGCAACGTTGTAGTTCTTGTTGACCGGTGGAAAGCTGACGATTGGCACAATGCCGCCGATTTCAACCGCACCGGACGTGACGGCGCCGAGTTGTTCGCGAATACCAAAGAGCTGTCCCGAAGGAAAAACCTCGATCTTCAAACGTCCATCGGCACGTTTGTTGACCTCGTCGGCAAACATCTGTGCGTGTATTGCACTGTGATGAGTCGGGCTCCAGTGGAAAGAAAGTCGTGCGGTGTGCTCTTGCGCAAAGGCGGATCCGGCGAAAAAACCGGCAGAAACGATAGCGCCTACCAGGATAGCTTTCGCACCTTTGTTTAGCTGCTTCATGGTGTCCTCCCTGACATCAGTACCCGTTCCAGCTTTTCCCTTGGGTTTGCAGTTTCGGCCTTCGGCAATTCACCGCTCGCAGTCCGGGTATCCCAGACAGGGTAAATCCGTCGTCACTCATTTAGCGAATAGAATCATCAGTAAAACTCATTCGGTTTTGCTATGTGTTGTTCCGCCCGGTCCTGATTGAAGATTGCAGCTCCGACACCAGGAAATATGCCGGGAAGTTGCCGAATTGATCGGCGGACAGAGGCCCACAAGGGGCTCCCTGACGGCAAGATCATGGCTTGACCATCTCGACGAGCCTGTGGACCTCCTGCTCGCCGGAGAGATGCATGAATTCAACCGGGCCCCTTGCGAACGTGAATGCCTTGCGAGCGCCATTGTCTATGGCTTCAGGGGTGGCAACCCGCTCCTCCAGCTCTTCGAGCACGGCCAGAAAAACCGCGCCTTTCAAACGATCTCCAATTCGCCTGACCGTATTTTCGTCCAGTGGTGCGTTTGCGGCGCCCATATCCCAGTATCCGTCGGCATCACCCAATCTTTGCAAGCTGTCTGCGGGTGCGTAAAACTCTCCCAGTTCGGCGAGGTTGCGAACCGCAGCAAGATTTATCCGCGGTTTGACGATGTTCATGACCGCAAACGGTCCAATGCCAACACCGAACACCTGTATGGCGATTTCGTCGATCTGGGCCGGGGTTCCAAGGCCGTCGTCAACGCAACGGGCTGCTTCGTTGGTGTAGGGGCAAAAGAAACGGTTGAGCGCAAACCCGGCGTGGTCACGGCACTCAATCGGTTCCTTGCCGGCGGATTTCAGATAATCGAGAACGGCAAGTATCGTCGTGTCCGTTGTCTTGTCCCCGCGCACGACCTCCACAACGGGATTGATCTCGGCAGGGCTAAAGAAATGCATGCCGCAGAGACGCTCCGGAGCCGCGAGACCGGCTCCGATTTCACTCACCTTCAATGCGCTGGTATTTGTCGCAAGCGTGGTGTCGGGACCAACAACCTTTTCAAGGTCCTTGAAAATCTGCCGCTTCAACGCGAGATCCTCAAAGACCGCTTCAATGCAGAGTTCGGCCTTGCTGACGTCTTCCAGGTTTTCAGCAAACAAACAACGTTCCTGGGCAAGCGATGCCTCATCTGAACTCATCTTTTCCTTTTCGACCTGTCGCGAAAAGAATCTTTTCATTTTCGTAAGAGACCGTTCCAATGCAGGGGCGGATGCGTCGACGAGAACAACGTTCAACCCGGTACGCAGAGCTGAGAGTGCAATACCCGTTCCCATGGTTCCGGCACCAACAACCGCAACGGTTTCGATTTTCGTCATGCTGTGTGCTCCGCGTTTTCAACAATTACGGCAATGCCCTGACCTCCGCCGATGCACATCGTCGCAAGACCGAAGCGGCCAGCGGTCCGACGCAGCTCGAAGACAAGTTTGATCAGAATGACTGCACCGGAAGCGCCAACCGGATGTCCCAACGCGATCGCTCCGCCATTCGGGTTCGTGATTTCTTCCGGAAAACCGAGTTTTTCGGCCACTGCACAGGCCTGCGCCGCGAAGGCTTCGTTGGATTCGATTACCGACAGGTCGCCGATGCCCAGACCGGCGCGGTCGAGCGCCTCTGTTACGGCAGGCACCGGCCCAAGACCCATCACCTCGGGTGCCACGCCGCCAAGCGCAGCGGACCGGATGAAGGCAAGTTGCGGCAGTTCGAACCTGTCGGACGCTTCGCGAGACGCGAGCACCAGGGCGGCGGCACCATCATTGATGCCGGATGCGTTGCCAGCTGTCACGCTGCCTTCGCGCGCGAACGCGGGTCGAAGGTTCCGGAGGTCTTCCGCCGAAATATCGGATCTGACGTGTTCGTCGATTTCAAAGACAGTTTCCTTTCGGCCCCTTTTCACAGCGAAAGGCAATATCTGATCTTTAAAATGTCCTGCCTCTATCGCTGCGGCGGCCCGTTTGTGGCTGCGCAGCGCGAGTGCATCCTGGGTGTCTCTGTCAATTCTTTCGCCGACGGCAATGTTCTCCGCTGTGACGCCCATGTGCCCGTTGCCGAACGGATCCGACAACGCCCCAACCATCATGTCGGTTGCCGAGATGTCTCCCATTTTTTGTCCAAAGCGGGACGGGCTGATCAGGTGCCCGGCACGGCTCATGTTTTCAGCGCCACCTGCGAGCGCTACTTCGGCGTTGCCGAGCGCAATTGCTTCTGCTGCCGTCACAACGGCCTGCAACCCGCTGCCGCACAAACGGTTCAGCGTGAGAGCAGGGGACGTAACCGGCATGCCTGCACCGATTGAAGCAACGCGCGCAAGATACATATCCCGCGGTTCTGTATGGATGACATTGCCGAAAACGGCCTGCTGAACCGCACTTGGTGATATTCCCGCACGGCTGATTGCCTCTGCAGCAACGGCCTGCGCAAGATCGCAAGGTGTTGTCCCTGCCAGGGCGCCTCCGAAGCTGCCAATGGCAGTGCGAACGCCGGATGCTATGACGACGTTTTCGAGCACGATAAGTCCCTCTGAAGGTGAAATTGAGTTGTTTGCCGCCGGCTCGCCGGTCGGACTGATATCAGTCTTTGGTTTCAATCGGCCCATTCGCGGCTATCCAGGCAGTGAATCCGCCGTCAACATGTGCAACCGGGGACAGGCCCATCGTCATTGCTGTTTTCGCGCTCAGCGCCGATCGCCAGCCGCTTGCGCAGTAGAAGACGTATGTTTTGTCCTGATTGAAAATCTCCTTGTGATACGGGCTTTCAGGATCGATCCAGAATTCCAGCATGCCGCGCGGACAGGAAAATGAGCCTGGGACCTTGCCGGTCCGATTGATCTCGCGAATGTCCCGCAAATCGACGAAGACGTGATCATCCCTCTCTGAAAGCCGGACAGCTTCATCAATTGGCAGGGTCATAATCTCCTTCCGGGCCTCATCGAGCAGGTGCTCGATCCCGACGGTAATCGACTGGGCCATCGCGCTGGTCTCCTTCGTGCAGACATGCAGTGTTCGAAATTTTTATGACTGCGGTTGAAGAAGCGTCTTCAACCGTTTGAACAGGTCAGCCGGGTCGGTGCGACACCGGGACAGCAGCAGGTGTGCCCACCCTGGCAATGCCATGAAGTCCAACCGTCTTCGTTCTCATTGTTCAAATCGAAAGGTGGAGTTTCGGCTTCCAGAACGGGCGGAACAGTTCGATCTTGGGGCAACGGTTCATCACCACCTTCAATCCGGCTTCTTCCGCCAGCCTGGCGGCCTCGTCGTCGCGGACACCAATCTGGCCCCAGAGGACTTTCGCACCAATGGCGACGGCATCACGTGCAATGCCCAAAAGGTCTTCCGAACGCCGGAACACTTCGACCATATCGACAGGACGATCAATCGACTGGAGTGTCGGGTAGACACGAATGCCCCGGATTTCCGTGAGGCCGGCGCGCGGGTTCACCGGGATCATGTCATATCCGGTTTCATGCAAAACCCTCAAAACGCCATAGCTGAACTTGGTCTTGTCCGGACTCGCACCAACCATGGCGATCGTCTTGACGGATTTCAGAATCCCCTGAAGGTAGGCTTCTGTGTAGGGTTCTTCGTGATTCATGTGTTTTCCTTCGTAGGCGCCGCAATGTCTGCCTTCAATTCATGATCAGCCAACGGGTCGAGGAAGGGATTGCGATAAAGTTTGCCATGACTGTCGACGCCTATCTCGAGGCAACAGTCGCTCAGCGGTCGCGCAACACACAAGATGATGTATCCGTCGCTTATCTGCCGGTTGTTCAATGCGACCTGTGCCGATTGATTGACCGAACCGCTCATCAGTCTGGCAGCGCAGGTGATGCATCCGCCGTACTTGCAGCCATAAGGCAGATCGACGCCTTGCTCGCTCAAGGATGCCAACAGAGTTTTGCGAGGATCGACCTCAAATGTCTGGTCTTGCCTGTTGGCCAGAGTGACGGTGACCTTGGTCATATCCAGATGTCGCTCGTACAGTCGCCGCCCGGATAGCGGGTTTCATGACACCGGCTCGGGCCATTCGGTTCCTTGCCGAAGTCGACGACAAAGTCCGGATCGATTTCCATCCCTCCGTTTTCCGTGTCGCAATTGACCATCAGCATGCAACCGCCATTGGTCCGTATCTCCGGGTAGAACTGGTTGTCCCAGGTCGAAAAGAGGGATGTGGTCACAAAAAGCCGTTTCCCGTCCAGACTGAGTTGGATCATCTGCGGACCACCGGTTACCTTGACGCCGTTGACTTCCGGAGCTTTTCCAAGCAATCCACCCATCCAGACCTGTCCTGTCAACACCGGCTTATGCGGATCGGAAATGTCATATTGCCTTATGTCTCCATGGAGCCAGTTGCACAGGTAGAGAAACCTGTCGTCCATGGATAGAAGAATGACCGAGATTACGCCCGGGATCGGGATCGGCCAGTCCGGATGCGGCTCATTGTCAACGTCGACGATTTTTTCCCACTGCCATTCTCCGGCAGTGTCTTTCCACCAGTGGATGATGTTGGCGGACAGGGCGGCGCCGACGAAACCATGGCTGCTGTCGGGATTGTGGTGAAAGCGAACTTCAAGAGGAATGAGACCGTCTTCCCCGAGATACATGGTTTGCCTGGGTTCCTTCTTCTCGAAGTCCCAGAAATGCAATTCGCGGCCATACTTGAGATGTCCGACCTCCTCCAGATCAAAGCCCGGCATGAAGGTGTTGGGGGCGGCCCATTCGGATGAAACCATCACATTGTGCCGAGGCTGGTACCAGAAATCGTAACCGAACTTGATCTCGCCCATGGAGTTTTCCCACCGGCCGATGATGTTGAATTCCTTGTCCAGATGAAGATATCCACCAGGTGCATTGCCCTGGGCATCTCCCAACATCGAGATTATGATTTCAGATCCGAGGCAGTGCACGGTGTGAGGCGCTGACAGATTGGTCCTGGCTTTGATCTCGGACCCTTCGATAACCTTGAAGAGGGTCGGATTGCGCGGATCCGTGGCGCAGTCAATGATGTGCAGATTTGTTGAACGGACACCGGGCACGATCAGATACTTGCGTTCCATGTTTTCATCGTCGTGGCACGAAGAGCAGGCGTTCCAACCCATATGATGCAACTCATCGCCAATGCCGGGCATCTCCAGCCGGCTGATCACCTGCGAATAGGTCGGACTCTCGGGGTCGGCGTCGATCGTACACAGATAGTCCGGTTTCTGGATGCCGGTGCCGGTGTAAATCGCGATCGTATAGAGAAGTTTTTCACGTGGGGCCTGCATCGCTTCAGCTGGACTCGCATAGCCTGGTCCGCAACATGCTTTCGCCATTCGTCAATTACTCCCGCCAATTGTTATGATGGTCCGCGTCATTCACTAACGCTGCCAGTTCGCTTCGCGTTTTTCCAGAAAAGCCGAAATCCCCTCTTCGGCATCCGGTTGCATCATGTTGGCCGTCATCACTTGCGATGCAAAACTGTAGGCCTCGGTGAGCGGCATTTCAATTTGGCGATAAAATGCCTCCTTGCCGATCCGAAGCGTGGCAGGTGCTTTCGAGGCAATCTGGGCAGCCAGGTCCTCCGTTACCTTTTCGAGCGCCCCGGTTTCGGCAATCCGGTTTATCAGGCCGATGCGTCTTGCCTCGTCCGCCTCGATCATTTCACCAGTCAACAGAAGCTCCATTGCTGCCTTGCGCGAGACATTGCGAGACAGCGCCACCATGGGTGTCGAGCAGAACAACCCGATATTGACGCCGGGGGTCGCAAATCGGGCTCCCCGTTCCGCGACCGCGAGATCGCAACTGGCCACCAGTTGTGCTCCGGCGGCTGTCGCGATGCCATGCACCTGTGCAATTACGGGTTTGGGACAATGGGCAACTGCCGTCATCAATTGCGAACACTTGCTCATCGTTTCCTGAAAAAAGGACTGCCCCTTGTCCGGCTGCTGACGCGCGGCAGTAAGTTCCCTGAGATCGTGGCCGGCACAAAATGCAGGCCCGGTCCCGGACAGGATGATGACGTGAACCTCCGGCGTCTCTCCAAGACGCAGTATTGCATCATGCAATTGCTCGAGCATCGCGACCGACAGGCTGTTTCGCGCTGCCGGCCGGTTGAGCGTCAGGCGGGCAAGGCTGCCGACCCGCGTTTCGAACAGAATGTGTTCTCCAGACATTTCTCAGTCCCTGAAAAGTCCACGGGCGATCACGACTTTCATGATTTCGTTGGTCCCGGCGTAGATGCGTTCAATCCTGTTGTCGCGATACATGCGCTCGATCGGATATTCGCTCATCACACCGTAACCACCGAAAAGCTGGAGACATCTGTCGATGATCCTCGCTTGAAGATCGGTCAGCCAGAATTTGGCCATCGATGCTTTTTCGGTCGTCAGCCGGCATTCCAGGTGTTCCGAAATGCAATGATCCAGGAAGACCTTGGCAACCGTCGCCTCGGACGCACATTCCGCAAGAACGAATTCGGTGTTCTGAAATTCAGAAATCTTTCTGCCGAAAGCAGACCTTTCCGACACGTAATCCAGTGTCAAACGGAGCGCGCGCTCCATTCGGGCGACCGCATAAACGCCGATGAGAAGACGCTCCTGAGGCAGTTGCTGCATCATCTGCACAAACCCCTGACCCTCTTCGCTTCCCAGGAGTGCGGATGCAGGAACCCGCATGTCGTCGAAAAACATTTCGGATGTGTCGTTGGACTTCATTCCGAGCTTGTCCAGGTTGCGGCCGCGCCTGAAACCTTCAACAGTGTCAGTCTCCACCAGGAACAGCGATATTCCCCTGCCGCCCGTTCTCGGGTCGGTTTTCGCAACGACAATAACAAGATTTGCAAGGGCCCCGTTCGTAATGAAGGTCTTGGATCCTGAAATCCTGTAGTGGTTGCCGTCCTTGACGGCGCTGGTCTTGATCGCCTGCAGATCCGATCCAGCTCCGGGCTCGGTCATCGCAATTGCGCCAATCAGCTCTCCGCTGACCAGTCTCGGCAACAGATTTTGTTTCTGTTCTTCGGAGCCGTAGTCGATGATGTACGGAATCACGATGGAGTTGTGCAGGCCTCCGCCCCACCCGTCGATGCCCGCAAGATTGCCCTGGTAGGCGATGACGGCGTCGTGCGCGAAGTTTCCGCCCGGCCCACCATAAGCCTCCGGAACCTCGGCGCCGAGCAAGCCCATCTGGCCCGCCTTTTCCCATACTTTCCGGCCGACATCACCGCGCGCTTCCCATTCCTCATAATGCGGGACGCATTCGCGTTCGTAGAACTGCCGGCACGCATCCTCAAGAAGAAGCAGTTCCTCGTTCATCCATGGAGATTTGGGGAATTCCAATGCCATGCGGCGATGTCCTGTATTCGACAAATTTGGCGCAAATCTAGGGTGGAATTTTGCAGCGCACTAATCCAATTTGATTTACAATTCATTCGGATCTTGAATACATTCATGCGACGTTTCGAGAAGTTTCGGAGATGAATTGACATTTCGTCTGATGAACTAATCAAAAATTGACGACTGCGCCAATTCCAAATGGCGATCCACCTGATCTAAACTTGCTATTACGCTAGAATCCGTCGGCGTTCAGCGTGCGATTTTCAAGGATCTTGCCGCTTTTCCAATTCCCGTTCGCAACTTCGCTTGCCAGTATCTTGCGGACGATCTCGTAGGTCACTTGCGCCGAATTCGACAGCTGACGAAAATTGGGAACAGCAAGGCACACCGTTCTGGAAAGACTGGGTTTGCAGATCCTGCGGGCATCCACGTCGCCTGAAAACCAGAGATCCGACATCGACGGCCAATTCATGACCGTGGCACCGATCCCGGCTTTCACCATGCTTCTTATCGTCAGCAGCGATTGCTGTTCGTAACAGATATTGAGCCGTCCACCGATCTTGATCATCATGTTTTCAAGATTGCGCCGGACGTGGACCTTGCGGTTCGGCATGACCAACGGGACCGCCTGCAGGTCTATGAGGTCGATGTCCGTTGTGACGGGTTCGTGCTCTTCGCGTTTTTTGAAGAAGAACAAATTCTCTTCAAGGACCGGGTCAAATGTGACGTTCTGCAGATTTCCGACATTTGCAAGAATACCGAAGTCTGCCTTGCCCGCTTCAAGAGACTGACCCGCCTGGTATCCAAGACCGTCTTCGAGCTTCACCGAAATCCCGGGATACCGGCGGCCGACCTGCTGGACTATGAGGGCTGCAAGTTGTGCGGCAAGACCAACCGGCAGGGCTATTATGACATCTCCGGTAAGCAGTTCGGACTTCAGTTGCATGTCCGATCTGGCAGTGTCGATCTTTTCCAGAATTTCCCGTGCGTGATTGTAGAACTTCTGTCCTGCGTCGGTCACCGAGGTTCCGCTCGGCCCGCGAACCAACAGCTGGCAACAAAGCTCGTTTTCAAGGTCGGAAACCTGTCTGCTCAGCGCTGGCTGAGCGACATTCAGTTCTCGCGACGCAGCAATGAAGCCGCCTTGTTCAACGATGCTGCAAAAGTATTGCAACTGAATGAGTTTCATTTTCAACCCGCTCTTCGGTGATGCTGTATTGCTATCAAGTGCGGAAGGATAGAATCAAATATCATTGCATGTCGAGCATGGTTCTCTGGTCGCTCTCCGCTTGATTGATCAAACCACGCTCAACGCCTGATAGCGATTTGGCATGAGATGTATATCGGAAAACAATTAGAAAATATGGAGCCAATCTATAGTTTTCGCTTGCATGAGACTATCGGGATCGCCGCTATTTGCCTGGGAGGAGCAAATGAAAATGTTCGACAAGTTGTGCCGTGCTTCAATTATCTCCGCAATCGTACTGTGCCTTGGAGGCCAGACCGTTTTCGCAGAGGAATATCCGAACAAACCGATTGAAATGATAATCGGATTCAAACCGGGAGGCTTTTCCGATGCCATGGCGCGGAAACTTTCCGAACCCCTGGCGGAGGCTCTCGGGCAGCCCGTCGTGCATAGTTACATGGGAGGTGCCGGTGGCAGTATTGCCGCAACCGCGGTCAAGGAAAAGGATCCGGACGGTTACACGGTCGTGGTCGCCACAAGCCTGACATTTGCTTTCAATCCTCACCAGGGCGAAGTCACCTATTCCAAGGACGACTACGATTATCTGCTCACGATGGCTCGGTTCGAGACTTCGTTTGTGTCTTTGGCTGACAAACCGTGGACCGACCTGCCATCTATGCTGGAACATGCCAAGTCCACCGGCATGCCATTGAAATTCGGATCTCTTGGTCCCGCAGATCGCTTGCAGGCCAAGGCGATTTCGGAGGCGACCGGCGTCACGATCATACCACTTCCGATCAAGGGCGGCGCGAACATGATGCAGTCCATTCTTGGCGGCCATGTCGACTTCGGCCTCAGCGGCGGACCGCACATAAAATATGTGCAGTCAGGAGAAATGATCGTGTTGGCGGCTTCCGGTTCTGAGCCTCTCAACGCGACGCCGGACGCAGCGACCATGGAAAGTCTCGGTTATCCGGCAGTGAGCTACAACTCCGTGATAGCCGCACCGAAGGGACTGCCCGAAGACGTGAAGGCCAAGCTCGAATCCGCATTGCTTGAAGCGGCGAACAGCCCGGAATTCCAGGAACTGGTTCAGGGACGATATGTCGGCATTCCTCCAATGGGTGCAGAACAAACAGCTTCGTCGATCGACACGATTTCAGCGACGATGGAAAACGTCATCAAGGGTTCCGGTAGCCAATAGCCTGACCTTGAACGGATCGAGCCGGGAGCAAAGACGTGTCGCTGACAAACCGAAACAAGGCAGCTCTGGTTTTCGTCTTGTTGTCTGGCATCGCCCTTTGGGGCCTGCCAGACCAGGTTCGCGGGCAAAACGAGCTGTTCGGAATGAACGGCACTTTGCTCCCGGCCCTGGCTCTTGCCCTGATCTGCGGTTTTTCATTGCTGGACCTGGTGCTGAGCCTGTTGGTTTCACGTCGTTCGCACACAAACCGGGTGACGCTCAGGGCAAATGACATTCTTCTGTCCGGAGGCTTCGTCTACGGTCTTCTGCTGGTCGCCCTGAGTGCTGCGCTGTTCACGCTTTTCTTGCCCTGGATCGGGTACCTGCCCGCCTCATGTGCATTGGTTCTGACCTTGATGTTCGGGTTGGGTGGGCGAAAGCCGGTATCAATACTTGTCATATCGCTCGCTGCCGTTGCGGCTTTGTATCTCGGCATGCGTTTTGGCCTTGGCATTCACATGCAAGCCTGGCCAATCAACATCTTCCGGGCGACCTGACTATGGAAGCACTGATCGCCGGAGTTCAAAACGCCACCGCCGCGGGGCCGTTACTGGCAATCGTTGCAGGCGTGTTCGTCGGAATTTTCATGGGCGCCGTACCCGGCTTGACCGCCGCCATGGCCATCGCTCTTTTGGCGCCGTTGACCTTTGGTCTGGACCCATTGACCGCCGTTGCCTTTCTCATCGGTATCTACAAGGGCGGTACGTTCGGGGGATCGATATCGGCGATACTGCTCAACGTGCCGGGTTCTCCCGAGGCTGCGGCGACCGCTTTCGATGGCTATCCGCTTTCGCGATCCGGCAGGGCAAGGCAGGCATTGCAGATGGCGCTTTTCGCATCGGTCGCGGGAGCCATTTTGGCAGATCTCCTGCTTTATCTGGTGGCGTTGCCTTTTTCAAAAATAGCGCTGAATTTTGGCCCGGCCGAACTCACGTTTGTCGTTCTCTTTGCCTTTACTTTCGTTGCCGGGCTGACGGGCAGGTCGATGTTGCGTGGCATGACCGCCTGTGCCTTTGGGGTCCTGTGCGCAATGGTCGGCCTGGATCCGATGTCCGCATCGCCACGCATGACATTCGGCCATGTCGAGTTGCTTGACGGGCTGCCTCTGCTGCCGATCGCCATCGGTATGCTGGGTCTGGCGGAAGTCATGGCCGCTGCGGAGCGAGCCTTTGACCGCAGGCGCGCTTCCCGCGACAACAAAAGCGCACCCATCAGTTCAAGCAGCGGGCCCGGACTGTCCCTGCCGGTGTTCCTGTCGCACTGGAAAACCGTGTTGCGGTCGAGCCTGATCGGCACAGCGATCGGCGCATTGCCAGGCATCGGAGCCTCTCTGGCGGCTTTCGTCGGATACGGTTCAGCGCAACGATATTCAAAGACACCGGAGAAGTTCGGAAAAGGAGTCCTGGACGGTGTTGCCGGACCGGAAGCAGCCAACAGTGCGGTCGTTGGCGGAAGTTTCGTGCCGCTGTTGACACTGGGTATCCCGGGAAATGTCACGACAGCTCTGTTGATAGGGACGTTTCTCGTCCACGGAATAGAACCCCGGCCCGCATGTCTTCAAGACCGAACCCGACCTGATCTACGGAATTTTCACGGTTCTCTTCATAGCAAACTTTGCGAACCTGGCGATTGGCCTGATGGGGAGCGGCCTTTACAGCCACATCGTGAAAGCCCCGGAATATGTCAGCTACTCCATTATCGGACTGACCTGCCTGACTGGTGTGTTCGCCTCGACCAACAGCCTGTTCAACCTCTACATCATGATCATCTTCGCGCTGATCGGCTTCTTCATGAAGAAATTCGACTATTCCTTCGTTGCGTTCCTGATCGGGTTTGTCCTGGCTCCAGAGTTTGAAGTGTCGTTTCGATCCTTCCTGCTGGTTGCCCAGGGGGATCCGGTCGGGTTCCTGATGCAACGCCCCATCGCACTTTTGTTCTGCATGATGACGGTATTTGCGGTCGTCCGCATCGCATGGTCGGAGCACCAGAAGCGAGCCGTGTCGTCAACCACGACGCCGTCCCAATCCGAACAGAAATAGACACTGGAGACGAACATGAACGTTCAAACCAAAATTCGTGGAGGTGCTCTTCTGGCCCGGGCGCTGAAGGAAAAGGGTGTTGATCATGCCTTCACGCTGGCAGGAGGATTTTGCAACCCGGCGCTGGAAGGCTTCATGGAATGTCAGATGCCGGTTGTGAATTGCCCGCACGAACAAGTTGCCGGCCATCTCGCCGACGGGCATACGCGGATCACCCGCAAACCAGCGATCTGTCTCGTTGGTCCCGAAGGATTTGCTAACGCGGTTCCGGCGATGCTGGAAGCTTGGGGCGAACGCTCGCCCGTGATCTTCATAACGGGGTCTTCGACACTGAAGCGTCAGGGAGCAGGCGGGTTCAAGGAAATCGACGATGTCGCGATTGCCGCACCCTTGACCAAATATTCGGTGCAAATCACGGACGGCGAACGCATCAGTGAGTTTGTTGATCGCGCCTGGCAGGCAGCCACCACCGGTTATCCGGGTCCGGTTCACCTGGCGTTGCCGGTCGACATCATGTTCTCGTCCTTCAACGAAGATGCCGGCCGGAATGAGCGTCCGTTCGACCGATCTGACAAGCCCGCACCGCGAGCCTGGCCAGACCCGGACAGGCTTGAGCGGATCCTCGCAATGGTTGGTGCCGCTGACCGTCCTGTCCTGATCGGCGGGCACGGTGTCTGGTGGTCAAGGGGGGAAAGAGCACTGGCCGATGCCGGCACCAAACTTCGCATTCCAATCTTCAATGTGCCGTATCACAGCAAGATGCTGGGCGAAGAATGCGATGCCTACATGGGTCTTGCCGACTTTCACCAGTATCACCCCTCGAAAGCCGCGATCCAGGAAGCCGATCTGGTGCTGATGGTAGGTTGCCGATTGGATAACCAGATGAATTTTGGCAATCCGCCCTTCATTCCACCTGAAACAAAGCTGGTATGTGTCAACGGAAGTCACGAAGAACTGGACTACAACATTGGTGCGGATGTGCAGCTCCTGTCCGACCCGGCAGCATTTCTCAATTCCCTGTCCGAGGTCAGCCAGACATGGGATGGGTGGCTTGAACTGCAAAGCGCTCGCCGCGCCGAATGGGTCGGTGAATGGTCGCGTCATATTGCAGCGGAGACGGCCAAGGACGCGTTGGACGGTGGCAAGTTGCATCCGTTGCAACTGGCCCTGGACGTTCAGGCGGGCATGCAAGATGGCGATTGGCTGGTCTTTGACGGCGGCAACACACATTTCTGGAATGAGATCGCTACAAATATTGCAGCTTCGCGTGGGCGCAAACTGGGTGGAATCCTTCATCCGGGAAACTACAGCCTGCTGGGGGTCGGGGTTTCCTTCGCGCTGTCTGCGAAGAACGTCCACCGAGACAAGACGGTTGTGCTGGTGACGGGAGACGGTGCGTTTCTTTCAGGCGGACTTTCAATCGAAACCTGTTTTCAGGAAAACATTCCGATCATTGTCGTTGTCGACAACAATGCAGGGCTTGATTGCATCAGCCAGCAACAGGAACGCCTGTTCAAGAACCGGCAACACTACGCCACGGATTTTCGCGACATTCCGTTCCACACCATGTTCGAAGGACTCGGCGGACATGGTGAGTTGGTCACCAGGCGCGAAGAATTTCCGGCTGCAATGCAAAGGGCAAAGGCCAGCGGCAAGACCGCCTGCATCAACGTGAAATGCCGCGGAGTGATATCGCCCATTGTTGCCGCGACCTCCGACAAGCGCGAAAAGGCTTCAATCGAGTGATGGCTGTCGTTACTTCGCATGCCCTGAACAGTGTGGACGGCAGTCATGCAGAGGGCATCGCCGTGCGACTGACCCGCCTTGGATCTGAGAGATTGTCTCTCTTTGCCACTTGCACGGATGCCTCGGGCCGGGTGTCGGAAAGTGTCGAGATGAGGGACGCGGACGCAACTTCGGTTTATCAGCTGGTCTTCGATACGACGCCTTATTGGGCGGAACGTATCGGCTCCAGACCTGTCTCCGGTTTTATTGAACAGATTGTTCTGCGTTTTCAGATGCCTGACCCGGCAGGGACCTATCATATGCCCGTCATTCTGTCTCCACACGGGTATTCGGTCTGGTTGTCCGGCTAGCGATGGATAGAAAGGACAATTGATGGCTGACGCCTTGCCGGACACACCGTTTTTGGAGCGGATAAATTCCATCGTCGGCTCTGCCGGGTGGATCGATCCGACGCGAGCTGACGGTTATTTTGTCGACGCGCGAAACAGGTTTCGCGGCGATGCGCAATTGGTCGTGCGTCCATCATCGACCGACCAGGTCTCCCAAGTCGTCGCACTTTGCAATCAGTGCGGCGTTGGCCTGGTTCCTTACGGTGGCGGCACGGGCGGGTCGGCTGGCCATATCGACTTCGAACAACGGCAAACCATCGTGTTGTCGCTCGAACGAATGAACGCGATCCGGTCGGTCAGTCTGGACAACGGTACCATAGACGTGGAGGCGGGTTGCGTTCTGGCGACTGTCAAGGAAGCGGCCCGCCAGCACAATCGCTGCTTCGGTCTGTCGCTGGCTTCAGAAGGGAGTTGCACGATCGGTGGCAACCTGAGCAGCAACGCCGGAGGTGTCCAGGTTCTTCGTTACGGCAACGCGCGCGACATGTGCCTTGGTGTCGAGGTTGTTCTGCCAGACGGGGCGATCCTGAAGAACACCGGGGCATTGCGAAAAGACAACACGGGTTACGATCTCCGCCACCTGATGATCGGATCTGAAGGCACGCTCGGGATCATTACCGCGGCAACGCTGAAACTGTTTCCCGTGCCGAAGGAGACCGCAACAGTCATGTGTGCGTTTCCGTCTCCAGGTGCCGCGCTGGCCTTGCTCGGCGACCTGCGCAGCGAAGTTGGCGAAACGGTTACGGCATTTGAGCTGATGTCGAGATTCGGGATCGAATTGGCCACGCGCCACTTTCCGGAACTGGGCGACCCGTTCGAGCAATCCTATTCCTGGTTCGGCCTGATCGACGTTGAAGGACATAAAGGCATCGGAACGCAGCTGGAGGGGGTGCTTGAGCGCATGTTTTCGTCCGGCATCGTCATGGACGCTGTTCTTGCGCAGTCGGGAAAGCAACGTCAATCACTGTGGAGCCTCCGGGAACTTGCCTATGAATACAACAGGCAGGAGGGGGTGATCCTCAGCTCGGACACCTCGGTACCGATTGCGGAAGTGGAGAATTTCATTGCAGCGGTGGAACGTGCGCTTGCCGGGATCAATCCCTCGCTGCGCACCAACTGCTATGGTCATGTCGGCGACGGCAACATCCATGTGAACGTTTTTCCACCGGAAGGAGTTGCAAGGTCGCACTTCCTGCTCGTGAACCCGACCATCCAAAATGAGCTGGACATTGCAATCAACGAGACCACTGCTTCCTGCGGCGGGTCCATCAGTGCCGAACATGGAATTGGCAGGGTCAAACGGGACGCTTTGCTGCAATTCGGCGATCCCGTCAAACAGGCGGCCATGCGCGCGATAAAGGCAGCGATTGATCCCAACAGCATCATGAATCCCGGCGCCGTTTTCGCGAATTAGTCAGTTCGCAAATTGCAGTTGGTTTTGCTGATCAAGGACAGGGGAACTTTCAACGTGACATACGAGACGATAGAGATCCGGCCCGTGACGCCGTTGCTGGGTGCCGAGGTCGACGGGGTTGATCTGACGAGAACATTGGCACCCCTCCAGGTCCGGGAAATCCAGCATGCCTTGTTGGCCCATCAGGTTTTGTTCTTTCGAAACCAGAGGATGACTTTTGAGCGCCACAAGGAATTTGGCCGTCTGTTCGGCGACCTGGATGTGCATCCTTATGCCGCCTCGCAAGAGGGACATCCCGAAGTGTTGCCCATCTATGCTGATGCCAATTCAAAACAGATCCCCGGTGAACGCTGGCATTCTGATGTCTCATGCGACCCGGAACCGCCCATGGGGTCGATACTGCACATTCACACACTGCCACCGGTCGGTGGAGACACCTTGTTTTCAAATATGTATGCGGCTTACGATGCGCTTTCCGACAGGATGAAAACCTACCTGGAAACCCTGGTGGCGGTTCACGATGGAGCGCCGGGCTATCGCATGCGAGCCGCAAAGGACGGGAAACAGGAAAACCGGGAATTTCCACAAGCAGAACATCCCGTTATTCGCACGCATCCGCAGACAGGACGGAAGCTGATTTTCGTCAATCCGGTGTTTACGACGGCAATTCTTGATCTACCGGCTGCAGAAGGTGACATGATCCTGAGGTTTCTCTTTGATCATTGCAATCAACCGCAGTTTCATGCCCGGTTTCGCTGGCAGGAAAACTCGGTCGCCTTCTGGGACAATCGCTGCGTTCAGCATATTGCAATGTGGGACTATTTTCCGCAGACACGAGCCGGAAACCGGGTAACGATCAGGGGCGACAAGCCTTATTGACCGGGGTCTGAATCATAGAAATCAATCACGGTTTTTCAGATGCTCGATGTTCACCTTTGTGTTCGCCCCGACATGATTGGCGGGCTGGCGCGAATTGATTTTCAATTCATTTGATTTTTGAATATATTTGCCGAATGCATCCAGATTTTGCTTGTCTGGTCATGCCAGTGCATCGATGCCGAGAAGGCGCAGGGCTACAAATACCTGGAGGACAGATTGAACCTACGACAGCTCGAGGCCTTTCGAGCGACCATGCGCAGCGGGTCGATTACCGAGGCAGCTGAAATGCTGCACATCTCGCAGCCGAGCGTCAGCAGGCTGATCGGAGATCTGGAGCGTTCGGTCGGATTTCCGTTGTTCTTGCGGTCGGGCCGGGGATTGACCGCCACCGTGGAGGCAAAGACCTTCTACCAGGGGGTGGAAGGCATGTTCGTCAGCGTGGACAGGCTGCGGGAACTGGCTGAATCCATTCGCACAACGACAGGTGGGGTCATCTCGATTGGAACCATTCAGTCTATCGCAACAATCGAATTGCCGAAGGCCTTGAACAAGCTTTATCAACGGTATGACGATATCAACTTCATGGTCCATTCACGAAACACGCCTGCCATTCTGGATGCCGTGCAATTGCATCAATTCGATCTTGGGATCGTGGGTCGGCAACCGCCCTACGAAGGTGTTGAAGTTCTTTCGCAACTTGCTGCACCTTATGTTTGCCTGATGCCGGAGGATCACCCGATCGCGGACCAGCCCGGTGCGGTGGATCTGGAGGAGATCGTCGACAAGGAGAATTTCGTCACGTTCGGCGGGGTGTTTCCCGATGCGATGTCCTCGATTGACAGTGATCTTTCCCGCAGAATGCAGAGACGCTCGCGGATTTCCGCGACCAACATTCCTGTTGCTGCCTCCATGGTGCGTGAAACAGGTGTATTTGCAATTGCAGATCCCTTTTCTGCCGAGCAGGCCGTGCGGATGGGAGAGGTCGTTTTTCGGCCTATCCAACAGGATCTGCGCTATTACATCTCCCTGATTGTTCCAGGGCGCGAACACCTGTCGCGGCAGGCACTGGAATTGGCCGACATTCTCTCTGCGCAACTGTCCGAGCGCGTCGAGGCAGTTAACAATTTCGTCAGATAGTTTGCAGTGCAGAGAAAAACCCACTTGGGATTTTTGAAAGACATCGACCAATTCATAGCAAATTCAAATACGTCGCAGATCTATTTCGATTGGTTCAAAAAATCCCTTCCGCACTAACATAGGCCCAACCTCTTGATTGTGGCGAGGGCCTTGAAATCGCGACCGAACCAGACAAAACAGCTGAACAAAGCAAGCGCATTTTCTCCGCGGAAGACGCGCGTCAGCTTGCAAGCCGTCGACAGCCGCGACTGATCTTCGATTTTGTCGAAGGAGCAGCCGGACGAGAGTTTGCCGCGGCGCAAAATATCCGCAAGTTCGAAGATGTCATGCTTCAGCCAAAAGTCATGGAAGACGTTGCGCATCGGACGTTGCTGCAACCATTCCTGGGCAAAAAATATGACCTGCCGTTCGGCATTGCGCCCATGGGCATGTGCAACTTGTCCTGGCCGAATGCCGATCATCATCTGGCTCAGGCCGCCAAACACCACAATATTCCGGTCTGTCTCTCCTCTGCCGCTTCGAGTTCGATTGAGGAAATGTGGCAATGGGCGGGCAAAAATGCCTGGTTTCAGCTTTATGCCGGACAGTCTGTGGAGCAGTCCCTGTCATTGATCGAGCGGGCTGGCCGCGCAGGTTACGAGACCGTCATACTGACGGCCGACGTACCGCAAGTTTCGCGCAGAGTGCGGGATCTTCGCAACGGGTTTCACATGCCGTTCCGCATGACGCCGAAACTGTTGCTCGATTTTGTTCTGCATCCCCATTGGTCCCTGGCAACCCTGGTCAATGGCGCTCCGGAGCCGAAAAACTTCAAGACCGCGAACGGAACCACACAATTCGATCGCAGTGCGAGCAGAGCCAGCGCCGACTGGAAATTCCTGGAGCGACTGCGGGCAGAGTGGCCCGGGAACCTTGTGGTCAAGGGCGTAACCTCGCCTGCAGATGCCGTCCGCATTCAACAAGCCGGTGTCGACGCTGTTTATGTCTCCAATCACGGTGGACGCCAGCTCGACAGCGTGCCCGCCGCAATCGACATACTTCCGCAAATCCGGGCGGCGGTCGGGCCCGACTATCCGTTGATATTCGACAGTGGCATCCGAAACGGCGAAGACATTGTCAAGGCACTGGCGCGGGGTGCCGACTTTGTCATGATCGGACGGCCGGTTCTCTACGCGCTGGGGGCGGATGGAGCACGCGGTCTCAATACGCTTTTGAGTATTTTTGCCGAAGAAGTGAGCCTGACATTGGCACAGCTAGGGCTGAGCGACGTCGCGGATGTGGATGCGGAAGTTCTGGTGTGCCCTGACGACACAAACACCAGCGACGCGCCTGTCGCTACCCACCTTAACAAGAAACTGATGCGCTAGCCGAGGAGGCGTCCCAATCATGAGCGCTGTAGCGAAAATTCGCGGCGGAGCATTGCTTGCCCGCGCGTTCAAGGAAAAGGGTGTGGACCATGTCTTCACTCTTGCCGGCGGGTTCTGTAACCCGGCCCTGGAAGGGTTCATGGAATGTCAGATGCCCGTGATCAACTGTCCGCACGAGCAGGTATCGGGGCATCTGGCGGATGGTCATGCCAGGATCACTCGCAAACCCGCCGTCTGCCTGGTCGGGCCGGAGGGCTTTGCCAATGCGGTGCCTGCCATGCTGGAGGCCTGGGGGGAACGCAGCCCGGTCATTTTCGTCACCGGTTCTTCGACGCTCAAACGGCAGGGGGCAGGGGGTTTCAAGGAGATCGACGACGTCGCAATTGCCGCACCGCTGTGCAAATACTCCGCGCAAATAGTCGATGGCACACGCATCAGCGAATTTGTCGATCGTGCCTGGACCGCGGCCACGACGGGATATCCCGGTCCGGTTCACCTGGCGCTGCCCGTGGACATCATGTTTTCTTCATTCGAAGAAGATGCTGGCCGGGCCGAACGTCCGTTTGACCGGTCAGACAGACCACTCCCCCGCGCGTGGCCGGACCCCAGCCGAATGGCGGAAGTGCTGGATCTTGTGAAGGCGGCGGAACGGCCGGTGATGATTGGCGGGCACGGGGTCTGGTGGAGCGGAAGCGAAGCAAAACTCGGCGTTGCCGGCACCAGACTGAAGATGCCCGTTTTCAATGTGCCCTATCACACCAAGATGCTGGGAGAGGATTGCGACGCCTATATGGGGCTCGCCGACTTTCACCAGTACCATCCCTCCAGACCAGCCATTCATGAAGCCGATCTGGTCCTGATGGTGGGATGCCGGCTGGACAACCAGATGAATTTCGGCAATCCGCCGTTCATACCGCCGGAAACGAAGTTGATCTGTGTGAACGGCAGCCATGAAGAGCTCGAATACAATATCGGAGCCGACATTCAGCTTCTGTCCGATCCCGGAGCGTTTCTGGAGGCCCTGGCGGGTGTATCTGAAACCTGGACCGACTGGCTGGAACTCCAACGCAGGCGGCGTTCCGACTGGGTGTCGGAATGGTCGGACCATATTGCCGCAGAAACCGCTGAAGACGCCGCGCAGGGCCGCCAGATGCACCCTCTCCAGCTTGCACTTGATGTCCAGGCCGGCATGACCGATGGCGACTGGCTGGTCTTTGACGGCGGCAATACCCACTTCTGGAACGAAATCGCCACGAATATTGCTGCCGCAAGAGGACGCACACTTGGCGGAATACTTCACCCGGGCAATTACAGCCTGCTGGGTGTTGGCGTTTCATTTGCACTCGCCGCAAAAAACACGCATCCCGACAAGTCCGTCGTGCTCGTGACCGGTGACGGGGCGTTCCTGTCGGGCGGACTGTCGATCGAGACCTGTTTTCAGGAAAAAATTCCGATCGTGGTTGTCGTTGACAACAATGGCGGCCTGGATTGCATCAGCCAGCAACAGGAACGACTGTTCAAGAACCAGCAGCACTTTGCGACCGACTTCAGGGACATACCCTTTCACACGATGTTCGAAGGTCTTGGAGGATACGGCGAACTTGTGGAGCGCAGGGAACAGTTCGGCCCGGCACTTCAGCGGGCAATCGCTAGCGGCAAGACGGCATGCGTCAATGTCAAATGCAGAGGGGTTATCAGTCCGATTGTTGCGGCGACATCCGACAAGCGCGACAAGGCCTCGATCGAGTGATGGCCGTTGTTTCTTCTCATGTCCTGAACGGTGTCGACGGAACACATGCGGGCAGTGTCGGCATTGTGCTCCATGAGATAGGCCAAGACGGGTCCAGAAGGCGCGTATTTGCGAGCGAAACGGATCCGGGGGGACGTTTGGTCGAAACGATAGACGCAATCGAGATCGATCCGTCGGCCGACTACGAACTGGTTCTTGCGTCCGGACGCTACTGGGCTGCAATACACCCGAGAGCAGACAGCAATCAGATCATTGGCGAAGTCGTCCTGCGTTTTCGAATGCCCGACAGCAACGCCAGGTATCATATGCCGGTGATACTCTCGCCGAACTCTTATTCGACTTGGCTTTCACGATGAGAACTGCTCGACATTCGACCTGACCAAATTTCGCAGCGACCTGATACCAATTTGAATGTGTACGAGCGTTGATGCCCACCTTCGCCAGCCAACCGAACCTCACGGCATTCTGCACTAGGAGGAAAACCGGTTAGCGGCATCCGGTATTGTTCAATTGTGACCGGTCGCAAATCCGGCAGGTGCGGGCCGGCCGGAGTTCCAGTTTGCCGGCTCAGTTTGTCGCCAACTTCCAGTTTCCGATGAACTGGCGAACGCGGCGATAGCTGTGACCATTGCTCGAAAAAAAGCAGTTTGTTCTCCAGGCGGCCATTGAATGTTTTAACGAAGCCGACCTGCGCCGGCCAATCTGAAGCGAACCTTTTGCAAGTGGCAATATTGTCCGCTGAGGGATCCTTCCCAGGGGAGCAGTTATTCCCGACTTGCCGACGATCCGGTTTCCTTGATGAGCACTCGCTCGTCTGGCCTCTGACGGTGTCGTGCAACGCGTCAACAAAACTCGATATCCGCGCAAAATTCCGAACCGGTGTTCCGGCGCCGTTGATTTGAATTGAGTTGTCGGAACGACCGGCAACTTGACCTCGTGACCTCAAAGTGCAATATTTTGCATCAGTGCAATATTTTGCAATTGAGCGATGTGAATGGCGGTAGAGGCAAAAAACAATCCTGATGTGGCTGCTCGTGCCGCCTGGCTGCATTTTGTCGGCGGGCTCACGCAAGGCGAAGTGGCCCGTCATCTCAACGTCACCAATACAAGGGCACACCGGCTGATCGCACGTGCGCAGGCGGACGGTCTGGTCCAGATTTTCGTCGATGTTGAAGCGACCGAGTGCGTTATGCTGGAACGGCGGCTCATGGAGCGGTTCGGTCTGAAGTTCTGCCGGGTCGCAATGGAGATTCCCGAAAGCGGACCGATGCCTCTTCGATCGCTTGCAACCGTGGGCGCGCAGTATCTCATGGAGGTGTCAAGCGGCAAGCGCCACAAGACGATCGGTCTTGGCAATGGCCGGACGCTTACAGGTTCGGTCAATGCCATGGGGCGGGACCCTGTCGTCGGCAAGCAGTTCGTTTCCGTGCTGGGTGGACTGACCCGTTCCTTTGCCGCCAATCCCTATGACGTGATCTATCGGCTGGCCCAGAAGACAGGTGCGGAGGCGCATCTTCTTCCAGCTCCGCTCTATGCAAATACCGCGGAAGACAAGGCGGTGATGATGAAGCAGTTCGGCATTGCCGACACGATGGCACTGATCGACGAGGCGTCGCTGGTCGTGCTCGGTGTCGGCAGTCTTGATCCGGATTCAGGCAGCATCATCGACACGGCCATAGACGACCAGAACAAGACGAGAGAACTCCGTGAATGCGGAGCTGTCGCGGAATTGCTTGGCCAGTTCTTCGACATCGACGGGCAACAGATCGAGACGGAATTTGACCAGCGGGTCATGGCGCCGCCGATCAAAAGCCTGAAAGGACGCGAAGTGACCGCGATTGCTGGAGGAGCAAACAAGGTCAAGGCGATTACTGCTGCACTGAAGAACGGTCATCTGACCGGTCTACTGACAGACGAGGTAACTGCAAAAGCGCTTGTAGAAGACCACGAATGACGCGACGAGCCAGGATTCACTAGGGAGGAAATACAGATGTACGAAAAGGAAAAAGATGCCATAGGGGCGTTCCTGCGCGGGGAAATGGATCGCAGAGCGCTTATTCGACGTCTTGGCGGACTTGGCATGACCGCAGCATCTGCGGGAACGCTCTACAACATGATGGCGAACAATGCGCATGCTGCCGATTTCGATTGGCAGAAACATAAGGGCAAGAGCGTAAAACTGCTGCTGAACAAGCATCCCTATACGGATGCCATGATAGCGAACCTGCCGAACTTCAAAGACATGACCGGAATGGATGTTTCCTACGACATCTTTCCCGAAGACGTCTATTTCGACAAGGTGACGGCTGCGCTGTCGTCTCGCTCGAGCGAGTATGACGCGTTCATGACCGGCGCTTACATGACCTGGACCTACGGTCCGGCGGGCTGGATTGTCGACCACAATGAATGGCTCAACGATCCTTCGAAAACCAATCCGAACTACAATTGGGACGACATGCTGGAAGGCGTGCGCAAGTCCTGTGCCTGGAATGGTGTTCCGGGCGGTGAACTCGGTTCGCCCGATGCCAAGCAGTGGTGTATCCCCTGGGGTTACGAGCAGAACAACATCACCTTCAATGCGGCGATGTTCGAAAAGGCCGGCGTCAAGGTGCCGACCAACCTGGACGAGATGCTGGAAGCTGCCGCCGCGGTTCAGGCAGCCAATGACGGTGTTTACGGCGTCGGCGTTCGCGGGTCCCGCTCCTGGGCGACGATTCACCCGGGTTTCCTTTCGGCCTACGCGAATTTCGGCGAGCACGACCTGTCGAATGACGGCGGCAAGCTGAGCGCGGCGATGAACACGGCCGGGTCCAAGGAATTCCACTCCAAATGGGTCAAGATGATCCAGGAAAGCGGTGCGAGCGACTGGTCCACCCATACCTGGTACCAGGTCGGAACGGATCTGGGTGCCGGCAAGTCCGCGATGATCTTCGATGCCGACATCCTGGGCTATTTCATGAATGGCGGCGAGAACGCCATGGCAGGCCAGTTGCAGTTTGCCCCGTTCGCGGCAAACCCCGCAGCGTCGGCACCAACACCCAATATCTGGATCTGGTCCCTGGCCATGTCGAAGTTCTCCAAGGACCTTGATGCAACCTGGTACTTCATGCAGTGGGCTTCGGGTCCGGAGCACGGGTTGTTCGGTGCGACGGAAATGGACTTCGTGAACCCCGTCCGCAAGTCGGTATGGGACAGCGACGTCTTCCGCGAGCGGTTGAACAAGAACTATCCGGGTTACGTGGAAATGCATGACGTTTCAGCACCCGGAGCGTCGATCAAGTTCACCGCACAGCCATTGTTCTTCGATCTGACCACAGAGTGGGCGGCCACCTTGCAGCGGATGGTTGCCAACGAGGTTCCGGTCGATGAAGGCCTTGATCAACTCGCACAGAGCATGAATTCTCAGCTCAGTGAAGCGGGATTGAGATAGGTCGCAGCCTGCGGCATGCGCGGTACCCAACACCGCGCATGCCGTCTTGAGCCAATCAACAAAGACACTCCAAGCCTGGTGTTTCCATGACCGACACCTTGACGACCCGGCGACGTCAACTGATCTCGCCAAAGGTGCTTCCCTATGTCCTGAGTCTTCCAGCGCTTCTTGTGTGCATAGGGATACTCATTCCGTTCGTAACGGCGATTTTTTACTCGCTGCAGCGCTACAGGATGTCCCAGCCCTGGAACCGGGGGATGAACTGGGGTGAGAATTACGTCAAGTTTCTCACCGATTCCGATTTCTGGAACACTCTGAAGGTATCGCTGGTTTATGCCGGCTCCACGGTGGTCCTCGAACTGTTGCTCGGTCTGGCGATCGCGCTCCTGCTGAAAAAGCGGAGCACCGTCAACAATTTCGTTTCCATCATGCTGCTTTTGCCGCTCATGACGGCACCGGCCCTCGCGGCACTGATGTTCAAATTGATGACCAATCCGAATTTCGGGATCCTGAGTTACTTCATGCAGGTAATCGGGTTCGATGATTTTCGCTGGGGATCTTCGCCGGGAACGGCGCTGTTTACCGTGGTCCTCGTCGATATCTGGGTCTATACGCCTTTCATGATGATCCTTCTGCTCGCCGGTTTGCGATCACTGCCAACCCAACCCTTCGAGGCCGCTGCCCTTGATGGTGTGCCGCAACTGGAACAGTTCTGGCGGATCACGTTGCCGATGCTGATGCCCTATATCCTCACGGCAGCTCTGTTCCGGCTGCTCGATTCAATCCAGCAATTCGATATCATTTATGCGATGACCCAGGGCGGACCGGGGGACACGCTGATGGTGTTCCAGGTGGAGGCGTATCTGAATTTCTTCCAGTCGACCAATGTCGGACGATCTGCGGCTTTGCTGCTGATCCTGTGGGCAATCACATACTTCTTGTCCAACATATTCGTCAAAAACTGGCTTCGCCTGCGTGAACGCGCAAAAGGGGGCGCGTGAGATGGATCATACTTCTTTCCTGGAACGCTGGTTCCGACGGGCCGCGCTCTCGATCATCATCGTCTTTTTCATGTTTCCGATTTTCTGGATCGTGCTCATGAGCTTTCAGACGAACGAGACGATCCTGCGGTCGCCGCCTTCGATGTCCTTTACGCCGACGCTGGACAATTACATGGCGATTATTGCCGGGCGGCTCGATTCAAACGTTGCCAGCATGGGCATCGATTTTGTGAACAACCTGATGAATTCGATTATCCTTTCGGTGTGTTCGGTCGCCGTTGCCCTGATCCTGGGTGTGCCTGCGGCCTATGCCTTTGCTCGGCACAAGTTCAAGGGCTCGGAAGACATCGCCTTCACGCTGCTGTCTTTCAGGTTCGCCCCGCCACTTCTGGTCCTGCTTCCGTTGACGCTTTACTTCCAGGAAATAGGTCTTGCAGATACGTATCTCGGGCTCGTCTGGGTCTACCAGTTGATCTGCCTGCCGCTGATCCTGTGGATCGTGCGCGGCTATTTTGAAGATATCTCACCGGATATCGAATACGCCTACAGGATCGCGGGCCATAGCTGGTTTTCCACTTTCCGCAAGATTGCCCTGCCGCTTGCCGGTCCGGGGATTGCTGCAGCCGGCCTGCTGGCGTTCATCTTCGCCTGGAACAATTTCATCTTCGCGCTGGTGCTTGCCTCCGCAGACAAGCAGCCGGTCACAGTCGGGGCGCTTGCCTTCGTGACTGCGTCCGGCATTCAATATGGCCAGATCGCGGCCGCAATCGTGCTGTCGATTGCGCCGACGCTGGCGCTCGCCCTGTGGGCACAGCGATATCTTGTCGAAGGGCTTTCCCTCGGTGCGGTGAAGGGTTGATGCGGATGGAATTTCTCGAACTCGCCTCACTTTCGAAATCCTTCAGCGGCGAAACCGTTCTGGACGAAGTATCGCTGAGTGTGCAGGAAGGGGGGACGCTCGTGCTGTTCGGCAAGTCCGGTGCGGGGAAGACCGTGTTGTTGCGCAGCATCGCCGGGGCGATCGAGCCCGATGCCGGAACCGTCGTCATCGACGGTGAGGATGTGACGAGCGTGCCTCCGGAATATCGCGGCATCGGAATGGCGTTTCAGAATTTTGCGCTGTTTCCCCACATGACGGCGTACGACAACATTGCAAGTTCACTCACATCGAAGCGCATGTCGGCCTCGGAGATCCGCACGAAAGTGGATGCGGTCGCGAAGCTTCTGAAGATCGAACATGTCCTTTCGCACGCGCCCAAGGCGCTCTCGAATGGTCAGAAACAGCGCACGGCGCTTGCCCGGGCCCTGGTTTCCGAACCCCGAGTGCTGCTGCTCGATGATCCCTTGCGCAACGTGGATGCGAAACTGAGATTTGAGATGCGCCTTGAATTGCCGCGCCTTCTTGCGGATCGCGGCGCGACGATCATTTACGTCACGCAGGACTACAAGGAAGCCATGGCTCTCGGAGACCGCATCGCCGTTCTCGACCAGGGCAAGATTGTCCAGATCGGATCTCCCGACGACATCTATCGACGCCCCGCGAACACGCAGATTGCGCAGCTTTTCGGTGACCCGACCATCAACCTTCTCGACGTTGTTCCCAAGGAGGATGACCGGGGCCTGCACGCATTCCTGTCCGATGAGAGGGTCGACTTTCATGGCAAGTTTCCGGGCGTTGCCGGCAGGCACTGCATTGTCGGGTTGAGGCCGGAAGCCTTGTCGTTCACCGAGACCGACGGATTTCCGGTTACCATCGAGGCGGTCACCCCGTTCAACGAAAAGACCGTGACGTTGGTGACGACATTGCGTGGCCGGGAAATTCTTTTGTCCCAACCAGCTCAGGATCCGGTCCCGCCCGGCCCCAAGGTGAACCTGCAGATCGCGGCGCGGGACGCGATCCTGTTCGATCGGGAAACGGGAAACAGGATCGCGCCCGAACCTGACGGCAACCGGGTGGAGGAGGCAGCATGACGGCGCAACTCCATCTGAAAACTATCAACAAAAAATACAATCCCGGCACTGCGCACGAAGTGCACGCGGTCCAGGATCTCGATCTTGAGGTGGAACGCGGCGAGATCGTTGCATTGCTGGGGTCATCGGGTTGTGGCAAGACATCGACGCTGCGCATGATCGCCGGATTCGAAGAAGTGAGTTCGGGCGAGGTCGACATTGACGGGCGCCGGATTGACCGGCTCGCGCCGGCCAAGCGGGGTGTCGCGATGGCGTTCGAGGGCTATTCTCTTTATCCGCCTCTGACAATCCGCGAAAACATAGCGTTTGCGCTCAAGTCTGAGAGACTACGCCAGTCGGAAGTCAACACAAGGGTCGAGCAGATCGCGGCGCTTCTGGAGATCAGCGACATTCTCGACAAGCACCCGAACGCGATATCCGGCGGGCAGCAACAAAGGGTCAGCCTGGGGCGTGCGCTTATCCGTCGTGCCGACCTGCATGTCCTTGACGAGCCGATGGGACAGCTGGAGCCTCAGCTCAGGGCGATCCTGCGCGGCCGGATCAAGCACTACATCAAGGAACACGAGCTGACGGCAATTCTCGTGACCCATGACCAGACCGAGGCAAATGCGCTTGCTGATCGCATCGCGGTCATGGAAGGCGGTTTGTTACAACAATACGATACGCCCGAGAACCTGAAAAACAGGCCCGCCAACATCTTCACCGGCGCATTTATCGGCGAGCCGCCAATGAACCTTTTTGCCGCGGTTGCCGAGGTCGTTGCCGACCGTGTCGATCTGCGGCTGGCACCGGACATTGCACTGTCTTATCCCTCTACCGCGTTTTCCGACGAATTGCAGCAGCGTATTCAGCAGGATCAGGGGGTGATGATCGGGATACGCCCGCATTCGGTCCAATTGACCGTAGAAGGACTGCCAGCAGAGGTTTACGCCAATCAGTGGCTTGGTGACCAGACCCATATCGCCGCGCGCTTTGCGGGTGGAAGCATCGTTTCGGTCGTTCATGACCTCGCGCTTCCCAAACCAGGTGATCAGATCAACCTGTCCATTTCGGCACATGATCTGCACATTTTCGACAACAACACCGGCGAAGCACTCAGTCATGGAGGGCAGTTGGCATGAGTGCTAAGGATCTCCTTATCGGGATCGATGCCGGAACCTCGGTGATCAAGGCGGTGGCCTTTGATCTTGCCGGACGACAGATTGCCCTGGCCAGCCGTCGAAATGAATACACGACGCAGCCGGGGGGCGGTGTTGAACAGGACATGAACCGGACCTGGCGCGACACGGCGCATGTACTTGCTCAACTGGCGGAAGAGGTGCCGGACTGTGCCAGGCGTTGCGCGGCAATCGGTGTCACAGGACAAGGTGACGGAACCTGGCTCATCGACGGCGACGGCGAACCTGCGCATGACGGCTGGCTCTGGCTTGACTCGCGGTCGGCGGCAACCTCGCGCCGATTGGCGGAGATGGATGGAAGCCGCGTCATCTACGAGCGCACGGCTACCGGCATCAATGTTTGCCAGATGCGCACCCATCTTTGCTGGATGCTGGAGAACACGCCAGATCTGCTGAAGAAAAGCGCGTCTGCACTTCACTGCAAGGACTGGCTCTACTACAAGCTCACCGGCGTGTTGGCGTCAGACATTTCCGAGGGTGTTTTCACGTTTGGCGACTTCCGGACAAGGGATTACAGTCCCGATGTCCTTGAGCTTCTCGGACTTTCTGATCACGCGGGCCTGCTTCCTCCGATCATTGACGGTACAAAGACATCCCATGGTCTGACCCGGGGAGCTGCGGAGCTGTGCGGGTTGGTCGAGGGAACGCCGGTCAGTCTCGGTCTTGTCGACGTCATGTGCAGCGCACTCGGCGCGGGTCTTTACGACCCCGCTGTGTTGCCGGGCCTGACAATTCTTGGATCGACCGGAATGCATATGCGTTTCGTCAGGGACGCCGATGCCGTGGTTTTGAACGACGACGCGTGCGGCTACACGATGCCCTTTCCCGGTGGGGCATTTGCGCAGATGCAGACCAATATGGCTGCCACATTGAACATAGACTGGGCGCTCGGCCTGGCGGCACAGGTCTTTGCGTCCCAGAACCTCAGCGTCGACCCGGAACAGTTCCTTGTTTCGATGGACGATATGGTGCTCGACGCAAAGCCGGGCAGTACGTTTTACCATCCCTATATTTCGGCTGCCGGTGAGCGGGGTCCATTCACCAATCTCGATGCAAGAGCGAGCTGGACAGGCCTCGACCAGACAACAACGTGGGCCGATATGCTTCGTGCCGTGTTTGACGGTCTCGTTCTGGCCGCCAGGGATTGTTACCAGACCATGGGAAGCATTCCGGGAGAAATCCGTTTGACCGGTGGTGCCGCAAAGTCGCGTGCATTCCGGATCCTGCTGTCCGCCTGCCTTCAGGCACCGGTTCGAACAATCGGCCAACCGGAAGCCGGAGCCGCAGGAGCTGCAATGATTGCTGCCGTGCAGCAGGGTCTGTTCAGGGATATTGCAGCTGCCGTGGACACCTGGGTCACACCGCTCCTGAACGATGCGGTTCTTCCGGATGACAGGCTTACCGGACCCTACGACACCCTTTTCAAAACCTATCTGGAGACAAGGCTCATCCTGCCAAAGGCATGGGAAAGCCAAGCGCAGGCCAGGCGGGAGCTGACCAGATGACGACTGTTGCAATCATTGGCGACCGGTTCATGGAGTCGTCGGTCTTCGAGAGAGAAATTCTGGCACTGTGCGGTGATCGTGTCACTTGCAAATGCATGGATCTGGCATGGCCTGACGAACCGATGGAACACGGATACGCCGCTCCCGGACTGGAAGGCTTGAAGGAGTATATGGGGACGCCGGAAATGGTCCTCTCTCACTTGCAGGACGCGCAGGTGCTTGTGACGCATCTAGCGCCTGTTTCAGCCGGCGTTCTGGAATCCGCACCCAATCTCAAACTGGTCGGCGTTTCGCGCGGCGGGCCGGTCAACATTGCCATGGAAGAAGCGCGTCAAAGAGGTGTGCTGGTTGTCAATACACCCGGGCGAAACGCTTCGGCAGTTGCGGAATTCACCATCGGGGCAATCATTGCCGAAACGCGCAATATCACCAAGGGGCATGATTCCCTGCGAGTAGGTGATTACCGGGGGGATCTCTACCGCGCGGAAATTGCAGGAAACGAGCTGTCCGACATGTGTGTCGGTGTCATCGGTTACGGTAACGTCGGGACGCGTGTCGTGAAGCTGTTGCGCGCGTTCGGAACCCGTGTGCTTGTCAATGATCCTTATGTCCAGTTGTCGGTCGACGACAGTCGCGGCGGCGTTGAACAGGTTTCTCTCGACACCCTGTTGAAGCAAGCTGACGTCGTCACATTGCACCCCAGGGTCACCAAGGAGACGACCGGAATGATCGGTGCGAATGAATTCGCGGCGATGAAGCCGGGTGCCGTCGTGGTCAATACCGCCCGCGGTCCGTTGATGGATTATGATGCGCTGTTTGAAGCCCTTTCGAGCGAGCATCTCGGTGGAGCGATGCTGGAAACCTTTGCAGTGGAGCCGACAAATCCCGAGGATCCTCTTCTGCAACTGCCGAATGTGACGCTTACGCCTCACATTGCCGGGGCTTCCCGAAAGACCGTGAAGATTGCCGCGCAGAAGATCGCCGAAGAAGTGCGGCGCTGGATCTCCGACGAACCTCCGCTCAGTCCGTGTTGAGGTCTCGATGAACCTGTTGACACCTGACCATTCCAAGTATGAACCGGCGGGACGATCCGCAGAGCGTCCCGTGGACCTTCTGGTTGTCGGCGGTGGAATTAACGGTGCAGGTGTCGCCCGCGATGCGGCCGGCCGCGGATTGTCTGTTATCCTTTGCGAAAAAGGCGATCTGGGTGAAGGGACATCATCACGATCGGGGAAATACATTCACGGGGGCCTTCGTTATCTGGAGTATTACGAATTCCGGCTTGTTCGCGAAGCACTGAATGAGCGTGAAGTCGTGCTGGAGGCAGCGCCACATCTCTCCTGGCCCTTGCAGCTTGTGCTTCCGCACAGTCCCGAACAGAGACCGAGATGGCTCATTCGGCTGGGCCTTTTCCTTTATGACAATCTGGGCGGTCGAAAGAGGGTTCCAGGTTCCAGTTCCCTTGATCTAGGCACGAACGTTGCGGGCAACCGGTTGAAGGACAAATTCCGGAAGGGCTTCAGTTACTGGGACGTTTGGATCGATGATGCCCGTCTCGTCGCCTTGAATGCGGTTGACGCTTCCCGCCGCGGCGCCCAGATATTTACCAGGACGGCGTGTCTGTCGGCCCGGCGACACGGAAAAGTCTGGCGTGCCGAATTGAAGAGCGACAATCCAGGCAGTCCTTCTGTCGTGTTCGCAAAGGCGATCGTCAATGCGGCCGGCCCCTGGGTCGAGAAGGTCATCGGCGAGGTTGCGGGGGTGAATTCCCGCATGAGCGTTCGTCTGGTCAAGGGGAGCCATATCGTTCTGCCAAAATGGTGGGAGGGCGACCATGGTTATGTTTTGCAGGCACCCGACAAGCGTCTCATTTTCGTCAATCCGTATTTTGACAACATGGCGTTGATCGGCACCACGGACATTCCGTTCGAGGGCCGGGCTGAAGATGTCGAGATCGATGCGTCCGAGGTCGACTATCTGCTGGGTATCCTCGAAAGTTACTTTGATCACACGTTCAAGCCCGAAGATGTGCTCTTCGACTACTCCGGTGTACGTCCTCTTTTTGACGACGACGCAAACAAAAGCGCATCCGCTGTTACCCGCGATTATCAATTCGAGCTGGATGGATCGCTGGAGCCTGACAGCGCATTGCCGCCACTTCTATCGGCTTTCGGCGGAAAACTGACCACCTATCGGAAACTTTCCGAACAGGCCTTGCAGATGCTGGCGCCCTTTTTTCCGGAGATGGCCGGGTCCTGGACGGCGAAGACCCCGCTTCCGGGCGGTGATCTTCCCGACAAGCAATTCGAGGTATGGTTCAAGGGCTTCCAAAAGCGGTATGCGTTTTTACCGGAGAAACTGCTGCGCCATCTGGGGCATTGCTACGGGACCGACGCGGTGAGGCTGCTGGATGGTGTGAATGAGCTATCCGATCTTGGTGAAAATTTCGGTAGCTGTTTCTTTGAACGCGAAGCGGTCTGGCTGTTGCAGAATGAATGGGCGGTCAGCGCTGAAGACATTCTGCTGCGCCGCACCAAGCACGGATTGTTTCTGACCCCAGAAGAAAAGTCCGGTTTTGAAGTCTGGTTGGATAAAAGGCTGGCAATCCATGAACCCGTTTCTTGATCTGCGACGCGGCAGGGAATTTGAAAGTCTCTGTGCTGTTTCCGCCGAACTGGGTAAAGACCCCTTGCAGGTGCAAGGACCAGGTGGCAACACATCGCTCAAGAAAGACGGACGGATGTGGATCAAGGCCTCCGGTACCTGGCTTGCCGATGCTGATGAGCGCGATATCATGGTTCCCGTTCATGCGGACCGGTTTTCAGCTGCCTTGAAAACCGGGGACGAGCGCGCGGCCGATACGGCAAGCTTTCTTGCCTCGGTGGAGGGCGCGCCCGACCTTCACTCTTCTATCGAGACTTCTGTTCACGCGCTTCTCGACAGTCCGGTTGTCCTGCACACGCATTGTGTCGCGACAATTGCCATTGCCATCCGATCGGATGCGGAAGATCTGGTTAAAGACAAGCTTGCGGATCTCGATGCGGTTTTCATACCTTATCAGAAGCCGGGGCTGGATCTTGCGCGGGCGATCATGGCACGCGCCACAGGTCGCACCAGGGTGCTGATCCTGGGAAATCATGGTCTGGTGGCTACGGGATTGAGTGCAATTGAAGCCAAAAAATGCCTGTTGGAAGTATCACGGCGATTGGAGCCTGCCGTGGAGGTTTCGATGGCAGAGCCGGATCGGGACTGGGTTCAGTCCCTGCAGGGTACTGGATGGATCGCAGCGCCGTTTCAGACAACGCAGGCGATTGCGTTTGACGAAAATCTTCTCGCGATTGCGTCCGGCAACTCGCTTTATCCCGATCATGTCGTTTTTCTCGGGCCGGGCTGCGTCGTTGCCAAGAATGCCGAAACGGTCAACGAAGCGGCACAACGCGGTTCGCAAGGACGGTCGGAACGCAAGCTTGTCATTTGCCCCGGGAAGGGAGTCGCGGTCCCCGCTGCTTCGAATGCGGCCACGTTGACCCTGGTGCGTGCCTTTGGCGATGTTCTGGTGCGTGTAGCTCCCGGTTCCGAAGTGACACGCCTTACCGATCTCCAGGAAGACGAATTGATCAACTGGGACGCGGAAAAAATCCGTCAGGCCCTGAACACGACTGAAAGTGCAAGCGCATGAACCAGCGTCTTGCGTTGGGGATCGATGTGGGCACATCAGGTGTCCGGATTGCCGCGCTCTCACACGACCTCAATGTCGTCGTCGTCACCAAGGCGGCAATGGATCTCTCCTCGGGACCTCGACACGATCCAGCGGTTTGGTCCCGGGCGTTGACGGAAGCATTGTCCTCAATGCTTCAGACAATCGATCCGGGGGAAATTGATGCAATCTGTGTCGACGGAACTTCGGGTACCGTGCTTGCGCTTGACCAGGATGATCAGCCGCTCGGTACAGCGCTGATGTATAACGACGCTGTCGATGATCCGGCGATCCCCGCAGCAATTGCACAGGTCGCGCCACGGCAGAGCGCAGCTCATGGACCAAGCTCGGCGCTCTCACGATCCATCGTGCTGCAAACCAGACCGGGTGTCGCGCGCATAACCCATCAGGCAGACTGGATCGCCGAGAGACTTGCCGGGAAAGCATTGCCCAGCGATGAAAGCAATGCGCTCAAAACGGGATACGACCCGATTACCAGAGCGTGGCCGGACTGGATGACCGCGACGGGTATCGACACGAGACTACTGCCGGACGTCGTTGCGACGGGTACGAAGACCGGCGTAACTTCTGGTGCTCTTGGCTTGCCATCAGGCATACCGATTGTTGCCGGTGTCTCCGACGGATGTGCGTCCTTTCTGGCGACAGGTGCCTCAAAACCCGGAGACGCGGTGACTGCACTTGGAACGACATTGACGCTGAAGTTACTTTCAGAACGGCCAATTTTCGCACCGGAATTCGGGATCTACAGTCATCGTATCGGCAATCAATGGCTAGCGGGCGGGGCTTCCAACAGTGGCGGCGGGGCACTTGCTGCCCATTTTACACCTGACGAGATCAGCAGCTTGAGTGACCTGATCGATCCGGATGTTCCGAGCGGGTTGGATTACTATCCATTGCCGCGGCCCGGCGAGAGATTCCCGGTGAACGATCCGGACCTTGAGCCTCGGGTTGATCCGCGACCGGAGTTGCCGCAAGCGTTTCTGCATGGATTGCTGGAAGGAATTGCGAAGATCGAACAGCTCGGTTTTGAACGGCTTGCCGAGCTCGGTGGGCCAAATCTGACATCCATCCGGACCGTCGGGGGAGGCGCGGGCAACAGGATCTGGACACGCATGCGCACACGCTTGCTGAATGCGCCCGAAGCTGCAGTTGCATCGGGAGAGGCGGCAGCTGGATCCGCCCGGATCGCCTGGACATTCCTGAAGGGCCAGACATGAGCAGGAACATCTTGGGACTGGGAGACATTCTGGATCAGTTCGATGGTCTTCTGATCGACCAGTTCGGCGTTCTTCACGACGGCAATGAACCATTTCCCGAGGCCTTGCCATGCCTTCGGAAAGTGGCGCAAACCGGTACGCCGGTCGTTGCGATTACGAATTCAGGGCGCATGAAAGAGCCCAACAGGCAACGACTTGATCGCTTCGGTTTCACGGCCGACCTGATCGGAGACATTGTCACATCGGGAATGGTGGCACGAAGCCGGATTGTCGACATGCTGGCAGAAGGTGACCTGAACCCTGGCGATGCCGTCCTGAATCTCACGCGCGAGAACGACGTCACCGTTTTGGAAGGGCTCGGACTTGTGGCGTCGAACGAGGTCGCTTCTTCGACCCGGCTTGTTCTCATTTCCGGCCTCAAACCCGAAGAACTGACGCGCCAGGACTATCTGCAACTGCTGAAGCCTTTGGCCGAGCGCGGCATTCCGGCGATCTGCGCAAACCCGGATCACATGGTTTATTCGCACGGCAAGGCTGCTTTTGGACCTGGGCTTGTTGCCGCCGATTACGCCGAGGCAGGCGGAGATGTAACCTTCGCCGGAAAACCCGGTTCGGAAATTTTTCTCAAGTCCCTGCAGTCTCTCGGGAATCCGGACCCGTCCCGGGTCCTGATGATAGGCGACAGTCATCACCATGACATCGCGGGAGCGTCCCGCGTCGGCTGCAAGACATTGCTGATTGCAAGCGGTGTTCAGGCACAAGGCGCGTCGCAAGACACGGAGCCCGATTTTTCAATCGAGGCTCTTCGTTATTGAGGAATGCGTTCTACACGTTCCTGTATTCCGGTCGATAGCTTGCAAACTGTCGATCTGAAAGGTTGCGCCACGCCTGAAACACGCCTGGATCCGGCATGACAGGCGCGCTTTCTTCACTCATTTCAGCGGCTGCCTCATCCAGCGTCTGGAACCAGCCAGCTCCGTAGGCGGCGCTCATGGCCGCGCCAAGCGAGGATGCCTCCAGGCTTCGAGATATATGGACTGGCAGGCCTGTTGAGTCCGCGAACATGCGGGTCCACAGGGCGCTGTTGCCACCGCCGCCGACTGCAACGATCTTTTCTATCTTCAGGCCGCTTTCCTTCATCGACGAGATTGCTCGCGCGCTTTCCAGGGTCATGGCCTCCAGGACAGCGCGATAGAGGTGGCCCAGCCCGTGGTTTGGAGACAGTCCATTGAAACTGGCCCGCGCGCCGGTATCCCAGTGCGGATCCATGCAGCCGGTCAGATAGGGGCACACCGTAACACCCTCGGAGCCGATCGGGATCTGTGCCGCTTTTGCCTCAAGTTTTGAAAACACCGACGGGTCGTCACGACCGCCGGCGAATGTGTCGACAAACCAGTTGAGCAGGAAAGCGCCGGCGCGCTGGCATCCTTCCAGAAAATAGCCGTTTCCGGTCGGTGAGGTCATCGTGCGCCAGTTGAGACTGATCATGGGATCAGGTGCCCAGGCCCCGGAAACCAACGCGGTGCCCAGGTTGAGATACACAACGCCCTCGCGAGCCGCATTGACGCCCAGTCCTGCGCATTGACCATCCCCACCGGCCGCAATGAGCGGCAAGCCCGCCGGCAAGCCAGTCTGGACTGACGCTTCCGGAGTGATCTTTCCAACAAGCGTGCCTGGACGCGCGAGTGTGCCCAGCTGTCCTGTATGTATTCCAAGATGGTTGAGGAAATTCCCGGACCAGGTCATGCTCTGGATATCAAGTACACCGAAAGGATCTGCGCTTGTCCAGCTCGACGTCCAGTTTCCGGTAAGTCGTCCGCTCAGGAAACAATGAACGTCCGCAAATCTGGCCGTCCGGTCCATGATGTCAGGCTGGTTGCGGCGGAACCAGGACAATTTGTAAATTACCGGTATAATGTCGACCGGTTTTCCCGAAACACCGTGCAATGTGTCTTGTCCGATTTCTTCGCACAGAAGTTCGACTTCATGCCTGGCCCTTTCATCCAGCCAGACGACCGCAGGGCGAACCGCGTTGCCATTGGCATCAACGAAGGCAACCGTTTCCCGCTGGTTGGAGATTGCCAGTGCCGCGACACGGGACATGTCCAGTTCACCTGCCAGCTGACGCAGGGCAGAGCAGGCAGCAGACCACCAGTCCTCGATATCCTGTTCAACCCAGCCCGGTTGAGGTTGGGACAAGGGGATCGAGGCACGTCCTTCCGCAACGGGCTCTCCCTTCGCTGTCCAGGCGATTGCCTTGGTCGATTGCGTTGAACTGTCAAGCCCGATAACCAGGTCTTTTGTCATTTGTCCTCCCTCAACAACCGGTCGGCAGTTGCCCTGTCAGTTACCAGATCTGTGACATAGCCTCCGGTGAGGCATGCATGCAGCGCATCGAGTTTCTCCTCGCCACCGGCAACGCAGATACGTTCCGGAACGGCTTTCAGGTCCTGAAGTTCCATGCCGATCTGAAGGCCGGAGAGTGCGCCTTCCAGGGCATCACCCTGCGCATCGATAAACCGGCCGATGACAATGCCGGCGGCTCCGGCTTTCATGTAGTCCTCGGCAGATGGCTGGATCAGGTTGTTGCCGTCGGCCCATCTGGTTTCGTCGTTGAGTTCTCCGACACCGAAAACAACCGTGGAGCAGCTGTGAACGCGTTCAAAATGGCGCTTCAGTGATGGCTCCTGAAGCAGTGCCGTGCGCAGTTCCGGAGTGGTGACAACAGCGGGTGCGTGAAAATTGTGACATCTGGCTCCAAGCCGGTTTGCGATGAAAAGCGTACAGGCTTCCGGCGAGGAAGCGTCATCCCCAAGTGAACTCCCGGAGACCTGCACGACACGCAGGCTCTCCTGGTTTCGCTCCGGCAGCGCATTTGCGAGCTCGAGCATCGTGCGTCCCCAGGCCACGCCGAGTGTCATGTCTTTTCGCAAACGTGACAGGAGGATCTGCGCTCCTGCGATCCCGAGACGTTTTCGAAGCAAGGTCGGGTCGCCGTCTTCTTCACTGACATGCGGTGCAATGAATGCGCCCTTCAATCCGAAACGGGCTGCGAGCCTTTGGCTCAAATTAGCCTGATCAAGAAGGTCTGGTGCAAGACTTATGGTAACGAGCCCCCGCCTGCGCGCATCGGCGAGATAGTTGGCCACGGACGCCCGGGACACTCCCAGCGCCTTTGCCACTTCCGCCTGGGTTCGAGACTCGGCGTAGTAGAGCCACGTCGCCCAGGCCGTGGTGTCCTCGACAAACCTTACATTTTCCGCGTCTGATCCGTCGATCTGCTTGTCTGACATCGTCTTGCTGTCGCCTTTGCGTTCCCTGAAGTTTGAAATTCGATTTGACAAATGTCAATAGATGCTGTCATTTGTCATTTGTGAGTTGAAGGGTTTGGAATGTCCTCAATAAGTCATCAGACTTCATCTTTAGCAGAACGACCGCAAAACGGTTGGATGGAGCACATTGAAGACGTCTACCAGGGGCGCTGGGTCAATCCGGAAACCGGCAAAGCCGGTCCGAGGGCACAAGTCGACAAAATCCTGATTTCTGAATCTATTGACGGAGCAGAGGCGGACCTCGCGCGCTCCGTAGGCATCGGCGATTTCACCGCGATGGTCGCCGATGCCAACACCTGGGACGCCGCCGGTTCACGGATTGCCAAAAACCTGGCTCGGGGCGGGTTCAAGGTCAACGAAGTCATCCTCACCGGAAAACCGCATGCGACTGTTTCCGAAGCAGATGCGCTGGCATCGCGTTTGCAGGATTTTTCGTCCGTCATTGCGGTCGGCTCCGGCACGGTGAACGACCTGACGAAATACGTCACGGCTCGGAACAAGCGTTCTTACTGCGTCTTTGGAACCGCGGCTTCGATGGACGGATACGCGTCGACGACCGCTTCCATGGGGCTGCCGAGCGGCTTGAAGATCTCGCTGCCTGCGCATGCGCCAAAGGGAGTTTTTCTCGACCTTGGCGTGATCGCGAAGGCTCCTGCCCGAATGGCAGCGGCAGGGTTTGGTGACTGTCTTTGCAACAGCGTCGCAAGGATCGACTGGTGGATGTCCCACAAGTTGCTGGGCAGCCGGTTCTGGAACGAACCCTACCTGATCAGCGAGCATGACAAGGGAATGCTGGAAGGCCATGCGGACGGACTGAAACAGGGAAACATCGCGGCGGTCGGATATCTTGTGAGAGCTCTGGTCATGTCGGGTCTTGGTGTTGCCCATACCGGTGTTTCAAATCACGGATCCATGGGCGAGCACCAGATTTCCCACTATATCGATTGCTTCGCCGGTGGCCGGCACCAGGGAACGTTGCACGGCGAACAGGTCGGCGTTGCCACGTTGACGATGGGGCGCATTCAACAGTGGTTTCTTGATCAGGAAAGCCCTCCGGAAATACACCCGACGCATGTTGACGGCCAAGACATGGCGCGCCGCATGGGACCGGAAATTGCCGCACAGTGCGAGGCTGAATACCGGAAAAAGTCACTGGACGAAAAAGGAGCGGCCCGCCTGAATGAAAGGCTGCAGGAAATCTGGCCACAGTTGCGTGTGGATTGCCGAAAGCTGATTGATCCGGTCGATGCCATGGTTGCGAAACTCAAACAGGTCAACGGCGCGACAAGCGGGGCGGAACTGGGTCTGCCCTCCGGTTTTTATCGCGAAGCAGTCCGGCACGCACACGAAATGCGAAACCGGTTCTCGTTTGCCGACCTGGCATGTGATGCGGGTCTTCTTGACGCATTTGCGGACAGGGAGGTCTGACCGGTATGCGGCCACTCGATGCGATGCCGGCTGAGACGGCAGCTTCCATCCACACAGTCATGGCAGATATCGACGATACGCTGACAACTGACGGCCGTCTGCCGTCAAACGCCTACACAGCGCTTGAGAAACTCAAGGCCGCAGGCTTTCGCGTGGCTGCGATTACAGGCCGTCCGGCAGGCTGGTGCGACATGATTGCGCGGTTCTGGCCGGTCGACGGTGTCGTTGGAGAAAACGGCGCGCTTTATTACGCCTATGACCGCGATGCCCGCAAGATGTCCCGGGTATTTGCCGCCAGCGACGCGATCCGCCGCGACAATCAGATCCGCTACGCCCAGATTGCTGAACGCATCCTGAGCGAGGTGCCCGGTGCCGCCGTCTCGGCTGACCAGCCGTTTCGCGAAGCGGACCTTGCCATCGATTTCTGTGAGGATGTCCCTCCGCTCGACCGCGAAGACGTCGACCGGATCAAGGCGATTTTCGAAGAAGAGGGGGCGGTCGCCAAGGTTTCCTCCATTCACGTCAACGGATGGTACGGGTCCTACGACAAGCTGACGATGACACGCAGGTTCGCGGCGGATGTGCTTGCTGTCGACCTTGAGGCTGAAAAAGACCGGATCGTGTTTTGCGGCGACAGTCCAAATGATGCACCAATGTTCGGTTATTTTCCAAATGCGTGCGGTGTTGCCAACGTTCTGGACTTCCAGGGCCGGATCGAGGCGGAGCCGGGCTGGATCGCTTCGGAGCGCGGCGGAGACGGCTTCGCCGAAATCGCGGAAGTGCTGATCGCGGCAAAGAATTTATCAGACAGGAGAACAAGTGCATGAAAAAGGCCGAATTGGCTCTGCGCGAAGAGATTATTGCACGGTGCCGGGAAATGAACTCGAGCGGCATCAATCAGGGGACATCCGGTAACATATCCGTTCGGTTCGAAGACCGGATGCTGATTTCACCGTCGGCAACACCTTACGACCAGATGACGCCTGAAATGATCGCCTCCGTTGGATTGGAAGATACCAGCGGCCGTTATGATGGACCGTTGAAGCCGTCGACGGAATGGAGATTTCACCAGAAGCTGCTTCGCGGCCGGCCGGATGCGGGTGCGGTCGTTCATGCCCATCCGACCTACTGCACGACGCTGGCGATCGCCCGCAAGGAAATCCCATCCTGTCACTACATGATCGCGGCGTTTGGTGGCAACAATGTGCGCTGCGCCGGATATGCAACCTTCGGTCCGAAGATTTGTCGGAACTGGCGATTGACGCCATGACCGACCGGACCGCTTGTCTGCTTGCAAACCATGGCATGATTGCCATCGGCGAAAACCTTGCCAAGGCGATGTGGCGCGCAATCGAACTCGAGACGATCGCAAAGCAATACTACCTGAGCCTCGCGATCGGCGGTCCGGTGCTCCTGAGCGATGCCTCCATTGACGACACGCATCGCGGTTTTGCCGGCTACGGCCTTCAGGATGCAGACAAGGACAAAAAACCGAAACCCAAGCGCCGGGCCCCCAGAAAACCGGCAGCGAAGAAGAAGTGACGAAGTCATGATCAGGGGAGGGTCAGAATGGCGTTTGTAGCAACCAGAGGATTGCGAGGCTATATCACGGGTGACAGCCCGGTGCCCTGGCTTGCGCCACTGGTCGCCATGCTCATGGTCTTCACCATTTATCCCCTGTTCTACAACATCTGGCTTTCGTTTCACGAATACGCGCCCTTCAAACGGCAACTGGTCTACGTTGGAACGGAGAACTGGAACAATCTGTTTGCCGATCCCCGTTTCTGGGAAGCTCTATCCGTCACCTTCACTTATTTCTTCGTCCTTCTTGCGATCCAGATCGTGCTGGGGATGTTCATTGCGCTTCTTCTGGATTCCGACGAGCCGGGGTTCGGGCTGTTGCGAGGGCTTCTCACGCTGACGCTCGTGATCCCACCGGCGATAACCGGCATGATGTTTCTCCTGCTTGAAGATCCCGAATTCGGTGTCCTCACCTACATACTCGAAGGCATGGGAATCCTGAGTGGACAGAACCCGATCCTTGCGACAAGTTCGACGGCCCTTGCAGGCGTGATGCTGGCCGACATCTGGCAGTGGACGCCTTTCATGGTGCTGATCTTTCTCGCCGGTTTAAGGTCACTTCCGCAGGAGCCGTATGAAGCTGCGATGCTGGATGGCGCATCTGCATTTCAGACGTTCCGCCGGATCACGCTGCCGATGATGTCCAAGGTAATCGCCGTTGCGGTTCTCATCCGGGGCATCGATCTGTTCCGGGCATTCGACTACATGTTCGTGATGACCTCCGGAGGCCCGGGGACCTCGACCTACACGCTCTCCCTCTATGCCTGGCAGCAGACGTTCAGCTTCATCAAATGGGGATACGGAGCAACGCTGAGCCTTGTCAGCCTGGTCCTCATTCTGGTGATTGCCAATCTCTTCATCTGGATTGCGAAGGTGCGCTGGTGATTGTTGAAAGCAAAAATCGGCGCTATGCGCGCATGGCTGCCGCGTGGTTTATAACTGCGCTGTTCGTGTTTCCGCTCTACTACTGGGGAACAACGGCCTTCAAACAAGCCAAGGAAATCTTTTCCGTTCCACCAACGGTCTGGTCGTTTACGCCGACACTCAGAAATTTTGAGGAAGTGTTCGGAATTTCCTTCGGATTCCTGCGTCAGCAGGAAGTGTTGCCGGGTGGTGGAAACTTCTACATGGCACCGCGCCTCTGGGACTCCATTGTCGTTGGCCTCTTCTCCACCGCCCTTGCCATTGCCATCTCCACCTTTGCCGCATATGCGCTGAGCCGCATGGACTTCCGCGGAAGACATCATTTCGTCGCCTGGGTTCTGTCGACGCGGATGATGCCGCCAGTCGCCGTCGCGATACCGATGTTCTTTATCTACAAGGATATCGGACTGATGGATTCATACACGGGTATCATTTTGATCCATGCGCTGATGAACCTGCCGCTCGCGGTTCTTCTGCTCAAGAGTTTCTTCGACGACATTCCAAGGGAGATCGACGAGAGCGCTATTGTCGACGGGGCATCGCGCTGGAAGATCTTTCGCCGGATTATTCTGCCAATGGCAAAGGGTGGCATCGCGGCGACGGCTGTCCTGTGTTTCATCTTTTCGTGGACGGAGTTCATTTTTGTTCTGACGTTGACACAGACCGGACTGAAGACGGTTCCGGTCGTGTCCTCGAGCTTCGTCACGTCCACCGGCACGGCCTGGGGTAACATGGCGGCCTTGGGAGTGGCTGCCATGGCTCCGGCTTTCCTATTCATCCTGCTGGTCCAGAAACAGCTGGTCCGCGGGCTGACACTCGGTTCCCTCAAGCAATAGGAGAAACTGTCTTTACGGGACCATCACTCAAGTACCATGGGAGGAGTTAGTCATGAGAGATTCTGACAGGAAGCAATATCTGGCCAATATGGTGGACGCCTATGTTCACCGGCGAATGGGGCGACGGGCTTTTCTGAAAAATGCCGGTCTGCTCGGACTAAGCGCGGCAGCATTCGGCGCGGGTATGCGCCGACCGTTTGGTCTGGGGTCTATGCCAGCTGCAAACGCCGCCGACGATCTGCGACCATCCGATGAGGTGCTGAAGTGGGTCAAGGACGTATCCGGACCCTTCAAAGGCACAACTTTGAAACTGGCGACCGAGTCCACTCCGCCGTCAAATGCAATCAACGGCCAGCTGAAGAAATACTTCGAAGAAGCGTCGGGAATGACCGTGGAGATCGAAGTCCTGCCGCTTGAGCAGGTTCTTCAGAAAATGACGCTGGACATTGCCTCGCAGCTTGGCACCTACGACCTGTACTACATTGACCAGAGTTGGGCGGCCTCGGTGAACCAGGATGTCTTTGATCCGCGCGAGCAGATTGAAGCCAAGCCGGATCTTGCGATGCCGAATTACAACATCGACGATTTCCTGCCGGCACTTGTCGACGGCATCGCCAAGTATCAAGACCGCTGGGTCGGTGTTCCCTACGACATTCCGATCTTCATCATGATGTACCGGAAGGACATCTGGGAGGAAATGGGTTTCCAGGCGCCGACTTCGCTTGAGGAATACTACCAGCAAGCCAAGGCGATCACCGATGCCAAGGGCCCGGATCTTTATGGTTCAACCGGACAGATGAAATCGGGCCACTACAGCCTCGAGTGTGACTGGACGGCCTGGCTCTGGGGACATGGCGGTTCCATCTTCACCCCGGACGGCAAGTTCGCCGGCAACGACGAACGCGGTCTGGAAGCCATGGAGTACTGGACCAACCTTTGGAAAACAATGCCGCCCGGTGTCACCGGCTGGACATGGGACGGCCAGGGGCAATCCGTCGCTCAGGGCGTTGCCGCGTCGATGATGAGTTGGGGCGAGTTCTTCCCGTATTTCGACGATCCGTCGGCAACCAAGGTCTCCGGCCTGATGGAAGCGGTTCGCTGTCCACCACCGTCGCGCGCGCTGCGTACCAGTGACGAAACCGGCTTTGGAGAGATCCCCGGTGTTGGCCACCAGGGCGGCTCGTCGCTTGCGGTCTCGAAAAACTCCAAGAACCCGGACGCAGCCTGGATCTTCATGCAGTGGGCAACGAGCTACGATACGCAAGTGCTCATCACTGCTCTGGGCGGAGGTACAGGACCGACACGCGCAAGCGTCTATGATGATCCGCGCATCATAGCCAACAATCGCGTCGGACCGGGCACGACACGCCACCTCAACGTCGTTCGCGACACGATTGCGATGGATATGGGTTCCGAACCGGATCTGCCGCAATGGGCGGAACTTTCCAACGACACGATCCCTGTCAGGCTCGGCAAGTACTTTGCCGGCGACTACGGTTCGCCGAAGGAGGCAATGGACGACATTGCCGTGTCTGTCGACAAGATCGTATCCGGTTAAGCAATCCGGACAAGAAGCAAAGGGAAGGGTGGCAACACCCTTCCCGGACAACGGGTTTGGGAGGATCGCGTGGAAGATAAACCTCTTGTTGCAATAACCGGGGCGAGTTCCGGAATTGGAGAAGCAACCGCACGCGCCTTTTCCGCTGCCGGTCATCCTGTTCTTTTGATGGCCCGACGCATGGACCGGATGGAAGCACTTGGACTTCCCAATGCTGTTCTTCGTCAGGTGGATGTGCGCGATCGCAACGCGATCGCATCGGCGGTGCGGGAGGCTGAAGCCGAATTCGGTCCGGTCGACATGATGTTCGCCAACGCAGGTATCGCCCGTCTGGCCGATATCGGCCGGCAACCTCCCGAGGAATGGGATGAAATGATCGACATCAACGCCAAGGGTGTGATGAATACGGTGCATGCCGTGATGAAGGGCATGATGGATCGCAGGCGGGGCACACTCGTCATGATGAGCTCCATCGCCGGCCGCAAGGTCTATCCTGACCACACGGTGTATTGCGGCACGAAATATTTTGTTCACGCGGTTTCAGAGAGCCTGCGTGAATATCTTTCCGCGCATGACGTACGTGTCGTGGTCGTCTCGCCAGGTGTGATAGAGACTGAAGTCCTTTCAGGCGTTCTGGATCAGGAAACGCTTGAAAACTACAAGAGCAACAAGGCCAAGATGGGAGGCGGTATCGGTGCGGACATCGTCGCCGACCTGATACTCAATGCCTATCGATTGCCGCAAAAGGCCCTGGTTCAGGAAATCTGCCTGACACCGACGCGGCAAAGCTACTGAGGAAATCTGCATTAATGGCCGAAGTTGCCTATCACAATATCTGCAAATCCTACGGATCCGTTGAAGTCATGCGCGACCTGTCGCTGTCAATTCAGGATGGTGAGTTTGCAGTGCTGCTCGGGGCATCCGGTTGTGGCAAGACCACGTTGCTCAGGATGACCGCCGGGTTGGAAAACATCACCGGCGGTGAATTGACCATTGACGGCAAGGTGATGAACGAGGTGCATCCTCGCGATCGTGACATTGCAATGGTGTTTCAGAACTACGCGCTCTATCCGACCATGAAGGTTTTCGACAACATTGCGTTCAGCCTGGAAGTCAAGCGTCTGAGCAAGGAAGAGATCAAGAGGAAAGTCAACGAGGCGGCAGCAGTCCTGAACCTGACGGACTATCTGGACCGGTACCCGCGTGAATTGTCCGGTGGTCAGCGTCAGAGGGTGGCCATGGGCCGTGCCATGGTGCGCGATGCAAAGGTGTTTCTGTTCGATGAGCCCCTGTCGAACCTCGATGCGAAGCTCAGGGCACATATGCGCGTTGAAATCCGGCAACTCCACGAGCGGCTCAAGGCAACGACGGTCTATGTGACGCACGATCAGATCGAGGCCATGACAATGGCCGACAAGATCGTGTTGATGAAAGGCGGCCGGATTGAGCAGGTCGGAACGCCCGACGATCTGTACGATCGGCCCGCGACCCGATTTGCCGCAGATTTCATCGGATCGCCGTCAATGAATTTCGTCGAGGGCGATATCACGACGGAGGACGGGAATCCGCACTTTGTCGGTCCCCATATCAATCTGCCGCTGGACACCGGGCTGAAGGCGGAACAGGGTCAGAAAGTGATCTGCGGCTTGAGGCCGTCGGATCTTGTGACAACAAAGAGCGGCGAAATAAAAGGAACGGTCAAACTGGTTGAAAAGACCGGTGCAGACGTGAATATCCATGTGGACCTGAGCGAGACAGCAAACCTGGTTGCGACAATGGCCAGGGACAATGGCGCAGTTGCAGGCGGTTCCATCGAACTGACGATACCACCCAGGGCGGTTCACCTTTTCGACGCAGAGACAGAAAACCGGATCGAAACTCAGACGACTGGATAATAGAGCCATGGGCTGACGGCGCGGTTCCCGATTGTCAGCGCCACGAAGTAAAAGAATGGTGTCCTGGAGCCAATGCCTTGACCATTGGGTCATTTGATCGGGCAGTCCGCGCGGCGCCTCGGAGGCGCGTTGTATCGTCTCCACAAAGCGACTTGAAATTCTGCGACGGCTCCAGGAAATGTTGTGCCACCAACATAAAGGAACAGCGCGGGGATCATGCTATCGGTCCAAGTCTTCGAGCAGGTGCAGCAGGCTGGAATTCAAGACTGTCGAGGCAAGGTCCGGTCCCGGTCGCGCATCTTTGTGCTTTAGCCGACGTCCAAAATACCGGTAAACCTGGAGCCATCCAGACAACCCGGGCCCTGAGCAACCGTTCCGGGTCAAATCGTCCACACAGCAAAAAACCCGAAATGGATGTGAAATGATCTCGGAAATGACTGAAACGGAATTGCTGGGCCTTCTGCGCGCCACTGCAAGAGCTGAAATTCTCCCTCGGTACCGAGCTCTCGGACAGGATGACATTGCGAGCAAAACGTCTGCAAGCGATCTGGTTACGATTGCGGATCAAGGCGCGGAGAAGATGATCAGTGCCGGCATTGCGAAAATTCTGCCCGACGCTGAAATCGTGGGTGAAGAGGCTGTTTCGGAAAACCCGAATGTTCTGAACCGAATCGGAGACTCAGAGCTCAGTGTCATTATCGACCCGATCGACGGCACCTGGAACTTCGCAAAGGGATTGCCGCTGTTCGGCGTCATCCTGGCAATCGTTCACCGGTCGGAAACGGTGTTCGGTGCGCTCTATGATCCTGTGATGGATGATGCCACGACAGCTCGCAAAGGACAGGGCGCATTTCACATTTCCCGCGACGGTTCGCGCAAGCAGCTACATCTTTCAAAGCCCGAAAAGAACGGACTTGGCGACATGATTGGAGCCGTTCCGCATTGTCTTTATTCGCCTGAGGAACGGCAAAGGATCGCGACCCGGTTCGTGGCCTTTGAAAGGGTGTTGTCCTACAGATGTGCTTGCCACGAGTACCGGATCCTCGCTGAAGGAAGCCTTGATTTTTCGATGTCCGGTCCGCTCAAACCCTGGGATCATGCGGCCGGTGAATTGATCTACCGGGAAGCAGGTGGTTTCGCGGCAATGGTGGACAAGATGACCCCTTACCGTCCGGACATGACCGAAGGCCGATTGCTACTGGCGCGCTCCAGGGAGGCATGGAGCGAGATTCACGAAGCGCTCTTTTAAGTTCTCCGCGGTCACGCCAGCGAAAGGCCACCGGGATCACGGACCAGGCGGCCTGACGTGGAAAATTTCTAAGCCAGAACGAGTCGCATGACGGTGTCTATGTTGAAGGTGAGCCGCTGCTCGAGAGCGTCTTCAGACATGTAATCACGCTCAAACATGACCGCGCCGGTGAACCTGTTCGTAAGGTAGTAGTACCCGATGGCGGCGATCGTGATGTTCAACTGAACGGGGTCTACGCCGGTGCGAAAAGTACCTTCCCCGGCACCGCGCTCCAGAATATCCCGCACCATTTCGACAAACCTGCGACTGGCGACGCGAAGGCGTTCCGACCCTTCCAGGTGGCGCCCGCGGTGCAGGTTTGCACTGTTGACAAGTGTGATGAACTCAGGGTTGTCGAGGTAGTACTGCCATGTGAAGCGGACGAGTGTTTCAAGCGCTTCGCGGGGGGAAAGGTGATCAAGTGCAAGGGCTTGCTCTGCGTTTCTGATGTCCAGATAGGCTTCTTCCAGCACAACCTTGAAGAGATCTTCCTTGCCGCCGAAGTAGTGATAGATCATGCGTTTGTTGGCTTGCGCTCTTTCCGCGATTTCATCGACCCGGGCGCCTCCCAGACCTACCCGCGCGAACTCGGATTTCGCCGCCGCGAGAATGCGAGCCTTGGTTGCATCCGCGTCCCGAATTTTGCGCGTTGTTGCCTTCATCACGTTTCACCCCCGCTTTCGCCTGACCCTGAACTTGGCACAGGTTTCGCGCCAAGCGAACCACCAATACCGCATGGGCTCTTATAACCCACTTGACAGGAAAGTTAAATTGTAAGTAACTAACTAGTGCGTTACCTATCAAGGTGTAGTTGCTGCCCACATTGTGAAAGCGGCCTCCGCGACTGGTGTGCAGCGAGGCGGGCCTATTGTCTCAAGGCGAGGCAGGCCCAAAAACGGGAGGAGCCACATGTCATTCATCAAGAAGTTCATCGAGCAGGAAACGGTTTCGCGTCGGAATTTTCTGTTGGCCTCGGCCTTCGGAATTTCAGGCGCAGCTGCGACACGCATGTTTGGTCCGTCACCTGTGCAGGCGGCAACCTATTCGGATCCGACAATCGCGTGGTCTTATCGAAACCGCACAAATCCATACTGGAACGAGATCGTGTCCGGCGGCGAGGCATTTGTGGAAAGTCTCGGCAAGTCCAAGGGAGACCTGACCCATCTGATCAACGAAGGGTCTTCAGAAAAATCGCTTGCCGATGTGAAGGCACTCCTTGCCAAAACCAACGGCGAACTGGCTCTTGCAATTGATACCAACGACGCTCCAAACGCGCGTCCGGTCGTCGAATCCTGTGTAGAGGCCGGCGCCTATGTCTCCACCTTGTGGAACAAGACCGACGATCTGCACCCGTGGGATTTCGGAGACAATTATGTAAGTCACATGAGCTGGTCCGACGAGGGACCGGCGGAACAGACCGCGCGCATTCTTCTGGATGCCATCGGCGGCAAGGGCGGTGTTGTCCATCTGGGCGGTATTGCCTCAAACAATCCGGCAATAGAACGCCTGGCAGGCTTGAAGACTGCGCTTCTCGACTACCCCGATGCCGAACTTCTGGACGCCCAACCTGCCGATTGGGACACGCAGAAGGCAAACCAGATCATGTCGTCTTTCATCACGCGCTATGGAGACGAGATCAAGGGTGTGCATTGTGCAAATGACACGATCGGATATGGGGTTCTGGAAGCATTGCGCGCCGAAGGAATGGATATCCCGATCGTAACCTATGACGGCAACCCGCAGGCGGTGGACCTGGTACGCGAGGGCCGGATACTTGCTACGGTCTTCACCAATCCGCACTGGGGCGGTGGCATCACCGCAGCGCTCGCCTATCATGCCGCAATCGGCACTTTCAAGCCTTCCGAAGAACCCAAGGAACATCGTGAATTCTACGGGCCGACCATCATGGTCACCCCGGATGATGCCGCTGCGTTCAAGGCAAACTATATCGAAAATGTCCCGACATATGACTGGACGGATTTCTGGGGGCCTGCCAACGGCCAGATCCAGTACAAATGATCATTTGCAGTGGCCGCCCGGGAGGCGGCCACCCTCGCAGTTTATCGAGATTGTTTGTGGAGGAGCGACGCATCGCCCGTGAAACCGGGCAGGCGATCATTTCTCTTTTCCATTTTGACATCGCAATGCGCCGGTTCCGGCGCCGACGACCCGCTAGGAGGCGAGGATCATGACGGAAGTTGTCGCCCAGACAGCACCGAGGGCGAGCTTTCTGACCAGAGACAGGATCATCAAATGGGCTCCCCTTCTGGTCCTGGTTTTCCTGACGCTCGTCTTTCCTTTCTTCGAATGGCTCGAAGACCTGCAGGAAGGCAAGCAACACTTGTTTCTGGTCGACAGCCGTTTCTTTTCAATCCGGAATGCAGCGCGCATCCTGATCGCGTCGACCCCGGCATTGATGGTCGCCATCGGTGTCACCTTCATCATCCTCATGGGATCGATCGATCTTTCGATGGAAGGCACGGTTTCGGTGTGTGCCGTGATTTTTGCGTTTGCCTTCATTTCCTGGGGTGGGACGCTGGCAAGCTGGGCGTGGCTTGCGATCCCGCTTGCGTTGCTGGTCGGGGCTGTCCTCGGATTCATCAACGGTCTGGTTCATGTCCGGCTCAAGATTCCGAGTTTCATGGCTTCGCTTGCCATGGGGTTTGTCGGGACCGGATTTGCTTTGCTCTTGACGGGCGGCGACCGCATCCGGGTCGAGGACGAGATCTTTCGTTCGCTGCTGACCGTGCGCTGGTTCAATTTCCCCATCATGGTCTATGTCGCACTGGCAATGACGCTGCTTGCCTGGTTCATCCAGTCGAGGACGACCCTCGGTCGCAATTTCTACGCGGTCGGCGGGGGTGAGGAACTGGCGCATGCGAGCGGTCTGAATGTCACCCGCGTGCGCCTGATGGGGTTCACTCTGGCAGGTGTGTTCTTTGCCATGGGGGCGCTGCTGGCGGTCGGGCGGATCGGGATCGCGGAGACAGCGACCGGCAACAATTTCATGTTCATTTCGATCACCGCTGTCGTGGTTGGTGGAACCGCACTCTGGGGCGGTATCGGCGGGGTCTGGAACACTCTTGTCGGTGTTCTGATCGTGAATGTCATCAACAACGGAATGGTTGTGATCGGACTTCCAAGTTACGCGCAAGACGGTGTTCTTGGTCTTCTGGTGATCATCGCCGTGGTTCTTTCCACCGACCGCAAGTCGGTCAGCTTCGTGAAGTAAGGGGGCGGTGCATGTATGAGCTTCGACAAGTCGACAAGCACTTTCCCGGTGTTCACGCGCTGAAGGGTGTCGATTTCAAGGTGAAACGCGGCGAGATCGTCGGATTGGTCGGTGAAAACGGTGCCGGCAAATCCACCCTGATGAAGGTGATCTACGGAGCCTACCAGCCGGACGGCGGCAACATCGCACTCGACGGCACCACGGTTCGTTTTCAAAATCCCCGTCAGGCGATGGAACACGGTATCGGCATGGTGTTCCAGGAACAGTCGCTGATCCTGAACCTGACGGTGATGGAAAACATCTTCCTGGGCTACGAGCAGCAGTTCGTGAAATTCGGCGTCATCAACTGGAAGGCGATGTCCGAGGCGGCCCGAAACCAGCTTGCAAAGGTCAAGCTGGATATTGATCCGGGCATGACGACCTCCGAACTCAGTTTCGCACAACGCCAGCTGGTGGAACTTGCCAAGGTTCTGACGCTGGAAGAACGGATTGACGGGGATCTTGTGATCCTGCTTGACGAACCGACCTCGGTTCTTGCCAAGGAGGAAGTCGAGCTGCTGTTCAACCTCGTGAAGGATCTCAAGCAACGGGCGAGCTTTATTTTCGTCAGCCACCGCATGGACGAAGTCCTGCGGCTCTCGGACCGTATCTACGTGATGAAGGACGGTGCAGTTGTCGATGTTGTGTCGCACGATGAGGCCGAGGTGGATGCCATTCAGCACAAGATGGTCGGGCGGGAAGTCGACAAGGAATATTACCGCGAACAGAAACAGCGGCCTTTCGACGCCGGCAAAGTGTTGCTGACATTCGACGGCGTGAGCTGCGGCAAGCGTTTTGAGGACGTTTCCTTCGCGTTGCATGCAGGAGAAGTGCTTTGCCTTGTCGGCACGGAGGGGTCGGGACGCGAGGCGATCTTGCGCACGATATTCGGTCTCGAAACGCCGACCAGCGGTTCTGTCGGGATCAGGAACCAAAAGGTGACCCGTTTCTCTGCGCGGGGTGGTGTCGATGCGGGAATAGGCTACATCCCGCGGGAACGAAAGGTCGAAGGCATCGTTGCCGGCATGAACGTCTATGAAAACATGACGTTGAGCCAGATGAACAAATACGCGAACGCGGGTGTTCTGCGTGTGAGCGAAGAAAAGACACTTGCCCGCAACTGGATCGAGCGCCTCGGTATCAAGACGCCCGATGTCTACAAGGACTGCGGTGGCCTGTCCGGCGGTAACCAGCAGAAAGTGGTCTTGGCGAAATGGCGGTCGGGCGGTGCAGAGATCATGCTTCTGGACCATCCGACGCGCGGGCTCGACATCGGTGCCAAGGAAGACGTCTACGAAATGATACGCGAGATGTCGGATACAGGTGTTGGCATCGTTCTGGTGGCCGATACGCTGGAAGAGGCAATCGGACTCAGTCACACAATTCTTGTCCTGAAGGATGGCCGGTTTCAGAAACGCTTTGATTGCGCACCCGGCGCGAAGCCGTCGCTCTATGACCTTGTTCACCACATGATCTGAGGCCGAAAATGTCGTTCGAACGTATCAAGCCGCATCTTCCCTGGATCACGCTTCTCGTGCTGGTCCTGCTGGTCGGTATTGCCAATCCCAGCTTCTTCGACCCCGCAGGTCTGTTGTCCCTGGTCACCGATGTGGTGCCGCTGTTCATCATGGCGCTGGGCATGACTTTCGCCATCTATATCGGCGGGATCGACCTCTCGGTTCAGCAGCTTGCCAATCTGGTGACGGTGATCGCCACGGTCTATCTTGCCAAGTTCGGTGTCGGAGTTGCGATTGTTGCTGTAGCGGTGGGGTTCATAGTTGGCGCGATCTCGGGATTCGTGACGACGCGTCTTTTTGTGCCGAGCTTTGTCTCCACGCTCGCCATGGGCTTCGTCGCGCTTTCTGCGGCGAAGTATTTTTCCGGTCAGCGCGCACTCTACATGGATGCCGAGCTGCGGAATTCCAGCTTCGGCTGGATGTTCGGCAACACGGCGGGCGTCCCGCACGAACTGGCAATCGCAATTGTTCTGTTGGCGCTGGCGTGGTTCCTGCAGACACGGACCACATTTGGAAGGTCCTTGAAAGCGGTTGGTTCCGGAGAACCTGCAGCAGTTGCTTCGGGCCTCAATGTCGACCGAGTGAAGATTCTTGCCTTTGCCATTTCCGGCGTCTTTGCCGCCGTCGCCGGACTGATTTTTTCCGTGAAACTTTCCGGAGGCGATGCCAACCTGGCGAACGGCTTCCTGCTGCTTGCCATTGTGGCCGTACTGGTTGGTGGCACGCCGTTAACCGGCGGTGTCGGCGGTGTGCTGAACACCGCGATCGGAACACTTATCGTCATGGTGATCCGGGCCGCCATGGTCTACCTGGAAATCGACGCGACCCAGCAGCAGATGGTGTTCGGGATCGTGCTGATCGCCGCCATCGCACTGACGATCGACCGGTCGAAACTCAGAGGCGTTGTCAAATGACGATGCTGGCGGCATTTCTTGTCAAGCCCGGCAGGTTTGAGTTGCGCAACGTGCCGATGCCGTCGGTCGGTGACGATCAGGTGCTGGTCAAGATTGCCCGAACCGGCATCTCTGAGACACGCA
>NZ_KI928917.1:0-15006 GCF_000521215.1 Labrenzia sp. DG1229 | reverse complement strand
TGATCGCCGCCATCGCACTGACGATCGACCGGTCGAAACTCAGAGGCGTTGTCAAATGACGATGCTGGCGGCATTTCTTGTCAAGCCCGGCAGGTTTGAGTTGCGCAACGTGCCGATGCCGTCGGTCGGTGACGATCAGGTGCTGGTCAAGATTGCCCGAACCGGCATCTGCGGTACGGACATGCATATTTTCAACGGTCACTACGCGGCCGACAAGCTGCCGCTGATCCCGGGTCACGAATTCACCGGGACGGTCGTCGAAACCGGAAAAAATGTTGCGGGCACAAAGGTCGGACAATCGGTAGTGGTCGATATGAATATCGGCTGCGGACTTTGCTACTGGTGCCGGCGCAACGAAATCCTGAACTGTCCGGACATGCAACAGATGGGTATCTCCATCAACGGTGCCTTCGCCGAATTCATTGCGGTTCCGGCACGGCTGGTGATTGCTGCTCCCAACAAGGTGCCACAAGCCGTTCTGGTGCTAACAGAACCGCTCGCCTGCGTTGTCCGTGCCGCCCGGAAAGCCCGGATCACCTTCGGGCAATCGGTTGTGGTGATCGGGGCAGGGCCAATCGGCAATCTTCATGTCCAGCTTTTGCGCACGATCGGCGCAGCACCGATAATCGTCTCCGACATTTCAAGAGACCGTGTTCGCCTGGCACTGGAAGCGGGTGCCGACTACGGTGTCACTGATCCAGCCGAACTCGAAGCAACCGTGATGCGTGCCACGGAAGGGCGTGGCGCGGATATCGTGATTGAGAGTGTCGGTCACCCTTCGCTCTACCAGACCGCCATGCAGCTCATTCGCAAGGGCGGCCACATAGCAGCATTCGGACTGACCGGAGCCGGCGAGGCGTTACCGGTCGACATATTGCAGACGATCCTTGAAGAAAACTCGATCAAGGGCTCCGTCGCCGGTATGGGGCAGGACATGCATGACAGCCTGGCGCTTCTGACCCACGGCCGTATCAGGACCGAGGCGTTTACCAGCGCGACGTTTCCGCTTGCCGACATCCAGTCGGCCTTCGACAGTCTGGTCGACCGACCGGAAGACTTGAAAACGCAAATCGTGATGTGAAGAGGGCAAGTTGAAATGACTCGCGAAGCCTACATGTCCAGACCGCAGGGCCGGATTCCCAACAGCCGGTTTCCACTTCTTGTGCATCGCAATGTTGTCCCGGGCGGCGGTGCCGATGCGATCAAACGGCTATTTGTATCAAACGGATGGTCGAACAACTGGGACTACCCGGGGATCTACGAGTACGCACATTTTCACTCGACAACACATGAGTGCCTGGGCTGCGCACAAGGCTGGATTGAGTTCAGCCTGTCTGTCGGAGAAGGGGGATGGACAAAAGTGAAGATCGAGTCGGGCGATGTCATTCTAATGCCCGCCGGGGTCAGTCACGAAATGATCTCCAGGTCGGACAATGTCCACATGTGCGGAGGCTACCCGGATGGTCGCGACTGGGACGATATTCAGGAGGCCTTTTTATCTGACGAGGACTACAAAAGAGCCTGCAAACGAATAATGATGCTCCCCATTCCCTCAAGGGATCCCGCCACTGGATTGCCGATGCCCGAATGGCATGCCGCACCTTCTTCGGTTGAAAGTGGTTGGAATGAATGGCGTACCAGCCTCGACGCAACCTCTTGAATCCAATTCGCTTCAAACCCGGTTTCTGAAGTTTCTTCGTTGGGGAAAGAAAATGAGTGAGTCAAGCATCGTACTAAGCCTTCCAGAACAGCCCAGGGAATTCGGGTTTTTCATAGACGGTTCCTGGTCGCCGATAGAAAATCGTGAGGTGTTCGAGAGGTTTTCGCCCGGGCACGGCGTTCCCGTTACCCGGATTCCGAAATGCACGGGTGCCGATCTGGATGCAGCCGTTGATGCTGCCCGAACGGCCTTTGACGACCGGCGCTGGTCGGGTCTTTCAGGCGCCGACCGCGCCGCTGTGCTTTTGAAGACTGCTGAAGGTGTCCGGACGCGAGCGGAAGAAATCGCCTACTGGGAGACTTTGGAAAACGGCAAGCCGATCACACAAGCCCGAGCCGAAGTCGGGGGCTGTGTCGGCATGTTCGAATATGCAAGCGGCCTGGCACGGTCTCTTCACGGCGACAGTTTCAACAATCTCGGGGACGGCATGTTCGGCGTCGTAACACGCGAACCTGTCGGTGTCGTTGGTGTCATCACGCCGTGGAACTTTCCATTTCTGATCCTGTGCGAGCGCGTTCCGTATATTCTTGCGGCCGGATGCACGATCGTTGCCAAACCCTCGGAAGTGACTTCGGCAACAACCCTGATCCTCGCGGAGATCTTGCATGATGCGGGATTGCCGGCAGGCGTGTTGAATGTCGTGACCGGTTCCGGCAGCACAATAGGGCAGGGACTGATCGAACATGATCAGGTTGACATGCTGTCCTTTACCGGCTCGACGGCGGTCGGCCGCCGTGTCGTTGAAGCGTCGGGAAAATCGAATTTCAAGAAGCTGGGGCTCGAACTGGGCGGCAAGAACCCGCAGATCGTATTCGCGGATGCGGATCTGGAAGACGCCGCGGATGGTGTTGCCTTTGGAATAGGATTCAATACAGGTCAATGTTGCGTTTCAGGTTCCAGACTGATCGTTGAGCGACCCGTCGCCGAGAAATTTGCGTCCATGGTCGCGGAAAAGTTCAGGAAAGTGCGCGTTGGTGATCCTCTGGACGAAAGGACCCAGGTCGGGGCGATCACGACCGATGCCCAGAACACGACGATCATGGGATATATCGAGAAAGGCCGTGCCGAGGGCGCGACGCTGATCCATGGGGGCGAGCAGCTTGATTTCGGCCATGGGCAATATATCGCTCCGACGCTATTTGGAAACGTCACCAGTGAGATGACGATTGCACGCGAAGAGATTTTCGGTCCCGTATTGACTGTCATGCCATTCGATACGCTCGAAGAGGCTGTGGCCATTGCAAATGACACCGAATACGGCCTGGCCGCCAGTGTCTGGACCAAGAATATCGACAAGGCTCTTGTCGTCACGCGCCGTGTGCAGGCCGGGCGCTTCTGGGTCAACACTACCCTTTCCGGCGGGCCGGAACTCCCGATTGGTGGTTTCAAGCAGTCCGGGTGGGGCCGCGAGGCCGGCATTTACGGGGTTGAAGAATACACCCAGGTCAAATCCGTGCACATTGAGATCGGAAAACGGACACCGTGGGTGGCGTGATGACTGAGAGCGGCTATGATTTTGTCATTGTGGGCGGCGGGTCAGCCGGTTGCGTTCTGGCCAGTCGGCTGAGCGAGAATGCCGATGCGCGCGTGCTGCTGCTGGAAGCCGGTGGCAGGGATTCCCATCCCTTGATCCACATGCCGGTCGGCTTCGCCAAGATGACGACCGGTCCGCATACGTGGGGCCTCGTCACGGCACCGCAAAAGCACGCCAACAACCGTGAAATTCCATATGCCCAGGCGCGTGTCATAGGCGGTGGCAGTTCAATCAACGCGGAAGTCTTCACCCGCGGAAACCCTGTGGATTATGACCGCTGGGCGCATGAGGAAGGGTGCAAGGGCTGGTCCTTCAAGGAAATCCAGCAGTATTTCCTGCGCTCGGAGGGCAATACCGTGCTTTCCGGCGACTGGCATGGAACGGATGGCCCGCTTGGTGTCTCCAACATTCCCGATCCGCAAGTCATGACAAGGGCTTTTGTGCAGGCCTGCCAGGAGCGTGGAATTCCTTTCAGCCACGATTTCAATGGCGAGACGCAGGCCGGTTGCGGTGTTTACCAGACGACCACGAAAAACTACAGACGTTGTTCGGCCGCGGTTGGCTATCTGAAGCCGGTGCTGAAACGGAAAAACCTGACGGTTGAAACCGGCTGTCTTGTCCGGAAAATCACGTTCCAGGGCAATCGGGCAACCGGTGTCGAGTACGTCAAAGATGATGTGAAGCACAAGGCAAATGCCGAGAGTGAAGTCATCGTCACGTCGGGGGCAATAGGCACTCCGAAAATCATGATGCTCTCGGGCATCGGACCGGCAGCGCATCTCAGGGAGCACGGCATCGATGTCATTCATGACCTGCCGGGCGTGGGGGAGAACCTGCACGATCATTTCGGGATCGACATCGTGGCCGAACTCAAGGGACACGATAGTCTCGACAAATTCAACAAGTTGCACTGGGCCGCTTGGGCGGGGATCGAGTATGTGCTTTTCAGGTCCGGGCCGATCACGTCCAATGTCGTCGAGGGAGGTGCGTTTTGGTACGCCGACGCCGGTCAACCGGTTCCCGATCTGCAATTCCACTTCCTGGCAGGTGCGGGCGCCGAGGCAGGCGTGCCGAGCGTGCGCAAGGGGGCCTCGGGGATCACGTTGAATTCCTACGCGCTTCGCCCGAAGAGCCGGGGCACGGTTCGATTGAGATCAGCCGACCCCGACGACCTTCCGATCGTTGATCCGAATTTCCTGGCTGAGCCGGATGATCTGAAAACGGGCATCGAAGGTGTGAAGATCAGCCGGGAAATTTTCGAGCAACCCTCCCTGCAGAAATACATCAAGTCGACCCGCTTTCCCGATGACACCGTCAAGTCCCGGTCAGACCTCGAGGCATATGCGCGTCAGTACGGGCGAACGTCCTATCACCCGACCTGCACCTGCAAAATGGGCGTGGACGAGATGGCGGTGGTCGATCCGTCGCTGCGTGTGCGCGGACTGGAGGGAATACGGATATGTGACAGTTCAGTGATGCCCAGTGTCATCGGCTCGAATACCAATGCGCCGACCATCATGATTGCCGAAAAGGCGAGCGACCTCATTCGGGGCAATCACTGAACGGGCTTCCCCAACTGAAAAGGGCGATCAGGTGATCGCCCTCTTTTTTTCCTGTCTGTAACCGCACCCGATCAATCCCATTCGGGGGCCCATGGAACGAGATCCCTGGTGACGATCCGGTAGTTCCGGTGTGTCAACTCATCGATGCGCGCCATGTCGACCGAAGACAATGTGAAATCCATGATGTCGAAGTTGGAGCGGATGTTTTCCGACTTTGTCGACATCGTGTTTATGCTGACACCCTTTTGCAGGATCCAGCGCAGAACAACCTGGCCGGCGTTCTTGCCGTAAGCCTTGCCGATGTCCGCAAACAGGGGCTGTTTGAAAACTTCGCCGCGTGCAACCGAAGAGTAGGAGGATAGCGGAATGCCGATTTCGTTCGCACCCGAGAGGAGCTTGTCCTGATTCAACAGCGGATGAAATTCCACCTGGTTGGTGACAATCGGTGCGTCGACGATCGCAACCGCGTCCTTCATCATCTGCACGGTATAGTTCGAAACGCCGATATTCTTCGTCAGGTTTCTGTCACGGGCCAACTGCAATAGCTCAAGAGACGGGGTGATCTCGCCGCCAACCGGCGGCCAATGCAGCAACAGGATGTCGACGTAGTCCGTTTGCAGATCCCGAAGGCTTTTTTCCACCGAGGCCAGGAAAGCATCCTCACCAAAATTGTCGGGATGTACCTTTGTCGTGAGGCACAGATCCCCGCGTTTCAAACCTGTTGCCTTGAGCGCTTCTCCGGTTTCTTTTTCATTGCCGTACATCTGGGCCGTATCGAATGCACGATAACCAGCCTCCGCCGCAGCCATTATAGCGTTTTTCGCTTCGTCTCCCGTCAGCGGATATGTGCCAAATGCACGCTGGTTGGTTTTCTGGAATGATACATTCATCGCAGCCTTCCTTGCACTTGAGGGTTTGTAACTTTTCGGTTACTTATTTTGTAACTCATTAGTTACTTAAGAGGAAGGGTAAATTGTCGACCGTTTGATTTTTAACGGAAATCCGGGGTTGATTCAATGCTCACGGATTGGCATAGTTTAATAACTAACTAGTTACTTCTGATGAGTATCCGGATCACGGAGGACGCTGTGACCAAACAAAAGACCGCGGCTGAAGCTGTCGCGCTTATCCCCGACAACGCCGTCGTTGCAGTAAATTCCTCAAGCGGTCTTTGCTGTCCGGACGCGGTGCTGGAAGCGCTCGGCGAGCGGTTCGATGTGGCAGGTGCTCCCCGAAATCTGACGACGATTCACCCGATCGCCGCGGGAGACTTATTCGGAACAAAGGGCGTTGATCACATCGCAAAATCCGGTTGTCTCACGAAGATCATCGGAGGCAGCTATCCATCGGGTCCGTCAAAGGCGGAGCCGCCGCTAATCTGGCAAATGATCATCAGAAACCAGGTCAAAGCCTACAATCTTCCCTCCGGTATCTATTTTTGACATGTTGCGCGAAGGCGCCGGACACCGGCCAGGTGTCCTGACGAAAGTCGGTATGGAGACCTTTGTGGATCCAGACCTGGAAGGCGGTGCCATGAACCCGGCGGCGGCTGGCGAACCGCTGGTGCGGCACATGGAGTTTGAAGGCGAAGACTGGCTGTATTTCCCGGCGATAAAGCCTGACATCGCGATTATACGGGCGACCACGGGCGACCAGAGAGGCAACCTGAGTTTTGAATCGGAAGGGGCCTATCTCGGTGCGATGGAAATGGCACTGGCAGCGCATAATTGCGGTGGTACCGTCATCGCGCAGGTGCGCAAGGTCGGTCAGAACGGCTCGATCAGACCTCACGACGTCCATGTCCCGGGAATACTTGTTGACGTTGTCGTCGAAGCCCCGGAGATGCTGCAGACAACCGCCACACCTTATGATCCTGCCATATCCGGTGAGCTGATCAGGCCGCTCGACAGTTTTCAGCTGATGGAATTCGGCGTGCAGAAAGTGATTGCACGCCGTGTTTCGCAAGAGCTGAAGAAAGGTTGGTCGGTCAATATCGGGTTCGGTGTTTCCGCCAATGTACCGCGGGTCTACCTGGAAGAGGGACGTCATGGCGACGTGACCTGGGTCATCGAACAGGGCGCTGTCGGCGGTATTCCACTTCTCGATTTCAAGTTCGGCTGCGCGGCGAATGCAGAGGCCTTCGTTGCTTCCCCCCACCAGTTTGCCTACTTCCAGGCAGGAGGGTTTGATGCATCGCTTTTGTCCTTCCTTGAAATAGGTGCCGACGGTTCGGTCAATGTTTCCAGGCTAAAGGCAACGCCACACAGAACCGCGGGCGCGGGAGGATTTGTCGATATTACCGCGCGGGCCCGGCGGATCGTGTTTTCCGGCACGTACAACGCGGGTGCGAAAATGCATCTCGATGACGGCCGTTTGGTGATTGACCAGGAGGGACACACTTCAAAAATCGTTCCTGCGGTCGATCAGGTGTCGTTCTCCGGAAAGCGCGCGTTGATGCAGGGGCAGGAGGCCACCTATGTGACCGAGCGATGCGTGATGAAGCTGACGGAGCATGGCCTCATGGTGACCGAGATTGCTCCAGGAATGGATCTGCACCGGGACATTCTCGAGCAGGCGTCAACTCCTCTGCGGGTGGCAGATGACTTGCGGGAAATGAACGCGGCACTGTTCAGACCCGAACCGTTCGGGCTGACGCCATGAGCCAGATTACCGTGTCCGTGGAGGGCGCGATCGGATATTTGCGCCTGTCCCGTCCGGAAAAACTGAACGCGATGGACACTGCCATGGTCGAAGAACTTTCGTCGTGCTGCAGAGAGGTCGAACACCGCGAGGACATTCGCGTCGTTATCCTGTCCGGTGAGGGCAAGGCCTTCTCGGCCGGTGGTGACATCGACGCCTGGTCAACGCAAGACGCTGTTGGTTTCGGCAGACACTGGGTGCGCGACGGGCACACGGTTTTTGATGCGATTGCCCGGCTGCGGCAGCCGGTGATTGCCGTCCTGGACGGTCATGCTCTCGGTGGAGGCCTGGAGCTTGCCGCGTGTGCAGACTATCGCGTTGCTGAAACCCAAATACAGATCGGACAACCGGAGACTGGTCTCGGTATCATTCCCGGTTGGTCGGGCACGCAGCGGGCTGCGCGCCGGTTCGGTGCGCAAGTTATCCGACGGATGGCTGTCTTCGGCGAGACCTACAGTGCCGAACAGGCACTGGCGATCGGACTCGTGGACAAAGTGGTTGAGACGGGATTGGGACTGCAGGCGGCGCGCGAAACTGCAGCTGTTGTTCTGCGACGCGGCCCAAGGGCTACAGAGCTTGTCAAGATGATGATCAATGCCGCTGAAGGCGAAGAGCGTGAACGCGTCATCGACGCGCTTGCCGGCACCGTGGCTGCGCAATCTCCGGAGCTGAGAGAAGGGCTTGCAGCTTTTCGCGACAAACGAACACCTGAATTTGGAAAAGGGGATGGGCAATGATCCGCCATTTCGTGGCCTTGCACTTTCGGGCAGGCACACCTGCCGACGTCAAGAACAATCTGATGAGCGAACTTGCATCCCTCACGGATCGTATTGTCGGGATCGCCGATTTTCAGGTTCGCCCCAACATCAGTGTGGAAGATCCGCTGGTCCGGGGGTTCCGGGATGTTTTCTGGTTCGACTTCAAGGATGAAAACGTTCGTGATGCCTATCTCCAGGACGAAGTGCACCAGGCAATCGGTGGCCGGATCGTCTCTGAGCTTGAGGGGGGAGCCGATGGTGTTTTCGTGTGTGACTACAAGGTGTGAGTAGCACTTGCGGGCAGCCCAGACCCGGACACGTCGGCAGCAAATCGGGGCCTCTACCGCTATCGGTAGACCAGGAGCTTGTTCGAGCCGTCCTGTACGATCTCGCCACGCTGGTTCGCGACGGAAAAAGCGAGTGCAAGAATACCGCGATCGGGCTTCGTTACCTTCCGCTTTTCCATTATTTCAATCACTGCGCCAAGCTCGTCGCCTACAAAGACAGGGCGGCGGAAGGACCAATCCCATCCCAGGGATGCGATTGCCCTGAACTGGGCGTCTGACTGGTTTTTCAATCCGTCTATAAGCGACAGCACGAGGAGACCATGTGCGACCCTGCCCGGAAATCCGTGACTTCGGGCAGCGACGTCATCCATGTGGATTTCGAAGCGGTCTCCGAACTGCGATGCAAAGGCATCAATGTCCGAAGCCGTTACCCGGCGCCTCGGCGTATGAATTCTGTCGCCAGTGTCCACTTCGTCAAAGCCGTAGCGTCCGGGGGCCAGCTGTAGATCGCTCACGGGGTCGGCGCGTCTTCGCGCAAAAGACCTTTTGCTTTCAGTTCCGACCAGAACTCCACTGGTATCGGGTGGCTGAACCAGTCGAGATTTTTTTGCAACTGTTCGACGGTGCGCGTTCCGGCAATGAAACTGGGTATCGCCGGGTGCGCGACCACAAACTGCAGCGCAGCGGCCGGAAGCGGTACACCAAACTCGGCGCAGACTGTTTCGATCCTGGAGACCTTGCCCATGATGTCGGCAGGTGCGGGGGCGTAGTTGTATTTTGCTCCCTCGATGGCACCTGTTGCAAGGATCCCGGAATTGAACCCTCCGCCGACAACGACGGCTGCGCCGCGCTCTTCGCACAATGGCAGAAATTCGTTCAGGGATTCCTGCTCCAGAAGCGTATAGCGGCCTGCGAGCAGGAAACAGTCGAAGTCGCGTTGCTTGAGGGCTTCGTGGCAGACCTGCCACTCATTGACGCCAACCCCGATCGCCTTGACGACACCCTGGTCCCGCAATTCCAAAAGCGCTTTCCAGCAACCGTCCATTGCCTGTTTGAAAACTTCGGGCTGTTCATCGCCGCGGGTGAACCGGTCGATGTCATGGATGAAACAGATGTCCATCCGTTCGAGATTCAACCGCTGAAGCGAATCTTCAAAGCTGCGCATCGTGCCATCATAGCCATAGTCGAAATTCACTTTGAAGCGGCCGGCATTTGTCCAGGGCGCGTAGTCGATGTCCTGCTTGCGGGCGGGTTTCAATACACGACCCACCTTGGACGACAGAACATAGTCATCCCTGTTCTTCCAGCGCAGGCTATGCCCGGTGCGCAACTCCGATAACCCGTGGCCGTACATCGGTGCGGTGTCATAATACCGGATCCCGGACTTCCATGCGGTCTGGAACATGTTGTCGGACGTTTCCTCGTCGATCTCACGGAAAATATTTCCAACTGGTGCGGTGCCGAATCCAAAAGCGGTGACTTCCAGATCCACACGTCCGAATTTCATTTTGGCATCAGGCTGCATACCGTGTCCCTTCAAAGTAACTAATTGGTTATTTAACTCGCCAAACGGCAACTCTGCAAGGGGAATTTGGCATCGGAACCACTTGACCATGTGATCGGAGTGCGGATAAAGTAACTAGATAGTTACAAATGGATACGCAGATGTACATCACCGAAACGCATATTCAGGTACGCGACATGGCGCGCGATTTCGCCAACGAGGTCATACGGCCCGCCGCCGAAGAGCTTGATAGCGAAGAGCGCTTTCCCGCACAGCTCTACGAGCAAATGGGTAATCTCGGCCTGTTCGGAATCGGCGTCCCGGAGGACATGGGCGGTCCGGGGTTCGACACGCTGGCATATGCGCTTGTGATGGAGGAACTCTCGAGGGGATACGCCAGCGTCGCCGATCAGTGCGGGTTGATCGAACTGATCTCCACTTTGCTTGTACGGCACGGGACAAAGGAGCAGCGCACAAAATGGTTGGCCGGTGTGATGACGGCAAAGACCAGGGTCGCCTACTGCATTACCGAACCCGAAGCCGGCACGGATGTTTCGGGAATTCGTACGGAAGCGGTCCGGAACGGTGACGGCTGGATCCTCAATGGCGGCAAGATCTGGATCCACAATGCGCCGGTTGCCGATGTCGGGTTTGTGCTTGCGCGGACCGACCGGGAGGCGGGCAGGCGCGGCATGTCGATCTTTATCGTCGACCTTCACGCCGAAGGTGTCGAACGGGGGCCCAAGGAGCACAAGATGGGACAGCGCGCCAGTCAGGTCGGCGCGTTGAACTTTTCGGACGTTGAGTTGTCCGCGGATGACCTTCTGGGAGAAGAGGGACGCGGATTTCACATGATGATGAGTGTTCTCGACAAGGGACGGATCGGTATTGCAGCCCTTGCTGTCGGCATCGGTCAGGCGGGGCTGGAGGCATCTGTGGACTATGCCCAGCAACGCAAGCAGTTCAAGCAGCCGATCGTCGAATTCCAGGGCGTGCAATGGCTGTTGGCGGACATGGCGAAAGATGTCGAGGCCGCCCGGCTGCTGGTTCATTCGGCAGCGGTGAAGATCGACCGCGGCGAACTGGCGACAAAGGCCTGCGCCATGGCGAAGTGTTTTGCGGGAGACATGGCCGTCGCGCGCACAGCCGACGCTGTCCAGGTGTTTGGCGGATCGGGTTACATCAGGGGTTTTGAAGTGGAGCGCCTTTACCGGGACGCAAAGATCACGCAGATCTATGAAGGTACCAACCAGATCCAGCGCATGATCATCGCCCGTGAACTGGTCAAGCATGGAGCCATTTCATGACCAGGCGCGTGGCATTGGTGTCCGGGGCCAGTCGAGGCATCGGACTGGCCGCTGCGAAAGCTTTGGCAGCCGAAGGATTCGCGGTTGCGCTCAATGGGCCACTTGATGACGACGAACTTCGAAACGCCGTCCGGGAAGTCCGTTCGATTGGCGTTGTCGCCGTGGCAGCTCCGTTCGATGTTACCGACCTGGACAAGCATGAGGCAGCGCTCGACGATATCGAAGCAGCTCTCGGACCACTCACCACGCTGGTCAACAATGCCGGGGTAGGCGTCATGCAGCGCGGAGACCCGCTGGACGTTTCCGAGGAGAGCTGGGACCGCTGTCTTGAGGTTAATGCAAAGGCCATGTTCTTCTTGACCAAAGCCTTTGCCGCGCGGCTCCTTGCACGGGCGCGCGATCCGGAAATTTTCCATGCGATCGTCAATGTGACCTCGTCAAACGCGGTTGCCGTTGCCGTTCCGCGCTCGGAATACTGTGCATCCAAGGCGGCCGCCGCGATGGTTTCGAAAACCTGGGCCGTACGGTTGGGGGCAGAAAACATTGCCGTTTACGACGTTCAGCCGGGATTGGTCGAAACCGATATGACGGCACCCGTGATTTCCCAATATGAGGACCGGGCCAAGGCGGGTTTGACGCTGTTCCCGCGTGTCGGCCAGCCGGAGGACATGGGAGCAATCATCGCCGCGCTGGCGTCCGGCAAGTTACCTTACACCACCGGACAGGCCATATCGGCGGATGCCGGAATGCTGGTTCCCCGCTTTTGAGGATCGCTTGATGAAAATTGCCCTGCCGGACCCAAACGGAAAACTGGCCGACTACACGCTGAAAGGCTCGCCGATCGAAGCGATTCCGCTCGGGCCGGATCCCGCACGGATCGTGTTTTCGGCGGCTCATGTTGTTGCCGACCCCTTTTCTGCGGCAAATCCGTCCGGGGCCGGGGTGGTCGATTGGCAATCAACCATGGCCTTCAGACGCCATCTCGCCGATCTCGGTCTGGGGATCGCGGAAGCGATGGATACGGCGCAGCGCGGAATGGGGCTCGACTGGCCCGGTGCGCTTGAACTGATCCGCCGAACGCAGGAAGAGGTTCCGGACGCCCTTGTCTTCAACGGCTGTGGCACCGACCAGCTTGTCCTGTCCGACGCGTTGACGCTTGACGATGTTCTGGCTGCCTATCTGGAACAAGTCGAAGCGATACAGCGTGTCGGAGGACGTTTGATCATAATGGCATCGCGTGCGCTCGCACGTGTGGCAGCCTCGCCGGAAGACTATCTGCGTGTCTATTCGAATGTTCTTTCGGCCTGCGACAAGCCTGTCATTCTCCATTGGCTCGGCGAAATGTTCGACCCTGAACTGGCCGGCTATTGGGGGGGCGACAGTTTTGAAACTGCAATGGCAATCGCCCTGGAGGTGATTGAGGCAAACACCGCCAAGATCGATGGCATCAAGATATCGCTTCTCGACAAGGACAAGGAAATTCTGATGCGCCGGCAGCTGCCTGCCGGTGTTAAGATGTATACCGGAGACGACTTCAACTACCCGGAGCTGATTGCGGGAGACGACACGGGCGTTTCCCACGCGCTTCTCGGCATTTTCGATCCTCTTGCGGTTGCCGTTGGAAAAGCCGTCGGCCAACTCGGCGCCGGAGATGCCGAGGGGTTTCGCGCGACGCTGGACCCCACCGTGCCTCTTGCCCGCCTGATCTTTCGAAGTCCGACGCAATATTACAAGACCGGTGTTGTTTTTCTTGCCTGGTTGAACGGGTTCCAGGAACATTTTGTCATGCTGGGTGGGGCACAATCGATGCGGCCTCTGCCCTATTTCGTCGATTGTTTCAAGTTGGCCGAGCAAAACGGTCTGTTGCGCGACCCTGATCTGGCGGTGAAGAGAATGAAGGCGTTTCTGACGCTTTACGGCCTGTGATGCGGGATTTCTCCCGGGATACATCGGCGCTTGCGCTGAACACGGCAACGCTCGGCCATAACCTTGACGGGTTCGGTGCCGGGTGGCCGCCGGAAAGGATCATCGAGGCCTGTGCCGAGCGCGGCTTCGGGGGAATTGTCTTCTGGCGGCGGGAGCTTGACAATCAGGCCCGGGAGATCGGCGAGCGTGTCCGTGCCGCCGGAATGCAGGTCGCTGGATTGTGCAGGACACCTTACATCGTTGGCTCAGGAGCTCCGGAGCAGCTCGACGAAGCGCGAGAGACGATCGATGTTGCCGCGAACCTGGGCGCGCCGGTTTTGACGATCGTGACCGGCGGGACAGAACCAGAGACCAAAGGCATCCTGGAAAGCCAGAAAATCCTGGCAGAGCGCGTGGCGGTGCTCAGCGACCATGCTGCGGACATGGGTGTGAAGCTGGCGCTCGAACCGCTCAATCCGATGTTCGGCGGCAATCGCACGGTGCTCATGACCGTTCGCGACGCGGTGAGGGTTTGTAACTGGGTCGGCGCGGCGAATGTTGGCGTGGCGGTCGATGCCTATCACGTCTGGTGGGATACCACGATTGCCGAGAGCCTGAAGGAAGCGGGCGGCGAACGGATCTATGGTTTTCACCTGTGCGACTGGCTTGAGGAAACCAGCGACATGCTCCTGGACAGAGGGATGATGGGAGATGGTGTCGCCGATCTGAAAGGCTTGCGGGCAGCAGTGGAAGCAGCCGGCTATTGCGGCCCGTGCGAGGTTGAGGTGTTTTCCTCCCGCGACTGGTGGCAGCGGGATCCCGGGGAAGTTCTGGACACGATCGTGGAAAGGTTCCGGACCGTCTGTTGAGCGTGTCATGGCCGGAAACCGGACATTGCATGACACTGCTTCAGGTCTCTGCCGAACCATTTTGTCTAAGGGAAAGGACCCATAGTCATGTCATTGACCATACGCACACAGGCGGTCATTTCATATGCAACGGCTGCCGACCTTGTTCAGGGAGCGTTGTCGCACGCAGAAGATAACGGCTGGGCGGTCGCTGCCGTTGCTGTTGACCCCTGGGGGGCTGTGGTCGCGTCAGGACGCATGGACGGAGTTCCGGCACCCATCCTCGAGTTTGCGACAGACAAGGCCTACACCGCGATACTGGGGAAACCGACAAGGGATTTCAACGAGCGCATGTCGTCTGGCAAGGGTTTGGAGCTGGGCATGGTCAACAGGCCGCGCCTTTGCGCCTGGGAAGGCGGGTTGCCTGTTTGTGTCGAAGACGTCCTGATCGGTGCCCTGGGTGTGTCAGGAGCTGCCGGTCCGGAAGATGCCGCGTGTGCAAGGGCCGCGGTTGCGAGGCTTCAGGGCGATTGAATCAGGATCATCACTTTGCTGTTGGTCTGTTTCGACGCTGACTGGCAAAACTCGAATTGTGACGGGACGTCCTGCTCTTGAACGGCCGTTTTGACAATTCCCTGACAATCAGGGTCAGAGCTGACTTTCTGTTTGCCAAAAAAAGGAGCGAGGCCCTGTTGGCCTCGCAGTTTGGGGGAACGTCCTTGTCTATCGAGGCCAGGGCAGGGAGTATGTCTTTACGTTTGTGAAGAACTTCATGGCTTCCAGAACGCCTTCCTTGACGGCATTGCCGCTGTCCTTGATGCCGCCGAAGGGGGACATCTCGATGCGGTAGCCGGGTTGCTCCCAGATGTTGCAGGTGCCGA
>NZ_KI928916.1:320244-354866 GCF_000521215.1 Labrenzia sp. DG1229 | reverse complement strand
GAGCCCTCTTGAGCGCCCGATCGCGCCTTGTGCGTGCGAAGGAACGAAAGTCCGTCTTGTCGCTTCCCCTACAAAGCTGCTCGTAGGCCCAGAGCGACGACACTGCGTCGCACTTGGCTTTCATGATCTCCAGCTGTTGCCCGTTCGGGACATGTGCCGGGGCACGCTGCCGATAAGCGTTGAGAAACGCGGCTTCCTGCGGTCCTGAAAAACCATGTTCCAGGATGGCATAAGCAAGATCCCAGGCGGGTACGGCCATTGCGGAATACTCCCAGTCGATCAACCAGAGATTTCCGGAGCTGGCAAGACAGTTTCCGGGCGAGAGGTCACCATGGCTCGGAACCGGCTTCAGCGCACAAGCTTCTTCTTCGAGCGATCGCAGGTCCCGGATCACTTGATCCAGCAGTCCGGCATCCGGTTCTTCCTGGCAACCGGACACCAGGGACAGCTTCTGCGCGTTGAAAACGGCATCTGCATCGAGCGTACCTGCAAAGACTTTGCCTGATCCGTGCAGCCGTCCGACAGCGTCCCCCAATCTCGACGGCAGATCATCAGCCTCGGGATTGACGGTCTCTACCGCACCGGTCACAAGAATACCGCTTGCCGGATCGCAAAACAGGGGCGCCAACGCGATACCGAGACCGGACGCAATCTCGATGTTCCTGGCTTCAGCGTGACGATCCACCATCCCGGCCGTCTCGGCTCTGGGCAGACGCAGAAAGTAGCTCCCCTTGTTCGTCTCCAGCCGGTAGACGCGGTTACTCAGTCCCGTTTGCGGGACTGCGCGCAAGACCTGGCCGCAAATGTCGAACAGGACTGGATGGACTTGAAAAGCCCTTCGGATATCTGGCGTATCGGATGCAGAATGTGGCACAAGCGGAGTAATTCGGTTGTTCTTTCAAAAGGTCTGACGCCATGACCGACGTCCCCGCGCCTCATATCATCATCACCTATTGCCGCCAATGCAATTGGCTGTTGCGGTCAGCCTGGATGGCCCAGGAAATCCTGTCCACCTTTTCCGAGGAAACAGGTGCCGTGACACTGGTTCCGGCAACCGGCGGTACGTTCGTCATTTCATGCGACGGTGTGACGATCTGGGACAGAGCCCACGATGGCGGATTTCCGGAGGCAAAGGTTCTCAAGCAGCGCCTGCGTGACCTGCTTTGGCCGGACAAGGTACTGGGCCATACCGACAGGCCTTAGATGAAATTGCATCTCCTCATTGTAATTCTCACCGCAATCGAATCAAATCAGAGCTTTGGAAGTTTGCCGGCTTAAATTTTCCGAAAGCTTCAAGTAAAACTGGAGTTATCATATTAAGTTCATCAAATGAACAAAACATCACGGCAGAATAGGTGAACATTTCAAAGAATATGCCGAGTTTTTTGGTTCTTTTTAAATATTTCCAGCAAACATGCTCCAGCGACTCAGTTTCCGGAGCCAATTGATGAAGTTTCCGTCCCCCACGTCCTGGACCAGACTATTTGAAAGATCGACCGCGCCCGAGCTTGCGGCTGACAACGCCGCAAAACAGCGGTTTTTCTTCGACTGGTCCATCAAGCGCCAGCTCCAGGTCGGCTTCGGTGTCATGCTGGTTTGTGCCATCGGCGTTGGTGCAAGTGGCCTGATCGCAGCGTCAAAAGTGCGAGACTCCGTAACAACAGCGAAAACGGCCAACGAATTGCTGGGAAGGGTTCCGGAACTGCTCACGGACACTCAAGCATTCAGCCGTACCGGAACGCAGGAAACGGCCAGTGCTGTCCGCTCGGAAATCGCCGCTCTGGACAATGACAGTCGTCATCTGGCCGAGGCAGACCACAATGCGGCTCCGATACTTTCCGCAATCGTGTCCGACCTTGAGGTCAGTTTCCAGGCCTTGGCGCAAAACAGACAGGACCGTGACGCGGCGATCGCCAAACTTGGTTCTTTGACAGAAGGCCTGGCCGAAACCACAAACAATGCCATTGCAGAATACAACGCTTTGGCCACCTATCGCTCGACCATCGCCATCACAAATGAAGGCAAGATGACGAAGCTGTCCCAGGTCGCTCCCCGCCTCGGCAACATGCGCGTCGCTGCAAGTGTTCTTGAACAGGAAACATCCACATTCGCGAACAATCCGGACAAGGCACTTGCAAAAAAGCTCGCGGATCGGGTCAAGGCTCTCGGAAAAGATGCAAAGGCCGTTCGCCGCGCCGTCAAAACGGACGAGATCAAAACCAGCGTCAAGAAACTGATCAAGAGTTCGAAGTCATTTGAAAAACTCCTGAAAGCCCAGTTGAAGGAGGGCCCTGCTGACGAGGCGGTCTGGACGAACAGTTTGCACCCTGCGGTCAATGAACTGGCCGGCCTCGCAGTCTCCATCGTTGAAGCCGCCGACCAGCCGATCAAGGAACTGACACGGGACCTGCGCCAGTTCGAACGCGCGAGCAATGAACTGGCCCTGATGTCAAACTACACGCAAGGCGTTGCAGCAAACGTACTCGGACTAAGAAGCGCATACTTCGAATATCTGAACGCTGCTTCGGAACCGGCTGCAACCTCGTTTTCCAACCATTTGGAAAAGGCAACCACCCTGTTGGCAAATCTGGAGGGTGTCCGCGCAGGTGCGTTAAAGCATAGCTCGGACAAAGCACAGGTCGATCTTCTGGAAGGCCCGCTGAAAACTCTGGTGACCGCGGGGCAAACCGCTCTGCCCCAGCTTCTGACCAGTTTCGGCGATGTCGTATCGACTACTTTGATGCTGCAAACGAGCGAAATGGAATTTGCCAAAGCTGCGGCGGCAATGACGCATGAGGCTGAATCGATCAGCGCGTTGTCCGGTGAAACCGCAGTTGCCGGTGCAGGAGCCGCACGGACACAGATTATCATCACCCTGGCCATGGCGCTGATGCTCGGAATCGCATTCGTCCTCCTTCTGTCCAATGCCATTGTCCGTCCCATCAGGGCATTGACGACCGCCATGCTGAAATTGAAGGACGGCGAAACGGATCAGATCATTCCCGCCACGCACCGCAAGGACGATGTTGGACAAATGGCGAAGGCTGTCGCAACATTCTGTGACCGCGAGAAGGAACGAGTTCGCCTGGAAGTGGAAACATCGGCCCGCCAGCAGGACGTTCATGACCGGCAACAGAAAGTGGATGTCCTCGTTGCCGAATTCCGCCAGGATATCGAAGGCGCCCTTTCTGCGGTGACCGGCAACATGCACCAGCTCGACCGAACCGCTGAACTGTTGTCAGGTATTGCCCGCACGACAAGCGGCAAGAGCGAGGAAGTCAGCACCGCATCAAGCCAGGCCAGCGACAATGTGCAGACAATCGCAGCGGCGACGGAAGAGCTGAGCGCTTCGGTTCAGGAAGTCGGCCGGCAGGTGACCGATACGCTGGACCGGGTCGAGAGCGCAACCGAAGCAACCCGTACGTCCAACGATCAGGTCAGGGGCCTGTCGGCGTCGGCCGAAAGGATTGGAAATGTTGTTCAGCTGATTCAGGACATTGCGGAGCAAACCAATCTGCTCGCCCTGAACGCGACAATCGAAGCGGCGCGCGCCGGAGAAGCCGGAAAAGGGTTTGCCGTCGTTGCCTCGGAAGTTAAATCGCTTGCCGGTCAGACCGCAAAGGCGACCGATGAGATTTCCAGCCAGGTTTCCGAAATCCAGACATCGACGGATGCGGCGGTCCAGGCAATCAGTTCGATCATGGGCATGATGGAAAACGTCAATGACACCGCCGCGGCCATGACCGCATCGGTCGAACAGCAATCTGCCGCCACGGCAGAAATATCCTCCGGTGTTTCACAGGCAGCTGCCCAGACCAGCAGCGTTACGGAAAACATCGGCGATCTGTCACAAGGATCGGGTGAAACCAGTCAGTCTGCCCGTGAAGTTGAAGACATCACCAGTGCCGCCACCCGGCAGCTGACCGATGTGACCGGCCGTATCGAGCGTTTCCTGCAGGAGGTTGCGGCGGCCTGAATGGCCGCCGCGATGCCTACCGGCTAGTGCGGTCTCTGGCCGGGTATCAGTCGAACCACCAGCGCTCAACAGCCCTGAACCCGTCGAGAGTCCAGTTTGCAGCGACCTGCTCGGGGTGCTTGATCTTGTTGGAATGCGCCATCACGTAGCTCGCGAACATCGGCACGACCACACCGCCTTCGGTGCGCACGATGTTTTGCATCTCGCCATACATCTCGCGGCGTTTTTCCTCGTCGAGCTCCGAACGTGCCGTAACCAGCAATTCGTTGAAACGTTCGTTTTCCCAGAAGGTATCGTTCCAGGGTGCACCGGACGCATAGGCAACGGAGAACATCCAGTCTTCCGTTGGCCGACCGCCCCAATAAACTGCGCTGAACGGTTTCTTCATCCAGACGTCTGACCAGTAGCCATCATTGGGCTCGCGCACGGGTGTAATCTTGATCCCTGCCGCTTCCGCACTGTTGGAATATAGAACAGCAGCATCGACAGCACCGCCATAAGCTGCGTCCGCAGCAGACAGTTGCACTTCAACGGAATCCAGCCCGGCCTGTTTCAGATGGAATTTCGCCTTGTCGGGGTCATAGGATGTCTGTTCCAGATCGCTCGCATGGAACCGGTTTGAACGCCCGATCGGATGATCGTTACCGATTTCACCGTAGCCGAACAGGATCTTGTCGACGAGTTCCTGACGATTGATGCCGTACTTGAGAGCCTGGCGGACATTGTTGTCATTGAACGGCGCTGCGCGCGTGTCCATCGCAAACGTATAGTGCTGTGTTCCGGAAGTTGACAGAATGGTGACATTCGGCGCGCGTTGGAACAGGGCGACGGTCTTCAGGTCAACCTGATCGATCACGTCGACGTTTCCGGTCAGGAGCGCTGACTGACGGGCGGCCGGGTCGAGGATCGTCAGCAGATGGACGCCGTCGAAATGGGCACGGCCCTCTTTCCAGTAGTTGGGATTGCGCGCCAGTTCGGCGATCACACCCGGCTCGTAGTTCGTTACCTTGTAGGGTCCGCAGCCGTCGCTGCTTGTCGGGTCGATCTTGCCGTCCTTGGCCGGCATGATGGGAAGATGATAGTCGGTCATCACGAACGGGAAGTCCGCGTTCGGCGCTTCCAGCGTGAAGACGACTGCATTTCCGTCGACTTTCATCTCCTGGATCGGATCGACGAAGGGTTTCGCGGCCGATGTACTCTTATCTCCGCGGTGATAGTCTATCGAGGCGATCACGTCCTCTGGCTTCACGGTGCCGCCACTATGATACTCGACGCCGTCGCGGATTTTGAATGTCCAGACCTTCGCATCGGGAGAATCCCAGCTCTCGGCAACTTCTCCCGCGAGAGATCCATCGGCGGCAACTTCGGCGAGATAGCCATGGCGCGCAGTCGCAAATACCTGGACATACTGATTGTCCCAGGTACCAGGATCGTAATTCTCGCTCGTGCTTCCGGCAGCGATACCCACGCGCAGCGTCCCACCCTTCTTGGGTGTCGCAGCAGCTGGACCGGCAAGCGTACCCGCAAACGTCACTGCGCCCAGCGCGGCCGTTCCCTTCAAGACGCCTCGGCGGGATATCCCGGATTGAATGATCGGAATTCGATGATTGCTCATATGTCCTGTCCCCTTCTTTGTTTCGTGGCATTCTTACACGTGTTTTTCCGTGAATAGAAAACCGCTCAAGCAGCCTCGCTGTCCAGTAGTTTCTGCAGGCAGGGAGGCATCTTTTTCGAATGTAAGTGTTTTTTGATTGATTGATCAATTAAAAAAAAGTTAGGAATTTTGAATGGCAATTCATTCGGTGTTGGGGAGGTAGAATGACCGCTCGCAAGAATATTCTGATCCTGATGGTTGATCAGCTGAACGGCACCCTGTTTCCGGATGGCCCGGCGGACTTTCTGCACGCTCCCAACCTGAAGGAACTTGCTGCACGCTCCGTGCGGTTTCAGAACACTTATACGGCGTCTCCACTTTGCGCCCCGGGACGGGCGAGTTTCATGTCCGGCCAACTGCCGCGCCGGACCGGCGTCTACGACAACGCAGCCGAATTTGCCTCCGACATTCCGACTTACGCCCATCATTTGCGCCGGGCGGGCTATACCACTTGCCTGTCCGGCAAGATGCACTTCGTCGGCCCGGACCAGATGCACGGCTTCGAGGAACGGCTGACGACCGACATTTACCCTGCCGATTTCGGCTGGACGCCGGATTATCGAAAACCGGGAGAGCGTATCGACTGGTGGTACCACAACATGGGTTCGGTGACCGGTGCCGGTGTCGCTGAAATCTCCAACCAGATGGAATATGACGACGATGTCGCCTTCCAGGCGGTCCGCAAGATCCATGACTTTGGCCGCGGTAAAAATGATCGTCCATTCTGCCTGACTGTCAGTTTCACGCACCCTCACGATCCTTATGTTGCCCGCAGGAAATACTGGGACCTTTACCAGGACTGCGCGCATCTCCTGCCGGGTGTTCCGGCCAGGGCTTATGAAGCACACGACCCGCATTCGAAACGCATCTTCGATGCCAATGACTGGCGCAGCTTCGACATCACCGAGGAGGACATACGTAAGTCCCGTCGCGCATATTTCGCCAATATTTCCTATCTCGACGACAAGATCGGCGAAATTCTCCACGCTCTGGAGGCCATGCATCTTGCCGAAAACACAACAATCCTTTTTGTCTCCGATCACGGGGACATGCTCGGTGAACGCGGTCTCTGGTTCAAGATGACCTTCTTCGAAGGGTCGTCGCGTGTACCGTTGATGGTCGCCGACAAGGACCTTGCGCCTGCCCACATCACGGCGCCGGTCAGTACGCTGGACGTACTGCCGACCGTCTGCGACATCGCCGACATCGACATGAGCGAGATCATGCCCTGGACTGACGGCGAGAGCCTGGTTCCGTTGGCCAACGGCATGGGCCGCACCTCTCCTGTTCTGATGGAGTACGCCGCCGAGGCCTCCTATGCGCCTATGGTCGGTATTCGCGAGGGGGACTGGAAATACATTCATTGCGAACTCGATCCGCCCCAGCTCTTCAATTTGGCGGACGATCCGTACGAGTTGACGAACCTGGCGGACGATCCGGCACACGCAGATGCAAGCGCCCGCTTCGCCGATGCCGTCAGGGCGCGCTGGGAGATGACCACCTACGACGCGGAAGTCCGACAATCCCAGGCCAAGCGCTGGATTGTCTACGAAGCCCTGCGCAATGGCGCGTATTTCCCCTGGGACTACCAACCCCTGCAAAAAGCCTCCGAACGCTACATGCGCAACCACATGGATCTGAACGAAGTGGAAGAAGGCCGGAGATTTCCGAGGGGAGATTGAGTGCGTACGACTGCGCGACAGATTTTTCGATCGGAGTTGCTGAAATTTCCGCTGCCTCTTCTAACCCTCCATTAACCCAGACTTGCAAAACACCGCCTTTTTCCAAGCGCAAAAACCTCGTTTTCACCGTCCCCATGCCATGACCGGGTTGGGGAACGAACCATTGCGAAACGGGGAAACGGGGCGTGACTGGAGACAAACAGACAGGGACAATTCCTGCAAACGACATTGGCGAGACCGTGCAGAATGTCAGACTGCGCCACTTTGCCTATGGCTCGATTTCGTTGCTTCTGGCCGGCGGTGTCTTCGCCATGGCTTATCTGTTCATGAGCACGACGCAAAGTGCAGACGAACTCGCGCTGCGCCATGAACGCGCGCTGGTCACAGAGGCGCTGGAACATAGTCTGGAGCTGGAGGCGCGGCACCAGACTTTCGTCGCCGTCAACGACAAGACCGCACGGGAAGTCCAGATCGACGATAGGATCGACGAAGCGTTTGCCCACGAAATCGCCCGCCAGATGTGGCTCGACTTTCATCACGACTGGACCCTGATCGTTGACGGTAGGAATGACCTGATTCTGGTTGCCGCTGAAGATGAAATCGTACCGTCTGCCGCCGGTCAGGAAGTCCTGGATACAACCAGGGACCTCGTTGCCAAGGCCCGCATCGGTTATCAGACCGTCCGCCGTCCCTCCGCAGACGGCTTCAAGGTCAAATATGTCGAAAAGGGCAAGCTCGCCCCGATCTATGCGACCGATGTGCGCAACATTGACGGCAGGCCTGCTCTTGTCAGTGCCATGGCTATCGTTCCTGAATCCCCCGACCTCTCCCTTCCCGATGGTCCTCCGGGCGTGATCGTGTCCGTATCCCTGATCGAAGAAGCATTTCTTTCGGAAATAGGCGAGACGCTGTTGCTGGAGAATTTCACCTATGTCGCCGGGACTGGTTACCATCAGGCCAGCGTCCCCGTTTCGGCCCATGGTCATCAACCGATCGGCTATTTCGAATGGACCAGCGCCGCGCCAGGCAGCAAGATTCGCAGCACGATCGGACCGATTGCCGCGGTTCTGATGCTGGTGTTCATCGCCATCGGTGTCTTTTTCGCCCGCAGGCTGGCGCAGAAATCACGCGCACTGGAAGACAGTGAAGCCCTCAATCGCCGCATGGCCAGCCATGATCTGATGACCGGTCTCGCCAACCGTCCTCACTTCCACGCCGCCCTTGATCGGGCCATCTCCCAATGCCAGACAACACCATGTGCCGTGATGGCCATCGACCTCGACCGTTTTAAGTCCGTTAATGACACCTATGGACATGTGGCGGGCGACATGGTCATCCGCCAGGTGGCGCAGCGGCTGCGCAAGGTATTGTCGGGCCATGCTCTGATCGCCAGAACCGGCGGCGACGAATTCGTTGCGCTCCTGCGCGGCCCGGTCGACGACAATCGTCTGCGCTGGCTTTCCGACACACTGATAGAGGCCATTGCGCAACCCGTTCCCGTTTCCGGGGGCCTCGCGCAGATTGGCGTCAGCATCGGCTGGGCATCTGCCCCGAAACACGCCGACACCGCTTCCCACCTCCTCGCCCTTGCCGACCAGGCGCTCTATTCCGCCAAGGAAAACGGCCGCAACATGGCGGTTTGCATCGAGGATCTATACAAGCAACAGCAACAGTTGGATCAGCAGGACAGCCGCAGTATCAGACGACGCGCGGTCCGGGGGTGAACCGGGTCAATCAGAGCGAAGGTCAGTTGAACGAGATCTGGCCACGCATTCTGGCAGACTTTTCCATCACGAAAATATCACCTCGCATGGTCCGGGTATCAATTTCGCATTCAACATCGAGGCCCGCCGCTGCGCACAGTACGGCGCCGGCGGCAATATCCCAGACATAAACGGATTTTTCGACATACCCAGCCATGCGGCGCGAGGCGCAGAAGGCAAGAGAAGCGGCACAGGATCCAAGACAGCAGACGTTGAGGTCCAGTGCTTCGGCTTGGTTTTCCCATGCTATCCGGTCGTCCCGGTTCCATTTCGCGTTTCGGCCGACGCCAAAGATGACAGCCGGGGTCAAGCCCCTTTCTGAATTGAGCGTCCGCCCGGCTTCAGCAATATGGACTTCCCCCAGGGCCGGCAGGGCGATTCCGCCCAGCCTGGGGGACCCGTCTTCCACATAGGCAATCGAAACCGCCCACAGGGGATTTCCGCTCAGAAAGTTGGCACTGCCGTCAATCGGGTCGACTGCCCAGAACCCCGCTCCGGCGACCCCGCCACTTTCCTCGCAGACCAGAGCATCATCGGGAAACGCGGTTTCAAGCTCCTGCCGGATCAATTCTTCCACGTCCCTGTCCGCACGACTGACGTAGTCGCCGGGTTCTTTCATCTCGATCAGGTGCCCTTCCCTTTTCTGAAAGTAGGTCATTGCAAGATCGGATGCGGCTTCGAGAACCTGTTCAAGTACTTTCTGGCGGGAAACCCTGTTCATGATCAGCCGGCCCGCGCGCTTGCCAGTTTTTGCTCCAGGTCGCGGGCGATCGTTGCGGCACGGCGATAAAAGGCCTGCGCACTGACGGCATACCTGTCCTTCGGCGTTTCAAAATTCAACGGAGGCTTGTAGGGCGTTGCCGCGATCGCCTGTATGATCGCGTCCCAATCGAGGCGGCCGTCACCCGGCAGCAGGTGATCGTCTCCAATGCCCCAATTGTCATGGAGATGCGTGGCCACAAGGCGCTCTCCGAAACGGTGCAGCACCGACAGCTTGACCGGTTCCTGCAGTTCCCAATGGCCACTGTCGTAACAAAGGCCAAGCACGTCCGCGCCGTACCGTTCGAACAAAAGCCCGAACGCCGCCAGCCAGTTGTCGCCGTCGGCCTTGCCGAACAGGTTTTCGATCGCGATCACGACACCCGTTTCTCGGCAAAGGGATGAAAGTTCGTCAAAGCTGTCGAAAACCGGTTTGAAGAACACGTCGGTTGCCGTGGAAGTTGCAAAGGCCTCATCCGTCACGTCGAGATGCAGGACAACATTCGGACTTGCCGTTGCAACAGCAAGATCGATGCGATTGCGGATCAGTTCCACGCCGGCCGTGCGTTGCCAGTCATGCGGCGACGTATAGTCCATCCGCCTTTCCATGGTATCCGCGCGCGCACCCATTCCCTTGCCGGTAAACTCTGTCACAGGATTGATCCCGTTGGTCGCATGTACCGAATGCATCTGCAGACCGGCCTCTTTCAGCGTTCGGGCTATGAATGCGATTTCCGCATCCGTGTACCAGTAGGACGAGCCAGCATCCGGATTCCAGTTGAGATGGGTAAATCCGGCCTCCCGGATGAGGGCAAGGTCCTTCTTCAGTCCGTCATCGAACCAGCGCGGTTCACTCGGCCAGTGCCAGACAGTGATACAGAGTTCAGACATTCAGGTGCTCCTTCAAAGTCGGTTGCGTTCCGGGCCACGTCCCATCGAAAGACGTTCGGCAAGAACGATAATCACCATGGACGCCGCCATGATCAGCGTCACATAGACAAGATTGACAGCCCGCTGTTCGGGGTCGGCGGATCGGGCGCCGTCGACGATTGCAAGCGAGAGGGGCCTGTTGTTCACGTTGAAGAGAAATGCGGAGACAGGATACTCGGTCATCAGGTCGTTGAACTTCAATCCTGCCAGAAGAACGACGGTCGGAAGGATAAGAGGCAGTGAAATCCGCCGGAACCGGTAAAGAGCAGATGCGCCGAGAGATTGTGCCGCCTCGCCGTAATGCGGATCAATGCCGACAAAAGCCGCTCTCAAAAACCGCACCATCAGCGGCATGATGATGACCGTGTAGGCAGCCGGAACGATCCACCAGTTGCCGAGCAGGATCGCACCGCCCACCAGGGCGTTAGGTGTGTCGAACGCCAGGATCATGCCGACCGCCAGCAGAACGCCCGGCAGGAACCACGGCAGAAAGAAGCTGAGATCAAGCGTACGCGCCGCCCAGTTATCGTATTTCAGCATGACCGGAACCGAAAACAGTGTGATGGCCAGGCCGAAAAAGACGGCGAGTCCCGACATCTGCACCGAGTTCAGCAGCGGTTGCAGAACGTCGGCATCGGTGAAGACCTTCAGGTAGTTTTGAAGGGAGAGGCTTGAGGGAATGATCTCGACACCGATGCTTGCCGCCGGAGCAAAGGAAAACAGCACCACAGTGAGAACGGGAAGAACATTTGCCGCAAGGAACAGGTAGGCGATTCCATGCGCAATCCCGTTCCAGACTGGATTGCGGATCGTCTTGAGCTGGATGGGAACCGGAACCTTTGCACCACCGGTAAACCGCCCGCGCCGCTCGACAATCTGCGACGCGACAATCAGGCTCATGACGATGACGCCGAACATCATCGCAAGAATAACTGCAAGGTCCTGTCGCCGCAGGCTGTTCAATTTCAGGATCATCTGGGACAGCATGTGAAAGTCACGCCCGCCGAGGATTTCGGGTACGGCGAAACTGGCCATGGCCGTATCGGTCAACAGCAGTGTCACGGCGATCAGCGTCGGCATCACTGCCGGCAGGACAACCCGCAGCAATATCGTGTGCTCCTTCGCACCCAGGCTGCGCGCAGCCTCGACCGTGGAATAATCCACCCGCCTGAGGGCCGCCCTCAGGAACAGATAATGCAATCCGGTCATCAGGAACGTATGCGCATAAAGCACCGCCCAGAAGCCTTCGAACCAATCCGAGCCAAGATCCGGGAACAGCCATGTCAGCACCGCGGTGACAGATCCGGTCTGTCCGAACACGAACCGGTAGCCGGCCGCAGCCACGACCGATCCGAAGACAAGCGGCACCGCGAACCCGATCTTCAGAAGGGATCGCCCCCGGATGGCAAAATAGTCAAGAAACATGACCTGGAGCACACCAACGATCGTCACGGAGAAGACTGTGGCAAGTGTCATCCAGGCGGTGTTGGCCACAGCCTCCCGTACCCGGCGTGCGGCGGATAGCTCCTCGGCAAGGATGAAAAGGCCCTTTGAGTCAGCACCAGGAAAAGCAACACTCAACCCGGCGATGAGCGGAAAAATCAGAAAGGTCAGCAGGAACCAGACGACCCCGCATAGCCCCAACAGCAAGCCTGCGCGTTCCAGCCGGCGCGCGGCGCTCATGATACGGGTTTCCTGTAGATATGGACGGCGTTCTCACGTGCAGCCAGATACAATGCCTTGCCAGGCTCAAGGTCGTCGTCGACGAGGTGTCCGGCAATGATCACATCCAACCGCTCCTCACCCAGGCGGCAGGTCAGGGTCGCCTCGCGGCCGGTGAAGTCCAGAGTTTCCAGTTTGGCTTCGACTGCGTCAGGATGAGCGGGATCGACAAGCTTCAGATCCTCGCATCGCACATGGGCACTTTCACCCGTTTGCAGGTGCAGTTTCGGGAACAGCCGTGCCGCGCTGGCTGGCAACAAGGCGTTCGCGGCACCGATGAAGTGGCAGACAAAAGCGGTTTGCGGCGAGCGATAGATCTCCCGGGCGGTGCCGGCCTGTTCAACCCGCCCCCGTTTAAAACGACAATCCGGTCGGACATGGAAAGTGCCTCGTCCTGATCGTGGGTCACGAAGAGCGCAGTGAAACCCAGCTCTGCCTGCAACCGCCTGATTTCGCGGCGCATGGTCTGCCTGACCTTGGCATCCAGGTTCGACAAAGGCTCATCAAACAAAAGTACTTTTGTGCCCATGATCAGCGAGCGGGCAATCGCGACCCTTTGCTGCTGACCGCCGGACAACTCCGCCGGGCGTTTGGGCAACTGGTCCAGAATACCGGCAACCTCGGCGATCGCATCGACCTTCGCGCGTATGTCCCGGCTGCCGGTTCCCGCGACCCGCAATCCGAAGGCAATGTTCTCGAAAACGGACATGGTCGGAAACAGGGCGTAGTTCTGGAAGACGATGCCGATGTCTCGATCCTCGGGCGGCTGACGGGTCACATCCTCGCCGTTCAGGCTGATACGCCCGCCCTTGACTGGCACAAATCCGGCGACAGCGCGCAGCAGCGTCGACTTTCCGCACCCGGAGGGTCCGAGAATGGAAACGAACTCGCCCTGACGCAGGGCAAGTGTCACGTCATGGACAACGGTCAGGTCGCCATAACCGATCGTAACCTGTTCAAGACCGAGAAGCGGTGGTGTCATCGAACTTGTCTCGCTGCCCGGCAGCGCGAAGGCGCTGCCGGGTTTTCGGTATCTATCATTTGATCTCAAGTTCGATACGCTGGATCCAGCCATCGATCTGGCTGGCGACCAGATCCCAGTCGACCGGTTGAGCCGTCACAAGCTTCGCCTTCTCCTGAACATCCGCCGGTGCCAGCGCGATCGCTTCCGGGTGCGCCGGAGCCTGATTGAACTGGGTCGCATAGGCACCCATGAATTCCGGCGAGCCGAACCAGTCGACGAACGCCTTGGCCTGATCGAGCTGATCGGTACCCTCCATGATCGCAATGCCTTCAGCGATGAAGGGCGTTCCGCCTTCCGTGTCGATCAGCTCAACGCTGTAGCCGACATTTTCCGCCTGCCGGTAGGCGCCTCCGAACCAGTTCAGGTCGATCAGCGCATCGCCTGAGGCATAGGCCTGGGTCTTGCTGTCTCCGTCATTTGCAAGGATCGCGTTCGCATAGAACGTTTCCATGAATTGCCAACCTTCGTCCGAAACCTTGCCGTTTTCATCCATGAAGCGCGCAAGGATACCGGCAAGAAAGGTTCGGGTGGTTTGCCATGACGTCGATCCCACGACGTATTGGCCCTTGTAGGCAGGGTCGGTCAGATCGAGCCAACTCTTTGGCGCCTCGCCGGCAGACAACTTGTCTGCATTGATCGCGATCACGATCGGCGTCTGCCAGAACTTGTGAACGACGCCGTCCGGATCAACATACTCCTCCGGCAGTCCCTCGGCCCAGGTCGGTGTGTAGGGCTGAAACAGCCCCTCGGATTTCAGTGTCGACATGGCCATGTCGACAAGGCCAAAAACCACGTCAGCCTGCGGATTGTTCTTTTCCGCAAGCAGGCGGTCAAACAATTCACCACCACCCGCATTCAGGATTTCAATATCGTGTCCGGCGGCCGCTGCCTTCTCGGCGACCCACTCTGCGCGTTCTCCTCCCTGCGGCGAATAAATGACCAACGGGTCGGCCTGTGCCGCCCCTCCTAGTGCCAGCAGTCCTGCCAGGCTTGTAAGAACTGTCTTTTTCATGAGCCACTACCTCCTTGCTGATTGAGACCCTCCGGCCTGAAAGCCCGGATTTCGTCGCACAACATCATGACAATTAAATTACGTTGTGTAATTTAATTTAAAACCTATTATCCCGAAACGTCGGGAGAATCAAGATGACGGCGCAACTCAGCCAAACGGAGCGAAAGCTGATCGCTCTGATTTTTCGTAACAAAACCATGGCTCGAACCGATCTTGCGGAGGCGACCGGATTGACGGGTGCGTCTGTGACACGCCTCATTAACCGACTGCAGGAAGACGGTTTTTTCCACGAAACGCGCACAAGGACGGGTGCCCAGGGTCAACCGAAACGCAATCTGGCCCTGAACCCGGATCGCTTTTTTTCGGTCGGCATCGTTTTTTCTCTGAGAACGATGGAATTGGCTCTGCTGAATTTCCGTGGCGCCATCTGCGCCACCCGGCACCGCGTCCTGTCAGGCGCCCGTCCGGAGGACGTTGCCAGGGCAGCCGCAAGCGGTGTTGCGGATCTTTCACGCAACCTCCCTTCGGACTCGCTGCTTGGTGTCGGTGTCTCCCTGCCGGGTAACTTCGGAACTTACCGCGACTTGCTGGTGGCCCATGAACTCTTCGATCAGCTCGGTGACGACCGGGTGATCACGGCCCTCAGGTCCGCATTCGACATTCCGGTTCACATCGAAAACGACGGCACGTCTGCTGCGATCGCCGAATTCATGCTCGGGGAAGGTGTCCGCGACGAGGATCCCCTGTTTTTCCTCCATATCGGCCACGGTGTCGGCGGCGGAGCCATCCTCGATGGCAAGCCCTACCGCGGCGCTCGTGGCAATGCCTGCCTGCCGGGCTTCCTGTTTCCCTATGAAGAACTCCGGCCGTCCGGACAGGATCTTCTGAAACATTTGAATGATGCCGGTCACAAGATCGAGGACCTTGACGGTCTGACGCAGCCGGCACCGGGTCTTGCAGCGGACCTCGATGCCTGGATTGACCGCGCAAGCCAACAGATCGCGCTGGCGCAAAGAGCAATCACCGGGTTTTTCGATCCTGCGGAAATTGTTCTCGGCGGCCGCCTGCCCGGCTGGATCAACAAGGCACTTGTCGAGCGCGCCGCGACGGCGCGGTTGCCGGGACCATCCCGGGGATTGCCGAATGCACCGCTCAAGACCTCGGCCTTCGGTCCTGAAGGCGGCGCCATCGGTGCGGCCTGCCTGCCTCTCTTCGAGACATTTCTCTGATCCGGGGCCACTGTTGCCTGATTGCTTCAGAGACATTTGGGTCGGGATGCTGACTGGCTGTCCTGAAAAGCCGCCTGAAGTGGTCCCCGCCCTTTTTGTGCCTGGGCGGCGCTTGGGCGTGGGCCCGACGAAGTAGACACCGCTGGTTGGCTGATCGGCATCAGTGGTCTGTGTGACGTCTGGCGCAAAGCGGGAGATATCTTGAAGTCGCGGAAACTCGAGTGCAGATAATAACGGACCCCGGGGCCATTCGGCCGGTTGAAAACACAGGCTCAACTGCGGCGATTCGCCGATTTCTTTCATTTCAAAGAAGACTTCGAGCCGATATTTCGAACAGGCCGCACCATCAACCGAGAGTGTCCACATCTAATCTTGAACACGCGTCATTGTCCTTGCGCGAGCAGGCTTGAATCCCTCAACTCAAATAAGAACTATGCGGCAGAGACTTATCCGGCGCTTCAGCTCCATCGAGCTGCACCGGACCAGGTGCCCCCCGCTCGCTGGAACAACCCCGGCCTGCAATTGGTTAACAAACAATTGACACGTTGAAGCCCCGGCCCGGATAGTTTGTAAAAGTGCGTGCCCGCGACCGGGCGGCATGGGTGTTTCAGCGTATTTACGGAGTGGTCTCATGACGGCCAGCAGGAGTCCGCGCGTTCGCGGACACCGGGTTTTCTTACGCCTTTTTCTGAGCGTTTTCGCCGGGTTGTTCCTGGTGAGTTGCGGACCTGCAGGTACGAATTATCTGGCGGAAGGGATCGGCGCCAATCTGGCCACTTCGGAAACCGACATTGCCACAACAAGCAACCTGCAAAACAAGTATTTTGCCTATCTCTGCCAGCAGGCGGGTCTACCCGCAAACGTCTCCTCATATGCCTCCAGCACGTGCCACCTACATCCGATCGATGATCCGAAATGGTTGATCGTCGTTGCTCAGGGTATGAACGATATCGATCGACGCTGCGACGCCTATCTGCAGTGGCTAGATAATCAGAAACGCTCCAAAGGGCCGATTCAAAGTCAAATCGGCTCGATTCGTGCGGCAACAACTGGAATTATGGGTGTTGCAGACGCATCTGCGACCGCTTTGACCGTTGCAGGCCTCGCTTTCGACCTAATTTCCAAGAGCGTGGAGAACTATCACAGCCGGCTTTTGCTCGAAGTTGAATCTTCCACAGTCAACTCCATCGTTCTGAACCTACGCAGGAAATTCAGGGCGGACTTTCGGAAAAACCAGATAAGGGTAACGAACAGGCCACAGGCCGAATTCGTCTTGAGATCCTATCTGCGCCTGTGCCTTCCGTTCGCCATCGAAGCCAACATAAACAACTACTCGACCCTAGGTTCGAGCGGAATCGCACCGACGCCTGAAAATTCCATCAACTGGTCGCCCCAAAGCGGTCTCACAATCGGATCGGCAGGAGGTGGACAGGAACGGACCTTCAGTGCACGCACTCCGGTAACTATTGATCCAACGATCCCCAAAGATAGTCAGATACGTGGTGCTGCAACACCTTGGGAAATACAGCTTCAGAAAGAGGAGCTGACAAAAATCCAGCAGTTTCTCTGTATTTCCTCACCAGCTAACAACTTCGGTGACAAGACCCGCGCCGGCATCCTCCTCTGGTCGCAAAATTCCTTCCGTGGAGGTGACATAAGCTCTGAATTGAACATCAAGAGAGGACCCGCTATTCTTGGCGCCGCAAAAGACAACACGTGCAACACTGCCAACTACAAGAATTATTATGAGCGATTCCGCTTCGCCAATGATGCTGCAGCGGAAGCGACGTTCGTGCAGAGCGTTCTGAAAAAGTCGGGATCGTCCGACACGAGTAAAACCAGGGTCAACGAAATCAGGGAATTGATCACTGCCCTGAAAGATTCGGACGAATTCAAAGACGTGGACTTTTCAATATCTGGCGTCTCCAAGGACGAGGTCACGCCTGTATTTTATTCTCTGGTATCGGACTGAACGAAAAAGAGATGTTCCGATACGCATAGCACCTGGGGAACTGCCATGTATCACGAGGCCAAAAAAGGTGGGGGTGTATTCCTCTATCCGACCTTGCCATCAGATCCTCTTAACATTGACGACAAACTGAACCGTGTCGATCTCGTACCGGATGTACCGTTGAAAGCCGTTGAAGAGGACGTCACGAAGACCTGGTTCAAAGTGGAAGCTGAGTTTCCGGGCGGCAGTGAAGAAGGCTGGGTGCGCGCTGTCGAAGTCGAACCCGCAGACCCGCCTGAACCCGAACCGCTGGACCCATGGTCTTTTGTCAAGAATTGCACACTGGCAGCACGGGTCATCAACAAGTCAGCCGAAGCGGAAGGTTACGGTATCAATCGCGACTTTCTGATCGCTTACGCGCTCGTGCACACTGGCACGAAGACCGACTCCGTTCCGCAAAACAAGATCGAATCCATGGATGGCATCGAACGCCATGGCCCCTTCGCCCTTTCCGCTTTGGAATGGAGCGCCTTTGTCGGCAGTTCCCGGAATGAAGCAGGCTATCTTGAGCGGGACATCGATGTGCCGGTCTTTCAATGCTACGGCTTCGGCTATAGAACCTTCGAGGCGACCAAGTCCCTCAGCGAGCACTTTTCGACCGATGACCGCTCGGCCGCGAGCGGTCCCTGGATGCCGACGACGATCGAGCTTTTTCTAAGCCTGTCCTGCGGCAAGGAATTGGCAGTCTCATTTATCGAAAAACTGGAAAGCACTCCGGACACCAAATTTGTCCAGTTACTGAATACCGTGAACGCCGCCGAAGCGGCGAACATTCTCAAGCGCTACAAAAAATTCTTCGGCACGGAGACCGACAGTCTCTCGCTGAAAGAAGTTGACGACAAGATCTTTTCCGTGTTCGACGCGGCCCTGAAACGGTCTTTCACGCTTGTGCGCGAGTTGACGCCAGAAGACCTGATCTACATGACGGCCGACAAGTTGCCCTGGTTCGTCAAGGCGCGCGAAGAAATGGTGAAGGGTGTCAAGGAAACCGGCACCCCGCCAAATTCCGACATTCTGAAATACTTCAAGGCGACCGGCTTCTCGACCAATAGGGAGGACCCCTGGTGCGGCGCGTTTGTCGCCTGGTGTCTTGCCAATTCAGGATCGGATATCGCGGCCAAATCCATTGTCAAGGCAACCGCTGCGAGAGCCGCCAGCTGGAAAACCTGGGGCGATGTCGAGGTTCCGGTCGGCGCCTGGGAAAAGGCGGCCATCCCCGTTGGCTCTGTTGTCGTTCTCAGACCCAGAAGCGGCACAACGGATTCCTCCGGTCACGTCGGATTTTTCGTCGAAGCCGACGGTGACAGGGTGTCCTTGCTCGGTGGAAACCAAAGCGACAGTGTCAAGGTTTCCGAGTTCAACAAGCGCCAGGTCGTGGCGATCCGGATGTTGCTGGGCTTTGACACGGAACCAGCCCAAAGCAGTGGCCCGGGCACCGAAGATCCGAATTTTGACGATGGCACGCTTGGACCGTTTACCAAGTCGGATTGGAGCAATTACACGGATGTTCTCGGGCACCGCGAATCCGGCAACAACTATGCAGCCGTCAACACGATAGGGTATTCGGGCCGATGGCAGTTCGGCGCGCTGGCTTTGATTGACGGCGGCTACGTGAAGAGCGGAGCAACCACGCGCCTTCTCGCACAGAACCGCTGGTGGCTCGGCAAAAAGGGCGTGGCATCCCGTCTCGACTGGCTAGAGAACAAGAACAGCTGTCAGGACCTGGAAATGATCGCTTACACGCGCCGCAATTATCGCAGTCTTTTGAACAACCGGGAAACCAAGAAAGTCATGGATACTCTGATCGACAATGCCGACAAGGCGTCGTTGGCCGGAGTTCTCGCGGCCTCCCATCTTCTTGGAACGGGCGGAGCGCGCAAGATGATGAAGGGCGTCGATGGAACCGACGCGAATGGCGTGAAGGGAAGCCAGTACTTCGCATTGCTGTCAACCGCTTTTGGAGGGAGCTCCACGCCACCTACAATTTGACCGGATTGGGTGCGACACGATCCTTGCCACATGCTCGAACCGTCAGCATGAATTATTTGAATTTGCCGAGGTTCCTGTCAGTCTCCTGACACCCTCATGTCAGGAGACTGACAGGAAGTCCTGAAAACCTGCCGGAACTGGCCCCTGCCCCCTTTTCTCGCGCGTGGAACCGGACCATATTGCAGCCATGCAGAAGCGTTCCTCCAAAACCCGTTCCGAAGACACCTCCGCACCCGAAGGGTTCGGCGAAGCGCCTCAGAAGCCGCTTTCCGGCGCGCCCCTTTCCGGTTCCATCAGCGATTGGGCTGCCGAGATTGCCGAGGAGGCTGAAAAACCTGCTTCGAAAAAGGCTGCAGTCAGGAAAGCTGCACCCAAAGAAGACAAACCGACCAAATCCGCACGCGGCACCTCCAGTGGCGAGGCGGAGAGCAACGCCATGGACCTTGCCTCCGGCAAGTCCGCAAAGGGAGTTGCAGCGCGCCGAGCCGCAACCGAAAAGCCGTCCAAACCAACAAAGTCGGCCCGGGGAACCTCCATCGGCAAGGCTGACAGCGCGCGCGAAAGGGCCGCGGGCGGGCTGATGCCGGTTGCCGGGCTGGACATGTCGCTGGAAGAGGCGGAACAGCTTGAGGAAAAGCTCAAGCAGCACAAGAAGGACAACAAGAAGAAAACAGCGGCGGATGGCCGCTACGGTGATCTGGGCGGCAACCAGGGTGCAACTGCCACGGTGGAGGCCTTGTCGGCGCTGATTGAGTCGGGCAACCCGCTCCACAAGAACGGTGAAATGTGGGTGCCGCACCGGCCGGATCGACCGGCAAAGTCGGAGGGCGGGGTCGAAATCGACCTGAAGTCCGAGTATCAACCCAAGGGTGACCAGCCGACCGCCATCGCCGAACTGGTTGAAGGCATGGAGACCGGCGAACAGACCCAGGTGCTGCTCGGCGTCACAGGCTCGGGCAAGACCTATACCATGGCGCAGGTGATTTCCCGCACCCAGCGCCCGGCCCTGATCCTCGCGCCCAACAAGACCCTCGCTGCCCAGCTTTACGGCGAGTTCAAATCCTTCTTCCCGGACAACGCGGTCGAGTATTTCGTCTCCTACTACGACTACTACCAGCCGGAAGCCTATGTGCCGCGCACGGACACCTATATCGAGAAGGAAAGCTCGATCAACGAGCAGATCGACCGCATGCGCCACTCGGCCACACGCTCGCTCCTGGAACGCGACGACGTCATCATCGTCGCCTCGGTTTCCTGCATCTACGGTATCGGCTCGGTCGAGACCTATACGGCAATGACCTTCGCCATCGAGGTCGGCGAACGCATCGACCAGCGCCAGTTGATCGCCGATCTGGTCGCTCTGCAATACAAGCGCAACGATGCCGCCTTCCAGCGCGGCGCTTTCCGTGTGCGAGGCGACACGATCGAGCTGTTCCCGGCTCACTACGAGGACCGAGCCTGGCGCATTTCGCTGTTTGGTGACGAGATCGAGTCGATCACCGAGTTCGACCCGCTCACCGGCAGGAAATCGGGTGAGCTGAAAAGCGTCAAGATCTACGCCAATTCGCACTATGTCACGCCCAAGCCGACGCTGAACCAGGCAATCAAGTCGATCAAGGACGAGCTGAAGCACCGGCTGGAGGAACTCAACAATCACGGCCGCCTGCTGGAGGCTCAGCGCCTCGAACAGCGCACCATGTTCGACCTGGAAATGCTGGAGGCGACCGGCTCCTGCGCCGGCATCGAGAACTATTCACGCTACCTTACCGGCCGCAAGCCGGGCGAGCCGCCGCCCACCCTTTTTGAGTATCTGCCGGACAACGCCATCGTCTTCACCGACGAGAGCCACGTCACCATTCCGCAGATCGGCGCCATGTACCGGGGCGACTTCCGCCGCAAGGCGACGCTCGCCGAATACGGCTTCCGCCTGCCCTCCTGCATGGACAACCGCCCGCTGCGCTTCGAGGAATGGAACGCGATGCGGCCGCAATCCGTCGCCGTCTCGGCGACACCCGGCTCCTGGGAGATGGAACAGTCCGGCGGGATCTTCGCCGAACAGGTCATCCGTCCGACCGGCCTGATCGATCCGCCGGTTGAAATCCGCCCCGCCACAAGCCAGGTGGACGATCTGCTGGGTGAAGTGCGCGAGGTCGCCCGGAAAGGCTATCGAACGCTGGTGACCACGCTGACCAAGCGCATGGCGGAGGACCTGACGGAGTACCTGCATGAAAACGGCGTGCGTGTGCGCTACATGCACTCGGACATCGACACGCTGGAACGCATTGAAATCCTTCGGGACCTGCGCCTCGGCGCCTTCGACGTTCTGGTCGGCATCAACCTGCTGCGCGAAGGTCTCGACATTCCGGAATGTGCGCTGGTCGCGATCCTGGATGCCGACAAGGAAGGTTTCCTGCGTTCGGAAACCTCGCTGATCCAGACCATCGGCCGCGCGGCGCGTAACGTCGAAGGCAAGGTCATTCTCTACGCGGACAACATGACCGGCTCCATGGAGCGGGCCATTGCCGAAACCAACCGCCGCCGGGAAAAGCAGCTAAGCTACAACGAAGAGCACGGCATCACCCCGGAAAGCGTCAAGCGCGACATCGCCGACATTCTCGACAGCGTCTACGAGCAGGACCATGTCACCGTGGATGCCGGCTTTGCCGAGGAAGGCTCTCTCGTGGGCCACAATCTTGCCGCCCATATCGAGGATCTGGAAAAGCAGATGCGCGACGCCGCTGCCGATCTCGACTTCGAGACCGCCGCACGCCTGCGCGACGAAATCAAGCGCCTCCAGGAAACCGAACTCGCCGTTGCCGACGACGCCATGGCCCGCCAGTCAGACGTCGACGCCAGGACCGGCGGCTTCAGAGGCGCCAAGAAATTTGGCGCCGGCGGCACCAAGGAAGGCGCCAGCGGCAAGAAAAAGGAAACCGCAAGGGACCGCGCCCGCGCCAAGTCATCCAAGGCACCTCCATCGCCGAGCGCAAAGGTGCGCAAGAACACGCTGGACGAGATGACGGTTGGTCGGACGGAAGTTCCCCTCGGCAATGATGATCCGGTGCAGCCTGTGCGGCGCGGCAAGATCGGCGCGGGGTCCTATGAAGATCCGGCGGACGAGAAGAAACGGCGCGGCCGGCCGAAGAAGAGCGGGCGGCCGGGGCAGTAGTCCTTCCAACAGCTCTGGGAACGAGTGGATCCCCGATCAAGCCGGGGATGACTTACTTCGTGTTTCCGATGCCTTACCCCTTACGAGCTGCCGCTTGCTGCTTAGCAAGAACCTCGGTGATATGCCGCAAACAGGCTGCAGCTCGAGGCCGGGGCAGCGTGGAGATTGAACCCCTCACACCTGCGCATACACATCCACAGAGCCTGACATTGACTTCAGCTCCTGCCCCGCGGAAAGCGCTTCAACCCTTGCTCACGCGGCTGGCTACCTCTTCATCCATCAGGATCATCGTTCCCAACACCTTGCCGTGTGCCTCAAGCCGGGTCGCCCGGTCAACAGTGTCGCCATAGATCGTGAAGACCTGACCGCTGGAAGAGCCGATGCCGCCGGAGGCAACCGTGCCGACGGCAAGGCAGATGTGGATGAAACTGCACCTACGCAGGTTGGCGATGGATAGGTCTTACGACTTTGCGGTCAATTCGGGATACTCGTTTGACGCGATAATCAGGCTGGTATAGCGTCGCGGCACAAAGAGGAGTGCTCTGCTGATGATCAGGTAAGTGCCGATTCAAATTTCGCCTTCGGGCGCCTGGTACTTAAACCAGCCATCATTGACATGCCCCTGTTTGACCACGAAGTGAGCTTCTTCAATGAGGCAATTTCGCAGGTCTATGTGGTCATGGTCCAGGACTTGCGAAGCAGCTGAACAGGCACAATTCGCGTTTTTTTGTGTCATTTTCCGGCTCTTCGGACATCGTTGCATTGCTTGAACGGCCAACCTGGCCATCTTTCGCAACAGCCTGGGTGCACGATCGGGACACGACGTCGGACAGTCTCTTGTCAGTGATGGTTGGTATGACATGCGGAGCACATCATGCATCCAATCATCTATGACGTTGCCGTGTCATTGGACGGCTTTATCTCCGGTCCTTTCGGGAACATTTCGAAATTTGCACATGAGGGGCAGGTGGTCGACGATTATTTTGCCCGCATTGGCGAATACACCACGGCGATCATGGGACGTGCGACCTACGAATTCGGTTACCGGTTCGGACTTGAGCCGGGTCAGAACCCGTATGGGCATATGAGGACCATAGTTTTTTCCAGTGGACTTCACTGCCCAGGGGAAAAGGACATCGAAATCGAGCGCACGACAACGAAAGAAGCCCTGCAGGAGTTGAAATCAAATGCGCCGGGGCCTGTCTACCTGTGCGGCGGAGGTTCATTCGCCGGGTCGCTTCTGAAAATGAACTTGATTGATCGCCTCCGTCTCAAGAGGTCTCCAATCGTTCTTGGCAGTGGTGTACGCCTGTTCGGAGACACGGAGTGCAACACCCAATTCAAGTGCATCGGGACAAAAAGTTACGAGACCGGCCATATACTTGAAGAGTTCCAGATCTGAAAGGCAGCTACATCATTGGTGCCTCGGGTCAGTGGTTCAACACCATCACCCGGGCAGGATTTGCGCTCTGGAAATAGGTCATCCCCGACTTGATCGGGGATCCAGTCGCTGCCACAACCGGGAATGGCGTTTTACGTCTATATCCTCGCCAGCCGCCAGAACGGAACTCTTTACACCGGTGTTACCAATGACCTGGCGCGGCGTGTTCATGAGCACAGGGAGAAGACCGCGAGTGTCTTAACCCGGCGATATGACGTTACCCGACTGGCATGTTATGAAATCTTCGACAGCCCGGATGCAGCGATCGCACGTGAAAAACGTCTGAAGCGCTGGCCACGGGACTGGAAGATCCAGGCCATAGAAAAACACAATCCGGAATTGCGGGATCTCTATGAGGATCTGAACCGATAGCCTCGTGCATGTTGACAGGTGGATTGGATCCCCGATCAAGTCGGGGATGACTTGCTGGTTGGTTCCGATGCCTCGCCCCAAAACAACGCGCCGCCCCGGACTTGATCCGGGGCTTCCGTGTATCGCCGCTGACCAGCGCTCGCTAAATGCCGTAGCGGCAATGCCTTGTATCGTGCGTGGCTCCAAACTCATAAGTCATCCCCGACTTGATCGGGGATCCACTCGCTGCCAGAGAGCCACAATCGTTACCTCGGAGGCCGCCAGTCAGATTGAGACAAACACAGTTGCCAAACACGTCTCACCGTACCGGACCTGATCCGGACATCACGACGAAACCCGGCACAAGGCAGGGTCGGCGAATTTTTTTTTAGGCAACCGCGGATTTCCGGTCAGTCGTGCCAGATTTACAAGTCTCGACAGGCCTTGCGCCGCCAAATCATTTCCCGCTAACCGGAAATCTCGTTTGACAGCGGGAATTCCCGCGCCATGCTGGCAAGTGCCGGGCTTTGGACGATGAATCGCTTCGGCAAGGGGGATTGCGTGACGAGACTATTCATTGCCGCCTGTTTTTCGATTTGCCTCGCCGGACCGGTTTCCGCCGAACTGGCCAGGACAGACTATGGCGACTGGTCCGTCCGCTGTGATGAAAAGACCTACTGCATTGCCGAGACGCAAGGCGAGAGCTCGAATGACGAGGCCTTCAAGCTGAAGCTTGAACGCGGCGTGAAGCCCGGAAGCGATGTCTTCGTCACCTTGCGCCCGACCACAAAACTGGATGTCGGCATGCGTGCCCGCATCGAGATCGAAAGCCTGGAAGAAGACAATTACGGCTATTTCGGCAAGGCCGCCAAGATCTACACCGGCAATGAAATAACCTTCGGCGGCGAGGCCGACCGGGACCTGATCGAAAAACTGCGCCGCGGCGTGAGTGCCCGTGTCGAGATCGACTATGGCGGCTCGACCGGCACCCTCATCTACCGGGTGAGGCTCTCAGGGCTGACCCACGCGCTCCTGAAAATGGACGAACAGCAGGACCGGATCGGCCGTCTGGATGCCGTCGTCGCCTGGGGGGGTGTTCCTGCGGACAGTGCAACGGCGATTGCTCCGGCTGCCACAATGCCCCCGCCTGCTCCCAAGGAGCCCGAAACTGCTGCTGCGCCGCCGCCGCCAAACGACGTTCCCGCCCCGGTGATGCCGTCACAGGACGCGTCTTCAGGGCCGAGGGGCCTCGTCTATACGGTCGAAGAGCTGCCGGAATCTGTCCAGATGATGGGTTACCGCACCCTGAACTGCAAGCTGGCCGAGACCCTGCCGGCCTATGGTGCGCAGTATTTTGCACAGGGCGACGTGGAGACCTGGATCGTGCCCTGCACCGCTGCCGATGCCAATGTGCCCTATTTCATGGCTGTCCACATTCCGTTCAATCCGTCCCTCGACGAATGGAAGGAATTCGAAACGCCGCCGGATTTCAACCAGCCCAATCATGCCCTGGTCAACAATCTCTTTTATGATCCCGATACGGGTCAGGTCACCGGCACCACCTACTATTCGGCCAATTTGGACTGCGGCGCCTTCGAGCGGCATGAGGTGATGGCGGAAAGCGGCGACTACGAACTCGTCGAATATCTGGAAAAATCAAGCTGCGACGGCGTCTTCGGAGCGCCGGAGGGCTGGCCGCTCAGCTGGACCATCGACGAAATGGGCGGCTGACCGCATGCCGTGAAAACCGATCCGGAACCAAAGGGAGACAGCACATGCGCCTGATGATGACGTTCAAGATCCCCACCGAGGCGGGCAACAAGGCAGGTGCCCGGCACACAATAGGTGCCGCAATTGAAAAACTGATTGCAGACACAGGCGCCCATGACGCCTATTTCTACATGAAGGACGGCATGCGTGCCGGTACGATCTACTTCGAGGAAACCGATCAGGCGAACCTCACCCGCTACAACGAACCCCTGATGGAAAGCCTCGGTGCACAGATCGACATCATGCCGGTGCTCAATCTGGAGGATCTGAAGCGCGGTCTTCAGGGGCACTGACCGATCGGTGCGATTCATGAAACAACGAGGACCGGAGCTCCCGCTGGCGTTCCGGCGTCAAAGCAATGCGAGAATTCAATGCAGTCCCGCAGGTTACAGTTTCTGGGAGCGGCTCTGGCAGGTCTGCTTTTGACCTCCGTGGGTGAGGCCGCAGCCACGCCCAGGGTTCCGGCGGAATGGGAGCCGCAGGCCGCGGTCTGGATGCAGTGGCCGGGCAGATACGAGACTGCCTTGCGCCCGGCTTTTGCGGATATCATCCGGGCTGTGCAGAGGTATGAAAACGTGCACCTTCTCACCGGCACGGAAAAGGAACAGAGGGCTGCGGCGGACTTTCTGGCGAAACGGGGCGTCACGACAGCGAACATCACCTGGCACCAGGTCGCGGTCGACAATGCGTGGATGCGCGACAACGGCCCGATCTACCTGACCGATGGTGAAACCGTCTGGGTTCAGAACTGGGCCTTTACCGGCTGGGACGGAACAACCGGTGCCGAGTACCGGCAGGACAACAAGGTACCGGACCAGGTCGCCGGCCTGCTTGGCTTGAACGTCGTGGACTTGACGGATTACGTGCTTGAAAAGGGCAACCTGGAGGTCAACGGTTCAGGCATCGCCATGCTGAACTGGGATTGTCAGGATCAGCGCAATCCGGGGCTGTCCCGGTCTGAACACGAGCGCATACTTAAAGAGGCTCTGGGACTGACAGAGATCATCTGGTCCTATGGCCATCATCCCGACGATCTCACGACAGGTCACATTGACGGATCAGCGCGGTTCATAAACGCCACGACGGTGGCGATTGCCGATACACAGGACCAACCGGAACTGCGCCTCGCCGAAGATCTACAGGCGGCAGGCTTCAACGTGGAATGGTATCCCGGCGATGTGAACTGGCTGGTCGGTGACGGCTATATTGTCGCCATGAGTGAATTGGACGCGGCGGCGGACCGGGACCTCAAGCAACATCTGCAGCGCTATTTTCCGGACCGGCAGGTCCACCTGGTCGATGCCTGGTCGATCGCCGACGGCGGCGGCGGCATTCACTGCGTCACCAACGATCAGCCGCGACTTTGACGAAGCGGAAAATTCGACAGTACCAAAAGCGCACCAGCGCTCCACAATAGTCCGGAAACCGGAAATCATCCTGAGTGGCAGCGAAGGCTGTCAAGCAATCGGGTGGCCCTGCTTGCTGGAAGACTCATCGAAAACCGCCGTAAATTACCCCGGCGGCAATATTCGCAGTTTTTCCGAAGACCTGCTCAGGGCGATACAACCGCCCCTCATCGAAATGTTAACCATAGGTTTAAACCCGGTTGCCGGTCGGGGACATTTCGCTTCTTGGGCCAAGATATCCCGATATATTCTTCACTCCACCCGGTGTGAGTCGTTGAAACGACCGTAGCAGATGGGTTAATAAAGGATTAACATCTAGCAAATTTCGCCGGAGCGGCGCCGGCAAGAAATTCAGGAGACAGGAATGGGCATTTTCTCGAAGTCCCCGCGCCCGGGCGGTGGCCATGAGCAGCGGGCCGAGACAAGCGTGGAAACAGAGAAAGCGGTGGTACCGGAAACGCCGGAACCAACTGGCAACGTTGAAAAGCTGTCGCCCTTCGCCCTGAAGATGCAGGAAAAGATGAACCATCTGGACGGGCTGAAGTCGCGTGTCGGCGGGCTCAACCAGATGTTCGACCAGATGGCGGCCTTTGCTTCGGAAAGCCAGACCAGTATCCGCATGATGTCCGAGTACATTGAAACCTCGCGACACAGCGTCGAGACCGAAGTCCGGCTGAAATCCGAAAATGCCAAAATTTCCACGGACCTGCTCGACGCTGACCACAAGGTCAGGTCTTTGACGACGCAGCTGGAAGACGCCCAGGCTGAAGTCCATTCTCTGCGCAAGCGCGCCACCGAAACACGAACCGCGCTGGAAACGGCCCGCAACGATATCGTCACGATCCGCGACAACAACAAGAGGGTCAACGACGAATACCGGATCCAGAGCGCGACGCTCGTGGAAGCCAATGCCCAGGTCGCCGAACTTAGCGGCAAGCTGAACGACCTGATGGCCAAGCACGAGACCCTCGAGCGGCACTCGGAAGGGCTGCAAGAGGACCTGGATGCGATCAAACACCGGGAAAAGGAACTGCAGCAGAACCTTTCGGAGAGCGCCAAGCTTCTGGAAGATGAAATCCGCAAGAACAATCAATCGACCAGCGAACTGGAATCGGCCAAACGCGAGCTGATCGAGTTCCGCAACGACAACATTGATCTGAAATCGCATCTCGACGTTGCCAACCAGGAATTGACCTACGCCAAATCCCGTCTGGAAGAAGAGCAGCGCAAGCATGACAACGAGATCTATGCATTGAACGCTGAAATCGAGAACCTGTCCTCCCAGCGCCGGATCGGTGCCCAGTCCCTGCAGGAAATGGCACGCGAAAATTCAACGCTGAAGGAACGCAGTCGCGATATTCTGAAGCGCATGCAGGAAATCGAGCATCTGCTCGACAGTGCACAGACCAACCACGAAAAGGACCGCAACGAGCTGATGGCGACCAACGCCAAGCTGCGCGAGGTCAACCTGCGGTACAATTCGGCGCTCACGGATCTCAATCATCAGCGCAACCAGAACCAGAAGTTCGCTGACAACCTTGAAGACCTGGTCGATGAGAACAAACGCCTTCAGCGTTACAAGATCCAGGTGGATACGGCCAATGAGCAGATCACCCAGCTGAAGTCCGTGATCACCAACTATCAAATGGCCATAGAGGGCAAGGGACCGGCTGAAGAACTCGGCCTCACCGAAACCTATGACCCTGCGACCGAACTCGGGATCACGGAACCATTCGACAGCGCAATCGAACCTCTTGACCTGGATGCCGACGCATCGGCGACGGATGGCGAAGGACCGGATGACGACGCTCCGGGCGATGGTGACGACAAGATCGTCAAGCTGCGCGACTGAAGACATTCGGACAGCGCCTCACCGCCAGGTATTCAATTCCCTGACGTTATCGGTCGGCAGTGCACTGTTGACCGATAGTGCGAAATTTTCATCTTCTGTTCTTTCTGCAGGGGTCTTGGAGGCGGGTCCGCACGACGTGGCTCAAGGCTACCCGAAGTTGAGGAGCGCTCTTTGTGAATAGCAAACTGCTGCCCCTCCTCGTTCTGGTCGGCGGCGCGATCGGGATCCTCGTCGGTTCCTTCAGTCCCGCGCTCACGCACTTTCTCCAACCGTTCGGCGACGTTTACATCCGGTTGATGGAGGTGGTGGTTCTTCCCTACCTCGTGTCTTCTCTTTTACTTGGTCTCGGTCGCCTGTCGCCGGACATCGCCCTCACTCTCTTCCGCAAGAGCTGGCCGGTCTACCTTCTGCTCTGGGGAGTGACATTCGCGTTTCTGATTGTCGCGGCCTCAACTGTCCCGCTGGTCGGCACCGCAACGGTCGTCGACTTTTCAGCAAGTCTGCCGAATGACAGGGGGTCAGCCACCTCGCTGGTCAATTTGCTGGTCCCGGACAATTTCTTCGAGGCTCTCAGCCAGAACTATATTCCGTCCGTTGTGCTTATCGGCGTGATCTTCGGCATCGCTATCCAGCACAGCGTCAAGCCAACGCCGCTGCTTGAAATTCTGACCATAGTCCGCAACGCCTGCATTCGTATCTGGGGCTGGATCGTTTATCTGGCACCGCTGGGCGTATGCGCGCTCTTTGCTGAATCCATCAATTCCGTCAGCCTGACCGGCTTTGCCGCCCTTTCAATCTATATCGCGGTCGTGATGCTGAGTTCACTAGTGCTCGCGCTCTGGGTTTTCCCGATGTTGCTGACCGTCTTCCTGCCGCTTACTTATCGGGAAGTCATGTCAGGATTACGGGAAGCCTTCATGGTTGCGGTAGTGACATCCCTCTCCGTTGCGGCCCTTCCGTTGATTCAAAAAGCCGCCCAGCAATATGCAGCCAAGTTGAGCAACGATAACGGTAAAGAACAACAACAACGGGAAATCATCGAAACATCCTTGTCGATCAGCTATCCGCTTGCCCAGATCGGCAATTTCTTCATCCTGGTGTTTCTGATTTATGCTGCATTCTACTACTACCTGCCGATCGAAAGGCAGCAACTGCTGGAGCTGCCCTTCGTTACCCTGCTTTCAAGCATCGGTTCGCCAACGTCATCAATTGGAGCCGTCACCTTTATGGCTGACTGGCTTGGTCTTCCCTCCGGCACAACGAACCTCTATGTCGAGACAATGGCGATCACCCGATATGGTCAGGTCATCGCTTCGGTTTCCGCCTTCGCGTTCGTCACAACGGCCATTACGTTCATTTTCTACGGCAAGGTGCGATTTGATCCGAAGGCACTGATCCTGATGCTGAGCGTATCCGCGGCTGCCTTTTCCGGCATCTGGGCGCTCGGAAGTCTCGGCGGCACCCACGTCCCGCTTCATTCGGAAATCAGTTACCGGGCAGCCAGCTTGCCGGACTATGTGCAGCAGTTAAGCAACACCAATCTTTTGCCGACAAAAACAGAGCAGACAGCAGACGCCGGTAATCAGGATCCGAAAGTCGGCACCGCGATCAATACGATCGACCGGATCGAGACAACGGGTGTTCTGAAGGTGGGTATCAACCCGAATGTGATGCCATTTGCCTATGTGAACAATGACGGCCGGCTCGTCGGCTACGACGTCGAGATGATGTATCGCTTCTCACAAAGCATGAATGTCGACCTGGAATTCGTTCCCTACGGTTGGCAAAGCCTCGCTGAAAATCTCGAACAGAAGAAGTTCGACATAGCCATAGGTGGTTTGTACATAACAGATGAGCGGCTGAATTCACTGACAGTCAGTGCCCCTTATTTCGAAAGTCCACTTGCCCTGGTCGTGAAGCGAAACCGGGTCGAGGAGTTCAAGTCAAAGGCTGTCATCGCATCAAACCCCGACCTCACGATCGCTGTATTTGATGACCCGGTCCTCATACCGCTTGCGAAGCGGAGTTTTCCATCCGCGAAACTCCGTGTCGTCGAGAACTACAGCAATCTTCAAGACCTGAAGGGGGTCGACGCCGCTCTCTGGACGCGGGAGCAGGCACGGGCCCTGGCCATATCATTGGAAGGCTACTCCGCCGTTGTCCCCGAGGATACGGCAAGCCGCTTCCTGTTCGCTTATCTGATGCCGCCTTCTTCACCAGGGTTGGCGGCCTACTTCAACTACTGGATGGACCTGTCCCGAAAAGCCGGTGTTCTGAAGGACATGGACAGCAGATGGATAAGCCCGGTCGACTCAGAAATTTCTGATTAGGATACGGACCCGTCCGGCAGCTTTCAGGTTTTTACTCCGGCTCCACGGTGAACTGCAGCGGATAACCCATTTGGCTCGCGGCATCAATTGCGCGCGTTGCTTTCGTTTCTGCAACGTCCTTGGGATAGACTGAGACGACACAGACCCCCTTCTGATGCGCCGTCAGCATGACGACTTCCGCCTGTGCCATGTCCAGCCTGAATTCCGCCTTCAGGATCAGGACGACAAATTCGCGCGGCGTGTAATCGTCGTTTACCAGAATGACCTTGTAGAGTTTCGGCTTCTGGACTTTCGTCTTTTGTTTCAGTTTCAAGTCGGTTTCACTCATGGCACTTGTCCGGACTCTATCCCCGGAACCCTGTTCCGGGACATCATGAATGTCGTCAGGTTTTGAATACGCACTCGGCAGGGACTGAGCATTCAAAATCTGACCTGGCGACTGGTACCGGGTCCGTTCGAGATCCTTTACCGATATCGCGGAAGTTTCGCCGGACCAATTCCGGTGTATCTAGAACTTTTCAGGCGATTGGATAGCCTGGCGCAGCCCTCCGGGACGCCAGTTAATCTATTCCCAGTATAATGCATCGAATTTTCAAAGGAAACATGACTGTCGTGCAATTGCGAGAATTGCAAGCCTGAAGCGTTGTTCGGCCAGTTTGAGGCCTTTAAAGCGATCCGTCGCGACTTGCCTTGCGTAAGAGCTGGTGTGGTCAATATCAATATCATCCGAAGGGGTGTCGACGATGTCGCGTAATTCGATGCAAGCCATGAACTGGTCGATATTTGCTTTTTTGTGCCTGTTCTTGTCCGCAACAATTCTCACTCCGACGCAGGCTGCAGCGGATCTCGGTTCCGCCGCGCGTTCCGTCCCCTCCGCCGAACTGGTCGGCAAGGGCCGCATGACCTATCTCGGTTTCAAGGTGTTCGACGCGGAACTCTATGCTCCGAACGGCGTCTACAGTGCCTCAAGTCCGTTCGCTCTCAAGTTGACCTATTTGCGAAACTTCAAGGGTCAGGACATTGCCGAAAGTTCGGTGAAGGAGATCAAGCGGCAGGGCGGTGCCTCGGCAGGTCAGCTCGCATCCTGGGAAAAACAGATGCTTGCCATCTTCCCGAATGTTTCCCCAGGTCAATCAATCACCGGGGTTAGAACAGCAAAGGGAAGTACAGCCTTCTTCCTCGACGGACGCAAGATCGGCACGATCAGCGATGCAGCCTTTACCAGGAATTTCTTCTCGATCTGGTTGGGGAACAAGACGCGGAACCCGGGCCTTCGTACCAGACTGGTCGGATCCGGTTCGTGAACCGTCGCGGGCAGGAAACGACAGCAATATCAGACAACACATACCGACAACCGGAATTGCGTGACGGTGAAGCAGAAGGACCTTACGCGATCCCGGTTGACCAGCACATCGGAAGCTCAAGTCTCGCCCGCTACGGCGCCATGGCGTTTCCCCTGGCATTCGTCGGATTGCCCATCTACCTGCATGCCCCCGATTTTTATGCGGTGTCGATGCAGCTTCCCTTGGCAACACTCGGTTCGGTTCTTCTTGCTCTCCGGTTGATCGACGCCGTTCAAGATCCGTTTATCGGCAGCCTGAGCGACAGGTTCCATGCATTTCGTTCTGCAATTCTGGCATTCGGCACGATCCTGCTCGGAGCCGGGTTCTGGATGCTTTTTCATCCGGTCGCATCAGCTCCTGTGCTCTGGTTCGCAATATCCGTATTGATTTGCACCACGGGTTTTTCTGTCGTGTCCATCAACTTTCAGGCTCTGGGCGGTCTCTGGCGAACAACATCCGGCCAACGCACGAAAATCACCGCCAGTCGCGAAGCGATAGGTCTGATCGGACTTCTTGTTGCGGCCGTAACCCCGCCGGTGCTCATGCAGGTTGTCGGCGCCACCGAGGCATTTCACTGGCTGTCGCTGGTCTATCTACCCCTGCTTTGCGGTACGCTCTGGCTGCTTGTGCGCTGGATGCAAACCGCTCCACTTGATGTTCCTGCAAATCATGGTCAGCGGAAGAGTTGGCTGCCACTTTTGAAAAACAGATGGCGGGCACTGTTCTTCGCGCTTGTATTCCTCAACACTTTTGCCAGTGCGGTTCCCGCCGTTCTCGTTCTCTTTTTCATTCGGGACCGTCTTGATGCCGAGGCCTATACCGGTCTCTTTTTGCTGATCTATTTTCTTGCCGGTGCGCTGTCGATGCCGCTCTGGACAACCGCGGCGCGAAAATTCGGGAAACTGCGTGCGTGGCAATTCTCTCTCGCTGCAGCGATTTTCACCTTCTGCTGGGCGGCCTTGCTTCAGGAGGGAGATCTGGTCGCCTATGGCGTGGTCTGCGCATTTTCAGGTCTCGCTCTTGGCGCGGATCTCGCACTGCCTCCGGCCCTGCTTGCGGACCATATTGAAGCTGATGGGCGGCAACAGGAAGCTTCCAGGCTGTTTTCGGTCATGGCCTTTCAATCCAAGGCAGCGCTTGCTGTTGCAACCGGACTTGCGCTGCCCTTAGCTTGGTCTGTTCGGCTACCATCCGAATGTCGACATGACA
>NZ_KI928916.1:301570-319825 GCF_000521215.1 Labrenzia sp. DG1229 | reverse complement strand
TGTCCCCGCGCCTGGCATCGCTCGACGGTCTGGAGCGGGTGCTTCGGGTCGGCAGCTTCTCCAAAACGCTGTCTGCCTCCTTCCGGTGTGGCTACATCACCGCGCGGCCTGACTGGATCGAGGCACTGACCGACCTGCAGGTGGCAACAAATTTCAGCGGTCCCAGCCCGATGGTCGCCAGCCTGCTTCATTCCGTCCTTACCGACGGTGGATACCGCAAACACCTTGATGCACTGAAAACAAGACTCGTTGCCTGTCGCGTTGATGCAATCAAACGACTGGGAGAACTCGGTTTTTCGCCCTGGATCGAACCACGCGGCGGATTCCTGCTGTGGTGCGAACTGCCGCGTCAGCATGACGCGACGGTGCTTGCCCGCACTGCCTTGCAGCAAGGCCTCGTTCTTGCTCCCGGCAACGTCTTCAGCGTCACGCAGACCATGGGATCCTTCATGCGGTTCAATGTCAGCCAGATGCGGGATCCGGGTTGCTATGAAACACTCGCTCGCCTGCTGCCGAAACAATAAACACCTGAAAAATGGAAGTGCTCTGGCCCGCTCCCGAACCGCGACTACAAACAATCCAGCTTTGTCCGGATAGCTTCGATTTCCTCGGGCGACAATGTGATTGAAGAAAATTCGCCCAGTTTGCCGTCGGTTCCGCATTGAATTGTTCTGGACGCCACGTCGATCATCCCCGGCCGGTCGGTAAATGCGATCAAACCCGATCCAAGGACGGTGTATAGACCGTCGGGCTTGGGTTCTGAATAAAAGCCTTCGACCTGAACAATACCCACCTGAGCATCGAAAACACCGCTCTCCAAACGTTCCGCCTCAATGCCACCGGGAACCGGAGAGCCTGTAATGCGGGCAAAGTCGCCGGACGAAAGATGTCTGGGACTGATCCCCGAGATCTCGGTCCGCCCAACTCTGTCGGGTTGACCGGTTGCCGGCCGGAAATACGTTCCGCTGACCTCCGCCGGTCCCTGCCAATCCGGCAGTAGGTCTATCGAAGACGCAGATACGCGTTCCGATTTCCACAATCCGCTGACGGCGACCCAATCGCCAATTGTCGCATTCAGTGGCAACGCTCCCAGATCGACCTGTGTCCCAAGGACGGTCAGCATCCTATCGCCAACTGCCTCCACCGGCCCGACCAGAGGCAGCACCTGCCGGATATGCTCGGCGCGCCAGATGTCGCCTTCAAGGCGAACGACAACCGCGACCGTGAGACCGGGCTTCAATTCGCCAGCGGCAATGCCGGGAACGGAACCTGTCACCTGCAAATCGTTCGTGATCTCGATCTTCTGCCCGTTTATGTAGATGCTGCCAAGCTCGGTGATAACTCCAACAATGCCCGTGCCGACAATGCCCCCTTCGCGCTCTTCGCTGTCCTGGGCAAGTGTCTGGCCGACGCTGAAAAGAATTGCAACTGCTGCGATGAAACGGAGGAGCACTGTCACCCTTCCTTGTCTTTCGGGAAAGTCGGCAGGATATAGGCACCGGCGACAAACCGGCCATTCTGGTTGCTGTCCTGGTCCTTGTCTTGCAAATGGCGCGCCCTGGAGTTGATGTCCTGAAGCAGTTGCTGCGCCTTGTCTGCCGACAAGGCGCGCAACTCGTCAACAGATGCAGCAGACAAATGTGAATATCGTACGGCACGATCGAAATGCCGATGCATTTCCTGACCCGCAATCAGGTTGTGCGTCGCAGCAGCCAGATGCGCGGACAGAGTTGCCCGATATGCGGCCACCTGCTCCGCACTGCCGGCTGTCGGTACAAAGGCATCACCAAGCAAACGAAAGCTGCCGTCTTTCAGCTTGGCAACAAGCTTTTGATCCAGAAGCGTCTTCAAGACGGTTCCCGGGGCCATATCGATACGGGCCTGCCGGACAAGGTCATCAAACCCCGGATCGCTCTCTGACCCTTTCCGGAGCAGATCCTTTGGCAGGTTGTCCTTGTTCAGATATTGCGGTGCTGTCGACCAGTAACCTACGACAAGCGAAGCTGCACTGCAGCTGCGCCGCTCAGGCGCATCGTTGTCTTCACTGCGCAAGCGTTTGACATCCTTGCGGTGAAGTCCGGTCAAGGCGCTGACCTTGCTATCATTTGGAGACGGGTCGGAAGTGTTTTCAGCCGCTGTCACCAGAGCCTTTTTCAAGGCCTCGGTTGCCGTGCCAATTGTCACGCCACGCGCAACCATCGCTGTTGCAAGCGGTATTAGCAGATCGGCAAGCGCGGTCTCAAACGGGTCCTTTGGTCCGGTCGACATATTAATCCATACAGTTGGTCACAACAGGTATTTAGCACTCTTTCCAGAAGTTCCTGCATTTCGGTGTTCAACATTTTCGTGACGGGGAGTTTAAATTTCGTGACATAAAATGGGAATATTTCCCATTATTAATAGTCACGCATCATTGATAAGGGAGGGTGCCATGCCGGAATTTTCACTTCACGCGTTGAATGGGTCTCAAGCGATTGACCCCGTCGCTCCGCAATTTCTTGCTGACCCTCTTGTTTGCCTGACGGCGGCGGATCGGCGGAAATTCAGGGGATTCGGTTGGGGCGAAACGGTTCGCCCGCGCCATGCCACGATTTCCGCCGCCTTGCGCCACTGGATGCGCACGCAACCAGACGCAATCGCCGTTGAGTGCAGCGGCCAGACGATGAGCTACCGGGAACTTGATGAGGCATCAAACCGACTCGCCGGATGCTTGAAACGCAATGGGGTCAAACGCGGTGACGCTGTCTGCCTGTATCTGCGGCGCTCGCCGGAAATGGTGGTGGGCATTGTCGCGACGCTGAAACTGGGAGCTGCCTATGTGCCGCAGCACGTCGGCGTTGCGCCTGAAAAGGGCTTGCGTCATATCGCGAATGTCACCGGAGCGAAGGTCATTCTCACACTCAGCGACCTGGCAGACCAGGTTCCGGTCGAACCACATCAGATGCTTTTTGAAGTTGACAGGCTGGTGAGTGACGAAACGCTTTCTTCAAGCGCACCGGATCTCATTTCGCACCGGGCTGAACCGGACGACCTGACGATGATCCTGTTCACATCGGGCACGACCGGCGTACCCAACGGCGTTCAGGTAACTCACCGAAACCTGGTCAATATCCTTCTGACCTCCCCCGGAGATCTGGGTATGCGGCCTGGTCTCAAGGTCGGACAGATCCTGTCCATCGCGTTTGACATGGCGGCCTGGGAAATTCTTGGCGCATTGTCCAACGGGGCGACCCTGGTAATTCGCGGAAAGTCCATTCAGGAGACAGCAGAAAAGGTCGACGTACTGATCGCGACACCGTCAATCCTGTCCTCGCTCGATCACGACCGCTGCAAGGAAGTCAAGGCGGCGGCAGTAGCGGGCGAACCTTGCCCCCGGTCCCTTGCCGACACCTGGTCGAATTTTTGCACTTTCTACAATTCCTGCGGGCCGACAGAAACGACGATCATCAACACCGCGGAACCTCATTTTGTCGAAAAGAAAGTGCTGTCCATCGGTCGTCCGACACCGAACAACACGGTCTACATTCTGGACGAGGACCTGCGCCCAATGCCGATTGGCGAGAAGGGAGAGATGTGGGCCGGTGGTGATTGTGTCACAGCCGGTTATCTTGCCAATCCGAAGTTGACCGATGAACGTTACCGGCCGGACCCTTTCCGCCCCGGTCACATGATGTTTCGCACGCGCGATCTAGGCCGCTGGACCGAAGACGGCGAACTTGAACATTTCGGACGGGTCGATGACCTCGTCAAGATCCGCGGATTTCGGGTCGAACTCGACGGTGTCTCCAGTGCACTTGAAAGCACCGATTGCTGCATTCGCGCCGTCACCCTGAAACTCGATGACCGCAACCTGGTGAGTTTCATTTCACCTGCAAATGCGTGTCCCGAAAAAGCCAGGCAGCAGGTCAACGATCACCTGCCCTACTACTGTATGCCTACCGTTGTGCTCTCGCTGCCGGAACTGCCCCGGACAGCTCGCGGCAAGCTGGACAAGCGCCAGCTTCACAAGCTCGCCGAAGACCATATCGCAAGCGAATGTGTGGAGCTGAACTGATGACTACACAAACGACAAATCTCGACTACGCAGCGCCAAACTGGCGACGCATGACCCGGCATCCCGCGATCATGGAATACAGACGGCTCTATGTTCTTGTCGCCGTCATCAATCTGGCAACCCTGGCCGCCGGCCTCCGCAATGGACATTGGTTTGACGGTCAGGCCTTCCGTCTGGACGCGATCGCCGACATGGCGCTGATCAACCTCTCGCTCGGCATTCTCATCCGTCAGCAACGGGTTATCAATGCGCTTTTCTGGCTGGCAACACGCATTCCGGTCACCTGGCCGCTTTGGATCAGGTGGGGCGCCGGAAAGGTGTTTCACTTCGGCGGGTTTCATTACGGTGGCACCGTCGCCGGAACGCTCTGGTTCGCGTTTTTGCTCTACGCCATGGTTGCAGACAGGTTGTCCGGATCGCTGCAGATCTCGAACATGACACTTGGCCTGAGCGGTTTGATGGTAACCTTGATGAGCCTGATGATCGTCACCGCCATGAGCCGGTTCCGAACGCGGTTTCACAACGCCTTTGAAAAAATCCACCGGTTTGTCGGATGGACGGTGCTTGCCCTCTTCTGGGCGCAGACGGTCTCCATCTCAGGCGATATGGGTGTCGCGCTGACAGGCACTCCGTCTTTCTGGATGCTGTGTATCATCACGCTTTCCATCGCTTCGCCCTGGCTGACCCTGAAGCGGGTACGCGTGGAAATCGTCAAGCCTTCAGATCATGTCGTGCTCGCGAGGTTCAACTACGGAGATACTCCGTTTGCCGGCAGTTCCAACGCGATCAGTCACACCCCGTTCGGTGAGTACCACTCGTTCGCAAATATTCCCGCACCGAACGAACCCGGCTATCGGCTGGCCATTTCCCGTGCCGGAGACTGGACAGGAGCGTTTATCGACAACCCGCCTGAGAAAGTCTGGGTCAAGGGCATAACAACGAGCGGCGTTGCCAGGATCGAGGACCTGTTCACGAAAGTCGTCTACGTCGGAACCGGCTCCGGAATAGGTCCGATCCTGCCGCATCTGCTGAAGCGCAAGGTACCCAACAGGCTCATCTGGTCGACACGCTCGCCGCACAAGACCTATGGCGACGATCTGATTGATGAAATTGAATGCCATACGGAAAAGCCGCTGATCTGGGACACTGTTGCCCAAGGCAAGCCGGACCTGTCGGCGCTGGCCCTGCAGGCAGTGCGGGAAAGCGGCGCCGAGGCGGTCATCGTGATTTCTAATCAAAAGCTGACGCGAAAGGTGGTTTACGACATGGAATCGCTCGGTATTCCCGCCTACGGCGCAATCTGGGACAGCTGACATGTATGAAACGATCGAAACCGGCATCAGGGATCGGGTCGCAACAATTCGCCTCAATCGGCCCAAACAAATGAACGCACTCAATACGCAGGTCATGGAAGACGTGCTGGAAGCGGCGGCCTCGTTCGAAGCCGACCAAAAGGTCGGTTGCCTCGTGCTCAGCGGAAACGAACGCGCCTTTGCAGCTGGCGCCGACATAGCAGAGCTGGCGGTCCAGAATTACGCCTCCATGCAGGCAAGCGATTTCTTTTCCGGCTGGGACAGGTTCGCGGCGCTGCGCCTGCCCAAGATAGCCGTCATCGATGGTTACGCCCTTGGAGGCGGCTGCGAACTTGCGATGATGTGCGACGTTATTCTGGCATCCGAAAACGCCAGGTTCGGTCAGCCGGAAATCAAGATCGGCTGTATTCCGGGTATTGGTGGCACCCAGCGACTGACCAAGCTGGTCGGCCGGGCAATGGCGATGGACATGATCCTGACCGGAAGGATGATTGATGCCGCCGAAGCCCTGCGCATCGGGTTGGTCAGTCGCGTCATTCCCCGTCAAAACCTGGAAACCGAGGTCAACGATGTCGCAAAATCCATTGCGGAGTTCCCGCGCGATATCGTTCAAATGGCTCGCGCCTGCGTGAACATGGCCGAGAACAGCACACTGGACGCGGGAATACGATACGAGCGGCAGACTTATCACTCGTTGTATGGCCTGGCGGCCCAACGCGAAGGCATGTCTGCGTTTCTTGAGAAAAGAACTCCGCGCTTCAACGAAGGCTGAACAGCTGAAAACAAGGGTCCGGCACCAAGCTCACGCCTGGTTGCCGGACCTGAGTGCCCGGTCCGCCCCGGAATCCCGTCACCTGCCTTGCGCTTCCCGATCCGTCCGCGGCCCCTTCGCGGGGTTCCTTGCGAGTGCGGTCGCCGCTCTCGCGTTGATCCGGGTCAAGGACAGGTATCATTTCGTGGGGCAAGTAAAGCAATGGAGCAAATTGTTCGCAAGACCATCGACCGATATGATTTGGAAATGCGGGCATTTTAACTGACGGGAAGTTAAATTTTGCAAGCTTACGTGGATAACCCTGGGGAAACTCCAAACGACCAGGGAAGCGGGGAACGAGGAAAGCGCGTCATGACCATTGCCAATGATGAAAAGTGGATCGATAAAGAGAAGACAGGTTTGTCGGAGGCAGCCATGGACATCAACCTCACACTCTCAACTGACACGATCCGCATGCTCGTCCAGAAGGCGCGCGCCGCTGCATCGGCCATGAAGGACACGTTCGAGGACGGTCACGACGGCGATGTCGAGTTTGATGCGGACACCCTGGAAGAAGGCCATAACCACGACGGGCTTGCCGAGGAGGAAAGCAACGATCTTTCCAATGAGGAATTGCGCGAGCTGATCGAGGACTTCAATGTCGACGAGGCTGCAGAACTGGTTGCCATCACCTGGATCGGTCGGGGTGATTTTGACGCCGAAGATTTCTACCAGGTCGTAAACGAAGCCAGGGAGCGTGCGGTCGGCTCCACTGCAAAGTACCTTCTCGGCATGCCTTTGCTCGCCGACTACCTGGAAGCTGGCCTGGACGCACTGGACCTCTGACACGAGACCATGGACCCATAGTTACGTAGCCTTGCAGCATTTCCGCGTCTTCGAGGAAGTCCAGAAAACCGGCAACGCGCATCTCGCAGCGGGTCGCAACGCACAGCCAGTGCTTGATCCGGATGACGGACCGCCCGACATGGTGTCGCTGCCGAAAGATGTGGTGATTGTGGGAATTCGGGATGCGCCGGACACTCTCGAACACAGATCTGCCGGTCATCGTGAACCCGTTGGCCAGGGAGAACAGCCTTGGGAGACCGAGTTTTTCAACCATCCGGGTCGACTGTCATTCGCAACCCAAGTCGATGTGCTGCAGTCCTTCGTGGTTCACCCGTCAATTTGCTTTCAGATTGATCTTCAGGAAACGCTTGTTCAGCAATGCGGTTCCACGAGCGCTCCATACAATTCCGGGCGTCTGGTTGTGTTGAAATTGAATTCCTCCTTCCGGCCCGGTTCACATTCCGCCATATTGCAATCCGCCACAATCAACTCGTCATCGGAGCTTTTGGCGATTGCAAGTATTTCGCCATAAGGGTTGATAATGCTGCTCCCCGCGATCAATTCCACGCCATCCTCGATGCCCGCCTTTGCTGCACCCACGACGAAACAACTGTTTTGATACGCGCCCGACTGCATGCACAGAAGATTGTGAAAATTTCGCAATTCGGGAGACTGGTCTTCACGGGGATTATGCACGGGAGACGAGTAGCCAAGCAGGATTAATTCGGCTCCCTTGAGGCGCAGCATTCGATAGGTTTCCGGCCATCGGCGATCGTTGCATATGCAAATGCCTACCTTGCAGGAGTTGAACTCTGCCACCGGAAAGCCCAGATTCCCAACCTCGAAATAGTACTTCTCCAGGTTTTGAAAGGTGTCATCGGAAACAGGCGCTGCGCTCCCGGGCAGATGCACCTTTCGATACTTCAGTGTGATGTCCCCGGTCTGGTCAACCAGGATCATCGTATTGAACCGCCGGGTACGGCCCTCTTCCTCTACAAGTTCGGCGTATCCAAGACTGAAACCAATACCCCTTTCACGGGCAGTATCGAACAGTCGCTGAGTGTTTTCAGATGGCATGCTTTGTTCGTAAAAGTGGTCAAACTGCTCCAACCGGGCGACATGAAAGCGAACAAAGACAGGTATCAGTGCGAACTCCGGAAACACAACAAGATCGCAACCTCGGTCGGCGGCGTCGTTCAACAGCGCGACCATCCGGTCCAGGACCATTTTTCTACTCGTTTTATTGTCAATACCCATGGCGTTCGTTACGCCGCCCAGTTGCGCCGCCGCCACCCTGATCCTTCTCGACATTAGTCTTTCTCCTGCCGCTCGGCCTCGCTGCCTTCAGCTGAAGCTCTCTTTGAAATCGAATGCTAGGTCACTGGTTCGTTTGGGACACCTAAACGGTCACTTGACGTCTTCTGCCGCAGGAATTGCCGCAACAAGCCAACTGAACCCGGCTGTGACACGTTCAGCTATTTGTGAAAAAAATTTACAGTTTTCTTTGAAATTATCGCAATCAAGCTCATTTTTCAATACCAGGAGTGTCTATTTCAATAAAAATGAAAAAATTTTTCAATACGATATAGAGAGCATTGGACAAAATGGAAGCACTGGCGTGAAAACGAACCGCATGACCTGAAGGGTTGGTTCCGTCGTAGAAACCTAACAGGTCATTGTCGTGGTAATCCACTTGGACATGTTTGATCTTTCGGGCCGATAGAAGTTTGGACTGGAGCAAACCGGAATGCGCCATTTGCGACCTTTGCTGCTCGTTTAACAAGCAATAAAGGTCAGCTTCGAGACCGATGCGTCAATTGCCGCAATGCGCTCCAAGGGTCAGAGATGCAAGCCGGTTCGAACGCACACTCATGTTCGGATTCTCGCAAGTCAGCGCCCGAACGAACACCCGACACCGACAGTGTGGAGGCAGATACGGCATCCTGCGAGGTCGCGTGGAAATGAGATCGTTACCTAGACTTCCGTCGCAATCCTGCATAATCATCATTGATGACGAAAACGAGACCAGAGCGGCGCCTTGCTGCAATAGTGGCTGCAGACCTGGTCGGCTATTCCAGGATGATGGAGCAAGACGAAGTCGGCACCCTGAACCGTCTCAAGGAATTTGAAAGAAACGTTGTAGAACCCGTTGTCGAAGACCATTTTGGTCGGATCGTCAAGCGAATGGGCGATGGATACATTGTCCAGTTTCAAAGTATTGTCTCGGCTGTCGAATGCGCAATGGAGTGGCAGAAAGCATCGGATGCGCAGATCACTTTTCGCATCGGTGTAAACTTGGGTGACGTGATCGTTGAGGACGATGATATCTATGGTGAAGGTGTCAATCTTGCGGCCTGACTAGAGTCTGTTGCGAATCCGGGGGAGATACTTGTTTCGGAAGACGTGTTCCGTCAATCCGGCGGGAAGGTCAGCGCGACTTTCCAGGACCTGGGTGAGAAGACGCTCAAGAACATATCAGAACCCGTAAGGGTTTTTCGATTGGCGTCTGATGAACCCAATTCTCCAGACACGCTGGCAAGTCGACCAACCGATGACGCTCAAACATCCTGGAAAGTCGCGACGGTTTTGGTTTCCCCTTTTCGCCATCTGGGCTCGGGTGGCGACGCAGCAAGTCTTGCGTCCGGGTTGACCGAAACTCTGGCTGCGGCCCTGGCGCATTTCGAAGAGTTCAAGATTATTGATCCCGGGAGCGCCACTCACAAGATCTCGAACCTCGGTACACTCGACGCCGGACGTCAGCTGGGCGTTGAGTACTTGCTTGAAGGCTCGGTTCAGATTTCGGGACAAAAAGTTCGCGTCGGTGTTCAACTCATTGATGTCGCAAGTGGCAGCCGGGTCTGGTCGGATACGATCAACCGCGAATTTGAGGATGCATTCGAACTTCAGGATGACATAACCGCCTTCGTTGCATCCACAATGAGCGATGCAATTGGTGAAGAGTGGGCCAAGGCGATCCTGGCAAAACCGGATGCCGCGCTCGATCCGCATGAACAGATGATACGCGGTCTTCAATTGCTTCATCGGGGAAACCCGAAAGACTGCGCGAATGCCAGAGCGTTCTTCGAAAAGCTGGTCCAATCCGACCCGAATGGGATGTTTCCAAAACTCTGTCTGTGCTGGACCTATGCAAGCGAGTTGTCGGGAGGCTGGCCCCTTGGGCGTGAAGATGCGTTGGAATTTTCCTTGCGCGAAATGCGTGATCTCATGCGTCGGTACCCACGCTCAGCGCATATTCATCGGCTTGTCAGCCGGTTGTGCATCTTCGATGGCGACCATGCTCAAGGTGTTGCACACGCGGAACGGGCCTATGAACTGAATTCATACAATAGCGATATGATGATGGCGCTTGGCCTGGCGAAACTGTGGAATGGAGAACACGACACAGCCGTGGGTCTACCTGAGAAGGCATTTTCCACGAACCGCTATGCACCCGACATATTCAAGATCTATCTCGCCCTCGCCTACTATCTCACCAGCCGGTTCGATGATGGCCTGAAGCTCTTCGACAATATCGAAGGCACTACGTCAGTAACGCAGATTTACAGGATCCTGAACCTCGTTGGATTGCAGCAGATCGAGGAGGCACAGACGGAAGCGCAATCGTGGCGCAACAATAACGCAGGACTGAAATTGGGCGACGCTCAATCAATCAATTCGTTTAGGCTTCAGGAAGATCGCGAGCAAGTTTTTGCCGCCTTGCGCAAGGCTGGCCTGTCGTAGTGAACGTCTGGAGACACCCGCTTTTGCGCATTGGCGATAGTACGAGAGTTGGCTTGCTTTGGTTCAAGCGGACTTGAATTTTCACCGCTGGATGACTGCTTCGTCCGTAGAGGTAGCCTTGACGCCTTCGGCAACATTCGTCTGCTTTCTCCAGTCCTGTGAATTCATCGCAACCACAACGAAGACAGGCCATTGAAATGCGGTCTCAGATTTGCTCAACGGGGATTTTGGGCCTGTCGCGTGGGCGGCTACAATGCCTGAATTGAGCGCAAACCTCTAACCCGACGATCTGATAGTGTGGTCGAATGATCGTGGCCAATCACTATAGTTTTCGCAGAGCGACCCTGGATGATCTCGCTTTGCTGGAGGCTTGGCAATCAACCCCCCACGTCCTGGAGTGGTGGAGTTCCGACGAGCCGTATGACGAAGCGGATTTGGCGGATCCTCGCGTGGCGCGCTGGATCGTATCAACAAGCGAACGGCCTTTTGCCTTCATGCAGGACTACACCGTGCACGGATGGGGCGATCACCATTTTGCCGACCTTCCTGAAGGCTCACGGGGTATTGACCAGTTTATTGGAGACCCGGAGATGGTCGGAATTGGCCATGGATCAGGGTTTATCGGCATCAGGATGCAATCTCTTTTCGATGAGGGTGCACCTGTGATCGCGACGGATCCACACCCGGACAATGAACGGGCAATAGCCGTCTACAAGAATCTCGGGTTCAAACCGTCCGGGCCACAACGGGAAACGCGGTGGGGCATGATCCTGCCAATGCTGGCAACCCCGTAAACACATCGCGACCTGCAGCGGGTTTGTCCGGATCTTGGCCATTCATTCTGGTCGCAACGAACGTCAGCTATCGGGATCAGGTCATGAAGCCGCGAACAACCGATATGAGAGCGCATAATCTTTCAGAGTGCCACTGCGATGGGTTGTTTGGAGTTCGATCCTCAAATGCAGAGAACGCAGATTAATTGGCAGCAATGTTGTTCAACGCGCCCAATTTCTTCTGGAGTTCGCCAAGCTGAGCCTTCTCGAAGATGCTCATGATCAATCCCGATCGATACTTGAAAAATTCAGGACAGGAAGGCAATTTCTCAAAAGGGTTTCCTGTGAAGTTTTCTCTGTTTCAACAACCTGGATATCGCGACATGGCGCCAACTGAAAATGACTTGCCGGACAGGCGTGCACAAGCAATTCAGGGAGCGTTTGACGCTCTCAAGTCTCATGGGCTTGGTGAGTTGTCATTCGATCTTGTTGCCAGTAAGTCCGGAATGTCCCGACAATTGGTTCGCCACTATTTTCCCGACCATGAAGCATTGATGATCGCGGTATGTGACCATCTTGCGCGAACTTTACAGCGAGCCATTGATAGCTGCAGCAAGTGCGCTTGATGGTCCCGAGAGAATTACGGTTTTCCTCGATTCCTATTTCGACTTGCTGGCGGATAACCCCAAGCCGCGTGACGACCAGGTCTATGATGCGATGATGGCTTTGGCGGCCAGGTCAAACTCAATTCGCACTGCGCTCGCCGATCAGTATCGGTCTTTTGGGTCAAGTACTTGGCCACGAGTTTGTTGTCCAATACCCTGAGCTTAGCCAGCAATCTGCATCTGAGCTGTCTTTTTTGTTCGTCAGCATAATGTACGGACATTGGAAAATGGTTGCTTCTCTTGGGTACTTCGAGGAGCACAACATGGTGACACGCCGCGCCATCGACCGCCTGATCAAGTCTTATATCGAGTCACCCTCCGCGCTCTCCCAACCGATCAAAATCTGGTCGAAGCAGCCGAAATTGTAGTTTTCAATTTGAAAATAACGCAAATGTCATCGCTAAAACCGAAGAATTAAATATCTGAGAAAAATAAACAATCCATGCACAGCAGTTATGGTCGAAATTATTTCGAAAGAATTTTGATTTTCATATTGGAAATCTTCTGACCGCGATATTGACATATACAACAAGCGCTCACTTCATAAAGTTGTTAACCAAAAAAATATGCTTCAGTTCTCTGAAGGATTGAAGCTTTTTCAAGTATGGTTTTGGGGGGCACCTCATGAAAAGATTTCTGTTCAAGGCAGCTGCAAGCCTTGCAATGATTTCCTCGGCTGCAGCTGCACCCTTCCAATGGTCGTCTGGATCTGGCGGCAATGATCATTGGTACGAATATGTTGTACTCGAGGTTGTACTCGAGACCGAAGTTCCGTCATTGACAGCAGCACGGGCAGAAGCGCTTGCCAATTCAACTTCCTTTATGGGCTTGAGCGGCTGTCTCGCGACAATGACTTCTGCTGCCGAACAAACATTTCTGAATTCGCACTGGTTTGTCGCGAACAGCGTCACGGACCAGTTTATGGACTACAGCTTCTTTTTGATTGGCCTGACGGATCGCAATGCTGAAGGTTCATTCGAATGGCTAGGAGGGCCTGAAAGCGGATATCGATTAGCACACTTTGATCGGAGTGCGGGAGCGCGGCTCAACAGAATCCAGATCCGTCGAATACAGACTGGTTAGGTTTGACCTGCGATTGATTTTTGAGGACCGTTTTCATCGCACAAGCGGAGCGAGATCGAAGGGGCGACAGGTGGCTAAATACTTGATCCGCGTCAGGCTTCAGTGGGAAAAAGTACCGGCGCAACTAACTCGATTTCCAAATGCATCGCCCCACGGTCCAAAGGCATCTCTGGTTATCGATTGGGACAACAAGATCTGGGTTGCGCGAGAAAACTGGCAGGAGCTTCGCGACTTTCTGAAAGAACCCGTTGTAACCGGGTCAGTGAACACATCCCTGACTCGCGGCAAGACAGTTCCCTTGCTCGGCAGGCGCAACGATCCCGTTCTCATTCTCGATTACTTCGATCTTTCAGGGTCTGCTCCGGCTCTCGAAGGCAACGCCTTTTGGAGCAAACAACCGTCAAATCCCAATCTTTATGCGTTGCGGACCTATTGGTGGCGCGTGCGCGATGTCAGCATCATGTCGCCGTATGATCGTCTCGCGGAGATGATTGATATCGCGTGCACCGATCCGGCGCTCCGTGACGATCTGGAAAAACATCTCGGCGCGTTTGCCAATCCGGTGATCCTGCTGCCGATGGCGGGTATATTTCTGGTCTTCGTGGGCGCGGAATATCTCGGCGGTGCCGCTTTTGTTTACGCCGTCCAGGCAATTCTGGGAGTTGGCAACCTGGCTGCCGATGTCGCCGAATACGAGTCCCACTTCCGTCAACTGAACAAGATCTTGCTCGAACCGAGGCGCGAGGAACGTGACCTGATATATGGCGCCAAGCTGATCAAGGAAATTCTTGTCAGGCTGTTGCAGGATCTGGTGATGGCGCTCGGCATGCACGCGCTTGGATTGCTCGTTCGCAAACTCTGCGCCGCGTTTATGGAGATCGCGCCCGAGGAATGGCGCACGAAGGCCAAGGACAAGCATGCCGAGGCCCAAAGCAAGGCGGCACGCAACAAGGCGACTCGGCACGGTTACGGCGGTGAGCATCACCTCAAGGACCCAAACAACGTTCAGATGACCCATGCCGAGGTCAAGGCGCACTCAGATGCCGCGCGCGACAGCTTTCAGGTCATCGTCGTTCGCGAGGGGTCCGAAGCGCGCGCTCAGATCGCCCGCTCTCAGGTCTGGCACGGTTCCAAACATACATGGCTCAAGGCGAAATCAAGTGATGGCTTTCACGGTTTTGTCTGCCTGGAGAAGGGTGACTGGTCGCACGATCTCAAGCCTGCCGGTACGTATAACACCGGGGATCTGCTTGGTATCAGCAAGGAGATCGACAATTATGTTCAGCCGGGCGGACAGGGCCAGACCCGCAGGTTGCCGATGTACGAACTCCCGACCGACGGCCGCAAGATACCTGATATTGATTACGAGAATGCCGGAGCCGGCAAGGCGATGATGCAAGGACATTATCTTGTCGATCTCGGCACACACAACGGAAAAAAGAAGTTCATGGTCGTCAACAAGACCCAGGGCCCAATCGCCGCCGACGTGGATATTGCGGCCCGCATAGATCCTCACGCAAAGGGACCCGGGCACTACGCTTCGATGGATACCGATCCAAAAGTCCGCAATCCCGAGGATTCAGCAGTCCTTGAGTACGACATAAACCGACGGGTCTGGGAGAACGCAGACGAGTATACGAACCGTCCCACCACCTCGGCAAACCATGGTGGCCGAACAGGCAGTGCTGGCCATGCGGCCATGCAGGATGCTCGCGGCCAGGGGCATTGGAAACCGTTCGAGAAAAACGGCGAATGGATCGATGAACGACTGGTCGTGTTTCTTCCGGTCAAGAGCAGGACAGGGCGGCCTTCAGCTCAGATGTTCGTCATCAACAACTGGGCTGATTTGCAGAGCTTCTGGAAAGCCAATCACTGGGAATGGCCACGAACCTGGAACAAATGACTGTCAATTCACTGGCTTTCTCCCTGTGCCAAGTGATCATAAGCGCAATACTCAAGTCCGTGTACACGTCCTCAACACCGGTGACGATCGCCGCAGGCCGAACATGCACTTGGCTTGGTCCACGATAACAATGCGGAGCGGCCAGTGTTGAAAACGGCAGGTTCGTCCGCGTATCGGCTCATTGCCTGATCGTCGTGAACGTCAACTATCTGGATCAGGTCATGAAGTCGCGAAGGTCCAATTTGGAGGAGCAATGTAGCAAACGACCGAACAGGTCTTTGGCGTCGTCGCTGGACCGAAACTACCAATTTGCTCGATGGCTGCTTCGTTCGCTGTGCAGACAACAGTTCCGATATCTTCAACACTGGAATTCGCTACGAATGCGGAAGCTGGCAATCCAGCACAAATGACTGTGCGGCCCGGACACGCAGCAAGTCATTCGTGAAGGGCTCTTGGAAACCATGTGCGGACAATCGCAAGGCCAGCACTACAGGTCCCTTCAAAAACGTGTTCGTTTCTGACTAGGATGCGACCTGTTACAGGCTGCCGAGATAATGGAGAGGTCGTTGGAACCGTTTCGCGGAGTTTTCACCCAGCAGGAAGCCATACCGGACGATGCGATCGCAGCGGCCGTCGATGTGATGCGTACCGGACGATTGCATCGCTACAACACGGTCGGCGACGAATTGGGGGCCGCTTCCGAACTGGAACGTGCCTTTGCGGACTACCAGGGCACCCGGTTCTGTCTGGCCTGCGCCTCAGGTGGCTACGCGATGTCGATCGCTCTGCGCGCTGCCGGGGTAGAGCCCGGCGATACGGTTCTGACCAACAGCTTTACTCTCGCCCCTGTGCCGGGTGCGATTGCGAGTGTCGGAGCACATCCCGTATTTGTTGAAATCACCGAAAACCTTGTCCTTGATCTCGATGACCTGAAGACAAAAATCAGCGAGACCGGTGCAAAGGTGCTGCTGCTGTCCAGCATGCGCGGACATTTATGCGACATGGACGCGCTCTCGGCACTTCTTGCGGACAGGGATATGCTCCTGATCGAAGACTGTGCACATACGATGGGCGCCAGCTGGAATGGCCGGCTGAGTGGAGGTTTCGGTCTCGCCGGTTGCTTTTCAACACAGACCTACAAGCACCTGAATTCAGGAGAAGGCGGTCTGCTGACGTCCGATGACCCCGAGTTCGTGGCCCGCGCGATCATGCTCTCCGGATCCTATATGCTTTACAGCCGTCACGGTGCAGCCCCTCCCGAGACAACATTCGAGGATATCCGGCTGGAAACACCTAACATGTCCGGACGAATGGACAATCTTCGCGCCGCGATCTTGCTGCCGCAACTTCAGACATTGGACAAAAATGCCCAGCGCTGGAATGAAAGATACGACCTCATCGCCGATGGCCTGTCGGAAGTCCCGGCGATCCAACTGCCCCGGCGCCCCGATCCAGAGCACTATGTCGGCAGCTCGATACAGTTTCGCCTTCCCACGCTCGATCCGGAAAAGATTCTCCGATTTGTTGAACTCAACAAGGAGATGGGCGTTGAGCTGAAATGGTTCGGAGACAACACTCCCGTCGCCTTCACATCCAATCATCACAGCTGGAAATACGCAGACCCGCAAGTGCTCCCAAAAACGGACGATATTCTGGCGAGCTTGTTCGACATGCGAATACCGCTGAGCTTCACCCTTGATGATTGTGCGCATATCGCACGCATCATCGGACACAACGCCAGCAGGTGCACTTCGGAGGTAAATCTGGAGAAAATCGAATAAATCGCATTGATTTCAATATGTTAATTTCGTCAAGCCGTAACACTGTGCATCGGTGAAAATTCCACACATCGGCGTTTTTCTTGGGAAAACACGGCTCGATGTCATTTGCGATCTTTTCGCCGGCTTCGAATTGCCGCACTCTCGCCTCAGTTCAGGGTGGGACTAGGGAGTTAAGGGCAATGCTGCAAGACCCGGCGAACCGCGATGTGTTTACCGCTCATCGCCCATCTCCGTGGCCGTTTGTCGGCGCTATGATCGGCGCCACCGCGCTCATTACGACGCTGATTGTTGCTTTCAGCAGCTAGGGCACAATTCTTCGTAACTTGATGAAACGGATCCGTTGGTTTAGCGGTCTGATCATGAAGTTCATTCTGATTCAGAAAGCCGATTGATGGCCGCGAAACGATTGGCGGCGCTGGACCTTGCCCGCGGCGTTGCGGTCGTCACTATGGCGATCTACCATTTCTCGTGGGATCTCTCCTGGTTCGGTTTTGTCGACTGGCCTGTCACACGTGGCGTTGGCTGGCGGTCTTTCGCCGCCTCTATTGCCGGCAGTTTCCTGTTTTTGGCGGGCGTTAGCCTGGATCTGGCTCACCACAAGGCTGTTCGCTGGCGGTCCTTCTGGCGTCGTCTTGTGATCGTCATCATTGCCGCTGCCGCAATATCCATGGTGACCTACTTCACCTTCGGGGACAGTTTTGTCCGCTTCGGAATTCTCCATTGCATTGCCGCAGCGAGCCTGATCGCTTTGCCGTTCCTCCGACAGCCGTTCTGGGTAACGCTTGCCGGTGCCATTTTCCTGATAACCCTGCCGGCGTGGGCGAGCTCATCTTTCTTCAACGGCGAACTCTGGCATTGGACGGGACTCGGTACGCCGGAATTCGGCAGCGTTGACTATGTTCCGGTCGCGCCCTGGGCAGGGGTAACGCTGGCCGGCCTGGCATTGTCGAAGATATTCAGACGGACCCATGTATGGGACCGGTTGTCCCGGCTTTCATTCAAAGGATCGGCTGGAAAGTCCACACGATTTCTGGGACGGCATTCACTGCCGGTTTATCTGCTGCATCAGCCGATCCTTTACGGCCTTGTCTGGACCGCGGCAACGCTCGGTCCGCAGATCGATCGTGCTGGTGATGCCTTTGTTCAAAACTGCACGAAGGCCTGTGAGAGCAATGTGGGAGAAGCCGGTATTTGCGAAGCCGCCTGCAGTTGCACGCTGTCCCACCTGGAAGCCGATGGGACCTGGACACTGCTGACAGTCGCCCCTGATGACCCGGCCTTGCGCGCACAGATGAACGAGCAATACAAGCAGTGCCTTGCAGACCCTCAAAGACCGCCAACTAAA
>NZ_KI928916.1:269467-301153 GCF_000521215.1 Labrenzia sp. DG1229 | reverse complement strand
AGCCGAGATGCCCAAACGCACAGATATCTCTTCCATCCTGATTATTGGTGCCGGTCCGATTGTTATCGGGCAGGCCTGCGAATTCGACTACTCCGGTACTCAGGCCTGCAAGGCGTTGCGCGAAGAGGGCTACCGCATCATCCTTGTCAATTCCAACCCGGCCACGATCATGACTGATCCTGACCTTGCGGACGCGACCTATATCGAGCCAATCACGCCGGACCTCGTCGCCAGGATCATCGAGAAGGAACGGCCGGACGCGCTTTTGCCCACCATGGGTGGACAGACCGCGCTCAACTGTGCGCTCGACCTGGAACAGATGGGCGTTCTTGAAAAGTTCGGTGTCGAGATGATCGGCGCCCGCGGTGATGTGATCGAAAAAGCTGAGGACCGCGAAAAATTCCGGGCCGCAATGGACACGATTGGACTTGAAAACCCGCGCGCCGCCATTGCCTCGTCACCGGCCATCCGCGGCGAGAACGGCAGGATCACCGGCTACGACCGCAATACCGGTTATCTGGAGGCAATGCGCGCGCTCGACGAAATCGGCCTGCCCGCAATCATCCGCCCCGCATTCACGCTCGGCGGCACCGGCGGCGGCGTCGCCTATAACCGTGAAGAGTTTGAAACCATCGTTCGCTCGGGCATAGATGCGTCGCCGGTCGGACAGGTCCTGATAGATGAAAGTCTTCTGGGTTGGAAGGAATACGAAATGGAAGTGGTCCGCGACAAGGCGGACAATTGCATCATCATCTGCTCGATCGAAAACGTCGACCCGATGGGCGTCCACACCGGTGATTCAATCACGGTAGCGCCGGCCCTGACCCTGACCGACAAGGAATACCAGATGATGCGCGACGCCTCGGTTGCGGTCCTGCGCGAGATCGGCGTCGAAACAGGAGGATCCAATGTTCAGTTCGCAGTCGATCCCGACAACGGACGTCTCGTGGTCATTGAAATGAACCCGCGGGTTTCCCGGTCTTCGGCCCTGGCGTCGAAGGCAACTGGCTTTCCGATCGCCAAGATCGCAGCTAAACTGGCAGTCGGCTATACGCTTGATGAACTTGAAAACGACATTACCGGTGGCGCGACCCCCGCGTCATTCGAGCCCACGATTGATTACGTCGTCACCAAGATCCCGCGCTTTGCTTTTGAAAAGTTTCCGGGATCGGAAGCGACACTGACGACGGCCATGAAATCGGTCGGCGAGGTCATGGCCATTGGCCGGACATTCAATGAAAGCCTGCAAAAGGCACTGCGCGGCCTGGAGACAGGCGTAAACGGATTCGACGAGACTGAAATTGCCGGTCTCGATCAGGGCGACGACAGAAACGCCCTGCGTGCTGCCGTTTCGACGCCGACGCCGATGCGTCTGCTCAATGTCGCCCAGGCGATGCGCTTCGGCATGACCATCGAGGAAATCAATCAGGCAAGTGGTATCAACACATGGTTCCTGGAGCAGATCGCAGACATACTCGCCATGGAAGCCAAGGTGAGAAACATTGGACTGCCGCAGGATGCTGCAAACCTGCGCAAGCTGAAATCCATGGGGTTCTCAGATGCGCGCCTGGCAAGCCTTGCAGGTCTTGACGCCGACAATGTCGTCAAACTGCGCGAAGAACTGAATGTACATCCGGTTTACAAGCGCATCGACACATGCGCTGCAGAATTCGCCTCGCCGACCGCATATATGTACTCCACCTACGAGGCACCGTTCATGGGTGCCCCGGCGTGTGAAGCCAACCCGTCGGACAGGAAAAAGGTTGTTATCCTGGGCGGAGGACCGAACAGGATCGGTCAGGGTATCGAATTCGACTACTGCTGCTGCCACGCGGCATTCGCCCTCGACGAGGCCGGCTACGAAACTATCATGATCAATTGCAATCCGGAGACGGTTTCGACCGACTACGACACGTCCGACCGCCTGTATTTCGAACCGCTCACGGCTGAGGACGTGCTTGAAATCATCCGTAAGGAACAGGACAACGGAACGCTTCATGGTGTGATCGTCCAGTTTGGTGGCCAGACGCCTCTCAAGCTTGCCCAGGCCCTCGTCAAGTCGAACGTTCCGATCCTCGGTACATCGCCGGACATGATTGACCTTGCCGAAGATCGCGACCGGTTCCAGAAGCTCCTGATCAAGCTCGGCCTGAAGCAACCGGAAAATGGCATTGCCTATTCCGTTGAACAGGGTCGCCTGATCGCGGGTCAGCTCGGCCTGCCGCTCGTGGTCCGTCCCTCCTATGTTCTCGGCGGCCGTGCCATGCAGATCATCCGCGACGAGGAAGCCCTGAACTCCTACCTCCTCGGCACCCTGCCCGAGCTCGTACCCGCCGAGGTCCGTGCAAAATATCCAAATGACAAGACGGGCCAGATAAACACGGTCCTCGGCACAAATCCGCTGCTTTTCGATCGCTATCTGCAGGGTGCAATCGAAGTCGATGTTGACGCGTTATGCGACGGCAAGGACGTTTTTGTCTGCGGCATCATGGAGCATATCGAAGAAGCGGGGATCCACTCCGGCGATAGCGCGTGCTCATTGCCTCCATTCTCGTTGTCCGAAGAGCTCGTTGCAGAACTCAAGCGGCAGACAACAGCGTTGGCGCTGGGTCTTGAAGTCGGCGGTCTGATGAATGTCCAATATGCCATCAAGGGCGACGAAATCTATGTTCTTGAAGTCAACCCGAGAGCGTCACGGACGGTTCCTTTCGTCGCCAAGACGGTTGGGGCGCCGATCGCCAAGATCGCCAGCCGGGTCATGGCCGGCGAAAGCCTCGCTTCCTTTGGCTTGAGCGAGAGCAAGCTGGACCACATTGCAGTAAAGGAAGCCGTCTTCCCGTTCGCCCGTTTCCCCGGCGTCGACACCATCCTTGGCCCGGAAATGCGCTCCACCGGAGAGGTTATGGGCCTGGACACCGCATTCGGAACGGCATTTGCCAAGTCCCAGATCGGATCGGGCACCGGCGTTCCTGATCAGGGAACTGTTTTTGTTTCGATGCGTGACGCCGACAAGGAAGGCGTCGTGGACGCCGTGCGTAGCCTGGAACTGGCCGGATTTTCCATAATTGCCACGGGCGGAACCCAGAAATTTCTGGAAGACCAGGGCATTGCGGTGAAGAAAATCAACAAGGTGCTTGAAGGCCGCCCGCATATCGTCGATGCTGTCAAGAACGGTGACGTCCAGCTTGTCTTCAACACAACGGAAGGTGCGCAGGCCATTGCCGACAGCCGGTCGATGCGCCGGGCGGCGCTCCTGAACAAGGTTCCGTATTACACGACCCTTGCAGGTTCCGTCGCAGCAGCCAAAGGCATCACCGCCCACAAGGCGGGAAGCCTTGAAGTAAGACCTTTACAATCCTACTTCGGCTAAGGCTATTATATACGCGACCGGCCGGGAAAGCGCGCCTTTCCCGGTTGGTTTGTTTTTGTAAATACGTGGTCCTTATAGAGAGCGAAACCAGCTTAAAAGGATCCAATAAGCTGAAGGTCTGAGACCCATGGAAAAAGTTCCGATGACCTCTGCCGGTTACAATATGCTTCAGGTCGAACTGAAGGAACGTACCACGGTTGAGCGTCCGCGCATCGTCGATGCCATATCCGAAGCGCGAGCGCACGGCGATCTGTCGGAAAATGCCGAATACCATGCTGCCAAGGAAGCCCAGAGCCTGAACGAAGGCCGTATTGCGGAACTTGAGGACAAACTGTCGCGCGCAGAAGTTATCGACGTCACCAAGTTGTCCGGTGAAATCATCAAATTCGGAGCGACTGTGTCGCTCATCGATGAGGACACCGAAGAGGAAAAGCACTACATGATCGTCGGTGACGTTGAATCCGACGTGAAACAGAACAAGGTTTCCATCTCCTCTCCGATCGCACGCGCGCTCATCGGAAAGTCGGTCGGCGACAGCGTTGAAGTGGCCGCTCCCGGGGGAGCCCGATCTTACGAAATCGTTCAAGTCAAATTCACCTGAACCTCTGACATTCCAATCAGATAAGGTCTGACACGGCGTCAATCGATCACTGCCGTTTTCCCTTTGACGCATGCCGGTCAATCGCTAAGGTAGCTACCGGTATGTGTCGGAGGTCTGGTGATGGTCTTTCATGCAATCGGAGTGTGGCTGCTGGTCGCTGCCGTCCCGCTCTGGATCTATCGCTGGTATGTGTATTCCAGGCTGGATGCGCGCGAGCGGCGTGTTTTCACACGCATCGTCAAGCGCCGGCACGAGAATGCCTATGCGTTTGCATTGCAGATGTTCGGTTTTCTGATTGCGCTGGCCACCGCGGTGATTCTGCTTGTTCTCGGCCTTCGATACATCAAGCAGGGCTCGCTGGAACTCGGCGCCTATCGCGAAACCGTCCGCAGCAGGCTTTATTCCGGCGTCGATCCGATCGACAGAGCACTCGACGCTTATCACTACGATCAGTTTCTGCCGGTCGCAATCCTGACAACCTGCGCTCTCCTGAGTGTTGCCTTTACACTCGTTGCAACAGCTCTAAGAGACATTTCCATGATGTCCAGGCTGAACAAGAAACTCCAGGGAATGAAAAAGCGTCAGACACAAGCTGCCGCAAACTAGGACAGGCGATCCACAGCTTGTGATCCTTATCCGGTGATCGGCACCACCGGCTCATCCTTGGTCCGGCGAATGGTCAGGGCAGTACGCACGCTGTCGACGTTCGGCGCGGCCGTCAGCTCCCGGATCACGAAATTCTGGAACGTCTGCAAGTCCGGCGACACGCATTTCAACAGGAAATCCACTTCTCCTGAGAGCATGTAACTTTCGCGTACCAGCGACCAGTTTTGCACTGTCTGTTCAAAGGCAATCAGATCCGCCTCGGTCTGACTGTGCAGGCCCACCATGGCAAATGCGGTCACGTCATAGCCCAGCTGTTTCTCGTCCAGCAGGGTCCGATAGCCCTGGATGAGCCCCGCTTCCTCCAGAGCCCTGACGCGGCGCAGGCAAGGCGGTGCGGATATGCCGACGCGTCGCGCCAGCTCGACATTGGTCATCCGGCCGTCGTCTTGCAGTTCTTTCAGGATCTGCCAATCAATGGCATCAAGCCGCGCTTTCAATCCTGTCTCCTTTGAGTTTTGCCTGTTGACCCGACTGTGGGTAGGTGTAGCTGAACCGGGTTGGCGTGTTGCGGGAAGCGAGTTCCCCGCTATATGCTTTTGATGGTGCCGAGTTATGATTATTTGCGCATTTGTGCAAGACTATAACAAAATCGCGCACGATTCCGAAAGATTACGATAGGGGAAGTTCTCCTTAAATGCACATTGAGCCGGAGACCTCCCCTGCATCCATCTGGATTGTGACGGATGGCAAGGCCGGAGACGTAGCCCAGTGTACCGGCGTCGCGAGTGCGTTGGGTGCTCCATACGAGGTTCGGACCATTGCCCCACGACCACCGTTTTCCTGGTGGCTTCCTTACGGGCCAACCGATCCGCGCGAGTGGGAAACACGTCCCGGCAGCCCGATCGCCCCGCCTTACCCTGATATCGTCATTGGCTCGGGCCGTCGCGCCACGGCTTATCTTCGCCGGATCAAGAGACTTTCAGGAGGTCGGACGTTTACGGTTTTCCTGAAGGATCCTAGAACGGGACCACGCGCTGCAGATCTGATCTGGGTGCCGGCGCACGACAGGCTGCGTGGCCGGAATGTTCTCGTCACACCGACTTCGCCGCATCGTTTTTCTTCTTCAACACTCGCTTCGCTGCGCGATGAAAATATTCCTGACATCGACCGGTTGCCACATCCTCGAGTCGCCGTTCTCATCGGAGGCGACAGCCGCCATCATACTTTCAGCCCGGACGATCAGCAGAAACTTCTGAACAGCTTGAAACGGACAGCCGAGGAAGAAAGCGCCCATTTCATGATCACCGTATCCCGTCGAACACCACCGGCGCTCTCGTCAGGTCTGGCCGGGCTCGCAACATCCGGCCAGCATCTGTTCTGGGCCGGTGGCGCGCCGAATCCGCTTGGATGTTATCTGGCAAAGGCGGATGCAATAATCGCAACGGCTGATTCGACCAACATGATCGGCGAGGCCGCTGCGACAGGAAAACCCGTTCATGTGTTTCACCCGGGCGGCGGTCACGGCAAAATCACCAATTTTTTGGAGAGTTTGGAGCGCCTGGGTGTAATACACCCCTTTCCAGGTCCGATAAAAACTACTACCTACGAGCCGATAGACGCGACGCCTGTCATTGCGGATCGCATCAGGAGTGATTTTTCAGCTTCACGACAGAGGGAAGCGGCAACCTGAGTCACCGCATCGTTGACGAACAGGCTGAGGAAGAAGACAGGAAACAGGTAACTTCATGAGCACGGAACACAGCAAGCTTTTGATCGTCGGCTCCGGGCCTGCCGGATATACCGCTGCTATCTACGCCGCGCGCGCCATGATCGAACCGACACTGGTCGCCGGAATTCAACCGGGAGGTCAGTTGACCATAACCACTGACGTGGAAAATTATCCCGGTTTTGCCGATCCCGTCATGGGTCCGTGGCTCATGGAGCAGATGCAGAAACAGGCGGAAAATGTCGGAACAAAGCTTGTTCACGACACGATCGTGAAGGCCGACCTGTCGCAACGCCCCTTCCGGCTTGAAGCAGACAGCGGAACGGTGTTTACCGCGGACACACTCGTAATCGCGACCGGTGCGCAGGCCCGCTGGCTCGGATTGCCTTCCGAGCAGGACTACATGGGCGCCGGCGTTTCTGCATGTGCGACCTGTGATGGCTTTTTCTACCGCAACAGGGAAGTCGTCGTGGTCGGCGGCGGTAACACGGCGGTGGAAGAAGCCCTTTATCTTGCCAATCTCGCTTCCAAGGTTACACTGGTGCACCGCCGCGACAGCTTGCGCGCAGAAAAAATTCTTCAGGACCGCCTTTTCCGGAACCCCAAAATCGAGGTTGTATGGGATCATCAGGTCGATGAAATTCTTGGCGGCGGCGAGCCGAAGGGGGTTACGGGCGTTCGCCTGAAGAACACCGGGAACGGCGAACTCCGGGAGATTTCGACCGATGGCGTCTTCATCGCAATCGGACACGCACCGTCCGTGGAACTCTTCAAGGACCAGCTGACGCTGAAACCGAACGGCTACTTGGAAACCGCGCCGGACTCGACCAAAACATCCATTCCGGGTGTCTTTGCAGCCGGTGACGTCACGGACGACATTTACCGTCAGGCCGTCACTGCGGCTGGCATGGGCTGCATGGCAGCCCTTGAAGCGGAGAAGTTTCTGGCCGAGCACGAGACGGCATCAACACGACAGGCAGCCGAATAAGGCAGCCTGAACGTCCTGCGGAGGGGCACGCATGGATTGGGATAAATTGCGCATCTTTCATGCGGCCGCTCAGGCGGGCAGCTTCACCCATGCAGGCGACACCCTGCATATGAGCCAGTCGGCCGTCAGCCGTCAGGTCAGTGCTCTTGAGCATGACCTGGGCGTGTCGCTTTTCCACCGTCACGCACGTGGACTGTTGTTGACCGAACAGGGCGAGTTGCTCTACCGAACCGCTGCCGACGTTCTGATGAAGCTGGAATCCGTTCAGTCCAGCCTCACGGACAGCAAGGACAAACCCTCCGGGATTTTGCGTGTCACCACCACGGTCGGCCTCGGCTCGACCTGGCTGACCTCACGGATAAAGAGCTTTGTCGAACTCTATCCTGACGTCGACCTGCATCTGATCTTCGATGACGACGAACTCGACCTCGGCATGCGTGAAGCGGATGTCGCCATCCGATTGCGCCAGCCCACGCAGCCGGACCTGATTCAGCGCAAGCTGTTTACCGTGCATTTTCACGTCTATGCCGCGCCTGAATACATACAGCGGTTCGGATCGCCATCCTCGATTGAAGATATCGACAATCACCGGATCATCACGTTCGGCGAACAGGCTCCTGCTTACCTGCGCTCGATGAACTGGCTGGAATCTGCCGGCAGGCCGGCAACTGAACCGCGCCGGTCCGTCCTGAAAGTCAACAATCTGGTTGCGATCAAACGTGCAGTCCAGTCGGGCGTGGGCATTGCCATATTGCCTGACTACATCATCGACCACGCAACCAACCTGGTGCCGGTCCTGACAGAGCAGGAAGACAAGGTCCCCTCGTTCGACACCTATTTCGTCTATCCGTCTGAGCTGAAGAACACTGCACGCGTCAAGGCCTTCCGGGAGTTCTTGCTGAGCAGTGCCGAAAAGTGGGTCTATTGAGACAGTCCACCAAAGGGAAGCTGATCGCGGTCGGCTGATTTGGATTTAGGCAGAATGGAATTCGACGAACAGTCCGGGATGCCTGTATTCTGACGCTTGATAAGAATGTTTTCGGCTGGATTATCGATTAAATTTAGTTGAAATCAGCTCAACTGGATAATTAATTATCTGTAATTAAATAACTTTTTGCACCCTGAAATCATTCAACACATAGCCCTGCGGTAAATGCATAGCAGATTTGCACCACTGCCACTTGTTTATGCAGCTTGTGCACCGCATATAAGCATCACTGTTGGTCACACGGGTGTCACGTCCTCCTCCCAGTGATGCCCAGACCAGCTGTTCCCCTCTGGAAGGTGATTCCACTGTTTTCAGTGAATCAAAACAAACTGCCGGGTCTTTTAGGACCCGGCTCTTTTTTTGTCCAGAGCATGCTGCAACGCAATAAATCGCGCTGCCGATTCCTCACATGAACAGATTTTCACCGCCCAGATTTTTGTAGAGACCGGCGACCTGTTCCTGGTAACCATTGTAAAGAAGGGTGTCACGGCGCTCGTCCGTTCCGAGAATTTTTTCGGAAGCCTGAGACCAGCGGCGATGCGGCACTTCGGGATTCACATTCGCCCAGAAACCGTATTCCTTCGGCTGGATTTCTTCCCAGAAGCTGACCGGACGTTGATCTGTGAAAGAGATCCGGACAACCGACTTGATACATTTGAAGCCGTATTTCCAAGGTGTCACCAGTCGTATCGGTGCTCCGAACTGTTTGGCGAGCGGCTTGCCGTAAACGCCGGTGGCCATGAAAGCCAGTTCGTTGGTTGCCTCGTCCAGCGTGAGCCCCTCGACGTAGGGCCAGGGATACCAGCTCTGCTTCTGACCGTTGGCAACGGACGGTTCAAGGAAAGTCTCGAAACGCAGATATTTTGCGCCCGACTGCGGACCGGCCAGTTTTACCAGTTCGGCGAGCGGGAAGCCCGACCAGGGCACGGCCATGGACCAAGCTTCTACACAGCGGTGACGGTAGAGACGCTCTTCAAGAGGCATTTTGGACAGCAACGTATCTATGTCGACGATTTGCGGATTGTCGACCAGGCCGTCCAGCGTCACCGTCCAGGGCCTGATCTGCAGTTTCTGGGCAGCAGGCCAGATCTGCTTGTGTGATCCGAATTCATAGAAATTGTTATACTTGGACGCGATGTCTTCCGCCGTTAGCTCACGATCCAGCTCGAAGGCCGGATTGCGGCTGACAGGATAAAGCCCCGCACTCGGGTCCTCTTCGGCAAAGGCGGGCCGCAAACCAAGACCCGATCCGGCAAGCACTCCACCTCCAACCATTCCGGCAAGGATCTGGCGGCGGTTCAAAAACACGTGCTCCGGCGTTGCATCACGCCCCGGAAGCTCCCAGCTGCGCTTTTTCAAGATATTCATGGTCCAACTCCTGTTTGCCAAAGACAGAACCGGAATCGGCCTTCAAAGGCAAATAACGCCCTGGTGACCAGACACAGGAAGAACTTGATCGGGAGTGATCAGGATGGAGCCGTTCAGTCCTGTCCAAAAGATTGCAAACCGGGCTGGACGCCGGTGTTGCCTTCGCGACCACGTGATTTTGGAGAGGGGTCGCTTTGCCCCTCTCCGATCTGCCGTGTCAACGCGCTCCAAGGCCCTTCTATGCGGCCTGCTTGCCCGAGCGTTGAAGTGCCTGTTCGGCGGCCTTGCCGGAAAGTTCCGCCATGTGGTCGAATTCCGATACATAACTGGCAACGCCGGCCGTGGCCGATCTGAGTTCGATAATCAGGTCGCCGATTTCTGCTTCCGGCAACAGCGCCTGCACCTCATCCCAACCTGGCCAGTTCGGCCGTGCGTCAAAGCCGAGAAGCTGTCCCCTTCTTGCAGACACGATCGCATTGACCCTCGCGGTGGCGTCATTGGGGCAGGCGATAATCACTTTGTGGATTGGCTCCAGAAGCACTGGTTTGCAATCCGGCAAGCCTTCTCGGATTGCCAGCGCACCGGCCATCTTGAATGCCTGGTCCGAACTGTCGACGGAGTGATATGAGCCGTCGGTCAGGCAGATCGCCATGTCCACAACCGGAAATCCGAACGTGCCGCGTCCCAACGCATCCAATGCACCATCCCTGACGGAGGGAATGTACTGTTTGGGAACAACACCACCGGTGATCGTGTCGGAGAACTGAATTCCCTCGCCTCTCGGAACAGGCGAGATCTCCAGAACGACATCTCCGAATTGACCGTGTCCACCGGACTGTTTCTTGTGGCGTCCCCGAACCTTTGTCCTGGCGCGGATGGTCTCCGCGTAGGGGATATGTGGCGTATGCGCCGATACATCCAGACCGTACTTGCCTGCCAGACGTTCCTGCGCCACCCGCAGATGCATCTCGCCCTGGCCTTTCAAAAGTGTTTCGGCCGTGGTCTGGTTCTGGCTGATGGACAGAGATGGATCTTCTTCTGCCAGCTTGGCCAATGCGGCGGACAGACGGACTTCATCTTTTCTCTGCACCGCTTCAATAGCGATCGCAAGGGCCGGGCTACGCGACTCGGGCGAATTAAGCCCGGTAAATGCACCTTCATTGTGACTGAGAAGATCGCCTGTTTCCACGTGTTCGAGACGCCCGAGTGCGACGAGATCGCCCTTTCCGGCCGTTGCGATTTTGCTGGCAGTTTGACCAAAGACCGAAAACAGCCCGGAAACCTTGACTTCGTCCCGACCGTTGCGGAAGAGGCTGTCCCCGTCGGACACCTGCCCTTCCAGGACACGTGCAATGGAAATCTTGCCACCATGCTGTGTATGCAGGGTCTTGATCACCTGGAGTGCCGCGCGGCTGTTATCGTCCAAAATACGGTTTGACAGGGTATCGACGAAGGGCGCTTCGTGCCGGAGCGCCTTTAACAGCCGGCTGACGCCGTTGCCATGATCGGCCGATCCGAAAAAGACCGGACAGATCAGTCCGTCCTGCATTTCCTTGACCAGATCGGCAAATACGAGATCGCGATCCGGTGCGATATCCTCCAGAAGCGCTTCCATAAGATCATCGTCGTGATCGGCGAGATGTTCGAGCATGGTAAAGCGGGCTTCGTGTTCGCGTGTCCGGTCTTCGTCGGACATATCGATTTCCGTACTGGGTTCCTTCTCGTGATAGACATGTGCCCGCTCAAGCGCCAAATCGATAAAACCGGTCGCTTGGCTTTCTTCCCAGATCGGGATCTGCCTCAATACCAGCGGAACCTCGGACGCCGGCTGCAGAACGGTCAATACATCCCGTACACGCCGGCTGCTCTTGTCGATCTTGTTCAAAAACAAAACCCGCGGAATGGCGCGGGCTTCGAGAGCTTTCAGGATGAGTTGAAGCGCGGGAACCTTGCGCTCGTCATCCTCCGCCACAACGACCGCCATATCGACGCCGCTGAGCGCTCCGTCCATTTCACTCAGGAATTCAACCGACCCGGGACAGTCAACAAAGACGAACCGGTCACCCAGATATTCCGTATCTGCAACATTGACCTCCACGCTCATGCCGTGTGCCCGCGCCTCCGGCGAAGCGTCACCTACAGTATTGCCGTCGGTAACTGTCCCCTGCCGGGCCAGTTTGTCCGTTCGCGCCAGCAAAGCCTCCAAGAGACTTGTCTTCCCGCTGCCGAACGGACCGACTAGTGCGATACAGCGCGGCGTACTGCCGGCAGCTGTTCCTTTTCCGTTTGTAGAGTTTGCCATAATGAGCCTCCCGTATGCTCGAGGATATCCCCGGAAATACGCGGCTTGGCCGGTGAGGAACGCGGGCCTGCCGCGTCTCGCCCGGATGGGATCGAAGGTCGAAGTCCTTGCCTTGCGGTGCCGGACCTTTGTTACGACGACACATCGACCAGGGGCGATCACGTATCGTCGCGCCGAACATGACTGCAAAGCAAGGGAATATTACGTCGCAGTGCAGCAAATCAGCCGATCCTCGCACAAAGATGAAGCAGAAACAGTTTCTTGCCGCATTGATGTGTGAAGATGTCGGGTGACTGGTTTCCAGCGCTTCGTCGGGAGAAAGTCATCCGATCTTGTGCGTGCTGCTGGCTTCAAGCTAATCTGCTCCGCAAGTTTCAAGACGCCCGATAAGGCGCAACGGAAATACGACTGTGCAGGTGTATGCTCATGACAATACGTAAGTGCTTTTGGTTCTTCGTGCTTTGCCCGATGTTTTTGGCTGTTCCGGCAGCCGCGCAGAACGTTCAGTTGCGCGGGTTGCCGCAACCTGGAAGTTCACTCCTTCCCTCGGCTGAACAACAACTGAACCAGAACCTCAATCGCCAGAAAACCGACTTTTCAACGCAACGGCAGATCGACAGGGCAGTCCGGCAGAACCAGATTGATCAGTTGAATCGCCGCAACGCTGAAAGAAGTATTTATACAGATCCGTGCGCGCGCGTGAATTCGCCCTGCGCCATTCAAAAATGACCGCCTTGCAAGGCGGGACATCTGAATATGCCCGCCCGCTTCTCGGAAGTGAAACGGGCGGGGTTACTGTCTAGTTGATGGCTTCCAGGGTCAGTTTGCTGACGCCAAGCGTCAGGTTGGTGCCTGTCTGACTTTCCAGGCTGAACGGATTGAGTGCGATCGAACGGTCAAATCCACCCAGTAGCGCGTTGGCCTTGATCCCGGCGCCCAGGCTGGCACCGGCAGTCAAACCACCGTAGGTCCCTGCGAGAAGGCCCGGTTTGCGGTTTGCAGACGGCGCCAACACGCCCCAGACAAGAGTTGCTTCCTTGGTCGTGCCGATATCAAGGCCATAGTCCCTGACATTCCCGCGGTAATACTCGATCTCCCCGCCGTCGACCGGCTTGAAACTGCAACCGAGTTTTGCCGATGATCCCACAATAAAGCTGTGCTCTCCTTCCACCAGGCAGCTTAAGGTACCGATCTCGACCTTTGGGCTGTTTTCCGATGCATGAGCGGAAGCTGTGACAGCGAGAACCGCGGCGGCAAGTGAGACGCTCAAAAAGCGCATATTGAAATTCTCCATATCAAGAGGAGCCCCAATCGCCGTTGAATGGCAACGGGAGCACCCGTGATATGCAACCCTATCGCGTCAAAATCTGGGCGACGTGAATTCTTCCGGCTCTCTGGGAGATACACAAAACAAAAGGGCGGCAAGGGCCGCCCTTCTGCTGCAATCTCCCATTGTCCGGATAGACTACTTCAGGTTTCCGCAGAAACGCTGGATCCTTGTGCAGGCTTCTTCCAGGGCTTCCGTGGATGTTGCGTAGGAAATCCGGAAATTCGGACCAAGACCGAACGCGGAACCGTGCACGACTGCAACGCCTTCCGTTTCCAGTAGCTCGGTCACGAAGTCTGCATCGTTCTCGATCACCTTGCCGGACGGCGCCGTCTTGCCGATCGTGCCTGCGCAGGACGGGAACACGTAAAAGGCACCTTCCGGCACGGGGCATGTAATTCCATTTGCCTGGTTCAGCATGGAAACGACCAGGTCCCGGCGTCCCTTGAAGACTTCATTGTTCCTTGGAATGAAATCCTGCGGACCGGAAAGCGCTTCGACTGCCGCCCATTGGGCGATGGAGCAAGGGTTCGAAGTCGATTGGGACTGAACCTTTGCCATTGCCTTGATGAGATCAGCAGGGCCGCCGGCATAACCGATCCGCCAACCTGTCATCGCGTAGGCCTTGGAGACGCCGTTGACGGTCAGCGTGCGCTCGTAAAGAGACGGCTCGACCTGTGCAGGCGTCGTGAACTTGAAGTCGTCGTAGACCAGGTGCTCGTACATGTCGTCGGTCATGATCCAGACCTGCGGATGCTTCGAAAGCACATCTGTCAGGGCCTTCAGTTCTGCCTCGGTATAGGCCGCGCCGGACGGATTGGACGGCGAATTGAAGATCAGCCATTTCGTGCGCGAGGTGATCGCCGCATCAAGCGCTTCAGGCGTGATCTTGAAGGTGGACTTGTCCGCTTCGACGATAACCGGCTCACCGCCAGCGAGCAGCACCATGTCCGGGTAGCTGACCCAGTAGGGTGTCGGGATGATGACCTCATCACCGGGATTGAGCGTCGCGATGAGAGCATTGTAGAGCACCTGCTTGCCGCCGGTTCCCACGGTGATCTGGTTTGTTGCGTAGGTGAGCCCATTTTCCCGTTGAAACTTCTCGGCGATTGCGGCCTTGAGTTCGGGAATACCATCGACAGCGGTGTACTTGGTCTTGCCGTCATTGATCGCCGCGATCGCCGCCGTCTTGATGTTGTCCGGGGTATCGAAATCCGGCTCGCCAGCGCCGAGGCCGATTACATCGCGGCCAGCAGCTTTCAGCTCGCGTGCCTTGTTGGTGACAGCGATGGTCGCAGAAGGTTGAACACGCGCCAATGCGTCAGCAAGAAAGCCCATAATATCCTCCAGGGGGAAACGGAATTAACAGCGCGCGGACCGTAGGCCCGTGCGTGCCGGAAGACAAGTCCCAATCAGCTCACGCAATCCCGTCAAGGCAACTTTTTTGGCACCAGGACCTGGATGCGTTTCCTCAGCTGCGCGTCTCCAGGATGAGCTTCGGCTCATCCTTGTTCTCATCGATGAGGCTGCACTTGAATCTCTTCTTTTTTGTCTGACCGTTCAAGGTTGTTACGGGAACGGAAATCGGCACGTCGGATTCCTGTTTGGCAGAGCCGAGCAAAGACTGAAAATCATCGGCTTGAAGAAGAGAATCGGTGATTGCCTTTTCATCCAGACTTTCCGGAGTCAAATTATAGGTTTTCATCGCGGACTGATTGGCGGCAATGATCATGCGCGTCTTCGTATTGACAACGAGCATCGGCGCGCTGCAAATCTCGAAGACCTGAGCGAAATCGACATCGCCGCCGACGTGTCCTGCGGAAAACAGGACACCACCCACGGTCCCGCCCATGCGAAAATACATGGCATCGTAATTCAGATCGAGACCTTCGCTGGCCGTAATCAGAAACTTGCCGCGTCCTGTCGCACTCGCCCGCCGGGAAAGCGATGTCAGCACCAGGGATACAATTGTGCGCCCGACACGGTTTTGAATATGGGCGATGTTTCGGCCCAGGATCAGGCGCGCATCTTCAATCTGAAAGCTCTTCAGGAATCCGTCACTGGCAAAACGCACATAGCCGAAATTGTCCGCCAGTAGAACGATCCGGGAAGACGAGGCAACGAAATGCTGCAGGATCGGCGAAATCCCGAGCGCGATCTGCGCCGGATTGTCTTCAGTTTTCCCGATTGACGGAAAGCAGATTGCAAGAATGCGTCCGTCCGGCAATTCATAACGGTAGGCAACGATGGGAACACCCGGAATTCTGTGATCGGGCCCTCCGCCGACGTCGAATGGCCCGGCCTGTCCTTCGCGTATGGCACCTTGCACCAGACGCAGGATCGTCTTGCGGTCTTCCGGTGAAAGGAGACGCAAAGCCTCGTTGGAGGGTGCTTCCTGCAGGTCCTTCACTTCACTATCGAAACTTTGAGACCCGACCTCATGCCACAAAATGGTTTTCTTGTTGATATCGGCGATAAAGAACTGAAGACCGGACAGGGTCAGCGCCGGCTTGTCGTCCTGCGTTTGTATCTGCTCGGACTTATCGGCCGGCGCGGAGGATGCATCCGTTTCCTGCGGCTTCTCGGCCAGAGCGCTCTGTGCTGCGTTGAGTGTCATTTCTGCCCGACCTGTTTCTCACAAAACTTTCCAAGACATCGAGTATCGCAGGTAAAAGCAAACAAACACTAAAATGCACCGGGTAAAGTCGCGCGCCCGTCGAAACACAGTGTTCAAGCGAAAGGAACTTCAGCTCCCGAATGCTCTAGGGAACGCGGCCGTGCCGCAATATTGTCACGAAAACTCTCATCCATCGCCAGAATGCAGTCTGTCTGACGGCCCAATTGCAATCGACATTGCAAGCTGGAAGACGATGGAGGTTTCCATGCCGTTAGTGACATCACCCGACACGTCTCGTGCGACACCGAAGTCCGGTTTCCGGCCGGTGCTGCTTTTCCTGCTGGCCATCGGTCTATTGATGATGATGTCGCTGGCGATCGCCCCGACGCTGGCGCTTCCCCTTGTTGCATTCGTCGCCATGGCGGCTGTGACGCGGTTGCTGGGCCTGCGACTTTACGATGATCTGACGCAAGCAGTAGATCACCACGCCTGACAAGAACACGAAACAAAGACCGGCTCGCACTGAACTATGGCAAATATTGAGAACCCGAACGGACGGAAACACGTTTCCGGCGGCAGCGACCTGCGCGACGCCAAACCCCTCTTGCAGGCCATTTTCCTGGGCATGGTTCTTGCCGTCGCGCTGGTAGCCGCGGCCACCATGGCGAATTCGGAAGCCGACGATAACGGGGCACTTCAGGGCACAGAAATCAAACAATCTCTCCCTGGCGGCAAGGTAAGGCAGGACCCTCACGGCCCGTGAGCACGTTGCACTTGCTCTAAACGATGCGGGTCGCAATGAGCGCAACCACCACATAACGGCCGGTTTTGGCGAGCGCCACCAACAGGAGAAATGGCCAGAACCGTTCCCGCAAAAGACCGGCAGCAAGCGTCAGCGGATCCCCGATGACCGGTGCCCAACTCATCAGAAGGCTCCAGCGGCCGTAGCGCTGATACCAGGCTGTGGCTCTTTCGAGTTTTTCCGGCTTGACGGGAAACCACCTTGCATCCGAGAAACGGATCGCACCGCGCCCCAGCCCCCAGTTCACCACCGATCCGAGCGTGTTACCGAGACTGGCCGTCATTACGAGCAACAAGACGGGCGCGCTTTCCAGGTAGATCAGACCGGAAAGTCCCAGTTCGGATTGCGCAGGTAGCAAGGTTGCGGCCAGAAAAGATATTCCGAAGAGGCCCAGTAGACTGCTGCTCATGATTGAAGCTGCATACACACAAGCAGGCAGTTGAAGCAAGGCTGCGTTCAAACTGCCGGATATCTGCCGGACACATCTGTTCAGATGAACTGCAATTTTCGACGCCATTCCATACCGTCACAAACAGAACCCCGGCCTCATCCGGAGCAATGTCACAATCCGTTCTGGGCGAAAGGCCGCACAACTCATGGGGCTATTCGAATGTTCACGCCAATCAGATGGCGGCATTCCTGAAAATGGCACTGTTGGCCGCCACGATCGCTACCGCATTCATTCTGTTCTTGGCGCCGAGGCGGGTAATGGCATTTCGGATGTGAACCTTGACCGTTGCCGTGGAGACACCGAGGTCATAAGCGATCTGCTTGTTCACTTTCCCCTCACAGAGCAAAAGCAGGATTTCAAGCTGACGCTGTGTGAGTTTGTCACTCAGGTTCAGTGGCAGTTGGACGCTGCCTGAAAGAGACTTGCTGAGTCCGGTCTGGGCTTCATGTGTATCGATTGCAAAATGAGCGTTCATCACCGTGTTCCAACTTCAAGTGTTTCCATCCTTGGTGAGAGGACTTTCCTCCAAAGTGCTTATATTGTAAAATGTTAAAATGTTTACAGATAAAAGCTAATAATTAGCATTTCACCAATCGGACGCGACGATGAACAGGAAACTCTATTCAGGCCACACCTTGCGCCAGATCAGATCCGACTTTGGTCTCTCGCAAACCGAGTTCGCCAAAAAGATCGGGCTCTCCACCGCCTATGTGAACCAGATCGAGAACAACAACAGACCGGTCACTGCCTCCGTCCTGCTCACTATCAACCGGATTTTCGGCATCGATCTTGCCGCGTTCGAGAAGAATGATCTCGACAGGGTGGTTCAGGATCTTGAGGAGGTTTTTGCCGATACCCAGTTTCACAGTTCTACTGTCAGCCGACAGGAAATTCAGGAACTCGTGACGCGCGCGCCTGGCGTGACCCAGACCATCATGGATCTTTACGGAGCGCTGCGCAGCTACCATGACCGGGATGTGCTTGAAGATGACCTTGTGCAGATGAGCGGAACCGACGAGGCCGGCGTCGGTGTCCGCAAATCCGCCTATGATGAAGTGCGCGATTTCTTTCACTATACGGACAACTATGTCGACAGCCTCGATCGGGCAGCTGAAAAACTCTCCTACGAAATCACCCTGCACAATTGCCAGAGCAAGTTCGACAGGTTGACCGGCTGGCTTCGCAAGCGTTTCGACATAACGGTTGAACAGGTTCAGGACTACCAGGGTACGCTGATCCGCCATCAGGACTACACCCGCAAAATCTCGATCTATCGCGCAATCCCCCAGTCCACCAAGAATTTTCTTCTTGGGACGGTCATCGCGGAACTGTGCGTGAAGGATCTGATTTCAGAAGAAGTCAGACGCGCAAATTTCAGAACCGGTTCGGCCGAGAGCATCGCAACGCTTGCTCTTCGCAACTATTTCTCCGGCGCATTGCTGCTGCCATATGACGATTTTCTGCGCACGGCAACAAAATGCCGACATGATATACAGCTTCTGTCGAACACGATGGACGCCAGCATAGAAACTGTCTGCCACAGGCTATCGACGCTTCAGCGCCAGGGCGCGAACGGCCTGCCCTTTTATTTCGTCAAGATTGACCGTGCCGGCAATGTCGTCAAACGGCACAGTGCGACCCGCTTCCAGTTCGCCCGCTTTGGTGGCTCCTGCCCACGCTGGAACGTTCATCAGGCCTTTGAGCAGAACTCGAACAAATTTACCGCTCAGATCGCGCAGATGCCGGATGGTGTCGAGTATCTTTGCATCGCCACCAGTATCACCAAGCATCAGCCGGACTATGGCACCGGCGAGCGCAGGTATGCTCTCGGCATCGGCTGCGAGGTCAAGTATTCGGACGCGATCGTCTATGCTGACAGGCTGGCTGTTGACGAGGTGTCCTTGCCTGAACCCATTGGTGTCAACTGCCGCATTTGTCCGCGAGACGATTGTGATCAACGGGCCTTCCCGGCCATCGACAAGGAACCCTTCATCGACCCGGGACAGCGCGGCATCGTGCCTTACCGTGTGAAGTCCGCCGGATAACGACCGGGGGTCATCCATCTTCGGATGGATTGTGCAGGAAAACTGCACTGGTTACTGTCGGGTCGCTGCCTGAGAAGCCGCCATGACGGCGCGCCGTGATGGCAGGTTCAGCCGTTGCAGGACGGCATGTACATGATCCTTGACCGTGGCGATACTGATGCCGAATTCCTCTGCGATCTGCCTGTTTGATTTTCCCTGGATGACAAGCCTCGTGACCTGCTTCTGGCGCGGGGTGAGCGGTGAAAGCAATTCGGTATCCGAAGGCTTTTCAACAACGGTCACGAGAGGCGCACCGATTGTCCTGCTGGCATCCAGATCAATCGTCAGTTTCGTGCCTCGAATTGCCAATGGCGCCAGTAATTCAAGAACAGCGGCTGGTACAGGAGCAGGCGCCGTTTCACGCAGGTCTTTCAGAACGGCAGCCAACGCTTCGATCACTTCAGGTTCGACAGACATTCGAAAGGACACCTCATGAGTAACATGCCCCTGGAAATTGCAAACTTCTTCCTGGCAATGCAAGCCGGACCGTCCGGTGCAGACCTGCTCGGCTCATTATTTGCTGAAAATGCTATCTATTCGGAGCCTTTCTCCGGTCAGTCCGAACCTCATCGCGGCCGCAGCGCCATTCTGGCAGCCTTTGCCTCCAGCCGAACCGACGCATTTAACGACGCCGTTATCGATCTCGGTGCTGTCGAAGTCGATGACGAAACGATCACCGTGCAATGGACCTGTTATTCTCAGGCCATTCCAGGTGGCAGCGGAAGCGGCAAGAACGTTTTCACCCTGTCGAACGGAAAGATCGTCTCTCTGGTGACAACCCTCGACATGCCATAATGTGAATGTGCGCACCCTTGTCAGGCGAAGGTTGCGCGATCGCATTTCAGCTTTCCAGCAGGCTTTGAAAATGGTTGCGCAGTTCGTATTGACCGCGCTGCCCCTGCAAGACCTCTTTAAGCGCACCCTTGGAGTCAAACAGGAGCAACGTGACATGCGGCACACCATAGCGCGTGGCAAAGCCTTTGCCCTTGTCCGTGCGGATATTGGCGATCACGTAGTCAAGTTGCCCCTCCTCGAACATTGCCAGTGCCTCACGGGTTTCTGCCTGGAGAGATCTGCAAAGCGAACATTGGGGATCATGAACCTGAACGATTGTCGGGAGCCCGTTGCCGACCCGTGTCAGGTCGTGTTCATGGCGCATGTTAGCGAAATTGTTTGCAAAGACGTAACCGGTGCCGCCGAGCAGCACGGCACCTATTCCGAGATTGCGCACAAGGCGCAGAAACTTGCGTCTGCCCTGTTCAGCGCCTGATTGCGCATGCAGCGCTTCGTTTTGCCGATGTCTTCTATTGGTTGATCTGATTGATTTCCGTTGTTTCTTCATAAGTCACCTGTCTGAAATCTGGACCCGCACGCTCGTGTTTCCGGCGGTTGCCGGTCGCGACAAGGGGATCACGTAACCACGATTGCCGCTCCTGGGCGGACACGGTCAAAGAGGTCGATGACATCCTGGTTGATAAGGCGGACACACCCTGAAGACACGGCCTTGCCGATGGAGGCCGGTTGGTTGGTCCCGTGCAACCGGTAAAGCGTGTCGACATTGCCCTGGAAGATGTAGAGCGCGCGCGAACCGAGCGGATTGCCTAGCCCAGGAGCCATACCGCCGTTTTTCGCACTGAACTGCTCCAGTTCCGGTTCACGGGCAATCATTTCATCCGGAGGTGTCCATGTAGGCCAGGGCCGTTTCCACGCAATCCGGGCGCGGCCGGACCACTCGAAGCCCTGTCGCCCGAGGCCAACACCGTAGCGCATGGCCGTTCCGCTCGGCTCCACCAGATAGAGATAATAACTCCCGGTATCGACCACGACAGTCCCGGGGTCCTCGCTGGTCTGGTAGGCAACGCGCTGCCGCCTGAAAGCGGGCGCAAGCACCTTCGGATCGACCGCAGGGATCGGAAACTCTTCCTGCGGGCGCGGCCCGTAGTTTTGCAGGAAATTTGCGTCCACCGTCGGCTGCGTCGGGGTTGGAACGGGCGTTGTTCTTGTGGAACAGCCGGCAAGGGTCAAGGCCAACATACCCAGCCCGCCAGACAGCGCCTTACGCCGTGTCACGTTACTAGTCATCGATATCTTTTCCGAAACGCGGCGCCTAAAGCACGACCACTTGCGTTCCAAGTGGAACGCGATTGTAGAGATCGACGACATGGTCATTGATCATGCGGATGCAACCGTTGGAAACCGACCTGCCAATGGACCGTGGCTGTGTCGTTCCGTGGATGCGGTAATAGGTATCGCGACCGCTCTTGTAGAGGTAAAGCGCTCGGGCCCCGAGTGGATTATTGATCCCTCCGGGCACGCCATCGGCATAGCGCGCATATTTTTGCGGCTCGCGACGGATCATGTTTCTGGTCGGCGTCCATCTTGGCCATTCCGCCTTCCTGTCGATTGTCGCCCTGCCCCTGAACGCAAGACCGGCCTTGCCGACGCCAACGCCGTAGCGGCGCGCGCGTCCCCAGCGTTCCATCAGATAAAGGAAGTGGTTGCGTGGATCGACCACGATGGTTCCGGGCGCATAGTTCATGGAAAAGAACACACGCTGCGGCGCATACTGAGGGTCGAGTTTAAAATTCTTGTATTTCGCGGTGTGATGCGCGTTTGCAAGGCCCGGCTGCGCCAGAACCAGCGCTGCAGCACTGCCGAGCAACAAATCCCGTTTGTTTAACACGAGAATTTCTCCTGATTTTTCAATAACCTAATGGCGAACATTGGGGTTCGCCTCACAAGACGGTCAAATCAGGAGTTGGGTGGTTTGGGTTCCAGCCTTTTCGGAACAGACGTGTGATGACGAACGGAAACCCAGTCAGGATGGTCCTGTACGTCCCGGGAGACAAATGCCGCCCCGGCCATCACCGCCTTGCATTCTGAATTCTTGCAAAAAGACGGCTTGCTTTCGGCTATCGGTTCCTCGCCACAGCAGGTATCTTCCTGCAATTGAGCAACCGCGACATCCATGGTGATAGCGTCGGACACCCCATCCAAAGACACATCAACCGCTCCGCGCGCAAACCCTTGCTGCGCGCCCGCGATCAACAGTCCAACAATGAGTAAAATCCGGAACATGAACAACAATTTACAGAAGCAGGTTAATGAAACCTAGACACGTAGCTTCACAGTCCTGTGAGGGGCGCGTGTTACCTCGCCCCTCCGAGAAGTGACTTACCGATCACACGAACTGGAAATCGTCGCTTTCGAGCGAGAGCAGCAACGTGTTTTGAAGGGTCAGGCTGTCCGTCTCGCTCAAGGCAAAGACTGTGTTTGCTCCTTCTTGGGAAGCTGTTGCCAGAAGATCCTCGAAATCAGCGATTTCATCGAAGGAGATCGAAATGATATCTCCGGCTGCAGACGATGTGCCTGCATCAAGAGCCGGTTCGAAATCCTGGATGACATCGTTGCCACTGGTGAAGTGGAAAATATCCTGCCCGACACCGCCAATCAGGAAGTCATTCCCGGAGCCGCCGTCTATCCGGTCATTTCCATTTCCGCCATTCAGTTTGTCATCGCCGGCCCCGCCAATCAGGCGGTCATCGCCCTCTTCCCCCGACAGCACATCATCGCCACCCAGCCCGGCGATCAGGTCATTCCCCTCGCGGCCCAGGATCGTGTTGACTTCATTGTTCCCCACAATGACATCACCAAGTTTGGTTCCGTTGATGTTCTCGATGCTCACAAGATCATCATGTCCAACGGTCTCGGCGGCGATGCTCTGGTTCAGGGCTGACCAGCCCAGGGACCTGTTGTCGAGTGCTGTTGCCCAGGACCGGTCCAACCGGATGTAAATTCCTTCCGCATTCTGCGAATAGTCGGCCGTATCTGTACCTTCGCCACCATCAAGCAGGTTGGATCCTGCACCACCAAACAAACGGTCGTTACCGCCTTCTCCGAAAATCTCATCGTTTCCACCCTGACCGGCAAGGAAATCGTTGCCATCACCGCCCCAGATTGCATTGGCTACAGCGTCGCCGGAAATGGCATCACCGAAGCTGGAACCAATGATGTTCTCGATGTCTACGAAATCGTCATGAGCGACAGTGTTGGCGGCAATTCCCTGTGTCAGCGCAACCCAGCCGGAAGCCTTGTTGGCAAGTGCCGTTCCCCAGGACCGGTCCATGCGGACATAAACAGCCTCCGAGCTCAGTGAATAGTCCGCTGCGTCAGCGCCATCACCCCCATCGAGAGTGTTGATTCCGGCGCCGCCTTGCAATCGGTCATCACCGTCGCCTCCCAGCAGGTGGTCGTCTCCATCTCCACCATTCAGGGTATCATTTCCAAGACCACCGGAAACAATGTCATTGCCGCCTTCACCGCTGATATCGTCGTCATCCGCGCCACCGCGCAAAAGATCGTCCGCGTCGGTACCGGCGACCTGCAGCGAGGTTGCCGGCAGCTCGGACGTGGTAAAGTTGAAGGTCGAAATGTCGCCCTCATCAATTCCCTCATATGCGTTGCCGTCCAGGTCGACAAAGGCACCTTCCGAAATTTCAACCGCGTAGCGAACGTCAGCCTGAAGATGCTCCGGAGGCGTTACCACCACAGTGGTCCCGTCGAATTGAACGAGCCGCGCGTCAGTCACATCAATCTGCGTCCGTTCGCCGGTCGAACGGTTCACCAGAGTGAGGAACCCTTCCCCAGCCTTGACCTCTTCGGTGAAAGTGAGGGCAAGAGAGGCATCGTTCGAGACGTCACGCTCGTTGTCTGTCGGTGTCGCCGAAACGAGATAGGGATCCGCCTCTCCAGTGAGGGACATCTCGACCGGGAAATAGACTGATCCATCAGAAGAAAACCCGAGGCGCCCGTCGGAATTCGATCCCCAGGTGAAAATCGCACCGTCGTCGGCAACCGCAATGAGCGAATTCGGGCCGGTGTGAAGTTCGACGATGTTCACATCGTCGAGCTGCGGGATCAGCGTAGGATAGAAGGACGCATCCGTTTCAGCCGCCGGATCACCGTCGAGACCGCCACTCGGGCCTTCGTCGTTCGGACCCCAGACGTAAACATCACCGTCTTCGGTCAATGCAGCGCCCCAACGCGCACCACCTTTGACTTCAACGACATTGCCTGGAAGGCCGGGTAGCTCGACCGGAGCAAGAACATCGGCCGTATCGACGCCAAACGTACCGTCGCCATTGTCCGTTCCCTGAAGGAGCTGTCCGTACCGGTTTTCACCCCAACCCAAAACCCGTCCGTCTTCGGTTACGGCGTAAGACGTCTTTGTGTCCGCAGTCACGGAAACAATATTCGACGGCAGGCCTTCGACAAGCACAGGTTCAACGGCGCGGCGTGCAGGAGTTCCATCGTCTTCAAGCGCATCGGGTGAACCGAGCTGGCCGTCGGTGTTGCTGCCAAATGCGTAGATCTGGCCATCGGCGGTCAATGCAAGCGTATGGGACGTTCCGGAGGAAACCAGGACGACCGTTTCGTTTAAAAGCGCCTCGACCACTGTCGGCACATGACGTTCACTCTGATCGCCGAGACCCAGTTGCCCGTTGGAATTCGTTCCCCAGGCGTAGAGTGTACCGGTGTCTGAAATCGCGTACGAAACGCCATTGCCGTTCTCGATGGTGGCGATGTTGACATCGTCAAGCGCTTCGACGCGGGTCGCGGTCGTGCGGGTTTCTTCATCACCGGTACCAAGCGGACCGTTGTTGTTGAAGCCGAATGCGTAAACGTCGCCGTCTTCGGTCAGGAAGGTTGTGTGCAGCAGACCAGCGGAAACGGAGACGATCTTGGAATCGAAACCGTCTGGCATCGAGACTTCGACAGGTGTCTTGATATCAAAGCCGTTCGTGCCGTTTCCGAGTTGGCCAACGACGTTTTCTCCCGTCGTGTAGAGCGTATTGCTTTCCTGGTCGAGGAAGACGGAGAAATGGTTGCCTGCGCCGGCAGTCGCCGACGTGACCTCGGCCTTGCCTTCGTAAAATTCGACAGCACGCGGACGGTCAAGTTGGTCGCCATAACTTGAGGATCCGAAAACACTGGTTTCTCCCAAATCCAGATAGTCGCCATCGCCGTTCAGATCGCTCAGTCGCACGACGTTGTTTGCGGCCCGGAATGTATTTGCTGTCAGAGACAGGTTGCCGTCTTCATCCGCCGCAACGGAAAATCCGATATCGGCGCCAAACCCGTCGGGCATCGCTGAGGCATTCCAGACTTCGGTCGCTTCGCTCTGGTCGTCGATCTGGCCGGAACCGTCCAGGTCTGTCAGTCTGTAGAGCTTGAGTTCTTCTCCTGACGCCGGGAACCAGGTAAGGGTGTAGAGGGAGCCGTCAACGGATACAGCATTTGCTATGTCAACTGGTGCCCCGAAGTTCATGTCGTCGGAAATGAAAGTCTGGACTTCGTTATCCTGAATCTTGCCGTCGCCGTTCTTGTCCTCGATCCGGTAAATGGCATCTGTTGCTGCACCGGTCAGGTCATTGAGGTAGGCCACGTTGCCGTCAAAACTGAGATCGAAGGGAACAGCCGTGTCGATGACCGTCTGCACGTCGAGCCACAGCTTTGCCTCACCTTCATCGTTTGCATCGCCGTCACCATTCAGGTCGACCGTCCTGTAGATCGCATCCTGTGGCGTGGATCGGGTTCCGGCGTTGGTTACGTAAATGGCACCATCGAGCCCCTCGTGGATCCCGTTCGGAGTGATGGTTGAAAATCCGGCAGCGTTGTCAGCAGAAAACCAGACATTTCCCTCCCCCTCGTCTTGCGCGTCACCATCATTATTCTTGTCCATCAATCGGACAACGGCATCCGCCGTGCCGTCCCCGTAAAAAACGGACTTGTCGGCAGCTTGATGGACCGTGAAGACGTTATTGGTTGGAAGCAAGAGGCCCGAGGCATTGGTCTCATCGAAAAAGACGGACGTCTCACCGGCACCGGACGCGGTCCCGTCACCGTCCAGATCCTGCAGGAGCAATAATTGGTCGTGTCGCTGATCGCCGACCAGAATGCCGTTGTTAACGCGTGAAATGAGTCGTGCCATTTGAGGCTCCCAAGTGTGAAAGTCTTGTGATTGCCTGGCGAGCCTGCTGGGTTGTTTGCGTCCAATTATTTCGCGGCGCAAACATTGTCAATTGCAAGAAGATAAAATTTGAACAAAATATTCAACTTTAGAATTATTCTATATAAATCAGCTAGATGAAGATGATCATCTCGAAAATGTCCTCAAGCTTGCAATAGATTGACCACTTGCTAAGCTGGGTAAGAATTTTCAGATAACTTCTGATTGAAATCGAATATCAATCTGCCCAGCCACACGCATAAATATGTCTTTAGTGCTCTGCACGGATGGCAATCAGTCGCGTGAGGGCCTTCACCTGGCAACTCGGAAAGGTGGTTGATGCTCCGTCTGACCGAACCGGCTTTGCGCCATTTCAGGTCGAGAGTAATTCCACGCGGGCAGCCTGCAAAAAACGCGTAATCTCCAGCCCCAGGCTCGCTTCGATATCGATCTCGAGATCCGGGTTTCCATTCAGTTTCGCCTGCAATTCGGAAAACTTCCAGACAAACATCTTGGTCGGTTCTGTTGCCCGGACAGAAACCGGTGCCGTTTTATGAGGATCCTTGCTCAGGAAGGCTGCTGCACCGAGGAAACGTCCTTCACCCAGCGTATCCACTATTGTCCCGTTAATATCGACGCTGACTTTGCCGTCAATGATCAATGTCAGGCTTCTGACGGCCTCGTTCTGGACCAACAGGGCGGTACCTTCCGGAACGGTTGACCGCTGCGCCATTCGGAAAAGACCGAATGCCTCCCGCTTGCTCATATTGCGCAGCGCGATCTCGTAAAGACGCTTTTCTTCTGCGCTCAGTTGAACCGGCCTTCGATCAAGAAAAAGCCGCACGATCCAGAAAATGTTGATTGCGATGAAGACCGAATTCCAGCTGATTGCGGCCCAAAGAGGCGCTTCCTGATAATAATAGTAAGGCAAAAGCAAAGTCGCACCGATGACCGTCAGGACGCGCAGCCACAGAATGTCCCGGACGGCATAGGAACAAAGATAGATGACGTTGGCCACGGTGATCAGCACATCAAGCCCAAACATGTTCCTACCTCGTCCCGGTGAAGTTCTGCAGACCCCATCCTGAGGTGCAAGGCAACAGGAGCAGGTCGCGTTGAAGGGTGGATGATGCGATTGTTTTCGGCAAGCCCGCCATCGTCGCACGAAGTCGTGTCGGCGATGAAAAACGCCCACGATCTCTTCAGTATCGGGAGAACTTTCGACTAAACCAATTCCCTTTCTTTTCTTCAGCGGAAACTGCGCAGAAGCCATTGCCAGCCATGCGCAATTTGATTTGTGAGTTCACCGGAGCCTGAGGCGGGCGGCGGTCAAGCCACGCGAGTTTCCGGTTCCGGAAGATCGCAAGGGTTGGGTCATCCATGGCTCATTCGCCGTCGGCAACGGACTGCGCATGACGTCGGACGATATCAAGGGCAACTCCGAGGCAACGGCCGACAGTACCCTCACCATCAGCATGCCGACACGCGTTGTTGCGCCGGACACTTTTCACAAGCTCTCCGACGGCACGAGATCACGATACCGTTTTCTTCGACATCCGCTCGATGATCAGTTGCGACGATGCACCGACGGGCAGCTGAAATCGATTTCAGGCCTGCAGGCGTTCAAGATCGCAGGCAATTCTTTTTCTTCCTGCTCTTTGCCCGGCGGGTCGAATGGAAACGATAACTTGACGCTGCGTTACCCATGCTTCTGAATTGTCTGACACAGTTGCAAACCGCCTAGCCTTTCACCGGCTGGAAGCAGCAGGCCGGCGGCAGGCAACATTGGGAGGCGACAACATGAAATTCGACCTGGGAACCTATTCGCGAAAGATCTCGACGAAATCGCAAGAAGCACAGGATCACTTCGACCAGGGACTGGTCTGGCTTTATGGCTATAACCATGAAGCGGCAGCCGGCTGTTTCGAAAAGACCATTGAAAGTGACCCCGATTGCGGCATGGCCTATTGGGGCCTCGCCTATGCGATTGGCCCGAACTACAACAAGCCCTGGGAGTTCTTTGAGCCCGAAGAACGCGTCTCGATGCTGAAAAAGGCCAAGGATACCGTCGAAACCGGCCTAGGCCTCGCATCGAAACTGCAACAGGTTGAAATTTCCCTTCTCGAAGCGATCGGAAAGCGTTTTCCGGATGACCCTTCTGTAGAGGACTATCTCCCTTGGCACGACGCATTTGCAGACGCAATGCGTCAGGTACATGCTGCACACGGGGACGATCTGGATATCGTGACGATATTCGCGGAAGCCCTGATGAACCGCTCGCCCTGGCAGCTCTGGGACTTGCCGAACGGGCGGCCTGCGGAGGGTGCTTCAACCGTGGAGGCGCAGACCGCGCTGGAAACGGTTTTCAACGAACGCGCCGATGCCTGGGAACACCCTGGCCTCCTGCACATGTATATCCATCTCATGGAGATGTCACCGACACCGGAAAAGGCTCTGAAGCACGGCGACCGGTTGGTGGATCTGGTGCCGGAGAGCGGTCACCTTTGCCACATGGCAACGCATATTGACGTACTGTGCGGCGATTATCAGAATGTGGTCTGGCGAAATCACAGGGCCGCGCAAGTTGACCGCAAATACGAGAATTTCGCCGGGTCGCAGAATTTCTACACGCTTTACCGCATCCACAATGTGCACTTTGAAGCCTATGGCGCGATGTTCCTGGGGCAACCGGAAAGAGCCTTGGCGGCATCGGAAGAACTGATGCGCATGTTGCCAGACGAAGTCGTGCGATTCTTTCCGGATTTGTTCGAGTCCTTTTACGGCAAGAAAATTCACGTCATGGTTCGCTTCGGCCAGTGGCGTGAGATTCTGAACGAATTGTTCCCGCAAGACAGGGAACTCTACAGTTACACGACGGCAGCCATCCTTCAGGCCCGCGCGGTCGCCCTGGCAAATCTCGGTCGTCTGAAAGACGCAGCAGAAGAGCGGAAACTTGCAGTTGCCGCGCGCAATGCAGTGCCCGAAAGCCGGATGGTCTTCAACAATACCGCCGACGACGTGCTGGCTATCGGCGAAGCGATGATGGACGGCGAACTTGCCTTCAAATCCGGGCAAAGGGATGAGGGACTGAACCACCTGCGGCGTTCAGTCGAACTCGATGACAGTCTCCTGTATGACGAGCCATGGGGCTGGATGCAGCCCACGCGCCACGCACTCGGCGCCTTGCTGCTGGAAGATAACCGTTTTGAGGAAGCGGAAGCGGTTTACCGCGCCGATCTCGGGCTGGACGATACGCTGGCCAGGGCCTGTCAGCATCCTCAGAACATCTGGAGCCTTCATGGACTTCACGAGTGCCTGGTCAGGCGCGGCGAGCTTACCGAGGCGCGGCATGTCAAACTGCTTCTGGACAAGGCCGCTGCACGCGCGACTGTTCCGGTCCACGCCTCCTGCTACTGCCGCAGCAGGACCAAGGCAGCTTGATCTTCCTTGGATATCTCATTGTCTGACGCGGATCGTTCCGATTGTTTCAGGCATAGCGCTTTGCCCCGGCAACGCAAAGGACAACGAATACCGTCACTGCAATCATCAGTGGCGGTGTCGGCTCCGACAACAACAGCGCGGACAGGACCAGGCCAAAGAAAGGTTGCAGGAGTTGCAGTTGCCCGACCCCTGCGGTGCCACCCAGAGCGAGACCGCGATACCAGAAAAAGAAGCCGATCAGCATGGAAAACATGGATACGTATCCGACGCTGATCCAGACCGTTACCGGTAATCCGGACAGGGTCTCCGGCCGGAAAATTAGAGCTAATGCCGCCATCAGCGGCAGGGCCAGGACCAGGGCCCAGCAGATTACCTGCCACCCCCCAAGCCGGCGAGACAGCATTGCACCTTCCGCATAGCCGAGCCCGCAAACGATAACGGCCGCGAGCATGAGGGCATCGCCGAGGAGCGAGACGTCTGCGTTCTGGTTCAGCGCGAAACCGACAACCGCCAAACTGCCCAGAACCGAAAACATCCAGAACAGGGGTCTGGGCCGTTTGTCGCCGCGCAGGACACCAAAGGCTCCCGTAGCCAGTGGCAACAATCCGATAAAGACGACCGAGTGAGCCGCCGTGATGTGCTGAAGTGCAGAGGCCGTCAAGAGTGGAAAACCGATCACGACCCCGGCTGCGACAACGATCAGCGAAGGAAGATCGGCGCGGTCCGGTTTTGACTGCCGCAGGAGCAGTAGGATCGCGCCACCAAGGAGAGCGGCGAGCACAGCGCGGACCGACGTCAGAAACATCGGATCGAGCGATCCGACGGCAACACGTGTCGCAGGCAGCGAACCACTGAAAATAAGTACGCCCACAAAGCCGCTGCCCCAGCCGGAAAACGAATTGGTCATTCTGTCCTCTGTTTTTTCACTTTCCTACTCCGTAGGGCGTGACAGCGACAGGCACAAAACAATACAATATTGACAAATTGTATTGCATTATTTGACCATACAGAGGATCTCATGAAGATGAAAGCCGGTCGGCGCGCACTGGTGATGGACGACATCGAACGCCGGATAACCTCCCGTGCACTTGTTGCCGGTGACAAGGTGCCTTCCATTCGGAGCTGCGCTGCGAGACTTGGCGTTTCGCCTTCAACCGTGGTGGAAGCCTACGATCTTCTTGTCGCCGACGGCGTGATAGAGGCCCGGCGCGGCGCCGGTTTTTTCGTCGCAGACAAGCCTCAACCATTTGCAGTGGCCGAAACGGGTCCCCAGCTGGAGCGGGAAGTCGACCCGCTCTGGGTCGCCCGCCAATCCATCGACACCGGCGAGGAAAAACAGAAGCCGGGATGCGGCTGGCTGCCGGCGGACTGGATGCCGGTTTCTTCCTTGCGCAAGGCAATGCGCTCCATGTCAAGCGCTCGTATCGACTTATTGACCAACTATGGAGGTGCAAAGGGCGAAACCGGATTGCGCCGTTTCCTGTCCCGGCGATTGCACGACCAGGGTCTGGCGGCAGATCCGGACCAGGTCCTGTTGACCGGTTCCGGGTCTCAGGCGCTGGACCTGGTCTGCCGGATGCTTCTGAAGCCCGGTGACACGGTGCTGGTGGACGATCCCTGCTACTTCAATTTTCAGGCTCTCCTTCGAGCGCACCAGGTCGCCATAAAAAGTGTTCCATACACTGCACTGGGGCCGGATCTGGCAAAATTCGAGGCAACTCTGCTGGAGCACCGCCCGCGCCTTTATCTTACCAACTCGGCACTTCACAATCCAACCGGCGCGACGATGTCCGCGCCAACCGCGCATAGGCTTCTGACCCTCGCCGAAAATCCGACCGACCGTGGTGATCGTGGAAGACGATATCTTCTCAGAGTTCGAGCCTGATGTCGTCCCCGCGCCGTGGCATCGCTCGACGGTCTGGAGCGGGTGCGTTCGGGTCGGCAGCTTCTACCAAACGCTGTCTGCCTTCCTTCCGGTGTCGGCCTACACTCCACCGGCGGCGGCC
>NZ_KI928916.1:207216-269098 GCF_000521215.1 Labrenzia sp. DG1229 | reverse complement strand
TGTTCAGTCTACGGGCCCGGATCTGTTCGATAAGGTCGCCAAGGTGTGGGAACTCTTCTATAGATCGGCAGGATCGCTGCCTGAAACGGACCATTGTCTATTTCCACAACAGAGACTCCGGCCTCCTCGACCGTAGTGCGCGCCTTGTCGTTGGCCGCGAACATCAGCTCACGCTCATAGATCGCCGCTTCCTTCGCCGCCTTTGAAATTGCCTGCTGTTGATCCTCGGGGAGACTATCGAAGCGGGCCTTGTTCATGATCACTATCGCAGGTGGGCTGAGATGGCCATCAATGACGTAGTTGGGGGCCACTTCATAGTGGCCGGAGGTGTGAAAACTGACGAAGTCGTTTTCCGCGCCGTCAATCACGCCGGTCTGAAGCGCTGAGAACACCTCGCCATAGTTCATCGGTGTCGGCACGCCGCCCAGCAATTCCACCATGAGGATGGAGATCGGAGAGTTCTGCACCCGGATCTTCAGACCGGATAGATCGGCAAGTTCCGAAATCGGCAAGCCTTCGCGGGTATAGAAGCTGCGCGATCCGGCTTCCATGAAATCAAAGCCGACCAGACCGGCCTCTGCCATGTCGGCGCGCACCTTCTGTCCGATTTCGCCGTCCAGAACTTTGTACTTGTGCTCAGAACCGCTGAATATGTACGGCAGCGTGAACACGCCAACCGCCGGAGTGACATTGGCAAGAGGCACCGTGTTGACGCGGGCAAGGTCAATGATCCCGGCCTGGACCTGCTCGATGGATTCGACTTCCTGACCCAGCTGCGCGCCTGAATAGACGTCGACTTTCACCTCACCATCGGTGTATTCGCCGACAAGTTCGGCAAATCGATGCATGGCAACGGTGACTGGGTTGGTTTCAGGCTGGTTTTCCGCAAGGCGCAACACGGTTTCCGCGTTGGCCAGCCCCGTGCCGCTTGCAAGCATGCAGGCCGCGAGTATCAAACCTTTTCTAAAAGTACCGGATGTCATTGGTTTCCTCCCATTTTGACGACTGAAATTCCAGATTATTCAACTGTGAACGGGCCAATATGTGCCCTGCGGACAACGGGGCCGTCCGCCGTGGTCTCCCACTCGACGACACCGTCCGTCGCACCCATCGGACCGGGGTCCTGACGAGTGCGGATGAAATGCAGCGGATTTTCCCGCATGAGCTGGACAAGAACAGGTACGGTCAGGCCATACCAGGCCATCATGTTGCGCAGCATCTGATCCATGGTGACCGACGATCCGGCGAGATAGCTCGAGCCCGGGATTCGGACGGAACCCTCCTGTGAACGCTCGATCTCCGCTGCGCCCAGCGTGTAAAAACCGGGCCCGGTATTGATCCCGGCCGCGGACACCGCATCGGTCGTCAGGATCGTCCGCGTGTGTCCCTTGGCCCGCAACATCGTTTGCAGTGCCGGTCTGGGCACATGAATGCCGTCGGCGATAAACATCGCCGTCAACCGGTCGTCCGCCAACTGCCAGAAAATCGGATTATCGGTCTTGTGCAGCATTTGCGGCAATCCGTTGCCCAGATGCGTGCAAAGCGTCACTCCGGCGTCGACCGCTGCTGAAATCTGTTGCTCGTTTGCGTTGGAGTGACCGATCGCGACCTGAATTCCCCGCCCGGCAAGCACCCGGATCATTTCGATCGCACCGCTGACTTCCGGCGCAATCGTCACCAGCTTTATCCCACGAGACACGTTCCGTTGCAGATCATCAATCAGGTCAAGATTTGCCGCTGACATATGCGCACTGTCGTGAGATCCGCTGAATCCGTCTTCCGGGGACAAAAACGGCCCCTCGATGTGGTAACCCGCAATCATGAGTGGGCCGAGCCGGCTGGCCGCCACAGCCTCATCAAGTTCCCGCAACACGCGGACCATACGACCGGCCGAGCCTGTGATGATCGCCGGCAGAAGAGCCGTGACCCCCGTTTTGGCCAGCTCGATCAGCGCCAGATCCAACCGGTCGGCGGTGATCCCTCCCCTGTTGAAATCCAGCCCGCCGAAACCGTTGACCTGAAGATCGATCAATCCCCGTGTGACGAAGTCGCCATCCGGGCCGGTCCGCCATTGTTGCTCGGCAATTTCGATCGTTTCCGCCACCAGGCCGCCCTCGGGAGACAGCTCACAGCAAATCGAGGTCTGTCTTGCGGCGCACAGCACGTCGAGAAGTACCGGTGCCGAGCGATTGCGGATGCCACCGGGATTGGATCTGGCTTCAGCCATTGCGGGCACCCGGGCTCAACTCTGCGGCCGCGGCGTCGTCCAGGATCAGGGTGGCATCGGCATGTTCCTGAAGGATCGACGCCGGGCAAAGGTTGCTCACTGGTCCTTCAACCGCATTTTTCACGGCCCTTGCCTTGCGTTGATCCTGAACGGTGCAGACTATCGCTTTCGCAGCCATGATCTGTCGAATGCTCATGGTCAGAGCTTCGGCGGGAACATCGGCCATGGTGTCAAACCAGCCCTCGTTGACCTGCTGTCTGCGGCAGGGCTCATCCAGTGACACCCGCAAGAAAGGTGCGGTGGTTTCGAAGTCTGCGGGCGGATCGTTGAACGCCAGATGTCCGTTTTCTCCGATGCCGACAAAGGCAACGTCGATGGGTTCTTTGCTCAACGTGGTGTTCAATCGCGTGATTTCGGCTTCAACGTCACTCGCTTCACCGTCAATGGCCTCGAAGTGGCCCAATCCCGGAACCAGACTGACGAAGCGCGCATTCAGATAATTGACGAAGCTTGCGCGATGGGACCGCGGCAATCCGATGTATTCATCCAGATGGAAAACCGTGCATTTCGACCAGTCGATATCTTCACAGGCAACCAGCGCTTTCAGAACCTCGAACTGACTCGCTCCCGTGGCCAGGATCAGGCGTGCCGCTCCCTGGTCCCTGATGGCCCGCCGAATGTAGTCCGCGCCCCGCAAGGCTGCTTGATGTCCTGCACCCACACTTGTCTCGGCAATTGAAATCTTCATCGGTACTCCTATTTTTTTCCATTAATGTAATTAAATACAAAAATGTCAATAATTATTTTTTGCTGAGTTTTGGCTGGAGTTTCCAGCAATTCTTCTTATGCTCTGCACAGAAAAGGACTGGCTGGCGAATGACTTCTCTCCCGATGAGCGACTACTATTTTCGTCAGTTCGCGCATGATGGCGCTGACGCTCCGGCCGGACGAAAGGGACGGATTTTTTCGGCGATCTGCCAGGGCGATGCGCCGACCCGCAAGAAACTGGCCACGGATATGGCGCTCCGCCCGGCAACAGTTTCAGACCTTGTGATGGAATTGATCCATGATGGACTGATCACGGAATCACGCCCTGCGCAGTCCCTGCAAAAAGGTCGGCCGGAGATCCTGCTCACCCCCGCCCCTGGTCGCCTGTGCGCGGTGATCTTTCATTTCGTGTCACACACGATGCATTGCGCGGTGGTCGATCTGGCCGGAACGATTCTTTTCGAGACGACGGAGCAGGTGCAGGCGGACAAGATCGACAAGCAAGGCTTCATCGACGTGCTTTCAAGCCTGGCCGGAAAGTGCACCACGCATATTCCCGGTTCGGCCAAACAGTGCGGCTATGCGCTGTCCTTGCCGGGGATTGTCGACGAGCCCGGCAAACGCTGGGTCTACTCCGCCTATTGGCCGAAACTGTCCGACTTCGACCTGTCCGAAGTGTCTGAAACCCTCGGACATGACGTCATCGTGCGAAAGAACCTGAATTGCGAATTGCGGGCCCGCACGTCCCGCCGCAAAAGTCTCGGCACCGGCAAGACACTGCTGATACACTGGGGTATCGGCATCGGCGCGGCTTTTATCAGCAACGACAGGGAACTGGTTCTCACTGAAGGCTTTGGTGAAATCGGGCATTGTGTGCTCGATCCGCTCAGCACCGTGAGTTGCAAATGCGGCATGATCGGCTGCATGGAAGCCGAGGCCGGGCTTTGGGCGCTGGCAACGATGTCACAAGACCAGTCAATCCCGATCAACGAGCAAAAATTCGAGGACTATCTGCAGGATTGCACTGACAAGTCCTTCCTGCAACGGCCCTTGCTGCTGATGGCGCATACGCTTCGCAATCTTACACTGACGTTGATGCCGGACGAGATTGTTCTCACAGGTCCCTTTGTCCAGTGCCCGGAAACCTTCCAGCGCCTGACAGAAAGATTTGAACTGATTTTTCCCGAGGGCGCCCTGGTTCGCAAGGGCCGGAAGCCGAAAATCGTTTCAGGCCGGCGCAGCAAAAGCGACGAACTCGTCGGCGCCGCCTCCGACCTGTTTCGCACCGAAATCGGCACCCTGTGCCGTATATGATCATTGCCCGAGGCCAATCCTTCCCGCAAACACCGGGGGTTTCGTCAGATGGGTTCGGCCAAAAGCCGCCCTTTTCAACGACATTTTCCCGGCAAATTCGCAGGACGTGAGTTGGCTGGTGATGAACGCGGCCTCTACCGGTTACAATCGTTCCGCCAGCACACGGTTTGGTGCCGCGCGTCAGCGCGCGAGTTGTTCGAATTTCGACCGACGATGCGCCATGGTGGCGCTATTCAAAGTCCCGGCTAATCCGCAAAGCTTGTCGCGGTTCCATGGTTCCAGGCGACATTTTGGGTCTGGGTCCAACAGACCGGATTGAACACCAAAATGTCCCCCTGATATGTCCCACTTCGACATTCCAGAGACCAAGGCATTGATTTTAAAGAAAATGGTGGGCCCGGAGGGACTCGAACCCCCAACCAATCCGTTATGAGCGGACGGCTCTAACCAGTTGAGCTACAGGCCCACGGCGCATCTCTGTGAAAGACAGAACCGCGCAGATGTTCCCTATACCACGGCAATTCGTCGGGGCAAGAGGTTTGCGGCCCGAAGGTGAAAAAGGTCTTGGAAAGTCCGGCCCGCAAGTTGCGTCACCTGTCAGGGCACCCGGCCCTGACCGGAAATGTGGCTGGCACGATGCAAAACGTTTCCACGCAAAGGCAATAGGGGGCCGTTGCTGCACGGCTTGAGGTCTGAGGCGGCTTGAGGTCTAAATGGATCGACACGTGGCGGCTGAGTCGCCGTTACCGCAATTGCCGGAGCCACAATGCGAAGCCCCCTTCTGTCCGCCACGCTGACGGTTCTATTGGTCTGCATGATCGGCTGGCTGCTGGTTATCGGGCGCTCGCTACTGCTTCCCTTCGTCATTGCCCTGATCGTCTGGTACATGATCAATTCACTTGCGCATCTTTTTGCAAAGGTGCCGATCGGCCGCTGGCGGCTTCCAGGCTTCATTTCCTTCACGCTGTCTTTGCTGTCGATCTTTGCGGTCAGCACGATCGTTCTGGACATCGTGACGGCCAACCTGTCCCAGCTCGCCCAGGATGCTCCGACCTACCAGAGACGCCTTGAAGAACTGTTCAACCAGGTGTCGTCTCACCTCGACTTCAACGATCCGATCGAGTTGAAGGACCTGCTGCCAGACTCCGTCGTGCCGCGCATGGTGACGGCCGGCGCCAGTCTTGTGACCGCGCTTGCCGGCTCCGCCAGTCTGGTCTTCATCTATGTTCTGTTCCTGGTCCTGGAACAGTCGACCTTCGATCGGAAATTCGAGCGCCTGTTCTCCTCTCCCGAACGCGCCCAGTCGGCGTTTGCGATCCGCGCGGAAATCAACCGCTCGATCATGCATTACTTTTCGATCAAGACCGCCGTGTCCGTTGCCACCGGTGTACTCACCAGCCTGGTCCTGATACTGATCGGTCTGCCCTATGCCGCCCTCTTCGGCTTCATTGCCTTTCTGTTGAACTACATTCCGACCATCGGTTCACTGATCGGTGTCATATTCCCGAGCCTTCTGGCGATCGTCTACTATGACACTCTCGGCCCCTTCTTTGCGATTGCCACCGTTCTCGGCCTGATCCAGTTCGCCATCGGCAATCTGGTCGAGCCGAAACTCATGGGGTCCAATCTCAACCTGTCGGGTCTCGTCATCATGCTCTCGCTCGCGTTCTGGGGGGCAATCTGGGGCATTGTCGGCATGGTGCTTTGCGTGCCGTTGACCGTGATGATCGTTATCGTCTGCGCCCGGTTCGAAAGCTCCCGGCCGGTCGCAGTTTTACTTTCCGAAACCGGCGATGTCGGCTTCAGTGGATCTCAGGATTCCAAAAACTAGGCCCGGAACGCGGTCCGCGTCATTGGAAGTACTAATGCAAGCCCTTGAAAATGAACGAAAGCTGAACCGTCAAGCCTTACCCCTGCCGCATTGGCCAACAATCTTCCCGGTCAAGTCAAATAGTGTTGAAAGGAATTTCACATGACCGGTTCGATAACGGTTCTGCCCATCCGCCCGCTTGCAGTGGTGCGCAAAATCGCATTTGCCTCAGCCCTTGGGGTTGCCCTGATAGCCGCCAACACCACTTTGGCACAGGACGCACAAACCCTGGCGGGCAGCATTACCATGGAAGGAAGAGGCACGGTCGCCGTCACGCCCGACATGGCCGTCATCACGACGAATGTTGTGTCCACGGCCAAAACGGCCGCCGAGGCGCTTTCGGAGAATTCTGCCTCGATCTCAAAGGTCATCGATGCAATCAAGGGCGCCGGCATCGAAGCCAAGGACATCCAGACAAGGGGATTTGGTATTTATCCGCGCTATGAGCGGGTTGCCAGCGGCTCCGATCAACAGCCCGGGATTGCCGGCTACGAGGTCCGCAACGGCGTTGAGGTCAATGTCCGTGACCTGGCAAAACTGGGTGGTTTGCTCACGCTCGTAGTTGAAAGTGGCGCGAATTCCGTGGACGGCATTCGTTTCGAAGTCAGCGACCCGGCGGACAAGCTTGACGAAGCCCGCAAGAAGGCCGTCGATGCCGCACGTCACAAGGCGGAGATCTTCGCAAGTGCTGCGGGCGCCGAGTTGGGCAACATCATATCCATTTCAGAAACCGGCACACAGATGCCTCAACCGCTCATGATGCGGGCCGGAAGCATGATGGCCGCGAGCGCTGAAGCCGTTCCGGTCGAGACCGGAGAACAGACCATCGGCGCGAACGTAACCATTCGCTGGGCGCTGAAGTAACCGACGGTTCAGAGTGCGGGGCACATGCGCCGGTGCCTCGCTCCTCGCCGGTGAACGCTCTAAACCAGAGACACCTTCTCAGGAGCCGGTTTTGTCGTGCGGGACCGGTCTTGCGCTGAAACCTTCAGCAGGGCTGAACTGGAGGGCGATGCCCAGCTGATCGCTCCACTTGTTCACGGTCTTTTCGAAGAAGTCGGTCTGCTTGAGGTCTTCATACGCCGCTTCCCACCGGGCAATGATGTCGGGATCGGTTTCTGCAGAAATCATGAGGTAGGACGGCGAGCGTTTCACGGTGTGGATTGCCGTGACGCTGTCTGCGTCCCTCCCGAGGTCCTTCAGCACCGAAGAGGCCTGCAGTCGCGATGTGATCCAGAGATCGACCCGTTTTGCCAGTAGCATCCTTGCACCGGTCTCATGGTTCTCCGTTTCAACGGTCCGGACACCGGCATCCTGCAACAGGCGGACCTGCCAGGATCCTCGCACACCGGCAACAACGAGGTTATGCGATCTGACGGCGTCGACGTCGTCGATGGCGATCTCTGTGTCTTTCCGGGCCATCAGAGCATGCGTCCACATCACCACGGGACCGACGAAGTGAAATCCCATGTCGACTCGCTCCTGTGTACGCCCTGCCGTGAACAGCAGGATGTTCGGGTCCGATTGGGCAACCAGGTATGCCCTCGCCCAGGGCAGGACTTCCACGGGCGTTTCCAGTTTCAACCTGTCCTTCATCGCTTCAATGACGTCGACACTGATCCCTGCAGGGATCCCGTCGGCCTGAACATAATTGGACGGAGGCCAGGGAGAGGTCAGCAATCGCAATTCCTGCGCCTGCGCCGTACCTGATGTCATTGCGGCGAGCCAGATAAGCAATGCAAGCGCCAACGCAAACCGCAACGATCCAAATGGCAATGCCGGGTGAGTGTTAAAGTGGCTGCTTCGCTTGTTCATCGCTGCAGTGGTGAATGGGCCGAATGCGGCATAAAAGACTTCTTTCAACCGGATTATTCGAGTGTGGTGACAACCGCCCCACTTGAACCGGGGAGAATGTGGTAGGGCTTTCGAGTTTGTGTCCGGAACGCTTGGCCGAGCCCCCGCGTTTCGGCGCACTATTCCGTCTGTTCCAAGATGGCTCATGACGGTTTCTTTCTGGCCGCGCCGGACTTGATATGGAAGCCGTCCCTGCCGCTGAAGCCAAGGTCCAGGCCGAGTTCCTGGCTCCACTTGTTCGACAACCGCTCGAGGAACACCGTATCCTGCGTCAGTTCGTTAAAAACGCCGCGCCAGCGCGCGAGTTCCTTCTCGTCCGTGCCCCTGGAAGCGAGAATGTAGCTTGGGGCCGAACGGAACACGAAAGCAATTTCAATCGCCGCCGGATCGGCACCGGCCTGCGTCAGGATCGACGGTGCCTCAAGATCAGATGAAATCCAGAGATCCGTGCGCTCTGCCATGAGTTTTCTGAAGTTGAGAAGATGCTGAGATGTCGTCTCGACCGTCACACCTTCCGACAATAAAAACCCGGTTCGCCAGTCACCATCAACACCGGACACGGTAAGCTTCCTGGCAACAATATCCTCGACACCCGAAATCCCGAAGTTGCTGCCCGAACGAGCAAACAGAATGTGCCTTCGGGTGATGACCGGACCGATCGGTTGGTAGCCGAGTGCTTTTCGCTCTTCTGTCAGGCCGGCCGTGAAGACAAGGCAGTTCGGGTTGCTTTGCGCCTTCAGGAAGGCACGCGCAGTGGGCAGGAACTCAATTTCCGGCTGTTCGCCGAGACGGCGTGCCATTTCGTTGACAAGGTCAACCGTTGTTCCGGCAATCTCGCCGTCTTTCAGATAATTGGTCGGCGGTTCTTCGAGGGTCAGAAACCGGATGTCAGACGCGATCGAAGGCACTGCGGTTCCAATGATGCAAAATACAAACTGAACCGCAAACATCACGCTGTTTCGCTGGTTTCGGCCATTTGAGCATGCGCTGAAACGCGATGTCACCGGCAACGGATCGCTCATAGTCTCCTGTACCAGACCTGCATTGGCTTTTCTGTTTCTTCCGCCTCGCCGATATCCAACCACGGGAAGGTTACGATAACGTTTTCCAGCTTTTCATACCCGCGATTGCGCCAGAACGGATCCAGGGGCCGGTAGTCAGCCGGCTTCATCGGGTGATCATCGGGCCGGATGACCCCGCAAAACGCCGCCTGGTCAAATCCGAGACTGCGCGCATGGGCCTCGCGCCCGTCGAAAAACCGATGCCCGATGCCCTGCCCCCGATAGGCGGGATCGAGAACGGACTCGGCAAGATAGAAAATTCTATCGGTGTCATATCCGCGTTCCTTCAGCGGTGCCTGAAACGCCTCGTACCCGTCCCCGAGCGGCTCGCCCGTTGCCGCCCCCACAAGTTTGTCACCGTCATATGCCCCGACAATCACGGCACCTTCCGTCTCGACATAGCGCTGCAGGTACCTGACTTCGTACTCCATCGATCCTTCGTATAGATACGGCCAGTCGTGAAACACAGATATCCTGAGATGTGCAAGATCCTTCAGCGTGTTTTTCAGATCTTCGCCTGTTACGCTTCTGATTTCGACCTGCACGGCTAACCCTTTCAAATGGCGAACGTTTTTCAAAAACGACTGCGAATACCTGGTGCGTTCATACCAGACCTGCACTGGCTGCAGAAAGATTTTGCAGATTTCCCATTGAGATCAAACACTCTTTTTTGTATGGAGTGCGCTCCGGAAATAATACCGGGGACATCTGCTGGTTTGGGAGAGCGATATGGAAAGCAACGCCCTCTTCGAACTGGGGATGGACTTGGAGGTTCGTGTAGCAGAAGACGCAGCGTGCGTTGCCGAACCAAGAAGCACCACCCAGAGGGAAGAAAACGTTTTGACCGCGGCCGCTGGCGTTTACGCAGACGACCGCCTGGATCACTTCATTCAAAAGGAAGGGGTCCACTGCGCTGGTGCGCATCTGATTATTGATCTTTACGACGCCGAAAGGCTTGATGACCTGCCTTACGTCGAACAGGCGCTGCGCTCCTGTGTCGAGGAGGCTGGCGCAACCCTTTTGCATATTCACCTTCATCCGTTCGAACCGACCGGTGTCTCGGGTGTCGCCGTGCTCGCGGAGAGCCATATTTCCGTTCACACCTGGCCGGAGGCGGGTTACGCCGCCTTCGATGTGTTCATGTGCGGCGATGCCAAACCGGAAAAGTGCGTCGACGTTCTGCGCAACGCCTTCAATCCCGGCAAGACAGCGGTTTCGGAATTGCTGCGCGGCCGGGAAGTTGCCAGTCAGCTCTCCAAGCCGCACACCCTGGAAGCCGCAGAATGAGCGACGGTCTGGTATTCAACGAAATCCTTTATCCGGGCGTTCAGGTCAGCTACAGCTGTGAGGAAATCCTCTATCAGCAAAAGACGGAGCACCAGGACCTGGTGCTCTTCTCCAATCCCGTTTTCGGTAAGATCCTGATGCTGGACGGGGTGACCCAGGTCACGACCGCGGACGAGTTCATCTATCACGAGATGATGTCCCACGTGCCGATCATCGCCCATGGAGCAGCCAAGAACGTCCTGATCGTCGGCGGTGGCGATTGTGGTCTTGCGGAAGAAGTCCTCAAGCACGCTTCTGTTGAAAAGCTGGTGCAGGTGGAAATCGACGCGTCGGTCGTCGACTTTTCCAAAGAGCATTTCAGTGATTTCAATCAGGGTGTCCTGGAAGATCCGCGCTTTGAGCTGGTCATTGCCGACGGCATGAAATTCGCTGCAGAAACCGACCATCGGTTCGATGTTGTCATCGTCGACAGCACCGATCCACACGGACCGGGTGCAGTCCTCTTTTCCGAAGAATTTTATCGAAATGCCCACCGCATGCTGACGCCGGGTGGAATCCTGGTGACACAGAATGGCGTCCCCTTCCTCCAGCGGGACGAGTTGGTGACCAGCGTCGAACGTTTCTCCCGCATCTTCAAGGATGCGGCAGCATACATTGCGGCAATTCCGACCTATTTCGGTGGTCACATGACCCTGGGTTGGGCGACTGACAACCCCGATCTGCGAAAACAGGCCGTACCGGTTCTGGAACAGCGTTTCAAAGCGGCGGGTTTCGAGACCAGCTACTACACACCGGACGTCCACGCGGCTGCATTTGCACTGCCGAAGTTCATTCTGGACGCTGTCGAGGAAGGCCGGACGAAGGCATAAATCGTCGCCAGGAAGCGCGGTGTTTTCCTGCAAATTCACGAAAGTGGACGGTTTGCGAGATCTCTGTGCAACGCGAATGCGCCAAACGTCCGATGGCGATCATCAGGGTATGAGAACGGGACCGGGGAACCTGAAACTGACCTGAACTGCGGTCCCTGGTTCCAGGGGATGCTGGACGTCGTCCTGGACTGCGAACATCGAACCAAATGATGTCTCGAGCGAATATTCCATACGGACACCAACATAGGTGGACTTGGCGATTTTCGCATCAAAACCCGTACCCTCGTTGAGGGCGATGCGGGCGGGGCGAACAGCCAGTTGACCGGCACCTGTCGAAAGGCCGCGCGAAGGAAGCTGGCAGCGATAACCATCCACATCAATCTCGGCCGTTGTCCCGTCCATTGCAGTCACGTTGCAGGGGATCAGGTTTGCCTCGCCAATAAAATCGGCGACGAAAGCGTCGACAGGTTCGTCATATAGAGTTCTCGGGGTTCCTATTTGCGCGATTGCCGCATTGCGCATGACGACAATCTCGTCACTCACCGCCAGGGCCTCTTCCTGGTCATGCGTCACGTAGACCACCGTCAGACCCAGGTCCTGCTGGATGGCACGGATATCCTCACGTACCTGGCGGCGGAGCTTTGCATCGAGATTGGACAGGGGTTCGTCGAACAGAAGAACCTGGGGCTCCAGTACCAGTGCACGGGCAACCGCAACACGCTGCTGCTGGCCGCCGGAAAGCTCGCTCGGCAGGCGTTTGTCGTAGCCCTTCAGGCCAACGAGTTCGAGGCCGGCACGCGCCCTGTCGCCGGCTTCGGATTTTGGAAACCCTGAAAATCCAAGACCATACGCTACATTTTCAAGGACGGTCATATGGGGAAAGAGCGCGTATGACTGGAACACCATGGATACATCCCGGTCGGTCGCCGGGAGTTTGGTAACATCTTCCTCGCCAATCAGGATTTGACCGGAAGTCGCCATTTCCAGGCCTGCGATCATGCGTAACGTAGTGGTTTTTCCACAGCCGGACGGTCCGAGCAACGTCACCAGTTTGCCCGCTTCGATTTCAAGATTGATGTCATCGACGGCAACCACGTCGCTGCCGTAAACCTTTGTAACGCCGGAGAACTTGACGGGCGCAGCCTTGCTCGAGATTTTTGTCTGGGTCATGGGTCAGGTTCTCGTGGCGAATTGAGTGCGTCGGCCGATCTGGGTACGACCGACAATGAACTGCAGAAGAGCGACGACCGACAACATGACGAATATGAGCGTCGTTGAATATGCAATCGCGAGGCCATAGTCGTTGTTCTCTACCCGGCCGATAATGTAGCTGGTGGCCATATCGTATTCGGCAGAGACAAGGAAAATCACCGCGCTGATCGCCGTCATGGCGCGCACAAAACTGAACACCAGGGCGGCCAGAATGGCCGGGCGCAATAGCGGCAGAATGACCTTTCGGAAAGTCTGCCAGCTGTTCGCTCCAAGTGTGAGGGAACTCTCGTCCAGAGACTTGTCGAGCTGGCTCATCGAGGCGATGCCGGCACGCACACCAACCGGCATGTTCCGGAAAATGAAACTGACGACAAGAATGATGCCGGTCCCGGTTATTTCAATGGGCGGTACGTTGAAGGCCAGAATGTAACTTACACCGATCACCGTTCCCGGGATGGCAAAACTCAGCATCGTTCCGAACTCGAACGCGTTTTTGCCCGCAAAGGTCTGTCTTGTCAGCAAATAGGCCGTTATGAGGCCAACTGCCGCGGTCAGCGGCGCCGCTGCGGCTGCGATCTGGATCGTCGTGAAGAAGCTGTCCCAGGCAGCTCCCGACCAGTGAAGTCCGTGCTCCGTCCAACCGACCGAAAACGCGGTGATATAGTGCTTGAAGGTCAGGGTATTTCGAACACCCCAGAGCTCCACGAAACTCCCGTAAACAATCATGCCGTAGACGATGATCGTGAAGGCGCCCCAAATCCCTGCGACGGCAAAAACGGGAAAAGACAGTCTCCTAGGCATGAGCGGATGGACGCCGGCGTCCCCTTTTCCCGTGACCGTTGTGTAGTTCTTCTTTCCGAGCCAGACCCGCTGGAAATAGAAGGCAGTCAACGTAAAGAACAACAAAACCATCGCCAGAACCGCCGCACGGCTCTGGTCATATTGTGCACCGACAATTGCAAAGAAGATCTCGGTACTGAGCACATCGAAGTTGCCTCCCAGAACGAGCGGATTGCCGAAATCCGCCATGCTTTCGATGAATCCAAGCAGAAAGGCGTTGGCAAGACCCGGACGCATCAGGGGCAGCGAAACGGTTTTGAAGGTCTGCCAACGGTTGGCGCGCAGTGTCTGCGCGGCTTCTTCCATGGAGGGGCTGACCCCTTCGACTACGCCGATCAGAACAAGAAACGCGATCGGGGTGAAAGCCAGTGTCTGCGCAATCAGTATCCCGGGAAGTCCATAGAGCCACCTTGTCGGCTGCATGCCGAACAGCTCCGACACAAACACGGTCACGGAGCCGGAGAGGCCGAACAACAAGATGAGCGCCAGACCGATCACGAATGGTGGCGTAATGATCGGCAGAACCGTCAGCGCGCGCAAACCCCGCTTGAACCGGAATCCGGAACGCGTCACCACCAACGCAAAAACAAGGCCCAGGCCCGTGGTAATGATGCCAACCAGCACTGCCAGGAACAGCGAGTTCCACGCCGCGCCGCAGCGAGCGCCCCAGAAACACCCCAGTCCCCACAGTCTGTCGTCGAAGAACTTCGATACGAACACCGCTATGGAATAGTGGCCGCCATCGGTAACGAAGGCAGCCACCAGCATCCGCACGATCGGGAAAAAGACAAATGTGGCAACGATGATGATAACGCCGCCGATAGCACTCACGACAAAGACGTCACCATTTATCGCCCCGCGTGCCGCAATGCCCTGCGTGAAGAGAAAAAGGAACGCGGTTGCGACGAGCAAGGCCCCGTAGCCCATTCCGAACTGACGATCACCAAGCTCGCCAAAAACGGCATTGAGCCATTCATAGCTGAAGCCTCTGATGCCAATTCCAAACCCTTGTGCAATCAGCCATGCGAAGCCGAGGCCGCCCGCAAGGATAAGTGTTGCCGAATAAACAGGATCGGATTTTCGCCGACGCAACACAAACAGCGGGGCCAGTAGCGGCGCAATTAATGGCGCCAGCCACATTTTTTCCGATTGAGCGATCAGAAATGCGGCTGGCGCATAGTCTTCATCCAACGGGTATCCGTCGAACAGCCAGGCAAATGAGAAGAAACCGTCCTCAATCCCATACCAGGGCAAGAGGCAAAACCCGGCCCATCCGGCGGCAATCCAGAATATCAGAACGGACAGGCCGGTGTTTTCAACGGATACCTTGCGCATGATTTACTGCGGCAGCGTGGACACCTCTTCGTCCCACTTCTGCAGCAACCGCTTGCGCTCGTCCGATGAACCGTACTTGGCGAAATCATAATCGATCAGCTTGATTTGGCTCATATCGGGCGCGGAAGGTGACGTTTCCGAATTCTTGTTGGACGGCACCTGGAACGCGTTGACTTCGAGTGCGAGGTTCTGCGCTTCGGGTGACAATGCCCAATCATAGAACTTCTTGGCTTCATCCAGGTTCCTTGCACCGTCGATAATGGACATGGAACCGATCTCGTAGCCCGTACCTTCGCAAGGGGCGACGACCTTGATAGGGAATCCGGACACTGCCTGTTTGACGGCATCATGCATGAACACGATGCCGATCGTATTCTCACCGCGGCCTGCTGCCTTGATCGGTGCGGAGCCGGACTTGGTGTACTGGTTGATATTGGCGTGCAGACCTTTCATGAATTCAAAACCCTCGTCCTCGCCAAAAATCTGCACCATGGATGCAAGGGTCGTATAAGCCGTGCCGGATGAATTCGGGTTCGCCATCTGGACATGACCCTTGTATTCGGGCTTCAGCAGGTCTTTCCAGCAGGATGGTTCAGGCAGATTGTTGGCGGACGCCAGGTCGGTGTTGTAACCGTACCCAAGTGCACCGGAATAAATTCCGATCGTCCGGTTGCCGGCGCTCTCTGCTTGGGAGATGGCCCAATCGTGCAACTGATCGCGCATCGGGGAAACGTACTCTTGTGTGAGGTCTTCCTCTGCAGCCTGCAAATGCGGGTCGCCGGTTCCACCCCACCAGACGTCGCCCTTCGGATTGGCCGACTCGGCACGTATCTGCGCAAACGTCTCACCGGACGATTTCCGGGTCATGTTGACGTCAATTCCAGTCGCCTCTTCAAAGCTGCGCGCCATCAGCTGACACCAATCTTCCTGCGCACTACAATAGAGAGTCATTTTGTCCGCATGCGCGGAACCGGTGGCGGCAGCAAACGCAAATAGCGAGATACCAAACGCAAATTTGATAGATTTCATAGTGACCTCCCAAGATTTATGACATTTTTATGACAATACGTTAGGGCATCAATGCGCCCTCAGCAATCGCTAAATTAACTGTCGTGATTTTGCCTTCTGTCCGGCTCGTCATACGTCATCGATTGCCTGCAACCAAAGCGTTCCCGCAATGCGCATATCAATCGCAGGAAGGTGTAAAACCCTGTCCTGTTGCTGGTTTCCGGATTTTCGGCAGACAAATGAAGTCGGTACAGGCAGGTGCATGCGTTCTGAAAGAATGTTTCAGATCGGCAGGCTTTTGAGACCGAATTTCGTGCGGCTGCGCACGTGCCGTCGATTGTCATTCAGAAGGCGATCAAGGATCGCCGGCCGCACGCGAGGACCGCCGGTGTCAACAAATTCAATAAGGTAATTCTTTCCAAGTCACGAACCGGGGACAGGTCCGCACTATTTTGCAGAACCAGGCCGCAATACGCAGATGGGCAACCCAACCAGGCACAGCCTGCCTGGTTGACGCCCGAACGCAAAAGACATCGTCCGGGTCAAAGGTGCCACTGCTACGCAGTTGACATCAAGCAGCAGCGACATCTCCCAGAAACTCCTCGATGACATCGCGAAGCTGTTCCGTGTTTGCCGAAACACCCTTTGCGGCCGATAGCACCTTTCCAACAGAGTCCTGGCTCTCATCGGCAGCCTGCCGAACACCGACAATATTCTCCGAAACTTCATTGGATCCGGCGGCAGCGGAATTGACGTTTGCCGTGATTTCGGCAGTCGATGATCCTTGCTCTTCAACCGCAGCTGAAATGGCCTCGGTGGCTGAAGAAACTTCACGCATTGTCTCGGCAATTCCACGAATGGCATCGACCGAACTTTCGGTCTCTTTCTGGATATCCGTGATCTGGGTGGAGATGGCTTCAGTTGCCTTGGCAGTTTGCGTGGCAAGTTCCTTCACCTCGGACGCAACAACTGCAAAGCCCTTGCCCGCTTCTCCCGCTCTTGCTGCTTCAATGGTTGCATTGAGAGCGAGAAGGTTCGTCTGCTCGGCAATTCCCTGGATCAACAGAATGACTTCGCCAATCTTGTCTGCCGAGTCGGCAAGGCCTGCGATCTTGGTATCTGTCTCGATTGTTGCATCAGTCGCCTGTTCGACGATGCTCTTCGTCTGGCTGACCTGCCGGGAAATTTCACCGATTGACTCCGACAGCGTTTCTGTCGCCGCAGCGACAGCCTGGACGTTGTTCGATGCGTCTTTCGACGCACTGGAGACACTGTCCGCCTGTGAAGTTGTCTGCGAGGCGATGGTCGAAAGGTTGCCGGCCGAAGTCTCCATTTCCCGGTTTTCCACATTGACCGCTTCAAGCACACCAAGGACGGTTTCGCGGAAGTTGCCAATGAGGTCATCGACCTTTGTCTGGCGGCTCGCACGCATTTCCTGGTCGCGTTCGTTTTCATTCATGAGCGCCATTCGCTCAAGGGACGTGTTCTTGAAAACCTCAACGGTCCCGGCCATTTCGCCAATTTCGGTCTTCAAGCCGATCAGAGGGACCTCTGTTTCAACGTCACCCGCAGCAAGTGATTTCATCGTGTTGTTTAGCCGAATTATTGGTGACGTAATGCTTCGTCCGATCAGAAAACCGGAAAAGATCACCGCTGCAAGAATGCCAATTCCCGCAGCCAGAAAGGTCTGGTCCGTTGTTTTCATGGTGGATGTGAAGTGGGCGTTGGCCGCTGCCTGGCCTTCTTGGGCTGCTTCGCGGATCCTCGCGAAATCCGGCTGCATCTCCGCAAAAATCTGACTGAGCTGCTTTGTCTCCGGCTTCAGCAACATCGACGTGTTGGCAAATGACTTGAAGCCTGCCTGATAGGAATCCATCAGAATTGCCAGTTTGGCGCTCAATTCGTCAGGAAGGCCCGCGTTGCCAAGGAGTGCATCAAACTCTTCGCGTCTTTTGTCGATACGCGCGACGTACTTTTCCTTGCCACGCATCATGAAGTCTTTCTCATGGCGGCGCATCATCAGCATCTTGACGGTCAAGGAATCCAGTTCAGCCGTCTTTAGAAGTTCCTCGACGTTGTGAACGGCTTGTCTCAGTTCACCCTCAAGGCCTTCCTTTTCGTTCAAACCGACAGTTTGATGAAGTTCGGCAACCTTGTGGAACTGCTCCTTGTGATGATCGATTTCATTTTGGAGTTTCTCGATATTCTCAAGGACAGCTGCGGAAGCCTCTAGTTCCGCCATCTGCATCAATGCCGCGTTCACTTTCGAAACTGCGGCATCATATTTTCCGATGTACTTGGTATCACGCCGCAGCAGAAAGTCCTTTTCGCTTCGACGCATCTGCAAGGCACCGATCTCCACGGACTGAACGAGTTCGTAGAGGGTTGCGAACTGGTTTTTGCTTTCAAGGGAGTTCACGGTACCCATGCGGCCGACAAGATAGGTAATACCAAGTGCAGAGACCGCCACCATCGTCAGCAGCACAAGCAGATTGATACGCGTGCGGATCCTCAATCGGTCAAGCAAGCCAACCTTTTTGCGTCCGTTTTCAGCGAATTCCGTATGATCAGACATTTGGTGAGCTCCCCCCGAGCCAAGTCATCGAACTCGTCACAGTGAAAAACTCCGACAAGTCTCAACCGTCCAAATTTGCAAGTTTCAGTAAAATGCTCGTCAAAAATTACTAAAATCATAAATATCCGGAATGACGTTTACACTCGAAACAACAACCTGACATTCGATCGCGAGAATTCGTGCCGGATGAACAGTGATTCCGCACCACGCACATCGAGATCTGTCGAGTGAGAAGATTCGAGGATGGCTGACATCTGTTCCGAAAGTACGAATTACGTGTGCAAGAACGGATTACACTGTCAGATTTAACTAGCGTTCGGCCTTGCTGTTATTTGCAAAATTACCGATAGATTTTTAAACATGGATGTGAGTAAATAAGACTGCTTTCCCAAGCGGAACTCTAAAAGATAAATCAGTAAAAACATTACAAATTACAAACACTATTGCAGAATGAATTTTGCACGCTTAAGCTGACGAACAAGCTAATTCACTTGTATGCTGTAATCCAATTTGGGATTTAGCTGTATTCCCAGTTGTTCAGCAATGCATTACTTTAATACGCGACCCCAAATTTGCGAGGTACCTCGCGATGATTTCAACCTCGTACTCGGATATTTTAACGTTAGGTACGGGGCTCCTACGGGTAAACAAAGCGGTTCTGTTTGCCGACGTTGTTGACTCCGTGCGTCTGTTTGAAGTCGACGAGGAAGGGACAATTGTCCGCTGGATCGGCTTCGTCGACGATCTTGAACGCAGGTTGTCCGTCTCCGGACAAGGACGGCTCGTCAAGCGCATGGGTGACGGACTGCTGGCTGAATTCGACGATGTCAGCTTCGCAGCACGGACCGCACTGGACATTCAGGACGCCATCAGGAAAGTGAATGAAAATCTCGGAGCGGATCGTCGCATCGAGTTGCGTATCGGCCTGGACGTTGGCGAGATCCTCCATAGTTCCGACCAGGACCTGTACGGGCAGCACGTGAACACCGCGGCGCGATTGTCTGCCGCATCGCGAGCAGGACAAATCATCGTCAGCGCTGCCATTCGGAATGTACTGGCCAGCGATCCCGATTCAGTATTTGAAGACCTCGGTGAACTGCATCTCAAGAACCTGTCACAACCCGTCAGCGCGTTCCTGCTGCGCAGTCCGGACGAGGTTCCGAACCCGTCGCCAAGAATAGCGGCAAAGGATTTGCAGCCGACGATCGCTGTCCTGCCTCTCATGTCTCCGACAGTTTCCCAAGAGACCATGATCTGGTCAAACCTGATTACCGAAGACCTCGTAGGCGCATTGGCACGCTCACCAGCTTTAAGCGTCATCTCGAACCTGTCCACCGCCAATTTTCGGGCGAAACCAGTCGAACTGGAGGACATTCGAACGAAACTGAGTGCTGATTTCATTGTCACAGGTTCGTTCCGCCATCACGAAGGCATGACGTTGCTTGACCTGGAAGTGGTCGAAACCCGCACGGGTCTGGTGGTCCTGTCTCAGCGCCTCGAATTCGACACGTCCGAGTTACTGCAGCAAAACACGATCTTCAGCGATCTCGCCAACAACGTGCATGCCGCTTTGCTGAATCGGGAAATGAAGCGGGCCCTGTCGGCACCAATTCCTTCCCTGGAAGGCTACGCCATTTTGTTCGGCGCCATCGCATTGCTGAACCGCCTGTCGCACCAGGATTTCAATCTTGCCGGAGAACTGCTGACCGGCCTGATCGAACGCATCCCCAACGCCCCCACCGCGCTCGCATGGAAAGCCCGCTGGCATGTTCTGAAGGTGCAGCAGGGTTGGGCGGAGGACCCAGGGCTAGAGGCTCGGTTGGCGCTCGATTGTACCGGGCGCGCGCTGGACATCGACCCGCAAAACTCCGGCGCTCTGGTCGCGGAGGGGTTTGTCCGCAACAACCTCCTGCACGATCTAGAAGAGGCCGAGGAACTTTTTGACTGCGCATTGGAAATGACACCCAACGATGCGACCGGCCGCGCATTGCGCGCCGGTCTTCACACGTTCCGGGGAGAAGGGCCGCAGGCAGCCAATGACGCGGAACGCGCGCTGCACCTGGCACCGCTTGATCCCAACCGGTTTTTCTTTCAGGCCATGGCGGCTGGCGCCAATCTCGCCAACAAGGACAATGCGCGGGCACTTGAACTCGCATCCAGCTCGTTGCGTCTCAATCGGTCACACACGTCAACATTGAGGATCAAGGCCGTCGCGGAGTGGCGGCTGGGCAAGACCGACGAGGCCAGGAAAACACTCGCCAAACTTTTGAAGAAACAACCGAATTTCACAGTCAGCTGGTGGCGGCAGTCATCGCCTGCAGCGGACTACGAAATGGGCCGGGCATTCGCCTGCTCACTGAAGGAACTTGGGGTACCGGAATAGACAGACACCTGGGCAAATTGAGCTGAAAGGAGCAAACAATGGCACATTCAGGAGGAGTTGGACCCGAAGGAAGTCTCGGAAGTCTGGGTAGCCTCGGCAGCTTGGGAAGCCTTGGGAGTTTGGGGAGCCTGGGCAGTCTCGGCAGCCTGGGGAGCCTTGGGAGTCTGGGCAGCCTCGGATCGGTCGGCGCCAATCCGCCCCTGGTGTCGCAGGCACTGATCACCAGTCGTGACGGGATCGCCGGCACCTGGGAGCCAGTGCAGTACACTGATGTGACGGCGAACCACCAGGAGGACACCGCCTATCTCGACCGGCTTGCTCCCGGCGTGCGGACGAGCATCTTTGCACTCGAAATCGGCTCCAGGATCGGCTTCAATTTCGTGAACGGCAACGCAAAGGTCTTTCACCTGCAGTCGGACTTCCAATTACCGGATACGAAGTATCAGACACTCATGGAAATGAAGCGTCCAACGCGGGAAATTTTCGCTGATCAGCTGACCATGGTCGCAAACTACGCGGACCTGCGCCCGGACCGCTCAGGCGAAATCATAGCGCAACTTGCAACGCCGTTGGAGTTTCTGCGCGCAATCGCATTTGTCGATCCGGACCGCACTCCCTTCACGGTCGAATTGCTTGGTATGTCGCTTTGGCTCGCCAACTTTGTCGAAATGCGGCTGAAATATTCGTTGTCCTGCAAGCGGCCGATTGAATGGTCGCCGCAAATCCAACCGATGATCTGGACGCCAACCCACGGCAGCCTGCCCAGCGGGCATGCAACGGAGGCGTTCTGCATGGCACAGGTGCTTTGGCTGTTGCTGCGAGAATCCGGAACGAGTCCTTATTCTGGTGACCTGTGGGGCGAAATGATGATGCGCCAGGCCGCGCGCATCGCGATCAACCGAACCGTGGCCGGCGTACACTTTCCTGTCGACAGTGTCGCCGGAGCGGTGCTGGGTCTCAATCTCGGCGAATATCTCGTTAAACGATGCAGGAGAGAACAGCCGGATACCGGCTGGAAATTCAACGGCGAGGACTTCCATGACGGGTCGGGATCGGCAACGAACATGGATTTCAACTGGAGAGATTATTACGATTTCTCCTCCAGTCCCCCCGGGCTGAGTGACACGACTGGCTGGGTAAATCGCATAAACTTCCAAAATTCGATCGATGATGCTGTTTCTGAACCTCTCGGGTGGCTTTGGGCCCGGGCAAAGGCGGAATGGCACGACATCACCTGACGACACCGAACGATTGAAGGGAGACTCTCATGGTCTTCACCTGGAACGAATTCGACGCTGGTGACATCGTACTGAATCCATCGGCAGACTTTCGCGTTAACACGGTAAGTCGCGCCATTGCTTCGGATCTGGCGATTCCAGAAGATGATATCTGGTGGCTGATCGCTGTTAATCCGGCGAAAAGAGACAAGGACAATGGCGGCTACTACTCCCTTGACGAAATTTGGGACTTGTCGAAAAAACTGGGGCTGGGTGACGATCCGAAAAAATTCCTGCTGATTCCGCCCGAATACCCGGAAGATGTGCGAGGAGTCTCAGCCCCCCCTGTCATTTCCCTTTACGCCCGGCGCAATTACATCAACGCGGTGAACGATAATGCGGTGAAAGAGCGTGGAGCCGAAACAGGCATTGCCTGGTTCGAAGTCGGCCCCGCGTTCCGAAAAGACGATATTGTCATGCAGGAAGTACCGTTCAACTTCGACCCGGGACCACCAATCAAACTTCCCAAGGGGTCGACCGTGGTAGCGGTCATCGACAACGGCATGGCTGTCGGGCATGAACTTTTCCGGCGATTTGAGGCTGGAGAAACTGTTTCCCGCGTCCAATTCTACTGGAACATGGACGGTGTCCAATACGACACCTCCAATTTGCCGCCCGGTACCGAACCCAGTACGGTTGGAAACGCATGGACAGGCAAGGGACTTTCAGATCACCTCAACGCGAATTTTCACAATGGACTGTTGGATGATGCCGCATTTTACAGTTCCATCGGTGCAACAGACTGGTCCAGTCGCCCGCACACCCCGGTCGCCCATCGCCTTTCGCATGGAACCCATGTCATGGGGCTGGCCGCCGGGTATCCGGCGAATTGTGAAAAAAGCACCGACGAAGCCGCGAAACGCCCGATCATCGCCGTCAATCTGCGGACGTCAGATGTGGAAGATCCCTCGGGCAATTTGTTTGCCCTCTGGCTGGAACAAGCCCTCTTTTACATTCTCGGGCGTCACAAACAGTTTGTGATCGATGATACCCCGGGCGAGGCGCCACCCCTCGTGATCAACTTCAGTTTTGGAAATTATGCAGGACCTCACGACGGAACCGGGATCGTTGAAACCAAGATCAGGGACGTACTCTTGAAGGCGGAGGAAAAGTGCTTCAGGTGTGAGTGTGTTCTGCCGGCTGGAAACGGAAACGAGAGCCGTTGTCATGCCAGGATAGAAATAAGCGGCGACACCCATCGAAGCAAAACTCTCGATTGGCGTGTTCAGCCGTCGGACCGAAGCATGTCGGCGGTTCAGATCTGGCTGGACACGGAGAACAAAGTCGCACCCGATTACGCCACCCTGACGGTAGAGGGGCCGGGCGGCATAGCGCCGGCGAGCGTGCCGACACACCATCCGGTGTCGTGGCAGGAACTCGTCAACGACGCGGGTGAGAGAATAGGACTTGTCTATTTTCTCAGCGCCGGCATTGGTCCGTTCAAGCGCGGCCATTTTGGAGTCCTTCTATATGCGACCGACAGTCCGGCAGATGTAGGACCGTTTGCGCCATCCGGATCCTGGCAACTCAAGCTGGAGGCTCCCCAGGCGTCCGGCGACGTCGGTGCAAAAGCCTGGATCATCCGCGACGAAACGTTACCGGGCTTCCCCGTTTTTGGACGGCAGTCCTACTTTGACGATCCCGAATATGCACGGTTTTACGAGCCGGGCACGGACATTTTTCACCTGGATCGACTACTGATCGGCGGACCTCTTGGTTACGATCCCAACATGACATCGGCGTATGTGCGCCGACAGGGCACGCTCAGCGGATTTGCCAGTGGTGACAAGCCTGTCGTGATAGGTGGCTTCCGCAGCACGGCCCCGAACGAAGACAGCCCGATGGCGCTCTATTCGGCCAGCGGTCCAACCAACAATCCGAAAAAAGCCGGACCTGATGCTTCGGCCAGAAGTGACGACAGTATGGTCTTGCCTGGTGTCCTGAGCGCAGGCTCCGCGAGCGGCTCATTCGTTGCAATGCCGGGAACAAGCGTTTCGGCCCCGCAAGTGACCCGGTGGATCGCCTGCAAACTGGCTGACGGCCACGCTGCAGACCCCCAGGCAGTGCACGATGCCGCCGACGGCATGGATCCGGCAACGAACCCGCGCAAGCCCCCCGAGATCCGCTCCGGCGGCGGACGCATGCTCGATCTGCCGATCCTGTTCGGACTGTCCCGCTGGCCTGATCCGCCAACGTGAACAAGGGCTGAGGCCACGGTGCCGTTGAGTGTGAATGATCCGCACCTCCCGAAGAAGAGCAAGAGGTGGCTCCCAGCCAGCCGGTATCAATCCCGGGCCTCGAGCCAGACCTGCGCCGTCTTCATGTCCTTCGACACGATCCCCTCTGCAAGCTTCTGGCCGACAACGGCACCGAACTTGTAACCGTGGCCTGAACAGGCCGACACGATTGTTACCCTGTCTTCGGTTGTCGCGAAGAAATGCTCGTCGGAAGTGAATGTATAGGCACATGTCACCACATCATTGACGCGATACTCCGTGATCCTGGTGAACGGAGGTGCAAAGTGATTGCGCAGGGTTTCACCCTCACCCGCCTCCGCCACCCGATCCTGATCGGGTGCGGCCTTGTGCTTGTGTATACCTGCGCCGAATTTAAGCCCGGTTCCGGTAACCGGCGGCAGAACGTAGCCGTCAATCGGGCCACCCGGATCCAGAATCGCAGGTGAACGCTCCCAGGCCTCGCGCAGGTCTTCCGGCGGCGTCAGGTAGACAACTGCGGTGCGGAAAGTCGTCAGACTGGTACCGAGTTCGGGAAACAGCCCGAGTGTCCAGGCACCGGATGTGACGATGAGATGGTCACCGTTCAGGATCGAACCGTCCACCAACGTGGCAGATCCCGCCGAAGTGTCCACAGCTGTAACCTTGGCATTCTCGCGGACGTCAGCACCATTCCTGCGCAGCCAGTCACGCAGATCCGAGGCGATCTTCTGGCACAGCAGCACCCCTCCTTCGTCACTGACAGCTCCGTATCTGATGGTCGACGGATCGATAAACGGAAAACGGTCTGCGGTTTCCGCCGGTGTCAGGTCTTCAAACGGATAGCCGCCGTCAATCAGTCCCTGCCGATAGGTTTCACCGCCATCGCCCTTTTGCTGCGACAACAGCATGAAGCCGGTTTCAACGAGATGCGAGGCTTCCAGATCGGCCCACATTTCATCCCAGGCCGCATAGGCATCCCCGATACGGCGCTGGTAACCGCCCTTCCCGCCATACGCCCGGCGAATAATGCGATGCTGGTCACCGGAGGCCGAAAGCGGGTTGGGGATCGGTCCCTGCTCCAGCAGTGTCACCGGAACACCTCGCTTGGTAAGCGCCCAGGCGGTGGAAAGGCCAGAGATCCCGGCTCCGACGATCAGTATTGTCATGTAAACTGTCCTGCAATGGCTTTGCGCAGATTAACGAGCCGGATTGTCGGTGCAAGAGGCGATTTGCCACTGGCGAGGCATAACGGATATGCGACAGAGACGTGTTCACACAATGGTTTAAGAAGTTAAGGTTTCACCTCGAATACCACAGGGAGCCGACCTCCGGAACACAACGCAAAAACGCAAAAAACCAGATTTTTCAATAAATTACCGCGACAATCGGAATCAGTTCAAGAGCCTGCGTCAATCTCCAAGGGGCTGAGGCCCGGTTCGTCCGTGATACGCAGTCAGCGAAGCTCTGATCCGGCGCAGGTTCTCCGCGGTGTTGTCGGACCTGAGTTGCGCAATGGCCATCGCCAGCGCATCGATGATGACCAGATAGGCATAGCGCGACGCCGTCGGCTTGTAGATATCGGGATCTTCCGGGAGATCTATCTGAAGCGCGCACTCGACACTTCGGGATAGCGTGCTTTCGGACTTTGTGATGGCAATAGTGGTTGCTCCGTAGCCCCCCGCAATTTCCGCTGCGCTCAGTACCTCATCAGCTTCTCCGCTCGAGGAAATGAGCAGAATGACGTCTGACTTCGACAACGTCGCGGCCCGCATCTGCAACAGATAACTGTCGGAAACGGCGACGGTCGCAATCCCGAGACGAAACAGACGGTTGGATGCCTCCTGTGCAACAATGGAGGATCCTCCCCCGATGCCACCAACCAGAACAGTCCGAGCGTTTGCGATATGATCCTTGGCGGTCTCGAACTTGTCATTGTCCAACTGGCGGCGCACGACGTTCAATGATGCCGACAATGCCCCGATGACCTGATCGAGAACGCCTGCACCCGTCTCTGTCTCGGCCCTGTCACCGACATCGAGATACTGCAGGCTGACGGCAAGGTTTTGCGCCAGCCGGATTTTGAATTCCCGGAACCCGTCGCAGCCCATCGTCCGGCAGAAGCGGACGACCGTCGGTGAGCTTACATCGCAGGCGCGTGCCACTTCGGCGATTGTCATGGAACTGATCTTCTCGAGGTTTGCCGACACGAAGTCTGCGACTTTCTGTTCTCGCGTGGAAAGCTGACCCTCCGCTTTCCTGAGGTTGGAGATCACGTCGACTGCTGCGTGACCCAGATCGTCATCGATTTTCAAGCGTGCCTGCATCATTCCTCCTGCCCATTCTGTAACTCGGTTACAAAAACTGGTCAATAAATTACCTCAACAGGTCCCCAATGGGTCTATTTTTGTAATTAAATGACAAAAATAACTTGACTTGGCTCCAAATTCGAAGAAATTATCTAACTGAGTTTCATTTGGGAGGGTGCGAGCTTGAAAAGCCTGGCAGAAAGAATCAGCCTTGGCCTGAACCGTGCGATCGAGGCGGTTGTCGCACTGCTGATGCTGGCTTTGGTCTTTGATGTCTGGATTGGCGTTATCGACCGTTACTGGTTTCACTGGCAGTTGCCCTGGCCGGAAACCCTTGCTCGCTACCTGATGATCTGGGCAGCGCTTCTGGCGGTCTCTTCCGGAATTGCCCGCCGCGAACATATCGGTCTGACGTCCTTTCTGATGACATTGCCGGCATGGTTTCGCCGCGCCGTCCTGATCACGATCGACATCCTTGCTCTCTCTCTCTTTCTGTACGTGTTCTGGTTCGGCATCGGCTTCGCGCAAAGCGGGGCAACGCGGCAGGCGATGATCTTCGGCGTAACGCTTGAACCATTCTTCTGGGCAATCCCAACATCCGCCTTTCTCGCGATCATTCAATTGGCGCTTGTCCTGATACGCGATCAGGGCCTGCAGCTTGATCAATCGGCGGAGGCAAGCGCATGATTGTCGCCGTTACATTCGTACTCCTGATCCTGTTCGGCATGCCTATCGGCTTCGCGATTGGCCTGGCCGGTGTTGTCGGCCTGATAGACATGGGCGGCGGTCCGAACTTCCTGGCCATCGGGCCAAGCAAGATCTTCAACGGATTGAACATCTTTCCATTCCTGGCGATGCCCTTCTTCATCCTTGCCGGCGAGATCATGAACGGCATCGGTATAACTGATCGGCTGGTCAAGCTGGCGCAGGTCCTTGTCGGACGCTTCCGCGGTGGACTGGCACATACGAATATGCTGGCTTCGGTGTTCTTTGCCGGCCTGACGGGTTCAGCGACGGCAGATGCCGCCGCCTTCGGTCGCACGCTTGTGCCTGCCATGGAAAAGGAAGGCTATTCCCGCGATTACGCCTGCGCCGTCACGGCTGCCGGTTCGATCATCGGCCCAACCATCCCGCCATCCGGTCTCATGGTTGTCTACGGCTCGCTTATGGGCGTTTCCATCGGCGGGCTGTTCGCCGCGGGTATCTTGCCGGGCCTCGTCATCTGTCTCGTCTGCATGGGCGTAATCGTAGTCGGCGGCAAGCGTGAAAATCTGCCCAAGGCGGCACGTGGTGCCACCATACGGGAAGTCTGGGACACATTCCTGTCTTCGCTCACTGCCCTGCTGATGCCTGTCATCATCCTCGGCGGCATTCTGGGTGGCGTTGTCACACCTACCGAAGCCGCCTCGATCGCGGTCGCCTACGCACTTTTCATCGGCCTCTTCGTCTATCGCACGCTGTCGGCACGCAGTTTCTATTCCATGCTGGTTCGAACTGCCCGGATTACCGGCGTGATATTTGTCATCATCGCCTTTGCCGGCATTCTCGGCTGGTGGATGAGCTTTGAGCGCATTCCCCAGGAAATTGCCGGAGCCGTCCTTGGCATATCCGAAAATCCATATGCTGTGATCGCCATCATCATCTGCATCCTGCTGGTTGTCGGAATGGTGATGGACATCACCGCCATTCTGATCATCCTGGCGCCTGTTCTGGTCCCGTTGACAGAACAGATCGGTCTGGAGCCGATCCATGCCGGTATCATCTTCGTGTTGGCACTCAACATTTCGCTCATGACCCCGCCGGTCGGGGCGTGCCTATTCGTTTTGTCTTCGGTCACCGGGGAAAAGCTCGAACGGATTGCCGTCAAGCTGACCCCGTTCCTGATCGCGGAAATCACAATCCTGTTCCTGTTTGCTTTCTGGGAGGATGCGGCGCTGTTCCTGCCCCGCGCTTTCGGATTTGCCCAATAGGCCATGTCTTCAACAGAGGAGGTACTTATGAAGACTTTGAAAATAGGGCTCGTTGCAGGCGCCATAGCGGCGCTGACGGTGACCACGGCACTCGCCGACGGCGGTGTGATCCGCTTCGGTCACGACAACAAGACCGACCCGTTTGAAAACCCGGCGCACGCCTGCACCGCAGTCTTTTCCAACATCGTCGCAGCCGACACCAACGGCAGTGTGACAGTCGAGGTCTTCGGCTCCAACCAGCTTGGTTCCGCAGCCGAACACGTCCAGCAGGTTCGCGACGGTGTCATTCAGGCAACGCTGACGTCTACAGGCGCCCTTGCCAGCTACTATCCGCGTATCGACGTGTTGAACCTGCCTTTCGCATTTGCCAACAATGCGTCGACCTATTCCGTTTTTGACGGGCCCTTCGGCGAAGCCCTTGCGGCGGACATCGAGGAAGCACTCGGTGATGTTGTTGTGCTCGGTTTTCCGGACACAGGAGGCTTCTTCGCGGTCACGAATTCCCAGCGTCCGATTGCGGACCTTGCCGACTTCGACGGCATCCGCATCCGTACCATGACGCTGCCTTCGCACCAGAAGATCGTTCAGGCGCTGGGCGCTGAAGCCTATCCGCTCAGCTGGGGCGAGGTCTATTCCGGACTGCAGACAGGTGTGATCGATGGCCAGATGAACCCGGTTCCGATCATTTCCTTTGCGAATTTCGCAGAGGTTCAAAAGTACATGACGCTGACCAACCACCTGTTTTCACCTTACACATTCATGGTCAACCGCGCCTTCTTCGAAGGCCTGAGCGATGCGGAACAGCAAACCCTTCGCGTGGCTGCGGAAAACTGCGTCGCAGCCAGTCGGGGCCTTTCCCGGATCATCGAAGCGTCCGACCGTGGCCTTGCTGGCCTGATGGACAAGATCGAGGTCACCGCCTTGACCGACGACCAGCGCAAGGCGATGGCTGGAGCAACCCAACCGGCTTTTGAATCCCACGTAGCCGAGAACCTCGACGCAAAGGCGTCCGAGCTTCTGGGTCTGTTCAAGAGCGAGGTCGACGCGGCCAACAACAGCAGTTACCTGAACTGATCTGACAGGTCCTCCCAGGCGGGGGGTGCTCCGGCTCCCCTCGCCGCTCTTTCATTTCAAGCCGGGGTATCCATGCGCGTTTTTTGTGCTTCCATCGCAACTGAAACCAATACTTTTTCACCGCTGCGAACGGACTTCTCAGACTTCGAACAAAGCTTCTACGCGCCACCTGGACAGCATCCGGCAACCCCAACACTTTGCAGCGCGGTGTTTCCCGCCCTGAGAAAGCGAGCTGCCGAAGACAGCATCGAATTGATTGAAGGCACCGCAACCTGGGCGGAGCCCGGCGGGCTCGTCAACGCGCCGACCTGGCTGCGTTTGCGCAATGAAGTTCTCGATCAGCTCAAGGCAGCGTTGCCACTCGATGCCGCGATATTCGGTTTGCACGGCGCCATGATCGCCGATGGCTGCGTCGACTGCGAAGGAGATCTGCTGGAAGCCGTGAGACAGATTGTCGGTCCTGACTGCCGGGTTGGAGCAAGCTTCGATCCGCACAGTCACCTGAGTGAAAAAAGGGTACGCAACGCCGACGTAATCACAGTCTTCAAGGAATTTCCGCACACCGATTTCGTGGAGGCCGGGGAGGCATGTGTCGACTTGACGCTCAAATCCGCGAGCGGAGAAATTACCCCTGCAACCAGCGTCTTTGATGTCCGAATGATCGATGTGCTCCCAACCAGCATTCAGCCCATGCGCGGCTTCATCGACAAGCTGAAACAGCTGGAGCAGTCAGGAAACATCCTGTCGGCGTCCGTAATCCACGGTTTCATGGCTGGAGATTCACCTGATCTCGGTGCCAGGATTATCGTGGTGACAAACAATGAAAAAGCGAAAGGGGACCGGCTGGCGCGCGATCTCGGCATGGAACTCTTCAGTTTTCGAGGACGGGCGGCACCTGAGTTTCTCGCACCTCATGAAGCCCTCAGGCGCGCCGGCGCCAGCTCCAGATCTCCGGTCGTTATCGCTGATGTCTGGGACAATCCCGGCGGTGGCGTTGCTGGTGACTCGACCATCATGCTGCGACACGTGATGGAACTGGGCCTCAAGGGTGTCGCGGTCGGCACGATCTGGGACCCGATGGCGGTCCGCCTCTGCTTTGCGGCCGGTGAAGGGGCGGAATTCGACCTCCGGTTCGGGGGCAAAACTTCTGCACATGCCGGTCAGCCGATCGATGCAACGGTCAAGGTGATCAGGCTTGTCGAAAATGCCGTGCAGAGCTTCGGTACGTCTGTCGTCCCCCTCGGCAACAGCGCGGCTATCCGGATCGGTGATCTCGACATTGTCCTGAACACCAACCGTTCCCAGGCCTTTTCGCCCGATCTTTTCACCAATCTCGGTGTCGATATCAGCCGAAAGCGTATCCTGATCGTCAAGTCCACCAATCATTTCCACGGTGCATTTGCCCCGATCGCAGGAGAAATTCTTTATGCCGCCATCGATGGGCCGTATCCTAACGACCCGCGCCGGACTGCCTACACACGATTGAAGCGCGCGCTCTGGCCAATGGTTGAAGATCCCCATCAAGAGGAACTTGCATGATTTTTCCAACCCTCGACACACCTTCAGTCCTTGTTGATCTGGACATTGCCGAGGCCAACATCCGCAAATACCAGGACTATTGCGACGAACACGGACTGAAACTTCGCCCGCATGTCAAGACGCACAAGATCCCGTCCCTGGCGAAGTACCAGGTAGCACAAGGCGCCATAGGAATTACCTGCCAGAAGATCAGTGAGGCAGAAGCCATGATTGCTGAAGGCGGGATCGACGATGTCCTGATCACCTACAATATTCTGGGTGACATGAAGACTGCGCGTCTGCGATCTCTTTCCGAAAGGGTCAGGGTCTCGGTAGTCGCCGACAACGAGATTGTTGCCACAGGCTTGAGCCAGGCGTTTGCCGATGCCGCCGAACCCCTGTCTGTTCTGGTCGAATGCAACACCGGCGCCGATCGCTGCGGCGTTGCAAGTCCGGCTGATGCCGCCGGTCTTGCACGCCGCATCGCCGAACTCCCCGGTCTGAGATTCGCCGGCCTCATGACCTTTCCTCCCGTCGGTGGTGTAACCAGCGCCGCGGACTGGCTGAGCGAAACCAGAAGCCTGATCGAATCTCAGGGATTGAAAGTTGATCGGGTTTCCTCGGGCGGATCACAGGATATGTGGCACGCACATCTCGCCACCCCGGTCACAGAGCACCGGATCGGCACCTATGTCTACAACGACCGTTCGCTGGTCACACGCGGAACCTGCACATGGCAGGACTGTGCCTTGACCGTTCTTGCGACAGTCGTCTCCGTGCCATCCGAAACCCATGCGATCGTCGACGCCGGATCCAAGGTCCTGACGAGTGACCTCTTTGGCCTTCAGGGTCACGGCCATGTTCTTGGTCGAGACGATCTCGCCATCGATCAGCTCAGTGAGGAGCATGGCCGCATCTTATCGAGCGGCCCGATCCGCCTTGCCGTCGGAGACAGGGTAAGAATCGTTCCCAATCATGCCTGCGTCGTTGCCAATATGCTCGACAATGTAGATTGCATTCGTGGCACCGACATCATCGGCCCGGTGCCGGTCGCAGCACGCGGTCAGGTCTGGTGAAATCACAGCAGCCTTGTTTGGTGCGAAAAGCCTCTTCGTATTTCTTCCAAACAGGAAGGCAAACCACGTTGCCAATTGACCGCATTGGAACCAAGATCTGATGCATCCGCCGATAAATCGCTTTAGGAACTTAATCTGACGCAACAACAAAAAGGCTTCCGTTCAATACAAACGAAAGCCTTTTGAGTGTTCAGGATCAAGCTGCAGCCGACGTTTCCTCAATCAACCGCCGGATTGTGACCTCTGCCTTCTCCAGCCGCCCATCGCTCGAGATCCATGCCGGTTCGCTGACCAGCTTCTCGCAGGAGATCCCGAGTCCGGGAAAGCCCAGGCCCATGGAATGGGCAACGGCTACCCTGTCACCCGGTTTCGGATTGAGACCACAACAGACGTCACGCGTTCCCATCTTCAGATGGTGGGCAATATCCCATTCCAGAACGACCCCGTCGTGCCGGGTCACGACCCAGCAGTGGGCGTCTTCACAGCAGCCGCTTTTCTCTTCAGGGAAGAAATAACCGGTAATGTAACCGGCCTCATATCCGGCAGCCCGAAGGGAGGCAATCAGGTAGGTATTGATGTCGATACACGAACCTTCGGTCAATCCGCAGGCGAGATACGGCACCTCATCACACCCATCATTGAAACGAACCTCCGGATGGGCATACCGGAACTTTTCCGCAGCTGCATTCACCAGGGCCTGAATGGCAGCATGTCCATCCGGCTGCGTTTCGGAGATATTGATCGCATCGAAGACAAGGTCTTCGGCCGCCTGCGTATATCTGTTGCGATGCGGTTCAAAAATGGCGCCCGGATAACCCGGACCCCCTTCCTTGAACGAAAACCGAACCTCGACCGGTTCCCTCGGCTCAGGTGAAACGAGGGCCGCAATCTGGCCGGTTGTCTCTTCGCCCGTCAGGGAGAATCTCCCGCCGGTGACATCGAAATGAACCGGTATCTGGTGCGGTGTCGGCAGTCCGACCGGCACAAGCAGCGTTCGGGTCGCAGCTTCGTGCGGTTCAACAGTGACGGATACGTGTGTGTGCATGTCATGTCCCTCAAATGACAAGCTGGAATATCAGACCGGACAAGACCGCACCGACAAAACCAAGCCCGAGATAGGTGGCAAAGACCTGCGGCTTCACCAGAGACCAGACCGCAGCCATTGCCGGAATGGAGCTGACAGCACCGGCGATCATGAATGCCATTGCAGCACCAGCGCTCATGCCCTGGTCCATCAAGCCTGCCAATAGCGGCGGTGCAACATAGCTGTTGAGGTACGCAGGCATGCCGACCAGCGCGGAAATTGCGATCGAACCGACGCCCTCACCGCCGACAACACCGGCAATCAGGTTGGCAGGCACATAGGTGACGAGTGCCGCTTCCAGAACATAGGCAAGCGCAAGCCACTTCACCAGAAAGAGCGCATTTGTCTTCAGCTCGACGTAAAACTTGTCAGTCCGTTCGGTTTCCCTCCAGAATTTCCAGACGGGACGGCCTGTCTGCGGTGAAGCCCCGCATCCGCAACCGCTTGCTGAAGACCCGATCTTGACAGGATTGGCAAAGGCTCCGGTCTTCAGGAGCACGGAGACCAGAAACCCGCCGAAAAGACCAAGCGCGACGGCGGATACTGCTTTGCCGATGGCAAAGGGCCAGCCCAAAGCACCGGCAGTGATCAGCAGCGTCGGCGGATCGATAAGCGGAGATGACAGCCAGAAAGCCATGATTGCCGAGAGCGGCGCACCGACTGCCAGCAGACCGGCTATGAAAGGGATGACTTCACACGAACAGAATGGCGCAAGGCCTCCGAAAAGAGCCGCCAGGAAAATGGCCTGTGTCTCGCGGCCTTCGAATGCCCGGCCGACATAGGCCTCCGCGCCGGAAGCCTTCAGCCAGGCAATCAGTGCGACGGCAAAGGCGATATAGGGCAATGTGCCCAGAAAGGCCTGTATCGCAAACGTTACGAAGGGGACGAACTGCATCTGGTCAAGCAACAGCACCAGCAATGGACCACCGAGCACGATGGCCCAAGTCGAGAAAATGTAGTCCTTGCCGGGAAATGTCTTCCAGGTCCATTTTGATGCCGGTGCCGTACAGCAGGCAGTCTTCGGGGCGCCGCAACTTGCCCCGCCGCTATTCTGGTCAAGCTCAATGCGTTCGATCGTGTCTGACATTTCAGTCCATCCTTCTGACCGGGCTAGCAACCGCCCTCGTCCACGCAGCATTCCTTGAGAATGTATCCAGCGAGATTTTCAAGGTGTTCGAAGGCCGCGCGGTTGATCACCGACCGGCCGTTCCTTTTCCTGAAGCACCAGGCCGGCGGAAGAAAGAAACTTCAGATGATGGGCAAGCGTGGAGGCCGCCATCCCTGTTCGGGACTGGATGTCTCCAACCGTCAGGCCGGTTTGCCCGGCCTTCACCAACGTCAACACCACCTGTAGCCGGGCTTCCGAGCCCAGCGCAGCAAACCCTTGCGCCGCTTCTTCCAGTACCATTCTCGCCTCATTCAATATAACTATATTTCTAGTTATATAGTTTTAAATGAAAAGTCAACAACGACTGTTGCCCGTGGAAAAATCTGTCATGCGTTCCTTCGACCACCAGGTGGCCGCCCGGTACGGAAATAGACCGACATGAGCTTCACAAGCTTATTGTGAGCCTCGCATTCGTCAGGAATCCATGGGCAGGCATGACTGAAGACGTTTCCGCCTTGTTCCGGGTTTCATTCATCCATCAAGGAAATCCGGGGCGCACCCGTGCCATCTGACCATACGGCAAGCGGAACATCCGGATTGAATTATCGCCGCGGCATATTATCTGGTGCTCGTCATAGTGAGTAGGCACAATACATGTCGTTTGCCCTTCCGGATAAGCTTGAGAAACTGATCGCCCCGTATCAGGGAAACTCGTCCATTGCTGTCACCGGCTTTCTGCACGGCGACCACAATGTCTACAGTTTGTTTGGCGATCCTGCAGACACGCCAGGCTGTGCACCTGAAGACCTGATCTTTGAAATCGGATCGATTTCCAAGGTCTTCACCGCACTGCTTCTGGCGCTGTTAACCGAGCAGGGCAAGATTGACCCGGATCGCCCGATCAGGGACCTGTGCGAAGAATTTTCATGCGCACCACCTCAGCTCACGCCCTTCGAGCCTGGCAACGCACATGTCAGGATTGCCGCGCCTGCATATTCCGATCTGGAGGGCGATGATCCAAGGCGCCGGCGATGATCCCTACTCTGAATTTTCTCGGGATGATCTCGTAGCCTGGCTTCGGGTCTGGCGCTCAGATGGGCCGAGCAAAAAACCGGGGCACGCCTATTCCAACCTTGCTTTCGGGCTCCTGGGTGAGGTCCTGGCGCTCAGTCAGAGACGCCCGTTTCATGAAATGTTGCGGGATGAACTTTTAGTCCCTCTGGGGATGAATGAAACCTCCGCCTGCCTGAGCCCGGAACAAAAGAAACGTTTTGCCCGACCACATGACAATCGTGGGCGGCCTGTTGTGCCATGGACGTTCAAGGCTATGGCTGGCGCAGGTGCCCTGCGTTCGTCTGCAGGTGATCTGGCCCTGTTTTCTTCAAGGGTTTCTGACGCTCTCGCAGACCCGACAACAACTCTTGATCGCGCCGTAAGACGGTCTGCAAAGCCATTGATCGGACTTGGGCCGCGCGGAAAGAAAGAACCGGTTTCACAATGCCTTGGGTGGCTATCGATGAGGCTCGAACCCACCGCTCCCATGATGCTTTTTCACGATGGCGGTACTGCCGGATCAACCGCAGCTCTCTACATTTGCCCGGAAAAACGCGCCGCACTCACAATTCTCGCCAATCGTGGTGTCGCGGCCGGTCTCTGGTCCAGCCTGAAACTCAGTTGGTCGAACCCGCATCGCCTGGCAAACGATATTTTTGCGAGGCTGTAGGCGGAGTTTCTGTGTCTCTCCCGCTTCGGAACTTCTTGTCAATGTTATGGATGCCTTCGTCTGCTATCTGAAACCAACAGCAGCCCCTCCGGATGATGACCACACCGCGTGCAGTACAAACTGCATGGACTGCGTGCAAAGGCATTGTTTCAATCCCGGCTGGACGTGAGACGCGATGTCACAAATTGCTAAGAACGATAGTCCTTCGACAGCTTGTTCATCACCTGCATGAGCGCAGCGACCTTGGCCTCGTCCAACCCGTCCGCATGCGGATTGGAAAATCGGCCGCTGTCATTGTCGAAGTATCTGCCGGAAGCATTTGAAAACTCTTCGGAGAGCGCTGCGCGCAGCAAAATATCGACGCCAATGGAAAGATCATTCCCGGCAACACCGAAGCCTTCCTTGACCATCTTGCTGGCAAGCAGCGAGCCGGGATTGACCGCAACGACAACAGGTCCTTCCGCACCGAGATGCTCGGCAAGATGCCGCGACCACATCGTCAATGCCAGCTTGCTCTGGGCATAGGCATCCATCGCAGAAAGGCGGACCTTTCCCTTGAGGGCATCAAGATTGACCGGCGCCTGTGCCGCTGAGGACAGATTCACGACCCTGCCGGACGCGTTCATCAGTGGACGGAGACCCTCTGTCAAAATCTGGGGAGCCAGCAAATTGACCACAAACCGGACATCCAGTCCCTCATCCGTCAGATCGTTTCCGGATCGGAGCACACCCGCATTGTTGATCAGAACATCTAGTTTTGAATGTGTCGCCCTGATCTCCCCGGCAAGTCTCGCAACATCACCTGGCCGCGAAAAATCTGCCTGATAGCATTCCACCTCACCATCGGCGTCAATCGCGAGAAGCGCTTGCCTGGCTGCATCGATTTTTGATGAATTGCGGCCATGCAGCAGGATCGTATGTCCCTTTGCACGAAGGGCCTTGACCGTTTCCAGACCGATCCCGTCGGTCGAACCGGTCACCAGAATTATCTTGCTCATCTTTTGAACTCCCTATCCTGAAAAGTCCGGCAAAAGCTCCTCGGCCAGCCGTTTCAGCGTTGTTTCGATATCGGCGTTGTTGAACCTCAGGTTCAGTGCGACGTGGTTCACACCAATGGCTTCGAGCGTTTTCAGGTAGCCGCGAAGGGCGTCGCGACCCATCCGGAACCCGAGATGGATCGGTTCCGGAGCCGCATCCGCAGCCTCGGCCAGATCAAGATAGAGAGGCTGCATGACCGGTTTGTCGAAGCCACCGGCATTTCGAACCCTGGTCCTGTAATCCCTGACAACGCGTTCCTGGATGGGAATATTGCGTGGGTAAGTCATCCAGCCGTCACCGTTTTCGGCAACCCAGACCGGGTCCTGTTGACTGCCGCCTGTAATCAGAACCGGTAGCTTGCCGGCATCCGGTTTGGGCAACATGTCCATGCCGCCGCCCGGCGCTCCACCCGTGTTGTGAAATTCCGGCTGAAATCGGGCCATTTGGCGGATGTAGTCCAGATGTTCCCGAAACCGAACGCCCCGGTCTTCGAAAGACATGTTCAGTGCAGGATATTCTTCCGGCCGGTCGCCGGAGGCCACCCCGAGGAGCAGGCGCCCTCCGGACAGGACATCGGCGCTTGCCGCCGCCTTTGCCACATGCGCCGGGTGGCGGAGCGGCAGGACAATGCTGGCAACGCCGAGTGCAATGTCTTTTGTTCCGGCCGCCAGATACCCGAGATAAACAAACGGGTCGAACACCTGTCCCGCATCGCCGAAAGTGGGCACATTGAACGGCACGTCGCGCAGCCAGATGGATGAAAAGCCAAGCTTTTCCGCAAGTTGCACCCGTTCCAGGTGCTGCTGCATCTGCGGGACAGCGCTCATGCCATAATTCTCCAGAGGCACGACCAGCCCGAGCGAAAGTTTGCCGGGTTTGAAAACGGAATTGTAGCCCCGGTTGATCTGCTCAAAACCGGATGTAGCGAGACGATCAAGCATTTTCATTTCCCTTGTGCCAATGCTCCAGTTCATGGAACAGGCGCATCGTGAACGACGGTATCATCAACAAAACCGTTATGCGCGCTTGCGGGATGGTTGCACGTTCGAAGCCGGACACTCAGGCCAGGTCATCCTTTCCTTCGATGAGGAAATGGAAGCTGCGGGACCCTTCCGTCCGCGCCTTCAGATGCGGCACGTAATCGGGATCATTCATGAAACGGACCGCCGCTTCCTTCGAGGGCCATTCGATCACGATGCGCAGCGCGGCATCATCTTTGGGGCCTTCAAGCTGTTGATGAGAGGAAGTGCGGGCGAGATACTTGCCGCCATATTGCGCAACCAGCCTGTTCGCAGGTCCGATGTAGTCCGGGATCCAGTCTTCGCTGGTCGGAGTGACGGCAAGCACGGACAAGTATGCCATTTCACGTGGTCCTTCGATTCGGGGTGTGCTGCGGACTTCACAGCGTCGACCTGGAAGATAGGGATCTTGATTTTCAATATAAATAGTCAATAAATGAGTTCATAATTCGGGTTTTGGATATAAACAGATGGACACCAATAGCTTGCGGCTTTTCGTTCTGGCAGCCGAAAAACTGAACATCAGTGCGGCCGGGCGCGAACTCGGCATGCCTCCTGCAGTCGCCAGCAACCGTTTGGCGAAACTGGAACAAAGTCTGGGTTCGGACCTGATGCATCGCTCCACCCGCAAGGTGGCACTTTCCGTCGAAGGTGAGGAGTTTTTGCCCTTTGCCCGGGAAATCATCGCGCAGGAAGATGCGGCCCGTGCCGCTCTCGGTCTTTCCAGCCCGCAAGTCAGCGGTCTTCTCCGGTTTGCCGCTTCGAGCAGTTTCGCGCAGCTTTACATCGTGCCTCTACTGCCGGAATTCCTGGCGAGATATCCGGAAGTCAAGCTGGACCTGAAACTCTCCGACACACGATTTGACCTGATTGAAGGCAGTTTCGACCTGGCACTCCGCAACTCTGCCCTCGAAGACAGCAGCCTGAAATTCCGCAAGCTGGCCGACGACATCCGTATCCTGTGCGCTTCGCCGGACTACCTTTCGCGGTTTGGACACCCGAAAGCCCCGGCCGACCTGATCGACCATCAACTCATTGCGTTTCAGGATCTGTCGGCACGTCGACTGACCGGGCCCGGCGCAACAACGTCATCGCATTTCGACCCGCGTGCGGCAGGCAGCCGCGTGGTCATTGACGACGGCCTCTCGCTGAAACTCGCAACGCTTGCCGGTGCCGGCATATCGATGAATTCCCTGTGGAACACATATGCCGAACTCGAGAAGGGAACACTGGTAAGGGTGCTCCCCGAGTTCGAGGTGGATGATCAGTCCGTTCTTTGGCTCGTTTACCCGAAATCGAACGTCCTGACGGCAAAAGTCAGGGTCTTCATCGATTTCCTTTTGGAAAGGATCGGCAAGGCGCCTGCCTGGGAAAGCAGATGAATGCCGCCCTCAGGCGCAACAAGACGAGGCAGAGGCAGAAGCAGAACCGCAACAGCCAGCCGTTTCGGCAGTCGCAGCATGTTCCAATGCCGGTTTGCAATGCGCGCGGATTTCATTCAGATCGACACCGACCTGGCCTTCATGCAACCGGGGCCTTGAGATTTCATAGATCCGCATTCCCCGGTTCTCATGGGCAAACTCCACATGCAGCGGACTTTCACCAAGGCCGCTCACCCTGGTGATACTCTGACCGAGAATCGTGGAGAATTTGCCGACACTCATGTGACCACCACCATGACCGTCGAGAAGTTGCAACGCGGCTTCCCTCCAGGATGCCAGCCGTCCGCCGCAGTCAATGCTGTTGATCTGGGCGAGTTTGAACTCGGTAACATGGTAGCCGTCACCGACGTCACCTTCAGCAGTCTGGAACACGAGAGGCAAATCGGCAGGCAGTGTCTGCAACGTTTCAAGAAGCATTTGGGGTGTCATGATGGCAGCCTTTCATTTCAATTTTTCTTGAAATACACTTCAAGCACAAATCATTTCTCATTTCAAGAAAGTTTGAAATATGAATGAAACCGATGCCCTGGCCGCGTTTGCCTCGATCTCGAGTGCAACGCGTCTCCGCATTCTCAAGCTCCTTGTGGAGGCCGGCAGCAATGGGCTTTCTGCAGGGGAAATTGCAGCAGCAGTCGGTGCAACGCCGTCAAGAACCTCTTTTCACCTGTCCAATATGTCTGAAGCGGGTCTGGTTGCCTCCAGCAGACTGGCGCGCCAGATCACCTACCGTCTTGACTTCGAGGTGATCGGCGCCCTGATGCGCTATGTCCTGGAGGATTGCTGCAAGAATAACGCAACGGTAAGGGCCTGCTGTGTGGCAGACGGCGGATGCTAGCTGGATTTTTCCGAATTCGATTCTTTCACTAGCAACACCAAATCGAGTACCGCATCGCCAGGCGCATTAAACCCACGCGATGCTGAACAGGCTCAACCGGGGATCCGTTGACCAAAAAATTGACGACGAATGCAGCGCGCGCAGCTAGAACTGCTCGACATGCGGGCGCAATTCGATTTCGTTTGTCCAGATGCTTCGGTGCTGCCGGGTCATTTCAAGGTAGGCGCGGGCGATTTCATCAGGATGCAGGGTCTTTTCCGGATCGCTGTACGGTGCGCCCCTGTCCGCACGATGAATGGCACCGTCAATGACGAAATGAACAACGTGGATGTTTTTCGGATGAAGCTCACGAGCGAGCGACTGGCATAGGCCTCGCAAGGCAAACTTGCCCATCGCAAACGGAGCCGATTGCGGAAAACCCTTGATGCCGGCGGAAGCCCCGGTGAAGAGCAGAGTTCCCATTTCTCGCGGCACCATGCGTTTGGCGGCCTCTTGTGCGACAAAAAACGCCCCCAGCGCAGTCACATCCAGTGCTGCGCGCACCTGATCGGGGTCCAGCTCTGCAATCGGTCCTCTTGTCCGTCCGCTCGCATTGTAAATGACGACATCCGGCGTCGCGCCTTCCGTGTCAAGCATTTCGAAAAGAGCTTTGACGCTGTCTTTGTCCGTCGCATCGCATGCATGCGCGCGCGCACCGGTTTCTTCACACAACGTTGCCAGTTTGTCTGGCTTTCGGGCAGCCAGAGCAACGGAGTAACCGGCTGATGAATAGATACGGGCAAGCGATGCGCTCAAGCCTGCACCGGCACCGACGATCAAAACATGTTCAGTCATCAAGCTGCTCCCGAAATACACCGACCGCATCGGATATAGCGCACGATACTTCGTCAGCCAGTGGTAGCGAAAGTCCAGACCGGCGGAGCCTGCCGGTTAACCGCCGCGACAAGATGTTCCATCGCGACGCGAAGAAAATTCACGGCCCTCGTCGTCGTCCACGGCACGTTCAAGACCCGACATTCGACCGAGGTGCACTACGAATAGATACATCGGGAAATTGACGCCGCACCTGAAATTCCACTACCGTTCAATACTAGGGCGGACGGAAGCAAGCATTTCAGGGGTCCTGTAACCGTTGCACGCTGTATTTCTGGCGTGACGCCGGGACGGGATCAACGCGTGAGCGAACGTCAGACCGGGTTAAGTGTGGCAAACGACCATCACGCCCGGTCCCGACTGGCATTACAGCCAGACGGGCGTGGGAGAAAACGGCAATACTGGTGAGGAAGTGTGCTTATGTTATTGATTTATAATAAAATTCATTTTAGAGCGAATGTCGCGATAATGGAAACGCACTTGCACCCTTTGCCGACATCTGTTGGCGGTCCCAACGTGACCGGGTCGACCATATGACTTTCAAATCCTCGCCGACGTCCGAACCTGATACACTGCTGTCTTCCCTGGCTGCCTATAGTGTCTTACTACTGCTGACAGTCCTGATATCGGCATTCGGCATCAGCCGGGCTTCAGCCGACTGGATTAATCTCACCGGTGCCGAAACATCGCCAAATATTGCCGAGATCATCGTTCGGGAAGACCGGGTTCACGTCGTCCTGCAATTGTTTGTCGACGATCTTGAAAGCATGGAAGAACTGCTTTCCGATGATGCGCTGCGCGAAAAAGGCGTTGAACCGCTGCCGATGGACGAAAGGATGGAACGCTTCAGCCAGGAGAAATTTCAGGTTATCGTCGATGGCACGACCAACCTGACTGCCCAACTGCGCTTTTCCGAACCGAGGCTTCGCAAAGACCGTTCCTCGCCAGTCAGTGGCATCGTTCATCCACTCACACGGCAAAGCGCGCCCGAGCCGCCGGACGACAAACGCATTCTCCATGCGGAACTTGACTATTTCTTCGACCGGAAACCGAAAACCCTGACGTTCATCCCTCCTCTGGATGAGAACGGCCGCGCCTTGCTCGACATGGGATTCATCGTTTATCACGAGAGTGTTCCCGTAATCGATTTCCGCTATCTCACCGGACCGGTAAAGCTGAACCTCAATTGGGAAGACCCCTGGTTTTCAGCCTTCGACAATCCCAACCTGAAACGTCATCACCGCTGGCCGATCATGTCATACCTCTATGTCGAACCCCGCGAGGTCAGGCACGAGGTCGTGGTCAGGCTTAGGGATCTGGAGGATTGGACCGACTTGAAGGTAGCAAGGAAAACACCGATCACCGTGGACAAACGACGCGGCATTCTCAACGCCGTCAACCGCTTCTTTGCCGAGAAAAATCCGGTCATTATTGACGGGTCTCCTGCCACGGCCACAAGTGTCGGTTCCGATTTCCTCGATCTTTCACTGACAGGAATTCAGGTCATCGACGATGACCGGAACCTGGATCCCGCCACGGCCGTTCTCGGGGTCACCCTGTCCTATCCGGTCGAACGGATGCCGGAAGAAGTCACCACGATATGGGAGCTCTTCAGCGATAGAATTGAACGTGTCCCCGTGACATCCATCGACCCGGTCGGGCCCTTTCCCTCAGAGGTCGGCATAACCGAACCTGCGCACAGCTGGACGAACCACCTGCTCAGATTTGAGGACCCGCGCGTCGAAGCCGTGCCTGTCTCGGATGAAAGAGCACTTAAGCTCCCGCTGCTGACGATCGTGCTCGCGGTTTTTGCCTTGAATGCGGTTGCCTTTGCAATAAAGGCCCGCAGATGGGCGCGAGCAATTGGAGTTGCAACCGCGATCATACTGGTGGCAGGCGCCGCGTCCACGACCAAGTGGGCGATCGCAACCCTCCCCAACCCCTTTGCGAGCCTGCCCGGCAACATGGAAGCCTCTAACGCGGTCCAGGCGGTTTTTGTAAACGCCAGCACCGCATTTTATGAAATCGACGCCAATCGACTTGAAACCGAACTCTCGAAATTTGTTGATCCCGGATTGGCACCGATCGTTTCCACCGAACTGGAACGGGCCAACCGGATCGCGTTGGACGGGGGAACGACAGCACGAGCCGGCAACATTGGCGAAGTCACCATTTCCGAGATCCGCCCGCTTGATGCTGGCCGTGGTTTTTCGGCAATTGCTGAATGGTCCGCAGAGGCAATCGGCCAGCACTGGGGTCGCCTACATCTGCGAGATGTCAACTATCGGGCGCGGATCGACATGATTGAAGACGATCGGGTCTGGCGCCTCGCCGGTCTTACCGACCTCGAATTGAAAATTGAGCACTGAAGGTGAGGCGATCGGACTTCTTGGACTGTTGGTCTGTCGATCACCATTATCCCCTCTATTTGACAGAAGGTTTCCCGGATACCGGACCTTTCTGCATGGCACACAGAACCAGCGCGCTGGCGGCATTGCCCGCAGCTTCCGCATAGTCCGCGTCACGATGCACAAGGATCGTTGAAAAAGCGCCGTCCAGAAGCAGGACGATGTGACGTGCAAGGGCCTCCGGTTGTTCGAGGTCGACGGCTTGAAATTCTTCCGTGAGCCAGATCTCGAACTTCTTCTTGTGTGCGGCACCGACTTTCATCGCCGGGTGTCCGGGCATGTTGGCAAGTTCCGCCGCTGTGCGCAGGAAGCCGCATCCTTTCCATTTGGGATGCCGGGCAGAAACAGCGATCTGAAGGAAGATCGCGGCGACCTTGTCCGGCAGTCCACCGTCAGCTTCGGAAAACCACTTCCTGTAAAGCGTCAGGTTAGGCTGGTCGCGCGACACCAGATAGGCTTCGACCAGATCATCCTTGCTCTTGAAGTGGTAGTAGACGGTCTTTTTGGTTATGCCCGCCTTCTCAGCGATGTTGTCGAGGCTGACGGCACGAATTCCTTCTGAATAAAACAGCTTGTTGGCGGCCGTCAGGATACGATCCCGGGCATTGGGAGTTGGTCTGCTCATCTCATAAGTATACTCACCAGTGAATATACATCAATGGCGGTCACAGCTAACGTTTTTCCGTGAATACAAATTCAGGAAACAGATGAAATGACCGATACCGTTCTATTCGATCAACGCGGTGCCATAGCGCTCTTGACGATCAACCGGCCCGAAAGACTCAACGCGCTCAATTACGCTACCAATGATCTCGTCCTTCACTATCTCGATGAGATTGAACGAAACGTCGGCATTCGGGCCATCGTGATAACAGGAGCCGGCAACAGGGCCTTTTCCGCCGGGGGTGACATCCACGAATTTGCCCGCAGTATTGACGCCGGACCGGACATTGCGGTTCGTGATTTCTGCCAGCGCGGACAGCTGATGACAGGCCGCCTCGAAGCTTTTCCAAAACCGATCATTGCCGCAGTCAACGGACTTGCCTATGGCGGCGGTTGCGAAATCACCGAAGCTGTCCATCTGGCTGTTGCCAGCAGGGACGCGCTGTTTGCGAAGCCGGAAATCAATATAGGCATTCCGCCGACCTTCGGCGGAACCCAGCGGTTGCCGCGCCTGGCCGGGCGCAAACGCGCGCTTGAACTTCTTCTGACCGGAGACAGCTTCACGGCGACGAGAGCCTATGAGCTTGGATTGGTCAATCTTGTTGTTTCACCAGACAAGGTGCTCGAGGCGGCCTTCGACCTTGCCGGACGCATATTGCGGCACTCGCCCCACGCCGCCGCACGGATCATTTCAGCGGTCACGCGCGGATTGAATACGAGCATCACGGAAGGTCTGTCGATCGAGTGCGAGCAATTTGCCCGCATGGCAGCGACACCGGACGTTCATGAAGGATTGAATGCCTGGATCGAGCGCAGATCACCCGACTACGGTTGAACACGAAACGACGGACGGACTGGCTGGGGCTGACGGCGTCTCGCCCTTAGGTTTCCCCGGTCAGGTCACCCGTTTCACCTTCTTCTGCAGACTTTACCTGATCGATCCAGTTCTGAAGGTTGTAGTAAGTGGTGATGCGGGCGATCCGCCCGTCGCGGATTTCAAAGAAACTTCCCACCGGAAGATCGTAGGTCTGGCCATGTGCCGGAGGCAAGGTCCTCGTCCGTGTTGATATAGGTGCCGTGAACAATGAATTCAGCTGCTGCGCGTGTTCCTTCTTCATTGACGAAAAGGACAATATCGGAAAGGCGCTCCTTGTAGCATCGCGACATGTGAACATTGAACGACCAGAACTTGTCCTTGCCGACCCGTCGCTCACCCTGATTGACCTCATGAATGAGATCTTCCGTAACGAGGCTTTCCATCTTCTTGGTGTCACCGGCATTGAATGCGGCAAAATAGGTGTCGATCAGAAAGCGGGACTGTTTGTTTGGCATGACAACTCGCACGGATTGGTTCGCAACTCTGCGGCGAGTTTGCCTTTCGCCTTGAAATTGCGCAAGGGAAACGGGTCTCACTGGTTTGCAAACAGGTTCCGCACGACGCCCGTAGCATGTTTGTTCAAAACCGGCCTGAACGCCGCAAGATGGTTAAGTTGTGAAAATACAACATATAGTGACACAAAAGTACCACTTTGGCCACATACATGATTTGCCTCTTGCAGACAAACCCATCATTGCGGTATGACCCCCACCACTGGTCACAAGATTGGCGCAGATATTAACTGTTCGGCTATTTTTGCCACTCGCATGATCCGGCCCTGCCGCGTTCATGTACGGATACTGCTCTGATGGATCAGGCACCAGTACGTGTAGCTCAGTTGGTAGAGCATCGGGTGTGTTGCCCGAGGGTCACAGGTTCGACTCCTGTCATGTAACTAAGGATAGCTCAGTTAGGTAGAGCATCGGGCCGTTAACCCGAAAGTCGCGGGTTCGATTCCCGCTCCTAAAGGTAAACGCTTAGCGTTCGGGTTCGACTCCCGGTTCTGCTCCCCATTGGGGGCGACAGCTTGTGGTGCTGTTTAAACAAGGGATCTGAAGAGATCTTGCAGACGCAGGCGCCGTCTTTGTGCCTTCGGCAAACTGACGGGCGTGCCGATGCCAGGTGCTCCGGCCCGGTCGATTTTCAAGTTCGCGCCGCGGAGGTGCCGGAACGGGCTGTTTTCGAACGGCCCAGCCCTGTCCCTTCGCCGCAAGACCCACTGGAATTGAACCCGCCGGGAGCTCTCGTGCTCTCTTCAGGTCTCTAAGCCCAAACACTCGAGCGACCTCGCAGACGGAAACCGTCTTCCGTCCAGGGTCGTACAACACATTGTTTTTCATCCCGGAATGCCAAACCGCTATTCCGGATTTCATCAACCCCAAACCGAACATAACCGAAGAAAGGACAGCCAGGTGCCCTGGCGCTATGGAAGGAGTATTGAAATGATGACTATTCTCGACAAGATCCGCGGGCGAACCCGCGTGGTAATTTCCGAAAACGAACGGGCACTTCACCTCGTAAACGGTGAGCTCCAGGGCATACTGGAACCGGGTGTGCACAGCCTGAAAAATGGACGTGGCACACTGGTGATCGAACGTCATTCTATGACGATGCCCGAGTTCCGGTCCGGTTACGAGAAAGCGCTTTTCGACAAGCTTCCCGATGTGGCTGAAAAGCACCTGACAGTCATTCGGACCAGGCCCGGCGAAGTCGCTATTGTTGAACGGGACGGCCGGGTTCATGCGGTGCTCGGGTCAGACGCGCGGCTTGTTCTTTGGAACGATACCGGCCCGTGGGTCTGGACTGTCATTGACACCGTGTCCGAACCGGAACTTCCCGTAAAGCTGCTGCACCGTCTCGGCGACGCACGCCAGACCCAGCAGTTTGAGACCGTACCGGTTACCCAGGGTGGCGTGGCACTGCTCTTCATCGACGGTGTCATGACCAGGGTTTTGACTGCAGGTCTGCATGCGTTCTGGAAGGCGGGGCGCACAATGACCAAAAAACTCATCGACCTGAAGCGGCAGAGCCTTGACGTCACTGGTCAGGAAGTTTTGACCCTGGACCGCGTTACCATCCGGATCAACCTGTCCGCGGAATTCCGCGTCACTGATCCGGTCAAGGCGGCGCAGGAGGTGAAGGACTTCACCGACACGCTGCACCGGGCCCTGCAGATGGTGTTCCGCAAGCAGCTCGGTGCACTGAAGCTTGACCAGATCCTCGAACGCAAGGGCGAGGTCAATGCGGAAGCCACGGCCCGGATCAAGTCGGACATGGCTGCGATCGGTGTCGAGATCCACGATATCGTCCTGAAGGATGTCATCCTGCCCGGCGAAATGCGTGAGATCCTCAACAAGGTGGTGACGGCTGAAAAAGAGGCCGAAGCCAACGTGATCCGGCGCCGGGAAGAAACCAACGCAACCCGTTCGCTTTTGAACACCGCCAAGGTCATGGCCGAAAACCCGGTCATGCTGCGGTTGAAGGAACTGGAAGCGCTGGAATCCATTGCCGGCAAGGTGGATCGCCTGACGGTCCACAACGGCACCGGTGGCCTGATGAACGATCTCGTCAGGCTTCGCGACGACAGCGCGGCATAAGAATGGACGGCGCGGGGCAACCCGCGCCGTTTTCCTTCCAACCATCATCCGGACCTGTTCCAGGACCATTAAGTATCAATATCCAGACCGACACTTTTCCCCGCCGGAACGGTCAATCGCTCGGCAAAAACGATTAATGAAAATGACAAACGACAAGAAGATTTCCAAGCAGTTGTCATTCTGGCTGCGGCACTGCCCCGAAGACGCCGGACTTAAGCTGTCGGAAGCCGGTTGGACCGACGTCACCGCTCTCCTGAGCGCACTTGGTGAAAAAGGCATCGCATGCGACCTGAAGCGGCTGGAGGAAGTCGTCGCCCGCAATGACAAGAAACGCTTCGAGTTTTCCGATGACGGTCAGTCCATCCGTGCCAGGCAAGGACACTCGATTGAAGTCGATCTCGGCTTGCTTCCGATGGTTCCACCGGATTTTCTGTTTCATGGGACGGCGGAGCGGTATCTGAATTCAATCATGCAGGACGGTCTGAAGCCGATGAACAGACACCACGTCCATTTGTCAGGTGATCCGGCGACGGCCAAAATGGTCGGAAAACGTCACGGAAACCCGATAGTCCTCAATGTATCAGCCGGGAAGATGGCTCGAAACAGGCACAAATTCTACTGCACGGCCAATGGTGTCTGGCTTGTAGATACTGTCCCTCCCGAATTCCTGTCTCTTGTGGCAGGCACCGCGTCGATCTGAATAAAATAATAAAATGCTTTCTTTATATGATGACCTAATATAGAAAGATAATTCTTTCTTTATTGAGGCCACCATGTCTGTCAGTTTACCAGCGCAATCGCCTGCAACCGGAAATACAGTCCATGCTGCAATGTTCTCGCCCGACAGGATTGCCGGTACGATTGCACTCATCCTTGGCGTCGGCTCCCATGCATTGAACGGTTTCGTGACGACAGCCGTTCTGCCGGACATCATTCGGGAACTCGGAGGGCAGAACAGGGCATTCTGGGTTTTCAGTTCTTTTGAAATGATGGCCATCCTGGCCGGGTGCCTGACAGGTGCAACAAAGGTCCGGCTGGGAGCCAGGCTGCCGTTCATGGTGGCAACATCCCTCCTTGCAGGCGGCTCTGTCCTGGCAGGCTTGAGCACCTCTCTGGAGGGCCTGATCGCCGGGCGCGCCGTGCAGGGCTTTGGCGAAGGCATGATTGTCGCGCTCTGTTATTCACTGATCCCGGATCTGTTTCCGGACAATATTGCTCCGCGTGTGTTTGCGATGCTGGCCGGTGTCTGGGCCCTGGCCGCCGGCATCGGCCCTGTATCCGCAGGATTGCTCACGGAACTCTGGTCCTGGCGCGCCGCTTTCCTGATCAACATTCCGCTGACTGTCCTGCTGTTCCTGCTGATGAATTCAGCATTGCCTGCCCGGTCTCGCGCGAATCCGGACGAAGCTGCTGAAACCGGTCGAAGCGGCGGTGACAGGATGGTGTTGCGTTTCATCCTTCTCATTGCCAGCATTCTTCTTTTGACAATGATCGGTGAAGTCCACCGGCCATTGCCGCTCGCTGCGACGATCCTGACAGGATTGATCGCAGCAGCGTTGTTGTTGAAAATCGATCGCGTCAGCGTTCAGCGCCTGTTTCCGCTCAGTGCCTTCAAGGCACGGACGGTCATTGGTCTGGGCACCTGGATCGTGTTTCTGATCTCGGTCTCGGCTGCCGTCCGTGCCGTTTTCATCACGACATTTGGTCAGGTCTACTGGGACCTGAGCGTCACACAGGCAAGTTATGTCGCCGCCGGTCTCGCCTTTTCCTGGTCCTTTTTCGCCTGGGTCTCGTCGAAGGCCCCCACAAGACGAAGAGAACTCAACTACCTTGTGCTCGGTCCGCTTCTGATCGTTGCGGGAATGGTGATGACGGCAGCATCGATTGAGATGGCTTCACTGCCAACCTTTGCCTTTGCAGCCATTGTCACCGGCGCCGGTCACGGACTGAGCAACCAGATCCTGCTTCGGTCTTTGATGTACTCCGCCGGCAACCGGGAACAGGATCTCGTATCGAGCATTTTGCCAACGCTGTCGTCTGCCGGTATCGCTATCGGCGGCGGATTGACCGGGCTGATCGCAGTAATGACCGGGCTGGTAAGCGCGGGCGACACCACGCTTGTCTCCGCCGAGGCGGTTGCCCGATCCGGGGCAGCGATTTTTTACATTAACGCCGCGCTGACGATCGTACCGACCTGCGCGATGCTGGTTCTCCGGCACAGACTCACTAGACTGGAAGCAAACGAATTCACGACTTCGAAGTAGGCGAATGCGGTCAAAAAGACCGTCACCACCTGCAGAAAATGACAACCGCGCAAAGTGTGACGCAGCGGCATTGACTAAACGGGCGGGACAGCCGAAAATTTTCGCAAGATATTCTCAAGAACTGGTTTGTCCATGAAGTTTCCAGCAGCGCGCATTATTTTCGATATGCATACTTGCCCGATGTGCATGGGCGTTCCCGCCCCCATTGTGTGGAAAGGTGCCTGGACCGTCATAACCGGGATGTCACCGCAGGCACGTGTGACCGATCTGTGCGTCTGTGTCGGCCCGCCTCCCCCGATTGGTGGCGATCCGATCGTGACCGGCGCCTGGAATGTACTGGTGGAAAAACTGCCCGCCGCGCGGATGACGGACCTGACATTGAAAGCCGGTTCCATCGTCACCGGGTACCCACGGGTGCTTATCGGCATGAGTGCCGGCGGCGGAGCCGGTGGCGGCGCAGGCGGTGGAGCAGCGGCCGGGCCCGGCCCCGTCGGCACAACCAATGTCGGGCCTTCTATCAAGATCGAGGGTACGGAGGAATTCCGGGAAAAAACCGTTCAGGCATTGGCCAAGATTGCCCAGACGCCGTCCGGGGCAAAGCTGCTGAACGATCTCCACAAGTCCGGCAAGACGATCACGATCAAGGAAACCTCCGGCGGCAACAAGGTCACCGGCTTCGACAGCAACGGCAAACTCGATTCCAGCGGCAAGCCGGGATCCGGCTGCGATACCACTGTGCATTACAATCCGAACCGGACCACTCTCGGCTCGGACGAAGCCTGGAAAACACGCCCTCCGGAAATCGGTCTCGCCCATGAGTTGATCCACTCGCAACATGCCGCAGATGGCGAACTCGATATGTCAAAGGTCGACAATGACAGCAAACCAGATCCGTCTGATCCGACCAAGAAAGCCAAGGTCATCAAGGAAGAAGCCAGAACTGTCGGTTTCCCCCCTCACGACAAGGAACCTTACAGCGAGAACAAGATCCGCGATGAATGGGATCCCAAGCAACCTCAACGTCCATACTATTAATCGGCGCAATTTCATGGCAGGTCTGACGGCGTTCGGCCTCACCTGCGCTATCGAGAAAAAGGCGGCAGCAATGTCAGCAATCACGAACCAGAACAGCGACATGACCCTGTCGGCGCGCCTGCGCGAGGACAAGGGTCTGCTGCTGCTGACCTATCAGGTAAACAATACGTCCGGCAGAACCATGTATCTCTTCGACGTTCTGCACGGCGAGTTTGACGGTTCCGCCTATCCGCTCGTTGATGCCTGTTATGCGACGATCGAACAGGGTCAGCTTGTCCTGAGCCGGCAGATCATCGCGGTCCCGGACGACATCCTTGTCGAATCGGAAAACATACCTTTCGTCACGGCGATCAAGCCGGGCTTTTCGGTCGAAAAGACCGTCCGGCAGGTTCAGCCTGTCTTTCCCTGGACGTCCTACACCGACCACGACAGCATTCCCGAAGCAAAGGGGGTGATGAAAATGAATGTCTGGTTCCGCCTGGGTTATTTTCTGGGCGTCGAAGGCACCAACGATCTGGTAAAAGCCATGCCAACCGATCAGGGCACCCGAGCCGCATTCGATCCGTTCCCGTTCGAATCCCAGAAGATGCTCATGGTCGGACCACTCGGAACGGTGGATGTCTACGATCTGAAGTAGAGCACGCGGGTCGTCACTCAGAACTGGGTCAACCCCCGGCGAAGCCATTGGGACTGGGGTATTTCGTTCCCTATTCTGAAGCTGAATCTTTCCACTCTTCTCACGCCACTGTTCCGTTTCACATCTGAAGGCCACGTCGAACCAGCGACCAAGGCTGCGGAAAGCAGCGTTGCGAGGTTCCAGCACACTGCCGGGCTGCGGCCGAAATGACGGCAGAAGCTCAGGCGGCACCGCACTGGCTGCCGACAGTTGGGCGCGCAACTCGGTCATGCACAACAGATTGAGACGTTGCCCTGGTGACATGCCGCGCATGGCGGTTTGGGATCGCTGATTGTCCAGCAGTGTCCTGGAAAAAAGCTGCCTTGCCTGGACGTGACCCGGGCGACGAACGGCGACGGACGGGGATGATGAGGTCGGCGGCGTTGCCCGCGCGACCCTGCGTGCGGGCTTGGGCGACGGAGCCGCTTGCGTCAAGATCGGTCCGACCGTTCCAAAATCATCCGGCGCAATCTCGTCTGCCTCTCCCACATCGGTCTCGGCTTCTGTGCCGGCTTCTGCTTCTGCCAAAGGTTTGGGATCGGGTGCAGGTGTTTCCGCGGTCTCGCTCTCGCTCACCGGTCCGGCCAAAGGATCAAATTCCTCTGCGACCTCTGTTTTGACATCAGGTTCAGCCTCAGGCTCCACCTCTGTTTCAACTTCGACCTCGGGATCCACCTCGGTTTCGACTTCGGTCTCCGCCTCTGGCTCTGGCTCTGGCTCTGGCTCTGGCTCTGGCTCTGTGAAATCTTCAGCTTCCTCTATGTCAAGGTCCGCAGTTTCCTGCTCTTCCTCAAGAGGATCGCTATCCTCCGGTTCAGGGATCTCCTCTTCAACAACCTCTTCCAGAGGTTCGGTGACGGGTTCCTGCTCATTGTTCTGAGGTTCGGAATCTTCTTCGGCAAATTCCTCGACCGGCTGCAGGACTGGCGCAGGTGTCTCGTCTTCCGCCTCTGCGGCAGGTGTCGGTTCGGGAGCCTGCTCTTCTGTTTCCTCTTCTTCAGGTGCTGGTTCGGGAGGCTGGTTTTCAGCTTCTTCTTCCTCAGCAGCTGGTTCTTCGGCTGCGGATTGCTCTTCGCTCGGTTCTGGCAGATCAAGCGCGGGAACAGTGATGATCTCCACCTCGATTGGCTCCTGAGTGGGCTCCGTAACATACCCGGAGATACCGCCCAGCAGCACGAGTCCCAGCAGTCCGTGCAGCGCCAGGGAGGTCATCAGTCCCCAGGCAAATGCCTGCCGATCTTCCGTTGCCGCCTCTTTCATCGGACGGTTGGTATCTGCGGTTATGGCCAAAAATGAGCCCTCGAACGGAAGTCTTCGATCAAACAGAACAATTCCGGGAAAGGCGGAGATCGGACTTCTGTCTGCAATTGCGTCAAACTTGGAGACTAGAGCGTATGAACAGTTTTTAAGTTAGAAAACGTCCCAAAATCCACATGCTCCCAAACAAAAAACCCGGCATGGCAGCCGGGTTTTTTAAAAATGTGAGACTTCGACCGGCCTCTTAACTGTCCAGGAACGAGCGCAGCTTGCGCGAACGGCTCGGGTGCTTCAGCTTCCTGAGCGCCTTGGCCTCGATCTGGCGGATACGCTCGCGAGTCACCGAGAACTGCTGACCGACTTCCTCGAGCGTATGGTCGGTGTTCATGCCGATGCCGAAACGCATGCGCAGAACACGTTCCTCGCGCGGTGTCAGCGAAGCAAGCACCCGCGTGGTGGTTTCTCGCAGGTTCGACTGGATCGCCGCATCGATCGGCAGGACCGCGTTCTTGTCCTCGATGAAATCGCCGAGATGGGAATCTTCCTCGTCCCCGATCGGGGTTTCGAGGGAAATTGGCTCCTTGGCAATCTTCAGGACCTTACGGACCTTTTCCAGCGGCATCTGCAGCTTTTCGGCCAGCTCTTCCGGGGTCGGCTCACGGCCGATCTCGTGCAGCATCTGGCGGGATGTCCTGACGATCTTGTTGATCGTCTCGATCATGTGCACCGGAATACGAATCGTGCGGGCCTGATCGGCAATCGAACGCGTGATCGCCTGCCGGATCCACCAGGTGGCATAGGTTGAGAACTTGTAGCCGCGCCGGTACTCGAATTTGTCGACCGCCTTCATCAGGCCGATATTGCCTTCCTGAATAAGATCCAGGAACTGGAGGCCGCGGTTGGTGTATTTCTTGGCAATGGATATCACGAGACGCAGGTTCGCTTCGACCATTTCCTTCTTGGCAATACGCGCTTCGCGCTCGCCCTTCTGCACCATCGCCACGATGCGGCGGAACTCTGTGATCTCAAGGCCGGTTTCCGTGGCCAGCGTCTGGATTTCCTGACGAAGCTCGCGGACGGTCTCTTTTTCCCTGGCGATGAAGTTCTTCCAGCCGCGGGTGGACAGGTTCGCCACCTTGCGAAGCCAGTTCGGGTCCAGTTCCGCACCCTGATACTGCTTCAGGAAATCGGAGCGATCCACATTGTAGCTGTCGGCGAGGCGCAGCAGGCGGCCTTCATACCCCATCAGACGCTTGTTGATGTCATAGAGCTGGGCAACCAGAGCATCGATACGGTTCTGGTTGAGCGACAGGCTCTTCACATCGACAATGATGTCTTCTTTCAGCTTCTTGTAACGGCGCTCCTGGCTCGGTGACAGGGTCTTGTTGGCCAGCTTGTTTTCAACCAGCTGGTCCTGAAGACGGCGCAGTTTCTTGTAGTTGTCCGCAATGTTGTCAAAGGTTTCCAGAACGCCCGGTTTCAGCTCGGCTTCCATCGCGCTGAGGGAGACATTGGATTCAAACTCATCGTCGTCATCCTCGTCGCTGTCGCCTTCACCTTCCTCGTTCTCCGTATCTTCGGAGACGCCGTCCTTGGACTTTTCCTCGCCTGCTTCGCTCGGGGCAACATCGTCATTTGCAACTGCGGGGCCTGCCTTCGCGTCCGGTCCGGCATAAGTGGCTTCCAGGTCGATAATGTCGCGCAGAAGCACCTGGGCTTCGTTGAGTTCGTCGCGCCAGATAATAATTGCCTGGAATGTCAGCGGACTTTCGCAAAGACCGGCGATCATGGCTTCCCGGCCGGCCTCGATGCGCTTGGCAATCGCGATCTCGCCCTCGCGGGAGAGCAGTTCAACCGACCCCATCTCGCGCAGATACATGCGCACCGGATCGTCGGTCCGGTCGGCGGGTTCTTTGGTATTCGTTGTCTTCGCCACCGCTGTGGTGGTGGTGGTCGCCAATTCGCCGCCATCGACTTCATCCGGTCCGTCTTCAGCGTCTTCGGAATCGATCACGTTGATACCCATGTCGGAGAGCATGGACATGGTGTCTTCGATCTTCTCTGACGAAACCTGCTCGGAAGGCAGGACTTCGTTCAGCTCGTCATATGTGACGTAGCCGCGCTTCTTGGCGGCTTTGATCATCTTCTTGACAGCGGCATCCGACAGGTCAAGCAGCGGACCGTCCGGTCCGTCCGAGCTTGCTTCCTGTGTCTCGTCTGCTTGTGTCGCTTTGGCTACCATATCGTGCTCCAGTTCGTGACCATCAGGGTCACGCAGCGCCCTATTAACGGCTTCAAACCAACTTACCCTCAGCGCGCCGGCAATACATGCGGCCGCGTCCGGAAGAATCAGTGTGAATAGGTTTGTAAGCCGTGTCCCTTAAGTCCCAATTAACCGTGCTCTTCACGACGTTGACAGAACTCAGCATCAATGAAGCACGCGGCCTTTCAATTTGGCCCTCGCAATTGCAAGTGCCGAAGAGGTATTCAAACGGGTTGCAGCGTTTTTCAGACTATTTGCCGCCAGCTGGCTTTTAAGCTGCGGCGCTTGAGAGCTGCAAAACTTCTATTTAGCTCGGTGTGCACGATTCGCAAGTGTGATTCGTCACCGGTCAATTGGAAAATGCGTTTTTTGTGGTTTTTCACACGTCTACAGGGTGATTTTGCAGCAAAAAAACAATTTTGCCCGCATTGTGCTCGCCCTCATTTCGGTTTTAACCAGGTCAGGCGACCGCGCAACGGTCACTGTGCCACGGCGACCGGCGGCGCGGTTCTGATTTTTTTGGCGCGTTCTGCAAGATCTGCTTCATCGCGCGCGCACTCCTCGCGCCTGCGGTTCAAATCCTGTGTCAAGGCCTGAATGCGCGCCCAGGAAAACTCGTCCAGATGCTCATCTGCGGTGATCAACTCGCTTGAAAGCTCCACTTCAAGGGCGGTCAACTCGAGAATATCCAGAAAATGCAGGTACGCCGCCTCGACGAAATCTTCGGGGGGATTGGATTTCAACAGCGGGAACCGGTGGTTGAGCGCAAAAAACTCCGCCTTGCCCTGCTCCTGCAGACCGATGGTTTCCAACATCAACTCGTGCATGATGTCACGCAGGGGTTCATCGAACGAACCGGTCAGATCCGCAATCGGCGCCGCTTCCAGTTCATCAACGATCCGGCACAGAATATCGCGAAGCTGCCGGTGCAGATCGTTGGTGAACGGCAATCGTGAAATGCGCTCGACATTTCTGTCAAGCAGATGCGGGAATCTTATGCACAGCCCCAGAACCAGACGTTCTGTGCCAAAGTCGTTGCTGGTGGCAACCCGCTCGCGCACCATGCCAAGGCCTGTGGCCGTTTCGGCGTTTTTCTTGCCGTCGCGCCGCATTTGCCGGGCCTGCTCGAAAAACAAGTTGGATAGCTTGAATTTCAGGTCGAGTTGATAGCGACGCCTTACCCGTTCGTCCCGGATCGTTCCGATCAGATCGTCAAAGCGTTTCTCAAGCGCAGCCTTGCGCTCAGGCGTGTCGATACGGGAAACCGAGATTTCGCGCTCCCAGACCGCATCGAACAGTGACTGGGCCTTGCTGACCTCCTGGTGGAACCCGTCCAGCCCGCGCTGCTTCACCAGATCATCCGGATCCATACCATCGGGCAGAAAACAGAATTGAAACGAATAGCCGCTTTTGAGGACCGGAAAGATCCGGTCGATTGCCCGATGCGCGGCAGACACACCGGCAACGTCGCCGTCGAAACAGATTACCGGTTCGGGTGCAAATCTCCAGAGCCGGACCACCTGGTCTTCCGTGAAGGCAGTCCCGAGCGACGCGACCACGTGCCGGATTCCGGCCTGCCACAGGGCGACGGCGTCCATGTAGCCTTCCACCACCACCGCCTCACCCGTCTTGAAGGCCGGTTCACGGGCACGATGCGCGTTGAAGAGCATGATGCCCTTGTGAAACAGGGGGGTCTCGGGCGAATTCAGATATTTCGGTTGTCCGTCGGGTAACAGCGTCCGCCCGCCAAAGGCGACCACTCGGCCCTTGTCATCATGGATCGGAATCATCAGGCGTCCACGAAAACGGTCATAGGAAGGCCGCCCGTCGTCCGGTTTGATGACAAGGCCGGCTTCCACCATTGCAGCTTCGGGAATTTCCCTTGCAGCCAGGAACGTCTTCAGTGCATCCCGGCTGTCGGGGGCAAAGCCGAAGCGGAACTCCGTCAATGTCTCCGGTGTCAGATCACGCTTGGCAACGTAAGAACGTGCACCTTCGCCTCTGTATCCGGCAAGCTCGGTCTGAAAAAACTGCGCGGCCATTTCGCATATGTCGGCAAGTCCGGCACGCCTCTTCTCCCGTTTGGCCGCCTGCGGATCGGGCGCCGGCAAGGCGACACCCGCCTGCTCGGCAAGGCGTTCAACGGACTCCGGAAAGTTGAGGCCTTCTGTTTCACACAGGAATGTAAAGTGATCACCGGACGCACCGCATCCGAAGCACTTGTACCTGTTACGGCGGTCATCGACATGAAAGCTCGGGCTTTTTTCCTGATGAAACGGACAGCAGGCCCAAAAGTCTCCCTTTCCCGGCTGGGTTTTGCGACGGTCCCACGTGACACGCCGTGCAACGATATCCGAGAGTGTCAGACGGGCGCGGATTTCATCAAGAAGACGCGGTTCAAAACGCATGGAGGACGAACGATCAGCTGTGATTGAATGCTTTAGCCTGATGGTCGGTCTAAGCACCTTCAGGATGATCCGACAAAATAGAATGACTTGTCGGTTAGCGCCAGTCTCAGATCTTCACCGAGAGTGGGAAATTGAAGATCTGTTGATAGCCGGGGACAACTTTCAGGAGGTTCCCACCCTGGCGACCCAGGAGCCGGACGCTTCGCGGGTTAGCCTTTCGGGGTTTCGTCCGCACCGAGTTGCTGGTGATGACCATTGCCTTCCGTGCGCAACATATCCTTCACAAGGCAAGACGCCTGAACGAAGTCCATCTTTCCCGGATACCGGTTCTTCAGCTCGCTCATGCAACGCCCGATGTCGCGCAGACCATGTGCCTCGATGTCCTTGACGGTAGCCTCGCAAAGAGTGCGCATCTCGTCTTCGGAAAGTTGAACAGGCAGGAATTCGCGGATGATTTCCTGCTCCACACGTTCCTGCTCGGCAAGGTCAAGCTGCCCGCTGGTTTCGAACTCTTCTGCCGACGTTTCCCGTTGTCGAACCATTTTCTGAAGGATTTCGATGACGTCGCTATCGCCGACACCATCCTTGCCGTTATCGCGTGCAGAGGCTTCCCTGTCCTTGACCGCGGTCTGGATCAGACGCAAGGTCGCGCAGCGCCGCTTGTCGCCTTCTTCTTGCGCCGATTTCAACGCAATGCCGATTCTTTCGCGCAAGTCGTCGCGCATGGTTCACCCTATCCCTGCCGCACTGAGCCTGTGGGCGTTTTGACGCCCTTTCACATTTCTCAGCCAAGCTATTGAATTTTAATGGTCTTTTTTCAAAGGATCAATATTGACGATCCTAGCCGCTTCCCATAGAGTCCCGCGCTTGATGCAGACGGCCGCAGAAAGGCATTTTTGCCAGTCGCAGACGCCTATCCTGCAGCGCATGATGTCACCAACAGACTCTGGATACAAGACATGACGACTGCAGACGCATGGTCTGAGACCCCGGCGACCGCCCTGCTTGTCCTTTCCGACGGCAGCATTATCGAAGGACAAGGCCTCGGAGCCACCGGCCAAGCCGTTGGTGAGATTTGTTTTAATACTGCCATGACCGGGTATCAGGAGATCCTCACCGACCCCTCCTACTCGGGTCAGATTATTACGTTCACTTTTCCGCATATAGGGAATGTCGGCACGAATGACGAGGATATTGAAACCGTCAACATGGCCGCCGACAGCGGAATTCGCGGTGTCGTTCTTGCTGCGCCGATAACCGATCCGGCCAACTACCGGGCTGCAAAACATCTTGATGCCTGGCTCAAGAGCCGGAACATGATCGGTATCTGCGGCGTCGACACCCGCGCATTGACCGCACTGATCAGGGAGAAAGGCGTTCCCAACGGTGTGATCGCCCACGCACCTGATGGCCGTTTCGACGTTGAAAGCCTGAAAACCGCTGCCGCCAACTGGCCTGGCCTCGTCGGCATGGATCTGGCGAAAGACGCCTCGACGACCCAGTCACATCCCTGGTCCCAGACGACCTGGCGTTGGGACGAGGGCTACGGAGAAACCGACAGCTCAACCTACAAGGTCGTCGCCATCGATTTTGGTATCAAACGCAATATTCTGCGTCTGCTCACCGATGCCGGTTGCAACGTCACGGTTGTGCCTGCAACGGCGACTGCAAGTGATGTGCTGGCCCACGAGCCCGATGGTGTTTTTCTGTCCAATGGTCCAGGTGATCCCGCAGCGACGGGCAAGTATTCTGTCGACATGATCAGGGGCGTTTTGGACAAGGGCGTCCCGACATTCGGCATTTGCCTTGGTCACCAGATGCTCGCGCTCGCGCTCGGAGGCGACACGATCAAAATGCATCAGGGACATCACGGAGCCAATCATCCGGTGTTCGATCACACGACCGGCAAGGTCGAAATTACATCAATGAACCATGGCTTTGCGGTCGACGCAAACAGCCTGCCGGAAAATGTCGAGCAAACTCACGTGTCTCTTTTCGACGGCTCGAACTGCGGTCTGGCGATGAAGGATAAACCCGTCTTTTCAGTCCAGTACCATCCGGAAGCCTCTCCGGGCCCGCGTGACAGCCATTATCTGTTCAAGCGGTTCACCGATCTGATGCAGGCCGGCAGACCCGCGTGAATTCAGGGGCTGCCCTGCCGGCGGGCAACCGGTTCCAACACGAATGGAACTCCGCCTCATGAGTTCGCCACACCGCGGCTGGACGCAGAAAAGCAAAACCCCGGCTCATTTCTGAACCGGGGGCATTGCATTGTCTGAATGAGGAGAGTCAGGCGATCAGTTCATCAAAGGCTGATAGGATCTGTTCAACCTCGGCAACCTGCTCGTCAAGCATTTGCTTCTGCTCGACAAGGATCTCTTGTTGCCCCTGGCAGATTTCCTGCAACTCCTTGAACTGGTCTTGTTTGTTGGTATTGCTTTCGACCAGCTTGATCACCCGCCGAATTTCAGCAAGTGTCAGTCCAATTTTCTTGGCTTGAAGGATAACCCGCATCCGCGACACATCACGCGTGCCATAAAAGCGGCGAGCACCTTTGCGCACAGGGTTAAGCAGACCCTTTTCTTCGTAGAACCGCAGGGTACGCAGCGTTACGTTGAAGCGCTCAGACATCTCAGAGATAGCAAGGGCGCGGTCATCCAGCACCACGTCCTGTCCCGGACCTGCTATGTCCGGAACAACGACCATTTTGGTAGCGACATTGTTCATAATGTTAAGCCCGATCTTGTTTTTTTGTTCCGAGTTCGGTCAGGCTTTGCAGCACTCCTGATTTTCCGGTCCCACATCCGGATCCTCAGGTCCCACTAGTGATGCAAAACAACCTCTCGGTTATTTACCATCGCACACGGCGAAAAGCCCCAGCTCTGCACGGCCGAGACTTAGCAGTCAGACTAATACACTGGTTCGATAGTTAAAATCTACGCAAAAATCGGAAATATTGATCATTTTTCGCGGAAGTTTCAGAAGACCGAAAATTAAACCCTGCTTTATGACAGAAAGATCACCAAGCTGGTGGTCCATAAACACCCCCACGGACAAACTAGGGGATATAAATATTAATTATCGATAATCCAGATCCAATAAACCACATTTTCAATTCTCGTGAATCCCGCAGCAGTTCATTCTAACTTCGCGGGAGAAAGAAAAGGGAAAAATACTTAATTCTCCTGAACTTACCCAAACAATTGGAATTAGGCACCAGATTTTTTTTAAATGATACCTAGGCGATGTCTCGGCCGTTCCGATAAAAACAAGTCCACAATCAAAAATTGAATCCAAACCAAAATATTATCTTGGCGTGCATTGCTATAGATTAAATACAATACTGTATTTTTTTTTCAAGTGACGTTGAGGATTTCGACTCCTGTGGAGAACTCACGCTGGCGAAGACTTTCCTCCCTCATCGGAAGGTGAGACTCACCTCCTCGAATTTCTCCCAAAAAAGACCGATTGCTCCAACACCTTCTCTTTGACCGGTCGTCAAAACGCTTCAACAAACGCCTATCGCGCAAAAAAGAGCACATTGTGCACTTCTTGATTGACAAAGGCCGATACAGGTTATTTTTGTCAATCTGATCGGCGTATCCGTTCCAAAGTGCGGTCACGCGGAAGCAAGTTACTCTGGATAAATTGAAATATGGCCGAATCGAAAACAAAAATCGCCGTGCCAGGCATGACTCCGCAACAATTCCGACACTGGAGGCGAACACTCGGATTGAAACAGAAAGACGCAGCCGAGCGGCTCGGCCTGAAAAAACGCATGATCCAGTACTACGAGAAGGGAAATCGCGATGGCCGGCCTGTCGAAATACCGAAATCCATACGTCTCGCCTGTTACGCACTGTCGGAGGGAATCAGCGATTTTGACGGTCTTTCAGCGACACCTTTGAAGATCGAACCGTCAGAAACCGACTAATCGCATCAATTCCGTTCGGAAAACGTCGTCTTGTCGTCCTGCCGGGGTTTCATAGTGCAGAGCTTTTCCCTATAAGACGCGCTCAGCCAACATCGTCACTTACTTTTAGACAGAGCCAGACCGAATAGCGAAAGCGCTAATCCGGACTGGCTACTGCGAGCTGAGAGCCGAGATGCCCAAACGCACAGATATCTCTTCCATCCTGATTATTGGTGCCGGTCCGATTGTTATCGGGCAGGCCTGCGAATTCGACTACTCCGGTACTCAGGCCTGCAAGGCGTTGCGCGAAGAGGGCTACCGCATCGTCTTGTCGAAAGGCACCGCATCCCCTGGCAACG
>NZ_KI928916.1:198487-206701 GCF_000521215.1 Labrenzia sp. DG1229 | reverse complement strand
GACCGTGAACCGCGAAGTGATCCTGTCGGGAGGCGCCATCAATTCTCCGCAGGTCCTGATGCTATCGGGTATTGGTGATCCGGGTGAATTGCGCGACAACGGCATCGAGCCGGTGCATGCGCTTTCCGGAGTGGGGCGGGGCCTGCAGGATCATCTGCAGGCCAGACTTGTCTACAAGTGCAACGAACCGACACTGAACGACGAGGTGCGCAGCCTCTTCAACCAGGCCCGGATCGCACTGAAATATGCCCTCTTCAGAGCCGGTCCGATGACCATGGCAGCAAGCCTTGCAACAGGCTTTCTGAAAACCCGTCCGGAACTCGAGACGCCCGACATTCAATTTCACGTTCAACCCTGGTCCGCAGATTCTCCGGGCGAAGGTGTCCATCCGTTTTCAGCGTTCACGATGTCGGTCTGTCAGCTTCGGCCGGAAAGCCGTGGCGAAATTCGCCTCGCCGGACCGGATCCGCGCCAGTATCCGAAGATCATTCCGCGTTACCTGTCTACGGAAACCGATTGCCGGACCATTGTCGAAGCAGTCAAGATTGCCAGGAAGATTGCCAGGCACGCGCCGCTGACATCCAAGATCTCCGAAGAATTCCGGCCGGCTGCCAGCCTTGATATGGAAGACGACGATGGAACTCTGGACTGGGCACGTCAGAACAGCGTCTCGATCTATCACCCAACCGGGACCTGCAAGATGGGAACGGGAGACACCGCGGTAGTCGACCCGAGACTGAAGGTCCACGGCATCGAGGGCCTGCGCGTTGCGGACTGCTCGATCATGCCCGAGATTGTGTCGGGCAATACCAACGCTCCTGCCATCATGATCGGTGAGAAGGCATCGGACCTGATCCGCGCAAGTCTCGCCGGCTAGGTCACACACTCACAAATGAGCTTGTAATTCCGGAGCCTGCCTGATCACCATCGGCGGACACCCAACCGGCCGGAGCAAGGCAAGTTGTCTCCGTCACGTGGACAATGTCTGCTTTCCCTCGCCCTTTCGCAGCCGGTCTGAAAACGCCTCGATCCGGGTGACTGCGTTGCCAAGCATCTCTTCGGAAACCGTAAGAGACAGCCGGATCAGATCGGAAGCCTGATGCCCGAATGACGCGCCGGGCATCACGGCAACACCCTCTTCTGTCAGCAGTCGATCCGCAAATTCCAACCCGTCGAGGCCTGTCGCGCTGACATCGATGAGCAGAAACATCCCCGCTTCCGGCATCATCGGAAGAAGGGCCTTGTTGCCTGCCAGACGATTGACGATGAGTTTTGCCCGCTGTCCGTAACGTTCACGCATGCGATCTGCCGTATCGAATTTTTCGCCAAGCGCTTTTGCAGTCATGTCGGCAATGAATGGCTGTCCGCCAAACAACATCGTTTCGGATATCGGCAGGAGCCGATCACAGAACTCCTCCGGTCCGACAGCCCATCCGGAACGGAACCCGGGCGCGGCGTGCGATTTTGAAATGGACGAAACGACAATCGTCCGCTCCGCCAGGCCGGGAAGATCGAAGGGAGAAGCGAATTCGCTGTTGAATATCAGTTGTTCGTAGACCTCGTCACAGACGATCCACAAGTCATGGCGTACACATACCTCACCGACTGCGGCAATTTCCTCCCGTGTGAGCGTAGCACCTGTGGGGTTGTGAGGCGTGTTCAGAAGAAGAACCCTGCACCCGGGCGCGATAGCCTTTTCAAGGTCTCCGGACTGAAGATGAAATTTCTTTTCCGGTCGGAGCGGCACCGGCACCATCGAGGCACCCGTTGCTGCAACGACGCCTTCATATGTTGCATAATAAGGATCGCAGACCAGAACAGCGTCACCGGCTTCCACCAATGCAAGCATGACTGCGAACAGCGCCGTCTGGGTGCCGGGGAAACACAGGACGTTGCGCCTGGAGATGCCTGACCGCCGCTTGCTGTATTTCTTGACGAGCGCGTCGATGACAACTGGTTCGCCACGCCCGTTGGAGTACCGGGTGCGCCCGCCGCGCATGGAGCGATTTGCTTCGTCCAGCAAGACCGTATCAGGTCCGATGTCCGGTTCGCCAATGGTCAGCTCGATAACCGCTTGTCCGCTTGCAGCCATCTCGCGCGCCTTCAGGTGGATGGCCCATTTGCCCGACCCCAGATGGGCAAGCCGGTCGGTGATAGAGGCGTACTGCATTTTCGGAACCTTTGTTCGGCTGGCTCTCGGTTTTTGAGTGGATGCCGACCGGATGATTTTGGCAAGATCGGACCACGGGGCGGGCAAGAACAGTGCCGGAAACGGGATCGCCTTTCAATTTGCTGTCAAGCCGGTGAACTTTGGCGCCACGCCGGCCGTTGTGGCGAGCTCATGGCTGCCAACAGGATCACTCCCCTGCCGGTTCGCGTTAACACACCGGCGGCAGGTATTTCCAGCGTCGCTTCGGACAGCATTCGTCGCACACTGTTTCAGATCCGCAGAAGCCAGCCATGAGGCGATCACAAGCCCTGTGTCTCACCGTCTGATATCAGGTCGAAATGGCACCTGAACGGTTCAGATACTCTCAGCAAGGGTCTGGCGAACCCAGTTGTGCAGTTTGGAGTGGTGTGTGCGTGTGGTCCAGAAGAGATCGATTTCAAGCGGAACCGGAATTGGAACATCAACGCAGAGCAAGCCCGGTTCCAGTGTGCTTGCCAGCCGCCTTGGCATGCAGGCGATCAAATCGGATCCCTTGAGATAGGCCGCAATGTCTCCATAGTCAGACAACTCAACCATCGGGCTCAAACTCAGGCCATGGGACTTCAGAGCGTCGATATACAAAGGTTGCCAGCCCCCTGAAAACTGCACGACAAGATGATGAGCACTTCTGATCTCGTCCAGATTCAGAGGACGGTTCGCCACGGGATTGTTCGCATCCATGACATACACATAGCAATCGGACAGGAGGTGCCGTTTGAAGATGTGATCGCCGGTCAGTTGAACAGGCCCGATCAGGAGATCGCATTCGCCGCGTTTCAACTGGTCTTCGCCCAACGCGCTGGAAGTCATGAACCTGAGTTTGAGGTTCGGCGCCTGTTTGCGGATTTTCGGTATGAATTCCGGCAGGATCGTCATGCGCTCATAGTGATTGCATGAGATCGTGATTGCGCCCTCCGCTGCGGCCGGATTGAAATCGGGTTCGCTCGTCAGGCCTTCGAATTCGGCCAGCAAACCGGAGATGTGCCCGACGATCACCCTGCATCTCTGCGTCGGAACAACCCTGTTGCCTTCCCTTGCGAACAGCGGATCTTTGAAAATGGAACGAAGACGCGCGATCGTGTAGCTGACGGTCGATTGCGTCAAACTCAGCCTCTCCGCAGCCACGGAAAACGAACCGAAATCGTGCACATACTGGAGCACTTGCAGCGACGCAAAATTCGTCTTCAGAATTTTCTTGGCCAAGTCCATGAAATGTCTTTCCAATCGAATTTTTCGATAACTTATATTCAGCCCATTGGATTGCCAACATGCGCAATTCGGCCTCACCCTTGATGTTGCCGTCAAATCAGAAGGGAAGGCACAGATGAAACCGCCCCCGGTCCTGTCAGACGTAACCATCGAGGAGTTGGCGAAAGACCCCTATCCGACCTTCGACAGAATTCGTTCGATGGCCTCGGTGGTATGGGTCGACAGTGCGCGAATTCACCTGGTGACACGGTTCGATGACATCATGACCGTGGAGCGCAACCATCACCTGTTTGCGTCGACCAATCCAGGTTCGCTCATGAACAAGGTCATGGGACATTCTCTCATGCGCAAGGATGACGAGCCGCACAAGCTGGAACGCGCCGCTGTTGAACCGTCATTTCGTCCCGGTGTTGTCAAACAGCATTGGGCTCCCCGTTTCCAGTCGATCGCAAATGACCTGATCAATCAGTTTGAGGCCGGTGGCGAAACGGACCTCTTCAGCAGTTTTGCGGCTCCCATGGCGTCGCTGTCCCTGATCGAATTGCTAGGCTTCGAGGACGTTGCCTGGGAAGACATCGCCTGGTGGTCACAGGCACTGATGGATGGTGTGGGGAATTACCAGGCCGATCCGGATATCTCGAACCGCGCCAGGCGTGCCTCTGCGGCCATAGATCAGGCAATTGACCACGTCTTCGCACGGCACGTGGAAACGGAAAATCCCTCTATCTTGTCGTCGATGGCCCATGCAGGACACAAACATTCACGCGAGCAAATTCGTGCCAATATCAAGGTGATCGTTGGCGGTGGACTGAACGAGCCGAGAGATGCCATTTTGACCACCGTTTTGGGATTGCTGCAAAACCCGGAACAGCTGGCTCTGGCGCAAGCAAACGAAAAACTCTTTGCCAAGGCTTTCGAAGAGGCGGTTCGCTGGATTTCGCCCATCGGCATGTATCCTCGCCGGGTCACACAAGACACCGTTCTGGGTGACACCCGCGTCAAGGCGGAAGACCAGCTTGGCATATGTGTGGGGGCAGCCAACAGGGACACCGGCCACTTCGACCAGCCTGACCGTTTCGATCTCAACAGGACAGCTTCAAGGCACCTTGGGTTCGGTGCGGGGCCGCACTTTTGTGCCGGAACCTGGGTCGCGCGGCAAATGGTTGGCGAAATTGCCGTACCAATGCTCTTCACGCGTCTGACCAACCTGCGGCTTCAAGCCGGAAATCCGCCAGTCCAGCAAGGTTGGGTCTTCCGCGGACCGATAGCCCTGCCGGTTCGCTGGGATCGTTGAGGACAAGACCATGATCAGATTTGTCTTTGTACAACCCGACGGAAGCGAAGTGGCTGTCTCGGCAACAGCAGGTGACAGCATCATGAAAGTTGCGATCGACAATGGTGTCGACGGGATCCGTGCCGACTGTAACGGCTCAGCTGCCTGCGCGACCTGTCATGCCTTTTTCGCACAGGAACTGCTTTGCGAAATGACGCCGATGCACGAACACGAAAACGATCTCCTGGATTTTGCTGCAACAGATCGGCAACCCGGAAGCAGGCTGAGCTGTCAGGTCATCGTGTCCGAATGCCTTGAAGGCCAAAAGGTGAAGCTGCCCGACACGCAGTAGATCCAACTCGAAAAACGACCGAGGGAGAAAAATATGAAACTGGTGAGACTCGCAAGCCTGTTCGCTGCCGCTGCCATTGGCCTTGGCGGAGGCACTGCACTTTCAGCTGAACACACGTTGACAATTTCATCGTGGGCTCCGCCATCACATGGCATGAACGCAAAGATGTGGCCGCGCTTTGTCGAAATGGTGGAAGAAGCAACCGATGGAAAGGTCACGGCCGAGGTGAAGCTTGGTCTTGCACCACCGCCATCACAAATGGATCTCGTGATGGATGGCGCCGCGGATGCGTCAATCATTTTTCACGGCTATCAACCTGGCCGTTTCGTAACTACAAAACTGATCGAGCTGCCTGGTTATGAAGGCTCCGCGGAGGCCGCCTCCGTGGCCTATTGGCGGGTCTATGAGGAGTTTCTCTCCAGGGCAAACGAGCACAGGGGTGTCAAACTGATAGGTCTGGTGACCCATGGCCCGGCGCAACTCCATTCAGACAAACCCGTAACAACGCTGGACCAGGTGGCCGGTATGAAGATACGCATTCCCGGCGGTGTCGGCGGCGATGTTGGCAGGAAACTAGACGCCACCGGCATTCAGGTTCCGGCGCCGAAAGTTTATGAGACGCTCGCCTCCAATGCGGCGGACGGCGTGGTAATGCCGATGGAAACGCGGCAGGGATTCAAACTGACGGAAGTCGCCAAAAACGTCTACTGGATGCCGGGCGGGCTTTACCGCGGGTCGTTCGCCTTGATCATGAACGAGGAAGCCTTTGCCAACTTGCCGCCTGAGCTGCAGACCGCCCTTGAAGAAAAGGTCTTTGGTGAGCCCTTGAGCCGTATGGGAGGTGCGATGTGGGACGAAATCGATCAGGACGGTATTGCGCTGACCCGCTCGACCGAAGGCAACGCAATCAATGAGGCAAGCGATGCCGACTTGGCCAGGTTTCAGAATATTTCGGCCGAAATCCGGGAAAAGGTCCTCTCCGAAGTCAATGATGAAGGCATCGATGCGCTCGCAGCCTATGAATTGATCAAGACAGAAATGGCAGCGAATTAACGTCCGGAAGTTTGGATTTGATCTGACGGTTACAGTCTCGAAGGCCGTGATTGTCAAATCGGGTCCGGCCGTGGGTCTTGGCGAGCTGAATCTGTTGTCTGACAGTCAGATTGGCTGCCTGCATTCCAGAGCTGCACATTTGTTCTCTTGCCTTCACGCGCAGGATTGAAGAACGCCGGTGATCTCTACCATCAGACCGGTTTGAGTGTACCGAAGCACTTCCCCCTGCCCGCCGTCAGTCAAGCAACCCGGCCAGGCCCAGGGACAGCGCCGGGATGAAGGTCACCAGCATCAGCACCACAACCATGGCCAGATAGAATGGCAGCATCGCCCTCACCGTGTTTTCGATCTTCACCCCTCCGATGCCGCAGCCGACCATCAGAGACGTCCCCACCGGCGGTGTACACACGCCTATTCCCAGATTGAGGATCATGATGATGCCGAAGTGTATCGGATCAATCCCGATCTTCACGGCGATCGGCAACAGGATCGGGGTCATGATCAGGATGAGCACACCCATGTCCATCAGCATCCCGAGGATCAGCAACAGCAGGTTGATCATCAGGAGAATGATCACGACATTCGAAGACAGGCCCAGAATGTGGTCGGCGAGGATCGTCGGCACCTTCAGGTAGGACAACAGAAAACCGAATGCGGACGACGTCATGATGATCGCGACCACCATCCCGAGCGAGGCCAGGGTACCGGCCATGATCCGGCGAATCTTTGTCCGGTCCATGGTGCGATAGACGAACGCCGTCACCAACAACGCATAGACGACGGCGACAGCCGCGGATTCCGTGGCGGTGAAAACGCCGCCAACGATGCCGCCGATGATGATCACGATGGTGAACAGTCCAATCGAGGCACGTCCGACGATGCCGAGGCTGTCCCTGAGACCATAGACATCACCCTTGGGATGATTGTGACGTACGGCGGCGATCCAGCACAACACCATCAGGGCGGCCGACAACAGCACGCCTGGAACATATCCGGCCAGAAACAGCTTGCTGATCGGCAGGCCGCCGGCGGCCAACGCGTAGTAGATCATGTTCTGACTTGGCGGGATCAACACACCCTGCACCGATGATGTAACGGTGACCGCGACCGAATATTCAGGCGCGTAACCGCGCTTTTTCATGGCCGGAATCAGGAACGAGCCAATCGAGGCGACATCAGCGACCGACGAACCGGAAATACCGCCGAAAAAGGTGCTCGCCACCACATTGCCCTGTGCAAGCCCCCCTCGAAAACGGCCGACAAGAACTTCCGCGAATTTCACCAGGCGGTCGGAGATCCCGCCTTCCGTCATGATGTTGCCGACCAGAATGAAAAACGGCACCGCCAGAAATGTAAAACTGAACAGGCCGTTCACCATCCGCTGCCCGATCATCAACATAGGCAGGCCGAGGTAAAACGCGGTTACGACCGATGACATTCCCAGGGCGAAGGCCACCGGAACCCGCAACACCATAAGGCCGAGAAAGCTGCCGAGCAGCAAGGCGATCGCGATACCCTGCGCACTCATGACGTCGTCCCGGTATCTTCGAATTCACTTGGACGAAGCGACCCGGTCAGAATGTTTGTCAGGGCATTCAGCGCTATCAGGAAACCACCGGTGAGCGCCGAGTAATACAGCAGGGATTTGGGAATGCCCGATGCCGGCAAAAGCGTCACACCGGCCAGGTCGACCAGCTTTGTGCCGCTGAACAGGAGCACCAGCGCGAACCCCAGAATGACAAGATGCGCAAACACGTCGAGGACAATGCCGCCGGTTTCGCCCAGCAGATCGCGAAAGAAGACGATGGCGACATGGTGGTGGGTGCGCACGCAAATTGCCGTTGCCAGCATGCCGTACCAGACCAGGCACAGCATGGCTGCTTCCTCGGACCATTTTGTCGGACTGTTGAAGACGTATCTCAGGACAACCTGCATGAAGGTGATCGCAACGATCAACTCCAGCAGACGGTTGCAAATCCAGCTGGCGATGCCGTTCAACCCGTCAACTGCCCAGGTCAGATTTTCAATGATGGGGGACTTTTTCGACAATGAGCCTCTCCCGAGGGGACGACTGGCCGGGCAATTTACCCAGCCAGACGGAACATGTTCAGTCTACGG
>NZ_KI928916.1:95357-198257 GCF_000521215.1 Labrenzia sp. DG1229 | reverse complement strand
TGCGTGTCTCAGCGGCTCGATGCCGTTGTCGCGCAATTCACCCGGATCACCAATACCCGATAGCATCAGGACCTGCGGAGGAATTGATGGCGCCTCCCGACAGGATCACTTCGCGGTTCACGGTCAAAACCTTCTCGGTCCCGGATCTGTCCCGGTAAGTGACACCGGTAACCTTCTTGCCATCGAGGTTGATCCTGCTCACAAGCGCGTGGGTAATGATTGTGAGGTTTTCACGGCTTCTTGCCGGTTTCAGGAATGCGACGGCTGAACTGCACCGCCGTCCATTCTTGGTTGTCAGCTGGAAATAACCAACACCTTCCTGCTTGGCACCGTTATAGTCCGGGTTGAACGGGTAGCCTGCGGTTTGTGCGGCGGCGACCCAGGCGTCGCAAATTGGTCGCTGAATGCGCATGTTGGAAACCGATAGCGGCCCGCCTTCACCGTGATAGTCATCGGCGCCGCGTTCCTGGTCCTCGGATCGCTTGAAGAGTGGAAGAACGTCTTCCCAGCCCCAGCCCTCGTTGCCCATCTGCCGCCAACGCTCATAGTCCTCCTTCTGTCCACGCACATAAAGAAGACCGTTCAGCGATGAGGAACCTCCCAGGACCTTGCCCCGCGGCCAGTCGATCGATCGTCCGCTCAGGCCGGGATCCGGCTCGGTTCGGTAACACCAGTCGACCGAAGGGTTGTGCATCGTCTTGAAGTAGCCGACCGGAATGTGGATCCACGGGTTCCTGTCGGGGCCGCCGGCTTCAAGAAGAACGACCTTGTTGGAGGGATTTTCGCTCAGACGATTGGCGATGACGCAGCCAGCCGAACCGGCCCCGATCACAACGAAATCAGCCTCCATTTTTGTTCTCCGCTTTATTTCTTTGAAAAAAGCCTATGCAAAAAGCACAAAATAAACTAGCATTTTTTGAAACAAAACGTCTCAAAAATTGCGAAAAGGGAGGAAGCAATGAGTGTAGGAAGCAAACTAGGCAGGATTTCTCGGCGCGATTTGTTCCGTGTTGCAGGCACTTACGGAATGAGTTCGACATTGCTGGCGGCCGGTACATTCGGCGGTGCGATGAGCCTTGCCAACCTGGCTTCGGCTGCGGAATCAACATACGACAAGCGATTTTCCAAACCGGCCAAGCACACACTCAAGTTCGGTGCTGCCGGCTTCAATGCGCGCAACCTGCTGATCGAGCGGGCCGGTGCTCTTGAGTTCGCCCGGGATCTGGAGGCCCGGACTGACGGCGAAATCCGCATCGAGTTCATTGGCGACAACCAGATATGCGGGCAGCTTTCCTGTGTCGAAAAAACTCAACAGGGCATCATCGACATCTACGCCGCTTCCACGCAGAACTCCGCTGGGGGCGCGCCCTATCTGAACGTGCTTGATTATGCATTCATGTTCCCGGGAAGGGCATCTCAATACTACTTCCTCTACAGCCCGGAATCACAGCGCATTCTGCGTGATCCGCTGGAGAAGCGGCATGGCTTGAAGTTCCTTTTCAGCCATTGCGAGTTGCGTGGAATACAGTTGGGACTGGGCTGGTCGGATCGCCCGACAGTGACCAAACTCGAACAGCTGTTCGGCACCAAAAACCGCGTCACCGGCACTCAGCTGGGACGTATCGCAATGAAAGCGCTCAACCTCAATCCGGTGCCCGTCGCCTGGGAAGAAACCCTTGACGGACTGAAACAGGGCCTGATCGATGGCGCGGAAACCTGGGCGAGCGCGGTTGCCTATGCGAACATGTCTCCGGTTGTCAGTCAGTCGGTCGACCTGAAATTCTTCTGCGGCACAGAACACACTTCCATGTCGGCAAGCGTATTCGACAGCCTCGAGGGTCCGTTGCAGGATGCAGTGATGGAGTCCGCCTATTGGGCTCAGGCCCACGTGCAGGCTGCCAACGAAGCTGCTCTGGTCAAGACAGTCGGCTTCTCCGATCCACAGCTGCCAGGGACGATCTTCGTCGAAAATGACGTGCGCCCGGCATTCCTGCCGGCAAGCGAAATCAAGCTCGCGGAAGAAATGTGTTCACCCGAGTTCCAACCGCAGCTGTGGCAGGAATGGCGTGATCGCCTCAATGGATGGGCAGGTGGCATCGACACCTATCAGGAAATCTACGACATCGCGCGCAGGGTTCCAGCTGACATGAAACCGGAAAACGTTGAACCGCGCCGTTGGTGGAAAGGCTGATCACACTTTAAAGTCTATGGGCCGGCGCGCGGTATCCGTGCCGGCCTGACTTGTTTTCAGACCGGGAAAACCGGCGCAATGGGAGGGTCCAAATGGCAATCTGGTCGGATCTGGGTGCGATCCTGAGCGCTTTTGCATCGCAGGACAGCTGGGAAATCCGCAATGCCCTTAAATCAGAGGCCGCCTGGGTGATAGGCGCATTTGCAACTGCCGCCGGCGGACTTCTGGTGCTGCTTCTTTACCGACTGATCCCGCTACTGGACCGGCATCTGGAGCGCACCATAATGGTGTGGAGCTATCTGGCCATTGCCTTCATCATATTCTGGGGCGTGATCGACCGGTTCGTCTTTGCCAACCAGCAACCCTGGTCCACTACAATCCCTCCGCTTCTCTTCATGATCATGACCTGGTTCGGAGCGGCCTTCAACGTGCGTCTTCGGACACATCTGAGCTTCGCCGAATTCAGGATGATCATGCCGAGATGGGCCCAGATGGCATGCCTGTTCCTTGACGCCGCCCTGTGGTTCGCTTTCGCGGTCATCGTGCTGGTGACCACAACAAGGCTGACGGCCCTGTCGGCATCCAACTTTCAAATCGTACTGGGGACTGACAATGTCATGCAGTGGTGGTTCCTGATCACCGCGCCCCTGTCTTTCGTGGCGCTTGCTGCCCGGGTCTTCGAAAATCTCGGCGACGATATCAGAAACTGGCGCTCCAACCGGCCGCTGATCAAGCCGGCTGTCATCGGGGAGGATACCTGATGACAGATGCAACCTGGGTAACACTGATCTCGATCAGCGTCACGATCCTGTTCATGATCGGAGTTCCCGTCCTTCTGGTGATCGCCTATTGGGTGATCGGATGTTCCTTCGTTCTCGGCCTGACACTCGACAATATCGGCGCAGAGCTGCTGAACGTGTTCAACAAGGGCTTTGCCCTTCTGGCCATGCCGCTGTTCATCCTGACGGGGGATCTCATCAATCGGTCCGGTATCGCACGGCGTCTTTCCGACTTTGCATATGCAATGTTGGGCTGGTTGCGCGGCGGGCTGGCGATGGCCTCTCTGGGCGCCTGCGGCCTGTTCGCGGCGATCTCCGGATCGAACTCCGCAACGACCGCAACGATCGGCTCCATGCTCCATCCGGAAATGGTGAAGGGTGGCTACGACGAACGGTTTTCGGCGGCCACGGCAGCAGCCGGAGGCACAGTCGGCATCATCATCCCTCCGTCGATTATCTTCATCGTCTACGGGTTCCTGATGAACCTGCCGATTTCCGACCTGTTCGTCGCCGGTATCATTCCGGGATCGCTGATGGTGATCGGCATGCAGGTTGCCTGCTGGATAATCTGCCGGATGAACGGCTGGGGATTCCTGATACCGCTGCAATTCAATCGTATCCTGAAGACCGCGTTCGGTGCCTGGCTCGGGTTCTTTGCCATCGGGCTGGTCTTGTGGGGCATCTATACCGGCAAATTCTCGCCGACCGAAGCCGCAGGCGTAACGGTCGGGTTCTGCATGATCGCAGGTTTCGTCAGCTATCCTCTCAACAAGATCATGGGTAAGCGAAGCGAACGGCCGGTGACTGAAAAGAGCTATGCGGAAATGCTGGTCGTGCAGGGTTTCACGGTCACGGAAGTTCCTTCCATCGTGATCCGCTCAGCGCAGATTACCGGTATCCTCGCACCGCTTATCGCCATATCCGTCGTGATGCAGCAGATCCTGTCGCTGCTGGGTGCGCAACAGACGATCGGAGATTTCGTGACCTCCATGGGGGGCTACCATGCTGTCCTGTTCACGTCGATGGTGATCGTGTTCGTCTCAGGCATGGTTCTGGAAAGCCTGCCCGTCACAATCATCCTGGCTCCCATCCTGGCCCCGATTGCCGCGTCCGTCGGTGTCGATCCGATCCATTTCTCCGTGATCTTCCTGGTCGGCGCGTCCATCGGATTTATCACACCGCCCTATGGTCTCAACCTATATGTTGCTTCCGGGGTGACGGGAGTTCCCTATTTCAGGCTACTTCGCTATACGGTGCCATACCTTGTTGCGCTGATCAGTGTCTGGATAGTCGTGTCTTTGACCCCTGAGCTGGCGTTGATGTTGTTGCCGAACAGATGATTGCCGCTGATGTCAGAAGACCAAGAAACGGAAGAAGCAGGAAAAATACCAACGAACCTGCGTTTGCTGGTCATTCTGGAAGAGGTCGCCAGAGCCGGGGTGCCGGTGGCGCCGTCAGCTCTGGTTGATCTGCTTGGTCTCCCAAAGCCGACGATCCACAGGCTGCTGCATACGGCCGAAACGGAGGGGTTTTTGCAGCGCAGTCTCGATGGCCGGTCCTATGGACCGGGCCGGCGGATGCGGAAGTTGTCCACAAATACGCTTTCCTCGCAGCGGATCCGGACGGAACGGCTTCGGGTGATGCGGGATCTTGCCTCGGAAGTGGGGGAGACCTGCAACCTGGCAGCGCCCGGCAGGGATGGCATGGTGTATCTGGATCGCGTCGAAACGCATTGGCCTCTCAGGATCCAGCTTCCGATCGGAACCCAGGTGCCCTTTCACAGCACGGCGAGCGGCAAGATGTACCTGTCGATGCTGCCGACTTCCGTGCTCGACCGGTTTCTGGCCTCTGTCGAACTCGAACGCCGGACCGAACAGACTCTCGTGGAACCTGCCGAGCTGGAACACGAACTTGCGCAAACAAGGTCCCGCGGATTTTCGGTCGACAACGAAGAGTTCATGGACGGCATGACAGCAGTTGCGGTCGCGATCTGCGACGACAGGGGCAGGTTGATGACAACGCTTTCGATCCATGCGCCAAAGCAGCGCCACGATGTTGAAAGCCTGATCACCCAGCTTCCCAAACTGAAGGACGCGGCCGTCCGGCTTGAACAGATTGCCGTCGAATAGGCAATTCACGAGCAACGGGTGTCACTTTGAGTTGAATACGTCACCGTTTGTTCGGAGAAGGGGCTTTTCCGAGCGTTTCCCGAAAACAGATACTGGTCGGCAACTCGATATTGTCCGGGGCATTGCCGTTCAGCGCTGCCATGAGGGCCTGCGCTGCAAATTGGCCCATCCGACGGTGGGGAACGTGAACGGTGGTCAGTGGCACAGGTGCGACGCTGGCCAGTTCAATGTCGTCGAAGCCGGTTATCGAAACGTCGCCCGGTATTTCGAGTTTCAGTGCCGAAGCGGCCCGAAGCGCGCCGACGGCAAGAACGTCATTCCCGCACATCACAGCTGTGGGACGAGGGCGCGCTGCCATCAATTTGCGAAAGGCAACGTCACCGTTTTCAATGGAGTAGTGGGTCTCCTCGACCAGCAGCTCCGAAGGATCAAGACCTGCCTCCTTCATGGCATCTCTGATGCCGCTTACACGGTCGCGCGCACGATCGTTGGCCGATGTTTCAGCAGTGATGCAGCCCATGACCTTGTGACCGTTTTCCAGGACCAGTTCCGCCAGGGTCTTCATTGCCTGCCGGTTGTTGAAGCCCACCGAAAGATGATCGCTATCCGGGTCCGAAACCCAGGTCAGAACCGCAGGAATCTTGCGTTTTGCCAGGAACTCGTAGACCTTGGGATCGCGCTGATACCCGATGAGAAGAAGTGCGTCAGCACCCCGTACGGTCAAGGTTTTTATCTGTTCTTCTTCCAGGTCCTGCCGGTAAGAGGAAGAGGCGACCAGAAGCGTACAACCGTTCTGTTGAAGCTCTTCCTGAAAGGCCTGGATCCCGCGCGCAAAGATCGCGTTTTCCATGGTCGGGATGATCGCCCCAATGGTGTTCGTGCGACCTGCAGCCAGCGCACGGGCACTATAGTTCGGCGAGTATCCAAGCCTGTCGACCGCATCCATCACGATCTTCAGTGTCTTTTGCTTCACCCGGTCAGGACTGTTGAGACATCGGGAAACGGTGGCCGTCGAAACACCTGCCGCGGCAGCAACATCTGCAAGTGTGGGAACGTCGGTTCCTGAAGGTTTGGCGTTATCTTCCATCCGTCCGGACGCTTCGCGCGCTACTGGGTGTTTGGTTCACTGCACCTGCCTTACAGGTATTTTCAATTTCAGAGAATAAATATTTCTGCTTGCAATAAAAAATGTAAGCGCTTACATTTTGGCTCGCCGGGTTAAATGATCGTTGGGAGTTGATCATGCTTTTGGTTTTGGCGGCCGTTTTGTTTGCGGTCTTTGTTGTCAATGTTTCGATCGGTTCTTTCGGTGCAACACCGCCTTTGGGAAATGTCGGTGAATTGATTCTGCTTTTGGCCGTCTCGATCGCGTTTACCGCATCGGTTCTGAAGAAAGAAGCAAATGAACGTTCCGGCAAGTAGCTGGATCTATTCGGATTTTGGGAGGAAATGATGAAGAAGACTGAAGACATCGCGTCGAATGAGCGCAGAAATTTCTTGAAACTGGCCGGTGCCGGCAGCTTCACCGCAGCAGTTGTTGCCGGGGCAGCCGGGACACTGTGGTCCGATGAGGCCGTCGCACAAACAGCGCAGGAAGAACGGTCCCGCGAGCAGGCTGCTGCACACACAATGACGCTTGCGACCGCGTATGTGCTCGGTGCGTCCCGCAGCTATCCGATCATGCAGCTGGACCTGAAGGAAAACATCCAGAACGCCACCAACGGCAAAGTCTACGTCAAGCTCGCTCCAGGTGGTCAGCTTGGTGCCGGCGGAGCGCTGGCGCAGGCCGTTCAGGGCGGCACAATTCAGGCAGCTCAGCACTCCCTGTCCAACTTTGCACCGTTTGCCTCTGCTGTTGACCTCATCAACATGCCGTATTTCTGCGGTTCCAACCAGCGCTTCACCAATCTCGTGACATCCGACGCCTGGAAAAAGGAAGTGCATCCGAAAATCGAGGCTTCCGGCTTCAAGGCACTGTTTTACGTCGTGATCGACCCGCGGGTCGTCGCCGTGCGCAAAGGCGGCAACAAGGTGATCACGCCGTCCGATCTGTCTGGCGTGAAATTCCGCGTCCCCGGTTCGGCGATGTTGCAGCAGTATTATCGCATGGTGGGTGCAAACCCGACCCCGGTGGCGTGGGGCGAAACACCGTCCGCGATCAAGCAAGGTGTGGCCGATGCGCTCGACCCGTCCGTCGGTGCCCTTTACGTGTTCGGCTTCAAGGACATCCTGAGCCATGTCACGTTCACCCAGGCGGTGCCGGACAGCCAAGTTTACTCCATGAACCTGGAGTGGTTCAATTCGCTGCCTGCCGACGTGCAGGAAGGCATCGAGTTTGCCGGCGAGATCACGGCACAGCAAAATCTCGCCAAGGTTCCGGCTGCCCGGTCCTATGCGATGGCCGAACTGGTAAAATCCGGTGTTGAGTTCCACTCGCTGAGTGATGATCAGCTCGCAGAATGGAAAGCAACGGGCGGATATCAGCTTGAGGATTGGGACAAGTTCAAGGTTGAACTCGCCGGTTCCATGGAGTCCTTCGGCCGCCTTGAAGACGCTGCCAACACAATGGGCCGTTACTACGTCCACGACGCATAACGAATTGCGTTGACTGGCCGGCGCCGACCGGCGCCGGTCTCAGTTCCGTTCAAACACACCCTAATCGCGCGACCGCCGCATCAGACCCCGAGCTGATGGGAACGGTAGAGGAGTGCCCATGTCGAATGTCCTTCAAGCCCTGGACCGGAACGGCGAACGTTGGCTGTTGCTGGTTTTCTACGTGATGCTTGTCCTGACCATGTTTATCGAGGTGGTCCGGCGCGAGGTCTTTGCATACTCGTCCATCTGGGGTGAGGAAATCGTCCGCTATTCCTTTATCTATCTGGCCTGGGTTGGGGCTGCGGCGGCGGTCAAGGAACGCGGGCATATCCGAATCGACGTCCTGATGCAGTATGTCGGGCCGCGTGTGAAGGCGCTGCTCTACATCTTCGGTGACCTGGTCATGGCCTTCGTTGCGATCGTCGCCTTCTACTGGTCTTTGGAAACCGTCCTCGTGTCGGCGAAATTCGGCTCCGTAACGCATGGATTGAGAATTTCCCAGGTCTGGTTCCTTTCTGCCGTTCCATTCGGGTTTGGTCTGGTCTTGTTCCGCCTTGCCCAGTCACTCCTGCGCGATCTGCGCGACTTTCGTGACGGTCGTCCCGTCTACGAAGGCGACAAACTGTTCGACTGAGGGAGGCGACCATGCTTTGGCAACAATTACAGCAACAAACCGTCGAACTGGGGTGGTCCTTCTACGGTCCCGTTCTGATCTTCGTCGGTCTCATCGCGCTCGCCGTTCCAGTCTGGGCCGCGATCGGCTCGGCGGCAATCGCAATGCTCATGATTTCCGGCGCCTTGCCGCTGTCCCTGGTCGGCGAGAGCCTTTTCCACGGGATCGATCACTTCGCCCTGACCGCCGTTCCACTGTTCATTCTGACCGGAGATGTGCTTGTACGTACCGGCCTCAGCCGCAAGTTTCTTGATGTTGCTGAAGCGCTCACCTGCTGGGCAAAGGGCGGTTTCGGATCTGCGACGGTTCTAGTCTGCGGCATGTTCTCCGCGATTTCCGGCTCCGATGCCGCCGGAGCGGCGGCTGTTGGCCGGATGACAATCGAAAGACTGGTGGAAAGCGGCTATCCACGCCCCTATGCCTGCGCTCTTGTTGCGGCTGGAGCGTGTACGGGGATCCTTATCCCGCCGTCAATCGCCTACATCATCATCGGTCTTGTTCTTGGTATTTCCGCTTCGACCCTGTTTCTTGCCGCGCTGATACCCGGCATTGCGATCCTGCTTTCAATTCTGGTGACCAACATCGTCATGAACCGGATCTATGCCTACGAGGGCGGCGGGCTCATGACCTTCGGTGAATGGGCGGCCAATCTCGGCAAGGCGTTGAAATCGGGCTGGTACGCCTTCATCGTCCCAGGCGTAATCTTTTACGGTATCTTTTCCGGTCGCCTGACACCGACCGAGGCCGGTGCCGTGGCCGTCATGATCACGATCGGGATGGGATTTCTGCTTGGAACGCTGAAACTCTCGGACTTCCCGGCCATGCTGGTCAGCTCGGCCAAGGTCAATGGCGTGATCGTGCCGATCATCGCGTTTTCCCTGCCGCTCGCCCAAGCTCTGGCGATCCTCGGAGTTCCACAAGGGTTCGTTTATGCCGTCACGTCGCTGACGAGCGAACCAGCGCTGGTCATCCTCCTGATGATCGGAATCCTGATTGCCGCGGGCTGTGTCATGGAGACCACGCCGAACATCGTGATCCTGGCACCGATCCTGAAACCGCTTGCCGATAACATCGGCATGAACGAAATCCAGTTCTGCATCATGATGATCACTGCACTGGGTGTCGGCTTCATCACGCCGCCGCTTGGTCTCAATCTGTTCGTTGTGTCAGGCCTGACAGGTGAATCAATTTTGAAGATAGCCGCCCGTGCTGTGCCGTTCGTCTTCTTCATGCTCCTCGTGACACTTCTGATCGCCTATTTCCCGACGCTCTCCACCACGTTTCTTCCTGACATCTACAAGTAGGTCCACAATGTCTGTTGAATATCTGAAAAAGGCGGTCAGGACATCGAAGACCGACGCCTCCGAGACCACGAAGATCGTGCAGGAGATTCTCGATACCATCGAACAGGGCGGAGATGCAGCCGCGCTAGACTATGCGGCAAAGTTCGACAAGTATGATGGCGACATCTTGTTGGACGATGCAGCAATCGAGGCAGCCGCCACCCAGGTGCCGGACAAGCTGAAGCGGGACATCGAGTTTGCCCATGCAAACGTCAAGCGGTTTGCCGAAGCTCAGAAACAAACCTGTCAGGACATCGAAATCGAGGTGATCCCGGGTCTTGTCGCAGGTCAGAAGAGCATTCCGGTCGAAACAGCCGGGTGCTACATTCCGGGTGGTCGCTACAGTCACATTGCCAGCGCGATCATGACCGTAACAACCGCAAAAGTGGCTGGCTGCAAGAATATCATTGCCTGTTCGCCACCACGGCCCGGCGTCGGAGTCAATCCGGCGATTGTTCATGCGGCGAAGGTCTGCGGAGCAGACAAGATCCTTGCGATGGGCGGGGTCCAGGGTGTTGCTGCCATGACTTTCGGTCTGTTCGGACTACCCAAGGCGAATATTCTGGTCGGTCCCGGAAACCAGTTCGTGGCAGAAGCCAAGCGCATACTGTTCGGCCGGGTTGGCATCGACATGATAGCGGGTCCGACGGACAGCCTGATCCTGGCAGACAGCACCGCTGACCCTGCAGTCGTTGCAGCAGATCTCGTCGGTCAGGCGGAACATGGCTACAACTCGCCTGTCTGGCTGGTGACCGACACAAGGTCGCTGGCCGAAGAGGTCATGGAATTGGTACCAAAGCTGATCGACGATCTGCCGGAAGTGAACCGGGATAACGCAACGGCGGCCTGGCGGGACTATGCAGAGGTCATCCTGTGCGGTGACCGGGAGGAAATGGCCACGACTTCCGACGCCTATGCACCTGAACATCTGACTGTACAGGCACAGGATCTGGACTGGTGGCTGGGTCGGCTGGCCTGCTACGGGTCGCTGTTCCTTGGCGAGGAGACCACCGTCGCTTTCGGTGACAAGGCCTCAGGAACCAATCATGTGCTGCCGACGTCCGGCGCCGCCAGCTATACCGGGGGGCTTTCCGTCCACAAATACATGAAGATCGTTACCTGGCAGCGAGCAACACGTGACGGTGCAAAACCGGTTGCCGAGGCAACGGCAAGGATCTCGAGGCTAGAAGGCATGGAGGGACATGCCCGCACAGCGGACATCCGGCTCAAGAAATACTTCCCGGACGAGACTTTCGATCTGACTGCCGATGCCGGGACCTGATTACATGTCGAGCCTGTTTGATGTTTCCGGAAAGGTTGCCTGTGTGACCGGGGCAAGCTCCGGTCTCGGCCGGCGCGCCGCGACAGCTCTGGCGTCGGCGGGAGCATCGGTCGTTGGCGTGGCCCGCAGATCCGCCGATCTGGAGGACTGGAGACGGGAAGCTGGGGGGCAAACAGCGGCTGTCACGGCCGACCTTTCAGATCGTGACGCCATTGCAGCCGTTGCAGGCAATATCGCAGGTCCGTTTGGTCCACCGCAGATCCTTGTGCACGCCGCCGGGATCAATACCCGTGAAACAGCTGACGAGGTCACACCTGAAGGATGGGACATCACGCTTTCGCTTAACCTGTCCGTTCCGTTCTTTCTCAGTCAGGCATTCGTGCCGTCCATGCGCGAGAAGGGCTGGGGCCGGATTATCAATTTTGCGTCTCTGCAGACCTCACGGGCGTTCCCGGGGGGGATTGCTTATGGTGCTTCCAAAGGCGGCATCGGGCAGCTTACAAGGGCGATGGCGGAGGCCTGGTCGAAGGATGGCATCAATGTCAACGCGATCGGTCCGGGTTTCTTTCCAACGGAGTTGACGGCTGCGGTTTTCGGCAACGACGAGAGGGCGCAGCGCAATGCCGCACAGACCTGTGTCGGGCGAAATGGCAAGCTGGAGGACATGGACGGACCGCTCCTGTTTCTTTGCTCGGACGCATCTGCTTATGTGACAGGCCAGGTCCTGATGGTCGACGGAGGGTTTACAGCAAAATGAAAGCGCTCGTTTACACGGGTCCGGAGGCACAGGACTACAGGGATGTCACCGACCCGGTTCCTTCGGCTGGCGAAGCGCTCATCCGTGTTGCGCATACCGGTATCTGCGGGTCGGACATGCACGCATTTCTTGGACATGACGAGCGCCGCCCCGCGCCCCTCATCCTCGGCCATGAAGTTGCCGGCACTGTGGTATCCGGTGAACTTTCCGGGCAGCGGGTAACAGTCAATCCGCTTGTCAGCTGCGGATCTTGCGAAGCATGCCGTTCCGGCAGGGATAACCTGTGCGGCAACCGTCAGATCATTTCAATGCCGCCCCGCGAAGGCGGCTTTGCCGACTATCTTGCCATGCCGGAAACCAATCTGGTCGTCGTGCCCGACCACGTCAGCGATGCCCAGGCAGCGCTTGCCGAACCGATTTCCTGTGGTTGGCATGCCGTTCGGCTTGCCAGACAGGCACTCTTCGGCAATCCGGCAGACGCGGGTGCGCTCGTCATCGGCGGCGGAGCGATCGGACTGGGTGCCGCGCTTTGCCTCAAGGCGCAGGGTATCGATAAGGTCCGGCTCGTCGAGCCTAATGTCGAAAGAGCCCGTTTCCTTGCATCCACCTGCGGGATTGAGGTCCTGACGCCGGAAGAAGCCGATGCCAGCGGTCAATACGATCTTGTCGTCGATGGGGTCGGATTTGCGGCGACGCGTGCAGCGGCATCATCCCGCATCAAACCGGGAGGCGTGATCGTCCATATCGGTCTCGGCTCGGCCGAGGGTGGCCTGGATATTCGACGCATCACGCTTCAGGAAATTACATTTATCGGCACGTATACCTACACTGCCGAAGACTTCCGTGACACTGCGAAAGCCATGTTCGACGGACGGCTTGGATCGCTTGACTGGGTCGAGATACGTCCTTTGTCAGACGGCCTGAAGGCCTTCAACGATCTGCGAGCAGGCGAGGTTGCAGTGCCGAAAATTCTACTCACGCCAAACACCTAAGGAGACTTTCATGTCTGAAATTCCCCACCTGCTCGTCCACGAACATGCCGACAATGTCGGTGTGGTCGTCGTGGAGGGTCTGACCGCCGGCACAGACATGCTGTGCTGCGTTACGCACGACAATTCCACCTTCAGGCTGACCGCCGGCGCAGATGTGCCGATCGGTCACAAAATCGCGTTGAAAGACCTCAAGGACGGCGACACCGCGACGAAATATGGCGAGGACATCGGGAAGATCATCGCTGATATTCCGAAGGGCGACCATGTCCATACCCACAACTGCAAAACCAAACGCTGGTAAGGAACCGTGTCCATGTCTTCTAAATACTCAAATGTCACGGTGAAGGGTTACCGGCGGGAAAACGGCCGCGTCGGCGTGCGTAATCACGTCGTAATCCTGCCGGTTGACGACATTTCAAATGCCGCTTGTGAGGCAGTTGCCAACAATGTGAAAGGCACACTTGCCATCCCACACGCCTATGGGCGTCTTCAGTTCGGTGAGGATCTCGAACTTCATTTCCGCACCATGATCGGAACAGGCGCAAACCCGAACGTTGCTGCCGTTGTCGTGATCGGGATCGAACCCGGGTGGACCAAGCGCATCGCCGATGGCATCAGGGAAACCGGCAAGCCTGTTGCCGAGTTTTCGATCGAACAGAACGGGGATTTCGAAACCATTCGCGCGGCCTCCTGGAAAGCGAAGGAATTCGTGCACTGGTCGACTGAGCTTCAGCGCGAGGAATGCCCTCTCTCTGATATCTGGGTTTCAACCAAGTGCGGCGAAAGCGATACCACGACAGGTCTCGGATCCTGTCCGACCGTCGGCAACATGTACGACAAGCTTCTGCCCGAGGGCATCACCGGCTTTTTCGGCGAAACCTCGGAAATCACCGGGGCGGAGCACATCTGCCAGAAGCGCGCCGTCAATGAAGAGGTCGGCGAGCGCTGGTACAAGATGTGGAAGGCGTATCAGGATGACGTCATCTTCGCTCACCAGACCGATGACCTGTCCGACAGTCAGCCTACCAAGGGCAACATCGAGGGCGGGCTGACCACGATCGAGGAAAAAGCGCTCGGCAATCTGGAAAAGATAGGTCGCACGTCGAAATATATCGACATTCTGGAACCGGCCGAAGCACCGACGTCCGGCAAAGGGCTCTATTTCATGGACTCGTCCTCGGCGGCTGCCGAATGCGTGACCCTGATGGCCGCCGGTGGTGCCGTGATCCACACGTTCCCGACAGGCCAGGGCAATGTGGTCGGAAATCCGATCGTGCCTGTGATCAAGATAACCGCCAATCCGCGTACCGTTCGGACAATGAGTGAGCACGTGGATGTGGATGTCTCGGGTATCTTGCGCCGGGAAATGACCATAGACGAGGCCGGTGACGAGCTTATCGACATGATCCGCCGGACTGCCAACGGCCGTAATACCGCGGCCGAAGCTCTCGGGCACCGGGAATTCTCGATGACCAAACTTTACCGAAGCGCCTGACCTTGGCGGAAGATGGCCGGCTTGCCGGCCATCGCATTGAAGGAATGCTCATGGAAGCGAGCGAACGCCTGAGCTTGAACGACGCAGTTGATCTTATCAGATCGGCCTTTATGAGCGTCGGTGTGCCCGAGGAAAACGCGAAATCCGTGGCGCGCGCTCTTGTGGCCGCGGAAGCGGAGGGGCAGGTGGGGCACGGGTTTTCGCGGGTCGAGGATTATGTCGCTCAGGCGCGCAGCGGTAAAATACAGGCTGAAGCGGTCGTTGATATCCGGGAAATCGGGACGGCGAGCCTGCTAGCGGATGCAGGAAACGGATTTGCCTATCCGGCCCTTGATCAGGTGATCGAACGGGGTGCTGAACTGGCGCAGGTCACCGGCTGTGTATCGATGGGGATTACGCGTTCCCATCATTGCGGTGCCCTGTCGGTTCAGGTGGAAAAACTGGCGCGCAAGGGCCTTGTTGCCATCATGGTTGCGAATTCGCCGGCAGCCATGGCTCCCTACGGGGCAAAGGAAGCGGTTTTCGGTACAAACCCGATAGCTTTTGCAGCACCACGTCCAGGCCGGGACCCCCTGGTTGTCGACCTGTCTCTGTCCCGTGTCGCACGGGGCAAGGTGATGAGCGCGCACAAGGCGGGCAAACCTATTCCGGAAGGCTGGGCGCTCGACCGGGACGGCAACCCGACAACGGACGCTGCAAAAGCCCTTGATGGCACGATGGCTCCCATCGCCGAGGCCAAAGGGACCGCCCTGGCTCTGATGGTGGAAATCCTGGCCTCCGCCATGACCGGTGCATCGTTCAGTTCCCAGGCCTCCTCGTTTTTCTCTGCGGACGGGCCGCCACCCGGTGTCGGGCAATTCCTGATCGCAATGAGACCCCAGGATGCCCGGTTCGGCGAACGCCTTGAGGACCTCTTGACCGCCATCGACACACTTGATGGTGCGCGGATTCCCGGTAGCAGACGCATTTCCGCGATCCGCCAGGCGGAAGCGAACGGTATCGAAGTTCCGGCTCGCTATCTTGAAGCGCTGAGAAAGATTGCGGAGGCCGAAACGTGACGAACCAGGGTGCTACCGCGCGCATGTGCGGATTGGGTCAATCCGCGTCTGACTTCATTTGAAAAACGGAGGTTGTTCGATCCGATGTACAAGCAAATTCTCATTCCGGTTGCGCTCGACCATGAAACGCTTATCGCCCGAAAACTCGAAATAGCACGACACCTGCTGGCGGAGGACGGACAGATCACCTTGCTGACCGTTCTTGAAAGCATCCCCGGTTTTGTTTCTGAATTCGTGGATCTGAAGATCGACAATCATCTGACGCAGAAAGTTGCGGAGAAGCTTCGCGCCGCGGTCGGTGAAGACCAACATGTCGCCTGTGAGGTGGTGACAGGCAAACCCGGGGTGCAGATTGCCGCATATGCCGAAGCCAATGATACGGATCTCATTCTTGTCGGCTCGCACCACCCCTCCGCACAGGACTATTTCCTCGGTTCGACGGCTTCGCGCGTTGTCAGAAGAGCGGGATGCTCCGTTTTCGTCGTCCGTGATGGCGACAGCTGATCACCCGCATCAAGATTTGATGCCGACTTGAAGCAGAAGGACGGACCGACGATGTGTGCAAGCCAAGGAAGGACCGTTGCCGGTGACAAGCCCGGCACTACACGGTGACCGTCAGCCCGAAGGCGCGCCGCCGGTGGTAGGTGGACTTGAGGAAGCGGGATGCTGCTGCGTCGAGATCGGCGATTTCGAGCTGAAGTTCCCTGTTGAGCCGAATGCCGAGATCGATGATGGCCTCCTGCCGACGGGCGTCGTCCTGCCAATCGGCATAGATTGTTTTCTCCCAAAAATCTCTCACCCAGCCGTAGTCTGCAACGTGTGCATGCTCGAAACCGTCCAGTGCCGTCATGACGCAGCCAAGACGTGCGCCGAGGATTGCCCAATCGCCGTTCGGAACATCCGCACCGACACTGCACCAGATTCTCAAACGTTCAAGATTTGCATCACCTATGTGGCTGAGAAGCGCCTCTCCTTTTGGCAGGTCGGGATAGGCCTTGTAAGCAAGCGTGCCACCGGCAAGATTGAATTTGACCCCTTCGCGAAACCCGCCGCGAAATGCCTGGAACGGCGTGTCGGTCATATGCACTTCGGACAGCACCCTGTTGACCTGGAAGTAGGGTGTCGTCCAACAGAAGTCGACCGCTGCCTCCGGGCGCCGCGCGTTTTCATGTGATCGCAAGGTCACCAGAGTTTCCCGCGGCCAGATCTTTACGCCGCCATTGCCGTATTCGAGGGCGTTCAGCACATTGCGGGCGCTAAAGGAAAAGACAGCTTCCCTATCACGGGGGGACACATCAAACCGTCCGGAAAAAAACTCCTCGTCCGTCAGCAGATTGTCGGCGTCGATCGTGATCACGTGGTCGCTGCCGCAGATTTCACCGGCATGGCGATGGGCGGCATCGAATCCCTTGATGCCGTGCACTCTTTTTGCGTGCGGTAGATATTCCAGAACGCGGGCATAGTGCGAATCCGCGTTCGGCTCGTCAAAACTCAGGAAAACCGCATCGCACGTCGTCAAGTCAAGCACGGCCTTACCAATCCTGATCGCTGCCGAGGTGGACAATCGCCTCGGGTTGCCACTTTTCGATCAAAAGCGCTTTCCGGCGGGCGAAGTAAGCGCGCCAGTCAAGATCGGGTAGAATTGGCGAATTGGCCGGAACATTGGGCAGCACGTCATAGGCCAGGCCGGTGTTTCGCAGTGGAACAAGATCTGTCATGTCGACGATGATGACCGGCAGCATGTTCTGCTTCCTGGCTCCCGCGCGCGCAACAGGCAGAAGCGGTTCGATCTCAACCCAGTCAAGTCCGCACAGATTGACGAGCATGATCGACAGCGTCCTGTCCCGGCTAACGACATCTTGCAGTACAGAACTGTCTGTATTGAATGGCCAGGCCGCCTCATCCGCATCCAGGATCTCCGGCACCTGTTTGCTTGCCCAGCGCGCCTGAAACAGGAAACTCAACATTACGGTCCTCCCAGGCGGTTGAAGTCCTTCCGGACCAGAGAAGTCATAACGTCCCGCCAGGCTGCCGCAATCGCTACCTGGTTGCGTGCTCTCGCCAGGTCCGCAGCCGCATTTCCACGTTCTGACCAGACCTCGGCCTTTTCGCAAAGCGCATTGTGCAAGGCATCGGCGAGGCCACCGTTTTGGTAGATGATACCGGTGCCTGGCGGTGCGACCACGTCACGGAGCCCAGGCGTGTCCTGTCCGATAACCGCCCGGCCGAGGGTGGCAGCCAGAATCGCCGAGCCCGAGGTGAGCGATGCGCGATAAGGCAAAACCACGAAGTCCGCAGCCGCGTGCAGGCGCCCGACTTCTTCCGGAGTGGCAAAGCCTTCCCGGTGAATCAACCGTGCGTCCGAAGGGAGAGTAAAGTCGAAATTTCGAGCGGTTTCCCCCGCAATAATCAAACGATCTTCCGGAGATGCTGCTTTCAGAAATTCCGATACGAGCTCGTGTGGCTGCTTGTAGGGCGCTACACGACCGGGACAGAGTACAACAGTTCGAGCGGCAGACAGGCCAAGTTCAGCGCGAGCGGCATTGCGCGGGAATACCGGATAAGCACCCTCATAGTTGTGATGGGAAATTACCCGGATTTTGCGTTCTGGCAGGTCCAGTTCATCCCGCGCTGCGGCAACCGCGGGGAGTGAGTGCAGGTGGAGAACATCCGCCATTTTCGACAATCCCGACTGAAGATCGTCATTGGCATTGCTCTTGTGGCCATCGTGAGGTCTCAGATTGTGGATCGACCAGATCACCTTGCCTCCAGCCGAGCGGAAGCGATTGATATCGTCGAGAAACCTGTCGACAACTTGAGGCTCACCCGAACCCGTGAAAACCGCGTGTTCCCAATGCAGATGAAACAGGTGCGGTTTGCCTGGAGAGGCTTTTTGAAGCGTGAGTGCGTCCTCGATTGTTCCCGGTCCTGCCTTGAACGCAGGACCGAGTTTCTCGTAAAGAAGTGTCTGATAGGGGTTTGTCGCCCGATAGTCCGGGAAAAACGTTACCGGGACTGGGGTTACGTGGGCCGCATCGTTCATGTGTTCACCTTTACACGTCTTCGCATCGCGAGCTAGTGAGCATCACGTGTTGCTGAACCGTGCCGTGTTAGCCTTGACACGTTACGTGGGCTCGCATCTAATTGCGCCAATGGATTTCTGATTTTATATGTCAATCAATTCGGGTAATTGCAGTTATGCCTCGTTGGGTCCTTGGAAAAGTACTGGCCTTGCTGAGTGTGCTCGGCATTCCGTTGACGAGTGCTGTCGCACAAAATTCCCGGCAGTTCGAATCGCCAGCTTCTGCACGCGCATATTTGCGAAGCAACCCGGACGGACCGGAGGCCAACGCGGCTTTTCTGGCGCTCGTTGAATTCCGGCTGATGCGGGAAAACCCGGGCCTATCGAGGGACGAGATCATCAACATGTTCAACCAGAACACTTCGGCCTCGACCGGAGTTCGCCAGGTTCCGGTACCTGGCCTCTATTGAGATTTCCAATGCAGCAACCGATGCGGTTTTTGCTGAAAACGACAGGTGCCATTTCGGTGGCCATTGTCTTGCTTTGCGTACCCGTACACGCGCAAACGCCGGACGCCCTGGCCAATTCCACGTCGCGTGTGGCGCTGGTCATTGGCAACTCGGCCTATAGATCGGTTGCCCCGCTTCCCAATCCGGTGAATGACGCGGAACTTGTCGCGGAAAAACTCTGGGAAGCTGGTTTTGAAGTTATCGAAACGATCGACGGTGACCGCGAGAAGATGCTTGCCGACCTGGCAACATTCCGCAGCCGTCTGCGTGAGGGCAGCGAAGCGCTCTTCTACTATGCAGGTCACGGCGTTCAGGTCGGTGGACGCAACTACTTGCTGCCCGTTTCCGTGGCGCCGCAATCCGTCGAAGAGTTGATAGATCAGTCGATCGACGCCCAGCTGTTTGTCGACATCATGTCCAATTCGGGCGCAAAGCTGAATATCGTTCTCCTCGATGCCTGCCGAAACAATCCGTTTGGCGAAATCACCGATGAGGAAGCGGAAACAATCGTCTCGCGTGCCATAAGCCTGGGAGCTTCCCAGGAAGAAGTCTCCCGCGGCCTGGAGCAATTGTCACAGTCCAGTCGTGGCGGGCTGGCGGAAATGACGGCCGGTGATGCTGAAACAGTGATCAGCTTTGCCACCGCACCCGGTTCAGTCGCCTATGACGGCGAGGGCAAGCACAGTCCCTACACGCAGGCAATTTCCGACAATATCAGCGAGCCCGGTCTTGAAATAATCGACCTGTTCCGCCGAATTCGCGGCCATGTGCGCGAAACAACCGAAGGGGAACAGATCACCTGGACGACCAGCACGCTTGAAAGCCGCTTTTACTTCATGCCGCTTGTGGATGATCTGCGCAGCGCGACCACCGGTATGAGTATTGCCTCCGATACGCTGGGCGGGTTGCCGCCGCGCCGCATCATCGACAGGACCTTCTGGCGCTCGATCCGCGACAGTGACCGGGCTGAGGCATTTGCTTCCTATATCCGCACCATGCCGACGGGAGCCTTCCTTGAGGACGCAAAAGAGCGCCTGAGCGAACTGGGTGGCAACCCCGATGACATTCTGGTCTCCGATACCTCGCTGCCGGAAATTGCCTCCCGACCGGTTGATGCGGTCAATGGCTCGGCCAGATCGGAGATCGTCGCTGCGCTCGACAATGCGCAACTGACCGTACCGATCGGCGTCGGCGAAAAGCCCCTTGGCAGCAAGAATGGCGAAAACGGCTGGATCTATGTCGAAAGTGCGTCGCGTCTCGGAGTGGTGACGGAAGGTTCGGGCAAGCCGCTTCATGGCGGAACGGTTCATTGGCTGCCGGAAGACAATCAGCTCGCCTATACGCCGCAAGTCGGTTCGAATGGTGGACGCGACAAGTTTCGCAGCATCGCATTGCGCGACGAGGGGGACACAGATCCGATCGAGGCGCAACTGGATGTTTACGTCGACGCCTGCGACATCCTGGCGGGCAATCCTTACGACAGCCAGCGTGTCACTGCCGGCACGCGCCAATTCATCATCGATCGAAACTTTGATGCCGCCATCGAGGTATGCGAGATTGCGGTTGCAAACTATCCCGATGTGGTGCGGTTCTGGGCTCAGCTCGCACGCGCCTATCGGTCTGCCGGTGATTATGATCAGGCAATCGAATGGCAGCAGAAGGCAGTCGATGCCGATTATGCCTCCGCCATGGTTTATCTCGGTCAGATGCATCTTGATGCCCAGGCGGTGCCGCGCGACTATCCTCGTGCGAAAGCGCTTTTCGAAATTGCTGCCGACCGGGGTGAAACTGCTGCCTATACCGCGCTTGCATGGATCTACAGGGCGGGCGTCGGCGTCGCCCAGGATTATACCCAGGCTCTGGACTTCTATCGACAAGGTGCGGATCTTGGCAATGACTGGGCCATGACAAACATCGCCGAATTCTATCAAAAGGGTCTTGGTGTCGAGAAGGACGTGAACGAGGCCATCACCTGGTATACGGCGGCGGCGAAGAGCGGCGAGCTGACCGCACAGACGCGCCTTGCCCGGATGTATCAGACCGGCGACGGCATCCCGCAAAATTTCGAAGAAGCGCGTTTCTGGTTCGAAACCGCGGCGGGGCGAGGGGTGCCCAATGCCCTGACGCGGCTCGGAATCATGTATGAGAACGGGCAAGGGATCGACAAGGACGTAGAGGCGGCTGTTCGCCTGTTTGTGCGGGCTGCGCGTGAGAACGATCCTGAAGCATTCTACAGGCTCGGCCGGGTCTATGCGTCCCGCCATCCGCTGTTTGATGATCCTGGCCGCGCTGCCGCACTGTTTGAAAGGGCCGTCACAGAGAAGGTTTACGGTGCCGAACGCGATCTCGGACGCCTGTTGTTCGAGGGCCGCGGTGTCTCCAGGGACGTGTCGCGTGCCCGTGATCTCTTCGTGGCCGCCGCTGACAAGAACCCATGGGCGGCACGGGATGCCGGCCGCGCCTGGGCATCCTCGGATGGTGCCGAGCCAGATTTTGAAGAAGCCGCAGGCTGGTTCCGGGTCGCCGCGGAGGGCGGTGTTCCCTGGGCGGCGCTGGACATGGCGCGCTTGTCGGAAGCCGGAAGGGGGGTTCCCCAGGACAGGTTGGCAGCACTCATCTGGTACGCTACGGCAACCGGATTGAGTGACGATGCCAATCTGGTGGACTCCGTGAACAAGAGCACAGCTTCATATACCCGGAACGAATTCGTTGCGGCTGCGCAGACCTTGCTGATACGTCTGGGTATGCTTACCGGAGCAGCTGACGGTCAATTCGGACCTGCAACGCGGCAGGGCTTGAACGACGCATTCTCCTCACGCGGGCTTGCTGCGCCCGGTGATGACATCACACTCGACATTCTGTCGAGACTGACGCAAATGCAGTGAGACACAGGCGGGATCCCCATGATCAAAAGCAGTGCAGCTCTAATCGTCTTATTGGTCTTTCTCACCGGATGCGTCAGTTCGTCTGTCAATCGTCCGGATGTTTCGGTCGATGAGGAGGTTGCGCGGTTGAAGCAACTCGGCTTCCGGCAGGTGACACGGCGTTCTGATGGCACGCGTATCCTGCGCTATAGCGGTCGTATGACCAGAGCAGTCGAATGCCGACAGGGTTCGGGCAGTTTTGCACCCATACCGTCCAGGCGCCGTGCCGCCAATGGTCAGAGCGAGACGATTTCGCTCGATGCTTACCTGAAACTTTCGCCGGGAGCCGACGGTGTGCTCAGCAATCATGAGCGCGACGGCATTTACATTGTGACCATCAAGACGCGTGGTGGCGGTGCGTCGTCGCTAAGAGGGATCAAGTTCGGACCGCGAGGGCAGGATACCTTCCGCTCGGGCCTGACCTGCCGCGCGGCCTGAGCGGAAACGCGTAATTGGCTCGCTCCGCAGCTGTCCGGCTTGATATCTGCGTATTTGCGGATATCCGCAAAGGGGACGTCGCCGCGCCGTTGCATGCCGCTGCTCTCGAAGCATTCGTTGCTGCGGGATATAGCGTGGGCGTATTGCCGGTAGCACCCTCCACGATCGAGGCGGATGCCTATTCAGTCGACCCTCGCTATCGCCGACTGTTTCACGAAGATTGCATAAAGCGCCTTGCTCCCGGTGCCATGGTGGAATGCGCGCTCGTGCTCGCATTCGACGTTCGTCTTTTTGCAGAGCCCTGGGACCAGGTCTGTCGCATCAAAGCGGACCATCGCATCGTTACCCTCGAGCGCCCGGCAGCGTTGGCGTCCTTGACTGCGCAAGAACGTGAATGTGTCGCCGAAAATGCTCGCGAGGCACTTGGCGGATCGGTGGTCTGGGCGCCGAACTCAAGGCTCAGCCGCGATGCGCTGTCTGCGCTTGTGCCCCATTGGCCAGCGACCGAAAGGGACTGGAACCCTGTGGTTCCCGATTGTCCACCTGGTTCCCGTGACGCGATAGAACGGGCGCGGCCAGTTGTCGGAATGGCCCGTATTGCTCGCTCAAGACCAGGGGCCCGGCCGGTATCAGTGAGAGACGGCGCACGAGCGTTTCGCGTCTCGAAGGTCATGTGGCGGTTGCGCGCAGCACCGAATGCAGAGCGTCCTGTCTGGCCGCAGTCCGCTCCCATGGAGGTTTGGCCTGATGACCAGATCGATCTTACGAATTTTCTCGCCAGACTAGACATCCTGGCGAATGCCGATCTCGCCGCCGATGATCCCTGTCCGGTCGAAGCCATGATGGCGCTCGGTAATCGCGTCGTGCCATTTCTGGAACCGGAGTACAGAGCCGTCTTCGCAGGTTCTGCAATCTACGGGCGATCTTCAGAACTGGCCCAGCGCGCGCTCGAGTTTCATGAAAATCCCGATCTTGCAGCTGACCTGCGCAACAGTGGCAAGGATCTGGTCGCCGAGGTTTATTCTCCCCGATCTGCGGTTGAACGTGTGCAGCATCTGATCGGCGCACCGCGGCCCAATCCCTACACGCCCTCCGTTCACGCAATGCCCGGGGGCCGAGCGCTGTTCTTTTCGACAAACGGCGTCGGACTTGGTCATTTGACACGGCAACTTGCTGTCGCACGCAGGATGCCTGCGCGTCTGACACCGGTGTTTGTCAGCCACTCGCAAGCGGTGGATGTCGTGGGTGACTACGGATACGTTGCTGAATATCTGCCTTACCATGCTGCCTATGGCGAGCGGAAAGAACACTGGAACGCGGCTTTGGCGGAAGCGCTAACGACCGCGATCGAGTTCTATGACCCGCGTGTTGTGATCTTTGACGGCAACGTTCCATTTTCAGGACTTATGAAGGCTTTGGATTCGTGCCCGGGTGTGGCGCGCGTTTGGATCCGGCGAGCGCTCTGGGGTCCGGATCGCGATCTGGACGCACTGGAACGCGGATCTGCCTTCGACCTGATCCTCGAGCCTGGAGAACATGCCTGGGCACGGGACGATGGCCCGACGGTGGCCCGGCGCGAGCAGGCGCTTCAAGTGCCGCCAGTACGGCTGCTTGACGCACATGAGTTGCTGGAGCGTGAAGCCGCGTGTGATGAAATCGGTCTGGATCCTGATCAGACCAACGTTCTGGTCGCGCTCGGATCGGGAAACAATATCGATACCGGCAGGATGACAGCCCGCGCTCTTGCCTATCTGCATGGCCGCCACGGTGTCGGGACCGCTGTCGCACAGTGGCGGATCGCCGATACACAGGTTGACCTGCCGGCCGGGGTCACCCGGCTCACGGATTATCCGTTCGGCAAATTCCTGCGCGCTTTCGATTTCGCGATCGCCGCCGCCGGATACAATACTTTCGCGGAAAATATTGCCGCAGGATTGCCGACGGTCTGGGTGCCAAACGAACATGCCCAGCAGGACCGCCAGATCCTGAGGGCGCGGTATGCAGAGGCGCGGGGACTTGGATGCCTTGTTCGACATTCGGCGGATTTCGGCCTGAATGAGGCCCTCGACCGAATGCTCCACTCAGAGACATGCGCTCAAATGCGAGACGCTCACCAGCAGATTGAAGAGGACCTTGTGCGAAACGGAGCAAGCACCGCAGCCGAAGCAATCACCAGCCTGTCCGAGACGGTAGTGGTCCGGGAGCGACCGGAAAGCAACTCGCAACAAGTTGGAGAGCATTCTTCCACGGTGACAGGGGATGCAGCAAACAGCAGTGATCAGGTCGCAACGAAAAACGGCCCCGAAGGGCCGTTAAACAATGGTGGCCGGTCTCAAGGCTGATCAGATCAGCTCTGCAACTTTCTTCTGCGCCATCCCATGAAGGTCATCAGGCCGAGACCTCCCGCAAGCAGCGGCAAGGCTGCAGGCACAGGGACCGGGGTCAGTTCGATGTTGATATCTCCCTGGCCACTTGCGTTTTTCAATGCCGCATTCGTGCCGGTCGTGTTCCAGAAGAACCACGTGGACAGGCCGAACTCGTCAATGTTCTTGTTGTTTGCACCATACCCGAGTTGTGGCGGGTATTTTCCATCGGCCGGGGCCTCGGTAAGATCAAGCAGCAAGCCTGTCAGCATACCGAGGCCGGTCAGCGTGGCGCTGCCATAGCTGAAATATTCGAAGAAGTTTTCCTGATTGGCATACTGGAGCGATGAACATGCACCACCCAATTCGCATTTTGCTGTGCGGCCGCCTTTTTGGGTGAAGTTCAGGTTGACATCGACGCCGAATTTTTTCGTGGAATCCGTGTTGTTGACGATCGTGCCGGTCAGTTTGGCAGTTGAACCGTCGTAGTCGAATGACCCACCTGCGGTATCGAATTGCCAATAGCTGCTTGCGCCATGGAGCAAGTTCGGTAGCCAGAAAGTATGAAGATTGGAACCGGTGTTAACGCTCTCGGTCTCATAAGAGCCAGCGTAACTGCCATTCAGCGGAGGCAGCGGGGCCGCATTCGCGGGCGCGACAACCGCGAAAACCGCAACGACCGCTGCGGCTTTAAGTAGTCCTGTCATGTGCACACTCCAAAAATCAATTATCCCGCTTTAGCGGTAGTTTTTAATATTGCCCAATTTTCTGCCCTTGGTTTAACCTTCAGTTAACCCAGCGTTATATGTCAAGGCACACACATACGTGTTAGGGACACGTTGTCGTGAAGGCTTTTAAACGAAGCCTTTCCAGACCCGTACCGCCCGGTGTTCAGGAAACTTCAGGCGATCCTTAAACGCCGCACTGTGCTGTGTCCTTTGGAAAACTGCGCACCGGACCGTCGATCCGGAATTTGCGGACACGCGTTGCTCCAAGGGCCAATTCCATCCCCCACGGCGGTGTTCTGAAAATTCAATTGCCGGACTGAAATGGCAGCCAAATCCGTGACTGTTCTTTGCGATGAACCACTGCAGGGCGTCCTGCTAGATCATGATCTCCCGCAAATGCTGAATGCTCTCCTCCCGATCCCATTGCGCGGGACCGGGCATTCGGCCGATTTCACGGCCATCGGGATCGATCAGGACAGTCGTTGGAATGCCGAACACGTTCAGTGAACGCATGACACCCTGGGATGGATCGATATAGACAGGAAGATCACGCAACTCGTATCGCTTGTAAAAGCGTTCAACCGTACCGGCGCCAGTGACATCAATGGAGATCGGCAGGATGCGGATATTCTGACCGGTCAGATCGCGCGCCAGTTGATCAAGAGCGGGCATTTCCTCGCGGCATGGTTCGCACCAGGTGGCCCATACATTGACGAACAGATACTGGCCCCGAAAATCCGCCAAATTGAATGTTTGCCCTTCCGCATCCGAGAACTCGAAGTCCGGAACTTCGCGGGGGGTATCGAGACGGGCGAATTTCCCGACCGGCAATTCCCGGGTGAAGAGTATCGGGTAAAGGTTCGCAACGGCCACAAAGCTTCCGATGATAATCAAAAAAGTAATGAATGAAGTACGCATAACACCTAAAACCCGGTCAACTTCGCGCATCAATACGCACATCCGGCACACTATACAGGCAAGTATCTCCAGAACCTTATCGGTGGTTCCAAATTCAATTGCCTCCCCGTTCACAAGCGCGTGCGTTGTTCGTCTACTGTTTCTCGAAGGTGGAAAGAAGGTTGCCGAGTGAAGTTACTCGGCCAGTGGGAAGCACAGTGACTCAACCAGCGTATTGCCGTTGAGATCAACCGTGTCGATGGATTCGCGGGCTGTCGCCTGACCCAGAATGCTGCGCTGCATTATCACTTGGTAGAATAGGGATACTGCATCTGCTGTGTCCTGTTTCCGCCTGATTGGGGATCATGTGCCTAATTGACCAAGCAAATGGGAGAGATATTCTCAAAATTCGCGGAATTCTGCCGATTTTATTGATATACCTAAGTATTAATCCGTTGAGATAATAGTATGGCTACGTATGATTATACCTAAGTATCGTAATTCGTAAGTAGTGTTGAATCCGATTTTGCCGCTGGTAGGGTCCCGACCTTAGTTCTGGTCAATTTTCAGTTTGGTCTGAAAGTATGTCCCGAAACCTTTGTGAATCCCGAGTGAGGCGGGCAGGGCAAGGGTTTGGGGCAAGGGGGAAGTCGTGCCATGTGTCGCCGGATTCATCAGTGTCTGTCGTATCATCGCGGCCATTCTCCGGCTTCGTCCTTTCTGAATTGACCCTTTTAGCGTTCAGCCTCCCGTTATCAAACAGGCCGCTCGATTTGTGCGTTGCAACGAACACATGTTGCTTCGGTCATTGCGGTCACCGGGAGAGCTGTTCAGAAAAACGGAGCCGCTATGCGAGACGGTTTCCGGAAGACGACGGGACGAAGTGGAGGAGATGCCATGTCCGAGAATTCATCCAACAACGGGTATTGGTCCGCCAACATGCGGATCATCTCGATCAGCCTCGTGATCTGGGCGCTGGTTTCTTTCGGGTTCGGCATCCTGCTGCGCCCGCTCCTGAGCGGAATCGCCGTCGGCGGTACCGATCTCGGCTTCTGGTTTGCGCAACAGGGCTCGATCCTGGTGTTTCTGGCGATCATCTTCTTTTACGCATTCCGGATGAACAAAGTCGACCGTGAACACGGCGTGGACGAAGAATAGGGGCATTTGAACAGATGGATCAGTTTACTATCAATCTGCTGTTTGTGGGTAGCTCCTTCGCGCTCTACATCGGCATCGCGATATGGGCCCGGGCGGGCTCGACTTCGGAATTCTATGCTGCCGGGCGGGGTGTGCATCCTGTCACCAACGGGATGGCAACGGCAGCCGACTGGATGTCGGCCGCGTCCTTTATCTCCATGGCCGGACTGATCGCCTTCACCGGATACGACAACAGTTCCTTCCTCATGGGCTGGACCGGTGGTTATGTACTTCTGGCACTTCTGCTTGCGCCATATCTGCGCAAGTTCGGCAAATTCACGGTATCCGAATTCATCGGCGACCGTTTCTACAGCCAGACGGCCCGGATCGTCGCCGTTATCTGTCTGATCGTTGCCTCGACCACCTACGTTATCGGCCAGATGACAGGTGTCGGGGTTGCCTTCGGCCGCTTCCTGGAAGTCGACAACACGACCGGTCTCCTGATCGGTGCCTGCGTGGTTTTTGCCTATGCCGTCTTTGGTGGCATGAAGGGGGTGACCTATACCCAGGTGGCTCAGTATGTGGTGCTCATTACCGCCTACACAATTCCAGCAATCTTCATCTCCCTTCAGCTCACTGGCAACCCGATCCCGGGTCTCGGATTGTTCGGCGATGACGTTGCCAGCGGCGTGCCGCTGCTGACCAAACTGGACCAGGTGGTGACGGAACTCGGCTTCAATTCCTATACTGCCCACCATTCCAACACTCTCAACATGGTGCTGTTCACGCTGTCGCTGATGATCGGGACCGCGGGCCTGCCGCACGTGATCATGCGTTTCTTCACGGTACCAAAAGTCTCGGATGCACGCTGGTCTGCCGGATGGGCGCTGGTATTCATTGCGTTGCTTTACCTGACGGCTCCGGCAGTTGGTGCGATGGCACGTCTCAACATCACTGAAATGATGTGGCCGAACGGTGGTATCAATGGCGGAGCTGTTTCCGTTGAGGCCATTGCAGACGACCCGAAATACGACTGGATGGACACCTGGCAGAAGACGGGGCTTCTCGATTGGGAAGACAAGAACGGCGACGGCAAGATCCAGTATTACAACGACAAGAATGCAGAGATGCAGACCCTTGCGGAGGAAAAGGGATGGAAGGGCAATGAGCTGACAAAGTTCAACCGCGACATTCTCGTTCTTGCCAACCCGGAGATCGCGAACCTGCCGAGCTGGGTGATCGGTCTGGTGGCAGCCGGCGGTCTTGCGGCAGCACTTTCGACTGCGGCCGGTCTGTTGCTTGCAATTTCATCTGCCGTAAGTCACGACCTGATCAAGGGGGCCTACAATCCGAAGATTTCGGAAAAAGGAGAGTTGCTGTCTGCACGGATTGCCATGGCGGTTGCCATTGTCGTTGCGACCTACCTGGGACTCAATCCGCCAGGATTTGCAGCACAAACCGTGGCACTTGCCTTCGGTCTGGCAGCCGCCTCGATCTTCCCGGCACTGATGATGGGGATCTTCTCGACCCGTATCAACAACATCGGTGCAGTTTCCGGGATGTTGGCAGGCCTGGTCGTGACCCTGGTCTACATCTTCCTGCACAAGGGTTGGTTCTTCATTCCCGGAACCAACAGCTTTACCGATGCCGATCCGTTGCTTGGCCCAATCAAGTCCACGTCGTTTGGCGCGATCGGCGCAGCGGTCAACTTCCTTGTCGCCTACGTGGTCACAGGCATGACCAAGGAAACGCCGCAGGCGATCAAGGACCTGGTTGAAAGTGTCCGTGTTCCCCGCGGCGCCGGTGTCGCGCAGGATCACTGATTGCGAGCGCGGGCGGCTGTTTGCAGTTGCCCGACATGCCCATGATCGCGTCCTGCCCGGTTTGTTGCCGGGCAGGACATTTCCGTTCCTGCCGAGGTTCCCCTGATGTTGCTGAGTGTCGAGCAGATATTGCGATTTCTGAAAACCCTGCACCCTTACGATGCCCTGTCGCATGAGGTGCAGGAAACACTTGCCAGCCGTTTCAAGGTTCTCAAGGCCAGGCCTGACGACCAGATCTACAAATTTGGCGAGGCCCTTCCCGGTCTCTTCGTCATCTATGAAGGGGCGGTCAAGGTCAGGGACGAAAACAATGTTGTCGTCAGTCATCTGGTTCTGAGAAACACGTTCGGGGAACGGGGATTGCTGAAGGACGGAACGGCCGTTACGTCAGCGCAGGCGGACGAGCACACACTTCTGCTTGTCCTTCCTCCTGCTGACTTCCGAAAACTTCTCGACGATCACAAGGTATTTGCACGCTTCTTCGACCGTTCACGCAAATCAAATACACGGGGCCGAGACCTTGCCACCAGCCTGGCTGAAACGCTGATGGCGCGAAATCCGATTACCTGTCAGGCCGATACGTCGGTGCAGGAAGCCGCGCGGGTCATGCGAGACCGGCATATTTCTTCGCTATGTGTGACAGATCATGCGGAAAAACTGCTCGGGATCGTGACCAACCGGGACCTGGCTGGCAAGATCCTTGCGGAAGGACGCCGGGGAGATACTGCCGTGTCGGAGGTCATGACGAGCACACCGGTCACGTTGCCGCCATCGGCGATCGGAACCGATATCCTGCACCTGATGATGGAACGCTGGATCGGACATGTGCCGATTGTTGAAGGAGACAAGCTCGTCGGAATGGTGACGCAGACAGATCTGACCCGTTTTCAGGCAATCAGTTCCGCGGACATGGTTGGTCAGGTTACCCGTGCCGCGACGCCTGAAGACATGGCTGGGGTCACAGCCCATATTCCACAACTACTGCTCCAGCTTGTTGCCGCTGGCAGCCCACATGAGGTGGTCACGCGGCTGATCACCGATATTGCCGATACCGCAACCCGCCGCCTTTTGGCATTGGCGGAAATCAAGCTCGGTCCGCCGCCAGTTCCCTATCTCTGGCTGGCTTGCGGCTCCCAGGGACGCCAGGAACAGACGGGTGTGAGCGATCAGGACAATTGCCTGTTCCTCGACGATACGGTGAGCGAGAACGACCGGGTCGGGTACTTTGCGGATCTGGCGACGTTCGTCTGCGATGGCCTGAATACCTGCGGTTACGTCTATTGCCCGGGGGACATGATGGCGACAAATCCGCGCTGGTGCCAACCGGTGAATGTCTGGAAGAGTTACTTCGAGGGCTGGATCCAGACGCCGGACCCAGAGGCACAGATGCTGAGCTCGGTGATGTTTGATCTGCGTCCCATCGGGGGCCGCAAGGGGCTCTTTGAAAACCTGCAGGAAGACACGCTCCAGGCGGCGGCTTCGAATTCCATTTTCGTGGCGCATATGGTCAGCAACTCGCTGAAACATCATCCACCACTGAACCTGCTGAGGGGGCTGGCGACGATCCGGTCCGGAGAGCACAAGAATACGCTCGACACAAAGCTCAATGGCGTCGTACCGATTGTCGACCTTGCCCGGATACATGCGTTGCAAGGTCAGATCAGCGCGGTGAACACCAAGGCGCGTTTGCTGGAAGCGAGGGCAAGCGGCCGGCTCAGCCAATCAGGCGGCAGCGATCTGCTGGATGCCTATGATCTGATTGCCGAAACGCGGTTGCTTCATCAGGCAGGGCTGATCAAGCAGGGACAGAAACCCGACAACTTCCTTCAGCCTTCGACCTTGTCCGATTTTGAACGAAGTCATTTGCGGGACGCATTTGTCGTGGTCAAGACAATGCAGTCTTCCATCGGACACGGGCGCGGTATGCTGGGTTAGAAAATTTTCAGAAGCGAACCGGTGGCAGGAAGACCGGAGTTTCGCACGGGAGGAAGAACATGTTTGTCGAGTTGATTGCAGCCTTTGTGGCCGGTATCGCGGCCGCTGGTGTCGTCATGCTGGTGAACAGGGTGCTCGGCGGACGTTTGCCGCGCTGGTTTGCGCCAGTGGCGGCCGGGATAGCGATGATCGTGACCACTGTCGCAAATGAATATGGATGGTTTTCCCGAACCAAAGAAACCCTGCCGGAAGGCTTCGTCATTGCGCAGACGATTGAAAGCAGGGCCGTCTACAGACCCTGGACCTATATCCAGCCTTTTGTAGAGCGGTTTGTCGCCATCGATGTCGAAACCATTCGTACCCATCCGGAGCGGCCGGATGAAAGGATTGCCGATACCTATTTCTTCGGTCGATGGGCGCCGGTGAACAAACTTGCCGTTCTTGCCGACTGCACTCGCAATCGGCGCGCCGCACTGAGCGATGCGATTTCTTTCGAAGAAGGCGGTGTTGTTTCCGGGGCTGACTGGATCCATGTACCTGCCGACGATCCGATCGTTTCAACAATCTGCGGAGGGGAATGATGTTGACGTCGTTCAGCCTGCGCTTGCGCACCTTTCTGCTGTTCTTTGGTTCTGCGGCGGTTTGCTCGGTCATGGTCGGCCTGTCGCACTATTTCGCATTCAACCGGCTGGACCAAGGTGGGGCCACGTCCGCCTTTCTGATTTCGGGTTTCCTCTCGGTGTTTGCCATCCTGGCCGTGACGACCACGATCTGGCTGCTTTTCGACGAAAATGTCGCCAAGCCGATCGATCGTCTTGCTGCCTCGATCAGAACGCGTGCGCATGCCGGTGTCGATGCGCTGGTCGATTTGCACGGGTCCCGTTTTCTTGGCGACCTGGGACCTGCGATCCAGGCCGTGACGGGGAAACTTTCCAGGGCATCGGCCGAAACCGATGATGAGGTTGCTATTCAGACAGCGCGTCTGATGGCTGAAAAAGCGCATCTTGCCATGCTTTTGACCGAGATTCCGGTTGCAATCATTCTGGTCAGTCCCAACCACAGGATCATGCTCTATGACGGGCAGGCGGCAGATGTTCTGGGTCAGGTGCATGTCCCGCGCCTCAGTGCATCCGTCTTCGACTATTTTGACGAAACCGAATTGAGTTCCGCTCAGGAAAAACTGTCGGAAGGCCGCACCGAGGCTCTTGCCCAGGTCAAATGCAGCCAGGGAAATCTGCGATTTGAGGTCCGCCTGAAGAAGCTCAAACAGGTGCCCGGCTACATGATCCTGGTGGATGGGGCAAAGGCAAGGATTTCACCGGATGCGGAGCGTCCGCTGATTTACGATTTCGACCTTACCGAGCACGAAACGGAGCATGCAATTGAAGACAGGCCGTTGCAGGAGTTGAATTTTGTCGTGTTCGACACGGAAACCACTGGCCTGATGCCCAACAAGGACGAAATCGTCCAGATTGGAGCTGTTCGTGTCGTCAAAGGCAGGATCGTTCCTGGGGAGAAGGTGGATCAACTCGTCAATCCCGGACGGAGCATACCGCCTGCATCCACGAAAGTTCATCGCATAACGGACGCCATGGTCGCCGATGCGCCCGACGCCGGCACCGCCGTGACAAAATTTCACGGGTTTGCCCGTGACTGTGTGATGGTTGCACACAATGCGCCGTTCGATATGGCGTTCCTGAAACGTCACGGCAGGATATGCGGACTAAACTGGGATCATCCCATGCTGGATACGGTTCTCCTGTCCGCCGTGCTGTTCGGCGACACGGAAGAACACTCGCTGGATGCCGTATGCAAACGTCTCGATGTTACAATTGCACCTGATCTCCGGCACACCGCACTCGGTGATGCCCAGGCGACCGCCGAAGCACTTTGCAAAATGCTGCCGATCCTGTCGTCCCGCGGCTTCCGGACTTTCGGCGATGTCATTCAGCAGACCCGCAAACACGGCAGGCTGTTGAAAGACCTCAACTGACCGGCTGACGTGGCAGCCGGCCTCGCGAACTGCAGCTTTGTCAGTCAAAGACGTGACCGTGCTGGTAGCGCTCGTCCCTGCCAGCGGCAGCGGTCAGTGCAGCTACATTCGACTTGGTGAAAAATCCGTCAAAGGCCTTGCAGCGTTCAATGTATTCGGTGATCAGCAGCGTATGTGGCGAGTGCTTGGAGAAGATCTGCTTCAGATCGGGTGAATCTTTGCATTCGCCAACCACATGCGCAAGGAATGGAACACCTTGCTGGCCAAGGATGCCAACGACGTAGTCGACGTTTTTCTGGTTCGACGGGTGGTCGCCATCCAGGATTTCAACTGCCATGTGATGCATTCTGCGGCCGAAATTTCGGACAAAATTTTCCGTCGGCATTGGCAGGTTTTCGAAGGAATTGACGAAAGAAGGAGTGTTGTTGGCAGTGAACACCTTGGCCGGAGACTGCTTGTCGTCGCTCACGATCGGGCAGCGGTTCACGTTGGTTGATGAGTTCATGTCGGAAATGTTGTAAGCGCCCCAGAAGTAATACGGAACCATTGTCTGGAACTCCAGGATCGCGTCTTCGCGTTCGCCGGCAAGTATACGTGTTGCCATGTGGTCGTAGCCGAGCATCAGTTTGTTCAGTCCGTGTTCCTCGGCGAACGAGATGCCTTCCTGAAGGGATGCCTTTTCTTCGTCGGTCAGTTCAAGCCGCTCACCCAGCCCCATGCTTTCAGGATCGTTGAAATCGCAATTGCTGTAGCCGATCCGGTTGCCAGTGAAGTCCGAGGGCAGGGAGAACAGAACACCCTTTGAAGTATAAAAATCATTTTCAGTTTCGCCGGGATACTCGAAGCGGATGCTCTGGGCTTCCAGGGTTTTGCAGAGTGTTGCGGTATCCGGACAATGGAACACTTCACCGACGTAACGCGTGTTGGGCTTGGTCCGCGATGATGGATAAAGCACGTTGAGACGCTTGATATAATCTTCATAAGCGTCGGAAAGCGGTTCCATCAGAATGACCGCCGGAAACTCGGGCCGGTTGTGCAGTAAATGGAATTTATGCGTGCCGGAGACATAGCTGGAATGATAGCGGTTCGGCGTCATCCGGTGCAGTTCAGCCATCGTCGCAACGCCGTCTCCCGCCTCGACCTGAATGACGACCGCCTTCATCTGGCCGACAAGGTCATTCACGCCTGATTCTTTCCGGCGCGCATAAATCTTCGGCAAATACTCCTCAAAAAAATCAGAGTTTTGCTTGTCGCCTTTAGGTTGGTAATCGGAGTAATCAAACGGGGTCGCATCCATGATACTCGTGTCCTTCAAGTCAATTGCAACATTCAAACAAACCGGGTTCAGCAGGAAGTGAACTCAAGTGGGGAGTTGAATTGGTTTGGTTTGCTTTGTCCAGTTGTAAGAAGCGGACGGCAGGAAATTTGGTACACCGTCAAGCTTATCCGATGCCACAGAGCGCTGAAAAAGAAAAATCCGGAGGAGAGCGAAATGTTTTCGCCATGCCGTGTGCAATCGTGTTCCTCATGGCGACGGGGAAGCCAGGAGACCGCTCCGGCTCGTTACCTGATTTTGTTTTGGGTCAAATCCGTTGGTAAGTCGCAGATTGCATTTATGAAAACAGAAAGGCCACGCAGATAGCGTGGCCCTTTCTTGTGAACAATCCCTCCAGCGAGGAACTTTCCTGTTTGCTCGGCGGCCTTAAATGCTGCCTCTGTCAGAGGATCCTTTTCTTGTCCTCATACGATCGACCTAGTTACGTGCGCTAAGAGCCCGTGCATTGTCAGCCTGCAAACGGCGGACGGAAACCGGCGTGTTGCCGTTCAAGTCGCCATAGGCCTGGTCTGCATAGTCTGCGAAAACACCTGCATCAGCGCGATTGCCTTTTCTGGATGGTGCGCGAAGCTGGCTGCTGTTGACGCTGCGCTGGCTGTTGGTGAAAAACACCGGCTCATCACCATTGGAGTCGCCGTAAATACCGCCGAGATCAATCGCGTTCGCCGCACCGACAAAAGCGCCGGAAACAAAGACTGCGGCCAGAAGGGAAGTGATCAGTTTCTTTTGAGTGCGCATGGTTAAACTCCTGTTTGAATTGAATTCGGTAATCGCGATGCCTTTCCGTATACCCGGTGCCTGCATTGCGCTTACAACATAAGAACGTGCTGGATCGTAATAGGTTCCGAATTTTTTAAAAAAAGTGGATGCTTTATTATATAATCTCACTAGGGACGTAGAATTTCTGATTTTTTTACAGAAATATCCAATTTTTTATTTATGTGATCTATGTCACTCTTCACATTTCACTTGATGAGCAGATTTTCGATAACTGAATTGGGTGAATTCGTTGAAGTGTGCTGCCCGGGGAATGCGGCGGGGCCTGCGATTGCAAATTTTCTTCAGTCAAAACCGGGTGTTAGAAATTTTGGATTTTTCTTGTTCACTTCAAGTAACAAACCTGTAAACACTTATGTGATCGTGGTTTTTTCTACTGACTATCAACTCGTGATGAACTTGCTTTGAGGCCCATAAAATAGTTTGACAGTAAACATTACATGCGGGTCACCCAAGCAGCCTCAAGGGAGGGCGAGATGACCCGGATGGAAAACAGTTTCACACAGGACCTGCAGTCGGAAATTCCACATCTTTGGCGGTTCGCACGATCGATTGCCGGCACGACGGAAGGTGCCGACGACCTGATGCAAACGGCGCTTGAACGCGCATTGCGCAACCGGCACCAATTTGTTCACGGCACAAAGTTGCGGAGCTGGCTGTTTGCCATAGTCCGCAATGCGCAACTCGACGAATACCGAAAGACAGAACGCCGGGGACATCACGTCCCGATAGAGGAGTGGTACGAGCAAGCCTCGTTTGCACCGGCACAGGAAAAATATGTCGAACTGGGCGATGTCGCCAGGAGCATCGAGGGTCTTAGACCTGAGGAACGGGATGTTCTAGAGCTGTGCGTGTTCTCCGGCCTGTCCCATGATCAGATCGCAAACCAGATGGGTGTCGCTGTCGGGACCGTGAAAAGTCGTCTTTCCCGGGCGCGTCAGGCATTGGCGGCCTAGGTTTTCCACTCGATTTGCCATAGCCATATCAAGGCTTGAGCGGCCGTCATCAGTCGCTCAAGCTGCCAAATGCCCGGATGTCTGTTCCGTTGATCCGGCGCTCGCCCGAGTATTCCGCAAATGCTCCGGCCACTTTTTCATTCTGCCAGTCGAGGAGCGCTTTTTTGTAGCTCGGACGGCCGGCAACCCTGCGAAACCATGATTGTAAATTCGGTACCTGCTCGAAGGGCCAGTCCATGAGGCTGAACCGGTGGACATTCGGCATCCAGGCGACGTCGGCCAATGAAAAAGTGTCACCTGCCAGAAACGGCCTGCCATCCGAGAGCCGATCGTCCAGTATCCTGAAAGCTTCGTCGGTCCGCGTCACCGCTGCATCGATGCGGGATGTTTCGAATCCTGCCTTGTAGTCCCGGCGAAACTGCTTGAGCCACTCATTCTGATGGTTTTCCTGGAAGGCATCGAAACTTTCCTTCGAACTGCGTTCAACGCCCTTGAACAGAAATTCAAACGTCAGCAGTTTCAGATCGACCTGGGCCTTGTCGGCCAACTGCAAAAGGTCCTGCGAAGTGGAATTGGCAAGATCGGAGCCGGGCTGGGCGATCCTCTGGATGATGTCGACGCTCTCGATGAAGAGCCGCCCGTCGTCGACAAAGGCCGGGACCAGTCCCTTTGGGTGTATCGCCTGGTATTCGGGTGACGCATGCTCGTCTCCGGCCAGGTCGATCAGATGGCTGGTGTAGTCCTTGCCCGTCTCCGCGAGCACGATGCGGACCCTCTGTGAGCAGCTCGACATCGGGGCATGCCATAAGTGCATGCCTTCAAGGTCCTTGAGATACCGTTCCTTTGGTTCGATCTCCGGCATTTGCTTTTTCTCCTTCCGCTGCGATATCAAAACGCGACGCGGTCTCCGCCTTTCAGATCCAGCATCTCTCGTGCCTCGTCCGGGGTCGCGACTTCGCAGCCAAGATCTTCCACGATGCGCCTGATCTTTGTGACCTGCTCGGCATTGGACTTGGCCAGTTGGCCTCGTGCGATCATGAGACTGTCTTCCAGGCCTACCCGCAAGTTGCCACCCATCTGGCTCGCGGTGGTCGCGAAGGGCATCTGCGCACCACCCGCACCAAGAACGGACCATTGATAGTCGTCACCGAACAACCGGTCTGCCGTGCGCTTCATGAAGATGAGATTTTCGATGTCAGGTCCGATACCTCCCAGAATGCCAAATATGAACTGAATGAAGACCGGTGCCTTGAACAGTCCGGCATCCATACAGAATTTCAGATTGTAGAGATGTCCAACGTCGTAACACTCATGTTCGAATTTCACGCCATGCGTTCCGCCAAGTTCGTTGGCGACGTAGCGGATGTCCGCGAACGTGTTCCTGAAGATGTAGCCCTCGGAGTTGCGGATATAGGTTTCTTCCCAGTCGTATCTGAATTCCTTGATCCTGTCCGCGATCGGATGGAACGAGAAATTCATCGACCCCATGTTGAGCGAACACATTTCAGGTGATGCCCATTTGGCAGGTGCGATCCGCTCTTCCATGGTGTTCACCAGGCTGCCGCCGGTCGAGACATTCACTACCGCGTCCGTTGCCTGCTTGATCACCGGCAGGAACGCCTTGAAGTGATCCGGTGCGATTGAGACTGATCCGTTTTCGGGATTGCGCGCATGCAAATGCAGGATGGAGGCACCGGCCTGGGCCGCCGCGATTGCCTGATCGGCGATGTCTTCCGCGGTAAAGGGAAGCGCTTCCGACATTGTCGGTGTGTGGATGGCGCCGGTGATGGCGCAGGTGATGATTGTCTTTTTCCGTTTGCGGGCCATCTTCGCTTCCTAACTGTCCGATTTTTCTTCAACAACTCGACGTGAGAGCGGGAACAATTCAATGCCGGTCCTGTCCTTGACGAAGCCCCAAATGCCTCTTGGTGCCTTCAGCATGACAACAATGGCAACCAGTCCCAGGATCAGGAGATAGGTGGTGCCCAGGTCTGCAAGCGTCTCGCGGAGGAGAAAAAACACGATAACGCCGATAATCGGACCTTCGAGCGTGCCGATGCCGCCGATGACGACTATGAAAATTACGAACGCCGTCCAGTCATTTACGCTGAACGCGGCGTCGGGCGAGATGCGCAGTTTCTGCAGAAAAATCAGCGCTCCCGTCGAAGCTGTCAGACCGGCGGCGATGACGTAAACAAAAAACTTGTGACGCCAGATGTCGATGCCGAAGCTGTTTGAAGCGACCTCGCTGTCCCGGATGGCGGTCAGAGCCAGGCCGTTGCGGGAACGCAGGAGCAGGTAGATGACGGCGATCACGATTGCGGCCATGCCCAGCGCCAACCAGTAGGTCGTTGCTTCGCGCATGGAGCGGCTGGATGCCATGGAGCGGACGATCGCCACTGGAAGGCTTGTGCCGGATCCTCCACCAAGGGCGGAAACCTGCGCGAAACTCAACCGAAATACCTCCGCAATCACCCAGGTGCCGATCGCGAAATAAGCGCCGCGCAATCGGAATATCAGGACCGCGACGGGAATGGCAACAAGCGCGCCGAGCAGACCCGCGATCGGGATTGCAACGAGCGGAGACAGTCCGGCGAACATCGCCAGCGCGAAGAGCATATAGCCACCGAAACCCACAAACGCCTGCTGTCCGACCGAAACGAGCCCGGCGTATCCCGCGAGCAGGTTCCAAAGGCAGGCGAGGGACAGGTAGAGAAAGATCTCGCTCAACAGGCGCATATCCGCCCGACCGGCCCACCAGGGAGCCGCAATCAGCGCGGCCAGCACCAGAATGCCTACCCCCGCTGCGAAGCGGCTTGCGGGAGATGATCTCGATATCGTGTAATTTGCTGAGGTCATCAGTCGATCCGTGGAAACAGGCCGCGCGGTTTCACCGCGAGTACGATCAGGAAGGCGATATGGCCGGCGAGGAGTTGCCAACCCGGGTTGATCTGGGCGCCGATATTCTGGCTGACACCAAGGATGATGCCACCGATCATGGTGCCCCAAAGGTTGCCGAGACCGCCGATGATGACCGCTTCAAAGCCAAAGATCAGACGGCCTGGCCCGATCGAAGGATCGAAACTGGTGCGAATGCCGAGAAAGACACCGGCAATGCCGACAACCGCGAGCGAAAGCGCCATGGCAAGACCAAAAACGTGAGCCTTGTTCAATCCCATCAGCTGAGCGATGTCCTGCTTGTCGGAGACGGCACGGAAGGCCCGTCCGAGCGCTGAGCGATAAAAGACCCACTGCAGACCCGCAATCACCGCGACCGACACGCCAAACATGACAAGGGGCAGTACTCCGACGTTCAGGTTCCCCGGAAGCGCAAGGCTGGCGGTTTCAATTGCGCCTGCGTTCATTTTTTGAGGGTCAGCGCTGTAGATTTCGAGTAGTCCGTTCTGAATGATCACGGACAGGCCGAAAGTCACCAGCAGTGGCGGCAGAATGTCATCGCCCAGGGTCTGGTTGAGGACTCCGCGTTGCAGAACATATCCGATGACCGCCATGACCGGCACAACAATGACAAGCGTCAGAAGCGGGTTAACACCGAGCGCAGTGGTGGTCGACAGGGCCAGGAACGCAGCCAGGACAATGAAATCGCCGTGGGCGATATTGACCAGGCGCATGACACCGAAAATCAGGGACAGCCCTGCTGCGAACAGCGCGTACAGACCGCCAAGAAGGACCCCTTGAACGATTGCGTTGATCCATTCCATTTCAGCGACCTTTTGAGAAAATGGCAGGAACCTGGCCCGGGAACCTGGATTGCCAATCTGGCGTGGTGGGCTGTTCTTTCATGTTTCAGACTCCGAAATAGGCGGCGCTGATCTGTTCGCGGGTCAGTTCGTCCGAGCGGCCTTCCAGCGATATCCGGCCCTCCTGCATGCAGTAGACCCTGTCAGCAACGCTCAGGGCCTTGGCAATGTCCTGCTCCACGATGACGGCACTCATGCCTTCGCCGATGATGTCCGGCAGCACCTCGTAGATCGATTTGATGATGATCGGGGCAAGACCCAGACTGATTTCGTCGAAGAGGATGAGCTCCGGGTTCGACATGAGCGCGCGGCCGATCGCAACCATCTGCTGCTGGCCGCCCGATAGTGCCGTCGAGGGAACGGCACGGCGCTCCTTGAGGATCGGAAAGAGCCGGAACACGTTTTCCAGTTCCCAGGGACCCTTGCGTCCGATCTGGCCCCCGATAATCAGGTTTTCCTCGACGGAAAGCGATTGAAACAACTGACGCCCCTCCGGCACCATCGCGATGCCTGTCCGGGCGACCTGGTCTGCCCGCAGCGCGCCGATGGGAGTATTGCGGTAGGTGACCATGTCCGGTCTGTTGGCGAGCAATCCAGTGATCGAGCGCATGAGGGTTGTTTTGCCTGCGCCGTTTGCTCCGATGATCGCGATTACCTCGCCAGCGTGAATGTTGATGTCGACACCGAACAAGGCCTGAAAATCGCCGTAGTGGGCGTTGAGGCCATGGGTGGACAGAAGTGCCTCAGGCATCGGCATCCACCCCCATGTAAATTTCCTGGACTTCGCGGCTCGCCATTGTTTCCTTCGGATCGCCCTCGGCGATTTTCCGTCCGAAATCAATGACCATCAGCCGGTCGACAACCGAAAGAAGGGCGTGAACGATATGCTCGATCCAGATGATCGATATTCCGGTGGCACGGATTGTGTTGATGGTCTCCACCAGAGAGAGACACTCATTTTCCGTCAGGCCGCCCGCGATTTCATCCAGCAGCAGCAGTTTTGGTTTTGCACAAAGTGCGCGCGCAAGTTCCAGTCTCTTGCGGCCAAGCAGTGTAAGAGAGCTTGAAACATCGTTCGCCTTGTCGATCAGGCCGGTGAGCTGCAGCATTTCAAGGCAATATTCGTCGGCCTGTTGGGCCGGCATCTTGGCACCATGGGTTGCAGCAACCAGAACGTTTTCGAATACGGTCATCCCGGCGAATGGCTGCGGGATCTGAAAGGAGCGGGCGATGCCTGACCGGCACCTTCTGGCGGCGGACAATCTGGTGATTTCATCGCCGTCGAAAAATATCTGTCCGTGATCCGCCCGGACCGTTCCTGTGATCAGGTTGAACATGGATGTCTTGCCGGCACCGTTGGGACCGATCACGCCAAGCGCTTCACCCTGTTCGAGCTGACAGGCAAGCTTGTCGGCCACCGTTATAGCGCCATACGACTTGGACAGGTCCCTCAATTCAAGAACGGGCGCCATGAAGATCCCTTGACTGGAACAATGATGGAAAGGCGCACGGCCACAGGCCGCGCGCCGGAGGTTCGTTACGAAAGCAGTTTCAGCTTGCCCGTGGTGGGAATTTCGGGCGCACTGTGATTTGACGTAATGACCAGTTCCATTCCATTGGCGCCTTTCTGCCATTGTCCGGCAACCAGAGGTGTCTTGGAGACATTCTTGACCGGGCCTAAGCCCCAGTTGACGTGACCGACGACCGTCGGCAGGTCCGTCGCCTGGATGGCTTCCAGTATGGAATTCGGATCGTCGAGATCAGCACTGCGCCTGATGACGTCCGTTGTGACCTCGAAGAGCGCATGTTTGAAGCCGATCGGCTGGGTCCAGGGTCTGCCAGATGCCGTGACATATCCGTCCGCCAGCTGCCGGGCGGATTCACCCGTCAAAGAAGACGAGAAAGGATGATCGGGCGTCCACCAGATTTCGGAGGTCAGACCCTCGCCGCGTTCGCCGAGAGATTCAATAACGGAAGGAAAGAGCAGGGCCTTGCCGATTGTAACGACCTTAGGCTGGAACCCTTGCTGGGCGGATTGGGACCAGAAAGTCGCGAAGTCGGGCGGGATCATATTGCCGGTGACAATCTCGCAGCCTGCCTCTTTGAAGGCGGAGATCTGAGTGGAAAAATCGTCTGTCAGTGGCTGGTACCGGCCCGGGTCGGTCAGCTCGAAACCACTGCCGATCAGGGCAGGCGGGAAACCGCGCTGTTCGTCGCCCCAGGCGTTGCCGTCCGCATCATTGGGGAACAGTCCACCAACCTTGCGGGCAACACCTGCTTCTTCCCAGAGGGCGAGGAATGCCTTGATGACGTCTTCCAGTCCCCAGAAGAAGTGGTACGTATAGTCAAATCCCTGGGCGGGGTCGCCGTTCCGACCAAAGAAGTATGGCTGCCAGGGGCAGTCCGTCGTGATGCAGGGAACCTCGTTGAGCTCGGCCTGATCCGATATCGGGTTTGTCGTATCGGGTGTCGACGCGCCGACGAGAATGTCGACTTCATCACTGAGGATCAGTTCAGACGCGACCTCGGCAGCGCGGTTCGGGTTGGACTGACTGTCTTTGGAAATGATCTCGATCTTGTACGACTTGTTGTTGTTTTCGACGCCGCCAGCGAGCGCCTTTTCGATTCCGGCCAAAACGAATTCATCCGCTTCCGCAAAGCCGGCCAACGGTCCTGTGCGAGGGCTGACGTGACCGATCCGTATGACCGGATCAGCGGCATACGCCCTGGTTCTTGTCAGGATTGCAGGGGCTGCCAGACCGGCCGTGGCGCCGGCAATGAAGTGGCGGCGGTTAATACCGAATTTATTTCCCATTAGCGTCATCGTCTTTCCTCCCAGATGCGCTGGTCAAAGTCGCGAGGCACATCAACTCAAGATGGTTTCAAGCTTCCGCAAATGAACCGCGACGCGCTGACGGACGTTGTCCGCTTCCTCAGGCGTCCAGCTCTGAAAACCCTCACCCGATTTCATTCCGAGCTTTCCTGCCTCCACAAGATCGCGCAGATAAGGGGAAGGTTTCGGCCGATTGTCCAAATCGGCCAGAACGTTTTCGTGGATATCGAGCGTCAGATCAGTGCCGACCAGGTCGGCATTTGCCATCGGTCCGAGCACCGATAGCCGTCTTCCGAAGCTTGTGTTAACGACCGTGTCGACGTCAGCGGCAGTGCAAACACCGTTTTCAACAAGGCTGATCGCCTCACGCCACATGGCATGCTGCAGACGATTGCCGATGAAACCGGCAACGTCCTTTTCGACGCGGACCGGTGTCTTGCCCACCGACGCCAGGAGATCCGTCATTGCTGTCAGTGCTGCGTCCGATGTCCATTCGGTCCGGATCACCTCGACCAGCGGGATCATGTGCGGCGGGTTCCACCAGTGGGTTCCCAGTGCCCGAGAGCGGTCTTTGAGGTCCGCCATGATCGTTGTGATCGGGATTACCGATGTATTGGATGCAAAAATGCAGTCTTTAGACGCAAAGCGCTCGACATCGGCGAACAAGGCGCGCTTCAGTTCCGGTTTTTCCGGGGCTGCCTCAAAGACAACGTCCGCGTCGGCTACACATTCGGCAAGCTCCGTTCGGGGCGCGATGCGGGCGATGGCTTCGGTGGTTTCGTGATCTTCCAAACCAAGCGCCGTCAAGCTGGCGCGCACACGTTCCTGCAGTGAGTCGAGACTGGCAGGAAAAGCGTCGTAGACAAAAACGCTGTGACCCGCACGGGCGAACGTGAGCGCAATTCCATGTCCCATGAGCCCGGCGCCAAGGACGGCAATGTTGTTCGTGTCCTTCATCACCTATCCCGCCGTGTAGCCGCCATCGGCATAGAGAATGTGCCCGGTGTAAAAGTCCGATGCCCTGGAAGACAGGAACAGGAGCGGACCGATGAGGTCCTCCGGTTCGCCAAGGCGACCTTTGGGGACACGGGCGAGAAAGCCGTCGCGGAAACCCTTTGCCAGTTCGTCGTCTTCAAACATCCAGGCCGTGAGGGGAGATCGGAAAACGGTCGGTGCAATTGCATTGACCGTGATGTTGTCGGCACCCAGTTCGCAGCCGAGGGCCTTGGTGATGCCGTCCACGGCCGCCTTCGACGCGCAATAGGCCGTGTATCCCGCGGGATGGCCCAGCAGGCCCCTGGCCGATGATACCAGAACGATCTTGCCACCTTGCGGTTGCGTCATCATCTGCGAGGTGGCAGCACGCGCCAGCAGCCAGGACTGGGTCACATTCGCTTCCATGACGTTCGAGAAGTCTTCCGGGGTCAGGTCATTGATTTTCGCAACCTTGTTCATGCCGGATGCGACAACGAGGATATCCAGCGAGCCATGATGCGCGACGCAATTCTCAACCATTTCCGCGCAGACTTCCGCGCTGGAAGGGCGTTTGTTGACCGTCTCGACGGCGGCGCCCTTAGCGCGACATTCTCCGGCGATCTTTTCGAGAGCATCACTGTTTCCTGCCGCCAGCACGAGATCGCAGCCAGCGCCCGCAAGCGCATGCGCAGCAACCGCGCCAAAGGCGCCAGTTGCACCGGTTACAAGGGCGACCTTGCCCTTGATGTCGAATAATTCGAGCGGATGGGTCCAGACATCGGCCATCAATTTGCCTCCGGCGGGTAAGGAATGACGACGAGCATCGTGCAGACGTGGTTGGAGCGGTTTTCGATTGAGCGAATTTCGTTCGGTGCGATCGTGCAACTGTCGTATTTTTTCAGGACTGTTTCGGTATCATTGACCAGGACGGTCATTTCACCCTCCAGGACGACATAAACTTTCTCGAACGGCGTTGAATCGGGTCCAGCGCCACCGCCTGGAAGAAACTGGCTCAGGCCGATCCATTGATTTTCCGGACCACCATCTTCAAATCCCTGAAGGCGCAAGCCGACCACACCCTTGTGATTGGGCGCCTCGTATGGCTGTGCGTCGTCAAAACGCTTCATGTGCATCGCTTCCTCCCAGACGCGGCAATAGAGACCGCCAGGATGCCTGGCAGTCCTGATTTTTCAGGCGATCAGAACTCTTCGCCGGACTCTATTCGATACTGTTGCCCGCGATCGATCATTGCGACGAGACGAATGATACAGCCGTCTCCGCGGTCCCAGTTCCACGGAAAGAAGGCAAATGTGCAGCGCTTTCCGGTGACCGCATCAAGATCACCGCCGACATTCTCAATGCCGAGAATACCGTTGGAAAAGAGCCTGTTGTGCACCGGCTCCCACTCGGGGAAATCGTCTTTCCAGTCGCGACCGCCTGACCATTCAAGGTATTCGGCTTCCAGGTGTGGCATGATCGGTCCGTTCCGTTGTGGCCCAATTGCCGTTGCCAACGGGTGATCATTGGCCTGGGTGTCGTGCCCGACGACCTTGACGCCTTTCTCAACCATCCAGTCGCCAGCCGAGGGAACCAGTCCAGGGCAATAGGCGAAGTAGTCACCGTCCTCGTACTGCTTGTGCCAGCCGGTGTTGATGATCAGTACATCGTTCTTGCGGATGGCATGACCGCAAGCCTTTTCCAGATCGTCGGCGGTGATCTGCTCCCACTTTTGCTTGGGAATAGAGACCACCAGCCCCGAGCCGAAGAAATGCGGCAACGGAACCTCGTCGATAAAGGGCGTGCCCTGCACGACGTGGGCGGGCGCATCAATATGCGTGGTCACGTGCATCGTCGTCGTGATGGTCTGTGAGAGCACGCCGGATTTCGCCATGTAGTGTTTCCGGTCGATCTGGACATCCTGGAAATAGGGCCAGTTCGGGCACTGAAAGCCGTAGCGGTGGGACAGGTTGTAGAATTCAACGCCCATATCATTGTTCAGGTTTTCCTGAAACTCGATGCCGCGAATAGTCACTGACATATGTGTTCCTCCCGTCAGCCAGTGTATCACTGTATTGCTAAACGGTACAGATGCATCATAATGCGGTCAATAGGAAATCTCGACATAAGCCAAAATTTGACCTATATGCTGCAATCAGCGCTGTGCACAAAGGCGAATCCGGGGTCCGGTTGGAGAGGGCAAAAAAGTGGTTTTGACGATGGAATCTGAAAAGAAAAGTCAAACAAATCAGGGTGTTCAAGTTATTTCACGGGCAGCCGAGATTCTGCGAGTCTTAAAAAATGACAACACGGGACTAAGCCTGGGGCAGATTGCCGAACGTGTACATCTGCCCCGCTCTACGGTACAGCGGATCGTCAACGCCCTCCTTACGGAACGCCTCGTCATGTCCTCATCCGCTGAAGGTGGACTTCGTCTCGGTTCGGAAATTCAATCACTCGCCGCGGCTGGCCGTGTCAACATGACGGAACTTGTTCATCCTGTTCTGACGGATCTCGCGAAGCGAACAAAGGAGACGGTGGATCTTGCCGTCTTTCGAGACGATCATATGGTGTTCCTGGATCAGGTCGTTGGTACGCATCGGCTCCGGACCGTTTCTGCGGTCGGCGAGGTCTTTCCAATGACCGACACGGCAAACGGCAAGGCTGCCCTGTCCCTGTTTGAAGATGATCGTGTCGTTGCAATTGCCAGCAGGGAGCTGAAGAGTGCCGGACAAAGTCAGCGCCCGCTGTCCGATTTTCTCAAAGAGATTGAAGACATCAGGGAAACAGGCATCGCCTGGGATCTGGATGAGCATACACAAGGCATCTCGGCAGCCGGATTTGCCTTTCAGGACCCTGTCGGTCTGGTCTACGCCATCTCTGTGCCAGTTCCCTCACATCGATTTGGCGGATTGAGAGAAAGTCTGGCCAAGCAGCTTCTGGGTGCACGCGAGGCGGTGGCAAAGCTGGTTTGACAATTTGAAGTCTCCTCAAAACTGTTCGTGATCAGGCTGCAAAGCGGCGCGCCACGCCTGCAAGTTGACCGTCAATTCGTTCGCTGCGATAGCCGAGGCTGTCTCCGGCCGGGCCATTGTCACTGTCGTGCATATCCGGGAAGGCTGCTGACAGGACGTCCTCGGTGATGTCGCTGCACCAACCCTCGACCGGATTGAATTCCAGAACCGCTCTGACCTGTTCGAGCTGTCCGGTCATAATGTCTTCCACGAGTTGACTTTTGTGCATGTCGGCCAACTCGAACTCTGGCGTGTACAAGGTCTTCCCAAGTTCGCAAACGACAGAAAAAAAGGATGTATCGAGGTTGGGTTTCATCATGTGCCTCCTTCATATCAATGTCAGTATATACGCAAAATACGTACAAAACAAGAAATTTGATTGAACATGTACGTGAATGCGTACGGTAGGCGTATGGCTTCGGACCTGGATCTTCCGTGCCTGCAGCGGTTTTCGGAGCTGTTTGTCCAAATCAGAGTGGCTTAAAGACCATGACTATCTTGGCCTTGATCTTGACCTCGGTATGGTCAACATCACCTTCCCGGTAGAAGATCGTGTCCTGAAATCTCGGGTCGTCCGATTCCGGCATCAATTCTGATTGGCCATTCAGGCTGACGAGGCGCTTGGCTGTGCGTTCGATGGTCATGCCATTGTCGCGTGAGCGCTCGACCAATACGAGGTCGTTTTCCTTCAATTCTATTCCTGCAGCGAGATAGTCAACGCACAAAAGCAAATCGCCATTGCCGGCAATTCTATTGAGGGACTCCCCGCGTACCCTGACAACAAATTGCGACTGGGCGGGAAAGCGAATATCATAAGATATCGTTGATTCTAATGCATTTTCAGTTTCGAAATGTGCCGCTTCCATCCAAAGTCCGGCAGCGACTTCGCCGACGATGGGAACGCCTGTCTTCGGCAGGTCCGGCGTCTTGCGCTGAATTTCGGCAACGGAGCCGTCGGCAAGTGCGAGGACTTCTTCGCGGGTGATCGCAGGTTCACCCCTGCCGGGAAGGACAGCCAACAATTTGCTGATGAAATTCGCAGGCAAGCCAGTCTCTGGATAATCAGACGAAAAGTAACGCTGAATGGACGAGGCCTGGGAATATCCCATTTCACGGGCGATCGCCCGAAGGGAGAGGCTGGACCTTTCCTTCAGTTTCTGAAGCCTGTGATGAAGGGTTAGTTCTTGTTCGTTCATGTTGCCGGGTGCCGCAAGTTGTTCGTGATGTCCCTTTTTCTTTTATCGTATGAATTTTGCGTTGACAAGTGTACGTGATATACGTACGATATTTTGACTGATTATGAAAGGCAAAAGGGTGCGGGGAAGTGTTTGTTCAAGAGCAATGAAAGAGGAACAATTGGTGAACGGACTTAAAGAGCAAATCGAGGAAGCCATGCATCGAGTGGCTCACTACCGTTTGCGCGCCGAAAGGCCGTGCGCGCGGCTGGAGGATGAATATGCGTTGGAAAAAGCGCGAACCCGCCTGCTGACGCTGGAGTTGCGATGTTTGAGATCTGAGCTGAAGTCCACTGATGTGGCCAGGCAAAGAAATCAGGGCAGTACAGAAAGAAGCCGTCACGATGCCAGGGATCGTTCCGAGGTTGGAAAGATCATGAGAACAAAACATAAACATTTTAGCTTGAGCGCACGAGAAAGAGCAGAAGCGTCGTTTGCCGCCCTGCAACAAGAGGCCGGAAAAACCAAGGAGGACCGCTGATGGCGTCAGGTGGGCAGGTGGACAGGATTGCGGCTGAATTCGGTATTCATTTCGTATCAGCCGCAAAGCGCATCGAAGGTCCGCACCAGTCCAAGGCAAGGCGTACCTGCGACACCTTGCTGAGGAAACACGGCGCAGGACATCTTCGCCTGGTACTTGGCTTGATCAATACACCACCCAACCGCGGCAACTGGTCCGCTCCGGTCCTGACTGCCGTTTCCTGGCTGGTTTTGAACAAGCCTGATCTGGTCGAACACCAGACGTTCGTAACGTGTTTCGACCGGTTTGATCTCGAAGCCCTGTTGACACGGGCAAAAGAAGTCAACCCGAGCGCTCCAACAATAACTCTCGCAGTGTTGCTTTCTTACGAACTTGACCGATCGATCAGGATGGAAATACGGGGGAAAGTGGCGTGAGGATGGTTGTCATACAGGGAAAGTTGGCTACATTTTCTTCTTCAATCAGTGGCTGTGTAGAGCGCCTGGAAAAAATCGCGCTATTGGTGTGGAGTGCTGCGTGGCCGGTGGAGACAAAGGGCGATTGCCGCGGACAAATCCTTGCAATCGTCGGTGGGGCAAATGAAAACGTATCATACAAAAGCGCAGGTCCATGCCTTCGAACGTGGCGTGGAGGCATACCAGAAGGGCAAGTCGCAGACCGACAACCCCTATCCGCGTCAGGCCGACTATTTCGAATGCTGGGAACAGGGGTATCAGAAGGCTCGGGAATCGAACGCAGACTAGCGACGGCAGGCCGATATCGAACGGCCGGATATCCGGCACGAATGACGATCTTCAGGTTGGAATAGAGCTCAACTTCCGGGTTTCAATGAATTCCAGCTTGCAGAAAGGATCGTCGACATGTGTGAGGCCAAACAATCCGAGGTTCCTGATCAGGTTCTGGAGCGTCTGATCGAGGCTGTGGAAGTGGTCGCCGTAACGGGCAAGGGGGATGGTCCCAAGTCCATTCTTTCCGCCTGGCCGGATTACCGGAGAAAGATTGCGCGGCGGCAGAAAACGTTTCCGCCACATCAGATATCGCGCGCAGAGGAAGCCCTGACCTGGTTTTCTCTGATTGAAGACCCCGACAGTCGCCGGGCGCTGCAGTTTGAGGTTATGTGCAAGGCCGGTGGCGGAAAATTCAGCAGGACATGCGAGAAATACGGCTGGAAGCGGAGTACGGTCACAAGCAGGAACCGCGTGATATTGCAAAGCCTGGCTTGCCGGCTCAAAACGGCGGTCTGACTTTCGGTAGGTTTCCTTCAACCGGGGAGATCGCAAAAGTCGCCCGGTTGAAGTCCAGCCTGCTCCCGTGAACGGCCGGACGCATCATCACCGCTCACAGATGCAACAATCCAGTCCCTGAAGGCGAGGGCGGCTTTCGTTTTCGATTTTACCGAGAGGAAAAAACTCTCATTAGCCGCGATCGAGACCTGATGAGCCCGTTCAATCAGGCCTTGCTGCATCGGTGCGGTCGCAAGGAGTTTGTGAACGAGACATGCACCATTGCCGTAAATTGCCATCTGCAGGGCGGGTCCGTAGGAATCCACAAACAAGGAAGGCGACAACGGCGCGACATCAGCTGCCTGCGCCCAAGTTTTCCAGCCGTCCGACGTTCCGACGGCATCGATCAGCGGGAGGTTTTCGATCTTACCCTTCAGATTGGGGGCTTTCAGGGCAATCAGTCGATCGGACCCCAGCAGTTCGGCGTCGAACCCTGCCTGTTTTCGGGACCCGAAGCGAATTTCGACGTCAGCAGCCGTCTGCGTGAATTCGTCTGGCCACACTGCACCGATCAACCGAAGCACGATATCAGGGTGGTTTTTTGTGAATTCCGGGAGCATCGGGGCGATGACCCACTGGATGACGCTGATTGATGCGGAAACCGTGAGCAGGTCAGAAGTCTGGTCAGCCACGAAGGCACCGGTCGCGCTGGTCAATGTTGCCAGTGCGGTATCCACCTGCGGGAGCAGTCGGCGACCATGATCTGTGAGGGCAAGACCGCGCGCCTTGCGTTCGAAAAGCAGGACACCAAGACGAACTTCCAGAGATTTGACTTGCTGGCTGACCGCGGACTGCGTCATGCCGATTTCGTCCGCCGCTGCGGTAAAGCTCAGGTTTCTGGCGGCAGATTCGAACGCGCGAAACCAGTTCAAGGGTGGCAGTGTGCGTGCCATGATCAAGTTACCTATTAGCTACACTAATACCTAAGGCTGAAAATCATTCGTTTGTTCCAAATGTCAAGGCGTTCGATAGTGGTTTGATCAGCCTGGAGGGGCAAACGGAGGACGGGAATGGATCCTGACATCAGGAAAATAGTGACCTTTGACGAGGAAGTGCTGACCGAAGGCTTCAAAAAAGCGGAGACGCCCTGGCGCATGTTTGCGGTGGCGGCTGTGGTCCGCAACCCCTGGGCCGGACGGTTTGTCGAGGACCTGACCCCGGAAATCCAGGCCTATGGGCCGGTGCTTGGCAGCCTGATGACGGAACGGATGATCAAACTGGCCGGAAGCGGAGATGCTATCGAGGCCTATGGCAAGGCCGCGGTCGTCGGGCTCGATGGAGAGGTGGAGCACGCATCCGGCCTGATCCATACGCTGCGCTTCGGCAACCACTACCGGCAAGCAGTCGGGGCAAAGTCATATCTGGCATTCACCAACACGCGCGGCCCGGCTAACGCGCCGATCATGGTTCCGTTGATAGACAAGAACGATGCCGGCCGTAGGTCTCACTATCTGACCATACAATTCGCAATTTCCGACGCTCCGCGTGCTGACGAGATTGTCGTCGTGCTTGGTGGCGCGACCACCGGCCGGCCGTTTCACCGAATTGGCGACAGGTATCAGGACCTCAAAGAGATGGGCCATGATGTGGACAACCCGGCAGCGGTCTGAGACGGGCGGTCTTGCGCTTGTATCGGCGGGGTCAGGACCTCGCGTTCTGCTGATCCATGGTGTCGGCCTTCGGGCAGAGGCCTGGAACGCGCAAATTGCCGCGTTGTCCCAACGTTTCGAAATACTGGCTCCGGACCTGCCCGGACATTGCGGCAGCGCAGAACTGCCAGGCGAGCCGGCATTGCAGGCTTATGGCGACCGGATCGCCAGCTTGCTGGACCGGCCGGCTGTTGTTGTTGGACATTCGATGGGCGCCATGATCGCGCTGGATTTGGCCTCGCGATATCCGGGGCAGGTTCAAGGCGTTGCCGCCCTGAACGCAATCTACATGCGAAGCGGAGCAGCGCAGGCTGCGGTGCGCGCACGCGCTGCGGGTCTCGATGGCGTCAGTGTTTCCGATCCGTCTGCCACGCTCTCCCGCTGGTTCGGCGAGGCGCAGTGCCCGGAACGCAATGCCTGCCATGCCTGGCTTTCCGATGTGAACCCGGGTGGGTACCGCACCGCCTATTCTGTCTTTTCCGATGAGAACGGTCCAGGCGACGCGATGCTGAAAGCGTTGCAATGCCCGGCTCTTTTCATGACGGGTGGCCGCGAGCCGAATTCCACTCCGGCGATGAGCCGCGCCATGGCCGGTCTTGCTCCCGATGGTACGGCGCGGATTGTCGAGACGGCTGCCCACATGATGCCGATGACCCACCCGTCGGAAGTGAACAGCGCCTTGATTGATTTCGCAGAAGGATGCCAATCATGAGTGCAATCGATCCGCGTGACCTGCGGGATGCCTTCGGGCGGTTCATGACCGGTGTCACCGTGGTGACGGGGCTGGATGGAGATGGCAATCCTGTCGGCTTTACTGCGAACTCCTTTTCCTCGGTTTCCCTTAACCCGCCTCTATTGCTGGTGTGCCCGGGCAAGTTCCTGTCGAGCTTCAATGTGTTTTCCGCATGCAGGAATTTCTCGGTCAGCGTTCTGAGCGAAGGCCAGGAAGATGTTGCCAACACCTTTGCCGGCTACAAGGGCGACCGGTTCGCACGTGTGGCTCATACATCAAACTCACACGGGGTGCCGGTGATCGACGGTGCGATTGCGGCGTTTTCCTGCAGGACCCATCAAGTCATACCGGCCGGTGATCATATTGTTCTTATTGGTGAAGTTACCGAATTCCGGCAGGGTGAAGGGCGAGGCCTTGGATATTCTGGGGGGCAATTCTTCAGTCTCGGCCTGGAACATCAGGCTCGTGATCCCGGTGCCAGAAAGAATATCTGCGGCGCGCTCATCGAGGTTGAAGGAGGCGTTCTGCTGAAGCCATCGCCGGATGGCTACCGGCTGCCCGAATGCGTTGCGCCTGACCGGACCGCCCTGAGGGAGTGCCTGAAAGAAGAGCTGAGCCACCTGGGAACCGATGTTGAACTTGGACCGGTTTTTTCTGTCTTCGACGACCGGTCGAAGGAAGTCCATTTTGCCTACCTGCTTGGCAAAGCGACTTCCGTGAATCCGGTCAGCGAGTATGAACGCATTCCGTTTTCCGAGCTTGCCGGCCTCACATACAGTTCGCCCGCGACCGCACGTATGTTGCAACGGTTTGCGGAGGAGGCCCGGACACGCAATTTCAATCTCTATCTCGGTGATCTGGTCTCAGGAGAGACCCACCGGCTGAATGAAAAGGCCTGACCATGGAATTTTCCCTTTTTGCTCACATGGAAAGGTTGTCACCGGACGAGCCGCACGCGAAGCTCTATGAGGATTTTCTGGCGCTCTGCAGGACGGCCGACGATGGCGGCATGCGCGCGATCTGGACCGGTGAACATCACGGCATGGAATTCACCATAGCCCCCAACCCGTTCCTGTCGCTGGTCGACCTCGCGCACCACACAAAAAATGTGCGGCTGGGAACCGGCACGATCGTCGCTCCGTTCTGGCATCCGATCAAACTGGCCGGCGAAGCGGCCGCGGCCGACCTGATGACGGGCGGCCGGATCGAACTTGGAATTGCCAGGGGCGCCTATTCCTACGAATACGAGCGGATGATGCCGGGAATGGATGCCTGGGAGGCCGGCCAGAGGATGCGCGAGACGACACCACTTCTAAGAAAGCTCTGGCAAGGCGATCACGCTCACGAGGGAGAGTTCTTCAATTTTCCCGCAAGCACCTCATCACCGAAACCCGTTCAGGAAAACGGACCTCCGATCTGGATTGCCGCGCGGGATCCGAACAGTCACGAATTCGGTGTTCACAACGGCTTCAATATCCAGGTCACGCCACTATGGCAGGGGCATGATGAAGTGGAAACGCTGATGGGCCGGTTCAACGACGCCTGCGCATCCTGGGATGGGCCAAGGCCCAAAATCATGCTGCTGCATCACACCTATGTCGGCTCCGACAGCGATGATGTTCTCAGAGCAACGCAGGAACTCTCTCGTTTTTACTGTTACTTTGGCGCATGGTTCCAAAACAAGCGCCCGGTGTCGCAAGGCCTGATCGCCGAGCTTTCGAATGAGGAAATGGCGGCGAACCAGATGATGGCGCCGGAGAACCTTGCCAGGGACCTGACGATCGGAACGGCGAGTGAGGTCATCGACCGGATCAAGCGCTACGAGGACCTCGGCTATGACGAGTTTTCGTTCTGGATCGACAGCGGCATGAGCGCGGAGCGCAAGCGCGCGTCGCTCAGCCGCTTCATCGACGATGTAATGCCGGCGTTCGGCTGAGAGGACATGATGCAGCATTATCAGCTTTTCATCGACGGCAGCTGGACGGATGGACGTACCGGACAGGTGATGTCGTCGCAAAACCCGGCAACAGGGCAGGACTGGGCGACATTTGCCTGCGCAGCAGCTGAGGATGTCGATCGGGCTGTTGCCGCCGCCAAGCGAACGCTGGATGATCCCGCATGGCGGGACATGACCCAGACGGCGCGCGGCAAGCTGCTCTACCGGTTGGCGGAACTGATCGAGGAACGTGCTGCTCACATCGGTGAAATCGAAACCACCGACAGCGGCAAGTTGCTCGCCGAAACCGCCAGCCAGACAAAATACGTCGGTGACTACTACCGCTACTACGCAGGCCTTGCAGACAAGATCGAAGGCCAGGTTCTTCCGATCGACAAGCCTGACATGCATGTGTTCACACGGCGCGAACCTATCGGTGTCGTTGCTGCGATCGTTCCCTGGAATGCCCAGATGTTTTTGACGGCAACCAAGCTCGGACCGGCTCTGGCAGCCGGATGTTGCGTGGTGTTGAAAGCCTCCGAAATCGCTCCGGCGCCAATGCTGGAATTTGCGCGGCTGATCGAAGAAGCCGGTTTCCCGGCCGGCGTCGTTTCGGTGATCACGGGGGACGCGGAAAATTGCGCCATTCCGCTGACACGGCACAAGGATGTCGACAGGGTAGCTTTCACCGGCGGCCCAGAAACCGCACGGCACGTTGTACGCAATTCTGCGGAAAATTTTGCGGTCACCACGCTCGAGCTCGGCGGCAAGTCTCCCATTCTTGTGTTTGAGGATGCGGATCTTGAAGGGGCCGCCAATGGTTTGATCGCCGGCAATTTCGGTGCGTCCGGACAGAGCTGTGTCGCCGGCACCCGCGGACTGGTTCAAAGACCGGTTTTCGAAGAACTGGCAAGACGAATAGCCGAGAAGTCGGAAGGCATTGTCGTCGGCGATCCACTTGCGGCGTCGACCCATGTCGGACCGCTTTGCACCCGCGCACAGGTTGAAAAGATCGGGGCGACCCTCGAGGCCGCCAAATCGCAAGGGGCCCGGATACGGTTCGGTGGTGCGCCGCTTGATCGGCCTGGCAACTACATGGCTCCGACGCTTGTGGAATGCAAAACGCCCGAGACCGAGACACTTCAGGTCGAGATGTTCGGTCCCGTCATGTCACTCCTGCCTTTCGACACCGAAGAAGAGGCAATTGCACTGGCAAATGATACGCCATATGGCCTTGGATCGGGTGTCTTCACACAGAATGTGGCGCGGGCCCACCGCGTATCTTCTCGGCTGAGGGCCGGGATCTGCTGGGTGAATACCTATCGTGCCGTTTCCCCGATCGCTCCCTTCGGTGGGTTCAACCAGTCCGGATATGGCAGAGAAGCGGGGCTAGAGGCGATCCTGGATTACACACGGACCAAAACGACCTGGATCAACATGTCTGAAGCACCCATGAGCAATCCGTTCGTGATGCGCTGATATCATCCGTCGCTGTTCGTGTCATGAGCGCGAAGGGCGGCACGATCCCCAAACAATCTGTCGAAAGCTTAATTTGCAATCCAGATAGTGCCGGTGTCATGTGGTGTTGCACTTGACAGAGTTTTGTCGATTATCGAAAAAATATCCAACTTTTTCGTAATTAAGGCACAGAATGCTTTTTGGTGGACGCAATAGTGATGACGAGACGGTTGTGGCCATGCTCGCCTCGGCGATCCGCCGCGACATCTCTTTCGGTGTTCTTCCCCCGAACGAAAAGCTGAAAATCGAAGCGCTCCGCCAAGCCTATGGCGGGTCCAACCATTCCATGCGCGAGACGTTGCGGATGCTGTCGGCGGAAGGTCTGGTCGAGGCGACCAGCCAGCGCGGGTTTCGAGTAATGTCCGCGACGCAGGAAGATCTGGAAGACATTCTGCTGATGCGGATCCAGACCGAGAAGCTTGGTCTGTCGCGGGCGATGGAACGCGGGGATGTCGCATGGGAATCCAGAGTAGTTGCCGCCTTTCATGCGCTCAGCCGCGCGGAAGCAGCCGTCGTCGCGCAACCCGAGGATATCACCGCGCTGGAATGGGACGAAGCCTGCCGCGCAGCATCGGAAACACTTTTGGCCGCTTGTGGTTCGCGCCGGCTCATCCAGATCGCCGGAAAATTCTACAATCAGTCGCGCCGGTTCCGTCTTGCGCTCTTGCGTGAAGGCCGGATCGACTTTCTGGAACGAGCAGACCGGTTGGAGAGGCTTCAAAGAGCCGTTCTCAGCCGGGACGAGGTGAGTGCACTCGCGCTGCTTGAAGAAGACATTCGCGCCGATCTCGGTGCAGGCAAGACAACAGCAAGAACGCAATGAAACGGGAGGATTGAAAGATGAAATTCAACAGACGCCAGACCCTTGGCCTGATGGGGGCAGCTGCCGTGACGAGCCTGGCCGCACCGGCCATTGCGCTGAACAGGAAGATCGTGGTGGGCGCGCTGCGCTTCACTTCCCATTCAGGCAGTTTCATTGCACTTGAACGCGGATACTTCAATGATGCGGGCCTTGATGTCGAGTTGAAATTCTTTCAGGCAGCGCAGCCGATGGCCGTGGCGATCGCGTCCGGCGATGTCGACTATGCGGTAACTGCCGTGTCCGGCGGCCTGGTTTCGCTCGCCGACAAGGGCGCAATCAAGGTGATCGGCGGTGCGCTCAGCGAAGAAAAGGGCATTGATGGCCAGAAAATCCTGGCGTCGGATGCAGCATTCAAGGCTGGCCTGACGTCACCTTCGCAGCTCGGTGGCAAAACGTTCGGCATGTCCACGGCTGGATCGTCCTTCCACTACATGGGCTCGAAAGTCGCCGAGGCCGAGGGCGTCGAGATGTCCTTCAAGCCGCTGCAAAAGGTTGGCGCAATCATCGGGGCACTCAAATCCGGGCAGATTGATGCCTGGTCGATCGTGCCGCATATTGCCAAGCCGCTGGCCGGATCAGGTGCCGTTCACATTATCGGAAATATCTCGGACTACCTTCCCGGCTACCAGGTGACGACGGTCTTCACCTCGGCAAAGAATGCCGCCGACGAGCGCGACCAGACCAAAGACTTCCTGACCGGGTTCGGCAAGGGTGTCAGCGACTACAACTCGACCATGATCGACAAGGCCGGTGGCGATGCCGGCGTGAACGAGATGGTCGATCTGATCCACAAATACGTCTACACCGACCGTCCGCGCGAAAAGGCAGCGCCGTCCATCATCAACGGCACGATGCGGATAAACGAAGGTTCCAAGCTGAACATTGCGTCCCTGCGCGACCAGCTGGAGTGGTTCCAGGCCGAAGACCTGGTCGGCATGGACATCACGCTCGACACACTGGTCGACGGAAGCTACGTCGAAACATACGAAGGCTGAGCATCAACGCAGCGAGAACGGTGGCCGAAAATGGCCGCCGTTTCGTCTCATGCGGGCTTGTTGTCAGGCAGCTATCGGGTAGGCATGGATATCAAACTGGACGGCATCAGCCATCACTATGGTCATACCGAAGTGCTGCGAAATATCTCGTTGGAGATCCCCGCGGGACAAATCGTTTGTCTGGTCGGTCCATCGGGATGCGGCAAATCCACATTGTTGCGTCTGATCGGCGGTCTTGAAAGGCCCGGCAACGGCCGCGTGCTTCAAGTCGGCGCACCGCCTGCCGACAGCCTCAACCCGCTGACCTTCGTGTTCCAGGATTTTGCACTGCTGCCCTGGCGGTCCGTGAAGGGCAACGTCTCGCTTGTGCTGGAGGATCACGGCATTCGCGGCAAGCGCTCCAAGGCAATCATCGATGACGTGCTGAACCGCACCAAACTTGCCGATTTCGCCGATGCGCTTCCAAAGCAGCTTTCCGGCGGAATGAAGCAGAGAGTGGCCATTGCCCGTGCGCTCGCGGTCAACCCGGCCGTCATGCTGATGGACGAACCGCTCTCGGCGCTCGACGCGCAAACACGCGAATTGCTGATGGACGACCTGGTCGCCCTCTGGACGCGCCAGCCCTTTACCGCCGTCTATGTAACGCACAACCTGGCTGAAGCCGTGCGGCTTGGCCATACGATCGTGGTGCTGTCGCGCCGTCCTGGGCGGATCCGGGAAATTATCAGCATCGATACACCGATCAGTGAGCGCCGGGCTGGCGACCCGGTCTGTCAGCGCAAACACGACCTTCTGTGGGAGCTCATGCGCGAGGAAGCGCGAGCTGCGGACGAGGAACTGATCGATGGCTGACACGGCGGCGGGAAAAAAACGAGATAGTGACGGGCCGATCGAAGTGCGGTTCCGTGGCGGCGGATTTGCACCCAGGTCACTGCGCTGGGTCGGTGTCGCGGTTTTCGTCGTCCTGATCGCGATGGTCCAATGGGGCACCGAGAGTGGCTGGATTTCCGCGTTGACGCTGCCCAAGCCGACAGATGTGCTGGCAACCTTCCGAGAGCTGTGGGAAAGCGGTCTTCTGTTCAAGCATCTGCAGCCGTCGCTGACCCGTCTTGTTATCGGAGCGGCACTCGGGGCGAGCACCGGAATTGCGATCGGTGTTCTGATCGGGCTGTTTTCCTACGCCCGGGCGGGACTGGTGCCGCTGGTCGCAGCTATTTTTCCAATCCCCAAGATTGCGCTCCTGCCGCTCTTTGTGATCTGGTTCGGCATCGATGAGGGCTCGAAATACGCGCTGATCGCCTTCGGTACCTTCACGCCGACCGTGGTTGCGACCTATGGCGCGGTGGACAATGTTGATCGCTCACTGATCCGCATGGGACAGAGTTTCGGGCTTTCCTGGTCCTCGATCGTGCGCAAGATCGTGTTGCCCGGCGCGATGCCGGGTATTCTCTCGGGACTGCGCATCAGCCTTGCGATTGCGATCATTCTTCTGGTCGCGGCGGAAATGCTCGGCGCGGAATACGGCATCGGCGCCTATATTCTGGAAGCCGGGTCGCTATACGATCTGGAGCGTTTGTTTGCCGGTGTGGTTATCCTGTCGCTGCTGGGTGTTCTCGTCAGTGCGTTGATCGGCTTCCTGGAAAAACGGCTCCTCGGTTGGAGAATTTGAAAAAACATCTTCTACGCGCTCAACACAATATCTGGGCTAATATCTTGTTTCGAAATTACTTTTCCGACCGTTTGGTCTGAAAACACACTTCAGACATCTTCGTCTGATGGACGCTTCGTCAAAACAGGGCTAAAACAGGCCTCATCACGGTACATTGGGAAAGTGCGGCCAGGATCGCACGACACAGGAGAGCAGCTTCTTCTGAGTTGCGCGAGCGACTGCACGCGCATTGGTTGCAATTTAGAACAATTCATGAACATATTGCAGCGGCAAGACAGGATTGGTTCTGATGGCAGATTTTGAAGATATCACCGGCTGGCGGGACGAGCTGGAGGCGTTTGAAAAGACGGAAGAGGGACGGGCCTTTTTTGCCGGGGACAAGAGCTATCGCGACGTGAAGATGCCTTATGAAAACGTGGTGCAGATGGTTGATCTGATCTTCGCCGACGAAGAACTGCATGAGGCCTTGAAAAAAGGAATTTGGTGGATCGCATACACAGAAGAGCACGATCTGGAACCCCACCAGGAAAAATTCTGGGAACTGAATCCGATTGAAGCTCACGACACGCTCATTGCGTTTAAACGCTGGTGTCTGATGAAAGCACCAGTTCCCTTCAGCGAGAGCAAGATAATTGTAGCCATTTGGTTAGCCATTGATGTTGAGGAAGGAAAGCTAACGTCTTTGAGAACCGGACAGGCCAAGGATTACATCAAGGAGCACTATCCTCTTTATGTCGCCTTTTCAGAGGAGACGGAATGATGGAGACGATTGTCGCCATAGATGCCAATGAAATCAGTCCGATCATGAAAAACCTCGGGCTGGACGGATTGATCGCTATCGCAAAGCGGGGCGATCATTTCTTTTTCAGCGACGATTTCACCTTGTGTGTTGGGACTTGAAGTTCAGAACAATTCATGAACATTTTTGCTTAGGAAATACGGAACAGAGCAATGGCAGATTTTGAAGATATCACCGGCTGGCGGGAAGAGCTGGAAGCGTTTGAAAAGACGGAAGAGGGACGGACGTTTTTTCGCGATAGTTGGGGGAACGCAATCAAGCTGGCCTTTGCGCAAGAAGTGCGTTTTGCGGAGGAACTCTTCCGGCATGAGGAGATCCTTGAAGCACTGAAAAAGTCAGCTAAATGGGTCAAGTATCTGGATGACAATCCTGATTTCGGTCAGGACGACGAGGGATTTTGGGATTTGTGTCCGGTCGAGGATAACCGGAAAGTTGAAGCCTTCAAGCGCTGGTATGCCATGAAGCGGAACTTCGACCTGGGTCCGTCGACTTTCAGTGCCGGCAAACGACTGGCCATTGATGTCGTGAATGGAGATTTGCCCTCCTTGCGCTCTCCCGAAGCAGAAAAGTTCGTTAAGGAGGAGTTCTCCTGGATTGTCGCCTTTCCGCGGGAGGTGCAATAATGGATAAAGTGATCATCATCGACGCATCGCAAATCCTCACGATCATGCGGCGGTCAGGTGTCACTGGCCTGTCTATGCTTCTTCGGCGGGGTGAATATTTTTTCTTCAGCGACGACCTGAAACAGGAGTTGATTGATGGTGGTGAGTGGGACTCAAAGAACGGTAAGTTCTTCCAAAAGTGGAGTCAAGAACAAAGAGTGAACGGACGCTTGCTTGAGGTAGACGCGCGGGTCTCGATCGAAGAATACGAGACCTATGACTTTGGCAAGCGTGGCACGTCTCGCGGCGGCAAGGAGCTTTCGGATATGTCGATCCGGAAATTCATGCTGCAGAAAAAGCACCGGTTTAACTTTGAACTTGTCAGCCGCGACCTGGAGCTGCCCGATCATCGGGTGGATGATCCGAAGCACCCCTTGTATGGCCTGCAATTCGACCGGCTGAGCACAAGATCTGCCCTGACCTGGCTGGCGACCCATCCGGATGTGCCCCACAATCCGGAGAGACTGCGATCCCTTCTGAAGGCGATCCAAGACGGCAAGTTTGACCTCTCGAAAGAACGGGGTATCGCGACGCATGAGCTGGAGCGGGAAAAATATCATCTTCCCGAGACCTATGCGGACGCCTTGCGTGAGCCTATGCGGCGTGCGGCAACAGAACCGAGGCGCAGCAGTGATATCAAGGGCCTCAGCAGCCAGGCCGACGCACGCCTTGGTGTTGCACCGGTTGATCAAGGATCTGCTGTGCCACTGTCTCCCTCCGGCGCACCGTTCGAGGGTCAGCTCGACGGTCTGACGGAAGGCCAGACCGGCGGCCAGAGCGGCGGTGAGATTGGGGGGCGGATCGATCCGGAGACCGGTCTCAGCGGCAAGGCGAGCGGCTCATTCCAGGAAGGGCCGAAGATCGGCCATCGGTTCATGAAGATGCTGCGCAAGGGTGCGCCGGTGGTCCTGCTCGGGCTGGCGATCCCGCCGGTGTTCTCGATGGTCAAGGCGCGCGCTGAAGAGCGGAACATTCCGTTTGATCAGGCGGCGCGCGAACTGGGTCTGGAGTTCGGCGAGGAAGAACTGAAGGACCTGGCGGCGGAAGCCGGTATCGACCTTGCAATTACCTTCACGCCAATCGGACCGTTGAAGAAAGCCTGGGATGTTCTGGGCAATATCGACGATGTCGTGTCGCTGATGCAGCTTTATGGCGAAGCCTATCCGGACAACGACCTTGTCCAGCAGATGGCAGGGCTTGCCGACGATGTCGCGGATTCTGCCGCGCTTGCCGCCTATGTGGAAGGACGCGATGCGCTGACCGGGGCGGTTGGAGGAGTTCTCGACCGGGTGTTTGGCAGTGCCGAAAGCGAGGAAGAGGCCGCCGAGGCGATCGGCAAGGTGCGCGGTGCGATCCGGACCGGTGGCGAAGAGCTGGACGCAGCGCTGGCCAACGGCGCAGGCACGAACGAACTCACCGATCTGCTGCTGCACCGGGCGGAGGAAAGCGCACCGGCACGGCTGGTGGAACCGGATTTCCGCAATCCGGACCTGTCGCCCGGGCGCGTGCTTGAGGGCGAGGCACCGCTGTCGGATGTCGACCGGTTGCCGGGGTCCGACCCGATCCTGCCGCCCTCGATCTGGCCCGAGGAACGCCTGCATGGGGCGGGGCGGAGCGGCGCGGATGATTTGGCCGCAGCATCGGGCCAGGCCGGATCTGGAGCAACAGGTTCGTTTTCGGGCCGCAAGACATCCTATGACCGGATCAGGCGCTTTGGCGGAAGCCCGGAAGAAGAAGCGCAGGCGCTTGCGGAATACAATGCACAACTGAAGCAGAGCCTCATCTACATGCGGGGCGACGAGGAGGTTGCCAAGGTGCCTGCTGCGCGGATCCTGGCGCTTGAATGGGGTCTGACGGCCTTTGCCACCCATGAGGACGGCACGGTGATCAAGTATCCCGTGGAGAAGGTCTACAGCGATCTGGAAGAGGACGGTTTCCGCTATGTGCGCGAGGATGCGGAGCAGGCACTGACAGAACGGGGGATCAGGGCGAAACAGGTCTATGTGATGCCGAACCGGCGAACGGGGAGTGACTGGCTGCAGGGGGGATATGACAAAGACGGTTATGGCCCGCGGATGACGCTGTCCTATGACGATGAGGCGGGTGAGCGGCGTGTGGTGACGGAGAGTTTCCAGGCGAATGTGGACCGGGCCTGGCAGCGCAGCCGCATGACCCATATGGCGCGGCTAAGGAAAAAGGCTGAAGAGTTCGGCCTGACACAACCCAAACAGTCCGAGGCGGAAGCCAAGCCAATGGTCCCCGAAGCAGATCCAAATCCAACCAATATTCCGGTGCCGCAAGCAAAGCCCGCACCTGGAATCCACGTGCACGACACGCAGACACCCGAGGCCTGATCGCCTTTTTTCCGCCGACGGTGTTTGGTGAAGAGTGGGATCGTCTTTCGATGTTTCCCGCCTGTGGCAGGGACATGCAAGGCGGCAACCATCTGCAGCTGTCAATTCCCTAACAGATCTTGTCAAAACAGAGCGAGGTAAACCTCATGTGTTTTTTTGGCGGCTCCAAGCAGCCGGACCCTGAACCGACTCCACCACCACCGCGGCAACCCGATCCGCAGAGGCAGGCGAAAAACCTCCAGGAAACGAACCGACGACGCCGAGCAGCGGCCTATGGCACGCGGGCGACCACCCATACCAGCCCGCTGGGAGTTTCCGACTTTGGCAGTGCCTCCCGGTCGAGTGTCACTCTATTGGGGCGGGCATGATCCAGATGGGAATAGTCGATGATTTGAAACAGGAGTTGCAGAGCGCGAAGTCCGAACGCCATTGGTACGAAAACGACTGGCAGGACTATGTGACCTATACGGCTCCGGATATGGAGCGTGCCTTCAACAGGCCGGGCGGTATTGTCGTGCCTGACGGCATGAGCGCGTTCCACCGTTCCGCTGCGCGCGAACGTTCGCGCAAGCTTTACGACCCGACTGCCGTCTGGTTGCTGGACCGGCTGGCTTCAGGCGTCGGTTCACTGACCATGCCGGAAGGATTCAACTGGCACGGCGTTGGCTTCGGCGATCCGTTTTCACCGCCGCCCGGACAGGAAGACGAGGAGTTCTTTGAACTTGTGCGCGACCACCTGTTTCGGGTGCGTTATGCAGGCAGGTCGGGATTTGCGCTTGCCAATCGGTCCCGGCTGCTGTCGACAGTGAAACTGGGGACGGGAGTTCTGTTCCCGATCGAGAATGAAACGAACCTGGCCGATATCCGCACACCGATCCACTATCGCTACGTGCCGCTCTACGAGATCTTTCTGGTGGTGGATGCGCAAGGCAATGACTGCGGCTTCTTTCGTGCGCGCACGCTGAAGGCCTGGCAGGCGGTCAAGGAATATGACGGCAATGTTTCCCAGAAGGTGAAAGACGACGCGGAGGATCCAAAGCGCAAATCGTCCGAATACCGTTTTGTCCATGCCTGTTTCCTGCGTGAAGGCGGCTTCGAGGAGGCTGCCGACATCAGAAAATCGCGATACGAAAGCATCCACTTCGAAGAAGAGAGCGGGCATGCCTGCCGCCGTGGCGGGTATTTTGAATATCCGCTGGTGATCAGTCGTTGGGACCGGGACGGCCTGTCGCCCTATGGCTCACCGCCGCAGGCCAAGCTGATGAGCGACATCAAGAGCCTGCAAAGCCTGGCCCGGGACGGGCTGATCGCAAGTTCACAGGCCGTGCGACCGCCAATCGCGACCCATCGCCAGGAGAGGCAGCTAGACCTCAATCCGGGCCGGACGAACCCGGGTCTGATCGACGAGCAGGGCCGGCCGCTGTTCCGGCCGATGCTGGAAACAGTCAACCCGGGCGCGGCGGATGCGCAGATCGAGAACATACGCGAAAAACTGCGTGTCGGTCTCTATGGTGATCTGTGGCAGACACTTCTGGAGGGCAATGGACGCACCGCGACAGAGGTCAACATTCGCCGAAAGGAAATGGCCGACATGATCGGCCCCTTCTCGACCAACATCATGTCCGGCAATGAAGTGCTTTTCGAACGCGAAGTCGGCATTCTCGGTCGCCGTGGTGCCTTTGCGCCGGGCTCGCCCCTGGTGCCGCCGAAAAGCGTTCTTGAAAGTGACGTCACCCTGACCTCCACCGCGCCAATCGACCAGATGCGCGAGGCGGGGCATTTCGAGGCGATCATGGGCTTTCAGGAATATCTGGGTATTGCCGCGCAGGCCGACCCTGCGATCGCCGACCTTCACGACCGGGTGGAGGAATATGACCTGACCCGGCGTTCGCTCGGCCTGCCGGCCAAGCTGAAACGGCGGCCGGAAGAAGTGGAAGCGCTGCGGCAGAAACGCACCGAGGAAGCTGCGCAACAGCAGCAGCTTGCCACCGGCGAAAGTCTGGCGAAGATGGCCAGGGACGGCGCGCCTCTGCTGAAAACCCTGGGCGAAGAAGAGGGAGGGCTCGATGGTCTGGCACTCCCTTAAACGGATCGCGCGACACGAAAACAGAGCGGACGCAATCGAACGGGCCTATCGGTCCGTTTTTTTGTGTCCCGAGGGTGAAACGGTGCTGGCGGACCTTGCGGCCGAATGCGGGATCTACCAGGCGGCACCGGCGGAACTTTCGCAACGCGAAAGCGGCTATCTGGACGGCCGAAAGGCGCTGTACGCGCGCATTCTCAGCATGATCAGGATTTCTCCGGAAGAACACGCGGCACTGCAGGAAGCCGCGCGTCTTGAAACCCTGCCTGATCTCGGACCCGACGAGGATTTATGATGGAAGACTATTCCGACAATATCGCTACTGACACATTCGAGCCAGTTGGAGATAACGCGACAGGACCGCTTGAGATGGAGACCGGTTTTCTGTCCGGCCTCAGCGAAGAGCATCGGAGCTTCGCTGCTGAAAACGGCTGGAGCGACGCGGCGAGTGTGTTTGCCGGTTTCAAGGCACTGCAAGGCGAGCTGATGGGGTCCGTTCAGGTGCCGGGAAGCGAAGCAAGCGATCAAGAGCGATCGGAGTTTTACTCTGAAATCTCCAAAAGCTGGACGCCGAAGGAAGGGTATCGGTTCTCCATGCCCGAGAACCTGCCGGAGAGTTTCCCCTACGATCAGGCCTTTGCCCAGGTGGCGGGCGGCTGGTTCGAAGAGGCAGGTCTTCACCCGGAAGCGGCGCAGAAACTGCACGACAGGTGGGTCGGCAAGATGGCGGAACAATTTACCGCGCATGAAGCGGCGGCAACCGAAGCGTACAGAAAGCCGCAAGCCGTATGGCTGGAACTTGAAGACCAGGAGGCGAAGTCCGCTGCTTGGGCTCCGAAACTGTGCGTCTATCATCGTCATGCTCAGCAGGGCAGGCCAGTTCGTGCGGTGAAGTTCATCGCCTCAGATGGAACGAATACGGTTGAGAGTACAGTTTCGGCTCTCACGACCAGCCAATACAGCGCATCCGGATTGTATGCCAACTACTTCCAACCAGGCTGGAACCTGTCTTCATTGACGGATGGCGAGTTCATCACAGTCGATGCCGTCATTTATCCCTGGGTCGGAGATGCGTTTCAGCTCACTGTCGACGGCGCGGCATACCCAAGCCCGAACATTTCGACCCTCCGGGCGATCTGCAACATCGGTGACACGATGTACCACAAGGTCTACGCCTATGTGGACGGAACCGGGGTGGGGTCTCCTGCCGCAAATACAGATGAGGCCACGGCAAAGGCCAATCCGTTTGCAAGCTTCGCAGCAGCAGCAACAGCCGCCAAGGCAGTCAACCTGGCTGAGAATGGCTGGAACAACCTTTCTGGCGTTGACTTGGTGCTAAGTTCAGGGACGACCTATTCCGATAGGCTGAGCGGCATGGGCGGTGCGCTGGATAAGCTCCCATGCACCATGCGTGGTGAAGACGCAACGGCAGTATTGACGGATGGAACGTCAAGTGCATCCGGCAGCACAATCCCACCGATCCTGCATGTTCGGGATATTAACATTCGCAAAGAACGTAACTTTATTATGTTCAGGGGCGATAACACGGGAAATGGTTATCTTGCCTTCGAAAATTGCGCATGCTCGTTCGCCAATGGTGAAGGTAGCTATGAAGCCTTAACGTACCAATATGGACGCGGGGCTGTTATCAATTGCACCGGTCCATATATCGGCTTGTGCGGCCAATTCGGAACCACCCAAGGCGGCATGCTTTTCGCTGGTAATGCGTTTGGGGGCAACCAGCCTTACAACATGGTTGCCTGCAACGCCGCTCAGATAGCTACGAACAATCACCAGCTTGGCCAGGCTGACGGCTCCTTGTTTGCTTGGAATACCGTGTCCAGGTCCGGCAACAATGGCAATGCCATTCAGTTCCAAGGAGACGAGTACGGGGACCAAGGCGTTGCCGTGATAGGCAATGTTGTCGAGATACACACGCTCGTCGGTTCGCAAACCGCGTTCCTTGTCTTTGGTGATGGTGACACAACCACAGTAAAGAACCTCTGCGAGTCCATGAATACCATTGTCGGGCAGCGAACTAACTTCCTGTACAACGACATCGGCACGGTATCCATACCTAAAGACGGGGTGTCAAAACTTTCGTACCACTGGCAGTTCAACCAGAAAGGTGACTACGACATTGACCAGCCTCTTGTAGGAAACTGGGCTAATCGTCATGGCGTCGACACGAAGGTTACGGGCATACGCGACAGCGCCGGCAATGATAACTACAGCTATCAGTCTTGGCTTGGTGAGCAATTGGGAGATGAAAAATCAGCCAATACAGAGGGTCCGGTCGGCCACGTCTTCGACCCGTTTCAGGCTGTCAATCCGGATTGGGTCAACGACCAGTCTTCAAGCGTCAGTGGTTCTGGCGGCGGTGACTACACGCCGGGTGCAAGCAACACCCTTCCGACAATTCCAGCGGGGCAGACCGAATTTGCCGTAGACCAGAAGGGCAGGGCGATCCCGCTCGATGGCACAGCGGTTGTCGGTGCACTGCAGCAGGTTGTGTAAGAGACAAGCGGCAAAAACTGCTTTGAACCGGCGTCCTTATTGCCTTGGGAACTGGTTTTTCAGTTCCAGCAGGTTCTGATCTTCAGGATTGCTCGCCAGCCCTTTTTGCAGCGTGAATTCAGCAGCAGTAAAATTTTGCTGGGCAAGATGCAGGCGAACGAGAAACTCCCAAGCCTGAATGAGTTGCGGATCAAGGCTCACTACTTCTTCAAACGCGGAAATTGCCGCTGCCGGATTCCGCATCGCCAGGGCAGCGCCACCCAAAGCCATGTGAGTTTCGGGAAAGTCAGATTTTGCCGCAAGAGATTGCTGCCATTCGCGTGTTGCCTCACGTGCCGAAACCGATGCGCCTGGAGGAAGTTGGCCGCGTGGCAGCCCCAATAATTGGCGTGCCGCCGCAATGCGAACTGTTTTGGTAGGGTCGTCTAAAGCAGAAACAATTTTCTTGGCCCTGATTTCGGAAGAAGCGTGTTGCAGTCCGGAAACAGCGGCTCTTCTAACGAGAGGATCCGGGTCATTTAAAAACTCTCCAACCTGATCTGCTAACTCTGGATTTGCCTCTCTCGTCAAGAGATCAAGTGCTGTCGCGCGGACGATCGCTGGATACGTCTCCTGTCTAGCCACAGTTAAAAGATCCTCGCCTAGTCCGGTAGAACCTCGTCTCGCAGAGGCAAACAACAGGCCGAAATGATCCCCTCGACGAGTGCTTGCCGGAAATCGAAATTCGATCTCACTGGCTGCCCAGTCCGCAGTCCTGTCCTTGTGACAGTCGGTACAGGCGTTTGGTGTTCCGATTTTTGCGGATATGTCCGGACGCGGTATCCTGAATGAGTGATCGCGGCGCCCATCAATTCCCATATAGGTGCGCTCTATCATGTGACAGGACACGCAGCGTGCACCTTCCGATCCTGTATTGTGAAAGTGATGGGCTGGATCGTCGTAGTCCTTCAAGGTGAGTGTGGGAAATGCCTCGTTGCCTGTCGGTGAATGGCATTGCGAGCAAATGCCGTTGCCGACCGCCCGAAGTTCTCCGCTATGCGGCTCGTGGCAATCGGAACAACGCACACCGTTCTGGTACATTTTCGATTGCAGGAACGAGCCAAAGACATAGACTTCGTCAAGAATCTGACCGTCTGCGTGGTATAGTCCGTCACGGAGAAGCGCCAGCCGGTAGGTGTCATGGAACGGTGTTCCCGGCACAGGGCTCGTATTTTGAAACGGTTCGCGGCGCGAGTGGCATCCAGCGCATTGCTGTATCTCTATTTCGGCTTGTTTGTCGGTAAACTCAATGAGCAAGCCATTTTCTTTCAATTCGGAAGTCAGCTTTTCCTTGTTCGGCTTTGACTGTTCAGCCCAAGCTACATGCTCCGCACCTGGTCCATGACAGGCTTCACAACCTACGCCGATCTCCGCCCAATCACTTTGATATCGTTTGTCGGGAAAACTGTAGTTTTTTGTGAAACCCGTTGAGTGACACTCGGCACAACGAGCATTCCAATTCTTGTAGGGGCCACTCCAGTGAAAACCGTCCTCGGGCGGCAAATGCTGCTCCGGGTAAAGGTGATACCATTCCTTTTTTTCCTGATCCCAAACGACGTCGAAGGATTGTAGACGGCCAGGTTCCGTTTCGATCAGGTACTGCTGGAGCGGTGCAAGACCACCAACGCCCTTCACTTCGAATGTTTTGGGTGCCTCTTTGTAATCTTCGGTCTCGATGAAGAACCCGTTTTCTTTCCGATAAAATCGGCTTTTTCGTCCACGGTGCGTGAATTCAGTGTTGTCAAAGTCTCCGTCTACCGTCTGATCGCTAGGGTCCGCCCAGGCTTGGGCGTGGTGCGAACGCTGCCAGGCGAGAGCTTCGGTCGCATGACACCCTGAACATGTCTTTGATCCAGCGTATTCCGTCGTGTCGACGTTCTGCCCGAATGAACAGGGCATTCCCAGTCCTGTCACCAGAAAGACCACCGCGACACGCATAAGTGCAATCATCAGAATTCTTCCCGGCATGATTAAGTTTCGTCTATCAGAACCGTTCTTCAAAGAGAGGCAGCCGAACTATGACGGCAATTACCACCTCGTCCTATCGGGTCTCGTGGCGGACGGTTTGTCAAGAACGGTATCGAGGCTAACGGAGTGAAAACAAAGACTAACTGTTTCGCGTCTTGGCAATTTTCATTGAGGTGATACTGAAAATTCAACGAACATTGCGATAATATCCGGGGGGGACACCGAACTCCTGTCGAAAGGCCCGGATCATCGCACTGGTGTTTCGATAGCCACATCGCTCGGAAATTTCGGCAACGCTCAAGGTGGTGAGTTCAACCAGGCGCCGCGCTTCGCGTAGTCTAATTCCACGGTACACAGACGAAGGTGTCATATTCATCTTGCGTTGGAAGTGTTGTTCCAGCGTGCGTTGGTCTGAGCGGAGTTGTCTTGCGAGTTCCGGGATCGGCAGAGGCGCTTCCAGTTTTCTTCGCATAAGGGCTGTTGCCCTGCGTACCAGTGCGTCAGTCGACCACCGCCGGAGCGGATCGTACAATTCCAACTTGTCGCCATGCATAAAAAGCGCCGCGATTTCGAGCGCGAACATTGAACTATGTTCACGTCTGATCAACTCAAGTGTCAGCTCGAACGCTGTCGATGCCCCGCCGCAAGTAGCAAGGTCATCCTCAATGACATATCTGTCTTCGACCGCTTCAATATCAGGGAAACTCTCCATAAAATTGTTGAATTCGTCCCAGTGAATTGTCGCCTTGCGTCCATCCAGCAGACCGGCCTTGGCGAAAAGCCATGCGCCCGTGTCCATACCGACAAGTGTTGAAAAACGGTTGCGTGCGGCACGAAGTGTTTTGCACATTTTTGGATCGGCCAGTTCGCAATAGCCATAGCTCGGCATCACAAACAGATAGTTGCCCCTTGGCGCGGCGTCGGACAGTGAAACAGTCTCGACAGGCAAGCCGCTCGAAGAGGTTACCGTTCCCCCATCCTGACTGAAATGTCGCCATTCGTAGAGCGTTTGGCGAGCAATTGCGTTGGCGGCACGGAAAGGTTCAATGGCATTTGCCAGGCAGTGATTGGAAAAGTTCTCGAAAAGCAGAACACCCAAGGAACTTACCACATCAGATTTTTTCGAATTCTGCACACTTGACTACCAAAACCGCACACTCTTGTCTGTCGTCTTGTCTCACTCTTGAACGAGCAGGGCAAGAGGAGACCGTAGATGCATTTTGGTATGAGCGAAGAGCAGGAGATGATTGTCTCAACGGTGCGCTCGTTTGTGGAAAATGAGATCTATCCGCACGAGGCGCTTGTTGAAAAGACCGGCCAAGTACCTCTTGAACTCGGGAATGAGATAAGGCGCAAGTGCATCGATATTGGATTTTATGCCTGCAATTTTCCGGAGGACGTCGGCGGTGCCGGACTTGGCCATCTGGATTTCACGCTTGTGGAACGAGAACTTGGCCGTGGATCCATGGCGCTTACGCATTTTTTCGGGCGTCCTCAGAATGTTCTTATGGCCTGTTCGGAAGAACAACGGGAACGGTATCTTTTACCTGTGGTACGCGGAGATAAGATGGACGCACTCGCAATGACCGAACCCGATGCCGGTTCGGATGTGCGAGGCATGAAGTGCCAGGCAGTGCGGGACGCGGGTGACTGGGTCGTTTCAGGATCAAAGCACTTTATCTCAGGCGCTGAACACGCGGATTTTTTTATTGTCTTCGTGGCGACCGGCGTCGACGAAACGCCCAGAGGGCCTAAAAAGAGAATCACTTGCTTTCTGGTTGACCGCGGCACACCGGGATTTGAAATCCGCGAGGGTTACACCTCGGTCAGTCACCGTGGCTACAAGAACTACATTCTCTATTTTGATGGATGCCGATTGCCTGACACCCAGGTGCTTGGGGAAGTCGACGGCGGGTTTACGGTGATGAACGAATGGCTCTATGCGACACGCCTCACCGTTGCGGCGATGAGTGTTGGCCGGGCCAGAAGATGTTTCGACCACGCTGTGTCCTATGCCGCGGAACGAAATCAGTTCGGCCAGGCGATCGCAAAGTTTCAGGGGATCAGCTTTCAGGTTGCAGACATGATTACTGAAATCGACGCGGCCGATTGGCTGACACTTTCAGGTGCGTGGCGTCTGGATCAGGGGCTGTCCGCCAACAGGGAAATTGCCAGCGCCAAACTTTATGCAACAGAGATGCTTGCCAGGGTCACGGACACTACCTTGCAAATCCATGGTGGCATGGGACTGATGGTTGATTTTCCGATTGAACGCTTCTGGCGCGATGCGCGCGTGGAACGTATCTGGGACGGCACTAGCGAAATCCAGCGCCATATCATCAGCCGTGACATTTTCCGACCGCTTGGAGCATAGCCGATGCGTGACCTGAGACGGTTGCTTCGTCCCAAGTCCATAGCTGTTGTCGGTGGTGGAGCCTGGTGTGAAAACGTCATTCGTGAGTGCCGAAAAAACGGGTTCTACGGCGATATCTGTGTGGTCCATCCCAGCAAGAAGGAATTGTCTGGCTCGCCCGCTGTTCGCTCTGTCGCAGAACTGCCATTCGTTCCTGATGCCGCATTTGTCGGGGTCAATCGCCATTCGACCATAGAGATTGTTCAAACACTTGCGAAGAATGGCGCAGGCGGTGCCGTATGCTTTGCCTCTGGCTTCAAAGAAGCGTCAGCTGAACTTGAGGATGCCGACAATCTACAAGACGTCCTGGTTGAAGCGGCTGGCGAGATGCCGATATTGGGACCGAACTGCTATGGCTTCATCAACGCACTGGATGGCGCCGCGCTCTGGCCGGATCAGCACGGATTGGTTGGAGTGCCCAACGGTGTCGCGATCCTGACGCAGTCGTCCAATATCGCGCTGAACCTAACGATGCAGAAGCGCGGTCTGCCGATTGCGTATCTTGTGACCGCCGGAAATCAGGCTCAGACAGGGTTGTCCGCAATCGCAGAAGCCCTTCTTGGCGACGAGCGGGTAACTGCAATCGGGCTCTATGTTGAAGGCTTGGATGACCTTGCGGCATTCGAAAAATTTGCGCGACGTGCCAAAAAAGCGGGCAAACCCGTTGTCGTCTTGAAAATTGGCCGGTCCGCACAAGCGCAGTCCACGACCATGTCTCATACCGCGTCACTCGCGGGTAGCGCAGTCGGTGCAAGTGCTCTCTTTTCGAAGTTGGGAATTGCCGAGGTAACGGGTCTTGCGACGTTTTTGGAAACACTGAAGCTGATGCACATGGTCGGGACGCTTGCCGATGGCAGTATCGTGTCCATGTCCTGTTCAGGTGGCGAAGCGAGCCTTGTCGCGGATCTGGTCTCTGATAGAAACATTACCTTTCCAGCGCTGAGTACCACGCAAAAAACGGTTTTGAATGAATTGCTTGGTGACAAGGTGGCTCTGGCCAATCCACTTGACTACCACACCTACATCTGGAGAGACGTGAATGCCATGAGCGGCGTCTTTTCGATCATGATGGAGGGCGAAGCCTCCTTCGGCATCGTTGTGCTTGATTTTCCGCGCTCCGACCGTTGTGATTTGCATGAATGGTTGCAAGTCATTGATGCGGTGGAAATTGCGAAAAACAAGAGCGGCAAGCCGATGGCTATTCTCAGCTCCCTGCAAGAGACAATGCCCGAGGTGATTGCGCTTGAGTTGTTCGCGCGAGGGTTGGTTCCGCTATGCGGGTTGGAAGATGCCCTTGATGCCATCGAAGCCGTGGCATTTGCCGGCAAGGAGCCTTCCAAGGATGCCATCCATATTCCCAGAACGCCTGAGGTAGAAACTGTGATCGAGGAAGCACAGGCAAAAGCACTTCTGCGAAATCATGGACTTCGGACCCCGAAGAGTATCAGAGTGCATTCTTCGAAATGCGCAGCTGATGCAGCTGAGCAGATCGGATTCCCTGTCGTCCTGAAAGGCGTTGGGTTTGCGCACAAAAGCGAAGCAGGTGCAGTCGCACTGCGATTGACAACCAGACAGGATGTCATGGATGCGGCGGCAAGAATGCCTGTGGAAACGTTCCTCGTTGAAGAAATGATTTCTGATGCCGTGATCGAATTGCTGATTGGTGTCGTGCTGGATCCGGCTCACGGACATGTGCTGACGCTGGCCGCCGGCGGAGTGCTTGCCGAATTGCTTCAAGACAGCTTCTCGGTGATCTTGCCCGTTTCCCGAAGTGATATTGAAACGGCGTTGGATCAATTGAAGATTGCGCGTGTCCTGAAGGGTTATCGCGGGCAACCGGCTTGCGATCGGCCAGCGATTGTTGATGCAGTGTTGTCGGTTCAGGCCTATGCCATGTCGGCGGCAGTTTCGGAAGTTGAAGTTAATCCGCTCCTTTGCGGTGAAAACTATGCCATTGCAGCGGACGCGCTGATCAGGTGTGAGGTGTAAAACGATGACCAGCCCCTTGAAGATCCGGAAAGAAAACCGAATTCTCGAAGTCACGCTTGATCGTCCGAAGGCAAATGCAATCGACCTGGAGACAAGCCGGATCATGGGGGAGGTGTTTACGGATTTTCGAGACGATCCTGAATTGCGTGTTGCAATCATCACAGGTGCCGGAGGAAAATTTTTCTGTCCGGGTTGGGATCTGAAGGCTGCAGCGGACGGTGATGCAGTCGACGGCGACTACGGCAAGGGCGGGTTCGGTGGACTTCAGGAACTGCGCGGTTTGAACAAGCCCGTAATTGCGGCGATCAATGGAATCTGCTGTGGTGGCGGGCTGGAACTCGCGCTGTCAGCAGATGTCATTCTGGCAGCAGATCACGCAACTTTCGCTTTACCTGAAATACGTTCTGGGACGGTTGCCGACGCAGCGAGCATCAAGTTGCCGAAGCGAATTCCCTATCACATCGCGATGGAAATGCTTCTGACAGGCCGTTGGCTCGATGCCGAGGAGGCTGCTCGCTGGGGCCTGATAAATCATATCCATCCGCCTGAACACCTCAAGGAAGAAGCGTGGAAACTCGCCAATCTGCTGGCGTCCGGACCTCCGCTTGTTTATGCGGCGATCAAGGAAGTCGTGAGAGAGGCGGAAGATATGAAGTTTCAGGACGCGTTGAACCGCATTACCAAAAGCCAGTTTGAAACCGTCGAACGGCTCTATCGCTCCGAGGACCAGCTCGAGGGAGCGAGAGCTTTCGCAGAAAAACGAGACCCGGTCTGGAAAGGTCGATAGGAGACATAACATGCCATTGCAGATGAACCGGAAAGTCTTCATAACCTGCGCCGTGACCGGATCAGGGAGCACACAGGACAAATCGCCTCACGTACCCCGCAGCCCGAAACAGATCGCTGATAGTGCAATCGATGCCGCGAAGGCGGGGGCTGCCGTTGTCCATTGTCATGTGCGCGATCCGGAAACAGGGGTACCCTCCCGCAGGCTCGACCTGTATCGCGAAGTAACCGATCTCATTCGTGCTGCCGACGTTGATGTGGTTCTCAATCTGACCGCTGGTATGGGCGGAGACATTGTCTTTGGCCCAATCGAAGCGCCTTTCCCGGTGAATGAAACCGGGACGGACATGATTGGTGGCAGCGAGCGCGTGGCTCATATTGCGGAATGTCTTCCGGAAATCTGCACCCTAGATTGCGGGACGATGAATTTCGCTGAAGCAGACTATGTTATGACCAACACGCCCGGAATGCTTCGTGCGATGGGGGCCATGATGACGGACCTTGGAGTAAAGCCGGAAATCGAGGCTTTCGATACAGGGCACCTCTGGTTCGCCAAGCAGTTGGTGAGCGAAGGAACCCTGGACTCCCCGGCGCTCGTTCAATTGTGCATGGGCGTCCCGTGGGGAGCTCCGAACGATCTGAATACCCTCATGGCGATGGTGAACGCGATCCCGCCGGACTGGAACTGGTCAGCCTTCAGCCTGGGGCGGGATCAGATGCCTTATGCGGCCGTGGCAGTTCTGGCGGGAGGTAATGTGCGCGTCGGACTGGAAGACAATCTCTTTCTGAAAAAAGGCGTATTGGCAACAAATGCGCAACTTGTTGAAAAAGCGGCGTCGGTGATTGAAGGAATGGGCGCGCGCGTCATGGGCCCCGACGAAGTCCGGTCCCAACTCGGACTGACAAAGAAAGCTCCAAAATGAAAGCTGCTATTGTCGGTGGTGGTGTGATCGGTGGAGGCTGGGCGGCCCGCTTTCTTCTGAACGGTTGGAACGTTGCGGTGTTCGACCCGGATCCGGACGCCGAACGCAAGATCAATGAAGTTGTCGCAAATGCCCGCAGAAGCCTTCCTTCTCTTTATGACAGGTTGATGCCGGCGGAAGGAATGCTGACATTTCATGCGGAAATGGCCGACGCCATTTCTGGGGCCGATTGGGTTCAGGAGAGTATTCCTGAAAGGCTGGAACTGAAACACAATGTCCTGTGTGCGATATCAGAGCTTGTAACTGCGGACACTGTGATCGGGTCATCTACATCCGGCTTCAAACCATCCGAATTGAATGGCAAAGGCACTCGGGCAATCGTCGCCCACCCCTTCAATCCTGTGTATTTGCTGCCACTTGTCGAACTGGTCGGGGATGCGGGGGTAACCGCCAAAGCTGCCGGCATGTTGAAAAAACTCGGCATGTTCCCGCTGATATTGCGCAAGGAAATCGATGCCCATATTGCCGACCGGCTTCTGGAAGCCGTTTGGCGGGAAAGTCTCTGGCTGGTCAAGGACGGAGTTGCGACAACGGAAGAGATCGATGAAGCCATTCGCATGGCGTTCGGAATTCGCTGGGCGCAAATGGGGCTGTTCGAAACCTACAGGATTGCTGGAGGTGAGGCGGGCATGAAACACTTCATGGCTCAATTCGGACCGGCACTGAAGTGGCCGTGGACGAAACTGATGGATGTGCCGGAATTTGACGATAACCTGGTGCATCTGATTGCGGGACAATCAGATGCACAATCCGGCCACATGACAATACGTGAACTTGAGCACCTGAGAGACGACAATCTGGTCGGAATGATACGAGCCCTCAAAAAAACCGGCAGCGGGGCTGGGGGTGTTATCAGTCGGCATGAGGTGACTTTTCCGGTTCACAAGAACACAGACCTGCCCGTCACCGTAAACCGGAAAGTGCCCCAGAGCTGGGTTGACTACAATGGGCACATGAACGAGGCGCACTACCTCGAGGCTGCTGCTGCTGCCAACGACAGGTTCATGGAAATGATCGGCGCAGATGCTGATTATGTCGCTTCCGGCAATAGCTATTTTACGGTTGAAACGCATATCCGTCATCTTGATGAACTGAGCGCGGGCGAGCGACTGACGGTTACAACGCAGGTTCTGAATGGTGCCGGCAAGAAATTGCACCTATTTCATTTTCTGAAAGGGGCCGATGAAAAGCTGGCGGCGACAGTGGAAACGTTGTTGTTGCATGTCGACCTTTCGACACGAGGCAGTTCGAATCCTGAGCCGGTTGTGGCTGAAAAACTATCAGAGTTTGCCAGCTTGCACGCAAACATGCCGTCTCCGGATGGAATGCAGCGATACGTCGGACAGATACGCTGAACAACCCTGACTTTTTCGAATGCAAAACGCTGCGACCGGACTTCCTGAACACAAGACCGGGGTCTGAATGCACGAGTTGAGCTGACAACAGTCTCTCACTCAACGGACTGTTCACAAATTGACACCTAGTAGGCCTCAATCGGATTGATTACCTCAAGTTCTCGAACAAAAGCCCCTTGGTTTGCAATTTGGAGAACATCATGAGCACTACTGCGAGCACAATCCTTCAAATCGATGCCTCTGCCAGGAAGACGAACTCAGTCACGCGCGCTCTGACAGAGACCTTGGTGAAAACCCTGATCGGCAAGGATCCCGACGCAAAAGTTCTTGTAAGGGATGTTTCCCAGGGATTGCCGTATCTGGACGAGGAATGGGTTGGAGCTAATTTTACCGATCCGGCCGAGCGAGACGCCGAGCAGCGCATGAAACTTGCTTTTTCCGATACCCTGGTGAGTGAATTGAAGTCGGCCGATACCATTGTGATCGGCACACCTATCTACAATTTTTCCGTTCCCGCTGCACTGAAAGCATGGATAGATCAGGTTGCGCGAGCGCGCGAAACGTTCATTTACTCCGAAAACGGTCCGATTGGGCTGCTGGAAGGTAAACGAGCCTACATTCTTGTAGCTTCCGGGGGTACGAAAGTAGGGTCCGAGATAGATTTTGCTGCTACCTACCTTGAACACGTACTCGGTTTTATCGGCATCAAGGATGTTACGATTGTTGCAGCCGATCAACTGATGGCCGACCCAGCCAATAGGGAAGCGGCTTTGGCGAAAACGCTCGAGCTTGCTGCATAGCAAACCGATTTCCTGGTTGAAATACGCGGTTTGACCCGGGCACATCAGGCCAGATCGCCCTGTGGATAATCCGTACAATTAAAAGTTGTGCGTATTAGCCGCTCGACAACAATATTTCTTGCAAGCGCGAAGACCCGCGTCATGGCACCTTGCGCCAATTGACTTGCCAGGAAAATCGAATGAAAACACTCTCTGCCCGCCGACACCTTCTGGTGCGGCTGGCGTGAGTTTCAAGACTTTTCATTATTACATTTTGTCAGTTTACAAGCATACGCCCTAAAGCGTTATATTTACTCGCATTTCGGACCGGCTTAGATAAGGCCGACCACAATCGCAGCCAAGAATACGAATGCTGCGATAAAGGCAATCCTGTTCAGGTTCCGCGCTAGAGTCATCTGTCCGCTCCCGATTACCTCACTTTGACCCTTCAATATTAAGGCAGTGATTTAGGGAAACGAAGCAAAAAAGATGCTGCGATGCAGCGGAAAATTGCGCCTATTAGTTGAACCGTGCGTGTGTTCTATCCTTAAAGTCTTGATCGGTAACGAAATAAGCTGTTGTACAAAAGTCGTAGGTTTGTCCGTTTGGGTCAGATTTTTTTTCATTGCGCCAGATCTCACGACAATATCAATCGTTTTAAATCGATCAGGACATGCCGAGCTGACGGCGAAACGTGAGTAGCGTAATGTTAACATGCTCTTGCTAGCTTGAGCCGAAGCGCAGTCGGCGCATCGGAGTGTAGATGTTCAATCTTTCGAAACTGGCGGAACTGGCAAGGGATACGAGTGCTGTCGGCCGCAAGAGCCTGATCAGTACACTCACTGACCTGTTTGTCAGTTCAGGTGACGACCGTGACGAACAGATCAGTCTGCTTTTTGGTGACATTGTTCTGAAGGTGTTAGGTCAGCTCGAAGAAGAAACGCGCATGATTCTGGCAAAAAGAGTTTGCCACGAAGAGGGTGCTCCTCACGAGCTTATGGTGAAACTGGCGAAAGATACGATCGCAGTCGCCGAACCGGTACTTGAACACTCCCCAGCGCTGACGTCCGAAGATCTGGTGGAGATTGCTTCCTCTGCATCGATGGATCACCTGGGTGCGATTGCCGGTCGAAAAACGATCGACAAGACCGTGACGTCAGTGCTGGTTGACCGGGGTGACAGCAAGGTTTTGACGAAAGTCGCGGAAAACGAGGGAGCGGAGTTTGCTGAATCATCGTTCCTCAAGCTTGTCGAGAAAGCGCGTTCCGATGAATCGATTCAGGCGGCGCTGGTCAGTCGCCCGGATCTTCCGGAGGAGGCGGCGCATGCCTTGCTGCCGTTTTTGACATCTGCCTTGCAGGAACGGATTACGGCACTTGGGGCAGACAACACCCTTGTTCATCTGCTGGCGGAAAGAGCAGCAACAGAAGTTGCTGCGCGAACGCACAAGCTGGACGATGCGAGAGAAGAGTCTAATGCGCTCATCAGGGATGTGATGAGCAAGAAGACAAACATTGACGAAGCGGTGAAAAATTTCGCGAGGGCAGACCGTACAGCTGAGCTGGGCATGTTGCTGGCAAGGGTCAGTGACCTGCCTCAAGCGGCGGTATCGCAACTGCTGTTCAGTGCAAGCGACAAGGCATTGATCATTCTGTGCAAGGCGAACGGTGTGACCGCGGCTGCCTACAAGGATATTCTGACCATGCGCGCTCGTCGGCTGCGGATGGGTGGGCTGGAGCTGAATGCGGCTATCCAGCGATATGATGCGCTCAGCGAACAGGGTGCAAAACGTTCTCTGGAGACATTAAAAAAGTCCGGAGCAGCTTTCGGCCCCAAGCCAGAGGACGAGAACAGCGAAAAATCGAAGCGCCGTCCAAAAAAGAATGTTCCATTTGCCGCCAGCCGATAAGACCTGCAAAGGATGCTAGCCGGTGGAGCGTTGCAGTGTTGCCGTCATGGCAGCCGCGGATATCAAAAAACCTCCACCAACCTTGTTGGCCATTCTTAGTAGTGACGGATTCCTGAGTTTTCGTCCGACCGCTGCTGCCGCAAATGCATAGACCGCAGCGTTCAGAATGCCCAGCACGACGAATGTCGATCCCAAAAGAACGAGCTGGGGAGCGACCGTGGCCTGAGGGGCGATAAAGTGCGGCAGGAACGCCATGAAGAAAACAATGCCCTTCGGATTGAGTGACGTGACGACATAGGCATGCCAGAAAATCTTGCGCACGGGGATGTTCTCCACGTGCTGCACACCCAAAGATCCCGGGCGGCTGCGCCACATCTTGATCCCCAGCCAGACAAGGTAGGCTGCGCCGACCCACTTCAGCACGGTAAAGGCAGTTGCGGATGCTGCCAGAATGGCTCCCAGTCCAAGGAGTGAGACGGTTGCTGCGGTAGCATCGCCAAGTCCGACGCCCATAACGCTGGCGAACGCAGACCGGCGTCCTTGTGTCAACGCGTAGCTGACGACCAACATGATGGTTGGTCCGGGTATCGCGAGGACGATGAGTGTCGCAAAGACGTAGGCAGTATATAGTTCTAGTGTCATTCTGGAGGCTCGACAATCGATATTCGTTGCTTGATGCTGGTCGGCAGTCATCCATAAATTGATTCCCACCGCAAGAGGGTGTTTGCCCATGCTGAAAGTCACAGTTTCCGGATTTGTGATTTGGGCAGTTCTTGCAACGCTATCGGTCCCGGTAAACGCCTTTGAGCCGGTGCCACGCGCCAAGCCCCTGGAAACCCCGAACAAACTGCCGTTTATCGAGGGTGTTGACCTCCCGCAGCGCAAACCCAATCGGGAAAAGGAACGTGCGGAGACACCGATCGCGCCATCTGCAGCCCCAATGAAATGCAACTTGACGGGCGCGACCTATTCTCTGCTTCCGGATATCAACGGAGAACGGTTGGGCGATGCCGGTTGCGGCGTCGAGGCTCCTGTCAGGCTCACGGCGATAATGTACAAGGAAGCTTCCGTAAGTTTCAGAAATCCGGTCACGGTTTCATGCGAGTTTGCAGGGGTTTTGACAAAGTGGCTCCAAATTGACGCCCTGCCTGTGGCTGAGCAACACTTCAAAGGAGGTGTAGGTGTCATTGGTACAGGTCCGGGTTACCAATGCCGCCGGCGCAACAACCTGCCTGACGGCAAACTCTCCGAGCATGCGCTGGGCAAGGCGGTTGATATTTCCGAATTTCAAATGCGCGACGGATCCTCGGTTTCAGTAGAGACGGACTGGGGACAGGAAACTGCGCAAGGATTGTTTTTGAAAGCTATTCACAAGAGCGCCTGCGAGCGCTTTTCGACTGTTCTCAGCCCCGAAGGCGATGAGTTTCACAATTCGCATATGCATCTGGATATCGGGTGCCACGGCAAGACCTGTACGTATCTGATCTGTCAGTGAATCTGAAAATGGATATGGTCGTCGTGACGGGCAGCGAAACAACCCTGGAAGCGTACTTTGTCGAACCGAACGGCGAGGGTGTCTCGCAAGTGAGGCTCAAGGAGAATTTTTTGAACGCGAGGGTCATGCGCCAGCCACGCGATTGCCGTTCGCGTGCGTACGGGTTCAATTTGAAAATCGGGCCAGAGGGGCTGCAGCCACTCCAGATTCCATCGCAACGACCGCCACTTGTCGGGGCATGACGTTTCGCCCTCTACAAAATCGAGATAGCCGATTGGTGAAGAAGTTGTGCCAGGCAGATAGCCTGTATCGTTGCGATAAAAGAACGCGAGATCCAGTTTTCACCCATCATCATGGGACAGGTGCGGCAACAACGGAAAACCGTCAAAAAAGGGGAAACTTCCATCAAGCGCCAACGTGATTGTCCCGGGAAACTGCATAGACAAGTTATCTGCAAGTTCTTGCACAACATTGCGCAGTTCAGGCGAGACATAGTTCCGGTTGAGTACGCAAGAGACCGGAGACTGCATCTGAAACGCACCGACTGACCAGCAATTCAGCGGTACGCGTCCAAGGAAAGGAGCAACAAACATTGTCGCGATCGTGAGTGCGACATAAACATGCGAACGTGAGAAGCCGACGTTTGGTCACGAGTGCAAATAGCCAGGCCACCCCACCGAGCTGCGTGAGTAGGGTTAAGAAACAGACGATTGAACCATGAAGAATCACCCAACGCGTTGAGGTAAGAAGCGCATCTGGCTTCAAATTGTCAATGTAAACCCAGAAGTTGCGCCTTGCCGGTATTACGAATTTCTCGGTTAAAAAATGCAGCAGACGGGAGGTCAGTTCGGCTGACGGTTTGCCTGCTGCCGGAAGGTGCGGGACGAACTCGGAAGTTACTGGCAGAAACGCTGCTCGCCCCGATAGGTGGTGTAGGTGCCGGTCGAGGGATTGAAGGACCGGAATTTCGATGAACAGTACTGGTACCAGGCCGGGCTCCAGGGCTGGTATCCGACCGCACCGTGAACCTGGCCCGGGTAGGGCGCAGGTGGGTAGTAGTTCGCCGGCGGGGGTGGGGGCGGTCCAGCATAAGCTGGCCGGTTTGCGGCTCCAAGAAGGATTGCGCCCGCGGCGAGACCGATCACACCTGCTGCAACGGCTGCGCCAACGTTGTTGTTGTTTCTATGACGTCTGTGGTTGTAGTGGTGCCCACCGTGATGATGACCGTTCCAGCCTCGTTTCGGACCGGCTTCGGCTGTTGCAATTGTCGGGACCAATAAAGCGCCGGACAGGGCGACGGCAATCAGGCTTTTGCTCATTTTTTTCATCGGTTGTTTCTCCAGGTGCCTGCGCCTTACTGTCTGGCGCCGTAGCTGACGAATGAACAATCGCACAGGTGCCCTGAACCGGTTCTGATGTGGCCGTTCATCTTGCGTTCAGGTTTCTGCTGTGGTGTTTCTTGTTCCGGAGGGAGCTATTCGAGACGCGGCATGAGTGCAGGAGACCGGTTTGGAACCAGAAGACAAAAACGAAAGAGAACTGCAGTCCGTAGTCAGGGAAACGGATGACGCGTCGCGTCGGCTGGCAAGGACCCTCATCCGGAAGGCCCGTTTCGGTGCACTCGCTGTTTTGGAAGCGGGCACAGGACTGCCACTTGCCAGCCGTGTTGCCGTTGCAACGGATCTTGACGGGACGCCCGTCATATTGACCAGCACCTTGTCAGGCCATACGGCTGCGATCCTGGAAACGCCCGCTTGTTCACTTTTGGTAGGGGAGCCTGGAAAAGGCGATCCACTTGCCCATCCCAGGGTGTCTCTCTTCTGCAAGGCCTACCGGATCGAGCGTGGTGGTGACGTTCATCAACGACTGCGTCGGCGCTACCTTTTGCGACATCCAAAAGCCGAGCTCTATGCCGATTTTGGCGATTTTTCCTTTTTTCGGCTCGAGCTTGAACGGGCAAGCCTGAATGGCGGCTTTGGCAAGGCTTTTGAACTTCGGTCTGAAGACTTGCTGTCACCTCTCGGCGATGCTGAAAGCTGGATTGCGATGGAAGGTGGTGCAGTGACACACATGAATGAAGACCACGCCGACGCCGTCAAACTTTATGCTGAAGTGCTCTGCAAGGCAGAAACTGCAAACTGGCGCCTCGCAGGTCTTGATCCGGAAGGGTTGGATCTTGTTGCTGGCGACAAGGTCGAGCGGCTGTGGTTTGCAAATGTTCTCGACCAGCCGGAAGAAGTCCGCCCGGTGCTTGTAAACCTGGCCAGGGAGGCCAGAGGCGCCTGAGTGTTGCCAAGGCAACACTCGGAGAACGCGCATTCCTGGTGCCTCTTGTCCATCTTGCCCCCATCGGCTATTAAGCCCATCCGTTTTTCAATCAGGATGATCGTCTTGCCTACACTCTGACCGGTCTTCGTATCCGCTGGTTACTCGCAGGAGTGACCCATTGACTTGTTCGTCATGAGGCGGATCGGGACCGGTGTGGCTTGGCCTTGCCGTATTGTTTTCCGATACGCCACAACATCCTGAGTATCCAACACAGCCAGACCGAATTCCGCCGGCTCTCCAGCCGGCAGGGTCCCGACCGCCCGTCGACGGACTTCCCTTTGCAGGAAGACCGACGGAATGTCATTGTTATCAAGTGTTGAATGGACTGTCCTGACAACCGAATCCCCCCAAATCAAACGCCCCTGTCGCCGCTGTGGCGCAATCAGTTCATTTGCCTCGACCGGTAAATTCCGGCTGAACGCGAATGGTAGCCGATTGGATGCCTGGCTGATCTACAAGTGTCTTGCATGTGACAATCGCTGGAACCTCTCCCTCTTCGAAAGACGACCGGTCGGGAACATTTCGCGTGATCTGCTGGTATCACTTCAGGAAAACGACGCGTCACTTGCGCACCGAATTGCCTCAAACCCTCTCGCCAATTCGGCTTGTGTAGCATTGGGACATGGTCCCGAGTTCTCGATCACAAAACGGTTGCAGGCCCGCACGAGCGAAAACGGTTCTCAATCAAACCTGACCATCTTGAATCCGCTGAAGTGTCCGGTGCGAATGGACAAGGTATTGGCACAAGGGCTGTCACTTTCAAGAGGCGTGGTACATGAACTGGTGGAAGAAGGAGCGATCTATCTGCCATTCAGTTCCGGCAAGGCGATCAAACGACCGATCAAGGAAAGAACGGTTGTTGAGATACGGTCGACACGGTGTGCGCGCGTATCTGATCTGAATCACAGGCTGATGAACTTTCCAAAGATGAGTTGAGACGCATCGCTCGAAAATGTCCTGAGCGGGAGGACCTTCCGTTCAGGACACACCGGTTGCGTCACGCAGCTCTCAAATGGCCCAGGAAATCGGCGAGACCATTTCTGATGGTGTTGATCTGGGTCGATACGTCGTCAACCCGGCCTGCGACTTCTTTCACCCTTTCACCGGAAACCTGTGCCGCCTGATTGACCTCAGTGATGTTCATCGAAATATCCGCACTTCCCTGGGCAACCTCGGATGCATTCTTGGCGATTTCAGCTGTCACCGCGTTTTGTTCCTCTATCGCCGACGCGATACCTGAAACCTGTTCGCGAATAGCGCTCATGGATGTAACGACCCTCGTAATGGCGTCCGAACAGGTGGCTGCCCCTGATTGAACTCCGCTGAGTTGTGTTCCTATCTGGTCGGTCGCCTGGCCAGTCTGGTTGGCAAGGGCTTTTACTTCGGACGCAACAACCGCGAAACCCTTGCCGGCCTCGCCGGCTCTTGCGGCTTCAATTGTCGCGTTGAGGGCGAGCAGGTTTGTCTGGTCGGCAATGTCGCTGATCAGCTTTAGCACTTCTGTTATTTCTTCCGCGGCTGAGGAGAGTTGCCTGACAGTTTGATCCGATGTTGCCGCCTGCTCTGACGTGTTTGTGGTCGACGTGTTGGCGAACGTTATCTGGCGACTGATTTCCTGGATCGAACTTGCAAGTTCTTCAGACGCAGAGGCGACGGATTGAACGCATGCTGTCGCCTCTTCCGCGGCAGCGGCAACGGTGTTGGAGCGTTCGAGGGTTTCATCGCTGTTTTTTGCCAATTGATGAGCGCCATCCGACAGATGCTGCAACGATGTGACAACAGCCTCACAACTTGTCATCAACTTGCCTTCCAGTTCATCGGCCAGCCGAAAACGAGTCTCGCGACGGTCGGCTTCTGCCTGAGCTTCTTCTTCACGGGCCTGTTCCTGGAGGCGCTTCATTTCGATCACGTTGTCCCGGAATACCTCGAAAGCCCGGGCAACCTGGCCGATTTCATCCCGAGAACGTACTCTTACACTTACATCCGTATTGCCCCTGGCAAGCTCGAAAAGTCCTCCGGATACCTCATTGAGCGGCTTTGAGATCATGAAACGGGCAAAGAGAACCGAACCGATCCCGCAAAGCAGGAACGTGGCAATCGAAACGATGGTTATCTGACGAAGTGCCTGCTTTTCATGCGCTTCAGCTGCCAGGGCGGCGGCTAGCGTAAACCCCTCGATTTCTTCAAGCAGGGCGATGAGCTCGTGATCAAGACGTTCCTGTTCTTCCTCCAGGGTGATCAGGAGCTTGTTTGCCGCCTCAAGGTCGTTCTGTTCAACATAAATCATGATTTCGTCGACATGGAGCTTGTATGTCGCATATTCCCGCTCGATCTGTTTCAAACGATCGACCGCCATTTCAAATTCCTTGCGCTCAACTTCCGTGCTCGAATTGGCCAACGCGTACTCAGCCAGCTTCTCGGCTTTCAAAATTTCATCTGCGACTTTTTTTTCAAGTTTCTGAAGATGCGCATTCATCGTGCCGAAGTGAGATTTTTCAGCTTCATCGCTGACACCGGCGATGCGCATCATGCGTTCAACGAGCACTGCCTGTTCCAACTGATGATTGGTCACATGACTGATAGCCTCGGTAAGCGGAATGTCCTTTTCCGCAATATTGGCCAGTTCCTTGCCGATGAGGTTCATTTGAATGATTGCAACCGCGGCAACGACGACCAGTCCGATACAAAGAAACGCAACCAGTGAGAGAATTTTCGCTGCAACCGAATTTGAAATCGGATTTGATCCTAGCGTCATCGTTTCTCTCGCAATCCGCGTAAAAGCCTTATGGCCGTTGCGTAATGTGACTAATTTAAACGAGAGGGCACTGAAGATTCGGTTAATTTTGGTTGTTGTTAAAGTTGTATTTTTCACTTACTGGTAGAAGTGTCAATGCAACCGTAGGCTAGCGTGCAAGACAAAACGGCCGCAAAGATTGCGGCCGTTCGTGTCGTTTGATCGGCAGAACCCGGTTACGATTTGCCCCAGCCGCCTGCTGTGGGTGTAATGACTGTAACAGCCTCGCCAGCTTCGAGTACCGTCTGATCGCAGCCTTCCAGCACTTCTATCGAGCCATCGAGGCGACGTACCTGGGTTCGACCCAGTTCTCCGTCTTCACCGCCGTTCATGCCTTTGGGCCTGATTGTCCGGTGCGAGGACAGGATGGCGCAGTCCATTTTTTCAAGGAAGCGCACTGTTCGCCATGTGCCGTCGCCGGCAGACCATTTTCCCCTACCGCCAGACCCCTTCCTGATATGGAAATCTTCCAGGAGAACAGGAAACCGGAATTCCAGAACCTCCGGATCGGTCAGGCGTGAATTTGTCATGTGGGTGTGAACGCCATCGGTACCGTTGAACCCGGGTCCAGCCGGTGAACCCGAACAGATGGTTTCGTAGTATTGATAGGTGTCGTTGCCAAATGTCAGATTGTTCATCGTGCCTTGCGCGTTGGCCATGGCACCGAGCGCTGCAAAGACCGTGTTCGTGACATGCTGCGACGTTTCCACGTTTCCCGCAACGACGGCGGCCGGGTAGGAAGGGCGCAGCATGCAGTCGTCCGGAATGATGATGTGGATCGGTTTGAGACATCCGGCATTCATCGGAATGTCGCCTTCAACCATCACGCGGAAGCAATACAAGATTGCTGCTCGTGTAACGGGTTCCGGAGCGTTGAAATTGTTCGGCTTGACCGGTGACGTACCCGTGAAATCGACCGTGGCTTCGCGAAGCTCCTTGTCGACGGTAATCTTGACGCGAATCTCGGATCCCTGGTCTGTCGGGTAGACATATTCGGAATCCTTCAAGGCTTCGATCACCCGGCGAACACTTTCTTCAGCATTATCCTGCACGTGGCCCATATAGGCCTGGACGACGTCCAGTCCGAAATGCGCCACCATTTTCCTGAGTTCCTGAACACCCTTTTCATTCGCGGCAATCTGTGCGGAAAGGTCAGCCACGTTCTGATGCGGATTTCGCGCCGGGTAGGGGTGATTGGTCAGCAGATCGATCAATTCCTGCTCACAGAAACGACCTTCGTCGACAATCTTGAAATTGTCGAAGAGGACCCCCTCTTCATCCACTTTCGTGGCGCGGGGTGTCATGGAGCCCGGAGCGGATCCCCCAACATCCGCATGGTGGCCGCGAGAGGCAGACCAGAACAGGATGTCTTCGCCGTCGTCATCGAAAACAGGGGAGACTACTGTGATATCGGGCAGGTGTGTTCCGCCATTATAGGGCGCGTTCAGGGCAAAGACGTCACCCGGTTTTATCTTGCCCTTATTCAGCTTGATGATTGTTTCGACGGAACGATCCATGGAACCCAGATGAACCGGCATGTGTGGTGCATTGGCGACCAGGGCACCATCTGCATTGAAGACGGCACAGGAAAAATCCAGGCGTTCCTTGATATTGACCGAGTAGGCCGTGTTTTGCAGCGTGACGCCCATCTGCTCGGCGATCGACATGAAGAGGTTGTTGAAGACCTCAAGCATCACCGGATCCGCATGCGTGCCGATGGCATCGGCACGCTTCAGCGGCACCACCCGGTTCAAGACAACATGGTCTTTGGTGTTGATCTCGGCCTGCCATCCGTCTTCCACCGCAATTGTCGCGTGGGATTCGATGATTACGGCTGGCCCTGGAACCTTCATGCCGGGCTTCAGGGTTTCGCGCCGGTAGATGCCGGCGTCATGCCACGCACCTTCCGAATAGGTTCTTGTCGATGTTGCCGGAACTGCTTCGTGGGGTTGCAGGTCGAGATCTGGTTCGACCAGGCCTGCGCCACCGCCTGCCGTTTCCACTTCCATCGCTTCGACGACCACAGGTTTGTTGTCGCAAGCAAAACCGAATTGCTTCTTGTGAGACTCCTCAAACGCCGCGCGCATTTTTCCGACCGTGCTCAAGTGAACAGGTAAAGGTGTATCCGTGCCGTCATAGCGCAGGTGAACGGTTGCAGTCGTGTGGCGTTGGTGTTTGGCAATCTGCTGACGTTCCAGCTCTGCTTCCGTCACTATTGCGAGCTGATCCCGCAAAACGTGCAATTCCGGCATCAGCTCTTCGGTCAATACCTTGACAACCGCCTTCTGACGGTCGGCACGGATATCCGCGAGCCCCATGCCATAAGCCGACAAAATGCCGGAAAACGGGTGCAGAATAACGGTTTTCATGCCGAGGCTGTCTGCAACGCGGCAGCCGGTCTGACCGCCCGCACCGCCAAAACATGTCAGCGCGTATTCTGTGACGTCATAACCGCGCTGCACCGAGATTTTCTTGATGGCATTGGCCATGTTCTCAACGGCAATCTTCAAGAAACCGTCGGCGACCTCTTCGGGCGAACGGCCATCGCCTATCTCATTGGCAAGATCCGTGAATTTCCGCCGGACAACCTCTCCATCGAGTGGTTGATCCTGGTTCGGTCCGAAAATCTTCGGAAAAAACTCGGGTGCGAGCTTGCCGGTCATCAGATTGGCGTCGGTCACAGTGAGCGGACCACCACGACGGTAGCAGGCCGGGCCGGGGTTCGCGCCGGCAGAATCCGGTCCTGCCTGAAACCGCCCGTCCGTGTAGTGCAGGATGGAGCCGCCGCCGGCAGCAACCGTGTGGATCATCATCATCGGCGCGCGCATGCGGACACCGGCAACTTCGGTCTCGAAGGCGCGCTCGTATTCACCGTCGAAATGACAGACGTCGGTGGAGGTTCCGCCCATGTCGAAGCCGATGATCTTCTCGAACCCGGCCATGCGGGAGGTTTCCACTGCGCCGACCACGCCTCCTGCGGGGCCGGAGAGGATCGCGTCTTTTCCCTGAAACAGATCCGCGGCGGTCAGGCCACCTGAAGATTGCATGAACATCAGCCTGGGGCCTTGTCCAAGCTCCTGCTGCACCTGGTCGACATATCGGCGCAGGATCGGGGAGAGATAGGCGTCCACCACCGTCGTGTCACCGCGGCCGACCAGCTTCATCAGCGGCGAAACCTCGTGCGAAACCGAAATTTGCGGAAACCCGATCTCTTCTGCGGTCCTTTTCAGGATCTGTTCGTGCGCCGGAAAGGCGTAGGCGTGCATCAGGACAATCGCAATGGAGCGGATACCGTCGTCCCAGGCCGACTGCATTTGCGTTCGGGCACTATCTTCATCAATGACCAATTCCACTATGCCGTCCGCACGGACCCGCTCCGGAACCTCATGAACACTTTCGTATAGGAGTTCAGGCTTGATGATTTCCTTGGCAAAAATCTTCGGACGAGCCTGGTAGCCGATTTCAAGCGCGTCGCGGAAACCCCTGGTGATGAAGAGTGACGTGCGCTCACCCTTGCGCTCCAGAAGGGCGTTGGTGGCAACGGTCGTTCCCATCTTCACCGTCGCGATTTTCTCCGACGGAATCGCGGCACCGGCATCCACGCCGAGAATCTCGCGAATTCCCTGAATGGCTGCGTCCCGGTACGCTTCGGGATTTTCAGACAGAACCTTGTGCGGGTGGAGAGTGCCATCAGGTGCGCGTCCGACAATATCGGTGAATGTGCCACCTCGGTCGATCCAGAAGTCCCACTTGGATGTCATTTTCTATCCCTTTGTCCTGCCGGTCGTTCGCCAGTCGCGTGGAGCGACAACGCAATTTGAATTTCGGTTTCGATTTACAATGACACTTTATCGATAAATTGTCGATGAAAATCTGTTAAAGGTCACTCGCGAATGTCTTTGCACCCGATACGGTATCGTTTTGAAGACTGATCAGCGTGTGTTCTGGTTCGATGTCAGGAGGGTGAGTCCGCTTGCTCCCCAACCGAATGCCCGGATAGCCTCGCTCCCGCCGTTGCTGAGGAAGATTTCGGTTGCTTCTGAAGTTTCTTGCTCATTGCTGTGAACCAGCAGCAACCACGTGGTTGGTTCTTTTTGCGCTCCCAAGCTTTCGTTCAATTGGTCGAGCGATTCTACGGCTTCGAATTGGTCGGGGCGGCGCAGGTAGTAGCTGAGAACCGGTGCGGCAAAGCCCTTGTAAAGGAGCAGCCGGTCTTCCGGACCGCTGTTTTCCTCAAAATATTCAGCGATTTGACGCCATTCCGGCCGGATCTTGGTGTTCAGGGTGAATTCCAGCTGCGGATAGGTCAGCACTATCGCGACACCGACAAGAGCGACAGGCGCCAGACGGGGAAGCAACCGGGTGGCTCCAACCGCAGCGAGCACGATCAATCCGGGCCATGCGGCGATCAGATACCTGTCGAACAGGATTGGTTGCAGAAGCACGGAATATAGATAGGCGAGGACTGCTGGCCCCAGAGTGTAGGCGAGGCAGACCATGATCTCTTGGCGTGGTGCGGAAGCATCTGCATTTGTTCGGGGCGGACTGAAAAAGGCCATCAGGACACCGGTGAGGGCCAAACCAGTCAGCACCCAGAACAAAGCCAACGAGCCAGCAAGCCCGAAGACCAGCGTTTCCAGAAACGGAAGATCAGGATAGGCAATCCAGAAACCTTCATCGGCGACTGACCGGGCGCGTTTCAGAATCAGATATAGCCACGGCAAAAACGAAATCGTGCTGGCAGCCATTGCCTGACACGCCACGACTGCATTGTTTCCGGCTAGGCTCTTCGTGCTGCGGATTTGGGCGAGCGCAAAACTCGCGCAGACAATACCGACACCGGCAAAGGCGAACAGTGCGTAGACATGGCTGTAGAGAAAGCAGGTGCCGCCAAAAACCAGAAGTGTGATCCACAACGATGAAGGTCGCTGAAGGACCTTCAGTACAGCAAACAGAAAGACGAAGCCGCATGCCGCCAGCAAGGCATACATGCGGGCTTCCGTAGAATACCAGATGTGAAGCGGCGACAGCGCCAGCAAGGCTGCGGCGAGCAGTCCGGCTTCCCGTCCTGCAAGGTGCTTTCCGATCAGGTAGACAAACCAGACAGCGAGGACGCCCAGAGCTGCCGAGGGCATCCGCAACGCCATTTCACTGTCTCCAATCAATGGCATGGCGAGCCACAAAATGACATTGTGCAGCGGTGGATAGTTGTCTGCGGTCACCGATGTCAGGAGTTCGGCCAAGGTTCCCTTCGACTGGCTCCACGAGACCGCCTCATCATACCACAGGCTGGTTCTGTCCAGTTCGTAAAATCGGAGGAAGGCGGCTATCATCAAAATGACGACTAGCAGGATACCTGCGGCAGGGTTGGTTGGTTTTTCTCTTTCTGCCAGCTGCACGCCATCAGATCCTGGTTGATCGCTTGAGAGTGAAAGCTAGACAATTCAGTTGCATGAGGAAAGTTTATCTTCGTCGGGGATTTCAGCTCCGGTGGATTGTCGCTAAGCTATTGAAGCTGTTTTAAGGATCCGAACCCTGAAAGTCTGACGTTTGAGCGAGAAATCCACCCCAAAGACCAAACCGGACACCGGTGCAGCCATCGGACCGGTGGTTTCGGCGGCTCATCTGGCCTCCGGAGCGATGCCGGCACTTTCTGAAATCGAATTTGCCGTAACGATGATGGTCAATGCCTATCATCGATGGATGGTCCGCTGCATGGCGGCCAGTGGCTCGGAGGGCCTCGGCCCGCTGGATGTGCTGGTATTGCACACGGTCAATCATCGCGGTCGCGCAAAAACGCTTTCCGATATCTGCCTGGTCCTGAATATCGAGGACACGCATACGGTCACCTATGCGCTGAAGAAACTCGTAAAAGCCGGACTGATCAGTTCCGGTCGTCGCGGCAAGGAAAAAACCGCGGAAATTACCTCGAAGGGTGAGAAAGCCTGCCTGGAATACAGGAGATTGAGGGAAGCGCTACTGGTCGAGCCAATGAAGGCGCTGGGCCTCGATGAAAGCGAGCTTTCCCGGTTGGCTGCCACTATGCGGCTGGTCTCTGGAAACTACGATCAGGCAGCACGGGCCGCTGCTGCCATGTGAGAAGATCGATAGAGTGCGACACTATTGTGCGTTGCAAACTACAAGATTTCTTGTAAGGTCGAAATATGAATGAACAGGCAGCCATATCAGCGTTGGGTGCGCTCGCACAGGAAGATCGACTTGCAGCTTTCAGGCTTCTCGTCACGCATGGACCATTGGGACTGCCGTCGGGCACGATCGCGGAGAAGTTGGATGTACAGCCGACGCGGATGTCATTTCACCTGACCACGCTGGAACGGGCGGGCCTGTTGAATGCGCAAAGGGAAGGGCGGCATATTCGCTATGCGGTCGACTATGAACAGATGAAGAGCCTGCTGAGTTTCCTGGTGGAAGACTGCTGCGGCAACAATCCCGAGATTTGCGGCCTGTCGCACTCCAATATCATCAAATTATCAAGTCTTTGACGAAACAGGACCAAAATGACCATTACGATCTACCACAATCCGAAATGCGGAACATCGCGCAATACCCTGGAAATGATCCGAAAATCGGGTGTGGAACCTGATGTCATAGAATACCTGAAAACTCCGCCCAAGCGGGAGAAACTTGTCGACCTGATTGGGCGCATGGGCTGTTCAGTGAGGGACCTCCTGCGCCAGAAGGGTACGCCTTATGATGAGCTGGGACTTGGCGAGGACAAGTGGTCCGATGATCAGCTGATCGACTTCATGCTGGAGCATCCGATCCTGATCAATCGACCAGTCGTTGTCAGCGAAAAGGGTGTTCGCCTCTGCCGGCCGTCTGAAAAGGTTATGGACCTTCTTCCAGCTGACCTTGGTTCCTTCACCAAGGAAGACGGGGAAGTGGTGCCCTCCGGTACTGCGAATGACTGACCCTTTATTGAATGCAACCGATCTGCCGAATGTTTCATCCATCGACATAGGCGCGATAGCACCTTCGCATCGGGACGCTGCCGGGCATGAAACTCACCGGCCCCGTGTCCTTCTGCTTTACGGATCGTTGCGCGAACGTTCTTACAGCCGCTTTCTGGCGTTGGAAGCTGAAAGACTGCTCAAGGCATTTGGTGCCGAAGCAAGGGTATTTGATCCTTCAGGTCTGCCGCTGCCGGACGATGTTGGCATCGATCATCCCAAGGTCGCCGAATTGCGTGAGGCCTGTACATGGTCGGAAGCACAGGTCTGGTGTTCGCCGGAGCGCCATGGCGCGATGACTGGCGTCCTGAAATCCCAGATCGACTGGATCCCGCTCAGTACGGGCGCGATCAGGCCCACGCAAGGGAAAACGCTTGCGCTGATGCAGGTTTCCGGCGGATCGCAGTCGTTCAACGCGGTCAATCAGATGCGTGTTCTCGGCAGGTGGATGCGCATGGTGACGATCCCGAACCAGTCATCGGTGCCCAAGGCCTACCAGGAGTTCGATGATGAAGGCCGCATGAGGCCTTCGCCGCTCTATGATCGTGTCGTAGACGTCATCGAGGAATTGATGAAATTCACCTATCTCGTTCGCGGCAGATCGGATTATCTGGTCGACAGGTACTCGGAACGCAAGGCGGCGCGTGAAAAGGACATGGCGCTGGAACAGGTTGCCCAAGGGGCCGGGCTCTAGATCCGACGCAGTGATCGCCTGCATTCATGCTCTCGCGAAGACGCAGCTCAAACGGTCGCTGTCTCGTTTTCTTCTTCTGAAGTTTCTTCCGGAGCGGCAAGGGTTGCGTATTGTGCAAGTTGGGGCGAAAGCGAAATTTTTGGCGGCGGCAGGATTTGCTTCCGTTTTTGCGGAAACCAAAATCCGCCTTCCTCATTGTGAGGGAAGATCGGGTAGGCGGCTTCGTGCTTTGCCACGGTACCCGGTTTGCCGAACATGTAGCCTTGCACGAGATCACAGCCTGCTGCGCTCAGGAGAATGGCCTGTTCTTCCGTCTCTACTCCCTCGGCCGTGATGGTCACGTTCAGGGATCGACCCAGTCCCACGATGGATGTGACGATGGCATCCGTGCTCGTATCCTTGCCGAGGTTCTGGATGAAGGCCTGATCGATCTTGATCTTGTCGAACGGGAAGAGACTGAGGTAGCTCAGTGACGAATATCCCGTACCGAAGTCATCCATAGCGATTGAAACGCCCATGTCGTGGATCTGACGAAGCGTCTCGATCACGGCTTCCGTGTTGGATATGAGCAGGCTCTCGGTGATTTCGATTTCCAGGCGCCTCGGGTTAAGTCCGGACTTGTTCAGCGCCTGTGCAACTCTTTTCTGTGTTTCACCGGCGACGAACTGCCCAACCGAAACATTGACTGCTACCTTTTTGCTCTGATCTTCCCAAAGCATTGCTTCGCGGCAAGCGTGGTTCAACACCCAGGTGCCGATTTCGTCGATCAGACCGCAGTCTTCAGCGATCGGGATAAAAAGATCCGGTCGGATTTCGCCTTTGGTTGGGTGCTCCCAGCGCACCAGGGCTTCGTAACCTCGAAGCGTACCGTCGCGCAGCGCGTATTGCGGCTGGTAGACGAGCTTGAACTGGTCAAGTTTGAGTGCCTTGGCGAGCCCGTTTTCGACTTCCTGTCGCTTTTGGGCTTCCGCGTCCAGACCAGGCGTATACCAGGAGAACGTGGAACGACCGTTGTGTTTGGCATGATAAAGCGCAAGGTCCGCGCAGTGAAGAAGGCGGGAGACCCGCCAGGACCCGTCTGTGGCACGCGCAATGCCAATGGAGAGCGAAAGCTTGATATCCTTGCCATCGATAATGCAGGGCGCGGAAGTCGCTGCAATCATGTCTGTGGCAAGTCGCGTCATGCGTGCCGGATCTGAGATCGATGTCAACAGAACTGCAAACTCGTCACCTGACAGGCGTGCCACAAGGTGTTTGTGGAAGACCGTCTGCAAGCGTTCAGCGACGATCTGCAGAAATACATCTCCAATACCATGACCGTGCGTGTCGTTGATTTCCTTGAATTTGTCGACATCTATCAGCATGACGCCGACATTCGACGCCTTGGCCTGTGCACTACGCAGTGCTCCAGCGAGCCTGGCATTGAACACAGCCCGATTTGGCAGGCCCGTCAGAGTGTCATGATGGGCTAGGTATTGAATGTTGCTGTTCGTGCGGACCTGATCATAAAATCGCATCCAGAGCAGAATGGCGGCCAGAGCGAAGGAGAGCAGGCACAAAACGCCGATTGCCGCGCTGATGGACCAGATCAATCCTGAAAGATTTTCCAGAATACCGGTTTGCGTCACCAGCAGAACGAGACTGGGTTCGACGACATCCGCTCGTTTCGGATTATAGACGACAATGGCATTGGAACCGAACGCTCCGAGCCAAGTCATGTCCGGAACAACGGTCAGGGCCCGATCCGAATTGAAGGCGGCCCAGGCGTGATTGAGGGTGCGAACAGACGTAAGCCTATTCTTTGCGAGCCAGTCTATCTGCGCAAAATCCGGAAGGTTCGGATTTTCGGTGGACACTCCTGCCGGATAGACAAGCGCCTGGTCCAGAACGGTCGAGTCGGTATGATGCCGTTCCAGCATCTTTTGAAATTTTTCGCGTGTTTCACCAGACATCCGGGCGGCAGCGCTGCTTTCGGCAGGTGGTGAAAGACGTAATCCTTCAAGCTTCTGGCTGGACTGTGGTTCGAGCGCAACGGCGTAAGTTGCCAGGGCGTTCTGGATATCGGTTTGCTGGTCAGCATAGTTCTGCTCCAGACCACTCACCAGGAGCCAGTGAGTGAGCAGGCGATTGCTGACGTAAACCCCAAGCGCCAGCGCAAGCACCAGCGACATGGATACCAAAAATATGACAATGTTGCTTCTGACGAGTGGGATTGCCATCCGGCTTGGTACCGTTTTTCGAACACTTGTATCGCGATCGTAAGCAGAAATCCTTTAACCATCATGAATCTGAGGACATTCTCTTTAAGTTTTAACGAACTTACAGAGAAGCTGTGGAATTCGCTGCCGTTTCAGGAATGCGTGCTTCGTTCAGCCTTGCTTCTAGTCAAAGCTGACAAGTGCCGATAAGAGTGTGAAGAAGCCTTGATTCGCCTCGAACCGGCGGGTTTTGTCGCGCCGTTTTGGACATAGTGGGAGCTTGTAGGTGAGCGTCTGGAGCAGTATCGGCAGCATTGTCAGCTCGATGGGAACTGGCGGCGCTCAAATTATCGACCGGCTCGTGCAACTCGTCCTGGCGCGCCCGGAAGGCACAAACAGTGTCGGCTTCACCGTCGCGATGATCGCACTTTCAGCAAAAATGGCCAAAGCCGACGGCGTCGTCACGACTGACGAGGTTCTAGCGTTTCGCGAACTATTCGAAGTGCCACCCAGCGAAGAACGCAATGTTTCTAGGCTGTTTAACCTGGCGCAGGAAGATGTCGCCGGCTTTGAAGTCTATGCAAAGAAACTGGCCGATCTTTTCCCTTATGACCACAAGACGTTGCTCGATATACTCGATGGGTTGTTCCACATTGCAAAAGCTGACGGTGTCGTACACGAAAGCGAAGTAGGCTACCTTTCCAAGGTGGCCGAAGTTTTCGGTCTGGATGAGCGGGAGTTTGGCAAGGTTCTGGCCAGGCATGTTCGGAACGACGGTAATCCGTACGAAGTACTCGGATTGGGACCGGAAGCCAGTGACGCGGACTTGAAGTCCCATTACCGGCGAGAAGTCCAGGAGACGCATCCCGACCGTCTTATCGCACGGGGCGTTCCGGAAGAGTTTGTTCGAATTGCAAACGACCGACTGGCCGCTCTCAACGATGCATGGGCAAAAATCCGCGCAGAAAGGGGCATATGAGCGTCGTGACGGACACGGGTGTTGATGCAAGGGTTCATCCATCACCAAACCACGGGCCGCGGGCTCAGGATGCACCGATTGACATGCTCGTTCTTCACTATACCGGCATGGAAAGCGCCGAGCTGGCGTTGCAACGATTGTGCGATCCACGCACGGAAGTCTCCGCTCACTATTTTGTGCACGAAGATGGGACTATTCTTCAATGCGTTCCAGAAGCAAGGCGTGCATGGCATGCAGGACGCAGTTTCTGGAAAGGCGAGAAAGACGTTAATTCTCGGTCGATAGGGATCGAAATCGTCAATCCTGGCCACGAATTCGGCTATCACCCGTTTCCAGAAAGCCAGATTGAAGCGGTCATCCGGTTGTCGAAGGATGTCTGCCTGCGTCACGACGTGCTTCCCTGGATGGTTCTTGCACATTCGGATATCGCGCCTGACAGGAAAGAGGATCCCGGGGAGAAGTTTCCCTGGAACAGGCTTGCTGACGCCGGTGTCGGACTTTATGTCGAACCGCACGCGATTGTCGCCGGATTGCTGATGCAGGAAGGCGACAGCGGTCAGCCGGTGGAAGCCTTGCAATCGATGCTCGGGCTTTATGGCTACAATGTCGACATCAATGGCATCTTTGATGAAAAGACACGTCATGTTGTGAAAGCATTTCAGCGTCACTTTCGACAGGAAATAGTTGACGGCGTCGCAGATCATTCGACGATCGAAACGCTTAATCTGCTTCTGCGGCGATTGCCGACTTTCTCGGTGTAGGCCCGGAAGCCACTCACGCAAGACCGGGAAGACCCGGCTCCTGGACGCCGTTCACAAAGGGTGCCTCGACCCTTCCGGCACCATCGAATATTTGATTTTGCACCGCAGCAAATCGAGTGACTTTGCTGCGGTGCGTCATGAATGGTCTTCAGTTTGTCTGCAAATTGCCGGATGCGCGGCAAGATTTGGTCACAAACCCCGGGTTTTTCCTATTTGAGTCTGATTTTTCGGTAAATTCTCGAAATAATTTGAAATAAATCGTGATTAGATTGCGCTAAATTTCGTCCCACAGGTCCTGCATTTCTCCGCTCCGAAATTAACCGGAATGAAAACCAAAAGGGCTGGACGAATGTTACGGTCATTCAATAAACTAACTGGGGCGCTTTGCCTTTTCGCCTTCGCAACCACTTCGATTGCACCCGTTGCGATGGCAACCGGTTCGGGGTCAGACCCGATCCTCCATGTCATCGACCCTGAAAAAATGAAGAAGAGTGCCGAGAAGCTGGCATCAAGGGAACAGGTAGGCTCCGGTTCGGACCCGATCCTGCATGTCATTTCCCCGAACAAGGATACTTCCAAAAACAAGAAGGCGACCAAAACCACCGCCAAGAAATCCAGTCCGAAAAAGACCAAAAAGAAAGCGCAAGCCAAGCCAGCTTCTTCCAAGAAGACGGTCAGAGCCGCAAACGCTCCTGCCAAGAAGCAGGAATTTTCCAGGCTGATCCGCAAGGCAGCAGCGAAACATGGCGTGCCGATCAGAATTGCGAAAGCGGTCGTGGAAGTGGAAAGCAACTTCAACCCGAGAGCACGTGGCCGCGCCGGAGAGGTGGGTCTGATGCAGATCAAGCCTGCAACTGCGCGAGGTATCGGCTACCGTGGATCCACGAAAGCGCTTTACGATCCGGCGACAAATATCGAGTGGGGCATGAAGTATCTCGCCGGCGCCCATGAACGGGCCAACGGTGATCTTTGCGGCACGATCCTTCGTTACAATGCGGGTCACTATGCGAAGCGGATGAATCCAGTCAGCCGGCGGTATTGCAGCAAGGTCAAGCGTCTCATGTCGTCCAGCTGATCTGTTGACCAGGTAAGTGAGGTCATTGATTCCCAACTGGATGATTGACCTTACCCAGATGAAAAACCCCGCTGCAGTGGCAGCGGGGTTTTTTGTTTGCCACCAGCTATTTCAGGCAAACTTACGTCTGGCTGCCGGGATCGACTCCGGCACAGGAGTGCCTTCCGGTAGGTCATATGCATCGAATGGCTGCCCGAGTGCAGTGGTGACGGGAACCACACCTGCCCAAAGGTCCGTTCCCAGGTCTTCCGTGTCGTCAACCGGCCCGCCTGTCCGGACCTTGGTGCTGACATGCTCCATGTCCATGACAAGGACCCCGGTTGCCTTGTGTTCCTTCGCCATCATCGCGCGGCATTCATCCCAGCGACCGGGTAGAATATGATCGGTGATCGCGGCGAGTGCCTCAATCTGTTTGTCGTGATCTTCCACGAGGTGTGCGGTACCATGCACGATGGCGCAGCGGTAGTTCATCGAGTGGTGGAAAGCCGAGCGCGCGACAACGAGGCCATCGATGAGGGTCACGGTCAGGCTTGCCGGAACACCATTCGCATTGTCCTTGATGATCCGTGTTGTGCTGGCGCCATGAATATACAGCTTGTCACCAATCCTGGCGTATGCCATCGGAATTACCATCGGTTTGTTTTCGTGGATGAACCCGCAATGGGCCACAAGACCGGCATCAAGGATTTCATTGGCAAGAGCGCGATCATAGCTGCCTCTGTTCATCTGCCTGATCTTTGCATAGCGCGGCAGGTTCGTGGCCTTGCGCTTCTCCAACGTGGACATGGGTGTCTCCTGATACAGGTTTGTCTTGTGCTGACTGGTTTCTTCGATAAACTGGACTTGCAAAAGATCCGGTTTTTAAAAAATGACAGAACCAGTTTTTCCTGAAGGTATTCTGACGCTTGAACGTTCCGGAAGGGTTCCCCTGGCCGAACAGATTTATCGCGGATTTCGCGATGCAGTGCGCAGTGGCCTTCTTGTCTCGGGAACCAGGTTGCCGTCCACCCGCAGGCTTGCGTCGACGCTCGACGTCGCACGAAACACGGTGAATGCGGCTTACGACCTGCTTCAGGCGGAGGGTATTATTTCGGTGAAGGCCGGCGCCGCTCCCAGGATCACCGAGGGACTTCCCCTGGAAGGAAGTATGGGCAATCGAGTTGCGCCGGCTTTCATATCAAACCTTTCCGGTCGTGGCCTTGCCATGTCGACGAATGTTCGCGGCCACGCCTGGGCCTCACGTTATGGTGCGCTGCAACCCGGTGCGCCTGCACTCGATTGCTTTCCCTACGAGGAGTGGGCACGGTGTCTGCGCCGTGCTGCGAGGATGGAACGCAGTCCTGATCTGCAGTATCGGAATTATTCGGGTGTTCCTGTTCTCAAGGAACAGCTTTCGCGTCATTTGGCCGCCGAAAGAGGTGTACGGACCGAGCCCGCGCAGATCCTGATCACCAGTTCGATGCAGGCCAGTCTATCGCTGTTGTCAATGGCTTTGTCGGATCCCGGCGATGAAGCGTGGTTGGAAGAACCCGGTTATCTGGGTGCACGCACTGCATTTCAGGTTGCCGGTTTGAGCATTCGCCAGCTTCCGGTCGATGACCAGGGTGCTGATGCGGAACGCATGCCGGCTACCGGTGTCTCCCCGAAACTGATTTACGTGACACCATCCCACCAGTATCCGCTGGGTGTCCGCATGCCGCTGGGCCGCCGGTTGTCCCTGCTCGAAGCGACCCGGTCGGCAGGCGCTGTCATTCTGGAAGACGACTATGACAGCGAATTCCTGTTTTCAGGGCGCCCGGTCGCCGCTCTTTATGGCCTTGCGGAAGAGGGACAGGTCGTCTACCTCGGCACCTTTTCAAAAAGCCTGATGCCAGGCCTTCGCCTGTCTTACTGCGTTGTTCCACCCCAACTGGTCGAGCCGCTTCAACAACTCATGCGCAACATGGGATGTGCTGCCAGCGTTCAGATTCAGGTAGCGCTGGCCCAGTTCATGGATAGCGGCGCCTACAAGAAACACCTGAAACATATCCGGAAGATTTACGCGGAGCGCGGGGCTCTGCTCGTCAGAACGTTGAACGAACGTCTCGGCAACAGGGTTGAAGTGGAGGCGCCAAGCGGAAACGTTCAGGTCGCGATGATGTTTCGCGAACAGGTAGATGACAACGCCCTGGCGACAGCAATGCAGGAAAGGGGTTTTGCGGTGTCCCCGCTTGGCAATTGTTATCAGGGTAAGGAGCGCAAGTCCGGCCTGATCATCGGATTTGCGGACGCCAGCGCAAGACAGATTACTCAGGGTGTCGATACCCTGGGAACGTTGCTCGATAGTCAAGCAACGGTCTCAACTTTCTGAAAACAGGGACATTTTGGGAACGTCCCCTTGAACGATAAGCTTGGCTTCAGTTGCCGAAATGACGTCGTCGACGCTGGCCCCCGGGCCGACTTCCTTCAGAACCAATCCATCTTCGGTCGGTTCGATCACCGCCATTTCCGTCACGATAAGGCTGACGCGGCGCCGGGCAGTCAACGGTAGATTGCATTCGCGCAGGATCTTCGGTTTGCCCCGGGCCGTATGAACCATCGCAACGATCACATGTTTTGCACCGGCAACCAGGTCCATCGCCCCGCCCATGCCTGGAACCATCTTGCCCGGGATCATCCAGTTGGCAAGATATCCGCGTTCATCGACCTGAAGTCCGCCGAGCACTGTCATGTCCAGATGACCTCCACGGATCAGGCCGAAACTCATCGCGCTGTCGATCGATGCAGCGCCGGGAACAGCGGTGACGAAGCCGCCACCGGCATCGGTCAGATCCGGATCTTCCATGCCCTCGGGCGGGCGGGCCCCAAGCCCGATGACCCCGTTTTCCGCCTGAAAGAAGACATGAACCTCTTTGGGAAGATAATTTGCAACCATCGAAGGCAACCCGATACCGAGATTGACCAGTGTGTCCGGCTCGATTTCCTGCGCCACGCGCCGTGCGATGATTTCCTTAGCTTCCATCGGGCTGTCTCTCCAGTAGATGATCGACCAGGATTCCAGGTGTTTTCACGCTGTCAGGTGAAATGACGCCGATCGGGACTATCGTCTGGGGTTCCGCGATCACGGTCTTACCCGCCAGAGCCATGATGGGATTGAAATTGTGTGCAGTGAGCGAGTATTCCAGATTGCCAACGTAATCCGCCTGGTGAGCAGCAATCAGTGCAAAGTCTCCATGGATTGGTTCTTCGAGCAAAAAATCCCTGCCACTGACAGTGACAATCTGCTTGCCTTCTTCAACCAACGTTCCAAGGCCTGTTGGGGTCAGAATCCCGCCCAGGCCGACTCCGGCTGCCCTGATCCTCTCCACAAGTGTCCCTTGTGGCACCAATTCAACGTCGATTTCGCCCGAAATCATTTTTTGCTGGGTCTCGGGGTTCAGGCCGATATGTGAGGCAACGACCCTGGTGAGACAGCCTGATGTGACAAGCTTGCCGATACCGCGCCCTGGCATCGCGGTGTCATTGGCGACAACCGTCAGGTTGCTGATGCCTCTGTCGACGATTGCATTTATCAACCTGTGTGGCGATCCAATACCCATGAAGCCGCCGATCAGCAGCGTTGATCCATCCGGAATAAGCTCAGCAGCTTCCGCCGCCTTGATCGCCTGTTTCATGAACGCGTTCCCACAATGCAAACTGTCATCAGAAGGTTAGCGCCTGTAATGCGGGTTGGACAATGAAAATTGTGCGACGCGATAGCCCGCTGGATCGCGACAATTGAGATGCGGGTGTCAGTTTGCGGGCTGCTGCCCTGAGTTTTCGACAGCATCAGCTGCATAATTCGCAGCAGCAAGAATTTTGTCGCTGTCCTGACCGTTTCGTGCCAGCGCATTGAGAACCRAGAGGCAGGAAGGAAG
>NZ_KI928916.1:47736-94844 GCF_000521215.1 Labrenzia sp. DG1229 | reverse complement strand
ACCGTTTCGTGCCAGCGCATTGAGACCAAGAAGGCAGGAAAGGGAAAAGGTCGCGAGCTCACGTGCGTCCTTCTCAACGGGAGTGCCATTTTGCCGGTGGAGCGCGTTGAAGATGCGGTCTTCGAGCACGTTCATGCGCTCGCGCACAACCGGGGACGTATGTCCCGTCTCGCTTACTGGGTTTGCTGATGACGTAAGCAACAGGCAACCGCGCGGTGTGTTGCGGCTCATGAACAGTCCAACATGGCGGATGAGTTGCGCCACGGCCCGGCGTGGATCTGCTTCCGTCTTCAGGTGATCGAGGCCGTGTTCCGTCGCTTCTTTCCAGTACTTGTTCAGCACTGTTGCAAAGACGTCGTCCTTGCATCCGAAAGCCGCATAGAAGCTACCGCGCTTTATTCCGGCTGCCCGCTGCAGATCGTCGATTGATGTTCCCTGGTATCCTTTTGTCCAGAACACGTCGACGAAAGCCTCAAGGGCAGCGTCCATGTCAAAAGATTTGGGGCGTCCGGCCATTTTCCCTCGTTCTGGATTGGCTCCGGCAATTGTTGTTGCCGGAGCCGATCTGTTTACTCCGCAGCGATGACAGCCGGTTTCCATTCGAAGTTCCGGAAAGGGGCGTCAACCGGCGTGTCCGCCAAATGGTTCACATAGTTTGACATGACTTTCTGCGCAACACCAAGAATGACGTCGAGGATCTGTCGCTTGGAATAGCCCGCTTTGAGAAATGCGTCTGTGTCCTCATCTGACACCACGCCACGCTGACGGACCACCTTGAGCGTGAACCGCCGCAGTGCTTCGAGTTTTTCATCCCCAAGTGGAGCTGCGTTCCTCAGGGATTCGATGAGACCGGCATTGACCTTCTGCATGTGCGCTATCGCCGTATGCGCCGGAACACAATAGTGACAGGCGTGTTCGACGTTGATGGTCATCCAGACGACGGTCTGCTCGACGACCGAAAGGCTTGTCTGCTGAAAGAGTTCGTGCAGTTTCTGATAGGCCTCAAGATGTTGAGGAGAGTCTGCCATCACAGCGTGAAGGTTCGGAATCATTCCGAAGGCCTTGAGGGAATTGTCCAGAAGCGGACGGCTTTCATCAGGTGCGGATTCCAGCGTGTGAAGTGTGAAATCGGTCATTTGCATCTCCTGTTTCGGCGTCATTCGCCGTCGTCACCGTTTGTCGGTAACAGCGATGTAGGTATTCTGTACTGAGTAGTCAAAAATAAAATCAAACTCCGGAATCTCAAGAATCCGCGATTCTTGGAACTCTTCAAGCAATCGTGAATTTGGCGGTGATACGCTTGGCTTCTTGTCGAGTGGGGACGGCGAGGGCTAAGCTGAAGGCCAAGCTCCGACAAAGGACCAAGGGTCGGAGAGCCGGAGGACAAAGGGCGAATGACTGTCATCCAGGAAAGTCAGAAGACACAAACAGCCCTTCGGGATTTCGGCCGCTGGCTGCTGCAGTCCGGTGGTTTGCCCGCCTACAAGACAGAAGATCTGCTGACGAAGTCCAGGGCCTTGCATTGCAGGTCCGGTGAAACCGTCTTTTCGGCTGGAGACACACTGGAAGAGCTGTTTTTCGTCAATTCCGGACTGGTCCGGTATTACTACCTCACACCCGAGGGGAAAGAGTACAACAAGAATTTCGTATCCTCCGACAGTGTCGTGACAAGCCTGTCTTCCTTTCTGGAGGCAAAACCGGCACCGTTTTTTACCGAGGCTCTTGAGGATACTGTTCTTGTTGCAGTGCCAATCGAACTGGCAAGGAATCTGGCGTCCGATGACATCGACTGGGAACGGCTGGTCGGCCGTTTCGTCAGGGCCCTTGCCATTCAAAAGGAGCAACGGGAGGCATCTTTCCTTTTGAAGAATGCCGAACAGAGATACGAGGCATTTCTGAAAGATTTCAGCGCGTTAGCCATGCGACTGCCACAATATCATATCGCTTCCTATCTCGGCATCACCCCGGTCGCTCTTTCACGAATTCGGTCCCGTCTTGCTTGTCGGCGCGTTTCTTAACCCCGGTTAATGCAGATGGTTTCAGCACTGAACATGATGCCCTCACATTGACCTGAGGACGCATTGGCATGAACAAAACCATCGTTATCACCGGCGGCGCAATCGGATTGGGCCGGGAACTCACGCGACTTTACTGCGAAAGGGGGCATCACGTCGTGATTTGTGGCCGTACGCGATCGGCATTGGAAGAAGTCAGGTCTGCCCATCAGAACGTGACTGCCGTTTGCGCGGATCTCGCGGCACCGGAAGGCAGGCGGCACTTTCTGGAGGAGATCCATGCTCTTGAAATCGAAGTCGATCTGCTGATCCACAATGCGGCGCTTCAATTCACGTATGACTTCGTGAAGGGCTGCGTGCCGGTTGAAAGGATTGAAACCGAGCTTCTGGTCAATCTCCTGTCGCCCATGGAATTGACGACGGACCTGCTCCCCTTGTTGAAAACATCAGGGCGCGCCCGTGTCGTCTTCATCTCATCAGCCCTTGCCCGCGTTCCCAAGCGGTCCGCACCGGTTTATTGTGCCAGCAAGGCTGGATTGTCGGTTTTTGCCAGGGCGCTGCGGTATCAGCTCGAAGGCACCGGGATTTGCGTCACGGACGTTGTTCCGGATCTGATTGTGACCCGGATGGCACGTGGCCGCGGAGACAAGGCGCTTTCAGCGTTTGAAGCTGCCGGGAAAATAATAGCGGGCCTGGACAAGGGCAAAGATGAAATTCGACTGGGCCGCGTGCCGATATTGTACCTGTTGCACAGGTTTGTGCCAGGCCTTGCCTACAAGGTGTTGAAGGCTGCATAAGCTCCACGAAAACAGCTGCTTGGATCACTCCTTTGCTTGACCTCCGTCTGAAAGCCACTTAAGTCCGCAGGCGCCAGTCGGCCGGACAGCCGCTGCTGCAAGTGTCGAAAGACCGCAGGAGAGGAAAGTCCGGGCTCCAAGGAAACACGGTGCCGGGTAACACCCGGCGAGGGCGACCTCAGGGAAAGTGCCACAGAAAGCAAACCGCCTCGGCTTGCCGGGGTAAGGGTGAAAGGGTGGAGTAAGAGCCCACCGCGCTACTGGCAACAGCAGCGGCACGGTAAACCCCACCGGGAGCAAAACCGAATAGGGGCAGCGCGGTCCGGAAGCAATTCCGGGCCAGGCCGGTTTCCAGGCCAGCTGTCCGGGTTGGTTGCGTGAGACGCCTGGTGACAGGCGTCCCAGATGAATGGCTGTCGCGTCCGTGAAAGCGGGCCTTACAGAACCCGGCTTACAGGCCGGCTGGCAATTCGTTTCTCATTCACCCGGCCGTGTATTGCGGCGCGCTTGCTAGGAACTCACCATAGGACGTCGCGTCTGGATAGGAGAATTGTTCTGCTATCGGATTGGACCGTTTTGTCTTGCCCGCCCCCATGTCCGACAGCAGTTCGTCAAAGTGCCGGAAGTGGAACGGTGCTGAACAAAGACCACCGTAAACCTTTGCCGCCGGACGCTCCTTGCGGCGCCAATCAAGCATTTCCTCAATATTACGATTCATGTCTGTGTCGCTTGGCTGGTTGGCAAGTTTGCCGTCCGCATAGCGAACGAGCCAGTTCGCGATCATTTCGGCGGACAGGATCGTGCAGAAGCTGGAATTGAACCCGACAAACCCCATGTCCGGCATGTCAGGATTTACGGCGAGACGATACACACGGTATTGACCATCATGCTCGATCAGCTTGTCCTGGTACTCCTGAGCCAGGTAGGGCACGCCAAGTTTCCACCCAACCGCTAGGATAGCGAGGTCGCAGGGCACTTTTTCACCGTTCGTCAGAACAATTTGATCCTCCTCATATCGCTCGAATGATCCCCTGAACGGTTTGATCGAACCGTCCTTGAAGCCTTCGAACAGGCCCGGGGTCACGATGGGGAGCGAGCAGGATGCATCCTTTTCAATCGGTGTGTCGGGCACCATGTCCCATTTTTTCAAGCCGAGCTGCAACTTGAGAAGGGTCTCAAGGCCGCGGAAGTTGGCCCAGATCAGCGGCTTGAACGCGGTAAAGAGAGCCTTGCCCAGGGGGGATGGGCTCCACCCGTTGAACTGCTGCTCCTGCGCCCGCATGTACAAAAGGCGTTTGAAATTGATGCCGCCGACGAAGTACGGTATGCGCCAGACGGGTTCCCGATAGACGAGCGTTACGGATTTCGCGCCGTTTGCAGCCGCATTGACGGCAATATCGGTGGCGGACTTGGAACCTCCCAATACAACGACATTCTTCCCTGTCACCGCGGTCGGATCGGTGTATTCCGAGCTGTGGATGACATCACGACCCGTGGCCTGGAACGCATCCTGGCCCGGATGGGTGATGATGTTCTTGTCAGAGAACTGTCCGGTGCAGACCGCGACAAAATCAAAGTCCTGTGTCCAGGTCCTGCCGGCCGCTTCCAACGTGAGCGTCCAGCCGGGCAAACCGTCGTTTCTGCGATCCATGGATTGGACGTTCGTGTTCAACTGAAACAGCCTCTCCAGTTTGTGTTTGTCAGCATAGGCATGAAGATAGGCATGGACCTGCGGTCCCTTCGGCCATTCGGGATATTCGTCCGGCATGGCAAGATCAGTGTATCTATAGAGTTCCTTCGGGGACTGGGTCTGTACGCCGGGATAGGACCTTGACAGTTCCCAGACACCACCAAAATCATGGCTTCGCTCAAAACCGAACACCCGATGGCCGCGTTCATCGAAGGCCTTTGCCGCGGCAAGGCCGCTCACGCCGCCACCGATGACGGCGACGTTCTTGCGTTTCGTCATTTTGATCTCCTCCTTGAATTCGCTCAGGTCAGGACTGGTCTGGCGGCGGGAGGAAATCGACTTCGTGCAGGGCGGACAGCCTGACGAGCTCCTGTGGGTCGGTGACGCCATTCAGCGCGCCGAAAAGGTCGAAGAGCTTGCGTGCCGGTGCTACTCCGAAGACACAGGTCGCGGTCTTGCCGGACCGGTTGAAAATACCGTGGGCTTCACCCATCGGCATTCTCACCGTGTCACCGGCCTTTGCCACGTGGGTCTCACCGCCCATTTCGACCTGCAATTCGCCCTCCAGCATGACGATCCATTCATCCTGTGTCGGGTGAATGTGCGGTGGAACGAACGTTTCTGCCGGAACAACAGCGTGCCAGATGAAGACATTGTTACTGTGTAATTTTGGTGTGTAGGTATGCCCGACGACGTTCCAGCTTGTGCCATCCAGGCCCCCGTCAGCGGATGTGATGCCAGCTCCGTTTTGCATTTTGTTCCCCTCCATTGCGTAGTGTGTTGGCGGAAAAATGCTAAACCGACTCCCCGGAATTTTTTTATCCAGATTGCGAAAAAATCTGACCGGGTGCAGTAAATTGCCGCATTGCCGGATTCGAATGCTTGAATGAATTTCCTGCCCACGTCATGATTTGCCATGTCCCAGGCCGTGCAAAGACCGCCATTGAGCAACTACCGGTGTTTTGAAACGTTTGACGTTGATGAAGCCCGGGAAATCGTTGCGCGCAATTTTTGCAGCCACAGGCTTGATCGAATGTCCTCCGGGGATCGGTTCGATGCCTGCCAGAACAGGGTCGATGGCGAACGGCTCTCGCTGAACTACATTCGCTACGGTGCCGATGTGACCATCGATCCGGGCGAACTTTCGGAATTCTATCTGATACAGATTCCGATCGCAGGCACGGCGCAAGTCAGGAACGGAACCCGATCCGTCTGTTCAACACGTTCCGTCGGGGTGGTTTTGAACCCTGACCGACATACCACAATGCGTTGGCACGAAGGATGTGAACAGGTTCTGGTCCAGATCGAAAGATCCTACATGCGGGAAATCGCCGTCAGGATGACGGGTGTGGACGTGAACTCGATCCGTTTCTCGCCAGGACTGGATATGAACCACGCATCCATCGCCTTGTGGGCAAGGCGCCTGCGCGCTTTGTTCGGGGCGGCGGAGGCCGGACAGGCTTTTCACGGGTCTGACCTTCGGCAGCAACATCAGCTGGAAGAGGCTTTGGTGATGTCGTTGCTGGAGGTGCAATCCAGCACTGTTTCGCACTTTCTCGGCGAACGGCGCAGCGGCGCTTCACCGGCGATACTGAAACGGGCGTTGTCGCTGATCAACGAGCAATTCGGGCAAGACATCAGTCTTCTGGATATCAGCGCTTTCGCCGGAACAACGCCCCGCAATCTGCAGATCCTCTTCAAGCGGGAACTGGGATGCAGTCCGATGGAAAAGCTGCGGGACGTTCGGCTGAATTTTGCGCGACACATGCTGGTATCAAGCGGCAAACATCAATCCGTCGCGGACATCGCCGAAAAGTCCGGGCACCGCCATGCGGGACGGTTCTCACTGGCATACAAAGCGTGTTTCGGTGAGTCTCCAAAGGAAACTCAACGCCGCCGCCCTTTCGGATAGTTCAAGCCGTTCCGTACCTGGGTCATGTATTGCTTCATGACAACTTTTCTCTGAATTTACGGAAGATTTCGTTCGGTCGCGTGTTTTATGTATTACGCAAAATTTCGTGAGACTAAATATGATATAATTGTGTCTTCGAGGTCATTTTAAAACCTTTAACATTTAATGTTTTGTCCATGTTGTTGTCTTTGTTCCTTCCTAATCTTGATTCGTTGTATTCAATACAGGTGGGATCGAAATGGAAGGGACGTTCGAGGGCTTTTTGGCCGCGTTGTTGGCGTTTGAGTCGGGTTGGGACAGGGACCGCTACAGCGCCGGCGTCATTCAGGACTGGCAGCTCGACCAATGGGCGGGTGGTGCGGTTGAAACCCATTTTCCGCAATATACGAGCTGGTCACAGTTGACCGACACGGAATGGGAAACCATGGCTTACCGGTCCATGAATTCGCTCGGGTTTGTCGGTTTTCAGTTCGGCGAAGCGCTGCTCATAGATCTCGGCTATTATGACGATGACGTCTTCTACGGAAACGGGGCAGCTTCCAATACTTGGGACGGAAACTGGACTGGCAAGAATGGCGTGAATTCCCTGGAAGAATTCATGACCAGGGACGCACAGAACGTCGCGATCCAGGAGGCGTTCGGCTACAATCTTCAGGTTCTGGAAACGCAGTTGGCCGGGAGCGGACAGTCGCTGAGCGATTTCATCGGTCAGACGGCGAGCTACACCCAGAACGGCCAGACCGTCACAGTCGACCTTACGTTGACCGGTATTATCGCCGCAGCTCATCTGCGCGGTGCATGGGGGACCGCGACGCTTCTGCAAGGCGGGGCCGTCAGCACAGACGAATACGGCACATCGATCCTGCAATACATAGATCAGTTCGGCGGCTTCGAGGCCCCTTCGATCGGGCAGATGATTGCCTTTTACGAAGATCGCCTGACCGGCGACGAAGGTCTCGGCACACCTGGCGAGACGCCCGGAACCGGTACGCCCGGCCAGCCGGACAGCTACGGCGGCAATGGCGGTGCAGGCGTCACCGAAAGCGATGCAGATGTCGTGATTACCTGGTCCTGGGGGCAGAACGAGGTTGTCACCGGTTTCGACCCGTCATCGGGTACAATCTTTATCGACTGGATCGGCGCCGATGACCTCGAGGTTTCCGAGACGGTTGAGGGTGTCGTGTTTGCAATCCCGTCCAACAACCAGACAACAATCCTCTCGGGCGTCCGGCTGAGTGAGCTGAGCGGGGAGAACTTCACGATCCTTGATACAACCACCGCCACAGAAGTTCTGGGACTTGTTGGCAACGGATCAGGGATCCCTGATACACCGGATGAGCCTGACACACCTGTCGAGCCGGACACGCCAGACGAACCGGAAACACCTGACGAGCCGGATACTCCCGATATGCCTGCTCCGCCTGTGACGCCGGACAGCTGGAACGGTACTGCCGGTGTAACGGCGGCCACGGCGACGCTGGTGATCACATGGTCCTGGGGAACAAACAGGGTTGTTGCCGACTTCGATCCGCAAAACGACACGATCTTTATCGACTGGTTTGGACCGGACGCGATCGATGTCGACGAAGAGGGCGGGAATGTTGGCTTCACAATGGCGTCGAACAATCAGACGCTGACACTCGAAGGCCTTGCCCTGAGTGATCTTTCACCGTCGAATTTCACGATCATGAGTGAAGCCACGGGCAGGGAGCTTCTGTCTCTGTTCGGCAGCGATCCCGTTGCTCCAGTTGATCCTGTTGACCCGGGTACGCCTGACGGACCGCAAATGATCATGATCCATCCGGATAGCCCGTCGCGGGTGATCGACAATTTCAATCCGGAAACCGACATGCTTCATCTGGAAGCAGGGGTGATAGCCGAGCGGCTCGAGTTCGCCGAATATCCGACAGTGATTGCCGATGTTTCCGCTGGCCTGACGGTACGTGTGCTGACACCGACCGGTGAGATTGCCAGCGAAACGATTCTGGTCGGTGTTGATGCTTCCGAGCTCACCTTGAACAATTTCATGGTCGCCGAGGAATCCGCGTTGAACGAAGTTGCGACGCTTCTGGGACAGTCCGTGGTCACGCCTGATACGGGAGGCTTTGACGTCGTATATGACGCCGATGGTTCCAATCCTCCGGTTCCTTCCGGTGCAAGCGATTTAGGCGGAGTCAAATGGGCTGCCGACTTCGGGGCGGATGACATAATAGGGTTCAACCCGACCTCGGACGAGATCGATTTCGGCAATGCTTCCGTCCATGGACTTGTTCTGAACATGACGCCGAACGGCGAGCCGGTAATCGACAATCCATGGGGACCCGACATGCAGATCCTCCAGGGTGTCCAATTGTCGGAATTGTCAATCGAGAACTTCGGTGTCGTCGGGAACGAGCATCTGCGTCAGGACGTCGGTGGTATCTTGTCGTGGGAGAGCAATATCGGACCACGGGATGCGGATACCGTTTATATCCGCTCACATGAATACGGTGCTTCGGAAGTGATCGAAGGTTTCGACCCGGCAACACAGAAAATCAGCTTCCTCTATTTTGGAACCCGCGAACGCCTTAGCGTCGAGGATACGCCTGAAGGAATGGTGATCAGTTCATTGCCGAGCGGTCAAAGCTTTGTTTTCCCGGCAGTTTCGAAAGGGGAGCTCATTCCGGGAAATGTCGATTTCCACCACGATCAGGTGATGGAAGACAACCTTGAAGCGCCGTTCGGCTTCGACCAGAACGATGTTACTCTTGTTTCGCGCACCGCTCTTCTGACCCCTGATGCTCCTCCTGGTGAAACGACTGACGGTCACCAGATCCGAGACGGTTTCGGCGCAGTTCCGGATCAACCCGATGCTCCGGATGATCCGGATACACCTGTTGTGACCCCGGTAACTGACAGTGACATTGTGCTCGGGGAGGGCCCTGATACGGTGCTCGTGACCTGGGACTGGGGTCGGAAATTCGCGGTAAAGGCCTTCAATCCCGCGGAGGATTCATTAAATTTTTCCGGCCTGCCGGCTTCTGATGTCCGGATCGAGGAAGTCGGCGCCGACCTGAAGATCACTGTCGAAAACAATGGCGGTCATAGCTTGTTGCTTGAAGGTCTGCAGGCTGAGGACCTCTCGATTGCCAACCTGGCGGCGGCGGACTGGAACCAGGTTGTCACGGATGCGGGTGGCGTCGTGGATCAACTTGAAGCGCTCGGCAACAACGATGTGCTTGCCTGATAACAGAAACGGGGTCACACGAGCACAGCGCCGCGCATTTGCGCGGCGTTTTTTGTTCTCCACAGGTCATTCAAAAGCATGGTCTGCTGGGCAGTTCTTGCCGGGTTGCGCGTGATGGGACATCAAAACCTCCGTAATCCTGCGAATCCGATTCTCGCATTCTGTCAAGGCTTCATTAAGCATGTTTCGACTAACCTCATTCGATGGGGGCGTGTGCGATCAAATCGAGCCAAAATCCAAGAGATTCCATTGACCGCCCATGTTTTCCCATGGTATCCCATAAGGACCCAGGAAGGGGAGGGCGGGCCCATTTCAGCAGGGCCTGGGACATCAAATTTACGGCTCGGCAAGAGCCGGTTTTGCAAAATGCATGTCCTTGGGCCGCACGCTGGCCGTTTCTTCTCAGAGGTGATTAGGGAATTTGACGGTTAGGAATCCGTCTGAAGGGGATTTATGTCCGGTTTTGTTTCTCACTTTACCAACCGGCTGGATGCCAAGGGTCGCGTGTCGATCCCGGCACCCTTCCGCGCGGTGCTGGCGAGAGACGGATTTGAAGGCCTTTATTGCATCACCTCTGCCCATTGCGACGCGGTCGATGCGGGGGGCAACGAGCTTCTTGCCGAGATCAACAAGCGTTCGGAGGCATTCGCGAAGCTCTCGCCGGATCATGACGCGCTTGCAGTCGCGCTTTTCGGGGCAAGCGAAAATCCCAAAATAGACGGAGATGGACGCATGACCATTTCCGACATGATCCGCGACCATGCCGGTATCACCGACCAGGTCACCTTCGTCGGCATGAGCTACAAGTTTCAGATCTGGGAGCCGGTAAAATTCCGCGAGTACCGTGCAGAGGCCCAAAGGCGCGCGCTCGCGATGCTGTCGGGGCAGGCCCCCGCACCTTCACAAGGAGAGCCGGCATGATGGCGCTCGGCGACAGAAATGCTGCATCTGCCGCTGGCGGACCCGAGCGCCATGTACCGGTTCTCCTGAGTGAAGTCCTCAAGTGGCTTGCTCCGCGACCGGGCGAAGTGATCGTTGACGGAACGTTCGGAGCGGGCGGTTACTCGCGTGCGATGCTGGCGCGCGGAGCCAGTGTTATCGGAATTGACCGGGATCCAGACGCCATTTCTGCCGGACAGGCCCTGGTCAGTGAAGCAGGAGGCCGCCTGATGCTGGTTTCCGGGCAGTTCGCCGATCTGGAGGAACTCGCCCGCTCCCAGGGACACGACGCCGTTGACGGCGTTGTTCTCGACCTTGGTGTTTCGTCCATGCAGCTTGATGAAGCTGAACGCGGATTTTCATTCCTGCGTGACGGTCCTCTCGACATGCGCATGGAACAGGCAGGCCCGTCCGCGGCCGATGTCGTCAATGAGCTCCCGGTCAGGGACCTGATCCGCGTCGTTGGACTGCTCGGTGAGGAGAAGCGGGCAACTTCGGTTGCTCACGCAATCGATAAGGCGCGCAAGGAGAAGCCGTTCTCCCGGACGCTGGAGCTTGCCGATCTAATCGAGAAAGTGCTGGGCCGGTCACCCAAGAAGGCGCAGATTCACCCTGCGACCCGCACGTTTCAGGCGCTGCGGATCTACGTGAATGGCGAACTTCATCAGGCTGCAACGGCTTTGGGCGCTGCCGAGCGTCTCCTGAAACCGGGTGGCCGACTTGTTCTGGTGAGTTTTCATTCCCTGGAGGATCGCATCGTGAAGCGTTTCTTCCAGGACCGAACCCGGACGCGAGGCGGCGGGTCCAGACATATGCCGGAAGAGGAAGTTCCTCCGGCAACATTCGAGCTCATGACCCGCAAGGCGGTTGAAGCTGAGAGCCACGAGAGGGATGAAAACCCGCGTGCGCGTTCGGCAAAGCTCAGGGCAGGGCGCCGCACGGACGCGCCGGCGCGTGAATTGGATATCCATGATGCGGGCGTTCCACGTCTTGCAGATTTTCATGGTCTGGGGGGCTGAAGATGGTTCGGACGCTGAACATTCTGTTCATTCTGGCAGTCGTGATCGGTGCGGCGACCGTTTACGACATGAAGCTGGCGGCGACCAAATCGGCCGAGAAAGTTGCCGAACTGCAGCGTCAGATCAACGAAGAGCGCAACGCGATTAGGCACCTCAAGGCGGAATGGAGCCTGCTTAACAAGCCGGACCGCCTGCAAGGCCTTGTGGAGCGCTACAACGACTATCTCCAACTTGAGGCTCTTGATGTGAAGCAGATCGTGGCTCCGGCCGATCTTCCCGCGCGCCCTGTCATGCTTGAGCCCATTGGTGGCTCCAATCAGATGGGCGGTTATGCCGGTTCATCTGCTGCGATCCAGTGAGGGCTGACGGATGACGATAGTAAGCGAACCGGCAAGCTTCCTGCAGATCAAACGCTCAAACCCAAGGGTCGCACGCGGATCGGTCTCGTCGAGTGCGGTGAAATCGCGGGTCTACGTGGCGATGCTGGCATTTGCTTGTGTCTATGCCGCAATCGCCGGCCGTCTTGTTCTTCTGGCCCAGATGGACGAAGCGCCTTCACGAGCCTGGATTTCCGCGCAAGATTCCGTGTCCGCGTCCCGACCGGATCTGATCGACCGGAATGGTGAAATCCTGGCAACGGATATCAAGACCGCCTCTCTCTACGCCGAACCGCGCCGCATTCTGGATGTCGACGAAGCTGTCGAGGGATTGATTCGTGTCTTGCCGGAACTAGATGAAGGCCTGGTGCGCCGCCGTCTCGAAAGCGGCGCCGGCTTCGTCTGGCTGAAGCGAGAAATGACACCCCACAAGGCCGAAGAGGTGCACAATCTCGGCCTTCCGGGCATCGGCTTCCTTTCCGAGAACCAGCGCTTCTATCCGGGTGGGCCGACTGCCGGGCACATCGTCGGGTCCGTGAATGTCGACAATCAGGGACTTGCCGGGATCGAAAAATACATCGATGACGAGTGGCTCGCAGATCTGCAGTCGCTCGGGTTCGCTTCCAACAAAACCATGGAGCCGGTAAGGCTGTCTGTCGATCTTCGAGTTCAGCATGTTGTTCGCGACGAACTGGTCAAGGCGATGGACCGCTACAAGGCGATCGCCGCCGCGGGAATTGTTCTGGATGCAAAGTCCGGCGAAGTGGTCGCCATGTCATCACTGCCTGACTATGATCCGAATGACAGGTCGCAGGCTCTCCAGAAAGACAGGTTGAACCGGGCGACCGGCGGTGTCTTCGAAATGGGATCGGTTTTCAAGACGTTTACAACTGCCATGGCGCTTGATTCCGGAGCGGTTTCTATCAATGACAGCTTCGATGCGACACGTCCGATAAGGGCCGCCGGTCGGACGATCACGGATTTCCACGGGAAAAACCGCATTCTGTCGGTGCCGGAAATTTTCATCTATTCGTCCAATATCGGCACCGCCAAGATGATGCTTGCGACCGGAGTTGCGCGCCAAAAGGAGTTCCTGGGACGACTGCATCTGACCAGCCGGCTGAAAACGGAACTGCCTGAAAACGCTGCTCCGCTACTGCCGCCGAAGTGGAATGAACTTGCCGCAATGACGATTTCCTTCGGGCACGGACTGTCCGTCACTCCCATGCAGACGGCTGTTGCCGCCGCAGCCGTGGTCAACGGTGGCACCCTGCTGCCGCCAACTTTCCAGCCGAGAAGCGAGGAGGAGGCCCAAGCTCTTGGAAAACAAGTTCTTTCTGCGGATGTCAGCCGCATGATGCGCTATCTGCTCCGCCTCAATGTCCTTTCCGGATCCGGGCGCCGTGCCGACGTTCCCGGCTATACGGTTGGTGGAAAGACCGGCACGGCAGAGAAAATTGAAAACGGCCGTTATGTCAGAAACAAGCGAAGGAATTCATTCCTGTCCGCTTTTCCGATGGACGACCCGAGATACGTGGTTCTGATTGTTATCGACGAACCGAAACCGGAACGCGCAGGGATCGGAGCGACGGCGGGGCTGAACGCGGCACCGACTGTCGCCGCGGTCGTCCGCAGGGCAGCTCCGATGCTTGGTGTGATGCCGCGTTTCGGCAAGGGGGATGAACCGATTGAGATTTCCTATTAAGGAGACAAGGGAGAAGTCGTGATTTCCGGCGGGGTCGCAGCCGCAATCCGGATCCAGGGCTTCTGAATGACGACGCACAAACCGAACGATCAGGTGAGATGGAGCTTGAATATTTGGCCGAGGGCACAAGTTTGCCAGACTCGGCGAGCGGTCTGAAAATTTCCGGACTTACGGCGGATAGCCGGAACGTCAAGCCGGGTTTCCTGTTTGCCGCCCTCAAGGGTGCCAGGACAGATGGGAGCCTGTTCGCACCGGGTGCTGTCGAGGCCGGGGCTGTTGCGTTGTTGTGCGCTAAGGATGCGGAACAACAGCTGCGTGCGGCCATCCCCGAGAGTGTTGCCGTCATTGCGGCTGAAGAACCGCGGCAAGTGTTTGCGAAAATGGCTGCGAGGTTTTTCGGCGCTCAGCCGGATGTTGTCGTTGCGGTTACGGGAACAGCCGGCAAGACTTCCGTTGCGCATTTTGTACGTCAGATATTCCAGTCTGCGGGTCATCCGGCTGCAAGCCTCGGGACGCTGGGTACGATCAAACCTGACGGTATCAGTTATGGCGGGTTGACGACCCCGGATCCGGTGGCGCTTCACAGGGAGCTTGCCGAACTGGAAGCTGAAGGCATCAATCACGCGGCCCTGGAAGCGTCGTCCCACGGACTTGATCAATTTCGCCTGGATGGAGTGCGGCTGACCGCGGCAGCTTTCACAAATCTGGGCCGCGACCATATGGACTATCACGCGACCATCGAGGACTACCTTTGCGCCAAACTCCGTCTGTTTGAGGATTTGTTGCCGGATGGTGGAACAGTTGTCGTGGATCCCGCTGAAAAATATGCAGACCGGGTCCTGGACGTTGCCGGTCGGCGCGGACTGCCGGCTTTCACGGTCGGTGAGACAGGCCGAGACCTGAAGTTGACAGGAATACGTGCGGTGGGAGCCGGACAGGAACTGACGCTGCAGACAGCGCGTGGCGAATACAAGATCACGCTACCGCTGATCGGGCGCTTTCAGGTGTCCAATGCCTTGATTGCAGCCGGATTGGCGATTGCGGCTGGAACCGACAGCGGCTTGGTCCTGCGGTCCCTGGAAAATCTGAAAGGCGCACCGGGCCGACTGGAACTTGCCGGCAGGACGGCTTCCGGCGGACTGGTTTTTGTCGACTATGCGCACAAGCCGGACGCGCTTGACAACGTACTTGCCGCCCTGAAGCCGTTTGCCACCGGGAGACTTTGCGTTGTTGTGGGCGCGGGCGGTGACCGGGACCCGGGCAAACGCGAACTCATGGGCGCGGCTGCCTCCCGCCACGCGGACCTTGTCATTGTGACTGATGACAATCCACGCTCAGAAGATCCGGCGATGATCCGCAAGGCCGTCATGTCAGGCGCTCCGCACGCAATTGAGATCGGCGACCGATTTGACGCGATTGCCGAAGGAATTCACCGGCTCAATGCGGGTGATATCCTGTGCGTTGCAGGAAAAGGCCACGAAACCGGCCAGATTGTTGGCGACACAGTGATTCCCTTTTCCGACCACGAAGCTGTGCAGCATGCCATCAGCCTTGAAGGAGACACATGAGCGACCCTCTTTGGAAACTTGAATCCTTTGCCGAAGCTGCCGGTGGCAGCCTCAAGGGGGACGTTGGCGAGGACATCACAGGGATCTCAATCGACAGCCGGTCGCTTGAGCAGGGCGACGCATTTATCGCCATCAAGGGAGACCGCCTTGATGGGCACGATTATGTCGCGACAGCTCTGGAAGCTGGAGCAGCGCTCGCAGTTGTTGCAGAAAGCCGGCTGTCCGACCTGCCGGAAGACGGTCGCTACCTTGTCGTTTCCGATCCGCTTGAGGCAATGCGTCAGCTCGGAATTGCGGCGCGTGAACGCTCACATGCCAAGATTGTCGCCGTAACCGGTTCCGTAGGGAAAACCGGAACCAAGGAAGCACTCAGGCTGACGCTCGAGCAATCCGGAAAAGTGCATGCATCCGTTGCGTCATTCAACAACCATTGGGGTGTGCCGCTGACACTTGCTCGCATGCCTGCAGATACTGAATTTGGCGTCTTTGAGATTGGTATGAACCATGCCGGTGAAATAACTCCGTTGGTCAGGATGGTTCGGCCGCATGTGGTGATCATTACGACCGTTCAGGCGGTGCATCTGGAGTACTTCGAGTCGGTCGAGAAAATCGCGCAGGCGAAGGCAGAGATATTCGACGGTTTGGAACCGGGTGGAATTGCCATCCTGAACAAGGACAATCGGCAGTACGATCTCCTGCGATTTCTTGCGGCCGCTGCGGGCGTTTCCCATGTCCAGACCTTCGGTGAAGACCCCGGTGCTGACAGCCATACGGAGAATGTCGTGGGTTATGCCGGTGGATCCAGTGTTGACGCCTCAATCGCCGGTACGGAAATCACCTACAAGATCGGCGCACCCGGCAAGCATCACATCAAGAACAGTCTGGCGGTCCTGACAGTGGTCCAGGATGTCGGTGCCGACCTTGCGAAAGCGGGTCTTGCGCTGGATTCAATGCGTGCTCCGAGAGGACGCGGCGAAGTTAGCCATCTGAAGATAGACACCGGTGAAATCACGCTGATCGACGAGAGCTACAACGCCAATCCTGCCTCGATGCGCGCTGCGCTCGCGGTGCTGGGTGAGACACCTGTTTCCCGCCCGGGACGCCGGATTGCCGTTCTTGGGGATATGCGCGAGCTTGGCGTTGATGCCGATCGTTTGCATGCAGGCCTGCTTGGACCCATTACCGATGCCGGCATCGACGGTGTCTATTGCGCCGGCGCGCACATGCATACGCTCTGGGCACAGCTCCCGCATGAATTGCGCGTGCACTATGCCGAAGATGCAAAAGGTCTGGAAGACGCCATTTTGAGAGACGCGCGTCCCGGCGATGTCGTTATGATCAAGGGATCGCTCGGAACTCGCATGGGACCGCTTGTCGAAGCCCTGAAAAAGGAATACCCGCCCGCGGATGACACCGCGGCGGCATAAAGGATAGCTGATGTTTTATTTTTTGGGGCAGTTCGCTGATCAGATTTCCGCGCTGAACGTGTTCAGATACATCACGTTCCGGACCGGTGGCGCCATCATGACGGCGCTCTTTTTCGTCTTCCTGTTCGGTCCGAAGATCATTTCAAGCCTTAGGATCCGGCAAGGGCACGGTCAGCCGATCAGGGCCGACGGACCGGAAAGCCATCTTCTAAACAAGAAGGGCACCCCGACCATGGGAGGGCTGATGATCCTTTCCGGAGCGCTGGTTGCAGCGCTTTTGTGGTCGGACCTGTCCAATCCCTATGTGTGGGTCGTCATAGGAGTGACCCTCGGTTTTGGTGGCATCGGTTTTTACGACGATTACCTGAAGGTCTCCAAATCGTCGCACAAGGGTTTCGGCGGCAAGGCACGTCTGGGCCTTGAATTCCTGATCGCTGCTGCGGCTGCTTTCGTGGTGACTGTCCTGGACACGTCGGAGTTTTCAGAGGCGATCACGTTTCCGTTTCTGAAGGATTTCACGCTCAACCTCGGATTGGTCTTCATTCCGTTTGCGGCTTTCGTAATGGTGGGTGCAGGCAATGCTGTAAACCTGACCGACGGACTCGACGGTCTGGCGATCGTCCCGGTGATGATCGCCTGTGCATCCTTCGGTCTGATTGCCTACCTGTCCGGCAACGCAGTTTTTGCGAGCTACCTTCAGATCCATCATGTTTCGGGAACCGGTGAACTTGCCGTCATTTGCGGAGCAGTGATCGGGGCGGGTCTCGGGTTTCTGTGGTTCAATGCACCGCCGGCCGCCATCTTCATGGGTGATACCGGGTCCCTGGCGCTGGGGGGCATGATCGGCGCTATCGCGGTCGCGACGAAACATGAAATCGTTCTGGCGATCATCGGTGGTCTGTTTGTTCTGGAGGCGGTGTCGGTCATCGTGCAGGTGATTTCGTTCAAGCTGACCGGCAAACGGGTCTTCCGGATGGCGCCGATCCATCACCATTTTGAAATCATGGGGTGGACGGAAAGCCAGGTCGTGATCCGGTTCTGGATAATCGCAGTTGTTCTCGCCCTGGTCGGGCTTGCCACACTCAAGCTGAGGTAGTGCGAATGATACCCATCACCACATTTGAAGGCAGAAAGGTCGCATTGTTCGGGCTCGGGGGCTCCGGACTGGCGACTGCCCGTGCCTTGAAAGCGGGTGGTGCGGATGTGGTGTGTTGCGACGACAATGATGCGCGCGTTCAGCAGGCAGCCTCCGAAGGGCTGACAACGCTGGATCTTCGCACTCTGGACTGGGACGGCGTTGAGGCGCTAGTGCTTGCTCCCGGTGTCCCGCTGACAAATCCGATTCCCCATTGGACCGTGGATCTTGCCCGCGATGCCGCTGTTGAGATTGTCGGTGATGTCGAACTGTTCTGCCGCGAGCGGCGCAAGCAATGTGCAAATGCGCCGCTGATCGCAATTACCGGCACCAACGGCAAGTCGACGACGACCGCGCTTGTCGCGCATCTGTTGAAGGAGCTCGGTCTGGATGTTCAGGTCGGTGGCAACATCGGCACACCGGTTCTCGATCTTGAGCCCTTGCAGCCAGGGCGCCACTACGTTGTAGAGTGCTCCTCCTACCAGATCGACCTGGCACCAACGCTCGACCCGAGCGTCGGGATCCACATGAACCTGTCACCCGATCACCTTGACCGGCACGGCACGATGGAAAATTACGCTGCAATCAAGGAACGGCTTGTTGCGGGTTCCAGGGTGGCTGTCGTCGGTGTCGATGACGGGCTGTCATCCGCGATCGCCGATCGACTTGAACTGGCGCACAAGCCCGTTTGCAGGATTGCCGGAGAGCGGGAATTGACCAGCGGGATCTATGCCCGTTATGGCAGGCTTTACGAAGCACACAACGGCAGTCAGTCCGAAGTCGCATTGCTGGGTGGCGTCGACAGTCTGCGCGGTGATCACAATGGTCAAAATGCAGCCGCTGCCTTTGCGACGCTCAGGGCACTGGAACTGCCGGCTGACAGGATAGCTGAGGCCATGAAGACATTCCCTGGCCTTCATCACCGCATGGAAATCGTCGCAAAACGTGGACGGGTCCTGTTCGTCAACGATTCGAAGGCGACAAATGCGGAGGCCGCCGGCCGCGCCTTGTCCAGTTTCGACAGGATTTACTGGATCGCCGGCGGCCGTGCAAAGGCAGGCGGGATTTCAGTGCTAGACGAGTATTTCCCGAAGATCGCGAAGACCTTTTTGATCGGGGAAGCAGCGGAAGCGTTCGCGAAGACGCTGGAAGGCCGCGTCCCGTTCAAGATCAGCGGCACGCTGCCCGAGGCGGTGATCGATGCCGCCGGGGAGGCTGCAGAAGATGGTGCGGATGAAATTGCGATCCTGCTTTCACCGGCCTGTGCGAGCTTCGATCAATATTCGAATTTTGAACTGCGGGGCGCTGCTTTTGTAGATGCCGGTGCGTGCCTTGCCTGATGCTGGTAACACTCAGGAGGTGGCGTAATGGTATCTCGGGCGGATCGCAGCCGGTTTGCCGAATGGCTCTGGACGGTGGATCACTATCTGCTCGCCGCGTTCGGTCTTCTGATGGTCGGTGGCGTGGTGCTTTCCTTTGCCGCCAGTCCCCCGGTTGCCGAAAGGCTTGGTCTCGAAACGTTGTTCTTCGTGAAACGCCAGGCGCTGTTCCTGATTCCCGCTGTTGCGGTCATGCTGGCAGGTTCGCTGATGCCACCGCGCCTGGTCCGGCGCGCGGCGTTGATCCTCTTTGTGGTTTCACTCGTCCTGCTGGTCGCGACGCTGTTTCTCGGATTTGAAGCCAAGGGTGCCAGACGCTGGATTTACATTGCCGGATTCTCGTTGCAGCCATCGGAATTCCTGAAACCCGCCTTCGTGGTACTGATCGCGTTTCTGCTTTCAGAAAGCGGTCGTCGCCGTGAAGTCCCAGGCGTCCTGTTTGCGTTCGTGCTTTTCGCCGTTTGCGCGGCTCTGCTGATTGCCCAGCCGGATTTCGGACAGACAATGCTGCTTGGTCTCGTTTGGGCCGGGCTTTTCTTCCTGAACGGCATCTCTTGGCTGATCATCGTTGCGCTTGGGCTGATCGGCATCTTGGGTCTTTTGGCGGCTTACGCTTTCCTGCCGCATGTGACCAATCGTGTGGACAGGTTTCTTGATCCGAGTTCGGGCGACACTTTCCAGGTCGATACCGCAATGGATTCCTTTCTTGCAGGCGGCTGGTTCGGTCGCGGACCCGGAGAAGGCACCGTCAAACGAATTTTGCCGGACAGCCATACCGATTTCATCTTTGCTGTTGTCGGCGAGGAATTCGGAGTTGTCATCTGCCTCGTGCTGGTTTCAATCTTCGCCTTCATTGTGCTTCGCGGGCTCAACCATGCAGGCCGGGACCAGGATGCATTCAGCCGCCTTGCGACGGCCGGGCTTGTGGTTCTGTTCGGCTTGCAGGCCACAATCAATCTTGCCGTGAACCTGCATCTTATGCCTTCCAAAGGTATGACTTTGCCGTTCATTTCCTATGGTGGGTCGTCGTTGTTGTCTTCCGCAATGACCGCCGGCGCCATCCTTGCCTTGACACGCAGAAAACCCCAGCCTTCCAGAGCGGAAACGGTAACGGTGAGCCGGCTTTCACCTTCTTCTTTGATGTAAGGCAGCGTTGCCGGATAGCATGAGCAAAACAGTATTATTGACAGCCGGCGGTACAGGCGGCCACTTGTTTCCCGCACAAGCGCTTGCATCCGAGCTCGAAAGACGCGGCTGGATTGTCGAGCTTGCGACTGACGAACGGGCGGACAAGTACGGTACCGCCTTTCCCGCCCGCAAGGTTCATATCATCGCATCCGAAACCATCCGGGGGCGCAATCCGATTTCGCTGGCAAGGACCGGTCTGAATCTGTTCCTGGGCACGCTCCAGGCAAGAGCAGTGATAAAATCCTTGAAACCCAGTGTCGTTGCCGGCTTCGGTGGTTATCCGACTTTCCCGCCGATGTACGCCGCGCGCCTGACGGGAACGCCGTCTATCCTGCATGAGGCCAATGGCGTCATGGGCCGGGCAAACAAGATGCTGGCCAAGGGTGTCACCGCAATAGCAACCAGCATACCGCTGGAAAACCTGCCTTCAGACCTTGCCGCCAAGCAGGTGGAAACCGGTAACCCGGTCCGCGATGCCGTTCTGGAAGCTGCCGGTCAGCCCTATGCTGTGCCAGTTGAAGGTGGAGAATTCAATCTTCTGGTCTTCGGCGGGTCACAGGGAGCACGTTTTTTTTCCGACCTCCTGCCGCCGGCAATGGAACTGCTGCCGAATGAGGTTCGAAGCCGGCTGACTGTTGTACAGCAATGCCGCGCGGAAGACCTGGAACGCGTCAAGTCGGCCTATGACGCGTCGGGAATCAAGGCTGAGTGCGCTTCTTTTTTCAAAGACATGCCGAGCCGGATTGCTCAGTCTCATCTCGTTGTCTGCCGTTCCGGGGCTTCGTCAGTAAGCGAACTCAGTGTCCTTGGACGGCCATCACTTCTCGTACCCCTTCCTGGAGCAATCGACCAGGATCAGGCTGCAAATGCGAAGGTTCTGGAAGCGGCAGGTGGTGCGTGGCCGATACGCCAGGCGGATCTTGACCCGGCAAGGTTGGCCGACGAAATCACCCGATTGATGAATGCGCCGGACTTGCTGGCAAAGGCCGCGGAAAACGCAATCAGCGTTGCCAGGCCGGATGCCGTCAAGCGCCTCGCAGACCTTGTCGAACAGGTCGCAGACAACCAAGGAGAACGGCCATGAAAATGCCGCACGACATCGGACCGGTTCATTTCGTCGGAATCGGCGGAATCGGCATGAGTGGCATCGCCGAAGTGCTGAAAACGCTCGGGTACCAGGTCCAGGGGTCCGACATGGCCGAAAACGCCAATGTCCAGCGCCTGAGGTCGCACGGAATTTCGGTCGCGGTGGGGCACGCGCCGGAAAACCTCGGCGATGCGGAAGTGCTGGTGGTTTCCTCCGCGATCAGGAAGGACAACCCCGAACTCGTCGCCGCGCGCGAGAAACTGATCCCTGTCGTACGCCGCGCCGAAATGCTGGCTGAACTGATGCGCTTCAAGCAGGCGATCGCAGTTGGCGGCACGCATGGCAAAACGACGACGACATCCATGGTGGCGGCATTGCTTGATGCGGGAAGTCTTGACCCGACCGTTATCAACGGTGGCATCATCAACGCATATGGCACCAACGCGCGAATGGGGGGCGGAGATTGGATGGTAGTCGAGGCAGATGAAAGCGACGGAACTTTCGTCAAGCTTCCAGCCGATATTGCAATTGTCACCAATATTGATCCGGAACACCTCGATCACTATGGCGACTTTGACGGCGTAAAGGCTGCTTTCCGGCAATTTGTTGAAAATGTTCCCTTTTATGGATTTGCGGTGATGTGTCTGGATCATCCGGAGGTTCAGACCATGATCGGAACGATCGAGGATCGACGGGTGGTGACATATGGCACCAATCCGCAAGCAGATGTGCGTTTCACAGACGTATCGATGGATGGTGGCAAGTCCAAATTCTCGGTTGCCATCCGGGACCGCCGAACGGATGAAGTGGTCGAACTGAAAGATCTTGTCCTTCCGATGCCAGGTCTTCACAACGTTTCCAATGCGACGGCGGCAATTGCGGTGGCGTCGCAACTTGGGGTCGGACCGGAAGACGTGAAAAAAGGTATTTCGGATTTCGGCGGCGTCAAACGCCGCTTTACGCATACGGGCACTGCCAACGGCGTGCAGATCTTCGATGATTACGCTCACCATCCGGTGGAGATCAAGGCGGTTCTTCACGCCGCTCGCGAGTCAACCACAGGCAAGGTCATTGCGGTGATGCAGCCACACCGATACACGCGTCTTCATAGTCTGTTCGATGACTTTTCCAACTGTTTCAACGACGCGGATACGGTCATCATCACGCCGGTCTACGAGGCCGGCGAGCAGCCGATCGAAGGTGCGAGCCACAAGGATCTGGTCTCTGGCATGAAGACCAGGGGACACCGGCAGGTGCAATCGATCGACGGGCCGGAAGAACTGCCTGCGTTGATCAAGGAACTGGCCGAACCGGGGGATTTTGTCATTTTTCTGGGGGCGGGCAACATCACGCAATGGGCCTATACGCTGCCGAAACAGCTTGACGAGCAATAGGGCCGAGATTGATGGACTTTCCCGACCTTCTGGAAGCGTATCCGGCTCTTGGCGAAGGGCTGCGCGGCAGACTTACGGCGAACCAGCCGTTGTCGGCCGTTACGTGGTTTCGAACAGGCGGGCCGGCGCAACTGATGTTCCAGCCGGCCGACGAAAAAGACCTTGCTGCGTTTCTCAGGAGACTGCCTGGTGATGTCCCGGTGCTGCCTGTCGGGCTGGGATCGAATCTCCTGATCCGCGACGGCGGCCTGGAAGGTGTCGTCATACGACTGAGCGCCAAGGGCTTCGGGGCGATCGAGGATCTGGGCCGGAATCGTCTCAGGGCGGGGGCGGCCGTTCCGGACAAACGGTTTGCAGAGGCTGCAGCAAAGGCCGGACTCGGCGGCTTTGCGTTTTACACGGGAATTCCGGGTGGTCTCGGCGGCGCCCTGCGCATGAATGCAGGCGCGCACGGGACCGAAACCTGCGAGCGCATGGTGGAATTGACAGCCCTGGACCGGGAGGGGAACAGGCACGTGCTGACCAACGCGGATATGGGATATGCCTACAGACATTCCTCTGCGTCCAGGGATCTGATTTTCACATCAGCGACATTTGAGGGAAATCCGCACGACGAAACGGCAATCAGGCAGGAAATGGCCGACGTGGTCGCACACCGGGAGAAGGCTCAGCCGATCCGGGAAAAGACGGGTGGCTCAACTTTCAAGAATCCTCCTGGAACATCGGCCTGGAAGGAAGTTGATGCAGCTGGCTGCCGCGGACTGCAGGTCGGCGGGGCGCAGATGTCCGAAATGCACTGCAACTTCATGATCAACACCGGCGCAGCAACCGGATATGACCTTGAAATGTTGGGCGAAACCGTGCGCGCACGGGTCTTGAAACACAGCGGCATCCGTCTGGAATGGGAAATCAAGCGGCTTGGACGATTCGGAGCCGCTGGAACAGTCGAACCGTTTCTGGGACGGGAAGGGGAGGTCGCGTAGATGACCAAGAAACACGTTGCGGTTCTCATGGGCGGCTGGGTCAATGAACGGCCGGTCAGTCTGAGCAGCGGCAAGGATTGCGCCGATGCGCTCGAAGAATCCGGTTACAAGGTGACGCGCATTGACGTGAACCGGAATGTCTCCTCGGTCCTCGAGAAGCTGAAACCGGATGTGGCGTTTAACGCGTTGCACGGTCCGTTCGGTGAAGACGGCTGCATCCAGGGAATTTTAGAGTTTCTTAACATTCCCTACACTCACTCAGGTGTGATGGCATCCAGCCTTGCCATGAACAAGGTGAAGGCCAAACCGGTTCTGCAGGCAGCCGGTGTCCCGGTGACGGAAGACATCGTCGTGAATCGCCACGACATCCAGCGCGAACATCCCATGAGACCGCCTTACGTGCTCAAACCGATCAATGAGGGATCGAGCTTCGGTGTCCTGATTGTCAAGCAAGATCAAGAGTTTCCGCCCCAGGAGCTTCACAGGTCGGATTGGCCTTACCCGGATGTCCTGATGTGCGAGAAGTTCATCGATGGCCGTGAGCTGACCTGCGCCGTGATGGACGACAGGCCTCTTGGGGTGATCGACATAGTGCCTATGGGCCACACCTTCTACGATTATGACGCAAAATATGTAGAAGGCGGTTCAAAACACATTCTTCCTGCAAAAATTTCACCGATTGTTTACCAAACCATAGAGACACTAGCAGTTAAGGCGCATCAGGCTTTGGGATGCCGTGGCGTTTCCCGGGCCGACTTCCGATTCGACGAGCGCGAAGACGGAACCGGTGAACTGATTTGCCTTGAAGTGAACACGCAGCCAGGCATGACGCCAACCTCTCTTGTGCCGGAAATGGCGGCTCATAAGGGGATGAGTTTCAAGGATCTGGTCAGTTGGATGGTTGAGGACGCAAGTTGCTGTCGCTAGGTCGCAAATGGAAAAGGGAAGCATTGACACCGCTGGAGGCCGAGCTGGCTCCGCGCGGGCGTGGTGTTTCGCGTTTGCACCGGCAGCCGGTCTGGCGCTCGGCCGGACGCCTTGCGCATCTTCCGCGCTGGACGGGGTCTGCGGCAGCCCTCGGTTTCTTAACCTTAACGATTGGTTATGGAATAGTCATAGGCGGCCATGGCCGGATCGTCTCCGATGCGCTGCTGTCGGCAGCTGGCTTCGGCATCGAGGCCGTTAAACTTTCCGGTCAGCGTGAAATCAATGAATTCCAGATCCTTGAGGCACTCGAGATTCACGAAGGCACGTCGCTTGCCCTGTTTGATGCGCCCGGCGCGCGCAAGCGGTTGAACGAGATGGCCTGGGTCAAGAGCGCCTCGGTGATGAAACTTTATCCGAGCACGCTGCAGATCAAGATCGAAGAGCGGATACCATATGCGCTTTGGCAGCGCGGCGACCTGGTTTCAATTGTAAATGAAGCCGGCGATGTGATTACCGACGATGTCGACGGGCGCTACGCCAACCTGCTGCTCGTTGTCAATCACGGTGCACAACGCCGTGCGGCGGAGATCAATGCGGCTCTGGAAAAAGTCCCTGAACTGCGTCCGCGGGTGCGGGCTGCGTTTCTGGTCAGCAACCGGCGCTGGGATTTACAGCTTGAAAATGGAATTTCTGTGCGTCTTCCGGAACAAAACATTAATGCAGCCCTCACGGATCTCGTGGAGATGGACGAGGACAGCGGTTTGTTGTCGAGAGATATCGTTGCCATCGACATGCGACTGGCGGACAGGGTTACCGTGCGCCTGTCCGACGAGGCTGCAGAGCAGCGCAAGATCATGACCGGAGGCCGTAACCGGTCGGGCAAGAAGGAGCAGGACACATGAGCCGCTCCGACAAGAACCTTTATCTGCCCAAGATGCGGCCATTGCCGAGCAGACGCTCCGTCATCATGTCGGTTCTCGATGTGGGGTCGACCAAGATCTGCTGCCTGATCGCAAAACTGGTGCCGCAGGAAGATAATTCTATCCTGTCGAGCCGGTCGCACAAGGTTGAAGTCCTCGGCTATGGCTATCAGCGCTCGCGCGGCATCAAGTCCGGTGTCGTCGTCGATATGGACGCAGCCGAGCAGGCGATCCGGATGGCAGTCGACAGTGCGGAGCGCATGGCAGGTGTCACGGTTGAATCGCTGATCGCCAATATCAGCTGCGGACGGCTGCAGAGTGAAATCTACAGCGCCAATGTGCCGCTTGCCGGCGACAGCGTTTCGGAAGCGGATATTCAACGGGTGCTCTCGGCCGGATCGAGCCACTCGGTTACGGATGGGCGCGCTGTCACGCACGCGCTGCCGATTTCCTATTCACTGGACGGCAGCCGGGGCATTCGCGATCCGCGTGGCATGATGGGGCACAAGCTCGGTGTCGACATGCAGGTCGTGACCGCTGAAAACCCGCCGGTTCGAAATCTCGAACTGTGCATCAACCGGGGACATCTGCACGTGGAGACAATGGTAGCCACACCGTTTGCAAGCGGTCTGTCCACCGTGGTCGACGACGAGGCCGAACTGGGTGTTGCCTGCATAGACATGGGTGGCGGCACCACGACACTGTCCGTTTTTGTTGACGGTCACATGGTGCACCTCGATGCGATTGCGGTCGGTGGCAATCATGTGACAACAGATATTGCCCGTGCTTTTGCAACACGCCTGCAGGACGCAGAGCGTTTGAAAACACTTTATGGCTCGCCGCTGGCATCCAGTTCGGACGACAGGGACCTGCTGACGGTCCCTCCGCTGGAAAGCGATGGCGATCTGCCAAATCAAATCCCCCGCTCGGCGCTGACCAGGGTCATCCGTCCGCGTGTGGAAGAAATCCTTGAACTCGTAAGAGATCGCCTTACCGCGTCCGGCTTTGCAGGCCGGGTCGGCAAGCAGATCGTGCTGACAGGGGGCGCCAGTCAGCTCACGGGTCTTGGAGAGGTTGCGCGTCACATTTTGGGGCGCAACGTCCGTCTTGGCCGGCCTTTAGGCGTTGCCGGTCTTCCCGAGGCTGCCAAAGGTCCGGCTTTTGCCGCCGCCGTCGGCCTCTTGATTTATCCGCAAGTCGCTCAGATCGAACAGTTCGAACACAAGAATCGTCGATCGGGGTGGGGCGGGCAAACTGGTTATCTGGCCCGTGTGGGCCAGTGGATCAGGGAAAGCTTCTGACGACATGAGCCAAGAAGACGACAGCCAGGAAATCGAGCTGCCAGGTGTGGCAGTTGAAGTTAGGGAAGAAGAGGAGTCTCCCGTATCGGGGGAGCCAGTGGGTCGCGAGGATAATATGACCATAAACCTGAAGATGCCCGACATTCAGGAGCTGAAACCGCGCATTACGGTCTTCGGCGTCGGCGGTGCGGGCGGAAACGCCGTCAATAACATGATCACAGCAGGTCTCCAGGGGTGCGACTTTGTTTGCGCCAATACGGATGCCCAGGCACTGGCCATGAACCATTCCGACCGGCTCGTCCAGATGGGCGTTGCGGTCACGGAGGGACTTGGTGCAGGCTCCCAGCCGGAAGTCGGCTCTGCCGCGGCTGAGGAAGTGATCGACGAGATCAACGATCACCTGTCCGGATCGCACATGGTGTTCATTACCGCCGGTATGGGCGGTGGGACCGGAACTGGCGCAGCCCCGGTCATTGCCCGTGCAGCGCGTGAGCAGGGCATCCTGACGGTTGGTGTTGTCACCAAGCCGTTCCAGTTCGAAGGTGCGCGACGCATGCGCATTGCCGATTCCGGCATCGACGAACTGCAGCGGAACGTCGACACGCTGATTGTCATTCCAAACCAGAACCTGTTCCGGATCGCCAACGCACAGACGACATTTGCCGATGCGTTCGCCATGGCCGACCAGGTACTCTATTCCGGTGTTGCCTGCATCACCGACCTGATGGTCAAGGAAGGTCTCATCAACCTCGACTTCGCCGATGTTCGTTCTGTCATGCGCAGCATGGGCAAGGCGATGATGGGCACGGGTGAGGCCAGCGGCGAAAAGCGCGCGCAGCAGGCAGCCGAAGCGGCTATCGCGAACCCTCTTCTGGACGAGTCCTCCATGAAGGGTGCGAAGGGTCTGCTGATCTCCATCACCGGCGGCAACGACCTGACGCTGTTCGAAGTGGATGAAGCAGCCACGCGGATCCGCGAAGAAGTGGATTCGGATGCCAACATCATTCTTGGTGCGACCTTTGACGAGACACTTGATGGCATCATCAGGGTTTCCGTCGTGGCAACGGGGATTGACAAGGAGGAAGGCCTCGACGCCGTTCCGTTTCAGTCAGCGGCAGCACAGACCTTGAATTCTCATGCTCCGGCTTTGGCAAGCACACCGGATATCGCAACAGCCAAGGTTGCGACTGCGGCTGCAAAGACCGGTGCCGCGAACGCTGCTGCGCAAGCGGTTGCAAAGCTCGAAAAAGAGCTTGCGATCCCGGAACCGGCAGCTGTTGCGGTTGCCAGCGACCCTGACGTCGAAATCAAGCGGGTCAAGCCGGTGAGCGCTTCCATGGCGGCAAAGTCCCAGATGATTGATCTGGAAGAGGATACACCGGCTCCTGCCCTGGACGAGAAACCTGTCAGTCAGCCGTACATTCCGCCCGTTGCCGAGGAGCACAGCCCGGCACCACGCATGCCGCGCGTTGAGGATTTCCCGCCAATCGCACAGCGTGAAATGCGCGCGCAGCAGACCCCTGCAACTCCGTCACAGCAACAGCCGGCTGCTCAGCAGCCAGCGGAACCGGCAACTTCTGCGCCGGTGCATGACGATGTTGAGGAATACGGTGACGAGGACCGCCGGCCAATGGGTCTGCTGCGACGTCTCGCAAGCGGACTGGGTCGCCGGGAAGACGAGGAAGACCAGGAGGTCGAGACAAACGCACCTGTTGCCCGCAAGGTTCCGCAGATGCAGCCCGCTCCGGTTCCCGTCCCACGGGCTCCGCAGGCACGGGCATCTTCTGCGGGTGCGGCAGGTCAACTGGACGAGACAGGCCGTGCTGCGCCCAAGCCGGTCAGTGTCGCAGATGACGATCAATTGGAAATTCCGGCGTTCCTTCGCCGCCAGGCCAACTGATTCGTTTCGCGATCTTCTTCCCTGATCGCAGCAGCCCGGAGCGTATGTTTCGGGCTGCTTCCGTAACGGAAGAAATTCCTCTTTTAATTCAATGTTTTGTCTGCCTGTGAATCGTTACAAACCGTAATAAAGCTTTATTTCGCTCTACAGGGGAACGCGACTATCTTCGCGGCCAACTCGTGATCGTTAAAAGTCCGTATGAGCATTGGGGCAAATTTTGGGCTTTGCGGTCGCAAATCGGAAGGGCTGGGTTTAATGACCACACATGTTGACCGACAAACGACGCTTGCCGAGCAGGTAACCCTGACCGGAATCGGCGTTCATTCGGGCAAACCAGCGTCGATTACACTTGTTCCTGCCGATGCCGGTGTCGGTATCGTTTTCATGCGCACCGACCAGGACAGCGCCGCAGAAGTTCCCGCTCTCTGGGACAAGGTTTCCGCGACAGCGCTCTGCACGGTTCTCGGCGATCCGACAAAAGACGGGATTGCGACCGTCGAACACCTCATGGCCGCGCTCTTCGGTATGGGTATCGATAATGTCATCGTTGAAATCGACGGTCCGGAAATGCCGATCATGGACGGCAGCAGTTCCGTGTTTGTCGAGATTATCGAACAGGTTGGACTGAAGAAGCTTGATCGTGGACGTCGCTATCTCAAGATCAAGAAAAGCGTTCGCGTCGACAACGGCGGTGCGTGGTGTGAATTGCACCCGCATGAGGGAACCAAATTCGACATCACCATCGATTTCGAAACGCCGGTCATTGGCCGGCAGCAATATGTTTCCGAGATGACGCCTGAAGTCTTCCGTGACGATCTTTCCCGCGCCCGGACGTTCGGGAATGTCAAGGACGTCGAACAGCTCTGGAAAATGGGATTTGCTCTTGGATCATCCCTGGAAAACTCCGTGGCGATTGCCGATGACAAGGTTCTGAACCCGGAAGGCACGCGCTGGCCGGACGAGTTCGCCCGTCACAAGGCTCTGGATGCCGTTGGCGATCTTGCGCTGGCAGGACTGCCTTTTCTCGGGATGTACCGGTCCTACAAGGGCGGTCACAAGATGAATCACTCCATTCTGGTCAAGTTGTTCGAAGACCCGAGTGCCTTCGAGATCGTTGAGGCACCTGCATTCCGGCAGGTTGGCCAGGTCGGCAAGGGTGGTCTTGCAGCAGCTGCTGCGTTCGGGCCCGACGTTTCCTGAATTTCCTGATAATTGGCTGCCTTATTGCGGCAGCCAGTCTGTTTCTTCAGAATTCACTGCAATTTGGGCATGTTGCCATAAAAATGCTCAAAAAAACCGTCAGATGGCCGTTGAGGACGTGACGGGGACAGGGGAATTCCGATAAACACTCCTGTCAATGAATCATAAGGCCGAAAAACCTGCGCGGCCGCATGGGCTGGAAACAGCTCGGGAGTATGGGTGTGAACGGAATTGCAACTGGTTCTGGTTTGAGCGGGACCGATTGGGTGAAATCTTTGCTGAGAATGGCTGTTCTTGCAGCGCCGATTCTTCTTGTCGCCTGTAGCGGAAAGGAAGATCTGGACGAACTTGCGTTGAACGATACGCCGCCGGAAGTTCTCTTTAACGAAGGTCTGGCGTTGCGCGCGCAGGGCAAACTTCGGGATTCGACCGAGAAATTCGAGGAAATCGACAAGCTTTATCCTTACTCGGAATATTCCAAGAAGTCGCTCGTCAACCTGGCGTTTCTGAATTATTCGCGCGGCAAGTATCCGGAGACCGTTACGGCTGCGCGACGGTTTGTGACCCTTTATCCCGGCGATGAGGATTCAGCTTATATGCTTTATCTCGCCGGGCAGAGCTACTTCCGCCAGATGCCTGATATCACCCGCGATCAGGCGGTTACCCGCAGGGCTGCAGGGGCCTTTACCGAACTTATCCAGCGTTTTCCGGAATCCGAATATACACCGGATGCGGAAGAAAAACTGCGGATCGTTGAAGACCAGCTTGCCGGCAAGGAAATGCAGGTTGGCCGCTACTATCTGAAGCGACGCAACTATGTTGCCGCCATCAACCGGTTCAGGGCGGTCGTTGTCGAGTTTCAGACCACCCGCCATGTCGAAGAAGCGCTTTTCCGTCTGACGGAAGCCTATTACGCACTCGGTGTGGTCAACGAATCCCAGACCGCTGCGGCCGTGCTCGGTCACAACTATCCGGATACGCAATGGTACAAGGATGCCTATTCGCTTCTGAATAAAGGTGGCTATCAGCCTTCAGAAGATTCTGGCAGCTGGATTAGCCGTGCATTCAGGAGTATCTAACGGGTTCTGGAAAGACGACTCGGCCCACTGCTATGGTGGGCCGCAACAAAGTCCGAGGAGCTCGCCTTCATGCTGGTCACGCTGTCTATTCGAGACATCGTACTCATTGATCGTCTAGACCTTGATTTTGCGGCAGGAATGTCGGTTCTGACCGGCGAAACCGGTGCGGGCAAGTCAATTCTCCTGGATTCCCTGTCGCTGGCGCTGGGGGCACGCGGCGATGCTGACCTCGTCCGCAACGGCGCGGCTCAGGGTCAGGTTACGGCAGTGTTCGACGTTGCAGGAGATCACCCTGTGCGTCTGTTCCTTCGGGAAAACGAAGTCGACGATGATGGTGACATCATTTTGCGGCGCATTCAGACTGCCGACGGACGAACAAGAGCATTTGTCAACGATCAGCCTGTCAGTGCAGGTCTCCTGAGACAGGCCGGTGGATTGCTGGTCGAAATTCATGGGCAACATGATGACCGGGCACTTGTGGACCCTGAAAGTCACCGGGCCCTTATCGATGTCTTCGGTGGTTTGACGAATGTCGCTGCCTCCGTTGCCGACGCGCATTCCACCTTCCGTTCAGCGGAAAAAGCCGTTGTCGAACATGAACGGCGCATCGAGGCCGCCCGCAACGAGGCCGACTACCTTCGATCTTCTTCCGAAGAGCTCTCCAAACTTAAACCGGAAGCCGGTGAAGAGGAGCATCTGGCTGCCCGGCGCACGGACATGATGCAGGTGGAGAAGATTGCCGGAGACCTCAGCGAGGCTTTCGAGACACTCAACGGATCAGCCTCTCCCATTTCTGAACTTGCCAGCCTTTTGCGGCGCATCGAGCGCAAGGCGGATCAGGTGCCGCAGCTGCTCGCCCAGCCGGTCCGCACACTCTCAGAGGCTCTCGACCAGTCTTGAAGAAACGCGCAGCGGGCTGGAAACAGCATTGCGCGAGACCGAACACGATCCGCGTGAGCTGGAGAGTGTCGAAGAACGGTTGTTCGCGCTCAGGGCTGCTTCGCGCAAATACTCTGTACCGGTGGACGACCTCAATAGCCTGTGTGACCGCATGACGGCGGACCTGGCCGATCTGGATGCCGGAGAGGACAAGTTGACGGCACTCGTCGAGGCGGCTGCCAAAGCGCGCACCGATTATGACCGCAGGGCTGCTGCTCTCTCCACCAAACGCACAAAGGCGGCACGTGCGCTTGAAAAGGCGGTGGCGGTCGAATTGCCCGACCTGAAACTTGAGCGTGCCCGGTTCATCGTTGAGATGTCGAGTGATCCGCAAGGACGCGGCCGTACGGGCATCGATCAGGTGGAATTTCACGTCCAGACAAATCCGGGAACGCGTCCCGGACCCATGATGAAAGTCGCATCGGGCGGCGAACTCTCGCGATTTCTCCTGGCGCTGAAAGTGTCGCTTGCGGACAAGGGTTCGGCTCCAACGCTGGTGTTCGACGAGATCGATACCGGTGTGGGAGGCGCCGTTGCCGAGGCAATCGGGGTCCGTCTGGCCAGACTCGCGAGCAAGGTTCAGGTCCTGACCGTCACACATGCGCCGCAGGTGGCAGCCCGCGCCGAAGGACACTTCCTTATCGCCAAGGAAGCGACGGGTGCAGACCGCGTTGCGACCCGCGTCCAAAGGATCGATAAAGATTATCGCAGCGAGGAAATCGCCCGCATGCTGGCGGGTAGTGTGATTACCGAGGAAGCCCGGGCTGCGGCCCGCAGACTTCTGACAGCAGCGGAATAGGGGCGCGCATGGGCGAGAAAACGACCGGCAAACCGGATACGAACGACACCCGTGTCGAGGACCTGACGGTGGATCAGGCGGCCATGGAACTTGCGCGCCTGGCTGAAGAAATTGCCGAAAACGACCGCCGCTACCATCAGGAAGACGCCCCCACGATCTCCGACGCAGACTATGATGCTCTGCGTCGCCGGAATTCCGCAATCGAGGCCCGGTTTCCGGATCTGGTTCTGGCGGATGGCCCGTCGGTCCATGTGGGTGCAACCCCGGCGTCCGGGTTCGGCAAGATCACCCATAGCGTGCCGATGCTGTCGCTGGACAATGCCTTCAGTGACGAAGATGTCCGGGATTTTGTCGGACGTGTCCGCCGGTTCCTGAAATTCGACCCGCTGATGGGCGCCCTTGCAGTCACGGCGGAGCCAAAGATCGATGGCCTTTCCCTGTCTCTGCGTTACGAGGGTGGCGAACTTGTCCACGCAGCCACAAGGGGCGACGGAACGACGGGCGAGAATGTGACGGCCAATGCCAGGACGATAAAGGACATTCCTGAAAAACTGGCGGGCGATGTTCCGGATATTGTCGAGGTGCGCGGCGAAGTCTACATGGCGCACAAGGACTTTCAGGACCTCAATGCCCGCATGGAGGCGAATGGCGGCAAGGTCTTTGCCAATCCGCGAAACGCGGCGGCCGGGTCTCTCCGGCAACTGAAATCGGAGATCACAGCCTCGCGCCCGCTCAGGTTCTTTGCCTATGCCTGGGGAGAGATGAGCGAGATGCCCGCCGACACGCAAACCGCCATGGTGCAGGCATTCGAAGCCTGGGGCTTCAAGGTCAATTCGCTGATGAAGCGCTGCGAGGCTGTCGAAGAGCTTCTCGGCGTCTATCATGGTATCGAGGAGAGCCGGGCGCGTCTCGACTACGACATCGATGGGGTCGTCTACAAGGTCGATCGTCTGGACCTGCAGGAACGTCTCGGCTTCGTGTCCCGTTCGCCCCGTTGGGCCATTGCGCACAAATTCCCGGCGGAACAGGCCTTCACGGTGCTGAACGACATCGAGATCCAGGTTGGCCGCACAGGCGCATTGACGCCGGTTGCGAAGCTGGAGCCGATCACGGTCGGCGGTGTCGTTGTTTCCAACGCAACGCTTCACAACGAAGACTATATCAAGGGTATCGGCCAGGATGGTGAACCGATCCGCGATGGCAAGGACCTGAGGATCGGTGACACGGTCAAGATCCAGCGGGCAGGAGACGTCATCCCGCAGATCGTTGATATTGACCTGGTCAAGCGTCCCGAAGGAGCCGAACCGTTCGTGTTTCCGACGGTCTGTCCCGCCTGTGGCAGCCATGCCGTGCGCGAGGAAAACGAAAAGACCGGGCGCAAGGACGCTGTCAGGCGCTGTACCGGCGGTCTGATCTGTCCGGCGCAGGCAACGGAAAAGCTCAAGCATTTCGTCTCCAGAAATGCCTTCGATATCGAGGGCTTCGGCGAAAAGCAGGTTGATGCCTTCTACAAGGACGGTCTTGTAATGGCACCGGCCGATATCTTCACACTTGAAGAACGGGACAAGCGGTCGCTCACCAAGCTGCGCAACCGCGAAGGCTTTGGGGCGGTGTCTGCCAAAAACCTCTTCGAGGCAATCGATGCGCGCCGCAGCATCGAACTTCACCGTTTCATCTTCGCGCTCGGTATTCGCCATGTCGGCGAGGGCAATGCCAAGCTGCTGGCACGTGCCTATGGATCCTGGGCAAGGTTTTGCGAAGCCATGAAAGCGGCTCATGACGAAACGGGCGAGGCCTGGGCCGACCTCAACGATATTGACGGCATTGGCCATATCGTAGCTGACGCACTGATCGAGTTTTTTGCCGAAGAACATAATCGTGATCAGCTTGATGCCCTGTTGGGTGAGGTCTCACCGCAGGATGCGGAGAAGATCGAGGCAACAGGTTCGCCTGTCGCCGGCAAGACGGTGGTCTTTACCGGGTCCCTGGAACGCATGACACGCGATGAAGCCAAGGCAATGGCCGAGCGTCTGGGCGCCAAGGTGTCGGGATCTGTCTCGAAGAAGACCGATCTGGTCGTCGCCGGGCCCGGGGCTGGATCCAAGCTCAAGAAGGCCCAGGATCTCGACATAGACGTGGTTTCCGAAGACGGCTGGTTCGATCTCGTCGGTGCCTGAACAGGACGGGCAAGATCACTGGGTTTTGTCTCTGTTTGGCGAACATTCTGAATTTTTTGCCCTGCACGACAGGACCAGCGCATCCGGGTGTGTGAAGACGACACGCGTTCTCACTCGGCGAAGAAACGGTCATTTGTCGGTTTTGCCGGGTTTTTTCAGATGGCTGCAATCTAGGTCAGCCGCGCCATAAACCTCCCGATGCCATGGGTCATCCGGGGTCGATTTTCTCCCTGCGATTTGCCGGGTAGGCAATAATACTTAGGTTACTCAAAATAATTATACCACCTGAAATTGATTCATTTGACATTCTGTGAAAAGGCCGTCGTATTTTGTCAAGTTTGTATCTGACGTTAAGTAACAAGTAAGGCGTTCGCGGCAGTTTGGGGTCAAGATCTCTGTTCTGGAGGGGACACCAAAATGAAACGGATCAAACTGCAGATCGCGGTGCTTGCGGGAGTGCCCATGCTCGCTGTGATTGGCTTTGCAACGCTCAGCGTTGTTGAAAAGGTCGTCGAGCGGTCTCACCACGCCTACATGAAACCAATGACCAGGATTGCCGAAGATGCCGGCAACCTCGTTTACGAACTGCAAGCAGAACGCGGGACCAGCGTCAAGTTTGTCAAGTCGGGTTTCGATCCCGAATATGCGACCCGGCTCGATGCGCAACGCCCGAAAGTTGATGCAGTTCTCAAGGTTTTTGACGAACACCTGGCAGGGCTCGACCTGAATGATAAAGAGCTGTTGAAAGACTTTCAGCATGTCGCCGAGGAAGTTCACAAGACGGGTAAGCTTCGCGAAGCGATCGATGCCCAGAAATTGTCGGTTGATGAAGTTCTCAAAAACTATTCCAAGGAAATCAACGAACTCATCCACGTTGTCGGGATTTCCACCGAAGTCAGTCCGTCAAAGGAAATCACGTCCGAGCTACTCCCTTATCTGACGATTGTTGAAGCGATGGAATCCGCTGCACTGGAGAAAGCCAACGGTGCCGCGCTGCTCAAACAGTTCAACAAAACCGGCGAGCTCGATCTTTCGCTCTACAAGAAAGTGATCACGCATTACGGTGGCGAAAATGCCTTTCTCAAGGAATTCGCAGCAGTGGCTACGCGCGAGCACAAGGCGATGTGGAAGGATATGGTCAAGGGGCCGGCCGTCGATCAGGCGCTTGAATGGCGCTACGTGATCCAGAATCTGCCGGAATCCAACGATTCCAAAGGAGTTGAGGGAACTGCCTGGTTTGATATGGCGGAACAACGCGTCGGCCTTATGAAGGCGTTTTCAGACGAATTGATCCACCGGGCAGAGGCTGCCGCGGACGCGGATACGGCTGGTCTCGATAGCCAGATCCTCTGGCTCACGATACTCGCGGTGGTTTTGACGGGCGTCGTCCTTGCATTGGTAATCTACCAGGTTGCGTCGATTACCCGTACGCTGGGCCGTCAACGCGATACCATCGCAAGTCTTGCAGAAGGCGACCTGGACGTTACCGTTTCCGATACTGATCGCGCGGATGAAATCGGCGATATCGCGCGTGCATCCGAAGTGTTCCGCGACAACCTGGCTCGTCAGAAAGAGCTGGAAAGGGAAGCCGAGGCGGGACGTGAACAACGCCGCAGGCGCTCCGAGCAGATGGAAAGCGCGATCCATCATTTTGAGGAATCTGTTTCCGCCATTCAGGCGCAGCTTTCCTCGGAATCGGAAGGCGTTCGCGAAAATGCCTCCGAATTGGTCCAGATTGCATTGCACGCGGACGAAAGTGCGAGTGCTGCAAATTCAGCAACCGAAGAAGCAAGTGCCAATGTGCAGACGGTAGCGTCGGCAGCGGCGGAATTGTCCGCTTCGATCGGCGAAATCTCGCGCCAGGCGGCATCCGCCACCGAAATATCCTCAGTTGCAGCTGAAACGGCTGTTTCTGCCGACAAGGACATTTCGCTGCTGGCCGAGACGGCGGACAAGATCGGTGAAGTTGTCGAGATCATCCGCGCAATTGCCGAACAGACCAATCTGCTGGCGTTGAACGCCACCATCGAGGCTGCAAGGGCCGGCGAAGCGGGCAAGGGTTTTGCCGTAGTTGCAGCTGAGGTGAAGGAACTTTCCACCCAGACCGCCAAGGCGACTGACGAGATCGCAAGCCAGATTTCCGGTGTTCAGGCTTCCACGCAGAAGTCTGTCGCGGCAATCCGGTCAATCGTCGAGAGAATCGAGGAGGTGCGCTCCGTCAGCGAGACCATCGCGGTGTCGGTGGACGAGCAGAATGCCGCCACCAGCGAGATCACCCAGAGCATCACGTATGCGTCTGACGGGGCCACTGCGGCTGCAACCAATGTCACCGGTGTCTCGGGGTCGATTGACCAGACACGTCAGAAGTCCGAAACGCTCAGCATGTCCGCCGAGCAACTCGGCGAGGTCGCCACGAACCTTTCCGAATCCGTCAATCGCTTCCTGGAAGAGGTCCGTTCCGAAGAGGCTGCATAAAGCTTCATCGGAATATTGACCGCTTCACCCCAACATGGAAGCGCTGTGATCCCGGCTTGCCGCAAAACGGCAAGCCGGGATTTTTTTGCCCCTGAAGACGTCTGAAGCCTGTTTGCCGAAGTTCAGTGCGGACTGACTGCTCCGGGAAGTCGTTTGCAGATTTCACAGGCTTTTTTGTCCCCACGAAATCTTGGTTTTCTGTCTCGCCAGAGCGAGTTTGTTGCTATATTGTTCTCATTCGAACATCCTGCATTGAATAGAATGCCGAATGATGCTCGAAAAGTTTAGGCACATCCGTCTGACCTTGAGCGCTCTTACGCAACTGGACCAGTAAATCATGGCAGACCCGGGCGGGTATGACGATTCCTTCGACGATCCCTTTCAGCCGAGCGTTGCGCGGCAGGACACGTCGCCTGTGCCGCCGCGCCCGCAAGGTGGTATCGCGGCAAGGGCGATGGCAGCCAGGCAGGCCCCGGATTATCTGGACGGGTTGAATCCGGAACAGGCACTTGCCGTTGAAACGACGGAAGGACCGGTTCTTGTGCTGGCCGGTGCCGGAACCGGTAAAACCCGTGTCCTGACGACCCGGATCGCACATATCCTGGCAACCGGCCGTGCCCGTCCGTCCGAGATTCTCGCCGTGACCTTCACCAACAAGGCCGCGCGTGAGATGAAGGAACGTATCGCGGGCTTTGTCGGCGGAAACGTGGAAGGCATGGCGTGGCTGGGAACCTTCCACTCGATCTGCGTGAAGATCCTGCGCAGGCATGCGGAACTTGTCGGACTGAAATCCAGTTTTTCCATCCTCGACACGGACGACCAGATCCGCCTGATCAAACAGATTATCCAGGCGGAAGGTCTCGACGACAAGCGCTGGACCGCCAAGGCCTTTGCCGGAATCCTGGACGGCTGGAAAAACCGGGCGCTGACACCGGACCAGGTTCCGGAAGGCGAAGCGCGCGCATTCGCCAATGGCAAGGGGCGCAGGCTTTACGAGGAATATCAGGAACGCCTGTCGATCCTCAATGCCGCCGATTTCGGTGACCTGCTGCTGCACGTGATCACGCTCTTCAAGACCCAGCCCGATATTCTCAAGGACTACCAGCGCCGCTTCCGCTACATGCTGGTGGATGAATATCAGGACACAAACATTGCCCAGTATCTGTGGCTGCGCCTTCTGGCCCAGGGCAACCCGAATGTCTGCTGTGTTGGCGATGACGACCAGTCGATCTACGGCTGGCGCGGCGCCGAGGTCGACAACATCCTGCGCTTCGAGCACGATTTCAAGGGTGCAACGGTGGTCAGGCTGGAGCGGAATTATCGCTCGACCAGCCATATTCTGGCATCAGCGTCACATCTGATTTCCTTCAACGAGGGCCGTCTCGGCAAAACGCTTTTCACTGATTTTGAGGAACCGGACCACGATCTGGTCTCGGTCGCGTCGGTCTGGGATTCCGAAGAGGAAGCGAGGACCATCGGCGACGAGATCGAAGCACTTCAAGCCAAGGGCCATTCACTCAACGGCATGGCTGTCCTTGTGCGGGCTTCGTTCCAGATGCGTGAATTCGAGGAACGGTTCGTCACGCTTGGCCTCAATTACCGGGTGATCGGTGGTCCGCGGTTTTATGAGCGCATGGAGATACGCGATGCGCTTGCCTATTTCCGTTGTGTTGCGCAGCCCGCAGACGATCTCGCCTTCGAGAGGATCGTCAATACGCCGAAGCGTGGTCTCGGCGATGCGACCCTGAAGCTGGTGCATGGCCTGGCAAGAGCGGAGCGGATTCCGCTGACCCAGGCAGCGCAGCAACTCATCGACACAGAGGAACTGAAGCCCAAACCGCGCAATTCTCTGAAGACCGTGCTCGACAATTTCGAGCGCTGGCGACGTCAGCTGGAGCAGCTCAAACATACCGAACTGGCCGAGATCATTCTGGACGAGAGCGGCTATACGGAAATGTGGCGATTGGACAGATCGGCCGAGGCTCCGGGGCGTCTCGACAACCTGAAGGAACTGATCCGCTCAATGGAAGAATTCGAGTCCATGGCGGGTTTTCTTGAGCATATCTCGCTGGTGATGGACCGGGACAGTGCGGACGCCAGTGATGCCGTCTCGATCATGACGTTGCATTCCGCCAAGGGTCTGGAATTCGATACGGTGTTTCTGCCGGGGTGGGAAGAGGGGCTCTTTCCTCACCAAAGGTCGCTGGATGAAAGTGGCCGGGCGGGCCTCGAAGAAGAACGCCGCCTTGCCTATGTCGGCATTACACGGGCCAAGCGGCGCGCCAAGCTCTATTTCGCCTCCAACAGGAGAATTCACGGGCTGTGGCAGTCCACGGTTCCTTCCAGGTTCCTTGACGAGTTGCCGGCGGACCATGTCGAGATCGCGGAACCATCGTCCAACTACGGCGGGTATGCCGGTGGCGGATACGGTCCCTCGCGGTTCGATACCCATGACCCGTTCGAGCGTGGCAGTTATTCGACGCCCGGCTGGCAGCGCGCGCAACGGGCCAAGAAGTCGAACGACGGCTTTTCGGAAGGCGGACGCGGGTATCAGTCGGCGCGCATGAAGCGTCAGGGCCCGTTGACCATCGAGGGCGAACTGGTCGCAAAGTCAGTCAGCGAAACACCTTCGGCCTATTCACTCGGAGAAAGGGTGTTCCACATCAAGTTCGGATATGGCGCCATCACGGCCATAGAGGGAAACAAGCTGACGGTCGATTTCGAAAAGGCCGGGATGAAGAAAGTCATCGACAGTTTCGTCGAACGCCACTAGAGCGCATCCATTGAATGTTGGATCATTTGACCGGCGCGCTCTCTTCGGCTGCCCAGGCGGCTTGTGTGCAGCGGTGTACCCCACCACAAGCGCAAGCCAACGCAGTCAGCGGGAGAAAGAGCCCGGCCCTTCGGGTGCCGGAAGGCAGCGCATCGGCAGCGTTGCGCCACTTGACCGATGCACCACATCGCCCTTCGTGACGCGCCTTGCCGAGTGACCTGCTTTCCGGCATCAAACGAACCAACATTCAATGGATACGCTCTAGCGCGCACCACGAACGGTAAAACCGGCCACCTGACGGTGGCCGGTTTGTCTCCCTCTCGCATTTCTTAAGTCATGTGCGGGTTTGAAACACCCTTTGAGGGAGACTTGACATCGGCCTCGGTGGGAACTCGGCCGAATAGCCTGGTGTCATCAGACCTCAAAATCGGCCAGCAGAGGTGATGCACCGGATAACGCGGTTCTTCCGTTTGCAGCGTAGGGCGACGCAATTCGGGTTTCTTCCAGTATTGCGTTCATGATCTCCTGCAAATCGGCATCCATATCGTTTCCGGGATTTTCGGCCGTGCCGCCGCCCGGAGGTGGCGGCGGTGGTCCGATGTCACCGTTCTCGAACATCGCGCTCAACTGGTCAGCCAGGTCCTGCGTCAGGGCTCCGGTCTCAACCTGGCCGGACAACATGGTGTCGAACCTGGCCTGGATGTCTTCCCCGGATGGCGGAGCGGTGGCGAAATCCGATGCGTCTGCTGCTCTGTGGTCCTCGTGTATCGCATCCAGGGCGGCAAGCATCGCGTCGGCTTCTTCGGTGGTGATTTCACCATCCTCGACCTGAGTATCGAGCGCATTGACCGCCTGGTCTCTCGGGGATGCTCCCGGCGGTGGCAATGCCGGTCCTGCACCAACTGGCATCATTGATCTGCTCCTGAATTGAATGTCCCTGCCTTGACTGATTTCAGGCTGGCATCTTGAGTGTTAACGCGATGTTAACCGTGGGAGCGCGTTGTTTTCAGCGTGTTTCCAGCGTGTTTTCCGGAAACACGGGGAAACAATTTTCTGAAGTTACCTGATGAAATTGTCCCCGGAACGCGCTTAAGGTCCAGTGATGAACAGGACGTCCCATATACTCGTTGTTGAAGATGATGCCGAAATCGGACTGCTGATGAAAAGGCATCTGGTGTCGAACGACTTCAAGGTGACCGTGGCGCGCGACGGCTCTGAAATGGATCGTCTGCTGGCAAGCAACCGTATCGACCTCGTTGTTCTCGACATCATGCTTCCTGGCGAAGACGGCGTCAGCATCTGCCGCCGTCTGCGGGCGACAAGCCCGGTTCCCATCATCATCGTGTCCGCAAAAAACGAGGATATCGACCGGGTGATCGGCCTGGAAGTCGGCGCCGACGACTATTTGCCCAAGCCATTCAATCCGCGAGAACTTATTGCGCGCGTCCGGGCCTTGTTCCGCCGCGTTGAACTGGGGGCGCGTGCGGTTCCGGCGGAAGAGGGCAGCCTGTGTTTTGAGGGCTGGCGAATGGATTGCCGTGCCAGGTATCTGTTCAATGCCGACAGGGCGGTGATTTCACTGACGCCGGCGGAATTCAATCTGCTTCAGGTTATGGTGGAACGCAGAGGACGGGTCCTGAGCAGGGATCAGCTGATAGAACTTACCCTCGGGCAGATTGGTGCGTCCAACGGACGAAGCGTGGACATTCTGGTCAGCAGGTTGCGCAGCAAGCTCGAGGCTGGCGGCGCATCCTACCAGTACATCCGAACCGTCCGGTCCGGCGGCTATGAATTCGTGGCCCCGGTCACGCGTGAAGGACGTGATGATTAGGCGCCTTTGGCCCGATACCATGCTGTACCAGCTGCTGTTGCTGATGGTGGTTGCCGGCACCTTCATGACCCTGGCTGGAGTGGTCGCCACGCTCTTTGTGCGGCAGGCGCTCGACGACAATCTTTCGGTGATGAACAGTCATCTTGTCAGCGTGGCGGTGGCAAAGCTCAACGAGACACCGGCAGACTTGCGCAAGGCGGTTCTCGTGGACCTCCGGCGGGAAGCGCCTGGCCTGAACATCAAGCTTGTTGAGGAGAGTGACCTTGCTGCTGCCACTGGTGGGGAACGTGGCCGGCGTTTTGGTCCGTTTCGCCTCGGTGACACGCTTCTTGGAATGCGCATCGAACATGTTCTGGGACCGCGGGAACTCGGCAAGGGCGCGCCGCCGCGGCTGTTCATCCGGCTCGAGGACGGCAGCCTTGTCCTGGCAGAGTGGGGATTTCGCGGTCCGCCGCCGCCATTGCTGGGTTTGCCGTTTTTCCTGATTGCCGGATTCCTGGCGCTTACATTTTGCGCCCTGCTGACTTGGGCTGCACGATCCCTGGCAAGGCCGATGGCGGAGCTCGCACAGTCAGCGTCTACCTTTGGCGAGTCGGGCACCGAGCCTGTCCCGGTTGCCGAAAAAGGGCCCAGAGAAGTGCGTGCGGCTGCGGCGGCATTCAACCGCATGCAGATCAGAATCGACAGGTTCGTGGAAAAACGCACCCGTACGCTCGCCGCGATCAGTCATGACCTGCGCACACCGCTGACGCGTCTCCGGTTGCGCCTGGACCTGCTCGAGAACGGCGATATCCGGGACAGGAGCCTTGAAGACCTGAACATCATGGACCAGCAGATAAGTGCAGCGCTGGGATTTTTAAGAGAAGGGGAAAGTTCCGAACCCGTGCTTCGGATCGATGTCCCCAGTCTGCTTCACGCGCTCGTCGATCAATATTGCGACCTGGGATTTCCCATCGAACTTCGCTGCAGCGGGCGATTTTCCATCAACGCCCGAAGGGGGGAGCTGTTGCGGGCGTTGTCCAATCTGGTCGACAATGCCAGACAATATGGCGACGGTGCCGAAATCGAAGCCGGTGTCCGGGACGGCAAGGTCCAAATCGATATCGTCGACCGCGGCCCGGGGATAGCGGAAGAAGAGCGGGATCGACTGCTCGAACCCTTTGAACGGGGGGATGCCGCCCGGCGGATCCGGCAAGGCACGGGTTTCGGTCTCGGACTTTCCACCAGCAAGGCGATCGTGGAAGCGGCTTCGGGAAAACTGGACCTCATGGAAACGCAAGGAGGCGGCCTTACCGTCCGCCTGACATTGCCGATGGAACGCGAAAGGTCCTAGAGATCCACGCCCTTGGGGGCAATCAGCATAGATCTTTCCTTCAGGTAGGGATGAATTTCGACAGCCTGGCGAAGGGTCTCCTGGCCGAGCTTCACACGTCCCTGCGTGATGAAGATCATTGCCTTTCCGGATAGCGCGCCGAAATGTCGGGGCTCCAGATCGAGCGTCCGGTCGATGTCTTCAAGACTGGCCTCGTAGTTGCCCTGGAGAAACAGCACGAAAGCACGCTGGTTCCAGCCTTCCGAGTAGTCGGGTGCTTCCGCGATGACCTCGTCGAGCAGATCTCTGGCGCCTTGAAAATCATACTGTCCCCGCAGTCGCATGGCCGTCTCCAGTTTCGACTGCAGGTCTGGTGAGGGGGCAGCTTCCAGCCAGGAACGCCAGATATCGTTTTCTATGACTTCGGCCTCGGCTTCGTTGGGCGCCTTTTTCAAGGCATCGAAAAGCGCGTCCCGGGAGCTGTCTGCATGAGAGGCGCCGGTAAGCCAAATCAGGCAGAGCACGATGCCAAGTAGAAACCGGTTGACCGGTGCCGGTGAGAATTGCTGCCTTATTCGTGTCATCGCACGCCTCCGTCCTGAAAACATGGCGCGGAGAGCGCATTTGACCAGTCAAATGTACTTGACGCTGGCGTGTTGCCTGCCTTGAGGCTATATCGCACGCCTTGACCGACAACTTATCGAGGCGGATACACGCATGAACACCATCCGGGTACGGATCGTAGCCGACGAACGGGAAGCAAAGCGGTTTGCAGAATTGCTTGAACATGTGTTCGAGGACGATGGCAACCCGGTTACCGTTTTTGAAACGTCAGAAGACGACAGGCTCTGGTCGGCCGAAGTGCTGGTGTTCGACATGGGGGGTGACGACGCCCGGGACCTGGTTCGCAGCAGGGTCGGTGGCGATGCGCTTGCCGGAAAGCTGGAGGCGGAAGAACTTCCGGATATCAACTGGGTGGAAAAAAGTCTTGAAGGCTTGAATCCGGTTCGTGCCGGTCGATTTCTCGTACATGGCGGTCACGACAAGGACAAGGTTCCGGCGGGGGCAATCGGGTTGGAAATCGAGGCGGCGCTGGCGTTTGGAACAGGACATCACGGCACGACAGCCGGATGCCTTGAGGAAATCGACAGGCTTCTTTCCCTGCGCGAATACCACAGCATTCTCGATCTGGGTACCGGAACGGGTGTTCTGGCAATTGCCGCGGCGCTCAAGGCGCGGCAACCGGTTCTGGCGACAGACATCGATCCGGTCGCAACACGGACGGCGCTGGAAAATGCGCGCCTGAATGGTGCAGCCCACCTGGTCAAGGGGTTCACGGCAAACGGTGTCGAAGACCGGCGGTTTCGACTTTATGGACCGTTTGATCTGGTCATCGCCAATATCCTGGCAAGGCCCTTGATGAAAATGGCCAAGGCGATCGGTTCGCAAATGACTCAGACCGCCACCCTGGTCCTGTCTGGCCTGAGGGTTGAGGATGGTCCTCGTATCCTGTTTGCATATCGCTGCCAGGGTTTCGTTCTTGACCGGCAGCGCGAGAAAGGCGGCTGGCTGACACTGACAATGGTGCGCGGCCGCAATTTTGCCTGAGGCAATGATTTCAGCGTTCTTCCGGATACGAAAAGGGCCTGCCGGAAAGCCGGCAGGCCCTTTTTCACGTGCACAGTACTTCTTTGCGAGCGCCTGAGCCCCTTTTGATCACGGAAGGTCCATTGAAAGACGGACGTCCCCGTATTGATCGCATTAATTGATGGCGGTGCATCTCATCAGCGTTCAACCGAACGCAGAGTGCATCAGAAGGGGTTAACTGCAGCTCCTTCGCGCTCGAGCTGGTCACGGTCGTAGCCGTGAGCGGAAAGAGTCGCGTCGTCCAGGGACAGCAGGTAGCCATTGACATAGCGACGTGCCTGATGCGAACGGGCTTCAACCATACGGTCAAACGCGCGGCGCATGAAGCTGTTGCCGGAGCGGGTAGAAGTCGTGGTTGCGATAGTCATCTCAATCATTCCCATTTGAAGTTGAAGAGCTTCCCTAGGGAGAAACGTCTTTTTTCGTTGTTGTCCTTTATATGCAGGTTCACGCGCTGATCCGGTAGGCCTCCAGATGCATGACAGCTTTGCGTCTTTTGCATGTGCGAAGAGATTGCTGCGTTGCAAAATGACGTTAGACTGTTTCTGATTCAGAGAGTTTTCCGGAAAAATTATCCGTCTTGATCCGCGGCGACGGTCAAATTACCGTGCCGCTCATGTTCCAGTCCTTCGAAGATCTCAGTGATCCCTCCTGCGGAGCGCCGCATGCAGCGCTTCTCAGGGCCGAACTTGCCCGCCTCGGCCTCGACGGCTTTCTGATCCCGCGCGCGGATGCCCATCAGGGCGAATACGTGCCGCCACATGACTGCCGCCTGCAATGGCTGACGGGATTTACCGGGTCGGCCGGTGTTGCAGCGGTTCTGGCCGGCAAGGCTGCCATCTTTGTGGATGGACGCTACACGATCCAGGTGCGCGAGCAGGTGGACATGGAGGTGTTTCCCGCGCAGCATCTGATCAATGCGCCTGTGAGTGAATGGCTGGCGACGCATTTGCAACCGGGACAAAAGCTCGGCATTGACGCCATGCTGCATACTGTGCGCGAGGTTCGGCGTTTGCGCGAAGTCTGCCAGGAAACGGGCGCAGAACTGGTTACGCTCGATGACAATCCGCTCGATAGTATCTGGGAAGACCGCCCCGAACCGCCTCTTGGACAGGTCTCGCTGTATCCGGTCGCGCTGGCCGGAAAGTCATCTCAGGAAAAAATCTCTGCACTTCAATCCGCCCTCAGCGACAAGAAAGCCGATGCCTGTGTCCTGACGCAACCGGATTCCATTGCGTGGCTGCTCAACATTCGAGGATCGGACGTCACGCACACGCCTCTGCCCCTGTCATTTGCAACCGTCCCTTCCAAAGGAAAACCGTCCCTTTACATCGACGGCCGCAAACTTTCCAATTCGGTACGGGACACCTTGAGCGAATTGACGGACCTGGAAGAACCGGGTGAATTCAAGACCGGACTTGCGTTGCTCGGAAAAGCCGGTTCGAAGGTCATGATTGATCCGGCGCTTGCCGGTATCGGGATTGCGGACGCCATCACGGAAACAGGCGGCACGCTGATCGAGACGCAGGACCCTGTTCTGTTACCGAAGGCGGTCAAGAACGAGACGGAACTCAACGGCGCGCGTGCAGCGCATCTGCGCGATGCGGCGGCGTTTGTGAACTTCCTGTGCTGGTTCGATGAAGAGGCCCCGAAAGGCGGGTTGGACGAGATCGGCGTGGCAGAGAAGCTGGAGGAATTCCGGCGAGCGACCGGTGTTTTGAAAGACATTTCCTTCGACACGATTTCCGGTGCCGGACCGAACGGGGCCATTTGCCACTATCGCGTCAGCCGGACAAGCAATCTCAAGATTCCTCAGGGAAAACCGTTCCTGATCGATTCAGGTGGACAATACGAAGACGGCACGACAGACATCACCAGAACGCTTGCAGTTGGCGATGTGAGCGCGGAGATGAAGAAAAACTTCACGCTCGTTCTCAAGGGTCACATTGCGATCTCGACAGCGCGTTTTCCACAAGGCACGACAGGG
>NZ_KI928916.1:10187-47341 GCF_000521215.1 Labrenzia sp. DG1229 | reverse complement strand
GGATCGATCTGTGGAAGGCGGGCCGGGATTTCGACCACGGAACCGGACACGGCGTGGGCGCCTATCTGGGTGTCCATGAAGGACCTCAACGGATCGCCAAAACCGGGACGGTGTCCTTAAAGCCCGGCATGATCCTGTCCAACGAACCCGGGTTTTATCCGGCCGGGGAATATGGCATCCGCCTGGAGAACCTGGAAATCGTAAAGGAAGCCCGGGACATTGCGGGTGGGGAACGGTCGATGCTCGGCTTTGAGACCATCACGCTGGTGCCCATGGATCTGCGTCTCGTCGACGTGTCCTTGCTGACGGCCTTCGAACGCGATTGGCTGAACCGCTATCACACCCGCGTCCGCGCCGAAGTCGGACCTCTGGTCGGCGCAAAGGAACGTATCTGGCTGGAAAGGGCGACGGAGACGATCTAACCCGAACGGAGCGCATCGGGTCGAGTACGTGGCACACCCTTGACCCGAAATTCCGTCATCCAGGCCACCGCAGGGATGACAGCGTTTGTCTTGACCTTGCCTGAACTGTCCGGATAACCGCATTCGCGACAATCAGCAGTTTAGTGATGCTCTTCCTTAGTGGCCTTGATCAAGGCAGCGTTGAAGTACCGCAGGCCTCTGACATGGCGGGCCAGGCCGATGACCTTGGTCGCATCTCCCTTCCGAACGACGGGTAATGTGGCCTTGCCGCAGGAATCGAAACTTTTCAAGGCGCTTTCCAGGGTATCGGTATCGTGCAGATAGGGCCCATCTTCACCCGGGTTGAAGACCTGCTCTTCCTCGTTTTCCGGTGGTGGATCCATGAAATCACGGACCTTCACGGTTTCGCTCAGGAATTGATGTGCGCCCTCATTGACAAAACATCCGCGCATACCAAGCTGCCAGTGGAAATAGGACTTGCCGTGAACGGCCTGTGTCAGCCCCGTTGCGATTGAAACCGCGAGCAGAAGAGCGATCGACAAGGCGTATCCGCCGGTCAGTTCAAACACAATGACGGTGGTTGAAAACGGGGCTCCGAGCACCGCTGCCGCGACCGCTCCCATGCCAAGAATGGCATAAAGGCCGTGGCTAGAGGCCATTTCTGGAAACACGGAGGCTGCAATCAGGCCGAACGCACCGCCCGTCATGGCGCCGAGGTAAAGGGATGGCGAGAATATGCCGCCTCCAAACCTCGATGCGAGCGTTATTGCCGTTGCTGCGGTTTTCACCACAAGAAGCGTCAGCATAGTGTTGATGGTCAGTTCGTGTTTCAACGCGAGATCCGTCGCCTCGTAGCCGACCCCCAGAATCTCCGGATAGAAAACACCGATCGCTCCGACAGCAAGACCACCGATAACCGGCCTGAGCCAGAGCGGCATCGTTATGTTGCGTGCTGTCCAGTCGCTGCCGATCAGTGCAAACTGGAAGATGATGGCGACAGCCGCACATGTCAGACCGAGGAGCGCAAAAGCGGGGATTTCCAGATAAGACGTGATTTCGTATTGCGGGATTTCGAAGGCTGCCACGTTTCCGAACCACAGGCGGGACAAAAGCGTTCCCATGACCGACGCCAGCACGATGGGCACGAAGGCTGACACCGCGTAATGCGCCAGCACGACTTCATGGGCAAACAGAACACCGGCGATCGGAGCGTTGAAGGAGGCTGAAACACCGCTGGCCACGGCGCAGGCGAGCAGGATCCGGCGGGCGGAATCGGGAAGCTGGAAGAAACCGCAGACCGCCGTTCCTACCGTTGCTCCAAGGTGAACGACCGGGCCTTCGCGACCTGCGCTGGCACCGCCGCCGAGCGATATAACCGTGACCAGCGCGGACCACAGACCGGCCTTGAAGGGCAGACCGCGGCCTCCATAGGCGCGCGCCTCGATAACGTCGGCAACGCCGCCGGCCCGCTGATAGGGGTGGTACTTGTGCAGGATCCACCCAACCAGCAATCCGGCAATCGCCGGCGCGAGCATGACAATCCACCAGGGCTGCTGGGTGGCAGCCTGGATCGTGAGCTCTGTCGTCGTGCGCAGCCAGGGCCACTGGATAAGCCCGATCGCGGTGCGGAAGGCAATCGCGGCCAAGGCCACCAGTGCACCGACAAGTATTGCGAGCAGCCAGACCACGGGCAGTTTGCTGGCCCGGAACTGGCGCACGTTGGGGGTAATCCAGCTGATGAGGATGTCTGGAAGTTGACCGGCGGTTTCTATTATCTTGCGCATTTGTCGGGCCGGGGAAGCGAGGACATTGTCTTGTTGTGCCCATCTTGCCCGAGTCGGTGCGAAAGAACAGGCCTACAATCCCGTCAAATGCTCCAAATCACTCCATTTTGTTGTTTGAACCGCTTATTTTGCGATTGCAATGCGCCGGCCGGCTCTTTCGGGCTGCGAGAGCGCTGCCTGTGCGTCGCCTAATGACTTCAGATTGGCCAGGATGTCTTCCGGCCAGGGGGCAACCTTGCGGGCGGTCATGTCGACGTGAAGGCTCATCTGTTCTGATGTTGCAGACAGCCAATCCTCTTCGGCGTGACGCAGCTCCTGAAAGAAATGGGCCCGCTTGGAATCAAAGTCCACGAGCTGCAGCGTGCCGATCACCGGCATGCCTGCACCAAGTTCGCGAAGATAGCAGACATGTACTTCGGCCGTGAAATAGGAGGCTCCGCGTGTCTTCAGATATTCGGGGCCTAGGCCCAGCCTTTCGAAGACCTGGTCGACCGCCGTGTCAAAGAGAACGTTGTAATAAGCCATGTTCAGGTGGCCGTTATAGTCGATCCACTCGTCCTTGACCGTCATGACGTCACTTTCGACCGGTCCTTCACCCCACTCAGCCTTCATGCTGGACTCCTTCAGAATTTTCCTGCAAAGCTCTGCCGCCAAAGCCGGATTTGGCTTTGACCTTTTCCTCATCCGCTAACATATTCAATAATGAAATGCGGGGCCACATTCAGGTTCCGGAAGCAAGGACGGCGGCTCGAAATGGCGATAGAAGCAAAATCAGACCTGTTGAATGAGCAGCAGGATCACGTTGCAGGTGTCATCAGGACACTGAAGGAGCGGTTCGCTGATCGCTGCGCGACATCGAATGCCTTGAGAGAGCAGCACGGACACACAACCACCTGGCTTGCAAACCAACCGCCTGACGCAGTTGTGTTTGCAGAAACGACCGACGAAGTCGCTGAAATCGTTCGGCTCTGTGCTGCAGAAAATATTCCGGTAATCGCCTTCGGCACAGGGACGTCGCTCGAAGGACATGTCAACGCGCCGCACGGAGGAATTTCGATTGATCTCAGCAGGATGAATCGGGTTCTTGAAGTGAATTCGGACGACCTTGATTGTCGGGTCGAGGCGGGTGTGACCCGCAAGCAGCTCAACAGTTTTATCAGGGATACCGGACTGTTCTTTCCGATCGATCCCGGTGCTGATGCCAGCCTTGGCGGCATGGCGGCGACCAGGGCATCGGGCACGAATGCCGTTCGCTATGGGACAATGAAAGACGCGGTCCTCGGACTGACGGTGGTCACGGCCGACGGGAACATCATCAAGACAGGAGGCCGTGCAAGGAAATCCTCTGCCGGCTATGATCTGACACGGCTGTTTGTCGGGTCTGAAGGAACGCTGGGTATCATCACGGAGCTGACTGTCCGGCTTCATGGTCAACCGGAGGCAATTTCCGGAGGTGTCTGTCCTTTTCCTGATGTGGAGGCTGCCTGCCAGGCCGTGATCATGACGATCCAGATGGGTTTGCCGGTCGCACGGATCGAGCTGCTCGACAGCCTTCAGGTCAAGGCTAGTAATGCCTATTCAAAACTGGACCTTGCGGAGACGCCGACACTTTTCCTGGAGTTCCATGGATCGGAAGCCGGAGTTCAGGAGCAATCGGAGATATTTTCCGCAATAGCCGATGAACTTGGTGGCGGCCCGTTCAAATGGGCCACGGTGGCAGAAGACCGAACCAGACTCTGGTCGGCACGCCACGATGCCTACTGGGCGGGCAAGGGATTGAGACCGGAAGCGCAAATCGTGGCGACCGATGTTTGCGTGCCGATCTCGCGGCTTGCCGAATGCGTCACCCAAACTGCACAGGACATTGAGGCCGAAGGACTGCTGGCGCCGATTGTGGGTCACGTCGGCGACGGCAATTTCCACGTCCAGATTCTGGTTGATCTCGATGATCCGGAGGAAATGCGAAAGTCTGAGGCTTTTGTTGAACGGCTCGCGATCCGTGCTCTCGATATGGGCGGAACCTGCACAGGCGAGCACGGTGTCGGCCAGGGCAAGCAGAAATACATGAGGCGGGAACACGGTGACGCACTCGAATTGATGCAGGCAATCAAGCAAGCGCTCGATCCGCACAATTTGATGAATCCGGGCAAGATCCTGCCGCAATCATGATACTCTATCGAATCAGTTCGATAAGCTCGTTTTAACCGCGGCAGCTTATATGTTAGGCGGCAGGCGTAACTTTCCCTGTTTCTATTTGCGGTGCAGCAAAGATGCGCTACATGTGTCCGGTGAAGGGTCCGGTGACTTTGGAGAACAAGGAGACAAGGCCTGAACTCCGTTTACATCACGTTGGGAATTTCCGTTATTCTGGTGCTGGTTGCGGCACTGGTCGGACCGTTTTTTATTGACTGGACCGTTTACCGCTCCACTTTTGAAACCTATGCAGAACGGGCGTTGGGACACAGGGTCACCGTGCTCGGTGAAGCCGACTTGCGCCTGTTGCCTGCCCCGTCCATCAGTTTTTCCGACGTGCGGGTCGGCGAAGCGGAAGATCCGCTGCTTGTCGTTTCGCAATTCAACGTCCGTATCGAGCTGCCGCCGCTTCTGAAGGGCGAGATCCGGGTGATCGACATGGAGCTGGACAGGCCCCACCTGTCGTTATCGCTAGACGAAGACGGCAGGCTGGACTGGCTGACCGCGCGTACGTCGGATGGAGCGCTTGCAAACCTGCCGCCTGAAGATGTCGCTTTCGAGAAGATCACCATACGCGACGGTGCGCTTTCCATCGTCGATGCACGTTCGGGTGAAACGCATCGCGTGGACAATGGCAACCTTTCGGTCAGCGCCCGTTCGCTGGCCGGGCCATTCAAGGCGACAGGCAGCCTGACGCTTGAAGGTTCCCCCTACAATCTTTCCATTGCGACCGGCCGTGCGCAACAGGATCTCGGTATTCGCATCAAGGGGGAGATGACACCGGTCGACTGGGCCGTGAACTTTGCCTTTGACGGCATGTTGCAACAGTCCGATGCTGCACCTGCTTTCGACGGCAGGTTCAACATCGCGTCGATCGTTCTGGAGGAAGACGACAGCAACATCTGGACGTCCGAGGGCCGGTTCACGGCTGATATCGCAGAAGTCGCCGTGCCTGAGTTCGAGTTTCGCTACGGGCCCGATGACAAGCGTCTCAGCGTAACCGGCAGCGCAGACCTGGTTTACGCCGGAAACAAACGGTTCGAGATCCGGGCAACGTCCAAGCAGGTCGATCTGGACCGGTTGCTTGGCGGCGGGCCACAAAACCCCGTAGAGCTCAATTCGGCGAGCGGACAACTGATCTCGGCACTGCGTGCTGTGCCTCTGCCCTCGATTGACGGATCACTCTCACTTGATGTTCCAGCCCTCGTTGCCGGTGGTGGCATTGTCCAGAACGTTCGGCTTGATCTGGAAACAATGCTCGGTGGTTGGCGCATTGCGCGCCTGGCCGGGCGATTACCAGGTCGAACAACGGTTGCAACCCAGGGAGACCTCGGTCTTGAGCCCTCGATGAGCTACCGGGGGGCCATTTCGATCAGTTCGGACCAGCCCGGTTCGTTCCTTGGATGGTGGCAACAAAGGGAAAGCAATGTCTCGGCAATCGAGCCGATTGCTCTGGAAGGCCGCCTGAACCTGCTTCCGGAAGGCGCTGCATTGAACAATCTTCGCCTCACCATGGACGGTTCCGAGGCGCGGGGCGCTCTTGCCTACCGCAAACCGCAGCGAGGCAATGCCGAGTTTTCGCTCAGCCTTGATGCGCAAAGACTGGATCTGGATGCGATCGAAAGCCTTGCGGGTCTGATACGGCCGAGCCCGGGAAAGAACGGCAATGCGGAAGATCCGAAAGGGCTGAATGTTTCGTTGCGGCTGCGCGCCAAGGAAGTGGTTGCCCGCGGCGTCGATGGCAAGGGCCTTGCCCTGGAAGCCGAATATACCGATGGCGGTGTCCGGATTGATCGGTTGTTTGCCGAAGATCTCGCTGGCGCTCGTCTCGATGTCACCGGAGAAATCAGCAACCTGTTCTCGGCTCCGGAAGGTGCGGTTGCTGGTGAGCTTGATGCGCGTGACCTATCCGGCCTTGTTGCCCTGGCGGGCAGCATCTTTCCTGATACGGCATTCGCACGACACCTTGAAAAGGCTGCTGGAAGTCTCGTTCCGGCGACCTTTCAGGGAGAACTCAAAGCCGCAGCAGTCGGTGATGGCACCGACATGACCCTTCGCCTCGATGGTACGGCAGGGGGGGCGGAGGCCGTCGTCAGCGCAAATCTGACGGGACGGGTAGACGATTGGCACGCTGCCGGGGTGAATTTTTCTGTCGGGTTGAAGGGACCTGACGGCGGGAGACTTTTGCAGCAGCTTGGCTTCGACATCATTCCGGTGAATACAAACAGCAGCGGCCAGATCTATCTGATTGCAACGGGTGTTCCTTCAAATGGATTGGCAGTCGAAGTTGCAGCCACCATCGGTGCATCCGACCTGAAGGCGGAAGGAAGCCTTGTTCTCCAAAAAGACACCGATCCGGAATACAGCGCCAATGTTGCCGCAAAAACGGATGATCTGGCACCTCTTGCACTGATGGCCGGCAGGGTCCTTCCGGTCATGACCGGCACAATCCCGGCTGAAGTCGTCTTCGATCTCGAAGGGGCGAGGGGAGTGACCTGCAGATACGAAAACGCAGCAGGTTCTCTCGGTGACACTTCGTTCGAAGGACGGATTTCGGGAAATCTTGAACCGGCGCCCGGAGAGCGGAACCGGCGGTTCAGCGGTGAACTTTTTGCCCGTCAGATTGATCTTCGGGGTTTGACCGAACTTGTGCTCGGGCCTGATCAGTGGTTTTCGGTGGGTGACGGGACGAGCATCTGGCCATCGTCACCATTCGGAGCACCGTTGTTGGATCAACTCGACGTCACGCTTCAGGTCGAAGCGGACCGTTTGCTTGTCGATGAGACAACCGAGATTGCCAACCCGCGTGGCGAACTTCGCCTTTCCCCCTCGCTCATGCGGCTTGATGGCCTGTCAGGCGCTTTTGCCGGTGGCAGCCTGAACGGCAGCCTGTCTGTTCAGCGTTCGGACGCGGAAGCGGCCTTTTCCGGACGTGTCAAACTAAACAATGCCGATCTTCGCCAGTTGGTCTGGAAACCCGGAAATCGTGCTGTCGCCTCCGGAACACTGGATTTGTTCCTGGAATTCGAAGGTGCCGGGCGCTCGATTTCCGCGATCGTAGCGGGTCTCAACGGTGGCGGCACGTTTTCCATGGGACAGGGAGATTTCCGCAGCCTCAATCCGCAGGCGTTCCCACTGGTCACGCGTGCAGCGGACGCCGGTCTGGAATTGCAGGACGACAGGATCCGCGAGGTTTTTGTCAATCATATGAGCGCCGGGAACCTGCCTTTTGAGCGGGTCGACGGAACGCTAACGCTCGTCGGCGGGCGGCTCAGTGCGCGTAATGTCGTCGTGGACTCGGCACGAGCCGAGATTTTCGGGTCTGGCGAAGTCGACCTCAGAACCTATGATCTCGATGCCGATTTTTCCCTGAAGGTCGACCCCGGAGTTGATGCTGTCACCGGAGCGGAACCGCAAGTTGGCCTGTTGTTCGAGGGACCTATTGAGCAGCCCGAACGTCTTGTCGATATTGCACCCTTCACAGCCTACCTGACCTTGCGCGCTTTCGAGCAGGAAGTCGAACGGGTTGAGAAACTGCAAGCGGAAATCCTGGAAAGGGATCGGCTCGTTCGCGAACTGAAACGACAGAGACAGGCAAGGGACCGGCGTGTGCGTGAAGCCGAGGCGGCGGTCGTTGAAGCAGAAGAAGAACGACTGCGGCTTGAAGAAGAAGCTCGGGTTCTGGAAGAGCTCCGGGAGCAAAAGGGCGAGGATAGCCCTGTTCCTGCACCGGAACCGACACCGTTGCCGCGCCAGCAGAGTGATGCGGACCCGTCCGGCAGCGATCAGCCGTTTGCCGACCGCATCCGAGCCCTCCTGGGCGAGACCGACGTGCAGACGACACAGTCTATTCCGCAGTCGACTCCCACCGCCAAGCCAACGGATGCCCTGCCGCCTCTCGATCCACCGATCTCCATCGAGGACCTGATCACACAGGACGTGGGTGCACCGCTGATCCTGCCGGGCGCTCAGTAGGGCTGATACGAGCTAGACCGATCTGATCTTGCTGACAACCCACACGCGAACTGCTGAAGACAGCGGATCGTCAGGGTCCCGGTTGTCGTCGATTTCGGCAATCAAGCTGGCAAGGGATCGTTGTTCGGCAGCGACATGTTCATCCACGACTTCCCAGAATTCGGGTTCCAGGGCAAGGCTGGTGCGATGGCCGTGCAGAGAGAGGGACCGTTTGACGAACGCCATACGGATCAGTCCGTCTCGGTTTCGCTGGATGAGCCCGATCCGGGGAGCCGGTGACTGTCTATCTGATTTTCCAGATGCTCACGCCGTCTGCGCGCGCCATCCCGCTCTTCCTTGGTTCGGCCGAATTTGCGCCGGTTGTCTTCGGCCTGTTTTTCCTTGTCGGTCCGCTTTCTTTGCTTGCGGACCTGGCGCAGATTGACGATTTCCGCGCTCATGCAAACCTCCGGCAATCAGGTTTTCTTGCGGAACGCATCCAGGGAAACGACTTCGCCACCGCTATCACCGGCAGTCGTTTTTTCAGCCGGCTTTTCGCTTTCAACCGCATCCACCGCCGCAACTTCTGCTCCGCCAGTCACAGCCGGGGCATCGCTCTCGCCGTCGGTCTGTTCCTTTTCGGCCTTTGCCAGTTCCTCGACCGCTTCAAGCAGTTCTTCCGGCAGTTCTTCGGCGGTTTTGCCCGGATCGAATTCCAGGGCGAACTGGACGGATGGATCGAAAAAGCCCTTGATCGCTGAGTAGGGCACCAGCAGTTTTTCCGGAACGCCCCCAAAAGAAAGTCCAACCTCGAATGCGTGCTCGCCGATTGCCAGATCCCAGAACTGGTGCTGCAGCACGATGGTCATTTCCTGGGGATAGCGTTCCTTAAGCCTTTGGGAAATGCGCACGCCCGGCGCGTTGGTATCGAAGGCGATGTAAAAATGATGGTCACCGGGCAGGCCCGTTCGTCCGACCTCGGCAAGAATCTTCTTGACCGCGCCCCTGAGCGCGTCCTGGATAAGGATATCGTATCGCAGAAGGTCTTCAGACATCAGTTCTCGTCGAATCTCGTTCTAATTAGCTCTATCCGGCCCACATTGACCGTCCGGCGTCAAAAAGAAAAGCCAATTTTCCAAGTGATACCAGAATAATGAGTCTTTCCTGAGAAGGCTAAGCCAATGCATGCACAACGTCCAGAAAAGGGCTGTTTTGGGGAACCCGAGGGGAAGGGATGGGGAACCCAAGGAGAAGGGATTAGGTGAAGGCTTCTGTTGCCAGGTGCCTTCGAACCCCGCCTGAAGGTGCTAACCAACGGGACTTAGTGGACTACCGGCGCTGCATTACGCGGCGACAGCGTTGTCCATAGCATAGTTGTCGTTTGCAACTATTAAAACAGCCCGATAACGGTGGTACAATGCCGAGCAAAAGAACAGTCTTTACGCCCTCGTCGATCCTATTTCGCCCCCGCCGAAACCCGTGATATTTCCGATAGTTAGCCTCACGGGCTTGGGTGGAGGCGCCGGGTACCGCCCCCGGGTCCGATAGGTTTATTGCACTGACAGTTTATTGCCATAGCTGGCGAACCAGCAGCCTTGATATAAGCGCTTTGTTGCTGAAAGAAAAGGGGATGCACTGATTTGCCGGGAAAACATGAAAGGAGATTCACACAACTCGAATTCAGTTCGGCAGCAGGGTTGACCGCAAGTTGCTCATGAGTTAGTTAGAGAGACTAACTATATGGATTGAGCTGTGGATCTGACCGAATTTTTTGAACTGGTGCATCGGCACGCGCACCGCCGATGGAATGCGCTCGCGACGGATGCAGGTGTGTCCTACAGCGAATTTGAATATCTGAGCGCGATCCAACAGCAGGAATACCGGAAAACGGACAAGAACGATCATGGTCAGCACCTGCAGGATGTGGTCGAAGCGATGGGTGTTCGCAAAGCTTCTGCAAGCGTCATGGTGGTCAAGCTGGAAGAGCGTGGCTGGGTGCGCCGGGTGCCTTGCCAGTATGACGCCCGGGCACAACACATATTGCTGACCGAAGAAGGGAAGTCCCGGCTGGATTGCGGCAGAGGCATTTACGCATCTGCCGCGCGCCAGATTATGTTGGAACTAAGCAACGAAGAATGGGCCGGGCTATTGAAAGTCTGGGATTTGCCGGACGCGTCATAGTTCACTCTGAAATTTGACCCATTAAGTAAGTTAAACTAACTAACTTAATGGAACGCAATGTGAGGATGCATGAAATTCGAGTTGATGCTGATGGGCACCGCAATTCACCTTCTTGTGTGGGACAAGCTGCCCGAGTGGGGTACCTGGTTCAAAACTCTTCTAGGGAAGCTGCCCAGACCGCTGCAGTTGCTCTACGACCAGTGGCATTGCCCCTACTGTGCCGGTTTCTGGATCGCGCTGGCATTGCATGCCTTGACCGGATTCTGGACCCTTCCGGGTCTGGCAAATCTTCCTTCCTACCTTGGAATTCTCCGGGAGGCGGTCGCATGGACGCTTGATGCGCTGGCAACCGCAACCCTGATTTATGCTGCAATTCTGACAATCAAGGCGATCGGCTTGCCTGCCATGAAAGCACACATGATGAAGGCAGAATTCCTGAAGTCGGCCTTCCCAGCACAAGTACAAGACGAGTAACGAGAAACGACCGATGGCCTATGATTACGACGCACTCTACCGCACAACTCCCGACGCGCTCGGCGCTCCTACCAGGGCATTTTGCGAGTTCTTCGAGACTTATTCAAAGCCGAGTGCACGAATATTGGATGTCGGGTGCGGACAAGGCAGGGACGCCTTGTTTATCGCAAGGCTGGGGCATCTTGTAACCGGCGTGGATTTGTCGTCCTCCGGGATCGCCTGTCTGTTAAAGCAGGCCGCGCAAGAAGAGTTGTCGGTCGAAGGAGATGTCGCCGATATTGCCAGCTATGACCCTTGCGGCATGTTTGACGTGATTGTCTTCGACCGTACGCTGCATATGCTGGAGCGAACACCGCGGATGAAGGTCCTTGCGAGGTTCACGGAGAAACTTGCCAAAGATGGATATCTTCTGATCGCGGACGAACCCTCCAATCTTCCGGATTTTCGTGACGTTTTGAAAATCACCTCCGGTGCGTGGTCCATTGTCAGGGAGGAAAAAGGCCTCTTGTTTTTGAGACGTGAACCGGAAGCACAATGGCTCGCCGGGCAATGGCCCCAAATTTCCCGATAAGAGCAAACAGATGGGAACGCGCATCGCATCCAAATGCAAACCCGGAAGGCGAGCGGATTGAGACAACCCGCGGAATTGCCAATCAGGAACCCTGATCGATCTGGGGAAAGTGTGATCGAGGGGCTGCGTTTTTCAGAAAATCTGCGAAGTTATCATCACGCTCCCACCGTGTTTCAAAGGCCGTTGCCGTGCAGCAATATCTCGACCTCCTGGCAAAAATCCTCGAAGAAGGTACTGACCGGGGCGACCGAACGGGAACGGGCACTCGCTCAATTTTCGGTCACCAGATGCGCTTCGATCTCGCCGAAGGTTTTCCGGTGGTGACGACCAAGAAGCTGCATCTGAGATCGATCATTCATGAGCTGCTCTGGTTCCTGGCCGGTGACACGAATATCCGCTATCTCAATGAAAACGGCGTGAAAATCTGGGATGACTGGGCGGATGAAAACGGCGAACTCGGCCCGGTTTACGGCTACCAGTGGCGGTCCTGGCCGGCGCCGGACGGCAGGTCCATCGACCAGATCGAAAAGCTGCTGGAAATGATCCGCACCAGTCCGGAAAGCCGCCGGCTGATCGTTTCCGCCTGGAACCCGGCTCTGGTCGAGGAAATGGCTTTGCCACCATGTCATTCCCTGTTCCAGTTCTACGTGGCGAACGGCAAGCTGTCGTGCCAGCTCTACCAGCGATCGGCTGATGTCTTCCTTGGTGTGCCTTTCAACATCGCTTCCTATGCGTTGCTGACCCTGATGGTGGCACAGGTAACCGGGTTGAAACCCGGCGATTTCGTGCACACGCTCGGCGATGCACACCTTTATTCCAACCACTTCGACCAGGCGCGCGAACAGCTTACCCGGACCCCGCGTCCGTTGCCGCAAATGAAGATCAATCCGGACGTCACCGATCTCTTTGCCTTCAAATACGAAGATTTCGAGCTGACAGGCTACGACCCGCACCCGCATATCGCGGCACCGATAGCGGTTTAGTGTCCCATTTGTTTCTGCTTGTCATTGGTTACATTGAAAAGTTCAGGATCCGCATTCAGCGGGAAAATGAACCAGAAGTTCTTGTCGAAGGATTGCGTTGAAGGCGCTTGTTGCCTCAAGTGGGGCGTAGTGACCGCAATTCGGAATTACGTGACAGCTTCCGTCTCTTGCAGTTTGTGCCTGTTTGAAAGTCATTTCCGGACCGGGGGCGATATCGTGGCTGCCTGAGATGAAGACTGTCCGGTGCGGGAAGCTTTCCAGAAGATCGTGTCTGCTAGGACGCATGTGGAACGCAACAGTGCCGTCAACGAGTTCGCGAGCAGATCTTTTGTCGAAACATTCTTTCGCGGCCCTCACAACAACATCACTTGAGGAAACTGAAAAAAGCGGTTTCCAAAAGGCATTCCACGCTGCATTCGGCCCTCGCGTGACGATGAGATTGACCGCATGCTCCAAAAAAACGGGATCCGGGTTTTTGTGTGCTTTTGTTCCGACCAGAACGATGGCTCGAACGCGATGTGGTGCCAATTTTGCAATTTCAAGTGCACACGACCCCCCGATCGAACAACCTACAACGATAAATTTTTCCTCGTGTACGTCTTTAAGTGCTGCAGACGCCCAGTTCTCGATCGAGTTGCCATGCCGATACAGGGTCGGCGCATAGCAGGCGGTGGGAAAGAGGTTCAACTGACCTAGCCACATCGTGCCGTCCAGCGGCAAGGCGTGCAAAAACAAGATCGCAGGTGGTGTCTCGAGGTTCAAGCGCGCTCCCTTATACCCTCAAGGTGAGTTGACCGTCATCCTAAAGGGATTCGTGTTCTAGCTCACCTCGAACCAAGTCATCATGCCCGAGGCGGCATGGCCGAGCATGTGGCAATGGATGAGCCATTTGCCGGGATTGTCTGCAACGAAGGCGATCTTAACCGTTTCACGCGGATCCGTCGTGAACGTGTCGCGCCAATCCTGATGCTCCAATGTCTCGCCATCGCGCGCCAGAACGCGGAAATGGTGACCGTGAACATGCATTGCATGGGCGAAGCTGGTGTCGTTCCGGCTTTCCAGAACGATTGTTTCACCGCGCCTGGCGCTGAACATTGGTTGGTCCTGCATGCCTGGAATTCCGTTGAACGTCCAGAACTGGCCATCCTGCATCATGCTGCGGACATCTTCCTCCGACCGGTCCTCTAGCAACGAGCGCATTCCGCCCATGGCGCCTCCCTGCATCACGAGCGGCAGTTCCAGCGCATCCTCCAGGTCCGGTTCCGGTAATCGGTTGACAGGAGGAAGCGTCAGGGGAAGATCGCTGCCCAGGGCCTCCGTCACCTGGAAATTGGCGAAAGTGAACGGCTGCCCGGTCATCATTTCGAGGGGCAGCGTTCCAGTTTTCGCCGGGCGCATGACGAGATCCATGCGCTGTGCGGGGGCAAGCCGCACGACACCTGAGACGTCGCGCGGTTCAGAGAAGACCTGACCGTCCAGCGCAATGACGCGTGCACCGAAGCGCTCCGGGGCAAGATCAAGAATACGGGACGCCGAGGCGTTTATCAGACGGACCCGGTGCCAGACACCTGTCCTCATCGCAATGTCGGGCAGGGACAAGCCGTTGACCGTCAACCAGTTGCCGAGCCTGCCTGCGTGAAAAAAGTCATGCATTGCGCCGAAGCTTGCAGTGTCGAGGACGCCATCTTCGTCCAGGCGCCAGTCGCTCAGCACCAAAGTGATGTCCGTTTCCGGGGAAAAAAGTTGTTTGTGTTCGTCGACGATCAGCGGTCCGGAAAGACCGCGGGGCACCTGGTTCCAGCTCATGTTGTGGGCGTGGTACCAGTAGGTTCCGGCGTCCGGTACGACGAAATCGTAGTCGAAACTGTCACCGGGTTTGACGGCAGGTTGCGTCAGTCCGGCTACGCCGTCCATGGTGTTGTCGATGCGGATACCGTGCCAGTGAATTGAGGTGGGTTCGTCGAGTTCATTGATGAACCGGACCCTGACCTTCTCGCCCTGTTTGACCCGGATTTCCGGTCCCGGGAGCCGGTCATTGTAGAGCCAGAGATCGGATGCACCACCCTTGTCACCGTAAAGATGCGCTTTTCCATTGGCTGCCTTGAGTTCCAGGAAACCCTCGGAGGATTTTGCAAGGGCGAGATGCGGTACAGCTGCTGTCGCGCAGCTCGCAAGCGTGGTTTTCAGGAACGACCTGCGATCCAATTTCATTTCCGGCTCACATTCATCGAGAGGGGCATCTCGATGTTATGGTGTTTCCAGCTACTGGAAGGTCAAGGTCTGGTCAGGCTTTGGCTCTGACGCAATTGGAATGACTTGGTCCGATGCTGCGTCCGACGCAAAAATGTTCGCATTTGGTTGTAGCCTTGTGTCAGATTGCTCAAACATTGCCGACCGGGACGATCACCATGACCTCTTCAGACTACTCCGTTTCCCTGTCTCCCCATGCCCTTGCTGCCGAAAACAGCGGCTTCGATCCGATGATCGGACGCAAGCTGGTTGCCGGCGTGGAATCCGGCCTGCTGCCGCATCTGCATGTGGTTCTGGCGGAACGGAGTGGCGAAACCATTCTGGAAAGCTACGGCAAGGGACCGGACGAAAGCTGGGGGCAGCCGTTGGGTGAAGTCACGTTCGACGCCGGAACGCTGCATGACCTTCGTTCGGTCACCAAGAGCGTTGTCAGTCTCCTTTACGGTATCGCCCTGGAACGGGGGATGGTCCCGACGCTCGATACGCCAATTCTGTCGGTTTTCGACGACTACAAGGATCTTTCGTCCGATCCGGCGCGGATGAAGCTTACGGTCGAACATGCTCTGACGATGAGTCTCGGACTTGAATGGGATGAATCGCGACCTTACACGGATCCTGAAAACAGTGAGATCGCGATGGAACTCGCTCCGGATCGCTACCGGTTTATCCTGGAGCGGACGATCGTTGAAGAGCCGGGAACAAAATGGACCTATAGCGGTGGTGCAACGGCGCTCATTGGAGGGATACTCCAGCGCGGTACCGGCAAAAGCCTGCCAGAGTTTGCAAGCGAGGTTCTGTTTGGCCCGCTTGGCATCGAGACATACGAGTGGACAGCCGGCAAAGACGGCACGCATTCGCCGGCGTCGGGTCTGAGGTTGACCGCACCGGATCTTTTGAAGATCGGGCGCCTTGTATTGAACAACGGTCTGTGGGACGGGAAACGGATTGTTCCGGAAGCCTGGATACGGGCCTCCCAGATGCCTCATATTCAGACCCCGGAAATGCTGAGCTACGGTTATTTCTGGTTTCTCGGCAAGGCACCGGTCAAGGCACTCGGTGGACCGACCGACTGGGCCGCCGGTTTCGGCAATGGTGGCCAGCGTCTCTGGATCTGTCCTAAAGCCGATGTCGCTGCGGTGATCTACTCCGGCAACTACAATAACTGGAATGCCTGGATACCGCCGACACGCATCTGGATCGAGATCATTCTTGCCAATCTGGAAAAGGCCTGACCGGTCTGCAGAAATCGGTCGCATGTACGGCACTCTCCAGGAGAAGGAGACGGGTCGCCTACTTCTGGACGACCTAGACCACTGCGCCCTTGCAGCCAGACGAAGCATGAAGTCTAGGGCTTCATGTTCTTCTCCAAGTGATCTTCGACGAACCTGGCAAGGATGGTTTCGTAGTCAGCGCGGTATTCCAGTGTACCGCCACTTGCCGAGTATTCATCCGGGTTGATTTCCGCCCGGGTTGCTGCATGTCTGGGACCGAATTTCGGGATATCAAATCCGTGATATGCATCCTCGATCATCCTGAAATCGATCGGGTAGTCATCCTCGCGCGTGGAGGTGCTGATCCTTCTGCAGACAACCGGGTCGACATAGTCATCCTGTCCCGCGGAAACAATCAGGATCGGGGCGCGATGCGGTCCCCTTGCAAACGAACAAAACGGATAAACGGCTATCGCAGTCCTGAAGTGAAGGTCATGAAACTGAGAGAAACCCTCGTAGTTCAGGACGGTCAGTGGAACCATGGCCGGACGGGACCAGCCCATTATAGCAATGCGTGACGGATCGACTTCTTCCAAAGCTGAGAGATATTGCAGGGCGCCGAAGGCGATCGTTGCTCCGCGTTTCCAATCGAACGTACTGTGTGTGGTGTCGTCGGGCTCGCCCGTAGGCGTGCTGCACCGAGAAAAGCTTAGCGTGACATAACCCAGGTCGTTCAGGCGCTCCAGCCAATGCTGATAAAACGATGGCCCATGGCACGTGTGCACCAGAACCACGGCAGGAGCCTTGTCGGCGCCAGTTGGCACACGCAACAACCCCTGGAAGGTGGCTGGCGTGGCTGCGTTGGCCCCTGCGATGCCTCTTTCGACTTCCAGCCTGGTCGGCGGTGAAACGGGAAGGGGGAAAACGACCCTGCCTTCAGTCACGTTGGCCGCATCAACCGGCAATGAGCAAAGCAAAAACAAACAGAATGGGACAAGTTTTCTCATATGTGTTCCAGGCCCTTCAATTGGGACGAGAACATTTCGGAAAACGACTGATGAAGACCAGCAAGATGATCGAACATGGCGGCAGATGCGCCTGCCGCGTTGCCCGCGCACACTTCTTCAATGACAGACAAAAGGCCCTTGTAGTCGGCGACCTCCCGGTAGCCGCGCTCACGATAAAAATACCAGCATCGTCTCGTGTGAAGCCGCATGAGCATGATCTGAGACTGCAGGAACGGGTTCAGCGATGCCGAGGCAATCGCATCATGAACGATGGCGTCGGTCTCATAGAACAGGTTTTCATCCTGGTCGCGCTCGGCTCGCTGGATCGTCACGTGATAGTCGGAAAGTTGCTGTCGATCCTTTTCGCCAAGTCGGCTTGCGGCCAGCACGGCGGCCGATTTTTCCAGCGCGATGCGCATCTCGAAAATCGAAAACACCCGGGATGCATCGAGCGGGGCAACGTGTGCGCCCTTGTTATGTTCAAGGACGACAAATTTCTGAGAAGACAACACGAGTAGGGCGTCCCGGATCTTGGTCCGGCCACAGAATTGCTTTTCTGCCAAGGACACCTCTTGAAGGGGCGTGCCCGGAAGAAGCCTGCAGGTGACGATGTCATCTTGGATGTTCTGCAATATTTCGGAGTTTTGCATGCATAATGCATACAAAAATCTAGTACTCAGTCAAGCGACTTGAGGTCAGTTTTCAAATTCAGGTTAGCGTCGCCCCTGCAAAGAACGGCATCAGTCGGTATGGGCGTCAGCTCCCGAAGTGACCGCCCCTGAAATCCGAAAAGACTGCATCAAAACGCCCTGTGTTTATCAGCTTGTCGATGGGGGCCTTTCCGTCCAGGACCTAGTTGGTTGTGTTGTCGTCCGCGCGCTTCCAACCCAGATAGGCCCCAACCGTGTTCGTGAAGAAAATCATTGAGCTCCATCGTGCGGCGGTCAAAAACGATGGAGCCTATTTTTGCGATCTCGCTGAAAGAAACCGACTGGCCGTCCGCGTCTTCTTCCAACTCATTGAATCGGCCGGAGGTCAGAGCCGATCGAAGCGCAGCGGCATCCGAGGATGCTGAATTGTCCGGGCATTCTGCAAAGTGCATGATTGCCTGCGGTTGCTCCAGATCAAGACCCTGATTCCTTAGCAGTTCTCTTGCCTCGTCGTTGGCTTCCTTCGATCCCGGCCACCTGTCCTGACCCGCATAGATTTTTTGAAAGTTGTCATCGCGCAGCTCTTCGGTACTGGAAGCAAAACGGGGAAGTACTTGCCAAATGACAATTGGGCCAATCAAAAGCGCAGCGAGTGCTGCATAAAGAAATAGTTCCACGGGTGAAATTTCCTGAAGGAGTTCGTCGGGAGGGTTGATTTTTCCATGATCAAAACGGAAAAACTTCTGGTTACAATGTTGTGTGGCGGCCAGAATACCATTCTGGTGAACAAAATGCTGGCGGCCAAGCGTATTTCCACGACCTGATGTCAAATCTCTGGGGTCGCAAGAAACGAAACTCTGGAGCCGGAGCTTCGCGGATCCAGTAGTCTTGAAAGCGCAGGATCTCAGTTCTTGATCCACTACACGTGAACGACGCTTCATGACATGCAAGGAGCTGAGGCTACTACTATGATTTTGTTAGTAAATTGATTGAACAGACAATGAAATTCAAAAGACTGTCCGACGCTGCATCAGACGCCCTTCAGCGCGCGAAGGGACCTGGTCGTGTTTTGGACGCCGCGATTGAGAACAGGACCAGGAAGAGCACTTCTTCGTCCACGTTGAGAGAGCTGTTGGACGAACACGATCCTGTCCGTGTGGCCCTGATAGAATCTCAAATTCGCACTCTCGTGCATGACCTGGTGTGGAAATTTTCGCCCGACTATCTCGCGCGGACCGATCCCGGGATGGCCTTGGCGCTTACCACTCACAGTTCCGGTTATGAGCGCGAATGCGCACTGGACAAGATCAGCTCGATCGAGGGATCGTTTTCACTTGCCTTGATACTGCGTCGATTGAATGACTGGGTGCCTGAGGTGCGGGCCGCAGCCGTCCGGACGATCGAACGGTGTGTTTTTCACTCCCCCGACACCGCTCGGAACTTCGCATATATTGTCTCCGGGTGCCTGGAGTTGCTTTTGCGGTTCAAGGAGATGGGGCGTTCCGAAGCCGTTGAGATGGCAATTGTCGACAGGTTGCTTCTGGAAACCGGTGGGTTGGAAGAACTGAGGAGGATCGTGCTTCGCAGCCCGTTGGACAGGGCAGGCGTGCTGATGAAACTCGGCCTCAAGCGTGGGTTATTGTCAGAAATGCTAACCGACCTCGTGAGCGAGGCAAGGCATCCTGCTGTTCGAAGGATGGCATTGAATACAATCATTGATGAGGGGTTTGCCTGGATGGCCGAGGGGCGCCTGCAAAGAACAATCTACGAGCTTGACTGCGACAAGGATGATCTTGCCGAGATCGGGCTTTCGGACCATTCGGCCGATGTACAGCGCGTCGCACTCCAGTATGTTGTTTCAAATCCGGACAGCCGATTGCATCGGGAACGTGTCTTTCGACCCTTCGTTTCATCAAATCACATAAGCCTCGCCGACAGGGCTGCCTTCGGGATGAAGTGTGTCGTCGGGCTGGACAAATTCTTGCATTGCCTGGTGGAAAGGCTGCGGCAGGACGCAACGCCTCCCTTCTGGGCTGCGCGACTTGTCGCAAGATATGGTAATTCGCATGACAAAACCGATCTTCGGAATGCCTATGAGAGACTGTCCACGCGACCCGATCTGAATTGGCTTGAATTGCTGGCCATGATCGAGGATCAGGCCGCGATAGTTGACCTTCTGCACATTGCATTAAACCATCACGACGGTCGCTTCTCCCGTAGAGCCGTTGCGGCCCTGGTCGGCAAGGCCTTCCAACCAGACTTCGAATCGGTGGCAGCAGTCATCGAGCGCGGCAACGGTGAGTTTGAGCAGCGGGGCCTACAACACATTCTCGACAAGTGCAGCACAGTGGACATCGTACGGGCAATCGTCCAGCTATCGCTCCACGAAACGGATTTCGATCTTGAACGCCTTTGGCAAATGGCGGGTAGAAAAAGAACGCTCAGGGCATTCATCCCGAAGCGGGACGAAGTTGAACGGCTGGAACGCGATTTGACCGATGCAGAACCAGAGATCAAGGCTTTGGCGACAGTTATGATTGGGCTAGACAGCCTTGGCGCGTCCTGATGATGGCGGTCTGGGATTGAAAATCAATCGAGCCGCCTTGCCACCTCATCTCCGATTGCCAGAGCTGAGGTCAGACCGGGCGACTCCATGCCGTAGAGCGCGACAAGACCTTCCAGACCATGAGTCTCGGAGCCATCGATCCGGAAGTCGGCGGCTGGTTCGCCAGGGCCAACGATCTTGGGGCGGAGGCCGGAATAGTCCGGTATCAGCGCGTTGTCGGGCAGGCCCGGCCAGTAGCTGCGGATCGCATTGTAGAATTTTTCACCGCGGGACGGTTCGACCTCGTAGTCGAAATGCTCCACCCATTCCACGTCCGGTCCGAAGCGGGCCTGGTGCTGGAGATCCAGTGTCAGGTGGACACCTAGACCACCCGATTCCGGCGCCGGATAGACGAGATGCGAAAACGGCGCCTTGCCCTGGAGTTTGAAATAGTTGCCCTTTGCCAGAAGGGGTTTTGGTGCATTGGCGGTGGTAAAACTCTCCATCAAACCGGGGGAACCGTGGCCTGCTGACACGATCAGTTCCCGGCAGGTGAGGGAGGCTGTTTGCCCATCTCCTGCATCGACTTGCAGCTGGTACCCGTCTGTAACCTGGTCGATCCCGATGACCCTGCTGTTGAGCACCACCTGGCCACAATGCGCTTCGAGTCCGCCCTGCAATGCGAGCATGAAGCCGTGGCTGTCGATGATCCCGGTTGAGGGTGACCAGAGAGCGCTGCAGCAGGCGAGTTCCGGTTCTGTCTGCTTCAGTTTCTTCTGGTCGTAAAACTCCAGGTCGAGCAGGCCGTTCTCGATTGCCTTCTTCTGCAGCCGTTCCAGTTCCGGCAGCTGTTCAGGAGAGGAGGCAACGATCAGTTTACCGATCTGTTGATGATCAACGCCGTTTTCGGCACAGAATTCGTAGAGCCGATGCTTGCCATCAAGGCATAACTTCGCCTTCAGGCTGCCCGTCGGATAATAGATGCCGGCGTGGATGACTTCAGAGTTGCGGGCGCTGGTCTCGGAGCCGATCAGGCTGTGCTGTTCCAGAACCATGACATCGCGACCCTTCATTGCCAGCGCCCGGGCGATCGCAAGACCGATCACGCCGGCACCAACTACGAGGGTTTCGATGTCATGCATTCACGTCACCTGTGTTCCGATTCCGGATCAGATCCGGGACCGTACATTCCTGTCGCAGTTGCGCGAGTCCTGCTGGTTCCGGTCAGCCCCACCATTTTTCAGCTTCGAAGGAACCGGCCGCATCCTCGATGACCTGACCGACCTGGAAGAGGGTGCTTTCGTCGAACGGTTTGCCGATAAGCTGAAGGCCAAGCGGCAGACCGTCCTTGTCCAGTCCGGCAGGGACCGAGATGCCCGGCAGTCCGGCCATGTTCACGGTCACAGTGAAAATGTCGTTCAGATACATCTTCACCGGATCGGCATGCAGATCCTGGTCGGCAACGCCGAAGGCGGCAGACGGGGTCGCCGGCGTCAGGATTGCATCGACACCGTTGGCCCAGGCCAGGTCGAAGTCGCGCTTGATCAGCGTGCGGACCTTCTGGGCCTTCAGGTAGTAGGCGTCATAATAGCCGGCGGACAGCACGTAGGTGCCGATGAGCACGCGACGTTTGACCTCGTTTCCGAAGCCCTCGGCGCGGGTGTTTTCGTACATTTCGACAATGTCCTTGCCGGGAACGCGCAAGCCGTAACGGACACCGTCATAGCGGGCAAGGTTTGAAGACGCTTCCGCAGGAGCAACGATATAGTAGGCTGGCAGGGCGTATTTCGTGTGCGGCATGGAGATATCCACGATCTCGGCACCTGCATCCTTCAGCCAGGCGATTCCTTTCTGCCAGAGATCCTCGATCTCGCCGGGCATGCCGTCCAAGCGGTATTCCGCCGGGATCCCGATCTTCAGGCCCTTGACCGACTTGCCGATGGCGGCTTCGTAGTCCGGCACTTCGATATCGACGGAGGTCGTATCCTTGGGATCGATGGAGGCCATGGACTTCATCAGGATCGCGCTGTCGCGCACCGTGTGTGCAATGGGACCTGCCTGGTCGAGCGACGAGGCGAACGCAACGATTCCCCAGCGAGAGCAACGGCCGTATGTCGGCTTGATGCCGACGGTGCCGGTGAAGGCGGCAGGCTGGCGGATGGATCCGCCGGTGTCGGTTGCCGTCGCGCCCATGCAAAGGCGTGCGGCTACAGCAGTTGCGGAGCCGCCGGAAGATCCGCCCGGAACGAGATCCTGGTTGGAACCCTGCTTGCGCCAGGGGTTGATCACGTCGCCATAATAGGAGGTTTCGTTGGAGGACCCCATGGCGAATTCGTCCATGTTGAGCTTGCCGAGCATGACGGCACCGTCGGCCCACAGATTGGTGGTGACCGTCGACTCGTAGGCTGGTTTGAAACCGTCCAGAATGTGGCTGCAGGCCTGCGTGTGGACGCCGTTGGTTGCGAACAGGTCCTTGATCCCGAGCGGGATGCCTTCAAGTGCTCCGCCGTCTCCCTTGGCGAGGGTTTCGTCGGAAGCCTTTGCCATGTTGCGGGCCTTGTCAGCTGTTACGACAACATAGGCATTGAGCTGCGCGTTGGCGGCCTCGATGTTCGACAGGAATGCATCGGTCAGCTCGAGTGACGTGTAGTCCCTGTTTTTCAAGCCCTTGCGGGCTTCGGCGATGGTCAGTTTGGTCAGGTCTGTCATGACTTTGATCTCTCAGCTGGTCGCAAGCGACCGGGAAAAATAAACGGAATAGGGGCTGTCCGGATAATCCAGCACAGGACCGCATCGCCTGAAGCCGGCGCGTTCATAGATGCGCCAGGCGGCGGGATGTCTGTCTCCGGTTTCAAGAACGAGCGATGAAAAGCCTTCCTCGCGTGCGAGGGAAACGATCCGGTCAAGGATACTGCCGCCGAGACCCCGGCCCTGAAAGGCAGGGCGGGTGTACATTCGCTTGACTTCGGCAACGCCCCGGTCGTGCCTGCGAAGGGCTCCACAGGCGGCTGCCTCACCCTCGACGCGGGCCACGAAGACAGTTGTCGCGTCGCCTGCCATGTCCTGAGGCGTCATGTGAAAGCAGGCCTCAGGTGGTGACAAGGTGAGCAGCAACTCGTTCAGTTCGTCAATCATCCCGTTCATGTCGTCCGTCAGGGGCGATTCAACAGAGATTGTCGGTGCGGCGTGCTTCATCATGTTGACAGTCGATTCATTCAACGACTTTCGGCACCATGAAGAACTGGTCCTCGGATACCGGGGCGTTGCGTGTGATATCGTCCGCCTTGTTGCCGTCGGTGACACCGTCCACGCGTTTTTTCATGGTCTGGTCGACCACAGAGGTCATGGGTTCGGCACCCTCGATATCGACTTCGTCGAGTTGCTCGACAAAGCCGAGAATTGCGTTCAACTCACCGGTCATGCGGGTTGCGTCGTCGTCGCTGACCTTGATGCGTGCCAGCCGGGCAACGCGCTTCACCGTTTGGGTATCAACAGACATTGGATCCTCGTTTTGACAATTCTTTGTGCCGACCAATCCCGACGGGTCGCATCGTTTGCAGGTCCGGCACCTGGATGTGCGGTTGGCCCGACTTATAGCCGGAGCAGACGGAATTGGCTGTGAATTCGGTTTGGTAATTCCCAAAATCCAGACTATACGGTACCCAGTGGAACCGTATTTAAAATTGCTGGACCAAAACAATCGTGTCTCTCTCCATGGACAAGAAAAGCAAGCTGCCGGGCCGGCCAAGGGACAGCCGGGTGAGTGACGCCTTGCTTCGCGCCACCTTGCTGGAACTGGCGGCAGCCGGATATCTCGGCACGACGGTGTCGGGCGTCGCCCGGCGGGCTGCGACAAGCAAACAGGCAATCTACAGGCGGTATCGGGACAAGAATGCCCTTGTTGCCGCTGCGCTTGCCCGCGGATTTGAAGCAGTCAGGTCTGAACCGCCACTGCGCGGCAGCGTTGCCGAGGATTTGAGGCGATACCTGTCGGGCCTTGCGACGGCGCTCGCAGAGACACCGCTAGGCGATGCCGTGCGCGCACTTGCCTCCTATCGGCAGAGCCCGGAGTTTGCCGTTGTATTTGGTGAAGCTGAAACTGGCCAACGGTTGGCTCTACGACAGATCCTGATCGCGACGCCGTTCGAAACCGACATGGAAACGCGGATCGATCTGCTTCTCGGGCAACTCTATTTCAGCTTGCTGTTTCACGGAGATACTCTCAACGCGGACGATATCGAGACCTCTATTCATCTGGTCCTTGGTCTTGTCGCTCCTCGTGATCCTGCACCTTTTTCCGGGCTTCCGGGGACCTGAGGAGATATCTCCAGAAGGTCAATTCACAATTTTCTAGCGACGTCCTTTCATCTCTGTGATCAAAGGTTATTGGCCAAACGCGGCGTCAAGAGACATGTTTGCACCAGCACGGTGCACAGACGCGCCGCGCGGAAAACGCCTTCTAATAGCTCCTGTGGAGACGTCCATGCCGCTCTATACTTCCAAATCCGTCCTGTTGGGCCTGACAGCCTTGTTCTCGGCGGTTGCCTTCACTGCCTCCGCCGACGAAATCACAACCTTCACCAAGGGTGGTACTGCCATCGGGGGTACTGATCCGGTTGCCTATTTCACCGAGGGAAAGCCGGTTGCCGGTACCGATGAATATACTGCCGTCTATGACGACGTGACCTGGAAATTCTCCTCTGCCGAAAACCGTGATCTCTTCGAGGCAGATCCCGCGAAATATGCGCCGCAATACGGTGGCTTTTGTGCTTTTGGTGCCGCGATGGGATTCAAGGTTCCGGTTGTTCCCGAAGCCTGGTCCATTGTTGACGGCAAACTCTACCTGAACAATTCCCTGAAGGTTCAGGAACGCTTCGAAGAAGACGTTCCAGGTCACATCAACAATGCGACCCTGAACTGGGAAATCATCAAGGAAAAGAAGCCTGAAGATCTGAAAGAGCCGATCATCAGGAACTGATCCTGACGCTTCCTTCAATTTGCCATTACCTCTCAACTTGTTTCAGCCCGCCACCAGGCGGGCTTTTTTTTGATATTCGCGCGCTCCATTTCGGGAAAAACGCTCGTGTGACCAACCGCGAGTGACAGACTGTTTCGGTTTTTCGAACGTTGAACCCCTTTTCTTTTTGTTCGGCCGTTGCTAAATCTTGAGAAAATAATTCAGCTTTAATCGAGGTGCGAATTGACCAACCGTGCAAAACGCCGTCCGCGTATCCTGACCGTGACGAAAGTCCGGCATCTTAGCCCGCACATGATCCGGGTGACCTTTGCAGGTCCGGAACTGGAAGGTTTTCCGAACGGTCACGAGGGTGCCAATTGCAAGCTCGTGCTGCCTCGTGACGGTGAAGGCAGGGACGAATTCGAGGCATGTTTCGCTCCCGATGGACCGTCGGAGAAGGTCCACGCGGTTAGGACCTACACGGTGCGCGCCTTTCGGCAGGACGGTCTGGAACTTGATATCGACTTCGTCGCGCACGGGGATGAAGGGCCGGCGACGCGCTGGGCGCAGGAAGCAAAGCGTGGCTCTTATCTTGGTTTTTTCGGTCCCAGCCAACCCAAAATCACGGAATTCTATGCGGATTGGTACCTGATTGCTGCTGACCTGTCGGCCATGCCGGTTGCCGAAGCGACATTGGAGGCCATGCCGTCGGATGCCAGGGGCGTGGCAGTCTTTGAGGTGCCTTCCGCAAGCGATGTCCGGGAAATTGCCGTTCCGCAGGGGATCGAGATCACCTGGCTGGTGCAGGAGGATGTGCATGCCCCTTCAACGGCACAAGTTGATTTCGTGAGTTCACTTCAGTGGCGGGCGGGGGTGGTGCAGACCTGTATCGCCGGCGAAAGTTCCGTGATCCGCGCCCTGCGTTCCCACTTGCACAAGGAACGCGGAATCCCCAGGAAGGACACCTATATCTCCGGCTACTGGAAAATCGGTCTGGTCGAGGATGAGCATCAGAAGGCGAAGCGGGCAGAGGCTGCCTGACGATCTCTGCCAACGGTTAATCCATGGTCATCTTTGCCTCGTCGGGTATTGCAAACAGAATGTTTGCATTGGTCCGCCTGGACCCATAAGGGTGTATGTGTGACCTGGAGCGAAGTTTGTCCGACATGGATTAACAGCAGTTGATGCGCAAAGCGCGCGCTGTGAGTTGCTGGAAGATCATGATTGTCCAAATGTTCACTCAGTCCGCCACGTAGCCGATCCGACAGACAGGAACGCTGTTGCAATTTTTGAGGTTGAGAATGCGGTTTGTGATTTTGCCGGGAACACTTCTTGTCAGCTGGTTTTGTGCATTAGGATTCTCTTTTGCCGCGGATCCGGCCTTCGATTGCAGTAAGGCGGAAAGCTCGGCCGAAGAGCTGATCTGTTCCAACGATGACCTTGCAGGGCTCGATCAGGACCTGGCACGCGTCTACAAGGATGCCGTCGCCGCGGTTGAGACATATGCCGACAAGGATGAAGCGCTGGTGGACCTGAAGGCATTTCAGAGAGGGTGGGTCAAGGGCCGCGATGACTGCTGGAAAGCGGACAGCGAATTATCCTGCATCAAGGCAACCTACGAACGCCGTATAGCCGAACTGACGGCGCGCTATGGCCTGATTGAGGGCCAGAAACCGGTATTTTACACGTGCAACGGTAACCCGGCCGACGAGATCGTCGCGACATTTTTCCCGACGACACCTCCCTCCGCGCGTCTTGAAAGAGGTGACACGACAGAGATTGTCGTGGAAGGACCGACCGGATCAGGCGCGCGCTATGTCGGTGATTTCGGAATACTTTTCTGGATCAAGGGTGATGAAGCGATGGTCGAATGGCCGCAAGGTACATCCTTCGACTGTAAAGTTCGTAGCTGACCGATGCTCCAGATGCCCTGACCTTTCCCGTTGGTTCAGATACGATCGGGCGTTCTTTTAAATCACTTTGATCGGTGTAATTCGCAAAAAGGCTTATCTCGAAGCCGTTGCCAACGCCGAGCCGAAGCCGACAAACAGACCACCCGTAACCCGTCTGACCCAACGCATGCGACGGGCTGATGTCAGGAACCGCCTCAAGTGTCCTCCGGCGAACGCGATCGCTGCATGATTGGCAAAGCACAAGGCCGCATAGGTGAAGGACAAGACGCTGATTTCCAGAAGGTCAACCCGGCCTGAGCGCATGAACTGCGGGAAAAGTGCCGTAATGACCAAAATGGCTTTCGGGTTGGTGACAGACACGAGCAGGGCTTCCAGAAACAGTTTCCAGGCACTTTTTCTGCTGACCTGATTTTCTGCGGAGATCTCGAAACCGGATTTGTCGCGCCAGACCTTCAGCCCGAGGTAAATGAGATAAGCCGCGCCGATGAACTTGAGCACGGTGAACGCGAGCGCAGACGTCGACATCAGCGCTCCGAAGCCGAATGCAACAGCGTAGCCGATCAGGACAAGGCCGGCGGCATTGCCGGTCGCAGACGCGAGTGTCGCATTTCGTCCGAACCGCAACGTGTTGCTGATGGCGAGCATGATGCCCGGGCCGGGACTAATGGCAGGCAATAGAGAGACAGCGACGAAGATGAGCCAGAGATCGAAGGACAAAACGGAAAATCCAGAGAAAAGAAATTACGGAACGGGTTCCGGCGCGGCTCAGAGTTCCCCCATTGCCTTGCGGAACCGGCTGATGCTTTCGGCAAACCCGTAAACCAGTGCATCGGCGGTAAAGCCGTGTCCGATGGACATTTCGCGGATGAAGGGGGCCTTTGCAATGAGCGGCGGAATGTTCTCCACGGTCAGGTCATGGCCTGCATTGACACCAAGGCCGCAAGCATTGGCGGTTTCGGCCGTTGCGGCAATCTTGACGAGTTCCTTTTCAGCCCGGACCGGGTCGTCGTAACAAGCACCGTATGGTCCCGTGTAGATTTCGATCCGCTCTGCACCAAGACGGGCAGCGTGCTCTGGTGCGGCAGGGTCCGGATCGCAGAATAGTGCAACGCTAACCGCCCATTCCCTTGCTGCGGCAATTGCCGTTTGAAGCAAACCGGTGTCCCTGGAAAAGTCCCAACCGTGGTCGGACGTAGTCTGGTCGGGGTCGTCGGGCACGAAAAGGACCTGCTCCGGTCTCGCCTGCTCGACCAGGCTCATGAAGTCTGGGGAAGGGTACCCTTCAAGGCACAGTTCCTTGTTGGGAAATCTGTCCTCGATCAGCTCGGAAAGGTCGAACACATCCGTCTTGCGGATGTGGCGCTCGTCCGGGCGCGGATGAACCGTGACCCCCTTTGCACCGGCTTCCATTGCAATTGCGGCCAGACCGGTCACACTCGGCCAGGGCAGGTCACGGCGATTGCGCAGCATGGCGACTGCATTGACATTAACTGAAAGGCGTGAGGCTGCAGGCATGGCTGGTCGTCCGGATGATGCGGTTCACAAACTGATTCAAGGTATTGGGTCAGTTTTGCAAGATTGTTGTAAAAGCTATTGAAGTCAAACGCGAAATTGTCACTAGAGACAATGTTTTTACAGTTTGATCTCTCCGTAAAAGGAATGGAATGCAGCTACGTGTCGGCTCGATACTTGAGCGATTGTTCTTTCAGGAGGTGCTGATTTCCAGCCAACCCTGATACCGGACCAGCATTCCGATGCCAGGCAGCGAGATTCTGACGTCAAAATTAAACCGCCCGTTTTCCTCGAACTCGAACGCCTCGCTCTCCGGCAGGATCCACTTTGGCAAAGGGCAGCCGAGGAACCTCCCGCGGGCGACGGGAAAACATAGCCTCGCTCCATCGTGGGCCAGGTCGATATCAAATTTCAAGGGACCGAAGCGCTCGCAAATGTGGCCCTTTCCCTCATAATCGCGAAGCGACAAAACCGATCGGAATGTCTTGCCTCCAAAATTTCTACTCCAGAATTCCTTGCCTGCGTGCCTTTCAATCGTCACTGAAACGGGAACGCTGCCAGCTTCAGGCGGAAATCCAATCAGGCGGCAGAGCAGGTTTCCAAACACCGATTGACCACGCGAAACCCGCGCCGTCCCCGACCAATCATGCCTGTCAAAGACAGTGTGAAGGTTCCTGACCGGGCCGGGCATGGCGGCAAAATCGTCTCCCATCGCCTGTTGAAACAAGCAGGGGGCAATGTCCGTTTCCCCGAACGTTTTCACGCTCAAATGCGATGTTGCTTCGTCAATCTCTTCAAGGCTGAATTCGGCGAGGCAGGACCGGGCGCCCGTCGCAATGGAGCCTGCGGCAAGCCGATTGCACAGGATAGTAGCCGCAACGGCCGGAATGCTTGGTCCATCACCGGCCTCCGCGATCAGCGTCCAGTTTGCAGCCTTGGGGAGGCCATCCTTGTCGAGGCCCGCAAGACGAACCTCCATGCCACCCCGGTCGGAGCCGAACGGCGCCAGCCAATCGGCCACCGTTCTAAGCGACCTGGCAAGTGGCTCCAGCGACGTGATCAGCCTTAGGCGGGTAAGCCAGGACAGTGCCCAAAGGCCAAGGTGCATGACAGAGAGTTCCAGTCCGGCTCGAAAGAGCACCGTTCGAGCACCATAGCGCTCGGGAAACAGCTGAAGATCGGGGGCTCCAATGAAACTCGTCCAGCGAGGGGGCAATCCGCCGGTCCGCGGTCCAATCCGACGTCGTTCGAGACCCGACCAGCCGGGAACTGATGTCAGGGCGCCATCGCGGCAAACGGCAATGGGGCGACCCGTCTGTCCAAGGATGGCCCGCATGACCGCCAGGCCTCGCGGCGCGCGATTGCCTGGCAGGATGGCGCTTTCAATGAAATCGAGGCGCAAGAAATCGCTGCGCATGGCTTCCACTGCGACCGAAGAGAGCGCCGGGACGCTGGAAACGCCGGACAGGGCCGTTTTTCCAACCGATCTGGCTTCCTGTTCAAGTTCTGAGATGCCCGACGTGAAGTTTGCATCGTCGGAAAGGTCCAGGTAGTGGCTTCCTGCGGCAAGCGCGGCCATGGCGATTGCATAGGTATCTTCGGCATAGTTCTGAAACGGACCTGAGGCATCGACAGTCACGAAGGGCTTGAGCTTTGCGAGGGACGTGCCGAAGGCTTGATCGTTACGGTCAAGATACACGGGCAAACCACCATGAGCCTCGCAAAAGGCCTGCGCTTTTGTCCGGTTTCTTCCGGCGATAACGACTTCGAACTGCTGATCACGCAGGAGTGCCAGGGCGAGCTTGCCGCCGAAAACGCCATATCCACCAAGAATGACAACCCGCTTTGGGGAGCTGGGGTCAGTCAATGAGCCTGTCCTTCAATTCCCGAGAGGGAAGGGGGCAGGACCGTTTCCCGAACGCATATCTGTTCCGGGCGATCCGGTCGTACAGCCAGTTGGAAATGGTCTTCGGCAGGAAATCCACCACGGACAAGAGCGCCCATGGCAGTCCGACGCTTTTCATTGCGGCAGCAAACGAGGCCATCTTGATATAGGACCGGCCATCGAGAATGACGATGTTTGTTTCCAGAAGGTCAGGGTCGAGGTCATGCTGCTCATACAGCAATCGCCCGGTTTCGGACCGCGCGCTGACAAAACGAAATCCTGCCTTCATGTCATGCGATGCCATGAAGCGCGCAAAGCCGGAACAGATGATGCAATCCGCGTCGAAAACGATCAGGTTTTCGCCGAGTTTCGGTGGCGGTTTCGCCTCGCTTACACATCCCTCGTGGTGGGGCATCTGTTCCGATTTGTCATTGCAAAAAGCACCATGCCGAAACAGCCTACGTATTTTTCCCGTGTGAACGAGTCTTCATATCGTCGCAGTCCGGCTCATGGCTGCGTTTGCAGTTGAGCGCCGCCTTCACCGGGGCCAGGACAATCGGCACTTGTGAATAGCTGGCAAAGCCGGACCGTACATCTTGTCACCATGTGGTGAATCAGGTACGTTATGTAATAACATTACGAGCTATATCTCAGGAGCCAGCATGCCCGATACCCGTTTGCCAGTGACTGTTCTCTCCGGATTTCTCGGAGCGGGAAAGACAACCTTGCTCAATCGCGTCCTCAACAATCGTGAGGGCCTCAAGGTCGCCGTCATCGTCAACGACATGTCCGAAGTCAACATTGATGCAGATCTTGTACGAGCCGGTGGCGCGGAGCTCAGCAAGATCGATGAAACTCTCGTTGAAATGTCAAACGGCTGCATCTGCTGCACCTTGCGGGACGACCTGCTGAATGAAGTCAGACGCTTGTCCGAAGAAGGGAGGTTCGACTACCTGCTGATTGAATCGACCGGTATTTCCGAACCCCTGCCGGTGGCAGCGACCTTCGAGTTTCGCGACGAGAACGGATTGAGCCTTTCGGATGTGTCACGGCTGGACACGATGGTGACCGTCGTCGACGCGGTCAACCTGCTGAATGATTTCTCAAGTCATGACTTTCTGAAAGACCGCGGCGAAACATTGGGAGAAGAAGATGCGCGTACGCTCGTGCACCTTCTGACCGACCAGATTGAATTTGCAGATGTGATCGTTCTGAACAAGGTCGGCGCTGCCTCGCCCGGCCAGGTTGATGCCGCGCGCAAGATCATCCGGAGCCTTAATGCGGACGCGAGAATTCTGGAGACCGACTACAGCGCCATAGAGCCGTCGGAGATCCTCAACACAGGGCTTTTCAATTTTGAAAAGGCTCACGAGCATCCCATGTGGGCAAAGGAACTCTACGGGTTTGCCGATCACGTGCCGGAAACGGAGGAATACGGTGTCACGTCTTATGTCTACCGCGCACGCCGTCCCTTCACGCCTCAGAAGATCCACGATGTTCTCAACGGGCAGCTGCCCGGGGTGATCCGCGCCAAGGGTCATTTCTGGATCGGCAGCCGTCCCGAGTGGGTCATCGAGTTTTCCCTGGCGGGAGCGCTTTCCGGAATCGCACCGATCGGCACCTGGTGGGCATCGGTCCCGATGAACCGCTGGCCGGATGACGAACAGGCCCGCGCCTATGCCAAAACCCACTGGGCCGACCCCTTCGGAGACCGGCGCCAGGAGATCGTCTTCATCGGGTCCGATATTGACTGGCCCACCCTGAAGCGCCGGCTGGACGCCTGCCTGATCCCGGAAGCAGAAGGAAATGATCTGTCGGGTTTTGCGGATCTACCAGATCCGTTTCCCGGGTTTCGTCTCGCGGAGCAGGCAGCATGAGTATTGCAGAGGCGCACATCGCGACCGCTTCGAATGCCTGCGACGTTTTGATGGGGCGGGAACCGGACATCTTCGCCGATATCGAGTTGCCCGGGGTTGCAGCGGCGATCTGGACCCGGTCCTGCGACGTTGATTTTCAACGCTGGATCGACGGTCTGCCGCCACAAAACCTGCCTGAATTGCGCACAATCGTTCCGGTCCATCTGGCAGAGGCGGCTGCTATCGCCGCCTGCGAGCAGGTGGGCATTCCTTCGGGCCGCGAAAGAGACGTGCTGACCGGTGACATTGGCGCGCTGGCGCTGATAGTCGCAAAGACGCTTAAAATGCGGCAGGTCAGGATCAGGCTCGATGTATCTGATGAGGTGATGTGTCCGAAGTTCCATGTCGATAACGTTCCGGCCCGTTTGCTGTGCACGTATCGCGGCACCGGAACGCAGCATGTTCCTGAAGGATGGGAAGCTGATCCAGGGCGCATAGGGCAGGTGGCTCGCGGCGCGGTTGCGTTGTTCCGCGGTGGTGCCTGGCCCGGGGCCGAGCGCACCGGTCTGCTTCACCGGTCACCAGATCCTGAAATCGGAGCTGGACCACGGCTGCTCCTGGCAATTGATCCTATCGGGTGAGAAAAGTCGAGCAGCTGACCCGGGACGGGAAGCTGGAATTATCATCAGCAAGTTTCTTTCAGGGTGCCGCCAATTGAGACATGGAGCCGCTTTTTTGCTCGTGGTGGGTTGATATCATTTATTCGGGGAGTCGGCGCGAGATGCAGCGTCAACCCCAGACAGATCAGGAAAACCGTGCCGGCAGCTCGGCTCGCAGATGTTTTTTCCAATGATGCGTTTTGCGCCGCCCACCCCGTATTAGCCGATGGTCGGGTGCCATGTTCCGGCGTTAGCCCCATGAACCGGCCACCCCGTATTAGCCGATGGTCGGGTGCCATGTTCCGGCGTTAGCCCCATGAACCGGCTGTAGCGACGTTCCAACGTACGTCCTACAGGAGTTTCCAACCGCAAATGAGGGTTACCGCAAGCGTATAGGCCGCAAGAATAGCGATATTGAGCGGGTTTCCGGACAGCTTCGGCGTCTTTATCTGGGAGACGTTCAGGACGGCAAGGCCGAGACCGCAGGCGCCCAGAAGCACGGCAAATACCGTAGGGTCAACATATCCTTCGAACAGGAACAGGAAGACGAGAGCCAGGCTGTTGTTATCGATGGCAAGCCCGGTGTATTTCCCGTCGTCGGAAAGCCCGAATGTACTGAAGTAGCTCAACCGGATTACGCCGAAAACCAGCATGATAAAAACCACCGGCAGGAACATTGGATTATGGGCGGAGTAGCTCAGGATCAGGATGGTGGGCGTGACGGCGTAACTGACGACATCGATCAGAAGATCGAGCTGACCGCCGAATTCCCTGTCGGCGCCGGTTCTTCCTGTCATCTTGCGCGCGACGATCCCGTCGGCCCAGTCGAAGGCGACGGCCCAGATCATGCCAATCATTGCGGCAGAGTAAACGCCGGTGAGTATGAAAAAAATCGCAAGCAAACTGCAACCAAGACCCGCCAAAGAACAGATATTTGGAAGATCTTTTAGATAAGAAAGAATCGGCTTTACGTGCGTCTCTCCGGATGCGGTCTTTTCGATTGTCATGGAATGTCCTTTGAGTTACTTATTAGGATCTCGATCAGCGTGAAGACAGGCGCTTGTCTGCGTCCCAACCTACGCGCACTGAAAACCTGTACTTCCAAGACCATCCCTGTTCACCGGACATTCCGAAGTCCGGCGCCATCTCGAGTTAACCGCCTGAGATTCCGGGATTAATCCCACGTGCTCGAGCATTCTTATGCCGTTAGCTGACTCCGCTTATGAGTAGGTGGAAGGATAGAGTCAACATGATCGTCTATACTGTCGGGACTTTCGATTTGCTGCATGTCGGCCATCTGGCCCTGCTGAACCACTGCAGGACACTCGGCGATGTTGTCGCGGTCGGCGTTGCCTCGGATGAGGTCGTCAACTCGTACAAGCCCAATACTCCCGTCATCCCCCTGCAACAGCGGGTGGAAATGCTGCAGGCGCTGAGTTGCGTCGATATCGTTCGTCCCTACCACGAGCTTGAGTATGTCTCCGGCTGCAAGGCGCTTGAGACGGATGTTTTCGTGATCGGGGAAGACTGGGGAAACAAACCCCATAACCTCGATGTCGAAGCCTACCTGCGGGACGCAGGCAAGAAAATCGTCCAGGTCCAGTATAATCCCAGAACGTCTTCCACGAAGATAAAACAGACAGTGCTGACCCAGTCACGGCTGGCATTGAAACCGGATCAGATGTCTCTGTTGCGCGCCGACAGCCGCTGACCCCCGCGACCCGGTCCGTGCGGGGCCAGGTGTTCAGCTTCGATTGCTTCGTTGGAGAAAGAATCCGGTCAACCGGAACATCGCGCGAACTGTGCCTTGCCGGTAAACCCGGTATGGGCCGAGCGCACCGGTCTGCTTCACCGGTCACCAGATCCTGAAATCGGAGCTGGACCACGGCTGCTCCTGGCAATTGATCCTATCGGGTGAGAAAAATCGAGCAGCTGGCCCGGGACGGGAAGCTGGATTTGGAGCCGGCTGGATGCCTTCCGGTTGCCTCCAGAACGGACAAGTGGTCTCATTTCAGTTTGCGATTGGGTGAAGACTTCATCGGGCGGCAAGCGGCGCTTGTTGCGAATTGGTCAGACGCCGGACCTTCCATCCTTCGCCACCGGGGCATCGATGGTTGCTTTTCTTCCACTGCGTTATCATCGGTGAGCCGGTGTTAGGCCGATATTGCCTAACAAAATACGTTAAAATTTGATTAAATTGTACATTTCCGGTAGTATTTATATCAATTCAATTTGTTTGGAGAATGTCGACCAATCGAAATTGACAAAATCAATTAGTATTCGCTCAGAAAAGGACAGCAAGATGATTAAATCATTCTCGGCAGCACTTTTTCTTGCCGTATTCGCGCCTGTCGCTGCTTTTGGCGCGACGGTGATCAGCGATACCGAATTTGTCGACATCAATTGGTCTGCCACCGAAATTGGAGACACAACACCAAATAACAGCTTCGTCTTCTCGGGTGCACAGGTCTTGAACGGAGGCAATCCTGGCGCTTTTCGCACGATTGTGAGTCAAGTCAGCACGTTGGCAGCTTCGAGTGTCCAGGCCGCACATATCTACGAAGCCGCAACGTACGATCCGTCTGGAATGGGGGCGATAGGATCTCTGACTTTCAGCCTGGATCTGAAAGCATTCAGCGGTCCTGCAGGTGCGATGGGAGCCGGGGCTGTCGTTCGCCAGGGCGGAAATTTTTTCGCTTTTGGGCTGGGTCAGGTTCTCAACGGATCGGGTTGGGTTGGATTGACAACCGGGCCTCTGAGTTCCGCGCAATTCACCGCGATCAGCGGTGGCACGCTTGATTTCTCGGGGACTGGTGGCGTCATGTCATTCGGCTTTTTGACCAGTAACGGCACCTTCGGCACGCCTTCGACCAATACTGCGGGATTTGATAATTTCCGCGTTGAGATCGCGCAGGTTGGGGCCGTGCCACTGCCAGCCGGAATGTTCCTTCTATTGACTGCGCTGGTCGGCTTCGGCGTCGCGTCGCGGCGGAGCCGTCGCTTCTGATTTTGATCTGGCCCTGCTTGGTTCGGCGCAATTGGTTTTTGCGGCTACGACTATCTGGCGAAGACCGTGCGATTTACGCAATAACTGGTGGTGTGGCTTTTCACCCGACACTGGGTTCCTGTAGTGCGGGAACAAACACCCCAAGTGGCCTTCTGCGCTGTCTTTCACAGCAGACCCACAATTGCCTTGCGAGCACGAAGTTTGAAGTCTGATGGATCTTCGCCGGAAAAAGGCCGACAACGTCTCTGAAACCCAAATTTCATGAATCCGCAGAAAGCCGGTTTGTTGGGCTCAAACTGTCGTTAGATGAACTCGCCACCAACGCTGGCTCCTTCTCGGAAGTACGCAACCCGTCCAAGGTGACCTTGCCGCCAATTGCCATCGCAGCGCGGCAGATCAAATTCCAGAGCGCAAAGTGTTGGAATCTGATAGACTGGTCCACATGTTGCGCGCCCTTGCCATACTGCTGTTGAGCACGGCGCCTGCGCTGGCCTGGGAGGTCAGACAGGGCCGGATTTGCGAGTTGGTCCACGATGGTGAGGACGCTTCGGTGCGTGTTACCTACGACCCCGCGCTCCCCGAATACGCCATCGCGATCACGCCGAAGCGGCCCTGGCAGCAGGGCTCGGTCTTTGCGATGCGTTTCGATGGGCCGCGCGGCAATACAATTTCGACCGACCGGCACGCACTCTCGGGTGGCGGAGCAACCCTGACCGTCACGGATCGCGGCTTCGGCAATGTTCTGAACGGGCTCGAATTCAACCACACCGCCACGGCACTTCTTGGCGAGCGGACAGTTGTCGTTCCACTCGACGGTGCCGCTCCGGCCGTCCGCGAATTTCGCGCCTGTGCCTCTGGCCTGAACGTCTGAACAAGAAACGGTTTTTCAGCCTTTGATACCGAGCCCGCCGGGACCATGCCTGGTTTCTCAGGCGAGTTTCATCGTGAAAATTCCGACCACAATGAGAAGGGCGGCAATGATGCGCTGAACACTCACCGCTTCACCCAGGAACCAGACCCCGACCACGAAGGCGCCGACGGCACCTATTCCGGTCCAGATCATGTAGCTGGTTCCCAGCGGAAGCGTTCGCATGGAAAGCGACAGGAGGCCAAAAGAAGCCACCATCGCACCCAGCATGA
>NZ_KI928916.1:0-9638 GCF_000521215.1 Labrenzia sp. DG1229 | reverse complement strand
CCCAGGCTATTTCAAGAATTCCGGCCAGGAAAGGAAGATCCACGCCATGTCGGTTCTCCATCACGGGTCGTCCCGTTCAAGTGAATGACAATGGAGGTCGTCCCCCGATCACCTAGGTGGGGCGGCGTTCGGTCGATACAAATGAATTATTTGAAACTTTTGCCAAGAAGGCCCGGTTCCACCGGGCCACCTGGAACGGAAATATTTTTCTTCAGACCCGGTTGAGCAGTCTTGCCCGGATGGTGTTCGGCAGGGCCCGGATTTCTTCGAGGATACCGACCGGTTCCTCAACGGGGCTGTCCACATCCAGAACCACATAGCCGATGTCCTGATGCGACTGCATGAACTGGGCATGGATGTTGAGATCATGACGGGTGAAGAGGTCATTGAGCGTCCGCATGGCACCCGGAGCGTTGTGATGAACCTGGATGAAGCGGGTTGCATCCGTTCCCTTCGGAAGCTGTACCTGAGGAAATTCAATGGCGCCGATCGTTGAGCCAACGTCGGAATATTCCACCAGCCGCTTGGAGACTTCCTCACCGATACGGGCCTGTGCTTCTTCGGTGGACCCACCGACATGCGGGGTCAGAATGACGTTGTCGAGGCCGCGCAGGGGGGAGGTGAATTCATCCTTGTTGGATTTCGGTTCGACCGGGAACACGTCAATGGCAGCCCCTGCGAGGTGGCCCGACCTGAGCGCATCGGAGAGGGCCTCTATATCAATCACCTTGCCGCGGGCATTGTTGATGAGGAACGCGCCTTTTTTCATCCTGGCTATCTGCTCGGCCCGGAACATGTTTCGGGTCACGGCCGTGTCGGGCACATGCAAGGAGACGACGTCAGACTCCGACAGCAGAATGTCCAGGCTGTCCGTCGGCAGCACATTGCCGTGCTGCAGCTTGTCGACCATGTCGAAATAGATCACTCGCATGCCCATGGCCTCGGCCAGGTTCGAAAGCTGCGTACCGATATTGCCGTAGCCGACGATCCCGAGCGTCTTGCCGCGGATCTCGTGGGACCCGGCAGCGCTTTTCAGCCAGCGGCCTTCATGGGCTGCGGAGGATTTGGCGAATACCCCGCGCATCAGCATGACGATTTCGGCAATCGTCAGCTCGGCAACCGAGCGAGTGTTGGAAAATGGCGCATTGAAGACGGGGATGCCGCGGTTCAAGGTGCCGTTCAGATCCACCTGGTTGGTTCCGACCGAAAAACAGCCGACAGCGACAAGGCTCTTGGCCGCATCCAGCACTTCTTCGGTAACCTGCGTGCGCGACCGGATACCGAGGATCTGAACGTCCTGCAGTTTTTCAATCAGGGCGTCCTTTTCAAGAGCGCCAGGCAGGACCTCCACGTTCGAGTAGCCCGCCCTTTCAAGGATATTTTGCGCGGTCGGGGAGATACCCTCAAGCAGGAGCCATCGGATTTGATTTTTCGGCCGGGACAGACCGTGGATCATGGGCTTGGAGCCTTTTCCTTGAATGAAATGAGTCTTCCGCGCCGGAAACAGCGCGGAACGCCGGTGTCGTATACGCGCTGATCCGTGTCGCGTCTAGGCCGCCAATCCAGGGGTGAGGTCTTCGTTCGACTTGGCGTTTCAAATACAGGTTGAATGATTTTCGGTGCCAAAGTACACAAGTTGCGCTTTGTCCGCCGCAACACAGGTGTCCCGTGACCATGCTGAACTACGGAAGCGCCGCTTTCGACTACGAACCCTATCCGATCTGCTACATCACGGATGTGCTCGACGAGGATACCTACGGGCGGCTTGTCGAAACGTACCCGGAGCGCGAGCTGTTCGAGTACAAACCGGAACTTGGGCACAAGTTTTCGCTTTCCGAAGTCAACAACCGGCAAAATTACGAGAATTTCCTCGCTGGCAGCCCGGCGTGGAAAGCCTTTTACGATCATGTGAAATCTGCGGATTTCGTCGAAAGGGTTCTTGAGATGCTTGCCGCAAACAGGATTGATCTCGGTTTGCGGAGAATTCGGGTTCTTTCTGAAAAAACCGGCCACAAGGCCAGTCTTCTGAGCCGTATCCGCCGTAAGACGGAACTGAGTGCCAGGTTCGAATTCTCCATGATGCCCGCGGACGGCGGCCGGATATTGCCGCACACGGACGCGCCCAACAAGCTCATCACGCTGGTTGTCTCCATGATGAGGCCCGATGAATGGGACATGGCCTGGGGTGGCGGTACATCCGTCTGCCTGCCGACGGACAGAACCCTGGTCTTCAATCACCTCAACAAGTCACTGGCTTTTGAAGACGTGGACACGGTTAAAACATTTCCGTTCGAGCCAAACCAGTGCGTGCTTTTCGTCAAGACCTATAACTCGTGGCATCACGTTGCCCCGATGACCGGGCCAGGCGATGCACCGTTGCGAAAGACATTGACGATCAACATCGAGAGTTGCGTCTAAGCGGCAGGTCCGGACCGGGACCCTACCGGTCTTCCCGTGCCTCGAGGTCGAATTTTAGACTGGCCAGCATGGTGACCGCGTTTTCGGCGAATTCACCGATCCAGCGGTCATGAATATCCTTGATCGGAAGCGCGTTGAGGTGGTTCCAGCGTTCGCGGCCCTTGCGCTGGACGATGATCAGGTCGGCCGCTTCAAGGACACGCATATGCTGCATGACCGTACAGCGGTCCAGTTCCGGAAACGCCGCGCACAGCGTTCCCGTCGTTTTCGGTGCGTTTTTCAGCAAATCCAGAATTTTCCGGCGGCGCCTGTCTGCCAACGCCTTGAAAATTTTGTCCGAATCATCATCACTTGACATGTTATAATTTTATAACATTTAATAATTGCGAGCAAGTGGTCAAAGGTGAAACCAAGCCATGAGAGACGACGCGATAACGCTGGAACGAAGCTGCGCCGTGCCGGCTGACCGGGTCTGGGAAATCCTGGTCAGGCCTGCGCTCTGGTGGGGGGACGATGTCGTGTTGGAACCATTTGAGGGCGGCCGTTTTCATGAACCCTGGCGTGACAGGGCGGGTCAGCATCACACGCGTGGAAGGGTGGTAAAAATCGACTCTCCACGGCTGTTGCAATTGAGCTGGAAGGACGACGGCTGGTCATTCGAGACAGACGTTACCGTCCGGTTGCTGGAAAACGGAAACGGCTGCCGGATCGTTCTCACACACCGGGGCTGGAAGGGCGCACCGGAAAGTGACCGGGCGCGGTTGGTGGCGGCACATCTGGGCGGCTGGAAACATCACCTCGGCAGTCTGGCAAGCTGCGCTGAAACACGCCATCTGAATGAAACGGATTCCGGTTAGTTGGAGGAAGAAATGACATTGTCATTCAAGATCGCCGGCAGAATTGACAGGCCGGTCTCGGAGGTGTTCGAGGCTGTCGTCAACCCGGACAGCCTGTCCGGCTATTTCACGACTGGCGGATCGGATGGGCGGCTTGAGCCCGGTGTGTCGGTGAACTGGGCCTTTGCGGAATTTCCCGGAAGCTTTCCGGTCAAGATCGACCGGGTCGAAAAAGACAGTCTCATCGTCCTGAGATGGGCTGCGCAGGAGAGCGGCGAGGTCAGTTCCACGGGCGAGGTACCGGAGCCGGTAGGCTACGACACAACGGTTACCATGACTTTCGAGCCACTGGATGGTGACCGGACGCTTGTGACCATCAGCGAGGAAGGCTGGCGCGAAAATGCCGGCGGGCTGGAGGCGTCATATGGTAACTGCGAAGGCTGGACGCAGATGTTGTGCTGCCTGAAGGCTTTTGTCGAAAACGGGATCAATCTACGACAGGGGTTCTACAAATAGACAGGTTTGGCGATTGGCGTGTTCAGTGGGCTTTCCGTCAAGATTGCAATTCGCCCATACCAGCGCAGTGCTTTAAGAGTTTGAAAGTTGCATGGAAGCGAGGCGTCTGGCGATTGCGTCGATTTCCGCATCGTCATAGCCGAGCCCAAGGTCTTCTTTCATGAAGGCCGCCAGATCCTCAAAAGTACTGATCTGCCATTCGCGCTTTTTGCCGTTGCCAATGTGACGCGCCCGGCCATCCAGAAAACTCAGGAAGCCGTCTTCTCTCAGCCGGTAGAATTTCATGCTCGAAGAAAACGACTGTTTTGGCGATGCCGCGCAAAGGAAGTTGGAGGCCTCGATATCATCGGGACGGACCTCGACACGGTCGAAACCGTAGAGCGGGAACCAGCTGTCCTCCGTCCTGCGTTCCAGAACATGTTCGCCTGAGTGATCCTCGAAGCGAACCCTGTGGACCTGATCACGAACAGGCTGTCCGGTTTCGGTGATCTTCACCGGTTCGGCAGGTGCCTGTCCGCCAAATCCGGTGTCGACCAGCCATTCGTCTCCGCCCAACGTCACGACGAAGGCAAGGTGGGATCTCGCACCGCCCTTTGCTTCGCCCATGCGCACACGGGCAAGGACCTGCCGTGCGTCGAAACCCAGTGCAACAAGGGCCTCACCCAGGAGCGAGTTAAGCTCGAAACAATATCCACCGCATCGGTCGAGAACCAGTTTCCGCCAGAGGCTTTCAGGATCGAGGTCCGGCACACGTCCCAGAAAGGGCAGAACATTTTCAAACGGAATTGCACCGATCTGCGCGGTCTGCAGTTGCCTCAAACCGGCCAGATCCGGAGTGCATGTTTCAAGGCCGATCCGGCGAAGGTAAGCGTCAAGATCAAACGGCATGGAACACTCCGGACAAAACAAAGGACCCGCCGCATGTAGGCGGCGGGTCCTGATTGTTAAAGGTCTGCAGGATCTAAAGCCCCTCAGGACCGCGCTGGACCGCGGCAACGCCGGTTCTGGAAACTTCCACCAGCCCGAGCGGCTTCATGATGGCGATGAACTGTTCGATCTTGGAGGTGCGGCCGGTGATCTCAAAGACGAAATGATCGGTCGTCGCGTCGATGACTGTTGCGCGGAAGGCATCGCCGAGACGGAGAGCTTCCAGGCGCTTGTCACCATCACCGACCACCTTGATGAGCGCGAGTTCCCGTTCCAGCGGCTTGTCCTGGTTGGCGCGGCGCGCGCGAACCGTCAGGTCCGTTACCCGGTGGACGGGGACGAGGCGGTCGAGCTGATGGCGGATCTGCTCGATGATCATCGGAGTACCCGTGGTCACGATCGTGATGCGGGACAGGTGTTTCTCGTGTTCGGTTTCCGACACGGTCAGGCTGTCGATATTGTAGCCGCGTCCGGAAAAAAGACCGATCACGCGGGCAAGGACGCCCGGTTCGTTGTCGACAAGAAGCGACAGGGTATGGGTTTCGATTTCGTTGCTGACTTCGGCCAGGAAATAGGCTGAAGGCGCATCCACATTCTGAGCGTTCATATTCCAATAGTCCTTTTTGCCCGGCCCTCAGACGAGGGATTTGCCTTCTGCGCTGATTGCATTGGCAACCGCTTCGTCGTTGGCCTCATCCGGCAACAGCATTTCATTGTGAGCCTTGCCCGACGGGATCATCGGGAAACAGTTGGCAAGGTTGGCCACCCGGCAATCGAACAGCACCGGCTTGTCGACGGCGATCATTTCCTCGATCGCATCATCGAGATCGTGCGGCTTGTCGACACGCAGGCCGACACCGCCGTATGCATCTGCCAGTTTGACGAAATCGGGCAGGCTGTCGGTGTAGGAATGGGAGAGACGGTTGCCGTGGAGCAGCTGCTGCCACTGGCGCACCATGCCCATGTACTGGTTGTTGAGGATGAACACCTTGACCGGCAGGCCGAACTGAACGGCCGTCGACATTTCCTGGATGTTCATCAGGATGGACGCATCTCCGGCAATGTCGATGCACAGCGCATCGCGGTGAGCTGCCTGGGCACCGATGGCTGCCGGAAGGCCGTAGCCCATTGTGCCGAGACCACCGGAAGTCAGCCAGCGGTTCGGCTCCTCAAAGCCGTAGAACTGCGCCGCCCACATCTGGTGTTGACCGACTTCGGTGGAAATGTAGGTCTTGCGGTGCTTGGTCAGTTCATAAAGCCGCTGGACTGCGTATTGCGGCATGATGATGTCCTGGTTCGGCTTGTAAGCCAGCGAATTGCGCGCGCGCCAGGCGTCGATCTGCGCGTGCCAGCTTTTCGCCGCTGCTTCCCCGGATTTCAGCGAGGAGGAGCGCCAGATGCGCACCAGATCTTCCAGGACGTGACCGACATCGCCGATGATCGGCAGGTCGACATTGATCGTCTTGTTGATCGACGACGGGTCGATATCGATGTGGATCTTGCGGGAGTTCGGTGAGAACGCGTCCGTGCGACCGGTGATGCGGTCATCGAAACGCGCGCCGATACAGACCATCAGATCACAGTCATGCATGGCCATGTTGGCTTCATAGGTGCCGTGCATGCCCAGCATGCCGAGCCAGTTTTCGCCCGAAGCCGGATAGGCGCCGAGGCCCATCAGCGTCGAAGTGATCGGAAAACCGGTCAGCTGGACCAGTTCGCGCAACAGCTGGCAGGCCTGCGGGCCGGAATTGATGACGCCGCCACCGGTATAGAGTACCGGTCTCTTCGCAGCTGCCATCATTTCGGCGGCCTTGCGGATGGACGCCGCATCGCCCTTGACCTGCGGACGATAGCTCTTGTGCGCCGCAGCAGGGTTCGGTGTCGGGCCCTGATAGGTGCCGGTGGCGAACTGGACGTCTTTCGGAATGTCGAACAACGACAGGACCAGGGCGCCCGGAGGTCGCGACATAAAAGGACCTCATGCAGGACACGCGGCAGATCGTCAACGTCCCGCACCAGCCAGTTGTGCTTGGTGCAGGGCCTGGTGATGCCGACAGTGTCGCATTCCTGGAAGGCATCGTTGCCGATGAGATGGGTGGGCACCTGGCCGGAGATGCAGACAAGGGGAATGGAGTCGAGCATTGCATCCGTCAGCGCCGTCACCATGTTGGTCGCGCCCGGGCCGGACGTAACGAGGGCGATGCCCGGCTTGCCGGTGGAGCGGGCATAGCCTTCGGCCGCATGGCCGGCGCCCTGCTCGTGGCGCACCAGGATATGCTCAAGTCCTTCCTGCTGAATGATCTCATCATAGATGGGAAGCACTGCACCGCCCGGGTAGCCGAAGATCGTATCAACTCCCTGGTCTTTCAGCGCCTGTATGACCATTTCGGCGCCGGTCATTTCCCGTGTCATTCTTCTTGTCCTTGCTTTACGCGGCCCGGTTTGCGGGCCGTGGCTCGTCTGTGTCTGTTTTCGTCTTGCTGCCCTGCGGCAACGAAGACCCGGGGGAGGGAGGTGCTGTCAGGAGGCGGGTACAAAAAAAGGCCCCTTGGGGAGCCTTGGTCGCGCGCCATCCTGTCCGAACGGGGTTATCCCGCCGCGGAGGCGCGCTTTCCTACCACTACTAGAATGAGCGACATCGGCATGTCGTCCCGGTCCTTCGATACTGCAGGTCGTCAAAGACCTTCGCCGGATATGACTGAAAAGGCAATTCTTTTTCGAGACCGCCCCGTCAATCCGGTCATATCCGCCCGGTCTTGACGCGCTGCACACTAGTGAGGCGGTCCTGACCGGTCAACCCCAAATTTCGATTGTTGCGCGAAAGATGCGCAATGTTTTTGAAAATTTCCTTCAGCGACTGAAAGAACCCTGTTTCTTCCGAGGCACCGTGTTTCTGCCGGAACTTGCAAATTCCGCATGGCCGGAATGACGGAAAAATGTCACAATGGCTGTTGCAAGCCGCCGGAGTGCATTATATACGACGCTCATTCCGGCACGCCGACTTGTTGCGGCGCGGTCTTGATGGGTGTGTAGCTCAGTTGGCAGAGCAGCTGACTCTTAATCAGCGGGTCTGGGGTTCGAGCCCCCACTCACCCACCAAACTACCCTCTTGAAATCAATAAATGAAACGGTGTTTTGCGCAATTTGTGAGAGGTTGTAAGTTATCAAATTTATTGTTTGAGCCGCTTATTCGCAATCAGTGGGTATAATCGATTTAGCGATTTCCTGATTTGAAAATTGGTTTGCGCAGAACGTTAGCCACCAATCCCTTTTCATGATCACTATCAATCAAGAATCGAACCTTGCTCACCAACCTCGTCTAATCGTAATTATTGATGTAAATATTAGTATAGCAAATGTAAAAATTGAATCATAAGGACCGTCGAACAAATCATGTACTACAGTAATTATAACGAGCGCCGCCGCAAAGGATAATATCCAATACAAGAAACCGGTATATTCGGATTTTTTCATTTTATTATGGTTCCCTTTTTGCGTGGAATTACCATTGGCACTTTCGGGTCCGGGGGGCGCGCTGCAAGACATGGTTTGGTCTTGTTGAGCGCTGGGATTTGAAAGATCCTGGGCGAAACTCGGTTCACCTGACCTATTGCTTGTAAGAATTGAGGAAGGCGTAGACCCAAACAAGCGAAATTTTCAAGTTTCGATAGTGAAGGTCAGTCTTTCTCAATCAGAAAACATTACTCGTCTATCAAGCGAGCAAGGTGCCACTTTGAACTGTTCGTAACTCATTTTGGCTTCTGACCTTGTTGTAAAGACTCCGATCTGATCGTTTAGCAAAGGTCCTAATTCGTATGAACGGCCCGAGACTAGAAAGCATCAGCGAAAGTGTATGGCGGAATCTTAAAAAAATGGTGCGATTTCTGAGCTTACATTCTGCAACTAATTGAAAATAATAAACTAATTAAAACGTTTAATCAGCGGGTCTGAAGTTCGAGCGCCCACTCGCCCACCAAGCTATCCCCTTGAAATAATTAGATGAACTGACGCTTGGCGCAACTGGTGCGCCGTGAACGGGATGGAAACGTCAGAGGTTCAAGAGACGTCTGACGCTTTGTTCTGTTCCTGCTCTGCCCTGAAATCATGCCTTGTCCAGGTGGTCAACGGCATCATTGGTGACTGTTGTGCGGGTCAGGTCATGGCTGCAAGCGTGTGGGCGACACCGCTGCTGATGTGGCGCTCCAGCATTGTCGTGGCTGCCTTCGTGTCGCGGGCGAGCGCTGCCTCGAACATGACGCGGTGTTCCTCGACAGCCTCTTCGCCGCGATATGTGAGCACAAGCATCTGGTAGCGCAAATACTTGTCATACATGATCGCATGCAGGGACAGCAGGTTCCGGTTGTTGCACGCCTCGATCATGGCGAGATGGAATTCCCAGTCATACCGCTTCCAGGCTTCCTTTTCGCTCTCATCCCCGCTGAGCATCTTCTGCTCCATCAGGTGCAGCTTGTGATGCGCGGCGACCAGATTGCCTTCCCAGTCCGTGTCGCCGTTTTCGATCGAGAGGGTCAGGGCGTGACATTCCAGGAGAACACGAAGATTGCCGATTTCGATGAGGTCTTCGCTGGAAACGGGTGTCACACGAAATCCGCGCTGTTCAGGTGCCTCGACAAAGCCTTCGCTTGCCAGCCGGCTGAGCGTTTCCCGCAAGGTCGAGGGGCTGGTTGCGTATCGCTGTTTCAGAGAATCGAGCTTGAGTTTCGCCCCCGGCCTGAGTTCACCGAAAATGATGTCCCGCTTGATTTTCTGGTAGGTGCTGGACCCAATGGTGGTTGGTGTTTTCTGCATCGTTTTAACCGGTAAAATCGGAATTATCCTGTATTTATCACAAGGAAAACAGCCACACAAATCGCAATAATATAAGTCAAAAATAAAAATATCAGATATTATTGCAATTGAATGATGCTTTCCCTAACATCG